>OZ243889.1:0-3310513 GCA_965213525.1 Acidimicrobiales bacterium | reverse complement strand
GCGAAGGGACGGGGGCTCGAGTCGCGGTCCGCAGCTCTCCTTAGGGCCGTTCGCCTGCTCCGGGCATCCGAGCTCGGATGCGCGTACGAAGACGCATGGAACGAGTGGTCCCACAGCGGCGACGCCGAGCTCTGGGACGCCGCCACCGCTGACGGTCTCACCTGATGCGCCGGGGGGAGATCCGCTGGGTCGACCTCGACCCTGCTCAGGGCGCTGAAGCGGACAAGCGTCGTCCGGGAGTGCTCGTCAGCAACGACGGCGCCAACGCCACGGCCAGCCTCCTCGGCCGCGGTGTCGTGACCGTCGTGCCGGTCACGTCCAACGTCGACCGCATCTACCCGTTCCAGGTGCCGTTCGCCGCCAGAACCGCTGGACTCGCTCACGATTCGAAGGCGCAGGCAGAGCAGATCAGATCCGTGGCGGTCAGGCGGGTCGGTGAACGGATCGGGGACCTACCGAGCGGCGACCTCGCTGCGCTCGACGAGGCGCTGCGGCTCCACCTGACCCTCTGACCGCGACCGTCGCGGCCGCAGCAGCGCTCGGTCGTCACGCTCCGAACGGGGTCAGGTGAGGCGCCCGAACCACCACAGCGACGCCGCCGCGGCCAGCCCTGCAGCCACGAGGCCAGCAGCGAGGAACGGCGTCGAGATGTCGCGTTCCTCGGTGGTACGCCCCACCGACGATCCGAGGTCACCGAAGGCGTCGTCGAGCTCGTCGGCGGTGAGTGCCTCGAAGAACACCCCGCCGCCCTCTTCTGCGATCGAGCGCAGCGCGTCGGCGTCGACCGGCACGGGCACCACGGTGCCGTCGGGCAGGCGCACCACACCGGAGTCGGTCCCAAAGGCGATGGTCGACACGGTGATGCCCGCCTCGTTCGCCGCGGCCACGGCGTCGGCGTCGTCGCGACCGACGGTGGTCTCCCCGTCGGACAGCACGATGATCTGGGCGGGCACCTCGGCGCCGTCGGCCTGCGCCTCCTCCTCGGCGACGAGGTCGAGGGCGACGAAGATCGCCTCGCCGATGGCGGTGCCCTCACCGAGGCGGAGCCCCCCGAGCGCGGCGCGCACCACGTCACGATCATCGGTCGGGGCGACCAGCGGCTGGGCGTTGCCGGCGAAGGCGATGAGCGCGGTGCCGATGCCCTCGGGCAGCTCGTCGAGGAACGTGCGAGCGGCATCCTGGGCGGCGTCGAGGCGGTCGGGCTCGACATCAGCGGCCGACATCGACAGCGAGACGTCGACGGCCAGCACCACCGTGGCCCGCTCATCGGGGACCGAGCGGTCGATCACGGGGCGGGTGAGACCGATGACCAGGGCGACCAGCCCGACGACGAGGACGGCGACCGCCAGGTGACGCCGCCACCCCGAACGGTCGGGGGCGACGGCGTCGAGCAGCTCGAGATCGGCGAGGCGCACCGCCAACCCCCGTCGCGTCGCCAGGGCCACGGCGTACAGCACCGCGACGGCGAACGGGACGAACAGGGCCCACAGCCACACCGGTTCGGTCAGCTCCACGAACCCGCCCCCCTCGCCGGCCGCCGGGCCAGCCGGCGTCGACGGCGGTCGAGGTGCCCGAGCAGCACGGCTGGCCAGTCGTCGTCGGTGCGCACCCGCAACAGGTCGGCCCCCGTGCGACGCACCGCCAGATCGCGCTGGCGGGCCCGCTCGGCTGCGGCGCGGGCGTAGCGCTCCCGGAGATCCGACGAGCCGGTGTCGACCATGCGCCGCCGCCCGGTCTCGGCGTCGACGACGGTCAGGCGGCCCACGTCGGGCAGTTCGGAGTCGAGACGGTCGGTCACCTCGACGACGACCACGTCGTGGCGCGCCACCAGACGTCGCAGCGGCCGCTCGTAGTCCCGGGCGCCGTGCAGATCGGTCACGACGACCACGAACCCCCGGCGCCGGGCCACCCGGTGGGCCCGGTCGAGGCCCCCGGCGAGATCACCGGTGCCGGAGGGCTCGACCGCAGCGACCCGTCGCAGCGCCCCGTGCACGTGGGAGCGACCGACGCCGTGGGGGATCCACTCGGGCTCTCGTCCGCCGCGCAGCGACAGCACCCCGACCCGGTTGCCCCCCCGGGCGACGAGCAACCCGATCGCCGCTGCGATCTCCAGCCCCAACACCCCCGTCGTGCGCCGACGCGTCCCGACCGACAGGCTGGCGGAGCGATCGATGACCAGCGTCGCCTCGAGCTCGTGATCGGCGACGGTGTCACGGACGTGGGGCTCTCGGGTGCGGGCGGTGACGGTCCAGTCGATGCGGCGGACGTCGTCGCCCACCACGTAGGCGCGGGCCTCGCCGAGCTCGCTGCCGTGCCCGGGCACCAAGCCCTGGTAGTCGCCGTGCAGCAGCCCGTCGAGGCGCTGGGCGACCACCAGCTCGGCGCGCCGCAGGAGCGCCTCGACGTCCTCACCCGCAGATCGGTCACGCCCGGAGGGCGCGTCGACGTGGCGCCCGGGGGCGCTCACGGCACGTAGGCGGGTTCGTCGACACCGGGCGGGGCGGGCACGGTCGTCAACAGGGTGACGATGACCTCGTCGACGGTCACGCCGTCGGCCATCGCGTCGAAGGACAGCACGAGGCGGTGGTTCAACACGTCGTAGGCGACGTCATAGACGTCCTGGGGCGCCAGCCAGCGACGGCCCCGCAGCAACGCCAGCGCCCGGCCCGCCGCCACGAGGCCGATCGAGGCCCGGGGACTGGCCCCGAACGCGATCGCCCCGTCCAGCTCGTCGAGGTGGTGCTCGCGGGGGCGGCGGGTGGCCAGCACGATGCGCACCGCGTAGTCCTGGACGCTCGGGTCGACGTGCACGGCCGCGGCTCGGCGCTGCAGGCCGACGACGTCGTCGAGGTCGAGGACGGGTTCGATGCCGGGCTCGCCGGCCGAGGCGCGTCGAACGATCTCGGCCTCCTCTGCCGGGCGGGGGTACTCGACGGGCACCCGCATCAAGAACCGGTCCCGCTGGGCCTCGGGCAGCACGTAGACGCCCTCGCTCTCGATGGGGTTCTGGGTCGCCATGACGAGGAACGGGCTCGGGGCGGGGTGGGTGGTGCCGCCGATGGTGACCTGGCGCTCCCCCATCACCTCGAGCAGCGCCGACTGGACCTTGGCCGGCGCCCGGTTGATCTCATCGGCGAGCACCAGGTTGGCGAACACCGGGCCCAGCTCGACGTCGAAGCGCTCGACCGAGGCCCGGTAGATGCGGGTGCCGACGATGTCGGCGGGGATGAGGTCAGGCGTGAACTGGATGCGGGCGAAGGACCCACCGATCGAACGGGCCAGGGTCGCCAGCATCCGGGTCTTGCCCAGCCCGGGCGCCCCCTCCAAGAGGCAGTGCCCCCCCGCCAACAGGGCGACGAGGACGCGCTCGAGCACCCGGTCCTGTCCGACGATGACCCGTTGGATCTCTCGGCGCAGGGCGTCGAGCTGGTGGAACCACGGCTCGTCGGGACGGATGACCGGCGGGGCGCTGCGGGCCACCGAGCCACCGGCGGTGGCCAGGAGGCGGGCGTTGGGCGGGGGCTCGGCGGGCCACCCACCGGGCGCCCCGGCGGCGTAGCCCGTTCCCGGGGCGGGGCCGACGGGGGGCAGCGGCGTCAACGGGGCGGTGGGATGACCGTCGGGCAAGATGTCGGGATCGGTCGGGGGGAACGCCGGCATCAGATCATCGGGTGCGAATCGCTGACCCGTGGGCCCACCACCGCCCTCGGTGCCGGCCTCGCTGTCGACGTCGCGCTCGTGGCCGGGTCGGGGCTCGTCGGCGCGGGCGTGGTCACCGCTCACCGGATCGGTCACGGGCGCACCTCGACGGCCTCGACCACGGGGGCGAGGTCCTCGACGTCGTCCAGGGTCACCCCGCTCACCTCGACGGTGACGCCGTCCTCGGTCCACGCCGCGACGGGGTGGCCGTCGACGGTGATGACCTCGACCTCCCGGCCGCCGATGCGCTGGGTGACGCCCTCGGGGGCCTCGACGCCGGTGCGGGCCACCAGCTCGACCGTGCCGTCGGGCCCGTCGAGCTCGATGACCTGGGCGATCTCCAGGCCCTCACGCCCGGTGCCCGCCCGCAGGCCGTCCCGGGTGATCGTCCACTCGCCGTCGAGGTCGTCGACGGCGACCAGCGCCCCGGTCAGGCCCTCGAAGCGGTCGAAGGGATCCCCCAGCTGGCCCGGCAGGTCATCGAGCAGATCGTCGGGGACCAGGCCGTCCAGCTCGTCGGGCAGCAGCTCGGTGAGGTCATCGGGCAGATCGTCGAGGAGACCGGGCGGGATGAGCTCGTCGAGATCGCCGGGCAGCTCGTCGAACAGGTCCCCGGCGCCCCCGGGCTCGTCGGCCCCGTCGAGACCGCCCCGCTCACCGTCATCGGTGAGGGCGTCGACGGCATCGTCACCGGCGTCGGCGGAACCGGCGGTGCCTTCAGAGATGAGGCCGGCGCCGAGCTCGGTGGTGGCCTCGTCGTCGGTCCCGCGCTCGGCGACGACGTAGGCGACACCGGCCACGAGGGCGGCGACCAGCACGGCCGCCGCCGCCACCACGCCGGCCCGACGACGGGGGTCAGGCGGCCCGGGCGCCTCGGACGGCTCACCGGTGCGAGGGGGCGGGCGATCGGCGACGATCGTTGCCTGCGGGTCACCGTAGGGAGGGGCCGGGGGGAGGTCACGCCAGGTGCGCGACGCCCCATCGGACGCAGACGTGGTCACGACGGCCACGGTACGGAACCAGGTGTCAACCGCAGCTAAAGGGTCGTCGGCCACAGGTTGCACAGGGTCGTCGGCCCCAGGTCGCACAGGGTCGACCGTCGGCCCCAGGTCGCACAGGGTCGACCGTCGGCCCCAGGTCGCACAGGGTCGACCGTCAGCCAGGGCGGACGGCGGGGCGGCTCACAGCTCGGGCACCTCGGTGGGCGGGTCATCGGCGGCGTGGCCGTCGACGGGCAACCAGATGGCGAACGTCGACCCCTCCCCCAGGGCCGAGCGCATGGCCACCCCGCCCGAGTGCGCCTCGGCGGTCTGACGCACGATCGCCAGCCCGAGACCCGTGCCACCCTCGCGGGTCTTCCAGAACCGCCGCCAGACGTCGTCCTGGTCATCGGGAGCGATGCCGGGGCCCTGGTCTCGCACGGCGAGCCACGCCCACCGGTCACGTCGCCCGCTGGCCACCTCGACCACCGACCCCGGGGGGGCGAGCCGCACGGCGTTGTCGACGAGGTTGGTGAGCGCCCGCCGCACGGCCTCGGCGTCGACGTCGACCCGCCCGCCCCCGCCACCCCGCCGGCGCAGCAGCAGCCCACGTCCCCGGGCGACCTCGGCGAGGTCGTCGATGGCCGCCGCCGCCAGCTCGTCGAGATCGACCTCGGTCCGCCGGTCAGCGCTGACGTGGCCGGCGGCCACCTGCCGGGCGTGCACGAGCAGATCGTCGACGAGGCGAGCGACGCGACCGATCGAGCGTCGGGCGGTCTCGGCTCGACGCCGGACCTGGTCGGGGTCTTCTGAGCGCAGCGCGACGTCGAGGTTGGTCGCCGCCACCGCCAGCGGGGTGCGCAACTCGTGCGAGGCGTTCTGGAGGAACTCACGCTGCTCGCCGACCGCGGCGTCGACCCGGTCGAGCAGCCCGTCGATCGTGGCGGCCAGACGGGTCAACTCGTCGTCGGGGCCGTCCGAGCCGATCCGCCGCGACAGATCGGTGGCCTCGATCTCGCGGGTGGCTCGGGTGATCCGCTCGACCGGGGCGAGGACCCGGGCTGCGACGACCCAGCCGACGGCCAGGCTGGCCGGGAACAGACCGAGCACCGCCACCGCCGAGACCCGCCGCAGGTTGCGCATCGTCCGCTCGTTGACCTGTCGTTCGAGCTCGTCGAACACGACGACCTCACGCTCCTCGATCACCAGGAACGGGCCGAGGCGCCGAGCGGTGACCGCCTGGCGGGTGACGGGCTGGTCGGCCATCTCGGCGGCCACCACGACGTTGAGGACCACCAGCAGCACGGCGGCGACGACCACGACCAGCACCGACCACGTGAGCGCGATGCACAGCCGGGCCGAGCGGGCGCCGGGCTTCACCGGTCGGTCAACCGGTAGCCGACCCCGACGACGGTCTCGATCGGCTGGCCGTGCTCTCCCCCGGCGACCAACTTGCGTCGCAGGTTCGAGATCGTGACGCGCACGATGTTGGAGAACGGGTCGGCGTTGGCGTCCCACACCGACGACAGCAGCTGCTCGGCGGGAAGGACCTGGCCGGCGTGGGCCATCAGGTGCTGCAACAGGGCGAACTCCTTGGCCGTCAGGTCCAACGGGCGTCCGTCGCGGGCCGCCTCGTGACGGGACGGGTCGAGCACCAGCGGCCCCACCCGCAGGGTCGGTTCGCCCCGGCCGATCTCACGGCGCAGCAACGCCCTCACCCGGGCCGCCAGCTCACCGAGGTCGAAGGGCTTCACGATGTAGTCGTCGGCCCCGGTGTCGAGCCCGGCGATGCGGTCGTCGA
Source organism: Acidimicrobiales bacterium (assembly GCA_965213525.1). GTDB lineage: Bacteria > Actinomycetota > Acidimicrobiia > Acidimicrobiales > Poriferisodalaceae. The sequence goes on along the minus strand of OZ243889.1, from coordinate 3,304,033 downwards.
GGCCGTCGCGTGCGGTGGCGACCAGCACCCGGGTGCGGGCGTTGAGCTCGCCGAGGTGACCGGCCCGCAGCGAGGAGCACACGTCGAGCCCGTCGCCGTCGGGCAGACCGAGGTCGAGGAGCACGAGGTCATAGGGCTCGAACCCCAGGAGGTCCTGGGCGCCGCGCACATCGCCGGTCACATCTACGGCGTACCCCTCTGCGCCCAGCCCGACCGCCAGGGCGTCGGCGAGGTCGCGCTCGTCCTCGACGATCAGCAGGCGCACGCCACGATCATCGCCGCGCCGGCGAGCCGTGGTGGCCCACGACGACGTCTGGAGGCTCTGGCGCCGTGGCCCTCAGGTGCCGGCCAGCTCGCGCAGGCGCGCCGTGACGGCCTTGCCGTCGGCCTGGCCCCGGGTGGCCTTCATGACCTGGCCGACGAAGAACCCCATGACCTTGCCGTCGCCGTCACGCAGGCGTTGCCACTCATCGGGGTGAGCGGCCACCGCCTCGTCGACCGCTGAGCGCAGGGCATCGTCGGCCATGGCCTCGAAGCCCCGAGCCGCGGCGATGTCACGGGGGGACCCACCCCGCTCGACCATCTCGGCGAGCACCTGCTTGGCCTGGGTGGCGGTCAGCTCATCGGCGGTCTCCATGACCACGAGCTCGGCGAACGCAGTCGGGTCGAGGTCGCCGGCGCGGTCGTCGGCGAGGTTGGTGTGGGCGTGCAGTAGCGCCCGGGCGGGGTCGGCGCCGGCGTCGACGGCGGCCAGGACGAGCCCGTCGAGGTCACGGGACACGACCAGGGCGACCTGCTCGACCCCGCCCCCGGTGGCTGCGGCGAGGGAGCGCCGGCGCTCGGCGGGCAGGGCGGGCAGCTCGGTGCGGATCCGCTCGATCCACGCCGGATCGGGATCCAGCGGCGGCAGGTCGGGCTCGGGGAAGTACCGGTAGTCGTCGGCCTCCTCCTTGGACCGCAGCGTGTGCGTGCGGCCGCCCTCTTCGTCCCAGTGCCGGGTCTGCTGGGCCACCCGGTCACCGTCGCAGTAGATCTGCACGTGCCGACGAGCCTCGTGGTCGATGGCGCGCCCCAGGCTGCGCAGCGAGTTCAGGTTCTTGATCTCACAGCGGGTGCGCAGCTCGTCGTGCCCGACGGGGCGGACGCTGACGTTGGCGTCGACGCGCATCGACCCCTCCTCCATGCGCGCATCCGAGGCGCCGGTGGCCAACAGGATCGCTCGCAGCTCCTCGACGTAGGCCCGGGCCTGGTCGGGCGAGGTGAGGTCGGGGCGGCTCACGATCTCGAGCAGCGGGACGCCGGCCCGGTTGTAGTCGACCAGGGCGTAGCGGGCGTCGTGGATGCGCCCGCCCCCGCCGACGTGGGTGGTCTTGCCGGTGTCCTCTTCGAGGTGGGCCCGCTCGATGCCCACCACGTGGCCGTCGGGCAGCTCGAGCGAGCCCTCGGCGCAGATCGGCAGCTCGTACTGGGAGATCTGGAAGTCCTTGGGCATGTCTGGGTAGAAGTAGTTCTTCCGGGCGAACACGCTGCGACGGATCTCACACCCGAGCGCCAACCCGAGGCGCACGGCCAGCTCGACGGCCTGGCGGTTCAGCACCGGCAGGGTGCCGGGCAGGCCGAGGCACACCGGGTCGACGTTGGTGTTGGGCTCGTCGCCGAAGCGGTTGGCCGCCGGGGAGAACAGCTTGGACGTCGTGGCCAGCTCGACGTGGACCTCGAGCCCACAGACCAGCTCGTAGCCCTCGTGGGTCCAGGCGCCGACGTCGTCTCCTGCGCTCATGACCCCGCCCCCGGTGACGACGCCGTGCCCACCCCCGTGGCAGCGGCCTCGACCGAGGTGGTTGCGCCGCCCGAAGCCCGGGGTGGTGCGGCCGCTTCGAGCACCGCCGCAGCGCGGAACATGTCGACCTCACCGAGGGCGGGGGCCAGCACCTGCACGCCGACGGGCAGATCGTCGGCACCGCTGCCGAAGGGCACCGACATGGCCGGATGGCCGGCCAGGCTGGGGGGCAGCGTGCACACGTCGCTGGCGTACATGGCCAGCGGATCGTCGACCCTGTCGCCGAAGCGGAACGCCACCGTGGGCGAGGTGGCGCCGAGCAGCACGTCGTGGCGGCGGTAGACCTCGGCGAGCTCGCGCTGGAGCAGCACCCGCAGCTGCTGGGCCCGGCCGTAGTAGGCGTCGTAGTACCCCGCCGACAGGGCGAACGTGCCGAGCATGATGCGGGCCTTCACCTCGGGGCCGAAGCCAGCGGTGCGCGTGGCCACCATCATCTCGGCGACGTCGTCGCCATCGACGCGCAACCCGAAGCGCACCCCGTCGAAGCGGGCCAGGTTGGACGAGGCCTCGGCCGGGGCCACCAGGTAGTAGGCGGTGAGGGCCTGGCGACAGGCAGGAACCGACACCTCGTCGACCTCGGCGCCCGCGGCGGCCAGCGCCTCGGCGGCGGCGTGCACCTGGGCGGCGACGTCGGGATCGGCGACGTCGGTGATCTCGGCGAGCACCCCCACCCGCAGGCCCTCGACGCCGACGCCGAGCGCGGCGCTGACCGGTGGCGGCGCCGAGTCGATGGAGGTGGCGTCGCGCCCGTCGGGACCGGCGACGACGTCGAGGCCGAGCGCGGCGTCGGCGACGTCGACACCGAAGGGGCCGATCTGGTCGAGGCTCGAGGCGAAGGCGATGAGCCCGTAGCGGCTGACCCGTCCGTAGGTGGGCTTGACCCCGACCACCCCGCAGAGGGCGGCGGGTTGGCGGATCGACCCGCCCGTGTCGGTGCCGTAGGCCAGCGGGGCGAAGCCGGCGGCCACCGCGGCGGCCGAACCCCCCGAGGAGCCACCCGGCACCCGGCTCTGGTCACAGGGGTTGCGCGTCGGGCCGAACGCCGAGTTCTCCGTGGAGGAGCCCATGGCGAACTCATCGAGGTTGGTCTTGCCGACCACGACGGCGCCGGCGGCGACCAGACGGGCGACCGCGAAGGCGTCATAGGGCGGGCACCATCCCTCCAAGATGCGCGACGAGCACGTCGTCGGCACCCCGTTGGTGCACAGGTTGTCCTTGAGCGCCACCGGCACCCCGGCGAGCGGCCCGGGGTCACCGCCGCCGGCGACCAGGGCGTCGACGGCCTCCGCCGCCGCCTGGGCCTCGTCGCGGGTCACCATGTTGAAGGCGTGGACGGCGTCCTCGCGGGCGTCGATGGCGGCGAGGTGCGCGTCGAGGACCTCGACCGCCGTGCGCTGCCCGCCGCGCACCGCTGCGCCGAGATCGACCGCTGCGCCCACTACGGCGCCTCGCCGAGGATGCGAGGCACGCAGAAGCGGCCGTCCTGGACCGACGGGGCCTCGGCCAGCACCTCGTCGCGGTCGACCCCGGTGCCGACGACGTCGTCTCTCAGGCAGTCGCCGAGCGGCACCGCCTGCCACGTGCGGTCCAGACCGTCGAGGTCGACCTCGTCGAGGTCGGTGGCATGGTCGAGCACACGCCCCAGGTGGGCGGTGTAGCGCTCGACCTCCTCGGGTTGCAGCCGCAGCCGGGCGAGCTCGGCGATGCGCAGCACGTCCTGGCGGGTCAGCCGCGAGCCGCCCTCTGCGTCCGGATCTGTCTGCGGTGGGACCTCGTCGCCGGGGCGGCCCCCGCCGGCGGTCATCGGTTCGTTCACCCGGCGGTCACCTCGCGAGCGAACGACAGCGCCTCGGCGATGAGCGAAGGCGCATCGTGGTCGAGGGTGGCGACGTGGAAGCTGCGCTCGAGGGTGACCGTGCGCACCGGGCCCTTCACCGACATCGCCAGGTGCTCGCTGTCAGCCGGTGACACCACGTGGTCCTGGGGGCTCGTGCAGATGAGCACCGGACAGCCGATCGTCGCCAGGCGCTCCTGCAGCTCGTCCAGGGCGATCGCCAACGACAGCAGCGCCATCAGCGGGACCTGGTCGTAGGCCGACTCGACCACCCCCTCAGCCGCGATGTCCGAGGCGATGCCGGGCATCGTCGTCTCGCCCTGCTCGACGAGGGACTCCACGTGATCGACGAGCTCACGGGCCATCGGGGCGGCGGCGGCGTTGATGAGCACCAGGCCCTCGGGCGCGCCGTTCGCCGTGACGCCCGGGGTACCGGCACCGGCGTCGGCCGGGGCACCAGCGGCCAGCTCGGCCGCCAGGTCGACCGCCAGGGTGGCTCCCATCGACAGCCCGATGACGACTCGGCGGTCGGTGCGGGCGGCCAGGCGGGCCCAGGCGTCGTCGACCTCACGGCGCCAGTCGGCCCACCCGGTGGTGGCCATGTCGGTGACCGAGGTGCCGTGGCCGGGAAGGCGGGGCAGCTCGACTGACCACCCCGCCTCGGCGAAGGCGTCAGCGACCGGACGCATCGACGACGGGTTGCCGGTGAAGCCGTGCAGCACGAGCGCCCCCTCGCGCCCGCCATCCACCGCCAACGGCTCGGCGCCGGGCACCACGACGTTGTCGACCACCCTGACATGCTAGTGGTGCGTCGGCTACGCACCCGCGAGGGCGTGCCGGTCGATGGTGGGCGCATCCCGCTGGTGGGGGCACCCGTTAGCGTCGGCGGACGATGCCTCATCCCTTCTTGTCCGAGGAGTGGCTCGACGCCGCCGAGCAGCTGCGCGCCGAGTACGACGGCCGCCTCCCCCCTCCGCCGGTGTCAGCCCGGATCAACGTCACGGTGACCGAGACGCCGTACCACCCCGACGATCTGCGCCTCCACGTCGACACCACCGGCGGCTACCCGCTGTTGCTACGGGGCACCCAGGACGGCGCCGACGTCGACGTCACGACGTCCTACGGCGTCGCCGTGCGGCTGTTCGTCGAGCGGGATCCCCAGAAGGTGATGGAGGCGTTCCTCCAGGGCCGCCTGCTCGTGCGCGGCGACCTCACCGCTCTCATGGCCCTCCAGCAGCTCGACGTCGGTGACGTCGATCCCGCCGCGATCGAGCTGGTGGAGCGGGTGCTGGAGATGACCGAGGTGCCCGAGGCCCCCGAGCGCGCCTGAGCGGCCAGGGGCGGGGCCGGGGACGGATCACTCGCCGCAGGCCACCTCGGTCGCCCCGCTGGCCGACACCCCGGACGGCACCGAGTACCGGGAGCGCTCCAGCTCGAAACCGGGAGCATCGTCGGCTGCGCCGACCACGCCCTCGACGCCAGCGGCCAGCACGCCTGCGCCGGCCGGCACCGCTCGCACGACGAGTTGACCGGCGCCGGCGCCGCCGTCGATGTCGGTGACCACGTACGCGAGCTCGCCGCAGCGTCGCAGGCCCTCGCCGCGACCCGGGTCATCGACCCCTTCGGCGTCGAGACCGTCACAGGCGCCGTCGCTGGTCGGGGCCCCGAGGGCGTCGTCCAGCGTGTCGCTGTCGGCCGCACGGCGAGCCGTCACCAGGCACCAGCCCTCGTCAGCGGCGGCGTCCCAGCCGCCCAGCACCGCCACCCACACCCCGTCGGCGACGTACCAGTGCGCCCGATGCGGACCACGACCGGGCAGCGCCGGGCCGGCGTCATCGAGGGTGGCGATGACCGGTGTCGGCGGGATCTCCGAGGCGGGCGGCAGCTCCGGCGCTGGCGGCGGCGCGGAAGCTGGCGGCGAGGAGGTGACCGACGCAGCCGGCGGCGGCGTCGTCGTGGGCGCCGGGGCGGGCGCCTGGGTGGTGGCAGCGGTCGTCGCGGGCGACGTCGTCGGGGCGGCGGGCAGGGTGGCCACGGGCGGGGCCGGCAGGGGCGTCGGCGCCGGCGGGACGGTCTCGAGCGGTTCGGTCAGCGCCCCGTCGGTGAGCACGTCGACCTCGTCGTCGTCGCCGCCGAACACGAGGACGCCGATGAGCACCAGGCCGAGCAGCACCAGCGCGCCCATGGCGATGATCGCCGGACGCTGCCAGTCCGGGGCCTCGTCGTCGGGCGGCGGGGCGACCAGACCACCCGGGAGGATCTCGGCCCTGGCCGGGTCAGCACCAGGCGGCCGTGACCCCGGGCTCGCAGACCCCCCACCTGTTGACCCACGGGCGCCGGTGGCGCCGGTCGACCCCGTCAGCGGGGTCCCGCTCGGGGGCGTCGGCGCGCCGGGCTGCGCCACGGTCGGATCGAGCGGCTCGCCAGGGCTGGCGGGACCGTCAAAGCCGCCAGGCACGCCGGGGCGGCCCGGGTCGCCGAGCTCGTCGGGGCGGCGGAACGGGTCGTCAGGGTCCGGCATCACACGCCCACCGAGGTGCCGAGCGTGCTGGCCGCCATCGCTGCGTACCCCGGCTTGATGATCTCGTCGATCAGGCGCAGACGCTGATCGAAGGGGTGGAACGACGACTTCACGGCATTGATGGTCAACCACTCGAAGTCGCGCAGGCCCCAGCCGAACGCCTCGTGCAACCGACCCATCTCGCCTGACATGGTGACGTCGGACATCAAGCGGTTGTCGGTGTTGACCGTGACACGGAACCGCAGGTCTCGCAGCAACCCGATCGGATGGGTGGCGATCGTGTCGGCGGCCCCGGTGTGGACGTTGGAGCTCGGGCACATCTCGAGCGGCACCCGCCGATCGCGCACGAAGCCGGCCAGGCGACCGAGGTGGGCGACGCCGTCGTCGTCGACGGTGATGTCATCGACGATGCGCACGCCGTGACCCAGACGCTCGGCGCCACAGAACTGCAGCGCCTCCCAGATCGAGGGCAGCCCGAAGGCCTCACCGGCGTGGATGGTGATGTGGAAGTTCTCTCGCATGACGTATTGGAAGGCGTCGAGGTGGCGGGTCGGGGGGAACCCGGCCTCCTTGCCGGCGATGTCGAAGCCGACGACGCCGGCGTCGCGCCAGCGCAGCGCCAGCTCGGCGATCTCGAGCGAGCGCGCCGTGGTGCGCATGGCGGTGAGCAGCGTGCGGACCACGATCGCCCGGTCGGCCGAGCCGTCACGGAACCCGTCGGTGACGGCCTCGACCACCTCGTCGAGGCTGAGGCCACGTTCGAGGTGCAGCTCGGGGGCGAAGCGCACCTCGGCGTAGACGACCCCGTCGTCGGCGAGGTCACGGGAGGCCTCAGACGCCACCCGGTGCAGGGCCTCGGCGGTCTGGAGGACCCCGACGGTGTGCTCGAAGGTCTCCAGGTAGAGGGGCAGGTCGCGTCGGCTCGCACCGCGCCGGAACCAGGCGCCGAGCTCGTCGGCGTCGGTGGAGGGCAGCTCGTGGCCCTGGGCGTCGGCCAACTCGATGATGGTGGCGGGACGGAGGCCACCGTCGAGGTGGTCGTGCAGCACCGCCTTGGGCATGCGCCGCAGGTGCTCGTCGGACAAGCGGTGCATCGGTGCAGTCTACGACCTGGCCGTCGACGCTCGGCGGCACGGCCGGGGTCGGCCACGCGGCCCGAGCTCACGGGCCGAGCTCACGGGCCGAGGCGGTCGAGGACGATCGGACCACGTCGCGACGGCGGCCCGTCACCGACCACGATCCCTGCGCTCAGGGCCTGGCGGGCGCCGGCCAGGCGGCCGGGGTCGTCGGTGCGCAGCTCGGCCAGCACGTCGCCGACTCTGACCTCGTCGCCGGGTTGGCACCACCACCGCACGCCCGCGCCGGCCTGCACCGCCTCGCTGCGGCGCGCCCGCCCCGCCCCGAGGCGCCAGGCGGCCACCCCCACCGCCAGGGCGTCGAGGCGCTCGACGGTGCCGCTGCGGTGGGCGACGAGCTCCTCGCCGTGACGACCCTCGCGAAGCGCAGCCGTGGGGTCGCCGCCCTGGGCGGAGACCATCTCGTCCCACACCCTGCGGGCCGACCCGTCGGCGAGCTTGTCGGCGGGGTCGACGTCGAGGCCGGCCAGGGCCACCATCTCGGCGGCCAACGCCAGGGTCACCTCGAGGAGGTCGGCGGGCCCGCCACCGTCGAGCACCTCGACGGCCTCGGTGACCTCGACGGCGTTGCCGGCGCTGCGACCGAGGGGAACGTCCATGTCGGTGAGCAGCGCCGTGGTCGCCACGCCGTGGTCCCCGCCCAGCCTGACCATGGCATCGGCGAGGGCACGGGCCCGGTCGGCGTCCTTCATGAACGCCCCGCTGCCCACCTTGACGTCGAGGACGAGGGCATCGGTCCCCTCGGCGATCTTCTTGGACATGATCGAGCTGGCGATGAGCGGGATCGACTCGACCGTGCCGGTCACGTCGCGCAGCGCGTACAGCTCCCGGTCAGCCGGGGCCAGGTCGTCCGAGGCCGCCACGATCGCTGCACCGACCTCGGCCAGCTGGGCCCGCAGCTCGTCAGGGGTGAGCACGGCCGACCACCCGGGGATGGCTTCCATCTTGTCGAGGGTGCCGCCGGTGTGCCCGAGGCCCCGGCCCGACAGCTGGGGCACGGCGGCCCCGCAGGCCGCCACCAGGGGACAGAGCACGAGCGACACCTTGTCGCCGACGCCGCCGGTGGAGTGCTTGTCGACGGTGGGACGCCCCAGGTCGCCGAGATCCATGCCGACTCCCGAGTCGAGCATCGCCGCCGTCCAGGTCGACAGCTCGCGGTCGTCCAGGCCTCGCCAGAGCACCGCCATGGCCAGCGCCGCCATCTGCTCGGCAGCCACCGTCTGGTCGGTGAACCCCTCGACGAACCAGCGGATCTGGGCGTCGTCGAGCGTTCGACCGTCGCGCTTGGCGACGATGATCGACACCGGGTCCAGGGCGTGGGCGGTCACCGAGCGCTACAGGTCTGCGGGCCCGAAGGCGTCGGGCAGCAGGCTCGAGAGGGCCCGGGGTCGGCCGTCGCCGTCGACGAGCAGCTCGGGGCCGCCCGCCTCGTCGAGCAGCTGGCGGCACCGCCCACAGGGCAGGACGTGACCCCCATCGACCAGCCGCGTGACGATCGCCACGAGGCGGCCGCCCCCCGTGGCGGCCAGGGAGGACACCACCCCGCACTCTGCGCACAGCGACAGGCCGTAGCTGGCGTTCTCGACGTTGCACCCGACGACGACTCGTCCGTCGTCGACCAGCCCGGCCGCCCCGACCGCAAGGTGGGAGTACGGGGCCTGAGCCGAGCGGGCCACCTCGACCGCTCGTCGACCGAGCTCATCCCAGTCGACCTCGCGCAGCTCGCCGTGACGATGGCGGTATCGGCGGTGGCGAGGCTCGTCGTCCCCCGCTGGCCCGGGCACTCAGCTGGCCTCGCCGCGCCGGTAGGGCTCGCCGACCGAGGCCGGCGGCCGCAACCGCTGAGCGGACAGGCTGAGGACCAACAGGGTGACCACGGGGGCGGTGAAGTCGACGAACTGGCTGGGCACCGAGTCGGTGAGCGCCCACACGACGACGATCGCCAACCCGATGAGCCCGACCACCACACCGGCGCGGGGTCGTCCCCGCCAGAGCAGCCACGCGCCCACGAGCAGTCCGGTGAGCCCGATGGCCAGCAGCAGGGCGTGCACCGACCGCTCGTCGCGCAGGCGCAAGACGTTGGCGTAGCCGAACAGCCCGGCACCCCCGGCCCCACCCCAGGGCATCCAATTGCCGAAGATCATGGCCGCCAAGCCGATGAACCCACGACCCCCGGTCTGGCCCTCTCGGTAGATCCGTGACAGCTCGACGACGATGAACGCCCCGCCCAGACCAGCGAAGGCGCCCGAGATGACCACCCCGTAGTACCTCATGCGGTAGACCCCCACGCCGAGCGTCTCGGCGGCGGCGGGGTGCTCTCCGCAAGATCGCAGCCGCAGCCCCCACGCCGTGCGGAACAGCACGTAGGCGCTGATCGGGACCAGGGCCACGGCAACGAGGGTGAGGTAGGGCACCGCCCGGGTGAGCCCCCCGAGGAAGCCGGCGACGTCGCTGACGAAGAACACGTCGCGACCCTCGAGGTCACCGAGCACGTCGGGGCTGTTCCAGCCGAGGACCTCCCCCCCGGCCAGCACCGGCACGTCGAACGAGCCCAGCTCGCTCTGGATGCGTGGCGACTGGGTGGCGCCGCCGCCCTCGTCGCTGAAGTGGATGACCGACAGGTACCGGGCGATGCCGGCGCCCAGGATGTTGATCGCCACCCCCGAGATGATGTGATCGACGCCGAAGCTGACGGTGGCCACGGCGTGCAGCAACCCGCCGAGGGCTCCGCCGAGCATCCCGGCCAGCACGCCCCACCACGGCCCGTAGGTGAACCCCGCGAAGGCCCCGAACCAGGTGCCGAGGATGAGCATCCCCTCCAGGCCGATGTTCACGATGCCGGCCCGTTCGGAGTAGATGGCGCCGACGGCCACCAGCCCGATCGGCACGGCCTGGCGCAGCGCCCCGGCGAAGGTGCCGCTCGAGGTCAGATCGGGGGCGTCGCCGGCCGCCGAGGCGATCGACAGCACCAGCATCACCCCGCTGAGGGCCAGCACGACCAGGCCGAGACGTCGACCGCGGCTGCGAGTGCGGGTCCGGGGCCCCTGTCGAACCGCGGGGCTGGCTGGATCGGCGGTCGTGGCGGTCACACCGGCGCCCCGACCTCGGCGCGCTGGGGCCCGCCGGCGGGCCGGTCGACGGCGGCGGCGGTCTGGCTCGCCTCGCGGGCCCGTCGGATCCGGGCAACGATCTCGTAGGCGACGACGACGGCGATGAGGATGATGCCCTGCATGATCGACACGATCTCGGCGGGGACCCCTTCGAGGTCGAGCACCTGACCCGAACGTTCGAGCGCACCGAACAACAGGGCTCCGGCGGCCATGCCGATCGGGTTGCCCCGCCCGAGCAGGGCCACGGCGATGCCGTCGAAGCCCAGGTTGGTGGTGAAGTCGTTGCCGTACTGGTGGCTGAAGCCCAACAGCTCGGGCAGGCCGACCAAGCCGGCCAGCGCGCCCGAGAGGATCATGGTGCGCAGCACCATCGTGGTGGACCGCACACCGCTGGCCGTCGCCGCCCACGAGTTCTCTCCCGCAGCGCGCAGATCGAAGCCGAAGCGGGTCCGCCACACCACGACGTAGAAGACGACGCCGGCCACCACGGCCAGCAGCAGGGCGCCGTTCAGCGGGCGGCCCCGCTCAGGCGCCAGGCCCACCGCCCCCAGCCACGAGTCGAGGTCGGGCACGTGACCCGACGGGGCGATCTCGGCGGTCTCGCTGAGATCGGAGTCGGGGTCGCCCAGGTGCTCGATCAGCAGCCAGGCGATGAAGCCCGAGGCGATGAGGTTGAACATGATCGTCGAGATCACCTCGTGCACGCCCCGGTACACCTTCAACAGGGCAGGCACCGTGGCCCAGGCCCCTCCGACAGCCATGGCGACCACCACGATCAACCCGACGTGCAGCACCGCCGGCAGCTCGACCGCCGCCCCCGCCCAGGCCGCGACCACCGCCGCCACCAGGTACTGGCCCTCGACGCCGATGTTGAACAGCTTGACCTTGAAGGCCAACGCCACCGCCAGGGCCGACAGGTACAGCGGGACCGCCCTGTTGAGCGCCGACACGATGGACTCGCCCCGGGTGCCGAACTCCCACATGTCGCCGTAGGCCCTCAGCGGCGAGTGACCGCTGGCGGCGAGGAACACCGCTGAGAGGGCGAGCGACAGCACCAGCGCGCCGAGGGGCGCAGCCAGGGTCAGCCCGAGGCGGGTGGGTCGTCGGCTCAACGAGCGTCTGCCTCGACGTCCACCGCGCCGGAGCGCGCCCCGGTCATGTGCGACCCCAGCTCGGTGGGGGTGACGGTGGCCGGGTCGAGCCAGGCGACCAGGCGGCCGCGATACATGACCACGAGGGTGTCGGCCAGCCCGATGAGCTCCTCGAGATCGGCCGACACCAACAGCACGGCCAGCCCGCCGGCCCGGGCGGCGCGCAGCTCGTTCCAGATGGCGGCCTGGGCGCCGACGTCGATGCCCCGGGTCGGTTGGGCGGCGATCAGGACCCGCGGGCCGGCCGCCATCTCCTTGCCGAAGATGAGCTTCTGCTGGTTGCCCCCCGACAGGGCCTGAGCGGTGGTCTCGACGCCCGGGGTGCGCACGTCGAAGCGCTCGATGACCTCGGCGGTGCGGCGCCGGGCCCCGGCGCGATCGACCCACGGGCCCTTGGCGTAGGGCGGGGCGGTCTGATGGCCGAGCATGGCGTTCTCCCACAGCGGGGCGTCCAGCAACAAGCCCTCGCGATGGCGATCCTGGGGGATGTAGCCGAGACCGCTCTGGCGACGCTGGCGGGTCGAGGCGGCGGTGACGTCGGCGCCGCCGAGCGTGATCGTTCCGGCGTCGACGGGTCGAACACCCACGAGGGCCTCGATGAGGGGGGTCTGTCCGTTGCCCTCCACGCCGGCGATCCCGACGATCTCACCTCGGTGCACCTCGAGGTCAACGCCGTCGACGACGACCCGCTCGGCGTCGCTCACGACCAGGCCACGGACCGACAGCTCGACGTCGGTGCCGACCACGTGCTCACCGGCGACCGGCGTCGGTAGCTCGCTGCCCACCATCAGCTCGGCCAGACCCCGGGCGTCCAGCTCGCCCCGGGCCACCTCGGCGACGGTGCGTCCCGCCCTGATGACGGTGATGCGGTCGGCGACCTCGAGGACCTCGTCGAGCTTGTGGGAGATGAACAGCACGGTGACGCCCTCGGCGACGAGGTCGCGCAACGACCCGAACAGCTCGTGCACCTCCTGGGGGACGAGCACGGCGGTGGGTTCGTCGAGGATGAGGATGCGTGCCCCCCGGTACAGCACCTTGAGGATCTCGACCCGCTGGCGCTCGCCCACCCCGAGGTCGGCGACGGACCGATCGGGGTCGACGGACAGGCCGTAGTCCTCGACCAGCTGGTAGATGCGCCGGCGGGCGTCGTCGACGTCGATGCTCGCGCCCCTCGTCGGCTCGGACCCCAGCACGATGTTCTCGAGCACCGTGAAGTTGTCGACGAGCATGAAGTGCTGGTGGACCATGCCGATGCCACCTCCGATGGCGTCAGAGGGCGACTTGAGCGTCACCTCGACCCCGTCGATGCGGATCGTGCCCTCGTCGGGGCGTTGGATCCCGTAGAGGATCTTCATGAGGGTGGACTTGCCAGCGCCGTTCTCGCCGACGATGGCGTGGATCTCGCCACGCCTGGCCCGCAGGGTGACGTCGTCGTTGGCGACGACGCCGGGGAAGCGCTTGGTGATCCCGTCGAGCTCGACGGCGAGATCGTCGCCGGCAGGGCCCACCCGCTCAGCCCTCGAGGCGCTCGGGGCTCGACGGCACCTCGATCTCACCGGCGACGATCTGGGCCTTCAGGTCCTCGAGCTGGTCGATGACCTCGCCGGAGATGTTGTCACCGGTCGTGGAGTACCCGACCCCGTCGACGCTGAGATCGAAGACCGACACCCCGCTGGCGAAGTCGCCCTCGACGAGCGAGCGGATCGTCTCGTACACCGCGACGTCGACCCGCTTCAGCATCGACGACAGCACGTAGGGCTGCAGGTCGGGGCTGACGGTGAGGTACTGGTCGGAGTCGACGCCGATGGCCCAGACCTGGGTGTCGTTGTTCTCGGAGTAGGTGCGGGCCGCCTCGAACAGGCCGTTCCCGGCGCCGCCGGCGGCGTGGTAGATCACGTCGACCCCGCTCTGGTACTGCGACAGCGCGATCTCCTGGGCCACGTCGGGTTGGTTGAACCCGTCGAAGTCGGGGGGCTGGGAGACGTAGTCGATGTCGATCTCGACGTCGGGGTCGACCGCCCTCGCGCCGGCCTCGTAGCCGGCCTCGAAGCGCTGGATGAGCTCGAAGTCGACCCCTCCGATGAAGCCGATGCGCCCGGTCTCAGAGGTCAGCGCGGCCAGGGCGCCGACGAGGAACGAGCCCTGCTCCTCGGCGAAGACCAGCGACGCGACGTTGTCGGCCTCGACGACCGAGTCGATGAGTCCGAAGTTCACGTCCGGGTTCTCCTCAGACGAGGCCTCGACCGCGTCCTGGAACAAGAAGCCGACGGCGAACACGACGTCGTTGCCCTGCTCGCTCAACAGGGCGAGCGACTCGTCGCGATCCTCACCGCCGCTGCTCGGCTCGAGCTCGGTGGCGTCCACGCCGAAGTCGGCGATGGCCCGATCGAGACCGGCGGCGGCCGCATCGTTGAACGAGAGGTCGCCTCGACCGCCGATGTCGTAGACGAGGCCGACCTCGACGTCGGACCCGTCCATCGCCTCACCCGACTCGGTGCCCGCCGCCTCGGTGGCCGTGCCGCTGTCGACGGCGGTCTCGGTCTCGGTCACCGTGTCGACGTCACCGGGCACGTCGGTGGCCTCGGTGTCGACGTCGTCGGCGTCGTCACCGACCTCGATCACGGGGTCGGCATCGTCGTCGGCGTCGCCGCAGGCGGCGGCGACCAACGAGAAGGCGGCCAGCAGGGCCAGCAGCAGGCGCCAGGTGCGCGTCATCGGGCATCCCTCCACAGATCGCGATGGTGGGCCGGGTCAGGGTCCGGCGTCGCGATCCGACGAGCCGGTCCGCGTGAGCAGCACCCTAGCCCTGCGGTGCGCGCCGGCTCCTGGGAGCAGACCCCACCGGTCGCCGCCCGCCGAGCGTCGCCCCACCGTGGTCGGGACGCACGGCCCCCGGGCGGGCGATCGGCTCACCGCGTGCCGAAGATGCGGTCGCCGGCGTCGCCGAGGCCGGGGACGATGTAGGCGTGGTCATCAAGGCGCTCGTCCAGCGCCGCCAACCAGATCGGCACGTCCGGGTGGCGCCGTCCCATCAGCTCGACGCCCTCGGGCGCCCCGATGAGGCAGAGCAGCCGCAGGCTCGTCGCGCCGGCCTCTCGCAGGCGGTCGGCGGCATCGGCGGCCGAGCCCCCGGTGGCGAGCATCGGGTCGACCAGGACGACGTCGCGCTCGGCGAGGTCGTGGGGCAACTTGGCGTAGTACTCGACCGGGGTGGTCGTGACCGGGTCGCGGTACAGCCCGATGTGACCCACCCGCGCCGAGGGCACGAGCGGCAGGATCCCGTCGACCATGGCCAGCCCGGCGCGCAGGATGGCCACGACCGCCAGCTTCTTGCCGGCCAGGCGCTCGCCGACGGTCTCGGTGAGCGGCGTGGTCACCTGCGTCGGTTCGGTGTCGAGGTCCCTGAAGGCCTCGTAGGCCATCAGCATCGTGATCTCGTGGGTGAGCGCCCGGAACTGGCTCACCGAGGTCGAGACGTCGCGCAGCAGCGTCACCTTGTGACGGATGAGGGGGTGGTCGACGACGGTGAGCTGCCGGGCCATCGCCCCAGCATCGCCGAGCTCCGCCGACGGTCGTGACGGGCCGCCCGGGGCCCGCTCAGGCTCCGTCGGCCAGCCCGGTGTCGGCCAGCCCGGTGTCGGCCAGCCCGGTGTCGGCCAGCCCGGTATCGGCCAGCCCGGTGTCGGCCAGCCCGGTGTCGGCCAGCCCGGTGTCGGCCAGCCCGGTATCGGCCAGCCCGGCGTCGGCGGCCAGTCGGGCGAGGGGGGTCTCGGGCCTGGCGCCCAGGTGGGTGATGACCTCTGCTGCGGCCAGCGAGCCGAGGCGGCCGCAGCTGAGGTCGTCACGGCCCCGACTCACCCCGAACAGGAAGCCGGCGGCGTACAGGTCGCCGGCTCCGGTGGTGTCGACCACCTCTGGCACCTCCTGGGCGGGCACCTCGATGACCGAGCCGGACGTGACGACGAGCGAACCCCTGGGTCCCATGGTGATGGCCGCCGTGTGGACGTCTCGCTGCGCGGCGGAGATGGCATGATCGAGCTCGGTCACCTCGTACAGCGCTGCGATCTCGGCGACGTTGGCGAACAGCAGATCGATCTCGGCCTCGACGAGCACCCGGAACGACTCCCGGTGGCGCTCCACGCAGAAGCTGTCCGACAGGGTGAGTGACACCGTCGCCCCGGCCTCACGGGCCACGCGAGCCACCCGCAGCATCGCCTCCTGGGGCTTGGGGCGGTCCCAGAGGTAGCCCTCGAGGTACACCGTCGACGCGCCGGCCACGACGTCGTCGTCGACGTCGTCGGGCCCGAGCTCGACCGAGGTGCCGAGGAAGGTGTTGAAGGTCCGCTCGGCGTCAGGGGTCACCAGGATCAGGCTCCGCCCGGTGGGCGCCCCTCGGTCGGTGGGCGCCAGCACCGGCACGACGCCCGCCGCTGACAGGTCACGGGCGAACACCTCGCCCAGCCGGTCGTCACGCACCTTGCCGACGTAGGCCGCTGAGCCTCCCAAGCTCGCCACGCCGACCATCGTGTTGGCCGCCGAGCCCCCCGACAGCTCGATGCCCGAGCCCATCTGGCCGTGCAGCTCGAGGGCGCGCCGGGCATCGATGAGGTTCATCGACCCCTTGATGAGGCCCTGGCCGGCGACGAATCGATCGGATGCGTGGGAGATGACGTCGACGAGGGCGTTGCCGATGCCGACGACCTCGGCCGTGCGCTCGCAGGTGGACGTCATCTGACCTTCCGGGGGCGTGCCGCCGACGGACGGTAGCGTGGCCGGCCGATGAGCGACGAGCCAGACCGCCTGCCCCGAGCCGTCGTGCCCCGGCGCTACGAACTGCGCCTCGCGCCCGATCTCGAAGCGGCCACCTTCGAGGGTCAGGTGGCGATCGATGTCGACGTCGTCACCCGGACCGACGCCGTCGAGCTGCACGCCATCGACCTGGAGGTCTCCGCAGCGACCGTCACCGACGCCTCCGGCGAACGCCGGAGCGCCGCCGTGGACATCGATCCCGGGCGCGAGCGCATCGTCGTGCGCCTCCCCGGCGCGCTGGCCGAGGGCGAGGCGCGCCTCGAGCTCGCGTTCACCGGCGAGCTGAACGACCAGCTCCGCGGGTTCTACCGCTCGACGACCCAGGGCGACGACGGCACCGAGCGCACCATCGCCACCACCCAGTTCGAATCGACCAACGCCCGGCGGGCCTTCCCCTGCTTCGACGAGCCCGACCGCAAGGCCACCTTCTCCGTCGAGCTGGTGATCGCCGAGGGCCTGACCGCCATCTCGTGCGGTGCCGAGACCCACCGCGAGCGCCTCGACGACGGCCGCACGCTGGTCCGCTTCGCCGAGACGATGGTCATGTCGACCTACCTCGTGGCCTTCGTGGTGGGCGAGCTCGAGATCACCGACCCCGTCGACGTGGGCGGCGTGCCGCTGCGGGTCGTGCACGCTCCCGGCAAGGGCCACCTCACGCCGTTCGCCCTCGAGTGCGGGGCGTTCGCCCTCGGCTGGTTGCGGGACTACTTCGACGTCGACTACCCCGGCGACAAGGTCGACCTCGTCGCCATCCCCGACTTCGCCTTCGGGGCCATGGAGAACCTGGGTTGTGTCACCTTCCGCGAGGCGCTGCTGCTGGTCGACCCCGAGCGCAGCACCCAGCGCGAGCGCTCCCAGGTCGCCCTGGTCATCGCCCACGAGCTCGCCCACATGTGGTTCGGCGACCTCGTCACCATGCGGTGGTGGGACGGCATCTGGTTGAAGGAGGCCTTCGCGACCTTCATGGAGATGGCCTGCATCGACGCCTGGCGACCGGAGTGGCGCCAGTGGGACCGCTTCGCCCTCGACCGCTCCGGGGCGCTCGACACCGACGCGCTGCACAGCACCCGCGCCATCGAGTTCCCGGTCAGCACCCCTGACGAGGCCGAGGCCATGTACGACGTCCTCACCTACGAGAAGGGCGCGTCGATCGTCAGGATGCTCGAGCAGTACCTCTCACCGGCGCGCTTCCGTGACGGCGTGCGCCACTACCTGACCGAGAACGCCTTCGCCAACACCGACAACAGCGACCTGTGGGACGCCATCGAGGCCGCCACGGGCGAACCGGTGCGCTCGACGATGGACACCTGGATCCTCCAGGGCGGGTTCCCTCTCGTCACGGCCTCGGCCGATCCCGACGGGTTGCGCCTCGCCCAGCGTCGGGCGTTCCACCTCGGCGCCGACGACGGCCGCCGGTGGTCGGTGCCGATCGTGCTGCGCGGCGCTCAGGGGTCCGAGCACCGCCTCCTGCTCGTCGAAGACGAGGCGGTGGCCGAGGTGGGGGCCAAGGGATGCATCGTCGACGCGGGGGCCGACGGCTTCTACCGGGTCGACTACGAACCGGCGTTGCGTCGTCACCTGTTCGATCACGCCGCCGAGCGCCTGAGCGCCGTGGAGCGCTTCGCCCTGGTCGACGACGCCTGGGCCGCGGTGCTCGGCGACCGCTTCGACGGGCCCTCGTTCCTCGACATCGCCCGGGGGCTGGCCTTTGAGACCGACCTCGTGGTCTGGCAGGGCCTGGCCGCCGGGTTGCGGGGCCTCGACGCCGTGCTCGACGGGCCCGCCCACGAGGTGTACCAGGCCGAGGTCGCCCGCCTCGCCGGCGTGGCGCTCGACATCTGCGGGCTCGAGCCTGCCACCGATGACGACGCCATGGTGAGGGAGCTACGGGGACTGTTGCTCGTGCTCGCCGGTGACGTCGGCGGCGACCCAGGGGTCATCGCCCACGCCCGTCGCCTGCTCGTGCGTCAGCACGGCGGCCCGGGCGGGACCGTGGACCCCGAGCTGTTCGCCGCAGCCCTCGGGGTGGTCGCCTCGGCCGGCGACGGCGCCGTCCACGCCGACCTCGTCGATCGCTTCCAGTCCTCGGACAACCCCCAGGAGCAGCTCCGATACCTGTTCGCCCTGGCTCGGCTGCCCGGTGAGCAGGAGATGTGCGACACCCTCGAGCTGGCCCGCACCGTGGTGCGCACCCAGAACGCGCCGTTCCTGCTGGGGCGGTGCATGGCCAACCGTCACCAGGGGTGGCTGGCTTGGGAGCTCATCCGTGACCGGTGGGACGAGCTGGGCAGACGCTTCCCGTCCAACTCGATCGCCCGCATGGTCGGTGGGATCGAGGCGCTGCACCGCTTCGGACTCGCCGACGAGGTCGAGGCGTTCTTCGCCTCCCACCCTGTGCCTCAAGCCCAGCGCACCGTCGACCAGCACGTCGAGCGCCTGCGGGTGAACGTTGCGCTGCGCGAGCGCGAAGCCCCCAGGCTGACCGCGGCCCTGCTCGGGAGCTGAGCGAGCCGTGCTGTTCCGCTACCGCCGCCTCGGCCCCCGCTACGAGGTCTGGGCGAGCATCGTCGCGACGCTCGTCGCCCTGATCGTCGTGCTCGCGGCGTGTGCCTGGGCGTTGCAGTTGGCCCCGTAGGTTCGCCGGATCGGGGTCATCGCTGGTGGAGGTGGCGGGACTCGAACCCGCGGCCTTCTCGATGCGACCGAGACGCTCTAGCCAAACTGAGCTACACCCCCGAAGGGTGGGTCAGCGTACCTCAGCGCCCCGCATCGGCCAGCACGAGCTCCTCGTGCTCGGCGGTGACGTCGCCTTCGTGCGGTCCGTGCACGTAGTGCACGTCCTGATCGCGCCGCACGGTCATGGCCCGGTGGCGGGCGAGCAGCACGACGTAGCCGATGAGGGTGACATCGACGAGCAGGTGCAACGGCCAGAGCGCCGAGGCCACCAGGGCCGCACCGACGAGCGTGACGACGGCTGTGACGGCCAGACCCATGAGGATGTCGCGCCGGCGTGCCTCGGCTTCGGATGCGTTGCGGGGCACGCCCGGCCACCCACCCCCAGAGGCGAACGAGGCGGCCCGGGCCGACACCGAGCCCCCTGGCGAACCAGCGGGGGCGGCACGGCCGAGCGTGTCGAGCTGGGACCGGAAGGCACCGACGGAGTCGCGGCTCACGAGCTCTCTACGGTTGCGTAGCAGCGGCGGGACGAGCACCGCCGCCCACAGCACCACGAGGAGGATGATGGCCACGATCGACATGCTCCGGATCGTCTCCTGGTGTGGGCGACCGTAGTGGCGGGATCCGCCGGCGTTGCGGATGGTCGCGGTGCGAGGACAGATGACGAGGCCATCACAGTTCGCGCCTCGACGTTTCAGTTGTACTACAGCCCGTCACCGCGGTCGAACCGATCGTCACCCTGGCGTCACGCCAGGTTCAGATCAGTGCGTCCCGTCGAACCCCTCTGGCAGACGGCTCTCTCCGAGGTCGTCTTCGTCGTCGAGGGAGGCGACCGGAGCGAACCTGGCGCCTCGAAGGCTCTCGAGGGAATCGGCCACCGACTCCGAGCGCCGGTAGGTACCTGACCGACCGCCTGACTTCTCCCACAGGGCGATCTCGCCGATGACCATCGCCCGATCGACCGACTTGCACATGTCGTACACGGTCAGCCCCGCGACGGCGCAGGCCGTCATCGCCTCCATCTCGACCCCGGTGCGCTCGAAGGTGTCGACCTGCGCCTCGATCTCGACGAAGGTGTCCTCGATCGTGAAGTTGACGAACACCGAACCCACCAGCAGCGGGTGACAGAGCGGGATGAGCTCCGAGGCCCGCTTGGCCGCCTGGATCCCGGCGATCCTCGCCACCGAGAGCACGTCGCCCTTGGTCACGGTGCCCTTGACGACCAGATCTGCGGTCTCGGGGCGCATGAACACCCGGCAACGGGCGATCGCGCGTCGGTGGGTCGGCTCCTTGGGGGTGACATCGACCATGCGGGCCCGCCCGAGCGGGTCGAGGTGGGTGAGGCGCGGTTCGGTCGATGACATGTGCGCGCATCGTAGGCGCGGGTCAGCCAGGCCCTCGTCGAGGCGGCCGGCCCCGATGGCGGTCCCGGGGCGCTTGCTCGGCCCGTCCGACTCTCGCCGGCGCGCTCAGACGGGCGTGCTCAGCCGCCGATCTGGCTCATGCCCCGACGCGGGGGCAAGAAGTTCACCTGACCGATGGCGTGACCGGCCCACTTGGTGCCCACCGCCCGTTCGAGCTCGGCGGCGATGGCGTCGTCGTCGGCTCCGCCGCGCAGCAGCGCCCGCAGGTCGAACTCGTCGTGGGAGAACAGACAGGTGCGGAACTGGCCCTCGGCGGTGAGGCGCACGCGGTCGCAGTCTCCGCAGAACGGGCGGGTGACGCTGGCGATGACGCCGACCTCGCCCGAGCCGTCGGCGAAGCCGAACCGCTCGGCCGGCTCGCTGCCCCGACGCATCGGCACGAGACCGTGGGCGGACTCGATGGTCTCGACGATCTCGTCGGCGGGGACGACCCGATCTGGTGACCACTCCCCCTGGGCATCGAGGGGCATGAACTCGATGAAGCGGACCACCACGCCGAGCCGACGCCCCAGCTCGACGAAGTCCAGCACCTCGTCGTCGTTGATGCCCCGCATCAGCACGGCGTTGACCTTGACGGGATCGAACCCGGCGTCGATGGCGGCATCGATGCCCTCGAGGACCTTGGCGAGATCGTCGCGCCGGGTGAGCTCGCGGAACCGCTCGGGTCGCAGCGAGTCGAGCGAGATGTTGACCCGCCCCAGGCCCGCCCTGGCGAGGCGCTCGGCCAGTAGGGGCATGGTCGAGCCGTTGGTCGTCATCGAGATGTCGACGCCGAGCTCGGCGAGCATGGCGATCAGCTCGGGGAGGCCGGCCCGCACGGTCGGCTCGCCGCCGGTGATGCGGATCGACTCGAAGCCGAAGCGCTCGACGGCGATGCGGGCCAGGCGGGTGATCTCCTCGAAGGTGAGGATCTCCGAGCGATCCAACCAGGCCATGCCCTCGGCGGGCATGCAGTACTGGCATCGGAAGTTGCAGCGGTCGGTGACCGAGATGCGCAGGTCCCTGACCGTGCGGTCGAACGGGTCGACGAGATCTCGGGGTCCGTCGTGTCCGTCCACCACCCCACCCTAGGAGCCCGGGCCCAGCCTCGCCCCGTGCCCTGCCCCCCGCCACCGGAACTGCGGACGCCAGCGGCACCACACACCGCCCAGCACCGCAAGGTCTGAGAGGGGCCCAGCCTCGCCCCGTGTCAGGCGTCGGGGTCTCTGAGACGCAGGATCTGCACCGTCTCGCCGGCCACGACGCCGTGCCCGTCGGGCAGGACGGCCAGGGCGTCGGCTGCGGCCATGGCGTGCAGGACGTGGCTGCCCTGGCCCCCCGCCGAGCGGACGACCAGCTCGCCCCCGTCGCCCCTCGACGAGACGACCCGCAGGTAGTGCGTCTTGGCGTCGGGGTGACGACCCAGATCCTCTCCGGCCACCGCCGACACCGTCGCCCGCTCGGGCCGGCGGGACCCGGCCAGGCGGCGCAGCCCGGGCCGCGCCAGCAGCTCGTAGGAGACCATCGACGACACGGGGTTGCCGGGCAGCCCGAACACGGGCACCCCGTCGACGGTGCCGAAGGCGAAGGGCTTGGCCGGCTTGATGGCGATCTGCATCCAGCGCACGTCGCCGAGCGCACCGAGCACGGCGGTCATGTGGTCGAAGTCGCCGACGCTCACCCCGCCCGAGGTGAGCACCGCGTCGCAGCGGCCCACCGCGTCGCGCACCCGCACGGCCAGCTCATCGGGATCGTCGCGGCCGAGTCCGAGATCGACGGGCTCGAGGTCATCGGCGGCTAACAGGCCCAGCAGCGTCAGGCGGTTCGAGTCGCGGATCTGGCCGGGACCGAGCGCCGACCCGTCACCGACGAGCTCGTCACCGGTCGACATCGCCCCGACGCGGGGGCGGGGGTGCGCCAACACGTCGCGGACCCCGACGCTGGCCAGCACGCCGCGCAGCCCGGGGGTGCAGCGCTGACCCGCCCGGGCGATCGTCTGACCAGGCGTCACGTCCTCGCCCGGTCCTCGGACGTGGTTGCCGGCCTCGACCGACACCTCGACCGTCACCCGGTCACCGCGCTGGCGGGTCCGTTCGACCATCACCACCGCGTCGGCCCCGGGGGGCATGGGGGCCCCGGTCATGATGCGGGCCGCCGTCCCCGGCGCCACCTCGATGTCACCGGGGTCCCCGGCGGCGATGGTGCCGACCACGTCGAGCTCGACGGGGGCGCTGCGGGTGTCAGCGGCCCGGAGGGCGAAGCCGTCCATGGCGGTGTTGGCGAACGGCGGCACGGCCTCGGTGGCCACGACGTCGGCGGCCAGCACCAGACCCAAGGCGTCTGCCACGGGCCCCCGGCGGGGCGCCAGCGCACCGCAGCGCTCGGCGACGTGGGCGCGCGCTTGGTCCAGGGAGATCACGACGACCGGTGGATCAGGCCGCGCCGGGTGACGATCTCGACCAGGTCGTCGGCGAAGGCCTCGCCGAGCGTCGGGTGCTCGAGGGCCAGCTCGACGACGGCTCGCAGGTAGTCGCCCTTGTCGCCGGTGTCGAATCGCCCCCCGTCGAGCACGACGCCGTGGCCCCGACCGTCGCGGGCCAGCTCGACGATCGCATCGGTCACCTGGATCTCGCCGCCCTTGCCCGGGGGGGTGCGGTCGATGGCGGCGAACAGATCGGGCGGGAAGACGTAGCGCCCCATGATCGCCAGGTTCGAGGGGGCCTGGCCCGCCGGGGGCTTTTCGACGAGGTCATCGAAGCGCACGACGTCGCCGTCGCGTTCGGCGACGCTCACACACCCATAGGCCGACGCCCGCTCGGGCGGCACCTCCATCAGCGCGATGACGGCCCCGCCGGTGTCGGCCTGTAGGGCGATCATCTGACCCAGCAGGTCAGAGGACGGGTGGATGATGTCATCGGGCAGCATCACGGCGAACGGGGCGTCACCGACCACGGTGCGCCCGCAGCCGACGGCGTGGCCCAGCCCGGCCGCCTCGCCCTGGCGCACGGCGATGACCTCGGCCAGGCCGGCGATCGAGCGGATCAGCTCGAGCTGCTCGGTCTTGCCGGCCGCCTCGAGGGTCGCCTCGAGCTCAGGTGCCCGGTCGAAGTGGTCCTCGATCGTCGCCTTGGCCCGAGTGGTCACCAGCGCCACGTTGGTGATGCCGGCCCGCACCGCCTCCTCGACCACCCACTGGATCGACGGCTTGTCGACGAGCGGCAGCATCTCCTTCGGCACGGCCTTGGTGGCCGGCAAGAAGCGGGTCCCGAAACCGGCGGCGGGGATGACGGCGGTCCTGACGGCGTGGCTCATGTCCCCATCTTGGCTGGCCTGCGTACACTCGCTCGCCGTGCCGATCTACGACTACGCCTGCAAGGAATGCGGGCACCGCTTCGAGCTCGTCCAATCGATGCGGGACGCGCCGGCGACGACGTGTCCGCGCTGTGAGGCCGAGGCCCTCGTCAAGGTGTTCTCCGCCCCGGGCATCTCGTTCAAGGGCAGCGGGTTCTACAAGACCGACAGCCGCAACGGCTCGGGCTCGGGGCAGGGTCGCCAGGGACGATCGAGCAGCGACAGCGGCTCGGGCGGCGGTGGCTCAGGTGACAGCGACGGCTCATCGAAGAGCTCCGATCGCGGGTCTGGTGCAGGTGACGGCGGCTCGTCGAAGGGCGCGGACTCACCGTCGAAGGGCGCGAGCTCGTCGTCGAAGGGCGCAGACTCGTCGTCGCAGGGGTCTTCGGCATCGTCGTCGTCCAGCTCGTCGACCAAGGGCACCGACTAGCCCGCGACCGAGCAGGCGCCGGCCTGGCCGCACGCTGGGGGCGCCGACTAGCGTCAGCATCGGCTTCCCCCGTCAGCTCCTCGGAGTTGCGTCGTGCCCACGATCTTCCGTCGCGTCCGTCACGGGCTCTGGCGCCTCTACCGTCGGCCCCTCGCCGTGGTCGTCCTCGCCGTCGGCCTGGCCGGCGCCACCTTCGTGGTCCTCGGGGGCGCCGAGCGCGACGAGCAGCCGACGATGGCCGTGGTCGTCGCCGCCGGCGACGTAGCTGCGGGCTCACCCATCTCGTCGTCTGACCTGCGGGTCGAGCAACGGGTGGTGGATGAGGTCCCACCCGATGCCGCCACCGGTGACGTCATCGGCCGGGTCGCCGCTGCGGATCTGCTCGCCGGCGAGGCCATCGCCGAGCGCCGCCTCGCCCCGGCGGGACTGGGACCGGTGCCGGCGCTGCTCGGGCCGAACAGCGTCGGGGTGACGATGCCCATCGAGGGGACCCCGCCGGGCATGGCGGTCGGCGATCGCCTCGAGCTGCTGGCGGTCGACGCCCTCGACGCGGCGCGCCCGCTGGCTCGCGGCGATGTGATCGCCCTGGACGACCGCTCGGTGACCGTGGCCGTGCCCGCCGAGCGGGGACCAGAGGTGGTGCGGTCGCTCACCAGCGGGGCGCTGGTGCCGATCATCGTGGGATCGCCCCGCTGAGCGAGCACCCGGGCTGGTCAGGCCCGGAAGCCGACGGCGACGGCGACGATGACCGCCAGGCCCAGGACCACCCGGTACACGACGAAGGGCAAGAACGTCCGCGTGCGCACGAGGCGCAGCGTGCCCCACACCGCCAACCACCCGGTCACCGCCGAAGCGACCATCCCCACGGCGAAACCGGCGCGCAGATCGGCCGGGATGCCCTTGCTCATGACGTCGAGACCCCGGTACACCCCTGCGCCGGCGATGACCGGCAGGCTCATCAAGAAGGCGAGGCGTGCCGCATCCGAGCGGGTGAAGCCGAGCACGCGGGCGACGGTGATCGTGGCGCCCGACCTGGAGACACCGGGCTGGAGGGCCAGGGCCTGGCCCGTGCCCATCAACAGGGCGTCGCGCAGGCCGAAGCTGGACTCGGCCCGATCGCCGGGCAACGAGTCAGCCCACTGCAGCACGAGGCCGAACACGACGAGGCACGCACCGATGAGGGCGATGCGCTCGACGGCCAGCACGTCCTCGAACAGCAGGCCGGTCACCACCGCCGGCAGCATGGACAGCATGAGGAACCAGGCGATGCGCCCGTCGAGGTCGACGGGGCGGCGGCGCAGGATCGGGCCGAGGCCGGCCACCGAGTAGCGGACGACGTCACGCCAGAGGTAGCTGATCGCACCGGCCAAGGTGCCGAGGTGCACCGCGACGTCGAAGGTCTGCTCCAGCAGCTGGTCGCCCTCGAAGGGGTCCCACCCGAACACCCAGCGAACCAGCTCGAGGTGCCCGCTCGACGAGATGGGCAGGAACTCGGCGAGGCCCTGCACGATGCCGAGGACCAACGCTTGCAACAGGCTCACCTGCCACCTCGCCGGGGTCGGCGCTCCGGAGCCATCGTTTCGGGTCGGTCAGGCACGTCTCAACTGTCGACCGACGGCACGACCCGTGCAGACCACGGCCGGGCCCGGTCCCAGTGGTGCCCGACCACGGTGGCGGTGGCGAGCGCCGCCAGCAGGTCGTCAGGCCCGTCGAAGTCGGCGAGCTCGACGTAGGCCGCACCGAGGGCGTCAGGCACGTGGGCGTCGCTGCCGGCGGCCCCGGCGAGCCCGGCGTCAGCAGCCACCTCGGTCGCGCGGCGGTTCAGCGACGCCAGCGAGGTCTTGGCGTTGTGGACCTCGAGGGCGTCGACCAGCCCTCGCTCGATGAGGTCGAACAGCGCCGGCTCTGCCAGGCAGCGACGCATCGGGTCGAAGGGGTGGGGCACGTACACCAGCCCACCCTGGTCGCGGATGCGCTGGGCGGTCTCGACCGTGGACAGGCCCTGGGGGACGCGCTCGGTGAGGAACCACCCGATGAGCTCGCCGTCGTGGGCGCGCACCTCCTCGCCGACCACCACCCGACGGCCCAGCTCGGCGAGGGGACCGGTGAGCGCCGCGGCCCCAGCGATGGCGTGGTGGTCGGTGATGAACACGACGTCGAGACCGCTGGCGACCACGGCGCCGATCAGCTCGTCGGGCGTGGTGGTGCAGTCCCCCGACCACATCGTGTGCAGGTGGAAGTCGGCCCGGATCGTTCCCGGCGGCTGGGCGGCGCCGAGGTGTGGGTGGCGCGCCACGGCATCGGGACGTGGGTCGGCCATGGCGGGCGCACCCTAGCGGCGGGCCGGCACCGACCCGGTTGGAAGCGCCCGAGCCCTCAGGCGGCAGCGCCCGAGACCGAGACGCCCTCGATGGCGAGGCTGACCCCGGCGGCTGACATGGGGAGGAACTCGAGGTCGGCGCCGACGGCGACCACGTCGAGCAGCATGCGCTGCAGGGTCGAGGCGATCGTGAACTCCCGCAGCGGCTCAGAGGGCACCCCGTCGCGCAGGCGCAGGCCCTCGGCCCCGGTGGAGAAGTCGCCGCTCACGGGGTTGACCCCGCTGTGCAGCCCCTTGACCGACTGCACGAGCACCCCGTCACCGACCCGGGCGTACAGGGCCTCCCGGTCGAGGTCGCCGGGGGCCAGGGCCACCGCCCGGCAGCCGGCCCCAGGGGTGGAGGAGTAGCCCCGCACCGCCGAACCGGTCGACACGGTGCCCATGCGCCGGGCCGTCGTGCCGTTGTGGACGAAGCCCTGCAGCACGCCGTCGACGACCAGGGCGTTGCGGCGGGTGGCCAGGCCCTCGCCGTCGAGTCGTCCGGCGGTGAAGAAGCGCTCGTCGGTCGGATCGTCGACGATGGTCACCGCCTCGGCCGCCACCTGCTCGCCGACCCGCTCGGCGAACAGCGACCGGCCCTTCAGCACCGACTCGGCTCCGAGGGTGCCGCCCAGGATGCCCAGCAGCTGGGCGGTGACGTAGGGGTCGAGCACGACGGTCGTGCGGATCGTCGCGGGCTTGGTCGCCCCCAACAGCCGGGTGGCCCGGACGGCGGCGTCGGCGGCCGCCACCTCGACGTCGAGCTCGGACGGGTCGCGACCGACCGAGAAGCCGAACCCGGTCTGGGTGCGGTCGCCGTCGGCGGCGAGCACGCTGGCCACCACGTAGCAGGCGCTGCGGCGCGACGTGCCCCTCACCCCGGCGGTCGTGGCGATCGCCGCCTCGACCATCGAGTCGGAGTAGTCGGCCGACTCGACACCGGTGATGCGGGCGTCGGCGGCGTTGGCGGCCCGCTCGGTCGACAACGCCAGCTCGAGCTTGTCGTCCTCGCTCACCCCGGCCAGCGCGTCGGACCACAGCTCGAGGTCGACGGGCACGACGCCGTCGGGCTCGACGAGGCCCACCCACTCCTCGGCGGTGGCGAAGCGGGCGTTGTCACGGGCCTCGGCCAGGGTCTCGTCGACGACGTCGGCGTCGAGGCTGCCGGCGTGGGCGAACCCTTCGCGCCCGGCGACCACGACCCGCACACCGATGCCGGCGGACTCCGCTGAGGTCGACGACTCGATCTCGCCGCCGTAGGCACGGATCTCGGTCTCTCGCCCTTGCACGGCGTAGGCCTCGACCTGCTCGCCGTCATGGGCACGCGACACCACCCGGTCGACCAGGTCGATCAGCTCCATGCACCGACCTCTTCGTCGTCACAGGAGCAGGAGCCGAGCTCGTCATCGCCGGCCCAAAGCCCGAGGACCCGCTCGGCGCCCCGTCGAGCGCGGCGGATCGCCGACACCTGGCTCACCCGGCGGTCCCGCCCACGGTGAGACCGGTCGGAACCCGCAGCGTCGGCTGACCGTCGCCGACCGGCACGCCCTGGCCGTCCTTGCCGCACGTGCCCGGTGACCCCATGGCGAAGTCGGCGGCCACGGCGTCGATGTCAGCGAGCACCCGGGGACCGTTGCCGACGAGGTTGCCCTCCCGCAGCGGTTCGGTGATGCGACCACCTTCGATGAGGTAGGCCTCGGTCATGCCGAACACGAAGTCACCCGACGCCGTGTTGACCTGACCGCCACCGAGCTGGGCCACGTAGACGCCAGAGGGCGTGTCAGCGACGATGTCCTCGGCGGTGCCCGTGCCGTCCAGGACGTAGGTGTTGGTCATCCGCACCATCGGCAGGTGCTGGTAGGACTCCCGCCGGCCGTTGCCCGACTGGGGACGTCCCTCGGCCCGTGAGCGCAACAGGTCGTACATGTAGTCGGTGAGCACGCCGTCGCAGATCAACATGTTGCGCTCGGTCGGCGCGCCCTCGTCGTCGATGGACAGCGCACCCCACTCACCGGCCATGGTGCCGTCGTCGACGAGCGTGACGAGCGGCGAGGCCACCTGCTGGCCGACCCGCCCCGCGAACACCGAGGACCCCTTGCGCACGTGGTCGGCCTCGAGGCCGTGTCCGCAGGCCTCGTGGAACAGCACCCCGCCCCCGCCCCGGGCGATGACGACGGGCACCTCCCCGCTCGGCGCAGGTCGGGCGGCCAGCTTGGTGATGGCCCGCTGGGCGGCCCGACGGGCGAGCTCGGTGACGTCGACGGTGTCGAACAGCTCGAAGCCGACCGTGTGGCCGACGGTCTCTCGCCCGGTCTGCATGCCGGCGTCACCGGTGGCCACGGTGGCCACCGAGAACAACGTCCGCACCTGGTCGTCACCGGCGAGCACGCCGTCGCTGTTGGCGACCATGACCCGCCGGCGCGACTCGCCGTAGCGAGCCGACACCTGGCTGATCTGGGCCCCGACGGCACGGGCGGCCTCGTCGGCCTGGCGCAACAGGGCGACCTTGGTGACCTTGTCCACGGTCTCGGGCATGACCGCAGGTGATCCGACGTCGGTGCCGTCGCGGGCCACGAGCTTGGTCGGACCTCGGGATGAGCCACCGACATGCGCTGCCGCGGCGGCGCGCTGGGCAGCAGCCCGCAGGCCGTGATCGCTCAGATCGGCCGTGTGGGCGAAGCCGGTGGACTCGCCCACCACGACGCGCACCCCCGCACCGCGCTCGCGGCCCGAGCTCAGCTGCTCGATGCGCCCGTCGTCGAGCAGCGCGCCCTGGCGGCGGCGGTCCTCGACGAAGACCTCGGCGAAGTCGCCACCCCTTGAGAGGGCGACGTCGAGGGTCGATCGGACCAGTTCGGGATCGAGCACGTGGCCTCCTCGTCGTGGACCGGACGACCGCCCGGAGCCGGCCCTAGGGTACCGGCGTGACCCTCGCCCCCGGCCTGAGCGCCACGCTGCCCGCCACCGTCGCCGAGGCTGATACGGCACGCGCGCTCGGTTCGGGGGAGGTCGACGTGCTCGGCACCCCCCGGGTGCTGGCGCTCTGCGAGGCGGCCGCGATGGCCGCCATCGCCGGGTGCCTCCCCGAGGGGCGCACGACGGTGGGCATGAAGGCCTCGCTCGAGCACCTCAGCCCCTCCGCGGTCGGCACCGAGGTCGAGGCCAGCGCCACCCTCGAGCGCATCGAGGGCCGCCGCCTCACCTTCGCCGTCACCCTCACCGACCGAGCCGGTCTCGTCGCCGGTGGGCGCATCGTGCGGGTCATGGTCGACGCCGCCGAGTTCCACCAGCGCGCCGGGGTGGAGCCTCGGACCGTGGACCCGAGGTGACGGCGCCTGGTTCGGTGCGGGACGCCTGAGGCTCGTAGCCTGGCGGTACGGTGTTCCAGCTGGCGTCTCGGAGGCTGCCCATCGATGCTGCTCGAGCAGATCACCCGTCCCGAGGACCTCCGGTCACTCGACCACGGGCAGCTCGAACAGCTCGCGGCCGAGATGCGGGCGTTCATCGTCGAGGCGGTGGCCCGCACCGGTGGCCACCTGGGCTCGAACCTCGGCGCCGTCGAGCTGACCCTGGCCATCCACCGGGTCTTCGCCTCGCCCCGCGACATCATCGTGTGGGACACCGGGCACCAGTCCTACGGCCACAAGCTGCTCACCGGACGCCGGGACGCCTTCGACTCGCTCCGCCAGGCCGGCGGGCTCACGGGCTACCCGTCACGGGCCGAGTCCGAGCACGACTGGGTCGAGAACTCCCACGCCTCGACCAGCCTCAGCTGGGCCGACGGCCTCGCCACCGCACTCGCCCAGCGCGGGGAGTCCGATCGCCACGTCGTGGCGGTCATCGGCGACGGCTCGATGACCGGGGGCATGGCCTACGAGGCGCTGAACAACATCGGGTACCGCAAGACCCGGTGCGTGATCGTCCTGAACGACAACGGTCGTTCCTACGCGCCGACCGTCGGACGGTTGTCGTCCAACGTCGCGCAGCTGCGCCTCGATCCGCGCTACGTGCGCAACCGTCGTCGGGCCGAGCGGATGATCTCCCGTCTGCCCCTCGGGCGTCTCGTGAACCGGGGCCTGGCCAGCGCGGCCGCCGGCGCCCGGGAGATGTTCGAGCCGCCGGAGTTCTTCGAGACCCTCGGCGTCCGCTACGTCGGCCCCTTCGACGGGCACGACGTACCCGGCCTGGAACGGGCCCTCACCCGGGCCGCTCGCCACGACGGACCGATCGTCGTGCACGTCCTCACCCAGAAGGGCCGAGGTTACGAGCCGGCCCTGGCCGACGAGGAGAAGCGCCTCCACGACACCGGCCTGTTCGACCCGGCCACCGGCGTCGGGCGCGGGCCGGCGAAGGGTCCGGACTTCACCGCAGCGTTCAGCCACGCCCTGGTCGACCAGGGGGAACGTCGGCCCGAGGTCATGGCCATCACCGCCGCCATGCCCGGCTCGACCGGCCTGTTGCCCTTCGAGGCCCGCTTCGGCGACCGCTGCATCGACGTCGGCATCGCCGAGCAGCACGCCGTCACCGCAGCGGCGGGCATGGCCATGGGCGGCCTGCGCCCCGTCGTGGCCCTCTACTCGACGTTCTTGACCCGGGCGGTCGACCAGGCGTTGTTCGATGTGGGGCTGCACCGCCTGCCGGTGGTGTTCTGCCTCGACCGGGCCGGCCTCACCGGTCCCGACGGGCCGTCCCACCACGGGATGTTCGACCTGGCGCTGCTGTCGAGGGTGCCCGGCATGACGATCCTGGCGCCGTCGTCCTACGACGAGGTCGAGGTGATGCTCGACACCGCCCTGGACGTCACCGACGGGCCGAGCGCGCTTCGCTGGCCCCGTGGCGGCGCCCCCCGCTCACCAGAGACCGGCGAGGGCCTCCGGTCGCGCCAGCTGCGCGAGGGCGCCGACGCCATGCTGATCGGCGTCGGACCGATGGTGTGGCGTTGCGCCGAAGCCGCCGAGTCGCTCCTCGACCAGGGCGTCGAGTGCAGCGTGTGGGACGCCCGGGTGCTGCGGCCACTCGATCCGGCGCTGATCGAAGCGGCCGCAGAGCACGATCTGGTGGTCACCGTCGAGGACGGGTTGAGAGAGGGCGGGTTCGGTTCGGCCGTCCTCGACGCCATGGCCCGCCGCGAGGTGTCTCGGGCACGGGCACGACCCCACGTGCTCCCGCTCGGTCTGCCCACCGAGTTCGTCGCCCACGGCACGCCAGCGGTCCTGCACGCCGAGCTCGGTCTCGACGCAGCCGGCATCGCCGCCGAGACGTTCAAGGCGCTCCAAGCTCGCGACTCGAACCGGTGAGCCGCCGTGGCCGCGTGGGGCGCCCGTCGGCGCTCGGACGGGTCGTGGGGGCGCGCCGCCGTGTGAGCACCCGGCGGCGCGTTCGTCGGCGACGAGTCGCCGCAGGTCTGCTCGCCGGTGCGGTGGCCGGATCAGCGGCGGGGGCCACGCTCGTCACCGTCGGGGCCGGCACCATCGTCGCCCGCCGGCGGGTCAGAGCCCTGCGAGCGATCCCTGACCCCACCCCCATGTCCCGGTTGGTGCGACCAGACGGTGTCGAGCGGACGGTCGTGACCGCCGACGGCGCCCAGCTGGCCACGATCACGTGCGGCGACGGGCCCCAGACGCTGGTGCTCGCCCACGGGTGGACCGCCGACCTGCGCACCTGGGACCTGGTGCGGGGGCCCCTGGCCGACAACGGCTGGCGCCTGGTCATGTTCGACCAGCGCGGCCACGGCGAGTCGACCGTCGGGTCGCTCGGGTTCGATCTCGATCTGCTCGGCGCTGACCTGGCCGCCGTGCTCGAGCAGCTCGACCTGCACGACGTCACCGTCCTCGGGCACTCGATGGGCGGCATCGGGGCGCAGTTGCTGGCCATCGCCCACCCCGAGGTGTGCGCCACCAGGGTGAGGGGGTTGGTGCTGTTGTCGACCTTGGCCAACAACCGCTCCCTCCCCGGCGCCACCATGGTCGCCCGCATGTTGCAGTCGGCGGCCTACGAGCGGTATCGCACCCTCGAGACGTCCATCTCGATCGCCCTGACCACACGGGTGTTCGGTGACCGCGTCACCCCGTCGATGATCCAGCGCTCTCGCGAGATGTTCCTGGACTGCCCGACCTCGACGGTGCTGGGCGCAGGGTCAGCGATCAGCGACTTCGATCTGCGCGACCGGCTGCGCTCGGTCGACCTGCCGGCCCTGGTCATCTGCGGTGACCGTGACCGTCTCACGCCCCCGGCGGCGAGTCGTGAGCTGGCCGCCGCCCTCCCCGCCTCCCGGCTCGAGCTGCTCGAGGGCTGCGGTCACATCGTGCCCTTCGAGCGACCCGACGATCTCGTCTCGCTGGTCTGCGAGCTGGCCACCGCCGCCTGAGGCCCCTCCGCCCGCCTGGCGCCGGGGTCTCAGCGACGGGGTGCCCGCCAGGCCCACCGCTTGGCCGGCTGGAGGCTCTCGAGGCGGCACCGGTCGGTCTCGACGGCCAGGGCCGAGCCCTTGGCGAGCCGGCCCGAGACCATGACCGGCGCCGGCTGGTCGAGGTCGCCCCAGCACCCCCCGGGGTCGGCGACCATGTGGGCGGTGAGCACCGGGCGAGAGCCCGGATCGGCGTCGACGGGCCACAGGTAGACCATCACCGCATCCCGGGTCGGGATGATCGTGCCCGAGGACAGGTCGGTGCCGCCGGGCCCGCCGGAGTATCGGCGGGCCCGGAAGCGGGCAATCATGGGGCGTCGCTGCACCGCCTCGGGCCGGATGCGCAGTTCGTTCAGCTCGACGAGGAACCGCTCCTCGACGGTGGGGGGGCGCTGACGCTCGGTCACCCGGGGAAGGCCGCCACGACGTCGATCTCGGTGCCCGGCGGGTGGGTGCTGCCCGGGCCCTGACCTTGCACGTAGCCGACGACGATCTCGGCGTCGGGGGGCCCGAACGCGTCGCCCAACGCCAGGCCGACCTCGGCCAGGGCAGCCGAGGCCTGGTCGACGGTGAGGTCGACCAGCTCGGGCACGGTCCGCAGATCGGGGCCGAGCGACACCGTCACCTCGATGGTGCCGTCGCGGTCGAGCTGGCCGCCGGGCAAGGGCACCTGGTCGGTGATGCGACCCCGCTCGACCGAGTCGCTGAAGGTCTCGGAGATGACCTCGACGTATAACCGATCACCGGCCACCTGCTCGGCGGCGGCCTCGGGCGTGGCGCCCCGCACGTCGGGCACCGAGCGCTGCTCGGGCCCGGCCGAGACGGTGAGCGACACCGCGTCACCGGGCAGCAGACCCGGGTAGGGCCAGCTCGTCACGGGGAACCCGTCGATCTCGACACCGAGCACCTGACCGACCGGAGCCTCCTCGTCGTTGATCGACGGGGTGTCGAGGACCCGCAGGCCCAGGTCGTCGATGCGGTCGCGCGCTTCGTTGACGTCGAGGCCGGTCACGTCGCCGAGCGCGACCGGCTCGGGCCCCTGGGACACGTAGGCGGTGACCGAGGAGCCCTCCTCGAGCTCGAGGGGGTCGGTCGGGTCCTCTGAGGGGGGCGGGACGGTGCGCAGCACCAGCCCCTCCCCGAGCTCGGCGTCGTACTCGAGCTCGGTCGCCAGCTCCCACCCCGACGCTCGGGCGAAGCCCTCGAGCTCGCTGATCGGTTCGCCGCGCCAGGGCCCCAGTTCGGCGAGGACCGGCTGCTCACGCAGGAGGTAGGCAGCCGCGCCCACCGCGCCCGCCACGATGAGCAGGGTCGACAGCGCCGCGGCGAGGCGCTTGGGCCAGCGGCGCCTGCGAGGCGGGTCCTCGGCGGGGGCCGGCAGCGGGTCGGCGGCGATGGCCCTCGGCGCGCGGGCGCGGCGGCCGAGCCGGCGACGCTTGGGCGCAGGCACCGCAGCGGGGGCCATCTCGGTGCGCTCCTGCGGGGGGTCGTCCTCGGGCGGCGACGACAGCGTCGGGACCAGGTCGAGGGCGGCCGGGGCCGGGTAGGCGGGCGTCAGCTCCAACAGCGCGTGGGCCAGCCGGGTGGCCGAGGGGCGGCGGTCGGGGTCGCGGCGCAGGGCGTGTGAGAGCGGTTCGCGGGCCGGACCGAGGGTCTCGGGCAGCTCGATGCGCCCCACCGCCCGTCGGCGGGCCAGCACCTCGTCGGGGGAGCCGCCGGCCAGGGGCACGTCCCCGGTCGCGGCCTCGACCACACAGAGGGCGAGGGAGTACACGTCGCTGCGATCGTCGAGGTTGCGAAGCGTGCCCGCCTCGGGCGGCAGGTACCTCGACGTGCCCTGCACGCTGGCGTCGGGCTCGGTCAGCGCAGCTTCGTGCAGCGCTCGGACCAGGCCGAAGTCGGCGATGCGCAGACGTCCCTCCTCGCCGTAGAGGATGTTGGCCGGCTTGAGGTCGCGGTGGATGATGCCCCGGCCGTGGGCGGCCTGCAGACCCGCGCAGGCCTCCAGCGCCATCTTGATGGCCTGGGACGGTGACAGCAGGCCGTGCTCGTCGAGCAGCGACCGCAGCGACCCGCCGCCGAGGTACTCGGTGACCAGGTACGGCCCGTCGTCGCTCTCGCCGTGGTCGTGGACGGCGAGGAGGTTGGGGTGGCTGAGAGCGGCCACGGCGTGGGCCTCGGCGGTGAAGCGGCGCAGGAAGGCGACGTTGCGGGCCAGGCCGGCGTGCAGCATCTTGACCGCCACGCGACGTCGCAGCCGGATGTCGTCAGCCAGGTAGACCCGGGCCTGCCCGCCGACGCCGATGAGGGCCAAGAGGCGGTAGCGATCGCCCAGCACGCGGCCCACCCGCTCGTCGACACGCTGGGTCAGCACCTCGACGACGCTAGCTGTCGACCACGTTTGGGACGCGGAGCACACGGGCGGGTAACGGCGCGAGCGGGACGGCGCGCCGGGGTGGGACAGCGGCCGCGGTCCTGGCAGGCTGGGTGCGTGGCCGATCATCCCAAGGGTCCGAGCTGGTCGTGGCGTCGTCGGATCTTCGTCGGGGGCGCAGTCGTGGCGGTGGTCGCCCTGTTCGGAGTGGCCGGGCTGACAGCCGACACCGAGGGCACCGGCAGCGCCCGTCACCCGGCGGTGGAGGAGCGCATCCCCGAGGCCGGGTCCCAGACGGTGCGCCAAGCGATGGTGGGCGTCGATCTCGAGCTGGGTTGGACCGCCGAGCTGGAGATCAACCGCACCCAGATCCCCCGTGATCAGCTCGAGGGCTTCCAGCCCGATCTCGGGCGGGTCGAGGACGGCCTCGGCCGGGTGCTGTACGACCCCGGTCAGGGCAAGGTCATCGAGGTGTTCCCCCAAGGTCAGGTGTGCGTGACCGCCTACCTCACCCGCATCGAGGGCGCCGACGACGAGCGGGGCGTCGAATCGTGGTGCTTCACCGCCACCTGAGCGGCGCACCGTGGCCGGGCGAGCGCTGTTCGACACGACCGGTCGTCACGGCGCCTGCACCCGGCACCGCACCCGCCTCGTCCCCGTCGTGGCACGGTGGGCCCCGTGGTGACGGTCGCGTTCCGGCCGCTTGCGGCCGACGACTTCCCCGGCCTCGTCCGGTGGTTCGCAGAGCCGGCCGTCGCCCGCTGGTGGGGGCAACCTGTCGACATCGACCACGTCGAGTCCACGTACCGGCCCCGGATCGAAGGACGCGAGCCCACCTCGATGTGGATCGCGGAGATCGACTCCTCACCGAGTGGCCTGTTCCAGTGCTACCGCCACGTCGACCACCGGAGCACGACGCCTGCGTCGGCATCCCCGATGCGGTCGGGATCGACTACCTCATCGCCGGGACGCATCGCGGTCTCGGTCTCGCTCCCCGAGTCCTGAGGGCGTTCGGCGCTCACGCGTTGGACCAGCACCCGTCGACGGCCATCTGCGTCGCAACTCCGGACCAGAGGAACACAGCCTCGTGGCGTTCACTCGAGCGAGCCGGCTTCGCTCGGCGGGGCGAGTGCCACCCGGCGGATGAATCCGTGTCGTTCGTCTACGCCGCACCACGTGCGGAGCTCGAACGGCACGCCGACTGACCGTGGAGCCTGAGCGGCGGAACCCGATCGTGCGGCACCGTCCTCCCGGTTGCGTTCAGGCGGGGGGATCGGTCGCGGCGTCGGCTACGGCGGCCGGTTCGACCCCGGGGGCGTGGTCAGCTGGCGGGGGCAGCTCGCCGGTGGCGAGGAGGGTCTCGAAGGTGGCCTCGTCGATGATCGGCACGCCCAGCTGCTCGGCCTTGATGATCTTGGCTGCCCCCGGCTCAGCCCCGGCCACCACCGCCGCGGTCCGCTTGGACACCGACGACGGGGCGGTGCCCCCCCGGGCCTTGACGGCGCGGGCCGCCTGGTCGCGGCTGTAGCCCTCGAGGGTGCCGGTGATGACGACGGCCATGCCGGCGAGCACGGGTGCGAGCTCGGGGGTGTCCACCCGGTCGAGGCGCACGCCGCCGACCCGGAGCTTGTCCACGAGCGCCCGGTGCTCGTCGGCGCTGAACCAGGCCGCCACGCTGCGGGCGATGGTCGGGCCGATCCCGTCGATGGCGGCGATGTCGTCCTCGGAGGCGGCGGCGATGGCGTCGAGCGTGCGGAGCCGGTTGGCGATCAGCTCGGCGCCGGTCGGGCCCAGGTGCTCGATGTTCAGCGCGAACAGCAGGCGGTCGAGGGGCCGGTCCCGGCTGGCGTCGATGGCGGCGATGAGGTTGCTGGCCGAGACCTGGCCGAAGCCCTCGAAGGCGAGGAGGTCATCGACCCCGAGGCGGTAGAGGTCACCGGCGTCGGCCACGTTCCCGGCGTCGTGCAGCAGCACCACGGTGCGCTCCCCGAGGCCGTCGATGTCCATGGCGGTGCGCGAGCCGAAGTGGGCGATCGACTGCCAGCGACGCTCGGGGCACCGCCACTCCTCCACGACGCAGTAGGTGTTGGCGTCGCCCTCGGCCCGGGCCAGGGTCGAGGCGAGCGGGCAGGGGCAGGTCGACGGGAACGTCCAGGGCTCGGTGCCCTCGGGCCGCTGGGCGAGCACCGGGCCGAGCACCTCGGGGATCACGTCGCCGGCCTTGCGCACCACGACGGTGTCACCGGGACGGACGTCCTTCATCCGCACCTGGTCCTCGTTGTGCAGCGTCGCCACCCCGACCGTCGAACCAGCGACCACGACGGGCACGAGCCGGGCGAAGGGCGTCACCCGCCCGGTGCGCCCCACCGAGATCTCGATGTCGCGCAGCGACGTGGTGCGCTCCTCGGGCGGGAACTTGTAGGCGATGGCCCACCGGGGCGCCCGCGCCGTGGCCCCGAGGCGGCGTCGCTGATCGCGGTCGTCGACCTTGACCACCACGCCGTCGGTCTCGTAGTCGAGGTCGTGGCGGTGGGCCTGGCGGTCGGCGATCCAGGAGCAGACCGCCTCGATGTCGTCGAAGGCCGCGACGTCGGGGGCGACGGGGAAGCCGAGCTCGCCCAGCCACCCCAGCGTGGACAGGTGGCTCGGCGGCGCCTCGGCCCCCTCCAGCGCACCCAGTTGGTAAGACCAGAAGCGCAGACCCCGTGACGCCGTCACCGACGGGTCCTTCTGGCGCAGCGATCCCGCCGCGGTGTTGCGGGGGTTGGCGTAGCGGGGCAGGCCGGCGGCCTCCTGGGCGGCGTTGAGCGCCTCGAAGGTCGACACCGGCAGGTAGATCTCGCCGCGCACCTCGACGAGCTCGGGAGCGTCGGGGCCGAGGCGCTCGGGCAGCTCGACGATGGTGGCGACGTTGGCGGTGACGTCCTCACCCGTGCGACCGTCGCCCCGGGTGGCGGCGCGGACGAGGCGACCGCCCTCGTAGCGCACCGACACGGCCAGGCCGTCGAACTTCAGCTCGCAGACCCAGCGCACCGGCGGGGCCTCGGTGTCCCCGGCGAGGTGGCGGCCGACCCGCTCGGCCCACGCCACCAGGTCCTCGGCGGCGAAGACGTTGTCGAGGCCCAGCATCGGCACCTCGTGGGTGACCTGGGCGAAGGCCGCCCCGACGAGCCCGCCACCGACCTTGGTCGTCGGTGAGTCCTCCGCTCGCAGGCCCGGGTGGGCGGCCTCCAGCTCGAGCAGCTCACGTACCAGGGCGTCGTACTCGGCGTCGGGGATCGTCGGGGCGTCGTCGAGGTGGTACGCCCGGTCGTGGACGGCGATCTCGGCCCGCAACGAGTCCGCCCGGGCACGCATCACCTCGTCGACCTCGGTCGAGGCCGCAGGGGCGGGGCGCTCTGCCGCCGCCGCTGCTGGTGGCTCGTCGGGGTCGGGGGCGGCGGTGGGCGCTGGCACGGTTCGACGAGCGTAGGGCCAGGTCCCCGCAGCGGGCGGGCCGCCGACGCCGGCGGTAGCGTCGACCGCCGATGCGCATCGCTCGACCGGCGACCCTGGTGCTGCGCATCGCCGTCTTCGTCAGCGGCCCGGCCATGGCCGGCGCGGTCGGCGATGCCCTGACCGAGGCCAACGACCCCGTCCGGCGCACCTCGGTGGTCCTCGTGTGGGTGCTGTGGGCCACCGCCCTGCTCGGATCACTCGTCGCCGGGTCGTGGGGCCTCACCGCCGTGCGCCTCCTCGCCCCCGCCGGGGTGGCCGCAGCGATCTGGGCGGCGGTCGTCGACGAACCCGACCCGCTCGCCTTGGCCGCGACGGTGACCGCAGCGGCGGTCGCTGGTCTGGCGGTCACCGGCGAGGAGCTCATCGACGCCTCCTCCTACGGTCCCGAGCGACGGCTCCCCCTGCGAGTGCCCGGGCCGGTGCTCGTCGGCCCGCTGCCGCTGGCCGCGACGCTCGCCGTGGCCGGTCCGGTCGCCGGGGTGTTGTGGCTGGCCGCCGGGTCGTGGGTCGCCGGGGCGGTCGCTCTGGTCGTCGGGGGGGCGCTGGCCGTGCTCGCCGTGCGAGCCCTGCACCGCCTGGCGTTGCGCTGGTTGGTGCTGGTGCCCGGTGGGGTCGTCATCCACGACCCGATGAGCACCGTCGACGCCGTGCTGTGCCGCCGCGACACCGTGGCCTCGATCGGTGCCGCCCCCGTCGGCACCGACGCCGTCGACCTCACCCAGGGTGCCCTCGGAGCGCCGCTGGAGATCAGGTTGCGGGCGCCGCTCGGCTACGTGCCCGTCGTCGGCCGCCGACACGCCAACCGCCTGGAGGTCGCCGAGGCGTTCCTGGTGGCGCCGACCCGCCCGGGGCGCGCCCTCGTCGAGTTGCGCGACCACGGCCTGGTGGTCGGCGCCCCCGCCTGAGACCGCTCGCGCCCCGGCCCGCCCGGGGGGCCATCGAGCCGTTCGAGGGTTCAGGCGGCAAGGCCCGAGCCGATCACGACGTCGCCGTCGTAGCAGACCACGCTCTGGCCGGGCGCGACACGGGGACGAGGTGTCGTCCACACCAACTCGTCTGGCACCTCGCCCCGCCGGGCCGGCCACGCCCGGCCGTGAGCCGAGGTCTGCACGCCCACCGTCGCCCCCTCTGGCACCTCCTCGTGCCACACGAGCCCGTCGATCGCGATGGACAGCCGGACAAGGTCGTCTGCAGGACCGACGGTGACGGTCCCGGCGGCGGTGTCGACGTCGACGGCGAAGCGTCGGTCGGCCCCTCCGGCCAGGCCCAACCCCCGACGCTGGCCGACGGTGACGAGGCGGACGTCGTCGATCTCGTGCAGCTCGGCACCGGCGGCATCGAGCACCCGGCCGGGGCGACGGCCGATGCGCTCACCCAGGAAGGCCGAACGACCCCCCGCAGAACCGATGAAGCACACGTCTTGGCTGTCGGCCTTGTCCGCCGTGCGCAGGCCCAGTGCGCCGGCCCGTGCTCGCACCTCGGACTTGGTGAGCGTCCCGACCGGGAAGCGGCACCTCGCCAGCACCTCGGGGGCCACCGGGTGCAGCACGTAGGACTGGTCCTTGGCCGCATCGGTGCCCCGGGCCAGGCGCGTGCGGCCCGCCCGGTCGACGAGGCGGGCGTGGTGCCCGGTCGCCACGGTGGGCACGCCGAGCTCGTCGGCCCGGCGGATCAGCCGGTCGAACTTGAGGTGGCGGTTGCACTCGACGCACGGGTTGGGGGTGCGCCCGGCGGCGTGGTCAGCGACGTAGGGGTCGACGACGTGGCGGTCGAAGTCCTCGCTGAAGTCGAAGACGAAGTGGGCGATGCCGAGCTGCTGGGCGACCCGGCGGGCGTCGTCGACGTCAGCCGCCGAGCAGCACCCCTGATCGGCGGGCCCGCCCCACAGCCGCATCGTGACGCCGAGGACCTCATGGCCCTCGTCGACGAGCAGGGCCGCAGCGACCGAGGAGTCCACCCCGCCCGACATGGCCACCAGCACCGGCCCGCCCGGGACGCCGTCCACCGAAGCGCTCACGTCATCGCCCCGGCCCGGGCCCGCAGACCGGCCACGGCGGGGGGCACGACGTCGAGGGCGTGGTCGACATCGGCGTCGCTGGACGTGGCCCCCAAGGTGAGGCGCAGCGACCCCCGGGCCCGGCGTGGCTCGTATCCCATGGCCACCAGCACGTGCGACGCCGGCACGGCCCCGCTGGCACACGACGCCCCCACCGAGGCGGCGACGCCGGCCCGGTCGAGCAGCACCTGCAGCGCCTCGCCCTCGACCCCGTCGATCACCAGGTGGCAGTGACCGGGCAGGCGCTGGGCCCGCGCGACGCTGGGGACGACGCCGTCGACGGCGGCGAGCAGCTCGTCTTCCAGGCGGTCCCGCAGCGCCCGCACCCGGGCCCCGGTCTCCTCCCGCTCGGCCGTCACGCCGGCGGCGGCCACCCCGAAGCCGACCGCACCGGCCACGTTGGGCGTCCCCGAGCGCACGCCCCGCTCCTGGCCGCCCCCTGCGATGCGAGGACGCACCACGACCCCGGGGCGTCCCACCAGGGCACCGATGCCCATGGGGGCTCCGAGCTTGTGGCCGCTCACGCTGAGGAGGTCGACGTCGGCGGCCAGGGCGGCGATGTCCAGCCAGGCCGCGGCCTGCACGGCGTCGGTGTGCAGCAACGCCCGGGGGGCCCGGTCGCGCACGACCTCGGCCACCGCGCCCAGATCGGCGATGCGCCCGGTCTCGTTGTTGGCCGCCATCACCGACACCACCCCGACGGTGTCGTCGAGCGACGCGGCGAGGCGGTCCAGGTCGACGGCCCCGGTTGCGTCGACGGGCGTGACCCGGCCCCCGGCCTCGGTGACCGGCACCAGCACGGCGTGGTGCTCGGTGGCCACACACACCATCGGCCGGTCGCCCGCGGCGTGCACGGCGAGATCGTCGGCCTCGGTGCCACCGCTGGTCCACACCACCTCACCGGGCTGTCGCCCGACCAGCTCGGCGACGGCGTCGCGGGCCTCGTCGAGGCGGTGCCGCTGGGCGCGAGCCAAGGCGTGCGCCCCCGAGGGGTTGCCCGGCGGTGCGGCCAGCACCTCACCGACGGCGCGCTGCACGTCGGCGCGCACCGCAGTGGTGGCGGCGTGGTCGAGGTAGGCGGTGCGCACGCCGCCCGACGCTACCGACCGGCCCGTGCGGTCTCCGATCGGGCCAGGGCCACGCGGGCGAGGTCGGCCTCCGTGACGGCCACGCCGGGTGACCACCAGGCCACGTCCCCGGGCCGCAGGCGGGCCCGGTCGGTGCCGTCGACGGGTTGGACGACCGCCCACGCCCCCTCGCCGGGCTCGACCAGCGTGTGCACGATCGCCCGCCCATCAGGTGACCAGGGGGTCACGGTGCGGGCGTACTGGTCGGCGAAGGGCACGTAGGCCGAGCGCACCTCAGGCGTCGGTGAGAACGGCGCCAGACCGCGGGTGCCGCCGGCGTCGACGATGACCCAGCGCATCTGTCCGGCCTCGGCGTCGGTCAACACGGCCAGCGCCGACCCGTCGGGTGACCACCACGCCCCCCGGACCCCGTCGGCGACGACCGGCGCTCGTCGCCCGGTGAGGAGATCGACGACGACCAGCGGCACCCGCCCGGTGGTCGTCGCTGCCCAGACGGCGACGTGGTGGGCCGACGGGTCGACGACGAACGCTCCGCGTCGGCCGCTCAGCCCGGTGGCGATCTCGTCGACGACGGTGCCCTCGGCATCCAGCACGGCCACTCCGAGCTGCTCTTGGGGGACGAACAGTTGGACGGGCACGTGGCGAGGTCGGTCACCCACCAGGCCGGCGTCAGCGACGTTCGCTGCGGTCGTGGGCTCGGCCGCCGCCCGCCTGGCGCCGGTGTCGTCGCGCCACCGGGCCACCGCTGGCACCACCTCGGCGGATCCATCGACCTCGCGGGTGACGACGAGGATGACGATGTCGCCGTCTGCGGTCACCTCGGGGGCGGCGAAGGGACCCGAGGGGGACCGCAGCTCGACACCGGGGGGACGCCCGGGCGCGATCCGGCGCAGATCGGATCCGTCGACGTGCACGACCCACCCGTCAGAGCCCGGCGCGCCGTCGAGGAACACCGACGCCCCCGCGGCCAGCTCTCCCAGCGCCCCGTCACGGTCGACGATCCCGCCCCGGGTGCCTTGGTCGCCCCCACCGAGCCAGGCCAGCGATGACCCGTCGGTGGACCACTGGAGGAAGAAGGCGGCCACGGGCAGGTCGAGCACCGTGACGTCATCCCCCGGAGCGGCGATGCGCACCGTCGTCGAGCCGTCCCGGGCCACCGCTGACCACGCCACCTCGGTCCCGTCGGGTGACCACGTGGGCTGCTGCACCAGCACGCCGTCAGCGGTGGCGTCCAGCACCACCTCGCCGCTGCCGTCGGGGGAGGCCACGGCGAGCTCGTCGGCGTCGTGCGCCACGACGATCAGGCCGGGCAGTCCCTCGGGCAGACCCGCTTCGGTCGTGGGCGGGGGCTCCTCGGCGACCGGGTCACCAGGCGACGAGCACCCGGCGATGCCGACGACGACGGCCACGACGGCCAGTCCGACGCGCACGACCGGACCGACGTCGCCGCGGCGGCCCCCGGTGCGGGACCGGGGCCGAGGGTGCACCGGGCCCAGGGTAGGCAGGCACCCCGCCCCCCGGACCTCGCCACAGTGCGAACATCTCGGTCGTGAAGGGCTACGACTCGTCCAGCTACGGCGACGCCTTCGCCGACGTCTACGACGACTGGTACCCCGAGGTCACCGACGTGGGTGGCACCGTCGACACGGTCGCCGAGCTGGCCACGGGGGGCTCGGTGCTCGAGCTCGGGGTCGGCACCGGACGGGTGGCGCTGCCCCTCGCCGAGCGGGGCCTGTCCGTCGTCGGGGTCGACGCCTCGGCGGCGATGCTCGAGCGGTTGCGCGCCAAGCCTGGGTCTGACGCCGTGCGAGTCGAGCTGGGCGACATGGCCAGGCGTCTGCCACCGGGGCCCTTCGACGTCGTGCTGGCCACCTACAACACGTTCTTCAACCTCACCGAGGCCACCGACCAGCGGCGTTGCCTGGCGATGGCGCACGACGTGCTGCGCCCCGGCGGCCGCCTGGTGCT
This sequence comes from Acidimicrobiales bacterium, assembly GCA_965213525.1. Taxonomy (GTDB): domain Bacteria; phylum Actinomycetota; class Acidimicrobiia; order Acidimicrobiales; family Poriferisodalaceae. Next base: position 3,260,023 of record OZ243889.1, on the reverse strand, counting down.
CGAGACCTTCGTGCCCACCGAGGGGCCTGACGATGCCACCTCAGGGGTCACGGTCCGCACGATCGAGGCAGACCGGGTGGTGTTGACCGTGAGTCGACGAGATGAGCGCGCCCAGCGCGTCGACGGTCAGATGGTCGAGCTCACCACCGCGGGCGTGCGCCTGCGGCCGTGGTCGATCCGCTACCTCACCCCCGCCCAGCTCGACGCCGCCGCCGCCGAGGTCGGCCTGGTCGTGGAGGCCCGACACGCCGACTGGCGCAGCGGCGCCTTCGATCCCGACGGCGCCCACCAGGTCGTGCGCTACCGCCGACCCGTCGGTTGATCCCACGCCGGGCCGGCGGCACCGGGCCGTGGCGGGCGTTGTCGCCGGCGGGACCAGCGCCCACACTCGACGTCGTGAGCGACGTCGTCGTCCAGACCGTGATCGACGCCCCGCCCCGGGTCGTGTGGGACGAGGTGCGCCACATCGACCGGCACGTGCACTGGATGGCCGACGCCGTGCAGATCACGTTCTGCACCGATCAGCGGGCCGGGGTCGGTACGACCTTCGACACGCTGACACGGTTCGGCCCGCTGGCGACGGTCGACAGGCTGGAGATCACCGAGTGGGTCGACGGCGAGGTCATGGGTGTGCGCCACACCGGTGCCGTCACCGGCCTCGGCCGCTTCACGCTCTCCCCCGAGGGCGGCGGCACCCGCTTCTGTTGGTCAGAGGACCTCAGGTTCCCGTGGTGGTTCGGCGGACGGATCGGTCAACGGGTCGCCCGGCCGATCTTCACCTGGGTCTGGCGCCGCAACCTCGCCACCCTGAAGGCCACGATCGAGAGGTCCGCGGCGCGCTGAGCTCAGACCGGTTCGGCCGCGGGCAGGTCGGCCCGGGCGAGCAGGCGGTCCGCCGCGTCGTACGGGTCGACCGAGCGGTCCTCGAGCTCGGCCTCGATGGCCTGGCCCTCCTCGGTGCCGAGGGCGTCGACGATGCGCCGCTCGAGACGGGCGCGCACGATCTCCCTCAGCTCCTCCCGGCGACGCTCCCGACGCCGGGACGCCAGGGTGCCCGTGCGCTCGAGGTGGTGGCGGTGCCGGTCGAGCGCGTCGCCGAGGGCGTCGATGCCGGTGCCGTCGGTGGCCACCGTCTGGACGATCGGCGGATCCCAGTCCCGGGCGGCGCCGAGCTCGAGCATCTGGGTGAGGTCGCGCTGGGCGTCGTCGGCGCCTCGACGGTCGGCCTTGTTGATGACGAACACGTCGGCGATCTCCAACAGGCCCGCCTTGTTCGCCTGGACGGCGTCACCCCACCCCGGGTTGACGACCACCACCGTGGAGTCGGCCGCGCCGGCGATGTCGACCTCGATCTGGCCGACGCCGACGGTCTCGATCACCACCTCGGGCCACCCCGCCGCCTCGAGGCAGCGGATGACCTGTGGCGTGGCGAGCGACAGCCCCCCGAGGTGCCCCCGGGTGGCCATCGAACGGATCAGCACCCCCTCGTCGGTGGCGTGAGACTGCATGCGCACCCGGTCACCGAGGATCGCCCCCCCGCTGAAGGGCGAGGACGGGTCGACGGCGAGCACGGCCACCCGGTCCACCGTCTGGCGGCGCAGCCCGACGAGGGCGTTGGTCAGCGTGGACTTGCCCGCTCCGGGCGACCCGGTGATGCCCACCGAGAAGGCGGGCTCCGCGCCGACGGCGTGGGCGGCGCGCCCGACGGCGCGGGCGTCAGACCCTCCCCGCTCGACCACCGACAGCACCCGTCCGAGGGCCCGGCGGTCCCCGTCTCGGGCGGCACGGAGGAGCACGTCGGGGTCTCGGCTGAGGGCCACGACCGACGATCGTCGCGCACGTCGGCGTCGGCGGCGAGACCTACCCGGCGCCGACCGGTCGAGCTCGGACCCGCCGCAGGCGATGACGGTGGGCCCCCGACGGCGGCCTGGTTGACTGAGCCTGTGCTGCTGAGATGGTCGCTGCTCGCCGACGCCGTGGGCGCTGCGCCGTCGGGCCACGTCGGCGCCGTCGTGGTCGCCCACGGCAACCACCTCCACGAGATCGTCACCGGTGCGGTGCCTCTCGCCCTGGTGGCGGGGTTGCTGCTCGTCGCCCACCGCCGTTCGCTGGCCGAGCAGCCGGTCCCGGGCCGCCCCGCCCGTCCCGGGGCCCACCCCGACGCCGCCACAGACGGCGAGGCCCAGATGGAGCACCGCGGGTGAGGCCCGTGGGCGCTCGCCTCGGGGGGCTTCACACATCGGTGCGCCGGGGCCGTGGGCTCGTGGGCGGACTCCGACGTGTCGCCCGAGGCCGCCCGGGCACCCGCTCGGGACACGGTGAGACCGCATCGCCCCCAGCGTCGGGGTCCGTCCCGCATCCCCCGGTGACGTCACCGCCACCGTCGCGCGCCGGCGACCGGTGGATGCCGTGGCCCGACGTCGCACCGCACGGCTACCTGGGTCAGCTCGACCCCGGCTTCCAGGCCGCGCTCGCCGCCGAGCGGGCCCACCTCGTCCCGGCGGACTGCGACTTCTACCACGCCGTCGATCTGCCCGACGGCGAGCACCACCCCGGCGTGTGGGACCTCCGCGGTCGAGAGGCCGACTACCTCGGCGGACACGATGTCAGCGGCCGACGCGTGCTCGAGATCGGCCCGGCCAGCGGGGGCCTCACCTTCTGGATGCAGGATCAGGGTGGCGAGGTCGTCGGGGTCGACGCCGGCTACGACGTGGGCGTCGACCTGATGCCCTCGCCGACCCTCACCGACGACCGCCGCATCCGCCGCGACCACATGCACATGATGGCCGGCTTCCAGAACGCCTGGTGGTACGTGCGGCGTCGGCTCGACTCCACGGCGGCCACGGTCTACGGCGACGTCTACGGCCTGCCGTCAGATCTCGGACGCTTCGACACCGGCGTCGTCACCGCGGTGCTCATGCACCTGCGGCGACCGATCGATGCCCTGGCCGAGGTCGCCGCACGGGTCGATGACACGATCGTCGTCACCGAGGCCCTGCACCTGCCCGACACCGACCCGGACGCCAACGTGTGGGCCTTCAACCCCCTCGGGCCAGGCAACGACACCGAGACGTGGGTGATCTGGTGGGCGATGACGAGCGGGGCGGTGGTCCACGCCCTGGATCGCGTCGGGTTCGCCGACGCCACCGTCACCCACCACACCCAGCGCCACCGACCCGGCCACGTTGCCGCCGGCGCGCTCGTCGACCAAGCGATGTGGACCGTGGTCGCCCACCGCACGGCCCGTCCCCGGCCCCCCGGCGTCTGATCGCCGTCCCCACCTGCGCTCGACCGCCCGCTGCGGGTGCCCCGCGCCGGGCGCAGGGCACCTCAGGCGTCGAGTCGGGTGACGTCGGCCCCGACCGAGGCGAGGGCCCCGGCGAGGTCCTCGTAGCCGCGGTCGATGTGATGGGCGTCGGCGATGACGGTCTCGCCGTCGGCGGCGAGCGCCGCGCAGACGACGGCCGCCCCGGCCCGGATGTCATGGGCGCGCACCGGCGCCCCCGAGAGGCGCTCGACGCCGCGCACCACGGCGTGGTGGCCGTCGACGCGGATGTCAGCACCCATCCGTACCAGCTCGCCGACGTAGCGCCACCGCCCGTCCTGGAACACGTTCTCGGTGACGATCGCCGCCCCGTCGCACACCGCCAGGGCCGCCACGAGGAACGGCTTGTAGTCGGTGGCCACACCCGGGTACGGCAGGGTGGCCACGTCGACCGAGCGCAGGCGACGAGGCGAGTGGGCCCACAGCCCGTTCGAGTCGTTGGACACCCGCATGCCCATCTTGGTGAGCTTGTCGATCAGCATGTCCATGTGGTCGTGGCGAGCTCCGAGCAGGGTGAGCTCGCCCCCGGCGATCGCCAGCGCCGCCAGGTAGGTGGCGGCCTGCACGCGGTCGGGCACGACCTCGTGGTCGACGGGGCGCAGCTCGTCGACGCCCTCGATCACCATGGTCGAGGTCCCCACCCCGGTGATGCGGGCGCCCATGCGGTTGCAGAAGGTGGCCAGGTCGACCAGCTCGGGCTCGCGGGCGGCGTTCTCGATGACGGTGGTGCCCTTGGCCCGCACCGCCGCCATCAGGAGGTTCTCGGTGGCCCCCACCGACGGGTACTCCAGGACGACCCGTGCCCCGGTCAGCGGATCGGCTCGTGCTTCGATGTAGCCGTGTGCGTGGTCGAACTCGGCACCGAGGGCTCTCAGCCCGGCGAGGTGCAGGTCGATCGGCCGGTGACCGAAGTCGTCCCCGCCCGGCACCGCCACCCGGGCCCGCCCCGTCCGGGCGAGCAACGGCCCGAGCACCACGATCGATGCCCGCATGGCCTCGACCAGCTCATAGGGCGCCTCGGGGGACAGGTCCTCGGTCGCCGGCACGTCGATGTCGAGCTGTCCGCCCGCGAGACGGCAGCGCGCCCCCATCGCCTCGAGCAGGCGGCACATGATCGTGACGTCGGTGATGGCCGGCACCGAGCGCAGGCGGTGGCTGCCCGGGGCGAGCAAGGCTGCGGCCATCAGCTTCAGCGCCGAGTTCTTGGCGCCCACGATGGGCAGCTCGCCCTCGAGGGGCGACGCCGGGCGCACGACGATCGAGCTCACCTGGCCAGCCTCGCGCAGCCGGGTCGCCGGGCCCCGCACCTGCCCGGACCGTGAGCCGCCTCGTCGTCCGCTCGACGGTCACGCCCGTCGAGGCCGACGGGCTGACCGTCGAGCGCGACCACCTCGTCCTCGAACGCCGCCTCGACACCCCGGCCGGCCCGTCGTCCTCGGCCACCTCAGCCAGCTCGGCCACCTCTGCCACCTCGGCCACCTCGGCCTCCTCGGCCTCCTCGGCCTCCTCGGCCAGCCTGCGAGCCTCCCCGGGCTCCGATCGCCCCACGACCTCGGGTGTGGCCACCTTCGGTGCCGCCGCCGGACCCTTCGCCCGCTACGAGCGCCGGGTCGAGCGGGTCGAGCGTCCCGACGGGCTCGTCGAGGTCACCGAGCGCACCGAGTGGCGACTCGACGTCCGGTACTGGGGGCCCCTGCTCTGGTGGCCGGTACGGCGCCACATGCGCCGGCCCCGGCCGCTGCGACGCCAACCCTGGTGGGCGCCGCCCGAGCGTCTCGATCCGGTCGCAGCCCGTTCCCTGTCGGTGCTGGCCGCCGCCTCGGTGGTGGCCGGGTACCTCTCGACCCTCATCGGCCAGACGATGACCTTCGCCGCCGACGAGCTCGGGGCCGACGAGGCGGCCCAGGGAGCGTCGCTGGCGGTGGTGCGCGCCGGGGTCCTCATCGCCTTGGGGGTCGTCGCCCTTGCCGACCGCAAGGGGCGGCGGGCGGCGATCGTGGTGAGCGCCGGGTTCGGCATCGTCGCCTCGGCCACCGGTGCGCTCGCACCGGACCTGGTGACGCTGACCGCGACGCAGCTGGTCGGACGGGCCTTCGCCACCGCCCTGTTCATCGTCGTGCCGATCGTGGCCGCCGAGGAGATGCCGGCGGGGTCGAGGGCCTACGCCCTCAGCCTGTTGGCCATGGCCTCGTCGCTCGGCGCCGGGTTGTGCGTCACCGCCCTCCCGCTCGCCGACCTCGGCGAGACGGGCTGGCGCCTCGTGTACGTCCTGCCCCTGCTGGCGTTGCCGCTCGTGCGAGGCATCGCCGTGCACCTGCCCGAGAGCCGGCGGTACCGAGCCCACGAGCACGACGCCGGCCCGGCACCGTCACTGCGCCGCTACGCCGGACGGCTCGCCCTGCTGGCGGCGACCGGGTACCTGCTTAACACGCTGGTCGCTCCGGCCGCCCAGTTCCGCAACCGCTTCCTCGACGAGGAGCGCGGCTTCTCGGCGACGTCGATCTCGGCGTTCATCCTCATCACCTCCGCCCCCGGGGGCCTCGGCATCGTCCTTGGCGGCCAGCTCGCCGACCGCCGCGGCCGCAGGGGCGTGGCCGCGTTCTTCCTGGCCACCTCAGCGGTGGCCACCGCGGCGTTCTTCCTCTCCGAGGGGTGGGCGCTGTGGGCGTGGGCGCTGGCGGGGACGATCCTCGGCGCGGCGGCGATCCCGGCGTTCAAGGTCTACGAGCCCGAGATGTTCCCCACCCGCCTGCGCGGCGCGGCCAACGGCGTGATCACCGTGGTCACCCTGTTGGGTTCGGTGACCGGCCTGCTGCTGGCCGGCGTGCTCACCGCCCCGCTCGGAGGAGTCGGTCCGGCCGTGGCGGTGCTGGCGGTGGCCCCGGTGCTGGCCGGTGCGATCGTCATCTGGCGCTACCCCGAGACCGCCCACGCCGAGCTGGAGGACCTCAACCCCGAGGACCGCGACACCACCGCCCCCGGTCTGATCGAACCCGCCGGCGGCGTCGGGCCGCTACCCGGCCCGGCCGATGAGCGGTGATCTCGCCTCAACCGACCAGGCGCCACTCGGCGGCCCGCTGGCGAGCCCGCCACGACCGGGCGTAGACCCCCCCGGCGTCGACGAGCTCGTCGTGGACACCGGCCTCGGCGATGCGCCCGTCCACGAGGACCACGATGTGGTCGGCGCTGCGGATCGTCTCGAGGCGGTGCGCCACGACGAGCACGGCCCGCTCGGCGACCAGCTCGGCCAGGGCCTCGCGCACCAGGCGCTCGTTGATGGGGTCGAGCGCGGAGGAGGCCTCGTCGAGGAGCACGATCGGCGCGTCCTTCAACAGCGCCCGGGCGATGGCCACCCGCTGGCGCTCACCGCCTGACAGCCCTCGTCCCGCCTCGCCGAGGGGGGTGTCGTAGCCGGCGGGGAGGGCGACGATGCGGTCGTGGATGCGCGCCGCCCGCGCCGCGGCGGCGATCTCGACGGGGCCGGCGGACGCATCCGCAGTACCGATCGCCTCGCCGACGGTGCCCCGTAGAACGCCCACGTCTTGGAACACCGCGGTGACCAGCGAGGCCGATTGGGCGGGCGCCATGTCGGCGAGGTCGACGCCGCCGAGGCGCACCGAGCCCTCCTCGGCGTCGAGCAGGCCGGCGACGAGGCGCAGGACCGTCGACTTGCCCGCCCCCGACGGACCGACCAGGGCGGTCATGGTGCCCGGGCGGACCTCGAGGCTGAGGTCCTCGAGCACGAGGTGGTCGCGGCCCGGGTAGCGGCACGACACCCGGTCGAGCTGCACGCCGATGCGCTCGGGCAGCGCCACAGCGAGACGGGGCGGCGGGAGGGGCTCGGCGAAGCGCTCGACGAGGTGGCGGGTGGCGGTCGCCAGCTCGGGCAGGTGCAGCGCCCGGTGGCCGACGTCGATCATGGGCCGGTACAGGGCGGTGGCCAGCACCAGTGGAGCAGCGAGGGCGGCGACGCCGCCGTCTCCGTCGGGCGCCCCCTGGGCGACCCGCCAGGCCACCACGGCCACGACCACGGCGAACCCGGCGTCGATGAGGGCGTTGAACGCCGAGTACGCCGGTGTGATGCGCACGACGCTGTCGACGTCGGCGTCTCGCACCTCGGCCAGGGCGTCGGCGAGGACGCGCTGGCGCTGGCCGCCACGTCCGAGGGCGCGGATGACCTCGATGCCGCGCACGTACTCGAGCAGCCCGGCGGTGCTGGCCGCCTCGGCCCGACGGCGCCGGTCCATCACCTCCTCGATGCGGCCCAGGGCGAAGCGGATGGTGGGCACGGCGAACGCCAGCATGACGGCCGCCAGCAGCGCCAACACCGGGTCGAACCAAGCCATCGCCACCAGCACGACCAGGGGCCCGAGGAGGGCGCCGACGAGCGTCGGCAGCTCCCAGGCCAAGAAGCCGGCGATCTTGCCGGCGTCGGCGGTGAGCACCGTGAGCGTCTCGGCCCGGCTGGGGCCGGCGGACCGGGCTGGCGGTTCGGCGAGCACCCGATCACACAGCTCGTTGCGCAGTCGCTCGGCCACACGGTAGGCGAGCACCCACAACAAGGCGTGGGCCCGCCAGGCCAGCAGGAACCGGGCGACCATCGACGCCACGGCGATGAGCGCCACGCCGACGACGAGCCCGTCGTCGACCCGCTCGGCGACGAGTCGGTCGACCACCACGGCGAGCAGCACCACCGGCACCGCCCCCAGCAGCGACGCCACCGCCGCCACGGCGAACCCGGCCACCAGACGGGGGCGTTCGGGTTCGCACAGGCGCCACAGTCGGAACAGGGCCCCGATCACGACCCAGCTCCCGCGGTGCCCGTCGCTCCCGTGGCGCCGGCGGCCGCGGCTGCGGGGTCCGTCGCGCCTGCGGTGTCGGCGGCTCGGTCAGCTCGGACAGCTCGGCCGGTTCGGTCAGCTCGGTCAGCTCGGGGGCGGCCCCGGCGCACCGCCTCCCCCAGCTCGACGCCCTCGGCGGCGATCGTGTCGGCCCAGAGCCGGGCGTAGTAGCCGCCGGCGTCGACCAGCTCGGCGTGCGTGCCCTGCTCGACGACACGCCCCTCGTCGAGCACGACGATCCGGTCGGCGTTAATCACGGTGCGCAGGCGATGGGCGACCACGACCAGGGTGCGGGAACGGGTGAGCGCCCCGATGGCCGCTTGGATCTCCAGCTCGTGGTCGGGGTCGGCGAAGGCGGTGGCCTCGTCCAGGACCAGCACCGGGGCATCGCGCAGCAGGGCCCGAGCGATCGCCACGCGCTGGCGCTCCCCTCCGCTCAGCCCGCCGCCGCCTTCGTGGAGCACGGTGTCGTAGCCGTCGGGCAAGGCGGCGATCACGTCGTGGATGCGCGCCGCCCGGGCCGCCTGCACCAGCTCGTCGTCGGTGGCGCCAGGACGGGCGAGGCGCAGGTTGTCCGCCACCGACTCGGCGAACAGGAACGTGTCCTGGAACACCATCGACACGTGGGCCATCAGGTCATCGACGGTGACGTGGCGGACGTCGGCACCACCGATGCGCACGGCGCCCCCGTCGACGTCCCAGAAGCGGGCGATGAGGCGGGCGGCGGTGGACTTCCCCGCCCCCGACGGGCCGACGAGCGCGGTGACCTGGCCCGCCTCTGCCGCGAACGACACGTCGCGCAGGGTCGGCTCGTCGCCGTGGGAGAACGTGACCCCGTCGAGCTCGACCCGCCCGCCCTCGGGCCGGACCGGGTGCTCGGGCTCGGGGATCGGCGGGGTCGACAGGACCGTGTCGACGACCGCGCCGGCGTAGCTGATCCACGCCAGGCGGAAGCACAGGCGGTACGCGCGCTCGAGCGGTTGGTGGACCCCGGCGGCCAGCAGGGCCACGAGCAGCAGGGTCTGGGCGCCGAGGTCGCCCCGGTCGATGAGCCACAGCCCGAGCGGCACGACGATGACGAGATCCGAGGTGAGCAGCACCCGGAAGGCGGTGCCGTGAGCGGCGTAGCGCATCGACCACTCGGCGTCGGCGTCAGCGGCGTCGCGGATCGCCCGGCGCAGCGGGGCGGTGATGGCCCCACCGGTGTCGAAGAGGCGGACGACGTCGAGGCGGTCCAGCACCTCGCTGCCGTCGGAGTGCAGGCGGTCCCCGGCGTCGGTGATGCGCCGGACGTAGTCGCTGGCGTCGCGCATCCCGTGCCACATGACCACCAGCGCGACCGGGCCGACGGCCACCGCCGCCAGCCCGAGGCGCCAGTCGACCGCCACCAGCCAGCCGGCGCCCAGCACCCAGAAGGCGGCGGCAGAGACGAGCTCGGGCACGGCGTGGGCGAGCAGCACCTCGAGCCGCTGGACGTCTTCGACCACCAACCGCTGCACCTGGCCGCTGTGGCGGCGGTCGAACCACCCGAGGGGGAAGGTGGCGATGCGCCGGGCCACGTCGACCCGAAGGTCGTGCATGACCCGGAACCCAGCGACGTGGGAGATCAGCATCGCCTGACCCCAGGTCCAAAAGCGCGCCATCGAGGCGACGGCGACCACGACGGCCAGCACACCGAGGGTGGCCGCGGACGGCTCGTCGGCGAGCACCTCGCGCACGGCGAGGAAGAGCACGACGTAGGGAACGAGCTCGAGGGCGGTGGACACCAGGGCCAGCGCGGTCGCCCCCGCCACGCGCCGGCGGGCGGGGGCCACGAGGCGCCACAGCACCGCCAGCCCGTGGGTGAAGGCCGGCCGCTCCGCAAGACCTGGGTCAGCCACCGGCGTCGCCCCCACGGCGGGCCTCAGCAGCGAGCGCTGCGCCCTCACCGGCGGCCACGGCGGATGGTGCTGTGAGCCCGCCGGCGGCCAGGCCGAAGAGCTGGCGGGTGGCCGTGGCACTGGGGTCGGCGACGATGCGCCCGGTCGGTCCGTCCTCGACGACGCGCCCGTGATCCATGACGACCAGACGATCGCAGATGGCTGCGGCCTCGGCGAGGTCGTGGGTGATGAGCACGACGGCGGTGGCCTGGTCGTCACGGGCGTCGAGCAACGCCTGAGCGATCCCGGCCCGCAACGAGGTGTCGAGCATCGACATCGGCTCGTCGAGCACCAGCAGCACCGGCCGAGCCACCACGGCACGGGCGAGGGCGACTCGTTGACGTTGCCCGCCCGACAGGCCCGACGCCCGGCGCGCCAACAGGTCCGGGGTCGGCTCGAGACTGACCGAGGCGAGCGCGTCGCCGGCGCGACGGCGGCGCTCACCACGTCGAACCCCGGCCACCGCCAGCGGTTCGGCCACCAGATCGACGACGGGCACCGCCGGGTGCAGCGACGCGTACGGATCCTGGTGGACCAGGGCGAGGCGCTGGCGGGCCCGACGCAGGGCCCGTCCGGAGAGCTGGGCCATGTCCTGGCCGCCCACCATCACCCGGCCGGCATCGGGGCGGCGCAGGCCGAGCAGGGTTCGGGCCAGCGTCGACTTGCCCGACCCGCTCGCCCCGACCAGACCGACGACCTCGCCGGCGGCCACCGTGAGCTCGACGTCGTCGAGCGCCATCACCCGGCGTCGCCGACGCCAGCTGCGATCTGCGCCATAGGTGACCGTCACCCCCGACGCCGCCACGACGAGCTCCCCCGGCGCCGCCGACGCTCCGCGCCGTACGGCGCCAAACGTCGTGACCGGCGCCCGCCCCTCTTCGTCGACCCGGTGACACGCCACCCACCGCCCCTGGCGCCCGTCGCCGCCGGCACCGTCTGCGTCGACTGGGTCGCGGCGGTCGAGGGGACGTAGCGCCGGGTCGACCCCGCAATCCGCAGCGGCGTGGGGACAGCGCGGTGCGAAGGCGCATCCGACGGGAGGGTCGCGAGGATCGGGCACCGTGCCGGGGATGGCCGACCAACCACGCCCGCCGAGCGTCGGCGCCGCAGCCAGCAGGCCGCCGGCGTAGGGATGGGCGGGTCGAGCCACCACCTCGGCGGTCGGCCCGGCCTCGACGATCTGACCGGCGTAGCAGATGGCCAGCTGGTCACAGGCCCGACCGACGGCATCGAGATCGTGGGAGACGAAGAGCAGGCCGAAGCCGTCGCGCTCCTGGCGGCTGGTGAGCAGCTCGAGGAAGCGGGCGCTGGTGAGGGCGTCCAGGCCGACGGTGGGCTCATCAGCGACGATCACCTCGGGCCGGGCGGCCAGGGTCGCGGCGAGCGCGACGCGCTGGCGCATCCCCCCGGAGAGCTCGTGGGGGTGGGCCTGGGCCGCGCCCTCGTCGAGCCCGACCTCGGCGAGCAGCTCGACCGCCTCGGCGATCGCAGCTGCGGGCCGCGCCCCCCGGTGCACCGACACCATCTCGGCCACCTGGTCACAGGCCCGGTAGGAAGGGTGCAGCCCTGCCATGGCCCCCTGGGGGATCACTCCGATGCGCCGCCCCCTCACCGTGGCCCAGCGGGCCTCGTCGGCGTCGAGCAGCTCGTCGCCGTCGAGGGTGATGGAGCCCCGGGCGGTGGCGTCGGCGGGCAACAGGCCGAGCAGGGCGGCCACGACGGTGCTCTTGCCGCACCCCGACTCGCCGACCAGCCCGACGCGGGTGCCCGCACCGATGGCGAGGTCGAGGCCTCGCACGGCCTGCACCGTGCCCGACGGCGGGTGGTAGTCAACCGAGAGGTCACGCACGACGACCCTCACGACGCCGTGTCCGGTCCCCGACTCTGGCGCACGCTCACGAACTGGCGGGGGCACCGACTCTGGCGGGGGCACCGACTCCGGCGGGTCCGCCGGGGCCAGCCCATCAGCTGGCCTGCCGGGCAGCCCGGGCCGGGTCGAGGCGCTGCTCGGCGGCCACGCCGACCAGTCCGAGCGCGACGACGAGCAGGGCGATCGCCGCCCCGGGGGGCAGCACCCACCACCTCCACGCGTCGGTGAGGAAGGCGCTGCGCACGTTGGCCCAGTACAGCGTGGTGCCCCAGCTGGCCCGGGACGGGTCGCCGAGGCCGAGGAACGCCAGCGACGCCTCCAACAGGATCGCCCCCATGGCGGCGCGCACGAACAGCGGCACGATGAGCGGGGCGGTGCCGACCGACAGGTGCCGCCACAGCAGGCGCCACCGACTGGCCCCCATCCCCTCGGCCACCTCCACGTGGCCACGGGTGCGGGCCTCCAGCACCGCCGAGCGGATCAGGCGGGCCGGTCGCGCCCAGGTCAGGGCAGCGATGAGGACGATCTGGGTGCCGAGGCTGCGACCGGCGAAGGTGGCGGCCACGATGAGCAGCGGGAGGAACGGCAGGGTGAGCACCACGTCGACGGTGCGCATCGCCACCACGTCGACCCACCCGCCGAGGGCGCCGGCTGCGGCTCCGGCGAGCGTCCCGACCACCAGGGCCAGCGTGGCGGTGGCCAACCCGACGACGAGGGAGGCCCGGGCGCCCAGGATCAGCAGCGACCAGAGGTCGTGGCCGAGGTCATCGCCGCCGAGGGGGTGTGACCCGGACGGTGTGGCGAAGGGGGCCGTCGGGCGATCCGACGCGGCGTACGGCGCCAGCCAGGGGCCGGCCAGCGCGACGGCGACCATGGCGCCGGTCAGCACGCAGCCGATGATCCCCGCCACCGGCCGCGAGGCGGTGCGCCCCGACCGCACGACCGTGGCGGGCGGGCGGGTCGCGTCGACCACGGCGTCGGGGTCGATCACGCCGGTCATCGGCGGCGGCCCCGTCGGCCGCCCGGGCCGGTGGAGGCTGCGCCGGCGCCCGGGCCGGTGAAGGTCGCGGTGGCGGCGGGGCTCAGCGGAGGGCTCACGGCGGGGCTCACGTTGCCGCTCCCCCGGCCCGCACCCGGGGGTCGACGAAGGGGTAGGTCAGGTCGGCGACGAGGTTGGCGACGACGACGGTGACGGTCAACAGCACGAAGGCACCCTGGAGCAGCGGGTAGTCCCGGGCCTGGACCGCATCGAAGGTCAGGCGGCCGAGGCCCGGGTAGGCAAACACGGTCTCGACCACCACGGCCCCGCTGACCAGCCAGCCGACCTCGAGCAGCACCAGGGTGTGCACCGGCAGGGCGGCGGCGCGCAGGGTGTGGCGGTACCGCAGGCGCCCGCTCGGGATGCCCCGGGCCCGGGCGTGGTCGAGGTGGGTGGCGCCCATGACGATCAGCAGCGACGACCGGGTCACCAGGTAGGTCTGGCCGACACCGGCGATGACGAGCGTGGCCAGCGGAAGCGCGAGGTGGCGGGCCACGTCGGCCACGCCGCCCCCGTCGATCGGCGAGGTCGCCCCGAAGGTCGGCGCCCACCCGAGGGTGACGCCGAACACGAGGATCAGCAGCATCCCCACCCAGAACGGGGGCAGGGCGTCGAGGACGAGCGAGGTGCTCAGGCCGCCGGTGTCACGTCGCGGGCGGCCACTCGTGGTGACCACCGCGGCCAGTCCCACCCCGACGACGGTGGTCACCACGAGCGACGAGCCGACGAGCAGCAGCGTCCAGCCGAACGCCTCACCGAGGTGGGTGCTCACCGGTCGCCCGTCGCCGAGGGAGGTGCCGAGGTCGCCGGTGACCAAGCCCCCGACGTCTGAGGCGAGCTGGGCGACGAGGGGCTCGTCGAGGTCGTAGCGCTCGAGCAACTCGTCGCGCTGGCGGTCGGTGAGGGTCCCGACGTCGCCCTCGCCGGCGATGGCCTGGATCGGTGAGCCCGGCATCAAGCGGGGGACGGCGAAGTTCAGCACCACCGCCACGACGAGGACGCCGAGCGTGGTGGCCCCCCGGACGACGGCGGCCCGCACGGCTCAGCCGCCGAGCTGGACGAGCGAGCGCTTGTGCAGGATGCCCTGGCCGTCCTGGAAGGTCCAGCCGTCGTAGGCATCGGGACGGTAGGCGTAGGCACCGTCGGCGTAGTACAGCGGCACCAGCGGCACCTGCTCGGCGATGAGCGCCTGGGCGTCGTCGAGCAGGTCGGCTCGCTCGTCGACATCTCCGGCAGTCAGCACCGCCTCCAGCGCGGCGTCGACCTCGGGGTCAGCGAACCCGACGACGTTGAACGCACCGATCTCGGGGTCGGAGTGGAACAGCGAGGCGAAGCGCGACGCATCGAGCTGCACCGGAGCGGTCCAGCGCCACATGGCCAGCTCGTAGTCCTGGCCGTTGGCCACGTCGAACTCGGGCCACACGAGTGAGTCCACCGTGGCCGCCTCCAGCGTGGAGACCACCACCTCGATGCCCACCTCTGCGAGCTGCTCGGCGACGAGCTCAGCGGTGCGCACCCGCAGCGGGTCATCGGCGTAGCTGAGCAGCTCGAAGCGCAGGGGCTCGCCGTCGAGGACGCGCACCCCGTCGTCGCCGACCTCGGCGCCGATGCCGTCGAGCAGCGTGGCGGCGGCGGCGGGGTCGTGCTCGTGGTCGAGCGTGGCGGCGGTCAGGGGGCCGTCGGGGTGCAAGAACGCCGGGTTGGGTGGGGTGCCGGCGCCGAGCAGGACGACGTCGATCAGCTGCTGGGGGTCGATCGCCAGGCTGATGGCCTGGCGCAGCTCGACGCGATCGAGGGGCGCCTCGGTGTTGGAGATGTTCAGCAGCGAGGTGGTGAACCCCGGTCCGGTGGCCACGGTGAGGTCGTCGTCGGCCTCGAAGGTGTCGATCAGCTGCGGTTCGACTTCCTCGGTGACGACATCGAGGTCGCCGCTCTGCAGCGCGGCGAAGGCGGTCGCCGGTTCGGGGATGATCGTCAGCACGATCCGCTCGGCCACCGGGCGGCCGGGGGCGTAGTCCTCGTTGGCCTCGAGGTCATAGCGTTGGCCGGTCACCACGTCGGCCAGGCGGTAGGGACCGGTCCCGACGTTCTGCTCGACCCCGCTGTTCTGGGGGTCGGCGACGTCAGCCCACACGTGCTCGGCCAGGATCGGCATGTCGGCGAGCGGACGCACCTCGAAGTCCGGGTTGGGGCCGTCCAGGGTGATCTCGACGGTGTCAGGCCCGGTGGCCTCGGCCGACACGACGCCGGCCACGCCCGGGGTCCAGCGCGGGTGGGTGTTGGCGGCCACGTAGTCGAACGTGAAGGCCACGTCGTCGGCGTCGAAGGCCTCGCCGTCGTGCCACGTCACGTCGTCGCGCAGGGTCAGGGTGTAGGTGGTGCCGTCGTCGGACACCTCGACGTCGGTGGCCAGCAGCGGCTGGGGCTCGTTCGACTCGTCGAGCACGAGCAGCGTGTCGTGCATCAGGGTCATGAGGTTCCAGCCGGGGTAGCCGGTCACGTAGGTGTAGGGGTTGAGGCTCGTCTCGTCGGCGCCGATCGACATGACGAGCTCGCCGGCCGGGGCGGCGGTCGCCTCGGTGCCCGTTGACCCCGTGCCCGTTGACCCCGTGCCCGTCGACCCCGTGCCCGTCGACCCCGTGCCCGTCGACCCCGTGCCGGTCGACGGGTCGTTCCCTGCGGTGGTGTCCTCGGCGCCCTCCGCGTCGGCCTCGGTGACCACGTCGCCGGCGTCGGTGGTGTCGTCGTCGGCGCACGCCGCCAGACCGGCGACGAGCGCAAGGGCGGTGAGCAGGGCGGGCAACCGCATGAGGCCTCCTGGGAGTCGTGGTGTTGCTACCTGCGATCTGGACGCATCACAAGTCAGGGAGCGTCGAGGTGCGCGACGGGCCCGGCCACCGGCCGTCTTGCGCCAGCGACCCGCCGGTGCGCCGCTCAGATGGGGAAGCGGCGTCGGATCCAATCGGCGAACAGCGGGTCGACCACCAAGAACCCGTCGTCGCCGGCGGCCAGGTCCCCGGAGGCCACGAGGGAGGCTCGAGCGGTCTGGGCGGCGCCGTGGGACAGCGACAGCAGCTGGGCGGCCGTGCCGAAGATGCTGCCGCCCGAAGCGAGGATGCGCAGCACGTCCTTCTCGCGGTTGGCGAGCCCCGAGTAGATGCGCTCGAGCCCCGACGCCGAGGCGCCGCGGACGTCGTCGAGGGCCCGAGCCCACGTGTCGGCATCGGCCGCCGCCCCGGGGGGGGTGGCCCGCCACGCAGCGTCGGCCAGTTGCATCGTCCGCTGGGGGTGCCCGCCGGCGACGTGGTGGATGCGGGCGGCGAGACCAGCTGCATCTCGCTCGGTGGCGTCGAACCCACCGACGACGATCTGGTGGGTGGCAGCGGCCCCGAGGGGTTGGACCGCCACCAGGTCGGCCTGGCCGTAGAAGGGCTCTGCCCGTGAGGTGAACAGGGTGCGCATGGTCGAGGGCTCAGAGCCCGCGAACAACAGCCCGATCTGTTGGTAGTGGTGCTGGAGCTTGGTGCGCAGGAGCCCGGGGAAGCGCTGGACCCGAGTGATGGAGGAGAACTCGTCCAACACGATGATCGTGGGGTGTGACAGCGCCGCGCGGACCATGACGTCGAGACGGGCGTGCAGCACCGCCTCGGGATCGGGGCGGTCCCGTCGGGCCAAGCTCACCTTCAACACCCCGAGGTCGACCTCGAGTCCGGCGGCGATGCGCCCGGCCGTTGCGGCCAGGGGGCCGCGCACGGCGGCGAGGGCGTCGTCGAGGCGGACCGCCACGTCTACCACCGAGGCGACCTCGTAGAGGTCGACCCAGATGACCGCCGCCCCCCCGGCCTCGAGCTCGGCGCCCACCCGGCCGAGCAGGGAGGTCTTGCCGTAGCGTCGCGGCCCGAGGACGGCGGTCACCCGGCGGGCGGTGGCCCGCTCGACCAGGTCGTCGACGAGATCGTCCCGGCCGTGCACCTGGTCGGGCCGGAGGGGGCCCTGGTAGGGGAACGGCGAGATCTCCATGCCGCATTCTACCTTCACGGGGTACGTCTGACCTACTTCCTGAGGGTACCTCGGTCGGTGGGGGTGTCGGAGCCGGGGGGCCTGTTCGGGGCCAGGGCGACGACCCAGTCGGCCACTACTTCGGCCGCCTCGTCGGCGACGCCGGCGAGCTCGTGGCGGGCGCCGTCGATGAGGTGGTGGGTCAGTTCACCGCCGATCGTCGCAAGGTGGGTCGACAGCTCGTCGGGCGTGGCGAAGGGGTCACGGGTGCCGCTGATCGCCAGCACCGGGCAGTCGAGCTGCGGGAGGTGCTCGATGCGCAGCCGGTCGGGCCGCTTGGGCGGGTGCAGCGGGTAGGCCAGCAGGACGACGCCGAGGGCGGGCAGTCCGTCGGCGACCGCCATCGAGCACATCCGCCCGCCCATCGACCGGCCACCCAGCACGAGACGCCCGGGCGCCAGCCCGGCGGCGGCGGCGAGCTCGGCCGCACCTGCCCGGACGGCCTCGACGAGCCGGGGGGCCGGGTCGGGCATCCGCCGACCGGCGAGGCGGTACGGGAAGTCCATGCGTCGTACCGGCACCGACGCTGACCGCAGGGCGTCGGCGACCGCCACCAGACCCGGGTGGTCCGCACCGGATCCTGCGCCCGGCGTCAACAACGCAGCGCGATCCGGGCGGCTCACCGGCGACCGGCAGCAGCCGGGCCGGCGGCGGCGAGGCCGGCGGCGGCGAGGCCGGCGGCGGCGAGGCCGGCGGCGGCGAGGCCGGCGGCGGACACGGGGCGCACCGTAGGCTCTGGCGGCGTGAGCGCCGACACCGTGTCCGACCCCGTCCTCGTCGACATCGCCGACGGCGTCGCCGTCATCACCCTGAACCGACCCGACGCCCGCAACGCCCTGTCGAGCGAGGTGCTGCGGCGGGTGCCCCGGGTGTTGGCCGAGCTCGACGCCGACGACGACGTGGCAGCCATGGTCCTCACCGGCACCGATCCGGCCTTCTGCGCCGGCCTTGACCTCAAGGAGCTGGGCTCCACAGGGGCCAACCTCGGATCGTCGAACGCCGACGGATCGGGTCGGGGCGGCCACCGGGGTCCGTTCCCTCCCCGCACCACGCCGCTGATCGGCGCGGTGAACGGACCGGCGGTCACCGGCGGGCTCGAGTACGCCCTGGCCTGTGACTTCCTCGTCGCCTCCGAGCGTGCCCGCTTCGCCGACACCCACGCCCGGGTCGGTGTCATGCCCGGGTGGGGCCTGACGGTGCTGTTGCCCCGGGCCATCGGGGTGCGGCGAGCCCGCCAGATGAGCTTCACCGGCAACTACGTCGACGCGCCCACCGCCCTGGCGTGGGGGCTTGTCAACGAGGTGGTCGCCCACGATGCGCTGCTCGACCGGGCCCGGGCCCTCGGGTCTGACATCGCCGGCAACGACCGCGACGGCGTCGCCCAGATGTTGCGCAGCTACGAGGCCACCGCGGCCACGACCGTCGCCGACGGCTGGGAGATCGAGGCCGAGATGAGCGCCGGATGGGCGCCACGCATCACCCCCGAGTCGGTCGAGGCGCGCCGTCGGGGCATCGTGGAACGGGGACGTTCCCAACTGGGCTGAGGCGCCGTGTTCGCCGCCGGACTGGCCATCTCTGGCGCGCCCCCGAGATGCGGTACCGCCACCGCTCACCGTCGCTGCGCACGCCCCGGTTGTCAGCGCCATTGGAGGTGACAGATCCTCCTTCTCTCGGACTCGGCTTGTGAGAGTGGCGGTCTCGTCGAGGAGGCCATGTCGTGTCGTTCGCGTATTCGCCGTACGAAGGCCGGCACCAACCCACGCCGCCCAACTCCCACGACTCGAGTCCGAGCAACAGGGCACACGCCACCTGAACGAACCTGCAGCAGACCCGAATGGTCCATCGCCCGCCGCTACCTCTCCGGAAGCTCCATGGCCCTGCTCGACCACCCGCGCGACACTGGCACCGATCACCCGGCCATCACGGGCTGACCACATCGAGCATCACGCTCGAACCCCACCACCCGACGGGACTCGATCCCCCCTGACCCGCGCTGGGCAAAGAAGCGCGACAGCCTCTGAGTTGCCCTGCGAGGAACTTGCAGCAGACCCCGCCCACGACGACCCCACCTCAGCACGTTTGGCCGAAGCCCAGACTTCCTACCCCAACTACCTAACGGCTGGACTGAGCAATCGGGCCACGGCACTGGCACCGCAACACTTTCCTATTGACGCGCTGGGACGAGCAGTCACCCTAGTGCTGACAGCCCGACGAGCACGATCAAGACTAGGACGATTGCAGTCCAAACGAGAACTTCTGCTTTGATCAGTTTCCGGACAAATGGGGTCGCCCAGTCTGCGTCGCCATCGTCTGGACTTGAGGGATTCGCGTCCCCGGCCATGGTTCTCCCGAGGTTTGGGAAATGGCAGCTAGTTGCTCCGGTGAAGTCCACCTGTCAATCAAATCGTCGACTCGGTCACCGGCCCAATCAAAAATGTCGTCGATGATTCGGCCTGTCGGATCGATGTTGTTGATGGGGTCGCCGCCAGCGTAGAGATAGGTGGGTTGGTTGGGGACGGGGTCGAGTTGGGTCCACGTCCCACTTCCCGGGTTGTAGTAGCGGGCGCCTGCGTGGATGAGGCCTGAGGGGTTGGTGGTGTACCCGGCTTTGCTGTTCCACCCGTAGGGGGTGTTGAGGAACCCGGTGCGTTGGGCGGTGGCGCCGTAGGGTTCGTAGGTGAAGGTGTCGGTGATGGCGCCGGAGCCGTCGGTGATCTGGACGAGGTCGCCGCGCCAGTTGTGGTGGTAGAAGCGGTTGGCGTTGCTGGCGGACTGGCCGTACATGTTGCCGTGCTGTCCGAGCACGAGCCCGTCAGGGGTGTGCACGTACTCGGTGTTACCGGCACCGTCACTGGCACGCACCACCCCAAGCACCGACCGGGTGTGGGTGACTTCGAGGTTGCCGGTGGTGGTGCGGTGCACCCAGTTGTTGTCAGCGCCGTTGTGGTCCATGTCGGTGGCAGGGCTGCCCGACGGGTTGATCTGGGTCTGCTGTCCGGCGTTGTTCACACTGAGCTGCAAGCCGGGGGCGGCGTGAGGTAGCCGGCCGGGTCGTGGGTGCAACTGCCCGAGCTGTCCGAGAGGATGCGGCTGGTCGGTGTGTGGTAGGCGAAGGTGTTCGATGTCCCGGCGACAAGTGCTCGGTCGGTGAGCCGGTCGCTGTGAGCAACCCATTTTGCCCTCTTTAACGACGGACCGTTGAGATGTCCTCTTGGGCCGCCGCGTAAGAGAATGTACTATTCTGCACATGTCGATACGGACCATACTATCAGAAGAGGAGCGCGTTCAGTCCATGCGCGCCTCGAATTGGCCAACGTAAGTGCGACGGCTAGCGCCAGCATGATTACGAGCACAACGCCAGCCGCCGCCCCATCCCCGGGTTCAACCAGAGATGGCCCGTTAGTGAGAGCTGACAGCACTGCAACTGCGCAGAACCAACTGAGCCCATTTCCGACCGACACTGCTGCGTGACACGAGACTGCGGGAGCTGACGAGCGGAAGAAGAACCACACCACCGCCGGGCCGATCACCGGAAAGAGTAGACCGGCTGCGTGGGCGAAAGCCTTGTCCCTACGGCTTTCAGAGTCCATAGTCGTTGAACGGATTCGCTACGTCCCGACCCCACTCAGTCCACGAATCAGTTTCGTCCTCCACGACGTAACCGACCGTCTGCTGTGCCAGGTATGAAGCGCCAGCACCTACTACGCAACCGACCGGGCCTGCGGCGCACGCTGCGTAGGTAACAGCAGATCCGAGGACAGCCGCCCCGGCGTTTGCCAGTGTATCCCACCCCAAACGGCCGGTCGGGTCGATTGCGTTGATGGGGTCGCCGCCGGTGTACAAGTAGGACGGTTGGTTGGGCACGGGGTCGGGTTGTGTCCAGGTGGCAGTGGTGGGGTTGTAGTAGCGGGCGCCTGCGTGGATGAGGCCTGAGGGGTTGGTGGTGTACCCGGCTTTGCTGTTCCACCCGTAGGGGGTGTTGAGGAACCCGGTGCGTTGGGCGGTGGCGCCGTAGGGTTCGTAGGTGAAGGTGTCGGTGATGGCGCCGGAGCCGTCGGTGATCTGGACGAGGTCGCCGCGCCAGTTGTGGTGGTAGAAGCGGTTGGCGTTGCTGGCGGACTGGCCGTACATGTTGCCGTGCTGTCCGAGCACGAGCCCGTCAGGGGTGTGCACGTACTCGGTGTTACCGGCACCGTCACTGGCACGCACCACCCCAAGCACCGACCGGGTGTGGGTGACTTCGAGGTTGCCGGTGGTGGTGCGGTGCACCCAGTTGTTGTCAGCGCCGTTGTGGTCCATGTCGGTGGCAGGGCTGCCCGACGGGTTGATCTGGGTCTGCTGTCCGGCGTTGTTCACACTGAGCTGTAGGCCGGGGGCCGCGGTCAGGTTGCCTGCGGGGTCGTGGGTGTAGCCGCCCGTACTGTCGGACAGGATCCGACTGGTCGGCGTGTGGTAGGCGAACGTGTTCGACGTGCCGGCGACGAGCTCACGGTCGGTGAGCCGGTTGCTGTCAGCGTCGTAGGTGTACTGGTAGTCCAACGACACCGGCCCACCGGTCGCCGGGCGGGTGATGGCCCGGGTAAGCCGGCCCCGGCTGTCGTTGAAGTAGGTGGTGCGGTCATCGGGGCTGGTGTGACGGTCGAACACCTGACGGGCCCGGGCCTGATCAGCGCCGCTGCTGGTGGTGTAGCTGACGTCTTGTTCCCACAGGTCCGCCGAACCCCGGTCGGCGTCCACTTCGATGAGCCGGCCGGCAGTGTCATAGGTGTACCCGGTGCTCACCCCGTTGGGGAACCCGATCCGAGCGAGCTGGCCGTCAGGATCGTAGTCGAGGGTGTAGATCCGCTGGGAGGTCTGTGAGCTCGAAAAGCTCACCTGGGTGGCCAGGTTCAAGTTGTCGTAGCTGTAAGAGCGCACCGCGTTCCCACTCGTGGTCAACGTGGCCAGGTTGCTGGCCGCATCGTAGGTGTAGGCGACGTTGTCCGCCCCCGGGGGGCCTGACACCTGGGTGACGCGGTTGAGGTCGTCCCAGGTCCAGTCGGTGGTGCCCAACGGGTCGACCAGGCGGGTGCGGTTGCCGACATCGTCATAGCTGTACTGATAGGTCGCCACCGGGGTCCCACCAGGGGTGCGGACCTCGATGTAGTCGAGGCGGTCGGTGCTGGTCTGGTAGTCGTACACCTTGGTGCCGTTGGCGTCGGTGACGGTGTCGACCCGGTCACGGTTGTCGTAGGTGATCACCGTGTCGACCATCCACGACGGCTGCGGTTCGATGCGACGCAGACGGCCCAGACTGTCGTACCGGTAGGTGTGGGTCACACCGCCCAACGGCAGGATGCGCTGGCGCATCAACCCGGCAGGCATCTTCCCGCCACCGATCGCGTTCTCGGTGCCGTCGGTGTAGGAGAACTCGACCACCGTCGCGTTGTTGCCCCCAGCATCACGGACCCGGGTCAGGTTCCCTGCCGGGTCGTAGTCGAAGCGTTGGTCGGTGCCCGCGGTGGTGCCGTTGCTGTCACGCTGGGCGGCACGGCTCGGCAGGTACTGGCTGTCAGGGTCGGTGTTGTTGTACTCGAACACCGTCGCCGCCCCCGTCGGAGCCGCCGACGACGTGCGGTTGCCTGAGGCGTCGTAGGCGGCGGTGAACGTGCCCCGCCCGGTCGGGGTGTCCGAGGTGACGAACCCGGTGCCATAGGACACGTCGCGCACGTCGCCGTTGTCGTTGCGGGTCTGGACGACCTGGCCGGCCCCGTCAACGAAGTAGGTGGTCTCGTTGCCCCTGGGGTCAGTGACCGTGGTCGACCAGTCCCCCGAGCTCACGTTGCCGGCCTCGGCCCGGTCCCCGGAGCGGTCATAGGTGAACTGCCAGATCCGGTCGGTGCCGCTCTCACGGCGTCGAACCTGGAAGACCCGGTTGCCGACGTAGTCCACGAAGGTCTCGTTGCCCTCCCGATCGGTCATCCGGTCCAGCCGGGTCGACGTGCCGGCGTAGCGGTACCGGGTCGAGGTCCCATCAGGATGGGTGACCCGGGTGAGGCGATGATCGCCGCTGCCGGCGTACGCGTAGTCGATCTGGCGGCCAGAGAAGTCGGTGATCCGGCCGAGGCGCACCCCGCCGCTGATGTTGGTGTAGGTGAACGTGTACACCCGGTCGTAGCCGTCGATGACGGTGTCGACCACGGTGTCACCGTTCTGAGACTTGTACGTGTAGGTGATCCCGTGGCCGTTGCGGTTGGTGCGATCGGTGAGACGTCGGCTGTTCCCGTCAAAGGTCCACACCTCTGAGCTGGCCCCCCAGAACACCTCGAAGTCACCGTCGTCCAGCCTGGTCAACGTGGCCCGCAGCCCGTGGGGGCTGTGGAAGCCGCCGGAGTCGTGATCGACCGAGAAGCGCACGAACCGGGCCGGCCCGCCCCGCAACACCAGATCACCGCCGGGCAAGAACTGCAGCTCGGTCACCGGCCCGGGCCAGCCCGCCCAGGTGCCATCACCAAGACCGAGGTCATACCACGACGCCGCCCGATGCTCGAAGAACCGGTCAAACGCCGCCGCTGGGCCCAACGCGGACAGCTCCATGTCCCGGGCTGACAGCCCGAGGCTCCCCGAGCCGACGTTCACTCGCATCGACTCAGTCGAGGTCAACGAGAACGCCACGTCCTGATAGCGAGGTTGCACCCCCACCGGGTGATCCCACTTGATCGTCAACCTCGGCGCGGTGGCCGCTGGGCCCTCAGAGGAATCGAACACGAACAACCCGGCCGCATCGACCGACCGGACCAGTACGCCCAGATCGGTGCCGTCATCATCAAGGCCCCGTTGCACCGCGTCGGTCACGTAGAAGCTCTTCCACCCCGCCGAACCCGACACGCTGGTCACATCATCGATGCGGGCCTCATCCCCACCCGGCGAGCCCCACGACTGGCCGTTGGTCCGGTTCGACCACGTGACCTGGTTCTCTGCCCACTGCGCGTCCACCACCCCAGCGACCAGCTCCCGGGCCGATGACGGCCCCGAGGTGGCGTGCAACTCCAACTCCGCTGAGGTCACCACCGCAGCCTCGTCGATGACCCCGTCGACGTGGAAGCGCACGATCGCCCGCTTCTCGAAGTTGTTGGGCTCTGACACCCGCAACTTCAACCAGCTCCCGGTGTTCTGGCCCGGGCTGTTGCGGATCACGTACGCGTCCTCAGAACCCAGGCTCGTGGTCACCGACGGATCCACCACCACCGGCCACACCCGACCCGCATCCCCCACCCACCCATCATCGAGCACGCCGGCCAGCACCCAGGCGCCCCCCGAACGCTCCACTGACCACGCACCCACCGACCACCCCGCCGCACCCGCCGCGGCCTGAGCCTCGTCGAGCCCGCCGACCGCGCCCAACCCCACCTGATCGACCGCGACCGGCGGTGGGATCACCGCCACCCGCTGCCCAGCCTTGTCGACCACGTCGACACCGCCATCGGCCCGCCCGACCAGCTCGACGCCCTCGGCGGTCACGTCGAACACGAACCCCCCAGCCGGCCAGGACTCCGGGCCGGCGACCTCGAGGTCCTCCTTCACCCCCGCCCCCGTCGACCAATACCTCGCCTCCACCCCGGGCAACACCTCAGCGAAACTCACCGCCTGATCCGCCCCAGACACCACCCCACCCACCTCACCGACGACAACGCCGGGCACCAACGGCGCCTCGACCAGCTCACCCACCGACCCAGCCGACCCGCGCAGCTGCATCCCCAACGCACCCTCGCCCAAGATCACCTCGACCGGCTGGTCCGCCGACGCCGGCACCTCCACCACCGCCGGGCCTGGCGCCGAACGCCACCCCTCCCCCTCCCGGGTCCACCCCCGCGCTGATCGGCTCCCAACCCTCACCGTCCAACCAGTGCAGCGGCGCCGCCGACACCTCGGTCACGAACTGGCCCGCAGCGTCTTGGAACGTGCGCGAGAACTCGGCCCGCATGTCCACCACCTCGATCAGCTCATCGGTGGTGCTTGGCACGGCCTCTTCGGCCGGGTAGTCCGCCCCGCGAGGCGGACGCTGCGACGTGCGGACCGGCTCGGGCACCTCCACATCACCATCACCCAACGACGGCACCGGCTCAGGTTCGGGCTCGGTCACCGGCAACAGCGCAGCATCCTCCTGCGCGCTCACCGGGGCCAACGACGCCGCCAACAACGCCAACACCAACCCCACCACCACACCCAGGCGCCCCGCACCTGAAAACCGCCCACTCCGACCCGACACAGCCCCCATGACCCCACACCCCCCGACCCGCCCCCCGGCGCGCCGACTCGACTCCCCACAGCGCCCGGCCCACCACACCCGGCGCTCCACGGATCTACGCACGCCGTTCACAGCCATCAACCGGACCGGGGCACGCCACCAAGGCAACCCTCGATCGAAGCGACGTCGCACCGGGGGAGCGCAGCTCAGGTCAGACTCGCCGCGGGTCCTTGTCCCGCAGCGAGCTCTGGAGGACGATCTGGCACAGAACCGCAATGTGTGGACGGGCGGGCTGTTCTGTGCCTGGCCTGAAACAGGCTCCAGCGCCGCCGCGTCGCGTGGGGGGGACCGAGCGGGGCGTGGGTCAGGCGCCGAGTGACCCGGGTCGAAGGCGGTCGGGCCCGCCCGCTCAGGCGCCGAGGAGGATGCGTCGGGCGCGGCTCAGCTCGTCGATGCGCTCGGCGGCGTCGTCGCTGATCCCCCCGTGGTCGGGATGCGCCGCCGTCACCAGCTCACGGAAGCGGCGGTTGACCGCCTTGCGGTCGCCCTCGTCGAGGCCCGCGCCGAGCACGCCGAGCGCCCAGCGCCGAGGGTCACCGACGATGCCGACGAGGACGCCTGCGGCACCTGACTGCCCGGTGAGGTGACGGACCAGCTCGGGACCGTTCGATCCGTACCAGGCGAGGCCCCGACAGACGAGGTCCATCACCGGGCCCCTCACGCCGTGGGGCAGGCGCCCCGCCTCGTACACCGCAGCGAGCACCTGGGGAGCGGCGGGGGCGGCGGCGTCGACGTCGAAGGCGAGCAGCTCGCCGTCACTGACAAGGCGGTGGGTGCTGCGCGTCAGGCCGATGCGGTCGACCTGGAGGCGGTGGCGGAGGCGGGGTTGGCGGATGCGGCGATCGCGCAGCAGGTCGTCGGCCAGGACGGCGACCTCGTCACGCAGGTCGTCGTCGAGGTCAGCGGCGAAGGTGGCCGTCACCCCGGCGAGGAGGACTCCCCCGAAGCCCGGAGCCTGGTCGGTCGGCAGATCCGACGATCCGAGCGCCACCCGCCGGGTGGGGGCGATCGGACGGCTGTGCCACACCTCGAGCTCGGCCAGCGTGCGCACGCCTCGACGCTACCCGTCGACCCCCGGGGGGCCTGCAGTCCCGCCCGCCCCCCTCTCGGCTCCCCGCGCCCGCCCGGGGCCGACCCCTCAGACGAGGGGACGAAGGGTGCGGCGGAGCCGACTGGCGACGTCGCGCACGTCGTCGGCCGAGCGTTCGGCGGCCACGACCCGGCGCAGGTCGGTGGCTCCAGCGATCAGCGAGGCCCACGTGCGGTGGTCGACCCCGAACGGCGCCCGGGCCGGATCGATGACGTCGAGCGTCTCGACGAGGGGCGTGATGGCGCTGACCCGCGACGGATCCCTGGTCAGGGTGTCCGCGGCGACGAACCACCTCGAGAGGGCGTCGGCGGCGGCCGCCTCCTGCGGATCGGGCACACCGCTGGGGTCGACGGGCAGCGCGTCTGGGTGCTCCAAGGTCTCGATGAGCCGCTCGACCGCATCGGCTGCAACCTCGGGCACCAAGAGGACGGCGTCGTCGTCCCAGCAGAACGCGATGCCGGCCTCGGACAGGCGCAGCTGGACGTCATCGCAGAAGTCGGCGTCGAGATCACCGAGGTCGAACTCGACCAGATCAGCGTCGTCGAGGCCGCTGAGGTCGGACACGCCTGCCGACGGTACCCGCGCCGACCTGATCCGACGGCTCCCGGCGTCGGGCCGAACGCGAGGGCGTCCCTGGCCGGCTCTGAGTGGCCCAGGGGTACTGTCGAGCCCATGTCCGAGCGCCGGCCCGACGTCACCCCCGACCGCAACATGGCACTGGAGCTGGTGCGGGTCACCGAGGCGGCGGCGATGGCCGCCGGTCGCTGGATGGGTCGCGGCGACAAGGAGGGTGCTGACGGGGCGGCGGTCGATGCGATGCGCAGCATCCTCGCCTCGGTCCCGATGGACGGCACCGTCATCATCGGCGAGGGCGAGAAGGACGAGGCGCCGATGCTCTACAACGGCGAGCGCATCGGCGACGGCTCCCCGCCTGCGACCGACATCGCCGTCGACCCGATCGACGGGACCACGCTCACCGCTCAGGGCCGAGGCGGGGCGATCGCGGTGATCGCCATGGCCGATTCGGGCACGCTGTTCGATCCGGGTCCGAGCGTCTACATGGACAAGATCGCCGTCGGCCCCGAGGCCAGCGCGGTCATCGACATCCGCCGCTCGCCGACCCAGAACCTCGAGGCCATCGCCCAGGCCACGCGGCGCCAGGTGCGCGACCTCACCGCCGTGGTGCTCGACCGACCCCGCCACGCCGACCTGGTCGCCGAGATCCGCCGGGCGGGGGCCCGCATCCGCCTCATCCCCGACGGCGACGTCGCCGGGGCGATCGCCACCGCCTTCCCGGGCTCGGGCTTCGACGTGCTCTTCGGGGTGGGCGGCACCCCTGAGGGCGTCATCACGGCCTGCGCGTTGAAGTGCATGGGCGGCAACCTGCAGGGCCGGCTCTGGCCCCGCGACGACAGCGAGCGCCAAGCCGCGGTCGACGCCGGTTACGACATCGACCGGGTGTACGGCATCGACGACCTGGCCCGGGGCGAGAACAACTTCTTCGCCGCCACCGGCATCACCGACGGCAACCTGTTGCAGGGCGTGCGCTTCACCGAGCGGGGCGCCACCACGACCTCGCTGGTGATGCGGTCCAAGTCGGGCACGGTGCGCACCGTGGTGGCCGACCACCGCCTCGAGAAGATCAACGAGTACGCCTCGATCGAGTATTGACGACTCGCCATCGTCGGCGAGGGTGGGGGCTCTGGCCTCAGGCGAGGTCGCCGGTGGCCACTCGCAGGCGGGTGCGGTGCCAGGCCAGCTCGTCGCGGCCGGCGAGATCGTCATCGCCAGGGCCCCGGCCGGCGGCCTCAGCGGCGGCCAGGGACTCCCGGGCCTCGGTGGCGTCGATGTCAGCCGCGTGCACCGCCTGATCCGACAGGATCGTCACCACGTTGTTCGACACCTCGACGAAGCCGCCGCGCACCGCCATCGCCCGCACGTCGCCCCCGCTCTCCCACAACCGCACCGCGCCGGTGCTGAGCGCCCCGATGAACGGGGCGTGGCCCTCCATGAAGGCGATGTCACCGCCGGCGGTGCGGGCGAGCACCTGGGTGCATTGGCCCGAGAACAGCAGCGCCTCGGGGCTGACGACCTCGACCTGCACGATCAGCCGGCCTGCAGCTCGCGCGCCTTGGCCTGGACGGCGTCGGCGTTGCCGACGTTGAGGAACGCCTGCTCGGGGAGGTCGTCGAGCTGGCCGTCGACGAGCATCTCGAAGCTCTCGACGGTCTCCTCGATCGGCACCCATACGCCGGGCTGGCCGGTGAACACCTCGGCCACGAAGAACGGCTGGGACAAGAAGCGCTGGATGCGCCTCGCCCGGTTGACCGTCACCCGGTCCTCCTCGGACAGCTCGTCGAGGCCGAGGATGGCGATGATGTCCTGCAGCTCCTTGTAGCGCTGCAGGGTCTCCTGCACCCGCCGGGCCACCTGGTAGTGCCGTGACCCGACGACCTCGGGGGTGAGGATCGTCGAGGTCGACGCCAAGGGGTCGACCGCCGGGTAGATGCCGAGCGAGGCGATCTGGCGGCTCAGCTCGGTGGTGGCGTCGAGGTGGGTGAACGTCGTGAACGGAGCCGGGTCGGTGTAGTCGTCGGCGGGCACGTAGACCGCCTGCAGCGACGTGATCGAGTGGCCCCGCGTCGAGGTGATGCGCTCCTGCAGCTCGCCCATCTCGTCGGCCAGGGTCGGCTGGTAGCCCACCGCCGAGGGCATGCGTCCGAGCAGGGTCGACACCTCCGAGCCGGCCTGGACGAAGCGGAAGATGTTGTCGACGAACAACAGGACCTCCTGGCCCTGGACGTCGCGGAAGTACTCGGCCATCGTCAACGCCGACAGCGCCACCCGCAGGCGCACGCCAGGCGGCTCGTCCATCTGGCCGAACACCAGCGCCGTCTTCTCGAGGACGCCGGACTCCTCCATCTCCAAGAACAGGTCGGTGCCCTCACGGGTGCGCTCGCCCACCCCGGCGAACACCGACACACCGCCGTGCTGGGAGGCGACCCGGTTGATCATCTCCTGGATGAGCACCGTCTTGCCCACCCCGGCTCCGCCGAACAACCCGACCTTGCCGCCCTCGACGTAGGGCTCCAACAGGTCGATGACCTTGATGCCCGACTCGAACACCTTGGCCCGGGGCTCGAGGGTGTCAAAGGCCGGGGCGTCACGGTGGATCTCCCACCGGTCAGCGACCGGGCCGAGCTCCTCGACGGTCACGTCGAGCGGCTCGCCCAGCACGTTGAACACGTGACCCAGCACGGCGTCGCCGACGGGCACCGAGATGCCCCGTCCGGTGTTGCGCACGATCGTGCCGCGGGTCAGCCCGTCGTTGGAGCGCATCGCCACGATGCGAACCCGGGCGTCGCCGATCTGCTGGGCCACCTCGCCGGCGATGGTGATGGTCTCGCCGCCGAGGTCGACGTCCATCTCGACCGCGGTGTTGATCTCGGGGATGCCGTCGGGGGGGAACTCGGCGTCGACGACGGGCCCGGCGATGGCGATGACCCGGCCGTCCTTCAGCGTGGTGGGGGCGTCGGAGGTGGCGGTCATCTCGGTCGTCCTCGTTCGTTCGGTTCGGCGTGCTGGTGCTGGTGGTCGTCGGGGTGGGCGGGCCGGTGGGGGGCGGCGGCCGACGGACGGTTCGTCGATCGACGCCCGTCCATCACAGTCGAGCGGCGATGCTCGACGGCGTCACCCGGTCGAGCAGCAGGTCCTGGTCGGCGCTGAGGGCGTCGCCGCCGCTGGCCCCGCCCGCCTGGCGCAACGCCTCTGAGCCGCCGACGATCTCCATGATCTCGGTGGTGATCGTCTCCTGGCGAGCCCGGTTCATCACCCGGGTGAGGTTGGTGATGAGGTCATCGGCGTTGTCGGTGGCCGCCTTCATCGCCCGCTGACGGGCGGCGTGCTCAGAGGCCGCAGCTTCGAGCAGCGCGGCGTAGAGGCGAGCCTCGGCGTAGCGGGGCAACAACGTGGACAGGATGCCGTCAGGCGAGGGCTCGAACTCGTAGTCGGCTCGTGCACCACCGCCGGCTTCGACCGCACCGGCACCGCCCACGCCGGCATCGGCGGTCGGGCGTCCCGGTGCTGAGGCGGTCGTCGGGTTGGCTGCGGTCTCGAGGGCGCCGGGCGAACCTGCCGCCGGGGCCGATGCCGCTGCTGACGTCGCCGCGCCGGCGCCCGGGGCCGCCCCCGCCGGGCCACCGGCCCCACCGCTGACGCTGTCGAGCTGCAACGGCACGAACGGCACGATCGTCGGCACCTGTCGCCCGAGTGACACGAACCGCGTGTAGACGAGGTCGACCCGCTGGACCCGCCCGGCCTCGAACGAGGCGACGGCCCGCTCGGCGATCTCCTTGGCCGCCTCGTAGGTCGGGGCGTCGGAGAAGCCCTCCCACGTGCCGGCCAGCTCGAACTGGCGGTAGGTGAGGTAGTTGCGCGCCTTCTTGCCGACGGCGAACAGCTCGTGGCCCCGCCCGGCGGCGGTCTCGGCGGCGAGGTGCCGTTCGATCATCCGCAGGATGTTGTTGTTGTACCCCCCGCACAGGCCCCGGTCGGCGGCCACCACCACGTAGGCCGCACGTTCCACCTGCTCAGGCGCTCGCAGCAACGGCTGATCGGCGCCGGCGCCGGCGGCGGACAGGTTGGCGATGACGTCGGTGAGCTTCTCGGAGTAGGGCTTGGCCGCGTTGACCCGCGCTTGGGCCTTGACGATGCGCGAGGCGGCGATGAGCTCCATGGCGCGGGTGATCTTCTTGGTGGCCTGCACCGTCTTGATGCGGCCCCGCAGGACCCGTTCCTGACCGCCCGCCATCGGCTCAGCCCCGCTCTGACACGGCGCCGCCACCCGCCGCCGGGGGGGCGTCGTCGACCGGCGTCGCCACCGTCTCGGTGACCGGAGGCGAGGCCGGCGCAGCAGCGGCGGAGGCGGCGGGCACCACGGCCTCTGCTGCGGCCACGGCGGTCGGATCGAAGCCGGCGGCGAACTCGGTGATCGCTGCATCGAAGGCCGCCTCGTCGGGCATGGCGCCGGTGGCGTCGATGTCACGCATCATCGAACCGTGGCGGGTCGCCATGTGCTCGAGCAGCTCGGCCTCGAAGCGGCGGCACTCGGCGACCGGGACGTCGTCGACGTAGCCGCGGGTGCCGGCGTAGATGACCACGACCTGCTCGCTCACCGACATCGGCGAGTTGAGGCCCTGCTTCAACAGCTCGGTCAGCCGGTATCCCCGGTCGAGCTGGGCTGCGGAGACCTTGTCGAGCTCGGAGCCGAACGAGGCGAAGGCCTCGAGCTCTCGGAACTGGGCCAGATCGAGCTTCAGCGTGCCGGCCACCTTCTTCATCGCCTTGGTCTGGGCGGCGCTGCCCACCCTCGACACCGAGATGCCCACGTCGACCGCGGGCCGAACGCCCGACTTGAACATGTCGTCCTGGAGGTAGATCTGGCCGTCGGTGATGGAGATGACGTTGGTGGGGATGAACGCCGACACGTCGCCACCCTTGGTCTCGATGACCGGCAGGGCGGTCAGCGAGCCCGCGCCGTTGGCGTCAGACAGCTTGGCCGCCCGCTCCAGCAGCCGTGAGTGCAGGTAGAAGACGTCGCCGGGGTACGCCTCACGTCCCGGCGGGCGTCGCAGCAGCAGCGACAGCTGCCGGTAGGCCTCGGCCTGCTTGGAGAGGTCGTCGTAGACGACGAGGGCGTGGTCTCCGGTCTCCATCCAGTGCTGGCCGATGGCGCACCCGGCGTAGGGGGCGAGGTACTTGAAGGGGGCCGGGTCAGAGGCCGGGGCCGAGACGACCACGGTGTAGTCCATGGCGCCGCGCGACTCGAGGGTGGAGACGGTCTGGGCGACGGTCGAACCCTTCTGGCCGATGGCGACGTAGATGCACTTCACCCCCTTGCCCCTCTGGTTCAGGATCGTGTCGACGGCGACGGTGGTCTTGCCGGTCTTGCGATCGCCGATGATGAGCTGGCGCTGGCCCCGCCCGACCGGCGTCATGGCGTCGATCGACTTGATGCCGCTCTGCAGGGGCTCGTGCACCGGCTGGCGCCCGATGATGCCCGGAGCCTGCACCTCGAGTCGCCGGTCGATCGCCCCGGTGATCGGGCCACGCCCGTCGATCGGCTCGCCGAGGGCGTTGATGACCCGGCCGATGACGGCGTCACCGACGCCGAGGGACAGGATCCGCCCGGTGGAGCGGACCGTCTGGCCCTGCTCGATGTGGTCGACCTCGCCGAGAACGACCGCCCCGATCGACTCCTCGTCGAGGTTGAGAGCCAGGCCGAGGGTGCCGTCCTCGAACTCGAGGAGCTCGTTGACCGCTGCGCCCGGCAGGCCCGAGACGCGGGCGATGCCGTCACCGACCTCGAGGATGCGCCCGACGGTGTTGGACTCGACACCGGGGTCGAACCCCTCGAGGCCGGCGCGCAGGGCCTCGGCGATGTCGTCGGTGCTGAGGGAAAGGTCTGCCATCGTCGTCTCCTGGGGGCTAGAAGCGGTCGCGCAGGCGGGCGAGGCGGGTTCGCACCGATCCGTCGATGACCGTGTCGCCGATCTGGGTGATCACCCCACCAAGGATCGCCGGATCGACCGAGACCCGCACATCCACGGCCTGACCGGTTCGCTCGGCGAGGGCGTCGGCGAGGCGGCGACGCTGGTCGTCGCTGAGAGGATGGGCCGAGCGCACCTCGGCGACCACCGCGTCGTGGGACTCGGCGGTCATCTGCACCATGCGGTCGACGATGGCCGGCAGGTCACCGGCTCGCCCGGCGCCCACCAGGAACGACACGAGGTTGGTCGTCACGGGATGGGCGCGATCGCCGATCAACCGCTCGACGACGGCCTGGCGACGTTCTGAGGGGATCATCGGGTCGGTGAGGGCCATGCGCAGCTGGTCGTCGCCGGCGATGGCATCGCGCACGTCGTGCAGCTCGTCGGCCACCACGTCGAGCGCGTCCTCGACGTGGGCCACCGCGAACAGGGCCTCGGCGTAGCCCTCGACCCTTGGGACCTCGCTCACCGCGTGCCGGCCTGGGCGCCGACCTGTTGGATGTAGTCCTCCACGATGCGCTCGTTGGAGGAGCGGTCGAGGGAGTGCCCGACGACCTTCTCGGCCGCGCCGATCGCCAGCGTGGCGATCTGGCCGGTCAGGTCCGAGGTGGCCTGGGCCTTGGCTGCGTCGATGTCAGCCATCGCCGCCGCCCGCCGCTCGGCGATCTCGGTGTCGATCGCTGCGATGCGCTCGGCCCGGACGACCTCGGCCTGCTCGCGGGCGTCCTCGACGATGCGGTTGGCCTCGGCACGAGCGTTGGACAGCGAGGCCTCGTACTCGCGCTGGAGCCGGGCGGCGTCGTCCTTGGCCCGCTCGGCGGCCTCGAGGTCGTTGCGGATGCGCGTCGAGCGGTCGGCCATCGTCTGGCGCAGCGCCGGGTAGGCGAAGCGGGCCAGCACGGCGAACAACAAGAAGAAGGCGATGCCACCCCAGATGACCTCCTTCAGCTCCGGGACGATGGGGTTGTTCTCTTCCGGGAGCTCGAACGGCGTCTCGATCTCGACGAGCTCGTCGCCCTCGCGAGCGAACACGTCGACGGGGTTGCCGTCGGCGTCGACGAACTCTTCGACTTCCAACCCGCCGACGGTGAGGATCATCTTCATGCGGAGGTCCTCCGGCTCAGGCGAACTTCAACAGGATGAACACCACGAAGCCGATGAGGGCCAGCGCCTCGGTGAAGGCGATGCCGAGGAACATCGTGGTGCGGATCATGCCCGCGGCCTCGGGCTGGCGGGCCATGGCTTGCACGGCCTGGCCGACCAGGTAGCCGATGCCGAGCCCGGGGCCGATGGCGGCGAGCCCGTAGGCGAAACCGGCCGACAGCGCCTCGTTGGCATCGACGTCGAAGTCGTTGGCCTGGGCCAGGATCGCAGCAACTTCCATCGTGGTGTCTTCCTCGCTTCGGGGGTGATGGACCGTGTCGGACGGGGCCGGGAACTGGCCGGTCGTCTCAGTGCTCGGGGTGGATCGACCCGCCGATGTACACGGCGGTCAGGATGGTGAAGATGTAGGCCTGCAGGACCGACACCAGCAGCTCGAACACGAAGACGAACACGAGCATGGCGAACGGGAACGGCAAGAACACGGCGTACCAGTCCTGGGTCCACAGCGCCGCGGTCAACACGGCGAAGGTGACCACGAGGATGTGACCGGCCAACAGGTTGGCGTAGAGCCGCACGGCCAGGGAGAAGGGTCGCACCAGGAACACCGAGATGAACTCGATGGGCGTGACGAGCGCGTAGATCAGCTTGGGCACACCCGGAGGGAACAGCACCTCCTTGAAGTAGCCCGCCCCCTGGGCCCGCACGCCCGCCACGTTGAACACGATCCAGGTCAACAGGGCGAGGAACGCCGGGATCGCCATGCGGGCCGTTCCGGGCATCAGCCACCCGGGCATCAGCTCGAACAGGTTCAGGATCAAGATGAAGAAGAACATCGAGGTCAGGAACGGCACGTAGAAGCCGTGGCCCCGACCCTCTCGACCCAGCGTCGGCTCGATGATCTCGTCCTCGATGAGCTCGATCGACGCCTCGGCGAGGTTCTGCACCCCGCTCGGCACCAGTGACCGCCGGCGAGAGGCCAGCAAGAAGATGGCGAGGGTGATGGCGGTGGCCAGCAGGGCCGACAGCCCGATCTTGTTGAGCCCGAACGCCGTGTCCTCGAACAGGAAGTCCGGCCACTCGACGAGCTGGCTGAACGAGGGGAACGTGAAGGCGAGGGTCACGAGGCGCTGCTCCGGATGGACGAGGACCGGCTGTCGGGCACGAGCGTCGGGAAGGCGAGCGACGCCGCCACGTGTCGGGCCTCCCAGGCGAGCAGGCCGAGGTGGGCGACGATGATCGTCAGCCCGAGGGGCACGAGCTCGACCCACGCCGCGTCCTTGACGAGCATGACCGCCAGGAAGATGAGCGCCAGCCGGGCGAGGTAGCCGAACAGGGCGGCACCGACGAGCAGACCGATCGAGATGCGTGCGGCGTAGGCGAGCACGACTCCGGCGACCAGGAAGTTGACGAGCACGATGGCGAGGCCGTACGCCGCCGAGGCCGCGCCGGCGGCTCCCCATCCGAGGGCGCCGGCGCCGATCAGCACGGGAGCGAAGGGCAACGACCGGCGGACCAGATCCGTGCTGATCACCTGCTCGGGTGCCTCGCCCTCGAAGCGGGTGAGCATCGGGTCAGCGGTCACGTCACCTCACCCGACGGCGCTCGGGCGGGCGAACGGCGCTCGGCGAGGGCCGTCTCGTGGCGGCGCATCTCGGCGTCGTAGGTGTACCAGGTGCTCACCGCCACCCCGATCAGCGCCCACACCCCGAGGGTGATGGTCAGCGCCGGACGGATGCCGATGAGGCCGTCGAGGACCCACCCGATGGCTGCGAACACCAACGGCGTCACGACCAGCTCGATGGCGCGCGACAGACCGTCGTCCAGACCTTGCAGCTGGTCGTGGGTGGGGCGCAGTCGCACGGCGTCCTCGGTCGCTCGGACAGGGCAGATCACGGCGGCGGGCTTCGTGAAAGCGCACGCAATCTAGGGAACGGACCTGGATGGTTCAAGTTCCACCGCCACCGGCGTCGGCCCGCTGGCGGCGCAGCCGAGGGACGAGCACGGTGATGCCGGTCAGGGCGGTGGCCATGACGCCGAGCGGGACCAGGGCGTCCGCCGAACCGGCGTAGGCAGGGGCCAGAGCGACCGCGGACAGCAGCAACGTCCACCCCCAGAGGATGGCCACGCTGAGGCGGTGCGTGTGACCGAGGCGCAACAGGCGGTGGTGGAGGTGGTCCTTGTCGGCGGTGGTCAGCGCCTGGCGTCGCGACGCACGACGGGCGACCGCCCACACCGCGTCGAGCATCGCCACCCCGAGCAGGAGGAACGGGATGACGACCGGAGCGAAGAAGAAGTAGGTGCCCCCGGCCAGCTGGTCGTTGGCGCGTCCCCCGACCGTCATCGTCGAGGCCGCCATCAACAACCCGAGCAGCATCGCCCCGCTGTCGCCCATGAAGATCGTGGCGGGGTGCACGTTGTGGACGAGGAACCCGAGGCAGATGCCCACGGTCACCAGGGCGACGAGCGGTCCGACGTTGCCGGGGGGGATCTGGCCCTCCGAGCCCAGGAGGTCGGCGTAGAGGAAGAAGGCCCCCGCGGCGATGGCCACCACGCCGGCGGCGAGGCCGTCGAGCCCGTCGATGAGGTTGATGGCGTTGGCCATCACGATGACCCACAGCACCGTCACGAGCGGCACGACGTCGGGTGACAAGACGAGCACCCCGAGGACCGGGACCCGGAAGAAGAACATCGTGGCCCCCGCCACCCACAGCACGCTGGCCGCCAGCACCTGGCCCGACACCTTCGCCGGGGGTGACACGTCCCTCACGTCGTCGACCAGGCCGATGGCGAAGATGACCGCCGCAGCCACCACCACGCCCAACGGCTCGCTCGAGCCGTCGAAGACCGCCTCGTACTGATCCATCCGGGAGGCCACGACCATGGCCGCCACCAGACCGACGAGCATGGCTGCGCCACCGGCGGTGGGCGTCGAACGCTCGTGGACCCGCCGCTCGTCGGGGGCGACGACCGCCCCAGCGCGGGCGGCGACCGCTCGGACGATCGGTGTGACGCCGGCGGTGGTCAGCGCAGCGACGCCGAGCACCACCAGGTGCCCGACCACGACCGTCATCACCAGCGACGCTACTGTCAGTGACGTCCTTGTCCGCGCACCGGGCGCACCGGGCGCACCGGGCGACCGCGCGCACCGGGCGCGCTGCGGTCGTCCCGACGTCGCCCCGCCTCGCCCCGCCTCCAAACTCTGCTTCCCGATCAGGCTTCGTCCTCAGATGAGGCGCCCGCCGGCCGACAGGGCGGTCGACGGCAGCTACCCGGGTGTCGTTCCCACAGCAACTGACCGCGCGGCCCACCCGGGCGCATCGCACCGAGCGAGGCGGTCCCGCAACGACCCTCGGAGGCATTCGTGGCAGCGGCCTGGCCGCCCCTCACCATCGGGCTCCCGGTCTACAACGGCGAGCGCTACCTCGCCGAGGCCATCGACTCGGTCCTCGCCCAGACCTTCACCGATCTCCGGCTGGTGATCGGTGACAACGCCTCTGACGACGCAACCGCCGACATCGTCGCCGACGCCGCCTCTCGTGACGAGCGCATCGAGGTCCGACGAGCCGACCGCAACCGCGGGGCGGCGTGGAACTTCAACCGGGTGCTCGCCGACAGCGGCAGCGCCTACGTGAAGTGGTTGGCCGCCGACGACGCCCTGGCCCCCACCAACGCCGAAGCCACGATCGCCGCCCTGGCCGAGCACGGCCCCAGCGTCGTCCTCGCCCATCCCCGCACGGTGATCATCGACGCCGACAGCGTCGAGGTCGAGATCTATGACCTCGACGTGGCCCTCCCCCACGATCGCCCGTCGGATCGCTACGGCGCCCTGGTCCGCCAGCTGATGCGGGCCAACCCGCTGTTCGGCACGATCCGGGCCGAGGCGCTGGCCCGCACCCGCATGCTGGGCGGGTACTTCCGGGCCGACACCGTGCTGTTGAGCGAGCTGGCACTGGTCGGCAAGTGGCTGCTGCTCGACGAGGCGCTGTTCCTGCGTCGCCTGCACGAGGCGAACTCGCTCGAGGCCAACACCACCGCACGCGAGCGGCGACGCTTCTATGACACCGGCGGTCGCGACCGCACCGTCGAGCTCGCCCACCTGAGAGTGCTGTCCGGCGAGCTGTCGGCCTACCGGCACCTGGGGTTGCCAGCGGCGGAGATCGCCCGGTGCGTGCGCCACCTGCGCCACTGGCAGTTCAAGTGGATGATGGCCCGTGAGCTCACCCAGGCACCGCTCGCGCTGGTCGGGCGGTGACGTCGTGACGGGAGGCAGCAGCAGATGAAGGCAGTGATCCTGGCCGGCGGTCTCGGCACGCGCCTCAGCGAGGAGACGGCGGTCCGGCCCAAGCCGATGGTCGAGGTGGGCGGCGAGCCGATCCTCTGGCACATCATGAAGGCCTACTCCCACCACGGCATCGACGACTTCATCATCTGCGCCGGCTACAAGGGCAACGTGATCACCGAGTGGTTGGCGACCTACCGGCTGCGCCACAGCGACGTGACCTTCAGCCTGCGGGGCGACACCATCGAGCATCGCAACTCGAGGCTGCCGGACTGGCGGGTGACGGTCGCCCAGACGGGCCTCGAGTCGATGACGGGAGGCCGCATCCGCCGGATCCGCCACTACGTCGACGACGGCGCCTTCTGCCTCACCTACGGTGACGGCGTCGGCGACATCGACCTCACCGAGCTCGTCGCCTTCCACCGCGCCGAGGGCCGAGAAGCGACGATGACCGTCGTCCAACCACCGGGGCGCTTCGGGGCCGTGCAGTTTCGCACCGAGGGCGGGTCCGAGGTGACCCACTTCAAGGAGAAGCCCGACGGGGACGGCGGTTGGATCAACGGCGGCTTCTTCGTCGTCGAACCGAGGGCCATCGACCGCATCGCCGGTGACCACACCGTGTGGGAGCAAGAACCGCTGCAGACCCTCGCCCACGACGGCCAGCTCAGCGCCTACCGACACCCGGGGTACTGGCAGCCGATGGACACCCTTCGGGACCGCAACGAGCTCGAGCGTCGCTGGGCCGAGGGCTGCGCCCCCTGGAAGGTGTGGTGAACCTTCCCACCGATGACGCCGGCGGCCCCAGGGAGGCCCGCCTGAGCGTCGCCGGCGCAGCAGCGGCCGACCTGCGAGCGGCCTTCGCCGGGCGCACCGTGTTGGTCACCGGGCACACCGGGTTCAAGGGGAGCTGGCTGTCGTTGTGGCTCCGGGAGTTGGGCGCTGAGGTCACCGGCTACGCCCTCGACCCGCCGACCGAGCCGAGCCTGTTCGTCGACGCCGACGTGGACGCCGCTGTGACCTCGGTGATCGGCGACGTGCGCGACCTCGACCACCTGTGCGCCACCGTCGACGCCCACCGGCCGAGCGTGGTGCTGCACCTGGCCGCCCAGCCACTGGTGCGCGCCGCCTACGACGAACCCGTGGCCACCTTCGACACCAACGTGGTCGGCACGGCCAACGTGCTCGAGGCGATCCGTCGGGTCGGCGGCGTCGACGCCGTCGTGTCGGTCACCACCGACAAGTGCTACGACAACCGTGAGTGGGTGTGGGGCTACCGGGAGGATGACCGCCTGGGCGGGCACGATCCGTACTCGGCCAGCAAGGCCTGCGCCGAGCTCGTCACGTCGGCCTACCGCAGCTCCTTCGGGCTCGATGTGGTGGCCTCGGCCCGCGCCGGCAACGTGATCGGCGGCGGGGACTGGGCCACCGATCGGTTGGTGCCCGACATCGTGCGGGCCTTCGGTCGGGGCGACGAGGTCGTCATCCGCAACCCTGCGGCCATCCGCCCCTGGCAGCACGTGCTGGAGCCGCTGGCGGGGTACCTGCAGCTGGCCGCCGCGCTGTGCGCGTCGGGGTCCGAGGTCGCCGAGGCGTGGAACTTCGGACCAGCTGACGCCGACGCCCGACCGGTGTCGGCCATCGTCGAGTCGCTCGCCGATGCCTGGGGCGCCGGG
The DNA here is from genome assembly GCA_965213525.1 of Acidimicrobiales bacterium. Lineage (GTDB taxonomy): Bacteria > Actinomycetota > Acidimicrobiia > Acidimicrobiales > Poriferisodalaceae. Next base: position 3,219,989 of record OZ243889.1, on the reverse strand, counting down.
GCGGCCTGGCGCACCGACGACGGCGACCACCCCCACGAGGCCACCTACCTCAAGCTCGACCACTCCAAGGCGACCGCTCGGCTGGGCTGGACGCCGCGCCTCGGTCTCGACGAGGCGCTCGCCTGGACCGTCGAGGTGTACCGCAGCTGCCTCGACGGCGGGGACGTGCGCGGTGGCGTGATCGACCAGATCCATCGCTACGAACAGCGCCTCGGTGGCGGCGCGTGACCGGCCAGACCGGCGATCACGCCCACCGCCACCGTGAGGGCGCCGACCCCAGGAGGACCGACGTGCTGTTCCATGAGACGCCCCTCGACGGCGCCTACACCGTCGAACCCGAGCGCCACGGCGACGCCCGGGGGTTCTTCGCCCGCTACTGGTGCGCCGACAGCTTCGCCGCACAGGGCCTCGAGTCCGAGATGGTGCAGGGCAACATCAGCTTCTCGGCTGCGGCCGGGACGGTGCGGGGCATGCACCACCAGCTGCCACCCGCCGCCGAGGCGAAGTACATCCGCGCGCTGCGGGGCGCCATCTGGGACGTCATCATCGACCTGCGCCCGTGGTCGCCCACCTACCTCCAGCACACCGGGGTCGAGCTGAGCGCCGACAACCGCCTCGGCATCTACGTGCCGCCGATGTTCGCCCACGGCCACCAGGCCCTCACCGATGAGATCGAGATCGCCTACCTGGTGAGCGCCCGGTACACCCCCGAGGCCGAGCGGGGCGTGCGCTTCGACGACCCGACCTTTGGCATCGAGTGGCCCCACCCGGTGACCGTCATCAGCGACAAGGATCGGTCCTGGCCCGACTTCGACGCCGAGCGCTCGGCGTCCGAGCTCGAGGCGGCCCGGCCGTGAGGGCGGTGGTCGTCGTCGGCGATCGGCCCGCGAGCCCGAACGGGACGGTGCGGCGATGAACGTGGTCTGGCAGCGCCTGGCCGAGCGTGAGGCCCGGGGCAAGCCGATCCGGGTGGCGTTGGTGGGTGCGGGCTTCATGGCCCAGGGCATCATCAACCAGATCACCCACTCGGTGCCCGGCATGGCGGTGGCCGCCGTGGTGGCCCGGCGTCCCGACCAGGCCGCCGGTGCTCTGGTCTACGCCGGCATCGACGACGTCGACCGGGTCAGCTCGTCCGCCGAGCTCGACGCCGCGGTCGCCCGAGGGGTGGCGGCGGTCACCGACGATGCCTCGGTGGTGTGCGCCAGCGACCGGGTCGACGTCGTCATCGAGGTGACCGGCTCGCTGCACCACGCCGCCGGCGTGGTGCTCGATGCCCTCGCCGGCGCCAAGCACGTGGTGATGATGAACGCCGAGGTCGACGGCACGATCGGCCCTCGGCTGCTGCAGGCGGCACGCCAGCACGAGGTGATCCTCACCGCCTGTGACGGCGATCAACCGGGCGTGCAGGCCAACCTGGTCGACTTCGTGCGGGCCATCGGCGTCACGCCGCTGGTGGTGGGCAACATCAAGGGGCTCCAGGACACCGAGCGCAACCCCACCACCCAACAGGGCTTCGCCGAGCGGTGGGGTCAGAACGTGCACATGGTGACCAGCTTCGCCGACGGCACCAAGATCAGCTTCGAGCAGGCCCTGGTGGCCAACGCCTACGGACTGACGATCGAGCGCCGGGGCATGGTCGGTGCCGACTGGGCCGGCCACATCGACGACGCCACCTCGCTCTATGACGTCGACCGGTTGCGAGAGCTCGGCGGCGTGGTCGACTACGTCGTGGGGGCCCAGCCGTCGCCGGGCGTGTACTGCTTCGGCGCCCACGACGACCCCCGCCAGCGGCACTACCTCGATCTCTACAAGCTGGGCACCGGACCGCTCTACAGCTTCTACCTGCCGTACCACCTGTGCCACTTCGAGGTACCGATCACCGTCGCCCGGGCCGTCGAGCTGGGCGAGACGCTCCTAGCCCCGTGGGAGGGCCCCCACGTCGACGTCGTCGCCACGGCCAAGACCGATCTGTTCGCCGGCACCGAGCTCGACGGCATCGGCGGCTACCACACCTACGGACAGGCCGAGCGCCACGACCTGACCCGTCGCGACCGGCTGGTGCCCATGGGCCTCGCCGGCGGATGCCGGTTGCGGCGCGACGTCGCCAAGGGCGCCGTGCTCACCTACGACGACGTCGACGTGCCCGAGGGTCGCCTCGCCGACCGGCTCCGCGCCGAACAGGACGAGGCCTTCCCCCTGTAGCCCCGTCCGGGGGCGGCCGCATCAGGGGAGGGCGTCCATGTCGCGCAGGGCCCGGCAGGCCGCGACCACTAGCGGCACGGCCAGACAGGCGCCGGTGCCCTCACCGAGGCGCAGGCCGAGGTCGAGCAGCGGGTGCAGCCCGAGGTGGGCGAGCGCCGCCGACGCCGCCGGCTCGACCGAGCGGTGCCCGGCCACGACCGCAGCGGCGGTGCCCGGGGCGAGGCGCTCGGCGACGCACAGCGCGGCGAGAGCGATGGCGCCGTCGACGACGACCGGCACCCGCCGTCCCACGGCGGCGACGTAGAACCCGGCGAGGGCGGCGATCTCGAGGCCGCCGAGCTCGGCGAGCAGGTCGACGCCGCCCTCTGGGCCGCCGGCCCGCTCGACGGCGGTGCGCACCAGGGCGACCTTGGCGTCGAGGCCGCCGGGCGGGGCGCCGGCACCGGCACCGGTGACCACCGCCGGGTCCAGGCCGGTGACCGTGGCGACGATGGCAGCCGCGGCGGTCGTGTTGCCGATGCCGAGCTCGCCGCCGACCAGGCAGTCCGCGCCGGCGTCGACCAGCTCGACCGCTGTCGCCGCGCCGACGGCGACCGCCTCGGCCGCCTCCTCCCGGGTCATGGCCGGGCCGACGACGATGCTGGCGGTCCCAGCGCGGACCCGTCGCTGCTGGGCGCCGGGAACCACCGGCCCGGCCAGGCCGACGTCGACGATGGCGATGCGGGCCCCGACGGCGGCGGCCAGGGCGTTGATCGCCGCTCCCCCACCGACGACGGCCCCCGCCATCGCCGTGGTGATCTCGGGTGGCCAGGCGCTGGCGCCGTCAGCGACGACGCCGTGGTCGCCGGCGAAGACCGCAACCGCCGGCGCCGCCGGCGGGTCTGGCGGGCAGCGCCCGGTGACGCCGGCGACGTGGATGGCGAGCGCCTCCAGCGCACCGAGCGCGCCGGGGGGCTCGGCCCGGGTCGCCCACCGGGCTCGGGCGGCAGCCATCGCCTCGCGGTCGAGGTCCGGGGCGGGGTCGGGGTGCCCGGAGCCGCCGAGTGCCTGCTCGCGATCGGTTCGATCGCCGGGAGGGCCGGTCACCGGCGCCGACCCGTGGCGGCGAGGGCGGCACCGGCCACCAGGGCGACGACGCAGAGCGTCTCGACCCGCTCGGCGACGGCCACAGCAGCGGCGACGTCGCCGGCGTCGGGTGGCGGCCCGTCGCCGAGGAACGGCCGCTGCTCCTGGCGGGCGCCGTAGCGCAGGGGGCCGCCGAGTCGTCGGCCGAGCGCGCCGGCCATGGCCGCCTCGGCCACCCCGGCGTTGGGAGACGGGTGCGCCCCGGCGTCGCGTCGCACCGTCGCCACCACCGCCCGGGCACGCCGCGAGGCCGCAACCGCGACCAACGCTGCGGTGATCCGGGCCGGCGCCCAGTTGGCGGTGTCGTCGAGCCGGGCGGCAGCCCACCCGTAGCGGAGGTGGCGCTCGCTGCGGTGCCCGACCATGGCGTCCATCGTGTTGACCGCCCGGTAGGCCAGGGCGCCCGGCGCTCCACCGAGCAGCGCCCACCAGGCCGGCGCCACCACGGCGTCGACGGTGTTCTCGGCCACCGACTCGACCACCGCCGCGCACACCCCCGCCGCGTCCAGGGCCGAGGGGTCGCGTCCCACCAGCGCCGGCAGCTCAACCCGAGCCGCGGCCAGGTCGCCGATCTCCACCAGCTCGCCGACGTGGGTGGCGGTCGCCCGCAGGCCCCGCCCCGCCGCCGAGACGGCCACCGCCACGGTGGTCGAGCCCACGGTCGCGCCGGTGAGCGCTCCGAGGCCGACGCCGACGACGGCGTGGATCACGCCCCGGCGCCGGTCGTCAGCCCACAGGGCCCCCTCGAGGGCCGTCATGGCCGTGCCGAACCACGCCACCGGGTGCCACCGGTCGGGCGGGTCGCCCACCAGGCGGTCGAGCAGCAGTCCTGTGGCGACGGCCAGGCACCGGCGAGCCACCCGTCCGCCCCGCGGGGGGCCATGGCGGTCGGGCCCCGGTGCCGGGACCCTCACGGGTCAGCGACCAGGGCGAGGAGCGCCGCCGTCTCGGCCAGCACGATCGACGCGCCGAGCACGTCGCCGGTGAAGCCGCCCAGGCGGCGTCGGGCCAGCGCCACCACGGCGGCCACCGCCACCACGGCGGCGACCAGCGCTGCTGCGCCGGCGAGCGCCTCTGACCACACCAGCACAGCACCCAGCGGCACCAGCCACACCAGCAGCCACCGTCGGGCGCCGGCCGTCACGTCGGTGGCCAGCCCCCCGGGCCTGGCGTAGGCCACGAACGACGGGACGACGGCGACGGCGGTGCGGCTCACGCCCCAGGTGGCGGTCACGGCGGCGACACCGACGCCCGGATCGGCCAGCGCGGCCCACCGCAGGGCGACCACGACGACCATGGTCACCACGGCGAAGGCGCCGACGGTGGGTTCGGCCATGACCGCCAGGCGCCGATCCGGTGCCATGTGGGGCAACAGCCCGTCGGCCGTGTCGGCCAGTCCGTCGAGGTGCAGCGCCCCGGTGAGGCCCACGTCGACGGCGACCACCACCGCACCGGCAACCAGGGGCGGCCACAGGGCGTGGGCACCGGCGTGGGCGGCGGCGACCAGCGCGCCGACCATCGACCCGACCACCGGGAACCACAGGATCGAGCGGGCGTCGGGGGCGCGTGCGCCGCCGAGCACGCTGAGGAAGGCCAGGGCGCCCCTCACCGGCGACCACTGCCTGTGACGGGTGCGGCGGTGGGTTCGAGCACCCGGCCGGCCACCACCAGCAGCACCCGGTCGACGGCGGCGGCGACCTCGGCGTTCAGCGTGCCCAGGGCGTCGACGTAGCGCCGGCCGAGCTCGCTGGGCGGGTGCACCGCCAGGCCGACCTCCTCGCTGACCAGGATCGTCGGGTCCCGGCGCCGGGCGACGGCGGCGGCCAACCCAGCGACGTCGGCGGCGAGGTCGTCGTGGGCGGTCAGCCACGTGCCGAGCGAGTCGACCAGCACGACGCCGTCGGTGCCGTCGAGCACGTCGGACAGGGTGGGCAGATCGCCGGCTGCGGCCCCGAGCTCGACGGTCGTCCACCCCGCCGGCCGCCGCCTCCGATGGGCCTCGACGCGAGCGACGTGGTCGGCGTCGGTGGGATCGACCACGGCGGTGGCCACGTAGGTCACCGGAGCCCCGTGCTCGGCGGCCAAGGTCTCGGCCACCGCGGACTTGCCCGACCGGGTGCCGCCCAGCACCAGTGCCCGTTGGCAGCGAGCGGGCCCGATGCCCGCGGCGACGGCGTCCCGTGTGGCCAGCGCCATCCGGGAGCCCCAGCGTGAGCGGGGGCCGGCGAACGCCTCGGCCGGTGCGCCCTCGGGCCAGGTGACGACCACAGCGTCGCTGGCGGTGCCGGTGGCCGGCACCCCGGCCTCGACCAGGGCCTGGGCCTTGGCCTCGGTCACCGTCACCACCGCGTTGACCGCCGCCCCCTCGTCGAGGCCGACCGGTAGCTGGACGACCACGTTGATGGTGCCGGGCGCCCAGTCGCTCCACCCGCCGTCGGCCTGGGCGGCCCAGGTGGGCATCCCGAGGCCCACGGTGGCGTGCACGACGACGCCGTCACGCTCGGCCCGTCGCACGCCGGCCACGTCGACGGCGGTGAGCAGGCCCGTGCCGGGGCCCGACAGGGCGCACTCGTCGGCCACCTCGGCGACGTGGGCGGCCAGGTCGGTGCGGCCGTAGCGGCGGTCGACGCCGATGGCCAGGGTCCAGCCAGGTCGGGTCCGCCCCCCGCCGACGGCTGCCGAGGACAGCGCCGCGGTTCCCGGCGGCCACCGCCAGACCAGGGCACCCCGGTGGTCACGGCCCGGCGGGTGCAGCACCGGCTCCACCGGCGGCGCTGCGGCGGTGGTCGCCGGGCCGGCGCGGCCCCCCGGCCCGCCAGCGCGATCGTCGATGCTCACCAGCCCGGTCCTGCACAGGGCGGCGCAGCGGTCGCGGCCAGGGTGGCGAGGGCGGCGCTGTCGAGGCGAGCATCGATCCAGTCAGCGAGCCGCTCGTGCTGGGCGTCGAGGGCGTCGCGATGGCGGACCTGGCCCGGGCGGTGCAGGCGCCCCCGATCATCGGCGACCGCGCCGAGGAAGGCGTCACGGAACCCGTCGGCGTCGAGCAGCCCGTGCAGGCTGGTGCCCCGCACCCTGGCGTGGCCGCCCACCGCTCCCTCGGCATCGCCGTCGAGGCAGAGCCACGGCGCCCCGGTGCCCAAGGGACGGCCCCAGCGGATCTGGTAGCCCTCGACCGGGTGGCCGTCGGCCGAGCCGCTCGACCGCCGCACGACCTTGGGACCCTCGAAGTGGGTCTCGACCTCCAGGAGCCCCAACCCCTCGACGCTGCCGGCCCCGGACTCCACCTCGTCGTAGATGCGTCGACCGAGCATCTGGTAGCCGGCGCACACGCCGAGGATCCAGGAACCCGAACGCCCGAGGGCCTCGTCGAACCCCCGCTGGCGCAGCCAGGCCAGATCGGCGACCGTGGCCCGGCTGCCCGGCAGCACCACGAGGTCGGCGTCGCCGAGATCCGCCGGGCGCTGCACCCACCGCAGCTCGACGTCGGGGTCGGTCACCAGCGGGTCGAGGTCTGAGGGGTTGGCCAAGCGGGGCAGTCGCACGGCGGCCACCCGTACCGGCCGTGGCGATGCTGTGGCGCCGTCCGGGAGGGCGGCGGCGACGCTCGGGCCGGCAGCGACGTCGAGGGCGTCCTCAGCGCCGAGCAGCGGCTCGTCGCCGAGGTGGTCGAGCACGCCGAGCACCGGTACGCCGTCGCGTCGCTCCAGCTCGTCGATGCCCGGAGCCAGCAGCGTCGGGTCACCCCTGAAGCGATTGATGACGATGCCGGCCAGCGTGGCCCGCAGCCCGGCCGGCAGCAGGTCGATGGTGCCGTGGGCGGCGGCGAAGGCCCCGCCCCGGTCGATGTCGACCACGAGCACCGCCGGCACGCCTGCGGCCCGGGCCAAGGGGAGGTTCACGAGGTCTCGGCCGAGCAGGTTGATCTCGGCGGCGCCGCCGGCACCCTCGGCCACCACGAGGTCATGCGAGCGCCGCAGCGAGTCGAAGGCGTCGAGCACGACGGGGCGCAGGCCGCCGGTGACGGCGCCGTAGCCCCGGGCGTCGACCACCTCGCGCTCGATGCCCATCACCACCAGGTGGCTGTGGCGTTCGCCGCCGGGCTTGAGCAGCACCGGGTTCATGCGCCGGTCGGGCTCGACGCCGGCGGCCGCCGCCTGGCTGGCCTGGGCCCGCCCGATCTCGCCGCCGTCGGGGGTGACGGCCGAGTGGTTCGACATGTTCTGGGCCTTGAACGGCGCCACCGAACGGCCCGATCGGGACCAGCTCCGGCAGAGCCCGGCCACCACCGTCGACTTGCCGACGCCGCTGCTGGTGCCCACCACGACGAGCGCGCCGCTCAATAGTCGATGCCCCGCTTGGCCCGGATGCCCTCGGCGAAGGCGTGCTTGACCGGGACCATCTCGGTGACGGTGTCGGCCACAGCGATCACCTCGTCGGCCATGTTCCGGCCGGTGAGCACGACGCTGACGTCGTCGGGCCGGCGTTCCAAGGCGCCGGCCACCACCGATGGGTCGACCCACCCCCAGGTCATGGCGTAGCTGACCTCGTCGAGCACCACCAGGCGGTGCGAACCGGCGGCGACGAGGCCAGCGGCGAACTCCCAGGCGGCCACCGCCTTGGCCCGGGTCTCGTCGAGGTCCTCGGAGTCCCAGGTGAAGCCGTCGCCGGCGGCGAACCATTCGACCCCGAGGCGGCGGCAGATGGCCTCCTCCCCGGTGTTCCAATCGCCGCTCTTGAGGAACTGCACGACCGCCGTCGGCCACTCCCGGGCGAGCGAGCGCAACACGACCCCGAAGGCCGCGGTCGACTTGCCCTTGCCGTCGCCGGTGTTGACGAGCACCAGCGACGACGCCGAACGCAGCTCGCCACGCTCGTAGGGCCGTTCGCGGCGTGGTTCGCCGACGCTCATCGTGTCGCCTCCTGGTCGGTGGGGCGGGCGGGCTCGGCGGCCCGCGCACCGAAGGGTCCGGCGCCGTCGAGCACCACGAGCTGGCCGTCGAGCTCGCGCACCGACAGCGGTGCCCCGTAGGTGGCCGAGAGCAGGGCGGGTGACAACACGTCGGACGGCCGCCCGTCGGCCACCACCCGGCCGTCGTGGAGCAGCACGAGGCGATCCGCGACCCGGGCGGCGGTGGTCAGGTCGTGCATGGCGGCCAGCACCCCCAGGCCGTCGCGCCGACGGGCCTCGTCGACCAGCTCGAGCACGCCACGCTGGTGGCCGAGGTCAAGGGCACTCGTCGGCTCGTCGAGCAGCAGCACGGGCGCCCCTTGGGCCAGCGCCCGGGCGAGCACCACCCGCTGCGCCTCGCCGCCTGAGAGCGCCAGCACCTCCCGCCGAGCGAAGCCGGTCAGCCCGAGTCGCTCCAGCACCTCGACCACGACCTGGCGGTCGCGGGCCGACTCGGCGCCGAAGGTGCCGATGTGGGGGCTGCGGCCCAACAGGACGTACTCGGCGACGGTCATGCCCTCGGGCAGCAGCGGCCGCTGGGGAACCACGGCCACGTCGATCGCCCCGGGCGAGCGGCCGTCGGCCAGGCAGACCTCGCCGTCGTGGGCGCACAGGCCGGCCAGCACCCGCAACAAGGTCGACTTGCCGGCGCCGTTGGGCCCGATCAGGCCCACCCACTCACCGCCGTCGACGACGAGGTCGACGCCGTCGAGCACCCGGCGGCCTCCGAGGGTGACCCCGACGCCGACGGCGGTGAGCGCAGGGCCGGCGCCCCCGCCCGGCAGCACGCTCACGGTCCCACCGGACGACGCCGGGCCAGCACGAAGGCGAAGAACGGGGCACCGACGAAGGCGGTGATCACCCCGACGGGCAGCTCCGACGGGGCCACCACCGTACGGGCGCCCACGTCGACCAGGGCGAGGAAGGCCCCGCCGATCACCGCCGACAGCGGCACGACCACCCGGTAGCTGTGCCCGACGAGGAGGCGCACCACGTGAGGCGTGACCAGGCCGACGAAGGCGATGAGCCCGCTGACCGACACGGCGGCTGCGGTGAGCAGCGACGCCGCGGTGACCACCACGAGCCGCGTCCTGGCCGGCGACGATCCGAGGGCCCGGGCCTCCTCGTCACCCACCCGCAAGACGTCGAGGTGACGGGCCGAGAGCACCAGGACCAGGCCACACGCCACCACGTAGGGACCGAGGAGCCGGACCTCGGTCCAACCGCTGGTGGAGAGCTGACCGAACAGCCACGACAACACCTCGCGCGCTCGGGTCTCGTCGAGTCGGGTCAGGGCGTAGGTCTGCGCGGCGGAGAACAGCGCCGCCATCGCCACCCCGGCCAGCAGCAGCGTGGCCGGCGCCGACCACGAACCCCGGGCGATGCTGGCCGAGGCCACCACGGCCAGCATGCCCCCGACGAAGGCGGCCGCCGGCACCGCCCCGAACGGGCCCCAGGCGATGTCGAGGTCGAAGCCGAGGGCGAGCACGGCGCCCAGGCCAGCCCCGGCCGACACGCCCAACAGGTAGGGGTCGGCCAGGGGGTTGCGGAACACGCCCTGGTAGGCGGCGCCCGCCGCACCGAGTGACCCTCCCACGAGCAGGCCCAGCACCAGGCGGGGCAGGCGGATGTCGAACAGGATCGCCTCCTGGCGATCGCTCAGGATCGAACCCACCTCGACGAGGGGCAGGGCATCGACGAGGGACGCGATCACGCCGCCGACGGGCAGACCGGCCGCTCCGCTGGTGGCGCTGACCACCGCAGCTGCCAGCACGGCGACCATCGACACGAGCACCGCCCGCACCGGCAAGCGAAAGGCGCGCCCGGCGGCCGCCTCGGCATCGAGCCGCGCTGCTCTGGTCGCTCGGGCACCGAGTCGCGCTGCTCCGACCTGGGCATCGAGTTGCGCCGTGGCGGCCGCCTCGGCATCGAGCCGCTCCCCGGGGGCATTCGGCCCGCCGCGCAGGGCGACCACCGCGCTCAGTTGCCCGCCGCCGAGGCCAGCGCCTCGGCCGCAGCGGCGACGAACTGGGGCAGCCTGGGGCCCCAGCGGGAAGCGATGTCGGCGTCGACCACGACGACGTCGCCCTCGACGACGGCGGTCACCGTCCCCCAACCCGGTCGGTCGACCACGTCCTCGGCGCCGTAGTCGACCTGGTCGGTGATGACGATGACCTCGGGGTCAGCGGCGATGACGTACTCCTGGGTGAGCTGGGGGAAGCCGCCCCGGTCGGGGTCGCCGTCGTCGGCGATGTTCTCGGCGCCGAGGCGGGCGTAGACATCACCGACGAAGCCGAACGAGCTCGCAGCGAACAACGACGAACCCAGCTCGTGGTACACCCGGACCGACTCGTCAGGGGCCAGGGCGAGCGCGTCGTCGATCTCAGTGCGCAGGCGCTCGACCAGCTCGTCGGCTGCCTCGGGGTGCCCGGTGACCCGGCCCAGCTCGATGACGGTGTCGTAGCCGGCCTCGATGGTGGCCGGCGCCGGGCTGACCAGCACCGGCACGTCGGCGGCGCCCAACCCGGCCACCAGGTCGTTGGCGTCGTCGGCGATGACGACCAGATCGGGCTCGAAGGCGGTGATGGCCTCGACGTTGGGGTCGAAGCCCGACAGGTCGGTGGTGGGCGCCTCGGGCGGGAAGGTGGAGAACGCATCGGTGGCCACCACCTGGTCGCCGGCGGCGATGGCGAACAGCGTCTCGGTGGCGCTCGGCGACAGCGACACGATGCGCTCGGGTGGCTCCTCGAGGGTCCAGGTGCCGCCCTCTGACTCGATCGTCACCGGGAAGCCGGCCGCCTCCGCATCGGTGGCGGCGGGGGGCCCCGTCTCCTCGGCGGGTGCCGTCTCTTCGGCCGGCTCGGTGACATCGGCGGGCTCGGTGGCGCCAGGCGAGACCGGCTCGGCGAGCTCGGTCAGCGGGGACTCGACGGCGTCGGCGGCGGTGTCACCGGTGTCGGCGTCGGTGTCGCCGCACCCGACGAGCAGCACCAGCGTGGTGGCCAACGCGGCGAGGGTGGTCTTCAGCGGTCGCTCCTCCTGCTGGGCCGAGGACGAGTGCCCAGGCGGCAGGATGGTGCCGACCGAACCGACCCCAGGTCCTCGAGGGTCGTCGTGGTTCGCCGGCACGGCGTTCGACCGGACTTGCCGGGAAGCGGCGGCAGAGCCGCTCCCGGTTCACCGTTGCGGGACAGTGCCGGGATCCAACCGGACTTCGTCGCCGTGCCGGGGGCGAGCATACGCCCTGGCCGTCACCGGTCAAGCGGGCGGGCGGTGGCTCGACCCCGGCCGGCCCCGGACGGCCCTGGACAGCCCCGGCCTCAGTTCCCGGGCGCCGGCGTGACTGCGGCTCGGGCGACGACGTCGGCCAGCCGCCAATCCCCGCCGGCCCGGGCGAAGCGGGCGCCCACGGCGGCGGCCACGTCGCGGTCGACATCGGCGTCGCCGACCACCAGCGTCGCCGACGGCTCGACCCCCAGCCGGTCCATCACCTGGCGCAGGCCGGCCGGGTCGGGCTTGGGTGCCCCGGCATCGACGGAGGTGACGATGACCTCGAGGCACTCGTCGAGGCCGCTGCCGCGCAGTGCCCGGCGCACGTCGGCCGAGCGCATCACCGAGGTGTCGGTGAGCGCACCGAGGCGGACGTGCCCGCTCAGCTCGCGCAGGGCGCTCAGCGCATCGCCGATCGGCTCGGCGACCAGCTCGCCGACGGGCGTGCCCGGCCGGGCGGCGCGCACGAGGGTGTCGCCGATGTCGAACACGACGGCGCGCACCGACGCGACATCTGACCGGTCGGCCGGCGGCTCGGCCCGGGCCGGACCGGTGGGCACACCGTCGTAGAACGCCCGGTCCAAGGCCCGCAGCAGCCGCTCGCAGCCGGCGTCGTCGGGCACCGCGACCCGGGCGACGCCGCGCATGTCGAAGCTGGCGCAGTCCCGCACCAGCACGCCGTGGGGGATCAGCCGCTCCCGCAGCCCCGGGCTCCGCACCAGCACCCAGGGGGCGTCGTGGACGTCGATCTCCAGGCCCCGGCCGACCAGCTCATCGCACAGGCGGGCCCGGGCCGTGGCGATGGCTGCGGTCCAACCCGGCGGATCAGCGAGCTCGAGCAGCTCGGGCAGGACCGCCAGCGCCAGCGAGCCCACCGACCAGCGGGGCTGGCGCTGCCGGAGGGCCTCGGCGTCGTCGCTGATGACGTAGCCGAGGCGCAGGCCCGGACAGGCGAAGGCCTTGGTGAGCGATCCGACCGCCACGCCCGGCCGGTGCGCCGTCCACCGCCCGGCGGCCATGGGCAGGAAGGCCTCGTCCCACACGTCGGCGTGGTCACCGGGGGCTGCCAGCCGACCGGAGGGGCTGTGGGGGTCGCTGCGCCAAACCGGGCCGTCGGCGCCACGGGGGTACAGACCGAAATCGGGCTCGGCGCGCACCTGCCCGCCGATCTCGGCGGCGACCAGCGCGATGGCCTCGCTCCCGCCGTTGGTCAGCACCAGCCGATCCGGGTCGACGTCGAGCGCCCCGCCCAGCAGGCGGGTGGCGACGGTGGCGTCGGGGTAGGAGCGCAGCACGTCGAGGTGCCACCCGGCGAGCGCACCCACGTCAGGGGCGAAGGGGTTCAGCGTCTGGGAGAGGTCGAGCAACCAGCCCGGGTCGACCCCCAGCGCCCGCGCCACCGCCGGCCCGTCCCCCCCGTGCGCGCCCGCACCAGGAGCTGCGGCACGATCGGCGCTCGACACCCCCCCAGCCTGACACGGCCCACGACGGTGCGATCGCCCTGACGTCGTCGACACGATCCACGCGGGCGGCGGCCCACGACCGTTCGGCCGTCGCGTCAAACGGTCATCTGCTGCTGACGGGTGCCGACGGGTGCCGTCATGTCGCCACGACCTCCAGACCACGGCGCCCGGCCACGCGTCGTCGCCCTGACGTGCACCCTGCTGGTCGCCATCGGCCTCGCCGCAGCTCCGGTCGGCGCTGATCTGGCCGCCGCAGCTCCGGCCGGCGCCGACCAGCGTCTGGGCACCATCGGTTCGGCGTGGGAGCCGCTGGGTGAGCCATCGGTGGGCGGACAGGTGACCTCGTTGTCGATCAGCCCCCACGACCCATCGCGGGTCCTGGTCGGCGGCGACATGCTCGGCGCCGGACTGTCCACCGATGGGGGTGACTCGTGGGGCCCGACGACGGGCTTCGTGAGCTGGGAGCTCGCGGAGTTCACCTGGCACCCCCACCGACCCTTCGAGGTGTGGGCCGCCACGATGAGCGGCCCCCACGTGTCGACCGACGGCGGTCGCACCTGGGAGCTGCGCCGCGACGGGTTCCCGGCGATGTCGAGCCACCACTACAGCGCCCCGGTCGAGCAGGTGCTGTTCGACCCGACCGACGCCGACCGCCTGCTCGCCGTCGGCGGCAGCCAGCGCCTGTGGCACTCGACCGGCACCCCGCGCTGGGGGGCGGTGTGGGAGTCGACCGACAGCGGCCGCACCTGGGGCCACCTCAGCGACGTGCGACCGGGCGCCAACGTGACCGGCGCGGCCTACTTGGACGACCGCACCATCCTCGCCTCGGTCGCGCACCACGGCGTCTACCGCTCCACCGACAGCGGACGCTCGTGGTCGCCGGTCAACAGCGGCTTGGACCTGCGCGACGCCAGCGACATCGCCGTGCACCCCAGCGACGGACGCACCGCCTGGGTGTCGTTCTTCTCGGCGAACGGCTCGACCCCGGGCGGGGTGTACCGAACCACCGATGGCGGAGGTTCCTGGTCGCCGGCGGGCTCGGGACTGCCCCGCATCGCCGGCCGGTCGACGCCCGAGGCCTCCAACTACGCCGTGGTCGAGGTGGCCCCGGGTGACGGTGACGTCGTCTACACCGCCGACCGGCGCTGGGACCGGCCCCGGGTGTACCGCTCGACCGACGGCGGCCGCCGCTGGGCCGAGGTCGCCCACGGCACCCGCACCTTCTACAGCTCGGGCATCACCGCCGACGCCCTGACCGTCTCGCCCCACACCTCCGAGGTGGTGCTGGTGGCCCAGAGCGAGTTCATCCTGCGCAGCACCGACGGCGGCCACGGTTGGACCGACGTGTCGAGCCGACGCGTCGGCGATGGGTGGCGCGGCACCGGGTTCTCGGGTCTGGTCGCCAAGGGCGCGTCGTTCAACCCCGCACGCCCGGGCGAGCTGGTGCTCGCCGCCATGGACGGCGGCCACACGCTGCACAGCCGCGACGGCGTCGCCTGGGATCGCGACCGGGGCGGCTGGGGCGGCGCCCACGACGTGGACCACGGTCGCGACCACGCCGCCTGGGTGCTGCTCGGCCAGCACGGCACCTTTGGCGGGGTCACCCGCTCGGTCGACGGTGGCGCCACCCTCTCGGCACCCGCCAACGACGGGCTCCCGGCGACCGGATCCGGCCGCTCCCCCCGCTCGATCGTGGCCATCGACCGCTCCACCGCCCTGGTGGCGGTCGACGGACGGGTGTACCGCACCGCCGATGGTGGTCGACGCTGGTCGGTCGTGCTCGACGACACCGGCACCCTGGCCGACAGCCCCCAGCATCCGAACGTCGTCGTGCTCGCCGGACGTCGGGGCGTGCACCGCTCGGCCGACGCCGGCCGCACCTGGACCCCGATGCCGGGGTCGCCCGCCCAAGGCGCGGAGATCGTCGTCGACCCCCACGACCCCAGTCGCCTCTGGGTCACGGTGTACAAGCAAGCCGGCGCCGGGCTCCACCGCTACGACGGTCGCTGGACCCGACTGCGCGACGCCTGGCACACCTTCGGCGTGGCGGTGTCGCCCGCCGACCCGGGCACCGTCGTGGTCACCCAGACCGAGCAGCCCTACCGCGACCGCTCGGTGGGCGGCGTGCTCGTCAGCCGCGACGGTGGCGCCACGTTCAGCGAGTGGCACGACGGCCTGGCCATGACCCGCGCCGAGGTCATCGCCTTCGATCCCCACGACCCCGCCCGCCTCGTGCTCGGCACCCAGGGCCGAGGCTTCTGGACCGCCCGGCTGAGCACCGCTGACGGGTCGACGACTCCGTCCCCGCCCACCACCGCACCGCCTGCGTCCGAGCCCCCGCCCACCACCGCACCGCCCGCACCCGGTGCCCCGCCCACCACGGTGCGGCCGAGTGAACCGTCGGCGGTGGCACCTTCGAGCGGCCCGCCGACGGCCCACGTCGAGGTGCCGGCCAACATCCACCCAGGCACGGTGTTGCACGGCGAGGTGCACCGCGCCGGCGCGACCCCCCGGCTGCGATGGGCGCTGCAGGACCTGGCGACGGGCACGTGGCTGCGACGAGACGGCTCCTGGGGGCGGTTCGAGACCCACGCCGGGTCGATGGACGGCACCTCGTTCACCGTCGAGGTCGCCGACGTGCACCCCGGCCGCTACGGCCTCAGCCTCACCCCCGTCGACAGCGACGGCGTCCGGGTCTCGGCGCGCAACCGCACGTGGGAGGAGCTCCGCGTCACCGCGCCGCCGACCACCGCGCCACCGACCACGGCTGCGCCCGCCGGGCCGCCTCGGACCCGGATCGACATCTCGGCCACGGTGGCACCGGGAGCCGTGCTGAGCGGTGAGGTCGTCGGCGGCGGTCGGTCACCGTCGCTGCGATGGGCGCTGCGCGACCAGGACCGCGGCCTTTGGCTGCGGCCCGGCGGCGGCTGGGGCGACTACGCCCACCACGAAGCCACGATGGACGGCACGACCTTCGGCGTCGATCTCACCGGCGTCGGCCCGGGCAGCTACGGGCTCAACCTCGACCCGGCCGACAGCACCGGCGAGCACGTGCCCATCGAGCAGCGGCGTTGGGAGACCTTCAGGGTCGTCGCCGGCTGAGGCGATCAGCCCCGGTAGAGGCGGTCGAGGGCGTCCAGGTGGCGGTCGACCGCGAACTCCTCTCGCACGAACGCCCGGCCGGCCTCGCCCAACCGGCGGGCGAGGGCCGCGTCGTCGACCAGCTCGCCGATGGCGCTCGCCAGCGCCGCGGCGTCGTCGTGGGGGACGACCCGCCCACGGTCGCCGGCGACCAGCTCGGGGAGCCCGCCGAGGTCGGTGCAGATCACCGGGGTGGCACAGCCAAGGGCCTCGAGCACGATCATCGGCTGGTTCTCGTGCCAGCGCGAGGCCACGATCGCCGCCGACGATGACGACAGCAGCCGGATGACCTCGGCTCGGTCAACCCTCCCGGTGAAGGTGATCCGGTCACCGAGCGGGGCGGCGAGCCGCTCCAGCTCGGCCCGGTCGGGCCCGTCGCCGGCCACGACGAGCTCGACGTCGGCGGGGAGTCGCTCCATGGCGGCGATGACGACGTCGACGCCCTTCTCGTGGGCCAGCCGACCGGCGGTCACGACCCGGCGCTGGTGTCGCGACATCGCGTCGACCGCCGGCGCCTCGGTGGCGAAGTGCGAGACGACCTCGATGCGCTCGGGGGCGATGCCGGCCTCGAGCATGGTGGAGGCCAGGAAGCGGCTGGGGCAGACGAAGACGTCGACGGGGTCATAGGCCCCGAACGTGTGGTGCAGGCTCGACTCGATGGCCAGGGCGAGCGACGCCCCGACAGCGCCGCCCTTGCACCGCTTGCGCACCGGCTCGATCCACGTCGAGCCGTCGAGGCAGGCCCGGCACGGCTCACCGCCGGCGAGCATCTGGTAGCTCGGGCAGGCGAGCTTGTAGTCGTGCAACGTCATCACCGTGCGCACACCGTGGCTGGCGCACGCCCTCAGGATCGACGGCGAGAGCTGGTGGTAGATGTTGTGGTGGTGCACCACGTCGGGCCGCCAACGGCCGATGGCCTCGTCGAGCCCCCGGCGAGCCGAGCGCGACCACACCATCCGGGCCAGACCCTTGGCCCGCTCCCTGGCTCCTGCCGGGGGTGGCTCGAGCTCGACGTGGCTCGGACCGAGATCTGACAGGGGCGTCGGGTCGTTCTCGGGGTGCTGCATGCCCCAGAACGTCACCTCGTGACCCCGCTGGCGCTGCAGCTCGGCCACGTCGAACATGTAGGCCTCGGCGCCGCCGCGCCGGTAGAGGAACTTGTTGACGTGGAGGATCCTCATCCGGCGTCGTAGCCCCACCGGTCGAGGGCGCCCGCCAGCACGTCGGTCACCGCGCCTCGCTGGGCATCGGTCAGGTCGCTGAGATCGGCCCGCAGTCGTCCGCCACGGATCGGGACCCGTTCGAGCTGGGCGGCGAAGGCGTCGTCGAGCTCGAGGCCGACGTGGGCCAGCGCCGAGGCGAGCACCTCGGTCGGTGCGGCGACGAGGTCCTCGTAGCGGATGTCGAGCCAACGGGACGCGCCGACCGCGGCCGACGCGCCAGCGTAGGCATCGAGCAGCCGACGGACGCCGATGGCGGTCAGGGCCGGGATGGAGCGCCCGTGGCGGTCCCAAGCGTGCTGCTCGGCCTCGTCGAGGGGGGCGAGGGCCCAGCCGGTGGGCCCGCGGTGCGCGCCCCACCAGCTCATCTGCAGCAGCGAGTTGACCACGGCTCGGGGGTCGCGCACGACGTGGACGTAGCGGCCCTCGGCCACGATCGCCTCGAGCAGGGCAAGGCGGGGCCAACCGGTCAGCTTGGCCACCAGCATCCGGTCATCCAGCGCGTCGGCCCGACGGCGGAAGAAGGTGACGGTCCGCTCCACCAACCACGGCGTCACGTCGGCGCTGGTCAGGTCGCTCGCCGGGTCGACCACCGTCGGCGACACCTCACGGGCGAGCGCCAGGTAGGCCTCTGACGGGGCGAAGCGCACCCGCCCCTTGGCGGTGAACGAGGAGGGCAGGCGCCGGTACACCTCGGGGGCGACCGAGGTCAACCGACGCCCCACGCCAGGGATGCGGTCGTCGACGTTGCTGACGAACCCGGCCCGGTCGTGACGGGCGACGAGCTCTTGGACCAACGTCGACCCGCAGCGGCCCGTGCCGACGACGAAGCACAGGTCACCGGCGCCGAGCGCCTCGGCCGAACGCAGCTGTGGCCCCGGCACCGGCGGTGACGCAGCTGGCGTTGTCACCGGCGCCACCGAGGCCGACGGGGCTGTCGATGTCACCGGCGCGATCGCCGAGCCCGTCGGGGGTGCGGGGCTCACCGGACGCCGACCATCTGGTCGTCGTCGATCACCGGGTCGTGCTCCGCCACCGCCCCGTTGCGGGTGGTGGCCGGGGGAGGGACCTCGGCCAGGTCGTCTCGCTCCTCCCGGCGGCGGCGGTTCAACAGCACACCGAGGGCCAAGACGACCGCGACGCCCACCGCACCGGCGGCCACCGCCGCTCGCAACAGATCGGGCACCTGGGACACCTGAGTGGTTTGCACGGCGCGAGGCACCGTCGAGTCGCGCAGCTCGGCGAGGTTGACGTTGCCGAGGGTGACCTGGAACTCAGCGGCGGCGAGCTCTTGCAACGACGAGTCGAGCTGGGTGCGCACGACGTCGTACTCGGCCAGCACCCGGCCGATCTCGGCCAGCTCGGCCTCCTTGGCCGAGATCAGCTCGGCCAGCTCGACGCGCAGAGGTTCGTTGCCGATCGCCTGGGCGAACGAGTTGCGCAACGCCAACAGGTCGCTCTGGCGGATGCGATGGGCGTTGAGGACGTCTTGCACGCCAGCGGAAGCCTCGATGGTCGAGACCCGCGCTGAGGTCTCGTCGACCCGTTCCTCAGCGCTCTGGACCGACAGGGCGGCGGCACGCAGGCCGTTCTGAGCGATGCCGATCAGACCCCGGCGGGCGGCCAACTGGAGGATCTCCTCACCGGCGCCCGGCTCTGACGCTGTCATCGTGAGGCGGACGTCGGCAGCGTCGCCGACCTGTTCGACCAGGATCGGTGAGAACGTGACCTCGGGGTAGGCGTCGGCGATCTCACCGGTGAGCTCGGGGTCGCTGACGATGGCGTCGAACTCGTCGATCGCCGCTCCGAGCGCACGAGCGTCGGTGTCGACGACTGCGGCCCGCACCGAGGTCAACCCGGTGATGCTGTACTCGTCCTCGGCGGTCGAGATGACGAGGGCCACCGCAGCTGCACCGGCGAGCACCGGCGCGAGCACCACGAGCACCAGCCAGCGACCTCGGAAGAAATCGATCAGTTCCACACGCCACGAAGGTACAACTCGCCTTGCGTCAGGCGCAGGCGGGTGGGCCCCAACGGCCCGACAACCGCACCAGCGGCACCGAGCGGTCCGGCCACGGGCCCGGTCCGTCGGCTCGACGGTCTCTGACACACCGCCCACAACACCGCCACGGCGGCGTCCCTGGTGACCCAGGTGGGCTCTATCCTCCCCCGAGGTGGGCCGCACCGACGTCATCGAACCCCCCGCGGGTGAGCGTGACGCCCCGGCGGCGACCCCGGCGTCCGGGCGCTCCGGTGGACCGTCGCTGCCTAGCTCCCTGGTCGCCCTCGTCGTCGCCCTCGACATCGGCCTCATCGTCGCCGCCGTGCTGTTGTTCGTCGACGGTCTGGAACCAGCAGAGACCGCCGCCCTCGCCGCCTTGCCCGTCGGGGCCGTCGCCGCGGTGGTCGGGCTGTTCCGCTTCGACTGGTTCATCGTGGCGGTCTTGGCCACCCGCCCGATGCTCGACGTCTTCGACGGGGGCGCCGCCGCCACCGGGCTCGACCCGGGCACCGCCCTCGGTGCCATGTTCGTCACGACCACCCTCATCTGGCTGGCCGTGCAGATCAGGGTCGGGCGGTGGGTGCGGCCTTCGGTGGGCACCTTCGGCCTCGGGCTCGTGGCCGTGGCAGCCGTCATGGCCGCCCTGACCTCGGTCGACCGCGCCGCGGCGGTGAAGGGGGCGGTCGAGGTCGTGGCCGGCTTGTTGATGTTCGTGGCCCTCGAGCAGCTGCTCGCCCAGCGTCCCTCGCAGCTGCGCCTGGTGTGGACGGCCGTCGCCGCCTCGGCCGTGGTCCCCTCCGCGCTCGCCTTCTCCCAGATGCTCGGCGGGGGCATCGCCTACAGCGACACCGCGGTCGGGCGGGTCACCGGGACGTTCGTGCACCCCAACCCCTTCGCCACCTACCTGGTGATGGTGCTGCTCCTGGTCGTCGGGGTCGGACTCAGCTCGACGGGGCGGCGCCGGTCCTGGTGCCTCGCCGCCGCCGCCGTCGTGGGGTTGATGCTCGGCGCCACCTACGCCCGCTTCGGGTGGATCACCGCCCTGGCCGGCCTCGCCTACCTCGGTCTGCGGCGGTCGCGCGCCCTGCTCGTCACCCTCGTGGCGATCATCGCCGTCACCTTGGTGGCCGTGCCGTCGGTGGCGACCCGTCTCGCCGACCTCGGGAGTGATGAGATCGAGGCCGAGGACGTGCCCGAGAACAGCCTCGAGTGGCGGATGCAGTACTGGGAGCAGCTGGTCCCCCTCGCCGACGATTCCCCGGCCACCGGCCTCGGCCTCGACACGATCCCCTCGCTCACCCCCCAGGAGCTCGAGGCCCACAACGTGTTCGTCCAGGCCTACGTCGAGATGGGCGCCTTCGGGCTCGTCGCCACCTTCGTGGCCGTTGCCGCCGTCGCCGCCACCTTGATCAGACGACGCCGCCGCGCTCGCACGGCCACCGAGAAGGCGGTGGCGATCGTCGGCTGCGCGGTCGGCGTGGCGGTGGCGCCCCAGCTCGTCAGCGAGAACCTCCTCACCCAGACGATGGCCTGGTGGTACTTCGCCGCCGTCGCCGGGTGGGGCCACGGCATGAGGGGCGGGCTCGACCCCGCCGACGAGGACGGATCCGACAGGGAGCTGGTGCACCGGTGAGCGAACCCAGGCTGAAGATCTCGATGATCGGTCAACGGGGTGTGCCGGCTCGCTTCGGCGGCGTCGAGCGAGTGGTCGAGGAGCTCGGCGCCCGCCTCGCCGCCCGCCACGACGTCACCGTCTACTGCCGGCCCGGCTACGTCGATGACACCGACGGCCAGGTGGCCACCGACGAGCACCGGGGCATGACCCTGCGGTGGGTGCGCACGATCCAGACCAAGCACCTCGAGGCCATCGTCCACAGCGTGCTCTGCAGCCTGGACGTCGTGCGACGCCGTCCCGACATCGTCCACTACCACGCCCTGGGCCCCGGGGTCGGAGCGATCATCCCTCGCACGCTGGCGCGGGGCCGCGTCGTGCAGACCATCCACGGCCTCGACGACGAGCGTCCGAAGTGGGGCCGGCGGGCCCAGACCCTGCTCCGGCTGTCGAGGTGGATGTCGCTGAGGGTCCCCGACGCCATCGCGGTGGTCAGCACCGATCTGAAGGAGCGGTTCGAGCGTGACGGCGCCCGGGGTTCGGTGCACCTCGTGCCCAACGGCGTCGAGCCGGTCATCGAACCGCCTGACGCCGAGGCACGACGCTCCACCATGGGCGTCAAGGACGGTCCCTACCTGTTGTTCGTCGGACGTCTCGTGCCCGAGAAGCAGCTCGACGTCGTGCTCGACGCCGTCGGTCGGCTCGTCGGTCGCGACCTGCAGATGGTCGTCGCCGGAGGGTCGAGCCACAGCGACGACTACACCGCCGGCATCCGGGCGGCCGCCCGGGCCGACCAGCGCATCCTCCTGCTCGACTACGTCTACGGCGACGACCTGGCGGCGCTGTTCACCGGTGCGGCGGCGCTCACCCAGGTGAGCTCGCTCGAGGGCATGCCCCTCGTGTTGCTGGAGGCCATGTCGGCGGGCATCCCGGTCATCGTGTCCGACATCCCCCCCCACCTCGAAGCCGTCGGGGACGTCGACGTGCCCGTCGTCGGCGTCGGTGACGTCACGGCGCTGGCCACAGCGATCGAGGCGGTCCTCGATGATCCCGAGCGCTACGCCGAGTCGGGACGCCGGCTGCGCGACAGGGTGATGGACCACTACACCTGGGACGCGGCTGCCGCCGCCCAGTTGGACGTCTACCGCCAGGTCACGGGGCGTCGGCGGCGCCGGCGCTCCTGGGCCAGGATCGGTCGGGGTCGTCCCTGAAGCGCATGCGCACCCCGTTGATCCTCTCGCCCAGCACGATGGCGGCGAGGGCTCGCAACGTCACCGAGCCGTCGACCTGACGCGTGCCGCCGCGCAGCGAGCGGTCGAGCGCAGCGGCAGCGAGCAGCTCAGCCGTGCCGGCAGCACGCCGGCCACGGCGACGGGCCTCGAGGCCGGCACTGAAGCGCAGCGACGCCCGCCGCCGCCGCAGCGACCGGTCGACGATGCCCTGCACCTCGTCGGGGAGGTCGGCCCGGATGGCGGTCAGCATCTCGATGTCGTCACGCACGCAGGCCGCATCGGCTGACAACGTCCCCGCCTCCTTGCGGTACAGGACCGTCGGGTGTCCCGGCGAGCTGATCTGCACCCCGGCGAGGACCATCCTCAGCCACAGCTCCCAGTCCTCGCTGCGTCGACGCTGCGGGAAGCCACCGGCCCGGGTGTGGTCCTCGACGGAGAACAGACAGCCCGAGTAGACGAAGTTCCCACGCAGCAGCCAGTCGAGTTGGGCGTCGGGGGGCGGGACCGGCAGGCGCTGCGCCGACGACAGCTGCGCCAGGCGCCGGCCCGGCGCCCACCGCAGGTTCGAGGCGCTCACCAGGCCCGGGGCCCGGCGGTACTGGGCGGTCATCACCTCGAGGTGGTCGGGCAGCCAGGCGTCGTCGGCGTCGAGGAGGGCGACGAGCGGGGTCTGCACGAGCGACATGGCGTGGCGACGCGCCGCCCCCGCGCCGATGTTGTCCTCGAGACGTTCGACGTGCAGCCCCAGGCGGCCCTTCCAGCGAGTCGCAACCTCGGCGGTGTCATCTCCTGATGCGTCGTCGACGACGACGACCGCCCCTGCCGGCTCGGTCTGAGCCGCCACCGACGCCAGCGCGGTGTCGAGCACGGCGGCGGCCCGGTAGGCGGGGATCACCACCGTCACGTCAGTGCTCGACGCCGAGCGCGAGCGGTGGTGGGCGGCCGCGGTCACCGGCGGCGCGCCGTTGCGAGCAGGCGGCGGGCGAGCACGTCGCACTCGGTGCGCAACTCCGACACCGACAGCAGGGACCGCACCTGCAGGGCGCCGACCGACCGGGCCGATGCCGCGTTGGCCACGAACACCAGCACGTAGACGACCGACGAGGCGATGGCGGCACCCACGATGCCCAACGTCGGCAGCATGACGAGCAGCAGGACCACGGTCAGCACCAGTCCGATGAGCTGGTGGCGGCTGGCGACCCAGGGCCGGCCGAGCGCCCGCAACGACGACGTCAAGACGCCGTTGCCCGCCCAGGCGATGAGACCGGGCAGCACCCAGCGCATCGCCGGGGCCGCTTCGGTGAACTCCTCGCCGTACATGACCCCGAGGACGACCTCGGCCAACACGGCCAACGGCACGACCACGACCACCGATCCGACGACGACGAAGCGCAGCATCCGTTCGATGAACAGCCGCCCGTCCTCACCCGTGCGCTGGGCCGCCTCGCGGTAGGTCACCTGCTGGAGGCGACCGAAGATCGTCACCGGCAACGAGGCGATGTTGACCGCGACGGCGTACAGGCCGATCTGGGGCGCGGCGACGAACGCCGGCAGCAACATGAGGTCGAGCCGTGAGTTGCCGACCTGCCCAAGCGTCTGGCCATAGGCCCTCAAGCCCCACTGCCAGGCCTGGTCGACGAAGTGCCGGGTCGGACGGGTCACCCCGACCGCTTGCAACAAGATGACCAGCTGGTAGACCCCGACCACGAGGTAGCTGACCAACATGGACACGAGCACCGTCGCCGTCGTGACGGCGCTGAAGGCCCACGACCCGAGGACGCCCAGGAGGTACAGCAACGGCTGGGCCGCCCGGGCGACGTTGGACAACAAGAAGAAGCCGCAGGCGTTCAGCTGACCCTGCAAGACGGTGAACAAGGCGAAGGCCGAGACGCCGGTGAACCCCCAGCGGGCGAGTCCGATGATGTCGGCGTTCTCACCCGAGAAGGCCACCCCGACGAGCAGCTGGGCGGCGACGAAGGACGAGACGGTCATGAACGCCGTCGCCAACAACGCAGCACCCACGGCGTCCGGGCGCGGCGAGGGCGCCCTGGCTTGGAAGTATCCGGGCCCCTCGGGTGCGCCGAAGCTCAACAGCGCCGGTCCGGTCATCACCCAGGCGAGGATGGCGGCGAGCTCCCCCCGTCCCTCGGGCAGCAGCAACCGGGCGGTCAGCACCCCGGTGACGAGCTGCAACGCGATGATCACCACGGTGGCGGCCAGCGTGATGGCCGTCGACCTGCTCGCCGTGCCGGTCGTCCAGCGCCGCACCAGGACCGGGTCACGAGGCCCGTCTGGCGATTCGGGGGCAGCGCCGAGGTCCTCGTCGGGCTCGACCGTCACTTCGGTGCCCCGCTCGCAGCACCCGGGGCCAGGCGGCGTGCTGCGCGGTCGTGGCGCTGGCGGTCGGCCGGTCGCGTCGAGCGGACGAGCTCGGCGACCGCCCGCAGGCTGGTCGAGCCCTTCGACCCGGTCCCCCGCCGCAGGCTGCGGTCGAGCACGGCGGCGGCGAACCACCGACGGCGCGCGCCCGAGCGATCGCCGGCCGCCCAGCAGCGCCGACCCTCGAGCATGAGCCGGCGGGCCCTCAGACGTCGCAGGGTCAGCTCGGCGACCTCTCGTCGCTCGCCGGTCGCCGTCTCCAGCTGGTGCTCGAGGATCTCGACGAGGCCGCCGAGGTGTCGGATCTCATCGGCGGACTTCCCGTTGCCGTCACGGCGGTACAGGATCGTGACGTGGTCGAGCCCGACCACCCGCACGCCCGAGGCGATGAGCCGGATCCACAGGTCCCAGTCCTCGGCGTAGGGCAGGTTGCGGTAGCCCCTGACGGCGGCGACGTCGGCGGGACAGACCACCGAGCCGCTGAACAGGAAGTTCCAGCGCAGGATCTCGACGGCCTGGCGCTCGGGCGCGGGCACCGGGTTCAGCGTGGTGGAGGGCCGCAGCACCATCGACTCGCCCGGGGTCCACGGGTAGTAGGCGGGGGTGAGCACGTGACCCGGGCCGGGGTGGCGGGCGAGCACCGTCGAGAGGTGGTCGGGCAGCATGATGTCGTCGGCGTCGAGCAGGGCGACCAGGTCGGCGTCGGTTGCGGCCAGGCCGCGATCGCGGCTGGGTCCGGCCCTGAGGTTCTCGGCGTTGCGCAGCACCCTGATGGGCAGGCGGTCCGACCACGAGCACGCCACCGCCGAGGTGCGGTCCTGGGAGGCGTCGTCCACCACGATCACCTCGTCGGGCAGGCGGTCCTGACCGGCGATCGACGCCAGGGTCTGGTCGAGGACCCGTTCGGCCCGGTGGGCGGGGATGACGACGGCGAGGCGGCGATCGTCAGCGCCGGGCGACCCGTGGCTCACGGGTCGCCCCGCTCCGCCACGTAGAAGCCGCCGCCGCTGGTGCCGACGACCATCACGTCCTCGGTCACCGCCACCGCCGTCGCCCGGGGGGTGCGCAGACCGTCGTTGTGCCGACGCCACGTGCGGCCCCCGTCCCGGCTGATGACCACGCCCAGGGCGGGGGACCGGTCGACGAAGGGCGGCCAGTTGCCGACCGCGACCAGCAGGTCGGGGTCGTCGGGGGCGACGGCGACGTCGACGATCGAGTCATCAGACAGCAGCTGGCGCCACCGGTCGTCGAGCCTCCACACCCCACCCCCGTCGGCGCGGTGCACCGCCGCGTACAGGACATCGGCGGCGGGATCGAGGGTGAGGTGGGCGACGTCGGCCGGCGCGCCGTCGAGGCGGACGAAGGTCTGGCCCCCGTCGGTCGAGCGGGCCACCCCGCCAGCACCCCCGGCCCACAGCACCCCGGGATCATCGGGGTGCACCTCGAGATCGGCGCCGTGGTCGACCAGCACCCGGGTGAAGCTCGTCGCATCGTCGTCCGAGCGCCACACGTCCCCGGCGAGGGTGACCAACACGGCTCCGCCCTGGGCGACGGCGACGGCGCCGGGGTTGCGACCCGCATCGCTGCCCGGGCTCGGCAGGCCCGCAGCGTCGATGGGGTCCCCCCAGGTGCGCCCTCCGTCATCGGAGCGGACGAGGCCCCGGTAGTCACCGGCCTGGCCGAGCAGCGCCCACCACCGGTCGCCGTCGACGGCCAGGTCATAGGCGCCGCCGAAGGGCGCCACCGGTCGGATCGGCCGGTTCCACGATCTCGCCCCGTCGCGGCTGACCAGGGCGTGGGCCCCGTCGAAGCCCTGCAGCACGAGGGTCTCGTCGTCGAGGACGTGCACCCCGGTGGCCACCAGGCCCGAGTACCCGGTGCCGACGACGCCCCCGTGGCGGGGGACCGCCGACACCTCGACCCAGGTGCGCCCGGCGTCCGTCGATCGCCAGAGGTGCTCCTCTGAGCCGGCCAGCACCACATCACCGGAGCTGTCGATGGCGGTGAAGCCGAACCCGGTCGACCAGATCGACGCCCGCTCGGGGGCGCCGACCACCTCGAGGTCGTTGCCGGGGACGCCGCGCAGCACCCGGCGGCCGGCGGCGGACAGATCCGAGGTCATCACCAGCTCAGAGCCGTCGAGGTGTTCGACGACGAACAGATCGGGGCGGGCGAAGGGCCCCGAACCGGCGGCGGCGACCTCGACGGTGGTGAAGGACCGGCCCCGGTCACCGCTGACCAGCAGGCGTCCCGGCTCGTCCCGGCCAGCACGGACCGCCACCACGACCTCACCGCCCCGATCGGCCACCGACACCTTCCCGGTGCGCGTCGACCCCGGCGCGACGTCGAGGCGACGCCACGTGCGCCCGTCGTCATCTGAGCGCGCGACGCCGTGTCCGTCGACGGCGGCCACGACGACGTCGTCGTCGACGAACACAGCCCCGGTCACCGAACCCGAGCCGGGCACGTCATCCAGGCGCCGCCACGAGGCGCCCTCGTCGGTCGATTCCCAGACCGCACCGGTGAGCGCGTCGTCGGGTAGGCGCCACCGTCGGGAGGACCCGCCGAAGGCCAGCAGCCGGCCCGGGTCATCGGGATCGAACAGCACGACCTCGACCGGAGCGGTGTAGCGCTCGCTCGACACGGCCGGGAACCCGTCGCGACGCAGGCTCCAGGTGGCGCCTGCGTCGGTGGAGACGTGGGGACCGCTCATCGTCGCCGCCCACACCTCGTCGGGGCGGCGGGGGTGCCAGGTGATCTCGGCGATCTCCCAGCTCGCCAGACCCGAGGACCCCGACCACGTGCGCCCGCCGTCACCAGAACGGCCGATGCCGAGCATGTCGCCCCCGACCAGCACCCGGTCGTCGTCGCGGGGGTCGATCGCGATCGAGGTGATCCTGCCACCCACGCCCGGTTCCCCGAGCGGTCGCCACCGCACGCTGTCCCCGATGGCACCGGGCTCCGCACCGGTGCCGATCCCCACGTCGTCGCGGCCGAGGCCCGGGCCGGCCGGGTCATCGGACGCGTCGGGTGCGTCGGATGCGTCGGATGCGTCGGATGCGTCGGGCACGATCGTGGCGGACGTCGACCCCACGTCACCGCCGGGGGCGGTCTCGCCACCAGCTGGCAGCGGCGGGTCGGCGTCCACGGCGCCGGCGTCGCCGCTGCGACGGGAGGCCGAGCCGCCTGCTGCTGACCCCGGTCCGGCCGGAGCGCACCCGACCGCCGCCGCCAGGCACGCCCACAGGACCACCAGCGAGATGGCGGCCTGGAACCGCCGGACCGGCGACGGCGGGCTGCGGTCTGCTCCCCGACGCTTGGACACCAGTTCATGGTGTCGCGCCGGGCGGGCGATCCGGGCGCGGTCGGGGCCCGGCGAGCTCACCGAGCCGATGCGGCGAGCGGCACCTGGCGACGGGCGCGGTCACCGACCCGGTCGCCGTCCACCGTCCACTCGACCGTTCGCAGCCGCCCACTCGGTTCGATGCGCACCTGAGCGGCCGAGGCGGGGAGGCTGAAGGCGATCTCGACGGCCTCGGTCTGCCCGGGCAGCACCGTCACCGGGACCGCGATCACCTCGGTCGGGCCGTCGGTCCCGCTCACCACATCCAGACGATCGTCGGTGAGGCGCAGATCGAGCGCCGCCCCGGGGACGTGCAGACCGACCCAACCCACGTACTCGCCTCGCACGCCGTGACGGGGACCGACGACGTAGTCCGACACCCGGTCGGGGCGCACGCCGTTGGTCAACTCGATCGTCACCTCGACGTCGACGAGGTCCTCGACTGCGGTGGCGTGGATCGCCGTGGCGACGTCGAGGTACGGGTCGAGCTTGGAGCCGTTGGCGTTGATGACCGACACGGCGACGGACTCAGGCGCCAGCGCCCCCGTCGCTCCGACGGCCTCGAGCGCCGGGCCGAGCTGGGCGTCGTCGGACCACATCAAGAGGCTGCGTGAGCGGACCAGCGCGACCAGTCGTTCGATGACCTCGACCGGTTCGAGTCGGGCGCGACCGAGGCGAGCGACCGCCACCCGAGCGAGCTCGCCCAGCCCGTCGCGGCGGCCGGGGGCCACGTACCGGTCGCTGGTGGCCACCAGATCGGTGCCGAACCGATCGAGGTCGAGCCCGACGTACTGACGGCGGGTCAGGTAGTGCACCACCTCGTAGGCGGCCAGGGTGCGGTCGAACACCTCGACCGGCCCGGTCAGCTCGACCAGCTCGGCCAACGCCCGGGGGTCGACGGCGATGACGGCGTCGACGTCATCGCCAGACGTCGCCTCCCACATGTCCCGGGCGAGCCGAGCGCTGACGTCGAAGCGCCCGGTCAGGTTCACGTTGCGCCACTCGCGCTCGACGTCGGCCCATCCCCAGAGGCGGTCGAGCTCGGGGTCAGCGGCGACCGCACCGGCGGGGACGACCCGCTCGTAGGACGGTCCCACGTCGGTGAGGGTGAGCTCGCCCTCGTCGATGCTCAACAGCGCGGTCTGCAGCACCATCCCCGAACCAGCGCGCATCTCGGCGGGGTTGACCACGAGGACGAGCACCTTCGTGGGGCCCTGCACCACCCGGGCGAGGGCGCGGGTGGCCGGGGCGGCGTCGTCGAGCACGCGCCGCAGGCGCGTGCGGGTGAGGGCGAGGCGGTCGCGGGCCGAGTCAAGGGGGCCGACCAGCGCCGGGGTGTCGGGCACGTCGACCGCCGCGACATCAGAACGCAAGCGGGCGGTGAGATCGGCCACCGACTCGGCGAGCTCGACACGACCTGCGCTGCGAGGTGACCAGCCGCCGAGGGCTTCGAGCTCGTCCAGGGCGTCAGCGGCCGCATCGGCGAGCTGGGATCCGGCCTCTGCGGTCGACCGGGCCGCCGAGAGGTTGCGGCCGAGCACCGGGATCCAGCGAGCAGCACCCACCCACGGCGCCGCCAACTCATCTGCCGCCCGTTCGAACGCCGCCGCCCCGTGACGCAGCGACGCTCGCGTCTCGGGGTCGGTCAGGACGCCCACATCGGTGGTCCGGCCCACCGCAGCAAGGCTGCGCTGGCCGTCGCGGGCGGCCTCGACCGCACGAGCGGTGGCGGTGGCGGTGAGGGCGGCCCAGGCGATCGCCACCACGACCAACCCGGCGACCAGGCCCCGCACGGCGTGCACCCGCCAGGCGACGGCGGGCACCGGCCGCCGAGCGGCGTGGACCCGGTGACTCGGGGACCTGCGTTCGTCCGACGCGTCAGCGGGCTCGGAGGGGGACACGGGAACGTCGGCAGCCGTCTGTCACGTCGAGCGGTCGGGCAGCAGCGCCCGCGCCCCTCGGATCACCACGGTCTCCGCGGTGGCGACCAGGATGACCATGTCGAGTGAGACCGACCAGTTCTCGACGTAGAACAGATCGAAGCGTCGGTAGGCCGAGAAGGCGGGGTTGTCACGCGCCTCGACCTGCCACAGCCCGGTGATGCCGGGCCGGACCCGGTGGCGTGCGTGCAGGGCGTCGTCGAAGCCGACCGTCTCTGAGGGCAGCGCCGGCCGCGGGCCGACGAGGCTCATCTCGCCGCGCAACACGTTCCACAGCTGGGGCAGCTCGTTCAGGCTCGTGGAGTCCATGAAGCGTCCGACCCGGGTGAGGCGGGGGTCGTGCTCCATCTTGAACAGGGGGCCGTGACGCTCGTTCTGCTGGGCGAGCTCGGCCAGGCGGGCTTCGGCGTCCACGACCATGGTGCGCAACTTGATGATCTTGAAGACCTCTCCGTTGCGCCCGACGCGCTCCTGGGAGAAGAAGGCCCCTCCCCGGTCGGTGGCCTTGACCGTCAGGGCCAGGGCGCCGATCACCGGAGCCACCAGCAGGAGCAACAGGGCCGACACCACGACGTCGATGCCGCGCTTGACCGCCAGCTGCCACAGCGACAGTCGGGCCGGCTCGAGGTGGAACAGCGGTTCGTGAGCCACCGGCTGGGCCCGGAGGCGGCGGGCATCGATGCCACGCAGAGCGCTCGTCACCTGGACGTGGACCTCACAGCGCATCAGCTCTCGAACCGTGACGTTCAGCTCGGGTGAGGGCATCGCCGACACCGCGACGATGACCCCGTCGGCGCCGACGTGGCGAACGACGTCGACGACCTCGGTGGTCGATCCGAGCAACTGTGCGGCGAGGGGTGTGCCCGCTGCGGACTCCGCATCGCCGACGACCCCGGCCAAGACGATG
Organism: Acidimicrobiales bacterium; assembly: GCA_965213525.1. Lineage (GTDB taxonomy): Bacteria > Actinomycetota > Acidimicrobiia > Acidimicrobiales > Poriferisodalaceae. Next base: position 3,189,205 of record OZ243889.1, on the reverse strand, counting down.
CCGAACTCGGGGTGCGAGTCGAGGATCTCGGCGATCTCGGCCGCTTCGTCGTTGGTGCCGACGAGCAGCACCCGACGGCAGCGGCGACCCTCGCGTCGCTCGTTCTGCAGCCAGATGCGGAAGCCGCCACGCACGACCAGCAGGCCGATCAGCGACAGGGCCGACGCCTCGATCATCTCCACGATCTCGAGCGGGGCGTCTCCGAGCGACACGAGCGAGCCGCCCACCGCGAGCAGGACGCACACCTTGGCGATGCCGGCGACCTCGGCCGTGCGCACCGCGTTGACCCTCGCCCGGTACAGGTTGCGCCGTGCGATCAGGATGACGCCGGCCAGGGCGGCGGCGCCGACGAACGCTGCGGTCGCACGGGTGGATCGTTCGTCTGAGACCCCGAGCGGGCCGAGCACCAGGGCCCAGGAGGCGGCCAGGGCCAGTGCGTCGAGGACGACCAGCACGGCCTTGAGCATCGAGAAGCGGGAGGAGCCGTCGGTGGCCCACCGCTCGAAGGGCATGACCGCAAGTCCGCCGTAGGGCGTCGGTGCCTTGTCGACGACCGTCATGTGTGGCTCCTCCGCAATGGGACTCCCCGCCGAGTCGACCACCGGTGGGGCGTGCCGGTGATCGTCGGCGAAGGTACTACCGCCAGATGAGAGCCCAGATGAGAGAGCCCCGGGCTCGACGTGACGAACACCGGGCTGGGGGGCGCCGGCCGCCGGGGGCGTGTTGCCGGCGGGACGAGGCGCGACCACCCGCACCCTGTCGACCCGGTCCGGCCAGGCCTGAGGCCTGACCGGACCGTCGCTCAGGCGTCGGTCGCGCGATGCCGTGCGCCGGCGACCAACAGGGCGCCGCCGCCGAGCAGAGCTGCGCCCAGCACGGCAAGGCCTGCGAGGTCACCGCCGGTCACCGGCAGCGTCTGACCCGACCCCGAGCCCCCGCCCGAGCCACCCGAGGGACCCGAGGCCGCCACGACGGCGACCCCCGCGGCCTCAGCCGAACCGGTCGCACGGGCGGTCTGACTCGCCTCGGTGCCCGGACCGCCGGGGCCCGATGCGCCGCCGCCCGAGACCCCTCCTGCGCCACCACCGGTGGTCGGCGGCGCCTGGGGAGCCGTCACCGACGTGTTCGCCGGCGGGGTCGTCGAGGTCGTGGGCTGGCCGGGCGCAGCGGTCGTCGACGGGACCGTCGAGCCCGGCGCCCCCGTGGTCGTGGGGCCACCGGTGACCGGCTCGGTCGTCGAGGCCGGCGGGACCACCGTGGTCGACGGACCGCCGGTCGACGGCTGGGTCGTCGACGCCGCAGGTGGCACCGTCGTCGTCGAAGCGCAGTCGACGAGTGGGTAGCACTCCGAGGTGTCGTCTGCGTCGACGGCGCCGGCTGGGCTGAAGGCCAACAGGGCGCTTGCGGCAACGGCGATGGCAGTGGGTCCGAGACGTCTCACGGGGCCGAAGGTACTGACGGGATGTGCGCTCGCCAAGGGGATCACCACTCTCTGTGCTGTTGTTGGGTTGAATCGTGGCAGCCTGCGCGCGGTCGGCGAGCGCGGGTGAAGCGCGTTCGGGCCGTGAGATCCGCCACACCGGTCACGCCGACCAGCCCACGGGACGAGGCGAACGCAGCGACCGCCCCGGCCTGGGCGGGTGCGTGCTCGACGACGATCCAGCCGCCCGGGGCCAGCCACGACGGCACCTGCTCGACGATGTGCTCGAGGTGATCGGTGCCTGTCGGCCCTCCCCACAGGGCGATCGCCGGCTCCCACGCGCTCACCGTCGCTGGCAGCGCCTCGTCCTCAGCGACGTAGGGGGGGTTGGCGACCACGAGATCGACCCGGCCCGACAGGTCCTCTGGCAGGGCCCCGAACCACGAGCCCTCGACGAGGCGCAGGCGGGTGGCCCCTCGCCCTGCGAGCCCGGCCGCGTTGGCACGGGCGACCGCGAGCGCCTCACTGCTCACATCGGTGGCCCAGACCTCGGCGGTCGGATGCTCGGACACGACGCTGAGCGCGATCGCCCCGGTCCCGGTGCCGAGATCGACCACGACGGGGGCGGTCCCTGCGGGCTCGGTGGCGGCGAGGGCGTCGAGGACGACGTCGACCAGCACCTCGGTCTCGGGACGGGGGATCAACGCCCGCCGATCGACGACGAGATCGAGACCCCGGAACGCCCAGTGGCCGAGCACGTGTTGGATCGGCTCACCGTCGAGGCGTCGACGCACCATCGCATCGAGGTGCGCCACCCGCCGGGTGGTGGCGGGCCGGCGCATCTCGGCCAGATCGGTCGTCCCGGCGGCCTCTTCGACGAGCCACCGTGCCTCCTGGGCGATGCGCGTGGGCTGTTCGGTCCCCTCGGGGTGTCCGGCGCCCGAGCCCGCGAGCACCTGACGGGTCTCGGCGATCAGCTCGGCCCAGCTGATCGCACCCGGACGACGCGCCGAGGGGTAGGGCAGGCTCACCGGCGATCGTCGGAGCTGGTCAGCTGGTCGGCCCGCTCGTCGGCCAGCAGCGGATCGATGACGAGGTCGAGCTCGCCGGCCAGCACCCGATCGAGCTGGTGCACCGTCAGGCCGATGCGATGATCGGTGACCCGGTTCTCCTTGTAGTTGTAGGTGCGGATCTTCTCCGAGCGACCGCCCCCGCCGATCTGGTCGCGGCGGGCGGCCGACAGCTCGGCGGACTGGCTGTCCTGGGCGAGCTTCAAGAGCCTGGCTCGCAGCACCCGCAGGGCCTTGGCCCGGTTCTGCAGCTGGCTCTTCTCGTCCTGCATGGCGACCACGAGACCTGTCGGGCGGTGGGTGATCCGCACGGCAGAGTCGGTCGTGTTGACCGACTGCCCGCCCGGTCCCGACGAGCGGTAGACGTCGACGTCGAGGTCGGCCGGATCGATGTCGACGTCGACCTCGTCGGCCTCGGGCAACACGGTGACCGTCGCCGAGCTCGTGTGGATCCGCCCCTGGGACTCGGTCTCGGGCACCCGTTGCACGCGGTGGGGCCCGCCCTCGAACTTCAGGCGCGCCCATGCCTCGTCACCGGCGACCAGCACCGAGACGTCCTGGTAGCCGCCCATGTCAGAGGGTTGGGCGCCGAGCACCTCCCACCGCCACCCCCGGCCGGTGCAGTAGGTGCGGTACATCTCGAACAGGTCGCGGGCGAACAGGTTGGCCTCCTCACCGCCCTCGGCCCCGCGCAGCTCCAAGATGACGTTGCGCCCGTCGTTGGGGTCGGTCGGCACCAACAGCACGCGCAGGTCCTCGTCCAACCGGTCCCGGCGACCCTCGATGTCAGCGATCATCGAGCGCAGCTCCTCGCGCTCGGCGCCCTGGGACTCAGCGAACAGCTCCTGGGCGGTCTCGAGCTCCTCCAGCACGTCCTCGTAGGCGCGGGTGACGCCGACGATCGCCTCGAGCTGCTTGAAGCGGCGACCGACCTCGGCGTAGCGACGGCGATCGGCGACCAGGTCGGGATCGCTCAGCTGGGCGGTGACGGCGTCGTACTCGACGACCAGTGCTCGGAGGCGATCGAGCACGCCGCTCAGGCCGCCCCGAGGTGGCGCCAGTCACCGGCGATGGGCGCCACCTCGGCCGCCGGTGACACTGCGCGGGCCAGCAGCTCGGTCACGGGGTGAGCGTCGCGCTTGGGCACGACCAGCAGCAGGCGGGCCTCGGGGTCGGCGCCGGCCCGCAGGTCAGCGGCCCGAGGAACAAGCTCGAGATCGATGCCCACCGAGCACACGGCGACCACGCTGTGGCCCTGGGCGTCGACGCCGGCCGCGCCTGCCGGCACCTGGTGCAACAGGCTGCCGCGCGGGTGCCGGGGGGGCAGCGGGGCCAGGCGCTCAGCGCCGATCGAACCCGGCGACGCCATGACGAGCGCACGCAGCCACCGCTCGGCGCCGATGCGGTTGAGCGGGTGAGGTTCGGCGCCGGCGGAGCGGTGCCCCGCGATCGAGCCGACGACCTCGGCGAGGGCGGCTTCGGTGGGGAGGTGGCCGTGCAGCATCTGGAAGGCCTCTCGGTCGTGGGCCCCGACCCCGACCTCGACCCGGGCCTGGCCGTCCTCGACGATCACCCGGGCCACCTCGAGACCCATCACCTCGCCCGAGACGACGCCGTGCTCCACGGTGACGTCGCACCCGGCGCCCCGCAGCACGGCCACCACGTCCTCGAGGTCGCCGGGCACGGGGGGCGCGGCCCGCGGCGGCTCGGGCTCGGCGAGGTGCAGGCGGGTGCCCTCGATGCGCCACACGACCGGCGGGACGACGAACTGGGCCGCCTCCCGGGCCAGGTCGCCGGCGTGGTGTGCGGTGATGACGTGGACCTCGTCGGCCCCGTGGCGCCGAGCGTGGGCGAGTGCGGCGCCGATGCCGCGCCGCTGCGGCTCGGTGGTGAGGAAGAACGTCCGGCCGTCCACAGCCCCCGCCGCGCCGCCGCTGAACCCCGCTGCGGGCACCTCGGCGCCGAAGGTGTCGGCGACCATCGCCCTCAGCTGCGCAGCGACCAGGCGCTTGCGACGTTCGGGATCGATGCCCGCCGTCGTGTCGTCCACCTGGCGGCCTAGCCCGGTGCCTTGGCGATCTCGGCCAGGAACTCGGCGTTGTCGCGGAACGTCTTCAGGCGGTCGACCATCAACTCCAGACCGGCGCCGGGCCGGCCGTCGCCACCGTCACCTGAGGCCAGACCCGACAGCACCCGGCGCAGCTTCATCACCTGGGGGTACTGCAGGCGCTCGAACAGCAGCTGCTCCTGGCGGGTCGAGGACGCATCGACGTCGATCGCCGGGTAGATGCGGCGCTCGGCGAGACGGCGATCGAGGCGCAGCTCCATGTTGCCGGTGCCCTTGAACTCCTCGAAGATCACCTCGTCCATCTTCGAGCCGGTCTCGACCAGGGCGGTCGCCAAGATGGTGAGCGAGCCGCCCTCTTCGAGGTTGCGGGCCGCGCCGAAGAAGCGCTTGGGCGGGTACAGGGCGCCCGAGTCGACACCGCCGGACAGGATGCGCCCGGTGGCCGGTGCCGCCAGGTTGTAGGCCCGCGCGAGGCGCGTGATGCCATCGAGGATGATCACCACGTCGGTGCCAGCCTCGACCAGCCGCTTGGCCCGTTCGATCACCAGCTCGGCGACCTGGGTGTGCTCCTCGGAGGGCCGGTCGAAGGTCGACGCGATCACCTCGCCGCGCACCGCCCGGCGCATGTCGGTCACCTCCTCGGGCCGCTCGTCGACGAGCAGCACCATGAGGTGCACGCTGGGGTCGTTCGCCTCGATCGAGGTGGCGATCGTCTTCATGATCGTCGTCTTGCCGGCCTTGGGCGGCGAGACGATGAGGCCACGCTGGCCCTTGCCGATCGGCGAGATGAGGTCGACGATGCGCGCCGTCATGTTGGACGGGTCGTCGGACCGTTCGAGGCGCAGCTTGACGTCGGGGAACAGCGGCGTCAGATCTTCGAACCGGCGTCGCTCGCGACCTGCCTCGGGCGTCCCGCCGTTGACGGTGTCGACTCGCAGCAGCGCCGGGTTCTTCTCGCTGCGGTTGGCCGGGCGACTGGCCCCGGTGACGATGTCGCCCTTGCGCAGGCCGAACTGTCGCACCTGCTTGCCCGAGACGTAGACGTCGTCCCGGCTCGGCAGCAGGCCCCTGGTTCGCAGGAACCCGTAGCCCTCGTCGCGGAGGTCCAGGATGCCCTCGACGGGCACCGAGTCCGAGCCGGACTGCTGCTGGCCCTGACCCTGGCCCTCGTCGTCTCGATCGCGACCTCGGCGCCGACGCCGACGGTTGCCGGCCTCGCCGCCCTGGTCGCCCTGGTCGCCCTGGTCGCCGCGGTTCTGATCGCCACGGCCCTGGCCGTCGCTCTTCTGCTGTTCACCCCGAGCCTGCTGATCGCCACGGCCCTGATCGCCTCGGCCCTGGCCGTCGCTCTTCTGCTGTTCACCCCGAGCCTGCTGATCGCCACGGCCCTGATCGCCACGGCCCTGATCGCCACGGTTCTGGTCGCCGCGGCCGCCTCGCCCGTCTTCGCGACGCTGCTGATCGCCTCGAGGTCGCTGTTCGTCACGCCCCTGGCGTCCGCTGCGTCCTCCTCGGTCGTCCCGACCCCCAGGTGTCTCCGCGCCCGTCAGCTCAGACCCGGCGCCGCCCGTCTGGTCCGCTCCGCCGCCCCCCGAGACCGCCGGTTCTCCGACACCCTCGTCCGATCGGTCGGACCCGTCTGCCGAGCGCCGCTGCTCGTCGGAGGCGCCCGGGGCGTCATCGCCCCCTGGCGCCGCGTCGCCAGAGGGGTCCGCCGCTGCGCCGCTCGTCGAGGCGTCAGCGGTCGTCCCCTCGCTCGGGCCGGCCGAGTCGTCGTCCCCGGGCCCACCAGCGGGGCGTTCGGTGGTGCGCATCCGTCGGTGCCGAGCGGCGGCCGTCTGGGCCTCGTCACTCGCATCGTCCCACGGCGAGGCCGAGAAGCGGACCTGGTCACCCGTGTCCGAAGCCCTCATCGGAGCCTCGGCCCCACCCTCGGGAGCGACGGTGTCTCGCGCCCCGTCGACGGTGCTGGCACCGCCGGGCTCACCAGAGGACCTCGGTCCGTCGTCGGGAGGCGACGACGACGGGTCATCGTCACCGTCCCCAGCCGCCGGTCGGCTCGACGCGCCGACCCCGGCGGCGTCGAGGATCGCGTCGACGATCTGGGCCTTGCGGGCCCGTGACCCGGGCCGGGCTCCGATGGCTGCAGCGATGGCCTGCAGCTCGTCGCGACCCTTGGATTCCAGGACCGAGCGATCGAGCGCCTCGGGTTGGATGCTCATGCGGTGGCACCTTCGATGTGGGTGCGCCGAACGGCGACCCGATGGTGGACGTGCGGTTCGCCGGCACCGTCGGACCGAACGCCGAGGAGCAGGGCGGAGAGGAAGCCCTCTGGGGACCGGCCGGCCCCCGATGGGTGCGCGGCGACGACTGCGATGGTATCGACAGCGCCCCCGGTGGGCAACAACTCCACGCCCCGGCTGTTGCCCCGACCCACCGGTGACCGGGCGCCCGACGCCGCCCACGCCTGGCCCTCGACGCACCGGGCGCGACGCTCAGGGGAGGTCGTCCTGCTCGGCGTCGCGCCGCCAGACCCAGCACCCCGCGGCGACGATCGCCGCCATCATCACCGCCACGGCGACGGCGGCGAAGACCGAGGCGTCCAGGGCGGCCAGCACCGGCGGCGGCGTCACGAGACGACCGCGTCGACGAGGTCTCGCAGGCTGTGGAGATCGGCCGGGGCGACCACGCACCGCTCAGGGCGCTCGGCGAGGTCGGCCAGTCGCTCGGGCAGCGGCGGCTCGACGCCGGTCGCCCGGCGCACCGTGTCGGCGAACTTGGCCGGGTGGGCACAGGCCAACACGACGTGAGCCGTGCCGCCGTCGCGCCCCAGCGCCTGGCGGGCCCCGATGCCGACCGCGGTGTGGGGGTCGACCAGCACCCCGTGGCGCTCGTGGACCTCGGCGATGGTGGCCAGGGTCTGCTCGTCGCTGCGCCGCACCGCCTCGAACCCCTCGCGAATCACCGTGCGGGCCCCGGCGGGCAGGACCACGCGCCCGGTGGCTCGTAGCTCGGTCATCATCTCGCCGACCGCAGCGCCGTCACCACCGACGGCCTCCCACACCAGGCGCTCGAAGTTGGACGACACCTGGATGTCCATCGCGGGGCTGAGCGACGGCTCGACCGCTGCGGTCTCGAGCACGCCGCCCTCCACGGCTCGGGTCACGACGTCGTTGCGGTTGCTGGCCACCGCCAGGCGGCCCATGGCCAGACCCCGGCGGCGGCTGAGGTGAGCCGAGTAGACGTTGCCGAAGTTGCCGGTCGGCACGGTGAAGGCGACGCGACGCTGCGGGGCGCCGAGGGTGAGAGCGGCGCTGACGTAGTACGCCGACTGGGCGGCGACGCGTGCCCAGTTGATCGAGTTCACCGCCGACAGACGGAGGCGCTCGCGCAGGGGGCGATCGCCGAAGAGGTCCTTGACCAGTGTCTGGCAGTCGTCGAAGGTCCCCTCGATCGCCACGTTGTGGACGTTGGGCGCGTCGACGGTGGTCATCTGCAGTCGCTGCACCTCTGACACCCGGCCGATCGGGTGCAACATGACGAGTTGGATGCCCGCACGGTCTCTGCAGGCCTCGATGGCGGCCGAACCGGTGTCGCCCGAGGTGGCGCCGACGATGGTCACCGTGGTGTCCCGGGCGGCGAGCTCGCGCTCGAACAGCCGTCCGAGCAGCTGCAGCGCCACGTCCTTGAACGACAAGGTCGGCCCGTGGAAGAGCTCGAGCAGCCACAGATCGTCGTCGAGGTGGCGCAGGGGAACGACGTCGGGGTGCTCGAAGGTGGCGCAGGCGGCGGCCACCATCGCGCTCAGCTCGTCGCGCTCGATCGACGGCGCCACCAGGTCGGTCAGGACCTCGGCGGCCACCTCGGCGTAGGGCCGGCCCCGCCAGCGCTCGGCGTGGTCGGTCGGGAACGGCGGCGGCGTGGCCGGCACGTACAGGCCGCCGTCGTCGGCCAGGCCCCGCATCAAGGTGGTGGCGAAGTCGACCGCCGGGGCGTCACCCCGGGTCGAGACGTAGCGGGTCACCGACGGTCCTCGTCACCGATGACCCGGAGCCGTCGGCCCACCGCCAGCACCTCGTCCAGGCCGGCCGCCTCCTCCAGGGTGGCCGCCACCGCCGCCTCGCCGGCCCGGTGGGTGATGAGGGCGAGGTGGGCGCCGTCACCGCCCCCGAGCTGCTCCATGGACCGGATCGACACGCCGTGGCGACCGAAGGCGCCGGCCACCGCGGCCAGCACGCCGGGCCGGTCGATCACGTCGATCGGCACGTAGGACGCCGATGACGTCTCGGTCAACGGCATCGGCCGGGGACCGCTGGGCTCGAGCGCGCCCGGCGTGCCCGACGACCGGCGGTCGGCGTCCTCCACCCCCGGTGGCCGCACGAGGCCGGTGGCCACCGCCACGACGTCGCCGAGCACCGCCGAAGCCGTGGGCGCACCTCCGGCCCCCCGCCCGTAGAGCATCAGCTCGCCGACGGCCTCGCCCTCGATCAGCACGGCGTTGAAGCTGTCGCGCACCGCCGCCAGGGGATGGGCGGCTGGCACCAGGGCGGGGTGGACCCGAGCCGACACCGCCCCGTCCACCGATTCGATCACCGCCAGCAGCTTGATGACGTGGTCCATCCGGGCCGCGGCGGCCAGGTCGGCGGCGGTGAGATCGGTGATGCCCTCGACGTGGACGTCGGTGCGCCCGAGATGGGCACCGAAGGCGATCGAGGCGAGGATGGCGGCCTTGGCCGCGGCGTCGTGGCCCTCGACGTCAGCGGACGGGTCGGCCTCGGCGTAGCCGAGCCGCTGGGCCTCGGCGAGCACGTCGCCGTACTCGGCGCCCTCCTCGGTCATCTTGGTCAAGACGTAGTTGGTGGTGCCGTTCAAGATGCCGAGGATGCGTTCGATGCGCTCGCCGGCCAACGACTCCGACAGCGCCCGCACGACCGGGATGCCCCCGGCCACCGCGGCCTCGTAGCGCAGCTCGGTGCCGTGGCGGGTCGCCAGGTCGGCCAGGTCGCGGCCACGTTCGGCGATGAGATCCTTGCTGCCGGTCACCACGGGCGTGCCCCGTGACAGCGCCTCGGCCACGAGTTCGCCCGCCAGGTCCAGCCCGCCCATCAGCTCGACGACGATGTCGACGGTCGGATCGGTCACGACCGAGCGGGCGTCGCCGGTCAGCGTGTCGGGGGCGAGCTCGACGTCGCGCCGGGCGGTGACGTCACGGACCGCGATGCGGTGGACGACGAGGTCGATGCCGAGGCGCTCGGCGAGCGCCGCCCGGCGCTGGCCGACGAGGCGCACCAGCGCCCCGCCCACGGTGCCGCACCCGACGAGCCCGAGGCGCACCGTCGTGCCCGCACCACCCCGGGAGCGAGGCGGGTCAGTCGAGGTCACAGGCCACCAGATCGTCGTAGGTCTCCCGTCGCACCACGAGGCGGGCCTCGCCGTCGGCGACGAACACCGCCGCCGGGCGCCGGATGCGGTTGTAGTTCGAGCCCATCGACAGGCCGTAGGCCCCGGTGACCGGGGTTGCCAGCACGTCGCCGACGGCGAGGTCGCCCGGCACCGCCGCCTCGCTCACCAGCACGTCGCCGGTCTCGCAGTGCTTGCCGACGACGCGCACCCGGCGAGGTCGTTTGGCGTCGGTGGCGCGGGGCAAGAAGGTCTCGTACCCGCTGCCGTAGAGCACGGGCCGGGGGTTGTCACTCATCCCGCCGTCGACCGACACGTAGGTGCGCACCCCGGGGACGTCCTTGATCGTGCCCACGGTGTAGAGCGTGACCGCCGCCGCAGCAGCGATCGCACGGCCCGGCTCGGCGAGCAGGCGGACCTCACCGAGGCCGACATCGGCCAGCCCGGCCCGCAGGATCCCCGCCCACGCACCGATGGGGGGCGACTCCTCGCCCTCGACGTAGGCGACGCCGAGCCCACCGCCCATCGACAGCTCGGGAAGGTCGAAGGGTCGGGCGAAGTCGGCGACCACCCCGGCCGCCTCTGCGAACGAGTCGATCCGGAACACCTGGCTGCCGATGTGGCAGTGCAGCCCCATGAGGCGCATGGCGCTCGACGCCTCGGCCCGGGCCACCGCCTCGTGGGCATCACCGCCGATGACGCCGAAGCCGAACTTGGAGTCGGTCTGGCCGGTGCGGACGAAGGCATGGGTGTGGGCCTCGACGCCGGGGGTGATGCGCACCAGCACCGAAGGGGCGGGCAGGCCGGCGTCGACCAGCGCCTCGATGCGGTCCATCTCGTCGAAGCTGTCGATGACGATGCGCCCGACGCCGATCTCGAGGGCCTCGCGCAGCTCCTCGGCCGACTTGTTGTTGCCGTGCAGCACGAGCCGCTCGGCCGGCATGCCGCCCCGTCGGGCCACGAACAGCTCACCGCCGGTCGCCACGTCGAGCGAGAGCCCCTCCTCGCAGACCAGGCGGGCCATGGCGGTGCAGAGGAACGCCTTGGCGGCGTAGGCGACGCCGTCGCCGAAGGCGTCGACGGCCTGACGGCACCGGTCACGCAGGTGCTGCTCGTCGTAGACGAACAGGGGGGTGCCGTGCTCGGCGGCCAGGTCCAACAGGTCACAGCCCCCGATCGTGGCCCGGCCATCGTCACCGACCGCCGTGGTGTCGGGCAGCAGGTGGCGGGGCAGCGGGCCGGCCATCACATGCGCTCGGGCGCGGCGACGCCGAGCAGGTCCATGGCGATGGCCAAGCCGACGCGCGCGGCCTCGACCAACCACAGACGGGCCGCGGTGAGCTCGGGCGAGATGCCCTCGCCGACCACGTAGCAGTCGTGGAAGAAGCCGTGGAACGCAGCGGCCAGCTCTCGGACCCAGGTCACGATGCGGTGCGGGGCCCGCTCGCTGGCGGCAACCTCGACGGTCTCGGGCAGGGTCGACAGGGACCGCAGCACCTCGAGCTCGCGCTCGTGGACCAGCACGGCCAGGTCGACGCCGTCCAGGGGCGGGCGCGCCGCTCCCTTGTCGGCGGCGTTGCGCTCGATGGACCGGGCCCGAGCGTGAGCCATCTGCACGTAGAAGACCGGGTTGTCCATGCTCTGGCGGGTGATGACGTCCAGGTCGATGGTCTGGCGGGTATCGACGGACTGCATGAGGTAGGTGAAGCGCACGGCGTCGACCCCGACGGCGTCGACCAGCTCGTCGATGGTGATCATCTCGCCCGACCGGCCCGACATGCGCACCGGCTCGCCGTCGCGCTCGAGATCGACGAGCTGGGTGATGATGACCTCGAGATCTTCGGGTGGGTGGCCGAGCGCCTGCATCGCCGAGCGCAGCCGGGCGACGTAGCCGTGGTGATCGGCGCCCCACACGTTGAGGCACAGGTCGTGTGCGCGGGCGAACTTGTCGCGGTGGTAGGCGATGTCGGGCAGCAGGTAGGTGAGCTCGCCGTCGCTCTTGACCAGCACCCGGTCCTTGTCGTCGCCGTGGTCGGTCGAACGCAGCCACACCGCCCCGTCGCGCTCGTCGACGGCGTGTCGCGCTCGCAGCTCGGCCAGGGTGGCGTCGATGGCTCCGGTGTCGACCATCGACCGCTCGCTGAACCAGACGTCGAAGTCGATGCCGAGACGGCTCATCGTCGCCCGGTGTCCCGCCATGGCCCGGGCGTAGCCCCACTCCAGCGGGTCGGCGTCAGCGGGCATCTCCGCAGCCCACTCGACGAGGTAGTCACCCTGGTAGCCGTCCTCGGGCGGGGTCTCGCCCCGGGCGCGGGCGGCGAGGGAGTCGGCGAAGAGCCGCATCTGGGTGCCACGGTCGTTGATGTAGTACTCCCGGGTCACCTCGTGGCCGGTGCGCTCGAGCAGGCGGGCCACGGCATCACCGACGCAGGCACCCCGGGCGTGACCGGCGTGGGCGGGCTTGTTCGGGTTGGCCGAGACGAACTCGACGTCGACCCGGGTGCCGGCAGCCAGGATCGGACGGGCGTAGCCGGTGACGCCCTCGGCGACGACGTCGCGCAGCACGTCGTGCAGCCAGGTGGCGTCGAGGTGGAAGTTGACGAAGCCGGGCCCCGCGAGGTCGACGTGGTGCACGTGGGCCGGGGGTGAGGCGCTCAACGCCTCGACGAGCTGCTCGGCGAGCTGGCGGGGCGGGCGCCCGGCGCGCTTGGCCGTGGCGAGGGCGACGTTGGTCGACCAGTCGCCGTGGGTGCGGTGGGCAGGCCGCTCGATGCCGATCCGCTCGGGTGGCTCGACGCCGAGGTCGCGCAGGGCCCCGGCGACCGCGTCGGCGAGACTGGCGGCGATCAACGGCTGCTCCCTCGGGGCCCGCCGAGCGACTCTCGGCCGGGCAACACTAGGATGCCTCGTTCCTGCCCCTGTAGCTCAGCGGATAGAGCAGTGGCCTCCGGAGCCATGTGCGCAGGTTCGATTCCTGCCAGGGGCGCTCTGCGGGTCGTCCGTGGACGGATGACGGCCAGAGGCTCGCGACCGTCGACTCGGTCGCCGGCGTGGGCTCACATGCACTGGGGCGGGTTGACGTCGGTGGCCAGGTAGACGCCGATGACCTCGCCATCGGTCAGGGTGTAGTCGATGGTGGTCTCGTCGACGAGGGTCACCTGCCCGAGGACGACCTCGTCGAAGCTCAGCCACTCCGGCTCGGGCGGCCCGCCTGGCCCCGGGCGCCCTTCGAGGTACCATCGACGGCCGTTGAAGGCTCCGAGGTAGCCGACGCCGCAGTGGGTGTCGAGCGGGTAGCGGACCGTCTCACCGACGACCAGTTCGGCGTCGTGGGCGACGATCGGCGGGTCGCTGTCGAGGTCTTCGGGCACCGGCCGGGTCGGCGGATCACCGGGCCCGTGCCACCTCAGCATCGTGACCGGCTCGTTCGGGAAGGGCGACGACGCTGTCGCCAACGCTGGGCGGTCACCCAGGTCGACGACCTGGTACCTCCAGGCGAACCGGGGGACGACGGGGTCGTCGAGATCGAGCTCGGCCCAGGTGAGGCCCTCGCCGCTGGTGAGCACGACGGGCGTGGTCTGGTCGCAGCCGGTGGTCGGATCGTCGTAGCACCGGGCCAGGTGGTCGCGCCCGAAGTACCGAGACCCCGTCAGCCAGAACGACCCTCCGACGACATCGAGGTCGATCACGCTGGCCAGCCCCACCCCGAGGCTGCCCGACGGCTGCCACGACGCCCGGGCTCCGTCGGCCACGCGCACCAGGGGGCCCTCCACCGCGCTGAGCGCCAGCACCGTCCGGCCACCACCGTGGGCGAGGTCCACGGGCCACCACCAGCGGTCGTCGTCGAGGACCCCGGTCGGCGTCCGTCGCTGCCAGGTCTGGCCGTGGTCATCAGAGGTCCAGGTGATGGCCCCGCCGCCGCGCACCCCGACCGCCAGCAGCTCGCCGTCGATGACCTCGATGTCGGCGATGAAGCCCTGGGGTCCGAGCTCGGGCGCCGAGATCAGGGCGCCATCGGACGGATCGAGCAGCGCCAACACGGGATCGGTCCGCTCGGTGTGGTCATCGGTCTCGACGGGGAACGCTCCCCCGACGACCAGACCCGAACCGACCGCCAGCAGGTGCGAGACCGTGACGTCGGCGGCGAGGCCGCTCTCGTCGAGATGGGTCCACGACGTGCCGTCCTCGCTGCGCCAGAGCTCGGACCCACCGGCGAGGACCCCGATCGCAGCGACGAAGCCGCCGTCCACGGTGGCGATGGCCGAGGCCCCGGTGAACCGGGCGCCGGTGTCGGGGACCTCGGCGGGCACGAAGCCGCCGCCGCGCTCGACCCACGCCGTCACCGGGCCGCCCACCTCGCTGCCGACCACCAGCACGGTCGTCCCGTCGGCGTCGATGGCGGCCGCCAGCTCAGCGCCCCCTGAGCCCTCCAGCCGCTCGGCCACCCACCCGGTCAGCTCCTCCGGGCGGGCGGTGGGCGGCGGAGCCGGCTCGGTGACCGGGCTGGTGTCCACCGAGGTCGTCTCGCCTGTCGAGCGCGACTCGACGATGGCCACGGCGGACCCGCTGTCGTCGTCGGCCGTGCCTGCGTCGGTCGCGCAGCTCGACGCAGCGACGCACAGGGCCAGCGCCGCCACCGCCCGCTGCAGCCTCATGGTCACCTCCGACGATCGAGGGGGGCGGTGGGTTCCCAGCTCGACCGAGCACCCGGCTCCGGCTCGGCCGGCGGCTAGCGGCGTCGGGATCGATCTCGGATCATCCCGAAGACCTTCTTGAGGATTCCGAGGCGGACGAACGAACCGATGAGGCCCATGCTGGCTCCAGTCGTGAGGGGTGCTGGTGGGTACCCGGACACCTTGCCATCGACCCGGTGCCCCGCTCGCACCGGTCGGCTGGGGCCACGGACGAGGCACTGGCGCCTCGGCGCCCGCCACCGAGGCCGATGCCGGGTGGAGGCCCGGGGTAGGTTCGTCCCGCCGCCCGAACGTGGCCACCACCCCGCTGCCGACGGTCGGAGGATCGATGAAGACGTCGCTCGCCGTGTGCCTGCTCGCCGTGGCCGCCCTGGTGGCGCCGACCGCCGAGCCGTCGTCCGCCCTGGTGGCGCCGACCGCCGAGCCGTCGTCCGCCCGTCCCGCAGCACCATCGTTGCCCGCCTTCCCCGGCGCCGAGGGCGGCGGCGCGCTGAGCGAGGGCGGACGGGGGGGCCGTGTCATCCAGGTCACCAACCTCGACGACCGTGGGCCCGGCAGCCTGCGGGCCGCGCTGGCTGGCGCCGGCCGTCGCACTGTGGTCTTCAGGGTTGCCGGCACCATCGACCTGCGCCGTCCCCTGATCATCGATGACCCCTACGTCACCGTCGCCGGACAGAGCGCGCCCGCCGGGGGGATCACGTTGCGAGGCACCGCCATGGACGACTCGCCCCTGTTGATCCTCACCCACGACGTCGTCATCCGGTACCTGCGCATCCGCACCGGACGCGGTCCGAGCCATCGCTACGGAGCCGGCGACGTCGTCAGCCTGGGCGAGGGAGGCGACGTGCACGACATCGTCCTCGACCACAACTCCTTCAGCTGGGGCAACGACGAGAACGTCGCCGTCTGGGCCGACGAGGGCACGGCGCGCGACATCACCATCTCGAACAACATCGTGTCCGAGGCGCTCGACCACGACGACCACAGCACCGGCCTGATCGCCGGCAGCAACGAGATCTGCGAGCAGATGACCGACATCGACGTCGTCCGCAACCTGTTCGCCCACAACTCCCACCGCAACCCCTACGTGAAGGTGGCGACGTCGCGGGTGGTCAACAACGTCGTCTACAACTGGGACTGGTTGGGCACCCAGATCGCCGGCGGGATCGACGTCGACATCATCGCCAACCACTACATCCCGGGCCCCGACGACGCCGGTCGATCCGAGATCGCCTGGCGAGACGAGCCCGCCCGGCGCCAGGGCCCGGACTGCGACCTCGGTCCCCAGGGCGACCCGTCGATCCACCTCCGGGGCAACATCGGGCCGCACCAGCCCGACCCCTGGGGTGAGCAGTGGTCGACGATGCTCGAGCAGGTCGGCGATGGCAACGGCTGGGGCTGGCCCGGTGAGCCGCCCCGCCTGCGCCGGGTGGATCGCGCACTCGAGCGGACCTGGCCCCTGGCGGACCCGTCGGTGCCCGTCACCGTGTGGCCGGCTCGACGTCTCGTCGATCGGCTGCTGCCCACCGTCGGGGCCAGCCGGCGCATCGACGGCGGCGGGAACTGGGTCGGCGATCGCGACGCCATCGACCGGCGGATCGTGCGAGAGGTGCGCCGGGGTGCCGGGCGCATCCGCCTGACCGAGGACGACGCCGGTGGGTACGCCGAGGTGCGGGCGGGGCGGCCCTATGACGATCGTGATGCTGACGGGATGGCCAACTGGTGGGAGCGCCGCAACGGGTTCGACCCCCGCCGCGCCGACGGTCACGGCGACCGGGACGCAGACGGGTACACCAACGTCGAGGAGTTCCTCAACGGGACCCAGCCGTGACCTCCACGCCGTCGCGACGACAGCCCCGTCGGTCGATGCGATCTTCGGTGCGGTCGGGCGCCCGGGCCGGCGTGGGCGTCAGCGCCGGGTCGGCACCGGGAGGTCGACGACCGAGCCGCCCGCCAGGGTCGGACCGGTCGTGTGGAGGTGGCAGGCGGCGATGCCACCGCCCTCGGTGACCACCTCGGGTGGCCGCTCGGTCCGGCAGACGTCCATGACGTAGGCGCAGCGGGTGTGGAAGACGCACCCCGTCGGAGGGTTGGTCGGATCAGGCAGGTCACCGGGCAACAGGATGCGCCGACGACCTCGCTGCACCGCTGGGTCGGGCACCGGCACCGCCGACAGCAACGCCTCGGTGTAGGGGTGGCCCGGTCGTTCGTACACCCCCGCCGTCGGCCCCCGCTCGACGATGCGCCCGAGGTACATGACCGCCACCCGGTCAGAGATGTGGCGCACGACCGACAGGTCGTGGGCGATGAACAGGTAGGCCACGCCGAAGCGGGCCCGCAGATCCTCGAGCAGGTTGATGATCTGGTTCTGGGTCGAGACGTCGAGGGCGCTGACCGCCTCGTCCAACACGATGAGCGACGGGTTCAAGGCGATGGCCCTCGCGATGGCGATGCGCTGGCGCTGACCACCGGAGAACTCATAGGGGTAGCGGCGCAGGTGGTGACGTCGCAGCCCGACGTGCTCGAGCAGCTCGGCGACGCGGGCCTCACGTTCGACCCGGCCCAGGCGGTCGTGCACGGCGAGGGGCTCGCCGACGCTGTCGGCGACGATGGAGGACGGATCGAGCGACGAGTACGGGTCCTGGAACACCATCTGAAGGTGGCGGCGCAGCGGCCGCAGGCGCCGCTGGGACAGGTGGGTGATGTCATCGCCCCGGAAGCGCACGACCGATCCGTCGTCGGGTTCGACCAAGCGCAACAGGGCCCGCCCGGTGGTCGACTTGCCCGACCCGGATTCGCCGACCAGGCCGAGGGTCTCGCCGGCGGCGACCTCGAACGAGACGTCGTCGACCGCCCGCAGTCGTCGCGCCCGGCGCAGCGGCCCACGTGACAGGCGGAACGTGACGCTGAGGTGCTCGGCCTCCAACAACGCAGGCTGGGTGCCGGCGGCGCCGTCGGTGCCGCCGTCGCCGACGCCGCTGGTGAGGGCGTCGTGCGCCGAGACCGACGCCGGCCGGGTGGCGGTCACGTGGCGCTCCCTGCGGGCTCGTCGACCGGCGCCGCCCGCAGATCGAGCTCGTCGACGCGCACGCACCGGCAGCTGCGCTGACCGCCGAGGTCGCGCAGCGCCACCTCACCGGTGCGGCAGCGCTCATCGGCGTGGGCGCAGCGCGGGTGGAAGCGGCATCCGTCGGGCATGGCCCACGGCAGGGGCGTGCGACCGGGGATGACCTCGAGCCGCTCGCCTCGCTCGCCCAGCTGGGGCATGGCCCGCAGCAGCCCGCTGGCGTAGGGGTGGCGCGGCTGGGCGTAGAGGTCGTCGACCTGGGCCTCCTCGACCACCTGACCGGCGTACATGACCACGACCCGGTCGCAGATGTCGGCGACGACGCCGAGGTCGTGGGTGACGAACAGCACCGACAGCCCCAGCTCGTCGCCGAGCGAGCGGAAGAGATCGAGCACCTGGGCCTGGATGGTGACGTCCAGCGCCGTCGTCGGCTCGTCGGCGATGAGCAGCTTGGGCTCACACGACAGCGCCATGGCGATCATGGCCCGCTGGCGCATCCCACCCGACAGCTCGTGGGGGTAGCTACGGGCCCGGGCGGCGGCGTTGGGGATGCCGACGGCGTCGAGGACCTCCACGGCGCGAGCCTTGGCCGCCCGACGGCCAGATCGTCGGTGCCGGCGCACGGTCTCGGCGATCTGATCGCCGACGGTGAACGCCGGGTTCAGGCTGGTCATCGGTTCTTGGAAGACCATGGCCACGTCGTCGCCGCGAACGTCTTCGAGCTGACGATCACCGAGGGCGCTCAGCTCGACGCCGTCGAGGTCGACCCGTCCGGCGCTGACCCGTCCCGGCGGCGTGGGGATGAGGCCCATGATCGCCAGGCTCGTGACCGTCTTGCCCGACCCCGATTCGCCCACCAGGCCGACCGTCTCGCTGCGGCCGACCTCGAAGGTCACGTCCTCGACGACCCTCACCCAGCCGTTGTCGGTGGCGAAGTCGATGCAGAGGCCCTCGACGGCCAACAAGGGAGCCTCGACCCGCCGGCCCGCCGTCGGGGGGGACAGGTCCCCTGCTGGGGAGCGCGCCTCGGAGACCGAGGGGGACATCAGCCGTCGGCCTTGCGAACCTCGCGCCCGATGGAGTCGCGAAGACCGTCACCGAACACGTTGAACAGCAGCACCGTGACGGCGATCGCCGCCCCCGGCCAGACCATCAGCCACGGTTGGCGGGCGAGCACCCTGAACGCCTGGGACAGCATGGCCCCCCAGCTGGCGTCGGGTGGTTGCACGCCGAGACCGAGGAAGCTGAGGCTGGCCTCGGCGAGCATGGCGAAGCCGCCCGCCAGGGAGACCTGCACCAGCAACGGCGGCAAGACGTTGGGGACCACGCGCTTGCGCAGCACGGTGAGCGTCGGCGTGCCGATCGCCCGAGACGCCTCGATGAAGGTTTCCTGGCGCACCTCCATCACCGAGCTGCGCACCAGGCGCAGGAACGTCGGGGCGAAGACGATGCCGATGGCGATCATGGCGTTGGTGAGCCCCACGCCGAGCACGCCGACGATGGCGATCGCCAGGATGAGCGGCGGGAAGCTCATGACGGCGTCGTTGACCCGCATGATGACCAGATCGACCCAGCCGCCGAGGTAGCCGGCCAGCAACCCGGGCGGGACGCCGAGCAGCAGGCCGACGGCGACCGCCTGGGCGGCGGCGAGCAGGGCGATGCGGGTGGCGAAGATCATGCGGCTGGCCACGTCGCGCCCGAGGTTGTCGGTGCCGAGCAGGTAGTCGCCGGTCAACGGGTCGGCGAGCACGTTGCGCAGGTCTTGTTCGTTCGGGTCGTTCGGGGCCAGCCACGGCGCCAGGAGGGCGATCAGCGCCAGCACGATCAGACAGACCAGGGCGAACAGGGCGACCCGCTGACCTCGCAGGCGTCGCAGGAAGCGACGACCCCCGCCGAGCTCGTCCCCCGCGCCGTCGTCGGCGTCGGGGTCATCGATGGCCACCCCTGGCCCCGTCGGGCCGGTGCGCCCCTCGGCGACCCCCGGGTGCTCAGGTGCCGCTGTCGCCAAACCCCCGCTCGACCCGGGGGCGGGAGCGTGGGCGGTGCTGATCGGCGCCGGGGCCGCAGCGGTGGCGCCCGCGGCCGGGATCGGGGCGGCGTCGGGTCCAAGAGGCGCCGGTCGACCCATCGATGGAGGTTCGCCGGGCCCCTCGCCCGGTCGGGTGAGGGGATCGGGGTCGGTCGTGCTCATGAGCTGCGGACCCTGGGGTTGAGGTAGCCGTAGACGAGGTCCACGGCGAGGTTGACCGCCACCACGATCACGGTGGTGGCCACGACGATCCCCTGGATCAGTGGGATGTCGCGCTCCTGCACGGCCGAGATGGCCAGCTGGCCCAGCCCGGGGATCCCGAAGATGACCTCGACGATCACGGTGCCACCCAGCAGGAACGACACCTGCACGCCGAGCACGGTCACCACCGGGATGGCGGCGTTCTTCAGTCCGTGCTTCATGACCACCGACGACCGCCGCAGACCCTTGGCCGACGCGGTGCGCACGTAGTCCTGTTGCAACACCTCTTGCAGCGAGCTGCGCAGCTGGCGGGCGACCACCGCAGCGCCGGCGGTGCCGAGGGTGATGGCCGGGAGGACGAGGTGACGCAGCCACTCACCCGGGCTCTCGGTGAAGGGCACGTAGCCGGTGGCGGGAAGCCACGATCGCCAGATGGCGAAGAACAGGATGAGCAGCAGGCCGAGCACGTAGTTCGGGATGGCGACGCCGCCGGTGGCGCCGAGGGTGGCGAGCCGATCGATCCAGCTGCCCTGGCGCATGGCGGCGATGATGCCGGTGGGGATGCCGATGACCAGCGCCACCAGGACCGCCCCGAGGGTCAGCGAGAACGTCGTCGGGAAGCGGGTCCAGATCGAGTCCGACACCGACTGGCTGCTGAACAACGACTGTCCGAGGTCGCCCTGCACGGCGTTGCCCACCCACCGGCCGTACTGCTCGATGACGGGGTCGTTCAGGCCGAGGCGCTCGCGGGTGGCGTCGATCTGGGCCTCGGTGGCGTTCTCACCGGCGATCGTGACCGCCGGATCTCCCGGCACGAGCATCACCAGCGAGAACACCATGAGCGACACGAGGAACAAGAGGGGCACGAGCGCCAGGAGGCGCCTCACGACCAATCCCAGCATCGTCCCTCCTCTCCCGCTCGCCGGTCCGGCTCAGTCCGCCAGCATCTGCACGCCGCGCAGCTCGGGCTTGCCCGAGATCCACTCCACGTAGCCGGTGACCTCGTCGGTGTAGACCCATGGCGTCACGGGGAAGTAGATGGCGACGTCGAGGGCGTCGGCGACCACCTGGGCCGATGCTGCCTGCAGATCGGCGGCCCGCTCTTCGGTGGGCTGCACCTCGAGGGTGGCCTCGAAGGTCTCCATCATCTCCGGCGTCGTGTGACGGCCCGGGTTGGAGAAGCCCCGGTCGCTGTACAGCAGGTTGAGGGTCTGAGACGGGTCGGGACGCCCGCCCCACGGGGCGATCAGGGCGTCGCCCTCCTCGTTGGAGTAGAAGATGTCGGCGGTCTGCACCGGTTCGACCTGGCGGATCTGGGCGTCGATGCCCACCTCGGCCAGCTGCGCCTGGGTCGCCTCGGCGAGCTGCACGATGAGCGGGACGGCCGGCACGATGTACTCGAAGCTGAAGCCGTCCGGGTAGCCCGCCTCGGCCAGCAGCTCGCGAGCACGATCGGGGTCGAACGGGTAGCTGTCGGTGCCGGTCTCGGGGTCGTAGGCAAAGTACCCCTCGGGGAACGACTGCGCCGAGGCGTTGCCGATGCCGAACAGCAGGCCCTCGACGATGGCGTCGCGATCGATGGCGTGGTTCATGGCCTCGCGCACCAGCGGATCGGCGAACCACTCCCGGTCACGGTTCAGCTGGATGTGGTAGAAGGCCAGACCGGTGTGCTGGTCGACGTTCAGCCCGGCGTCGCGAGCCTCCTGGTCCTGCTGGGGGTCGACGAAGGTGAGGTCGACCTGGCCCGAGCGGATGGCGTTGAGGCGGGTGACGGCGTCGGGCTGGATGACGAACTCGATGCGCTCGACCCCGGCGGCATCGGGGTCCCAGTAGTCGTCGTAGCGCTCGTAGACGATCAGCGAGTCCTCCTGGTACTCGGTGACCTCGTACATGCCCGCCCCCACCGGGCTGCGGTCCAGGTCCGGGTTGTCGAACGCCGCAGGGCTCACCATCATCCCCGCCCGGTCCGACAGCACCAGCGGCAGCGAGGCGCCGTCGCCGGAGAGGTTCAGGCGCACCGTCATCGGGTCGACCACCTCGACCGACTCGATGACCTCGAGCTCGGCGGTCACCGAGGCGCCCTCCAGGGTCAGGCCCCGGTCGATGTTGGCCTTGACCGCCTCGGCGTCAAAGGGCGTGCCGTCGTGGAAGGTCACCCCCTCACGCAGGTCCAGCACCAACGCCGTCCCGTCATCGACGAACTCCCAGTCCGTCGCCAGGCCCGGCACCGCTGAGGCATCGGGCGCCTGGTGGATGAGGCGGTCATAGGTCAAGAACAGCGACGTGTTGTCGAAGCTCGACGTCGCTCGGGCCGGATCGAACCGGCTGGGGCCGACGGTGTAGGAGAAGCGCAACGTGGCGTCGGGGTCGACGTCGCCCTCGGGCGCCGCCACCTCGTTCGAGCCGTCCTCGGTCGCGACACCGGTGTCGCCGCCGGTGTCGACGGTCGCACCCTCATCCACGACGTCCACCGGGTCGTCGACGCCGACCTCGGCGTCGTCGGTGTCACCGCAGGCGCCGGCGACCAGCGCGAACGCCGCCAGCAACGTCATCAGACGCAGCACCCCAGACCGGACCATCGACCACTCCCCCTCCGGTGACCCCCGTCACCACGTCGAGAGCTTCGCACCTGGAGGACCTGGATCGCAACTACCCGGCGTCGGTGACCAGCCGCCCACCGCGCGACCCTTCCGCCGGCCCCTCAGGCGTCAATCCGTGCGCACCCGCACGCCCCGCAGCTCGGGCTTGCCCGAGATCCACTGCTCGAAGCCCACGACGCCTTCGTCGTAGGCCCACGGCGTCACCGGGAAGTAGTAGACGACGTCGAGCGCGTCAGCGACCACCTGGGCCGCGGCCACCTGCAGATCGTCGGCGCGCTCCTCGGGCGACTGCACCTCCAACGTCTCGTCGAAGGCGGCCATCACCTCGGGCGTGCTGTGACGGCCAGGATTGGAGAAGCCCCGGTCGCTGTACAGCAGGTTCAACGTCTGGGACGGATCGGGCCGGCCGCCCCAGGTGGCGATCAGGGCGTCGCCCTCCTCGTTGGAGTAGAAGATGTCGGCGGTCTGGACCGGTTCGACCTGGCGGATCTGGGCGTCGATGCCCACCTCGGCCAACTGGGCCTTGGTCACCTCGCCGAGCTGGACGTTCAACGGCACCGACGGGACGATGAACTCGAAGGCGAAGCCGTCGGCGTACCCGGCCTCAGCGAGCAGCTCTCGTGCGAGCTCGGGGTCATGGGGGTAGGTCTGCGTGCCGGTCTCGGGGTCGAAGGCGAAGTACCCCTCGGGGAAGGACTGATCCGAGGGGTTGCCGATGCCGAACAGCACGCCGTCGACGATGGCCTCTCGGTCGATGGCGTGGTTGAGCGCCCGGCGGACCCGCTCATCGGCGAACCACGGCCGCTCCCGGTTGAGCTGCAGGTGCATCAGCGCCAAGCCGGTGTGGCGGTCGACCTCGAAGCCGGCATCGATGGCCTCCTGCTCCTGCTGGGCGTCGACGAAGGTGAGGTCGAGCTGCCCAGAGCGCAGGGCGTTGAGGCGGGTGACCGGGTCGGTCTGGATGACGAGCTCGATGCGCTGGACCCCCTGGGCGTCGGGGTCCCAGTAGTCCTCGAAGCGCTCGTAGACGATGAGCGCGTCCTCCTGGTACTCGGTCATCCGGTACATGCCGGCTCCGACCGGGTTGCGGTCGAGATCGGGGTTGTCGAAGGCCGCCGGGCTCACCATCATCCCAGCCCGATCCGACAGCACCAGCGGCAACGAGGCGCCCGGACCGTTGAGGTTCAGGCGCACGGTCATCGGGTCGAGGACCTCGACGGACTCGATGACCTCGAGCTCGGCGGTCACCGAGGCGCCCTCCAGGGTGAGGCCCCGCTCGATGTTGGCCTTGACCGCCTCGGCGTCGAAGGGCTCGCCGTCGTGGAACACCACCCCCTCACGCAACGACAGCTCGAGGGAGCTGCCGTCGTCGGCGAAGGACCACTCGGTCGCCAGACCCGGGACGGCGTCGGCGTCGGGCGACTGGTGGATCAGTCGGTCATAGGTGATCGCCAGCGAGGTGTTGTCGAAGCTCGAGGTCGCACGAGCCGGATCCCAGCGGCTCGGACCGAGGTAGTAGCCGAAGCGCAGCGTGGCGTCGGGATCGACGCCCTCGTCGTCGTCGGCGGCCGCCTGCCCCGGCGTGGCGTCGCCGCCGGCGGTGGTGGTGGGGTCGGCGACGGTCGCATCGTCGTCGGCATCGCCGCAGGCCCCCACCCCCATGACCAGCAGCAGGACCGGTGCGACGGTGCGCCAGATCTGTGACCTGAGCATCAGACATCTCCCCCTCCGGATGGCCCCCGCCACCCGGCGTGAGCATGGTCGCGCCACCCGGCCGCCGCAACACCGACCGTCACCGCCAGCCGGTCGAGGCTGCTGGCACGGGCGACCGAGGCGTGACACCTCCGGCGCTCTGCGGTGGGCCAGGATGCCGACCGGCGACAGGGGTCTCGACGTCGATGAGCCCTCACCCGCCGCCCACCCACCAGCTGCCCGACGTGGAGAACCAGCCTTGCGCCGCACCACCTTCGCTACCGCCATCGTCGCCACCGCCGCCGCCGTGGTGGCCCTCCTGGTCAGCACCGGGGCGCCCGCCGGCGCCCAGGAGCGACGCATCCCCCCGGTGGTCGACCTCGAGATGAGCGCCGACGGTCAGGCCTACTGGGTGCTGGACGGCACCGGCGAGGTCCATGCCCTGAGGGGCGCAGCCGCGCTCGGGTCGGCGGAGGGCCAGCTGCTCGCCGGCGAGCGCGCCGTGTCGATGAGCGCCACCCCCGACGGCGCCGGGTACTGGGTGTTCACCGACCGGGGGCGGGCCCTGCCGTTCGGGTCGGCCGGCGAGATCGGCGACGTGTCGGACCTGCCGCTCAACGCCCCGATCATCGACTCGGTCGCCACTCCAAGCGGCCGGGGGTACCTGCTGGTCGCAGCCGACGGCGGAGTGTTCGCCCTCGGCGACGCCACCTTCTGGGGCTCGACGGGGGGCATGCGCCTGAACCAGCCGGTGAACGGCATCATGCCCACCGGTACCGGGCAGGGCTACTGGTTGGTGGCCGACGACGGCGGCGTGTTCTCCTTCGGCGACGCCGAGTTCAAGGGGTCGACCGGCAGCTTGGTGCTGAACCTGCCGATGGTGGGTGGCATCGCCTACCTCGACGGCTACCTGCTCGTCGCCGCCGACGGAGGCATCTTCGACTTCTCCGACGGCGCCTTCCTCGGCAGCCTCGGCGGGCAGCCGCTACCGGCCCTGGCCACCGCGGTCGGCGCCGCCGACGACGCCAGCGCCTACCTCATCGCCCTGCGCGACGGCCAGGTGTACGAGTTCACCGCCGAGCGGGCCGCGACGGGCGATCTCACGGGCCGCCGCATCGAGACCGTCCCGCTCGGCGGCTCGGCGTCGATCGGCGAGTACGCCGGTTCGTACCGCTGGATCGAGCCGTCGGAGGTGTCGGCCGGGGCGGACCAGCACGTCCACGACCTGGACGTGCTCGCCCCGATCCCGGGCACCAGCGCCTGGACCGGACGCCTCGAGACCACCCGGCCCGTGACGGGCCCCGACGGCCCGTCCCTCGAGTCGAGCACCGTCGAGGTGCAGCTCGAGCCCGCAGACGACGC
Source organism: Acidimicrobiales bacterium (assembly GCA_965213525.1). Taxonomy (GTDB): domain Bacteria; phylum Actinomycetota; class Acidimicrobiia; order Acidimicrobiales; family Poriferisodalaceae. Next base: position 3,163,602 of record OZ243889.1, on the reverse strand, counting down.
CATCGAGGTCAGCTTCATCCGCTACGAGCGCGGCGCCGTCGTGACCTACACCCCCGGGGAGGTGCTGTTCCTCCTCAGCGGGCCGGCACGGGCACCGGTGACGAACGTGGTCGGCCTGACCACCGACGTCGCGGTGCCAGCGACCGGGCGATACTTCGAACGCACCTTCGACGCCCTGCGGTCCGGCGACCAGGGCACTCGGGTGGACGACCTGCAGGACCTGTTGAACGACTTCATCGGACTGTCTGACGTCGGGCTCGACGTGATCGCCGAGGACGGCGTGTTCGGGCCGGCGACCCAGACCGCGGTCGAGACGTTCGAGCGCTACGCCGGGCGCGTCGACGACGCCGTGGTCGGCAACGGCGATCTCGATGCGTTGCGCAGCGTGGTCGCCGAGCTCGAACGGCAATCGCCCGTGTCGGTCATCTCGACCGGTGACACCGGGCGCTCGGTGGAGGTCTGGCAGGTGCGGCTGAACACCTGGATCGATCTGACCGGCGTCGACGTCGCCCCGGTGGCCGTCGACGGCGTGTTCGGCCCGAGCACGACCAGGGCGACGATCCAGTTCGAGGAGCGCAGCGGCGCCCAGGTCGACGGCATCGTGGAACCCGACGACCGGGTGACGATCCGGTCGATCATCGCCGAGGTGCGCGACGAGGCCGAGGTCAGCGTGGCCTTCGGTGGCGATCGCATCGACGTCGCCGTGGCCTGTGCCCCGGTGGCGATGCGCCTGGTCATCACCACGGTGGCCGGCACGGTCATCGACGTGTCCGATCGGGCGTCTGGCCCCGCGGTGTGGGTCACCGATGGCGGCGTCACGAGATCGGCGACGTCGGTGGCGGTGACCGACTACCTCGACACGACGACCTACGACGCGGTCGTGCCGGCACGCTCCGGCCAGGAGCCGGGGCCCGAGCGGGTGTTCATCACCGTGGTCGGCGATCCGCCGTCGTGCGGGTGAGCGACGACCCGACGCAGCGAGCACCGCACGGGGTGCTCAGGCAGGCGGGTAGCGATGCAAGAAGCGGTCCTCTGAGTCGTCGTCGCCGATGAGCACCAGCTCACCCCCGGCGGGCAGCACCTCATCAGCAGGGGGGTTGACCCGGTAGCTGCCCCCCTCGACGGTGGCCACGACCGTGCACCCGGTGTCCTCGCGGATGTTCGCCGAGCCGATCGTGCGGCGATCGAGCGCAGCGGGCACCGGGGTGCGGAACACCTCGAGGCCCTCGGCGAGCTGGAGGGTGTCGCCCCGGCTCAACACGTTCCACACGGCGTGCGCGCCGGTCGAGGCGTACGACAGCACGGCGTCGGCCCCGGCGCGGTGCAGCGTCGACACGTTCCGGTCGAGGCGAGCCCTGGCGATGATCTGGACGTCAGGTCGCAGGCGCCGGCAGTAGATGGTGAGGTAGACGTTCACGTCGTCGTCGTGGGTGGTGATGATGACCGAGCGGGCCCGGTCGATGCCCGCCGCGTCGAGCACCTCGCGTTCGGCGGCGTCGCCCAGGATGTACACCGAGGGCTCGCGCACCCGGTCGGGCTCCTGTTCGATCACCCGGTGCTCGACGCCGGCCTCGCCCAGCGCCCGGGCCGCAGCACGACCGACCCGGCCGCCCCCGATCACGATGACCGCCGAACCGGTGACCACCTCGGCGGGGGTGAACCCGGCGTCATAGGCGGCGAGCTGGTCGGCTGATCCTGCGAGGACGAGCATGCCGCTGGGGCTCAGCACGGTGTCAGGACGAGCCACCGACAGGACCCCTCGCTCCCACACCCCACCCACGGTCAGGCCGGTGCGATCACGAAGACCCGACTCGGCGAGCGTGTGGCCGGCGAGGTCAGGTGGCACGGCGGCCTCGGCGACCAGGAGATCCCCGAAGCGACCGATGACCTGGCACCGGCCGCTCGGTCCCACGACGCGACGGGCGAGCGCGGCCCCGAGCAGCTCGCCGACCTCGAGCACCTCGTCTGCGCCGGCCAGCTCCAAGATGTCGACCGAGGCGGCCGAGTTGGCGGTGGCCACGAGCGTGACGGATTCGGAGATCTCGCGCACGGTGAAGATGGTGTTGGTGTTCGTCGTGTCCGACTGCGTCGCCGCCACCAGCGCCGCTTGCTCGGCGCGGGCGGCACGGTAGGTCTCGGGGTCGTCGAGCTCGCCGACCATCACGCGGAAGCCGTCGTCGTGGAGGCGTAACGCCTCGTCGACGTCCTCGACGACGGCGACGTAGCCGATGCCGGCTCGATCGAGGCGCCGGATCAGCGCCTGCTCGATGGGTCCGAGCCCGGTGAGGACCACGTGGCCCCGGGTGGCCTCGTCGAGGTGGCGGGGCGCTCGGGCCCGCTGGCGTGCCTCCACCCACGGCAGGAACACGAACTGGATGAACGTGAAGGGCAGCAGCACGAGGATGAACACCGACCCCGACAGCAGGACCACCACCGAGAACAGCCGGCCCGTGTCAGAGGTGAAGGTGATGTCACCGAAGCCGAGGGTCGACATCGTGACCAACGTCCAGTACACCGCGGTCGGCCAGCTGTACCGCTGGCCCTCTCGCTCCATCAACACGTGGAAGATGGCGCTGTAGATGCCGGTGAACAGCGCCAGCACGATGAGCAGGGCGACGAGGATGCGGGCGTTGCGGCGGGCCTGGGCGGTCCCGAGGTAGCTGAGGACCCACCCGAGCGACTTCACCTGCCCCCACCCGCCAGCCCGACCACCGTTCCGAAGCTACGTCCCAGCGAGGTCGCCGGGCGTTGCGTGGGCGCCGGGCGGACGGACCGGGCACCAGGGCTATCCGGCGTCGGGTGACCTCCCGGCGGGGTGGGCACCGGCCGAGGCGGCGATGGCCGACAGCTCGACGGCCAGGCGAGCGTCGAGGTCGGTGAGGCCCCCGGCGGAGTGGGTGACGAGGCGCACGCCCACCACCCCGGGGTAGGTCAGCGTGAGATCGGGATGGTGGTCGGCGGCGTCGGCCGCCTCGGCGAAGCGGGCGATCAGCGCCCCGGCCGCCGAGAACGACGCGCAAGCGAACGTCGCCTGGAGGCCACCCGAGACGACCTGCCAGTCGGCGAGGTCGTCACGGGCGGCGAGCTCCTCTGGGGTGACGGGCTCGGCCACGCCGGAACCGTACCGACGGGCCGCCGAGCTCAGTCCCGCAGCTTGGCCAGCAGGCGCAGCATCTCGAGGTACAGCCACACCAGGGTGATGATGAGCCCGAAGGCCGCGAACCACATCATCTTGGCCGGCCAGCCCTCGGCCTCGCCCCGCTCGAACAGGTCGAAGTCCAAGATGAGGTTCATCGCCGCGATCACCACGACGAACGCCGAGAACAAGATGCCGGTGAGGCCCGAGTCGGTGATCAGCGAGATGCCGTCGCCACCGAAGAAGTACATGGCCATGTTCACCAGGTACAGGCCCATGATGCCGAACGTGGCGATCACCACGGTCTTGCGGAAGCGCGGCGTGGCCTGGATCAAGCCGGTGCGGTAGGCGACGAGGCAGGCGAAGGCCGTGGTCAGGGTGGCGAGCACCGCCTGGAGGACGATGCCGTCGTAGGTGACCTCGTAGGCCCGGCTGATGGCTCCCACCAACACGCCCTGTCCGACCGCCCACGCCGGGGCGAGCACCGGGGCGAGGTCGGGCTTGAAGACGATGACGAAGGCGCCGGCCAGCAGGCCGAGTGACACCGGGATGATCCACCCCGGCAGGTCGGCTCGGCCGTCGACCACGTTGACCATGCCCCATCCCAGCCACCCGCCGGCGAGCACGAGGGCCAAGAGGATGGCGCTGCGCTGGATGGCGCCGATGACGGTGAACCGCTCGACGGCGCCGGTGGTGCTGGCGGCGTCGGTGGTCGTGGTGGTGCGGTCGCCACCGGTCTGCAGGGCAGCACGCTCGAGCGCGGAATCCGAGAGCACCGGGTTGGAGGTACGCATGGCGGACATCCTACGCCCCGGGGGCCCGACGCGGACGGCTCGTGGGCCGCCCGCCCACCGGTCAGGCCGACGGCGCCTTGGGCTCCTTGGGCAGGCCGAGCGCCCGCTCACCGACGATGTTGCGCTGGATCTCGGCGGTCCCACCCCAGATGGTCTCGGACCGGCTGAACCAGAACGACGCCTGCATCGCCGACACCGGGTAGTCCGGGGTGCCCTCCCGGCGGCCGATGCCGGGCACCGACTCAGCCGAGGCGTCACCCAGGTTGAGCGTGCCGTCGGCGCCGAGCAGATCGACGTAGGTCTCCATGACGCTGCGGTGGTACTCCGACCAGTTCATCTTGTTGAGGGCGCCGAGGGCGGCGGCCTGGCGGGTGCCCCCCAGCACGTCGGCGAGCGAGCGCAACCCGTTGACCTTCATGATCTGGACCTTGGAGTGGGCCCAGGCGAGGCGTTGGCGCACCCGGGGGTCGTCGAGGCGTCCCCGACGGCGGGCCTCGTCGACGATGGCATCAAGCTCCTTGGCGAAGCGTCGGTAGCCAGTGGTGGCCGAGGTGCCCCGCTCGAAGCCGAGGGTGGTCATCGCCACCTTCCAGCCGTTGTTGACCCCGCCGACGACGTTGTCGGCCGGGCATCGGGCGTCGCTGAAGAAGACCTCGCTGAACTCCGCCGCCTTGTCGGGTTGGACGATGGGCCGCACCTCGATGCCGGGCTGGCGCATCGGCACCAGCAGGTACGAGATGCCGGCGTGCTTGGCCACGCTCTGGTCGGTGCGGGTCAACAAGAAGCAGTAGTCGGCGTTGTGGCCCTGGGTGGTCCACACCTTCTGGCCGTTGATGACCCACTCGTCGCCGTCGAGCTCAGCGCGACACGACAGCGACGCGAGATCTGACCCCGAACCGGGCTCGGAGAACCCCTGGCACCACTTGATCGAGCCCGAGAGGATGCCGGGGAGGAACTCCTGCTTCTGCTCCTCGGTGCCCCACTGCAACAAGGTGGGCCCGACCAGGGTGTCGCCGAAGAAGTCGCCGCGCATCGGGGCGCCGGCACGATCGAACTCCTCGCTCAACACGACGCCCTGCATCGTGGTGAGGCCCTTGCCGCCGTACTCGGTGGGCCAGGTGGCGCAGATCCACCCTCCCTCGAACAGCTTGGCCGTCCACTCCTCGTTGAACCTGGCCCGCTCGTCGCCGCCGAGGGCGTGGTCGGGGTTGCGCTCCCCGTCGGCACCGAACCACCCCTCGGGCAGGTTCTCCCGCAGCCAGCTGCGGATCTCGCTGCGGAACGCCTCGGCCTCGGGTGGGTAGGTCAGCTCCATGTCCTCGACGCTACGCCCGAGTCGACGGCGCAGCCAACGACGCCGACGCCGCTGGAGGCCGTCGTCCATCCGGCGTCGTGCCCGAGCGGCGGTGCGACCGGCGCGCCGTGCCTGCGTGGCCCGTCCTACGATGTCGGACATGACCGTCACGGAGGCCGCCGACACGCCCGCGAGCACCCGCTGGACCCACCAGTGGAAGGAGCTGTACGCCGAGGTCATCACGACAGGGCTGTGCACCGGCTGCTCGGGCTGTGTCATCTCCTGCCCCCACGACGTGATCGGCTACGACCACGCGCAGGGCGGGTTCTTGCCCTATCACCTCGAAGACGAGCTGGGCGCCGACAACTGCATCCACGGCGAGAAGGGCTGCACGTCGTGCACCCGGGCCTGCCCGCGCTTTCGCACCTGGGAGCTCGAGGCCGACGAGCTGCTCTTCGGTCGCACCCGCCAGGCCGACGAGGTGGCCGGGGTCTACAAAGACGTCATCTTGACCCGGGCGTCTGATGACTTCGTCCACGACACCGGCCAGGACGGCGGCCTGGTGTCAGCCATCCTCATCTGGTGCCTCGAGCACGGCTACATCGACGCCGCCTTGACGAGCTACCTGTCCTCTGAGGGCGACGAGTGGGTCGCCGTGCCGGGGGTGGCGCGCACACGTGACGAGGTGCTGCGTGGCGCCGGCTCCCGCTACACCTACTCGGCCAACACCTTGGCCTATGACGAGGCGATCGAGGGCGGGGCCGAGAAGGTGGCGCTGGTCGGCATGAGCTGTCAGACCTCGATCCTGCCGGTGATGAACGCCCGCAAGGTCGGCAAGGTCGGCCGCCGCTTCGCCCTCAACATCGGGCTGCTGTGCTCGAAGTCCTTCGATGAGGCAATCTTCGAGGAGCTCTTCCGCTTCAAGTACGGCCTGGCCCGCTCTGACATCCGCAAGACGAACATCAAGGGCGTGTTCCAGGTGTGGACCCACGACGACCGCTACCTCGAGATCCCCCTCAAGGAGTGCCACGCCTGGACCCGTGAGGGCTGCAAGTGCTGCCCCGACTTCGCCGCCGAGCACGCCGACATCTCCACCGGGGGCATCGGCAAGTTCAACGACTGGACGCTGACGGTGGTCCGCACCGACCTCGGGCGCGAGATCATCATGAAGATGCTCGAGGACGGCTCGCTCGTCGGGCGGCCCGGCGAGGACGACCCCGGCGCCATCGAGCTCATGAAGAAGCTGTCGGCCAAGAGCCGGGAACGCTGGCCCGGGTGGGCCAACGAGGTGCCGGCCATGATCGGTTCGACGAGCTAGGGGTCAGGATCGGTCGCTGCGGCCACCCCGCCCCTTGGGCTGGCGGGGGTGGTTGGCCCGGACGTCTCGAGCGGCCAGTCGAGTCGTCTCGGAGATCCGGCGGTGGCGGGTATCGTCCCGCTTGGCGTTGAGGATCCACTCGAGGATCCCCCGCTTCACCGAGCGGGGGAAGGCGTCGAAGTGGCGGCGGGCGTCGGGGTCGGCGTCGAGGGCCGTCGCAAGGTCGTCGGGCTCGACGAGGTCCTCGACCTCGTCCAGGGCGGTCCACGAGCCGTTGCGCCTGGCCACCTCGACCGCAGCGCGCCCGGCGTCGGCCATGAGCCCGGCGTGCTCCAGGCGCTCGATGCGCTGCTTGTTGGCCCGCGACCAGTTGCTCGCAGGTCGCCGGGGCGTGACGAGCAGCTGCGTGCGCTCGTCGTCGAGGGCTCGGGGCAGGCTGTCGACCCACCCGTGGGCCAGCGCCTCCTCGACGATGTCGTCGTAGGGCACCCGAGGTCCTCCTGAGCCCGCCTTGTAGGTGACGACCCACACGCCCGGTGCGGAGCCGTGGTGGTGGGCGAGCCAGCTCCGCCACCCCGCCCGGGTCGTCACCTCCACCTGTTCGTACCGTTCCGACACCCCCCCGATCGTCGCGCCCGCCGCCCCTGCGCGACATCGACGGCCGTCGGGGTTGACGGGGGGCGTCCTGGGTACGGAGCTGTCGTGCCGTCGTATCCTGCGACCCTCGCAGACTCCGTTCGCACCGCTGCTGCGGTGGGTCACCTCGAGACCACACTGCCGGTGGTGGAGGCGACCGACGCCTCGGCCGGGGCTGATCTGCGCCGGGCCCTGGCCGCGCACCGGGCACGCCTGTGCGCCGAGGCTGCGCGGCTGAGCAGCGGCGAGGTGGCGGCGTTGGCCCAGGTGCTGGCTGGTCTCGCCGAGGGGTGGCTGCAACCCCAGACCGCTGCTCACCTCGCAGGTGACCTGGGCGATCCTCCGAGCGCCGCAGACATCCTCATCCAGCTCGAGACGGCGCGCCTGTTTTACCGGTAAAATGGCCCTCACGACGTAGGGAGCTGCCATGATCGGTACGACGGAGCCCGCTGAGGACGACTGGAAGGTGTCTGCCAGGTGTCACGGCAAGACCGAGCTGTTCTATGACCAGTCTCGAGAGTCCGAGGGCCAGCGAGGCCGGCGTGAGCAGCTCGCGAAGCAGTACTGCGACGTCTGCAACGTCAAGGGCATCTGCAAGATGATGGGACGCCTGGGTCGCGAGCACGGCATCTGGGGGGGCGAGACAGACGAAGAGCGGGCGGCGGCGGGGTACCTCCCCATGCGGTCGACCTCACGCCGCATCCGAGCCGCCTGGCGTCCTCGAGACGGCGTGCGCCCTCCGGCGGCGACCACGGAGCCGGGGCTCGGTGCCGCCTGAGTCCAGCGACCCCCCAGACTTGACGCTGCACGAGGCCGCCGAGCGGCTCGGGGTCCACTACAACACCGCCTACCGCTACGTGCGCCGGGGCCGCCTACGGGCGCGACGGGTCAGCGGCGAGTGGCGGATCGATCCGAACGACCTCGAGACGGTGGGCGCACCCACCTCCGGGGTGCGTGGTGCTCCTGACTGGCCCGGTCATCGCACCCGGTTGAGGGAACGCCTGGTCGTCGGTGACCTCGAAGGTTCGTGGTCGGTGGTGTCTGATGTCCTCGACTCCGGCGCGGTGGCCACCGACGTGCACACCGAGCTGATCGGCCCGACGATGCGAACGATCGGCGAGGAGTGGGCGTCGGGCCGCCTGCGCATCGAGGACGAGCACCGAGCGACCGCAGTGGTCATGATGCTGCTCGGACGGCTCTCGAGCCAGACGACGCGCCGCGGCCGGCGCAAGGGATCGGTCGTCCTGGGCGCAGCGCCCAACGATCGCCATGCGCTGCCCGTGTCGATGATGGCCGATCTGTTGCGCGCCGCCGGCTTCGCTGCGGTCGACCTCGGCGCCGACGTGCCGGCTGCGTCCTTCGCACGATCGGTGACCGGTGATGACGAGCTCCTGGGCCTCGCGTTGTTCGCCGGCGTGCCCGGCAACGACGACGCCGTCGCCTCGGTGTTCGCCGCCGTGCGCCCGGTGCGGCCCCCTACGGCGGTGATGATCGCCGGCGGCAGCGGGATCGACGATGCCGATCACGCCCGCCGCCTCGGTGCCGACGCCCTCGGTGACAGCCCGGCTGCGGTCATCGACCTCCTCGACGACGCCGCCACCCGCCGCCGACAGGCGCGCTGATCACGAGGCCAGGGCCAGGGCGCGGGCGAGCACCTCGTCGAGCATGGCGGGGGTCAGGCGCCCCGTGAAGGTGTTCTGCTGACTGGGGTGGTACGAGCACAGCAGGTGGCGGCCGTCGCCCAGGTCGACCTCGACGCCGTGACCGAAGCGGGGACGCGACGCGATGCCCAGCTCACGGGCGAGCACGCCGTAGGCGAAGCCGCCGAGGGCGACGAGGCTGCGGACGCCGTCCAGCGCCTCCAGCTCCTCGGTCAACCACGGGCGGCAGGCATCTCGTTCCTGCACGGAAGGTCGGTTGCCGGGTGGGGCGCACCGCACCGCGGCGGTGATCCAGACCCCGACGAGGCGCAGGCCGTCGTCGTGCCCGGTGCTGGACGGGCTGGACGCCGCGCCGAGGCGGTGCAGCGAGGCGTACAGGAAGTCGCCCGAGCGATCGCCGGTGAACATGCGGCCGGTGCGGTTCGCACCGTGAGCCGCCGGGGCGAGGCCGACGAGCGCCACCGAGGCGTGCGGGTCGCCGAAGCCGGGCACGGGGGCCGCCCAGTACTGCTCGTCTCGGTAGGCGGCCCTGCGCTCGACAGCGACGCGCTCGCGCCACTCGACCAACCGAGGACAACGCCGGCAGGCCACCACCTGGCGCTCCAGCTCCTCCAGTCGGGTCGCCACGGCCAGACGATAGGTTGAGCCCGAGCGTCGAGAGGTTCGCAGTGCCCCAGCGAGAACGTCGGTCCGACCAGCGACCGACGCTGCTGCTCCTGGTCCGCCATGGCCGTACTCCCACGACCGGGGCGCGCCTGCCGGGCCGAGCCCCGGGTCTGGACCTGAGCGAGGAGGGCGTCGCCCAGGCCGAGCGGGCGGCGGCTCGCATCGCCGAGCTCGATCGGGTCGCCGCGGTCTACGCCTCTCCGCTCGAGCGCACCCGCCAGACCGCAGCCCCCATCGCCCGGGCCACCGGCAACAGGGTGCGCACCCACAAGGGCCTGCTCGAGCTCGATGTCGGGGACTGGACCGAGCGCAAGCTGAGCGACCTGCGCCGCCGCAAGGAGTGGCGCACCATCCAGCAGGCTCCCAGCGCCTTCACCTTCCCCGGCGGGGAGAGCTTCCTCGACATGCGCAACCGGATCGTCGGTACGCTCGGTGAGCTCGCCACCCGGCACCCCGGTGAGGTCGTCGTCGCCGTCTCCCACGCCGATTGCATCAGGGCCGCCGTCGCTGACGCCATGGGCGTGCACCTCGATCTGTTCCAGCGAGTGCAGGCCGGCCCGTGCTCGATCAGCGCCATCCTGTGCACCGGCGGGGCGCCCATGGTGCTGGCGGTCAACACCAACGGGGGCAGCCTCAAGGAGCTCGCGCCCTCGTGAGCGAGTCCTACCGCTTCGACCTCGTCGACGACTTCGTCCCGGGGGCGGTCGGCCCGCCGGGTCACCGCGCCTTCTACCTCCAGGTCGACGTCGGCACCGACCACCTGACCTTCCGCTGCGAGAAGGCCCAGGTGGCCGCCCTGGCCGCATCGCTCGAGCGCATCCTCGAGGACCTCCCGATCAGCGCGGCCACGCCGGGGCCCGTCGGCGGACTCGACGACACCGACGCCGCCGAGTGGGTGGTGGCCGGCATCGGCCTGGCCTTCGACCCCGAGGCCGACCGCCTGGTCGTCCAGCTCGAGGAGCTCCTGCCCGACGATGAGGCCGACCCCGACCCGACGCCGGCGACCGCCCGCTTCGCCATCACCCGGGGGGTCGCCGCTGCCTTCACCCGCCGGGCCGGCTCCCTCGTCAGCGCCGGACGACCGCCGTGCACGTGGTGTGGCCGACCCCTCGACCCCGAGGGCCACGCCTGCCCGCGAATGAACTGAGCGGCGGGGTGGACGCCGCTGCGATCGCACGGATCGAGGCCCGCCTTCGACACGACGACTTCGAGATCGAGGGTCGGTTGCCGTGGAGCTCGAACGGCACCTTCCTCGTGCGCTTCGGCGACAGTGATGACCGGGCGGTGTACAAGCCCCGGGCGGGTGAGCGTCCGCTGTGGGACTTCCCCGCAGGCCTGCACCGGCGGGAGGCGGCTGCCCACGAGCTGTCCAAGGCGCTCGGGTGGGGCGTCGTCCCCCCGACGGTCGTGAGAGATGACGCCCCCCTCGGGCCGGGCAGCCTGCAGCACTTCGTCGACGCCGACTTCTCCGAGCACCACTTCACCCTGGTGGGCGACGCCCGACACCACGACCGCCTGCGCCAGATCTGCGTGTTCGATCTGTTGGCCAACAACACCGACCGCAAGAGCGGGCACTGCCTGTTGGGCCGTGACGGCGACATCTGGGCCATCGACAACGGCTTGTGCTTCGCCGTGCCGTTCAAGCTGAGGACGGTCATCTGGGAGTTCGCCGGCCAACCCGTGCCAGAGGCCCTGCTGAGCGACGTCGAACCACTCACCCACAGGGTGCCCGAGCCGCTCGCCGCCCTGCTCGTCGGCGACGAGATCGGCGCGCTGGTGGACCGTGCCCGGACGGTCGTGGCCGACCGCAGCTTCCCGGTCGACCCGACGGGCCAGCGCTACCCGTGGCCGTTGGTGTGAGCTCAGGAGACCTCCGACACCTCATCTTGTTGGGCGACGTCGACGAGCTGCTGCGTGAGGTGTCACGACGCCACGCCCGGCGCGACTGGGAGGGCTTGGATCAGCTGCGCCGAGCGTGTCGTCGCGCGGCTGACACCGGCCACCAGCTCTGGCCCGTCTCGGGTTGGGTCACCTACCTGCTGGTGCTGGGGGGCGGGCCCGAGCTCGCCGGCGAGCTGATCGTCGAGGAGCCACCCCGCTTCGTGCCCGGACCGCTGACCGAGGTCGCCGCCCAGTCGTGGACCTTCACAGAGCTGGCGCCCCACCTCACAGGCCACGACCGGACCGCCGCCACCATCGCCCAGGAGCGGGTGCTGCGCGGCGAGGCCCTCGACGGCGTGATGGCCGTGGACGGACACGTGCTGGAGGTACCCCTGGTGGTGGGGGCCTGGGAGCCCCCCGCCCGCCTGGCCAACTACACCGATCAGGGTCTCGCGCCCCCCGAGGCGCCGATGCCTTCGCTGCTGCCCCGGCCACCGCTCGGCGCACCCGCCGGCCGATCCCGGGCGCTCACGGGCGGCGACCCCGCAGCGGCGTTCGCCATCGACCAGTCACTCGCCCACCTCCGCGCCGACGATGACGCTGCGGTGGTCGTGGTCACCTGTGACGGCGGTGTCGACGACGCGGTGCGCCTGGTGCTGCCCGACGTCGGCGTGGGGTGGGCCGATGTGGATGCGACCGCCGCCGCTGCGCTGCTGGCGCACTGGGGGGCGGGCGGGCCGCGCCGGGCCGGAGCTGCCGCCGGGCGGGTGAGGATGTGGTGGGCGCTGGCCGGCATCGTCGGACTGGACGACGAGTGGCCGCTCACCGCCGAGGAGCTCGGGTCGGCTGTCGTCGAGCTCGACGCTGCGATCTTCGCCCCCGGGGGGACCGAGGCGGGCTCGGCCGTGGGGATCGCCTTCGCCGACGCCGTGGACGGCGTCGCCTGGGCGGTCCTGGTCGACCGACGGACCTGACCCCGACCCCGCCGGGCTGTGATCACGAGGGCGGGTGGGTCCTGTCAGACAGCCTCGCCAGCTCACGCAGGTACGGGTCGAGGCGCACCGCCGAGCGGCTGCGCCGCCGGGCCCGTGACGGGGCCGAAGCCACGCCGAGGACCACGACGACCACCAGCAGCAGCTGGAGCGAGATCATCTCGGTTCCCGTCGCATCGCCACCACCTGATCGTCGACGGCGAGGCCCTCGGGCCAAGGCCCGCCGTCGTTGCGGATCGGTGACGATGCGCAGCTCGCCGCACCGATCGTCCCGCCCACCGGTGGCCGGTCCGCCGTGGACACAGCGCCCGCCCCCGAACTGCCTCGGCTACCGGCCCTTCAGGGCTTCGGCGAGCTTGGGCATCACCTTGTGCACGTCACCGACGATGCCGAGGTCAGCGACACCGAAGATCGGCGCCTCGGGGTCCTTGTTGATGGCGATGATGTGCTTGGAGCCCTTCATGCCCACCAGGTGCTGGGTGGCCCCGCTGATGCCAGCGGCGATGTAGACGTTGGGCTTGACGACCTTGCCGGTCTGGCCGACCTGCATCGCGTAGGGCACCCATCCCGCATCGACGATGGCCCGACTGGCGCCGGGGGCGCCGCCGAGCAGACCCGCCAGCTCGTTGACCATCTCGAACTTGTCGGCGTCGCCCAGCCCCCGACCACCGCCGACGACCACCTGCGCCTCGTCGAGCTGGGGTCCGGTGCGCTCCTCGACCACCCGGTCGACGACCTTGGCCGACCCGGCGGCGCCGAGCTCGGGGACCGCGAGGGGCTCGACCTCGGCCGGTGAACCGCCGGAGGGGGCTGCGGCGAAGGACTTCGGTCGGATCAGAGCGATCATCACCCCGTCGGTGCGAAACGCCGTGAACACGTTGACGGTGCCGCCGAAGATCGGCTCGGTCACCACCAGGTCGTCGTCTTCGATCGTGAGGTCGACGCCGTTGGTGATGACGGGGACGTCGAGGGCGACCGACATCCTGGCGGCGACGTCGCGACCGTCATAGGTCTGACCCAACATGACGAGGTCGGGGGCATCGTCGGCCACCCGGGCCGCCAGGGCCGCACCGACGGACGGCCCGGGCAACGCACCGCCCAGGTCGCCGGTCGCCAGCACCTTGGTGGCGCCGTGCTCGCCCAGCTGAGCAGCCACCGCGTCACCGTCTCCGGCCACCACGGCCTCGACGGTCGGAGCCAGCTCGCGCGCCTTGGCCAGCAGCTCGAGCGTGATGGTGGCGACACTGCCGTCGGGGGTCGTCTCGGCGAAGACCCAGATCTTGTCCACTGACACGCCTCGTCCTCCTCAGATGACCTTGAGCTGTTCGAGGAAGGCGACGATCCTGAGATGGCTGTCGCCGTCGTCCTCGATGATCTCGCCCGCCTGGCGCTCGGGCGCCTGCCCGACGCGCACCGTCTCCTGGCGGGCATGGGCGCCGCCGACGTCGCCCAGGGACAGATCACCCAGGCTCAGCTCGTCGACCGGCTTCTTCTTGGCCGCCATGATCCCCTTGAAGGAAGGGTAGCGGGGCTCGACCACACCGGCGGTCACGGTGACCAGGCACGGGGTCGGTGCGGTCACCACGTCGTAGCCGGCGTCGGTCTGGCGCTCGGCGCTAACGCCGTCGTCGACGACCTCGACCTTCTTGGCGAACCCGATCGAGGGCCAACCGAGCACGGCCGCGACCTGTTCGGGCACCGTGCCGGTGTAGCCGTCCGACGACTCGGTGCCCGCCAGGACCAGATCGGGTTCGTAGCGCGAGATCGCCGCCGCCAGCACCTTGGCCGTGCTGAGGGCGTCGCTGCCGGCGAGGGCCTCGTCGCTGACCAGCACGGCGTCCTCCGCGCCCATCGCCAGCGCCGTCCGCAGACCCGAGGTCTCGTTGCGCGGGGCCATCGACACGAGGTGCACGCTGCCGCCACCGGCCGCCTCGATGAGCTGCAGCGCCATCTCGACGCCGTAGGAGTCGGACTCGTCGAGGATGAGCTTGTCGTCTCGCACGAGGAGGTTGGTGTTGGGATCCAACGCTCCGGGGTTGGCCGGATCGGGGATCTGCTTGACACAGACGACGACCTTCATGGCCACCTAGTGTCGCGGCTCTCCGCCCGCACACCAAAAGGAGCGGGGGTCGGTCTTGGGCGCCCGTCTCCTGGGAGCTCGTGGCGGCGGGTACGCGGACGGGTCGTGAGGCGCCCGGTGCCGGTCTTGTCATGCTGGACCGGTGCGCCTCGTCTTCGTCGTCAACGGCTCGGCGTCGTCGGTCACCGCACGCACCCGTGTCCTGGTCCGCCGAGCGCTGGCCGCCGAGCACGAGGTGGACGAGATCGTGACCGTCCGGCGCAACAACGCCACGGCGATCGCCACCGGGGCGGCCAACGACGGGGTCGAGGTCGTCGTCGGCTTCGGGGGCGACGGCACGATCAACGAGCTGGCCAACGGGTTGCTCGGCACGGCCACCGCCCTCGCCGTGCTCCCCGGCGGGTCGACCAACGTCTTCGCCCGGGCGATCGGCACTCCCGATGACCCGCTGACCGCCGCAGCCCACGTCCTGGCGGGGCTGAGGGCGGGGCGCATCCACCGGGTCGGGTTGGGCACGGTGAACGGTCGGGTCTTCACCTTCCACATCGGGATGGGACTGGACGCTGCTGTGGTCGAGCGCGTGGACGAGAGGGCGGGCATGAAGCGCTGGGCCGGTCACCCGCTCTACGTGTGGTCGGCGCTGCGCACGTGGTCCACCGTCGATCGGCGGACGCCGCTGCTGCGCATCGAGCTCGAGGACGGCGAGATCATCGACGACGCCCGCTTCGCCGTCGTGCTGAACACCGATCCCTACACCTACCTCGGCAGCCGCCCGCTGCACCTCGCCCCGGCCGCCACCCTCGACCGGGGGCTCTCGCTCGTGGCCCTGACGTCGCTGCGCCCGAGCACCCTCGTCCCGGTGATCGCCTCGGCGCTCGGATCAGGGCGCGGCGTGCGCCGGCGTCGTGACGTCATCACCCGTGACGACCTCACCAGCCTCGTCGTCAGGGGGCACCGACCCTTCCCGCACCAGGTCGACGGTGACCCCCTCGGTGAGACCCGCGGGCTCGAGCTGCGCCATCGGCCCCAGGCCATGTCCCTCGTCCTGCCCGTCGCGCCCGACGAACCCCTTGTTACCGGGGTGTGTCGGCACTAGGTTGTGCGCTCGCGCCAGGGCAGATGGCCCCGGGCGCGCGTCGAGACCTGCACCGTCGGATCGGTCCGTCGGTGCCTCGTGAAACCGTTCACGACCAGCGTGGAGGCAGATGTGGGCCAGACGGCGATCCTGGTACCGGGAACGGATCGGTGGCGCGACGTCGCCGCCTGCCGGGACACGTCCCCCGATCTGTTCTTCCCCATCGGCAGCACAGGCGTCGCTCTCGACCAGATCGACGAGGCCAAGCAGGTCTGTCGCAGCTGCGAGGCCCAAGACGAGTGCCTCGAGTACGCCCTGGTCTCGAACCAGGACTCGGGCGTGTGGGGTGGGGCCTCAGAGGACGAGCGCCGCCAGATCCGCAAGGCCAGGCGCGCCGCGGCCCGAGCTGCGGCTGCCGCCCTCGAGACCGAGCCCCGGGCCGCAGCCACCGCCTGAGCCAGGCCCCGAGCGCCACGGTCGCGTCGGCGCGAGGCCAGCCGCTGTGCCCGACCACGTCGGCGCCTCGCAACGTGTCGCCGCTAGCGCGCCACGTCTCGGACGGGGATGTCCACCCGAGCGATCGACCCCCTCACCCCGTCGGGGCGGGCCCGCAGATCGAGCTGGCCGCCGAGCTCGCTGCCCACCAACGTCCTCACGATCGACAGGCCGAGGCCGGCGTCGGCGAGCAGGTCGAAGTCTCGGGGAACGCCGGGTCCCTCGTCCAGCACCTCGAGCACCAGCTGATCGCCACCACGGCCGAGGCGCACGACGACCTGCACGCTGCCTCCGTCGGCGTGATCGACGGTGTTCTGCAGCAGCTCGTTGAGGACCACCGCCACCGGGGTGGCCAGCGCAGCGGGTACGACGCCGGCGTCACCCTCGACGGTTATCCGCACCGGCAACTCAGGCGACTGGACGCTGTCGGCGAACATGCGGGCGAGGTCGCTGACCACTCCGTCGAGGCGAACGTCCTGGCCGGCCTCGTGGGCGAGGATGTCGTGGACCAGGGCGATCGAGGCGATCCGTCGCACCGACTCCTCGATGACCGAGCGGGCTTCGGGTGACTCGATGCGGCGTCCCTGCAGGCGAAGCAGCGACGAGATCGTCGCCAGGTTGTTCTTCACGCGGTGGTGGATCTCGCGGATCGTGGCGTCCTTGGAGATGAGCAACCGGTCGAAGCGCCGCAGCTCTGACACATCCCGGACGATGACGACCGCCCCGCTCACCCGGCCCTGGCGCAGCAGCGGCACGGCGAGGACGTTGACGATCGAGTCGCCGCCCCGTTCGACCTCCTCGTTGACCGAGACCTGCTCGTGGAAGGCGCGCCGCACCACGGTGTGCTCGATCCCGAGATCGGCGAGGCGTCCGCCTCGCACCTCCCCGGCGACCCCGAGGCGGTGCAGCGTCGAGGTGGCGTTGGGCGAGGCGAAGGCGATGCGAGCCTCGGCGTCGAGCAGGATCACGCCGTCACCGACCCGGGGTGCCTCCTCGGTGTCGGTGGTGTCGGCGCTGAAGGGGAACGCCCCGTCACGGATCATCCGGGCGATCTGGCGCCACACCGACAGGTAGACCGTCTCGAGCTCGCCCCCCCGCCGCATGCCCGGGGGCGCCTCCCGGGTCAGCACCGCCACCACCGTGCCGTCGTGGCGCACCGGGACGCACTCGACGCGAGCACGGGTGCGGCGGCCGGGCAGGGTCACCTCGCCCTCGACGATGTCGCCGGTGCGGAACGCCCGGGCGACCAGGGGTCGTTCCACCTCGGTGACCGTGCGGCCGATGACGTCATCGACGTACAGCGTGGAGGAGGTCGTCGGCCGGACGTGGCCGATCATCACGAGATCGTCGGGCCCGCCGCGGCGCGGGGCGAACAGCAAGAGATCGGCGAACGCCAGGTCAGAGACCAGCCCCCACCACGACACGAGCCGCCGGAGGTGGTCCCCGGCGGGACCGCTGCCCGCCATGACGTCTGACATCCTCGAGTTGAAGGTGCGCACCGGTGCCGAACGTAGACCGAAGCGTCGTCGGCTACCTTCGGCGCTGACGTGGACGCCCTCTTCGTGCTCGACGCCTCGACCGCCGACGAGGCGCGCTTCGTGCCCTCGGCGTCGACCAGGGGCCCCTGGGATCCGGCCGCTCAGCACGGCGGCCCCCCGGCCGCACTGTGCGCCCGTGCCGTCGAACGACACCCCGGCGGCGAGGCCATGCGCCTCACCCGCTTGACCGTCGAGCTGTTGCGACCGGTGCCCCTCACCCCACTGGTGGTGACGACCGAGCTCGTCCGACCAGGCCGCAACGTCCAGCTCGTGGCGGTGCGGGTGACAGCCGACGGGCGCGACGTCGTGGCCGCCACGGGCATGCGCCAGCGCCACGCGCGACTACCCCTCGACGGGGCGATCGGGCAGGCCCCGGCCGCCGAGGGGCCCGAGGCCGGGGCAGCGTCAGCGACCTGGGACCGCCACGGGGTCCGGCCGGCGTTCCACCTCGACGCCGCCGAGCTGCGCTTCGTGCGAGGCGGCTTCGACCGACAGGGCCCGGCGCTGGCCTGGATCCGGCTGCTTGCCCCCCTCGTCGAGGGTGAGGTGACCTCGGGGGCGTGCCGGGCGGCGGCGTGCGCCGACTTCGGCAACGGGGTCAGCAGCGTCCTGGCACCCGACGGTGGGCTCACCTACGTCAACCCGGACCTGACCGTGTCGTTGCACCGCCATCCGGTGGGCGAGTGGGTCGGCCTCGACGCCGAGACGACGATCCACCCCGACGGGGTGGGCATGGCTCGCAGCGTGCTGCACGACACCACCGGCCCGGTGGGTCACGCCGTGCAACTCCTGGTCGTCGCTGCGAGCTGAGCGGCGCCGGGCGGGAGCCCGGCTCGGCTACCGACCCGAACGGTCGCTCAGCAGTTCATCGAAACAGCGACAGCTGCGCCAGACATCGGCCCACCGCCACCCTCGTCGCCGTGTCGTATCCGGCTCGATCGTCGAGCACCTCCCACGCAGCCAGGGTCCGCTCGACGGCATCGGCCACCACCTCGTCGGTCCATTCCGGGTCGGCGCCGATCTTGTGGGCGAGGCGGCGCAAGGCGCCCGCACTGACGGCCTCGAACCGGCGCGACCCACCCAACTTCAGACCGAGGTCCTCCTCGCGTCCCCCGGACTCGGCGTAGACGAACGTCGCAACGAGGTCGTACGCCGGGGAGAGCTGCGGAACCTTGGGGTCGACGTACAACAGGGTCCAGTTCTTCAGATGGGCGTCGCCGTTGCCGCACGCCACGTTGAACACCATCCGTCGGAGGAACTGCTCGAGCGAGCCCGTGTCGTGGCCCCGATAGGCGATGGCGGCCACGGTCTCGAAGTTGCCCGTGTACTTGTCGCGAGGGAACAGCTGGCGTACCTGGGCGAGATCCTCCATGTGACGCCGCGCCCCCGGTGAAGGACGGTCGAACCGGCGGACGGCCAGGGCCTCTTCCTTGCGAGCCCACATCGGTTCCCTGACATCGGGCAGTTCTGACGGCCCGACGAGCCGAACCTGGGGCACATCGACGCCGGCGAGGCGCGCCCACACCATCGTGGCGTGCTCGTTGGCCGGGACACCGGGGTACAGGCGGTCCGGGAACTTGACGATCCAGTCGCCGCCCTCGCCCGAAGCGGGCGCCGTCAGGCGCCCGGCGCGATCGACCATCGACATCTTGAGTTGCAGTCCGGAGAGGGAGAACGGCCGGTTCGGTGGGTCGACCGGTGGACCCGCAACCCGCTCCGGGTCGACCTCGAGCGCGTCGTCGTCGTCGTCAGGAGCATCGGGCGAGAGACGCACGGCGCCCGGGAGATCGGCGGCCAGCCAATGGAGGAGGGCGGCCTCCTGTTCGGGTGCGACCCCAGCGGCACGCGCGACGATCTCCCGCAGGGCGCCCTCGGGGGGGAGGTTGGCGAACCACGGTGGCAATCGGGCGTGGGTGCGGCGCCGCTGGTGCGGATGGTCTTCGAAGGCCTGGCCCAGGACGGGACGATCTGGGAGGCCGCGGTACCCGTCGTCGAGGACGAACGAGCTGTCGCTCCCTGAGGTGGTGAGCCGACCGACGACGACGTCGCCGAGAAGGACCCGTCGAGGACCCTCGTCACGTCGTGGGGAGGCCTTCGCCCATCACGAACGGCGCGTCGTCGTCCGGATCGTCCTCGACGGTGAGCTCTGCTATCGCCCGTCGGTCATCGTGGTCGAGTTCGGCGCTGGCGTCGAGGAACTGCTGGACGACGACGGAGAGGTGCTCGTGCCGGATCCGGAGGAACCCGGCGGCGTCGTCCGCCCTCCTCAGCGCCTCGTAGGCCTCGACCGGGATGCCATGGCTGGCGAGGACGGTGCGCCCAGCCTCATCGAAGACCGAGAGCATGCTCTCCACCTCTGATCCCGGCGGGAGCAGCGCTCGGTCGACCAACCCGGCGGAGTGGTCAGCGGAGGCTGCTGCGGTGAGACGTCCGAACGGGCGGCCGCGATCCTCGAACGCCGCAGCGAGATCGATCGCAGCACCAGTGACCGGATCGATCGGCCCGAGGTCGACGAGGGCGGTGGCGCCCATCCGGGCCGCTGCGTCGTTCAGCCGGAAGCGGTCGATCGGCGGATGCCTCACCTGGTCGGGAACCCGTGCGAGAAGCGCCTCCACGGATGCTGATTCATCGCGGTCGTCGACGGCCGAGGGATACGCCCGCATCGCTGTCGTGTAGCCGCCCTGGGCGGGCGGCCCCGCCATGGCCGCTCGCCAGAACCAGCGCCGGAGCCGCACGCGGTTCCGGTCGTTCGGGTGGGGATGATGAGCGAAGAACCGGCACAGCGTGACGATGAGGAACTCGTACGGCAGGAGGCGGACGTGGGGCACCCCGCACTCACCCTGGACGAAAGCACATGCACCTCGCAGCGCTTCGAGGGTGGCGCGGAACGCGTGCTCTGGCGCCTCCTTGACATCGCCCCGCTCGAACTCCCCCCGGATCTCGCGAAGGACGTCGCCGCCGCGCCGGGCCAGCACGGCCTTCAGCACGGTGTCATCGCGCAGCGCTCCGAAGCCGAGGAGCGCGACCTCTCGTTGCAGCCACTTCAGGTCGATGGGCCGGTCGGACGGCTCGGTGGCAGCGTGGAGGGCGTGGAACGCCTCGGCCCGGCTGATGCGCTTGCCGTAGGCGTTCAGGCGATCGAAGATCTGCTGCACGACGGCTTCGTCTGCGCTCTCGACGACGTACGCCGGCACCTCGTACTCCCGTAGCTTCCTCGTCAAGGCGAAGGCGTTGCGTCGGAGCTCGTCGATGACGTCCCCGCGATCGAACAGCCAGTTCAGCACGAGCTCCTGATCGAACGCCGTTCGCAGCGAGGTCCACGACTCGCCCGGGCCGGCAGGCACTGCGTCGGCGTCGGTGCAAGCCACCCTGCGCAAGGTCGTAGTAGAGCTCGTCGCCTGCGTCGTCCCGTTCGTGCAGGAGCACGTTGGCCAAGGCCGTCAGGCGCTGTTGGCCGTCGACGACCCACAGCGCTCGATCCATCGCCGGCGCCGGGTCGTCCGACGCCCGAGCACGACATCGCTCGCCGGTGCCTCGCGCTGCCAGAACAGCAGCGTGCCGATGGGGAACTCCTCGACGATGCTGTCGAAGAGCCGCTCGACGTCGCGTGCGTCCCACCGCAGCCCGCGTTGGAACCGCGGGATGCGCACGACCCCGTCGGCCAGGAGGCGGGCGAGATCCTGGACCTGGTACGTCTCGGCGCGCGGACGACCCATCGGCTCGGTCACCCGACGGACCCTACTGAGAGGGTGTCGCGCCGACCGTGGCGAGCTGGCCCCCGCAGATCAGCCGCGGCGCAGGTGGTCGCCGATCACGGCCAGCGAGGCGAGGTCGGCGACGTCGCCGGCGAACCAGGGCACCTCGACCACCACGTCGGCACGGGGCTGCAGTCCCTGGCGCAACGCCACCTCCCGGCCGGCCGCCACGGCCAGGTCACAGAAGTTGCGGGCGACCTCGGCGAGCACCCGTGCTGTCGTACCAGGATCACCGACGCCGTCGGCTGCCAGCTGGGCGGCGATGCGCTCGGCGTCGTCGCCGAGACGATCAGCAGCACGCCGGGCCCGTTCGTCGCGCAGCGAGGACGCCAGGGTGCGGTTCACCACGACCGCCCCGAGGTGCAGGCGCCGGGCGCGCAGCGCATCGAGGAAGAACTCGGCCTCGGCGACCGGCGCGTCCTCGGGGGTGGTCACCACGACGAAGGTGGTGCGCCGATCGGCGAGCACCCTGGACACCGCCTCGGCCCGCTCGACGAACCCCCGCTCCATCATCTGGAAGAGTCCGAAGAACTCGGCGATGTCACCGAGGAACTGCGAGCCGAGGATGCGATCGGCGACCTCGTAGAACGGGCGTGAGGCCAAGGTCAACAGCCGTGAGCGCGACGGGGCGGTCAGCCACCGCAGCAGTCGACTGCGGAAGAAGTCCGCCATGCGAGCCGGCGCCTCGAGGAAGTCGATGGCGTTGCGACTCGGGGGCGTGTCGACGATGACGAGGTCATAGCGCCTCGAGGCGTGCAGCTCGTAGAGACGCTCCATGGCGATGTAGTCGTGGCTCTGGACGAAGCGGGCCGAGATGTTGGCGTAGATCGAGTTGGCGAGGATGCGGTCACGCACCGCCACGCTCGGCGCGTGGCGCTCGATGAGGTCGTCCCACGACGCCTTGGTGTCGAGCATGGCCACCCACAGCTCACCGCCCGGACGCACCCCGGCCGCAGCCAGCGCCGAGGGCGCCACCTGGGTCTCGGCGTTGCCGACCTCGGCCAGACCCATGGCGTTCGCCAACCGCCGAGCGGGGTCGATCGTGAGCACCAGCACCTTGATGCCAAGCTCTGACGCTGCCATCAGCCCGGCTGCGGCCGCCGTCGTGGTCTTGCCGACCCCGCCCGACCCGGCGAACACGACGACCTCCTTGGACGACAACAGCTGCGCCAGGCCCTCCCCGTCCCCGGCCGCCGGCCCTGCTGGCCCTGCCGGGTCCGCTGGCGGCGTGTTCATGCCAGCTCGGCTTCGAGGGCGTCGGCGACGCGGTCGACGCTGCGGCGGCCCTGGCGGCGTCCGAACAGCTCGGGCACGTAGACCAGGGGGCACCGGCTGCTCAGCTCGTCGCGCAGGCGGGCCATGTGCACCGCCCTGGACCGCCGCAAGCGCACCGCGAACGAGGCGGCGTCGAGCAGCTCGTCGGCGGGACCGTCGATCGCCTCGGACAGCCACGCGGTGCGCACCGGTTCGGCCAGGCGGTCGAAGACCTCCTCCTCGGGGCGGCCGAACAGCTCGGGCAGCACCCGGTTGACCACCACGCTGGCCAGATCGACCCCGGTCTCGCCGTCGAGGCGCCCGATGAGCTCGATCGTCTCGGTGACCGGCATCTCCTCGGCCAGGGTGACCGCCACCACCCCAGCGACCGCCGGGTCGTTCAACAGGTCGAGCATCCACTGGGTCTGACCGCGCACGAGACCCACCTGGACGAGGTCCCTGATGCCCTCGGCCGCGCTCAGCTGACCTACCACGTGGCCGGTGGCGGGGCCGTCGACGACGACGAGGTCGTAGTGGCGCTCACGCACCTCGTAGCAGAGCTTGCCGACGGTGAGGATCTCCCGCACGCCAGGAGCGGCGCTGGCCACGAAGTCGAAGGTTCGGGCAACCGGACCGATCTTGGTGAGCACCGGCAGGCGGAGGTTGAGGGCCAGGTACTCCCGAAGCGACGCCTCGGTCTCCATGGTCATCGCCGAGAGGCGGTCCTCGACCAGGGTCGGCTCGAAGGCCAGCGGGCCGCACTCCAGCCCGGCGGCCAGATCGCCCTTGGCGTCGACCTCACAGATCAGGGTGCGCTTGTCGAGCCGGGCGGCCACGATCGCCAGCGCCGCGGCCACGGTGGTCTTGCCGACGCCGCCCTTGCCGGTGACGAACAGCAGGCGCCGGTCGAGCAGGGCTGGGCCGGTGCTCAGTTGGCGAAGCCGATCCGCTGCTCGGCCTTGGGCGAACCGATGAGGACGTAGGCCACCTTGTCCGAGGGCACCGCCAGGCGCTGCTCCTTCTTGTCGACGAGCCAGAGCACCCCGTCGTCGTCGGCGAGAGCCGCCTCGACGTCGGCCCGCAACGCCTCGAGATCGGTGTCGTCGGCGACCTCGACATCGAGCTCTCGGGGGGCGTTGGACACTCCGATTCGAACGTGCACGTTGGCTCCTCGGGCGACGGTGAGGCCGCTCATGGTACGCAGGGCCACCCGCCACGCGAACGTGCACGCTGGCTCCTCGGGCGACGGTGAGGCCGCTCATGGTACGCAGGGCCACCCGCCACCGGGCACTGCGGGGGCCGGCGACCGGCGGGGTCGACCCGGTCCGGGGCGCGGGCCATGGCGGAGGGAACGGAGTGGAACGATCCGACGAGCAGCGCCGGTGGGACGAGCGCTGGGCGACCGCCGAGCCGGGCAGCGCCGAGCCCTGGATCGTCGAGCGCCGGCACCTGCTCCCGGCGTCGGGACGGGCGGTCGATCTCGCCGGTGGTCTCGGTCGCCACGCTCGTTGGCTGGCCGCCGAGGGCTTCGACGCCACCCTCGTCGACGTGTCCGGCGTGGCGCTCTCACGCGCGGTCGTCCTCGCCGACGGCGACGGGGTATCGCTGCGCACCGACCGGCGCGACCTGTCCGCCGACGGCCCACCGCCGGGGCCCTGGGACGCAGCCATCGTCGTGCGCTACTGCGATCGCGCCCTGCTCGGCGCGCTGGGTGGCGTGCTGGCCGACGGCGGGGTGGCGATGGTCGGCCTGCCGACGGCGTCGAACCTCACGCGCCACGCCCGGCCCCACCGACGGCACCTGCTCGCCGACGGCGAGCTGGCCAGCATCACCCGGGGCCTGGGTGGTGTGGAGGTCGTCGAGCTGTTCGAGGGGTGGACACCCGAGGGTGCCCACGAGGCCAGGGCTCTGCTGCGCCGGAGCTGAGCGCCCTGGAGCGCATCGGCCGCCGGCGCCGCTCGCACCGGGCACCCCGCAGCGTCCGACCGGGCTCAGATGAGCTTGAGCTCGGGATGGTGTCGACGAGTGGGCGCCAGCTCGGTGTCGATCCGCTCGGCCATCTGGGCGAAGACCTTGCCGGCCTCGCCGTCGGGGTCGCTCACCGTGATCGGGTTGCCGGTGTCGCCGCCCTCGCGCAGGCCGGGCACGAGCGGCACCTGACCGATGAGCGGCACCCCGAGCTTGTCGGCGAGGTGGGCGCCGCCGCCGCTGCCGAAGATGGGGTAGCTGGTGCCGTCGTCGCCGGTGAACCAGCTCATGTTCTCGATGACCCCGCGCACGTCGAGCTGGACGCGCTGGGCCATGTAGGCCGCTCGCTGGGCGACGGACTGGGCGGCGGGCTGGGGCGTCGTCACGACGTACACCTCGCCCCGCGGCAGGAACTGGGCGAGCGACAGGCTGATGTCGCCGGTCCCGGGGGGAAGATCCACCACGAGGTAGTCGGGTTCGTCCCACCACACGTCGGTGAGGAACTGCTCGAGCGCCTTGTGCAGCATCGGACCCCGCCAGATGACGGGCTGATCGTCGTCGGCGAAGAACCCCATCGAGATGCACCGCACCCCGTTGGCCGACGGTGGCACGAGCATGCGGTCGATGACCATGGGTGGCCGGTCGACCCCGAGCATGCGGGGGATGGAGAACCCCCAGACGTCGGCATCCACGACCGCCACCGACCTGCCGAGCCGGGACAGCGCCACGCCGAGGTTGACCGTGATCGAGGACTTGCCGACGCCGCCCTTGCCCGAGGCGATGAGCAGCGCCCGGGTGCGACTCGTCGGCTCGGCGAAGGGGATGGTTCGACCCTCGGCGTGGCCGTGGGCGTGCTCGCTGCCTGCGGTGGCACCCGGGTCGCCGATGAGACGGATGCGCAGGTCAGCCTGTTCGTCCTCGCCCATGAGCCCGAACTGCACGTCGACGTCGACAATGCCCCCGAGGGAGGACAGCGTCTCGCCGATGGCCTCAGAGAGCGGACCCGCCGACGGGTAGGTCTCGACGGGAAGCGCCACCATCACCTGGGCCGCCGACCCCACGACCGACGCCCCCCGCACCATGCCGAGCTCGCCGAGGGGACGGCCGATCTCGGGGTCGACCACCGCGGACACGGCCTCGAGCACCTCGGCTTCGGTGGGCATCGACGGGCTCCTCGCTGCGGCGGGCTCGATCGGCGAACGCCGACCGGCGGATTTCTCCTACCGAGATAGGTAGAATATCGACGTGGTGCAGCGACGACCCACTCAAGCTCACGGGAGCGTCGCGCCCGCACCCGGTGACGTCGGTCTCAGCGCAGACGAGTTCGGCGCAGCGGTCACAGCCATCACCTCTGCGTTCGGCGACCGCACCCGGCGTGACATCTACCTGTTCGTCCGCGACACCCCCGAGGGGGCCAGCGCCACCGAGGTGGCCGCCCGCTTCGAGCTGCACGTCAACGTCGCCCGCCACCACCTCGACAAGCTGGCCGCCGGCGGGTACGTCGAGGTCGACCTGCGTCGTACGGCCAGCGGCGCCGGACGCCCGTCGAAGCGCTACGTCGCCCCCGACGCCGCCGAGCCGCTGCAGATCCCGGTGCGGCGCGACGACCTGCTCGGGGCGCTGCTCGGACGGGCGTTGGCCTGCCTGCCCACCGAGCAGGCCGAGCAGCTGGCCGAGGACGTCGGAGCCGAGTACGGCACCAGCTTGGCCGGGGCCATGGAACCGGGCTCGGCGCAGCGCTCCCTGCGGGCCGCCGCCGCTGCGGTGGCTGCGGCCCTCACCGCCCGGGGCTTCGCCGCTCGCACCGAGAGCTCGGGTGACTCGCTGCGCATCGTGAGCGAGCACTGCCCCTTCGGTGACGCCGCCCTCGAGCACCCGGTGCTGTGCGCCATCGACCGGGGGCTGGTGCGGGGGATGATGGCGGGCCTGCACGGCGACGGGTCAGCCGAGCTGACCGCCTCCCGGGTGACCGGCAGCCTCAACTGCGTCACCAGCCTGGGTGCGACCTGACGTCGACCCGTCACCCGGTCCTCAGCCCCCGCTCGTGAGCGTCCGGCACTACCTCGACCACGCCAGCACGAGCCCGCTGCGGCCCGAGGCGGCCGAGGCGCTGGCGAGGTGGATCGACGCCGGTGGCGCCCACGGCGACCCCAGCCGGCTGCACAGCGAGGCCCTCGGCGCCCGCCACCTCATCGAGACGTCCCGGGAGCAGGTGGCGTCGCTGCTCGGCGTCGCCTCCCGCCAGATCGTGTTCACCAGCGGGGCGACCGAGGCCGTGGCCGCGGCGGTGTTCGGTGCCGTGCGGCGTCGCGGCTCGGGCCACGTCGTGTGCGCCACGGTCGAGCACTCCTGTGTCCGCCAGAGCGTCGAGCGGTGGGCCAGCTCGATCACCTGGGTGGGGGTCGATGCGACCGGGCGGGTCGACCCCGCCGAGGTCATCGACGCGGTCAGCGACGACACCTCGCTCGTGTGCCTGCAATGGGCCAACCACGAGGTGGGCACCACCCAACCCGTCGCCGAGGTGGTGGCGTCGTGCCGGCAACGTGGCACATCCACCCTGGTCGATGCCGCGACCGCCGCCGGCCACGTCGAGGTCGACCTCACCCGGGTTCCAGCCGACCTGGTGGCCATCAGCGGGCACAAGCTGGGGGCGCTGCCCGGCACGGGGGTGCTCGTCGTGCGACGGGGCCTGCGCATCGAGCCGCTGGTCCTCGGCGGCGACCAGGAGCGCGCCCGCCGGGCGGGGATGGAACCGGTACCCGGCATCGTGAGCCTGGGGGCCGTCGCCGGGGCGCTCAGCGCCGGTCTCCTCCACGCCGAGCTCGCCGACCAGGCGACCCTCGGGGCGGCCTTGCGAGACGGGCTCGACGCCCTTGAGGGCGTGCGCCTGATCGGTCATCCCCACGAACGGACGCCGCACCTGGTCGGTGTCACCATCGACGGGATCGAGCCCCAGGCCATCGTCCTCGGCCTCGACCGAGCCGGTGTCGCCGTGCACTCGGGTAGCGCCTGTGCCTCTGAGGGGCTCGAACCGTCTCCGGTGCTCGAGGCCATGGGCGTCGATGCCCACCGCTCGTTGCGGTTCTCCCTCGGGTGGTCGAGCACGCGGGCCGACGTCGACGCCGCCCTGTCAGCCCTGCCCGACCTGCTCAGCCGCCTCCGCGCCCTGTCCTGACCGAGAGGGCACCGTCGACGGCGGCCAGCTCCTCGACGAGCACGTCGACCACCGCCGGGTGGTAGGGCACGTCGTTGTGGCCGGCGTCGACCCGCACGATGGCGAAGTCCTCACCCTCGAGGTGGGCCCACCCGAGGGCGCCGTCGGTCCACTCGCCGGACAGGGCGACGTCGGTGGCGTCAGACACCCCGCTCGAGGCGTAGATCGTGCGCACGGGCAACGGGCTCGGGCGGTGGGCCCAGGCGGCGGCGACCATCGCCTGGCGACCGTGGATCCGCCGGTGCTTGTCGAGCGTCGGCCGGCCGAGCAGCCGGCGGGCCCGGTAGCGGATCAGGCCCCGGTGCTGCCACGGGTCGCGGACGATCTCTTCGAGCTCACGCCGACGGCGCCGCCGCACGAAGGCTGGCGAGTCGAGGTTGGGCGAGTCCCACATGACCAACAGGGGGACGTCCTCGCCGTCGTCGAGCAGCCGCTGGGCCAGCACCCGAGCGACGAGCCCTCCGATGCACTGACCGGCGAGCAGGTAGGGGCCCCGGGGCCGCACCGAGCGCACCTCGGCCAGGTAGCGGTCGGCCATCGCCTCGATGCGCCGGGCCCCGCCCTGGCCGTCGAGGCCGTCCCACTGCAGGGCGTACACGGGACGCCCGGGGGGCAGGGCCCGGGCGAGCAGCGGGAAGCTGGCCACGTTGCCCGACCCGCCGTGCACGCAGAACAGCGGGACCTGCTCACCCGAGGCCCGCAGGGGGACCAGCGGCCGCCAGACGTCCCCGCCGTCGTCGTCGATCAGCGCGGCGATGCCGGCGATGGTCGAGGCACGGCCGAGCACCCCGAGGGGCAGCTCGACGTCGAGGTCATCAGCCACTCGGGCGAACAGCTCGACGGCCATGAGCGAGTCGCCGCCGAGATCGAAGAAGTCGTCGTGGACGCCGACCTGGTCGACGCCGAGCAGCTCTGACCAGATGCCGGCGAGCGCGGCCTCCACGGCGTTGCGTGGCTCGACGAGCGCGGCGCCGAGGATCGACCGGTCGAAGGACGGCGTGTGCAGCGCCGCAGTGTCGACCTTGCCCGACGGGGTGAGCGGCAACTCGTCGATGACCGCCAGGTGCGAGGGCACCATGTGCTCGGGCAGGTGCTGGCGGGCGTGGCGATGCACGGCCGACAGATCGACCGGTCGGCCGCCGGCGCCGACGAGGTGGGCGACCAGGCGGGCGCCGGCGCGGGGCACCTCGCGCACCGACGCCACGCAGCGCGAGACGCCCGGCGCCTCAGACAGCACGGCTGCCACCTCGCCCGGCTCGATGCGAAAGCCCCGGAACTTGACCTGGTGGTCGGTGCGTCCGAGGAACTCGATGCTGCCGTCAGCCAGCCAGCGCGCCCGGTCCCCGGTCCGGTAGGCCCGCACCGGCGCACCTCGGTCGCCCACCTCGAGGTGCGAGAACCGCTCGTCGGTGAGATCGGGCCGTCCGAGGTAGCCCCGCGCCAGGCAGTCCCCAGCGATCCACAGCTCCCCTGCGGCCAGGATCGGACGGGCCCGCCGGCCGTCGTCGAGGACGTGCAGCTCGGTGTTGGCGATCGGGGCGCCGATCGGTGGCAGTGCCGGCCAGTCACCGACGGGCCCGATGAGGCGGTGGGCGCTGACGACGTGGGACTCCGAGGGCCCGTACTGGTTCTCGAGCAGGCACCCGGGCAGCGAGGCGAAGAAGCGACGGATGACCTCGTCGACGACGAGCTGCTCGCCGGCGGTGTACACCTCGCGCAGCGCGTCGGGCACGACACCGGTCTCGAGGGAGGCCTCGGCCAGGCCCCGGAGGGCGACGAAGGGCAGGAACACCCGCTCGACGGCGTGAGCGACGAGGTGGTCGAGCAGCGCTCGTGGGTCCCTGCGGACGGTCTCGTCGACGAGCACGAGGGTGCCACCGCTGGCCAGCGTCGTGGCGATCTCCTGGAACGACACGTCGAAGCTGAGCGAGGCGAACTGCAGGGTGCGCCGGCCCGATGCGAAGTCGGGCCGTCGCAGCTGCCAGTCGACGAGGTTGGCCAGGGCGAGCTGGGTGAGGGCGACCCCCTTGGGGGTGCCGGTGGACCCCGAGGTGTAGATGACGTAGCCGAGGTCCTCGGGGCCGAGCCCGGCGGACCCCTCGGCGCCGGCGACGTTGGCTCTTCCCGGGGCGTCTGGCGGGTCGTGTCGACCGTCGAGCCAGACGAGCTCGAGTTGATGGGGGGCGGCGGGGGTTGCTTCGGCGGGGGTGGCGGCGGCCACGAGGTCGTCGGCTGCGTGCCCGGCGGTGACGGCCAGGCGCGCCCCGCTGTCGGCGACCATGTGCCGGCGACGGGCCAGGGGGTAGGCCGGGTCGACGGGCACGTAGGGGGAACCGGCGGCGAGCACGCCGGCGACGGCGACGATCATCTCGGGTGAGCGTGGCATCGACACCACGACCGGCACGTCGGGCCCGGCGCCCCGCTCGACCAGGACGCGAGCCAGGTCCTGGGCCCGCTCGCCGAGCTCGGCGTGCGTCATGGTGCGAGATCCGTGGACGACGGCGCACCCGTCGGGCTCGAGACGGCCACCGGCCAGCAGCACCGGCGGCACCACGTCGGGTCCGAGGCGGGCGGTGGCGGTGTCGTTCCAGCGAGCGATGTCGGCGCGTTCGCCTGCGGTGATCACCTCGATCGTCTCGACCGTGCGGGCGGATCCGTCGACGGCGGCCGCGACGACCGCAGCCACCTGCTCGGCCACCTGGCCGATGCGTCCTGGTTCGCACAGCTCGACGGGCACCTCCACCCCCAGCTCGCCGGCGCTGACGTCGCTGCCGGTCGTGGCGGCGCCCGTGGTGCTGTCGCTGGGACGATCGACGGGTCCTCGAAGGGCCAGCGTCAGCTCACACCGAGGCCACGTTCGGTCGCCAGCGACCGCACCGCCCCGTTCGTCCCTGACGGCGATCTGGTACACGGGGTGCGTGGCGGTGTGCGGCTCGACGCGCATGGCAGAGAGCAGCTCGGCAAGGGTGAAGCGACGCGACACGGGCCACACCGCCAGGTGCGCTGCCGCCTGGTCGACGAGCTGGGCCATCGACACCCCGGGTTCGACGCTGAGGCGCACCGGCACCACGACCGGCTCGGCGCCGCCGGGCGCCGGCACCTCGACGCCCACCACGATGTCGGTGATCTCGACCAGCTGGTGGACGTAGGCCGCCGCCACCGCCACCGCCATCGCCACCGGCCGCTCGCCGGTGAGCACCGCAGGCGCCACCGGGCCACCCTCGCCGGCCGCGGCCGGCACCGTGGCCGCGTGCACCCGGCCGCTCATCGTCAGCGGACGAGGTCGATCGGCCGGCAGCTCGATCAGCGCCGGGGCACCGTCCAGCAGTTCCAACAGCTCGCTGGCGTCTCGGGAGCCACCCATCATCTCTCCGAGCGTCATCGGGGTCCGTACGAGACGGCGAGGGTACCGACGTCGCCTCCGGCCTCTGCGTCGGGCCCGCCACCCTGCGCGTGGCGTCGGTCCGCGAGGCTGCGGCCGTGGGAGTCCGTCACGTCCTCCGCCACGCCAGCGCCGGTGCTGGGATCGCCGACCCCACCGCCGACCACCGACGCGAGCTTGACCGACGGGGTGGCGCCCAGGCCGACGCACTGATCCTCGCCCTAGCCCCTGACCACGTGGGCCGCATCATCTCCAGCCCCGCTCCGAGGTGCCGCCAGACCGTCGCCCCCCTGGCGGACGCTCGTGGCATGGCCGTCGAGATCGACGACCGGCTGGCCGAGGGCGCTGATCCCACGGTGGCGTGGGAGTCCATCGAAGCCGCCGGTGACGACACCCTGGCCTGCACCCACGGCGACGTCATCCCGGGCATCGTGCGGGTGCTCGGTCTGCGGGGGCTCGAGATCGTCGGCCCTCGCCGATGCGAGAAGGCCTCGATCTGGACGGTGCAGCTGGTGGAGGACGGCTCTGGTCGCCCCACCGGCACGATGACGTACCGCCCGCCACCCGAGGCGGCTCAGCCGCCGGGCTGAACCTGCCCGGCGGGGTCGGTCTGGGCCCGCAGCTCGCCGACGAGATCCTCGACCACCGGGCGCATCGCCAGATCGGCATCGACCTCCAGCAGCCGCTCGTACAGCTCGAGCGCCTCGACGAGCTCACCCTGTCCGCGGTGGGTGGCCCCCCGGTACAACAGGGCCTCCGGATGGGAGGGATCCAGGGCGAGTGCCCGGTCGAGCTCGGCGACGCCGCGCTCGGCCAGCTCGGGCTCACCGACGTTCAGCAACATCCAGCCCCGCAACGCCCGGGCGTCGACGTCGGTCGGGTTGCGTTCGAGCAGCCCGTCGACGAGCTGCAGCGCCTCCAAGGCTTCTCCCCGGGTGAAGGCCTCCTGGGCCTGGGCCATCACCGCGGTCGGGGTGCGTTCGAGACGCTCGCCCGAGATGAACTCACCGGCGAGGCGCTCCCCTGACGATCGGGCCACCACCACCCCGGCCACCACACCGAGCACGGCGACGCCTGCCATCAGGGCCAGGCGCCAACGCCGCGTCCGCCGGTCGCCGGGTCGGCCAGCCCGGCGGCGGGAGCGATCGCGCCGCTCACCAGCGTCCAGGGCTCTCAGCACCTCGGCGGCGCGGGCGGTGTAGTCGTCGCGCAGGCGGGCGTGATCGTCGTCGTCGAGCTCTCCTGCGGCGTGCTCGGCGTCGAGATCGTCGAGGGATCCCAGCAAGAAGTCCCGCTCGCCCTCCAGGGCGCGTTGCCGGGCCGAGCTCGTCGCCCCACGGTCCGATCCGCGCTCGGGCGGGTCTGACAGCGAGCCGGTGCTGCGCCGGCGAGGCGTCGTGGTCATCTCCGCCCGGGCGAGGTGCTGGTCGAGCGGCGGGCCTGGTCGACGAGACGACGGTCGGCGTCAGAGGGTCCGACGGCTCTGTCGCCGCGCCGCACCCGCCAGCGGGCGAAGGTCAGGCCCAGGCCCCCGGCGGCCACCGCCAGCGCAGCGACCGGCACGATCCACACGAGGCCGGTCAGACCGTCGCCCGAAGGGTTCAGGATGACCCGCTCGCCGTAGGTGTCGCTGAGCACGCGATAGATCTCGGCGTCGGTCCACCCCTCGCGCACGCGGCGTTCGATCTCCGAGCGGATGTTCACCGCCACCGGAGTGTTCGACTCGACCACGCTCTGGCCGTCACACACCGGGCACTGCACGTTGCGCCCGATGCTGGCGGCCCGATCGCCGGGTGTGATGTCCTCGCGCCCGGTCATCACCCCGATCGCCAGGGTCGCGCTCACCACGACGACGAGCACCAGCCACGAAACCGACCGCAACGTGAAGCGGGCGACGCCGCTCACGCCGCCGCCGCTCGTTCTTCGAAGGCGGCGATGAGGGCGTCGAGGCCGTCGGCGGTCACGCCCCCGTTGATCTGGGTGGCGACGAAGCCGGCCGGGGTGATGAGGAACGACTCGGGCAGGCCGAGCACGGCGTAGTCGATGGCGATCCGGCCGTCGTCGTCGGTGACGACCGGCCAGTCGCCGCCTTCGGCGTCGAAGAACTCCTCGATGACACCGACCGGTTCCTTGTGGGTCACGCTGACGACCGCAGCGTCGCCCGCGGCCTCGTGACGCTCGGCGAACTCGACCAGCTCGGGGTGCTCCTCGATGCAGGGCGGGCACCAGGTGGCGAAGAAGTTGACGACGACCCACCGCCCGAGGTGGTCGTCGAGGTCGAACCGCTCACCGTCGAGGGTGGTGGCCCTGATGACCGGGGCCGCCTCACCGACCCGGGGGTTGCCCTCGCTGATGTCACCGTCGGTCAACAGCACGGCGAACAACCCGATCAGGACCACTGCGGCAGCCAACGTCGCCCACAAGACGGTGCGGGGGGCGCGGTCGTCACCGAGGACGTCGTCGGCCTCGCCGCCGGGGCGTGCACCACCGTCGGTCAGCGACGCCCGGCTCGTCGACTCAGCCACGAGCGCCGACCGCGGTGGTCGCATCCTGGCGTTCGGGCTCATCTGTCGACGCCGAGGTGGGCGGCGCCGATGCCCCGTCCACGGTCGACGCCGGCTCGTCGCGGCGACGCCGCCCGCTGAAGGGCACGACGGCGAGCAGGGTGCCAAGACCCATGACCCCGCCGCCGATCCAGATCCAGTTCACGAGCGGCTCGATGATGACCCGGATGGTGGCCGGCTCGTCGGGTGCGGAGGGGACGTTGGCCAGCACCAGGTAGACGTCCTCGCGCCAGCCCACCCGGACCGAGGGCACGCCGATGCTCTGGCCGGTCTGGTACTGCTCGATCCCGGGTTCGAACACCTGGTCGTCGACCAGCACCTCGGCCTGGATGACCCGTCGGTTGGGTTCCTCCACCGTCTCGAAGCCCAGGTACTCCACGGGGTGCCCGGCCACGACGCCCCGTTCCCCGGGCCGCAGCCGCAGCTCGCCCTCGTGGGAGAACGAGCTGGAGGCGATGAAGCCCAGGGCCACCAGCACCACGCCGAGGTGCACGATCATCCCGCCGTTGGACCGTCCGACCAGGCCCCGCCAGTGATGCCGCCACACCGCCGCCACGACGTGACGCCCGGCCGACCCACCGGCGAACCCGGCCAGGGCGAAGCCGACGAGGGGCGCCAAGCCCCGGGCGCCGACGGCCACCGCCACCACCAGGGTGATGGTCCCGATCCACGCCGGCACGAGCAGGCGGTCGCGCAGCGTCGGCAGCGACGTCGACCGCCACGGCAGCAGCGGGGCCACCGACATCATGAAGAGCAGGGCGAGTCCGATCGGCATCGACATGCGGTCGAAGTAGGGCCGTCCCACGGCGATGCGGTCGTCGCGCAGCGCCTCGACGACCAGGGGGAACACCGTGCCCAACAGCACGACGAGAGCGAAGGCGGCGAACAACAGGTTGTTGACGAGGAAGGCCCCCTCGCGGCTGACCGGCGAGTCGACGGCGCCCGGTGAGCGCAGCTCGTCGCCGCGCCAGGCGATCAGACCGAGCGACACGGCCACGACGACCGCCAGGAAACCGAGCAGGAGCGGTCCGACGCTGCCCTCGGCGAAGGCGTGCACCGACTCGATGACCCCCGAGCGGGTGAGGAACGTACCGAAGATCGTGAGGGCGAACGTCGCCAGCAGCAGCGACAGGTTCCAGACCCGCAACATGCCCCGACGCTCCTGCACGATCACCGAGTGCAAGAAGGCGGTGCCGGTGAGCCACGGAAGGAACGAGGCGTTCTCGACGGGGTCCCACGCCCAGTACCCGCCCCATCCGAGCACCTCGTAGCTCCACCAGGCGCCCATGACGATGCCCACGGTCAGCGCGCCCCAGGCGACGAGGGTCCAGCGTCGGGTGGCGACCAGCCAGCCCTCGCCGAGGCGCCCGGTGACCAGCGCCGCCACCGCGAACGAGAACGGGACGGTGAACCCGACGTAGCCGATGTACAGCAGCGGCGGGTGGATCGCCATCAGCGGGTGGTTCTGCAGCAGCGGGTTGGGACCCGGGCCGTCGGTGGGCACCGCACCGGCGACGAGGGTGAACGGATCCGCAGGCCCGAGCATCAACCCGAAGAAGAAGGCGGTGACGACGAGCTGGGTGGCGACGGCGACGGTGACGAGCCGGTCGGCGACGTGGGCCCGGAAGGCGACGACCGTGGCGACGCAGAACCCGGTGAGCACCAGCGCCCACAACAGGATCGAACCCTCCAGGGCCGCCCACATGGTCGAGACCTTGAACAGCAGCGGCGTGGAGGTCGAGCTGTGCTCGGCCACGAAGATCAGGCGGAAGTCATCGGTCAGCAACGCCCGCTGCATGGCCACGACCGCCAGCACGGCGCCGAGGAGGGCGAACCAGGGGTAGATGCGCCCGAGCCGGGTGAGGCGTGGGTCGTCCCGGCGGGCCGCCACCACCAGGGTGACGAGGCCGGCCAGGGCGGCCACGA
This sequence comes from Acidimicrobiales bacterium, assembly GCA_965213525.1. Lineage (GTDB taxonomy): Bacteria > Actinomycetota > Acidimicrobiia > Acidimicrobiales > Poriferisodalaceae. Next base: position 3,127,973 of record OZ243889.1, on the reverse strand, counting down.
AGCCAAGGGTCACCCCTGCGGTCCCGAGGGCGGCGTTCACGGTCGGCCCGCCCCGTCGGGCGCACGGGTCGCACCGATCACGTCGCCGGCGCCCGAGGCGGTCTCGCCCCCGACGTCGGCGCGATCGAGCCGATCGCCGTAGTCGGCCTCGTACTCGTTGGTGTGGCGCACGATCATCACCGACGAGTCGAAGTGGTCGCCGCCGTCGGCCCACCGGCCCTCGAGCACCACGGGGATGCCGGCCTGGAACAGATCGGGCGGGTCGCCCACGTGGCGCACGGGCACGCGGACGTCGTCGTACTCGACGTCGAAGCTGACCCCGCCGGCGGCGTCGGCGATCGTCTCGCCGACCACGGTGCCCTGGAGGCGGAAGCGCCGCTCGCCGAGCTCGTCGCGCTCGGCCACCGCCTCGTCGGCGTTGCGGAAGTACAGCGTGGCGGTGCCGACGCCCTGGGCGAGGACGAAGCCGGCGGCGACGACCACCACCGCAGCCACCGCCCACCACCAGCGACGCGCGCCCCGGCGACGCTCACGCCGCACCTGCTCGGCCACATCGACGTCACGGGGTCGCAGATCGAGGCCGCGGTCCTCCTCGGGCACGCCATCGAGGGGACCACCACGCCCATCGGCGGGCGTCGGACCGGACGGGGTCACTGCCACGTCGCCTCGGTCGGGTCGACCAGGTCGTCCCCGGCGCGTCGGGACCGCCGCACCAACCAGGTGGCGTAGACGCCCATCGCCCCGAAGGCGACGGCGTAGGTGCCGAGGACGTAGCCCCAGTCGCCCACCTAGGAGGCCCCCGCCACGACGTCGCCCCGGCGTTCGGCGATGGCCCGATCGACGGCGTCCTGTTCGGCCCGCTCCTCGAGCACCGACAGCCGGTAGCGGTGCAGGACCGCCCAGCCGTAGACGAGGGTGAACGCCGCCAGCCCGAAGAACAGCGCCTGGAGCATCTCGCCCTCGAGCTGGAAGTCCAGATCCGGCCGCAGGATGCTGGCGTCTTGGTGCAGGGTCCGCCACCAGACGACCGAGAAGTGCACGATCGGGATGTCGATGGCGGCCACCAGGGCGGCGATCGCCGACCGACGGGCACGCGTCTCGGGGTCGATGGTGGTGCGACGCACGGCCAGGTACCCCAGGTACAGCACGAACAGCAACAGCGTGGCGGTGAGGCGGGCGTCCCACTGCCAGAACACGCCCCAGGTGATGCGACCCCACAACATGCCGCTCACCAGCGTGATGCCACAGAACACCACGCCGATCTCGGCCGACGCCCCGGCGAGGTGATCGAAGCGCGCCGCCCGGGTGCGGGGCCACAGCCACAGCGCCGAGCACACCGCAGCGACGGCGAAGGCGCCGTAGGCGACCCAGATCGACGGCACGTGCACGTACAGCGGCCGCACCGATTCGCCCTGGATGACGTCGGGTGGCGAGACGACCAGCCCGAGCAGGGCGGTGACCGCCAGGGCGACCACGGCGCAGGCGCCGAGCACCCTGGTGGCCGGGCTCGACGTGGGCAGTGGGCGGCTCACGAATCCTCCAGGAGGGGACCGTAGGCGGCGATCCCTGCTGTCACATAGACCACTCCGAACAGGGTAAGGAGTCCAACCCAGGCCCACCCGCCGGCCGTGGTGAGCCCCATGGCACGTTCGTGGGCGCGGCTGGCGCCGAGCAGCACCGGGGCGGCGGCGGGCATCACGAGCAGCGGCACGAGGGTCTCACGGACCCGCACCGCCAGCGACAGGGCCCCGTAGAGCGTGCCGATGGCGGCCAGGGCCACGGTGGCGGGCACCAGCGCCGCCACGAACAGCACCGGGTCGACGACCGAGGCGTCGTAGAGCACCACGATTCCGAGGACCAGGATGCCCTCGACCACGAGCAGCTGGGCGGCCAGCGCCGCGGACCGGCCGAGGAAGAACGACGCCGGGGCCATGCCGGTCAGCCGCACGGCGTCGGTGAGGCCGTCCGCGCTCTCCAGGCTGGTGCTGCGGGCGACGGCCAGCAGCGAGGCGAGCAGGACCGACACCCAGAGCAGCCCGGGGGCGATGCGGCGAAGGACGGCGGTGTCGGCGTCGACGGCGAAGGCGAAGGTGACCAGGACCACCAACGCGAAGGGCACGATCTGTCCGAGCGCGACCCTGCTGCGCCACTCGAGGCGCAGGTCCTTGGAGGCGACGCGGCGGGCGCCGCGCAGCACCGCCGTCACCTCCGTGCCCGTCCGGGGTCCACGGCCCCGGCGAGCGAACCGGCGGCGTCGCGCCGGTGCGCCGCTGACCCGGGCCGCCCCGGAGCGCTCACCTGGCCTCCGTCGACGACGAGGCCACGGTGAGCGATCGCCTCGGCCCGGTCGAGCTCGTGGGAGGCGACGATCACGGTGGCGCCTGCTCCGGCCGCCTCGACCAGCAGCCCGTCGAGCACATCTCGGCCCTCGGCGTCGAGACCGGCGTGGGGTTCGTCCAACAGCCAGAGCCGAGGACGCCGGGCGACGAGGATGGCCAGGGCGACCCGTCGGCGCTGCCCGGCCGAGAGGCGCTCGACGGCCACGTCGGCCAGGCGGGCCTCGACCCCCAGCCGATCGAGGGCGATGCGGGCGGTGCGGTCATCGACGCCCGCCGTGCGAGCCCAGTACGTCGCGTTGTCCACGACGCTGAGGTCGTCGTAGAGGTGGGTTCCATGGCCGAGGAGCCCGACGACGCGCCGGACCGCCCGACGGTCATCGGCCAGGTCGACGCCGCAGACCTGCCCCGACCCGCTGGTGAGGGGGTGCAGGCCGGCGAGGGTGCGCAGCAGGGTCGTCTTGCCGGCGCCGTTGCGCCCCGAGAGCGAAACGATCTCGCCGGGGCGCACCGTGAGATCGGCACCGGCCAGCGCCGGGAAGCGTCCGAGCAGGACCACCACCGAGCGCAGCTCGGCGACCGGGACCTCCACGACCTCGGGATCCTATCCGTGGGCCCGGCGGTGGACCCGGCGGGGCGCGGATCGCAGCGGGGATCGGCTCGTTACCCTCGGGCGGGGTGTCGGTGCGGCCTGTGGTGCGAGCGATCGGGCGGGCGGCGGCGGCCGCCGGGGCCCTCGTGCTGCTGTTCGTCGCACACCAGCTCTGGGGCACCTCCCTCCACGAGGCCCAAGCCCAGGATCGACTGTCAGCCGAGCTCGACGCCCTGCTGGCGCCGTCGACGGCGGCGATCTCGAACGACCGGGAGCCGGCCGGACGCGATGTCGACGACGTCGCCGCCACCGAGGACCTCTCGGCCCGTCCGATCCGAGACCCCGGCGAGCCGCCGAGGTCACAGGGCCAGGCCGAGACGGCGCCGGGGACCCGGGTGGGGGCCGAGACGGCGCCCGCGACCCAGCCACCCGCACCGGTCGATGCGCCCGTGCGGGCCGCGCCGGCGGCGCCGCCCCCACGTCCGGGTGGGCCGGCGGCCCGGTTGGAGATCCCGGCGATCGGCGTCGAGAAGGTCGTCGTGCAGGGCGCCGACGTCGAGCACCTGCGGGCCGGACCGGGTCACATCCCCGGCACCGCCATGCCGGGGCGACCCGGCAACGCCGCCATCGCTGGGCACCGCACCACCTACGGCGCCCCGTTCAACGAGCTCGACGAGCTCGATCCCGGTGACGCGATCGTCACCACGACCGTCGAGGGCACCTTCGTCTACGAGGTGACCTCCAGCCAGATCGTCGCCGCCGACGCCGTCGAGGTGATCGGCCCGACCGACGACGACCGCCTCACCCTGACGACCTGTCACCCCGAGTTCTCCGCCCGCCAACGACTCGTCGTGACCGCCCACCTCCGGGGCGACCCCGTCGGGGCCGTGGCGCCGGTCGAGGCACCCGACGCCGGCCCCACCCGGGCACCTCAGGCCGCAGCTGGCGTCGATCCGGCCCCCCGCCCCACCACCGCCTCGATAGAGGACGGTCTGCCCGCACCCGACCCCGCCGACGTCGCCGAGACCCCGGGTTCGGATGCGCCGGGGGTCACCGACGCGATCGGCGGTCCGGTCGGTCCGGACGATGCCGAGGAGCTGGCCGCCCTGCCGGGCGCCGGGGCGCTCGACCTCGGGGGCGACAGCGGCGGCGAGGGCGGGCCGATCGGACCCGTGCTGGCGTGGGCGGCGGTCTGCGTCGCGTTGGCGGTGGCCGCCCGGGTGGTCGGCGCCCGGGCGGGACGGGCGCACGGGTGGGCACGCTGGGCGGTGTGGGGCCTTGCTGTCCCGGTGCTCGGCTTCGGGTTGTGGCACCTGTTCGACGCCCTCGCCCTGGTCCTGCCCGCCTCCACCTGAGACGGCGTCGCTCGACCTCCGGGTTCGACGTCGGGCGCAGGTTCTGAGCAGAACGTTCGAGTCCAGAGGGTCTCAGCGTCTGAGGTCGCCCATCCGACGGGTGTTCGCCTCCACCATGGGACCGAGGTCGGTGGTGGTGCGAAGCTGCAGCCCGCTTGGCACCGGCAGGCGATCGCCGACGACGACCGACGCAGAAGCGTCGCTGGCATGGACGAGCCACCGGTCCGCACGGCTGATCCACCGCGCAGCTCGCTCCCGGCCATCGACGACGAGGGGCCCGGCGTCGATCTCCTGACCGAGCTCGCGCAAGGTGCGGACCGTCCTCGGCCGAACCTCTGCGCCGGCGGCCAGGACGTTCACGGCCACGGCGCCAGCGTGGCGTTCGGGCCCGGGCCCGAACGTGACGACCTCGAGCGCCTCGGTGAACGGACCGGGCGGCAACAGGGCGACTGAGAGCTGGACGAAACCCTCCCGGCTGCTTCGCACGATGCCGGCGACGGCCACATCCCACCCGTCGGGCGCCTGCTCCGGGACGTACAGGTAGCCCCACCTCGGTAGCTCGACGTCACGAAGCCACGCCGAAGTGCGGTCAGACCACCGCCCATCGCCGCGCCCTGGGACCTCACGCAACGACGCACCTCCGATCTGCGGGTCCGTCACGACGACGGTCCCGTGCCCCAACCTGCCTCCACCCGTTGGGAGGTCACCATCGGTAGCGTCGCGCAGGATGTTGCTCGCTCCGTTCGCCCTCCTCCTCGGGATCCTCGCCGGGTTGATCGCCGGCGGCCGACCCGGGCAGAACGCCCCGCTGCGGTTGTCGTGGTGGTGGCTGCTGCCCGCTGCCGCCGCGCTGTGGATCGTCGTGTGGACCATCGACGACCTGGCCGGTGAGCTGGTCCTGGTCACCTTGACCCTGGCGGCCTTGGTGGCCCTTGCCCTCGGCAACTGGAGGCTGACCGGCGCCTCGATCGTCGCCGTCGGCTTGGCGCTGAACCTGGCGGCGTTGGCGATCGACGGCGCGGTGGTCGTGGGCGATGACGCCGCCGCGTCAGCCGGGGTCGACTCGGGCGACGACCTGGGCCCTGCCCGGCGCGCCGAGGTCCCCGATGACCGGGTGGTGCTGCTGGGTGACGTGATCCCGGTGCCGCGCCTCGGTTGGCTCGTGTCCTTCGGTGATCTCATCGCCCTGGCCGGCCTCGTCGACGTGGGCTTCCGGCTGATGCGACCCGTGCGCCGGCTCGAGACGCCCTCGACCGACACCGGCGCCCCGACCGCTGGGGACGAACCCGACGACGACTGGTTGGCCATCGTGCGGGGCGAGCGGGATGGCCCGTCGGGTCTCACGCCCGCCCCCGCCATGGTCACACCGCCGACAGGACCCATCCGCCTCGGCGGTCAGACGGCGGTGCTCACCTCGGAGCAGCCGGTCGTTCGGCCTCCGACCGTCCCGGCCGCGCGCGAGCCCGAGATCGACCTGTCCCTGGTCCGGTGGGGGTCGGCCCCACCAGCGCGCGACGTGATCTCTGAGTCGGTCCCCTCCGGGTCGATCACGCCAGGTGCGGCCGTGCAGCCGACCGATGATGACGACCAGACCGGCGAGCTCGACCTCGCCTCGGTGCCCGGCCTCGCCGACGAGCCCGACGCCTCGCCGGCCACCGCATCGGAGACCCCAACCCCCGTCGCTGAGCCCGCCGAGCCCGTCGAGGTCGGACCGGCTGAGGCCCCGGCCCCGGCCCCGGCTGCGCACGTGTCCACGGAGGTCACCAGCGGAGCGGGGCCTGAGACGTCCGCCTCGGCCGGCACCGCCGGACCGCCCGGGGACCCGCCCGACGGGGAGTTCGCCCGCTTGCTGGCTCGCTTCGATGCCGAACGGCGGGTCGGCGACGGCGGTCACCCCGGCGGGTGACCGACCCCGTTCGGGCGCAGCGACGCCGGATCGACCGCTGGGCGTCCAGGATCCGACGCACGGGGTTCCTCGCCTTCGGCGCATCGCTGGCGCTGTTGGTGATCGGCGCCGCCACCGAGCTCGGTGACACGCTGGCGGCGGTGATCATCGCGCTGGTGATCGTCGGGTCGATCCTGTTGCTGCCGGCGATCATCGTCGGGTACGCCGTCCGGGCGGCCGAACGCCACGATCGCGAACACGGCCGCTGACGCCGTGGGAAGGCCCGGGGGCCGTCGACGGGACCACCGCTAGGGTCCTCGCGTGACCGCCGTGCGCCTGCCCGCCGCCGAACGCCGCCACCAGCTGCTCGGCGTCGCGCTCGACGTGTTCTCCCGCCGGGGCTTCCACGACACCTCGATGCGAGACGTGGCCGTCGCCGCCGGGGTGACCAAGCCGGTGCTGTACCAGCACTTCGAGTCCAAGCAAGAGCTGTACCTCGAGCTGCTCGACGACGTCAGGCGTCGCCTGATCGCCACCATCTCGGGTGCGGCCGGCGCCCCCGGAGCGTCACGGACCCAACTCGAGTCGGGGCTGTCGGCCTACTTCGGCTTCGTCGCCGACGAGCGTCGCGCGTTCGCCCTGCTGTTCGGCGGTTCGTCGCCGGCCGACGGCGACATCCGCACGGCGGTGCGCGCCGCGGAGACCTCGGTGGCCGGGGCGATCGCTCGCCTGCTCGACGACCAGCTCCCGGTCGAGCGCCGTCTCGAGATCGCCCACGTCATCACCGGGGCCGCCGAGGGCGTGGTGCGGGGGTGGTCAGCCGCTGGCCGCGTCGAGGCGCCTGCCGCGCTGGCACGCCGAACCGCCACGCTGTTGTGGGAGGGCCTCGGGGCGGCCGTCACCGATCGGACGGCCGCTGACCGTGAGCGCGCCTGAGCGGCGGCTTATCGTGATCATCGGCGTCGACGAACGGCCGGCGAGCCGCGCGTCGTCGCGCCGAGCGGGGTCGATCCTGCTCAGGGGCGCACGATGAGCTCGTCGCGGCCCATCACCTCGAACACGGCGTTGGCCACGCGGATGTCATCGTCGAAGCCGGTCGGGCTCGTCAGATCGTCGTCGACGTCGCTGGTGTCGATGTAGTACTCGATCGCTCCCCGCAGCAGCGCACGGTGCTCGGCGGGCAGCGTCGGCGCATCGTCCAGGGCCGAGAGCAGCGCTGCGGCCAGGACGCGAGCCGAGTCGGCGTCGGCGACCGGGTACTCGTCGAGCGACGCTTCGAGGTGGGCCAGGTGGCCCAGGATTCGCTGGCGCAGCTCCGGCACGGCGTCCACGTCGGTCTCTTCGCACGCAGCGACGAAGCGATCGCGCTCGGCGGGGTGCAGGATGTCGTTGACCACGAGCGCGGGCCGTGCGGGGTCGGTCACGATCGACGAGTCTGCCCGACGGCGCCCGCAGACGCCGACACTCAGTGCGCTGGCCGACCCGACGGACGCCGACCCACACCGCCGAGCCGGCCGACCCGACAGACGCTGGCCCTCAGCGCGCTGGCCGACCCCACAGACGCTGGCCCTCAGTGCGCTGGCCGACCCCACAGACGCCGACCCACACCGCCGAGCCGGCCGCCGGCACCCGCCCGAACCCGCACGGCGCGTGCGGCGACGGCCGGGGCTCAGACGCCCGGAGCGACGGCCAGCCCGGCGCCGGTCACCACCTCGGTGACCGAAGCTGCGAGGCGGTGGCGGGCGTCGTCGTCGATCAACCCCAGCGCAGCGGTCACCGAGAAGCTGGCTTCGCTCACCCCCGGCTCGGTGCGACGCCACCGGGCGCCGGCCTTGTCGAACACCCCCCGCATGGCGGCGTTGTCGCGCAGCACCTCGGCGGTCAGGGTCTCGATGCCCGCCGCCTCGGCGGCCACGGCCACCGCGCCCAGCAGCGAGGTGCCCACACCCTTGCCCCGCCAGCGGTCGTCGACCTCGAAGGCGACCTCGGCGCAGGTCTGGTCGTGCACCGAGCGGACGTAGCGGCCCACCCCGATGCCTGTCGGAGGGTGGGGCGTGCCGACCAGCCATGCGAAGTGGCCGACGAAGTCGACGCTCACGAGGTAGTCGACCAGCGCCGGGCTGGGCCGTACGGGGGTGAAGAAGCGCCGCACCCGCCACTCGTCGGGCTGGGCGAGCAGCGCCGCCGCGTAGTCGTCGCGATCCGAGGGCAACAGCGGACGCACCGCGAGCTCGGCGTCGCCCACGGTGATGGCGACCGGGCGGGCGCTGACGGCCAGGCGCGCCGCGGCGAGGCGGGTGAGCCGTTCGGTCGCTCCAGGAACCGCCAGCAGCGCCTCGAGGGCGTCGACCCCACCGACGGCTGCCTCGGTGGGGGCGGTGGCGGTCACGGTCGCCCGCCGCTCGGTACCACACAGCAACGACAGCTCGCCGACCACCGACCCGGGCCCGGCGTCGTCGAGGCGGATCCATCGTCCGTCGCCCCCGTGGCGGGCCGCGCTCAACGCACCGGTGAGGACCAACACGAAGACGTCGCCGGCGTCGCCTTCGGTGAGCACCTCCTCCCCCTCGGCGTAGGTGCGCCGCACCAACCGGTCGGACAGCTGCTGGCGCTGGTGGTGGTCGGCATCACCGAGCCATGCGACCGCAGCGAGCTCATCGGGGTGCGGCCGTCGGGGGGGCGCCACGCCGACATCGTCCCACGGGGGCCGGGGTCGGCGTAGGTGGCTGCCCGACGGCGTCGCAGGAGCGGGTGGTGTAGGCGGCAGCGGCGCCCGCCTTGACCTCCGGAGGCGAGGTCACCAGGCTCGGGTCTGCACGTCGACTGCGACCGGAGGGCCCGCCGATGACGTCACCCGAGGAGGTGCGCGCCGAGGTCGCGGCGTGGTTCGCCGAGGCGTGGGACCCCGACCTGGGCCTGCTGGGGTGGCGGCGACGGCTGCTCGAGTCCGGATGGGCGGTGCCGTCGTGGCCGACCCAGCGCTGCGGCCGGGGGCTGGCGGCCTGGGCCGACGGGGAGGCCCACGAGACGATCCGCTCGGCGGGCGGGGTGGCCACCCCCCTGGGCGGCGGCATGGCGCTCGCCGCCCCCACCCTGGCCGAGCACGGCTCGCAGACCCAGATCGACCGCCTCCTCGGCCCCACCATCACCGGTGAGCTCAGGTGGTGCCAGCTGTTCAGCGAACCGGGCGCCGGCTCGGACCTGGCGGGGCTCGGCACCACCGCCACCCGTGACGGCGACGAGTGGCTCGTGCAGGGCCAGAAGGTGTGGACCACCAGCGCCGATCACGCCGACCGGGCGATGCTGCTGGCCCGAACCGACTGGGACGCTCCCAAGCACGCCGGGCTCACCTACTTCGCCCTCGACATGTCCGCCGACGGTGTCGAGTTGCGCCCGCTGCGCCAGATGAACGGCCACGCCTCGTTCTCCGAGGTGTTCCTCACCGGGTGCCGGGTCGCGGCCGCCGACGTGATCGGCGAGGTCGGCGGCGGGTGGAGGGTCGCCCGGGCCACCCTCGCCCACGAACGCAGCTTCGCCACGCTCCGTCGGGTCCGGTTGCCGCCGCAGCCGTGGGGGCTGACCGTCACCCAAGCCGCAGCCGAGGCCGAGGCCCACCACGCCACCTACGCCTGGTACCCCCAGCGTGCCGGACGGGCCGACCTGCTCGTCGAGCGGGCGTCGGCGGCCGGAGCGATCGGCGATCCGATCCTGCGACAACGGGTCACGACTGCGGTGGCGTTCGAGCGGGCGGGTTCGTGGACCGCCGCTCGGGCCACTCGCGCCCGGGAGCTGGGACGCCCGCCAGGCGCAGAGGGGTCGCTCGGCAAGCTGGCGGCCTCAGAGCTCGCCCGGCGGGCCCACCACGCCCACACCGGCCTGGCTGGCGCCTCGGCGATGCTCACCGAGCGGCCCGAGGACCCCATCCACGCCACGGTCGCCGAGGTGCTGGTGTCGACCCCGGCGCAATCCATCGCCGGTGGCACCGACCAGATCCAGCGCAACATCGTCGGCGAGCGCGTCCTCGGCCTGCCCGCCGAGCCCGACGACGTCCGCCGCCGTCCGTTCCGTGAGGTCCCCCGCAACGGTTGAGCGGCCCGGAGCTGACGTCGGACCCCGTGGCATGGCTCCCAGCGGCGACCGACCGGTGGTGGCCACCACTGCGGTGGACACCGTTCGTCTCGGGGACGCAGCGCGGACAGCCGGGCGACGTCGGGGCCTGCTCGCATGGGCGGCGTCGATCGCCGAGCCCGGAGTCCAGCGCCATGACCGAACAAGCGTCCTCGTCCTCGCTCAACCGGCGCACGCTGCTGCGTCGTGGTCTGGCGCTCGGTGGCGTGGTGGCTGCCGCCCCGCTGGTCGGCACCGACCTGGCCGGTGCGCTGTCGGCCCCGGCACGCGTCGCCGCCCCCCACCGCCGCTCGACCCCGCACGGCACGCTGTTCAGCTTGGGGGTGGCCTCGGGCGAGCCCCGGCCGCGCTCGGTCGTGCTGTGGACCCCTTGCGCCGGACCCGCTCGGCGACGGACTCCACGGCGGCATGGACCCGTCGAGCCCGGCGCCGCCGGTGGAGTGGCAGGTGGCGAGCGACCCACGGTTCGCCCACGTCGTCGCCGACGGCACCGCCCGAACGGGTGCCCAGGTCGGCTACTCGGTGCGGGTGCCCCTCTCCGGACTCGAGGCGGGACGGGAGTACTAGTACCGGTTCCGGGCCGGCTCGGACCTCAGCCGCACCGGGCGCACCCGGACCGCCCCGGTGTGGGGCCGAGACCCCGACACGGTGCGCTTCGCCGCGCTCAGCTGCTCGAACTTCTCCAACGGCGCCTTCGGGGCCTACGCCCGGGCCGCCGAGGAGGATCTGGACTTCTGGGTGCACCTCGGTGACTACATCTACGAGTACGACGCCGACCCCGAGGCGTTCCGCCGCCACACCGACCTCGGCGGCAAGGACACCGTCGAGACCCTCGCCGAGTACCGGGGCCGTCACGCCCAGTACAAGCTCGACCCGGCCCTTCAGGAGCTGCACGCCGCGGCGCCGGTCATCCACGTGCCCGACGACCACGAGGTCGAGAACAACCACGCCGGCCTCATCGACGAGGACGACCAGTCACCCGCGGTGGCAGACTTCGCGGAGCAGCGCGCCAACGCCTACCAGGCCATGTGGGAGCACCTGCCCTACGCCTGGTACCAGCGGCCCCGGGCCGAGGACATGCGCCGCACCGACCGGGCGTTCGTCTTCGGCGACACCGTGCAGCTCTGCATGCTCGACACCCGCCAGTACCGCACCGACCAGCCCCAGCTCGACGGCGCCGACCTGATGGTCTTCGGCACCCCCAACCCCGACGGCACGCTGCTCGGCGACGAGCAGGAGGCCTGGCTGCTCAGCCGGTTGCGCCGGTCGTCGGCGACCTGGAACGTGCTCGGCCAGCAGGTCGTGATGACCCAGGCCGTGCTGCCCTCGGCCGACGGGCCGGCGATCGTCAACGCCGACGCCTGGGACGGCTACCCCGAGGCGCGCGCCCGGCTGCTCGGGGCCATCGAGGACCTCGGGGTGTCCAACCTCGTCGTGCTGTCCGGGGACATCCACTCGAGCTGGGTCTCGGACCTGGCGGTCGACTTCGCCGACGTCGAGGCCACTCGGATCGGCACCGAGTTCACCTGCACGAGCGTGACGTCGAACTTCCCCGGCGCGTTCGTGCCCCTGTTCGAAGCGGCCCTCGAGATCAACCCGAACATCCGCTACTTCAACGGCGGCGAGGCCGAGCGCGACGGCTCCACCGCCGACGAGCACCACGGGTACCACCTGCACACCGTGACCAACGACGCATGGCGGTGCGACATCCGTGAGGTCGCCGACATCGTCTCGGCCCAGGCACCGGTCTCGACCGTCGCCACCTTCGTCGTGGCCGAGGGCTCACCCGGCGCCGCAACACGTTGAGGCGTAACCTCACGCCGTGACCTTGCAGGGGGACTACGAGCCCAGCTCGTCGGAGTGGGTGCGCGACCAGGTCGCCGAGTACGAGGCGTCAGGAGGCACCCGGGCGGCGACCCTGCTCGACACCGGCCTGCCCGTCATCATCATGACGACGCGAGGCCACCGCAGCGGCAAGATCCGCAAGAACCCGCTGATGCGCGTCGAGCACGACGGCGAGTACGCGTTGGTGGCGTCCAAGGGCGGCGATCCGAAGCACCCCGACTGGTACCACCACCTCGTCACCGACCCCGAGGCGTTGATGATCCAGGACGGGCCCGAGCCCTTCGACGCCGCCGCCCGCCTCGTCACCGGCGAGGAGCGAGCCCGCTGGTGGGATCGTGCGGTGGCGGCGTTCGCGCCCTACGCCGAGTACGCAGAGCGCACCGACCGGGAGATCCCCGTGTTCGTCGCCCGACCCCGCTGAGTCGCCCCAGCCCCGCTGAGTCGCCGAACCCGGCTGAGCGGTCGCCGGTGCGTCTGGCGACGGAACCGGCGAGCCGCTGGCCAGTGAGCGGTGCAGGCGCTCGAGCGCTCAGGCGATCGGGATGATCCGAGTGCGCAGCGACACGTCTTCGCGGGGTCGGTACTCCGGCGACCCGGGCGACAGATCGGCGCCCTCGAGGACGTCGACGAGCGACGACTGGTAGGTGACACCGGCCAGGCGGGTGAAGTCGTAGGCCTCGAAGACGTCGTACCCGTCGTTGCCAGCAGCGAGGAAGTCGATGGTGGCGACGTCGACGGGCGCCACGTCGGCGACGAGCGCTCCGTCGCTGACGTAGTCGACGCCGCCGAGGGTGAGATCGACGATCCGGTCCCCGGGCGCGGCCGCCGGGTCGTAGACGATTCGCACGCCTGCTGACCACTGGGCGAACGAGCCGGCGGTGTCGGGCAGCGCCGCCAACCCGTGCTCGACGGCGGCGACGACGTCGGCGGGTGCCACATCGGTGAGCACCGACACGAAGTTGGTGAACGGTGCGATGTCGAAGGTGTCGAGCACCGAGACCGGCCCGGCGGGGATGATCGAGTCGTTGCGGATCCCGCCGCCGTTCTGGAGGCCCACGATCGGGCCGGCGGCACCGAGGTCCACCGTCGCGGCGGCCACCTGGTCGACGTAGCCGTCGGCCATCAGGTTGCCCACGTTGGTCTCGCGCGTCCTCACGTCGTTGCGCACGCCGTTCAGCGGCACGTCGCTGGTCGTGACGATCTGCTCGTCCAGCTCGGCGACGAAGGCCGCCACCGGCGCCTCCACCTCGGCGAGCAGGAAGGGGTCCTCGTCCAGGTCACCGTCCACGGCGAGCAGATCCCAGTCGAAGCCCGTGAGCGCGCCGGCGGCGTCGAAGTCGAGCACCAGGCGACCGAGGTCGAAGTAGTCGCCGGGGACGGTCACGATCGGGATCACTACCCCGTCGGCGGTCATCGCGGTGAGGGCGTCGTCGAGCCGCTCCCCGCCGCCACCGCCGATGATGGCGTCGACGCCGCGCAGGTCAGCAGCGAGCGCCACCTCCTCGTCGATGTCCTGGAGGTGGCTGGCGAGCAGGACGTGGCGCACCCCGGCGTCGGCGAGCGCCGCCGCCTCGGCGTTCACGATCCCGGCGAGGTCGTCGAGGATCTCGGTGTCACCCGGCGAGGACACCTCGCGCAGGTCGGGCGTGGTGAGCCCGATGATGGCGATCTCGCGACCGTCGCGCATCGCCACCGTCGAGGTCTGGATGCAACCCCGCTCGACGAGCGCCTGCAGCTCGGGCACGGCCCCGAAGCGCAGGTTGGCCGAGACGAAGGGATCCTCCTCGCAACCCTCGATGCCGTCGATGACCTCGGCGAGCACGGCGGCACCGAAGTCGAACTCGTGGTTGCCGATGGCGTACGCATCGAAGTCGAGGCGGTCCAGGGCGATGCTGTCGAAGTACGGCGGGCCCAGTGCGAGGCTCGCCGAGAACTCGGGGCTGGCGAGGAAGTTGTCACCCGAGGTGACGGCCACGACGCCCCGGTCGACGCCCGGCTCGAGGGCGTCGCGCTGGGCGTCGAGCAGGGTGCCGAAGCGCGAGATCGACCCGGCGCCGTCCTCGTCACCCAACAGGTCGGACTCACCGTCGTTGACGTGCAGCACCACGAGGCTGAACGCCGCGTCGTCCTCGGCGGGACCGAAGGCGGGCAGCTCGACGTCGCCGGTCACCTCGACGCCGAAGGTGTCGACGGCGCCGTCGTCGTTGCCGGCGAACGTGACGTCGCGCACCTCGATGGCGCCGGTCCTGCCGTCGCGCGGGAGCGGGAGGTCGGCGTCGTCGATGATGTCGACCGCGTCGGCGGACAGGTCGACCGAGAGCAGCTCGACGCCGCTGTCGGCGTTGTCGGTGATGCTCGCGCCGCTGATCGAACCGTCCACGGTGCCGGCGTCGAACTCCTCGACGAGGATGCCCGAGGCGTCCTGGGACCCGTCGTACGCGCCGCCCTCGACGACGAAGCCGGCCGAACCCCGCCCGTGCTCGGTCACCTTGACGTTCTCGTCGACGTTGGCCGAGGCGAGGACGTTGGTGAGGACGACGACGGCGGGTCCGTCGCCGGCCTCGTCGAGGTCGATGCCCTCGTCGAAGTTGGCGGTGACCTCTGCGTCGGTCATCTGGAGGTAGAGCCCGCCGGCGTCGGCCTCGTCGACGTCGAGCCCGTCGTCGGGGTCGGCGTCGACGTCGAAGTCGCCGTTGTCACGGATGGCGGTGGCGGTGAAGCTCGCTCGCACGCCGCCGCGACCAGCCTCGTCGAGCTCGACGCCGTCGGCGCCGTTGCCCTGGAACAGCGCCCGTTCGACCAGGACGCCGATGCCGCCGTCCCCTCGCTCGTCGATGCGCAGGCCGTCCTGGTCGAGCGCAGCGCGCCCGCTGTTGCGCACCTGCACCTGCTCGGCGACGAGCCCGAGCGATCCTGCGGCGCCGCCGGCCACCTCGGTCTCGACGAGCGCCTCGGTCACGAGGTCGGCCCCGGGGCTGACCTGATCCTCGCCGAGGCCCATCGCGGCCAGGTCGACGAGCCCGTCGATGACCTGCACGCCGTGGTACCCGGTGTTGGCAACCGACACCCGGAACAGGGTGAGCTGGACGTAGCGATCGACGTCCTGGGGCACGGTGACGACGATGCCGCGCCGGCCGCCTTCCACCGACAGGCGTCGCACCGTGAGGGGGGCACCGCCGTCGGCGACGATGACGTCGGCGTCGGGATCGGTGCCGACGATGCGGCCGGGTCCGTGGAGGACGAGACGGTCGGTGCCCCGGTACACCGCAGCGGCGTCGAGCTCGATGGTTCCGCTGACCGCGACGGTGGTGGGTCCGCCAGCGGCTGCGGCGTCGAAGGCGGCCTGCAGCTCCGCGGCGCTGGTGACCGTGGTGGTGCCGGGTCCGCCGTCGCCGGGAGCGGCGGCAGCGGTGCCGGTGATGGCAGCGAGGCAGACGGCGGCCAGCGCAGCGAGCATCAGGCGGTGGGTTCGCATCGTCGTCGGTTCCCCTCGGTGGTCGTAGCGACGGCCAGACCGTAGCTAGGGGGTGGCAGACGCGCCGTGAACGTCGGCGGAACGGCCGGTGACGCCTCCCAGGAGGGTTGCGTCGTCACGCTCGGTGCGACGGGGCGGCAGGTTGCGGTGGGCGGGCGCCGGTGCATCCCGGGCGGTGCGGTGCGTCCTGGCGCTGCGGTGCATCTCGGCGGCCGTCGACCAGGTGGCCGGCGGGCTCACGCCGCCGCGCGGGGCCATCCCGGGGCCGTGCGGGGCCATCCCCAGGTCTGCTCGGCGAGGCGGGCGAGGCGCAAGACGGTGGCGTCGTCGTGGCGGCGACCCATGACCTGCAACCCGATGGGCAGCCCCGCCGCGGTGAGCCCGGCCGGCACCGAGCACGCCGGGTTCCAGCACAGGTTGGCCACCATCGTGAACGGCACCGACATGCCGGCGTGCACCTCCTGGCCGTCGATGACGCCCGGCGGCGGTCCGGCGGCGGCGAAGGCGACCACGGCGGTGGCCGGGGTGCAGAGCACGTCCACCTCTTCGTACACGCGAGCGACCCGGGCCTCCAGCTCGGTGCGGTCGCGCAGCACCTTGACGTAGCGGCGTCCCGGCCAGTCGAGGGTCTGGTCGTAGCCCCGCCGCACCGAGGGCATCAGCTCGTCGAGGCGGGATTCGTGGTCACGATCGACGTGGAGCCACTGGTCGATGGCACTCGAGGTCATCCACGCCCGGGTGGGGTCGCCGAGATCGACGGTGGCGTCGAAGAGCTCCACCCCGGCCGCAGCGGCGAGGCGCTCGGCCGCGGCGCGGGTGAGGGCGCTGACCTCGGGGTCGACGACGGCGAAGCCGAGATCGCCCGACCAGCCGATGCGCAGATCGCTGACGTCGAGCTCCTCGATGGCCCGCTCGAAGCTGATCCCCGTCGCCGGCAGCGATGTGCGGTCGCGATCGTCGGGGCCGGCGGTCACGTCGAGGGCGCGGGCGGTGTCGGCCACGGTGGTGGTCAACACCCCCTTCACCGCGGTCTGGGAGGTGGTGGCGTGCTCGGAGGGGATGCGGCCGAAGCTCGGCTTGTGGCCCACCAAGCCGCTGAACGAGGCGGGGATGCGGGTCGAGCCCCCGCCGTCGCTGGCGGTGGCCATCGCCGTCAGCCCGGCGGCGACCATGGCGGCGGAGCCCCCCGACGATCCGCCCGGGGTGCGTTCGAGGTCCCACGGGTTGCGGGTGGTGCCGTGGGCCTTGGTGCTGGTGAAGGCGACCGTGCCGAACTCGGGGGCGGCGGTCATCGCCACGGGCACCGCCCCGGCGGCCCGCAGGCGGGCGACGTGGATCGAGTCGGCCGTCGACGGCGGGCGATCGACGAACCACAGCGAACCCTCGGTGGTGGGGAACCCGGCGCAGGTGTCGAGGTCCTTGACGCCGAAGGGCACACCGGCGAGGGGGCCCGGGTCCTCACCGGCGGCCACGGCCGCATCGACGGCGTCGGCGGCGGCGAGGGTGACCTCGGGGACCACGGCCACGGCGGCGCCCAGCTCGGCGTCGGACGCCTCGATGCGGGCCAGGGCCGCCTCGGCGAGCTGACGGGCGCTGACCTCCCCCCGCCGCACGGCCTCGGCCTGGGTGATGGCGGTGTCGAGCTCGGCCTCCATGACCGCACCGTAGGGCGTCGCAGGGGTGCAGGTGGCTGGCAGTCGCCGCTCGCGGCCGAGGTCGCCGTCCGATCGCGACCGACGACGTGACCCGTCGACGCCGTCGAGGCCGCTGACGGAGAACTCGGTCGACCGTCGCGCTCGCCGGTGCCCAAGCTGGACCCGTGCTCGACCACGATCAGCTCCGGGACGACGACATCGCCCGGCGGTACGACACCCCGGGCGTCGGCATGTTCTCCCCCGAGGTCCTCGACCCGACCGTCGAGCGGCTCGTCGCCCTCGCCGACGGGGGCGCTGCGCTGGAGCTGGCGATCGGCACCGGGCGGGTGGCGGTCCCGCTGTCGGACCGGGGCGTCCCGGTCAGCGGGATCGAGCTGTCCGAATCGATGGTGGCGCGCCTGCGGACCAAGGCCGACGAGGCGACCATCCCGGTCACCGTCGGCGACATGGCCGAGGTGCGGGCGCCCGGCGAGTTCAGCCTCGTCTATGTCGTGTGGAACTCGCTCACCAACCTGTTGACCCAACGTGGGCAGCTGGCGTGCGTGCGCAACGCGGCGCGCCACCTCGTCCCGGGCGGCCGGTTCGTCGTCGAGCTGTTCGTCCCCGCGCTGCGCCGCCTGCCCCCCGGCCAGGACGCTGCGGTGTGCGTGTCCGAGCCGGGATACCTGGGCGTGGACACCTATGACGTCGTCGCGCAGCGCCTCGTCTCGCACCACGTCCGCTTCGACGACGACGGCCGGGCCACCTGCTGGCGCAGCCCACACCGCTACCTCTGGCCGTCCGAGCTCGACCTGATGGCCGAGTGGGCGGGGTTGGGCCTCGAGGCCCGTCACGCCGACTGGTCGGGCACGCCGTTCACCTCTGCGTCCACCGATCACGTCTCGGTGTACCGCCTGCGTGCCGACCCGTCGGCCGGTACCGGCCCTGACGTATCAGGCGCCGGCGGCGGCGCTCTGTGACGTCGTGGCGGGAACGACCCGCCGCCGTGACAGGGGGAGACCCACATGACCATCGACCACGCGACCATCGACGAGCTGCAGGCCGTGACCGCCACCCGGGCGGTGCCTCGAAGCGCTCCTCGAGGCCGGGGATGACCGGATCGACGTCGTCGAGATCGAACCCCAGACGTTCTGGTTCGACCAGGCCGCCGGCGTCGAACTGGACGGCCCGCTGCGACGGATCGTCGACGGGGCCGGTCTCGACGAACGACCGGCCCTCGTCCACGGCGTCGCCGCCCCGATCGGCGGAACGGTCGCCCCCACGCCCACCGAGATGGCGAACCTCGCCGCGGTCGGGCACCACCTCGACGCCCCGTGGGTCAGCGAGCACCTCAGCTACAACCGCGTCCGGCGCGACGGGCGGGTCGCCTCGACCGGCCTGCTGCTGCCGCCGGTGCAGACCGCTGCGAGCGCCCGGGTGGCCGCGGCCGCCGCCGTCGCGTACCGGGACGCGCTCGGTCGACCCTTCGCCTTCGAGACCGGCGTGAACTACCTCGCCCCCCGCCCGAGCGAGCTGACCGACGGCGCCTGGTGGCGCACCGTCGCCGAGACCGCCGACTGCGGCATCGTGCTCGACCTGCACAAGGTGTGGTGCAACGCCCGCAACGGCCGCCAACCCCTCGACGGCTTGCTCGACGAGCTACCCCTGCACCGGGTGTGGGAGCTGCACGTCGCCGGCGGCGAGCAGCTCGACGGCATCTGGCTCGACGCCCACTCCGGGCTCGTCGACGCCGACCTGCTCGACATCGCCGCGGCCGTCGTCCCCCGGTTGCCGGCGCTGCGCGCCATCACCTTCGAGATCGTCCCCGAGCACCTCGTCCACCGGGGCATCGACCCGGTCGAGATCCGTCGCATGCTCGACTCGCTCCGTCGCATCTGGGACCTGCGCCGGCCCGGCGCCGCCCAGGGGACCGGGACCGCCCCGCCATCCCGGGTCGGCGCCCACACCGCCGTGGCCGACGACGACGAGGTGGCACGGGCCGAGATCGCACTCGCCGAGGCGGTGATCGGCCGCGACGGGGCGCCCGAGGAGCCCGGCGTGCGGGTGATGCGCCAGCTCGTCGAGTCGATCCGGCGGGGGCTGTCGGTGACGGTGCTGCCGCTGTCGCTGCGCCTGGTGCGCCTCGAGCTGGGCCCGGCGGCGGTGACCGAGGCGTTCGAGGCGTGCTGGGGGGCCACGCCGCCCGAACCCCACGCCGACGCCGAGGCCCGCAACCTCGCTGCGGTCTTGCGCGAGCGCTTCGGCGAGCTCGACCACCTGGGCGAGGTGCTCGACTTCGAGCTGGCCCTCGTCGAGGCGGGGGCTGGTCGGGCCGCCCCGCCGGTGCGATTCTCGTGCGAGCCGCTGGCGCTCCTCGGCGCCCTCGGCCGTGGCGAACGACCGACCGGCCTGCGGCCGGAGCACCACGAGCTGGTCCTGACGTGACACTCGACGGGTCTGCAGTGGCGGAGGTGCGCTTCGAGGGCTCGACCCTGGCGCACACGACGCAGCACAGGGTGGCCCGTCCTCGCTACGGATCCTTGCGTCGTCGGACGAAGTCGGACATTCCGGGCACCGTGTAGGCGATCATGCCGTGCTCGGGCGCGTAGACGATGCCCTTGGCGATCAGCTTGGCTCGCATCGGACCGAGCGCCTGTGAGCCTGTCCGCCCGAGCCGAGTGGCGATGTCGCCGATGCGCGACCACCCGCCGTCGTCCTCGGCCATCGCGGTGAGGAACTGCCGCTCGGCGTTCGTCGCGCGTTCCCAACGCGACGAGTAGAAGCCGATGTCGAGCTGCAGCTGACCTTCGGCCACCCCGACGACCGCATCGTCGAGCTCGATGCGCTCGGGCCCCGCAGCGGCGTCCCACACCGTCTTGCCGAACTGCTGCAGGAAGTACGGGTAGCCGCCGGATTCGTCGAGAACGAACTGGGCGGCGTCGAGATCCCAGGCCACGCCTTCGTCGCTGGCGGGTTCGAAGAGGGCGTAGCGAGCGTCGGCCTCGGAGAGTCGGTCGACGGCCCGGTAGTCGAAGAGCCGTTCGGCGTAGGACTCCGCCTCGGCCAGCTTCGTGGCGAGGTTCGGGAGGCCCCCGCCCACGACGAACCACGGGAGGCCGAGCTGGCCGGCCCGGTGGCACGAGCGGCACACCGCCGACATCTGGTTGATCGTGAGCTCTTGCATCTCGTCGATGGTGATGGCGACCCCGATGTCGTCCTCACGGGCAGCCGCGCCGACGGTCTCGGCCAGGTCGACGAGGTCGGACTGGATGACACCGCTCTCCGCCCGCCCGGGCGTCCGTTCCACCCCGAGCCTGACTCCCTGGGCTCCGACGGTCGCCTGGAACGACGTGATGGACCCGAGCGCCTCGGTGATCGTCGTGCTGGTCCTCGTCACCCAACTCTTCTTGCGGCGTGCTGCGTTGGCGAGCTCGCCGGCCAGCGCCGACGAGAAGTGGTCGGCGCTGGTGTGCTCGGCCTCGATCTGCACGACCAACCACCCCCGTTCGATGGCGCGGCCGGCCAACTCGCCCAGCAACACGGTCTTGCCGACGCCCCGGAGGCCGGTGAAGATCAAACTCTGCGCGGATCTCCCGAGCTGCGCCCGGTCTGCGAGCACGGCAAACGCCTCGACGTCGGCATCTCGTCCGGCAAGGGCAGCTGGCCGGAGGCCGGCGCCCGGGCTGTAGGGGTTCCTCCTCGGGTCCACCCGGGAAGTCTATCAATGTGTAGTCCCTGATAGCGCTCACGATAGAGATTGGACAGGGCCCACTCGGGGGCGCTCACCCACGGTGTCGGCAATGCACCGGCCGGCTGACCGGGCGCACTGCTACGGTCGCCGCCGCCGTCGACCGGGGGGACTCACATGAGGTTCGGCCTGGCCTTCGCCAGCAGCATCGGCACCGACCCCGCCTCGGCGATCGAGATCGCCCGTGTCGCCGAGGAGGCCGGCTTCGAGTCGGTGTGGGGCGGCGAGCACGTCGTGTTCCCGTCGACCATCGAGTCGGCCTACCCCTACACCGCCGACGGGCGGGTGCCGGCCACGCCGAGCACGCCGATCCCCGATCCGTTGATCTGGCTGGCGTACGTGGCCGCCGCTGCGCCCACCCTGCGGCTCGGCACGTGCATCCTCATCCTCCCCCAACGCAACCCCCTGGTCCTCGCCAAGGAGCTGGCCACCCTGGATCACCTCAGCGGCGGACGGGTCGAGCTCGGCATCGGGGTCGGCTGGATGCGTGAGGAGTTCGAGGCTCTCGGCGTGCCCTGGGAGCGTCGAGGGCGGCGCAACGACGAGTACGTCGAGGCGCTGCGGACCATCTGGTCGGGCGAGCACGTCGAGTACCACGGCGAGTTCGTCGACTTCGCCCCGCTCACCTGCACCCCCCGGCCCGCTCAGGGCGCCGACGTGCCGATCCTGGTGGGCGGCGACACCGACGTCGCCATCCGGCGGGCCGCCCGTCTGGCCGACGGCTACTTCCCCGGCGAGTCCGACCCCGCTCGCCTCGGCGAGCTCATCGCACGGGTGCGAGCCGAGTGCGAGGCGCAGGAGCGCGATCCCGGCTCGATCGAGATCAACGCCATGTTCGGTGCGCACCTGCGCGACCCCGCCGCCGGCGTGGAGATCCTGCGCGGCCTCGGCGTCGGGCGGGTGATGGTGCCGGCGTTCGCCTTCGGCGGGGAGGACGGCCTCGACCGCTTGCGGGCCTTCGGTGACAGCGTCGTGGCCCCCGCCGCCGCCTGACCGACGACGCCGGCGCCACCGACCCGCGATGACCGGTCCGTCGGGCCCGGGTGGGGTCCCGGCCGCGGCGGTGGCGTTGGAGGCCCTCCGCATCGATCACGCCGAGGAGATGTGGCGGGTGCTCGCCGACCCCGCCCTCTACGAGTTCACCGGCGGTGAGCCGCCGAGTCGAGATGTGCTGGCCGAGCGCTACCGAGCACAGGTGGCCGGGTCGCCCCGCGCCGGCGAGCGGTGGCACAACTGGATCGTCCGCCGGACCGACACCGGTGAGGCGATCGGGTTCGTCCAGGCGACCGTCGACGACGGCGCCGCCGACCTCGCCTGGCTCATCGGCACCGGCCACCAGGGCCAGGGCTTCGCCCGCGCCGCCGTCGAGGCGATGATCGACGAGCTCGTCGCGGCCGGGATCGATCGCTTCGGCGCCCACATCCATCGCCGTCACCGACGCTCGCAACGGCTGGCCGCTGCAGTCGGATTCGTGCCGACAGGGGTGCTCGACGACGACGGCGAAGAGATCTGGAGCATGCGGCGCACCTGATCTGCTCGTGAAGAACCCACCGCCCCGGGTTCTTGTCCGATCTAGCGCTGCCCGGCGGAGTCGGCAGGCAATGGCCTGCGCGTACGTCTCCGCGAGCCCGATCAAGAGGTCAGGGCTACTCGATGCGCAGGCCCGAGATGGCTCGGCTGATCACGAGCTGCTGGATCTGCTCGGTGCCCTCGAAGATGTCGTGGATCTTGGCGTCGCGGTGCCAGCGCTCGACCGGGTACTCCCGGGTGTAGCCGTACCCGCCGAGGATCTGGATCGCCCGTTCGGTCACCCACGTGGCCACCCGGCCGGCCTTCAGCTTGGCCATCGAACCCTCGGCGTTGCGGAACTGGCGCTGCTTGCCCAGCCACGCCGCCCGCCAGATCAACAGCCGGGTGGCGTCGATCTCGGTGGCCATGTCGGCCAGCGTGAAGGCGATCGACTGGTTCTGGATGATCGGCCGCCCGAAGGCGTGGCGCTCCTTGGCGTAGTCGAGGGAGTACTCGTACGCCGCCCGGGCCACGCCGATGGCCTGGGCACCCACCGCCGGCCGGGTCGCCTCGAAGGTCTGCATCGCCGCCTGGGCGTTGCCGGGCTGGCCGGCACGCACCCGGGCGAGGCGCTCGTCGAGCTTGTCCTTGCCGCCCAGCAGGCAGCGCCCGGGCACCCGCACGCCGTCGAGCACCACCTCGGCGGTGTGCGACGCCCGGATGCCGTGCTTGCGGTACTTCTGGCCCATCGACAGGCCCCCGGACCCCGGGGGCACCACGAAGCTGGCGTGGCCCTTGGAGCCGAGCGTCGGATCGACCACCGCCACCACCACGTGGACGTCGGCGATGCCACCGTTGGTGATCCAGGCCTTGGTGCCGTCGAGCACCCACTCGTCGGCGGCCTCGTCGTACACCGCACGGGTGCGGTAGCCGCCCACGTCAGACCCGGCGTCGGGCTCGCTGGCGGCGAAGGCGCCCAACTTGAGGTCACCGGGGGTGCCGTAGCACTGGGGCACCCACTCCATCACCTGCTCGGACGTGCCGGCCGCCGCGATGCCCGCCGCCGCCAGACCGGTGCCCATGATGGCCATGCCGATGCCGGCGTCGCCCCAGAACAGCTCCTCGATGGCCACCGGCATCGACAGCCCGGTCGGGTCGTTCATCGCCACCTCGGCCATGAACTCCCAGCCGTAGAGCCCGATCTCGGCGGCCCGCTCGACGATCGGGTAGGGGAACTCCTCGCGTTCGTCCCACTCCTCGGCGACGGGGCGCACCTCGTTCTCGGCGAAGTCGTGCACCCACTTCTGCAGCTGCAGCTGATCCTCGGAGAGCTGCAGGTTGAACTCGGCCACGCTGGTGGTCCTCCGCCTCGACGACGACCCCGAAGTTACCGCCGGGTAACCCGCGATCCCAGTCGGTTCGGACCGCCGACCCCGCTCAACCGGTCCCGGCGTCGGTGCCGGTGGAGCGCAGGGTCACGTCGACGTCGATCCGGCGGTCGTCGCGCTCGATCGAGATCTCGGTGTCAGACCCCGGGCGGCTCGTGATGATCTGCGAGCGCAGGTCGGCCGAACCGACGACCCCGGCGCCGTCGACGGCGACGATGCGGTCACCCGGTTCGAGGCCGGCTTCGGCAGCGGCGGTGTCGGGGAACACCTCCTCGATGACCGCCCCTCCCTCGGGCGAGGGTGACGTCGAGACCCCGAGGCGGGCCAGCTCGACCTCGACCCCGTCGACCAGCTGATCAGCGACGATCTTGGCGAGATCGATCGAGATGGCGAAGCCGACCCCGGCGTTGTCGCCCGAGGCGGTGAAGATCTGGTCGTTGATGCCGATGACCCGGCCGGCGGCGTCGACGAGCGGGCCCCCCGAGTTGCCGGGGTTGATGGCGGCGTCGGTCTGGACCATGGGGATGTTCTGCACGTCGCGGTCGACCGCCGAGACGATGCCGGAGGTGACGGTGCGGTCGAAGCCGAACGGGCTGCCGACCGCCACGGCCAGCTGACCCACCCGCAGCTCGGTCTCGATGGCGAGCTCGGCCGCCGGCACGCCGGGCAACGGCTCGATTTGCACGACCGCCACGTCAGTCGGCCGATGGGTCCCGACGACGCGTCCTGGCACGGTCGAGCCGTCCGAGAACGTCACGTCGACCTCACGTGATGAGCCGACGACGTGGGCGGCGGTGAGGATGAGGCCCTCGACGTCGTCGTAGTAGACGCCGGACCCGAGCCCGGCCATCAGGTTGAGCTGGACGACCGAGGGCCCGACGATCTCGGCGGCGTCGGCGGCGGCGTCGGCTCCGCCGGCCATCACCGGCGGCGCAAGGGACGCAGGGGGCTCGACGCCGGGCACCTCCACGGCGGGGACCTCGAGCGGACGCGGATCCGTGGCTGCGGTGGCGAGGGCGTCGGTGGCCTGGTCCTCCCCGGCGATCGACCCGGCGACCCATCCGCCCAGCACCGAGGCCGCCACCACGAGCGAAGCGCCCACGACGGCGGCGAGGCGGGCGAGGCCGGACCGGCGCTCGGGTGGCCGGCCGACAGGGGCCACCGGGGCGGCACGGTCGTCGGCCGGGGGTGGTGTCGGCACGTGCCACCCCGGCGGGGTGACGGGGCGCGCGCTGGGCGCCGGGGGGTCCCACGATCCGTAGGGCGGGGCTGAGGGCAGATCGCGCCACGTCGTCATGCCCCCAGGGTGCCCGGATCGACGTCAAGTCCGCATCAACGGCCGCAGCGTCGTCGGTCACCGCCGCTGCGACGGCGAGGGACCCACGTACCGTCGAGGGCGTGTGCACCGGCGCCCCGCCCCGCCGGACCTGGACCGGTGACGAAGGGCCCCGCGTGATGGTCGACGACGGCGCCGCGCTCCCCCGCCCCACCTCGAAGGCGGATCGGGCGCTCCTGGGTCGGGTCGTGGCCGTGGCCGTCGCCGTCGTGGCGAGCGCCCTGGCCCTGGCGGGGTGCTCGGACGACGACGAGGGGCGCAGCGCCGGGCCTGACGCCGTCGCCACCGAGACCGGCACCGGCACTGGCACCGACACCGACCCGGGCCGTCGCGCCGACGCCGACGCCGACGCCGACGCCGAGGCCGACACCGACACGCGCCAGCCCACCACGTCCCCGTCGGCTGAACCCGGCGATCCGGCCACACCCGCCGGGGTCGACGCTGCACCGCTCGTCGAGCAGCTCGAATGGGACGGCTGTGACGGTCTCGAGTGCGCCACGTTGCGGGTACCGGTCATCCACGGTCAGGCCGAAGGACCCACCATCGACCTCGCCGTGGCCAGGGCGCCCGCCCGCGGCGACGACGCCATCGGCAGCCTCGTGGTCAACCCGGGTGGCCCCGGCATCTCGGCCATCGACTACCTCCGCACCTTCGTCATCGCTGCCCCCTCCGAGCTCGCCGAGCGCTTCGACCTGGTCGCCTTCGATCCCCGAGGCGTCGGGCGCAGCGCTCCGGTGGACTGCGGATGGGTGCTCGACGACGACGTCCACGACCCGTTGCTCGCATCAGATGACCCCGGCGTGCGGGTCCCCCGCGCCCTGGCCCTCGCCGCAGCCGACGCCGCCGACTGCGTCGAGGCCGTGGACCCCGAGCTGCTCGTGCGGGTCGGCACGGTCAGCACCGCTCGCGATCTCGACCTGTTGCGCCAAGCGCTCGGCGAGGACGACCTCACCTACCTCGGGTTCAGCTACGGCACCAAGATCGGGGCCGTCTACGCCGAGCTGTTCGGCGACCGGGTGCGAGCCATGGTCCTCGACGGCGCCGACCGGATGCGGGCCGAGCCCGATGACGTGCTCACCCAGTACGCCGCCTTCGAGGTGGCCTTCGACGCCTTCGACGCCGGGTGCGGGGCGACGCAGCGATGTGCCTTCGCCACGGGCGAGGCCGCCGAGGTGCTCGACGAGGTCGACGCTCGCCTGCGCGCCGGAGCGCTGCCCGCAGGTGAGGGGGCCGACGGCGCGCCCCGGCGCCTCAGCCGAGACGAGCTCTACGTCGCCGTCCTCGCCGCGCTGTACGACCCCCAATCCTGGCCGTCACTGGCCGCTGGCCTCGAGCTGGCCGCCGAGGACGGCGACGGGGCGGTCCTCCAGCAGCTCGCCGACGCCTACCTGCAGCGTCGACCCGACGGCACCTACACCGATGCCCTCGAGGCGTTCGTGGCCATCACCTGTGCCGACGATGCGGACCGGCCCTCCGCAGCCGAGGTGGGTGCCGTGGCCGACCGGGCCGCCGGGGTGCTCGACGCGTTCGCCTTCGTCGCCCCCGAGGTGGGGGTCGGGTGCCACGCCTGGCCCGATGCGGTCGAGCCCATCGCGCCGGTCACCGGCGCCGGCGCCCCGCCGCTGCTCGTGGTCGGCACGACCGGTGACCCGGCCACGCCCTACGCCTGGGCGGTCGAGCTGGCCGACGATCTCACCAGCGCCCAGCTGCTCACCTACGAGGGCACGGTGCACACCGCCCTGTTCACCTCGCGATGTGTGCGCGAGGCGGCGACCGCCTACCTGGTGACGACCGAGCTGCCGATCGTCGACCGCTGCCGGGACTGACCCACCGACCACCGGCCACAGGACCCGGCTCCCCCGTCCACGGGACCTGGACCGTCTTCACCCTCAGCGGGCCGGTCGACCATCGGGCCGGGCCGTCAGGAGCACCGGCGGGCCGCGCGTCACCAGCCGGTACGTTGAGCGGCCGTGTCGCGCATCCCCGACAAGCCGACCCCCGATGGCCTCGAGGAACGCTGGGCGCCACGGTGGGAAGCCGACGGCACCTACTGCTATGACCCCGACGCCGCCGCCGGTGCCGGGGTCTGGTCGATCGACACGCCGCCGCCGACGGTCAGCGGGTCGCTGCACGTCGGGCACATCTTCAGCTACACCCACACCGACGTCGTCGCCCGCTACCACCGGATGCGGGGCCGTCAGGTCTTCTACCCGATGGGCTGGGACGACAACGGCCTGCCCACCGAACGGCGGGTGCAGACCTACTACGGCGTCACCTGTGACCCGTCCCTGCCCCACGACCCCGACCTCGTCGCCCCCGAGGAGCCCTTCGACCCGCCCCGGGCGGTGAGCCGGCCCAACTTCGTCGACCTGTGCCTGCAGCTCACCGATCTGGACGAGCGCGCCTTCGAGGAGGTGTTCCGTCGCATCGGGCTGAGCGTCGACTGGCGGCACCTCTACACCACCGTCGGCGAGCGGGCTCGACGGGCGTCTCAGCGGATGTTCCTGCGCGACCTGGCGCGGGGCACGGCGTACTCGGCCGAGGCGCCCACGATCTGGGACGTCGGCTTCCGCACCGCCGTCGCCCAGGCCGAGATCGAAGACCGCGAGCGTCCCGGCGCCTACCACCGCATCGCCTTCGACCTCATCGACGCCGACCTCATCGACGCCGACCTCATCGACGCCGACGTCGTCGACGCCGACCTCATCGACGCCGACGTCGTCGACGCCGACGCCGACCACCGCGACGGCGGCTCCTCCACCGGCGACGAGCGCGGCCCCGGTCAGCGCCGCGCGCGCCAGATCGAGATCGACACGACCCGGCCCGAGCTGCTGCCCGCCTGCGTGGCCCTGGTCGCCCATCCCGACGACGATCGCTACCGCCCGCTGTTCGGCCAACGGGTATCGACCCCCCTGTTCGGCGCCGAGGTCGAGGTGCGCGCCCACGAGCTCGCCGACCCCGACAAGGGCACCGGCATCGCCATGATCTGCACGTTCGGCGACACCACCGACGTGACGTGGTGGCGCGAGCTCGACCTCGACCTCAAGGTGGTGCTCGGGCGTGACGGCCGGTACCAGTCGGTCACCTGGGGCGAGGCGGCCTGGGCCAGTCGCGACGTCGCCGGGGCCCAGCGCGCCTATGACGAGCTGGCCGGCACCTACGTCAACCAGGCTCGACGTCGCATCGTCGAGCTGCTCGACGAGGCCGGGGCGCTGCGGGGCGAGCCTCGCCAGATCACCCATCCGGTGAAGTTCTACGAGCGGGGCGACCGCCCCCTCGAGATCGTGACGAGCCGGCAGTGGTACCTGCGCAACGGCGGCCGTGACACCGAACTGCGCCAGCGCCTGCTGGCCCGGGGCCACGAGCTGACCTGGTGGCCGGCACACATGGCCAACCGGTACGAGAGCTGGGTGGGGGGCCTCAACGGCGACTGGCTGATCAGCCGGCAGCGGTTCTTCGGGGTGCCCTTCCCGGTGTGGTACCCGATCGACGCCGACGGCCGCATCGACCACGACCGTCCCCTGGTCCCCGACGAGGACCGGTTGCCGATCGACCCGACGACCGACGCCCCCGACGGCTTCGCGGAGGACCAGCGCAACCAGCCCGGCGGGTTCATCGCAGACCCCGACGTGATGGACACGTGGGCCACGTCGTCGCTCACCCCCGAGATCGCCGGACGGTGGGAGGACGATCCCGAGCTGTTCGCCCAGGTCTTCCCGATGACGGTGCGACCCCAGAGCCACGAGATCATCCGCACGTGGTTGTTCTCCACCGTGGTGCGCGCCGACGCCGAGTTCGGCTCGCTCCCGTTCGCCAACGCCACGATCTCCGGGTGGATCCTCGACCCCGACCGCAAGAAGATGTCAAAGTCCAAGGGCAACGTCGTCACGCCGATGGGCCTGTTGGAGCAGTACGGCTCTGACGCCGTGCGGTACTGGGCGGCCAGCGGCCGGCCGGGGGTCGACACCGCCTTTGACGAGAAGGTGATGAAGGTCGGCCGCCGCCTGGCCACCAAGCTGTTGAACGCCTCACGCTTCGTGTTGACCATGGCCGGCGAGGATCGTGCCGCGGCCCTCGTCGGCGAGCCGGCGACCGAAGCGCTCGACGCCGCCCTGCTCGCCGAGCTGCACGCCGTGGTCGAGGCGGCCACCGCCGGGTTCGAGGCTTTCGACTACGCCCGAGCGCTCGAGCGCACCGAGTCGCTGTTCTGGCGCTTCACCGACGACTACGTCGAGCTCGTCAAGGGCCGGGCCTACGGCGACGCGTCTGCGCCCGCCACCCGATCGGCCCACGTGACCCTGGCGACCGCCCTGTCGGTGTTCCAGCGCCTGCTCGCCCCCCACCTGCCGTTCGTCACCGAGGAGACCTGGTCGTGGTGGCAGGAGGGCTCGGTGCACCGTGCAGGCTGGCCGAGCACCGACGAGCTGGCCCACCCCGACGGCGCGGATCCCGAGGTGCTGGCGGTGGCCGCCGCCGTGCTGGGCGAGCTGCGCCGGGCCAAGACCGAGGCCAAGACGTCGCTGCGCACCGAGGTGTCACGGGCGACGGTCACCGACACCGAGGGGCGCCTGGCCCTGTTGGCCGCCGCTCGAGGCGACGTGGTGGAGGCGGGCAAGGTGCTCGACCTGCGCACCGAGGCGGGCGAGGCGCTGGACGTCGACGTCGAGCTGGCCGAACGACCGGCCTGACGGCGACCAATGGGCCGGCGTCGCGCTGGTCAGGTGCTGGCGCTCGAAGCCGGTGGCGCCGGGCGCGACGGACTCGACGACCGCGACGGGCCACCGGGTGAGGACCGGTCCACCGGGCGCACCCCCCTGGGCGGCGCCGGCATGGCCAGGGAGGCGACGGCGACGAGCACAGCGGCGAACGGGCCGATGTGGATGGCCAGGCGCAGCGACGTCGCGTCGGCGAGCAGACCGATGGCGACGGGTCCGGTGAGGAAGCCGGCCCGGCCGATGGTGCTGACCATCGACATGGCGGTGGCGGGCCGCAGCCCCGAGCTGTCGCCCGCTGCGGTGAACAGCACCGGGTACACGAGCGACGATCCGGCACCGAGGCAGGCGAAGCCGGCGACCGCCCCCGCCACGCCCCCGACCGACCAGCCGAGCACCGAGCCGGTCGCGGCCACCGCCGCTGCGCCCTGCAGGGCACGAGCCGGCCCGAGGCGGTCGACGATGCGGTCCCCGGCGAGACGGGCCAGCACCATGCCGACCATGGCGGCGACCACGCCCAACCCAGCGACCCCGGGGCCAGCTCCGAGCTCGTCGGAGAGGTACAGCGCGCTCCAGTCCGCCGAGGTGCCCTCGGCGATGGCTCCCAGCGCGGCCATGGCGCCGAGCAGCACCACCGACCCCGTCACATGGCGCCACCGCACTCGCCTCGACCGACGCGACGACGCCCGGACCGGTGCCACGGCGGGCGTGGCGAGCCCGTCTGGACCGGACGCTGCCGACGGCCAGCGGCGAGCCTGACCGGGGGCGATCGAGGCCGGCGGGGCAGCGGGTGCGGGTGCGGCGTCGACGTCGAGCCGGCCGGCTGCTGACCACGCCAGCACCGTGGCCGCACCGAGCGCCAGCGGGACCTGCACGCCGGCCCCCACCCCCACGCCGGCGGCTGCCGAGGCCACGCCGGCGGCGGTCAGGAACCCCATGCTCCACGCCGCGTGCAGGCGCTGCATCACCGAACGGCCGGCCTGGCGCTGCACCGCCACCCCGGCGCCGTTGACGGTGACGTCCATCAGTCCGTCAGCCATCCCTGCCACCAGGAACGAGACGGCGGCCACCCCCACCCGTTCGGCGGCCACGACCGCGGTGAGGGCGACCGCCCCGGCGGTGACGCTGACCCGCAGCAGACCCGGCACCGGCCGGCGATGCAGGAGCGGGCCGGCGGCGACCGAGCCGGCGACGCCGCCGATCGAGAAGGTGAGGAGCAACAGCCCGAGGCCGCCGGGTCCGATGCCGAGGCGGTCGGCGACGTCGGGCAGTCGAGGGGCGAGCGAACCGTAGAGGGCCCCGTTCACCGCGAACACCACGGCCACCGCCCCCACCCGCATGCGCACCGAGCGGGCCACCCGCCCGTCACGGCCGACCGCCGGTGTCACGGCGAGTCGGCCGCAGCGCTCGCTGAGATCGCACCTGCGACGGGGTCGACGCCGTCGACGGGTCGGGGGCCGTCGCCCTCGGTGCGCATCCACACCACCCGCTGGGGGAAGGGGATGACGATGCCGGCCGCATCGAGGGCGGCCTTGAGGAGCTTGCGGACCTCGCGGGCGATCGCCCACTGCTGGCCGGCGTCGACGCGCAGCGCCACCCGGATGGCGATCGAGTCGGCCCCGAAGGTCTCGACGCCCCACAGCTCGGGCTCCTCGTGGATCCGTGGGTCGGTGCGCCACACCTCCCTGGCCGTGTCGAGGATGACCTCACCGGCCCGGTCGAGGTCGGTGTCATAGGCGACCGCCACGTCGAGCACGACCCTCGACCACAGCTTGGTCTTGTTGGCGACCCGGTGGATCTCGCCGTTGGGCACGAACCACAGCGTGCCGTCCAGGGCCCGCACCTTGGTGATGCGCAGCTGCACCTCCTCGACCGCTCCGACGGCCTCACCGAGGTCGACGACGTCGCCGACGGCGTACTGGTCCTCGGCGAGCATGAACATGCCGGTGAGGAAGTCCTTGACCAGCGACTGCGCCCCGAAGCCGAGGGCGACGCCGATGATGCCGGCGCCGGCGAGCAGTGGTCCGATGCTGACCCCGAACTCGCCGATGACCATCACCACCGCCACCGCCCCGATGACGATCGTCATGATCGAGCGCAGCACCGTGCCGAGCGTCTCGGCCCGCTGCGCAGCCCGGATCTCGGCGAGCTTCTCGGCTTCGAGCTCGCGGATGGCCCGAGCCTTCAGCTCCGGCAGCTCGGCGGTGTCGACCGACGCCCGCGCTGCGTCGGCCCGGTCGCGGATGTCGGTGGTGAGCCTGGCGACCATCGTCTGGATGACCCGGCCGATCAGCCGGTTGGCCAACATTGCCCCGGCCAGGATGAGCAGCACGGGCAGCAGCTGGCCGACGAGGAGCTGAGCGGTGTCGGCGAGCAGCTCGTTGCCCGTCCACTCCTCGACCCGTTCGCACACGTACCCGGGATCAGCCCCACAGGCCTCGAAGGTCGGGGTGTCGACGACGGGGATCGTGTCGGGCGGCGCCTCGACCTCGACGACGATCGTGTCGGGGGGTGCGTCGACCCCGAGGCCGGGCGTGACGGGCACCTCGGGGACCGTGATCGTCGACACGGCCGCGACGCTAGGGTCCCCGTGGTCGGTGCCGGGGCCGGGGAGGCGTGGCGATGGGGGGCTACGAGCACGGACGGGTCGACCTCGGCGGCGGGTGCCACGCCTGGCTGCAGCCCGACGGCGGGTGGGGCTGGAGCAACGCCGGCCTCGTCGTCGGCGACGGCTGCTCGATGCTGGTCGACACCCTGTTCGACCTGCGGCTCACCGCCGACATGCTCGACGGCTTCGCCCCCCTCACCCGCCCCGCGCCCATCGCCACGTTGGTCAACACCCACGCCAACGGCGACCACTGCTACGGCAACGAGCTGGTCGCCGGCGCCGACATCATCGCCACGGCGGCCTGCGCTGAGGAGATGCCCCGCACCCCGCCCGAGATGCTCGCCGCCATGGTGCGCGCCGGCGCCGCAGGACAGCTCGGTGACGGGGGCACCTACGCCGCGGAGATCTTTGCGCCCTTCACCTTCGAGGGCATCACCCTCACCGCGCCCACCACCACCTTCGACGGCGCCCTCACCGTCGACGTCGCCGGCACCGCCGTCGAGCTGATCGAGCTCGGCCCCGCCCACACCGCCGGGGACTGCGTCGCCTGGGTGCCCTCGACCTCGACGCTGTTCACCGGCGACCTGCTGTTCATCGACGGCACCCCGTTGATGTGGGCGGGCCCCATCGGCAACTGGATCGACGCCTGTGACCGGCTCGTGGCGCTCTCACCCGAGGTGGTGGTGCCCGGGCACGGACCCCTCACCGACGTGGCCGGCATCCGACGGGTGCAGGACTACCTCCGCTTCGTCGACACCGAGGCCCGGGCCCGTCACGCAGCAGGGATGGACGCGATCGAGGCGGCCCGCGACATCGCTCTCGGCGAGTTCGCCGGGTGGATCGACGCCGAGCGCCTCGCCGTCAACGTCGACGGCGTGTACGACGAGCTCGAACCCGACCGGCCCCGCACCGACGTCGTGGCCCTCTTCGACCTGATGGCGTCCCTCGCATGAGCGCCGGCAACCCCGGCGACGGCAGCGGCGGCGGCGGCGAGCCGGTCCGGCTCGAGATCTCCGGCGACGTCGCCACCATCACCCTGGACCGCCCCGAGAACCGCAACGCCCTGTCCGCCGAGCTCGTCGGTCGGCTCTGTGACCACCTCGGCACCGCCATGTCCGACGATGCCGTGCGGGTCGTGGTGCTCACCAACACCGGCACCACGTTCTGCGCCGGCGCCGACCTCAGCGCCGAGCGGCCGGGACCTGGGACCGCGGGCGGCAACGGTCGCGACTTCACCGACGTGTTCCGCCTCGTGCTCGACGGACCCAAGCCCGTCGTCGGCCGCATCGCCGGTCACTGCACGGGCGGCGGGGTCGGTCTGGCCGCCGCCTGTGATCTCAGCGTCATCGTCGAGGACGCGATCGTCGGCTTCACCGAGGTGCGCATCGGCGTCGCTCCGGCGGTCATCTCGGTGGTGTGCCTGCCCAAGCTGTCGCGCGCGGATGCCGCCGAGCTGTTCCTCACCGGCCGTCGCCTGCCCGCCGCCCGCGCCGTCGAGGTGGGCCTGCTCACCCGGGCGGTCCCCGCCGGCCAGCTCGACGCCACCGTCGAGGGCGTGATCGACGAGCTGCGCCGGGGCGCCCCCGGGGCGATGGCTGCGACCAAGGAGCTGATCGCGAGGGTCCCGTCGATGGCCCGCGACGAGGCCTTCGCCTGGACCGCCGAGCGATCTGCGGCTTTGTTCGCCGGCGAGGAGGCCACGGCGGGCATCGCCGCCTTCCGGCAGCGCCGTGAACCGCCGTGGGTGACCTCGTGACCGCCCCGCCGCGGCCCCGGGCCCCCGAGCCCCACCGGCCGCGGGCCCCCCGCCGGCGGCGCCAGGGCGGCCGGTTGGACCAGACAGCGAGGTCCGAGCCGTTCTCGGGATGGCGGGTCGTGGCCGGGGTGTTCGTCTCGCTGGCGATCTCGTCGGGTCTCGGCTTCTACAACCTCGGGCTGTACCTCACGGTGCTCAACGACGAGCACGGCTACGGCGAAGGGCCGCTCAGCGCGGCGACCGCCGTCGTGTTCGCCCTCTCGGGTGCGCTCGGCATCCCCATCGGGGCCTACATCTCTCGCCGCGACCCCCGGGGCCTGCTGCTGGTGGGGGCGGTCGCCGGGTCAGGGGCCCTGGCGCTGCTCGGTCGGGTCGACGCCCTCTGGCAGGTCTACGCCGTGTACGCCTTGCTGGCGATCGGCTTCGCCTTCACGGGTCTGGTGCCCTGCTACTCGATCGTCACCCGATGGTTCCACCGGCGTCGGGCGGTGGCGATGTCGGTCGCCTCGACGGGGCTGTCGGTGGGCGGCATCGTGTTCACCCCGGTGTCCGAGGCGCTCATCGATCGCGGCGGGCTCGACGGGGCCGCCCCGTGGTTGGCCGCCGCCTGGCTGGTCGGCGTCGTGGTGGTCACGCTGACGCTCATCCGGCCCGACCCCGCCTCGGTCGGCCAGCACCCCGACGGCGTCGCACCCGAGCTCGACGACGACGGGGTCGAGGTGCCCGCCGGGGGCTGGTCGCTCGCCGACGCCGTGGCCACCCGGTACTTCGTGGTACTCGCCGTCGCCTACGTGCTGATCATGGGCTCACAGGTCGGAGGGATGGTCCACACCTTCAACCTCGTCGACGGACGCATCGACTCCTCGACCGCGGCGTTGGTCATGTCGGTCATCGCCGCCTCGAGCATCACCGCCCGCCTCGCCGGCGGCGCGATCGCGCACCGCATCGACCTGCGCCGCTTCACCGTCGCCATGTGCGTCGTGCAGGGCGTCGGCCTGGCGCTGTTGAGCGTGCTCGACAGCCGGGTCGGTCTGCTGGTGGCCGCCGTCGTGTTCGGCCTCAGCGTCGGCAACCTGTTGATGCTCCAGCCGCTGCTGCTGTCGGCCACCTTCGGGGTGCTGGACTACCCGCGCATCTACGCCAGGGCCAACGCCGTCACCACCCTGGGCCTGGTCGTCGGCCCGACGGCGGTGGGTCTGGTCAAGGACTCCCTCGACAGCTACACCGTGCCCTTCCTCATGATCGCGGCCTCCGCCGGGGTCGCTGCGGTGCTGTTGGGCCTCGTCGCCCGTGAGCCCGAGGCCGCCCCGGGCGCTCAGCTGATGGTGACGCCGCCGGCGGGCGGGTAGGCCACCCAGGTCGTGCCGGGCACCAGGGTGATCGGCTCGCCCGACGACGAGGTCAGCGCGGCGGGGTCAGCGAGGGTCGGCCGACTCCACGTGCCCTCGGTGACCGTGCCCTCGCTGAGCACCCACGCGGTGCCCGTCCCGGTCGGCTGCGCCTCGGGAGAACTGGCATCGGCGGGGCTCGGTGCGTACGCCGTCTCGAGGATCACCACGTTCGTCGGTGCCACCCTGGCTCCCTCGGCGTCGACGTGGGGCTGGCCGTACATCGTGCGGGCCCACCCGCCGACGGCATCGTCCCAGTCGTAGCGCACCGTGGTGCTCTGCCCGAACGCGATCGTGGCCGAGGTGGCCGGCGTCGCCTCGGGCCCGGGACCCTCTTCGGCGGGGCGGTAGGTGAACAGCTGGGGCGGGCGGCCATCCACGGCGGGGGCGTTCTGGCGCAAGGCCTCGGTGTTGGTCATCAGGTTGTAGGGCGGCCGGCGCGAGGTGTTGCGGTAGTAGCTGGCGGGCTGGGCCTTCTGGCTGACGCTGAACAGGTGCGGGCTCGACCGCACGGCGGCCAGCGTGCCGTCGTTGCCGCCGCTGTTGGCGAAGTAGACACCGCCCAGGTTGGCGAGCAGCGCGACGTCTGAGGTGCGCGCCGAGCGGACCGGGCCGACCGGGTCGGCGTCATCGCTGTGGAAGATCGCCACCAAGCGGCTGAGGCCACCCTCGACCTGTTCCTCGAGCACCACGTCGGCCTGGTTCACACCGGACTGGGGCTGAGAGCGCGGGTCGTTGTCGATCTTGACCGCCAGAGCAGGCCGGTCGACCTCGCCGGGCAGTCCGGTGAGCGGCGCCACCGGCCCCGCTGGCCCCACCGTGGTGGGGGCGGCCCCGGCCTCGCCTTCGGGCGCCTCGCCGTCGGGCGCCTCGCCGTCGCTCGCCACGTCCGATGACGCTCGGGTGTCGTCGGTGGCGTCGATCGGGGCGCTCACCTCGGCGACCTCGTCAGCATCACCGCCACACCCCGTCGCCGCCAGGGCGGACACGGCCAGGACGGCGAACAGGGCACGTCGGATCACACGGTCTCCACTTCTCGGGGGGTGGTGGGGCAGGAAGATCGGGCGGCCCGGCGGGTGCTGGTCGGCGATCCTGTGCCGCCGCACCGCTCGGCGACGCTAGCGCTGGCGTCCTGGCCGACCGCGGCACCCCCGGTCGGCGCAACCCAGGCGCTGCCAGGTCGCCCGCTACGGTCATCGCCCATGCCAGGGGAGGTGCATGCCGACGTCGACGGGGCCGTGGCCACCGTCGTGTTCGACCACCACGAGCGACGCAACGCCCTCACCGTCGACATGTGGCAGGCGGTGCCCGAGGTGGTCGCCGGTGTCCGAGCCGACGGCGCCGTCCGGGTCGTGGTGGTCCGCGGCGCCGGCGACGTGGCCTTCGCCGCTGGCGCTGACATCAGCGAGTTCAGCACCACCAGAGCCTCCGCCGAGCAGAACCGGCGCTACGACGCACTCGTCGCTCGCGCCACCGGGGCGCTGGCCGCGCTGTCGTGTCCCGTCATCGCCGCAGTGCACGGGTTCTGCCTCGGGGGCGGCCTGGCCCTCGCCCTCGCCGCCGACCTGCGCATCGCCGCCGACGACGCCACCTTCGCCGTCCCCGCCGCCCGCCTCGGGGTGGGCTACAACGCACCGGGGGTTGCGACGCTGGTAGCCCTGATCGGGCCGTCGGCCACCAAGTCGCTGCTGTTCACCGGCGCTCGCATCGACGCCGCCCAGGCCCACCACGTCGGCCTCGTCGATGAGGTGGTCGACAAGGCGAGCCTGGACGACCACGTCGCCGCCATGGCCGCCACCATCGCCGCCAACGCCCCGCTCACGCTCACCGCGGTCAAGGTCGCCGTCGCCGATCTGGCGCGCCCCGAGACCGAGCACGACCCCGACGGCGTGCGGCGGGCGATCGAGGCGTGCTTCGACAGCGACGACTTCGCCGAGGGGGTGCGAGCGTTCCTCGACAAGCGCCCGCCCCGCTTCGTCGGCCGGTAGCGACGGGCCGGGATCGGCGCTCAGCTGCGTCGTCGGCGGCGTCGCTGCTCGCGCTGCTCGTCCAGCTCGTCCAGCTCGGCGCCGAGGCGGCGGTAGCTCGCCAGCCGTCCCGCCGAGAGCTGGCCATCCTCGACTGCGCCCGAGACCGCGCAACCCGGTTCGGTGTCGTGACGGCAATCGACGAAGCGGCAGCCCCCGGCCAGCTCGACGATCTCGGCGAAGGCCGCGTCGAGGGCGTCGGCGTGCCACAGCTGCAGCTCACGCATGCCAGGCGTGTCGAGCAGCACCGCGCCGGCGCTGAGCTCGACGAGCTCGCGCCGCACGGTGGTGTGCCGGCCCCGGCCGTCGGGGCGCACGGCGCCGACGTCTTGGGAGGTGCCACCGCTGAGGGCGTTCACCAGGCTCGACTTGCCGACCCCCGAGGTGCCGAGCAGGGCGATCGTCTCACCGGGACGCAGCGTGGCTGCCAGGGCGTCCACACCCTCCCCCGTGACGTTGGAGACGAGGTGCACCGCCACCTCTGGCGCCACCGTCCGCACCTGGGCGACCGCATCCGCTCGGTCGTCGCCGCCGTCGATCTTGGTGAGGACCACCTCGGCGACCGCACCCGATGCGGCCACGACGGCCAGGTACCGCTCGATGCGGCGGGGGTTGAGATCTCGTCCGACCGACGACACGATCAGCACCCGGTCGACGTTGGCCGCCACCACCTGGGGTTCGGCGTCGCGCCCCGCAGCACGTCGGACCACGGCGCTGCGGCGGGCCAGCACGTGCTCGGCGCGCACCGATCCCTCGTCGTCGGGGGGCCCGTGCAGCACCCAGTCGCCCACCGCGGGGAGGTCACGGGCGTCGACGGCCCGATGCAGCAGCCGGCCCGACACGGTGGCCAGCAGCTCCTCGTGCGTCCCTCCCAGGCCGAGGTAGCCACGGTGCTCGGTGCGCACCCGGGCTGGTGACCACTCTTGGGCTGCGGGCCCGGCGACGTCGACCACCCGGGCAGCCACGGCCGCCCAGGCGGCGTCCCATCCCAACCGGTCGAGCCGACCGGCTTCGGCCGTCACGCCCGCACGACGCCCTCGTCGGGATCAGCCACCGCCACCTCACAGCGCGAGCACCACCAGCTCGTCTCGAGCGGCGACCCGCAGGCGGCGTGGGACACCGCACCGGGCACCGCCCACTCCGCCAGCGCCCCGGCGGCCGCTGCCAGCTCGACACCTCGCTCGGTCAGCTCGTAGGCCTGGCGCAACGGCCGCAACTGGTACGGGCGGCTGACCACGATGCCGGCGCGCTCGAGCTGGCCGAGGCGCGTGGCCAGCACGTTGGTGGCCACGCCGGGCACGTCGTCGGCCAGCTGGGAGTAGCGCCGGGGCCCATCACGCAGCGCCACCACGAGGGGCAGGGACCACCGGTCGCCCACCACGTCGGTGGCCTCGGCGATCGCAGCGACGAGGGGGTCGGGCACGTCCTCAGTCTCGCCGGCCGACCATGCCCTCACAACGAGGCCGTTGGAAGGTTGCTTGCAACTGAGAAGTCGCTACGGTTCTAGCGGCACGCCAACACCACGAGGACCCTCATGACCGCTTCCATGCTCCATGACACCGAGCACGCGCTCGCCGAGGTCGCCGAGCGCATCACCCCTTCCGTCGCCCGCATCGGGCGTGACCGCCGGGGCACCGCCCTGGTCGTCGCCGACGGAGCCGTCCTCACGACCTCGCACCACCTGCGCGCCCGCACCACCACCGTCACCTACGCCGACGGCGTCACCGTCGACGCCGAGGTGCGCGCCGTCGACCTGGACGGCGACCTCGTCATCCTCGACGCCGACACCGGCGGACGCCCCACCCCGACCTGGGGTGACGGGTCAGCGGTCGGCGTCGGCAAGGCCGTCGCCGCCGCAGGGGTCGAGCCCGGTGTCGGGCCCCGCCTCGCGCTCGGTCACGTCTCGGCGGTCCGCCAGACGTTCCGGGGCCCGCGCGGCCGACGGATCACCGGCGCCCTCGAACACACCGCTGCGGTGCGCCGGGGCGGCTCGGGTGGCCCGCTCGTCGATCTCGACGGCCGGGTCGTCGGCATCTCCACCCACCGCCTTCGCGGCGGGCTGCACCTCGCCCAGACGGTGGACGAGCGGTTCCGCCGGCGCCTGGAGCGCCTCTCGGCGGGCGCCGACGTGACCCGCCCCCGCCTCGGTGTGTCGCTCGCCCCGGCAGATGTCGCCGCCCGCCTGCGTCGTTCGGTCGGGCTCGAGCCGCGTGAGGGCCTGCTGGTGCGCGGCGTCGAGGCCGACGGCCCCGCTGTCGCTGCCGGCGTCACCGAGGGCGATCTGCTCGCGCGGGCCGGGGACGTCGCCCTCGTCGACGTCGATGCGCTGTTCGGCGCCCTCGATGCCGCCGTCGACCGGATCGAGATCGCCATCGTTCGCGGAGCCGACGAGCTCGAGCTCACCGTCGACCTTGCCACCGCCGACACCGCCGGCACGAACGACGGGCGCAGCGACACCGGGGCGTGAGCGGTGCGGCGGTGCGGCGGTGCGGGTGCGGTGCGGCGGTGCGGCGGTGCGGCGGTGCGGCGGTGCGGCGGTGCGGCGGTGCGGCGAGAGTGGAACCGCCCCTGGCGAGCGTGGCGGGTGCTCGGGCGTGACACCCTCAGGCGGTGGGCGCGCTCGACCACCTGCGCCGGATCGCCCGCCGCCTGCCCCTCGGTGAGCACCCACCCGGCCACGACGAGCTCCGTGACGCCGACGCCACCACCCGGCTGCTGGCCGAGACGGCCTCGGCCGACGGCCCGATCCGCTGGGCGGGCTGGATCTACGCCGGGCGTGGCCGGGGTCCGTCCGAGGGCCTCGACCACGCCGCGGCCGCCATCACCACCACGTCGGTGTGCTGGGTGCCCGTGCGGCGGGATCTGCCCACCGAACGCATCCCCCACGCCGACGTCGACCGGGTCATGGTCAACCGGCGCGACCGTCGGGTTCTGCTCGTGCGCAACGCCGACGGCCTCGAAGCTGACGACCTGCCCGTGCTGTTCTCCTTCGACTGCGACCTGGCCGCCGAGATCGACGCCGCCCGGCGGTGACCGAACGTCGACCCCGGCCGCAGATGTGTGACCCCCGCTCGTAGCTGGCGAACGTCACCGCTTCGATCTGGTGCTGCGAACGCCCAGCCCGTCAGCTCACCCTGGTTCGAGGATGACCTTGGTCGCACCCGCGGCCCGGTCCGCAGCGATCTCGAAGCCCCGGCCGGCCTCGGCCAGCGGCAGGCGGTGGGTGATCAACACGTCGGCGAGCTCGGGACGCCGCGCCAGCGCCTCGGCCGCCTCGCTGAACTCGTGGCGCCCGTGGTGGTGCCCGTAGTACACCGACGGGACCAGGTCGATCTCCTTCAGCTGCAGGGCCAGGCCCGGCAGCTCGACGGGATCCCAGTACGTGCCGACCACGGCGAGGCGAGCACCCGGTCGGCACCAGCTGACGGCGCTGGCCAGCGCCGAACCCGTCCCGGCCGCCTCGACCACCACGTCCGCACCCCGCCGAGGTGCCGTCGCCAATCCGAGGCGCTCGGCGGCGGCCCCCTGGTGGGGGTGGCGCACGACCACCTCGACCTCGGCGCCGGCCATCTGGGCCAGGACGCCGACGCACAAGCCGATCGCCCCGGCGCCGACCACCACCACCCGCTGGCCCGGCTCGATCTCCGCGCGGTGCACCCCGTGCAAGGCCACCGCCGCCGGCTCGACCAGGCAGGCCACCGCCGGCGCCAGCCCGGGCGGGACGTCGTGCACGGCCGAGGCGTCGACCACCACGGCCTCGGCCATGCCCCCGTCTCGGTGCACGCCGACCACGTCCGCCGTCCCCACCCGGCACAGCGACGTGCGCCCGGCCCGGCACGGATCGCAACGCCCGCAGTGGGCGACCGGCTCGACGACGACGGCCTGGCCGTCCAGGGTGCCGGCGATCTCATGGCCGAGGGTGTGGGTCACCCTGCGCTCGACGAGGTGCAGGTCGCTGCCGCAGATGCCGACGTGGGTGACCTCGACCACGACCTCGCCGCCGGCGGGCTCGGGCTCGGCGACCTCGACGGCCTCGGCCCGGCCGTCGACCTGGCGAACCCCGATCACCTCGGCCCCCGGGGGAGGGGGCTCTTCACCTGCAAGGCCGAGTCGTCAGCGCCCACGACGTCCACCGCAGCCCTAGAAGAAGCTGGGGCGGTCGTTGAAGCGGGTGTAGCGGGCATCCCGGGGCACCAGCGCCAGCGCCCGGGACACCATGCGGATGCCCTTGAGGGCGACCTGGTCATCGGTGTCGCGACGCACCCGGGCCTGCAGCTGTCGACGGGCCCGCTCGAGCGGCGGGCGCGACCCGGCCTCCTGGGCGAGGACCGCTGCGACCTCGTCGGCGTCAGCCCCCTGGCGCGCCCAGGCCTCGATGCGCTCGACCAGCGAGTCCCGATCCGGGTCCACTCCACACCTCCGCCCGGCGACCCTACCCACCGGCGCCGCGCCGTTCAGCGACGGGTGGCGTGGACCGGGGGGATGCGCTCGTCCCAACCGACCGCCTCCTCGATCGCCGAGGCGACCCGCAGCAGCAGATCCTCGCGGCCGTAGGCCGCCACCAGCTGGATCCCGACCGGCAGGCCGTCGGGATCCGTGGCGGTCGGCAACGAGATGGCCGGCTGCCCGCTCACGTTGAACGGCGAGGTGAACGTGGCGTACGGCGCCGACCGGCGCATGGCCAGGGTCGGGTCATCGGGGGTCGACGCCAGGTGGCCGAGCTCGGGCGTCACCGCCGCCATCGTGGGCGTGAGCAGCAGGTCGAACCCGTCGTCGGCCCACCATCCGGCGAGCAGGCGGCGGTAGGACGCCATCGTCGACTGGGCGGCGGCCAGCGCCGGGGCGGTCATCTGGTCGGCGGCGGCGGCGATGAACCAGGTGCCCGGCTCGACGTCGTCGGCGGTGAGTGGCCGACCGAGGACGCCCTCGACCCAGGTGAGGTTGTTGCGGCAGTTGGCGAACCACACCGCCATGAAGGCCTCGCCCAGCGCCTCGGGGTCATCGAGGGCCGCCGGGTGGGCCTCGCTCACGTCGTGGCCCATGTCCTCCAACAGCGCAGCGGCAGCACGTGCTGCAGCCTCACAGGGGGCGTCGGTCTCGGTGCGGGTGCTGGTGGCCATCAG
Organism: Acidimicrobiales bacterium; assembly: GCA_965213525.1. Taxonomy (GTDB): domain Bacteria; phylum Actinomycetota; class Acidimicrobiia; order Acidimicrobiales; family Poriferisodalaceae. Next base: position 3,085,128 of record OZ243889.1, on the reverse strand, counting down.
CCCGACGCGCAGCGTGGTGGTGGGCGCCCCGACCTCGTCGGCCCACGGTCGCGACGGCGCCGGCGCCCAGAGGGCGTCCCCGGGGAAGCCGATGGCGGTGACGTCGAGGATGGCTGCGGTTTCACGCACGGACCGGCTCACCACGTGCTGGGTGGACAGCCCCGCCTCGTCGGCGAGGGGGCCCATCGACACCCGGCCTCGCGAGGGCTTGAGGCCGACGAGCCCGCAGGCCGCGGCGGGGATGCGGATCGACCCGCCGCCGTCTGAGGCGTTGGCGGCCGGGACCATGCCCGACGCCACCGCAGCCGCCGCCCCGCCGCTGGACCCTCCCGCCCCTCGCGAGGGGTCCCAAGGGTTGCGGGTCGGGCCGTGGGCGGTCGGCTCGGTGGTGGCGACCAGGCCGAGCTCGGGGGTGTTCGTGCGACCGCACAGCACGAAGCCCGCCTCGCGATACCGGGTGACGATGTTGGAATCGGTGGGGTGCCGGTAGCCGGCGTCGCGCAGGGCGGTGATGCCGAGGTGCATCGGGTCACCGGCGCTGGAGGAGAACAGGTCCTTGACCAGCATCGGCACCCCGGCGAAGGGCGCGTCGGGGCGCAGGTGCTGCACCTGTTGGCGGGCGGACTCGTCGTCACGGTGGATGACGGCGTTGAGCGTCGGATCGATCGCCTCGATCCGCTCGAGGGTGGCCTCGATGACCTCTTCGGCTGACACCTCCCCCGAGGCGATGGCCGCCGCCGTGGCGACGGCATCGAGCCGGGCGAGTTCTTCGTCGCGCATCGTGGGTCCCCCTGTGCTGGCCGGTCGAAGGTTCGCAGATGCCGCCCCCCGGCGCAGCGGATCTGACCCTCGGACCTGACCCCTCAGACCGCCACCGGGGAGGGCGTCACCTCGAGCGGACCGTGGTCGAGCTGGGTGAGCACGTGACGGGCGAACAGGTCGCACTCGGTGACGTGGGGGTAGCCGCTGAGGATGAACGCCTCGACGCCGGCCTCGCCGAGGGCTCGTAGGTGGGCGGCGACCTGGTCGGGGTCGCCGACGATCGCCGCTCCGGCGCCGCTGCGGGCCCGGCCGACGCCGGTCCACAGGTGTCGCTCGGCGTACCCCTCGTCGTCGGCGCCCTCTCGCAGCTCGGCCTGACGGGCGACTCCGGCCGAGGCGCTGTCGAGGCTGCGGGCTCGGATGGCTGCGCCCTGCTCGGCGTCAAGGCGCGAGAGCAACCGCCGCGCCGCCGTACGCGCCTCGTCCTCGGTCTCGCGCACCACGACGTGGGACCGCCACCCGAAGCGGAGGTGACGCCCGTGCGCCGCCGCCCGAGCACCCATGTCAGTGACGGTCGATCGGACCTCGTCGAGCGTGTCGGGCCACATGAGGTACACGTCGGCGCCCCGTGCTGCGCACTCCTGGGCCGCCTCGGACAGCCCGCCGAAGTAGTACGGCGGGCACCGGCCCGACACGGTGCGAACCCGGGGCGGGTCGATGGTGAGATCGACGAAGTCGCCGTGGAAGTCCACCGGTTCACCGTCGAGCAGCTGGCGCAGCACGTGCATGACCTCGGTCGTGCGGCGGTAGCGAGGCTCACCGGCCAGCTGCTCACCGGGCACGTCCGAGCTGATGACGTTGATGGTGAGTCGGCCCTCCATCATCTGGTCGACGGTGGCGATCTGGCGGGCGAGCTGGGGCACGACCAGCTCGCCGCAGCGGACCGCCAGCAGCACCCGCATGCGCCGCAGCAGCGTCGAGATGGCGGCGGCGAAGGCGGTGTTGTCGATGCCGAGCGCGTAGCCCGAGGGCAGCAACAGGTTGTCGAAGCCGCCCTCCTCGGCCCGCAGCGCGATGCCCCGGCTGTGCTCCCACGTCGTGCGCAGGGCAGGCTCGGGCACGCCGAGGTGCTCGTAGTCGTCGTCGCACAGCGCCGAGAACCATGCGATCTCGGGCCGGCTGCCAGCCGTCATCGCCGCTGCACCACTCCCGCTCCGACGGGCCACACGGTGGCGGTCACGGCAACGGCACCCCCTCGGCGGCCTGGACGAGGTCGTAGCAGTCGGTGCGGTCGAGTCGCACCCCGAGGGCGGCGGACGCCGCGCCGAGGCGTTCGGGCCGCTGGGAGCCGATGATGCAGATCGGGCGGCTCGGGTGGGCGAGCACGAACGCCACGGCGATGGCCGCACGGTCGACGCCCTCGCGCCCGGCGAGCCGGTCCAGCACCTCGAGCAGCTCGGGGCGCACGCCGTCGCCGGTCACGACCCGCCCACCGCCGAGGGGGCTCCACGCCAGGGGCACCACGCCCCGCTGCATCGCCCGGTCGAGCGTGCCGTCACGAAGCGGGCCGAGGTTCAGCACCGACAGCTCGGGCTGATCGGTGGCCAGCGGGAACGGCAGGTGCGCGACGAGGGCGTCGGTCTGGGTCGGGGTGTGGTTCGACACCCCGACCTCGCGGATCTTGCCCTCGTCGCGCAGCGCGGCGAGCGTGGCTGCCACCTCGGCGGGGTGCGTGTAGAGGTCGGGGCGGTGGATCTGGTAGAGGTCGATGACCTCGACACCCAGGCGGCGCAGCGACGCCTCGCACGCGCTCCGCAACGCCACAGGGCCGGCGTCATAGGGCACCGGCGGGATGATGCCGCCCTTGGTGGCCAGCACCATGCGGTCACGCAGCGACGGGTCAGCGGCCAGCACCTGACCCAGCAGCTCCTCGTTGGCTCCAAAGCCCGAGCCGCCGAAGTCCAGGCCGTACACGTCGGCGTTGTCGATCAGGGTGAGGCCGTTGTCGAGGGCGGTCTCGATGAGCGCCCTGGCCGACTCGACGTCAGGGGTCGTGAAGCGCCAGCACCCGAAGGCCAACGGGCCCGCCTCGATCCCACCGGCGCCGAGCCGTCGAGGGCCGCTGTCCACCAACGTCTGTCCCGGTCCTGCTGCGTGCACCGGGCGTAGGGTACGCGACCCGGTCTCGGCGGTCCCGGGGCAGCAGCGACAGGAGCGCGGGCGACGTGGACGACGTTCGGTACGGGGTCATCGGCACCGGGATGATGGGCATCGAGCACATCGAGAACCTGCGAGCCATCGACGGCGCCGTCGTGACGGCGGTGGCCGACCGCGACGAGCGCTCGCGGGGCATGGCCATCGACGCCGTCGGTGCGGTCCGCCAGTACGACGACCACCGCCGCCTGCTCGACGACGGCGACGTCGACGTGGTCGTCATCGCCACGCCCAACGTGACCCACGCCCAGATCCTGCTCGACGTGATCGACGCCGGCGTCCCCGCCCTGGTCGAGAAGCCGCTGTGCACCACCATCGCCGACTGCCGGCGCGTGGCCGATGCGGCGGCCACCGCCGGAGCCTTCGTGTGGGTGGGCCTCGAGTACCGCTACATCCCCCCCATCGCCCGCCTGATCGACGACGCCACCTCGGGGCGCCTGGGACGGGTGCGGATGGTCGCCATCAGGGAGCACCGCTTCCCGTTCCTGGTCAAGGTCGGCAACTGGAACCGCTTCACGCGCAACACCGGGGGCACCCTCGTCGAGAAGTGCTGCCACTTCTTCGACCTGATGTGCCTGATCGTGGGCGCCCGACCCGTCCGGGTGATGGCATCGGGGGCCCAGGACGTGAACCACCTCGACGAGGTCATCGACGGCGAGGTGCCCGACATGATCGACAACGCCTACGTCATCGTCGACTTCGACGACGGCGCCCGGGCGATGCTCGACCTGTGCATGTTCGCCGAGGCGTCCCGGGACCAGGGCGAGATCGTGGTGGTCGGCGACGAGGCCAAGGCCGAGGCCCTCACCCCGTCGATGGAGCACCGCTTCGGTCGGCGCCTCGACGGTCGCCTGGGGGTGCGCATCGAACAGGTCGCCGACGCGCGGGTCCGATACCAGGGCCACCACATGGGCTCGTCCTACCTCGAGCACCTCGACCTGCTCGACGCCCTCCGCCGGGGCACACCGCCCCGGGTCGAGCTCGCCGAGGGCCTCCGCTCGGTGGCGGTGGGGGTGGCCGCGCACCGTTCGATCGAGGTCGGCCGCCCGGTCACCCTCGACGAGGTCCTCGACGATCCTTCGGCCTGAGCGCCGGCGGCGATCGCCGCACCAGCCGCAGGTGAGATCAACCCTTGACCGAGCCGGCCAGCAGCCCACGCACGAAGTGCTTCTGGAGGGCGAAGAACACGATGAGCGGCACGATGATCGTCACGAACCCTGCGGGGAACCGCAGGTGGGCGTCCTGGCCCTGCTCGCCCACGATGTTGACCAGGGCCACGGTCATCGGGGCCTGCTGGCCGTCGAGGAACACCGAGGCGACGAGGAAGTCGTTCCAGGTCCAGAGGAACTGGAAGATGCCGAACGCAGCCAGCGCCGGCAACGACAGCGGCAGGACGAGGCGCCAGAAGATCGTGTAGTGGTCGGCCCCGTCGATGCGGGCCGCCTCGAAGATGTCGCGGGGCAGCTGGGAGATGTAGTTGTGCAGCAGGTAGATGGCCAGCGGCAACCCGAAGGCGGTGTGGGTGAGCCAGACCGCAGCCGGGGTGTTGGAGATGCCGAGCTCGGGGAAGAGCTTCAGGGTGATGTCGGTGAACGGGATCGTCCACGCCGCCCCGCCGCTGAACAGCTCGAGCAACGGGACGAAGGTCATCTGGTTGGGCAGCGCCAACATGGCGATGAGCGTCACGAAGATCCAGTTGCGGCCCCGGAAGTCCATCCAGGCGAAGGCATAGGCGGAGAAGCTGGCGATGGCGATCGGGATCACCGTGGCCGGCAGCACGATCGCCAGGGTGTTCAGCAGGTGGGTCCACATCGACTCCCTGCCACCCGACGTCTGGAACAGGATCTCGTCGTAGTTCTCGAGGGTGAACTGGGGATCGGTGATGACCGACCACCAGCCGCTCTGGTTGATCTCTGACACCGGCCGGAACGACGAGACGAGCAGACCGATCGTCGGGATCGTCCAGACGACGACGACGCCCCACAGGAACCAGGTGGGCACGGCGCCGAGCACGCCCTTGACGCGGCCGCCGACGCTGCGTTCGACGCCCTCGGGGCTGAACAGGCCGGGTTCGCGGACTGGGGCGTCGACGGTGCTGGTCATGCCACCTCCCTCGCGGCCCTGCGGATGTTGACGATCATGACCGGCACCGTGAGCGCGAAGATGATGACGGCGAGGGCGCTGGCCAGGCTGAAGTTGAAGTCCCGCAGCTGGTTGAACATGGTGTTGGCGATCACGTCGGTGCGGTTGGCCCCGCCGGTGGTGGCCTTCACCAGGTCGAACACCTTCATCACGGTGATGATCAACGTCGTGGTCACCACGATGATCGTGGAGGAGATCGACGGGATGATGATGCGCCAGAAGACGTCGACCTCGGTGGCGCCGTCGACCCGGGCCGCCTCGATCATGTCCTCGGGGACGCCCTTGATCGCCGAGGACAAGATGACCATGGCGAACCCGGTCTGGATCCAGACCAGGATCAACATGATCCAGAAGTTGTTCCACGGGATCATGCTGGAGTTGATGAAGAAGCCCCGGGGCTCGAAGCCGAGGCCCTGCAGGACGGCGTTGATGAGCCCCGTCTGATCACCGGTCAACACCGTCTCGTACATGAAGTCCCAGATGACCGCGGCGCCCACCATCGAGATGGCCATCGGCAAGAAGATCAACGTGCGGGCGGTCTTCTCGCCTCGGGACCGGTCGGCCAGCACGGCGAGCAGCAGCCCGAAGGTCACCGACATGCCGGTCACCACCGCCACCCACCACAAGTTGTTCCACAGCGTCGATTCCAGCGTCGAGAACACGGCGAACAGCACGAGGATGACCGCCAGCAGCAGCGACGTCGACGAGATGGGGGCGCCCCAGTCGAGCGGCTCGCGGTGCCCGCCCGCGTTGCGGCTGGCCGCCCACACCACCGCCAGGCCGACCAGGGCCAAGAGGCTGACGGTCAGCGTGATGGGACTGGAGACCAGCGGGGTGAGGATCTCGTCGTAGATCCACGACCGGTTGGGCTCTCGGATGATGGCCTCGACCAACCCGATCACCGCCAGGACCACGAGCCCGCCGACGATGCCGAGCAGCACCCGGTCGAGGCCCTCGGCGCGCCGGGTGACGTGGCCGCCGACGGTCTTGCGGGTGCTCAGCCACGCCGCGGCCGCAGCGAAGGCCACGGCGAACACGCCGACGACCATGAGACGGCTGGTGAAGATGTCGCCCAGACCGTCGAGGTTGAAGAAGCTCTCGTCGCCGAAGGTCTGTCGGTACTGCACGAGCGAGAACCCGCCCTCGCCCCGTCGCCCCTCACGAAACGACAGCAACATGGTGCGAATGCTCGGCACCACCAGGCCCATGCCGATGAAGAAGACCGCCGGTCCGACGAAGGCGACGGGACGCCACCGCTCCTCGAGGCGGGTTCGCCGCTCCAGCGAGGGCTCTCGGGCCGAACCGATGGCGTAGCCGAGCGCCGCACCGATGGCCGCACCGACGAGGATCGTCAGCCATCCGTGGCCGATGGCGTACAGCGGGACGTCCCCGCCCAGCTTCAGCACCCCGTTGTGCTGCAGCACCGCACCCAGGACCGCCCCGAGGAGGGCGCCGAGTCCAGCGAGGGCGATCGGCCACCCTGTCTTGATGCGGTCGATGAGCCGGTTGGCGCCGACGAAGACCGCCGCTGACAGCACCAGCGACAGCCCCACCACGATCGACGTCTGGACCAAGGTCTCCAACCGGACCCCCTCTCCGCTTCTCGAGCTCCCCCGGCTCGGATCCTGGCACACCGCGTGCCGCAGGTCACATGCCGTGCCGGTGCGACTCGACCGGGTACGGCCGGGCGCCCCGGCCCGGGCTCACCAGGGGAACCCGACGCCGGGGCGAAGCGTCGCCGGACGCCCTGGCCTAGGGCCAGGCGTTCTCGGTGTTGGACAGGAACGTCTCGAGGTCGATGGCCCCCGACACGTAGTCGGTGCCCGAGCGCCACCACTCACCGGCGCCGACCTCACCGGGCATGAGGTCCGAGGCGTCGAAGCGGAACGGGTCGGCGTTCACCAGGATCTCGGCGAGATCACGATCGAGGTCGGAGGAGTACAGCGACGTGTCGTGCGCGGTGTTGGGTGACAAGAAGCCGCCCCGGTCCGACTCGATCCGGGCGTTGGCGTACTCGGGGGTGCCGATGTACTCGATCAACGCCATCACCGCCGGCTCCTCGCTGAAGGGCACGAGGTGGGTGCCGGCGCCCAGCACGACCTGGCCGAACTCGTCGGTGATGGTCGGCAGGTAGAAGATGTCGACATCGGTGCCGATGGTGGCGCCGGCGTCGACGAACTGGGCGGCGTAGAAGTTGGCCTGGCGGTGCATGCCGCAGTCGCCGCTCAGCACGCCGAGGCCCGCCTCCTGGAAGCCGGTGGAGGCGATGACGTCACGCCCACCCAGGACGTTGCCGTCCTCGAACCAGATGTCGGTCACGAACTCGGCCACCTCGGCGACCCGCGGATCGTCGAAGGGGATCTCGTGGCTGACCCACTGGTCATAGACCTCAGGACCGTGGAGGCGCAGCATCACGTCCTCCATCCAGTCGGTGAAGGGCCAGCCGGTGGCGTCGCCCGAGACCAGCCCGACGCACCACGGGGCGATGTCGTCGCCCTTCATCTGCTCGCTGAGGGCCTCGAGCTCGTCCCAGGTCTCGGGGACCTCGTAGCCGTTCTCGTCGAAGACCTGCGGGTTGTACCAGACCAGGCTCTTCACGTCGGCCTTGTTGGGCATGCCGTAGACCTGGCCGTCGACGGTGGCCAGCTCCAGCCAGAACGGGTTGAAGTTCTCGGCCACCGCATTGACGGTCTCCTGGGGGATCGCCACCGCGTCGCCGCTCGCCCCGAAGGACTGGATGCGCCCGGGCTGGGGGATCACCGCGACGTCGGGCGGAGTGCCGGCCTCGATGGCGAGGTTCAGCTCGGTCGTCGCGTCACGGCTCGCGTTGTACTCGACGGTGGCGCCGGTGGCCTCTTCGAAGGGAGCCAACCCGGCCTCGAAGCCTTCGGCCTCCTCACCGGTCTCGGGTCCGAGGATGGTGATCGTCTCACCCGAGAAGTCCATGGCCCCGAGGTCCCCGGACCCGCCGGCCGTCGCGGAGCTGTCGGCCTCGGTGTCGGTCTCGGTGTCGCCATCGACCGCGTCGTCGACCTCGCCGGCGACGTCCTCGGCGCCCTCGGTGACCTCGTCGACCGCCTCGCCGACGTCGACGTCGGCGTCCTCGTCGTCCCCGCAGGCCGCCCCGACCAGGGCCAGGGCGAGCAGCGCGCCCAGCAGGCGCATCCATCGCGTGTCCATCAGTTCCCTCCCTGGAGCCCGTGGGCTCCTCGACGGTCCCGCCCTCCCCCGGCGGGCCACCGACCGGGGTCGGCCGGTGGGCCACGGCGCACGCACCGTGAGCATCGGGAACGCTAGCGACACCGTCAGGACCACGCCACGCATTCGAAGGCGCAACCGCTCGGCGGGGCAGCGCTCGCTAGGGGACCGACGCCGAGCCGCGCCCCGTCGGTGGCGCCGACCCGTCGGTCAGCGCAGCAGCAGGCGACCGGTGCCCGAGGCGCACCGTCCGATCACCGCGGCCACGTGACCCGACGAGACCAGATCGTCCACCAGCGCCGCAGCGCCGTCGGGCCCCACGCCGAGGAGCAGCCCCCCCGAGGTCTGCGGATCGGCCAGCACGGTGACATCGACGTCGTCGGTACCGCCGGCGTCGAGCCGGTCCCTCGCCCACGACAGGTTGCGCCCGGCGCCACCGGGGACGACCCCGGCCGAGGCGTGGTCCCGAGCGCCCGGCAGCAACGGGATGCCGGCGACGTCGACCTCGACGTCGACCGAGGACTCGAGCGCCATGCGGCCGAGGTGCCCGAGCAGCCCGAAGCCGGTGACGTCGGTGGCAGCGGCGACGCCATGGCGTCGTGCCGCATCGGCTGCGGCCCGGTTGGTCGACGACATCGAGGCGACGACCGCCTCGACCTGGCGGTCGATGGCGGCCCCGGCCTTGATGGCGGTGGTCAAGATGCCCACCCCGAGCGGCTTGGTCAGCACCACGACGTCGCCGTCGACCAGGGCGTCGTTGGTGGTCATGCGCGCCGGGTCGACCTCGCCCAGCACGGCCAGGCCGTACGCCGGTTCGGTGGCATCGACGGAGTGGCCGCCGGCGATGACGAAGCCGTCGGTGGCCGCCACCTCGGCGCCGCCGGCGAGCACCTGGGCCAGGTCGTCGAGGGGCAGCTGGTCGCGAGGCCAGGCCGCGTAGTTGAGCGCCAGGAGGGGTCGTGCGCCCATGGCGTGGACGTCGGACACGGCGTTGGCCGCCGCGACCCGGCCCCACGTGCGCGCGTCGTCGACGACGGGGGTGAGGACGTCGATGGTCAGCACGAGCGCCCGGTGGTCGTCGAGGCGCCACACCGCGGCGTCATCGCCGGTGCGCAGATCGACGAGCAGCTCAGGTCGATCGGGCGGGGTCAGGTGGCGCAGGACCTGCGCCAGCTCGCCGGGGGCGAGCTTGCACGCTCAACCAGCGCCGTGGCTGAACTGCGTCAGACGTCGCGGTCCACTCATCGGACACCTCCCCTCGGCCGTCGCACCGCCGAGGCGCCTCGGCGACGGCTGACCCTACCGGGCGGTCCCAGCTCACCAGCGAGCTCGCCAGGGGCCGGGCCGCCGGAGGGCCGGCGCGCCGGGGGCCACCGGACCACCGAGTGTGCGACGTCGTTGGCTAGCATCAGGTTCAGCTAGCGCCGGTGGCGCCCAGCAACTCCCTGATCGCCAGACGAGAGACCCTGCATGCCCAAGCCCAAGGACGACGTGATCGTGCTCGACGGCGTCGCCAAGGAAGCGCTGCCCAACGCCATGTTCCGCGTCGAGCTCGAGAACGGCCACGAGGTGCTGGCTCACATCTCGGGGAAGATGCGCCGCAGCCGCATCCGCGTCCTGCCCGGCGATCGGGTTCAGATCGAGATGTCGCCCTATGACCTCAGCCGAGCCCGGATGACCTACCGCTACAAGTAGCCCGAGCAGCGAGCCCGGGCGTCTCGCCCCTACCGGCCCCGGAACTCCGGCTCACGCCGCTCGAGGAACGACCGCACCCCTTCGCGGTGGTCCTCGGTGGCGAACAGCTCGGCCAGCGCCGTGCCCACCCAGCGCCCGAGGCCGTCCCAGTCGGGATCCGAGGCGGTGCGCATCCCCTCCTTGATCTTGGCCACCGCCAGCGGGGGGTTGGCTGCGATGCGCCCGGCCAGCTCGAGCGCGGTGGGCATCAGATCGTCGGCTTCGACCACCCGTGACACCAAGCCGATGGATGCGGCGCGCTCGGCCCCGATGACGTCGCCGGTGAAGAGCAGCTCGGCTGCGTGCTCACGACCGACCGCCTGGGCCAGGCGGGTGATGCCGGCCACGTCGGTGCACAGCCCCCGCAGCACGAACAGCTCGCCGAAGCGGGCCCGCTCGGAGGCGATGCGGATGTCGGCCATGAGCGCCAGCTCCATCCCCCAGCCGACCGCAGCACCGTTGACCGCGGCGATGACCGGCACATCGGTGCGCAGCAGCGCGTCGGCCGCCGGCGTCAACCGGGGCGAGGAGCCGGTGTCGGGCGCGGACTCACCGCCGCCCATGACCTCGCGCACGTCGTCACCCGAGCAGAACGATCGTCCCTCGCCGGTGATGACGAGGCACCGGGCGGTCGTCGAGCGGACGGCGTCCTCCAGCTCGGCGTAGGTGCGGTGCGACAGGGCGTTGTGCACCTCGGGGCGGGCGAGGGTGATGACCTCGACGTGGCCGTCGGTGGTGATGCGGATGTCGGTGGTCACCTTGCCCCCCGTCCTGCGTTCGAGCCCTGGCACCGTGGCCTGACCCGCCCCGACACCGTATTGCCTAGGGTGAGGCACTCTCGTGTCGACCCCGTCCCTCGCCCAGCTGGTGCCCCCCGGCGCCGGAGCGAACGCCGACGATCTGCTCGACGTCTTCCTGTCCTGGGTGACCGAGCGTGGCATCGAGCTCTACCCGGCCCAGGAGGAGGCGATCCTCGAGGTGTTGGCCGGCAACCACGTGGTGCTGGCCACCCCCACCGGCTCGGGCAAGTCGCTCGTGGCCACCGCCGCCCACTTCGCCGCCCTCGCCCGGGGCGAGCGCTCGGTCTACACCGCCCCCATCAAGGCCCTGGTCAGTGAGAAGTTCTTCGACCTGTGCCGAGCGTTCGGCACCCACAACGTCGGCATGGTGACCGGCGATGCGTCGGTCAACCCCCAGGCGCCGATCATCACCTGCACCGCCGAGATCCTGGCCAACCGCGCGCTGCACGAGGGTGCCGACGCCGGGGTCGACCTCGCCATCGCCGACGAGTTCCACTACTACGGCGACCGTCAGCGCGGGTGGGCCTGGCAGGTGCCGCTGCTCGAGCTGACCCGCACCCGTTGGCTGTTGATGTCGGCCACCCTGGGCGACACGAGTTGGCTGCGCGCCGACCTGCAGCGGCGCACCGGTCGCCCGGTCGCCGAGGTCACCTCGGTCGAGCGGCCCGTGCCCCTCGATCACGCCTACCGCACGACGACGCTGCTCGACTCGCTCACCGAGCTGATCGACACCGAGCGCACGCCGGTGTACCTCGTCCACTTCACCCAGGCCGACGCCACCGCCCGGGCTCAGGACCTGATGAGCGTCAACGTGCTCGACAAGCGGGCCAAGGCCGAGGTGGCCGAGGCGGTCGGCGGCTTCCGGTTCGACCCGGGCTTCGGGCGCGACCTCGCCCGCTTCGTGCGCCACGGCATCGGGGTGCACCACGCCGGCATGCTGCCCAAGTACCGGCTGCTGGTGGAGAAGCTCGCCCAGGGCGGCCACCTGCGGGTCATCTGCGGCACCGACACCCTCGGCGTCGGGGTGAACCTGCCGATCCGCTCGGTGCTGATGACCCAGCTCCACAAGTACGACGGCACCGGCACCGGTGTGCTCAGCGTGCGCGACTTCCACCAGATCGCCGGGCGGGCCGGGCGCAAGGGCCTCGACGACGCCGGCACCGTGTGGGTGCAGGCCCCCGAGCACGTCGTGGAGAACCTGCGCATCGACGCCAAGGTGGCCGAGGACCCGAAGAAGGCCAAGAAGCTGCGGAAGAAGCGCCCCCCCGAGCGGGGCTACGCCCACTGGGACGCCGACACCCTCACCAAGCTGTGGGAGGGCCGCCCCGAGCCGTTGCGCTCGTCGTTCGAGGTGAGCCACTCGATGCTGTTGAACCTGCTCGACCGCCCGGGGGACGGGTGCGCAGCGACGCGCCGCCTGATGGTCGACAACCACGAGACCCGCCGTCGTCAACGGGACCACATCCGTCGGGCGATCGCCATCTACCGGTCCCTCGTCGAAGCCGAGGTCATCGAGGTGCTCGACGAGCCCGACGATCTCGGACGCCGAGTCCGGGTGACCGTCGACCTGTCCGACCAGTTCCGCCTCGACCACCCCCTCTCGCCCTTCGTCCTCGACGCCGTGGACCTGCTCGACCCCGAGGCCGCCACCTACCCCCTCGACGTGTGCTCGGTCGTCGAGTCGGTGCTCGAGAACCCGATGGTGGTGCTGGTCGCCCAGCTCAACGTCGAGAAGGGCCGGCTGATCGAGGAGTGGAAGCGGGCGGGCATCGAGTACGAGGAGCGCATGGAGCGCCTCGAGCAGGTGACCTGGCCCCAGCCGCTCGCCGAGGGCCTGTACGACTCGTTCAACGCCTGGCGCACCCGGCATCCGTGGGTGGGGGGCGAGACGGTCAAACCCAAGTCGGTGGCCCGTGACATGTTCGAGCGGGCCATGGGCTTCCACGACTACATCCGCCACCACGGCCTGAAGCGCTCCGAGGGCGTCGTCCTGCGCTACCTCACCGACGTCTACAAGACGATGTCCCAGACCGTGCCCGACCGGGCCCGCACCGACGACGTCGACGATCTCGTCGAGTGGCTCGGCACGACCGTGCGGGGCGTCGACGCCAGCCTCCTCGAGGAGTGGGAGCGCCTGCAGCACCCCGACCAGGTCGAGGCGGCTGCCGGGGATGACCCCCGCGACGTGCCGGTCGTCGTCGACGTGACCACCAACGCCCGGGCGTTCGCGGTGATGGTGCGCAACGAGGTGTTCCGCTGGGTGCAGCTGCTCGCCCGGCGAGACCACCAGACCCTGGCCGAGGTGCCCGCTGCCCCCGACGCCCGGCCGTGGAGCACCGAGGCCCTCGACGAGGCCATGGCGCCGTTCTGGGCCGAGCACGCCGAGCTGGCCACCGACGCCGACGCCAGAGGCCCCCACCGCTTCATCGTCGACGGCGAGGAGGTCACCCAGATCCTCGCCGACCCGGCCGGCACCGACGAGTGGCGCATCACCGCCCACGTCGACCGCGAGGCCTCGGCCCACCAGGGCCGGGCCGTGGTGCAGCTGCGTGCCGTCGGACCCGCCAGCGGGGTGCCGGAACGGCCGTCATGACCGCCGCGGACACCGGTCGGCTCGGCGACGGCCGCATCGACAACCTCATCCTCGACTCGTCCGTTCACGTCGCGGTCGGAGTGGTCGTGCTGGTCACCATGACCGCCGCTGCGATCTGGCTCATCCGCCTGGCCGTGAGCGGCGCACCCATCGGCGTGGGTGCCCGCCTGACCCTGATCGCCGCCCAGGTGGCCCTCGGCGTGCAGATCCTGCTCGGCATCAAGCTGCTGGACCAGGGCCAGGGCACCGGGCAGCTCTACATCCACTACCTCGGCGGGCTGGCGCCCCTCGGGTTGTTCCTCGGCGCCGGGTGGTGGCCCGGTCCGCCCGGGCGACGCCACACGCAGGTGATGGCGGCGCTCGTCACCGTCGGGTGGGCCTCGGCGATGCTCGCGTTCTTCGTCGGACGGGCCTACGTCAACCGCTGACCCAGGATGCCGGGCTCACCACGACACGACGGGTGCCTGGTGCTCGTACCCGCCGTCGATGGCGAGGTCGAGCAGGTAGCGGGCGAGGTCGGCGAAGCCCAGGGTGGCGCCGGTGCCCGCCCCGAGGTGGGGTGCGTGGCGCACGTCGCCCTTCGGGTCGGCCTCGACGAGGCGGGGCGCCCGCACGACCGTCCACTCCAGGTCGCTGGACCGCACGGCGTCGAGGTAGGCCGCCCCGTCGCGCAGCACGTCGCGGGCGATCACCTGCATCACACCTCGGACCACCCGGTCGATCGGCCGGGGCCGGTCCTCGTCGATGCGCACCCCGGCGCCGGTGAGGGCGACGAGGCGACCGACGCCGTGGGCGTCCATGGCGGGAACCAGCGCGGCGGCCCCACGGCGGCGCAGATCGGGTGGCGAGCCCTTGGCGGGACCGGACACGTCGATCACGACGTCAGCTCCCTCGACGAGCTGAGACACCGCCGTCGGGTCGGTCAGGTCACCGGCGACGACGGTGAGGTGGTCATCGGTGCCCAACAGGTCCTTGGCCCTGGTCGCCGAGCGGGCCAGGGCCCGGACCCGATGCCCGTCGGCGAGCGCCGCGGCGACCAGGGGACGTCCCGTCTTGCCGGTCGCGCCCAACACGGCGATGGTGGTCGCCTGACCCATGAGTTGCTCCTCTGTCGTCGCTGTCGACGGCTGCGTGGACCTCAGTGTGCCGGCGCCGACCGCCGGGCCGGCGAGGTGACCGAACCGTGAGCGGCTCCTCAGCCCACGAACCAGCCACCGTGGGGGTGCACGAGGGTGCCCGTGACGTAGGACGACTCGTCTGAGGCGAGGAACAGGGCGACGTCGGCGACCTCCTCTGGGCGTCCCTTGCGCCCGAGCGGGATGCCCAGGCCCAACAGGTCGCCGAGCTCGGGCACCTCGTCGAACACCGCGGTCATGTTGGTGTCGATGAACCCCGGCCCGATCGAGTTGACCCTGATGCCGGCCGGCCCCAGCGATCTCGCCAGGTGCTTGGTCGCCATCCAGACCCCGGCCTTGGACGAGCAGTAGGCGAGTGGGCCGGCGCTCGGGTCCTTGGCGGCGATCGAGGCGATCGTCACGATCGAGCCGCGCCGGCCGTGGTCGATCATCCAGGTCGCCGCCTGCTGCACGGCCAGGAACGTGCCGGTCAGGTTGACGTCGAGGACCCGGCGCCAGTCGTCGATCTCGAGCTCGACCACGCCGCGCCAGGGCTCATCGGCGTGCTCGAGCCCCTCGCGCACGCGCTCGACGTCCTTGGCGATCTCGCCCGACACGTAGTCGCCGTGGGAGATGCCCGCCGCGGTGACCAGCACGTCGACCCCGCCGTGCTCGTCGACGGCGTGAGCGATCATCGCGGCGTTGCCGGCCGGATCGGCGGCGTCGAGCTGGACCGCGCTGGCTCGGCCCGTGGCGGCGATGGCGGCTGCGGACTCACGAGCCCGGTCGAGCTGGACGTCGGCGATCACGACCGCAGCTCCCTCGGCGGCGAAGCGCGCGGCGCAGGCGCGCCCGATGCCGTTGGCGCCCCCGGTGATCACCGCCACCTTGCCGTCCAGGCGCCCCGTCGGACCGGTCGCGTCGTTGGTCACGCTCGGACCGTATCCCAGGGCCTGGCGGGGCGTTCCGGCCGGCCCGCCCCAGACCCGACGCGGCACCGGGTCACGCACCGGAGCCACCGCCTGGGCTGCGCGGCCGGGCAGCGCCGCCGGGCTGCGCGACCGCCGGACCTGGGCTCCGCGGCGACACGACGCCCACGTGGGAACCTGCGAGGTGTCGAGGAGGATCGGCCTGCGGCGGTCACCACATCGAGGGAACGAACGGTGCGACCGGCGCCGGCCTCGGCGCGAGCGTCAGTGGCGGCCCGGGGGGCGGCGGCCCGGGGGGCGGCAGCCCGGGGGGCGGCAGCCCGGGGGGCGGGGTCGACGTCGCCTCGCCATGGCCGTCGGCTTCGTGGTCGCGACATCCTTGGTCGGCGGCGCCTGTGGCGTCGATCGTTCACGGGTCGACGCCGAGCGCGACGCCGACGGCGCCGTCGTCGCCGCCGAGTCGATCGGGGTGTTCCGCCTGCGGCCCTTCGACTGCGTCGATCTGCCCGGTCGTGCCGTCGCCGACGGCGAGACCAAGGACCTGGTGGCCGTGCCGTGTGACCGGCCCCACGACGGACAGGTCGCCACCGTGGTCGACCTGGAGGTCGCCGATGACGGGGCCGCCCCCTACCCGGGTCGTCGTCTGGCCGCCGCAGCCACCCAACGCTGCGGTGACCGCATCGAGCTCGAGCTCGGCATCGATCTGAGCACCGACGAGACCTGGAACCTCGTGCACCTCTACCCCAGCCCCGAGAGCTGGGAGGCCGTCGACGATCGTGAGGTGGTCTGCGTGCTGGTGCCCGCCGAGGACGCACCCACGGCCACGATCCCGCCCTCGGGGTGAGGCGGGGTCAGTCCTGCTCGACCAGGTTGATCTCCCACAGCACCTGGTCGAGCAGGTCGCCGGCCTCGATGCCGGCATAGCGCACGGGCTCGTCGGGGCCGACGCACGACGCCATGGGAGCGAGGATCGTCCAGGGCGTGGGGTGACAGAACTGCACGACGCTCAGCCGCTCGCCCACCTCGGTCGCATCGGCGACCACCCGGTGCCGGCCCACCGGGATGACCCCGTTCGTCAGGCGTTCCAACATGATGCCGGTGTTGACGATGACGTGGCCCGGGGGCGGGGAGGCGTCGACCCAACCGGTCTGCGTCTCGACCTGCAACCCCTTGGCGGTGGCCCGGGGCAGGGCGGTGAGCAGGTTGATGTCGCCGTGGGCGCCGGCCCACACGTGCTGTTGGCCGGGCGCCTCACCCATGGGCGGGTAGCGGATGGCCCGGGTGAGGGTCGGCCCGTTGGTAACCATGTCGTCGAAGAAGCCCGCAGCGGCCCCGCAGCCGACGGCGACGACGCGCAGGACGCGGCGCTGCAGGTCGAACACGGCGTCGTGCAGGGCGAGGAGGGTCTCGGTGATGCCTGCCACGTCGGCCTCGGGCAGCACCGGCTCGTGGTAGCGGTGGGGGTAGCGCCGACCCAGGGGGTGGCCCGCCGGTGCCGGACGACCCCAGTTCAGCATCTCCTTCCAGTCCGGCTCCTGGGCCTCGGCGGCGGTCTCGACCAGCAGGCCCGTGTAGCCGGTCTGGCCGTGCGTGCCAGGCGCCCGCCACCTCTCCTTCGCCTCCGGGGCCAAGGCGAAGAACGCGGCGAGGTGGCCGTAGGCATCGTCGAGCATCTGCTCGGACAGGTCGTGGCTGGTGTAGACGAAGCCGCTGCGCAGGCTGCGCATCACGCCGTCGACGACGGCCCGCCGACGTCCAGCGTCACCACGCTCGAAGGCGATGAGGTCTACGTCGAGGATGTCGTCGTCCACGCGAGCTGACGCTACCGAGGGAGCGTGTCGCCGGAGCGGGGCGCTGGGCCAGGCGAGTGATCGTCGTCGTCGTCGCTCGCCCGGACCGACGACGCTGGCGCACGCCTCTACGGGTGCTCGTGCAGCACCCGGCGCGCCACGACCTCGCCTGGTGGATCGGCGAGCGCCTGGGCCGCCGCCCTCTCGACTGACGCGGCTGGTCCCCGGTCGAGCCCACCTGAGGTGGACCCGACCGGGGACCGGTCGGCGAACGTGGTGCGTGCTCGCTGTGGCGCTTACGGGACGAGCATGCCCTTGGCCCACGGTCCGGTGATCACGAAGGTGATGCCGGGCGTCTGGATGTTGACGAAGAGGTAGTCGCCGTAGAAGTTGGCTCCGGCCCACTCACGGGTGGTGAAGTCGCCGCCGTTGGCGATGATCGCCTTCTGGTAGTCGTTGCGGCTGCCGTCGATGATGACGCTGTTGCGGGCGAACTGGAAGGCCTCGCCCTCGAGGGTCAACCCGACCAGGTGCTGTGAGCCGCCGCCGTCCTCGCACAGCACCAACGTGCCCCAGGGCGTCACGCAGATGTTGTCGGGGTTGTCGGCCGAGTAGGCGCCCGGCGACTCGTAGATGAGGTGCAACTTCTCTGCGGCGATGTCATAGGCGAACACCTGACCGTCTCCAGCGACACCGCCGCTGGTCGAGACGAAGTAGATGACGCCGTCGCCGTACCAGCAGCCCTCGAGGCGGGCGAAGATCGCCGCCCCCTTGTTGATGCCCTGGGCGGCGGTCGAGTCGGCATCGGCACCGAGATCGGGGTCGGGCTCGTCGATCTTCACCCACTCGACGTCGAACGGGTAGTTGCCGGCGTCCTGACCCGGTCGGGTGTCATAGGCGTCGGCGCCCCTGATCTTCAGCATGAACAGCTCACCGCCGGCGGTGAGGTCACCGGGCTTGCCGGGCAGGTACGGGTTGGTCGGGCGGAACTGGTAGAAGCCCGACTCGCCGGCATCCTCGGTCTCATAGACGTACCCCGTGGCGGGATCGACGGCTGCGGCCTCGTGGGAGAAGCGGCCCATGTCGGTGAGCGGCACGACCGCCGTCGTCGCCGGCACGGTGGCGGGGACGTCGAAGACGTAGCCGTGGTTCTTCTGGTAGGGGACGTCCCTGCCCTCGGGATCGACCCACGTGTCGTCGAACGACACGGTGGTCTCCTCACACGTCAGCCACGAGCCCCACGGCGTCGGGCCGCCGGCGCAGTTGCGACGGGTGCCGGTGATGCTGGCCCCGGTCCACAGCAGCTTGCCGGTGGCGAGGTTCAGCATCGCGTTGGTCGTACCGCCGCCGGCGCCGGGGTCATAGGTGAGCTCGGGGCCGGCGAAGGGCAGACCCTCTGAGATCTCGTGGTTGCGAACCAGGATCACCTTGTTCGGCTGGCCGGGCACCGGGAACGACGCCATGCCGTCGTGGGCGCCGGGCAGCGGCGTGCCGTCGTGCATGGGATCGCCGGTCCAGTTGAACGTCCAGTACCTGAAGCCCTCGGGCAGCGCCAGCAGGTACTGCCCGGTCACCTGGTCGGGGGTCTCGATGAGCGGCCCGTACCCGCCGTTGCGCTTGGACGGCCGGCCGACGCCCTGGGTGCCGGGGGTGTGGGTGCTGGCGCTGGCGAACCCCGAGAAGGGCCCGGCCATCATGAGGCCGCCGGCTGCTGCGGCGGCCCCGCCGCGGGCGAGGAACCCACGTCGTCCGAGGCGGGAGGTGTCGTTGTCGGTGGAAGTCACTGGGGGCCCTCCGAGGGCTCGCTGGTGGTTCGTCGCGGAACCTAGGGAGGCCTCGTGAACGCAAACCCTCCGGTTCCCCCCGCCCCGGGGGCCGGTGGGTGAAGGACGGCGGGTGCTCTGGGGTCACCAGGTGAACGCCGGACCAACGACCAGCGCGCGGGCGACGGCCGCCCCCGGCGTGCGGACCCTGCGCCACGTCGGCGGGTGGCGCCTACAGTTCGTCGCCCGTGGCCGCTGAACGCTTCGCCGGCCTCGAAGAGCTCATCCGGGCATCGATGGCCGAGATGGGGGTACCGGCGGTGGCCGCAGCCGTCATCACCCCCGGTGCCATCCGGCGGTGGACCCTGGGGTCACCGTCGGTGGGCGACCTGCGCCCCGTCGACGAGCGCACGCTGTTCCAGATCGGGTCGCTGTCCAAGCCGCTCACCGCCCTCGCCGTGCACTCCCTGGTCGCAACCGGGCAACTCTCCCTCGACCAGCGCCTCGGGACGATCTTGTTGGGCTGTGACCTCCCCGACGTCACCGTCGCCGAGCTGTTGAGCCATCGCTTCGGCATCGACGGCGATGCGCTGCTCACCCGACCGCCCCAGCCCATGACGCCCGCCGGCGCGGTCGAGGCCCTGGCCGGCGCCGCTCCCCTCGGGCGTCCCGGGGGCGAGACCAGCTACTCCAACGCCGCCTACTCGGTGCTGGCCCGCGTCGTCGAGGTGATCACCGGTGTGGCGTTCACCACCGTGTGGCGGGCGCGCGTGCTGCGGCCGTGGGGACTTCGGCGGACGATGGCGACCGCCGACGAGGCCATCACGTCGACCGTGGCGCTGCCCCATGCCTCTCACGCCGGCGGGGCCGACGCCGTGCGGGGCGGGATGGGGTGGCAGCCCCGGTGGCAGCTCGGCCTGCACGACCTGGCCCCCGCCGGTGCCATCTCCTGCCTGGACGACCTCGCCGGCTTGGTGGCCGCGCTGCTGGGGGCCGCCGGGGGTGGTGCCGAGGGCGACGTTGCGCTCTCGGGCGACCAGGTGAAGGCGTCGTGGCGCCCGGTGGCGCCACTCGGCCGAGACGAGGACACAGCGCTGGGTTGGCTCGTCCGGAAGGTGGGCGGTGTCGACGTCGTTCACCACCCGGGCGTGACCGCCGGCTACTGCGCCTCGATGTCGCTGGTCTCCGACGGCCAGGTCGGCTGGGTCGTGCTCACCAACGCCACCGGCGGCGCCCGACTGCACCGCCGGGTGAGCGCTTGGCTGCTCGCCGAGCACCTCGGCGTGCGCCCCGACGATCCGCCATCGGGTGCCGACGACGTCACCGACCTCCTCGGCCGCTACGAGGGCGGCCTAGGCATCACCGACGTCGAACCGGTGGACGAGGTTGGCGGCGCCGGCGAGCACGGCGGCGTGCGTCTCGTCCACTCCCCCCACGACGATGGTCGGTGGCAGCCGTTCCCCGATCCGCCGGTGCGACTCCGTCGCGTCGGAGGGACCCTGTGGGGTCGTGACGACGACGGCGAGGTCCTCGAGGTCCCCCTGATCACCGACGGTGACGGGAGGGTGGTCGCCCTGCGGTGGGGCCGGCGGTTGCGCACGCGGGTGCCGTTCCCGTCGCACTGAGCGCCACGCCGGCTGCACCAGCGGTGCCGTCGGTGGCCGGGCAACACCCCTGACACACCGGACGGCCAGACTGAGCGGGATGCGAGTCGACGCCAACTTCTACGGCACCGTCCCGATGCCCGACGCCGGCCGGGCGGGCCCGATGCCGGTCGACCGTCGCTACGGCAACGACGCCGTCGTCGCCTGCTACGACAACCTCGTCCACTGGGCCCAGACCATGGACCGTCTCGGGTTCGACACCATGTGGTTCACCGAGCACCACTTCCAGCACGAGGGCTACGAGGTCACGCCGAACCTCATCCTCTTCGGGCTCCACGTCACCCAGCAGACCGAACGGCTGCGCGCCGGGCAGATGTTCAACGTCGTGCCCCAGTGGCACCCGCTGCGCCTGGCCGAGGACGCGGCGATGGCCCAGATCCTCTCGGGCGACCGCATGCAGTTCGGCGTCGGGCGGGGCACCGTGCCCCGTGAAGCCCAGTCGCTCGGCGGGGTGGTCGCCTCGGGCGACAACGCCATGGCCGCCGAGGTCGATCGACGCAACCGCGAGATGTTCGAGGAGTCGATGGAGATCATTCGGGCAGCCTGGGGGAACGAGCGGTTCAGCTTCACCGGCAAGCACTTCGAGCTGCCCCCGCCCGGCATCCCCGACCGGGGGTCCACCGTCACCGAGCTCACGCTGATCCCGCGCCCGATCGCCCCCATCACCGTCTGGCAGGCCGTCACGTCGCCGCCGACGCTCGACTACTGCACCCGGGTCCGCCACCACGGGGTGTTGCCAGCGCGCGGCCCGGTCAAGACCAAGGAGTGGTGGGATCGGTTCGGGGCCGCGGCAGCAGCCGAGGGCTGGCAGATCGGCCCCGGCGAGGGGCGCCTGCTGGCCATCAACGTGCACCTCGGCGACACCCAGGAGGAGGCCGTCCGCACCGGGCGCGACGCCCACGACGAATGGGTCCGCTTCCTCGCGCCCTACGGGCGGTTCCGCTCCTACGTCATGCCCGATGGGTCCGAGCCGCCGTTCGATCACCGACCATCCATCGAGGACTCCGTCGACCAGCGCATCATGGCCATCGGCTCGGTCGACCACGTCGTCGACGTCCTCGGCGGATACCGGGAGCTGCTCTCGCTCGAGCACGTCGTGTGCTTCTTCGACATGCCCGGGCTGACCCGCGAACAGATGGACCGACAACTGCACCTGATGGCCGAGGAGGTCTGCCCCCAACTCGGCATCACCCTGGATGGCCCGTCCGGGACCTGAGCGTCCTACCGGGCGTGACGGCCTTGGACCGACGAGCTGCAGTCGGGGCAGGCGGTGCCGGGCGCAGGTCACGGCGTCCCGCCCGTGTCGACGAGTTACCCGGTAGGCGAGCTGGGCCGGGTCAAGCGAATCGCTGTCGGCCTGGACGCGTACGAGCACATGCTCGCCCGGGCCGTCGAGGCGACCGGCAACGACCGCAACACCTACCGCGGCGCCGACCTCGGTCACCTCGACGCCGGTGACCTCCTGCCCGCCTCGTTCGACGTGGCGTACAGCTCGTTGGCGCTGAAGGACGTCGCTGATGCCGCTGCGCTATTCGAGCGTCGAGCAGGCGCTCATCGCAGGTGTTATACCTCACCACAGCTGGTCGACACCATCCAAAGGGCGGGGACAATGCTGTGCGAACGCAACGAGCCCTAGAATCCTGTACCTCGCGAGTGCGTGTGCGTGCTGTTGACAATAGACACCATGTCGAGATCATGGTCACATGGCAGGTCGCTTCTCGACGAGATGTTTTGTCTGTACATTACACAACTCGTGCTTGGGTGGTGAGCCAGCCCGAAGTTGTTGCCCGTTTCGTGGACGTAGGTTCCCCAGTCCACGCCGCTGCCGGTGCCGATCTCGATCCAGCCCAAGTAGATGTGGTCGCCACTGATGGTGTACACGAAAGTTTGCGCACCCGTTAGACCCAGAACTCCCGCACGGCCGCTAGCGCAAGCAGTATGTCTCGTTGACGGGACTGCTAGCGTCGCACGAGGCCGCTCCTCCGTACGCGTAGGTGAACGCGAAGTCCGAGCGCGCCGGTCCGGCCGGCCACCTGTTGCTCGCATCAGTACTGGCCCACGCTGCGAGGGCGTGGTTGATCGGCCCTTCCCCCGCAGGCCCGATCTGATTCCGGAACGTCATTGGTATCGGAACGGACGGTCGATTGTAGAAGTGACGGTTGTTGGAATAGTCGTGCGACGCTGACGCGTCACGCGAGGACACGGTCAACGCGCTTGTGAGCGCTACTGCAATAAGGATCGCTCCTAGCCAACGGGTCGTCATCCCTTCGTCACCTCCACCTGAGCAGCGCTCTCACTCAGATCGATAGCTTGGCCATCCGGGTGGGGCAGGGACAGCACGACGTTGACCGTCGTTCCGGCCTTGATCGGCGAGGAAGGCGTGTCCGGGCCCGCGCTTCTGAAGTCCAGCGGTACCCACTGTGCCGTGATCGTCGTCTCGCTGCCAGCACGCACGAGATCACAATCGGGCACTGCACACTCCACCCCGGCGACACCGGTGTGCGACAGCAGTTCGCCATCGAGATCGTAGGTCTTGACCTCGTACTCTTCCAGGCGGCACGCAGCGTCACCCAAGTTCGAGACGTCAAACGAGATCGAGACCGGCGGTGATGTCGCCGTGGCCTCCCGGATCGAGAGGCTCGGTTCGTGTGGGGCTACTTCCAGCTGGTCAGGCGCGCATTCGTCTTGCCCAGCCGGCTCCGGTGCATCGACCTGGATCGCTGTGCTCGTTGACGCCGTCGGCGTCGGCGCACTGCTCTCATCTGATCTGCTGGGAGCGGGTCTGTCGGCGTGCGCCGGGCCCGTCTCTACCGTCGTCGGCTCGGCTCCGCCGCACGCAGCGAGGAACAGAAGGCCAGCCGCTGCAAGGATCACTCCCCGCCCAACCCGTGACGATCGCATCACCCCACCCCCCTCCTTTTGGGAACGTACGTACGAGTCGACCGGCGCTGCCGACCTCGACCCTCATCTTTAGCTTGCCCCCCCCCGCTAGATTGTCTAGCAGGTCCAATAGCTGGACGACGAGGCGCTTCGCCTAGGGCGCCCTGCGCACGCCGAGCCAAGGTCGACGCAATGGGCTAGTGATGTCACGGTCACTTCGTACCTCGGGTACCTCCACAGCCCGGGGCGTCGACGACGTCGTCAAGTGGGCGCCGACGGCCGAGCAGGTCACAGCCGAGCCGTCGTGGGCAGGCTTCCGAGACGTGCCGGCGTTCTTGCTCCTCGCCGCGCACGGCTGAGGAGTCGGCAAGTGAGGGCCCATCTCGCTCGTGGCCGTCACCCGCCGCCGCCGACGCTGGCTGATGGCGGGTGGCCGGGTGATCGCCCTGACCGGTCCGCCCGGCGCAGGCAAGATGACGATCGCCGAGCTCTGTGCCCGCGCGCCGAGCGACGAGTTCTGGCGGTTTGTCGTGCGTGGCGTCGGCGACGATCAGGCGTCGGAGGCGGCGGGCGAGCACCTCGGCGCAGGGTGTCGGCGCCTTGAACTCGCTGTTGGAGTCGTGCAGCAGCCGTGCGACGACCTCAGCGTCGGCGGTGGCGGCGAGACGGGCGTGGCAGTCCGCCGGCTCGTCCTCGTTCTGGTCGGGTCGTTGTGCGCCCATGCGCACCTCCGACCGTCGGGAACGGTCGAGGGACGGGGCCGAGCGTCGCAGACCGGTCCGTCGGGCCGCCGTTCTCGCCGGCTGCGGTGGGCAGCCGACGTGACACACCCCCTCCGTAGGTTGTCGGACATGCGATCGATCGGGCCAGGTTCACCAGCCGCCACGCGTCGGGAAGGTGCGCCGGTGCTGGTCGATGCGGTGGCGACCCGGGCCGCCGTCGACGAGCTGGACCACCTGTCGGCGCACATCGAAGACGCCGAACGTCGCCGGGTGATCCTGGTGGGTGAGGTCCTGCGCTCCGGATGGTGCCAGCTAGAGGGGGCCCGCAGCCCTGCGGCGTGGCTGCGATCACGGCTACGCCTCGACGATGACACCGCCCGCCGCCTGATCCGCCTGGCCGAGGTCTGTGACCGGTTGCCCGCCATCGCCGCCGCCCACGCCGACGCCCAGATCAGCGCCGCGCACCTCGACGTGTTGTCACGGGCGGTCGCCGGGCGCTTCGACGAGGCCCGGTCCGACGAGGACGCACTGGTCGACGCAGCGTGCTCCCAGGGCCTGACCGCCTGGGCGGACACGTGTGCTGACTGGGCCGCCCGGCGAGCACCGGCTGACGCCCAGGAGCGATACGCCGCCCGGTCGCTGCGCACCCGACTCGATCTGTTCGGTGACCTCCACGGCGCCTTCAGCCTCCCCGGTGAGGACGCCCAACGGGTCCTCGCCGCCCTCGACGCCAACACCGACCCCGGCACCGCCCTGTGCGACCACCACCCCGCAGCACGCAGCTACCACGCCCGCCGCGCCGACGCCCTGGTCGACCTGGTCTGTGGTGACGGCGACGACCTCCGGGTCACCACCACCGTCGTCGTGGTCGACCGACCCCTCCTCGCCCACGGCGGCCCGACCACCGACCGCACCCACCCAACTGGCACCACCGACCGCGCCAGCCGCGCCGACCTCTCAGAACGAACCGAGACCGCCGGGACTGCTGACGTCTCGGATCCGAAGCGCGACGGCACCACCGCAGGTCCCTCGGCGGCGTTCGGCCCCCGTCGACGCTGTGACCACCAGTCCGTAGCGATCAGCCCCGCCACCGCAGCTCGCCTGTCCTGTGACGCCACCACCGCCCACCTCGTCGTCGACTCGGCCGGCCTGCCCCTGCACCTCGGCCGGTCCCGCCGCACGTTCAGCCGGGCCCAACGACGGGCCCTGGCCGCCCGCCACCGACGCTGCGCCTACCCCGACTGCGACGTCGCCTACGCCCGCTGTGAGCTCCACCACCTCCGCCACTGGGACGATGCCGGCCGCACCGACATCGACAACGCCGTCCCCCTCTGCCGCTGGCACCACCACCTCGTCCACGAAGCCGGCTGGACCATCACCGCTGACCCGAACGGCATCTGGGCCTGGCACCCACCCCCCCACAGCCCCTGGGACCCGCCCGATCACCGCATCAGCGCCGCCCCGGCGACCACCACCATCCGAACCTCCGCGACCGCGCCCGCCGCACGATCGCACAGGGCAGTCCGTCTCGAATGAGCCCGACCGCGGCACAGCCCGCCCGTTCGGCGGGCGTGGCGCGACGTCCCCGGACCTGCGACCGCCGCCAACCGGCTGTCTGGCTAAAGGCGTGCCCGTCATCAGACCCGAACCCGGCACCGCCGGGCTCATCGACGCGCCCGAACACGGCCTGAGCCGTCCGACGCCTCACTCCCGGGCAGCTCGACGTCCGACGGCCGTCGTTTCGGCCATGCAGATGACCGACGTCCGAGGTCCGACGGTCGGCGGCTCGGTCATGCAGACGACCGGCAACCGATGACCGGCGGTCGGAGGTCGGAGGTCGCGTCAGGTGGACCGAACCTCGACGGGCCCGTCGTGCAGCACCGGCTCGGTCGGCACCGTGAGGGTGACCGCCACGGCCACGAGGTTGACGGCGAGGACGAACCCGATCGGGACCACGTGGCCGCCGGCCAGATCCGACAGCACGCCGGTGACCGGCGGGCCGATGAACCCACCGACCCCGGTGGCAAGGAACAGCAGCCCGAAGGTGGCGCCCAGCCCGGCGACGCCGAACAGGTGGGCGGTCACCTCGGGCCCGAGCGACACGAAGCCGCCGTAGGAGAACCCGAGGACGACGGCGAATACCACGAGCCAGGCGAACCGATCGCCGGCGACCATCCAGATGACGTACGCCACCGGCTGCACCCCCAGGCTGAGCTGCAACAGCCGCACCGACCCCCACCGGGCCACCCCGAGCCCGATGAGCAGTCGACCCAGGATGCTCGACGCCCCCACCAGGCCCACCACGGCCGCCGCCCCCGACGCCGAGATGCCGTCATCCTCGGCGAAGGGCACGATGAAGGCGAAGGCCGTGAACAGCGACACCGCCATCAGCAGCGTCGACACCATCATCGCCCGGAACGCCGGTTGCGGGCCGAGCAGCGCCAGTCGCTGGCGCAGCGACGGCGGCGGGGCCGCCCCCTCGACTCGGGGCGGACGCACCACCACCACCGCCGCCACGGTGAGCGCCACGCCGACGATCAAGGCCAACCACAGGTAGGCGTCCCGCCACCCGTGCGCGTCGATCAGTCGCTCCGCGCTCGGGACCATCACCAGGGTCCCGAGACCGTTGCCCGCCGAGACGACACCCAGCGCCAGAGCCCGGCGACGAACGAACCACAACCCGGCGGTGGCGTACAGCGGCGTGACGAACAGGCCGCCGCCGAGGCCCACCCCCAAGCCGTAGGTGACGTACCCGGCGGCGATCCCGTCGACCCGGGACGTGGCAGCGAGACCGGCCACGAGGAGGACCGACCCGGCGACCAGCAGCCGCCGTCCCCCGAAGCGGTCGCTGAGGGGCCCCGAGACGACGCCGAAGCCGAAGAACAGCAACACGGTGATGCCAAAGACCACCGCCGTCGATCCTCGACCGACGTCGAGCTCATCGGCCATCGCATCGAAGAACGCACCGAAGGTGTACACGGTGCCGAAGGCGGCGGCGTTGGCGAGCCCGACCGCCACCGCCACCGTCCACGCCCTCGGCCCGTCCAGCTCCCCCCCCACCTCCGGAGTCTCGCCCCCCGCCCCGATCCCGTCGACCCGACCGAGCCGCCGATCTCGGTACCGAGGCCTGGCCCCCGCCGCCGCGCCGCCATCCCACCGACCCCGGGGAGCGCCGCTCAGGCCCCAGCCCGAGCGCGAGGGCCCCACCGCACCTGCCGATGCACGCCGGGCACAGGTGACCACCGCCCCGTCCAACCGTCCACCGCCGACCCACGGACCGACGTCGCCACCACCTCCGTCCCACCCTCGGTGACGTCGAGGACCTCTCGCAGCTCGTCATGTCCACCGAGCGCGCCCGGCAACGGCGCAACGGCCCCGGCGCCTGCGCCGGGCAAGGACGCAACGGCCCCGGCGCCTGCGCCGGGCAACGGCGCAGAGTCTCCGGCGCCTGCGCCGGGCAAGGACGCAGAGGCCCCGGCGCCGATGTCGACCTGCTGGCGCAGGATCGGGTGACGACCGGGGCCGACGACCTCGGTCGTCACCCTCGCCCGACCCCGTCCCTCGCCGTGGCGGCCGAGGATGATCGTCTCGTCGAGACGCACCCGGGCTCTCCGGGCCAGCCGGACGCCACAGGTCAGTTCGAGCACCGCCCCCTCGGCGACCACGACGGGCTGGGGCCGCCAGTCCAAGAACCCCGCCTCGGCGACGTCAGCGTCGAGGTGGATCGCCGCCGGCACGCCGGTGCCCCTCGTCACGATCGCCGCGGCCACCGACCCCACCTCGACGCACGCCCCGGGTCCGACGGCGACCCGCACCCGGTGGACGTCGCCCCCCAAGGGCCCGGCCGTCGCCCCGGTCAACAGGACCCGTCCGGCGACGACCCGGGCGACCAGCGGACCTGAACCCCGACAGCGCAGCCGCGTACGACCACCGACGACGGTTGCGGCGATGGTCACCGCCGCGTCGACGCTGCCCTGCCGGCTGGGCCCTCCCGCCGGGTCGGCACCTGGGCGATCGACGCCACCCCGATGGGTCAGCTCTTCAGCCAGGGCCACACCACCTCGACCCTCGACGGCTCGACCACCCGGCGGCTCAGCGGTCCAGCCAGCTGCGAACGACCTCGGCGACCGGCGCCACCCCGGCCGGAGTGCGGGTGCTGATCGTCACCACCGGACGCCCGTCCCGGCAGGCGACGGCGTCCGCACGCATCCGATCGACGTCGGCGCCCACGTGCGGGGCGAGATCGGTCTTGTTGATGACGAGCAGGTCGCTTCCGGAGATGCCCGGGCCGCCCTTGGCGGGGACGTCGTCCCCGCCGGCCACGTCGAGCAGGAAGACCTGGTGGTCGACGAGCGCCCGAGACCACGTCAAGGTGAGGTTGTCGCCGCCGCTCTCGACCAGGACGAGATCGGGGTCCAGGGCGGCTTCGAGGTCCTCGATGGCTTCGAGGTTGGCGCTGACGTCGTCGCGCACGGCGGTGTGGGGGCAACACCCCGTCTCGACGGCCACGATCCGCTCGGGCGCCAGCGCCCCCCGGGCCCGCAGCGCCTCGGCGTCAGCGGTGGTGAACACATCGTTGGTCACCACGACCATCGAACGTTCGTCGCGCAGCTCGATGCACAGGGCCTCGACCAACGCGGTCTTGCCGGCTCCGACCGGCCCCCCGATGCCGACGCGGACCGATCGGCGCGCCGGCTCGCTGGGATCGGGTCGCGCCGGACCCGGCGGGTGAGATGTCGACGAGATGTCGTGCACGGGTTCTCCTGGTGACGGCGTGGACCTGTCGTTGTCAGCTGCTGAAGAGCCGTTCGGGGGCGACCACCCCACCCTCGGTGGCCAGCTCGACCCAGGGCGAGGTCGATGACGGGAGCGATGCGAGGGGACCGTCGG
The DNA here is from genome assembly GCA_965213525.1 of Acidimicrobiales bacterium. Taxonomy (GTDB): domain Bacteria; phylum Actinomycetota; class Acidimicrobiia; order Acidimicrobiales; family Poriferisodalaceae. Next base: position 3,055,932 of record OZ243889.1, on the reverse strand, counting down.
CGGCCCGGGAGGCGTCCTCGGCGAGCTCGGCGAGCAGCGGGGCGAGCGACACGGTGAGGCGGGCCACGTCATAGGGGTCGAGGCCCAACAGGCGGACCGCAGCCGAGGTCGCCTCGGTGAGGGCGTCGTGGAGGACCACGGCGGCGACATCACCAGGGCCGAGACCGAGCGCGCCGCAGAGCGCGCCGATGACCACGACCCGATGGGCGTCGGGGGGGACCGTGTAGAGCGCGCCGGGCGCCACCCGATCGGCCACCCGACGCCACCCCCGACCGAGCCGCCGACTCACCTCGACCGCTCCCGGTCCGCCCAGCCGGGCCATCACCTCGGCGTCGATCGCGTCGAGGTCGAGCTCGGGCCACCGCATCGCCACGTGGGCGGCGAGGGCGGCGTCGACCAGGCCGGTGGTGACCAGCCGGGCTCGGCACCACCCCGCCAGCTCGTCGGTGTCCGAGACGACGCCCTCGCTCACCACCCATGCCAGCCCACCGGAGTGGGCGTGCGCCCCGGTCGGCAGCCGCCCATCCGCCAACGCCAGCACCAGCGCCCGCTGCTCTGACCGGCTCATCGGGCGCTCAGAAGAGGAAGTACCGACGGGCCATCGGCAGCGCGGTGGCGGGCTCGACCTCGACGGCCTCACCGTCGATGGTCACCGCGAAGGTGTCGGGGTCCACAGCGATGTCGGGCCGGGCGGTGTTGTTGATGAGGTCGTCCTTGGCGAGCGACCGGGTGTCGCCGACCGCGACGAGGCGGCGGCGCACGTCGAGGCGGTCGACGAGGCCGTCGTCGAGGGCCAGCTGGCTGACGAAGGCGACCGAGGTGGCGGCCGCGACGGGTGGTGCGGCGCCGAACATCGGGCGGGGCAGCTCGGGCTGGGGGGTGGGGATCGAGGCGTTGGCGTCACCCATCCGAGCCCAGGCGACGAAGCCGCCCTTGAGGACGACGTCGGGCCGCACGCCGAAGAAGGCCGGGTCCCACAGCACGAGGTCGGCCAGCTTGTTCACCTCGACCGATCCGACCTCGGCGTCGAGCCCGTGGGCGATCGCCGGGCAGATCGTGTACTTGGCGACGTAGCGACGCACCCGGGTGTTGTCGGCATGGTCGTCACCGGCCAGCGGTCCTCGCCGGCGACGCATGACGTGGGCGGTCTGCCAGGTGCGCAGCACGACCTCACCGATGCGGCCCATGGCTTGGGAGTCCGACCCGATGATCGAGATGGCCCCCAGATCGTGCAGCTCGTCCTCGGCGGCGATGGTGGTCGGGCGGATGCGGCTCTCGGCGAAGGCGAGGTCCTCGGCCACCGCCGGGTTGAGGTGGTGACAGACCATCAGCATGTCGAGGTGCTCGTCGACGGTGTTGACGGTGTGAGGCCGGGTCGGGTTGGTCGAGCTCGGCAAGACGTTGGGGTGGGCGGCCACGGTGATGATGTCGGGGGCGTGGCCGCCGCCGGCACCCTCGGTGTGGTACGTGTGGATCGTCCGTCCGCCGATGGCGGCGAGGGTCGAGTCGACGTAGCCCGCCTCGTTCAAGGTGTCGGTGTGCAACGCCACCTGCACCCCGGTGTCATCGGCCACCCGCAGGCAGGTGTCGATGGCCGCCGGGGTCGAGCCCCAGTCCTCGTGCAGCTTGAACCCGCTGGCCCCGCCCCGCAGCTGCTCGACGAGGGCGGCCGACGAGACGGTGTTGCCCTTGGCGAGCAGGGCGACGTTGAGCGGCCACCCGTCGAGCGCCTCGAGCATGTGGGCCAGGTTCCAGGCGCCGGGCGTCACGGTGGTGGCCTTGGAGCCCTCGGCTGGCCCGGTGCCCCCGCCCACGATCGTGGTGATGCCCGAGGCGAGGGCCTCCTCGGCCAGCTGGGGGCAGATGAGGTGGACGTGGCTGTCGACGGCGCCGGCGGTGAGGATCTTGCCGTTGCCGGCGAGGATCTCGGTGGACGGGCCGATCACCAGGCTCGGGTGGACGCCGTCGGTGACGTCGGGGTTGCCGGCCCGGCCGATGCCACAGATCCGGCCGTCGCGGACCCCGACGTCGGCCTTGACGACACCCCAGTGGTCGACGACGAGCGCCCCGGTGATCACCAGATCGGGCGCGCCGTCGGCCCGGGTGGCGCGCGCCTGGCCCATCGACTCGCGGATCACCTTGCCGCCGCCGAACACCGCTTCGTCGCCGCCGACGCAGCGGTCCTCGGTGACCTCGACGACGAGGGCGGTGTCAGCCAGGCGCACCCGGTCGCCGACCGTCGGGCCGTAGAGCTGGTGGTAGAGGCGCCGGTCCATGCGGCTCACGAGGACGAACCGCCGTCGTCGGGCTGGTCCTGGTGCCCGGCCCCACCGCCATCGGCCCGGGGGGGCACAGGGTCGACCGGAACACCCCACTCGCCCCGGAAGCCCGCCATCACCCGGTCGCCGCCGAAGGCGACGAGCTCGACGTCACGGTCGATGCCCGGTTCGAAGCGCACCGAGGTGCCAGCAGCGACGGCCAGGCGCCGACCCCGGGCGAGCTCACGATCGAAGTCGAGCGCGGGGTTGGCCTCGGCGAAGTGGTAGTGCGACCCGACCTGGATCGGGCGGTCACCGGTGTTCGCCACCCGGATCGTCACGACCTCGAGCCCGGCGAGGATCTCGACGTCGCCCTCGGCGGGCAGGATCTCACCGGGAACGATCGCCTCCCCGCCGGGCCCTGATCCGCCCGGCGCCGGACCCGTGGCACCGGAGCCGGGGCCGATCGGGTCGTGGAGCGTGACCAGCTTGGTGCCGTCGGCGAAGGTGGCCTCGACCTGCACGTCGCCGACGAGCACGTCGACCCCGTCGATGACGTCGTCGGCGGTGAGCACCTCGCATCCCGAGGCCATGAGCTCGGCGACCGACCGGCCATCACGGGCACCTTCGAGCACGTGGACGCAGAGCACGGCCACCGCCTCGGGGTGGTTGAGGCGCAGGCCCCGCTGGCGGCGTCGGGCGGCGACGTCGGCGGCGACGACGAGCATCAGCCGCTCCTGTTCGTGGGGGGTGAGGCGCACAGAGGTCGGGTCGGGTGCTCGCTCAGCCCGACAGGCCCAGCTGGCGGGCGCACGCCGGCCAGGCTCCCCACCCCTGGGCGGCGAGGATGTCCTCGGCGACCAGCATCTGCTGCTCGGCCGACACCTGGTGGGGCAGTCCGCTCGCCCCCACCCCCTGCCAGGTGACGTGGCTGATGCGCAGGCCGCCGCTGAACTCGGTGCCGGCGTGATCCCACTCGCCCCCGGTCTCGCACTCTGCGACCCGCTCCCACAGCGCGATGCGCTCGGCGGGCAACAGGGTGCTGGGCGGGGCGGTCGCCTCGGCGTCGTCGTCGCCGAACAGGCCCGAGACGATCGTCCAGAGCACCACGACGGCGACGAGCACGACCGCAGCGGCGATCAGCCGGCGGGTCAGCAGCGTCTGTTGCCACCACCAGTCGGGCAGCGGCGCCCGCTGGGCCGGTCCGGAGCCCTCGAGCCGACTCACCGCAGGATCGACGTGTCGAAGCTGGCGTGGCAGCCGACCATGCCGTCCACGACCTGGGTGATGCCGAGATCGACGGCCACCGAGGCCAGCGAGTACGCGTCGTCGAAGCTGAGGGAGTGCCGATCGACGAGCAGGCGCAGCATCCGCTCGGCGGCCTGGCGCATGGCCGGGTCGAGCCCTGCGCCGAACCCGTGGGTGGTGACCCGCGGGCCCTCGATCAGGACCGGGCCCTCGACGGCGACGTCGTCGAGCACGTCGATCCCGAGGCGCACGTTCAGCGACGCCTCGATGGCGGTGCCACAGATCTCTCCGTCGCCCTGGGCGAAGTGCGGGTCGCCCACGTAGCAGCGCGCTCCTTCGACGTTCACGGGGTACAGGATCGTGGTACCGGGTCCGAAGCGCCAGTTGTCGACGTTGCCCCCGAAGTCCCCCGGGGGGATGGAGCTGATGCGTCCCACCCCCGGCGGCGGCGCCACCCCCATGACCCCGAGGTGGGGGCGCACCGGCACCGCGACCGGGCGTGAGAACGTCACACGCTCGACCGAACCGGGCTCGCTGATCACCCCGGGGACGTCGTAGAGGTCACGGGCGCAGAAGTCGAAGGCGAAGCTCGGCCGGGCGACGGTGCCCATGTGGCCGAGGCCGACCGGACCCGCCTCGGCGTCGTCGAGCTCGTAGATCGTGATCCGCTCCTTGGCGGTCACGTCGTGCAGGAGGCCCCAGTTGGCCGCGCAGTTCGACCCGTGGGTCAGGCGCGGCGACACCGCCAGCACGGTGATGGCCAACGTCGACCCCTCAGCGGCGCCACGCACCTCGATCGGTCCGGTCATGATGTGGACCCCGGGAACCCGGTCGGCTTCGTGGATGCCGGCCCACAGGGCGCGCACGCCGTCGTCCATCATCAGGTCGGGGGCATCACCTGCGTGGTGGGTGACCGCCTCGACCTCGACGACGGCCCCGGGGTCGATCGTCAGCACGGGGTCGACGGCGGCGTCGAGGTGGCCCCAGAAGCAGGTGGCGGGGGTGGCACGCAGCTCGTGCACGGCGGCGGTGTCAGCGATCGGTCGGACGGCGAACCCGGTCATGGGCGTCGCACCGTAGGCAGGTCCGGTTACGTCCACGTTTCCTCGCGACGCCCGCCGGTGCGTCGGTCTGACCATCGGGAGGCGGGTGCGCCTGCTCGTGTCGTGTTCGTGAACGTGCACAGGGCCGGTGGTCAGACCAACCAGGATTCGCGAAGATGTCGCCTCGTGGATGCCGACGGCCCTTCGATGACCCCCCGGGGGGTCATCGTCACCGGCGGTGCCCGGGGTCTCGGGCGTGCCATCGCCGAGCGCCTGCGCCACGACGGGCGGCCCGTCGCCCTCATCGACGTCGACGACTCGGTCCGTTCCACCGCCCGCGAGCTCGACGCCGTCGCTGTCGTGGCCGATCTGGCCGATCACGCCCAGGCCACCCGAGCGGTCGACGAGGCCGTCAGCGCTCTCGACGGGTGCTGGGGGCTGGTCAACAACGCCGGGATCTTCCACCGGGCCCCGTTGCTCGAGACGTCGGTGCACGCCTGGGACCGGGTGCAGGTCACGAACGTGCGGTCGATGCTGTCGACGATCCAGGCCGTCGCCCCGGCGATGATCGACGCCGGCGGCGGACGCATCATCAACCAGGCCTCGATGGCGGCCAAGAAGGGCACCCCGGGCGAGGCCGCCTACGCCGCGTCCAAGGCCGCTGTCGTCGCCCTCACCCGCATCGCCGCCATGGAGCTGGGGCCCCACGGCATCACCGTCAACTCGGTCTGCCCGGGCTACGTGCTGACCGAGCTCGGAGCCGCCACCCGCTCCGACGCCCAGGTCGCCGAGTGGACCGCCATGAGCCCACTCGGCCGGTTGGGCGAGCCCGACGACGTCGCCGCGGCCATCGCCCACCTGCTGAGCGATGACGCCGCCTACGTGACCGGCCAGGCGATCAACGTGACCGGAGGCATGTGCACGTGGTGACCCGGACCGGCCTCGAGGCGGCCACTACCCTCGGCGGCCGAGACGGGAGGCCCGTGGCCGAGCCCATCATCAGCCTCGAGGGCGTGTCGAAGGTCTTTGCCAAGCGCAGCCAGGTCGTCCACGCCCTCGACCGGGTCGATCTCGACGTCGCTGCGGGCGAGCTGGTCAGCTTCATCGGACCGTCGGGCTGCGGGAAGTCGACGCTGCTGCGCATCGTGGGCGGCCTGCTCGATCACGACGCCGGCGAGGTGGTCGTGGCCGGGGAGGCGCCGTCGGTGGCTCGGCGCCACAAGCGCTTCGGCTTCGTGCCCCAGGTGCCGGCGCTGCTGCCCTGGCGCACGGTGCGCAAGAACGTCCGCATCCTCGACGAGGTCAACCGGCGGGGTGCCGAGCACCCTGCCCTCACCCGGGACCAGACCGACGAGCTGCTCGAGCGGGTCGGGCTGGGCGGCTTCGCCGACAACCTCCCCGGCGAGCTGTCAGGCGGCATGCAGCAGCGGGTCGCCCTCGTGCGGGCCTTCGTCCTCGGCGCCCCCGTGCTGTTGATGGACGAGCCGTTCTCGGCCCTCGACGAGATCACCCGGGTGGACATGCGGTACCTGCTGCTCGACCTGTGGGAGCGCATCAGCGGCACGGTGCTGTTCGTGACCCACTCGATCCCCGAGGCCGTCGTGCTGTCGGACCGGGTGGTCGTGCTGGCCCCCCGGCCGGGCCGCGTCCTTGACATCGTCCACGTCGACCTGCCCCGGCCCCGTCGTCCCGAGCACGAGGACACCGCCACCTACCACGACGCCGTGGTCCACATCCGCCACCTGCTGCGCGAGGGGATGCACCGATGACGACACCACCAGAGCCCTTGCGACCCGGCCGGCCCGAGCGGGTCACGACCTGCGACTCGTCGGGAGTCGGTCGACGATGACCTCCACCGACGTGCCGCGCTCAGCGGCGATCGACCCCTTTGCCGTCGATCCCACCGAGGCCGCCCACCTGCACGACCCCGCCGAGCTGCTCGCCGACGGCGACGGCGCCGGACGGCGCCTCGCCATGTTCGTCGCCCCTGCCCTCGGGTTGGCGCTGCTCTTCGGCGGCTGGGAGCTCTACGTGCGGGCCTTCGACGTCCGCCCGCTCACCCTGCCCCGCCCGAGCGACGTGGTCGCCCACATCGTCGACAACCCCGGCTTCTACGCCGACAACGCCTGGGTCACCGTCGTCGAGGCGTTCTGGGGGTTCGTCGCCGCCTTCGTCGCGGGGGTCGTCGTGGCCACGTTCATGGCCCACTCCCGCCTCGCCGAACGGGCCACCATGCCGGTCATCGTGCTCGTCCAGTCGACGCCGGTGGCGGCGCTGGCGCCGGTGTTCCTCATCTGGTTCGGCTTCACCATGACGCCCAAGGTGCTGATCGCCGCCCTGTTCGCCTTCATCCCCTTCGTCGCCAACGCCCTCACGGGGTTCCGGGCGATCGACGCCCACAGCTACGAGCTGCTGCGCTCGGTCGATGCGTCGCGCTGGGAGATCTTCTGGAAGCTGCGCTTCCCCCAGGCACTGCCCTACCTGTTCTCGGCCGCCCGCATCTGCGTCGGGCTGGCGCTGGTGGGCGCGGTGATCGGCGAGCTCTACGGCGGCTCGTTCTCAGGGCTCGGCTACCAGGTCCGCAGCGCCCAGGCCCGCTCGTTCGTCGAGCAGATGTGGGGATCGATCTTCGTGCTCGCCCTCATCGGCGTCGTCGCGGTGATCGCGGTCACCGCCCTGGAGCGGTGGCTGCTGCGGTGGCACACCAGCCAATCCCTGACGACCTGAGGTCCCCGCCACCGTGACCGCCGTCGACCCGGACCCGCTCGCTGCCCCTGCCCTGACACCCCTGACACCCCTGACACCCCTGACACCACACCCCGAGAGGACCCACCCATGAGCGTGACCACCCACCGGCGCCGGCTGCTCGCCGTCGCCCTCACTGCCGCCCTCGTGGCCGTCGGCTGCGGTGATGACACCGACGACGCCGAGACCGCCACGGTGGTGACCGAGATCGACGACGCCACCGAGGACGCCACCGAGGCGGTCGCCGAGACCACCGAGACGATGACCGAAGAGGCCGGGACGATGACCGAGGACGCCGAGGTGACCGAGGACGCAGCGGCGGCTGGGACGGCCATCAGCGACGAGCGCTGCGCCGCCAACTCCGAGGCGGGCACCATGACGTTCGTCACGAGCTTCGACTTCGCCGCTGCCGCCGGCATCCTCGACGTCGTGGTGGCCGACGCCGAGGGCTACTTCGACGAGGTGTGCCTCGACGTCGACATCGTCCCCGGCTTCGCCCCCGCCAACGGCGCCCTGGTCGCCGAGGGGCAGGCCCAGATGAGCACCGCCGGCAGCTTCGGCGAGCTGGTCGCCAACAACGTCAACGGGGGCGCCGACCTCGTGGCCGTGGCCCAGTACGGCAAGACCGCCATCGAGGCGCTCGTGGTGCCCGCCGACGGCCCCGTCGACGCCGAAGACCTGGCGGGGACCCTGCCCGGCACGACGATGGGCATCAAGGGCGACATCCCCTACTCGTTGCAGGCCACCCTCGGGCTGCTCGGCGTCGAGCGAGACACCTTCGACGAGCTGCTCCTCGACGGCTTCGACCCGGTGGCCCACCTCGACCTCGGCATCGACGCCCTGCCCGTCTACAAGTCCAACGAGCCCGGCCAGCTCGACGCCGCCGGAGTCGACTACAGCCTGATCGACCCGCTCGACTACGACGTGCCCGCCAGCTTCGGGGTGCTGTTCACCTCGCGCTCGTTCCTCGAGGAGCACCCCACCGCGGTGGAGGACTTCACCCGGGCGGCGTTCCGGGGCTTCGAGTTCGCCATCGACGATGCCGAGACCGCGGTGGGCCACGCCTTCGACCGCATCGACGCCGCGGGCAACCCGAACTTCTTCTCCGATCAGGGCGAGGGCTTCCGCTGGCTCACCGAGAGCCAGCTCGTGCTCGACACCACCCCCACCGGCGAGGGCGCCGGGCTGCTGGCCACGGACCGCCTCGGCGAGGAGATCCAGGTGCTGACCGACGTCGGGGTGTTCGACGAGCTGCCCGACTACGAGTCGATGTACGACACCTCGGTGGCCGAGGGCCTCTATGACGGCGCCGAGGTCGTGTGGCCGGCCAGCTGAACGGCCCGGCGGGGCGCACCTCGACATGAGAGCGATCCGCCACGGCCGCCACGGCGGCCCCGACGTGCTCGAGTCGGTCGAGGTCGATGACCCTCAGCCGGGCCCCGGTGACCTCCTCATCGAGGTGCGGGCCTGCGCGATCAACCGGCTCGACCTGCTCCAGCGCCAGGGCCCCCCGGTCGTGGCGGGGTTCACCCTGCCCCACGTGCCGGGCATGGACATCGCCGGCACCGTCATCGAGGCGGGCGCCGAGGTCGACGGCTGGTCACCGGGTGAGGAGGTCGTCCTCGACCCGGTGACCACGTGTGGGCGTTGCGAGCTGTGCTGCGCCGGTCGGCCTGCGCACTGCGCGGAGCTGCGCACCCTCGGGTCGACCCGCTGGGGCGGGTACGCCGAGCAGGTGGTGGCCCCGGCCGGGAACGCCCGCCGGATTCCGGCGTCGATGTCCTTCGTCGAGGCGGCCTCGTTGCCCGTGGCCTTCGTGACTGCCTGGGTGGGTGTCACCGAGGTGGGTCGGGTCGCTCCCGGCGAGGCGTTCTGCGTCATGGGCGCGGGCTCGGCGGTAACGATCGCTGCGCTGCGCCTGGCCCGGCGGGCGGGGGCGGGCCGCCTGGTCACCACCGCCGGGTCCGACGCCACGGTCGAACGGGCCCGGGTCGAGTTGGGCGCCGACGTCGAGGTGGTCGACCGTCGCGGCGACGGCCTGGTCGAGCGGCTCGTCGAAGCGAGCGGTGGGACCGGCTACGACGTCATCATGGACCACGTCGGCCCGGCCCAGCTGCAGACCCAGGTGGACGCCCTGGCCCTTGACGGGCGGATGGTGCTGTCGGGGACGACGACGGGCACCCGGGGCGAGCTCGACCTGCCCTCGCTCTACCACCGGGGACGTTCGCTGCTCGGGCTGGGTGGGGCCGGGCCGACGACGTTCGACGACATGTTCGATGCCGTGGTCGACGACCCTTCGCTGCGCATGGTGATCGACGACGTGATGGACCTCGACGAGGCCGCTGAGGCCCACCGGCGCATCGAGCGGGGCGACTTCTTCGGCAAGATCGTGCTGGTGCCCGCCGGGGCCTGAGGCCTGGCGCACCCGGGAGGACGACCATGGAACATCGGGTGCTGGGGGCCAGCGGACTGCGGGTCAGCACCCTCGGTCTCGGCACGATGGTGCTGGGCCCGTGGGGGACCACCGACGACGACGAGTGCCACCGGGTGATCCACGCCGCCCTCGACGCCGGCATCGACCACGTCGACACCGCCGACGTCTACGGCGAGGGCGTCACCGAGGAGATCGTGGGGAGGGCGCTCGGGAGCCGACGTGACGACGTCGTGCTGGCCTCCAAGTGCTACGGGTCCATGGGCCCCGGCGCCAACGACCGGGGCGGCAGCCGCCGGTGGGTGCGCCGGGCGGTCGAGGCCAGCCTGCGGCGCCTCGGCACCGACCGCCTCGACATCTGCTACCTGCACCGCCACGATCCCGACACCGATCTCGACGAGACCCTGGGCGCCCTGTCCGATCTCGTGCACGAGGGCAAGGTGCTGGCGTGGGGCACCTCGACGTTCCCGGCCGAGTCGATCGTCGAGGCGGTGTGGTGCGCCGAGCGGCGCAGGCACGTGCGCCCGACCGTCGAGCAACCGCCCTACTCGGTGCTCGCCCGGGGCATCGAACGAGCCGTGCTGCCCACCTGTGAGCGCCACCGCCTGGGGGTGGCGGTGTGGTCGCCGCTGTCGGGCGGGTGGTTGACAGGCAAGTACCGCACGGGCGTCCCCGATCAGAGCCGGGCGGTCCGCAACCCCGACCACTTCGACCACGGCGGGCCCGCCCACGACGCCAAGGCCACAGCGGTCGACCGGTTGGCCGCCCTGGCCGACGGAGCCGGGCTGCCCCTCGCCCACCTGGCGATCGCCTGGACCCTCGCCCACCCGGCGGTCTCGTCGTCGCTGATCGGCGTGCGCACCGTCGACCAGCTCGACCAGCTCGTCGGCGCGGCCGAGGTCAGCCTCGGTGACGACCTCCTCGACGCGGTCGACGAGGTGGTCGCCCCCGGCGTCGACGTCAACCCCGCCGACTCCGGGTGGGTGCCGCCCTCCCTCGAGGCATCGGCACGGCGGCGGTGACGACACCTCACCCGCACCTGGCCGAGAGCTCGGCAGACCGACGCGCTCCGGCGGACCGGGCCACGCTCGCCATGACCCTGGTGCGGCGTCGCGCCGGACCCGACCCGGGCCCCGTCGGCCCCCGGGTCGCCGCCGCACTGGCCGCCGCCGACCTGGCGCTGCCGGCCGGGGCGAAGGTGGCGGTGGCGGTGGGGTCCCGGGGTCTCGGCAGTCTCGTCGAGCTCGTGGGGGCCGTGGTGGATCACGTGCGAGCCGCCGGCGCGACGCCGGTGATCGTGTCGGCCATGGGCAGCCACGGCGGCGCCACCGCCGAGGGCCAGGCCGAGGTCCTGGCGGGCTACGGCATCGACGCCACCTCGATGGGGTGTGAGATCCGCGCCGCGGTCGAGGTGGTCGAGCTGCGAGCCGACGGGGTCGGCGTGGGCGTGGCCACCGACGCCGCCGCCGCTGCGTGTGCGGCGACGATCCTGGTGAACCGGGTGAAGCCCCACACCGACTTCCGGGGGCTCAACGAGAGCGGCCTGGCCAAGATGGCCTCGATCGGGCTCGGCAACCGGGTCCAGGCCGAGCGCATCCACGATCACGGCGCGGCGGGCCTGTCCGAGCTGGTGCCGGCGGTCGCCCGCCGGGTCGTCGCCGAGGGCAACGTGATCGGCGGGGTGGCGGTGGTCGACGACGAGCTGGGGCGAACCGCTCACGTCGAGGTGCTGCACGCCGCCGACCTCGTCGACGGCGACGCCCGCCTGCTCGAACGGGCGCGGCGCGCCATGCCGTCGCTACCGGTGGCCGATCTCGACCTGTTGGTCATCGACCAGATGGGCAAGGACATCTCCGGTGTGGGCATGGACACCAACGTGATCGGCCGCATGCGCGCCCACGGCGTCGCCGAACCGGACACCCCGACGGTAGCCACGATCTCGTGCCACGCCCTGACCCCGCCCAGCCACGGCAACGCCTGTGGCGTGGGCCTCGCCGACGTCATCACCCGGGCGCTGGCCGACGCCGTCGACCACGAGGTGACCCGGCTGAACGTCGAGACCTCGGGCGTGTTGAGCCGGGGCTCCCTGCCGGTCGTGGCCGACGACGACCGCCACGCCGTCGAGCTGTGCCTGCGATCTGCCGGCGCCCGTGACCCCCGGGTGGCCCGGGTCGCCCGCATCCGTGACACTGCGCACCTGTCCGAGGCGTGGGTCGCCGAGGGCGCGCTCGATGACCTCGCCCAGGGGTGGGAGGCGACCGACCTGCGCTCGGCGCTGCTCGACGGGCGCAGGCTGACGCCGTGGCCGTGACCTGGGACGCCCCGGCCGCTGGCGGTGGGCCGGCTCGGCGGCGCGGCGACCTGGTCGTCGCCGCCGACGATCGCTCGGGCGCGATCGAGGCGGCGGCGACCATCGCCGACGCCGGCCTCGGACCCGTCGTGTGCGGACGCGATCCGTGGCCTGACGCCGCCCGCGCGGGAGCGTTCTGCGTGGTCGATCTGGGGTCTCGTCACCTGGACCCCACCGTCGCTGCCGAAGGTGCAGCGCGGGTCGGCCGCCGACCGGCGGGCGCCTCGGTGCACAAGATCGACTCGACCTTGCGGGGCAACTGGGCGGTGGAGGTCGTGGCGCGCAGCCGGGCGGCGGACCTGCGGCCGGTGGTGGTCGCCGCTCACCCGGCACTCGGTCGTCGCTGTCGGGATGGCGTCGTCGAGGTGCACGGCGTGCCCGTCGACCGCTCGCCCTTCGGTGCCGACCCCCGGGCCCCGGTCACCGACGCCCGTCCCGCCTCGCAGCTGCGCCGCGCCGGGCTGGCCGACGTGGTGGAGGCTCCCGGGGCCGCCGAGCTCGTCGCGGCGTGGACCGCGGGGGCACCGGCGGTGGTCGTCGACGCCGAGACCACCGACGACGTCGGTGTCGCGGTGGCCGTGGCACAGGGGCTGGGCGCCCTGGTGGTCGGCCCGGCGGCGGTCGTCGGCGCTGCGGCCTCCCTCGTGGCGGCGTCGCTCGCCCCGGCCTCGCTCGCAGCGGCGTCGCTCGTGGCGCCACTGGTCACCGCAGCCTCAAGAGGCGCAGGTCCCGACGGGCTCGGCGACGGTGCCACGGCGCCGAGGTCGTGGCAGCCGGCGGGTCCCGTGGTGGTGGTGTGCGCCAGCCTGCACCCCGTCGCCCGGGCTCAGCTCGACGCCGCACGCCGGGCCGGCGTCGAGGTGATGGCGACCGAGGTGCCAGACGGACCGGTGAGCACGGCCGCAGCCGAGGTCGCCGTCGCCACGCTGGCCGCAGCTGCCCGGGCGAGGGTCGACCGAGGTGGTGTCGGCACCCTCGTCGTGGTGGGTGGTGACACCGCAGCCGCAGTGCTCGGTGATCGCTCGGTCGAGGTGCTCGGGTCGCTGCCCGGCGGGGCAGCTCTCGCCCGTCTCGACGACCTCGACGTGGTGGTCCGCCCCGGCGGGTACGGCCAGCCCGATGACGGGATCCTCCCTCCCCTGGTCGGTGCAGCCGACGCCGCCGTGCAGGCAGCCCTCGGCGGGGCGTCGTGACCGGCGCGGGATCGGGGCGAGGGGCTCGCAGCGCGCCCGCCGCAGCCGGCAGCGTCCCGATGGCGGTGACGATGGGTGACGCCTCGGGCGTGGGCCCCGAGATCGTGCTGCGCCGTGCCGCCGAGGGGGCGCTGCTCGGCGCCGACGTCGTCGTCTACGGCGATCTGGGGATCCTTCGGGCCGGCTGCGATCTGCTCGGCGTCGATGCCGCCCTGCGGGGCGTCGAGGACCCGGCGGAAGCGGCACCAGGCGCTCTCGACGTCATCGACCTCGGGATGCTCGACGCCGGCGACCACCGCCCCGGTGAGCTCGACGCGGCCAGCGGAGCTGCAGCTCGGGCCTACGTCGTGGCCGCCACCGACGCTGCGCTGGCCGGGCGGGTCGCCGGCGTGGTGACCATGCCGATGAACAAGGAGGCGACCCAGCGCAGCGACCCCGGCTTCGTCGGCCACACCGAGCTGATCGCACGAGCCTGCGGCACGCACCGGTACTCGATGATGCTGTCCGACGGACGACTCGGTGTGACCCACGTGAGCACCCACTGCTCGCTGCGAGAGGCCATCGAACGGGTGAGGGTCGAGCGGGTCGGCGACGTCATCGATCTGACCGACGAGGCACTGCGGCGCCTGCACGACCGTCCTCGCATCGCCGTGTGCGGCCTGAACCCCCACGCCGGCGAGCACGGCCTGTTCGGTGACGAGGACGCCCTCCACATCGCCCCTGCCGTCGAAGCGGCACGCGGCCACGGCATCGACGCCACCGGTCCGCTTCCCGCCGACACGGTCTTCCACCAGGCCGTGCACCAGGCCCGTTGGGACGGCATCGTCTGCATGTACCACGACCAGGGCCACGGTCCGATGAAGCTGCTCGCCTTCGAGACCGGGGTGAACGTCACGATCGGACTGCCCATCGTGCGAACCAGCGTCGACCACGGGACCGCCTTCGACATCGCCTGGACCGGTCGGGCCTTCACGTCCTCGATCGATCACGCCCTCGCCATGGCCCGCCGCCTCGCCGCCCCCTCCACAGACGACACCACCCCCCCGGCCTGACCTCGGTCGAAGGCCCGACGCCCCGGCGTCGGCCGGGTCTGCGTTCCTCGGGCCCCGGCGGGGGGTGCATGATGCCTGGACACGCCTCGAGGAGGACTTTCATGGCGACCAAGAACGGTGGAGCCAAGGGCAACGGCAAGGAGGCCCCAGGGTCTGGGCTGACCAGTGCCACGCTCGGAGATGCCGAGATCCAGCGGGGCCAGGGCGGCGAGACCCACCAGGTCGCCACCAACGGCGACGTGCTGACCACCGCCCAGGGCATCCCGGTCTCTGATGACCAGAACACCCTGTCGGTCGGCGACCGGGGCCCGCACCTGCTCGAAGACTTCGTGATGCGGGAGAAGATCTTCCACTTCGACCACGAGCGCATCCCCGAACGGGTGGTGCACGCTCGCGGCTACGGCGCCAAGGGCACCTTCGAGACCTACGAGCCAATCCCCGAACTGACCCGGGCCGACCTGTTCCAGCGGGCCGGCGAGCAGACCGACGTGTTCGTCCGCTTCTCGACGGTGGCGGGCAACAAGGGCAGCCCCGACCTGGCTCGTGACGTGCGGGGCTTCTCGGTGAAGTTCTACACCAAGGAGGGCAACTGGGATCTCGTCGGCAACAACATCCCGGTGTTCTTCATCCAAGACGCCATCAAGTTCCCCGACGTGATCCACGCAGCCAAGCCGGCGCCCGATCGCGGCTTCCCCCAGGCCCAGACCGCTCACGACAACTTCTGGGACTTCGTGTCGCTGGTGCCCGAATCGACCCACATGTTGATGTGGATCATGTCGGACCGCACGATCCCTCGTTCGTTCCGCTTCATGCAGGGCTTCGGCGTCCACAGCTTCCGCTTCGTCGCCGAGGACGGCTCGGCCACGATGGTCAAGTTCCACTGGAAGCCGATGCTCGGGTTGCAGTCGGTCGTGTGGGACGAGGCGGTCAAGATCAACGGTGCCGACCCCGACTTCCACCGGCGTGACCTGTGGGATGCGATCGAGCGGGGAGACTTCCCGTCCTGGGAGCTCGGGGTGCAGATCTTCGACGACGAGTTCGCCGATTCCTTCGACTTCGACGTGCTCGACTCGACCAAGATCATCCCCGAGGAGCTCGTGCCGGTCCGCCCGATCGGCAAGATGACGCTGACGACCAACGTGGACAACTTCTTCGCCGAGACCGAGCAGGTGGCGTTCTGCACCCAGAACGTGCCGCCCGGCATCGACTTCACGAACGATCCGCTGCTGCAGGGTCGCAACTTCTCCTACCTCGACACCCAGCTGAAGCGCCTCGGCTCGCCCAACTTCACGAACCTGCCGGTGAACGCCCCGCGCTGCCCGGTCGCCCACTTCCAACAGGACGCCCACATGGCGACCACCCATCCGCCGGGGCGCGCCAACTACGAGCCGAACTCGTGGGGCATCGGTCCCCGTGAGGATCCCCAGCGCGGCTTCCGCTCGTTCGAAGCCCAAGAGGACGGCCCCAAGCGCCGGGTGCGGCCCGAGCTGTTCGCAGACCACTACAGCCAGGCCCGCCAGTTCTACCTGTCACAGACCGACATCGAGCGCTCCCACATCGCGGCGGCGTTCACCTTCGAGCTGTCCAAGGTCGACACCCCGGCCATTCGCCAGCGCATGATCGGCGGGTTGCGCCACGTCGATGAGGACCTGGCCGCCTCGGTCGCCGAGGGTCTCGGCATGGCACTGCCCGACAAGGTCGATGCCGCCCGCCCGGTTGTCGAGGGCCTGCCCCCGTCCCCAGCGCTCAGCATCGTCGAGAACGGCCCCGAGTCCTTCATGGGTCGCAAGCTCGGCGTGCTGGTGAGCGACGGCGCAGACGCCGCCGCCCTGCGTTCGTTGGCGGCGGCGGCCAAGAAGATGAAGGTCGTCGTCGAGTTGGTCGGACCCACTCGCGAGGGCGTGCGTGACTCGGCCGGCGATGCGCCGATGGTCTCCTACATGGTCGACGGTGGTCCGTCGGTGCTGTTCGACGCGGTGGCGGTCGTGACCAGCGCGCAGGGCGCTGAGCTGCTGGCGCTGACGGCACCCGCCAAGGACTGGGTGACCGACGCGATGGCACACGGCAAGTTCGTCGCCGTCCACGGCTCCGAGACGTTGTTCGCCGAGGCCGGGTTGGATGACGTCACCTCCATGCCCGGCGTGATGGTCCTCGACGGGTCGGAGAAGTCGGCGGTGGCCTTCCTCGAGGCGTGCGCCCCGCTGCGCTGCTGGGAGCGCCAGGCCGCTGAGTTCGCCCACCACCCGGCCCCGGCCGGCTGAGGCGGCTGACGGCCGCACCGGACATCGCTGGCGGCTGATCGGCTGAACGACGCCGGAACGCTGCGGCGGGGGTGCTCAGCGCCCCGCCGCAGCGCCGGCCACGTCGATGCGCACCCCGGTGGCCTCCTCGGAGGCCAACCAGAGGTCAGCTCCTGCTGACCGGTCACGATCACCGGGCAGTTGGGGCCGGCGCACCGGCGGCCCGTGGGTGACGAACAGCGGCGCGTACAGCTGACCCGACTCGGCGGAGGGGTCGGTGCCGGCGCGCAGCTGAGGCAGGGCACCGGCCAGGGGCCGCATGCCGGTGGTGCGGGCGGCGAAGAGACCGAGCCGGGCGACCACGCCGCCGCTGTCGGCCGCCGAGCGGGCCTGCAGATCGGTGTCGGTGAAGCCCGGGTGGGCCAGCAGGCTGGCAGCCGGGGACCCTGCCGCCTCGAGTCGCCGGTGCAGCTCGTTGGCGAAGTGGGCGTTGGCCAGCTTCGATCGCCCGTAGGCCCGCCAGGGGTCGTAGCGACCGACGAGGTTGAGGTTGGCCGGGTCGACGGCGCGCCCGCCGAAGCGGGCCACCGAGGTCGTCGTCACGATTCGCCCCGCCGCAGCGGCGAGGACGGCGGGCAGCAGCCGGCCGATGAGGGCGAAGTGCCCGAGGTGGTTGACCGCGAGCTGCAGTTCGAAGCCGTCGGCGCTGCGCTGCTCGGTGGTGCCCATGATGCCGGCGTTGGCGAACAGCAGGTCGATGCTCGGCGCCCGCCCGGCGATGTCCTCGGCGGCGGCGCGCACCGAGTTGAGCGAGGACAGATCGCAGGGAACGAGCTCGAGCTCGGCCCCGGGGACCTCGGCGACGATCGCCGCCTGCGCTGCGACAGCCTTGTCGTGATCCCTGACCGCCATCAGCACCCGGGCGCCCTTGCGGGCCAGCTCCCGGGTCGTCTCGAGGCCGAGGCCGCCGTTGGCCCCGGTGACCACGGCGGTGCGGCCATCGAGGCGGGGGATGTCGTCGGGGCTCCACGTCATGGCCCCAGGCTGCCAGGGCCGGTCGGGTGACACACCCCGGGGCCAGACTTCGCTGCCGTGGACGAGACCGCCGACGACCTTGCCCGCGTGCAGGCGTTGCTGGACCACAGCCGCGCTGTGACGGGCCCCCACGCCGCCCGGGTGCTCACCGCGGACCGCTGGCTCGACGCCACCACCCTCACCCGTCGCCTCGACGGCATGTGCCTGTTCGTGGTGGCCACCGTCACCAGCGACGGCCGGCCGCTGTGCGGGCCACCGTCACCGGCGACGGCCGGCCGCTGTGCGGGCCGGTCGACGGCTGGTGGTACCGGGGCCAGGTGTGGTTCGGGACCTCACCGGACTCGGTGCGCATGGGTCACCTGCGCCGGCGACCGGCCATCAGCGCAACGCACCTTCCCGGGGAGCACCTGGCGGTCACCGTGCACGGTCGGGCCGAGTTGCTCGACGTGACCGCTCCCGAGCACGCCGGCTTCCGGCGGTGCTGGAGGGGCACTACGGCCCGGGCTTCGTCGAGTCCTTCGACGAGGGCGTGGCCTACGCCCGCATCGTCGCCGATCGCCTGTTGGTGTTCCACCTCGACAGGCCGAGCGGGGCGCCGGAGGCCTGAGCTCGATGCGAGGCGCGGGGGCGGCGAAGTCAGGCGCGGCCCACCTGGCGGAGGTAGTCGTTCGAGTCCCAGTAGTCGAGGCGGTGGACGATCTCCCCGGCGCGCACGGCGAACACGAAGCAACCCCGCAGCCGCACGTCGTGGGCGACGCCGGCCTCGGTGACCGTGGCGGTCATCACGTACGGCACCGCCGCCCGATCGCCGTCGACGATCACCGCCTCGGCGTCGTAGCGCAGGCCGGCGAACGCAGCGAGGAACCCGGGCAGGCGCTCCCGGTAGGCCTCACGCCCCCGCACGCCCTCGGCGAGCGCCGCGGTGTGGTCGTTGTGGAAGTCGACGCCCACCAGCGCACACGCCGCCTCGACGTCGGCGCCGTTGAGAGCGTCGAGGTACGCCCGCACGACCTCGGCCGTGGGGCGGACGGTCACACCTCGGCCGGACGGGCGTCGCCCCACAGCTCGCGCACCTTGTCGAACACCTGCTGGTTCCAGCTGTACTCGATGCGGTTGCCGTCGGGATCGCTCACCATGCACACGTAGCCGACCGGAGACGGCATCTGGCGCGGCTCCATCTCGAGGCACCCGGCGTCTCGGGCCAGATCGGCGAAGCGGTCGACGTCGGCTCGCTCGGGCAGCTCGATGCCGAGGTGGGCGAAGGGCGCCAACTGGGGCTGCGCGGTGCCCTGGTCGGCGTAGAACATCACGAGCACCAAGACGAAGGGATCCTCGACCTGGTCGGGGTTCGACATCCAGGCGCTCTGGCCCATGTCGTCGGCGAACCGCTCGACCAGCACCAGCGGCGAGAACGTCTCGTACCACTCGACGGTGCGGTCGAGATCGATCGACGGCAGGGCGATGTGGGTCCACCGGGGACGGGTCAACGAGGTCATCGCCCCTCAGCCCTTCAGCTCGTCGACGTCGACGACGCCCTCGGGCAGTTGGGGATCGTCACCGCCCTTGGTCCACAGGATGATCTGGGTGCCCCACGGGTCACGGAACGATGAGTGGAACCCGCCGAACTCGCCCCAGAACCCCTCACGCCACAAGATCTCGGCGCCGAGGCGCTCGGCGGCGGCCAGGATCGGTGGCTGGTCCTCGACAAGGATGTAGACCCGGGGGCCCCAGGCGCCCTTGGGCTCGTTGCTGGCGGTGGCAGGAGGCGTCAGCGGATCGGGCTTGGCCGTGGCCACATCGAAGATGCCCATGTGCAGGTTGCCGACGCCCGACGGGCTGCCGTCGTCGAGGGGGAACTCGCCACCCGGGACGATGCGATGGAAGATGCCCGCCGGCCGGGGCTCGATCTGCCACCCCATGACCTCGGAGTAGAACTCAGCCGTCGCCTCGGGGTCAGGGGAGGGGAGATCGACGAAGATCAAGGTGTTCGGTTCGGCCACGAGCCCTCCTCCGCATCCAGCGATCGCCGAACCTACCAGTTGGTCAGATGGTCAGACCATCCTTGGCCCTCAGCCTCGGGCCGCTGAGAGCACCGGCACCCGGTCGTGCCAGGGCCATCCGTTCACGTCCCGGTCGGCAACCCCGCCCGGGCCATGACCTCGCCCCGCCTCGCTGCCGCCTCGGCCCGCAGCTCGCCGAGATCGACCGTGGCCACCTGACCGTCCCGCACCACGACCTGGCCATCGACCACGACGTCGGTCACGTCGCGCCCGCTCGTCGCCCACACCAGCTGCAGCACCGGGTCGCCGGGCGGTGACCAACCGGCTGCGGTGGTCTCACGGACCACGACGTCGGCTCGCAGCCCCGGCACCAGGGCGCCGGTCACCGCCCCCAGCCCGACCGCCTCGGCCCCGACGGCGGTGGCCAGCCCGAGGGCGACAGCCGCTCCAGGGGCCGTCGGGTCGACGCGAGCGTCCTTGAACAGCCCGGCGAAGAGCCGCGCCGCCAGCAACACGTCGAGATCGTCGCCGGCGTTCTGGGCGTCGCACCCGAGGGCCAGGCGGGCGCCCCTGGCGATGAGGTGGTCGTGTCGACCGACCGCGCTCAGGCCCTGGCCGAGGCGCAGGTAGGCCCACGGACACGAAGCGATCGCCGTCTGGGAGTCGACGATGGCGTCGATCTCGTCATCGTCGAGGTGCACGGCGTGGGCGACCAGGACGTGGGGGCCGAGCGCCCCGAGCTCGGCGAAGCGCACGAGCGGCGCCCGCCCCGACACCCGGCGCCAGTGCTCGGCGTCGGCTGCGGTGGGCGACAGGTGGAAGCTCAAGCCCACACCTCGCTCGCGGGCCAGCTCGGAGGCCCCGACCAGCAGCTCCTCGCTCATCAGATCGTGCCCGACGAGCCGCACGCCGGCTCGCACCAGGGCCGACGCGGCGCCGCCCCTGCCAGCCTCGGCCGTCGACCCGTCCGCGTCGAGCAGGGCCTCGGCCCGGGACAGCACCTCGTCGACCGGCCCAGCGAGGGGTCCTGCTGAGGCGTCGACGTCCCACCCCCAGCATCCGTAGCGGGCGCGCACCCCCACCTCCCGCAGTCCTGCGGCGACGACCTCGGGATGGGCGACCGTGCCCGCCTCGATGAGGGTGGTGGTGCCCAGCCGGAGGCTCTCGGCGGCGGCCAGCCGCGTCGAGCACGCGTCATCAGCAGGCGTCAGCGCGGTGTGGAACGGCACCGCCCAGTCGAAGATCGCCGACGACGACGCCAGGTCGTCGGGCACGGTCGAGGGGAACAGCGGGTCGGCGGTGACGTGCTGGTGGGCGTTGATGAGGCCGGGCGTGACGACGACGTCTGGCCCGCCGAGGACCTCGGCACGAGGATGCGCCCGACGAGCGGCGCCCCACGACGTGACATCGACGATCGCGCCGCGTCGGCAGACCACGGCGGCGTCGTGGAGCACCCGCCCGTCGGCGTCCATGGTGATGACCGTGGCGCCCCGCACGATGAGGACCGGGCCGTCCCCCGGGGCTGGATGCTCCTCGTCGTGGGTCGGGCCGGCGTCGGGTGGGCTCATGGGCGTCGGGGCTGGACGGGCATCCCCACCGATCCTACGATTGGTCAGACCATCTGACCATCGGTGTCTCGACGTGCTTCGACCGGCGTCTGCGCCGCTCGACGCCGAGCGGCAGCGTCTCGACGCCGTGGCCAGGTCCGACCAGGAGGATCGACGTGGCGAGCTCGGCACCGACCAGCGACGGCTTCGTCCACACCGAGGCCGTGCGTCGGAGCTGGCACGCCCTCGCTCGGCCGTGCGACCTCACCGACGGGCCCCTGGCTCGCACCCTCTGCGGTGAGCGCATCGTGCTGTTCACGGGTGCCGACGGGTCACCGACGGCGCTGCCTGACCGCTGCCCCCATCGCAACGCCCCGCTGTCGGCCGGGCAGGCCGTCGACGGCTGCGTCGAATGCCCTTACCACGGGTGGCGCTTCGACGGCGGAGGTCGCTGCGTCGAGATCCCGAGCTCTGGCCCCGGCGCCCCGGTGCCCGCCCGGGCCCACCTCGACCCCTACCCCACCCGGGTGTCCTCGGGCCTGGTGTGGGTGGCGCTCGGCGAACCGATCGGCGAGCCGCCCATCGCCCCCTACGAGGACGATCCGGACTTCCGACGGCTCAACACCCCCGTCGTGGAGTGGGCGGCGTCGACGACCCGCTTGGTCGACAACTTCATGGACTTCACCCACTTCCCGTGGGTGCACGCCGCCAGCTTCGGGGGGGCTGCCGACCGCGAGGTGCCCCCGCTGTCGATGGGACCCCTGCCCGACGGGTTCACCGGCTACGCCTACGAGGTGACGGCCGACAACTCAGGCGGGGGCACCAGCGCCTCGGCGCAGACCGACGAGGTCGTGCACCGGTCGATGTCGACCGGTTACCACCTGCCGTTCTGCGTGCGCAGCACGATCCGCTACGACACCGGTCTCGAGCACAACCTCTACCTGCTGAGCGCCCCGGTCGACGACGAGCGCAGCTGGTTCACCTTCGTGGTGTACCGCAACGACGACCACTCGGTGCCCGCCGATGAGGTGCTCACGCTCGACCACCTCATCGCGGCTGAGGACAAGGCCATGCTCGAACGGGTGCCGGGCCCGCTCCCCCTCGACAACGCCGGCGTGCTGAGCGCCCCCGCCGACCGCCCCTCGGTCGAGTGGAAGCGGGCGCTGAACCGCTTCCTCGCCGACCCCACCGCCCGTGGACCAGCCGAGCCGGATGGTGCTGCGTCCTCTGGTGACCCTCAGACCGGGCGTCGCGTCCCGGCTGCGAACGGGGCGGGCGACGGCGAGGTGGCCGGTGGGCTAGCGGCTGCACCCCCGCCCTCCCATGCAGCTGCCCCCGCCGGCGCCACCGACCCCGCACCCACAGGAGCCCGAGCATCGTGATCTCGAGGATGAACCACGCCGTGCTCTACGTGCGTGACGCCCACCGCACCCGGGACTTCTACGCCGAGGTCCTCGGCTTCACCGAGGTGATCGCCGATCCCGGCGGGCAGCTGTCGTTCATGCGGGCGCCCGGTTCGACCAACCACCACGACATCGCGTTCTTCAGCGTGGGGGCCGGTGCCGGCCCCTCTGCCGCCGGCCGGTCGACGGTCGGGCTCTACCACCTGGCCTGGGAGGTCCCGACCCTGGGCGACCTCGACGTCGTACGTCGACGCCTCGACGAGGCCGGCGCCCTGGTCGGCGCCTCGGACCACGGGGCCAACAAGAGCCTCTACGCCCGCGACCCCGACGGCTTGGAGTTCGAGGTCATGTGGTTGGTCCCGGCCGACGAGTGGGGCGACGAGGCCGACCAGGCCATCGTCAGGCCCCTGGACCTGGATGGCGAGGTCCGACGCTTCGGGTCGGCCCGGGCGAGCAGCTCGTGACGCTGCGGCCCGTCGCCCGCCGCACCATCTCCGACGACGTGCGAGATCAGCTGCTGGCCGCCATCGGGACCGGCGCCTACGGCCCGGGTGTGCCCCTGCCGAGCGAGCGGGCGCTGTGCGAGGAGCTGGCCGTGGCGCGCACGTCGGTGCGCGAAGCCATCCAGGCGCTCGTCTCGCTCGGGTTCCTCGAGCGCCGGGGCAACCGCACCGTGGTCGTCGAGCACCTCCCCGAGGTCGACCTCAGCGGACGCGACCTGCGCAAGGAGCGGGTGCGCGAGCTGTTCGAGGTGCGGCGGCTCATCGAGATCCCCATCGTCGAGCTGGCGGCGTTCCGAGCCGGTGACACCGAACGTCAGCGCCTCGGCATCCTCGCGTCGGGCTTCACCTCGGACCTGCCCCTCCAGGAGTTCCGAGCCCTCGACCGGTTGTTCCACTCCTCGATCGCCCGGGCCTGTGACAACGCCCTGTTGAGCGAGCTGCACGGCAAGGTCCTCGATGCGCTGTTCGCCTCGGACGCCTTCGACGCGCTGTTGTCAGCAGAGCCCAACGCCGAGGAGGTGGCACGCATCATCGCTGCGTCCTGTGAGGCCCATCGCGCCATCGCCGAGGCGGTGGTGGCCGGTGACCCCGTGGGCGCAGCGGCGGCCATCTCCAAGCACCTCGACGACGTGGAGCACTCGATGATCGACCACCTCCGATGACCGGCCCGAACGGGGCGCCCGAGACCAACGGGACGACCGCGGCGGTGCGGCCCGACCTCGCCAACCCCTTCGTCCACTTCGCCGACGAGGCCGCCTTCGTCGAGGTGCGGCCGGGGATGCGCCGCCGGGTGATCGACGGGCAGCACCTGTCGGTCTGGCTGTGGCGCATCCACGAGTCGGTGCCCCCGACCGGGTTGCACTCCCACCGCGACAGCGAGCAGTTCGGCTACATCGCCGCCGGGCACCTCGAGTTCCAGATCGGTGACGACCGTCGCATCGCCCTCGGGCCCGGCGACTCCTACGTGGCCCCGACCGGCACGGTGCACGGCGGGTCGATCTTCCGCGGCGACCCCGACCGGGGCGGCGAGGTCTGGATCGTCGACGTGTTCGCCCCGCCCCGGGCCAGCGGCTACGACGCCGACCGGGGCGAGGTCACCGAGGGCACCGCCGTCGCGGCAGCGCCGAGGACGTCCGCCGATGGCTGATCTGCGCCTCGCGGTCGACATCGGGGGCACGTTCACCGACGTCGTGCTGCTCGACGCCGACGCCGGCACCGTGACCGTCGACAAGACCCTCACCACCCCGGCCGCTCCCCTCGACGGGGTGCGCACCGGGGTGCTCGCCGTGCTCGACGCCGCCGGGGTCACCCCGGCCGACGTCACCGCCCCGATCGTCCACGCCACCACGCTGGTCACCAACGCGCTGATCGAGGCCAAGACGGGACGGGCGGGGCTGGTCACCACGACCGGCTTCGGAGACACCCTGTTGATCCGCGACGAGCACCGCTATGACATGTACGACCTGCAGATCGAGTTCCCACCACCGCCGATCCCCCGGGAACTGACCTGGGAGATCGACGAGCGCACCACTGCGGTCGGCGAGGTGCTGACCCGCCCCGACGAGACCGACCTCGACCGCATCGCCAAGGAGATGGCGGCCGCCGACGTCGAGGCGGTGGCAGTGTGCTTGCTGCACGGCTACGCCGAGGACGCCAACGAGCGGTTCGTCGCTGACGGGTTGGCGAAGCGCCTGGGGGTGCCGACCTGCACCAGCGCCGAGGTGGCGCCCCAGATCAGGGAGTACCCCCGGATGGTGACCACGGCGTGCAACGCCGCCACCATGCCCGTGCTCGGCCCCTACCTGACCGAGCTCGAGCGGTGGCTGAGCGAGGTCGGCTTCGGCGGGTCGGTGCTCATGATGCTGTCCAACGGCGGGGTGGTGGCGGCCGAGGAGGCCCGGCGGCTGCCGATCCGCCTCGTCGAGTCGGGCCCGGCGGCCGGGGCCCTGGCCGGGGCGTGGTACGCCCGGCGCCTGGACGAGCGGCGGCTGCTCTGCTTCGACATGGGCGGCACCACGGCCAAGGCGTGCCTGGTGGAGGACTTCGAGCCCGAGCTGACGACCACGTTCGAGGTCGCCCGGGTCTACCGGTTCCTCCCGGGCTCGGGCTACCCGTGCCAGGTGCCGTCGGTCGATCTCGTCGAGATCGGCGCCGGCGGCGGCAGCCTCGCCCGCGTCGACGCCCTCGGGTTGTTGAAGGTCGGCCCCGATTCTGCGGGGGCCGAGCCCGGTCCGGTGTCCTACGGGCGAGGCGGGACCATCCCTGCCACCACCGACGCCGACGTCGTGGCCGGGCTGCTCGACGCCGACGCCTTCCTGGGCGGCGACATGGCCCTCGACGCCTCGTCTGCCCGGGCGGCGTTCGCCCCGCTCGCCGATGCCCTCGGCGAGTCGATCGATGACGTGGCCGTCGGTGTGCGTGAGGTCGTCGAGCAGAACATGGCGGCTGCAGCCCGCATGCACGCCGTCGAGCGCGGCGTCGATCTGCGCGGCGTCACCCTCATCGCCTTCGGGGGCGCCGGCCCCGTGCACGCCTGCGGCGTCGCCGAGCTGCTCGAGGCCCCACGGGTGGTGTTCCCGGTCAACGCCTCGGTGCTGTCGGCCTTTGGCACCCTGGTGTCCCCGGTGCGCATCGACGTGGCACGCACCCTCGTGCGTCGCCTCGACGACGCCGTGGTCACCGAGCGCGACCGGGTGTGCGACGAGCTGAGAGCCGAGGGACGTCGGGTGCTCGCCGCCGCCGGGGTGTCAGCCGATGACGTCCGCTACCGCTACGGGTTCGATGCCCGCTACGCCGGCCAGGGCAACGAGCTGACCGTCTGGGTCGGAGAGGGCGACGCCTGGCCCACCGATGTCGCCGCCTCGATCGAGGCGTTCGGCGCCGACTACGAACAGGTCTATGGCCTGCAGATCCCCGACGTCGACGTCGAGGTCGTCACCTGGAGGGTGACGGCCTACGCCGAGGCGCCCCCGTTCGCCGTGGTGGGTGCTGGCGCCGAGGCCGACGCCGGGGCGCAGGCACGGTCCCGCCCGGTGCGCTTGCAGCGCTCAGCTGAGCCCCTCGACGTGGCCGTGTGGTCGCGCGCCGCCCTGGTCGCCGGCCAGCAGCTGGAGGGCCCCGCCATCGTCACCGAGCGCGAGACCACGATCGTGCTGCGCCCCGGGTGGACGGCCACGGTCGCCGACGACGGCGCGATCATCGCCCGACGAGACGCCGCCGGGTCGTCAGGAGCGTCAGGCGCCACCGGCGCGTCCGGGACGTCAGAGGACACCGAGACGACCGCGAAGACGGAGGCCAGGCCGTGACGATCGATGCCATCGAGCTCGAGGTGCTGTGGGGGTCGCTGATCGCCACGGTCAACGAGCAGGCCCGTGCCCTGCAGCGGGCGGCCTTCAGCCCGATCGTCCGTGAGGCGGGCGATCTGGCCAACGCCCTGTTCGACGATCGGGGCCGCATGGTCGCCCAGGCCGTCACCGGCACCCCGGGTCACATCAACAGCCTGGCCATGGCTTGCCCGGCCGTGCTCGAGGACCTCCCGCTCGCCGAGCTCGAGCCGGGTGACGTGCTCGTCACCAACGACCCCTACCGCACGGCGGGCCAGCTGCTCGACGTCACCGTGCTGGTGCCGGTGTTCCGCGCCGGGCGGCCCATCGCGCTGTTCGGGTCGACCATCCACCACACCGACGTCGGCGGGTACGGCATCGGTGCCGGGGCCCGTGACGTGTTCGAGGAGGGCTTGTGGATCCCGCCGGTCAAGCTCATGCGCGCCGGCGAGCGCAACGACGACGTCTGGCGGATGGTGCTGGCCAACGTCCGCCAGCCCGAGCACATGGCCGGCGACCTCCACGCCCAGATGGCCTCGGGGGAGGTCGGCGCCCGTCGCCTGGCCCGCCTGCTCGACACCCACGGGCTCGACGACCTGTCGGGCCTCGGTGAGGACATCATCGACCGCAGCGAGGCGGCGACCCGTGCTGCGATCACCGCGCTGCCCGCCGGCACCCACCGGGCCCACTCGGTGCTCGACCTGGCCGACGGGTCCAGGATCGACATCCACGTGGCGGTGACCGTGGACCCTGACGCCGGCGAGCTCGTCGTCGACTACACGGGCTCGTCGGGCGCCAGCCCCCACGGCATCAACGTCGTGCGCAACTACACCCACGCCTACACGACGTTCACGGTGCGCAGCCTGTTGAACCCCGAGGTGCCGAACAACCACGGCAGCCTCGCCCCGATCCGCATCGTCACCGAGCCGGGGTCGATCGTCGACGCCCGCTCACCGTCGCCGTGCACGGCCCGTCACGTGGTCGGCATGTTCTTGCCCATGCCGCTGCTGCGGGCGATGGCCGAGATCGTCCCCGACCAGACGATGGCCGAGGGCGCCGGCGCGGTGTGGACCATGCAGGTCTCGGGCACCCACGACGACGGCCGCCCCTTCATCACCGCCATGTTCACCTACGCCGGGGGTGTCGGGGCACGGTCGGCCAAGGAGGGCCTCTCGGCGGTGTCGTACCCGACCGGGGTCTCCGCGGTGCCCCTCGAGGTGGTCGAGGCGTCGGCCCCGATCCGCTTCTTGTGCAAGGAGCTGCGCCCCGGGTCCGGTGGCGACGGCGCGCAGCGCGGCGGGCTCGGCCAGGTCATCGAGTTCACCGTCGACACCTCTCGGCCCTGGATGTTGAACGCCGTGACCTCCCGCCTGGTCGAGGGGCCCGCCGGTCTGCTGGGCGGCGCGGCCGGAGCCCCCGGCCGGTTCTGCGTCAACGGCGAACCGGTGCGCACCCAGGCTCGCATCGAGCTCGCCCCCGGCGACGTGGTGCGCCTCGAGCTGCCCGGCGGCGGGGGCTACGGCACTGCCCCGGCTGCGGCATGACCACCGCCCACGCCTCCCAGGAGGACCAATGACCACCATCCCCGCCACCGGCGTGCTCTCCCCCGAGCTGCTGGCGTCGTTCGAGGAGTCGACGGGGTCGATCGAGACCGCGCTCACGATGCCGCCGGTGATCTACACCTCCGAGGAGTTCCTCGACTTCGAGCGCGAGGCCCTGTTCGCCCACGACTGGCTGTGCGTCGGCCGCTCGAGTCGCATCCCTGCGGCCGGTGACTTCTTCACCGTCGACATCGCCGGTGAGCCCCTCATCGTCAGCCGGGGCAAGGACGGCCGCATCCGGGTGCTGTCGGCGGTGTGCCAGCACCGGGGCATGGTCGTGGCCGACGGCGAGGGCAACTGCTCGACGTTCAAGTGCCCGTACCACCACTGGATCTACGGCCTCGACGGCCGGCTGCTCGGCGCCCCGGCCATGGAGCGCACCGAGGCGTTCTCCAAGTCCGAGTTCGGGCTGCCCGAGCTGAAGGTGGAGGAGTGGCAGGGCTTCGTGTTCGCCTCGATGGACCCCGACACGCCGCCGCTGGCGCCGTCGATGGCCCGCATCGAGCCCTACATCGCCAACTGGGACCTCGGCGCCACGGCCGCCCTGCCCACCCTGACGTTGACCGACCTGCCCTGGAACTGGAAGGTCATGTTCGAGAACTTCAACGACGGCTACCACGCCAACCGGCTGCACCAGGTCATCCAGGACTTCTGCCCGTCGTCGATGGCGGAGTTCCCCGAGCCGTGGGACGACGCCTCGAACGTCATCTTCCGCACCAACGGCTTCACCCACCTCGACGGCGGGTTCAACGACACCTACACCGCCCTGCTGCCGATCTTCCCCGGCCTGGACGAGACCGATCGGATGCGGGCGGTGTTCGCGCTGACGCCGCCGACGTTGTGCTTCGGGTTCGCTCCGGACCAGGCCTTCTACTTCCTCGTGCGTCCCAAGACCGCCGGCACCATCGACGTCGAGATCGGCTACCTCGTGCACCCCGAGGCCCTCGAGCACCCCGACTTCGACGAGCTGCTCGCCCGCTCTGACGCCGGCGTGCAGGTCTTCGTCGAACAGGACCAGGACGCCACCACCAAGGTGCAGCGGGGCATGGGCAGCCGCTTCGCCGCCCGGGGCCGGTACTCCTGGCAGGAGACGACCCACTGGGAGCTGAACCGCTGGCTGGTCCAGCGGTACCGTCGCCACTGGCCGGCCCCGGCCCGATGATCGACGTCGCCCTGCCCTCGACCACGGCGCTGGCCGACGTCGGCCAGCTCGCCGGGCGGCCGTTGCACCTCACCCCGCCGCTGGTGTGGCGCTCGCCGCCCACCGTCCGGCGCCAGGGCGTGGCGGTGACCCTGCGCTGCGGCGTGGCTGGTGACGGGCCCGGTCTGGCGCCCATGCGAGACGTGCTGGACGGCGACCTCACCGACCGGGTCCTGGTGATCGCCGGCGCGGTCCACGCGCCGGGCGCGATCTGGGGTGAGATCCTCTCGGTGGCGGCCGTCGCCCGCGGCGCCGTCGGGGTGCTCGTCGACGGGCCGTGCCGCGACCACGCCGCGGTGACCCGCACCGGGCTGCCGGTGGCGTCCGCGAGCGAGGCGACCGCAGGACCCGACGGACGGGTCCACGTCATCGAGACCGGCGGCCCCGTCGCCCTCGGCACCACGACCGTCGACGAGGGCGACGTCATCGTGTTGGACCAAGACGGTGTCGTCAGCCTTCCCGTGGCACTCGCCGCCGACCTGCTGTCTGCAGCCCGGGACTACGAGGCGGCAGAGGGGGAGGTGCTCGCGGCCCTGCGGTCGGGGACCTCGTTGCGTGCGTCCTACCTGGCCAAGGGCAAGGCGCTGCGCACCATCGCCGCCCGGTTCGGCACCTCCAGCGACGCGAGCTCGTAGATGTCTGGCTCCGAACCGGCCCGGCCCCGACACCCCATGGTCTGATGGTCAGACCGTTCACGGGCCAGAAACACCTGCGGCCTGGAGCCGCAACACCGCCCACCTAGACCACACCGACAACGCCGCAGCTCCCCCTGACGAGCTCCCGGCGTCCCGTCCCGAGGGAGGACCCCACCCCATGAACCGCACCGCCCGAAACCTCGCAGGTCTCGTGATCGCCGTGCTGGCGTTCACCGCAGCCTGCGGTGACGACACCACCGACACCACCGACGCGGTCACGACCGAGGCCACCGACACCGTCGACGACGAGGCGACCGAGACCACCGACGCCGTCGAGGACGAAGCGCCCGAGACCACCGACACCGCCCCCCCAGATGACGGGTCCGACGACGGCGCTGGCGGCACCGACCCGGGGGCCTCGCTGCTCGACACGAACGGTGACGGCGAGGTGGTCTTTGGCATCGCCACCCCCGGCCCGCGCGACGACGGCGCCTACTACCAGGCCCTCGTGGAAGGTGTGGAGGCGTTCTCGACCGAGCGGGGCTTCGCCGATCCCATCGTCGTCGACAACATCGAACCCGGGCAGGCCGAGACCGAGCTGCGCAACCTCGCCCGCCAAGACGTCGACGTCATCGCCGTCGGAGCCAGCGAGATCGCCGATCCGCTGGTGACGTTGACCGAGGAGTTCTCCGACGTCTTCTGGTACTGCAACTGCGGGGCGGGCTTCCCGGTCTCTGAGACCCTGGCCCAGTCCAACGACGACGCCTCGGAGATCAGCTACACGGCCGGCTACGCCACCGGGCTGTTGATGCGAGACCAGGGCGTCACCCAGGCCGCCTTCATCGGGTGCTGTGACCTCGACTTCGAGCGCGAGGCCTTCCAGGCCTTCGAGCTCGGCCTCACCGCCGTCGATGACAGCTTCACCTGGACCTACGTCCCGACCGGTGACTTCAACGACGTCGCCGCCGCCACCGAAGCCTTCAACCAGGCCCTGGCCGACGGCGTCGGGGCGGTGTACCCCTACCTCGGCGGAGCCCACGAAGCCGTCGTGCAGCTCGCCAACGAGAACGACGTCATCGTCATGTCCGCGGGCGCATCGGACGTGTGTGATCGCACCGACCTCGACTACGACCTCGCCATCCAGTTCGACGCCGGCGACTACCTCGACACGCTGCTCGAGCAGATGGAGAGCGGTGAGTTCACCGAGGGTGAGGTGTTCACCTTCAGGGTCGGCGAGTACGACTTCGTCGGCGCCGAGCTGTGCGACGGCACCGAAGAGCAGGTGGCGGCGCTCGAGATCGTCGAGACCGAGATCGTCGAGGGCGCCTTCGACGAGGACTTCACGGCGATCAAGTCCGAGGTGTACGGCTTCTGAGCCGCACCCATCCCCCCGGCGCCGACGACGGCAGGCAGGCACCGGCGGTCGCCATCGTCGGTGTCACCAAGCGCTACGGCGACGTCATCGCCTGCGAGGACGTGCACCTCGACCTGCACCGGGGTCGCGTGCACGGTGTCCTCGGTGAGAACGGCGCCGGCAAGTCGACCCTGATGCGCATCTTGATCGGGCTCACCACGCCCGACGCCGGCCACCTCGAGATCGACGGCGAGCACCGCCACATCGGCGACCCCTTGGCTGCTGCCGCCCTCGGCATCGCCATGGTGCACCAGCACTTCAGCCTGGTCGACCAGCTGAGCGTGTGGGAGAACGTCGTGCTCGGCGAGGTCGGGCGGATCGACCGACGAGCGGCCCGCCGGCTCGTCGAGGAGGTCGGTGAGCGCTACGGCCTGGTCGTCGATCCCGACGCCGAGGTCGGTGAGCTGTCCGCAGGGATGCGACAGCGGGTCGAGATCATCAAGTGCCTGCGTGGGGAGCCCGACATCGTCGTGTTCGACGAGCCCACCTCGGTCTTGACCCCCCAGGAGTCCGAGCAGCTGTTCGGCGTGCTGCGCCTGGCGGTCGAGCGCGAGCACAAGGCCGTGGCGCTCGTCAGCCACAAGCTCGACGAGATCCTCCACGCCACCGACGAGGTGACCATCCTGCGGCGGGGCCGGGTCGTCGACTCGATGCCCACCGCCGGGGCCGACGCCGGTGCTCTGGCCCGGGCCATGGTCGGGCGTGACGTGTCGCTGCGCTCGGGCGGCGCCGCACTTGGCCTCGTCGACCTCGCTGAGCGCGGCAGCGAGCGCGCGCCCGCCGGCGCTGCCGGCGGCGGGGACGGTGACGGCGTGGTCGAGCCGGCGCTGGCCATCACCGGGTTGCGATGTGTGGGCGAGCACGGCCAGCGTCTGCTCGACGGCATCGACCTCTGGGTGGCACCCGGGGAGATCCTCGGCATCGCCGGGGTCGAGGGCAACGGCCAGGTGCCCCTCGTCGAGGTGCTGTCGAGCCTGCGACGGGCCGACGCCGGCTCGGTGCGCGTCGCCGGCGAGGTGATCGCCACCGGGCGAGCCGGGGCCATGGGCGCGGCGGGGGTGGCGGTCATCCCCGAGGACCGCCACGACTCGGGCTGCGTCATGGAACTGAGCGTCGCGGAGAACCTCGCCTTGGCCGACCCCGGCGCCCTGACCCGGCGGGGGCTGCTCGATCGACGCTCGATGCGAGCCCGGGCCGAGGCGCGGATCGACGAGTACGACATCGCCTGCACCGGCCCGTGGGCGCCGCTCTCGTCGCTGTCGGGCGGCAACCAACAGCGCGTCGTGGTGGCGCGCGAGCTGTCGACCGACCCGACCGTGCTCGTCGCTGCGCAGCCGACCCGCGGGCTCGACGTCGGTGCCATCGAGTTCATGAACGACAAGATCTGCGAGGTGGCTGCGGCCGGCGTCGCCGTCCTGTTGCTCTCGAGCGAGCTCGAGGAGGTCCTCCACCTGGCCCACCGCATCGCCGTGCTGCACGCCGGACGCGTCGTCGGGACGATGACCCGCGCCGAGGTCGACCCCGAACGCCTCGGCCTGTTGATGGGCGGCGTGGCGGCATGACGGCCACGACCAGGACCGCACCGTCGTCACCGGCGCCCCGCTCGATCCGGCCCCGGCCCCGCCGCCTCGCCCCCTCACCTGCGCTCGGCGTCGCCCTCTACGTCGGCTGCCCCATCGTGGCCGTGGCCGCCTCGGCGCTGCTGGTGTCGGCCACCGGCGGTGACGCCGGGGCGGTCTGGTCGGCGCTGGTCGACGGCAGCGTCCGCTCGCCCGGAGCGTGGGGGCTCACGTTGACGACGCTGGCCCCCCTGCTGTTGGTGGCAGTCGGGACGATCGTCTCGACCAAGGCGGGGCTGGTCAACATCGGCCAGGAGGGACAGCTGCTGATCGGCGCGTGCTGTGCGGCCTACGCTGCGGTGCGGATGCCGGGCCCGGGCGCCCTCGCCCTTGCCGTGGCCCTGCTCGCCGGGGCGGCCGGTGGTGGCCTCTGGGCCGGGCTCGCCGCCGGGCTCAGGTGGTGGAAGGGCGTGCCCGAGGTGCTGTCCACGCTGCTGCTCACGTTCGTGGCGTTCCCCGTGGCGACCTGGGCGCTGAAGCAGACCTGGCTGGTCGGCGATCGTGACACCGGGCGCGTCAACCGCGTCAACACCGGCGAGCAGGTGCCCGCCGACACCCTGTTGCCCGATCTGGTCGTCGCCGGCAACTCCATCGACGGCGGTGCGCTGCTCGCCCTGGCCGCCGCGGTCGTCGTGTCCGTCGTGCTGGCCCGCACCGTGCTGGGCTTCAGGATCCGCACCCTCGGCCTCAACCCTCGTGCCGCCCAGCGCTTCGGCGTTCCTGCCGGGCGCTTCGGCGCGGCCGCCCTGGCCACCTCGGGTGCCTTCGCCGGGCTCGGCGGGGCGGTGCTCCTCCTCGGCGGCGCCGCCGGTGACCGCCTCACCATCGGCTTCTCCTCGAACTTCGGATGGGACGGGCTCCTGGTGGCGCTGCTGGCGGGCGACAGCGCCCTGTTGGCGATGCCCATGGCCTTCGTCTTCGCTGCCCTGCGCACCGGATCCGGCTTCCTGGCCGCCACCGGGGTCGACCGCAAGATCACCGACGTGGTCCAGGCGCTGCTCGTGCTCGCCCTGCTCGTGCCCCCCGCCCTGCTGGCGTTGCGGACCCGGACCGCAGCCCGCTCGGACCGTGCCTGGTGAGCGGCTTGGTCTCGGCGCTCGGCGACATCTTCAGCTCCGAGGCGATGTACGTCTCGACGTTCCAGCTGGCTGCGCTGTTCGCCTTCGCCGCCGTCGGGGAGTGGATGGCCGAGCGGGCCGGGACGCTCAACATCTCGATCGAGGGGATGCTGCTCGCCGGAGCCTTCGGCGGGGCGCTCGGCTTCGGCATCGGCGACCACGCCGGCACGGGCGTGGTCGTCGGAGCGGCTGGCGGGCTCGGCGTCGCGGTCCTCCAAGCCGAGCTGAGCCACCGCCTCACCGCCAACCAGTTCGTCGTCGGCCTCACCCTCAACGTGTTGGTGCTCGGCTCGACCGCCTTCCTCGACACCCAGCTCGAGCTCGGCGCGGCGAGGGCGGGTGTCGTGGCCGTCCCGGTGCTCGCCGACCTCCCCCTCGTCGGCGAGGCCCTCTTCGCCCGGCCGTGGCCTGCCTACCTCGTGTACGTGGCCGTCCCGGCGGCGTGGTTCGCCATCTGGCGCACCCGCTGGGGGCTCGAGGTGCGAGCGGTCGGTGAGAACCCACAGTCCGCCGACGCCTCGGGCATCCACGTCAACCGGCGACGCCGCCAGGCGATCCTGGCCGCCGGGGTGTGCTGCGGTCTCGGTGGGGCCTTCTTCGTGCTCGCCCAGGTCGGCCAGTTCCAGCCCGGGATGATCAACGGGCGGGGCTTCATCGCCATCGCTGCGGTCATCTTCGGGGGGTGGACGCTGCGGGGCACGCTGCTCGGCTGCCTCACCTTCGGCATCGTGGAAGCGCTCACCATCTCGACGTCGGTCAACGGCTACCGGGTCGACCCGCTCATCCTCGATGCGGCCCCCTACGCCGTCGCCCTCGCCGTCGTGCTCGCCTTCGCCCACCGGGTGCGCGGCCCCGCCGCCCTGGCCCGTCCCTTCGTACGGGGTCTGAGGTGAGCTCGCCCCGCCCCGCCCGCTTCCCCACCCGTGACAGCACCGGAGAGGTGACATGAGAGCAGCGGTCCAGCGCACGCACGGCGGACCCGAGGTGCTCGTCGTCCAGGACGTCCCCGACCCCGAGCCCGGGCCGGCCGACGTGGTCATCGAGGTGCGCGCCACCACGGTCAACCACCTCGACCTGGTGCAGCGGGCGGGGTGGTTCTGCCTCGAGGGGTTCTCGCTGCCCCACGTGCCGGGCATGGACGTCGCCGGGGTGGTCGTCGCCGTCGGCGCCGAGGTCGACCGGCCAGCCGTCGGTGACCGGGTCGTCGTCGACCCGTCCATGGTCGGCGTGGGGGCGGGCTCCAAGCTGGTTGGCATGGGCGACCTGTACGGCGCCCTCGGGGTCATCGGGGCGACCCTCAACGGCGGGTACGCCGAGCTGTGCCTCGCCCCGGCCTCGCACTGCCACCCCATCCCCGACGAGGTGACGATGGCTGACGCCGCCGCCTTCCCCACCGTGTGGACCACGGCGTGGCACGCCCTGTTCGACGTCGGCGACCTGCGCCTCGGCGAGACCGTGCTGATCCACGCCGCGGCCTCGGGGGTGAGCGCGGCGGCCATCCAGCTCGCCAAGCGGGCGGGAGCGACGGTGCTCGCCACCGCCGGCAGCGAGGCCAAGCTCCAGCTCGCTCGGCAGCTCGGGGCCGACCACGTCGCCAACAACCGCACCGACGACGTGACCGGCTTCGCCCGTGAGGTGACCGGCGGGACCGGGGTCGACATGGTGCTCGACCACGTCGGGCCGGCGCTGTGGGCACCGTCGATGTTCGCCCTGCGGCCCCGGGGCCGCCTCGTCACGTGTGGCAACACGACCGGCAACGAGGTGGCGGTCAACCTGGGGTTCGTCTACCACACGGGCATCCGCATCCTCGGCTCGGACGGCTACCGACCCGAGGAGTTCGCCGCCGCCTGGCAGGTCTTCTCCACCGGGAGCTTCGCCACCTTCGTGGACTCCGAGATGTCCCTCGACGACGTCGCCGAGGCCCACCGCCGACTCGAGGCCAACGAGGTGGTGGGCAAGGTCGTGCTGGTGCCCCCGACGACGTGACGTGGGACGAGGACGCCCCGGACTGGGCCGAGCCGCTGGTCTCCCACGACCGCAAGCCCCACGTCGACCGCGTGTGGGCCGCCATCGGTGGCCTCGGCGCGCACTGGACCCTGAGGGCCGCCCTCGACCTCGGGCTCTTCGACGCCCTGGCCGACGGACCCCTCGACGCCCACCAGCTGACGAGGGCGGTGGGGGGAACCGACGCCGAGCGGGTGGCGTTCTGCTGTGACGCCCTGGTCGGGATGGGCCTGCTCGACGCGATCACCCCGGCCGAGGGGGTCGCGACGGACGGCGCGGGTGACCGGTGCGGCGACGAGCCGCCCCGCTGGCAGCTCAACCTGACCAGTCGCGTGCTGTTGCAGAGCGGCTCGGAGCGGTGGATGGGCGATCTGGTGCGCGCCTCACCGGGACCGGCCGAGAACTGGGCGGCACTCGCTGACACCATCCGGGGGGCTGACCCGCCCCGCCACGTCGATGCCGACGGCGGCGTCTGGCACGCCACGTTCGCCCCGACGGCGTTCCCCACCCAGCTGCGCCAGGCGCGCCTCAGCAGCGTCGCGCTCGGCCTGCACGAGCGCTGGCAGGGCCGGGTGCTCGACCTCGGTGCTGGCGCCGCCCCGTGGACCATCGGGTGGCTCGAGGCCGCACCCCGGGCGACGGCGGTGGTCAACGACCTGCCGGCGGTCATCGGCGTGGCCGCCGAGCACCTCGACCGCCACGGGATGACCGACCGGGCCACGCTGCTCGCCGGTGACTACCACGACGTCGATCTCCAAGCTGGTGCCTTCGACCTCGTGGCCCTCGCCAACGTGATCCGCACCGAGGGGCCCACCCGCGCCACCGCCCTGTTGCGACGGGTCACCGCCGCCTTGGTCCCGGGCGGGCGGGCCGTGGTGGTCGACTACCTGCTCGACGACCGCCGGCACGCGCCGACCGGCGGCCTGCTGCTCGGCATGACCATGCTGGCCGCCACCGGTCGAGGCCGCACCTGGCGGGCCGACGACGTGGCGGGGTGGATGCGCGACGCAGGGATGCGCGACGTCCGCCTGGTCGAATCGGTCCGCTGGAACACGTTCCTCGTCGGGCGGCGCCCGTGAGCACGCGGCGACGAGTCCGACCACGTCCACCCACCATCCCCAGGGAGGGAGCACCGTGCCCGCATCGGCCATGACCCACATCGCCATCCACGTGAGACGACTCGATGACACCGTCGCCTTCTACGAGCGGTACACCACGATGCGCAAGGTCCAGGAGCGCTTCGACGAGCACGAGGGACTCCGCACCGCCTGGTTGCACGACGAACGAGACGTCGACGCCGGCGGGGGGCGCAACTTCATCATCGTGCTCCTCGAGGGGGAGGTGAACCCCGACATCGTGCCGGCACCCCTGGTCTACGGCGGCATCCAGCCCATCAGCCACCTCGGCTTCTCGATGGACACCCGCGAGGAGGTCGACGCCGTCGCCGAGATGGCGGCGGCCGACGGGATCTTGAACCTCGGACCCGCCCACCTCAACGACGACGTCGGCTACATCGCCTTCGTGCGCGACCCCGACGGCAACCAGCTCGAGTTCTCCCACGGCCAGGACCTCGCATGAGCGATCCGGGGCGAGCGCCAGAGCCCGCCCCCGGCGCGCAGCCTCGGGGTGGTCCTGTCCCGGGGGGCGGAGAGCCGACCCTGGTCGACACGTTGATCTCGGGTGGGTGGGTGGTGACCATGAACCTCCGCCGGGAGATCCTGCGCGACGGGGCGGTGGCCATCACCGACGACCGCATCGTCGACGTCGGACCCTCGGCCGAGCTCGAGCGTCGCTACCGAGCCACCGAGGTCATCGACGGCCGACGCTTCGTCGTCACGCCCGGGTTCGTCAACTCCCACATCCACATCACCGGCGAGCCCCTCACCCGGGGGTACGTCCCTGACGACACCCCCTTCGAGGAGAACGTCTTCGTCTGGCTGTGCACCCTCTACAGCGTCTTCACCCCCGAGGAGGAAGCGCTGTCGGCCCGTCTCGCCGCGGTGGACATGTTGCGCTCGGGCACCACGTCGTTCCTCGAAGCGGGCACGATCCGCCACCTCGACGAGGTCATCGACTCCTTGCGCCAGGTCGGCATCCGGGGCCGCGTCGGCCGGTGGGCCTGGGACCTGCCACCCGAACCCGAGGTGTTCCGCCAGACCACCGACCAGGCGATCGCCGGCCTGGTCGACGAGATGGAGCGCCACGGGCACCCCGACGACGACCGGGTGGCGGCCTGGCCGATCGTGGTGGGCCACACCACCTGCACCGATCCGCTGTGGCGGGCCGCGTCCGAGCTTGCCGCCGAGCACGGCAGCGGGCTCAGCTTCCACATGTCACCGGCGGGGCTCGACCCGGCCGGGTTCCTCGCCGAGTTCGGGCACCGGCCGATGGTGCACCTCGGCGAGCTCGGCGTCCTCGAGCGACGGCCCGCCATGACGCACTGCGTGCACGTCGACGACGAGGAGCTGGGCATCATGGCGAGCACGGGCGCCAAGGTCGCGCACTGCCCGACGACGGCGCTGAAGGTCAGCTACGGCGTCACCCAGATCGGCAAGATGCCCGAGATGCACGCGGCGGGAATCCCGATGGGCATCGGCATCGACGGCAACAACGCCTCGAACTACACCGACATGATGCGCGCCACCTACCTGGTGGCGGGGTTGTTCAAGGACGCTCGGCGCGACCCGACGATGTTCCCCGCCGAGACGGCGCTGGAGATGGCCACGCTCGGCGGCGCCGAGCTGCTGGGTCTCGCCGACGAGATCGGTTCGATCGAGCCCGGCAAGAAGGCCGATCTGGTGCTGCACGACACCGACCGCCCCGAGTGGCGGCCGCTGCTGAACGTGGTGAACCAGCTCGTGTGGTCCGCAGACGGGCGGGGCGTGCACACGGTGTTCTGCGACGGCCACAAGGTGGTCGAGGACTACCGCTGCACCACCGTGGACGAGGACCGGCTCTGGGCCGAGGCCCAAGCTGCGGGCGAGGCGATCACCGTGCGCTCGGGTCTCCCCGACCGCTCGCGCTGGCCGGTGCTGTGACGCGCTCCCGCCCCGCGCCGGCGCCCCCGAACCCGGCCCCGGCCCCGGCCCCGGCCCCAGCCCCGGCCCCGGCCCCGGCCCAAATTGCGGACCGCAGCGGCATCACGCCCCGCCCAGGGCCGCAAGAACGGGTCACGCCCCCGGCCCCGGCCCAAATAGCGGACCGCAGCGGCATCACGCCCCGCCCAGGGCCGCAAGAACGAGCGGTGCACCGCCGCCGGTCACGGGGACGGGCGCAGCGCCGGCGGGAGCGGCTCGAGCCGACCGCCGGGAGGCGGTGAGCCTCACCGAGGCGGTCTTGCTCGTCGTCGGGGGGATCGCTGCTGGCACGGTGAACAGCATCGCCGGGGGCGGGTCGCTGCTGACCGTGCCGCTGCTGGTGCTCATCGGACTGCCCGGCGGTGACGCCAACGGCACCAACCGCATCGGGGTGCTGCTGTCCAACGTCACCGCCACCCGCACGTTCAGCCGAGCCGGCGCCGGCACGTGGCGTGACGCCCTGCCCGTCCTCGTGCCGGTGGTGACCGGATCGATCATCGGAGCCCTCGTCGTCAGCCAGCTCGCAGATGACACCGTCGAGCGGGCCTTCGGAGTCGTGATGCTTCCGATCCTGGCGATCTCGCTACGGGGCGCCACCCGATCGACCCCCTCGCCCCGGACCCTGCCGCGCTGGGCGGCGGCGGCCGTGCTGTTCGGCATCGGGCTCTACGGAGGGGCGTTCCAGGCCGGGGTGGGGGTGCTGTTGCTGCTCGCCCTGGCCAACTTGGGCATGCCCCTCGTACGGGCCAACGCCGTCAAGGTCATCGTCGTGCTGGTGCTGACGGTGGTCGCCCTGCCGGTGTTCATCGCCGCCGGACAGGTGGACTGGGGGCCAGGACTGGTGCTCGGCGCCGGCTTCGCCACCGGGGGGTGGCTCGGCGCCCGCCTGGCGATCGGCAACGGTGACCGCCTCATCCGCCCGTTGATGGTGGTGGCGGTCCTGGCCCTGGCTGGTCAGATGCTCGGGCTCTACTGAGCGCTCCCCGGGCCCGTGACAGGATCGCCCCATGGGCCTCACCACCTACCGACTCGACCGCGACGGCGCCGAGAACCTGCTCGTGCTGATGCACGGCTGGAGCGCCGAGCAGCACCACCTCGCCGCCTACGTCCCCCTCGTCGACCCCGGGGAGCGCTTCACGGCGTGGTGCCCACGGGCACCCCATGACCTCGACGACGGTGACGGCGCCAGCTGGTTCGAGCGCACCCCGGACGGCTCGAACTGGGAGCCGTCATCGTTCCAGGACGCGGTCGCCGAAGTCGACGCCCTCGTCGACGAGGCGGTCGAGGCCACCGGCACCACGCGGGAGCGCTGCGTGCTCGGCGGCTTCTCCCAGGGCGGGTTCCTCGCCCTGGCCCTGGCCGGCCGGCGTGGTGCCCCCCGCTACGGCGGGGTGTGGGCGATGTGTTGTGCCCTCCCCGTCTTCGACGGCCTGGACCTCGACCTCGCCGGCGCCGCCGGCACCCCGGCCCTCGTCCAGTACGGCGAGCGCGACGCCATCATCCCGCCCGAGCGCTGCCGGGAGGCGGTCACCGCCCTGGGCGACGCCGGCTGGGACGTCACCGCGCAGGGATACGACATGGCGCACGACCAGCGCATCGAGATGATGGCCGACGCCAGGGAGTGGCTCGCCCGCCGGCCCGGCTGAGCGGCGTCGGCCGAGCCCGGTGCGCGCAGCCGGGCTCGGCGAGGTGGTGCCCGGACCCCGGGGAGTCGCTGCGCTGAGGTGCGCGACCTAGCGTGACGACGTGGAGATCGCCGAGTCCGTGCTCGACCTCGTCGGCAACACCCCGATGGTGCGCCTGCGGCGGGTCACCGAGGGCATCGCCTGCCCGGTGGTCGCCAAGGTCGAGACGACCAACCCGGGGGGCAGCGTCAAGGACCGTCCCGCCATAGCCATGATCGATGCCGCCGAGCGTGACGGTCGGCTGCAGCCCGGCGGCACGATCATCGAGCCCACCTCGGGCAACACCGGCGTCGGCCTGGCCATCGTCGCCGCCCAGCGGGGCTACCGCTGCACGTTCGTCGTCACCGACAAGCTGAGCGTGGAGAAGATCGCCCTGCTGCGGGCCTACGGCGCCGAGGTCGTCGTGTGCCCGGTCGCCGTCGCGCCTGACGACCCCCGCTCCTACTACTCGACCGCCGAGCGGCTCGTCGCCGAGACCCCCGGGGCCTTCCGACCCAACCAGTACGCCAACCCGGCCAACCCCGACGCCCACGAGGCGACGACGGGCCCCGAGATCTGGCGCCAGACCGACGGGCGCGTCACCCACTTCGTCGCCGGGGCCGGCACCGGGGGCACGTTGAGCGGCGTCGGTCGCTACCTGAAGTCCCAGCGGCCCGACGTGCAGATCGTGGCGGCCGATCCCGAGGGCTCGGTGTACTCGGGCGGATCCGGACGGCCCTACCTGGTCGAAGGTGTCGGCGAGGACTTCTGGCCGACCACCTATGAGCCCGACCTGGTCGACCGCACCATCGCCGTGAGCGACCGCGATTCGTTCATGACCGCCCGTCGGGTGACCTGCGAGGAGGGGCTGCTGATCGGCGGGTCCTGTGGCACCGCGGTGCACGCCGCCCTGCAGGTCGCCGCCGAGCTCGGCCCCGACGACCTCGTCGTCGTCCTGCTGCCCGACTCGGGCCGGGGCTACCTCTCCAAGGTGTACGACGACGAGTGGATGACCCGCTACGGGTTCTTGCGCGCTGACGGGCCCGTCGTCGGCGACGTCGTCGAGGCCAAGGGTGACGAGGCGCTGCCGCTGGTGTACGTGTCACCCGACGATCCGGTCCGCCACGCCGTCAAGCTGATGCGGGCCAACGCCGTCTCCCAGCTGCCCGTGGCGGTGGGCGAGATGCCCCTGGCCGCCGCCGAGGTGCTCGGCTCGGTGTCGGAGCTGCGGGTGATGGATCTCGCCCACGCCGACGCCGAGGTGATGGGCCGTGCGGTGGGTGAGGTGATGAGCGCCCCGCTGGCGACGATCGGCGTCGGGGACTCGCTCACCCGTGCCATCGACCTGCTCGAGACGGCCCCGGCGCTGCTCGTGCTCGACGGTGGCCGGCCCCGCACCGTCGTGGCCCGCACCGACGTGTTGACGTTCCTGTCGCCCGAGGAGAGCTGAGCCGTGGCCGACGACGAGCTCGCCGACGCCACCCGCTTCGGCCTGGCCACCCGGGCCATCCACGCCGGCCAACCCCACGATCCCTCGACGGGCGCCGTCGTCACGCCGATCAGCCTGGCGACCACCTTCGCCCAGTCCGAGGTGGGTGAGCACCGGGGCTACGAGTACTCCCGCACGGCCAACCCGACCCGCACGGCCCTGGAGGCGTGCCTCGCCTCGCTGGAGGGCGGCGACCGGGCCTTGTCCTTCGCCAGCGGCATGGCCGCCGAGGACGCCGTGCTGCGGACCCTGTCACCCGGCGATCACCTGCTGCTCGGCGACGACGCCTACGGCGGGACGTTTCGCCTCATCGACAAGGTCCTCGGCCCCGCCGGGCTGGACTGGGACCCGGTCGACCTCACCGATCTCGACGCCCTCGAACGGGCGCTCGGCCCCGCCACCCGGGTCGTGTGGGTCGAGACGCCCACCAACCCGCTGCTGACCGTCGTCGACATCGCCGGGGTCGCCGAGCGGGCGCACG
Organism: Acidimicrobiales bacterium; assembly: GCA_965213525.1. GTDB lineage: Bacteria > Actinomycetota > Acidimicrobiia > Acidimicrobiales > Poriferisodalaceae. Next base: position 3,013,258 of record OZ243889.1, on the reverse strand, counting down.
CCGCCGGGGCGATCGTGGTGGTCGACAACACCTTCGCCACGCCGGCGTTGCAGCGCCCCCTCGAGCACGGCGCCGACGTGGTGGTGCACTCGGCGACGAAGTACCTGGGCGGGCACTCCGACGTGGTCGGGGGTGCGGTCGTGGTGGCCGACGCCGAGCTCGGTGAGCGGATCGCCTTCCTCCAGAACGCCGTGGGGGCGGTGCCGAGCCCGTTCGACGCGTACCTCACGTCGCGGGGCATCAAGACCCTCGACGTGCGCATGGCCCGCCACTGCGACAACGCCCGGCGCATCGTCGAGGTGCTCGTCGACCACCCGGCGGTGTCTGAGGTGCGCTGGCCGGGGCTGGCCGAGCACCCCGGGCACGAGGCGGCCCGCCGCCAGATGTCGGACTTCGGGGGGATGGTGTCGTTCCGGGTCGCCGCCGGGCGTGACGCAGCGATGCGGGTGGCGGCGGGGACCACGGTGTTCACCCTGGCCGAGTCGCTCGGGGCGGTCGAGTCGCTGATCGAGCACCCGGGGGTGATGACCCACGCCAGCACGGCCGGCTCGGCTCTCGAGGTGCCCGATGACCTCCTCCGGCTGTCGGTCGGCATCGAGACCGCCGACGACCTCGTCACCGATCTGACCGCCGCGCTCGACGTGGCGGGCTGATCCGGACCAGGGGGTGGGACGGTGTCGTTCGGCGGGCAGGGAAGCCGCCACGATCGTTCGCACGAGTCCATCGGCAAGCTGGCCGGCGTCGTAGCGGCACGAGACCTTTCCCGGGCTGCCGCCCACGGATCTGCCGAGGCTGGTGGCGACTGACGAACGGAGGTGACGGCCCCGCGCAGCTCAGCGGAGCCGTTCGACGACCATGGCCATGCCCTGGCCGCCGCCGACGCACATCGACTCCAGGCCGATCGTGGCGTCGGCGTCCTCCAGGCCGTTCAGCAGCGTGGTCATGATGCGGGCGCCGGTCATCCCGAAGGGGTGACCGAGGGCGATGGCGCCACCGTTGACGTTGAGCTGTGACTCGATGTCGATGCCGAGCTCGTCGGCTGAGGGCAGCACCTGGGCGGCGAAGGCCTCGTTGATCTCCACGAGGTCGATGTCGCCGATGGCCATGCCGGCCCGGGCCAGCGCCCGCCGGCACGCCTCGACCGGGCCGAGGCCCATGATCTCGGGATCCAGGGCGGTCACCGCCGAGGAGATGATGCGGGCGAGTGGGGTGATGCCGAGCTCACGGGCGCGGGTGTCGCTCATCACCACCACCGCCGCCGCCCCGTCGTTGAGGGGGCAGGCGTTGCCGGCGGTGACGGTGCCGTCGGGGCGGAACACCGGCTTGAGGTTGGCGAGGCCGTCGCGGGTGGTGTCGGGCCGGGGGCCGTCATCCGCGCTCACGACGGTGCCGTCGCCGAGGGTGACCGGGGCGATCTCGCGCTCGAAGAACCCACGGTCGATGGCGGCGGCCGTGCGCTGCTGGCTCAACAGGGCGTAGTCGTCCATGGCCTCTCGGCTCACGCCCTTCAGCTCGGCGACGTTCTCGGCAGTCTGGCCCATGGCGACGTAGATGTCGGGTAGGCCGTCGCGAGCTGACCACACGTCGCCGCCGCCGCCGGAGCGCTCGGCGGTGCGGGCCATGGCGTCGGCGAAGCGGTCGTTGGTGGTGCCCGCGGGCCCGTCGGCGGCGCCGAGCGGGTATCGGCTCACCATCTCGACGCCGCCGGCGACGAAGGCGTCTCCCTCCCCGGCGCGGATGGCGTGGGCGGCCATGCGGATGGTCTGCAGCGATGACGAGCAGTACCGGTTGACCGTGATGCCCGGCACGCCGCCCAGCCCGGCCAGCACGGCGGCCACCCGGGCGACGTTGTACCCCTGCTCGCCGGCGGGCGAGCCGGTGCCGAGCATGACGTCCTCGATCTCGTCGTGGGGCAGCTCGGGCACCTGGTCCAGAGCGCGGGTGACCATGTCGGCGGCGAGGTCATCGCCTCGCACGTCCTTCAGCGAGCCCTTGAAGGCCCGCCCGATGGGGCTGCGGGCGGTGGCGACGATGACGGGTTCGGGCACGGCGGTGGCCTCCTCGGATGACGAGGACGCCAGCATCGTCGCCCCGCCCCGGTCATGCCAGCTCCGCTGCGCCGCGACGCCCGGCCGTGGCCGTGGCCGTGGGCCCCTACGAGCCGAGCGAGTCGCGCAGCTCCCGCTTGAGGACCTTGCCCGAGGCGTTGTAGGGCAGCTCGTCGACCACGTGCAGGCTGGTGGGCAGCTTGAACCGGGCGAGCCGGTCGTCGGCGAAGTCGCGCAGCTCGTCGAGGGTGAGCTCGGCGCCGTCGGACAGGGTGGCCACAGCGACCACGGCTTCGCCCCACCGCTCGTCGGGCAGGCCGACGACCGCCACCGAGGTGACCGAGGGGTGGTCCAGCAGCACCGCCTCCACCTCGGCCGGGTAGACGTTCTCCCCGCCGGAGATGACCATGTCCTTCAACCGATCGGCGATGAAGAGGAAGCCGTCGGCGTCGAGGTAGCCCATGTCACCGGTGTGGAACCACCCCTCGGGGTCGATCGACTCGGCCGTGGCCTCGGGGCGGTTCCAGTAGCCGATCATCGTGTTGGGCCCCCGGTAGCAGACCTCGCCCTTGGCGTCGGGCTCGGTGATGGCGGCGCCGATGTCGGGGTCGATGATCTTCACCTCGCCGAACAGCGGGGTCCGCCCGGCCGAACCGAGCTTCTCCATCCCGTACTCGTTGGTGAGGAAGGTCACCATCGGGGCCGTCTCGGTGAGCCCGTAGCCCTGGTTGATGGGGATGCCCCGCCCCGCGTAGAGCTTCATCAGCGGCTCGGGGACCGGCGCGCCGCCGCACACCAGCATCCGCACGCTCGTGAGGTCCGCGGAGGCGAAGCCCGGGTGCTGGCTGATGAACAAGAACATGGCCGGCACGCCGAAGATGGTGCTGATGCCGTAGCGGGGCACGTCCTCGAGGGCGAGGGTCGGGTCGAAGCTGCGATGCACCACGAGCTCGCCGCCCCGCTGGAGGGTGGCGAGGGTGGTGACGTTGAGACCCCCGATGTGGAACAGCGGGGCGAACACCAGCGTCACGTCGTCTTCGAGGATGTCGAGGGTGTGCATGGCGTTGGTGTTGTTCCACCAGAAGTTGGCGTGGGTGAGCATCGCCCCCTTGGGTCGCCCGGTGGTGCCCGAGGTGTACATGATGACCGCCACGTCGCCGGCGTCGACCCGGGCCGGGCTGGCGATCGGCTCGGTGGCGGCGACGGCTGCGTCGAGGTCGTCCCAGCCGTCGTTGGCGCCCTCGACACCGACGAGGCGACGGACGTCGAGGTCCGAGCGGACCTCGTCGAGCACCGGCTGGTGGGCGGCGTCGGCCACGAGGGTGTGGCAGCCGGCGTCACCGATGATGAACGCCAGCTCTGGCCCGGTGAGGCGGAAGTTCAACGGCACGAAGATCGCCCCGAGGCGAGAGGCGGCGAACATCGTGTGGAGGAAGTCGGGGTGGTTCAGCCCGAGGTAGCCGACCCGGTCACCGGCGCGCACGCCGCCATCTCGCAGCACCGCGGCCACCCGGTCGACGCGATCCTGGGTCTGGGCGTAGGTGGTGGTCGTACCCTCGAAGGAGATGGCCCGCCGCTTCGGTGAGCGCAGCGCTCGCTGGGCCAGCCAGTTGCCGAGGCTGATGTCGGGCGTCATCGTCGGGCTCCCTCACGTTCGGTGCGAGGCCCCCGAGCGTACCGGCGGGCTGTGAAGCAGGTCACGTCTGTTCGGGTGGGGCGGCTCAGGGATCGAGGCGGCGCAGCGCCCGACGCAGCGGCGCCCGGGCCTTGCGGTGACCGCCCTCGGCGTCGATGGCGTCCTGCAACGCCCGCAGCGTGCGCACCACGGCGCTGCGGTCGGGTGACCACCCCCTCGCCTCGCACTCCTCGATCCAGGTCACGAGATCGGCGTGTCCTCGGCGGGCGTTGCAGGAGGCGCACGCCGCCACCTCGTTCTCGATGCGGCTCGGCCCGCCCCGCACCCTCGGCACGAGGTGCTCGGTCGTCGCCCACACCCGGCGACGGTCGAATTCCACGCCGCACCACACGCACCGGGCGCCGTCGCGCTCGACGATGCGCGCAAGGCGATCAGCACGCCCGAGCCGTCGCAGATCATCGGGCGCCGGCTCAGCGTCGGCGTCGGCGTCGGCGGCCGGATCCACCTCGACACGCTAGGCACCCCCACCCGGTGGCCCCCCTGTCCCGGGGCCGGTCGGTCAGACGAGAGGTCGAGGCACGTTCTGGATGCGGGACCCGGGTCGAGGGCACCGGCGTGACAACCTCGACCGATGGCCGTCGGGCGCTTCGCTCCCAGCCCGACCGGCGAGCTGCACGTGGGCAACCTGCGCACCGCCCTCGTCGCCTGGCTGTTCGCCCGCAGCGCCGGGGACCGCTTCTTGCTGCGCTACGACGACCTCGACGCCGCCTCGGTGCGTCCCGAGCACTACGCGGGCCAGTCCCGTGACCTCGAGGCGCTGGGGCTGGACTGGGACGGCGATCCCGTCCGCCAGTCCGAACGCACCGACCGCTACGACGCCGCCATCACCGAGCTCAGCGGGAGGGGCTTGGTCTACCGGTGCTGGTGCACCCGCCGGGAGATCCGTGAGGCGGCGGTGGCCCCTCACGGCGGCCTGCCCGAGGGGGCGTACCCCGGGACGTGCCGGGACCTGAGCCCCACCCAGACGGCGGCCCGTGAGGCGTCTGGGCGGACCCCGGCCCTGCGGTTGGCAGCGGCCGGCGCGGTCGAGGAGCTCGACGACCTGGCTGCTGGCACCCACCGGGGCGTCGTGGACGACGTCGTGCTCCGCCGGGCCGACGGCACCGCCGCCTACCACCTGGCCTGCATCGTGGACGACGTGGCTCAGGGCATCGAGCTCGTCGTCAGGGGCGACGACCTCCTCGAGTCGACGCCCCGCCAGCTGCACCTCGCACGCCTCCTCGACCTGCGGGCACCGACCTACGCCCACGTGCCCCTGGTCCTCGGACCCACCGGAGCCCGGCTGGCCAAGCGCGACGGGGCGACGACGCTCGGCGACCTGGCGTCCCAGGGCGTCACCCCGGCGGCGGTCCGATCTCGCCTGGCCCACAGCCTCGGCCTCGCTGAGCCGGGCGAGGCCGTCACGATGGACGATCTGCTGGTGAGGTTCGACCCCGCCCGCCTGCCCCGTGAGCCGTGGCGCTGGACGCCAGGACGTCGACAACAGCAACACTAGGGGGCCCCAACGCTCCCCCACGGTCGCCGATCTGGGACCGACGAGAGGGATGCTGAGCGCGAACCGAGCGAGAGGACGCGACGTGTCAGACGTTCCACCCCCGTACCCCAGGCCCGGATCGGGGGCATCCGACGGCGGCGGTCCCCGCCGTGATGCGGCCGGTCTGTTCAGCGGGCTGTTCGACTTCAAGTTCACCAGGCTGATCACCCGGCGGGCGATCTCGATCATCTACACGATCTTGTTCGCGGTGCTGGCGCTGCTGACCGTCCTGTTCCTCATCGCCGGGCTCGCCCAGGGCGGCGTCGAGGCCGTGGTCACCCTCGTCATCGCCCCCCTGTTCGGGCTCGCCTACCTCATCGGGCTCCGTCTCGGGCTCGAGTTCCTCGTCGTGCAGGTGCGCCAGCAGGAGCTGTTGCAGGAGCTCGTGGACCAGAACCGGTCCCGTCCATGACCCACGGTCCACGGCCAGGCCCGGCCACCGGCTGGTGACCTCGGCCCGCAGGCGGGGCGGCCGACGTGGCCGAGCAGGTCAGGCGTCGGGGACGAGCAGGTGCCAGGCCCCCCGGTGATGCTCGAGGACGAGCGGCGAGGCGAGCTCGACGACCTCACCGTCGGCGACGGCGGTGAGCGTCGGACCGTCGATCGCGGAGATCTTGATCCGAGCGCCGGTCACGCTCACCACGTCGCGCCGACGATCGAGGCGCCCCCTGGCGGCGTCGACGACGGCGACCACCCGCCGCAAGGCCGTCACCTCGGGCACCGCCAGCAGCAACGGCGCCGACCCGGTCGGCCCGGCTGGCTCGAAGCCCCCGCCGAAGCCGTCGCCGATCAGCACCATGATCGACAGGTGGGCGGACCCTCCGACGGGGCGCCCGTCGACCTGGAGTCGAGCCCGCAGGGGCGTCAGGCGGGCGGCGGCGACGGCGGCGCCCACGGGGAAGGCGAAGCGTCCGAGCGCGGGCTTGAGGGTCGTGGCCCGGTCGACGGCGTCGGGACCGATGCCCAGGTGGATGGCGTTGCACACCACCAGCGACCCATCGGGGGTGGTCATGACCGAACGGGCCCGGGGGCGGCCCCCCAGTACCGCCCGGGCCGCCTCAGCCGCCTCGAGGGGCAGACCCACCGCCCGGGCGAGATCGTTGCCGGTGCCGGCGGGCACGAGGCCGATCGCCAGGTCGGATCGCCCGAGGGCGTGGATCCGGGCGACGACCCGGTGCAGCGTCCCGTCACCGCCGACCACGACGGGCACGGCGCCCTCGAGGCCCTCGGCGGTCGCCTCGAGGGCAGCGTCGACGTCGGCGTCGTCGCCGAGGGTCACCACGCGGGTCGGACCGGCCTCGGCCAACACGGTGAGCACCTGACCGACAGCGCCGCCATCGGCGCCGCCCGCCGAGGGGTTGGCGAGCACGAGGAAGCCCCGTTCGCGCGCGCTCACGTCGTGCCGGCGGACCGGTGTCGGCGCCGGTCGGCCTCGAGCGACGGGGCGAGGTGAGCCAGACGCCGCAGGGCCACCTCGAGCACCGGCAGGTACCACGGTGCCCACCAGGGGGCGCCGAAGGTGACGGTCGCGCCGCCCCCGGCCGGTTCGACGAGGTGGTGGGTGGCCCGCACGCCGGCGACCTCCCACCCCCAGGATCGGCCCTCGTCGTAGCTGGTGACCACGAAGGTGAGGCCCACCCCCACCGGCGTCAACACCCGGCCCGTCGTGTGGGCGCCGATGACCGCCGGCCCCTCGACGCCGCGCACCGTCGGGCCCCAGACCGGCCACCACGCCGTCGTGGTCAGCAGCTCCCAACAGGTCGACGGGTCGGCTTGGATCTGGCGGCGTCGCTGCCATTCCCCACGGCGAACCGATGACCGACCCCTCCGACGCCCCGGTGAGCGTCCGCCCCGCACCTGGTGCACCTAGCTCGAGGCGTAGGTCGTCGAGCGGTCGGTGACCGGCGTCGAGGCCGCCTCGCTGACCGCCTGGCGCAGATCGTCGAGGTACTCCTCCACGTGGGGGGCGTTGCCCGCCGAGACGGTGGCGTGCAGGGCGTCGGGCGGGGACTGGCGGTCGTGGTGCCACCCCCGGCCCGCCATGGCGTCGCCGACGGCGAACACGTCGGTCCCTCCCGTGCCGGACACGGCGTGCAGGTGCCAGCGGGGATCTCCGACCACGGTCAGCCCGTCGATGTCGGCGACCCCGGCTCGGATCGCCCGGGCGGCCCGCAGGGTGGTGGCGGTCAGCTCCACGTAGCCCTGCGCGCCGAGGTGGCGCATCACCGCCCAGGCCGTGGCCATCGGCATGCCGGGACGGGTGCCCTGGAGGTTGGGCGAGCCGTAGAACCCGCCGAGCCAGCCGTCGAAGGCGAAGGTCTGGTAGCGGCGCAACGCCTTGGTGCGGTGCAGGATCACCGAGGCGCCCTTGGGGGCGTAGCCGAGCTTGTGGAGGTCGGCCGAGATGGTCGTGACGCCCTCGACGCGCAGGTCCCACGGGGGCACGTCCTCGCCGAGTCGCTCGGCGAAGGGCAGCACGAAGCCGCCCATGCAGGCGTCGACGTGGCAGCTCGCGCCGACACCGGCGGCAAGGGCAGCGATCTTGGGCACCGGGTCGATGACGCCGTGCGGGTAGCTCGGGGCCGAGGCGACCACCAGGGCGGTGCGGTCGTCGACGGCGGCCGCCATGGCCTCGGGATCGGCGCGGAGATCGTCGCCGACGGGCACGGTCCGCACCTCCAAGCCCATGAGGTGGGCGCCCTTGTGAAACGCAGCGTGGGCGGAGTCGGCCAGCACCATCGTCGGCGCCTCGACGCCTCGCTCCGCCTTCGCCCGCTCGCGGGCGGCCTCGACGGCCACGAGGATGCTCTCGGTGCCCCCGGAGGTGAGGAACCCGGCGGCGTCGGGGGCGCCGAGCAGGTCGGCGGTCATGGCGCACACCTCGGATTGGACCTCGGCGAGCGAGGGCACCACCGCAGGGTTCAGGCCGTTCTCGTGCAGGAAGGCGACGGCGACTCGCTCGGCCACCTCGTGGACGGTCGGACCCCCGTCGAACACCAGGCCGAACGCCCGACCCTCCCGCCAGCGCAGGTCGTTGCTGCGCTTGGCCTCCAGAGCGTCGACGACCTCGTCGACCCCGAGCCCCTCGTCCGGCAACCGCACGTCGTCTGCCCCCCTCGCTCGACGCTGCCCACCCTGCCACGTCAGCCTCACGCGGGCCTTGTCAACGTCTCGGATGGGACCTACGCTCCGCCCGGGCAGCACGGGGGGCACAATGGCGACCAGCGACCAGCGACCAGCGACCAGCGACCAGCGACCAGCGACCGTATCCCGTTAGTAGCTCGCATCCCGCTAGCCCTTGCACTCAGTTTGGTCGGCCTTTACACATGGTCGGTTCTCTCACCGGACCAAGCCGCCGCACAGTCCTGGGATGAATCCGTCTACTGTCAGGACTATAGCGCTACAGCCAACACGGCAACCTTCCTCGATATGGACCAAGCCGATTCGGCTGTTTGCCCAATCCCTGGAATGTTTCGCGCCCGACATTCCTACTTTCCGACGTGGGGGTACGAGGCAAACGTCTTCAACGACTACGGCCGTGTTCTCGTAAGGAGTACCGGCGAGTGCTCGGGACCTCTGGATAACTGGATCAACTGGTTGGACTTCCCTGACAGAGGCTACGCCTGGGATTTCAGGGTGCCCTGCAAAGCGCATGATTACTGCTACGATCTGCGACGGGCGTCGTTCGGCAACACTGTGTCGGACGAGGGCTGCGAGCACGGTTCGTAGACTTGCTGACAGCCAACTGCAACGATCGAGGGTGGCTCGAGCGGAACGAATGTATGGACTGGGCCGGGATTGCCGCCGGCGCAGTACAATTTCCTACCATCATTAGCCACGCGAGTCCCGGTGTCGTTCGATTCAGGAACATGTACACGGGCAAGTGTCTTGACGTCGAGGGAGCGGCCTTTGCCAATCAGACTCCGCTACAGCAGTGGACGTGCCTGGAGCATCGATGCGCAATAGCAACCGTAGGGTGCCCAACCTCCTGCTGCTAGGTTTGGGTGCCTTGCGCTCGCTGTCGCAAGTGCTGGTCAAGGCCCTCGGTACGTCGATCTATCGACGCTCAGCACTGAGGAGGGATCGTTGAGGGCTGGGCCTACCGTCACCGAGCTGTTGGTCGACTGGGCGGAGAACCCGAACGACCGGTCGCGTGCACTGGGAGCCTTGTGCTGGGCCCACTACGAGGTGGTCCGGTCAACCGGGCTTGCAATGCTCCGCATTGACGTCGCAAGCGCGGTGGGCGAGATGAGCAGCGAGACGGGGATGTCGCCTGCCCGCCTACGGTCAATGTTCGACGTTGACCTCACCGAAGTCTATCGTGAGGCCGCTGAGCCTTCGCTTCGGCAGACGATAGCTTCGGGAAGCCTGCCTTCTCAGGTGCTCGATGCAGCAGACCGCTTCTTCGATGCCGTAGAACGCAGGTCAAAGAGCGGCGACGTCGTCGTGTCCATCACTGAGGCGCCTCCGCTTCTCACCACCGGATTGGACGAAGACGCAGCCGAGGAAATCGCAGCCTTCTTCGAGACGCGCACCGGGGAGGACGGTTGCACCGCGTTGTTGTGAGCTCGTTGCGCCTGCAGTGACCAAGCGCCGTCTCTGCCTTGCCTGGGGCCTCGCAACTGTCTGTCTCCCGGTCGTGGTGTGGACCGCCCTCCACCCGCCGGCCAGAATTGGGGACGACGACGATGGGACTTACCCCAACGTGATCGTTCGAGAGTGGCTCTTCGAACCCCACGGGCCGGTAGCTATCGGGCCGTGGGTCGCCTTCTTGCTCGGGGCAGCAGTAGTTCTCCGCCACAAGGTCGGACAGTCCGACACCCCGTCGGGCTGGAGCGAGATGTGGCCGCTGAACGCGGCCAGCCTCTACGCCGTGACGACCTATTGGATGTTCACACAGCCGACGGCGGGTGCGAACATCGGCGCCGGCGCGATCGCGCTTGCGGGTACGCTGCTCGTTCCGGGCCTCGTGTTAGTGTCGACAGGGCGTCTGGTGCGGGCGCGGCGTGTCAAGGTACGACGGTCCGGCGAGTCGACGCCCTAGTCACGTGAGCGCCGGCCGCTCAGCACGCTTCTCGAGACCCGGCTAGAGACGGGCGTCCGTATCGGTGAGACGCTCGACGCTGCGCTCGTCGAGACGTCGTCGGGATACGGAAGTGGTTGCCCAGATACTCCGTGCGGCAACCCTGGCCCGAGGCCCTCGCCACCCCGACGCGACGGGTCGATGAGCGGGCCGCCGATGGCCTTGGTGCGGTCGTCAGGCCCCGGCAGCGTTCCGTACTCCGTGTCACACCGGGTGTTACACTTTAGGTGTGCCGACGAAGCTCCCCCGACACGCCGTGACCGAGACCGGCGACATCGCCCGGGTGCTCGACGAGGCGGCGCGGGAGTGGCCTGATGAGTCGCGACCCCAGCTCATCAGTCGGGTGCTGCTCGACTGGTCACAGGGCGCCCGGTCCGTCGAGGCCCGCAGGGCGGCCCGTCAGGCGCTGATCGGGTCCCTACCCGGGTCGGCGTCGCTCTATGACCGAGATGACGACTGGCCGGAGTGATCGCCGTCGACGCCAGCTTCGTGATCGCGCTGCGTGATCCCGCTGATGCGCGCCACCCGGTCGCCGTGGCCGTCGCCGAGGACACCGACTTGGCGACCCTCGTGCTGCACCCGGTCACCCTGGCCGAGTGCCTCGTCGCCCCGGCGCAGCTGGGAGTGCTCGACGAGGCGGCGAGGACGCTGCGACGTGCGTTCCAGGTGGCCGAGGTCGACGCCGAAGCGCCCGAACGGTGGGCCCGGCTGCGGGCGGCGACCCGCTTGCGGCTCCCTGACGCCATCGTCTTGGACACGGCGATCCGGACGGGGGCGGACACGGTGGTGACCTTCGATGGCCGGCTCGCCGCTGCAGCGTCGGACATGAGCCTGTCGGTGCGTCCCCGATGATGGGTCCGGCGAGGCCGCGGTGCGCGCCGGCCTCCGCCGATGCGGCGGCTACGTCCGGGCGGCTCAGCGCTCGCGGGCGGCTCGGCGGGTCTCGGCGGGAGACGTCGCCGATCGAGGCGGCGCCGAGGCCTCCGGCTGTGGACCACGGTGCGCGCCCGGGATCGGTGCGGCGTCATCCCCGGCCTCGGCCGAGCGGTCGACGCCGTCGTCGCGTCCTGCCTGGGCTGGCGGATCGGGCTCGGCGCTCTGGTCCGCTTCGGCACCGGTGACGGGGCCGGCCTCTCGGTCCGCCTTGGCCTTGCCGGCGGTGACGGGGCGGGCGGACCGGTCCTCCCCGGCGGGGGTGTCCGGCTGGGCGTCGACCGGGGCGAGGAAGCGCACCGCCACCACCGCCCCCAGGGCCATGACCGCCCCCACGACGTAGGCCGCCGCAAGCCGGTCGGCGTCGCCCTGGCCGCCGTACACCGTCACCATCACCGCCACCCCCAGCGAGGACCCGACCTGGAACACCATGCGCTCGGCCGCGGCCACCAGTCCCAGGTCCTCGTCGGGCACGGTGGCGGCCATGGCGGTGACGATCGGGGGACGGGCCACGCCCTGCCCGGCCCCCTGGCACACCAGGCCGACGAGCACCACCGGCAGCCACGCCGTCAGCGACCCCGCGGCCAGCGCCGCGAGCGACACAGCGATCAGCCCGGTGCCGACGACGGCCACCGTGCGGTTGCCGTGGCGCACGGCACGGGCGCCCCCGACGGGTGAGCTGGCAGCGAAGACCACCGGCCTGGTCAACAGGACCAGCGAGGTCAGGGTCGCCGACAGGGCGAAGACGCTGTCGAGCAGCAGTGGCGCCAGGAAGAACCCGCCCATGTAGGCGCCACCGATCAGCGCGGTGGCGGCCAACGGCAGCACGAACTCACGGTTGGCGGCCAGGTGCGGGGGTAGCAGCGGCGAGTCGGCTCGCTGCTCGGCCCGCCAGAAGGCCCGGGCAGCCACCACCGAGACCACCGCGGTGACCGGCACGACCGGGTGGGTCCACCCCCACGCCCTGCCCTCGGTGACCACGAGCAGGACGCCACCGGCGGCGAGCCCAAGGGTGATCGCCCCGGCGACATCGAAGCGCTGCGGGCGCGGTGGGGTCTCGGGCAAGAAGCGCACGGCGAGCAACAGGACCGCCACCTGCAGCACGGCTTGGAGGCCAAAGACGATGCGCCACCCGAACAGGTCGATGAGCGGGCCGCCGATGGCCAGACCGATCGCAGGCGCCCCGGCCACCGTCGCGCCCCACCACCCCAGCACCCGGCTGCGCTCGGACGGCTCGGTGACCCCCAGCATCAGCGCCATCGAGCTCGGCTGGGTGGCCGAACCGGCGACGATGGCCACGGTGCGAAAGGCGATGAGGGACCAGTCGTTCCACGCCGTCGCGGTGGCGATGGTGGCCAACAGCGCCACGACGAACCCGGCGAGGTAGGTCCGTCGGTGGCCCCGCAGGTCGCCGAGCTTGCCGAGCACCGGCAGCGCCACCGCCGACAGCATCAGCGGCAGCGACACCACCAGCGACAGTCGCGCCTCGGTCGAGCCGAGCTCGACAGCCATGTCGGGGAGCGCGACGGTGAGGATCGTGACCGGGAAGGTGGTCGCGAACATGCCCCCCAGGGCGACGGCGATGATGGCCCGTGCGCTGGCGGGCCGGGACGTCATCCTCCGCTGGGGCCTGCGGCCACGGTGACCTCGAACTCAAGCAGCTCGGACCCCGACGACACCGGGCCCTGGCCGCCGTGACCTCCTGAGCCGCCCTGGCCGCCATGACCTCCTGGACCGCCCTGGCCGCCCTGGCCGCCATGACCGCCCGGCCCGCCCTGCTCGCCGGGACCCTGCTCGGCCTGGCCTGAGGACGGGCCCTGGCCCCCGGGTTCGCCCTGGCCGGCGGGCGGGCCCTGGCCGGCGCTGCCGGGGTGCCCGCCGCCGGCGCCGCCACCACCGGCATGACCGGCCGCGAACGCATCGCCCTCCCTCCACGCCGTGTAGGCCGCCTCGTCGGCCCAACGGGTGTAGACGAACCACCTCGTCTCGGCGTCTCCGGTGGGGCGCAGCAGCTCGAAGCCCTCGAACCCCTCGACGCCCGCCAGCTCGCCGAGACGGGCCGAGAACCGCTCGACGAGGGTGTCGCCGGCGGCGGCCGGGACGGACAAGGCGTTGATCTTGACGACGGTCATGACCACAGCATCTCAGGTGGGTGCGCGCCGACGCCCACCGGCTCGGCGACCGGTGGCCGTGACACACCCGGCCCCTAACGTCAGCGCCATGAGCTCGACCCGGCCCCCCATCGACGAGACCCGCTCGTGGCAGGCCCTGGTGCGCCACGCAGACGAGCTCGGGCGCCCGTCGCTGCGCCGCCTCTTCGACGTCGATCCGGGCCGCGTCGAGCGCCTGACGATCGAGGTGGGTGATCTCGTCGTCGATCTGTCCAAGCAGCTGGTCACCGCCGAGTCCGTCGATCTGCTGTTGGCCCTGGCCGCCGAGGTCGACGTCGCCGGGCGCTTCGACGCCATGTGTGCAGGCGAGCACCTCAACACCACCGAGGACCGCGCCGTGCTGCACACCGCCCTGCGGCGGGCCCGCACCGACGAGCTGGTGGTCGACGGCACCGACGTCGTCGCCGAGGTGCACGAGGTGCTCGACCGCATGGCCGACCTCTGCCGGCGGGTTCGCTCCGGTGAGTGGACCGGGGCGACCGGTCGGCGCATCGCCAGCGTCGTCAACGTGGGCATCGGCGGATCCGACCTCGGCCCGGCCATGGCCACCCGGGCGCTGCGCCACGTCGCTGACACCGGTCTGGAGGTGCGCTTCGTCTCCAACGTCGACGGCACCGACGTGAGCGAGGCCCTCACCGGGCTCGATCCGGCCGAGACGCTGGTCATCGTCTGCTCCAAGACCTTCACGACACAGGAGACCATGACAAACGCCCGCACCGTCCGGGCCTGGCTGGTCGAGGCGTTGGGCGAGGAGGCCATCGCTTCTCACGTCGTGGCCGCCTCCACCAACGCCGAGGAGGTGGCGGCCTTCGGCATCGACACCGCCAACATGTTCGGCTTCTGGGACTGGGTGGGCGGCCGCTACTCGCTGCCCTCGGCGGTGGGCCTGTCGCTGATGCTGGCGATCGGCCCCGACGCCTTCGGCGAGATGCTGGCCGGCATGCGCACGGTCGACCAGCACATGGCCGAGGCCCCACCCGAAGCGAACGCCCCGTTGCTGGTGGGCCTGGTCGGGGTGTGGAACCGCGACCTGCTCGGGCTGTCGACCAAGGCCGTGCTGCCGTACTCCGAGGCCCTCGCCCGCTTCCCCGCGTACCTCCAGCAGCTCGACATGGAGTCCAACGGCAAGCGGGTCGACCTCGCAGGACGGGTCGTGGAGGTGCCGACAGGGCCCATCGTGTGGGGCGAGCCCGGCACCAACGGCCAGCACGCGTTCTACCAGCTGTTGCACCAGTCCGAGACGATCGTGCCGGCCGATCTCATCGTGATGGCCCGCCCGACCCACGGCCTGGCCGACCACCACGACCAGCTGGTCGCCAACTGCCTCGCCCAGGCCGAAGCGCTGGCCTTCGGGCGCAGCGCCGGCGAGGTGGCCGCCGCCGGGGTCCCCGACGCCCAGGTGCCCCATCGCACGTTCCCCGGTGACCGACCGACCACGCTCATGATGGGGCCGGCTCTCACCCCGTCGGTGCTCGGCCAGCTCATCGCCCTCTACGAGCACGTCGTGTTCACCCAGGGCACGATCTGGAACGTCAACTCCTTCGACCAGTGGGGCGTCGAGCTCGGCAAGACCGCCGCCACCCGCATCCTGGGCGAGCTCACCGAGCACCAGCCGACGACGGGGTCCCACGACCCGTCGACCCAGGCCGCCATCGCTCGCTACCGCGCCCTGCGCTGAGCAGACGCAGCCGGCCGGCCATCGACGGGGTCGCGTGTGCCCGCTGTCCCCAACGGCGCGAAGCTGGAGCCACCACGGCGAGGAGGACGGCGCATGCAGCTCGGCAAGGTGGTCGATGTGATCGAGGTGGCGGGTCGCGAGGTCGAGATCCCCACCGACCTGGGCGACCGGCCCCGTCCGGTCATCGACGACGGCCCGGTCGGCGATGAGGTCGAGATCGTGGCCCGTCGTGACGGGCTCGCCGCTGACGAGACGGCATCGTCCTAGGGACCGGAGGCCCCGGCCGTGGACTACGACGGCCCCGACGGCCAGCGCTCGGACCTGCCGGGTGCCGCGGCAGTCGGGTCCGACCAGGACACCGGCTCAGCGCGGGCCGGTGAACCTCTTCTCGCCACCAAGCGGTGCCGCCTCGGGCTCGTGGACAGCTCCCCCGCCCTGCGGCCTGCGGTGCGGGGCACCTTCGTGCGTGCCTCGAGCCGGGCGCGCTGCGGCGAGGGCCACGTCCACCGGGCCCCCGAACCGGGGTGCACCTGCGGGTTCTACGCACTGGCCGATACCGACGAGCTGCGAGCGCGTCTCGGCCCCTGGCACCCCGAAGAGGTCGAGCTCGACGTCGAGCTCGCCGGCCGGGTGGTGCGTCACGAACGGGGCCTGAGAGGCGAGCAGCAGACCGTCCTCGGGGTGCGGCTCCACCGGATGTGTGCCCTGTGCCCGACTCGCAACCCCCGGCCGACGTCGGTGGTGGGGCGGGTGCGTCCCGGTCGTCAGCGCGCCGACTGGGATGGCCTGTTGCCGCTGTGTGATCGCTGCGCCGTCCGCGCCGCCGAGCTGTGGACCGTCGCCGGTCTCGCCGCGACGCTCGGCACCGAGGTCACCGTCGACCGCGACTCGCCCCACGCCGCGCCGAGCCGCAGGTTGACGGCGCGGGGCAGGGTCCGGTTGGCCGCCGCCGCCACCCTGGCCGTCTGCTACCTCGCCCTCGGGCTCGTCGTCGCCGTGCGCGGCGTCGGCGTGGGGGCGAGCGCCGCCGATGCCGACCAGCTGGCCACCGCCCGCTCCGCCGCCGACGCCATCATCACGGCGCTGGTCCCCGCAACCGACCCCGACGCCGCTGAGGGCGCTGATCCTGCCGACCGCGCCGAGCGCGACATCGAGGCGGGCAGCGATGGTACCGAGCGCGATCGCGAGGCCGGCACCGACACCGCGGAGGTGGAGGCGGCGGTGCGAGACGTGCTCGACGACGTGTACGGCACCGGTGTGCGACCCGACGTGGACGTCGCCGTCGACGACGGGGTCGACGTGGCGGTGGTGGTCGACGGGCTGTGCATGCTGGTCACGGCCAGTCCGACGTGGCAGGCCCGGGCCGTGCGAGAGGGCGGCGGTGGTTGCGACGTCGCCACCGCTCGCACGCTGCGTCCCGTCGTGGCCACCGCACGATGAACGACCGACCGGCACGACGGCTCGTCGTCCGCCAGCGATGAGCGGCGGGCCGGATCGCGCCGGTGACGTGGCGATCGTGATGGCCATGGGGGCCGAGGCGGAGCCCGTCATCGAGCGCCTCGGCCTCGTCGCCGTCGACGCCTTCGAACCCGGCCTGCCCACCCGGTGGGCGATGGGCGAGGTGGCCGGTCGGCGGGTCGTGATGGCGGTCAACGGCGTCGACCCGACCCACGGGGTGGACAGCGTGGGCACGGTGCCGGCGGCCCTGTCGACCCACGCCACGATCCGGCGCTTCTCGCCGTCGCTGATCGTCAGCGCCGGCACCGCCGGGGCCTGGGCGGGCCGAGGGGCGGCGATCGGTGACGTGGTGTTCTCAGGCTGTGCCTTCGTCTTCCACGACCGGCGCATCGCCCTGCCCGGTTTCGATCGCTACGGCATCGGCCGGTGGCCCGGCATCGACACCGCAGAGCTCGCCGAGGCGCTGGGGCTGCGCTGCGGCACCGTCACGACCTCTGACAGCCTCGATGCCCCCGAGGTCGACGCTGCGGCGATGGCGGCCCTCGGCGCCGATCTCAAGGACATGGAGGCCGCAGCGGTCGCCTACGTCGCCAGCCTGCACGGGGTGCCGGTGATGGCGGTCAAGGCGGTCACCGACCTCGTCGATGACCCGTCATCGACCGCCGAGCAGTTCGTCGCCAACCTCACCGAAGCCACCGAACGCCTCGCTGAGGTCCTGGCCCGGCTCGTCCCGCTCCTCCCCGCCGCCCCGGCCGACACCAACACCGCCGACACCACCGCCCCGGCCGAGACCGGCGAGGTGGTCTGACGCGGCCCCCGCCTCGGGCCGACCCTGCCCCGCCCCGCTCAGCTCACGTCGAGGAGGGCGAGCTCGGGGGTCCGGGCCGCCGGGTCCTGGCACGCCGAGTCGCACGCCGTGGTGGGCACCTCACGACCGACGCCGACCGTCGCGCTCCGCCGACGCCGCCCGGCGACGACCTCGACCGCGGCCCCGCCGTCGGCCTGCGCCTCCACGCTCGCCCACCGGGAGCGCTGCACCCAGCCCCACCCCTCGTCGAGCCAGCCGGCCCGGTCGAGGACCTGGGCACGGGGTTCCATCGCCGCGTTGCCTCGCAGGTGGTCGGCGAGCTCGGCGGGGTCACCGGTCCTGCTGACGATGGCGTCGAGCGAGGCGACGTCGAGGTTGGACCAGAACCACCCCTCGGGGAAGCTGATGCCCGTCGGGGCGAAGCGGTGCCCGCCGGTGTGGCTCGTCCGCCACACCCGCACCCCCGGCCACCGGGCGGCGACGGACTGGAACAGCCGGGTGCCCTCGCGACCGCAGCGGGCGTCACGCCGGCCGTGCGTGCAGATCAACAGGTCCTTGACCTCAGATTCGTCAGGGGACCGTGGCGACGGATCGGCCCCGTCGACCACCGAGACGACCTCGTCGACGAAGCGGTCGACCTCGACGAGGGCCTCGGTGCGGGCGAAGACGGCGCCGTCGTGGGCATAGCGGATGATCCGCGCCGAGCCGACCGGCGCGCCGACACCGGTGCCCGGCACCAGGCCCAGCACCCGGGTGGGCTCGTGGCGGGCCTCGGCCCGGCCGACGGCGTCGGCGACCGAGGCCAGGGCAGCGTCATCGAAGAGGTCACGGGGCCACGGCAGAGGCCACTCGATCAGCACGAACCGGGTGTGGTGACCGGCGGTGCCGATCGGATCGATGCCGAAGCGGTCATGGGGCGCAGGCACGCCTCCCGAGGCTAGCGACGCTCGCGTTACGGTCCGTGGCGCCATGACCGACCCCCGCGTCCTGTTCGTCGGGCCAGGCGACGACCTCGCCGCAGCGGTGGCGTCCCACCTCGACGCCACCGAGACCAACGCCATCGTCGCCGAGGTCGGTGATGACCCCGCCTCCGCCGCCGAGGTCGGGGTCCGTCTCGCTGCGGCGATGCGACGTCACGCCGATCGGTTGAGCCGCACCGGCGTCGGCCTGGCCCTGGTCGGCTCCAGCGATGCGGTGTGCGGTGCGGCTCGCGCCGCACTCGCCCGGGTCACCGTGCCGGTCACCGGGGTCACCGACCCGGGGCTGGCCGAGGCGTGGGCCCGGGGTCAGCTGGCCGGAGGGCCCGTCGCGGTGCGCCCCGTCGCCAACGGCCGCAGCGTCGTGGCCAGCGTCGCCCTGCACGACTACGTGCTCGACCACCTCGCGCCCGGGCGTGACCCGATCGCCGCCGAGCTGGCCGAGGCGACCCGACGCCGCTACGGGGGGGCGGCGACGATGAGCATCGGTGAGGACCAGGGACGCCTGTTGCAGCTGCTCGCCCAGCTCGTCGGCGCCCAGACGATCGTCGAGGTGGGCACCTTCACCGGCACCTCGGCGCTGTGGCTGGCACGGGGTCTGGCCGAGGGGGGCCGCCTGATCTGTTCAGACGTCGACGCCGCCGCACCCGAGATCGGACGGCCCTTCTGGCGTCGCGCCGGGGTCGAGGACCGCATCGAGCTGCGCATCGGGCCGGCGGCCGAGACCCTGGCCGCCCTCGGGGATCTGATCATCGACCTGTCGTTCGTCGACGCCGACAAGGCCGGGTACCCCCTCTACGTCGACGAGCTGGTGGCCCGCACCCGCCCCGGGGGCCTCGTCGCCATCGACAACACCCTGTGGTCGGGGGCGGTCGTCGACCCTGCTGACGCCTCGCCGGACACCACGGCGCTGCGGGCCTTCAACGACGCGCTGGCGGCGCGCGACGACGTCGACGTCCTGCCGCTCACCGTCGGCGACGGCCTGACGCTGGTCCGGCGGCGCTGAAGCCGCACCTCAGGGTCTGCGCGCCCCGGTTGACGCCTGACCGACCACATCGGTGTCACCGCCGGAGGTGACGAGGGCGAAGCGGGGGCGCCCGTCGACGGTCAGCACCGACGACGAGGCGACGACGACCTCGACGCCGGCATCGGCCCCCTCGGCGACGACCGCAGCGGCGTCACCGACACCGGCGAGGAGCCCGAGCACCGGCGGCCCGCGACGCCGGTGGCGCTCCCAGACCGCCGTGCCGTCGGCGAGGCGAGGCGACACCACCACCAACTCGCCACGGTCCGCGGCCAGGTCACGGATCTCTGCAGCCGAAGGCCCCCGGGCGCCCAGCGCTGCGGCCAACGGCCCCACCCACTCCCCCGCCGCAGCGTCCGGGACGCCGACCCCGGCCTCGTCCCCGCTCAGCGGCGGCGCGATCGCATCGAGGGCGGCCGCTGCCACCGCCTGGGCGACGCCGGGGCCCGGGGCGACGACGGCCAGGCGCACGCCGTCGTGGTGCCAGGTGGCCAGGCCGACCTCGGCGTCGTCGAGCCGCCAGGTACCGGGACGCAGCACCGAGGGGCGCCATCCGCTCGGGTCGTCGAGCCCATCGGCGAACAGGGCGCCGAGATCGGCCAGCGTGAGGTGCACCCCCCGGGCGATCGATGCCGCGTCGGCCCCGACCGGGCCTCGGGTGAGGACGTCGCGACCGATGAGATCGACGGGGGCGGTGGCCATCGACCGGGCGTCGAGGGTGCGCAGGATGGTGGCCGCCAGGGCGTCCCACGGTCGACCCGTGCGCGCGGTGAGCTCGGCGATGGCCAGGGCGGTGGCGGTCCAGTGCCACCAGGCCAGGGGTCCGCCGTCGGCACGGTCACCGGCTCGCACCCAGCGGTCGGCGTCGGCTCGCCAGCGGTCGAGGTGCACCACCGGCCCGGCCTCCACCGGGTCGACCATCCCGGCTCGCTGGGCGAGGCACTCCGCCAGCGTCGGACCCTCCGGGAGCGGGGCGTCCAGGTCGACGCCGCGTTCGGCCAGACGGGTGCCGGCGGCGGCCGCCACGAGGGCGGTGAGGTCGCCGAGGGCGACCAGTGCGTCACCGTGGGCGGGCCGCCGGCGGGCCTCGTCGCAGAAGCCGAGCGCCCGGACGTCGGCCCCCACGCGGTCCACGGCCACCACCCCCGCGCCGTGCGAGGAGCCGTCGAGGACCGCCCCGGCGAGCAGCTCCACGGCCACCGACACCGCCTGGCGTCGAGGCAGGGGTCCGAGCGGAGGCACGCCCTCACGCTCGCGCGCCGTCGCACCGCCAGACGGGCAGGCTCTCGTGGTGGACGATCGCATCGCGAAGGTGGTGGCTGGCGCCACCGGCCTTGCAGTCACCCGACTCGCACCGCTGCACGGCGGGGACACCTCCCGGGCCGCCCGGGCCGATCTGGCCGACGGCACGAGCCGCTTCGTGAAGTGGGCCGGGCCGTGGGCGGCGTCCTTCGAGCGCGAGGCCGCCGACCTCGTCTGGCTCGACGAGGCCGGGGCGGTGCCGGTCGCCGAGGTCGTCACCGCACGCGATGACCACGACGCCGAGGCCCCCGCCCACCTGGTGCTCGGATGGATCGAGCCCGGCCGGCCCCGAGCCGGCACCGAGGCCCGCTTCGGCGCAGCGCTGGCCGCCTTGCACCGCTCGGGCGCCCCCGCCCACGGACGCTCGGATCGGCGCCGCACCGGCAGCCTCGGCCTGCCCAACGAACCGGTGGGTTCGTGGGCGGCGCACCTGGCCGCCAACCGCTTCGAGCCCCTCGCCCGCATCGCCCGTCAGCGCGACGCGCTTCCCGGCGACGTCGTCGACCGCCTGTCCAGGTTGGCCGGCCGCCTCGACGACGAGGTGCTGGGCACGACCGAGGCGCCGGCGAGGTTGCACGGCGATCTGTGGGCGGGCAACCGCCTGGTGGACGCAGACGGGGCGAGCTGGCTGATCGACCCCGCGGCTCACGGGGGCAACCGCGAGTGGGATCTCGCCATGATGCGGCTGTTCGGTGGCTTCGGCGACGAGGTGTTCGCCGCCTACGGCACCGAGCACCCCCTCGCCGACGGGTGGGCCGACCGGGTGGCGCTGCACCAGTTGGCCCCCCTGGTGGTCCACGCCGTGAAGTTCTCCGGCGCCTACGTCACCGCCGCCGAACGGGCCCTGGCCGCCGCTGAGGCCCTGGTCTGAGCTCGACGACCCCCACCGGTCGAGCTGCGGACCCCGCTCAGCGCCGCAGACGGGTGAAGCCCAGCTGGTCGAGGGGGCCGTGGCCGGCGCCGAGGGACCACCCCGCCGCCCCCGCCAGTGCGTCGGCGACCAGGCGGGTCGCCCGCTCGATCGCCTCAGCCGGCTCGAGGCCGCCAGCCAGCCCGGCGGCGATGGCCGTCGACAGGGTGTCGCCGCTGCCGTGGTCGTTGCCGGTGGTGATGCGGGGTCGCTCTGACCGCCCGAGGACACCGTCGATGACGCTCACGTCGACGACCACCTCACCCCCGAGGGCGCCGCCGGTCACCACCACCGCCCCGGCCACCTCGCCGGCGAGCGACAGCGCCGCCCGCTCCATGCCTTCAACGTCGGTGATGGGATCCCGCCCGGTCAACAGGGCCGCCTCGGCGAGGTTGGGCGTCACGACGGCAGCGACGGGCAACAGGTGGGCGCGGTGGGCGACGACCAGCTCCTCACCGGCCAGCGGTCGACCGTGGCGGTCGGCCAGCACGGGGTCGACGACGACGGCGAGCCCCGAGGCGCGCAGCCGCTCGCCGAGGCGGGCCGCCTGGGCGGGCCGGGGCACCAACCCGGTCTTGACGGCGCGCACGGGCAGGTCGGCGAGCACCACGCGCACCTGGTCGTCGAGCAGATCGGCGTCAACGGGCTCGGCCCGGTGCACGCCCGTGGTGTCCTGTGCGGTGACGGCGGTGACCGCCAGGCAGCCGTGGACGCCCAACCGGGCGAGGGTGCGCAGATCGGCGGCCAGACCCGCCCCCCCGCCGGAATCGGTGCCGGCGACCACCAGCACCACCGGGGGGGTCTCGTCGTCGGGGGGTTCGGCCACCTCCTCGGACTAGCGCACCCGGGCCCTGCGCCCCGACCAGGTGGCCACCAGCGGCGGAGCCCTCGACCCCGGGGTGCTCGGGCGCCGGGCCCCGAGGGCCCGAACGCCCGCTGGTGCCGGCCCTGGTGACGTCGGCCGGTAGCGTCTCGCTTCGCTGACGACATCGTGTGCGAGAGTCCCCGCCGTCGAGCGGGGCGCCGAAGGTGCAACCGCCCCGGAACCTCTCAGGCCCCCAGAGCGCACGGGCCAGGCACCGCTGGAGCCTCCGGGTGACAGCGGGGGCACGTGACCTCACGCCGTGCCGACCCCGGGAGACCCATGGCCCCCATCGGTCAGATCACCTTCGCCGACCGCCACATCGGCATCCGCCCCGAGGAGGCCGCCACGTTGGCCGCCGCCCTCGGCGCCGACGACCCCGCCGCGCTGGCCGCCGCCGCCCTGCCGCCCGGGCTCGCCTCGGCCGACGAGCTGTCGCTGCCCCCTGCGGGCTCTGAACCCGAGGTGCTCGCCGAGCTGCGGGCCATCGCCGTTCGCAACGTGGTGCGCCGCCCCATGATCGGCCTCGGCTACCACGACACCACCACCCCAGCGGTGATCCGCCGTGACGTGCTCGAGAACCCGGCCTGGTACACCGCATACACCCCGTACCAGCCCGAGATCTCCCAGGGTCGGCTCGAAGCGCTGCTCGTCTTCCAGACGATGGTCGCTGATCTCACCGGTCTGCCCCTCGCCAACGCCAGCCTCCTCGACGAGGCGACCGCGGTGGCCGAGGCCATCACGATGGCCCGGCGCATCACCACGAACGGCTCGGACCGGTGCTGGCTGGACGCTGACTGCCACCCCCAGACCATCGCCGTGGTCCGCACCCGCGCCGAGGCGGTGGGCATCGAGGTGGTCGTCGCCCCCCTGGACGAGCCGCCCGAGGGCGACGTGTGCTGCCTCGTCGCCCAGTACCCCGGGTCCTCGGGATGCCTGCGCGACCCCTCGGCGGCCATCGCACACGTCCACGACGTCGGCGGGATCGCCGTGGTGGCCGCTGACCTGTTGGCGCTCACGCTCGTGCGACCGCCCGGCGAGCTGGGGGCCGACATCGCCGTGGGCACCACCCAGCGCTTCGGTGTGCCCCTCGGCTACGGCGGTCCCCACGCCGCCTACCTGTCCACCCACGAGCGGCACCGCCGCACCCTGCCGGGCCGTCTGGTCGGGGTGTCAGTCGATGCCGCCGGGCGCCCGGCGCTGCGCCTGGCCCTGCAGACCCGCGAGCAGCACATCCGGCGCGAACGGGCGACGTCGAACATCTGCACCGCCCAGGTGCTGCTGGCGGTGGTGGCCGCCGCGTTCGCTGTCTGGCACGGCCCCGAGGGGCTGGCCCGCATCGCCCGCCACGCCCACCGCCAGGCCCTCCGGCTGGTGCGCGCGCTTGACGCCGCCGGCGTCGCCGTCGAGGGCGAGCACCGCTTCGACACCCTGACCGCCTTGGTGCCCGGCGGGGCGGCACGGGTCGTGGCCTCAGCCCGGGACGCCGGCGTCGAGCTGCGCCTCGTCGACGACGACCGGGTCGCGGTCGCCTGTGACGAGACCACCACCGATGACGACCTCGCCGCCGTCCTCGCCGCCTTCGGGGCCCCGGCGCTCGGGTCCGAGCCCGCCGACGACGACGAGCCCATCGACGAGCCCGTCCTGCCCGAGGCCCTGTCGCGCACCTCGTCGTACCTCACCCATCCGACGTTCGCCGAGCACCGGTCCGAGACCGATCTGCGGCGCTACCTTCGCCGCCTCGCCGACCGCGACCTGGCCCTGGACCGCACGATGATCCCGCTCGGGTCCTGCACGATGAAGCTGAACGCCACCGCGGAGATGGAACCGATCTCGTGGCCGGCCTTCGCCGGCCTGCACCCCTACGCCCCCGTCACCGCCGCCGCCGGGTACCGCCAGATCATCACCGACCTCGAGCGGTGGCTGGCCGAGATCACCGGCTACGACGCGGTGTCGCTGCAGCCCAACGCCGGCAGCCAGGGCGAGCTGGCCGGCCTGCTCGCCGTGCGGGCCTACCACCGGGCCAACGGCCAGCCCGAGCGCGACGTGTGCCTGATCCCCGCCTCGGCCCACGGCACCAACGCCGCCTCGGCGGTGCTGGCGGGCATGCGGGTCGTGATCGTCGACTGCGACGACTCCGGTGAGGTCGATCTCGACCACCTGCGGACCCGCCTCGCCGAGCACGACGGCCAGGTGGCAGCGGCGATGATCACCTACCCATCGACCCACGGCGTCTACGAGGCGTCGGTCACCGAGCTGTGCGCCGCGGTCCACGACGCCGGCGGGCAGGTCTACGTGGACGGGGCGAACCTCAACGCCCTGGTCGGCGTGGCCCGGCCCGGGCGCTTCGGCGCCGACGTGTCCCACCTCAACCTCCACAAGACGTTCTGCATCCCCCACGGCGGTGGCGGGCCAGGGGTCGGGCCGATCGGCGTCCGGGCCCACCTCGCCCCGCACCTGCCGAACCATCCCCTCGTGCCCGAGGCGGGTCCTGGCACCGGCCCGGGGCCCATCGCGGCGGCGCCCTGGGGCAGCGCCGGCATCCTCGCCATCAGCTGGGCCTACATCCGACTGATGGGTGCCGACGGGTTGCGACGGGCGACCACCCACGCCGTGCTGGCCGCCAACCACGTCGCCCGGCGCCTCGGCGAGCGCTACGACGTGCTGTTCACCGGGCGTGGCGGGCTGGTGGCCCACGAGTGCGTGATCGACCTGCGGCCCCTGGCCGCCCACGCCAGCGTCGACGACGTCGCCAAGCGCCTGATCGACTACGGGTTCCACGCCCCGACCGTCTCGTTCCCCGTCGCCGGGACGATGATGATCGAGCCGACCGAGTCGGAGTCGCTCACCGAGATCGACCGGTTCTGTGACGCCATGGTGGCGATCCGCGACGAGATCGACCGCGTCGCCGCCGGCGAGTGGCCGGTCGAGGACAACCCGCTGCGCAACGCCCCCCACGTCGTGGCCGACCTGATCGTCGACGACTGGACGCACCCGTACCCGAGGAGCCTCGGCGCCGATCCCACCGGCACCGCCGGCGGTGACCGGTACTGGCCGCCGGTCGGTCGCATCGACGGGGCCCACGGCGACCGGCACCTCGTGTGCAGCTGCCCGCCCATCGAGGACCTCGCCGAGCGCGCCTGACCAGACAGCGGCGGTGCTCGGCAGGGCCGGGGCACCGGTCAGACGCTCAGCCCGGTCGGCCAGGATCACCCCCGTCGGCGTCCCCGTGCGAGGCTGGCGGTCACGCCAGACTCTGGCCATGGGCAAGATCGCGGCGATCCTCAACGCCAAGGGCGGGGTCGGCAAGACCACGGTGACCCTCGGGTTGGCGAGCGCCGCCCAGGCGGCGGGGGTGTCGACCCTGGTCGTCGATCTCGATCCCCAGGGCAGCGCGACCTGGGCGTTGCGACCCGACCTCGGCCGGGGTGAGCTCGTGACCATCGGTGACGCCTTGGCCGACGGGAGCGTGGGCGCGGCGGCTGCGGCGGTTCGGGCCAGCGGCTGGGGCCCCGGTGTCGACGTCATCGCCGCCACGCCCGCCCTGGTCGAACGTGAGGCGGACCGGCCCCGACGTGAGCCTCACCTCCGTCTTGCCCGGGTGCTCGAAGGGGTCAGCGACGGACACGATCTGGTGCTGTTCGACTGCGCCCCCACCCTCGGACGGGTGACCACCTGGGGTCTCGCCGCCTGTGACGCCGCCCTGCTCGTCACCGAACCGAGTGCCCTCAGCGCCCGGGGGCTCGACGTGGTCGATGATCGCCTGGCTGAGCTCTCCGAGGAGCTCGGCCGACCCGTACCGGTGGCGGGCGTGGTCGTGAACCGGGTCCCGGGTCGGGGCAACGAGGCGTCCCGGCAGCTGGCGAGGATCCGCTCTGCGGTCGGGGTCCGGTCGCTGTGGGAGCCGTTCGTGCCGTCCCGGGTCGCGCTGAACGAAGCGTTGAGCGACGGCACGCCGATCCACTGGTGGGGGGCCCGGGGCGCCGAGGCGGCCGAGGCCTTCGACGCCCTGCTCGCCCGCCTCCGCCGCAGCCTCGCTCGCCGCTGAGCCCGGGGAGCCGATCGGTGCGCTAGGCCCCCGGGGCGCGAGGCCCCCTCGGGGGCGCCGGCGGGGGGAGCGGTCAGGCGGCCGGATCGGTGATCCCGGTGAGCCCGGTCGGGAGGTGGGGGCCGATGACGAGCTGCTCGAGCACGCCGACGCCCCGCTCACCGGTCGACGCAGCCACGCCCACCAGGGTCTGGACGTGGAGGTTCTCCAGCCGGGACGGGTCGACGTCGGCAAGCACCTCGACGTCACGGTGCACCGCCTCGTCGCCGCGCCAGTGCCCGTGACCGGCCTCGGGGTGCAGGTACCCGAGGCCGTGCATCAAGAAGTGGAGGCGGGGTTCGAGCTCGACGGTGAACGCCTCGGCGGCCCAGGGCTGCCACCGCAGGGTGGCCGAGCGGATCCAGCGGGTGCCGGGCTGCCAGGCCACCTCGACGTCGACCGCCCGCACGGCCTCGCCCGCGGCGTCGGTCCCCCAGGTCGCACCGTCGCCGACGTCGTCGAGCACGACACCGGATTCGTACCACCGGGTGCCATCGGCGAGCTCGTTGATCGCCAGGTGCAGCGCCCGCTCAGGCAGGTTCAGCGGCGCCCAGAGCCAGTGGAACTGCGGCGCCCCGCCCGGCATCCCGGCCTCGGGTTCACCGACCCGACGCACGCCCCACGAGCGGTCCCGTGACCCCCAGAACCGGTCTGGGGACACGTCGATCCGCTCGCCGTCGACCTCGACCGAGCCCCGCCAACGTCCCCACTGGGTGAGGCGGGTGTAGTCCATGATCAGCCGGGTGCCGTGCTGGTGGCGGGTGAACCGCGGCTCCTCCCAGGCCGCGCTGCGGGCCTCGAACACCAGGTCGCACCCGAGGCCCGATGCGGGGTCGTCGACGACGAGGCGCAGGGTGCGCAACGGCTCGACCACCTCGATGGTGACCGGTCCCACCGTCGTCTGGCGACGATCGAGGGGGAGGCGCCCCGAGGCGAGGACGGATCGCTGCACCCCGTCGCGCACGACCGAGAACGCCCCGTCGATGACCTGGCGGTTGGGGTAGACGCCGAGGGCGGCGGCGAAGAACAGCGAGGCGTCGGCGTCGTAGCCGTTGAAGAAGTAGCGGTCGTAGTGGTTCAGGTCGCCGCTGACGGGATGGGCGATGGGCGCTGCGCTCTGGTGCAGCGGGTAGTCGTCGGCAGGGCTCAGCACCACGCCGACCCTAGTGTTCAGCTGGCCAGCAGCTCCTCGGCGGCTGCGGCGAGACCCGACTCGCCCAGGGCGCCCACCACCAGCTCGACCGTGCCGTCGTCGTCGATGAGGGCGAACGCCGGCTGGGTGCTCACCCCGAAGCGGGGCCACACCTCGTTCGCCTCGTCGGCGACGTGGGTGAACCCCCCGACGCCGTACTCCTCGACGAACTCACGCATCTCCTCTGTCGTTCCCCGACTGGCCACGCCCACGACGTTGACCCGGCCCTGGTAGGTGGCTGCGACCGCAGCCACGTCGGGAGCTTCCCGACGACACGTCAGTCACCACGGCGCCCAGAACCAGGCGATCGTGTCGGTGCCGGCGAGCTCGGCACCGGCCAGCGTCGACCCGGCGACGGTGGGGGCCACGAAGTCGAGCTCGGACACGTCGGGCACGCCTGGCACGTCGGGCCGGGCCACGGACGGGCCATCGGCGTCGCCTGGGCTGCTCGAGCCGTCGGTGACCGGGGCTGCGACCAACGGCGCCGGGGTGGCCGGTACGGCGGTCTCGGTCTGGTCACCGCTCGACCCGCACGCCGCCGATACGACCGCCACCACGGCCAGACCACCGACGAGGCGCGGTGACGGGCGCCAGGGCCGCCACGCTGACCGGCGTCGCCACCGTACGGTCCGCCGGGGCGGGAGGGCGTGGGGCGCGTCGGGCATGAGCGTCGAACCCAGCGCACCGCAGCGGCATTCCCGACCCGGCAGCCCGACCGGCCCGGCTGGCCGACCGCCCCGCTCGCCGGCCGGCATGGGGTTGGGCATCACCAGCCGAGGGTGCCGGGCTCGCCCTTGAACGGCCCGACGACGTCGTCGGTGACCCAGCCCCCGTAGAAGCCACCCGCCTGGGGCCTGACCGCCACCCCGTCGACGGTGCAATCGAGCAGCGCCGGGTAGCAGGAGATGTGCTCGGCGATCGTGGCGAACGCCTCGGTGGGATCGGGGTACCACCACACGGCCCGATCGCGACGGAGGTCCCCGACGACGACGTGGCCGTAGCTGGCCTGGCCCTTCCACTCACAGACCGAGCCGGGGCCGGCGTCGGCGATCAAGGACCGGTCGACGTCGTCGGGCGGCAGGTAGTAGGTCGGCGGGTGCGACGTCTCGAGCACCCGCACCGCCCGCCGGGTGTCAGCCAGCACGCGGCCGCCGGCTCGGACCACGACGTGGGCGTCGGTGGGGTCAGCCACCGGAGGCCGGGGGTAGTCCCACACCGACTCCTGGCCGGGACCTGGGACCTCGGGGTGCGGACGGGGACGATGGATCGCCATCCCGACAGCCTGGCGGACCCGGGCTGACCATCCACCCCCGGGCCCCCACGACGCCGACGTGGCGTCACCGGCACTCGCTTGACCACGCCGTGGCGGCGCCGACGAGGGTGCGAGGCCCGCCCGGGCCGTGGGGTTCGACGCAACTGGAGAGACGCATGGGACTGATGGATCGCATGGTGGGCCGCCCCAGTGCGGGGCCCGTGCCAGACCCCGACCTCGGCTCGGACGTCGGCGCCGGTGTGATCGTCGAGCCCCGCCCCGTCCGCCCGGCGACCGTCGGCACCGTCTCGATCGGTGACCCTGCGATGGCCGACACCGCCACCTACTGCGGCGTCGATGCCCACACCGTCGGCGTGCTGGCCGCATGGGCCGACGACGCCGACGCAGTCGTCGGCGCCATCTCCCAAGCGTTCTATGACCACCTCCTCGCCTCAGACGTCAACGGCATCCTGGACGAGCACTCGAGCGTCGCCCGCCAGCGCCCCCTGCTCGAGGGGTACGTGCGCAGCCTGTTCACCGGCGTCGTCGACGATGACCACGTGGCCGGGCGGGTCCGCAACGGCCAGGTCCACGACCGGGTCGGGCTGAGCGCCAGCCGCTACTACGGCCAGTACCGCTTCGTCGTGGACGGCATCGCCGGGGCGGTGCGCGCCGCCGGCGCCGGGCCGGCCGAGACCGCCGAGGTCATGGGCGCCCTCCAGCGGATGATCACCTTCGACATGGCCCTGGCCACCGAGGCCATCACCGAGGCCCGTGAGGCCGACCTCGTCGGAGTGGTCGACAACGTGCGAGGCACCGCCGAGCAGCTCACCGCCCAGAGCTCGGACCTGGCAGCCAGCGCCGAGCAGACCCTGGCCAGCACCGAGGTGATGAACGACCAGGCGCACGACCTCGCCAACGTGAGCGAGCGCCTGGCGAACGCCACCCAGGCGATGGCCGACCAGGCCGCCGAGGGCGCCGACACCGTCCGCCAAGCCGCCGACGGCAGCGAGAGCACCGCCGAGGTGCTCGACGTCGTCACGACCGAGGTCCATGGCCTGGCCGAGCTCGCCACCCAGATCGAGCAGATCATCCGCATGATCAGCGACATCGCTTCGCGCACCAACCTGTTGGCCCTCAACGCCGCCATCGAAGCGGCCCGGGCCGGCGAGGCGGGCCGCGGCTTCGCGGTGGTCGCCGACGAGGTCAAGGGCCTGTCGGAGTCGACCGAACACGCGGTGGGCGACGTCACCGAGCTGATCCGCTCGACGTCAGCTGCGGTGGGCCGCGTCGTCGAGGCCGTCCAGCGCACCGAGGTCACCGTGTCCGAGACGACGGGGCACACCCGCTCGGCGGCTGCGGCCTTCGCCGGCATCACCGAGCAGGTGATGTCGGCCAACGACGAGGTCGCCCAGATGGCGGTGGCGTCCAAGGAGCTCGGATCGGTGACGATGGAGCTGCGAGGGGCCGCCGGGTCGGTCGCCGAGGCGGCCGAGTCACTGAGCGGCCTCGCCCACGGACTCGGCGAGAGCATCTCGGCCTAGTCGAGACTCCGCTCAGATCCGGTGCGGTGCTCGCCCGCAGCTCAGCGCTCGCGGGCCGGGTCGAGGCGACGACGGTCTGCGCCGGTGAACGTCGTCAACGCCACGGCCGATGCGTCGTAGTTGACCCGCCAGCCCGCCCACGCCCTCCACGCCGCCTCCCGGTCGTGGCGCCGCACGAGGCCGGCCGCTTCGACGGCGTCGTACAGCTCGACGAAGCGGGCCCGGTCGACCGAGATCGGGTCATCGGGTCGGGGATCGTGGCTGGTGGCGAGCCCGTAGGTGTCGGCGATGTCGGTCAGGGCCATCGACCCGGCCCTGATGCAGAGGCTGGCGTGGGCGAGCTCTTCGTCGTCGTATCGAACGGCGTTGCACAGCGCAGCCGCATCGAGGACCGTCGTGGCCGCTGACACCCACTGGCGCTCCGGGCTCGCCGAGCGGAACAGCACCACCGCCGGCAGCGCCGTGTGGGTCTCGCGTGCCTCCTCGAACCACCGCCGCCACGAGTCGAACAGCTCGTCGAGCTGGTTCACACCCCCGATGCGGTCGAGACGCACGAGCAGGGCCACCACCGACGGGGGCTCACCTGCCATCACGCCGAGGCGCATGACCTGTTGCTCGCGCGAGGAATAGGCCTGATAGATCGACGGCAGGTAGGTGACGAGCAGCAGCGCCAGCACCGACATGGTCAGGGCAGCGGACACGAAGCTGAGCGTGGTGCGGGGCAGGTCGTCGTAGCCGCTGGCCTCGAGGGTCAACATGGTCGAGCCGGCCACGTCGAAGGCGGCACGGGCGCTCTTGACTCCCAGGGCCCAGTACATGCAGGCGAAGCCGGCCAGTGAGATCGTCAGCCAGGTGAGGGGCAACAGCACCAGGGTCAACGGCGGGTACAGCGCCCCCAGGTCGTGACGCACGCGCTCACCGACCGGCAGGTGCTGACGGACGTCGAACACGCGCCGGACACCGAGGAAGAGCAACTTGGTGATGTTCGAACCAGGACCGTGGGGCAACACGATCGTGCGGATCGCCGACAGCACGGTCGACAGCACGAGCACCACACCGGCGGCGAACACCAGCACCTCGGCCACATCGACGCTCACGTCGAGGACCTCGTCCTCGGTGGCCCGTCCCCGGCGCTCTGGTCCCTCCCCTCCGCGGTCCGCCCGTGCTCGGTCCTCATCCCCGGATCGCCGACTCGTCGGCCACGCCGGCGGGCCACTCGGGGGCGATCACGTCGTCGACGAGGCAGGCAGCCCACCGCTCGCCCGGTTCGAGCGTCACGACGACGGGATGCCCGGACTCCTCGTGGTGAGCGCGGGCGTGTCGTTCCGACGAATCGTCACAGCACCCCACCGCGCCGCACGTCGCGCACATCCGCAGCTGGCTCCACGACGTCCCCTGGGCCACGCACTCGGCGCACCTGTCGCCCTCGAGGGGCCGCGGCTCTGCCGCCTCCAGGTGCTCACACGTGCCCGCCGACCCTTCGACCTGTCGTTCGACCTCGGCGGCGACGTCACCGTCGGCGACACGAGCCATCGCCATCTCGACCGCCAGCTGGACCACCACGATCGCCGCGATCGCAGAGGCCAGGGTGAGCACCGTCCAACCGGCGCCCGCCCACCCGACCACCAGGACCGCCACCGCCGCCGCGAGGCGCAGGCCGAGCTGCAGGGCGAGTGGTACCGCGAAGTGCGGACGGGTGGTGGCCACCTCGATGGCGACGACCGCCAGCAGGGTAAGCACGACCGAGGCGACGAGCAGACGGACCTCGGGGGCGCCCAGCACCGCGTCGAGGCCGTCGACGCCGACGACCTTGGTCGTCGCCACCCCGAACGCCGTGATGGCCAGCGTGAGCGGCAGGTGGGCGTAGATCCACACGGCGCGCACCGGCACCCAGCGGGTCAGGCGCCCGAGGTGGTCGTCGGTGATGGGCGCATCGGCGATGTCGTCGAAGTAGGTCCACCAGAGCGCCACGGTGATGACGAAGGTCACCGCGCTGAGCACCACGACGTCGGGGGTGAGCTCACGGCCCGCCAGCTCGGTGAGGGTCTTGAGGAAGGCCTCGCCGATCACGATGATGGTGAACAGGGCGTAGCGCTCCCGGAAGTGCTCCTCGTTGGTGGGCGGGGCGTCGACACGTCGCGTGAGCACGATCGGGGCGATCAGCTCGATGACCACCGCCAGGCCCCACACCCAGTACCGCAGCGGTGTGGCGAGGACGAGCGAGGCCAGCCAGAGCGTGGCACCGGTGCCGTAGATGGCGGCGAATCCGAGCCAGGTGCGGCGCGCCTGGTCGAGGGCGACCGCCGCCCGCAGGTACATGGCCACCAGCACCGCCTGCGCCGCGGCGTAGGTGACCGGCAGCCACAGGTCGCGCACCGACGGCTCGCCGATGGCCACCAACGCCAGGATGCCGACGGTGAACATCTGCGCCACCACCAACAGACGGTGGACGATGTCGTCGACTCGCACGCGGTTGATGTGCACCGTGGTTCCGGTCCACGTCCACCACAGCACCACGAACAGGGCGGCGAAGCGACCAGCCCCGGCCCAGCTCAGCTCGGCGGAGAGCTGGCTGCCCAGCTGGACGAGGGCGGCGACGTAGATGAGGTCGAAGAACAGCTCCAGCCACGCGACCCGGTCATCATCGGTCTCGGCACGCACGGCGATCGGGTTGTGCCGCACGATCGACATCGCAGCAGCGTCGCACAGGTGCCGCCCACCGCCGACACGCCGACGACGGTGGACCGACCCTAGAAGGGCCGGTCGGTGGGGCGCACCGGGTGGGGCAGGGCGGTGTCACCCATCAGCCACTCATCCACTGCCGACGCACACGCCCGGCCCTCGGCGATGGCCCAGACGATGAGGCTCTGCCCACGACCCTGGTCACCGGCGACGAACACGCCGTCCACCGAGGACATCCACCTGTCGTCGCGGGCGACGTTGCCCCGGGCGTCGAGCTCGCACCCGAAGGTCCCCGGCGCGGTCTTCTCGGTGCCGGTGAACCCCAGCGCCAGGAACACCCGCTCACAGGGCAACTCCTGGCGGGTGCCGTCGACCGGTTCGAAGCTGAAGCGGCCGTCGTCACCGACGATGCGCTCGACCTGTTCGTACACCAGGCCCCGCACGTTGCCGTCGTCGTCGGGCAGGAACTCGACGGTGTTGACCGAGAACACCCGCTCGCCACCCTCCTCGTGCGCCGAGCTGGTGCGGTGCACGAACGACCACTGCGGCCAGGGGTTGTCCTCGGCCCGCTCGTCGGGCGGGCGGGGCATGATCTCGAACTGGTGCACCGACTCGGCACCCTGACGGTGGGCGGTGCCGAGGCAGTCGGCGCCGGTGTCACCGCCACCGATGATGACGACCCGGCACCCTCGTGCGTCGATCTCGGGCTCGACGGCGTCGCCCTCTTGCACCCGGTTTGCCTGGGGCAGGTAGTCCATGGCCTGGTGGATGCCGCCGAGCTCACGGCCGGGGATCGGCAGGTCACGCCGGGTCGTCGCCCCGCCGGCCAGCACGATGGCGTCGAACTCGTCTCGCAGCTGGTCGGCGGTGACGTCGGCCCCGACGTCGACGCCCGTGCGGAACACCGTGCCCTCAGCCCGCATCTGATCGAGGCGGCGCTCGAGGTGGCGCTTCTCCATCTTGAACTCGGGGATGCCGTAGCGCAGCAGCCCGCCGATGCGGTCGTCACGTTCGAGCACGGCGACGCCGTGGCCGGCCCGGGTGAGCTGCTGGGCGACGGCGAGCCCGGCCGGTCCCGATCCGACGACCGCCACCCGCTTGTCCGTCGAGCGGGTCGCCAGGACCGGCTCGACCCACCCCTCGGCCCAGGCCCGGTCGATGATCTCGAGCTCGACCTGCTTGATGGTGACCGGGTCGGCGTTGATGCCAAGGACGCAGGCCGCCTCGCACGGGGCCGGGCAGAGTCGCCCGGTGAACTCGGGGAAGTTGTTGGTGGCGTGCAGGCGCTCGATCGCCTCACGCCAGTCGTCGCGGTAGACGAGATCGTTCCAATCGGGGATCAGGTTGCCGAGCGGGCAGCCGTCGTTGCAGAACGGGATCCCGCAGTCCATGCACCGCCCGGCCTGGCGAGCCAGGGCGTCGGCATCGAAGGGCTCATAGACCTCTCGCCAGTCGAGGATCCGCACCGGCACCGGCCGGCGGGTCGGTGTCTGGCGGTCCCACTTCAAGAAGCCGGTCGTCTCACCCATCTCGTCGTCCCTCCTCAGCCGGCCGCGGCCATCACCGCTGCGTCCACGTCCTCACCGCGCGCCTCGGCGGCGGCCCGGGCCTCGAGCACCCGTCGGTAGTCCCGAGGCATCACCTTGACCAACCGCCCGATCGCCGCATCCCAGTCCGACAGGAGGCGCTCGGCGACCGCTGATCCGGTCGCCTCGCAGTGGCGCAACAAGGTCTCGTAGCAGAACTTGGCATCGTCATCGCCGAAGGCCTCCAGCGCCACCATCTCGGGGTTGACCAGCGACGGGAAGCGCCCGTCGTCGTCGAGCACGTAGGCCACGCCGCCGCTCATGCCCGCGGCGAAGTTGCGACCGGTGGGACCCAGCACCAGGGCCGTGCCCCCGGTCATGTACTCACACCCGTGGTCACCGACGCCCTCGACCACCGCCAGCGCCCCGGAGTTGCGCACGCAGAACCGCTCGCCCACGCGGCCCCGCAAGAACACCTCGCCGGCGGTGGCCCCGTACAGGATGACGTTGCCAGCGATGACGTTGTCCTCGGCGACCAGCGGGGAGTCCAGAGCGGGCTGCACCACGATGCGCCCCCCCGACAGGCCCTTGCCCAGGTAGTCGTTGGCGTCGCCGAACAGGTTCAAGGTGATGCCCCTGGGCAGGAACGCCCCGAAGCTCTGCCCGCCCGAGCCGGTCATGTCGAAGGTGATGGTGTCATCGGGCAGGCCCTGGCCGCCGTGGCGGCGGGTGACCTCAGAGCCGAGCATCGTGCCGACCGTGCGGTTGACGTTGCGCACCTCCAGGGCGTGTCGCACCGGGGTGGCGTCGGTGAGCGCCGGGGCGGCCAGCTCGATGAGCTGGTTGTCCAAGGCCCGGTCGAGCCCGTGATCCTGTTCGCCCGAGCAGTACCGGGTCTGGCCGAAGGGGATCTCGGGCTCGTGCAGCAACGGTGAGACGTCAAGGCCGTGGGCCTTCCAGTGCCCGACGGCGGCGCGGGTGTCGAGCAGATCGACGCGCCCGATGACCTCCTGGAGGGTGCGGTAGCCGAGCTCGGCGAGGAGCTCACGCACCTCGGCGGCGATGAACTCGAAGAAGTTGACGACGAACTCAGGTCTGCCCGTGAAGCGGGCCCGCAGCTCGGGGTTCTGGGTGGCCACGCCGACCGGGCACGTGTCGAGGTGACAGACGCGCATCATCACGCACCCCGAGACGACGAGGGGGGCGGTGGCGAAGCCGAACTCCTCGGCACCGAGCAGGGCGGCGACGATCACGTCGCGCCCGGTCTTCATCTGGCCGTCGGCCTGCACGACGATGCGATCACGCAGACCGTTGAGCAACAGGGTCTGCTGGGTCTCGGCCAGGCCGAGCTCCCAGGGCGTGCCGGCGTGCTTGACCGAGTTGAGCGGCGAGGCGCCGGTGCCCCCGTCGTGACCCGAGATGAGCACCACGTCGGCGTGGGCCTTGGAGACCCCGGCGGCCACGGTGCCGACGCCGACCTCTGACACCAACTTGACGTGCACCCGAGCTCGGGGGTTGGCGTTCTTGAGGTCGTGGATCAGCTGCTTGAGATCTTCGATGGAGTAGATGTCGTGGTGGGGCGGGGGCGAGATGAGCCCGACGCCGGGCGTCGAGTAGCGGGTGCGGGCGATCCAGGGCCACACCTTCTTGCCCGGCAGCTGCCCCCCCTCGCCCGGCTTGGCGCCCTGGGCCATCTTGATCTGGATGTCGTCGGCGTTGACGAGGTACTCGCTGGTGACCCCGAAGCGACCGGAGGCCACCTGCTTGATGGCGCTGCGACGCAGGTCGCCGTTGCCGTCGGGCACCCAGCGCTCGGGATCCTCACCACCCTCACCGGTGTTGGACTTGCCGCCGATGCGGTTCATCGCCACCGCCAGCGTCTCGTGCGCCTCGGCCGAGATCGACCCGTAGCTCATGGCCCCGGTCGAGAACCGCTGGATGATGTCGCTGGCCGGCTCGACCTCGTCGAGGGGGATCGGGCCGTCGGGTGAGGGACGCAGGTCGAACAGCCCCCGGAGCGTCGACAGCCGCTCGGCCTGATCGTCGACGAGGCGGGTGTACTCCTTGAAGATGTCGTAGCGCCCGGCCCGGGTCGAGTGCTGCAGGCGCCGCACGGTCTCGGGGTTGAACAGGTGGTGCTCGCCCTCGCGACGCCACTGGTAGTCGCCGCCGGGCTCGATCTCGCGGTGGGCGCGCTCGGCGGGGTTGTCGAGGAAGGCCCGGTCGTGACGGCGGGCCACCTCGTCGGCGATCTCGTCGAGGCCGATGCCGTCGAGCTGGGAGGTCGTGCCGGTGAAGTAGCGGTCGACGACGTCGCGCGACACCCCGATCGCCTCGAAGATCTGGGCACCGGTGTAGGACGCCACCGTCGACACGCCGATCTTGGACATGACCTTGACGACGCCCTTGGACAGGGCCTTGACAAGGTTGCGCGCCGCGGTGGGCTGCTCGACGTCGCCGAGGGCGCCGGCGGCGATGAGGTCCTCGATCGACTCGAAGGCCACCCAGGGGCACACCGCCCCGGCGCCATAGCCGATGAGCGCGGCCACGTGGTGCACCTCACGGGCGTCGCCCGACTCGACGATCATGCCGACCTTGGTGCGGCTCTTCTCGCGGATGAGGTGGTGGTGCACCGCCGATGTGAGCAGCAACGAGGGGATCGGGGCCAGCTCCGGGGTCGCGCCCCGGTCGCTCAACACGATGAGCCGGGCGCCCCGCAGCACGGCGTCAGACACCTCGCCGCACACCCGGTCCAGGGCTGCGGCGAGGGCATCGCCGCCCCCGGCGCGCTCGAAGAGCCCGACGACCCGCTCGCTCTCGAACTGGGGCAGGCCGCCGTCCTCGTTGACCCGCTCGATGGTGGCCAGCTCGTCGACGCTGATGACCGGGTACGGCAACTCGATCTGGCGCACCGACGTGGGCTCGGGGGACAACAGGTTGCCCTCGGCGCCGATGGACGAGCCGATGGCGGTGACGAGCTCCTCACGGATGGCGTCGAGCGGGGGGTTCGTGACCTGGGCGAACAGCTGCTTGAAGTACTCGAACAGCGGACGTGAGCGCTCGGACAGCACCGCCAGGGGGACGTCGGTGCCCATCGACCCGATCGGCTCCGCCCCGTTCGCCGCCATCGGGCCGAGCAGGATGCGCAGCTCCTCGTGGGTGTAGCCGAACACGAGCTGGTGGTGGCGCACCTCGACGTGGCGCTCGATGTGGTGGGCTCGCTGGGGCAGCTGGTCGAGGGCCACCTTGTGCTGGCGGATCCACTCGCCGTAGGGGTGCTCGGCGGCCAGGGCGTCCTTGATCTCGGTGTCATCGACGATGCGGTGGTCCTCGGTGTCGACCAGGAACATCCGCCCCGGCTCGAGTCGACCCTTGCGGACGACGGTCGACTGGTCGATGTCGAGCACGCCGACCTCAGACGCCATGACCACGAGGCCGTCGTCGGTCACCCAGTAGCGGGCGGGCCGCAGGCCGTTGCGGTCGAGCACCGCCCCGATGACCGCGCCGTCGGTGAAGCAGATGAGCGCCGGACCGTCCCAGGCCTCCATCAGCGAGGCGTGGTACTCGTAGAACGCCCGCCGGGCGGGGTCCATCGTCTCGTGGTGCTCCCAGGCTTCGGGCACCATCATCAGCACGGCGTGGGGCAGCGACCGCCCGGCGAGGTGCAACAGCTCGAGGCACTCGTCGAAGCTGGCGGTGTCAGAGGCCCCCGGGGTGATGACGGGGAAGATGCGGTCGAGCTCACCGGGCAGCACGTCGGTGCGCATGAGCGCCTCACGGGCCCGCATCCAGTTGCGGTTGCCCTTGACCGTGTTGATCTCGCCGTTGTGGGCGATGTAGCGGTAGGGGTGAGCGAGCGGCCAGGACGGGAACGTGTTGGTCGAGAACCGGCTGTGGACGAGCACCAGGGCGCTGGTTACCCGCTCGTCGGAGAGATCTGGGTAGAAGCTCTCGAGCTGGGTCGAGCCGAGCATGCCCTTGTAGACCAGGGTCCGAGGCGACAGCGAGGCGAAGTAGACCTCGTGCTCGGTGCGGGCGCGCTTGCGGGCCATGAACACCCGACGCTCGAGGTCGATGCCGTTGAGGTCACGACCCGGCGGGGAACCGACGAACAGCTGGCGGAACGTCGGCATCGCCTCTGAGGCCATCGTGCCGAGATCACTCGGGTCGACCGGCACGTCACGCCACCCGAGGACGCAGAGGCCCTCGCTGTCGACCACCCGCTCGATCGCTGCGGCCGCCCGATCGGCCTCGGTCGGCTCTGGAGGCAAGAAGGCGCAACCGACCGCGTAGTGACCGGCGGGGGGCAGCTCGAAGTCGACGGCGGCGGCCAGGAAGTCGTGGGGGACCTGTAGGAGGATGCCGGCGCCGTCACCGGTGTTGACCTCGGCGCCCTTGGCCCCCCGGTGCTCGAGGTTGCACAGCGAGGCGAGCCCCTGGTTCACGATGCGGCGCGACGGGGTACCGGAGATATCGGCGACGAAGGCGACCCCACAGGCATCGTGCTCGAGCTCGGGGTCGTACAGCCCCTGGCGCGTCGGCAGGTCAGCAGCCATCCATGCGCTCCTCGGTCGGGTCGGCACCGTCGTACGGCATCCGGGGCGGCGCGAGCTCAGGTCAGAGCGCGCACGCCGGGTGCGGGACGACGCTGGCCCGCCGGGACGTCGAATCCTACCGGCGCGCGCCCCGCCGTCCCGAAACTCGAGCGAACTGCCTGCGGGGCCGACGCAGCGGCCAGGTTGGTGGCCGACCGGACCGCGGCGCGCGCCCCGGCGTGGGTCAAGCCTTCTGGAGCTCCTCGACGATCGGGCCCCAGACGTCGGCGTCGGCCTCGTAGGGGGCGTAGAAGCTCATGCGGTCGACGGCGCCGCCGTAGCGGGCGAGGAGCTCGGGCGCGACGCCGTCAGGCTCGGCGACCACGGCGAAGGTCGAGAGGATGTCGTCGTCGACCAGGCCGGCCATCTCGACCCACTTGCCCTCTTTGGACATGGCGTTCAGCTCGGTCTGCAGCTCGCCCCACCCGTGGTGCTCGAGCACGCCCCGGTAGGCCGGCGTCGAGCCGTAGAACGCGATCTGCTGGCGCACGCCCTGGGCGTTGCGAGACATCTCGTCCTCGTCACGGCCGGTGACGATGAAGCCGGGGTAGGAGATCTCGAAGTCCGCACGCTGGCGCCCCGAGGCGGCCATCCCCTCTTCGAGCATCGGGATGGTCACCTCCTTGAGGTACGCCTCGGTGGTGAAGCCGTGGACGAGGAACCCGTCGCACACCTCGCCGGCGACCTTAGTCATGAGGGGCCCGACGCCGGCGATGAAGATGCGGGCGTCGCCGCGAGGGTTGGGGCCCGGATCGAAGAACGGCGTCATGATCGTGTGGGTGTAGAAGTCGCCTCGGAACTCGAGCTTGGACTCGGTGTTCCATGCCGCCCAGATCGCCCGGATGGCCTCGATCATCTCCTTCATCCGCGCTGCCGGCGAGGACCACTCCATCGAGAACCGCTTGGTGATGTGGGGCTTGATCTGGCTGCCGAGGCCGAGGATGAAGCGCCCGCCCGAGTAGGCGTTGAGGTCGTAGCCGATGTTGGCCAGCAGCATCGGGTTGCGTGCGAAGGCCACGGCGATCGAGGTGCCGAGGTCGACGTTCTCGGTGTGTTCGGCGGCGAGCACGTGGGGCATGAACGGGTCGTGGCTGGTCTCTGCGGTCCAGAGCCCGTCGTACCCGGCGGCCTCGGCGGCCTTGGCGGCGGCTGGGACCCCGGACAGGAACGCCCCGGTCGTCGTGTCCACCTTCATCGTCGGCTCCCCTCGTCGCCTGGTGGTCGCGAAGGTAGCCGCCGGCCGCTTCCCGCTCGCCCGGGGCGCCGCCTCGTGCGCGCCTGCGGCGGCGCTCCGGGTGCCAGATCGCCGTCGAGGAGCCGCCGGGGTGAGAAGTGCGCGACCATCTGCGCCGTGGGAACGAGCCCGGCCGTGCCCGACCTGTCCGCTGTCGACCACGTCGCGGTCGAGACCAACGACGTCGTGTTGGACGTGGCGCTGTGTGGACCCGAGGACGGACCGCTGGTGATCCTCCAGCACGGGTGGCCCGAGTGCTGGTTCTCGTGGCGCCACCAGATGCTGGCCCTGGCCGACGCCGGGTACCGGGTCGCCGCCCCCGACGGGCGGGGCTACGGCACCTCGTCGGCGCCCGAGGCCAGCGAGCGCTACACCGTGCTCGACATCGTCGGCGATCTCGTCGGGTTGGTCGAGGCGCTCGGTCACGAGCGCTGCACGCTCGTCGGCCACGACTGGGGCGCGCTGGTCGCCTGGCCGGCGGCGGTGTTGCGACCCCAGGTGTTCACCGCGGTGTGCGGCATGTCGGTGCCGTTCTCCCCGGGCTTCCGCTTCGGCGGCGTCGACGCTCCGCCCACCTCGGTGCTGTCAGGGGCGATGGGCGAGCTGTTCCACTACATCCTGTTCTTCCAGCAGCCAGACTCCCACCTCGACCTCGACGCCCACCGCGAGGCGATCTTGCGCAACCTCTACACCGACCCCACGGTCTCGCCCTCGATCGCCGGCGTGGAGGCCGCCACCCTGTCCGAGGCGCTCGGGCCGCCGCCGTCTGAGGCCCCTGACTGGCTCGGCGAGGACGGTCTGGCGGTGTTCTGTGACAGCTTCGCTGCCAGCGGCTTCCGGGGCGGCGTCGAGTGGTACCGCAACCTCGACCGCTCCTACCGGCTGCTGGCCCCGTGGCGTGACGCCCGGGTCGAGGTGCCGGCGACCTTCGTGGCCGGGGCGCTCGACGGTGTCGTGGCCGCCACCTCGGTCGACGTCGACCGCCTCGACGAGACCTGTGCTGACCTGAGGGGCGTCCACCTCGTGCCGGGCGCCGGCCACTGGGTGCAACAGGAGGCACCCGAGGCCGTGAACGAGCTGCTGCTCGACTTCCTCGGCGCGTCGTCCCCCGACCCCCCCAGCGCACCCGGTGGCCGTGCGACGACGTGATGGCGCACGGCGCCTGACCACGCGCCGGGTGGTGCCGGTGCTGGCGGCCCTGCTCGCCGCGACCTTGGCCTGTGATCGAGCCGACGACGATGCCGGCCCGGGCCCGACCTCGACCTCGGTGGCCCCGACCCAGACCCCGCCGCCGGCTCCGGTGGCCCTGGCGGTGTCGTGGCGGCCCGAGGTGCCCGCCACGGTCGTGGGCGACGTCCAGAGCGTCGACCAGCGCGATGCGGTGGTCGGGGCGGCCGGCGAGACCTTCGGCGAGGCCCGGTTCGCCGGCGGCGGTCTGCGCGTCGACGACAGCGGCCCGGTCACCGACGACGACGCCGTCGCCGCGGTGGCCTCGGTCGTGGCCGCTGCGCCCGACCTGTTGCAGGAGGGGCACGTCCAGCTGCGCGATGACCGTCTGGTGGTCGAGGGGACCATGCGACTCGGCGTGGAGGAGTCGGCGATCGATGCGTTGCTCGACGACGTCGAGGTGGAGGGGCTGGCGGTCGAACCCGACGTCCACCCGGCACCCTCGGCCCCCGGCTTCGAGATCGCCTACGCCGTCACCGATGACGGCGTCACCGTGCGGGGCGTGGTCACCGACGACGACCGACGCCGGCAGGTCCTCACCGCCGCCCGCCGGCTGCTGGGGGTCAACGAGGTCACCGACGAGCTTTCGGTCGACGAGGTGGAGCCGACGCGGGGAACCGTCCGCTTCGACGGAGTCGTCGGTGAGCGGGCGGCGCGGCTGCTACGGGGGTTGTGGCCCCAACCCCCGGCAGAGGTCGTCGTCGACGACGACCTGGAGGTCACCGATGAGGCCACCGCCGTCGAACAGATCAACGAGGTCGCCAAGCTCGAACCCATCCGCTTCGACGAGGCCAGCGCCGGTCTGGACGACTCGGCGGTCGAGACCGTCGACCGGGTGGCCGCCCTGTTGGGAACTCTCGATGACGTCGTCGTGCGGGTCGAGGGCCACACCGATGGCTTCGGCGATCCCGCCGACAACCTTGAGCTGTCGCGAGCCCGGGCCGTGACGGTGCGAGACGCCCTGGTGGACCGTGGGGTCGATCCCGAGCTGCTCACCACCGCCGGGTTCGGTTCGGGCCGTCCTGTCGTCGATGACGAGGCGCCGGGAGGGTCGGCGGCCAACCGCCGCATCGAGTTCCGCCTGCTGACCGAGGCCCTCGGCCGCCCTGGCCCGGGCTGACCCGTCGACAGCAACCGGCCGGATCTGCCATGGGACCATGGGCTGTGCTCCGTTCGATGGCCCGGCCCCGGCCAGCAGGCCGGAGGTCCTACGGTCTGCTCGGTGCGGGGGTGTGGCTGATCGGCGTGCTGTGGGTGCTGGCGGGTTGTGTCGATGACAGCCTGGCGGCCGACGCCGACGGACTGTGGATGCTGAAGGAGGCGATGATCGCCGGCGAGCCCGTCGGGGCACCCGACGGGCTGCGCACCGTTGTCGAGGTGGACGACGGCGATCTCACCGGCTGGTCAGCACCGTGTGTCTCGATGCACGGCGAGCTCCGAGAGCAGGACGGTCGCTGGGTGCCGACCCTGGAGACGAGCGCGCTGGCGGTCGGTTGCATCGGGCGCGACTGGGAAGACCGGTTCACCGGAGCGCTTGGGAGGACGAGCCTGGCGATGAGCGATGACGAGATGCGGTTCGAGGGCGAGAGCGCCATGTTCCGCTTCGAGCGGCTCGATCCGATCGATCCCGGGGTCTTCGACCGCGAGTGGCGCCTGCTGTCGTGGAGCCTTCCTGACGTCCCCGACCGGGTCGATCTCGATGACTTCACGGCGACCGTGCAACTCCACCGCGACGGCACCATCGAGCTCGACACTGGATGCGGGCGACGAACCGGCACCTGGGAGCCCCGGGCCGACACGGTGAGCGTCCCCTTCCTGGAGCCCTCCGCCACACCCTGCCCGATCGACCTCGCCCCAGAGTTGATCACCCTGGCCGGCCACGTCGGCAACATCGGCATGGGCTTTCGGCCCCAGCTCGCCGCCGACGATCGGCTCCACCTCATCCCTGGCCCTCCCGGACTCGACTCCGTCGTCTTCGAGATGACCCCTCCGACCTGACGGCGCCGACAGGCCACGTGGCGCACGTCTACCGATCCGGCGACCAGCCGCTGCGCCGCGTGCGCTTGCGGCTCGCCGATGGGGGACGCCACGCACCGGCCCGATCAGGCCCAACGGCCGTCGTGCCAGCCGGCCATCGCAGCCGAGGCGGCGGTCAGGTCGGCGGGGGTGGTGACCTTGACGTTGCGATCGTCGGCCCGCACGACCCCGACCTCAGTGTCGCCGATGCCCCACCGCTCGATGATCTCGGCGGTGTCGAGCGCCGTCGCCCGGTCGGCGCCGGCACGCCGGTGCGCGGCCACCAGCTCGGCCGAGCGCATCACCTGGGGGGTCTGCACCCGCACCAGCCGACGGCCCTCCACCGGCTGAGCGCGAGCGGGGTCGCGCACGTCGAGCAACGTCTCGACGACGTCCACGCCGGGCACCGCCCCGCCTCGGCGTCGCGCGACCGCCACCAGCTCGGCCAGCAGACCGTGGGTGAGGAAGGGTCGGGCGCCGTCGCACACCGCGACGAGCTCGGGGGCAGGACCGTCGGGCACGTCCAGTCCCGACGCCACGAGGCCACGCCACTCGCTCTCGGCCCG
This sequence comes from Acidimicrobiales bacterium, assembly GCA_965213525.1. GTDB lineage: Bacteria > Actinomycetota > Acidimicrobiia > Acidimicrobiales > Poriferisodalaceae. Next base: position 2,968,853 of record OZ243889.1, on the reverse strand, counting down.
GTTCGCACCCCCGACGACGACGGCGTCGACGACGGGGCGGTGGGGGCCGAGCGCCTCGTGGGCAGCCCGTTGGTCGCCGTCTCGCACCACGACGACCAGGTGGACGACGAGCTGGGAGGCGACGAGGGCGGCAACGGCCACCTCGAGGACCGGGCGACCGCCGATCGGTAGGTAGACCTTGTTCGTGTCGGCCCCCATCCGGGTGCCGGATCCGCCGGCCAACACCACGGCGGCCATCCGTCCGGGAGGAGCGCCCAGCGGTGCAGGACTCACAGGACCCGGTGGTGACGGTCGATCTGGCCCCGGCCGAGCCGGCCGCGCCGGACGCCCTGGCGGGGCTGGCCGGGCTGGCCGGGCTGGCCGGGCTGGCGGGGCGGCGACCCCGGGGCATCGTTTGCCGCGGGCCCACCGTCGTCGCCGTGGCCGCGGGCACGTCTGCGGCCGACCTGGAGGGCCTCGGCCCTCTGATCAGCGCGAGCGGGATGAACCGCAGGGACGGTCCCGATCTGGTGGTGGTCGTCGCCCCGGTGACCGACGCCGTGAAGGTCGTCGACGCCGAAGGGGCGGTGACCGGGTCCCTCGATCGCCAGGTTCTGCGCCGGTGCGCCGGGCCGCTGCTCGTGCGGTCCGAGGTGATCGAGGCCGCCGTCGCCCACTCGGCTGCGACGGCGGTTCCCTCTGCGCCGGTGAGCCCGCTGTCGTGGCTGTGGCCCCACGCCCGGCGTCCGCACCTGGTCCAGAACCCACCATCGGAGCCCCCGCCCGATGCCCGGTGACCGACGGGCCCCGCTGCCGGCGACGTGGAGCAGGCACGAGGGCCCGCAGCCGGCGGGGTGGGTCCAACGGACGCCCGGGGCGGCGGTGTGGCGTGGCGATCCCGCGGGACCGGCGACGTGCGGTGCGGCGATCCCGCAGGCGTCGGGGTGCACGGTGGTCAACGAACCGGCGGCACCTCGACGACGGCCACCAGGGCGACGGCGTGACAGATCACCCCGAGGCCGGCACCGACGTCGTCGAGGCCCTCGTTGCGGCGGCCCTTCACCGTCACCGGTGCGCCGAGCACCTCGCTGAGGCGGCGCTCGATCTCGGCACGCCGGGGCGCCACCTTGGGCCGCTCGGCCACCAGGGAGCAGTCGACGTTGCCCACCTCGAAGCCGGCGGCGGTGATCTCGGCCCGAACGACTCCGAGCAGGGCGACGCTGTCGGCGCCGGCCCAGGCCGGATCGGTGTCGGGGAAGCGCTGGCCGATGTCGCCTGACCCGGTGGCCGCGAGCAGGGCGTCGATGATGGCGTGCACCACCGCATCGGCGTCGCTGTGGCCCACCAGGCCGGGCACGCCGTCGAACACGACCCCGCCGAGCACGCACGGTCGGTCGAGGTCGTCGCCGAAGCGGTGGGCGTCGTAGCCGTGGCCGATGCGGACGTTCACGCTGGGACCCGACCTGTCGCCCGCGACCGCACGGAGGGAGGTGGTACCCGCCACGAGGGCACCCGCGACGGCGACGGAAGCATCGGCTCAGTGTGGCCGGGGCGTCGGCGTCGTGGGGTGGTCGGCGGCACACGACGGAGGCAAGCTGGGACGATGGACGCACCAGAGCCCCGGTCGCCCGCCACGACGCTCGGTCCCGGGGCCGCTGCGCCCGCCGCCGCGAGGCTCGACCAGCTCGACCTGCCCGTCGTCGATGCCCTCGACCCGACCGAACGCCGCCGCCAGCTCGACGAGGCGGCCCGTGCGCACTGGTTGGCGCGCACGCCGATCGGCTACCTGATCACCCGCTACGACGATTGCGTGGCGATCCTGCGCGACGCCCGCTGGCACTCGGCGCTGGCCATGTTGAACCAGGCCAGGGGCATCGACGATCCCCGGATGGCCAACCGACGGCCGTCGATCCTGTCGACCGAGGGTGACGAGCACCTCCGGCTCCGCAAGCTGGTCGGCCCGGCGTTCACCCCCCGCCAGGCGAGCTCGCTGCGGCCGCTCATGCGCGAGGTCGTCCACGAGCTCGTCGATCCGCTCGCCCCGACGGGCCGCTGCGAGCTGGTGGGCGACGTGTGCGAGCCGTACCCGATCCCCATCATCTGCGCCATCGTCGGCGCGCCCCGCAGCGACTGGGAGCTGTTCAGCCGTCTGGCCACGTCGGTGTTCCGCTTCTTCGACGCCGACGCCGCCGACCACGTCGATGAGATCGTCGCCGCCCGCGAGGAGCTCGACACCTACGTGAGGGGCCTGGTGGCCGAGCGACGGGCTGATCCCGGCGACGACCTGCTGACCGAGCTCATCCGGGCCGAGGCCGAGGGCGACCGCCTCGACGACGGCGAGCTGGTGTCACTGGTCGAGGCGCTGATCCTCGCCGGCACCGACACGACCCGCAACCAACTGGCCTGCTCGATGGCGTTGTTCGCTCGTCACCCCGACCAGTGGCGGTTGCTGCGCGAACGGCCCGAGCTGGCCCCCCGGGCGGTCGAGGAGACGATGCGGGTGCTCGGCGCGGTGCGGGGCACGGGCCGCTTCGCCGCCACCGACGTCGTGTACGGCGACGTGGCCTTCCCCGCCGGGACGCTGGTGTTCACCAGCTTCAGCACGGCCAACCACGATCCGGCGGTCTTCGACACCCCCGAGCGCCTCGACCTGGAGGCCGAGCGCGGCCGGGCACAGCTCACCTTCGGCAGCGGCATCCACTTCTGCCTCGGGGCGTCGCTCGCCCGGGCCGAGCTCGGTGAGGCGCTCACCGTGCTGGCCGAGGCGATGCCCGATCTCGAGCTGGACGGTGAGGTGACCTGGAAGCCCGACGGCACCGGCATCTGGGGCCCGGCCCGGCTGCCGCTGCGGTGGACGCCGGTCGGTTCGTGAACCTGGGCGACGTCGTCGACACCGTCGACGCCGTCAGCGCCACCCCGGGGCGTTCGGCCAAGCGGGACCTGCTCGCCGAGCTGCTGGGCGTGGCCGCACCCGGTGAGGTCGAGCCCCTCGTCGGCCTGCTGGTCGGCGAGCCCCGCCAGGGCCGCATCGGCATCGGCTGGCGGACCCTGGCCGCAGTCGACGTCGACCCAGCGCCGGTCCCGACCCTGTCCGTCGCTGATCTCGACGACGCGCTGGTCGAGCTGGAGGGCCTCGTCGGGCCCGGCTCGGCGGCGTCACGTCGCGCCCGCCTCGAAGCGCTGCTCGGGGCGTGCACCGTCGCCGAGCGCTCCCTCGTCACCCGCCTGCTCACCGGTGAGCTGCGCCAGGGGGCACTGGAGGGTGTGCTCACCGAGGCGATCGCCCGGGCCGCCGGCGTGCCGGCCGCCCCGGTGCGCCGGGCCCACATGATGACCGGTGACCTCGGCGAGACGGCGACGCTGGCGCTCGGACGAGGACGAGAGGCCCTCGACGCCGTCGGCTTGAGGGTGCTGACCCCGGTGCGCCCGATGCTTGCCGCCACGTCGGACTCGGTGGCCGAGGCGATCGCCGAGGCGGGACTCGCCTCTGTCGAGTGGAAGCTCGACGGGGCCCGCATCCAGGTGCACCGTCGGGGCGAGGAGGTCCGCATCGCCACCCGCAAGCTCAACGACGTGACGGCGCGCCTCCCCGGCGTCGTCGAGCTCGCCCGCACGTTGCCCGCCGAGGCGCTGGTGCTCGACGGCGAGGTGCTCGGCGTCGAGCACGACGGCCGCCCCGGCGCCTTCCAGGACACGATGAGCCGCCTGGGCCGTGGTGGGTCGGAGCGGTCGACCTCGGTGCTGACGCCCTGGTTCTTCGACGTGTTGCACGTCGACGGCACCGACCTGGTCGACGAGCCGCTCGCCGCACGCCGGGCTCGCCTGGTCGAGCTGCTCGGCGACGGCGAGCACCTCGTGCCCGGGGTGATCACCGATCAGGTGGCCGAGGCCGAGGGGGTGCTCGACGCCGCCCTCGACGCCGGCCACGAGGGCGTGATGGTCAAGACCGCCGACTCGCCCTACGCGGCGGGGCGCCGGGGCAGGGCGTGGCGCAAGGTCAAGCCGGTGGCGACCCTTGACCTGGTCGTGCTCGGCGCCGAGTGGGGCAGCGGACGCCGGACCGGGACGTTGTCCAACCTGCACCTCGGCGCTCGAGACCCCGACGGCGGCTGGCTGATGGTGGGCAAGACGTTCAAGGGCCTGACCGACGAGCTGCTCGCCTGGCAGACCGCCGAGCTGCTGGCCAGGGAGGTCGACCGGGAAGGCGTCGCTGTGCTCGTGCGCCCCGAGCTGGTCGTCGAGATCGGGCTCGACGGCGCCCAGAGCTCACCGCGGTACCCCGGTGGCGTGTCGCTGCGCTTCGCTCGGGTGCGGCGCTACCGCCCGGACAAAGACCCCTCCGAGGCCGACACCATCGACGCCGTCCGCGCGCTGGTCCGCTGAGCGGCCGACGTGACGCCGTCTGCGGATCGCTGGTGACGGTGGCCCGCAAGGCGTCGAGGGCTGACCGCAGCGGTTGCCGACCGACGGGGCCGTAGGGTCGCCGCCATGACCGATGCCGACGCCACCGACGATCCAGCGGGCCCCTCCGAGGCGACCAAGCCCGAGGTGGCGCTGCCCGAAGGCGAGCCGAGCGGCAAGGCGCTGCGCATCGACGATCTCGTCGTCGGTGACGGCGAGGAGGCCAGCACCGGCCGGCAGGTGACCGTGCACTACGTCGGGGTGTCGTGGACGACCGGGCGTCAGTTCGACGCCAGCTGGGACCGGGGCCAGCCCTTCTCGTTCCGCCTCGGCGCCGGACAGGTCATCCCCGGATGGGAGCAGGGGGTCGCCGGCATGCGCGTCGGCGGGCGACGATCACTCGTCATCCCACCCCAGCTCGCCTACGGGTCCAAGGGCGCCGGCGGGGCGATCGGACCGAACGAGCACCTCGTCTTCGTCGTCGACCTGCTCGCCCTCGGCCGCTGACGCCAGCACCCCACCCCCGCCCCCTCCCCCCACCCCCCGGCGAAATTGCGGACCACAGCGGCATCTCGCCCCGCCCCCGCCCGCAAGAACGTCGAGCACCCCCACCCCCCGGCGAAATTGCGGACCACAGCGGCATCTCGCCCCGCCCCCGCCCGCAAGAACGTCGAGCAGCCCCACCCCCGCCCCCGCCCCGGCCCCGGCCCCGGCGAAATTGCGGGCAACAGCGGCATCTCGCCCCGCCCCCGCCCGCAAGAACGGCCGCCTGCGACGACGGCTGAGGGGGCAGCCGACCGTCGGCGGTCCATCTGACGGGCCGATGGAACGGAAAGCTGCCGCGGTGCGGCCCTACGATCCGGGCACCGGCGGGCGGGGGCCCGTCGGAACAGGCGAACGACCCGGGGGATCACATGATCGACGAGACGACCGTGCCGACGCTCGAAGGGCCCGAGGCGGTCACCGCTGAATGGTTGTCGGCGGCGCTCTCAGACGGGGCCGAGGAGGTCGAGGTCCACTCGTTCCACCGGGAGGCGATCGCTGAGGGCATGGGGATGATGTCGGCGCTGGCGATGGTGGTGATCGACGAGGCCACCGGCCCGGCTCCTGACGCCGTGGTGTTGAAGATGCCTGCCACCAACGCCCAGAACCTGGCGGTGGCCGACGCGTTCCAGCTCTACCGCCGGGAGGTCCTGTTCTACCGGGACCTCGCCGAGCGCAGTTCGGCTCGCACGCCGGCCATCCACCACGCAGCCCTCGGTGAGGGCAGCGACTTCGTGCTGTTGATGGAGGACCTCTCCGAGCACCGCCTCGGCGACCAGGTCGAGGGGTGCGGCCTGGACGAGGCCCTCCAGGGCATGACCTGGCTCGGACGCCACCACGCCTCGTTCTGGGATCGGGTCGATGACCCGTCCCTCGAGTTCTTGCCCTACGTGTGGCCCTCCTACAGCTCTGACGCCCTCGCCGAGGGATGCGCCGCCGGTTGGCCCGTCATGGTCGAGGTGTTCGGCGACGTGCTGCCCGAGCGGATGTGCGACCTGCGCGATGCCTACCTCGCGGCTCAGCCGGCGCTGTTCGAGCACATGGCCACCCCGCCGTTGACCGTCGTGCACGGCGACTTCCGGATGGACAACCTGTTCTTCGCTCGCGACGACGGCAGCGGCGGGGGCGAGACGCTCATCGCGGTGGACTGGCAGGGAAGCCTTCGGGGCCGGGCGACACAGGACATCGGCTACTTCATGAGCGGCAGCGTGCGCACCGAGGTCCGCCGGGACCACGAGCGCGACCTCATCGCCCGCTGGCACGACGAGCTCGTCGACGGCGGCGTCAGCGGCTACTCGCCTGACGATGCGTGGGAGGACTACCGGCGGGGCGTGGCCTACGTGTGGACCCTGGCGGTGGTCATCTCGGGCACCCTCGACCCCACCAACGAGCGGGGCAGGGAGTGGATGTCCAAGATGCTCGAGCGGTCCGTCGCGGCCTTCGACGACCTCGACCTCTACGCCCTGGTCGAGCAGATGGCCTCGTCCCGCAACCCGTGAGACCCGCGGGCCCGTCGTCGCCTGGCCGGTCGGTGCGTGCGTCGCTGGTCGGTCGGGTCAGGCGCAGCGCTCGATGATCTCGCCGAACGGCTCGAGGGTGCGCACGGTCAGGTAGCCGATCCCCCGCTCCTGTTCGAGACGTCGGACCTTGGCGGCGATGTCGTCAGCGGGGCCGATCAGCAGGTACGGGGTGCGAGCGGCATCGTCACGGGTGAGCCCGGCGGCGCGGTCGACCACGGCGTCGACGACGGGACCGGGGTCGTCAGTGATCTCGGTGAACTGCACCAGGGCGTTGAGCTCGACGTGGTCGATGCGCTCGCCGGCTCCTCGGCGGACCTGGGCGAGCTGGTCGTCGAGGTGCTCGGGGGTCCACCTCACGTCGTGTCGGTGGCCGTCGTCGTGGGTGCGGCCGAGGCCCTGGAAGCCGACGATGTCGGCGTGGGCCCCGGCGTGTTGGAGCAGCGCCGGCCCGTTGCCGCCGACGAGGATCGGCAGCCGGTCCTGGACCGCCCCGTCGATGTGGGCCTCCCGCACCGACAAGTGCTCGCCTTCGAACGTCACCGTCTCGCCGTCGAGCAGCGGGCGGATGACCTCGACCGCCTCACGCAGCGCGGCCTTGCGCACCGCGGGTGGGCGCCAGGCGATGCCGGTGGCGGCGTACTCCTGGGGCGTGTGGCCGGCGCCGAGGCCGAGCTCGACCCGGCCGCCCGAGAGCCGGTCGAGCGTGGCGGCCTCCCACGCCAGCTGGACCGGGTTGCGCATGTCGCTGTTGAGCACCATGGTCGCCAGCCGGAATCGTCGAGGTGCCCTGGGCGATGGCGGCCAGGACCGGCATCGGCGCCAGGCCGGGACCGACGTGGTCGCTCACCGAGACGACGTCGAAGCCGAGCGCCTCGGCTCGGCGAGCGACGCCCACCGGATCGGTCAGGTCATCGACGGACAGCTGGTACCCGAACCGCATCCTCCCACCCTACTGGGCGCGCAACCTCTTGGTTGCAGCAGCGCCACGTCGTCGGGGTCGGCGGGCCTCGCGTATCTGGGCCGGGCGTATCTGGGCCGGGGGTGGTGTGCTCTGGGTCACCAGTGAGCCGCAGGGGCGGCCCGAGCTGAGGAGCCACCATGTCCAACGCACCAGACCGCATCGCCGTCGGCCCGCCCGGGGGCCGCACCGCCTACCGCCTCGCCGAGGCGCACCACCTCGTCCGGCTGCGACCCGGAGCCTCCGACGCCATCGACTCGGGCACCTTCAACTCGACCGGGTCGGCCGCCGGTGACGTGCCGCCCTACATCGCCGCCGCCCGCCTCACCCTCGAGCCGGCGGGCTACGCCTGGGTCGAGGCCCCCGACGGCTTCGCCGGTGCCGACGACGCCGAGGCCGCCCTAGGTGCGCGCGACGAGGTCGACGAGGTGCTCCCGATCTACTTCGCCGAGGACGCCGGTCCAGAGAGCGCTGCGACCCCCATCACCGACACCATCACCGTCCTCGCCACAGAGGGCGCCGACGGCACCGCCGTCATCGAGGCCGTCGAGGCGCTCGGCCTGCGCCACGACGCTGCGGCGTCACGCGCCCTGGCCCCGCACCTGGTCTTCCACCCGCCCGCAGGTACCGCCACCGCCGAGGCCTTCGCCCTGCTCGAGGGGGCCGCTGCGGTCGAGGGGGTCGAGATCGCCGAGTTCGACTGGCTGCAGCTGTGCACCTATGACGCTGCCCCCGACGACACCCACTTCGCCGACCAGTGGAACCTGGCCGCCATCTCACTCGCTGCAGGTCGCGACGTCGCCACCGGCAGCCCAGACGTGTGGATCGCCGTCATCGACTCGGGCTTCGACCTCACCCACCCCGATCTGAGCTACACGCCCAACACCACCGCCAACCCCACCCACGGCGACGCCGACGCCATCATCGCCGGCAACCCGACCCCCCACGACGCCAGCAGCGTCGGCGTCTTCCACGGCACCGCCTGTGCCGGCATCGCCGGCGCGACCACCGACAACGCCACCGGCGTGGCCGGCGTGGGGGGCGGGTGCCGCATCATGCCCGTCAGCCTCGGTACCGTCCCCACGGCCGCCCGGGTGACCGCCGGGCTGAACTGGGCGGCCGCCAACGGGGCTCGGGTCGCCAGCCTGTCACTCGGCACCGTGGCCACCGCCGCGTTGAACACCGCGGTCACCAACGCCTGGAACGGCGGCATGGTCATCTGCGCCGCCACCGGCAACGCAGGGGCCAACACCACCTCGCCACCGATCGGCTTCCCGGCGAGCCACGCCAACGTGATCGCCGTCGGGGCCTCGGACCGCGACGACCAACGCAAGCGCCCGGCGAGCTCTGACGGCGAGACGTGGGGCAGCCAGTTCGACGCCGGCACCGACCTCGTCGCCCCCGGGGTGAACATCTGGACGACCGACGAACAGGGCGCCCGCGGCTACACCGCCAACGGCGGGCCGACCACCGCGGGCGGTGCGTCCTACCCCGCCTCGGGTGATGCGACAGGCGACTACTACTCGTTGTTCAACGGCACCTCGGCCGCCACGCCGCACGTGGCCGGCCTCGCCGGTCTGATCGTCTCGGCCGACCCGACGCTGGGCAACGCCGAGGTCCGCCGCCACATCCAGTCGACGTGTGAGAAGGTCTCCCCGGCGCTGTACGCCTACGCCACGGTCCCGGGACGGCCCGACGGCACCTGGCACCAAGAGGTCGGCTACGGCCGCATCGACGTGCGGGCGGCGGTGTGCTCGGCGATCCGGTCGGTCGAGCCGACCACCCCGTCGATCACCTTCGGCGACGTGCCCGAGGGCGAGCTCGCCTTGAGGGCAGCGACGTTCTCGGTGCGGTCGTGCGAGGCGATCACCCTGGAGATCACCGCCGGCCCGACCGTGACGTCGGGGCCCGGCACCTTCGATGCGTTCCTCGGCGCCACCACCGAGACGGTCGCCGCCGCGCCCGGCGGGGCGGTCGGGCAGCTGTGGTTGTCCTTCGTGGGTCAGGCGCCCGGCACCGCCACCGCCGGGGAGGTGCAGGTCACCTGCGTCGAGACCGGCGAGTCGTGGACCTTGGCGATGACCGCCAGCAGCGTGACCCCGGCGTCGAGCGCAGTCGTGATGGTGCTCGACCAGTCGGGCAGCATGAGCGGCGACGCCGGCGACGGCCGCCAGCGCATCGACGTGTTGAGAGACGCCGCGCCGATCCTGCCGACGCTGCTGAGCGACGGCGACGCGGTCGGCGTGGTGGCCTTCGACGCCGACGCCTTCGCGCACCAGGCCGTCATCGACGTGTCCGCAGGAGGTGCGCTCGGTGCCGGCGGCCAGATCGCCGGTCACACTCCGAACCCGGCGGGACGCACCTCGATCGGCGACGGCGTCGCTCTGGCCCGCACCATGCTCGACGATCCGACGGTGACCCAACAGCACAAGGCCATGGTCGTGCTGACCGACGGGCGCGAGAACGAGCCGATCAGCCTGGCCGCCGCGTCAGCGGCCATCGGCGACCGCGTCTTCGGCATCGGGCTCGGCGCCCCCGAGCACCTCGACCCCGCCGCTCTCACCGCCCTCACCGCCGGCACCGGGGGCTACACGCTGGTCACCGGCACGCTCGACCAGGACGACCACTTCACCCTGCAGAAGTACTACCTGCAGATCCTGGCCGGGGTCACCAACGCCGAGGTCGTGCTCGACCCCGACGGCTTCGTGCCCCCGGGTGATCGTCAGGTCACGTCGTTCGAGCTCACCGAGCGCGACACCGCGGTGGACGTGGTGGTGCTGACCCCGGCACCCGAGGCGCTGCGGCCCGAGCTCGTCACCCCGGCCGGGGCCGTGATCGACCCGGCCTCGGTGGCCTCGGCCGGCGGTCGTTACGTCGTCGGCCACGGCTTCGTCGCCTTCCGGCTGCCCCTGCCCGCCGTGATCGCTGGCACCGGCGTCCACGAGGGCACCTGGCAGGTCGCCCTGGACGTCGACCCCGGCCGGTTCGAGCGTCACCTCGAGGTGCTGCGGCGCGACCAGCGGGATCGTGAGCTCGAGCTTGCCGGGGCCCTCGGCCTGCGCTACTCGACGAACGTGCAGGTGCGCTCAGGCGTCAGGATGAGCGTCGAGACCGTCGGCTCGGACCACCGCCCCGGTTCGACGACCGAGATCGTGACCCGGCTGAGCGAGTCCGGGCGCCCGCTGTCGGGCGCCACGGCCGTCGTCGAGCTGGTCTGGCCCGACGGCCGATCCGACACCCAGCCGATGGCCGCGATCGGCGACGAGCTGCGTCTGGCCGTCTCGGCCCACGACGTCGGGGTCATCCGTGGCCGGGTGCTCGCCCGGGGCCAGACGTTCCGGGGGTCACCGGTCACCCGTGAGCACCTGGTGACGATCCCGGTGTGGGACCCCGACCGCCTGGCGCCAGACCCCGACCCGCCGAGACGCCACGAGGGACCCCACGCCCGTGGTGCGTGCGCCACGGGCCTCGGGGCGTTGCTCGAGGTGCTGCGCGAGCCCGCACCCACCGCAGCGGCGGTCGCCGAGGCCCTGGCTGACCGAGGACACGATCACCGTGAGGTCCTGGAGTGCCTGGCAGGGGCCATCAAGGCGAGCCAGCCGGTCGACCGGCTCCGGTCGCCGGTCACGGGTCTGCGAGACCTGGTCGACATCGGCCCGCTGCGGGGCGCGCTGCGGCGCTACGTCACCCCCCGCCTGGGTCGGTGAGCTCGGTGATGCGGCGGAAGAAGACCGAACGGGCCAGCACCTCGTCACAGCCCGCCCGGCGCGCCGCATCGAGCAGCTCGGCGTCGACGTGGGACCCGAACCCGATCGTGTGGGGCCTGATCTCGCCGAGGACGTCGAGCACCCCGGGACGCCCGAGATCGACCACGACGAGGTCGACGTCATCGGCGAGGTCGACCAGCTCGGCGGGTGTGGCGACGCACTCGACCCGCCCCCCGAGACGGGAGCGGTCCATCAGGTCCGGCACGTACCCGACGATCCTCACCTCGTCGGACCTCGCCGTCTCATCGGGGGCGGCGGGCGAGGTGCGCCCGGGCCTTGGCCGCCCCCCAGAGGATCCCGATCTCGTGCAGCTCGGGGGCGATGTCGGCGAAGGCCGCCGGGGTCAGGTCGTACACGTCACCGGGGAAGCGGGCCTCGGCGTCACGGTCACGCACCACCTCGGCGACGCCGTGGCGGGCCAGGACCTCGGTGGGGAACGCCGTGGCGCGACGCAACACGGCGAGGGGGTTGACCCGTTGTTCGTCCACGTCAGCGGCCAGCAACGTCGCCAACCGGCCGCCGACCACCTCGGCGGCTCGGCGGCCGGCCTCAGCGGCGTCGTCGCGCACCGCAGCGGGCGTGTGCCCCGCCCAGGCGTCGTGGATGCGCACGACGCTGTCGAGCACCCAGGCGCCCAACCGGTCGGTCACCTCGTCGACCAGACGGGCCGACGCCTCGGCGAAGACCTCATCGGCGCTCGACACGGCCCGACCCGGCCGGCCCGCTCAGCGACCCGCCGAGAGGGCGTCGGCGTCGAGGGCGAAGGTGCTGGACGCCCCGGCCATCGCCGCCGCGGCCAGCGACGCGCTGTCACAGAGGATCTGCTCGGCGTAGAACCGGGCGGTGGCCTCCTTGGCCGCAGCGAAGGCCTCGTCGAGGTCACCTCTGGCTGCCACCCGTCGGGCGATGAGGGCCGAGCGGGCCAGCTCCCAGCCGCCCTCGAGGACCCCGAAGCAGCGCAGGTAGGCCCACGAACCCGCGAGGGCGTCCCTCGGATCCTCGGCGAGGCGCCCGGCCAACCACTCCGAGGCCCGGGTGAGGTCGTCGATGGCCGCCGACAGGCGCGGCGCCAGGTCGGCCAACGCCTCGCTGGCGCTGAGCTCCTCGACGGTGGCGCGCATGGCGTCGAGCTCGGTCTTGACCACCGCCCCGGCGGCCATCGGCAACTTGCGCATCACCAGATCGGCGGCCTGGATGCCGTTGGTGCCCTCGTAGATCGGGGCGATGCGGGCGTCACGCCAGCGCTGGGCGATGCCGGTCTCCTCGACGTAGCCCATCCCGCCGTGCACCTGCAGCGCCATCGAGGTGAGCTCGACCCCGAGGTCGGTGCCCCAGCCCTTGGAGATGGGGGTCAGCATTGCGGCGACGCTCTCGCCGTCAGCTCGCACCGACTCGGTGGCACCGTGGTGGGCCCGGTCGATGGCCGCCGCGTTGCGGTACATGACACAGCGCATGGCCTCGACCTGGGCGCGCAGGGTCATCAGCATGCGACGCACGTCGGGGTGTTCGACGATCGGCGACGGCTCACCGGGCGGGCGTGAGGACCCGACCGCGCGGCCCTGGGTGCGCTGCAGGGCGTAGTCGGTGGCCTGCTGGCGGGCCACCTCGCCGAGGGCGAGACCCTGGAGGCCCACCGAGAGGCGGGCGTTGTTCATCATCGTGAACATGTACCGCATGCCGGCGTGCTCGTCGCCGATGAGGTGACCGACGGCGCCGTCGTAGTCCAGCACGCAGGTCGGGCTGGCGTGGATGCCGACCTTGTCCTCGATCGACACGAGGTGCACGGCGTTGCGGTCACCGAGGCGGCCGTCGTCGTCGACGACACGGGCGGGGACGATGAAGCACGAGATGCCCTTGGTGCCGGCCGGGGCATCGGGGGTGCGGGCCAGGACGAGGTGCACGATGTTGTCGGTGAGGTCGTGGTCGCCGTGGGTGATCCAGATCTTCTGGCCGGTGATGCGGTAGGAGCCGTCGTCCTGGCGGACCGCCCGGGTGCGCACGGCGCCCACGTCGGACCCGGCCTGGGGTTCGGACAGGTTCATCGTGCCAGCCCACTCACCGGAGATCAGTCGGGGCAGGTAGGTGGCCTTCTGGGCGTCAGAGCCGTGGGCGCTCAGCATCTCGACCGAGCCCTGGGTGAGCAGCGGTCCGAGCGAGAAGCCCATGCTGGCCGAGGTCATCATCTCCTGGACCGCCAGCGCCACGACCCAGGGGAACCCGCCGCCGCCGTGGTCGGGATCGAACGGCAGCGACCCCCACCCGGCGTCGACGTAGCGGGCGTAGGCCTCGACGAAGCCCTCGGGCATGACCACCCGGGCGTCGACGATGCGGGCGCCCTGTTCGTCACCGGCGCGGTCGACGGGGGCGATGACCTGTTCGAAGAACCTCGCAGCTTCGCCGACCAGGGCGCTGACGGTGTCGACGTCGGCGTGGGCGAGGTCGCCCATCTCGGCGAGCTCGCCGAGGCCGACGACGTGGCGGAGCACGAAGTCGATGTCGTCCACGGGGGCCCGATACACGGTCATGGCCGTCTCCTCGATCTCCTCGGTTGCGCCGGGTCCGAGCGTAGGCGCCGCTCTGTCCGACGGCTCGGCCGCGAGACTCAGGTCCCCTGCCCGCTCGGTGGGCCCGACGAGCGTGAGGAGGCGAGCCACCATGTTCGACGTGCGAAGGACGCCGGTGCGTCGCCGGGCGCTCGTGGCCGTCGTGGCAGCCGTGGCCCTGGCGGGAGCCTGCGGCGACGGCCCTGGCGTCTCGTTGGACGCGGTGAGCACCACGCCGGCTGAGACCATCCCCATCGAGACGACGATGGCCGCCGCGCCGCCGGTGGTGACCGAGCCGACCACCACGACGGCACCGGGAGCTCCGGTGGCGACGACGCTGCGCCTGGGTGCGTTGTTGCCGGTGACCGGGCAGCGGGCCTTCGTGGAGCCGTCGGTGCGGGCCGCCCTCGAGCTGGCGGTGGCCGACATCGACGCCGCCGGAGGGGTGCTCGGCTCACCCGTCGAGCTCGTCACCGCCGACGCCGCCGGCGACGCTGGCACCGCACGAGCGGCGGCGACCCAGCTCGTCGACGACGGCGTGGTGGCCCTCGTGGACGCCTCGGCGCCGCGGATCGCCGCTGCGGTCGCCGACTCCATGGCCGAGGGGTCGGCGCTGCGCTGCTCGCCGACCGACACCTCCCGACGCCTGGCCGACGCCCGCCCTGGCGATGTGCGCCTCGCCCCTGGTGACGCGCTGCAGGCCGACGCCCTGGCCGAGGTCATCGCCGTCGGCGGCGCCGAGACGGTGGCCGTGGTGGCCAGCGCCGACGACTTCGGCATCGGCTTCGCCCAGGACCTCACGGCCGCGCTCGCCACCCGTGGCGCCGAGGTCACCGAGACCCGCACGCTGGTGCCCGACGCCGAGCCGACCGCGGCGACCCAGGGGCTGGACGCCGCCGGCCTCGACGCAGTCGTCATCGCCGTCAGATCCGACGCAGCACCGGTGCTGGTGGCGCTCGACGCCGCCGGCCTGGACCCTGCGACGGTGCCCACCTTCCTCACCGACGTGGCCGGCGCCGTCGACCTCGCCCAAGCCGTGGACCCCGACGATCTCGGCGCCACCGCCGGGGTGGGCGGGGTGCGACCCCTCCAGGACCCCCCGGATGGGTCGTCGAGCCTGGTGGCCGCCCTGACCGAGGTGGCACCCGGGGTCGACCCGGCGTACGCCGCGGAGACCTACGACTGCGCGGTCGTGCTGGCGCTCGCCTTCACCGCCAGTGGGAGCCTCGACCCGGTGGCCGCCGCTGAGGAGCTGGTGGCGGTGAGCACCGGAGGGACGCCGTGTTCGACCTACGCCGAGTGCGCCACCCTGTTGGCCGACGGAGCCGACATCGACCACGACGGCGTCTCGGGCATCGAGGTCGGCCGCGACGGCATGGCGACCACCGGGCGGTTCGAGCGGTTCGCCTACAGCGCCACCGGGGAGCTCGAGGTGCTCGGCGATCCGATCGCAGTCGGGGTGGCCGCCGACGACGGACCCGGCACCGGCAGCGACAGCGACGACGCCGACGGCGACAGCGGCGGCGACAACGACGACGACGGCGACGGCGACGACGACGGCGACGGCGACGACGACGGCGGCGGCGGCTGAGCGGCCACCGACGAGGGCGGCGACGGGCGAACGTCGGCGGTGGGGAGGCGCGGCGGCCCTCCCCTACGATGCGCGTCGTGGCCGGGGTGCAGACGCCGACGCCTGGACGGGCGGTCCGCACCGGCTGGGCCCGGCCCGCCGACGTCGTGCGCCTGCTGCGACCCCGTCAGTGGACCAAGAACGTGCTGGTGCTCGCCGCCCCCGGGGCCGCCGGCCTGCTCGTCGAACCAGGTGCCATCCTCGACACGGCGACGGCGTTCTGCGCGCTGTCACTGGCGGCGAGCGGCACCTACGCCCTCAACGACGCCGCCGACGCCGAGGCTGACCGGTCACACCCCACCAAGCGCGATCGTCCCGTGGCGAGCGGACTGGTCTCGCCGCTGACCGCCCGGGTCATAGGTGTCGTGCTGCTGGCCGCCGGCGTGGTGGTCGGCGCCACCGTCAGCCTGGCGTTGGCGATCGTCGTGGCGTCCTACGTGGCGCTGACGACCGCCTACTCGTCGCGGCTCAAGCACGAGCCCATCGCCGACATCGTCGCGGTGGCCGCCGGCTTCGTGTTGCGGGCGATCGCCGGGGCCGCTGCGGTCGAGGTCGAGGTGTCGAGGTGGTTCCTCATCGTCGCCACCTTCGGCTCGTTGCTCATGGTGGTGGGCAAGCGCACCGCCGAGCTCGGTCTCGACGAGGCCGGCGCCCACCGACGCATCCTCTCGAAGTACTCCGAGACGTTCCTCGGCCACGTCCGCACCCTCGCCGCCACCGGGGCGCTGCTGTCGTACTCCCTGTTCGCCTTCGAACGGTCCGAGGACGTGTCGTCGGACGTGCCCTGGTTCGAGCTGACCCTGATGCCGTTCGCCTACGGGATCCTGCGCTACCTCTGGCGCGCCGACGACGGCCAGGGCGGTGACCCGACCGAGCTCGTGCTGACCGACCGGGTGCTGCTCGCCTGCGGGGTGGTGTGGGCGGGGCTGTTCGCCGTCGGCGTCCATGCTGGCTGACCCGGCGTTGGCCTCGGCTGGGCCGACGACCGTGCCGGCTGGGCCGACGACCGTGCTGTCGGGGTGGGGGCGGACAGCGCCGACCGCCGCCCACCTGGTCGGCGCGAGCGACATGCGATCGGTCGGACGGCTGATCGACGCCGGGTCGCCGCGGGGGGTCATCGCCCGGGGCCTCGGTCGGTCCTACAACGATGCGGCCCAGAACGCCGGCGGCGTCGTGGTCGACGCAACCGGCCCGGCGACCACCGGCGACGACGCCGTCGTCCTCGACCCCGAGCGCGGCATCGCCCGGGTGGCCGCCGGTGTGTCGCTCGAACGGCTGATGTTCGAGGCGCTGCCCCACGGGTGGTTCGTGCCGGTCACCCCCGGCACCCGGCAGGTGACGGTGGGCGGGGCCATCGCCGCCGACGTCCACGGCAAGAACCACCACCGCCACGGCGCGTTCGGTGCTCACGTCAGGGCGCTCACGCTCGTCGACGGCATCGGCACCGAGCGACAGCTGTCATGGGACGACACCCCCGCGGAGATGGCAGCCACCGTCGGGGGGATGGGCCTGACCGGTGTCATCGTCGACGCCGACGTGCAGCTGATCGCGGCGGCGTCGTCGCGGCTGATCGTCGACACCGACCGAGCCGCAGATCTCGACACCTTGATGGCCCTGATGAGCGCCACCGACGCCGAGCGAACCTACTCGGTGGCCTGGATCGATCTGTTGGCCTCGGGCCACTCGACCGGACGGGGGGTGCTCACCCGCGGCGACATCGCCGAGGTCGACCAACTCGCCGCCGCGGACCGGCCCGACCCGCTGGACTGGTCACCCGGCAGGGCCGTGCCCGCCCCGCCGTGGATGCCGCCGCGCCTGTTGAACCGCCTCAGCATCCGGGCGTTCAACGAGGCGTGGTACCGGGCCGCCCCGCGGCGCCGACGCGACGAGATCCAGTCGATCGGTCGGTTCTTCCACCCCCTCGACGGCGTCAGGTCGTGGAACCGGCTGTACGGCCGGCCCGGGTTCGTCCAGTGGCAGTGCGTCGTGCCCCTGGCCGCCAGCGAGGTCATCTGCCGCATCGTCGCCGCCCTGTCCGCGGCGCGGTGCCCGTCGTTCCTGGCGGTGCTGAAGCGCTTCGGACCCGCCGGGGCCGGTCACCTGTCGTTCCCGATGCCTGGGTGGACGCTGGCCCTGGACGTGCCGACCGCGGTGCCCGGGCTGGGCACCCTGCTCGACGAGCTCGACGCCGACGTGCTGGGTGCCGGGGGCCGGCTCTACCTCGCCAAGGACGCCCGGGTGCGACCCGAGCTGATCCCTGACATGTACCCCCGCCTGGAGGAGTGGCGTGAGGTGCGCGACCGCCTCGACCCCGATGGGGTGATGGTCAGCGACCTCGACCGGCGCCTCGACCTCAGCGGGCGGCGCCGGTGATGATCGGTCCCCTCCGACGCCTCGATCTTGGCTGGCGGCACCGGTGATCGACGCCACGGGCGCACCCCAGACCATCCTCGTGCTGGGCGGCACGTCCGATCTGGCCCTGGCCAGCGTCGAGGCCTTCGCCGCCTCGGGTCGGGTGCGGGCGGTCGCCCTGGCCGCCCGGCCCTCGGCACGGCTGGATGCCGCCGTGCAGCAGGTGCGCGCCGCCGGTGTCGACCGGGTCACCCCGATCGCCCTCGACGCCACCGACCTCGACGCCCACGGGCCCGCCCTCGCCGAGGCACACGAGGCGCTCGGCGACATCGACGTGACGATCCTGGCCGTCGGCGTCCTGGGCGACCAGGCCACCTACGACGCCGACCCGGCGGCGGCCGCTGCCGCGGCGATGACCAACTTCGGCGGGCCGATGTCGCTGTGTCTGCACCTGGCCCCCAGGTTGCGAGCTCAGGGCCACGGCGCGCTGGTGGTGCTGTCGTCGGTGGCGGCGATGGCGCCCCGGGCGTCGGCCGCGGTCTACGCCGCCACCAAGGCCGGGCTCGACGCCTTCGCCCTCGCTCTCGGCGACGCGCTCGACGGTTCGGGGGTCACCGTGACCGTCGTGCGGCCCGGGTTCGTCCGCACCCGCATGACCGCCGGGCTCTCCGAGGCCCCCCTGGCCACCGATGCCGGCGTGGTGGCCGCCGCCGTCGTCGGCGCCGTGCGCGACCGTCGGACGCTGGTGCACGTGCCCCCGCTGATCCGCCCGGTCATGCTCGGACTGCGCGCCCTGCCCCGCGCCGTGTTCCGCCGCCTGCCCCTCTGAGGTGCTTCATCGCGCCGGCCACCCAAGGACGCAGCCACCGACGGCAGCCGCTATCGTCGATAGCGCGAAGGGGAGAACGACGTGGCCCAGTTGATCGTGAGGAACCTGGACGACGACCTCGTGGCTCGGCTGAAGCGTCGAGCCGCCGAAGCGGGCTGCTCGGCTGAGGAGGCGCACCGCGAGATCCTCCGCCGGGCGCTGCGAGACGAGGGCGCCTTCACCCGACGACTCCATGAGATGCCCGACCTCGGGGCCGACCGCGACTTCGAACGCCGGCGTGAGCTGCCCCGCGGCGTGGAGCTGTGACGGGCTACCTCCTGGACACCAACGTCGTCTCCGAGCTCCGCAAGCGCGAGCGGGCCGACGTGCACGTCCTCGCCTGGTTCGACGACCATGCGACGGCTGGCCTGTGGCTGTCGGTCCTGACCGTCGGCGAGCTCCGCCGAGGTGTTGCGCTGCTCGCCCGACGGGACGTCGCGGCCGCAGACGCCGTCGGTGGGTGGTTGCACTCGGTCGTGACGGAGTTCGGCGATCGATTGCTTCCCGTCACCGCTGCGATCGCCGAGCGGTGGGCGTTGATGAACGTGCCGGATCCCGTGCCCATCGTCGACGGGCTGTTGGCTGCGACGGCGCTCGAACACGATCTGGTGCTGGTGACCCGCAACACCGTCGACGTCGCCGGCACCGGTGCGGAGGTCGCCAACCCGTTCGAGGGCGGTTGACCCGTCCGGGTCCGAGCCTTCACGGCACGAGCCACACGTCGGTGCTCACCGCCACCGTCACGGCGGCGAGGGCGTCGGCGGACAGCCCGACCACCAGTGGGGCCTGCGGCTCGCGCACCCACCTCCCCAGGGTGATCGTCACGGGGAAGGCGGTGAACAGGAAGCGGGGTCGCAGGCCGAGCGGCACCGTGAGCACCGAGACGACGACGACCACCGCTGCGAACAAACTCGGCACGAGGGCCAGCGCAATTGGTCAGGTGGCGGTGGCGACCGCACCGGCCAGGCCGCGGCGACGAAGCAATCATGGCGGAACAGCACCGACGAGTCGGTCGACGTGGGGTGGAGCCATGGCTCCCGCTGGAGCCCTGCCGTCGTACGCTCATCGGAGTGTCGTCGTTGGTCCGTTCAGTCCTGCTCGGGCTCGGCACATGGGCACGCGCGATGTGCCTCGGCCTGTGAGTCCAGGCGCCTCCTCTCGGGTGGGCGCGCGGCCCGTGGCCCACTCCAGGCCATGGCGACGCAAGCCTGGGGCCCGCAGCAGGTGGCCCCGCAGACCGCTTGCAGACATCTGGTGGGTCCTGCCGGTGTTGGCTCCGGTTCTCGTGTTCGGCCCGTCGGTGATGGGCAACCGAGTGCTTGGCCCCGGGGACGGCTACCTCTACTACCTGCCGATGCACGCTCACGTGGGGGAGCTGTGGGCTGAGGGGGTGATCCCGAGCTGGAATCCCTTCGCCTTCGCCGGTTCACCGCTGATGGCGATCTCCCAGAGCGCTGTCTGGTACCCCCCCAACCTGCTGCACGCCTTCGTGAACGATGCCGTGGCCAACGACGTACGAGTGGTACTTGCCTTCATCGCCGCCGGCGTCGGCGGCCACCTCCTCGCAGGGCGGCTCGTTGGCGACGCCCGCGCAGCAGCTGTCGCGGGGGTCGCCGTCGCACTCGGCGGCTTCATGTTCGCCCACCTTGGCCATCAGGCCATCATCGCCACCTTCGCCTGGCTGCCCTGGGTGCTATGGGCTCTTGACCGCCTCGTGGAGCGGATCGACCCGATGCGGGTGCTGGTCGCTGCGCTCGCCCTCGGCATGTGTGTGGTGGCCGGTCACCCCCAGATGCTGGTGCTCACCGCCCTCACCGCTGGCTGTTGGACGCTGGCCCGTGTGGCGCTGGACCGACCCCCCGGCCGGCCGTGGTGGCGGCCGCTGAGTGCGCTCGCACTGACAGGCGTTGCGGGTGCGGCGGTCGGCGCCGTCCACCTGCTGCCGGTCCTGGCGGTGCTGGGAGCCACTGATCGTTCGGCCCTCGCGTTCGAGGACGCGACGAGCCTGAGTTTCGAGCTGTCGCACACCCCGCTGTACCTGTTCCCGTACCTGTTCGGCGGCGTGGGACCTGACGGGCCGTTCGCCGGCCCGTACCGTGGGCTCGGGTCCCGCACCGAGCTTGGCGTGTACGTCGGCGCAGCTGCGCTCGGCCTGGCCGCCGCCGGGTTCACCAGGTGGCGCCGGCACCCCCCGACGATGGCCCTGGTCGTTGCCGCTGCGGCCATCGGGCTCATCACGCTCGGCGCGGTCACCCCGCTCGCAGGACTTGTTCATGCGACGCCCGTGCTGGGCGAGATGCGCGCCTGGGCGCGCTACGGAGCGGTGGTCGGGCTCGCAGTGGCCGTTCTCGCCGCTCATGGGGTGGCCCACCTGCTCAGCTCGGATCGCACCGAACGACGTCGCGCAGCCGCCATTGCCGCCGTCGTCCC
Source organism: Acidimicrobiales bacterium (assembly GCA_965213525.1). Taxonomy (GTDB): domain Bacteria; phylum Actinomycetota; class Acidimicrobiia; order Acidimicrobiales; family Poriferisodalaceae. The sequence goes on along the minus strand of OZ243889.1, from coordinate 2,947,862 downwards.
GGGCGTGATGTTCGTCTTCGCAGTGATCGCCCCGCACGTGGTGACCTTCCGGGTGTACCGGTCGCCGGGCGCCGGCATGCTGCTGGCCCTGGCTGTGCCGCTGGCGTTCGCTGCGGTGGTGCCCGCAGCGATGGCCTTGGTGTCGCGCCGCGCAGTGGTGTGGGTGGCGCTCCTCGCCGTCGGGCTCGACCTGGTGGTCTCCTACGGGTGGTGGTACGACTGGCGCAGGGACGCGCCGGACCCGGCCGTCGTCGAGGCGATGGTTACCGGCCGCACGTCCGATCCACGCGCCACGGTCCACGATGCGGACGGCGGGATCGACCGGGTGATGTTCGTCGGCGTCGACGTGAACGCGATGCGCCCGTGGGTTGCTCCAGGCAGTGATCTCGTCGGCATCCGACACGTCAATGGCTACGATCCCCTGATCCCGGCCGAGTACGCCGATGCCGCCGCCGACATGGACTACACCGGCGCTGTCCTCGCCCCCGAGGAGGTGTGGCGCGACGGTGGTGCGCTGCTGCATCGCTTGCGGGTGACCACCGTGCTGGTCGACCCGGCGACCGCACCCCTCCCCCCCGCCGATCTGCTCGGCGAGGGCGTACCGGTGCCCGCCTCCCGCTTGGTGCGCCACACCCTCGAGCCTGTGCTGCCCGACGCCTTCGTGGCCGGTCACGTCGTGGAGGTCGACGGTGACGAGGCAGCCGCAGCGGCGACATCGTCACCCCCCGGGCTGTTCGGCTCGACCGTGGTGGTCGACGGGTGCACCTCCTGTGCGGCGATCGACGGCACCGGTGGCGGTACTGCCACGGCGCGCTTCGGCGCCAACCGGGTCACGGCGTCGGTGCGGGCGGACGGGCCGTCGATGTTGGTGGTCAGCCAGGCGCACTTCCCCGGGTGGGCCGCCACCGTCAACGGGGACCCAGCCGACGTCGTGCGCATCGACGGGCTCGTCACGGGCGTGCCCGTGCCCCGCGGGGAGTCAAACGTGGTATTACACTACGAGCCGCCCGGTCTCCGTCTGGGGGTTGTTGTTAGCGTGTTGAGCCTCTTGCTCCTCTCGACGATGGTGTTGCGACACCGCCTCGCCAGATGTTGCCCCAAGTCGCAGGCCAGGCGCAGTCGAACCCAAATGGGAGACCTCCTGTTCGACTAGGCCCCCGAGGTATTCGATGCCCATTGCACCCGATACGAGTTGCTTAGAATGACGAGATTACCATCATCTTGTAGAATGAAATTGCTGTTTCGCGCACCAGTCGAGGTTGACCAAACCGCAACGGGGCCGGGACGGTAGAGGACGAAGTTCCCATCCGTTTGCATTATGGCGTACGTTCCTGGCGTGCTTGTCCCCGTCGACCAGACGGGAACGCCACCTTGCCTATAGAGGACGAGATTGCCATCTGTCTGCATCAGCAAAGTGTAAACCCCATTCGGGGAGCGTAGACCGCCGCCTGACCCTAGGATTTGGCCAGTTGCCACCCTATCCTCCGCCAAAACACGTACGTCAATTGCTTCATCCATCAAATCTACAGGTGTGAAACCCTCCCGCCCAGAACCGCAATTTCCTCGGTGAAGCCCGAATGCTGTGCTGTGGTTATACCATGGGCCCCCGCTGTCGCCGGGGACGCCCAGGTCGTCTCCCACCTGAACGATTCGATCCGATCTGCCACAGCTGATTGAGACCTGCGTAATATCAGCGCAGTCTGCGTTGTTGGAGGACCGACCATAGAGGCAGACTCGATCGCCTCGGCCCAAGCTTGGTCGCGCACGTAAAGACCTGACGTGGCGGACCGCATTCGTGTCCGAGTAGAAGAGGGCGGGCTCCGCCTCGGTCGTCGTATGCCACTCGACGTCGCCCCACTGGCCGACGTGATCCAGCTCCCACGAGGTGACATGCACACCTTGGCCTGGCTCCACGACCCTATTGATGCCACTACAGTGTCCTGCCGTTGAGATACCCCTTTCGTTTGTCTCGGACACAACCGAGAAACCGCTCGTACAGCGGTTCGTTGGGCCATTACGAAGGCGCATGCCGCCAAACGCATCTTCCAGTTGCGAGATGCTTGACGCCGACAGCTGAACGTCCACTACCTGACGGAGGCCAGAAGGTAGGAGACGTATGATCTCTGCGTTATCTACTCGCGCGAGATCGAGGCCGCCTATCTGTGCGTCGGTCCGTCCAGTTCGTAGATCCGTGCCCACAACGATATCGTAAAAGCCCGCTGCTCGCAGCGAGTTGGCAACAACGATCGTTTGTTCCTCCTGCTGTGCGAAGGAAAGCGGAGCGCCATCCACGAGCTCTACATCCACTGGGGCGTCTAGTACCACTTCTCCCAGCTTGGCGGGCGCAGATCCCACTATGTGGAGGCGGGGCGTCTCACCGGGCCTAACCCCTACGTCACTGCCGGCATAGAGTGACGGCCATCGCTGGTAGACGCGCATGGCGAGGTTACCCATCTCTTGCTCTCGAATGCTCCGCTCGGATAGATCTTCCGCCATCGCGCCGCCAACCGTCAACGCGTGATCCGCGCTCTCCGAGCGCATGAGCTCAGGGTCCCCGTGTACCCGCTGCGCCGGCGCAGCAGAGGTCGTTCCCGGTACGACGGCCATGAGTCCTGTGAGCAGCACCGCTGCCATGACTGCGCGGGCGAGCCGAGCACGTCGTCGGACGGTACCATTGGCGTGGGTGTGTCCCGTGTCACTCATGTTCGAGGAGGTAGAACTCGCGGCGGAGGCGGTCAAGCGGCTTCGACACCCTTGTGCCGGCGCACGGCCCCAGCGCCCTCGGCCTTGCGAAAGGCCTGTGGACACGTCGAGGTGGGTTGCAGAACCTCGGCCGTCAGGACGCGGCCGTGCCCCGGAGGACTGTCAGCCGGTCGCCGCCTGCAGGACCCGGCACACCTCTGCCATCCCATGCTCCGACGGCGACCGTGCGACGAAACACGGGGCGCCACGGTGTGGATGTTGTCGGCGTTGACGACGCTCTCGGTCGGGACGCCGGAGACGGTAGTGAACGCAAACTCCGATGCCAGATCCCGACGGGTCCTGGTAATCGCCGCGACCACGGCCGTACCGTTGCCGGATACGGCGTTGCCCACAGTGCGGGTCGATCCCGACCTGCTCTCGCCGCGAACCAGACCTCACCCCGCCGCATCGACCCGGCGGCCCATTCCTGGGCGGGACCCTGCAACCTCAGCGAGGGCCCGTTCACCGGCTTCGAGCGGCGCAGCGGCCAATCGTTCGCCGTCGTCTAGCGATGCGAGCCAGTCGAGATGCTGGGGGAGCGCGTCGCGGTCGGTTCGACTCAGAGCGGGCCGCTGCCTCGCACCATCGTGGCGACGTCGGCCAGTTCCAGCATCTCGGCGTCGCCCGAGGAGTTGCCGTAGGCGTGCAGCTCGTCGGGCTCATCGTCGCCCCACCGCGCCCGCAGGCGATCGACCTTGTGGTGGCCCCGGTTGTTCGCCCCGTCGTAGCGGCCGGTGAGGCGCCCCCGGTCGTCGAGGGCGAGACGGGTGCCCAAGGTGGCCTCCACGCCGAGGAGCGCGCCGATCGGCACGGCGTGAAGCTCGGGCGAAGCGGTGACGATGACCACGCGATGGCCGTCGCCGAGGTGGGCGCGCAGCCGGGCCAGCACGTGGGGCCGCAGTCCCCCCGACATCCAAGGCGGCCACGACGGCTTCGTGAACCGCAACCGCACCACCGGCGAAGACCGCATCGTCGGCACCAGCCGCGAGGTGCCCGTGCACCGCGCCGACGGCACCGTGGTCTGGGGCGCCCTGTCACTGTCACGCGTCGAGCTCGACGACGGACGCAAGCTCTACACCGCCTTCCTCAAAGACATCAAAGCCGAACGCGACCAACGGGTCATCATCGACCAGACCCTCGAACAGGCCCTCGACGCGGTGGTCACCATCGACGAGTCCAATACCATCACCTTCTTCAACGCCGCCGCCGAGCGCCTCTGGGGCTACCACCGCGACCAGGTCCTCGGCCAGAACGTCAAGATGCTGGTCCCACCCGACATCCAAGGCGGCCACGACGGCTTCGTGAACCGCAACCGCACCACCGGCGAAGACCGCATCGTCGGCACCAGCCGCGAGGTGCCCGTGCACCGCGCCCACGGCACCGTGGTCTGGGGCGCCCTGTCACTGTCACGCGACGAGCTCGACGACGGACGCAAGCTCTACACCGCCTTCCTCAAAGACATCACCGCCGAACGCGACCAGCGAGCCAAGTTCGAGGTGTTGTCGCTGGTTGCCGACGAGACCGACAACTCGGTCATCATCTGCGACGGGGATCGGCGCATCGAGTACGTCAAGCCCGGCTTCGAGAAGCTGACCGGCTACACCGCAGCCGAGGTCGTGGGCCGGTCCCCCGGGTCGTTCCTGCAGCGACCGCTCACCGACCCCGACACCGTCGAGCGCATCAGGGGCCACCTCGACCGGGCCGAGCCGTTCTACGAGGAGATCCTCAACTACACCAAGGACGGCGAGCCCTACTGGATCTCTCTGGCCATCAACCCGGTGCTCGGTGACGACGGCAGGCTCGAGCGCTTCGTGTCGATCCAGGCCAACGCGACCTCCACCCGCAGCGAGGCCCAAGCCTTCGCCGTGCGCCTCGAGGCGATCGGCTCGACCGGCGCCGTCGCCGACCTCGACGGCGAGGGCGTGACCGGCACCCTCAACGCCTTCATGACCGAGCGTCGTGCGAGCGCCGAGGTCTCGCTGCAGGACCTGCTCGGCGACGACCAGATCGCCACCATCTCGTCGGGCACCCCGGTGGCCCAGCGCGTGCGGTGGCCAGACGGCGACGAACAGCTCGTCCTCGACGCCGTCTTCGCCGGGGTCATGAGCGTCGAGGGCCTCCTCGAGGAGGTCGTCATGTTCGGCATCGACGTGGCGGCCCGAGCGGGCCATCGACCATGCCGTCGGGGCGATGTCGGGATCCAACGATCGCATCCGGACGTTCCTGCGCGTCATCGAGGACATCGCCGCCCAGACCAACCTGTTGGCCCTCAACGCTGCGATCGAGGCGGCGCGCGCCGGTGAAGCAGGCAAGGGGTTCGCTGTCGTCGCCTCCGAGGTGCGTGACCTCGCCAACCGGACGAGCACGGCCACCCGGGAGATCGGCCAGATCGTGCTCGACAACGAGCACACGACGTCCGAGCTCTCGTCGTCGAACGCATAGCCAGCTCGCGCCGCACGGGGAACGTTGCCGTGGCTCGGTCGTCAGGTCGCAGAGCACTGATCGTTGACGTACACCAGCCACCAGCCACCAGCCACCAGCCACGACGACAGTCCCGCCTCCGCGCCGCCTGACCGCCAGTCGTGCAGCGGTCCGATCAGCAGCCGGTCGCCGCCTGGAGGACTCGGCACGCCTCCGCCATCCGGTGGGCGGGCAGCGTGGCGACCCGTCGACGGAACGCCGGTCGCGCCACGGTGTGGATGTTGTCGAAGTTGACGACGCCATCCGTCGGTACCCAGTCCGCCCAGTCCTCGGCGGGACCCCACTCTGCGACCTCGGCGATGGACCGTTCTTCGCTGCCGAGGGGCGCGGCGGCCCACCGCTCGCCGTCGGCCTCCGACGCCAGCCGGTTCAGGTGCAGCCGAACGGCGTCACGCAGCAACTCTGACCGGTCGACGCCGAGATCGGCGGCCCACTGCTCGATACGGGCGGCCTCTGACGCTCCGACCCGGAAGCTCAGCATTGTCATACATCCAGAAGAACGTCGCATGACGCGACGGGATCGTTCGCACCGACTCCGCCGGTTCGTCTCAGAGCTGGCCGTTGCTGCGCACCATGGTGGCCACGTCGGCCACAGCCAGCATCTCGGCGTCGCCCGAGGAGTTGCCATAGGCGTGCAACGTGTCCGGCTCGTCGTCGCCCCACCACATCCGTAGGCGCTCGACCTTGTGGTGACCCCGGTTGTTCGCGCCGTCGTAGCGGCCGGTGAGACGCCCGTGGTCATCGAGAGCGAGACGGGTGGCCAAGGTGGCCTCCACGCCGAGGAGCGCGCCGATCGGCACGGCGTGAAGCTCGGGCGAAGCGGTGACGATGACCACGCGATGGCCGTCGCCGAGGTGGGCGCGCAGCCGGGCCAGCACGTGGGGCCGGAGTCCGCGCTCGACCAGCGCAGCGGCGAAGGCCTCGGCCGGCGACCGCAGCGACGCCTCGGTGCGCCCGGCCAGCGCCCGCATCAACAGCGCCTCCTTGCGCGCCGAGCGGCCGCCCCGCACCGACGCCGCATCCACCAGGCCCCGAGCCAGGAGCCGGCGTCCCACGGCCCGGCGCAGGAACGGCACCAGGGTGTCGCGGCGGGTCAGGGTGCCGTCGAGATCGAAGGCGGCGACGACCCCGCTCACCGGGCCGTCCTCACCGCGTTGCTGTGCTCACCGGGCTGTCCTCATCGCGCCGTCGGCGCGCTCAGCGGGCGCCGAGCTCTCGCACGAGATCGTCGATGTCACCGACGAGGCCGGTGACGAACCGGCCGAACTCGGCGTACACCGCCGAGGCCTCGTCGAAGCGCATCGTGTACACGACGTCCTTGAGGTCATCGAGGTGGCGGGCGAACAGCGTCACGCCCCACTCGAAGTCGTCGGTGCCCGTCGACCCGGTGATGAGCTGGCTGACCCGTCCCCGGAAGGTGCGCCCCGACGCCCCGTGCTCGTACATCAGCCGGCGCCGCTCGTCGAAGGGCAAGGTGAACCAGTTGGCGCCGTCCACCCGCCGCTTGGACATCGGGTAGAAGCACATGGCGTTGAGGCCCTCGACCGGCAGCCGGGGGAACAGCCGGGCCTGGCGCATCTCGGCGGGCACGTCGGCGGCGTACTCGGAGATCTCGGTCATCGACACGTAGCTGTCGACGAGCTCGGCGCCCGCTGCGGCCAGGTCGGTCTGCAACCGCCGCAGCCGCCACAGATCTGGCCCGATGGCCATGACCAGCAGATCGGCCTTGTGCCCAAGCACCCCAGCGCAGACCACCTGGTGGTCGTCGTCGACGGCCTCGTGCACCGCCGCCACCAGATCGGCCCCCGACGTCTCGCCGGTGACCTTGTGCATCAGGTGGAGGACGCCCTGGCCCTCGGCGGTGGTGACGGGCTCGACGGTCATGCGCTCAGTGTAGGAACGCCCACCGCCGGCAGATCGAGCGGCGCCTCGGCCAGGCGCACGGTGGCCACCGCCCGGTAGTCGGGCACCTTGGACCTGGGCTCGAGGTGCTCGGGGCCAGCGCCGAGCACGACGTTGCCCTCGGGCCAGTGCACCTGAGCCGAGCGGTGGGCCAGGCGCACGAGGTGGGCCCGGCCCTGGTAGCTGCCATGGGCGCTGTCGAGCACGACCCGGTCGCCGTCGCCGATGCCTAAGGCTGCGGCGTCGTCGCGATCGAGGTACACGGCGTCACGGCCTGCCCCGGTCAACGGATCGACGGCGTCCCACACCATGGTGTTGAACTGCTTGCCCCGGCGGGTGGTGACCAGCACCTGACCGTCGGCCAGCTCGACGCCGGCGGGGTCGAGCGTCGACACCTGGGCCCGACCGTCCGGGGTTGGGAACACCCCGCCGGCACACAGGTGGCGTCCCCCGACCTGCACCTGGTCGCCGGTGCGCTCGAGGGTCTCGATGCCGGCGTACTCGGGCACGACCCGGGCGATCTCGGCCCGGAGGGCCTGGTTCGACGGCCAGGTCACGGCGTCGACCAGCTCGGGACGCACCCGGGCGGCGAGGTCGCCGTACAGCTGCCACTCGCTGCGCGCGGAGGCGGGGGGACGGCGAATCTCGGGGGAGAACGCCACCCGCCGCTCGGTGGTGGTGGAGGTCCCCCCGCCCGACTGCTCGTAGCGAGTGGCGACGGGCAACACGATGACGTCGCCGCCGTCGACGAGCATCTGGGGGCTCATCACGATGTCGGCGTGCACCCGCAGCGCCACCCGCTCGAGTCCCCGGCGCACCTGGGTCGGGTCGGCGAGCACGTCCAGCAGGTTGCCGCCCGAGCAGAACAGCACGTCGAGCTCGCCGGCCCCGGCGGCCAGCGCCATCTCAGGAGCGGTCAGCCCCGACCCGATGGGCACGTCGAAGCCCCACATCTGCGACATGGCGGCGGCGTTGCCGGCGTCAGGGGTGAGGCCGCCGGGCAGCGCCGTGGCGTACGCGCCCATCTCGGCTCCGCCCTGCACGCCGGAATGGCCCCGGATGGGCATGAGCCCGGCGCCGTCACGCCCGACGTTGCCCCTCGCCAGGGCCACATCGACCAGGGCGCGCACTGCCTCGACGGCGTCGTCGCGCTGGGTGATGCCCATCGACCACATCACGATCGCCGAACCGCTGGCGGCATACATCTCAGCGAAGGCCGCCACCTGGTCAGCGCCGACACCGGCTCGGCGGCGGAGGTCGTCGAGGTCAGCGGTGGCGAGCTGGGCCTCCAACGCCGCCCACCCGGTGGTGTGGGCCTCGAGCCAGAGCCGATCGACGGCGTCGTGGTCGACGAGGTGGGCCAGCACCAGCATGGCGAGGGCCACGTCCCCACCCGGGCGCACCGGCACGTGCAGGTCGCACAGCCGGGTGCCGAAGATGGCCGACTCGACGTTGGACGGCACCCAGTAGCGGTCCAGACCGGGCTCGAGGTAGGGGTTGACCACGACGATCTTGGTGCCCTGCCGCTTGGCGAGATCGAGGTACTTGGTGAGCACCGGCTGGTTGTTCGCCGGATTGGAACCCCAGATGATCATGAGGTCGGTCTCGAGGACGTCGGCCAGCGAGCACGTGGACGCCGCCACCCCGAGCGTCGCCTTCAGGCCGATCGTGGAGGGGGAGTGACAGGTGCGGGCGGCCGAGTCGATCGAGCGCACCCCCATCGCCCGCCACGCCTTGGCCGCGGCGTAGTACGTCTCGTTGGTGAGGCCTCGGCTGGTGAGGTAGGCCGCCACCCGGTCGGGTCCGGCGTCGGTGATGCCGCCGGCGACCACGTCGAGCGCCTCGTCCCAGGTGATCTCGCTGAAGCCGGCCTCGCCGGCCCGTCGCCGCAGCGGCACCCCGAGGCGCCCGAGGCCCCGCAGGTCGGCCGGGTCCATCCGGGCGAGGGCGGCGGCGTCGCCGAGGACGGAAGGGTCGAGCGGACGGGCGGTGTTGAGCTCGAGCAGGCGCAGGCGGGTGGTGCACAGGTGCACGCCGTCGAGGGTCCAGTCGTGCAGGCCGGCGACGCCGAGGGCGCACCCGTCGCACACCCCGCGAGTCAAGATGCGCCAGGCGCCCGGCAGGTCGTGGCGGTTGGCGAGCACCGTCCGCCACATCTCGCGGTAGTGGTGGGGTTTGGTGAGCCCGATGCCGTTGGGGCGCCAGCTGACCCAGAGCTTCGGCTGGGGGCGCCGCCACGTCCAGCGCCACGGGGCGACGCGCAGGCGCTTCCAGCTCAGGCGGGGCGCCGTGGCGGGCCCGATGCGCCGGACCAGCGACCGCCCCGTCGAGCTCGAGGCGTCGAGCGCTGCGGCGGCGCCTCGTCGGACGCCGTCGCGCCAGTCCGGTGCCACGCCCGGTCGCGTCAGGTGAGGGCGCCGTCGGCGCTGCGGCGGGCGGCGACGAACGAGCGCACCCCGGCGGCGAGGTACCCGGCCAGGATCACCACGACGGCGAGGTTCGCCCCGATCGCCCACGGAGCGTCGACGTCGTCGCCTTGGACCCAGGCACCCAGATCGCCGAGGCGCCCAGCCGAACCGAGCAGCCCCAACAGCGCGACGGCGAGGGCGATGTGCATCGCCGCACGTCGACGATCGGGCTGGGCGATCGCCCACCGGGCAAGACCGAACAGCACGGCGCCGAGCAGCAGCGGCAACAGCGCGGTGGGGCTCTCGGCGCCCGACCCGACGTAGCCGATCACCCCGACGGCGGCCAGCAGCGCGGCGACGAGGGCGGTGGTGCGGACCATGTGACGACGCTACCGAGCACCACGTGCCGGGCCACGTCCACATCGGCGCACCGGCGCATCGGCTCAGCTCAGCGCACCGGCGCACCGGCGCACCGGCGCATCGGCTCAGCTCAGCGCACCACGGCACCGGGCACGTAGAGGACGGCCCGATCCGTCCGGGCGAAGCCGACGAGGGTGATGCCGGCGACCGCAGCGGCCTCGACGGCCAGGGCCGATGGGGCGCTCACCGCCACCAGCGCGGCCACCCCAGCGGCCCACGCCTTCTGGACGATCTCGAACGACGCCCGTCCTGAGACCACCAACCCGAGGCCCTCGGCGGGAAGCTCCCCGTCGAGCAGCGACCTGCCCACCACCTTGTCGACGGCGTTGTGGCGTCCGATGTCCTCTCGCACGCAGCGCACGCCACCGTCGGCGTCGATCAGGGCGGCGGCGTGCACCGCCCCGGTGTCGGCGAACAACGTCTGGTGGGGACGCATCAGCTCGGGGCTGCGCACCAGCACGTCGAGCGGCAGGCCGTGGCGCACGACGACGGGGCGCAGGCGCTCACGCAGCGCCGCAAGGCTGGTCGACCCGCAGGCCCCGCACGACGACGACACGACCCCGAGGCGGGCCTCGGGCACCGGGGCGCGCCCGCCGGTGGACACGTCGACCACCGGGTGCGGACCGGGACCCGGGCCCGTCGCGGTCACCCGCCGCACCGGGGCGCCGTCGAACAGGCCGTCGTTGTGGCACCAGCCGACGGCGAGCTCCACGTCGTGGCCGGGGGTGCGCATCGTCGTGGCCACGACGTGACCGTCGAGGCGGATCTCCAGGGGTTCCTCGACGACGAGGGCGTCGGGGCGCCGCGCCCCCCGCTCGGCCGAGACCTCCTCGACGAGGACCCGACGCGACCGGCTCACCCCCTCACCCTCCCACGACCGCAGCACCCGGGGGCCGGCGGGGGGCACCCCGGTAGCGTCGTGCCCATGGGTTCTCCCGTGCGCCAGGTCGTCCCGCTCGGCTCCCAGTGGCCGACCATCGACCCGTTCCTGTTCTGTGCTCACCATCGCGACGACTACCCGGTGGGCGACCGGCGGCTAGGTCCGTCGGTGTCGCTGGAGGGTCGACCGCTCGGTGCCGACTTCACCGGCACCGACGGGTGGAGCATGTACCACGGCCAGGTCGTCCCCGGCTTCCCCCAGCACCCGCACCGGGGGTTCGAGACCATCACCTACGTGCGCTCGGGGCTCGTCGACCACAGCGATTCCCTCGGGGCCACCGCCCGCTACGGACGGGGCGACACCCAGTGGCTCACCGCCGGAGCCGGCATCCAGCACGCCGAGATGTTCCCCCTCGTCGACGACGCCGGCCCGAACCCGCTGCACCTGTTCCAGATCTGGCTGAACCTGCCGGCCGCCGACAAGATGGTCGAGCCGCACTTCACGATGCAGTGGGCCGACGACCAACCGACGATCACCTCCACCGATCCAGCCGGTCGACGCCGTGAGATCACGGTGGTGACGGGCTCGTTCGGCGACGAACGGGCGCCCGCCCCGCCGCCTGGCTCGTGGGCCGCCCGCACCGAGGCCGACGTCGCCATCTGGCACGTCCGGCTGGCCCCCGGCGCCGAGCTGGTGCTGCCCCGGGCCCGCACCGACGACGCCGCCCGGGTGCTCTACGTGTTCGAAGGCGAGCGGCTGGCCGTCGCCGACACCGAGGTCGGCTACGACACCGGCGTGGTGGTCGACGCCAGCGCCGACGTCGAGCTGGCCGACGGCGGCGAGGGCAGTGAACTGCTGGTGCTGCAGGGCGCGCCGATCGGCGAGCCGGTCGCCCAGCACGGCCCGTTCGTCATGACCACCCGAGCCGAGGTCGAGCAGGCGTTCGTCGACTACCAGCGCACCGGGTTCGGCGGATGGCCGTGGTCGGTGCCCGACCCGACCCACCCCGGCGACCGGGGACGCTTCGCCCGCCGGCCCGACGGCACCGTGGAGGAGCCCGGCGACGCACCACTAGCTCGGCGGGGCTGACACCCCGGCATCGTGGTGACGCCGCACCTGCTCGGTGAGGCGCCATCCGCCGAGGAGCAGTGCGACGCCGAGGGCGAGGAAGCCGAGGTCCCAGGCCAGCTCGTGATCGCCCTCCACCACGTGGTGCACGGCGAGCAGGTGGTGGTCGATGATGCCCTCCACCAGGTTGAACACGCCCCATCCGGCCAGCAGCGAGCCGACCAGCAGTCGCCACGGTGCTCCCAGCCGCCCCGCTCGACGCCAGCGCTGCCACAGCCAGAACAGACCGGCCACGACGAACACCCACGAGGTGGCGTGGAACAGCCCGTCCCACACGGTGTTGGTCTCGAGCCCGTCGACGGTGGTCACCGGCAAGGGCTCGAGGCCGATGCGGTCGTCACCGGCGTTGGACAACATGTGGTGGGCCTGGAAGATCTGGTGCAAGACGATGCCGTCGACGAAGCCTCCGAGCCCGACGCCGATCACGATCCCCGGGGCCCGCATCGACATCAGCGCCGCCGTCCCCCCCAGCGCACGGTCCGAGGGGGGTTGGACGGGCCGAGGCCCGGGAAGGAAGTCCATGTGCTCACCCTTGTGATCGTCATCATCCTGCTCGCTGCCCTCGGTGTGCTGGGAACCGTCATCGAGGGGTTGTTCTGGCTCACCGTCATCGCCGTCGTGCTCATCCTGGCCGGCCTCGCCTACGGCTGGACGAAGTACAAGAGCTCACCCAAGACCTGAGGAGCTCGGCTCGGGTGGACGCGCCACATCGGTGGACGGTGACGCCCTGGTCGGCCTGGCCCTCGTGGCAGCGCTGGTGGCGGCACACGCCGCCGTCTCGCGGCGACTGCTGCGCGTCAACATCACCGGTCCGATCGTCTTCGTCGGCATCGGCCTGCTGGTCGGACCCGATGGCCTCGGCCTGGTCGATCTCACGCTGGGCGACGAGGCCACCGCCACCATCGCCGAGATCACGTTGGCGCTCGTGCTCTTCGGCGACGCCTCTCGCATACAGCTGCGCGCACCGGGTTGAACGAGTTCCTCGAATCCGAGGGAGAGCTCCTGTCGCTGCTCGTGTGGATGATCTTCGGCGCGACGATCGCAGGACCGATGCTGGGCGAGCTCGACTGGCAGATCGTCCTGTACGCCGTGGCCAGCGTGACGGTCGTGCGGATGGTGCCGGTCGCTCTGGCCGTGGCGGGCTCGGGCCTGCGCACCGACACCACGGGTCTCCTGGGTTGGTTCGGCCCACGGGGGTTGGCATCGATCGTCTACGGGTTGGCTGCGGTCGAGACGCTGGGCGACGGCGGCGTCGGTGGCGACGTCCTCGTGACCGTCGGCAGCACGGTCACCTTGAGCGTGCTGGCCCACGGGGTGACCGCTCGCCCGCTCAGCCGCTGGTACGCAGAGCGGGTCGAGCCGATGCGTGAGACGTCTGGTGCTGGCGCCGGACCGGAGATGACCCCGGTGAGCGAGCTGCCCACCCGCCCGTCCACGACGACCTGACGACGAGGTCCTCGACGACGGCCCGGCAGGGCACGTGGCCGGGTGGCTACGTTGCCGAGGTGACCGCCGTGCAGAGCTCGACCGACCCGTCCGCTGTGGGCATGGATGCCGAACGCCTCGCCCGGGTCGGCTTCCACTTCGCCCGCTACGTCGATGACGGGCGCCTGCCCGGTTGGGCCATCCGGGTGACCCGACGGGGCCAGATCGTCCTCGACGAGCGCTACGGCCAGCGAGACGTCGAGGCCGGCACCCCCGTCGAGCCCGACACCGTGTTCCGCATCTACTCGATGACCAAGCCGGTCACCACGGTGGCGGCGATGGTGCTGTTCGAACAGGGCGCCTTCGAGCTGACCGAGCCCCTGCACCGCTTCGTCCCGGCCTTCCGCCACACCCGGGTGTACCGCAGCGGATCGGCGCTGGCCCCCCAGACCGAGCCGATGCGCGACCCGATCCGCCTGTGGCACCTCATGACCCACACGTCGGGGTTGACCTACGGGTTCTTGAACGCCCACCCGGTCGACCAGCGATACCGGGCGGCGGGGTTCGACTGGGGCGTGCCCCCCGGCGCCGACCTCGCCGAGGTCTGTGACCGCCTGGCCGCCGAGCCGCTCGTCTTCCAACCCGGCACCGAGTGGAACTATTCGATGGCCACCGACGTGCTGGGCCGGGTGGTCGAGGTGGCCTCGGGCCAGTCGCTCGACGCCTTCCTGGCCGACCACGTGTTCGGCCCCCTGGGCATGGTCGACACCGCCTTCAGCTGCCCCGAGACCGATCACGACCGGCTGGCCGCGCTCTACTCGCCCCTGCCCGGTGACCCCAGCCAGATGGTGCGCAACGACGCGGCCGGGGCGGCCGCCCTGTCACCCCCGACGTTCCTCGGCGGCGGCGGTGGGCTGGTCTCCACCGTCGAGGACTACCACCGCTTCGCCGAGGTGCTGCGCCGGGGCGGCGAGCTCGACGGCGTGCGGTTGCTGTCGCCGCGCACGGTGCGCCTGATGATGCGCAACCACCTGCCCGGCGGTGCTGACCTCACCACCTTCGGGCGTCCGCTGTTCGCCGAGACCGCCTTCGACGGCACCGGCTTCGGGCTCGGCGGCTCGGTCATCATCGATCCGGCTGCCACCCGCACGCTCGGCTCGGCCGGCGAGTTCGCCTGGGGCGGGGCGGCTTCGACGACGTTCTGGGTCGACCGGGCCGAGGACCTGACCGCGGTGATGATGACCCAGCTGCTGCCGTCCAGCACCCACCCGCTGCGCACCCAGCTGCGCCAGCTCGTCTACCAAGCCCTCGTCGACTGAGGCCGCGCCGTGCCCGGGGCGCTGGCCTGCGCTGGCGCACCTCGGGCGTCGGGCCCTCGACATGTTCGGCTAGCTCGTCGACGCGGGGCTCAGCCCGCTCCGGTGCGCACGTCGGGGGCGCCGAGGCGGGCGGCATCGGCGGTGCGGTCGTCGGCCATCTCCTGGGACTGGCGCTCGGCCCGCACCCGTGTCCGGTAGTGGTCCAGCTCGCGATCGCAGGTCGCGGAGTCCCACCCGAGCACCGCCGCCATCAGCTCGACGACGACGTCGGCGACGGCGAGGCCACGGTCCCGGGTCTCGATCGAGACCCTCGTGCGGCGAGTCAGCACATCATCGAGGTGCAAGGCCCCCTCGTGGGTGACGGCGTAGGTCACCTCGGCCCGGAGGTGCCCTGGCGCGCCGGTCAGCGGCTCGCCGGCGGACGGGTCGGCGGCGATGAGGGCGAGCAGGTCGTCGATGCGGGTGCCGTAGCGGCGCAGCAGCCGCTCGATGACGGCGACGTCGAGGCCGGCCCGCCGGGCGGTGACAGCCCGGGCGTTCCAGGCGCCTTCGAAGCCGTCCGCTCCGACCAGGGGGATCCGATCGGTGACCGATTCGGGCACGTCGCCGCCGAGGTTGCGGGCGACCACGTCGATCGTGTCGGCGGCCATCACCCGGTAGGTCGTGTACTTGCCCCCCGCGATCGACACCAGACCGGGCACCACCTGGGTGACGGCGTGCTCACGGGTGAGCTTGGAGGTCTCGTCGCTCTCGCCGCGCAGTAGGGGCCGCAGCCCGGCGTACACGCCCACGATGTCGTCGTGGGTGAGCGGCTCGACCAGCACCTCGTTGACGTGATCGAGCAGGTAGTCGATGTCGTGGCGGCTGGCCGCCGGGTGGGCGAGGTCGAGCTCCCAGGGTGTGTCGGTCGTACCGATGATCCAGTGCTGGCCCCAGGGGATCACGAACAGGACGCTCTTCTCGGTGCGCATGATGATGCCGGTGCCGGCGCTGATGCGGTCCCTGGGCACCACCAGGTGCACCCCCTTGGACGCCTGCACCGAGATGGTGCCCCGACCTGCCATCTCTCGCAGCCCGTCGGTCCACACCCCGGTGGCGTTGACGACGTGGCGGGCCGAGATGTCGTGGCGCCGGCCGGTCTCCAGATCGTCGACGGCCACGCCGACCACCCGGTCCTGGTCGCGCAGCAACCCGGCCACCCGGGCCGAGCTGGCCATGGCCGCCCCGTGACGGGCGGCGGTGCGAGCGATCGTCATGGTGTGGCGGGCGTCGTCGACCTGGGCGTCCCAGTAGATGACCCCCCCGGCGATCGCCTCGGGGCGCACGCTCGGGAACAGCTTGCGCACCCCCCGCCGCGTCAGGTGGCGATGGTGGGGCAGGGGGCTGCCCTTGGCCTTGGCCAACAGGTCATAGGCGAGGACGCCCGCCCCCACGTAAGGCCGTTCCCAGACCCGATGGCGCAACGGGTAGAGGAACGACACGGGCTGCACCAGGTGCGGGCACAGCTCGGTGAGCATCGCCCCCCGCTCGCCGAGCGCCTCGGACACGAGTGCCACGTCGAGCTGCTCGAGGTAGCGCAGGCCGCCGTGGATGAGCTTGGACGACCGGCTGGACGTGCCCGAGGCCCAGTCGCGCTGCTCTACGCACCCGACGGTGAGGCCACGGGTGACGGCATCCAGGGCGCACCCGGTCCCGGTGACCCCGCCCCCGACGACCACCACGTCAAGGGTCTGGGCGCTCATCTGCGCGAGCGCCCGGGACCGATCCGCCGCCGACAGCGCGCTCGGGTCCAACACCTGCTCAGGTTACCGGCGCCCATCGGAGGGCCCCGGTGGGACGACGAGCACCGCCGACTGCAGCGCCGCTCGATGCCACCTCGCCCTCCAGGCGAGCGAACACCACGACGTTGGACTCGTAGCTGCGGGCGGAGGCGTCGAACGCTCCCCCGCAGGTGATCAATCGGAGCAGCGCCTCGTCGGTCTCGACGTACACCCGCTCGGACGGGAATTCGTCCTTGTCGTGGGTCTCGACCGCCTCGACGACGAACGACGTCGTGGTGCCGTCGGCGTGGTGGACCTCGATCCCGTCGCCGGGGGTGAGCTCGCCGAGCCGGAAGAACACCGCCGGGCCCTGCCAATCGTCGACGTGGCCGACGATGACCGCAGCGCCCGGCTCACCAGGTTCGGGACCAGCCGAGTACCACCCCGTCTGGTCGAAGTCGGCCGGCACGTCGAGCCCCCCGTCTGGGGTGAGGCCAAGCTCGACCACCTCGGCGTCCACGCCGATCGACCCGATGCGCACGCCGGTCGGGTCGGCCCGTTGGGGGGCGTCGGGCGACCGAGCACGTCCATCGTCTCGGGGCGAGGCCCCCTGACGAACGCTCGGCCGATCTGGGGCCGGCGTGCCGTTCGCCCCAGGCTGGCCGGGCGCGACGAACCCGGGGGGGCTACCCGCAGCTCGGCTCGCCGCAGGCACCGCCAGGTCGGCGGCGGCTTCAGAGGCGCTGCCTGAGGCCACGTCGGCGGTGGATCGCTGACCGCTGGCCCCGCTCGCCACCATGCCCGCCGCCCCCGCCAACAGGGCAGCCGTCATCGATCCGACGACGGCTACGGCCCACTGACGCCGGGAGCGGACGGGCACAGCGACGCTGCGGTCGATCAGGCGCGCCGCACGGCGTACGCGCCGGTCATGCCGGCGACCAGCAGGGCAGCGGTGGCCAGCCCGGCGGCGAGCAGCACCGTCGAACCGGTCGACGACGACGCCGCACCGCCACCACCGGCAGCCACGCCACCGGACGGGGCAGCCCCAGTGTCGGTATCTGTCATCTCGGTGTCGGCGTCCTCGGTGTCGGCGTCGGTCATCTCGGTGTCGGCATCGTCCATGTCGGTGTCGTCGGTCATGTCGTCGGCCGAATCGGTCGCGTCCTCCGCCTCGTCGGTGGCGTCGTCCACGGCGTCACCTGCCTCGTCGGTTGCGTCATCGACGGCGTCACCCGCATCGTCTGCGGCGTCCTCGACGGCGTCACCGGCATCGTCGACCAGCCCGTCGTCGTCGTCCTCCTGGGTGAACGGCGCCGTCACGGCTCCCGCCGCTGACGCCTGGAACGCGCCCAGGGCAAGTACGGCGAACAGCATCAACAGGGTCTTCTTCATCTCGGGTCATCCCTTCGTCGTGTGACCGCAAGCCCGGTACCCCTCACACCCTTCGGTGACACACCACCGCACGGCGAGGCGCCGCCGCCGCCCTGCACCGTCGGCAGGGTCCGCTGGCGGCCACCGACCCCCCCGCTCCCTCAACCCGGCGCGGCCACCAACACCTCGCAGCCGAGGCCGGACGCACCGGTGAGGCGGGCGTCGAGCGTGGCGAGCTGCACCAGCATGCAGTTCGCTGCGACACCGCGGGCGGGCGAACCAGTGCGCGACGAGGGGGGCTGCTCCACGCAGCCCCCCTCGACATCACGATGCTCAGGCTCGAGAGCCGATCGGGGTTAGAAGTCTTCCATCCCGCCCATGCCGCCCATGCCGCCGCCGCCGTCCTCGGGCTCGTCGACGATGACGGCCTCGGTGGTGAGGAACAGCGCAGCGATCGAGGCTGCGTTCTGCAGCGCCGAGCGGGTGACCTTGGCGGCGTCGATGACGCCGGACGCCACGAGGTCTTCGTACTCACCGGTGGAGGCGTTGAGGCCCTCGTTGCCCTTCAGCTCACGCACCTTGGCCACGATGACGCCGCCCTCGAGACCGGCGTTCTCGGCGATCTGCTTCAGGGGGGCGGTCAGCGCCGTGCCGACGATGCGAGCACCCGTGGCCTCATCACCGCCGAGCGAGGTCAGATCGTCGACCTTGGCCTTGGCCCGCAGCAGGGCGACGCCGCCGCCGGGCACGACGCCCTCCTCGATGGCGGCCCTGGTGGTCGACACCGCGTCCTCGATGCGGTGCTTCTTCTCCTTCAGCTCGACCTCGGTGGCCGCGCCGACCTTCAGCACCGCCACACCGCCGGACAGCTTGGCCAGGCGCTCCTGGAGCTTCTCGCGGTCGTAGTCCGAATCGGTGCTGTCGATCTCGCGCTTGATCTGCTCGATCCGCCCAGCGACGTCGCCGGCGTCGCCGCCACCCTCGACGATGGTCGTCTCGTCCTTGGTCACCACGATCTTGCGGGCGGTGCCCAACAGATCGAGCGTGGTGTTCTCGAGCTTGAGGCCGACCTCTTCGGAGATGACCTGGCCGCCGGTCAAGATGGCCATGTCCTGCAACATCGCCTTGCGACGCTCACCGAAGCCCGGCGCCTTGACCGCCACCGAGGTGAACGTGCCGCGGATCTTGTTGACCACCAGCGTGGCCAAGGCCTCCCCCTCGACGTCCTCGCAGATGATGACCATCGGCTTGCCGGCCTGCATCACCTTCTCGAGCAGCGGCACCATCTCACGCACGTTGGTGATCTTGGAGCCGACGAACAGCAGGTACGGGTCGTCGAGCACCGCTTCCTGGCGCTCGGGATCGGTCACGAAGTAGGGCGAGATGTAGCCCTTGTCGAAGCGCATGCCCTCGACGAGATCCATCTCGAGGCCAAAGGTCTGGCTCTCCTCGACGGTGATGACGCCGTCCTTGCCCACCTTCTCGATGGCCTCGGAGATCATCTGGCCGATCTCGACATCAGCAGCCGAGATGCCGGCCACCGAGGCGATCTGCTTCTTGTCCGAGCTCACGTCGGTCGCCAGCTCGGCGATGCCGGCGACCGCCGCCTCGACCGCGGCCTCGATGCCCCGCTTGAGGATCATCGGGTTGGCGCCAGCGGCCACGTTGCGCAAGCCCTCGCGCACCATCGCCCAGGCGAGCACCGTGGCGGTCGTGGTGCCGTCACCAGCGACGTCGTCGGTCTTCTTGGCGACCTCCTTGACCAGCTCGGCACCGATCTTCTCGAAGGGATCCTCGAGCTCGATCTCCTTGGCGATCGAGACGCCGTCGTTGGTGATGGTGGGGGCGCCCCACTTCTTGTCGAGGACCACGTTGCGGCCCCGTGGGCCGAGGGTCACCCGAACAGCGTCGGCCAACTGGTTCATGCCGGCCTCGAGTGACCGGCGGGCCTTCTCGTCGAACGCGATGGTCTTCGCCATGGCTGTGTGGACCTCCGTCGTGGCGTGCCGGTCACCTGACCGGCGGGGAACTACCAACCGCCGACAGCGGGTCGGCGGCTGAGCGCCACGATAGCAAGGCGTTAGCACTCGCCACCAGTGAGTGCTAACGCCGGGCCCGGACGACCTCGGCCACCGTCGATCGCAGTGCCGCCGCGGTGTCACCCAGCGCTGCCTCCGGCCCGACCGCCTCGACGAGGGAGCGGTGCTCGATCCGCCCGGCCACCGCTGGATCGACCACGCCGGCGATCGCCACGACGGCCACGTCGACCTCGGCGGCCAGCGCGGCCACGCCGCCGACCACCTTGCCGTCGAAGGATCCGGCGTCGAGCGCCCCCTCACCGGTGAGCACGAGATCGGCGCCCTCGATCATCTCGTCCAGGCCGACCTCGTCGGCCACCAGCTCGAAGCCTCCGACGACCTGGGCGCCGATCGCCACCAGCCCACCGGCCAGACCGCCCGCCGCTCCGGCGCCGGGCACCTCCCTGACATCGACGCCGTGATCGTGCTCGTACACCTGGGCGAGGCGCTCGAGGCGGCGGCTGAGCAGCTCGACCTGGGCGGCGGTCGCACCCTTCTGGGGCCCGAAGACGGCGGCCGCGTCGAGGAACCGCGTCTGGACGTCGCACGCGACGACCAGGCGGACCCCCCGGAGACGGGCCAAGGGTTCAAGGGCGCGGATGGCCCCGAGACCGCCGTCGGTGGTGGCCGAGCCGCCGAGGCCGATCAGCACCCGCCTGGCCCCGGTGACGACCGCCTCGGCGATCAGCTCGCCGGTGCCCGAGGTCGTGGCGGCCATGGCGTCGTTGCCGGCGGCCCCGCCGACCAGCTCGAGACCCGAGGCCCTCGCCATCTCGATGACCGCCCCCGACGGCGATTGGCGCCACGGTGCCTCGACCGCCTCGCCGAGCGGACCCGTCACGATCGTGCGGCGGTTGGGGCCGCCGAGAGCGTCGAGGAACCCTTCGCCCCCGTCGGCCATGGCCACCGCGTCGACCTCGGCACCGGGTGCGGCGTCACGGACACCGGCGGCGGCCGCAGCCACCGCCTCGGCGGCGGTGAGGGTGCCCCTGAACTTGTCGAAGGCACAGACGACCCTCACGGCGGGGTCACTGCGCGATCGACCCTCACGCCGGGGGTCACAGCGAGACCGGCTCGACGCTCAGGCGTCGCCGTCGACCGACAGGCGCTCGGCCAGCTGCCGCAACGCCTCGACCGCCCCGGCTGGGCCGTCGACGACCACGTCGGCCAGCTCGGTGAGCCCGTCGGGGGTCTCAGCGGTGCGCACCACGAGCGCCACGGTCCTTCGGCCCTGTGCCCTCAGTCGTGCCAGCGCCTCGAAGGCCGGGCGATCACCGACGTCGTCGCCCAGGTAGGCCACGGCGTCGAACCCCTCGGCCAGGCCGGTGACCACGGTGCCCTTGTCGACGTCGACCGGCGGGTGCAGCTCGATCGAGGCCTTGGCGGGGTGGGCGACCAGCCCGGTGCGTCCTGCCACCTCGTCGACCATCGAGCGGATCTCGGCCTCGGCGTCGAGCACCCGTCGGTAGTGCACGGTGAGCGACAGGCCCTTGGGCTCCACGACGGCGTCATCGGGCACCGACGGCGTGAGCTGGGCGACGGCCTCGTCGATGACCGAGCGCCAGGGACCAGCAGCGGGTTCCTCGTGCCAGGTCCCGTCCCGCCGGGACTCGAGGCCGTACAGCCCGTACAGGTCGACGCCGCGGTCGGTGACGACGCCGTCCAGGAACGCACCCGGACGTCCTGACACCACCGCCACCGCGCCGAGGCGCGTGGAGAGCTCGGCCAGGACCTCCACGGCGCCGGCCCGCGGGCGAGCGGCGCCGGGGTCCTCCACGATGTCAGAGAGGGTGCCGTCGAAGTCGACGAACAGGGCGCTGGTCGAGGGGTCCTCGGCGAGGGCGTCGAGCATGGCGCCAGAACCTAGCGGTGCGAGCCCGGGCGGACGCCGGGACGCCCCATGCCTAGGTGGGGGGCACGGCCTCGTCGGTGCCGAGCAGGACCAGCAGCTGAGCGTCGGCGAGGTCATCGACCGGGGGCTCGCTCATGGGTTGCACGACCGCATCGTCGACGGGCCAGCCCAGCGCCTCGGCCAGAGCCTGAGCGGCCGCAGCCGACCCGGGCTGGTAGCGGATGGTGGTCTCGGTCAGCTGCGTGGGGTTGTTGGTGTTGGTGGCCGTCGCCGTCAGGTACCCGAGGCTGGCGATCCGGTCGGTCAGCGTGCCGGCTGCACCGTTGACCCCGGTGTTGCCGTTGGCCACGAGCACTCGGGTCTGGGCCGCCGGGGGGGCCTCTGGAGCCGGCTCGGGAGGCGGCGCCTCTGTCTCGGCACCCTCCGGGTCGCCCTCGGCGTCGGTTGACTCCGGGTCGGTGACCACCACGACATCGGTGGCGGTCTCGGTCTCGGTCGCGGTGACCGTCTCGGTCTCGGTCTCGGTCTGGACCTCGGCGGTGGCCACGTCGTCGTCGTCGTCCACCTGCAACAGCAGCAGCACGCCGATGGCCACCGCGATCACCACCAGGACCAGCCCTCGGCCCGCAGCGGCGCCGTTGCGGGCGTTGGAGGCCATCGGACGCGTCATGGCGCTGACACTATTCGGTGCGGTCTCGCTCGGGGCGCCATCGACCTGCTGCGGGCGGCGAGCCGCAGCCACGCCAGGGTGAGCCCGAGAGGGGGATCGAACCCCTGACCCCCGGTTTACAAGACCGGTGCTCTCCCAGCTGAGCTACTCGGGCAACGGGCAGGTCCACGCGCAGGTGCGCCAGGCCGATGTTAGTGATGTGTGCCGGACGGGGTGGTGGCGGCACGGTGCTCACCCGGCCTCGGCGCGACGGCGGACGATCTCGAAGCAGGCCACCGCCACCGCCGAGGCGGCGTTCAGCGAGTCGAGCGCCCCGGCGAGGGGGATCGACACGAGCTGGTCGCAACGCTCAGCAGCCAGGCGGCCGACGCCGCGCCCCTCGGATCCGACGACCAAGGCCAGGGGCTCGGTGGCGATGCGCACCCCGTAGAGCGAGTCGGACGCCTCGCCGTCGAGGCCGAGGCGCCACACCCCCCGGTCACCGAGGGTGCCAAGAGCGCTCGGAATGCCCCCGACGACGCAGATGCGGACGTGCTCGATCGCACCCGCTGCCGCCTTGGCCACGGTGGCGGTGATCTTGACCGCACGATGCCGGGGCAGGACCACCCCGCTGACCCCGGCGCACTCCGCCACTCGCAGGAGCGCACCGAGGTTGCCGGGATCGGTGATGCCGTCGGCGACGAGCACGAACGGCACCCCTGGCCCGGCGAGCAGGTCCTCGAGGCCAACAGCTTCGAGCGGGCTGGTCCGAGCGAGCACGCCCTGGGGCGCCTCGGACACCGCCAGGGCGTCGAGGCGACGCCGGGCGAGCGTGGTCACAGGGACCCGGGAGGCCTCGGCGAGATCGAGGATCTCGGCGACGATCGGCGTCTCGTCGAGGTCGTCGGCGACCACCAGCTCGCGCACCCGACGACGCTGGGCCCGTAGGAGCTCGCGCACCGCCTGGCGGCCCTCGACGACCTCACCTCCGAGGCCGTCGCGGCCGCCCGAGCCGTCGCGCCGGCCAGGATCCTTGGGACGTCGCGGGGGCCCAGCCGACGGGCCGCCCCGTGACGACCCCGGCCTGGACGACGGACGCGCGCCGGACCGCCCCTTGGGCGGCCGTCGCCCCCCGGGTCCGCCGCGGTTCGCCTGGCCCCGCCCCGACGGTGGCGGCCCTGAGCCTCGGGGCGCACGCCGCTGTCTGGCCATGGATCCGATCCTCGCACGGGTCAGCGGTGCGGCGGAACTGGTGGAACGGGGCACGCGGTACGCTCACCGACGTCATGACCGACGTCACATCCCTCGGGGCCATCCCCCTGTTCGCCGGGCTCACCGTCGATGAGCTCGAGGCGTTGTCGAACGGGGCCCGCAACCAGACGCTCGCTCGTGGTGACGTCTTGTTCTCCCAAGGTGATCAGCCCGATCACCTCTACGTCGTGCTCGAGGGCCGCATCGCCATCACCAGGGGCTTCGTCGACGGGCGCGAGTCCGTGCTGGCGCTGATGGAGCACGGCGAGCTGTTCGGTGAGATGGGCATGTTCGGCGGGTCGGGTCGGGTCGCAGATGCCCGAGCGCTGGAGCGCTCGGTGGTGGCCGTCATCGGCTACGACGTGCTCCGCCAGATCTGGAACGAGCGGCCCGAGCTGCTCTGGACCGTCGTCGATCTGCTCGCGTCGCGCCTGCGAACCACCGACGAGGCCCTTGCCGACTCGATGTTCCTCGACGTCGCCGGACGGACGGCCAAGCGGCTGCTCGAGCTGTCCAACGACCACGACGTGTTCAGCCTCCCGGTCACCCAGGAGGAGCTGGCCGGCATGGTCGGGGCGTCACGGGAGCGGGTGAACAAGGCGCTGGCCTCGTTCGTGCGCCTTGGCTGGCTCGAACAGACCGATCGGCGCTACCGGATCGTCGATCGCACCTCGCTGCAGCGACGAGCCGGCTGAGCCGGCGCGCGCTGTTGCGCTCAGGCGTGCTGGCGCAGCACCGAGATCTCGGCGAGGCGGCGCAGGCCGTCCTTGATGAGGGTCGCTCGCTCCTCGGACAGTCCGCCGACCTCGACCAGATCGCTGACCGAGGCGCGCAGCACCTTCTGCAGATCGCCGAAGTTCTGTACGACGGACTCGACGACCGGCCACGGCAGACGGGGCACCTGAGCGAGCAGCCGGTACCCACGTGGCGACATGGGCTGATCGAGATCGGTGTCGGTCGGCAATCCCAGCACCCGGGCGACGACGATGTCGTCCATGAGCTCGCTGTCGCCCAGCCCGGCGAGCCGGCGCACCGGGGGCACGTCGTCGTCGAAGCCGTCACCGCTGGCGTAGTCGGCGACGACGAACCGCTTGGTCTGATCGACGCCCGCCATCAGCTCACCGACCTGCAGGTCGACGAGGCGACCGTCGACGCCGAGCTCGACGATGTCGCCCTCGAGCTCAGAGACGATGCGACTCATCGTCTCGGTGAGCTGCAACACGTCGGTGACGTCTCGCATCGTGACGACGTCTTCGATCTCGAGCGTCGCCAGCTCGGCTGCTTCGCGATCGAGGCGGTCGCGGTAGCGCTGGAGGGTCTGGAGGGCCTGATCGGCCCGATCCAGCAGTTGCGAGGTGGGCGGAAGGGGGTGCTTCTCGTCGCCGAGGTAGGCGGAGATGACCCGCTGGTCCTCTGACACGGCGATGACCGGCACGTCGAGCGAACGAGCGACCCGCTCGGCGGTGCGGTGGCGGGTGCCGGTCTCTGAGGTGGGGACGTCGGGGCTCGGCACGAGGTGCACGTTGGCTCGGGCGATGCGGCTGGCGTCGGGGGCCAAGATGATGGCCCCGTCCATCTTGGCCAGCTCGGACAGGCGCTGGGGACTGAACGCGGCGTCGAGCAGGAAGCCACCCGAGCAGATGTTGAGCACGTCGGGTCCGTCACCGATGACGATGAGCGCTCCCATGTCGGCCTGGAGCACCCGGTCGAGGCCCTCGCGCAGCGAGCGTCCCGGCGCGAGCGTGGCGAGCACCCTCAGCAGCGAGGCGCTGCGGGACTTCGCCATCGACCCAGCGTAGGTGGTCTCACCCCCAGCCGGCAGCGGCGAGCGCCTCACCGAGGGTGGCCACCCTGGTGACGGCGAAGCCGGGCGGTCCGTCGGGGGCGCTCGGGGGCACGAGCGCCCGCCCGAAGCCGTGGCGCTGAGCCTCGACGAGGCGCTGCTCGACCTGGGCGACGCCGCGGATCTCACCGCCCAGGCCGATCTCGCCGATGGCGACGGCGTCGTCGGGCGCGACGGCGTCGAGCTGGGAGGACACCACCGCCAGCGCCACCGCCAGGTCGACTGCGGGCTCGGCGACCTTGGCACCGCCGGCGACGGCGGCGTACACGTCGGCGTCACCGACGCGCACGCCTGCCCGGCGGGCGAGCACCGCGAGCAGCAGCGACAGCCGCCCGCCGTCGAGGCCCTGGGCGGTGCGGCGGGGTTGGGCGAGGGTCGAGGGAGCGACGAGGGCCTGCACCTCGACGAGCAGGGGGCGCCGACCGTCGAGCACCGGAGCGACGACCGAACCCGTGACCCCCCGACGCCGGTCGGCCAGGAACAGGGCGCTCGGGTCGCTGACCCCGACGAGGCCTTGACCGGTCATCTCGAGCACCCCGAGCTCGGCGGTGGTGCCGAAGCGGTGCTTGACCGCTCTCACCAGACGCAGCCCGTGGTGCCGATCGCCCTCGACCGACACGACGGTGTCGACGACGTGCTCGAGGTGGCGGGGCCCAGCCAGCGAGCCGTCCTTGGTGACGTGGCCGACGAGCACGACGGTCACCGGACGCCGCTTGGCCTCGGTCACGAGCGCCTGGGCGCACTCGCGCACCTGGACCGGTGACCCGGGGACCGAGGGGTGCGCCGGGTGGTGCACGGTCTGGATCGAGTCGACGACGACGACCTCGGCGTCGACGGCGTCGATCTGGCCGACGATGTCGTCGACGGATCGATCGGCCACGACGCTGACGCCGTCACCAGCGAGCCCGAGTCGGTGGGCCCGACCCCTCACCTGAGCGACCGACTCCTCGGCGCTGACGTACAGCACCCGAGCGCCCCGCTCGGCCAACCCGGCGACGGCTTGGAGGATCAGCGTCGACTTGCCGACCCCCGGCTCTCCCCCGACGAGGGTGACGCTGTCAGCGACGAGGCCGCCGCCGAGCACGCGGTCGAGCTCGCCCACCCCGGTCGCGCGACACGCCGGCTGCGCTTCGTCTACCTCGGCCCGCAGCGCCACCGCTGCGCCGAGCGGGGCGGCGCGCCCCTGCGCCTTGGGGGCGCCAGCCACGACGGTGCCCCACTCGTCACACGACGGACAACGACCGACCCAGGTCGCCGAGGGCGTCCCGCACGATGAGCAGCGATGAGCGACACGACCTGTTGCCATGGCACCCATCCTGGCGAGGGGGTGTCGCACCTCCCGGTGGGCCCCTCAGGTCGGCCCGACGTCCGACGACGGGGGCGCGACGGGCCGCCACGTGCCCCCGGTGACCTCCGGCCCGGCCTCTGGACCTCTGGCCCCGGTCGCCTCCCGGGGGCCGACCGCGCCCGTCGCGCCCGCCCCGTCGGGACCAGCACCGCGCGCCGCGTCGAGCTCGTGGGACCTCGCCGACCACGTCGTCCCGACGGCGTCCCGGGCGTCCCGGGCGCGTCCCGAGCGGCGGCTGACCACGGCCACGAGCGCCAACGCCAGCACGCCGACGATGGCCACCAGCACCAGGACGTCACGAAGACCAGCGGCACGGTCACGCAGATCGCGGGCGGCCGCCCGCTCGCTCGTCGCATCGGCATCGGTGACCGAGGCGCTGACGACGAGCTCGTCGGGAGGGTCGCCGGCCCGCCACCTCGCCGTCACCGGGGCGGCCCCGGGCACTGCGGCTGAGACCTCCAGGGTCAGGTCGGCCTCGACGGCGTCACGCCCGAGCGGCGCCCCACCCAAGAGCTCGGACAGCTCGGCGTCAGAGAGGTCATCTGGGCTGAAGCGAGGATCGACCTCGATCGCCAGACGGTGGTCACGACGATCGCCGATGATCCCGACCGAGGCCTCCGCCCCGGGGAACAGGTCGGGGTCGATCTCGGCGAGCACCGGGGCCACGTCGTCGGGCCCGAGCATCTCCTTCGTCGCCGTCACGACCGCCCCGCCGCCCGGCAGGACCCTCGGCGCCCCGACCGTCCATCCGCCGGCGGCGAGATCATCGAGGCGCAGACCGTCGGCGATCTCGGGGACGGTCTGCAGCACCACGTCGTCGACCTCGACGGACACCTCGACCGTGCCGGCCCCGCTGTCACCGAGCGAGACGTCGACCCTCAAGGTCGCCTCGCACCCGCATGCGACGAGCAGCAGGGCTACACACAACACGACCCTCGACCGCCCCGACATCGTCGGGGCACGTTACCCGGGGTCCCGCGCCCCTTCAGGGCGCGGGACCGCTCGGCTCACTCGGTCGCTGGCTCGCCGGTCGCCGCCTCGACCAGGGCGACATCGTCGCTGCGCAGCCCGTCCATGGCCTGGAAGGTCAGCTCGTCGGTCTCGGTGTCGACGTCCACGAGGATCAGCTCGCCGGCGGAGAACTCCTTGTAGAGGATCTTCTCGCTGAGCTCGTCCTCGACGTGACGCTGGATGGCGCGTCGCAGCGGGCGAGCGCCGAGCGTCGGGTCATAGCCCTTGCGGGCCAGCCACGTCTTGGCAGCATCGGTGAGCTCGATGCCAAGGCCCTGGGAGGCCAGGTGGGAGTTGGTCTTGGCGATCATCAGATCGACGATCTGGGTGACCTCGTCCTGGCTGAGCTCGTGGAAGACGATCGTGTCGTCGATGCGGTTCAAGAACTCGGGCCGGAAGTGGGACTTGAGCGCCTCGTTGACCTTCTCCTTCATCCGCTCGTAGGACACCGCCTCGTCGGCCTTGGCGAAGCCCACGTTGGCCCGTCGCAGGTCGGCGGTGCCGAGGTTGGACGTCATGATGAGCACGGTGTTGCGGAAGTCGACCGACCGGCCCTGGCTGTCGGTGAGCCGGCCCTCCTCCAAGATCTGGAGGAGGGTGTTGAACACGTCGGGGTGCCCCTTCTCGATCTCGTCGAAGAGCACCACCGAGAACGGCTTGCGGCGCACGGCCTCGGTGAGCTGGCCGCCCTCCTCGTAGCCGACGTAGCCCGGGGGCGATCCGACCAGGCGGCTCACCGTGTGCTTCTCCATGTACTCGGACATGTCGAGGCTGATGAGGCTGTCCTCGTCGCCGAACAGGAACTCGGCGAGGGTCTTGGCCAGCTCGGTCTTGCCGACGCCGGAGGGGCCGAGGAAGACGAACGACCCGCCGGGCCGCTTCGGGTCCTTCAGGCCCGCACGGGTGCGGCGCGTCGCCTGGGCCACGGCCCGGATGGCATCGTGCTGGCCGATGATGCGCCGATGGAGCTCGTCCTCCATGCGCAGCAGCTTCTGGGTCTCCTCCTCGGTCAGCTTGTAGACCGGGATGCCCGTCCAGATCGACAGGACCTCGGCGATGGCCTCCTCGTCGACCTCGTCGAACAGGTCGACGCCCTCGTTGCGGGCCCGCTCCTCCAGCTCGGACTTGCGCCCGAGGAGCTCCTTCTCCTTGTCGCGCAGGCGGCCAGCCTCTTCGAAGTCCTGGCTCTCGACCGCCTGCTTCTTCTCCTCGACGACCGAGGCCATCTCGTTCTCGAGGTCCTTGAGCTCGGGCGGGGTCTCCATGCGCTTGATGCGCAAGCGCGAGCCGGCCTCGTCGATGAGGTCGATGGCCTTGTCGGGCAGGTGGCGATCGGAGATGTAGCGGTCGGCGAGGTTGGCTGCGGCCACCAGCGCCTGGTCGGTGATGGTGACCCGGTGGTGGGCCTCGTAGCGGTCGCGCAGGCCCTTCAGGATCTCGATGGTGTGGGCGACCGTCGGCTCCTCGACCTTGATGGGCTGGAACCGGCGCTCGAGGGCGGCGTCCTTCTCGAGGTGCTTGCGGTACTCGTCGAGCGTGGTGGCGCCGATGGTCTGCAGCTCGCCGCGGGCCAGCATCGGCTTGAGGATGCTGGCGGCGTCGATGGCGCCCTCGGCCGCACCCGCCCCGACCAGGGTGTGCAGCTCGTCGATGAACAGGATGATGTCGCCGCGGGTCTTGATCTCCTTCAGCACCTTCTTGAGGCGCTCTTCGAAGTCGCCGCGGTAGCGAGACCCGGCGACCAGGGCCCCGAGGTCAAGGGTGTAGAGGTGCTTGTTGGTGAGCGTCTCGGGCACGTCGCCCGAGGCGATGTTCTGGGCCAGGCCCTCGACGATGGCGGTCTTGCCGACGCCGGGCTCGCCGATCAGCACCGGGTTGTTCTTGGTGCGGCGCGACAGCACCTGCATGACCCGCTCGGTCTCGCGGGACCGGCCGATCACCGGGTCGAGCTGCTTCTCACGGGCGATCTGGGTGAGGTTGCGCCCGAACTGGTCGAGCACGAGCGAACCCGAGCTGCCCTCGGCACCCTCGCGGCTGCCACCGGCGGTCGCCGGCTCCTTGCCGGGGCCACCCGAGGAGCCGCTGCCCTGGCCGGCGGGCCCTGAGTAGCCGCTCAGCAGCTGGATCACCTGCTGGCGCACCCGGGACAGATCGGCGCCGAGCTTGACGAGGACCTGGGCGGCGACGCCCTCGCCCTCTCGGATCAGCCCGAGCAGGATGTGCTCGGTGCCGATGTAGTTGTGACCGAGCTGCAGCGCCTCACGCAGCGAGAGCTCGAGCACCTTCTTGGCGCGAGGGGTGAAGGGGATGTGGCCGCTCGGGGATGCGCCGCCCTGGCCGATGATCTCCTCGACCTGGCTGCGCACCGCCTCGAGGGAGATGCCGAGGGACTCGAGCGCCTTGGCGGCGACGCCCTCGCCCTCGTGGATGAGCCCGAGCAGGATGTGCTCGGTGCCGATGTAGTTGTGGTTGAGGAGCCGTGCCTCTTCCTGGGCGAGGACGACGACCCGGCGGGCCCGATCGGTGAACCGCTCGAACACTGGACCTCCCAGGTCTCAAAGAGCTGTCCGGACGCCCGAGTGTACCGGCGTCGCCCCCGTGCGCTTCGCCGACCCGCGACCTCCGCGGTGGCCCCGGCGTGCCCTCGGGCACGAGGTTATGGTGCCCCGATCCGCGCCGGATACCGTGCGGGGCGTGGCGCTCCTCAGCCCGATCCAGTGCCTGGCGGACTCAGCAGCCACCACCGCCCGCATCGAGACCGCCTTGCGTTCGTCGGTGGCGGTGGAGGACCCCTTCCTCACCGAGGTGGCCAGCCACCTGATCGTGGCGGGGGGCAAGCGCCTCCGCCCGGCCTTCGTGGTCGCCGCCGCCACGGTGGCCGACGACGATCCCGTGATCAGCGACGACCTGGTGATGGCTGCGGTCTCGGTCGAGCTCGTGCACCTCGGTTCGCTCTACCACGACGACGTGATGGACGAGTCCGACCGGCGCCGCACGGTCGAGACCGTCAACCACCGGTGGACCAACCTCACCGCCATCCTCGCCGGCGACTTCCTGTTGGCCCGGGCGTCAGAGATCGCCGCCTCCCTCGGCACCGAGGTCGCCGGCCTCCTCGCCGCCACCATCGCCCGGCTCTGCGAGGGCCAGGTGGCCGAGCTGCAACGCATCTACGACACGACCCGCACCGAATCGCAGTACCTCACCGCCGTCGAGGGCAAGACCGCTGCGCTCTACTCCACGAGCTGTCGCATCGGTGCGCTCGTGGCGGGGCACGACCGCGACCTCGTCGACGCCCTCACCGAGTTCGGCCGCCTCTACGGCGTGGCGTTCCAGATCGTCGACGACATCCTCGATCTCGTCGCCACCGACGCCGAGCTCGGCAAGCCGGCTGGCAACGACCTCGTCGAGGGCGTCTACACCCTGCCGGTCATCCGCCACCTCGCCGCCGAGCCACAGGGCCCGGTCGCCGATCTGCTCGGCGAGGTCATCGACGCCGAGGGGCGCGACAAGGTGCGCGAGATCCTCGCCGCCGACCCCGCCATCGACTCCGCGGTCGACACCGCAGCGCGGTACTGCGAGCGCGCTGCGCACTGCGTCGCCGACCTCGACGCCTCCCCGACGGTGACCGGGCTGCGGGCTGCCGCCGCCAACCTGCTCGACTCGCTGCCTCGCTGAGCCCGCCCCGGCCCGGTCGCTCGACTCGCTGCCGCGCTGAGCCCGCCCGGCCCCGATCGCTCGACCGGTCCCTCGCTGGGTCCAGTCGGGTGAAGCGTCTCGCCCGGTGCGCTGCTCAGACCTCACCGCGCCGCTGCATCAGCTCGAACACGAACCATCCCGGCAGGATCGGCAGCCAGTAGGTGGCGAGGCGGAAGCTGAGCGTCACCGACACCGCGGTGGCGTTGTCCAGTCCGGCTCCGCTCAACAGGACGACCAGCGTCGCCTCCAGCGGTCCGAGGCCCCCCGGGGTCGGCGCCACGTTGGCCACCGCCGCCGCCGCCAGGTAGGCCGCCCCGAGGCTCGGGAAGGCCACGCCCCCACCGAAGGCCTGCAGCGTGAGGGCGAGGGCGAACAGGTTGGACAGCGTGATGCCGGCTGACCCGCCGAGGAGGGCGAGCACCCGCACGGGGTCTCGCAACGTCCGAACGACCGCCCCAGCAGCCGAGCGGAAGAACCGGATGGCGGGCTGCAGCAGCCGTCGCCCGAGCGGGCTGAGCGACAGGGCCAGCGCCAGCACCACGATCACCACGAGGGCGATGACGATCTCGTCGTCGGGGGCCGAGAGGCCGGCCAGCCGGTCGGTGCGGCCGCTCCACAGCACGAAGCCGATGAGCAGGCCGACGTGGACGACGACGCCCGCCAGCTGGTTCAACCCCACCCCGGCCGACGCCGTCGCCGAGTCGACGCCCGCCTTCTGCAGCACCCGGACGTTGAGGGCCATGCCGCCGACGTTCGCCGGGCCCAGCTTGCCGACGAAGGCCGAGGCGAGCTGAGCCCGCAACATCGGCCCCCACGGCACCCGGTCGGGCACGGCGCCGAGCTGGGAGACGGTGGCGGCACCGAAGGTGACGAAGGCGAACACGATGACCCCCGGGGCCCAGCGCCAGTCGGCGTCGCCGAACGCCTCGACCGTCTGGCCGAGGTCGGCGAGCTGGGGCAGGAGCACGTAGAGGCCGAGGAAGGCGACGGCGAGCCCGAGGACGCTCTTCATCGTGATGCGCTGGAGCTGCTCGAGCGCCTGGGGCGGGGTGCCGGTGATGTCGAGGGCGCAGGCCCGCACCTGCTCCAACGTCGCATCCCCACGACGCAGCTCGCCCCTGGTGGCCGGGGTGAGCGCAGCCGGCTGCAGCAGCGGCACCACCCCGGCGACGACGGGCCCGCCCAGCTCGGCCACCGCCGCGGCCACGACCCGCTCGGCCGGCAGCGACATGGACAGCGACACCAGGCCCTCGACGACGTCGAGATCGAGGGCCCGCCGACCGGCTCCCACGACGGCGTCGCTGAAGTCGACGATCCAACACGTCCCGTCGCGATCGACCACGACGTTGTCGGGTCGCAGGGCGCGGTGGGCGATGCGGTGGCGTCTCAGGACCGCGACCTGGCGCCACAGGTCGCGCAGCATGCGATCGTCGAGCTCGGCCCCCGGATCGAGCGTCGCGAGGTCATCACCGAGGAGACCAGCGGCGTCTCGCGCGCCCACCGCCGACGTGGCGTCGGGCCCGCCGGGGATGGCCGGGACCCCTGGGACCCGGCGGACCAGCTCCTCGAGGGTGGCGCCACCGACGGCGTCTTGGGCCAGCACCACGCTGTCGTCACCCACGGCGGTGAGCCCGACCGTGGCGGGGGTCCGCACCCCGGCCCGCTCGGCCGCCCACGACGCCAGCGCCTCCTGCTCGACGAGCGAGCGGAGATCACCGACGGTGCGCAGCTCACCGAGTCCCTGGTAGCGGAGGCGCTGGTAGCGCCGGTACAGGCGGTCGGCGTCACGGTCATCAGCCGATCGCACCTTCAAGAACAGCGGGCCCGTGGCGCCGTCGGCGAGCAGCCGGCCGGGGCGTGCGCTGCGGACCGGTCTCAGGCGGTCGACGGTGATGCCGACGTCGCTCAGGGCCAGCCACAGCTCCCCGGGTGATGGCATCTTCGAGGGGATGCCCAGGGTGAGCCGGGTGAGCACCGTCACGATCCACCCGTGGGTCCAGGCGAGCAGCAGGTCGAGGGCGAGGCCGGTGCCCGAGGCGATGCGCAGGCCCACGGCGAGGCCCACGGTCCACACCGCGGTGCGCCGCCACGGCCGGGGCAGCGCGTCGTCACACAGCAGCATCAGCGTGACGACACCGGCCAACCACGCATCAGAGGGGAACGAGGCATCGCCGATCGCGCCGGCCACTGGCAAGAGCTCGTCGAGCAGCAGGTCACCGGGCCGGTCGATGAGCCCCGAGTCGACCCACCCGTAGGTGACGATGGCGATCTGGCTGGCGACCGTCGCGATGATCAGGCGCCGCCAGCGCCGTCGGGCGACCAGCGCCGCCAGCAGCAGCAGCGGCAGCAGCGACGCCAGCAGCTGGGTCAGGGCGACCAGGGCCTGGGTGACCTCGTCGGGGACCTGGGACACGACGTCGGCGAGGTCGGCCTCGGCACCGCCGAGGGTGTTGCGCCCGACCGAGGCCACCAACGCCACGACGCCGTAGGTGCAGAGCGCCACGACGAGGCGCACCAAGAGCCCCGGCGGTCGCACCCGGGCCGGTTCGCCGAGGTGCTCGCCGATCGCGCTGCGCTCTGCTCGCGGCAGGTCCGTGGGAGCGGCCACGAACCGCCACCCTATTGCTGTGACCCTCCCGGCTCGGGAGGGGCGCCGGCAGCGGTGCCGGCCTCGGACTCGAGCTGCGTCACGGGCTGGGGCGCTCGTGGGCGCAGCGTGGGGAACAGCACGACGTCGCGGATCGTCGACACGTCGGCCAGCAGCATGACCAGCCGGTCGATGCCGATGCCGAGCCCGCCGGTGGGTGGCAGCCCGTGCTCGAGGGCTCGCAGGTACTCCTCGTCGACCGCCATGGCCTCGTCGTCGCCGCCGGCGCGAGCCCGGGCCTGGGCCTCGAACCGGGCGCGCTGGTCGTCGGGGTCGACGAGCTCGCTGAAGGCGTTGGCCAGCTCGCGTCCCGCCACGATGGACTCGAAGCGCTCGGTCAGCCCGTCGAGCTCCCGGTGCGAGCGGGCGAGCGGTGAGACCTCCTGGGGGTAGCCGGTGACGTGCACGGGGTCCCACAGCTCGGCCTCGACCGTCTTCTCGTACAGCTCGAGCAGCACCTTGCCCGTGCCCCAGCCGTCCTCGACGGCCACGTCCCATGCCACAGCGACCTCGGCGAGACGTGCGAGCGGGGTCGCCATGTCGAGCTCGACCCCGGTGCGCTCGCTGACCAGGTCGGTGAGCGGGGCCCGGCGCCACGGACCGGACAGGTCGAGGGGCCGACCCCCCACCTCGACGGTGGCCGAACCGGTCAGCGCGACGGCCAGGTGCTCGACCAGGTCCTCGACCAGGGCCATCATGTCGGTCCAATCGGCGTAGGCCTGGTACAGCTCGAGCATCGTGAACTCGGGGTTGTGGCGGGTCGAGATGCCCTCGTTGCGGAACACCCGTCCGATCTCGAAGACCCGCTCGAAGCCACCGACGACGAGGCGCTTGAGGTACAGCTCGGGGGCGATCCGCAGGAACAGCTCGGAGTCGAGCGCGTGGTGGTGGGTGGCGAAGGGGCGGGCCAGCGCCCCGCCGGGCAGGGGGTGCAGCACCGGGGTCTCCACCTCGATGAAGCCACGGTCCTCCAGCCACCGGCGCGTCGCTGAGATCAACCTGCTCCGCAGGACGAAGGTGCGCCGGCTGCGCTCGGTAACCCACAGGTCGACCTCGCGCTGGCGGTAGCGGGTGTCGGGGTCGCTCAGACCGTGCCACTTGTCGGGGAACGGCTGGCGGGCCGAGGCCAGCACGGTCCACTCGCTGACCTCGACCGACAGCTCGCCGCGCCGGGTCGCCAGAACCTGACCGGTGACGCCGACCCAGTCGCCGAGGGCGAGACCGCCGAAGCCGTCGAGGTCGGGGGTGACCCCGGAGCGGGCGAAGAGCTGGATGCGGCCCGTGGCGTCCTGGAGGGCACCGAAGACGAGCTTGCCCTGGGCCCGGCGCAGCATCAGCCGGCCCGCCACCGAGACGACCTCACCGGTCTCGACGCCCGGCTCCAGGCCGCCGAAGCGCTCGCGGACCTCGGCGGTCGAGTGGGTCCGCTCGTAGCGGTACGGCGGTTCGCTCACAGCCGTTCGCCCGCGTTGCGGGCGTGCACGAGGCGCAGGCCGTGCAACGTGAGCCAGGGCTCGTGGCGGTCGACCCTTCCGACGAGGGGCGCGATCAGCACGGCCAGGCCGCCGGTGGCGATGACGGTGGAGTCTCCGATCTGGTCCTCCATGCGCTGGACGAGGCCCTCCAACATGGCGGCGGTGCCGTACATGACGCCGGACTGGATGCTCTCGACGGTCGAGGTGCCGATCACCTTGCCGGGCTCGACGAGCTCGACCCGCCGGAGGGCCGAGGCCCGCTGGAACAGCGCCTCGAGGCTGATCTCGACACCGGGCGCGATGACCCCGCCCAGGTACTCGCCCCGGGCCGAGATGGCATCGAAGGTGGTGGCGGTGCCGAAGTCGATGACGATGGTCGGGCCGCCGACCAGGTCGTGGGCGGCAACGGCGTTGGCGATGCGATCGGCGCCGACCTCGCGAGGGTTGTCGTAGAGGATCGACATGCCGGTGCGAACGCCGGGGCCGAGCACGACCGGGTCGATGCCGAAGTACCGCTCGGCCATCTCTCGCAACGATGTCGTGGCTCGGGGCACCACCGACGAGATGGCCACCCCGCCGACGTGGTCGGCGAAGGACAGGTCCTGGAAGGCGAGGAACTGCTCGATGATGAGGGCGTGCTCGTCGGCGGTGCGCTCGGCGTTGGTGGCGACCCTCCAGTGGTGTGCCAGCCCAGCCTCGGGGGTCACTGCGGCCGTGCCGACCTCGTCGTCGTACAGACCGATGACGGTGTGGGTGTTCCCGACGTCGATGGCGAGCAGCATCAGCGGGTCGCGCCCGGCCGACCGGCCTGTCGGGGCGCCCGGTCCGGGGCGACACCCGCCGGTGCCTCGACGGTCGCATCGGCGGCGAGCACCTCGACGTCGAGGCCGATGTCGAGGGCGGGCGCCGAGTGGGTGATGGCCCCCACCGACACCAGATCGGGCCCGGCGTCGGCGATCGGCCCGACGGTGTCGAGGTCGACCCCGCCCGACACCTCCACGACGCAGCGCCCGGCGCGCCCGGCCGCTGCGGGGGTCCCGCCGGCCCCGCCGCCCGCACCGGTGACCTCGGCGACCGCAGCGACGCTCTCGGCGATCTCGGCCGGGCCCATGTTGTCGAGCAGCACGGCGTCGGCACCGGCGGCGACTGCGACGCGCACCTGATCGAGCCGGTCGCACTCGACCTGGATCACCTTGTGGGGCCAGCGGCGGCGCGCCTCGGCGACCGCGCCGGCCAGATCGAGGCCGAGCAGGTGGTTGTCCTTCAACATCACCATCTCCGACAGCGTCCCCCGGTGGTTGACCCCTCCCCCGGCTCGCACCGCAGCCTTCTCGAGCGCCCGCAGGCCCGGGGTCGTCTTGCGGGTGTCGAGCACCTGGCAGCGCCCGGCCACGGCGTCGACGAAGCGACGGGTGGCGGTGGCCACGCCCGAGCAGTGGCACAACAGGTTCAGCGCGGTCCGCTCGGCACT
This sequence comes from Acidimicrobiales bacterium, assembly GCA_965213525.1. GTDB lineage: Bacteria > Actinomycetota > Acidimicrobiia > Acidimicrobiales > Poriferisodalaceae. The sequence continues at coordinate 2,910,705 of OZ243889.1, read as the reverse complement.
CAGCATCGGGGCGAGCGGGCCCTCGATCGCACCGAGGGGGCGGCCGGCATCGACCAGATCACCGTCGGTCACCTCCCAGGTGACGGTGAGCCGCCGGTCGATCTGGGCGGCGACCTCGTCGACGGCCCAGGTGCCACAGATCACCCCGGCTCGTCGAGCGACGAAGCGCCCGGTGGCCTGGCGGGACGGATCGATCATCGATGCGCTCACGTCGCCCAGCGGCTCGAGGTCTTCGACGAGGGCGGCGCTCACGATGCGAGTCAGCGCGGTGGCGGGCGGCTCGTGCACGCCGCACACGATGGCCCAACCGGTCCCCTCGCCGAAATCCCACCGGTCCGCCTGCGTCAGGGCGTGATGACGATGCGGGTGCGCAGGTCGGGGTCGGTGCCGGGGTGGTCGGTGCGGGTGTGGGCTCCCCTGGTCTCGGTGCGGGCGCCGGCGGCGACCAGGGTGAGGGCGGCCACCTCGCACAGGTTGACCAGCTCGCGTTCGGCCACCGAAGGGGCGCTCACCGGTCCGAAGCCCCCCCGCAGCTCGGCCACGACCGCTGCGGCCTCGGCGAGCGAGCCCTCGTCGCGCAGGACCCCGGCCCGACGGGTCATCGTCGTCCTGAGGCGTTCCAACGCCCCGGCGGGGGGATCGCTGCCGTCCCCGGCGGCCCCGATCGAGGCCCCCCCTCGTCCGGCCAGGAGGTGACGATCGGCGCGCACCACCCGGGTGCCCACCGCGCGGGGGCGCTCGTCGACGCCCAGCACGCCGGTCATCGCCCCGGTGGGCGACGGGCCCCTCCGGCCGGCGCTCACGGCCTCCACGACCCTGGTGCCGAACACCATCCCGTCGAGCAGCGAGTTCGACGCCAGCCGGTTGGCCCCGTGCACCCCGGCCGACGCGACCTCACCGGCGGCCCACAGGCCCGGCACCGTGGAGGCCCCGTCGAGGTCGGTGAGCACGCCCCCGCAGCAGTAGTGGGCGGCCGGGGCGACCGGCACCCACTCCCCGCGATCGGGGTCGATGCCGGCACGGACGAGCTCGGCTCGCAGCGTGGGGAAGCGCTCGCCGAAGCCATCGACCGGGGTCAGGTCGAGCCAGACGTGGGGCAGGTCCTGGTCGGCGATGGCGGCGGTGATCGCCCGGGCGACGTGGTCGCGCGCCGCCAGCTCGTCGACGAAGCGCTCGCCCCGAGCGTCGCGCAGCAGGGCCCCGTGCCCCCTCAGCGCCTCGGACATGAGGGGGCGGGGGCTCTCGGGGACGTAGAGGGCCGTCGGGTGGAACTGCACGAACTCGAGATCGGCCAGCGCGGCGCCGGCCCGGGCCGCCATCGCCATCCCGTCACCGGTGGCGACCGCCGGGTTGGTGGTGACCGCGAACATCTGGCCCGCGCCCCCCGCGGCGAGCAGCACGTGGCGGGCGGCCACGTCGCGCACCGTGCCGTCGTCGCCCACGGCGCGCACGCCGGCGCACTCGCGTCCGTCGAGCAGCACCTCTGCGGCGAAGGTGCGCTCGAACAGGGCCGTGGCCGACGCCCGGGCGGCCTCGACCAGAGCCCGCTCGACCTCGACCCCGGTGGCGGCGCCGCCTGCGGAGAGGATGCGGGGCAGGGAGTGCCCGCCCTCTCGGGCCAGCACGTAGTCGCCGTCGGGGCCGACGTCGAACACCGCCCCGAGCGCCACCAGCTCGGTGACCCGCCGGGGTCCCTCGTCGACGAGCACCCGCACGGCGTCCTCGTCGCACAGGTCGGCCCCGGCTCGCAGCGTGTCGGCCAGGTGCAGGTCGGTCGAGTCAGGGTCAGAGCGCAGCACCGCGGCCACCCCGCCCTGGGCCCAGCGGGTGGCGGTCTGGTCGAGCTCGCCCTTGGTCAACACCCCGACGCGCAGGTCGTGGCGCTCGGCCGCCCGCACGGCCGCCGACAGCCCCGCCACGCCCGACCCGACGATCAACAGATCGAGCTCGTCGCTCATCGAGCCGACACCCCGATGTTGTCCAGCAGGCGCGTGGCCCCACAACGCATCGCCCCCAGCAGACGCAACCGACCGGTCATCGCCGCCGGCGTCTCGAGGGTGTCGGCGTCGACGACGGCGACGTAGTCGAGGCCAACGAGGGGCTCGGCATCGATCAGCTCGGCCATGGCGGCCTCGACCGCCACCCGGTCGCACTCGCCGGCCACCACGAGCTCGCGGCCGCGCACCAACGCCTCGTGCAGGACCGGAGCGGCGGCGCGGTGGGCAGGATCGAGGTGGACGTTGCGGCTCGACATCGCCAACCCGTCGGGCTCTCGCACCGTCGGGGCTCCCACCACCTCGACCGGCAGCGAGAGATCGGCCACGAGACGCCGGACCACGACGAGCTGCTGGTAGTCCTTCTCGCCGAAGACGGCCCGGCACGCCCCGACGATCGACAACAGCTTGGTCACCACGGTGGCCACGCCGGCGAAGTGGGTGGGCCGGGCGGCCCCCTCGAAGCGTGCCGACGCCCCACCGACCGAGACCGTCGTGCGCGGCGGCCCGCCCGGGTACATCTCGGTGACATCGGGGGCGAACACGACGTCAGCACCGGCGGCCTCGCATCGGGAGAGGTCGGCCTCGAGCTGGCGTGGGTAGGCGTCGAGGTCTTCTCCGGGAGCGAACTGCAAGGGGTTGACGAAGATCGACACGACGACCAGCTCGGCCTCCTCGCCGGCGCGGCCCACCAGTGAGAGGTGGCCATCGTGCAGGGCGCCCATCGTGGGCACGAAGCCGATGCGACGCCGCCCGGACCCGACGTCGGTGTCTCGCGGCCGGCACCTCTCGACGTCGAGCAGGGCTCGCAGATCGGTGATGCGGCTCACCGGCCTCAAGGCCACGTCGACCTCGGGGCGGGTGCAGCCCGTCGGCTCACGCCTCGGCGCGCTCGGCAGCGAGACGCTCGGCGACGGTCACGATCTCGCGTCCCTGGGGCCCGATCTGGCGACCGAGGATGCGCTCGACGATCGACACCGCCTGGGGGGGTTCTGTCACCAGCCCGGTCCACAGCACGTACCCGACGAGCAGCCCACCGACGCGATCACCGACCTCCTCGCCGTGCACGACGATCCGCTGCCCTGCGCCGACCAACCCGGCCAGCTCGGCGTAGAACGAGCCGAGGAAGGGGACGAGCGGCTCGTTGACCCCGAAGGGCCGGTGGCGCCAGGCGACGTCGAGCTCGTCGTAGTTGTGCAGGTTGTGCGGGGCCGGGATGAGCGACACGACGACATCGAAGCCCTGCTGGCGGAGCCAGATGATCTCTTCCATCCGTCGGACCCGGCGGTGGTTGACGCCATATCCCCCGGGCCGTTCGCACACCGCGAGCGAATCCTTGATGACCCACGAGAAGTTGCGTGGGACGATCCCCTCGGCCCACTTCCCTCGCAACGACACCGATCCTCCCTCGCTCACGACCGCCGATCCCGCCGCTCGGCCAGGGGACGCTCACGCTAGCTGATCTGCAGTGTTCCCTGGTGACGGGCGATGCGGCGACCTGTCACCTGGGTCGCGATCGCCTCGCCGTCGACGACGCCGAGCACTCGTTCGACGTCTGCGCTCGACGGGGGGTGGCGGGTGCGCAGCCACCGGCGCAGCGCCCGGCGGGCCAGGGGCCGCGGCGCAGCCCGCAAGGCGGCGACATCGGTCGGGTCGATCGCCGCCGCCAGCTCGTCGAGCAAGGACACCTCCTCGGCGTGCAGGGCGCACTGGCGGGCGATGACCGCCGCCACGTCACGGTCGGCGACGTCATCGAGCAGCGGCAGGACCTCGTGGCGGACCCGGTTGCGGCGATGAACCGGGTCGGCGTTGGACGGGTCATCGACGGTCCCCAGACCGAGTGACCGGCACAGGTCCCGGGTCTCACGACGGCGCAGGCCGAGGATGGGCCGACGCCGTGGGTCAGGTCCCCGCAGCCCATCGGCGCCGGTGCCCCGCAGCAGGTTCAACAGCACGGTCTCGGCCGCGTCGTCCATGGTGTGACCCGTCACCACGTCGGCGCCGAGGGCCTCGGCCCGGGCCTGGCGCGCCCGCGCCTCGAGGTTGGGACCCGGCGCCACGGGGGCTCGCACCGACCGGGCGGTCACCCCGAGGCGGTCAGCGGCTGCGGCGACGACCTCGGCGTCGCGCTCGGAGCCGGCCCGCAGCCCGTGGTCGACGTGCCAGGCCGTCGGTCGACACCCCGCTGCCGTCGCCAGCGCCAGCATCGCTGACGAGTCGGGACCACCTGACACCGCGCAGCGCAGCTCGGTGCCCGGTGGACCGAACGTGCAGCGGGCGAGCAACGCTGCCACCTCGGCCCCCACCGGCGGCAGGTGCTGACGGGCGAGCCGCTGGGCCACCTCGCCGGTCGCACAGGGCTCGACGACGTCGGCGCTGGCGGCGGCGGCGGCGGTGGTGGTGGTGGGGACGCTCAGGACGCAGCCGCTGCCGGTTGCACGACCCGCTCGAGCCAGCGACGAGGTTCTCTGATCTCCGCCATCGTCGGCAGGTGCTCAGGCCGCTCCCACGCGTGGTCGACGACGCGAGGCCCGCCGGCGTCTTCGATGTCGGCGAGGAACCGCTCGCCCTGTTCGTACTGGGCGAGCTTGGCCTCGAGCCCGATGAGGCGTTGCAGGAGCCGGGTGCGGCGACCCACGTCACGTCGCCGCTCGCTCAGCACCCGGTGGAAGCGTTCGGCGCTCGGGACCAGATCGCCCCCGGCTCTGGTCATCGTCACGTCGCCGTGACCCTCGAGCAAGCTCATCATCCCGCCGATGCGCTCGAGGTGGGCTCGCTGGGCCGGGGTGGCGAACACCGCCGACAACCCGCCCTCAGCGAGGGGATCGCGGCCGGCGCGGCGTTCGCTCACGAGCCGGCGCAGGCCGGCGACGAAGCGATCGGGGTCGGGGTCGACGTCACCGACGAGGTCGGTGACGAGACCGACGAAGTGGGCCCGCATCCACGGCACGCCGGTGAACTGGGCGCGGTGGGTGAGCTCGTGGAGGGCCAGCCACAGCCGGAACTCCCGGGGCGGGAACCCCCACCTACGCTCGAGGGCCACCACGTTGGGGCCGACGTAGTAGACGACGTCGCCATGGTCGTCGTCGTCGACGACGAGCAGGTCGTACTGGCCGAGGACGCGCTTGGACATCCAGCCGAGCGCCAGGCCGACCTCGGCACCGGCGATGCGCCGGGCGATCGGAGCGGCGAACGACCCGTCGAGCTGCTCGCCGAGGCGATCGGTGAGCGGAACGAGCAGGCGCTGGAACGCCGCCACGTTGACGTCCACCCACTCGGGCCGGTCGATCACCCTGGCCCGGGCCGGGGTGGGGGGCCGAAGACCGGTCTCGGTGGCCACGAGCTCGGCGGCGAGCTCGGTCACCTCATCGAAGTCACGGATCACGCGGTCGTAGTGGTAGCTGCGGCTGAAGGGCTCGGAGCCGGCGGCAGCAGCGGCGACCCGTCGGGCGAGGGCCCAGTCGACCGGGGCGCTCAACGGCTCAGCGACGCTGGGAGGAGCGGGGGTACCGCGGGGCCACGACCTTCATCAGGTATCCCACGACCAACCCGACCACCATCAGCACGGCCAACAGGAACAGGGGGAAGGCCAACCATGCGTGCCAGACCCGGGACGCGAGCATCAGCTCCATGGCGCCACTCTAGGACGGGGCTCACAGGGCCCACGAGTCGGGTCGGCCCGGCTCGCTGCCGGGCCGCTCGGCAGCCAGCACCGCCCGCAACCGGTCGAGCATGCCGGGCGGCAGGTCCTCCCGGCACGAGGCCTGCACGGCCAGCTTCAGCTCGACTTCGAACTCGATGGCCTCGAGGCAGTGGCCGCACTCGGACAGACGTCCGGCGAGCTCACGCCGGCGGCCGGGACCGAGCTCGCCCTCGAGCAGCTCGTGGACGCTCGCCAGGACCGCATCGCAGTCGTGATCAGCCATCGGCGATGCCGGCTCCCGTGTCGGTGGGTTCGTCGATCTCCCGGGGCGCAGCGAGGCCGCGACGTTGGGCGAAGTCGTACAACCGCTCCTGCAGCCTCCTTCTTCCGCGATGCAGACGGCTCATCACCGTGCCGATCGGGATGTCGAGGATCTCGGCGATCTCCTTGTAGGCGAAGCCCTCGACGTCAGCGAGCAGCACCGCCATCCGGTACTGCTCGGGAAGGGCCTCCACGGCCTCGGTCACCTCGCTCTCGGTGAACAGCGCCATGACCTCGTCCTCGGCGCTGCGACCCGCAGCTGCGGCCTCGAGCCCGCCGAGACGTCGGAAGAGGTAGAAGTCCTCGCCCTCGTCGAGCTCGGTCTCGTCGACGCGGCGTTGGGCGGCCCGGTACCGGTTGATGTAGGCGTTGGTGAGGATGCGAAACATCCACGCCTTGAGGTTGGTGCCCTCGCTGAAGCCCCCGAAGCCCCGGTAGGCCCGCAGGTAGGTCTCCTGGGTGAGGTCCTCGGCGTCAGCGGTGCTCTGCGTCATGCGCCGGGCGGCGGCGAGCAGGGGGCCGGCGAGGTCTGCTGTCAGCTCGACGAAGTCGGCCTGGTCCGCCACGGGGTCACCCTACAAGTCGCCCTGTGACACCTCCGGGGACGCTGGGGCCGCTACGTTGCGGCACCGTCTCGACACGTCGCGTCTGACCCGCCCAGGAGCACGGTGACCCAGCGGTCCTCCCCCGGCGCCCGCCACCCCGACCCGGGCGCGTACGACGAGGACTTCTGGCGCGCCGCCGGTGCCCTGCCCGGCCCGGCCCCCGGGCCCCCACGCCCCCCCGCCCCCGGGCGCGCCCTCGACCAGGAGATCCGCCGGCCCCGCGACGAGCCCGACGGCCGGGACGGCGGGGCCGATCGCATCGGACCGCCCGACCACCTTACGCCCCATCCTGCCCACGGGTCGAGGGGTCGCCGCTCCGGCGAGCGACGTCGGCCCCGGGTCGTCCTCGCCACGCTCTGCGTCCTCGGCCTCGTCCTCGCCGGGGCGGCGGCCTGGACCTGGTGGACGTGGGACGACGTCGACCGGGTCGCGCTCTCCGGCGTGCTCGACGACGGCGGCGACGCCACGAACCTGCTGCTGGTGGGCACCGATTCGCGCGAGGGCATCGGAGCCGACGACCCCTTGGCGGGCGCGCTCATCGGCGACCAGGTCGACGGCGAGCGGGCCGACACCGTGATGGTGCTGCGCCTCGACGACCAGGGCTCGAGGTTCTTGTCCCTGCCCCGGGACCTGTGGCTCCCGATCGCCGGCACGGGGACCTCCCAGCGCCTCAACACCGCCTACGCCGGAGGGCCCGAGCGCCTGGTCGCCACCGTGCAGAGCGGGCTCGGCCTGCCCGTGCACCACTACCTCGAGGTCGACCTCGCCCACTTCGGCCAGGTCGTCGACGCCCTCGGGGGCGTGGTCGTGGAGTTCGAGCACCCGGCCAGCGACCCCGCCTCGGGTCTCGCCGTGCCGACCGGTGGGCCGGTCCGCCTCGACGGCTCCCAGGCCCTCGCCTACGTGCGCTCGCGCAACTACACCGAGACCGTCGACGGGGCGCCCAGGGTCGACCCCACCGGTGACATCGGGCGTGGCGTCCGCCAGCAGCGCTTCCTGACCGCCGTCTTGGACCAGGTGGCCGCCACCCGCAACCCGGTCACGATGGCGCGGACGCTCTCTGCGCTGTCTGACGGCGTCGTGGTCGACGACCAGCTCGCCATGACCGAGGTCGCCGGCCTGGGCCTCGATCTGAGGGGCCAGGCCCCAGCGGTGACCGAGCTGCCCGTGTACCCGTGGACCACCGACGGCGGTGCGGCCGTGCTCGGCCTCGACGCCGGCGCCGATGCGGTCCTGGCCGACTTCGGAGCCGGCATCGGCTGACACGTGGCGTCGCGGTGGTCGACGTCGGTACCCTCGGCTCCGCCCGTCGCCCGTGTAGCTCAGTGGAAGAGCAGCCGCCTCGTAAGCGGCAGGCCGTGGGTTCGATCCCCACCACGGGCTCCCCCGGGTCCACGACGCAGCGACGGCGACCCCTCAGGCCAGGCCCAGCAGCAGGTCGGTCAGCAGCAGCCGCTCGTTGGGGTTGCGAACCAGTGCGTCCCTGGCCGCACCGACCCTCGTCAGCCCCTCGGCAGTCTGTTCACCGGCCCCAGCGGTTCCCTCGCCCATCGCCTCGCGCAACCGTCCGGCCAGGGCCGCCAGACCGGCCTGCAGCTCGTCGGCCCTGGCGCGGCGCTCCTCGCGCCGGTGGCGGTCGGTCATGTCCTTGGGCACCGTCGTCGACAGGCCGGCCCGCTCACGTTGGGCGCGCCAGACCTGCAGTTCAGCGGCGTGGGTGGCGCGCACCGGCACCGAGATGCCGTCGACGGCAGCGAGGAGCTCGTCGACCAGGCCCAGGGCGCTGGCGCCGGTGCCGTCCAGGCGATCGGGCACCGAACGCCAGACCTCGTGGCGCTGGGCGGCGCCGGGATCACCGGCGAGCAGCAGGGCACGGTCGACGTCCCCGGCGGCCATCGCAGCCAGGGCCGAGGCCCGCCCGGGTTCGACGCCCTGGGCCGCCAGCGCCTCCTCCAGCACCTCGGTGCGCACCGGACCGAGCTCGATGCGCACGCACCTCGAGGCGATCGTCACCAGATCGGCGGGCACGTCGTCGGCGAGCAGCACGAACACCGTCGAGGGACTGGGCTCCTCCAGCGTCTTCAACAAGATGGGTCCCGCCTCGCGCACCAGGTGGAAGTCGGTGGCGATGATGACCTTGCGGGGTGACTCGACGGGCGGACGGGCCGCCAGGCGGCGCAGGTCACGGGCCATGTCAGCGGTGATCGCCGGGCCGGACCGCTCGACCACCACCAGATCGGGGTGCTCCCCCGAACCGACCAGGCGGCGCGCCCTGGCCGGGTCGGCGGCCCCGTCGGCGAGCACCTCAGCAGCGAAGGCGTCGGCGAGGCGCCGACCGCCTGAGCCTGCAGGCCCGACGATCAGGTAGGCGTGCACCGGGTCGAGGGCCGCCGCCCGCAGCGCCTCGACGGCTGCGTCCTGGCCCCAGACCGCAGACCACCCGTCGCTCGGCCGGGCCTCGTCCGCCACAGCTGCACCCGATGCGTCAGCGCCCGGCACGACCGTCGACGCTACCGACTCGACCGGGGACGGGGATGGGGTAGTGGACGGGGCCGGCCGGGCCGGGGCCGTGGCGCCGTCAGATCCCGAGCCGCTCTTCGACGACACGGCGAGCGGCGTCGGCGACGTCGTCGGCGGGAGCGGTGGCGTCGAGCACCACCCACCGCTCGGGCGCTCGGGCGGCCATCTCGACGAAGGCGGCACGGACGCGCTCCCCGGTCGTGGCCACCTCCCGCTCGATGCGATCACGCCCCCCGGCCATGCGCTCCCGGGCGACGGCGAGCGGCACGTCCAAGAGGATGACCAGGTCAGGCGACAGCCCCGCTGACGCCCACTCCGAGAGCCGCCGGATCTCGTCGGGGACCAGGCCCCGGCCGTAGCCCTGGTAGGCGACCGACGAGTCGACGTAGCGGTCACTGACCACGTGGCGACCGGCGTCGAGCGCGGGAGCGATGACCTCGGCGACGTGTTGGGCCCGGTCCGCTGCGAACAGCAGCGCCTCGGCCCGGGCGTCGAGATCATCGCCGTCGAGGAGGATCTGTCGCAGCTGGGCGCCGAGGCGGGTGTCACCGGGTTCGCGAGTGACGAGGGCGTCGAGCGCCTCGCCCAGCCGGGCGACCTGGGTCGTCTTGCCGCTGGCGTCGTACCCCTCCACGACGACGAGGCGGCCCCTCATCCGTCGCCGTCGCCCGACGTCGACGCCGAGGTCGTGCTCGTTCCCGCCCCGTCGGCGCCGGCCTTCTCGGCGCCGGCCTTCTTGGCGCTGGCCTTCTTGGCGCTGGCCTTCTTGGCGCTGGCCTTCTTGGCGCTGGCCTTCTTGGCGCTGGCCTTCTTCGCTGCCGCCTTCTTGGCGCCGGCCTTCTTGGCGCCGGCCTTCTTGGCGCTGGCCTTCTTCGCCCCTCGCTTGTTGGCCGCAGCCGGCGGCCACTTGCCGTCGTCTTTGAGCTTCTGGCGTCGCATCTCGAGCAGCTCTGACGCCCGCTCGGCGGCCAGCGACGTCGGATCGTCGCCCTTGCGCAGGCTGGCGTTGACCACCCCGTCGGTCACGTAGGGCCCGAAGCGGCCGTCCTTGACCACCATGGCGCCCCCGCTGACGGGGTCCTCGCCCAGCTCGGCGAGTGGCGGACGGGCCGGCGCCTGGCCCCGGCGCCGCTTCGGCTCGGCGAACAGCGCCAGCGCCTGGGTGAGATCGACGGTGAACAGCTGCTCCTCGGTCTCCAGGCTGCGGCTGTCGGTGCCCTTCTTGAGGTACGGCCCGTAGCGACCGTTGAGGGCCTGGATCTGTTCGCCGTCGCTGGGGTCGACGCCCACCACCCGGGGCAGCGACAGCAGTCGCACGGCGTCTTCGAGGCCGATCGTCACGGGGTCCATCGACGACAGCAGCGAGGCCGTCGCCGGCTTGACGTCACCGAGCTCCTCGGGTCGACCCAGCTGCACGAAGGGCCCGAAGCGGCCGGCCCGCACGATCACGTCGAGACCGCTGTCGGGGTCGACGCCGAGCACCCGGTCGTCGGAGGGCGCGGCGAGCAGCTCCATGGCCTGGTCGAGGGTCAGCTCGTCGGGCGGGAGGTCCTCGGGGATCGACGCACGATCCTCCCCCCGCTCGACGTAGGGCCCGTAGCGCCCGACCCGGGCGGTCACCCCGACGCCCTCGGCGTCCACGCCGAGGGGGATCGAGTTGATCTGGCGGGCGTCGATGTCGCCGAGGTCCGACACGAGCTCCTTCAGCCCGAGCGCCTCGTGACCGGTGCCCCCCTCGGCTCGTGCCCGGGCGTCACCGAAGTAGAAGCGGTCGAGCCACGGCGTCGGTTCCTGGTCGCCGCCGGCGATGAGGTCGAGGTCGTCCTCCATGCGGGCGGTGAAGGCGTAGTCGACCAGATCGGGGAAGTGCTCCTCCAAGAGGCGGATCGTGGCGAAGGCGGTGAAGGCCGGCACCAGAGCGTTGCCCCGCTTCCACACGTAGCCGCGGCTCTGGATCGTCTCGATGATCGAGGCGTAGGTCGAGGGGCGGCCGACCCCGAGCTCCTCGAGGCGACGCACCAGCGAGGCCTCGTTGAAGCGGGCCGGGGGGCTGGTCTCGTGCCCGCCGGCGGCGAGGGAGGCGACGTCGACGCGGTCGCCCTCGACGAGGGGGGGCAGCACCTGCTCGCGATCGGCGCCGCCGTCGGCCTCCTCGACGTAGGCGAGGCGGAAGCCCGGCTCGGTGATCACGGTGCCCGAGGTGGCGAACTCGGCGCGCTCGCCGGCGGGGGTCGTGGCCTCCATGCGCAGGGTCACCGTCTCGCCGGTGACGTCGATCATCTGGGACGCCACCGTCCGCTGCCAGATCAGCTCGTAGACGCGGGACTCGTCGGCGCCGACGTCAGCGGCCACCTGCTCGGGGGGGGCGAAGCGATCGCCCGAGGGGCGGATCGCCTCGTGGGCCTCCTGGGCGTTCTTGACCTTGCGGACGTAGGCGCGGGGCTCAGACGGCAGGCGTCGGGCGCCGAAGCGCTCGCGGATGAGGTCTCGGGCGGCGCTCAGGGCGTCGGCGGACAGCGTCGTGGAGTCGGTGCGCATGTAGGTGATGTGGCCGTTCTCGTACAGCCGCTGGGCGGCGCGCATCGTGCGGCCCGAGCTGAAGCCCAGCTTGCGCCCGGCCTCCTGTTGCAGCGTCGAGGTCATGAACGGTGCGGCAGGACGGCGACGGTAGGGCCGGGACTCCCGAGCGGTGACGGTGAGGGTGGCGTCGCCGAGACCCTCGACCAGCGCCCCGGCCCGGGCCTCGTCGAGCACGACCGCCCCGTCGGTGGCCTGTCCGGTGGCGTCGAAGTCACGCCCCGTAGCCACCCGGGAGCCGTCGAGGGCGACCATGGTGGCGTCGAACGCCTCGCCCCCAGAGGCCCCGGTGAACGTGCCGGTCACGTCCCAGTACCCGGCCCGCACGAAGGCCATGCGCTCGCGTTCGCGCTCGACCACGAGGCGTACGGCCACGCTTTGGACCCGGCCGGCGGACAACCGGGGCATCACCTTCTTCCACAGGACCGGGGAGACCTCGTAGCCGTAGAGGCGATCGAGGATGCGCCGGGCCTCCTGGGCGTCGACGAGGCGCCGGTCGAGCTCACGAGGCGAGGCCACCGCGTCGCGGATCGCCTTCTGGGTGATCTCGTGGAACACCATCCGCTTGACCGGCACCCGGGGGTTCAAGACCTCGAGCAGGTGCCAGGCGATCGCCTCGCCCTCACGGTCCTCGTCGGTGGCGAGCAACAGCTCGTCGGCGTCATCGAGCAGCCGGCGCAGGCGCTTGACCTGGTCACGGGCCCGGCCGGTGACCACGTACAGCGGCTTGAAGTCGTTGTCGACGTCGACGCCGAGGCGCGCCCACGGCTCGCCCTTGAACGCCGCCGGCACGTCCTCAGCACCCCGCGGCAGGTCGCGCACGTGGCCCACCGAGGACTCCACGACGAAGCCGTCGCCCAGGTACTCGGCGATCTTGCGCGCCTTGGTGGGCGATTCGACGATGACGAGCGAGGTGGCCACGACCCTCCGGGAGTCAGCGGACGGGGGCGACGGGGCTGGTCGCCGTACGAACGCCCCGGATGATGAGGACTACCACAGCGGGGCCCCGGCTCCACCGCAACGCCCCGGCGGCGACGACCAGATCAGCGGGCGCTCGGTGCGCCCGGGCGAGCGCCGGCCGGGCTCGGCGAGCGCGACCACCGGGCCAGGGCCACCACGACGACCCCCGCTGCCACGGCGGCGAGCACCGCCGGGATGGCGGTAGCCGCCTCGGGGGCCCCAAGAGAGGACTCGTCGATGCCCCCACCGGGGGCGGCTGGCCATGGCCACAGGATGCGCAACGAGCCCAGCATGATGCCGATGAGGGCGGCGATGACGGTGTCGTGGTGGTCGCGCAGCAACCGGTTCAACAGCGACGAGAACAGGGCCAGACCGACGACGCCGCCGAGGCCGACGAGGGCGAGCACGCCGAGGTCGCGATCGTTGACCGCATCGATGACGACCTCGTAGAGCCCGAGCATGACCAGCACGAAGGACCCCGACACCCCCGGCAGGATGGCGGCGCACAGGGCGACAGCGCCGGCGGCGACGAGGTACCAGGCGGCCGGTTCGGCGATCTCGTCGCCTTTCAGGCCGAGCACCACGAACGACACCGCTGCGACCGTCACCAGCAGCACCAGCCGCGTGCCGTCGCGGTTGGCGAGGCTGTCCCACGCCACCACGATCGACGCCGCGACCAGTCCGAAGAACACCGCCGACATCACCTCTGGACGTTCCTCCAGCTGGTGCTCGAGGACCGAGGTGAGCACCACGACCGCCGTCGCCAGCCCGGCGGCCAGCGGGATCAGCCACGTCCACTCGACCTGGCGCAGCGCTGCCCGTGCCGCCCGCCCGTCGAAGCGCACGAGCTGGCCGAGCACCTTGGCGCCGCCGTGGACGTTGGCGACGAGACGTTCGTAGATGCCGAGCACCAGGGCGATCGTGCCCCCCGAGACGCCCGGCACGATGTCGGCCGAGCCCATGCAGAAGCCTCGGGCGAACTGGGCGATGCCGCGCTGGACCACGGCGCCTGACGGTACCCGCCCACCCACAGGCCCCCGGTGCGGGCGGTCGCCGCGCCGAGCCCGCAGCGACCCCGGGGACGAGCGGCGGTGGCGCCGCTACGTTGCCGGCATGGCCGACGACCCCCCCATCAGCCGCTTCGGCGTCCCGCCGCTGACCGAGCTGCCCGATGACCTGCGAGAACGGATCGAGGCCATCGCCGCCAAGACCGGCTTCGTCCCCAACGTCTTCGCGGCGATGGCGGCCCGGCCGGCGGAGCTGCGGGCCTTCATGGCCTACCACGACGCCGTGATGGACGGCCCCAGCACACTGACGGCCGCGGAGAAGGAGATGATCGTGGTCGCCACCTCAGCGGCCAACGACTGCCTCTACTGCGTGGTCGCTCACGGGGCCATCCTGCGCATCCGGGCCAAGGACCCGCTCATCGCCGATCGGGTGGCGATCAACCACCACAAGGCCGGCCTCGACGAGCGCCACGTGGCGATGTTGGACTTCGCCGTGCTGGTGGCCACCGAGTCGGCGTCGATCACCGACGACGATCTGGACGAACTTCGGCGCCACGGCTTCGACGACGATGACATCTGGGACATCGGCGCCATCGCCTCGCTGTTCGCCCTGTCGAACCGCATGGCCGACCTGACCGCCCTGCAGCCCAACGCCGAGTTCTACGGCATGGCCCGCTGACCTTCGACGCCTTCGACCTCAGATGAAGGCGGGGACGAAGACCAGCGAGACGATGGTCATCACCTTGATGAGGATGTTCATCGCCGGGCCGGAGGTGTCCTTGAACGGGTCGCCGATCGTGTCGCCGACCACCGCCGCCCTGTGGGCCTCGGACCCCTTGCCGCCGTGGGCACCGGCCTCGATGTACTTCTTGGCGTTGTCCCAGGCGCCGCCGGCGTTGGCCATGTAGATGGCGATCATGAAGCCGGTGACGACCGCGCCGGCGAGGAAGCCGCCGAGGGTGTTGACGTTGATGAAGCCGATGACGAGCGGCAAGATGACCGCCAGGGCGCCCGGCAGGACCATCTCCTTCAGCGCGGCCTGGGTCGAGATGTCGACGCAGCGAGCCGAGTCGGGCTTGACGCCGACGCGACCTTCACGCAACCCGTCGATCTCGGCGAACTGGCGGCGCACCTCGACGATCATCTGCTGGGCGGCCCGTCCCACCGACTGCATGGTGAGAGCGGCGAAGACGAAGGGCGTCATCGCCCCGAGGAACAACCCGATGGTCACCGCGGTGTCGTTGATGTCGAGGCTGACCTCTTGTCCGGCGGTCAGGCTGAACGACTTGAACAGCGCCAGGGCGGTCACCGCGGCCGAGCCGACGGCGAAGCCCTTGGCGATGGCGGCGGTGGTGTTGCCGAGCGAATCCAGGCTGTCGGTGACCTCACGCACCTCGGGCGGCAGCTCGGCCATCTCGGCGATGCCACCGGCGTTGTCGGCGATGGGTCCGTAGGCGTCCACGGCCACGATCACCCCGGTGATCGACAACATGCCGATGGCGGCCAGCGCCACCCCGTACAGCCCGACCTCCAAGCTCTCGAGCTCTGGGACGAAGGCTTGCTGTCCGAACCAGTACGACAGACCGATCATCAACACGACGAGTGCCACCGCCGGCAGGGTCGAGAGCTTGCCCTGGGCGATGCCGGCGATGGTGACCGTGGCCGGACCGGTCTCAGCCTGGTCGGCGATGTCTTTGACCGGGCCGTAGTGGTCAGAGGTGAAGTACTCGGAGGTGAAGCCGATCGCCCAGCCACCGATCAGGCCGGTGATGATGGTGAGGGCCAAGAAGAACGGGCTGTCGATGCCCTCGACGTCGTTGAACAGCCACAGGGCCGCGAGGATGGCGAACACGACCGTGAGCGCCATGGCGATGTACTGGCCCTGGTGCAGCTGGGCCGACAGCGAGGCGCCTGAACGCCCCCGGGTCATGAGCGCGCCGACGATCGAGGCGATCATGCCGAGCGCCCCGATCAGCACGGGGAACAGCAGCAGCGACTCGAGGTCGCCGAAGGACTGCAGCTCGCCGTCGACGAGGAAGGCGCCGGGGAACAGCAGGGAGACCAGCACGATCGGTGCCACGATCGACCCGGCGTAGGACTCGAACAGGTCGGCGCCCATCCCGGCGACGTCACCGACGTTGTCACCCACCGCATCGGCGATCGTGGCCGGGTTGCGGGGGTCGTCCTCGGGGATGCCGGCCTCGACCTTGCCGACGAGGTCGCCGCCGACGTCGGCGGCCTTGGTGTAGATGCCACCGCCGATGCGGGCGAACAGGGCGATCGAGGAGGCCCCGAGACCGAACGCCGCGATGACCTGGAAGGCGTCGTCGACCTCGAGCCAGGTGACCCACAGCAGGTAGTTCAACGAGATGCCGAGCAGGGCCAGGCCGGCCACGGCGAAGCCCATGACCGCCCCGCCCTTGAAGGCCAGCGGCAGGGCGGCCGCTGCGCCCTGGCGCGCTGCGTTGGCGGTGCGGGTGTTGGCAGCGGTGGCGATGCGCATGCCGACGAAGCCCGCGATCGACGACAGCACCGCGCCCATCAGGTAGGCGATGGACGCCCAGGGCCGGCCCTCGATCGGCACGACCAGCAAGAGCACGAACATGGCCGCCACGAAGACGCCCACCCACTGGTACTCCCGCCGGAGGAAGGCCATGGCACCCTCGCGGATCGCCTCGCCGATCTCCTTCATGAGGTCGGTGCCCTCGTCGGCCGCCATGACCACCTGGGCGAAGTAGTAGGCGAGAGCGAGCGCCCCGGCGGACGCGATGAGCGCCAGATATGGAACGGCGGCCACGTGACCTTCCTCTCCTCGGGGAGACCCGAGGTCGCGACCCGGAACGACGAGGCGACCGGGGGCGCACCCTGGGCGCGCCAGGGGCAGGGTACGGGCGCGGCGCAGGGCGGTTCAAGCGCGGCCGAGCGCGCCCGGCGGGCTGGTCGGGACGCCCGCCGGCTCATCCCTCGACGCGCATCACCACCCTGGCGCTCAGGTCGACGTCGTCGATGAGCGGGCCGACCAGGGGCAGGTCGGTCGGCGAGCGGTACCGCACCACCACAGCGACCTGGTCACCGGGGGTGGCCCCGCCCCGACGATCGACGTCGAGGCGGGACGAGTCGAGCCCCGTGGCGGCTGCGGCGGCCCCCCCGGGGTCCTCACCCACGGCTGCGGCCCGAGCGCCCTCACGGGCGGCCTGGACCACCAAGACCTGGTCGGCGACCACCAGGCCGACCTGCACGACGGCCAGCATGACCAACACGATGACCCCCAGCGAGAGCACCGTCTCGACGAGGGCCTGACCGTCGTCGCCGCCGGCCCGGCGGCGCGGCCGACCGGTGGTCGCCAGCCTCACACCGCTCCTCGGACCCGGTCGAGGACCGCGTCGAACAGACCCGTCATGGCTCCGCCGCTGGCCCAGGCGAGGAACAGCCCGACGACGGCGGCGACCGCCACGAGCACCAGGGTGTACTCGGCGGTCGTCTGGCCGGTGTCATCGGGCTGGACACGCACGGTGGCCAGCACCCACAGGCGGGTGAGGTGGTCGATGAGCTGGTTCACGATGTTCTCCGTCGTGGCGGTGGGGGAGGTGGGATCTGTGCGCGCGCGGGCAGTCAGCCGGTCACGGCGGGCCGGCCAGCGGGAGGGCGGCGAGGCCGCTCACCACGAAGGGGACGACGACGAGCAGGACGAAGGCGGGGAGGATGCACACGACGAGCGGACCGAGGAGCAGCACCGGCAGGCGTCGCACCCGTGCCTCGACGGTCCGGCGGCGGTCATCGCGGGTTTCTGCGGCCAGTTGGCGGATGGCATCAGCCACACCCACCCCGAGCTCGGTGGCCGAGTCGAGGACGTCGACCAGCCGGCCGGCGACATCGCCCCAGGTCGACTCGAACGCCCCGAGCGCCTCGCGCGCCGGGCGTCCCCTGGCCAGCAGGTCGCCGCTGCTGCGCAGCGGCTCGCCCACGGCCGGATCGACGTGCTCGGACGCCTCGAGCAGGGCGTGGGCCGGCGTGCACCCGGCACGCAGCCCGAGCGCCACCAGTTCGAGGGCGCCGGGCAGCGCGGCCCGGGCCCGACGCTGACGGGCGGCCTCTCGACGGGCGCTGATCCACCACGGGGCGACGACGAGGACGATCAGCGCCGCCACCGCCGGGAGCACCCCGCCGACGACCCCGATGACGACCACGGCGAACAGGGCCGGGATGCGCCGCCGAAGAGGACCCGGTGGCGTGGACGGCGCCGCCCGGGGCGGCGTTCGGGGAGGGGGGTCAGCGAGGCAGGCGCCGAGGACGACGACCCCCGCCGCCCACCCCGCCGCCACGGCCCAGGCGATCATCGGGTGGCCGTCGCGGTGAGGCGCTGCATCCAGACGATGCCGGCGGCGTCAGCGGCCAGGCCCCCGACGAGGACGGCGAGGCCAGCCGGCGTGGCGAACAGGAACGAACCGACGCCGGGCACGGTCGGGATCCCGACGGCCAGGACCGCTACGGGCAACGCAGCGATGAGCCACCCCGAGGCGCGCGCCTGGGATCCCTGGGCCACCGCCTCGGCCCGAAGCGCCCGCTCCTCGCGCAACGAACGGGCGGCGGCGTCGATGCCGTCGGCGAGCGGGCCGCCGAGGCGCAGCGCGCAGCGAACCAGCCCGACGGCACCTTCCAGCTCGGGCTCGGCGGAGATCCGGCCGGCGAGATCGGCGAGGGCGTCGTCGAGGGGTCTCCCGGCCTCGACCCCCCGAGCCACCGACGCGAAGCCGCTCGCCAGGACGCCGTCGGTGCGAGCTGCGCGGTCGAGCGCCCCCGAGATGGCGTGGCCGCCGCGCAGGGCTCGGCCGAGCTCGTCGAGGGTGGCGGCCCCGAGGGCCTGTTCGTCATGGCGACGGCGGCCGAGGCGGCCCAGGCGGGTCCGCACCGCGGCCCCCAGTGGGGACGGCACGGCGGGGCCGTCCGGCTGGGTGGCGACACGCCGGCGGACCCGGTGCTCACCTGCGAGGCGAGGCCCGGCTGCGGTCACGACCACGCCCGTCACCGCGAGCGCCGCGAGCGCGGCCAGGACGCTCATCGGGCGGGTCGCTCGGGGTCGGCCACGACACGACCGTCGATGACCAGGGGCCGCACAGCCGTCGGATCTCCGTCGTCGGGGACCTCGGCCACCTCGGCGATCTCTCGACGCACCCCCCGGCGACGCAGGTGCACCACCGCGTCCACCGCCGAACCCACCTGCCCCCGGATCGCCTCGTGGGGGGCGGCGTCGCTCGCTGACAGCACCAGCGCCTCCAGGCGCCGCAGCGCCTCGGCGGGCCCGCTGGCGTGCAGGGTCGACATCGAGCCGGTGTGCCCCGTCGACAGGGCCTGCAGGAGGTCGGCGGCCTCGGGGCCACGCACCTCGCCCACCACCAGCCGGTCGGGGCGCATGCGCAGCGCCTCTCGCACCAGGCGCCGCAAGCTGACCGCCCCGACCCCTTCCAGGTTGGGTCGTCGGGCCTCGAGGCGCACGAGGTGGTGCCCGGCAAGGGCGAGCTCGGTCGCCTCCTCGAGCACCACGACCCGTTCGGTGGGACCGACGGCGGCCACCAACCCGGCCAGCAACGTGGTCTTGCCAGCCCCGGTGGCCCCCGTGACCACGAGGTTCCACCGCCGCTCGGTCACCATCGCCTCGACGAGCTCGGCGACCTCGGGGGTCGCGAAGCGGTCGGCGGGCAGCGTGGCCCGTGACGGTCGACGCAACGACACGTAGGGCCCGTCGACGGCGATCGGGGCCAAGACGGCGTGCAGGCGGGTGCCGTCGGCCAGGCGGGCGTCCACCATGGGGCTGGCCCGATCGAGACGGGCGCCGAGGGGGCCGAGGGCCCGTTGCACGAGGGCCACCGCGGTGGGCGCGTCGATGACGACGTCGGTGCGCTCGAGGACCCCGGCGCGCTCGACCCACACCGGCCCAGGCCCGTTGACCAACACGTCGGTGACCGCGGGGTCAGCGAGCAGCGGGTCGAGCGGACCGAGGCCCTCCATCCTGGCCAACACGTGACGGACGATCTCGTCGACGGCCACCGCCGGCGCCAAGGGCAGTCGGTCGACGACGAGGCGGCGCACGGCCGCCGGCTCGGTGCCCTCGCCGCCAGAGGCCAGCGTCGCCACCTGGCGGTGGACGTCCTCGACGACCGCAGCCACCGGCGCCGGCCCGCTGCGGTCGAGCGCGTCGACGACGGTCACGACGTCGACGAGGGCACCAGCGCACCCAACGAACGGCGCAGCACCCGGGGGGTTCGCGAGACGAGGGTGGCGGCGTCGACGGACCGGGCGATCGCCGGATCCCAGGGAACCTCTGCGACGACGGGCGCCCGGGTGGCGGCCTCGACGTCACCACGTCCGAGGGCCCGGCCCGGTTCGGTGACCAGAACGATCTCGTTGACGGGCAGCCCGCAGGTCGCGACCCGCCGCAGCGCCGGGTAGCAGGGCCGCAGGACGCACAGCGACCGCGTGGCCGACAACACGACCGCTCGACTCATCTCGCTCTCGGCCCGGCCGGCGTCGATCACGACATGTCGCGGATCGACGCCGAGGAGCCCCATCAGCAGGCGGCCGGCGTCCTCGGGGCCCTCGACGGTGTGGCGCCCGGCGACGAGGAGGGCGAACCCGTCGGCGACCGGCACCTCGAGGCGCCCGAGGGCGTCAGGCGGGGCCTCCGCCGCCGCCTCGACCCAGCCGGCGATGCCTGGCCCGGCGTCGTCGACCCCGACCACCGCTCCGGCGTCCCCGGCGAGGTCGACGAGGAGGCTGGGGCGGGTCGATGCGGCGAGGGCTGCGGCGACGACCGACGTGCCCGACCCACCCTTGGGAGACCAACAGACCACGGCCACGGGAGCTCCGGTGACGTGGGGGCCCAGAGGGGCGATGCGCAGAAGGTACCGAGGGGGGCTGACGGCTGCAAGCCGGGCACCGACTCGATCAACCCGCCGACCGCGGGGTCTGACGCGAGGGGGCCGTGGGTACGGTGGCTGTCGTGCCGATCCCCGACGGACTTCCGCCGGCCCTCGAGCGACTCGCTGCAGCCATCGACCCGGTGGCCACCGAGCTCGAGGTCAGTCGCGACGAGCGCGGCCACCACCTGGTGGCCGCCTGCAAGGGCGTGGCGCTGCGCCTCGAGCAGATCGACCCCGAGGGCGAGCTCCACCGCACCTGCCAGCGAGACGGCGTCGTGGTCCGCACCACGACCTCTCACGGCATCACCGTGCTCGAGGCGGACGCCACCGCCACCACCCCGGCCAAGCGGAGCGACCACTCCCTGCCCGACGGGGCCGCAGCGGACGGCGTCGTCACCGCCCCGGCCAAGCGGAGCGATCGGTCCCCGTCCGACGGGCCGACAGCCGACGGCGTCGCACCGAGCTCGGGTGACCCCCGCCCGGGGCTCCCCACCGCATCGAGCACGTCAGACCCCTCACAGCTGTAGTCCCCCGTGCCCGAGCTCCCGGGCGCCGGGCGCCGGGCTCACGGTTCGACGAGCCGGGGGCGCAGCACTCGGTTGGCCTCGGTCCTGGGCGCCGGGCTCTGGTGGACCACGACGTCGAGGCGGCAGTCGACGATCGTGTTGTCGAGCACCGAGACGTCCGCGGCGCCCGCCTCGACCAGCACCGCCGAGTCGCACCGGGTGATCGTGTTGCCGAGGACGTGGTGGCCCCCGCCGGCGGTGATGCACACCGCCCGCATGGTGGTGCGGATCGTGTTGTGGGCGGCGCTGCTGTCGGTGCTGCGGTCGAGGTGGACACCCCACCACCTGGCGGCGATCTCGTTGGCGGTGATCACGCACCCCTCGCTGTCCACCACACGGACGCCGGCCAGGTCGTCGCGGATCGAGTTGTCGTGCACGGTGGCCCCCGGGCTGTGGAGGATGCTCACGCCCGGTCCCCACCGACCGCCCCCCTGGCGGTTGTGGCCGACCGTCGCGGCCTCGCCGTGGCTCACCACGATCGCCCCACCGACGAGCTCGTTGTCCTCGATGCGCACCCGATCGGCCCCGGTGGCCACCACGGCGCAGCGTCGCAGGCGACACCCGGTGACCACCGCATCGGCGCCCTCGACGCCGATGCCAGCCACTGCGCCGCCGAAGCCTCCCGGCGATGTCGAGCGCACCGTCAGGCCGCGCACGACGCCGCCGCCACCGACGATCTCCACCGCAGGCCCGTCGGCGTCGATGACGAGCACCGCATCGGCGTGCCCGCGCAGCTCGACGCCGGCGCGCACCTGCAGGGGGAACGACTCGTCCGCCGAGGCGAAGCGCCCGTCGAGCACCTCGACCACCTCGCCGGGGCGGGCCGCGTCGAGCGCCTCGCCGATGGTGGCGAAGGCACGCCCGCCGATGCGGGCGGCGTCGGCGGAGCCGTCGTCGACCACCACGGGCCCGGGCCGTGGCCGCAGGACGAGCTGGCTCACCGTCGCCAGGCCACGGTCCCGGGTGGCCGGGCGCAACGTGGCGCCCCGGTCGTGGAGCTCGAGGTCACACCCCCCGGTGCGCACGAGCTCGTAGCGCTCGGCTCCGAGCACGTCGAGGCGGACCTCGCTCGCTGCGGCCAGGTCGATGACGTTGAGGTGGAGGTCACCGTCGTCGCTGGGGGTGACGGTGTAGCGGATCCGCCGGTCGCCCCAATCGTTGACGACGATGTCGCCGTCGCCGGCCGCCAGGCAGCGCTCCATCAGCTCGTCGCTGCGCCAGTACGCAGGGGACCGACCCCAGCGCCCGTCGCCCCACAGCACCTGGGGCGCGTACCG
Organism: Acidimicrobiales bacterium; assembly: GCA_965213525.1. Lineage (GTDB taxonomy): Bacteria > Actinomycetota > Acidimicrobiia > Acidimicrobiales > Poriferisodalaceae. The sequence goes on along the minus strand of OZ243889.1, from coordinate 2,888,318 downwards.
CTCGACCAGCTCGAGCACCTGGGGGTGGAGGTAGTCGGTGACGTAGGCGTCGTCGCCGTAGGCAGGGTGGGACCAGTCGAGCAGGGAGTAGTAGAGCCCGTACACGAGCCCGGCCCGGCGGCTGGCCTCGGCCAGCTCGCCCACCACGTCCCGGCCGGGCCCGCTGCGCACGGTCGTGCGATCGGTCAGGGCCGAATCGAAGAAGCAGTACCCGTCGTGGTGCTTGGAGGTGTGCACGACGTAGCCCATGCCCGCGTCGACGGCGAGCTCGGCGACGGCGTCGGCGTCCCAGCGGTCCATGGTGAGGTCGCCGATGAAGTCGTCATAGCTCCGACCCCGATGGTGCCGGTCGTGCCAGTCCTGCACCTCGGGCATCGGCGCCGGGTGCAGGATCACATCTTCGAGGGGCTCAGCGGACAGGTGCGACCAGTACCACTCGGTGTACTCGTGGACCGGGGCGAAGGCCGGCACCGACGCGATCGACATGTGCACGAACATCCCGAAGCGCCGTTCGGCGAACCAGGGGGCCACCTCCCGCCCGCTCACCGCGCACCTCCACGACGGGCGCTCACGAACCCGCAGCGTCGGTCGCGCCGGTGGCGTCGGGCGCGCCGGTGGCGCCGAGCAGGGCCACGTGGCGGGGACCCAGCTCGTCGAGGCGGGTGACGCCGAGCAGGCGCATGGTGCGCAGGATCTCGGACCGCAAGATCTCGATGGCCCGGTCGACCCCGGCGCGTCCCCCCGCCATCAGGCCATAGAGGTACGCGCGCCCGACGAGGGTGGAGCGGGCCCCGTGGGCGACGGCGGCCACGATGTCGGCGCCCGACATGATGCCGGTGTCGACGAGGATCTCGGTGCGGTCGCCCACCGCCTCGGCCACCTGGGGCAACAGGTGCAGCGGGACCGGCGCCCGATCGAGCTGGCGGCCCCCGTGGTTGGACAGCACGATGCCGTCGACGCCGACGTCGACCACCCGGCGGGCGTCTTCGACGGTCTGGATGCCCTTGACCACGATCCGGCGGGGCCAACGCTGCGCGATCCACTCCAAGGTCGAGATCGTCACGGTGGGGTCGAACATGGTGTCCAGCAGCTCGGCCACGGTGCCATCCCAGCGGTCGAAGCTGGCGAAGCGCAGCGGCTCGGTGGTGAGGAGGTCGAACCACCACCGGACCCTCGGCACGGCGTCGATGACGGTGCGGGCGGTGAGCGACGGGGGGATCGTCAATTCGTTGCGCACGTCGCGCAGGCGGTTGCCCGCCACGGGCACGTCGACGGTGACCACAAGGGTGTCGAAGCCGGCCGCAGCCGCGCGATGCAAGATCTCGACCGATCGAGCCCGGTCGCTCCACATGTACAGCTGGAACCAGTTGCGGCCCTCGGGGTTGGCGGCGGCCACGTCCTCGGGGCTCGTCGTGCCCACCGTCGACAGACAGAACGGGATGCCCGCTGCCCCCGCCGCGGCGGCGCCGGCCCGCTCGCCGGCGGTGTGCATCATGCGGGTGAACCCGGTGGGGGCGATGGCCAGGGGCAGCGCCGAGGGCCCGCCGAGCACCGTGCGGGAGGCATCCACGCACGAGACGTCGCGCAGGATCTCGGGGCGCAGCTCGACGTCGGCGAAGGCCTGGCGCGCCCGGCGCAGCGACACCTCGCCCTCGGCTGCGCCGTCGGTGTAGTCGAAGGGCGCCCTGGGGGTCACCCTGCGGGCGATGTCACGCAGATCCCAGATCGTCTGCGCCCGCTCCAACCGGCTGGCCGTGCGATCCCACCGGGGGCGGCGCAGGCGCACCAGCTCGGCGAGCTCGGCGGGCCGGGGGATGCGTCGGCTCGGCGCACGACGCATCGGTCGGCTCACGGCTCCACCAGCCGCATCCCGGTGATGCCCCCGTCCAACAACAGGTCGGCGCCGCTGGTGAACGTGGTGTCGGCCGCGAGGTAGCGCACCGCCTCGGCGACCTCCTCACAACGCACCAGGCGGCCGAGCGGTTGGCGTCGCCGCAGCGCCTCCATCGCCGCCTCGGGCTCGTCGGTGCCCGTCACCAGGCGCTGCACCCAGGGACTGGCCACCGTGCCGGGCGACACGCAGTTGACCCGCACGCCCCGGGCCGCCTCGTCGGCCGCCATCGCCCGGGTGAGGGCCAAGACGGCGCCCTTGGACGCCGAGTAGACGGCTCGATCGACCAGGCCCACCGAGGCCGCCACCGAGCACGTGTTGACGATGCACCCCCCACCGCCAGCCCGCATCACCGGCAGGGCGGCCCGGCTCACGTTGGCCACGCCGAACACGTTGACGGCGAACACCTGGTGCCAGTCCTCGGGGGTCGATGCGACGACGTCGCCGACGCTGGCCACCCCGGCGTTGTTGCAGACCACGTCGATGCGGCCGTGCCGTTCGACGATCCGGTCGATCGCGGCAGCGCACGACCGCGGGTCGGTCACGTCGGCGGTGACGGCGACGACGCCGGGGTCCCCGCCGCTAGGGCCGCCGTGGTCGCTGCTGTCGGCAGCACCGGCGGCCGAGGGCAGGTCGATGCCGACGACGACGTCGCCGTCGTCGGCGAAGCGCCGAGTGATGGCCGATCCGATGCCGCCCGAGGACCCGGTGACCACGACGACCCGTCTGCTCACCGCCCGTCCCCCTCACGGTCGCTGTCCGGGTGGCATCGTTGCACAGCGACCACCCCCGTGCCTACCATCGTGAACGCTGTTCGACACCTCGAACGCACCGGCATTGCGAGCGCCGGAGACGTCCCGACGGGGGGATCGATGACGAGAACGCGGACGATGCGTCGCGCTTGGTGGAGGGCAGGGGCACTGGCCCTGGTCGTCCTGGTGGCCGGCGCGTGCGGTGACGACGACGACGAAACGGGCGATGCGATCGTCGCCGCCGACGAGACTGCCACCACCGACGAGACCGCCACCACCGATGCGACCACCGCCCCCGAGCCCACCGATGCCGCGCCCGCCGCGCCCGAGCGGACGAACGAGCCCGGCGGGGCGTGCGTGGGCTCGGGTGACGGGTCCGGCGAACCCATCGTCGTCGGCATGATCCAGACCGAGGAGTCCCCCGCCGCCGGCTTCCCCGAGATCACCGAGGGCGCCGAAGCCTGCTTCGAGGCGATCAACGACACCGGCGGCATCGACGGGCGACCCATCGACTTCGCCGCCTGCAACGACAGCGCCGACCCGGTCGAGGGCGAGGCGTGCGCCCGCGACCTCATCGACGACGGCGCCGTCGCCGTGCTGGGCGGCATCTGCTTCTCGTGCTTCTCGGCCCCGGTGGTCGACGTGCTCGGACAGGCCGGCGTGCCCTACGTCGGCGGGCTGCCCGTGCTGCCGCCCGAGTACGAACAGGAGAACTTCCTGGCCATCACCAACGCCGGCGGCAGCGCCTCGCTGTACGCGAACGCCGCCTACATCGTCCAGACCGCTGCGGACCGTGGCATCGATGCCGACGTCGTCGAGGTCTACGCCGCGGTGGGCGAGGGCGACCCCACCCTCGAGAACCAGGTCGAGGCCCTCGGTGGCAACTACGTCGCCCGCATCGGCTTCGACCCGGCGTCGGCCGACCTCACCTCGGTCGCCCAGCAGGCCATCGACGAAGATCCCAACTTCGTGTCGGTGCAGACCGACGGGCCCAACACCGTGCGGATCGTCACGAGCCTGCGGACCCAGGGCTACGAGGGCGACATCGTCATCCTCGGCACCGCAGCCGACCCCCAGTCCATCGAGGCGATGGGCGACGCCGCCGAGGGCGTCTACATCGCCAGCTTCTTCGAGGACCTCGGCGGCGGCGACTCACCCGATGCGGTGAAGTTCCGCGCCGACGTGGACGCTGTCGGAGGCGACCCCGACCGCACGCTGGCGGTGACCGGCTACGCCGGGGCGCTGGTGACCGCCGAGGCGATGTTCGCCGTCGAAGGCGACATCACCCCCGACAGCGTGCGTGACGCCCTGTCGTCGGTCAGCGACATCGAGCCGCTGTTCGGCGGCCAGCTCTCGTTCGAGAACGCCAACGAGGACTTCCCCCGCACCTTCTACTTCGTGTCCTACGGCAACGTCATCAGCGACGGCGAGCTGACCCCCACCGGTGACGTGTTCAACTTCTACACCGGCGAGCGGCTGAGCTGAGCTCGGACCGTCGGCGCCGAGCCGAACCCAGCGGCGGTCCGCGATGAGCGAGCTGGCCATCTACGTCATCCTGGGCCTGGGCCCCGGGGCGGTCAACGCCCTGTTGGGCCTGGGCCTGGTCACGGTCTACCGGGGCTCCGGCGTGTTGAACTTCGGTCACGCCGCGGTGGCCATGTACGTGGCCTTCGTGTTCCGGAGCTTCCGCCAGGAGATCGGGTGGCCGACGCCGGTGGCCTTCGCGCTCGCCCTGGTCGTGGCCGCACTGCTCGGGCTGGCCATCCACCTGCTGGTCATGCACCCGCTGCGCCACGCCCCCACCCTGGCCCGGGTCACCGCCTCGCTCGGCGTGCTGTTGACGCTGTCGTCGGTGGCGTACTGGCAGTTCGGCAGCGGCACCTTCACCGTCAACCCGCTCACGCCGTCGCGCCCGGTCGAGGTGCTCGGCGTGCTCGTCGGGTGGGACCGCATCCTGTTGTTCAGCGTCGCCCTGGTCCTCACCGCGGTGGTGTGGCTGGTGTACCAGCGGACCCTGTTCGGCCTGGCCACCCGGGCTGCGGCCGAGAGCGAGAAGGGCGCCGCGGTCACCGGCTTCTCCCAGGCCCGGCTGGCCGCGGTCAACTGGATGATCGGCTGCGTGCTGGCGGGGGTGGCCGGCATCTTGATCTCTCCCATCGCTCGGCTCAACGCCCTCCAGATGTCGCTGCTGATCGTCCCGGCCCTCGCCGCCGCGCTGCTGGGACGGTTCGAGCGGCTCTGGTTGGTCTTCGCCGGCGGGATGTTGCTCGGCATCGGCGAGTCGGTGATCGGGAAGTACCTCAACGACATCGTCGGGCTCACCGCCACCCTGCCCCTCGTGCTGATCGTCGCCGTGCTCGTCATCAAGGGCAGCGCCCTGCCCCAGCGCGGCGAGCTCGTCTACAGCGACATGCCGATGGCACCGCCGGTTCGTCGCATCGGCACGAAGCTGGCGGTGTTCGCCGCCATCTCCATCGTGTTGCTCTACTGGCTGCCGTCGAGCTACTCGGCGGCGTACACGATCGCCCTGATCGGCGGCGTGATCATCCTGTCGCTGGTGGTCATCGTCGGCTGGGTCGGCCAGATCTCGCTGTGCCAGGTGGCCTTCGCCGGCATCGGCGCGTACGGGACGATCCGCGTCGCCAACCACCTGTCGATCGGCTTCCCGTTCTCCATCGTGCTCGGCGCGCTCATCGCCGTGCCCGTCGGGCTCGTCGTCGGGTTGCCCGCGCTGCGGGTGCGGGGGGTCAACCTGGCGGTGGTCACCCTGGGGGCGGGCATCGCCCTCGAGCGCATGGTGTTCAACAACCCCAGTCTCACCCGGGGCGAGCAGGGTTCGGCGGTGCCGGTGGGCGCGGCGCTGTTCGGCATCGACCTCGACGGGCGCACCGAGCCCGCCCGCTACGGCGTGGTCGTGGTGGTGGTGCTCAGCGTGTGCGTTCTGGTGGTCGCCAACCTGCGCCGCAGCGTGACCGGCCGACAGATGCTGGCGGTGCGCGCGGATGAGACCGCAGCGGCCGCCAGCGGCATCAACGTCGCCAAGGTCAAGCTCTTGGCCTTCGCCCTCGCCGCCTTCATCGCCGGCGTCGCCGGTGGGTTGATGGCCTACCGCGCCGGGCGGGTGTCAGAGTCCAGCTTCGTCGTCTTCCAGTCCATCAACTTCTTCGCCCTGGCCTACATCGGCGGCATCGCCACCATCGGGGGGGCCCTGGCCGGCACGTTCCTGGCGCCGGGCGCCCCCGGGGCGCTGTGGCTGCGCAACGCCATCGGCTCCGATCAGATCTCCCAGACCCTGTCCGGCGTCGGGCTGATCCTCACGGTCATCACCCAGCCCGATGGCATCGCCAACCTGGTGCGCAACGAGCGGGAGAAGCGACGGGTGAGGGCCGCCCGGGCCGAGCACGCCGAACGGGCGGCGCAGGCCGAGGAGATCCAGGTCGAGGAGCTCACCGCTGCGGGCGCTGCGCCCGCCGCCGCCCCCTCGGGCGAGCCCACCAGCGGGGCGACCCGTTGACCGTCGCGCTCGCCGCCGAGCACATCACAGTCACCTACGGGGCCAACGTCGCGGTCGACGACGTCTCCCTCACCGTCGCGTCGGGCCAGATCGTCGGTCTCATCGGTCCGAACGGCGCGGGCAAGACGAGCCTGATCGACGCCGTCACCGGGCTCACGCCGATGGGCGGACGCGTCGTGCTCGCCGGCACCGACATCACCAGCTGGCCCACGCACCGGCGGGCCGGCGCCGGTCTGCGGCGCACGTTCCAGGCCCTGCGCCTCTTCGACGACCTGACCGTCAGCGAGAACCTCGTCGTCGCCGCCGAGCGCGACACCCGGTTCGGGTTGCTGCGCGACCTCGTCGTCCCCCGTCGCACCTCGGTGGCGATCGGCCGGGCCTTGGAGCTGACCGGGCTCACCGAACACGCCGACGCCGTACCCCGCGACCTGTCAGCGGGCACCCGGCGCCTCGTCGGGGTGGCCCGGGGCATGGTCGCTGACCCCGAGGTGCTGCTGCTCGATGAGCCTGCGGCCGGGCTCGACACCCACGAGACCGCCGAGCTCGGAGGGGTGCTCGAACGGCTCGCCGCCGACGGGATCGGCCTGCTCCTGGTCGAACACGACACCGAGCTGGTGTTCCGGGTGTGTGACGACGTGGTGGCCATCGACTTCGGCCGCACGATCGCCTCGGGCCCGGCGGCCGAGGTGCGGGTGGCCCCCGAGGTCGTGGCGGCGTACCTCGGCGTCGCCGCCGACGACGAGCGACCGGGGCCACCGGTCGACGCCGATCCGGCGGCATCGCTGTGACCCCCAGCCTCGAGGTGCGCGGCCTCGTCGCCGGCTACCGGGGGGTCACCGTGGTGCGCAGCATCGATCTGCACGTCGACGCCGGCGAGGTCGTCGCCCTCCTGGGTGCCAACGGCGCCGGAAAGTCGACCACCCTGCTCACCATCTCGGGGTTGGCCGAGCAACAGGGCGGGGTGATCCGCCTTGCCGGTCGCGACCTCAGCGACATGCACTCCTCGGCGCGCGCCCGAGCCGGCATCGGGCACGTGACCGAGGACCGCAGCCTGTTCACCAAGCTCACCGTGCGGGAGAACCTGCGCCTCGGTGGGAGGGGCGATCTGAGCTCGCTCGACGAGGTGCTGACGCTGCTCCCGGCGCTCACGCCGATGCTCGACCGCCAGAGCGGCAGCCTGTCGGGCGGCGAGCAGCAGATGCTGGCCCTCGCCCGCGCCCTGATGGCTCGGCCCGAGGTGTTGCTCGTCGACGAGCTGTCGCTGGGGTTGGCGCCCCTCATCGTCACGGCGCTGCTCGAGAACCTGCGCGTGCTCGCCGAGCGGGGGCTGGGGGTGCTGATGGTCGAACAGCACGTCGAGCAGGCGCTGTCGGTGGCCGACCGCGTGATGGTCATGGCCCGTGGACGGGTGTCGTTCGAGGGCCGCGCCGCTGAGCTGACCGGCCAGCGGGACCGCCTCGCTGCGGCCTACCTCGGTGGTGACGACCTCGGTGGTGGCGACCACGCAGCCCCCGCGTCCGACACCGGGGCCGGCCGTCCGGTGGCGTCGCGGACCGCTGCCGCCGAGGCGCCCGGGTGAGCACCATCACCTCGGCGAGCACCCACGACCTTCGAGCCCGCACCTCGCGCACCGGCGCCGGCTCCGACGCCCAGCATCGCGATCCCGACTACTCCGCGGCCTACGTGGTGCTGCACACCGACACCGGGCTCGAGGGCCACGGGATGACCTTCACCATCGGCCAGGGCAACGATCTGTGCTGCGCGGCGATCGACACCCTCGCCCCGCTGGTCGTCGGGCGTCACCTCGACGACATCACCAGCGCCATGGGAGATCTGTGGCGCGACCTCACGAACCACTCCCAGCTCCGGTGGCTCGGTCCGGAGAAGGGCGTCATCCACCTCGCCGCAGCCGCCCTCGCCAACGCGGTGTGGGATCTGTGGGCCAAGCAGCGTGGTGTGCCGGTGTGGCGCCTCGTCGCCGATCTCGAACCTGCGCACCTGCTCGACTGCGTCGACCTGCGGTACCTGCACGACGAGCTCGACCCCGACGCCGCCCTCGACCTGTTGGTCTCGCGCCGGCCCGGACGTGACGAGCGCATCGCCGAGCTGGGCCGCGACGGCTACTTGGCGTACGTAACCTCGGTCGGGTGGCTGAACTACCCCGAGCACGAGGTGCGCCGGCGGTGCCGCGACGCCCTCGCCGACGGCTGGACCAGCTTCAAGACCAAGGTCGGTGTCGACGTCGCCGCTGACGTCCGACGTTGCGAGGTGCTGCGTGAGGAGCTCGGCGACGACGTGCAGCTGATGGCCGATGCCAACCAGGTGTGGGAGGTCGGCGAGGCGATCGAGTGGATCGAGCACCTCCGCCCGTTCGATCTGCGCTGGATCGAGGAGCCGACGAGCCCCGACGACGTGCTCGGCCACGCCGCGATCCGCCGGGCGATCGCCCCGATCGGGGTGGCCACGGGCGAGCACGCCCCCAACCGGGTGGTGTTCAAGCAACTGCTGCAGGCCGAGGCGATCGATTACTGCCAGCTCGACCCGTGCCGCCTCGGTGGGCTCAACGAGGTGCTGGCCGTGCTGATGATGGCGGCCGCCCGAGGAGTGCCGGTGTGCCCGCACGCCGGTGGCATCGGCCTGTGCGAGTACGTCCAGCACGTCTCGATGATCGACCACGCCATCATCAGCGGGAGCCTCCACGACCGGACCGCCGAGTTCGCCAGTCACCTGCACGAGCACTTCGTCGATCCGGTGCGCGTGGTCGACGGCCGCTACGTGGCCCCTGAACGTCCGGGGTTCTCGATCGAGATGCTGCCCGAGTCGATCGCCAGGCTCTCCTACCCTGGGGGCGCCGAGTGGACGTCCGGTTGAGCTCTCGGATCCCGCCCGCCGCCGAGTCCGAAGGATCGACCCGTGAGCGAGCGAGACGACCGAACCGCAGTCGGGTCCCGCGCCGCCGGCGCCCCGGCGCCACGCCCCCTCGTGCCGGCGGTGGTGCGCGCCGTGGCCATCCTCGGCCTGCTCGCCGACGAGCGCGAGCCCCTCGGCATCAGCGACATCGCCCGGCGTCTCGAGCTGCCGAAGTCCTCGGTGGCGAACCTCTGTGGCGCCCTCGTCGACACCGAGCTGCTGCGAGCGCGCCCGGGTGGCTTCTCGCTCGGCCAACGCCTGGCCCAGCTCGGCGCCGCCTACCTCGCCGGCGTCGACGAGGTGCAGCTGTTCCACGAGGCCTGCGCCCACCTCGAGGCGGCTCGGGACGAGACGGCGCAGCTGGCGCTGTTGAACGACGGCATCGACGTCGTCTACCTGGCCCGCCGCGACGGCGCGTACCCGGTGCGCCTGGCCTCCACGATCGGTCGGGCGCTGCCCGCCAACTGCGCCGCCGCCGGCAAGGCGATGCTGGCCTGCCTCGACGACGACGACCTGACCCGTCGACTCGGCGCGCTCGACGAGCTGCCGGGCCTCACCCCGGCGTCGATCACCTCGCCCGCCGCCCTGCGGCGTGAGCTCGCCGAGATCCGTCGGGTGGGCCACGCCGTGGATCGCCAGGAGGTCGTGGAGGGGGTGGTGTGCGTCGCCTGCGCCGTGCCAGGTGCCAGCGCCTCGGGGCAACGACTCGCCGTGAGCGTCACGGTGCTCACACCGCGGGCCACCGAGGACCTGCTCGCCGCGATCGTCGACGAGCTCGGGGCGCTCACCACCCGCATCGCCGAACGGCTCGGCCGAACCGCCGTGGCGGCGCACCGATGACCGTCGACGACGTGTTCGAGCGGCGCCGCCTCGGGCGGCGAGGGCCTGCGGTCACCCGGTTGGGCCTCGGGTGCGCTCCGCTCGGCAACCTGTTCCGGGCGGTGGATCCTGCCGACGCCCGGGCCACGGTGGACGCCGCCTGGGATGCGGGCATCCGATGGTTCGACACCGCCCCCCTCTACGGCCATGGCCTGTCCGAGCAGCGCCTCGGCGAGGCGCTGCGCGCCCGACCGCGCGATGAGGTGGTCGTGGCCTCCAAGGTGGGGCGCACGTTGCGTCCCGTCGCGGGCTCACCGTCGGACTCGCCGTTCGTCGACGTCGCCGCGGTGGAACCGGTCTTCGACTTCTCCCGTGACGGGGTGCTGGCGTCCATCGAGGCCAGTCTCGATCGCCTCGGACTCGACCGCCTCGACGTCGTGCACGTCCACGACCCCGACGATCACGCCGACCAGGCCGTGGCCGAGGCCTTCCCCACCCTTGTCGAGCTGCGCGACCAGGGGGTCATCACCGCGGTGGGCTGCGGCATGAACCAGACGGCGTTGCTGGCCCGCTTCGTGCGAGAGGTCGACCTCGACGCCGTGCTGGTGGCCGGGCGCTACACGCTGTTGGACCGCAGCGCCGACGACGACCTGTTCGACGCCTGCGTCACCCATGAGGTCGGGGTGATCCTCGGCGGGGTGTTCAACAGCGGCCTGCTCGCCGACCCCGATAGCGCCCCCACCTACGACTACGCCGCCGCCCCACCCGAGCTGGTGCGTCGCGCCCGCCGGATCCGGGACGTGGCAGCGGGGTTCGGGGTGTCGTTGCCGGCGGCTGCGGTGCGGTTCGCCCTCGCCCACCCCGCGGTGACGACGGTGGTCGTCGGGGCTCGCAGCGCGAAGGAGATCTGCGCCGATGCGGCCGACGCCGCGACCGAGGTGCCCGAGGAGCTGTGGGCGGCGGTCGACGCGATCTGACGCCTCACGCCTCACGCCTCCCGCCCGACGCCCGGCGTGACGTGCGTGCGGTGCGACAGCGGGGCCCGGGCCGGCGGTGGGGTGGCGGAGGTGGACGGGAATCGAACCCGCCGGAGGGGGATCGCCCCTCCCACCCGCTTTGAAGGCGGGGGCAGCCACCAGGTCTGCGGACACCTCCCCGGGGCGCAGGACCCTATCGCCCCGGTCTGATCTAGACCGCTCCCGTCACCGCCTGAACCCTCAGCGGCCGGGCCGAGGGTGCCGATGGCCCGGTCATGAAGCGTGCGGTGATCTCGGCGATGATCTCGGCCCTGTTGGTGCTGACCGGCCCGGCGGCGGCCCTCGCCACCGGGGGGGGCCACCATGACGGCGCGACCCAGCCGGTCGGCCCGCCGACGGTCCCCCGACGCCTCACGGCCAGTGCGCCGGCGGGTGGGGCGCCGGCGGTCGCGGTGACCGGCGCCGACGACGCCGTGTGGGCGGTCACCGCCGGGGGTGCGCTCACCACGACCTCGCCCGAGGATCACCTCGGTGACCTCGCCCAGGTGGCGCTCAACGAGCCGATCGTCGGCATCGAGCTCGACCCCGACGGCACCGGCTACTGGATGCTCGCCCGCGACGGCGGCATCTTCGCCTTCGACGCCGACTTCGACGGCTCGATGGGCGGCCAGCCCCTGAACCGGCCGATGATCACCATGGCCGCTGACCCCGACGGCTCGGGGTACTGGACCGCCGCCAGCGACGGGGGCATCTTCGCCTTCGGTGGCGCGGCCTTCCACGGCTCGACGGGCGCCATGACGCTCAACCAGCCCATCCGGGGGATGACTCCCACCGCCGACGGCAACGGGTACTGGCTGGTGGCGGCCGACGGCGGCGTGTTCACCTTCGGCTCGGCGCACTTCCACGGCAGCCTCGGCGCCGACCCGCCCGACGCCCCCGTCGTCGGCATGGCCACCACCCCCACCGGGGCGGGCTACTGGATCTTCGACGCCAGCGGCGACGTCCACGAGATGGGCGACGCCCCTGACCTGGGCGACGCCGTCGGCCGCAGCCCCCACCCGGTGATCGGGGCGGTGCCGGTGGCCCGTGACGGCCGGGCCGCGGGGTTCTTGATGGTGACCTCGACCGGCGAGGTGCTGAGCGTCCCCGAGGTCCCGACCCCGTTCCGGCGCCCCGGTCCCGACCCGGCCCCACCGGTACCGACGCCCGCACCGGCACCCACACCGGCACCGGCACCGGCGCCCGAGGCGCCTCCGACGCCGAGGCCGCCAGCCGGCCCGACCCCCACGCCTGGTGGGGTGAGGGCCCCCGAGGGGTCCTACGCCTACCTGTTCGCGGACTCGAACCCCGACGGCACGCCCTTCCGGTGGGACGGGTGCGCGACCATCCCGTTCTGGACCGACCTCTCGTCGGGCCCCGCCGACGCCGATTCGGTGCTCGACGAGGTCGTCGCCCGCATCGAGGCCGCGTCGGGATACGACCTCGAGCACCGGGGGTCCACCACCGAGCTCGCAGGCGAGTTCAACGCCGGGTCGCGCTACGGGATGCTGATCCGCTTCTCCGACAGCTCCGAGGAGCCGCAGCTGACCGGGGGCTCGATCGGGCTCGGCGGGCTGACCGTCTCGGCGCACCACCTCGACGGTGGCTGGCACATGTTCGCTCGGCGGGGCACCGTGCAGCTTCGGGCCGGCTACGCGTACGGGCGGGGGTGGGGCTCGAACGACTCGCTCCACGAGGTGCTCGCCCACGAGATCGCCCACGCCCTCAACCTGGGCCACGTCGACCTCGACACCGAGATCATGTACCCGGCCGCCATCGGCGTCGGAGCGCTCGGCCAGGGAACGTCCTACGCCCTCGACCACATGGCCGGTCTGGCCTGCCGGCCGCCGGTGGGAGCCATGGCCGCCGCCAAGGGCTCACGACCGCCCGACCGCACCATCACCTTCGAGATCGGCACGGACGGCCACCACGTCGACCGAGACCACGGCGATCACCGGGCGGAGCCGTGCCATGGCGGCGGTTGCGGTTGCGGTTGCGCCGACGGCCGGCACTGAGCTGCCGCCGCCCGGTCCGGCGGTGCCCCGGGCCGGTCCTCAGACCGACAGCAGGTCGCGGGCGCCGGTATCGGAGCTGGGGTGACGCAGCTTGGACATGGCGCGGGCCTCGATCTGGCGGATCCGCTCACGGGTCAGGTTGAAGTGCTCGCCCACCTCCTCGAGGGTGCGCGGCTCCCCCCGGTCCAGGCCGAAGCGCAGCTTGAGGATCTCTCGCTCACGCTCGTCGAGCGGGGCGAGCAGCCGGCTGATCTCCTCGGGCAACAGGGCGGTGGCTGCCACCTCGAAGGGCGACTCGGCCGAGCGGTCCTCGACGACGTCACCGAGCTCGGCATCGCCGTCCTCGCGCAGGGGCTCTGACAACGACAGCGGCTCGGCGGCGAAGCGCAGCGCCTCGGTCACCTTGTCCTCGGGCATCTCGACCTCCGCTGACAGCTCGCTCAGCGTGGCGGGACGGCCGAGCTTGAGCTCGAGGCGGGAGCGGGCCTTCTGGAGGCGGGCCAACGTGTCACCGGCGTGCACCGGTAGGCGGATCGTGCGACCGGTGTTGGCGATGCCTCGCGTGATCGCCTGGCGGATCCACCAGGTGGCGTAGGTCGAGAACTTGAAGCCCTTGCGCCAGTCGAACTTCTCGACGGCGTGCATCAGCCCGAGGTTGCCCTCTTGGATCAGGTCGAGCAGGGGCAGCCCCGACGCCTGGTACTTCTTGGCGATCGACACCACCAGACGGAGGTTGGACTGCACGAACGTCCGCTCGGCGTCCTCGCCCTCGCGTGACTTCTTGCGCAGGTCGCGCTTGCGCGCTGCGGTGAGGGGCTTGTCGTCGATCGCGCCCTGCTCGAGTGACCCGCGGGCCTCGTTGCCAGCTTCGATCTGCTGGGCGAGGCGGACCTCGTCGTCCTTGGTCAGCAGCGGGTACTGGCCGATGTCGGTGAGGTACAGGCGGACGAGGTCTTCCTCGTCGCGCTCGACACGGTCCTTGGCCACAGCGCTCCTTTGGAGATGTCCGCTGACGTACGACGACACCGCACGCCTGACGTGGCGGTCAGGGGGCGTCACCGCCTGTCGCACAAGGTCGAGAGCGACGTCCCGATCCTGACCCTGCCGGTTGATCCTAGCGCCCTGTGCCCGGCGTCCCACGCCCCTGTTGGAGGGCCACGGCCCGGTCCGGCGGGCCGTGCGCCACGAGCCCGGGCGAGGCCGGGACGCGCAGGGGCTGAGGACCTGACCGTCGCTCAGAAGGCGTTGGTGATCGGCAGTCGGCGGTCACGGCCGAACGCCTTGGAGGAGATGCGGGGCCCCGGCGGCGACTGGCGTCGCTTGTGCTCGGCGCGGTCGACGAGGAGGGCGACACGGGCGACGACGGCGGGGTCGTGCCCGAGGGCTGCGATCTCGGCCACCGTGAGATCACGCTCGACGTAGGCGTGCAGGATCGGGTCGAGCACGTCGTAGGGGGGTAGCGAGTCGACGTCGCGCTGGCCGGGGGCGAGCTCGGCCGAAGGGGCCTTGGTCAACACCGACTCGGGCACGATCGCACGTCGGGCGCGCTCGTTGCGCCACCGGCACAGCTCGTACACGAGGGTCTTGGGCACGTCGGAGATGACGGCGAAGCCACCGGCGGTGTCGCCGTAAAGGGTGGCGTAACCGACCGAGGCCTCGGACTTGTTGCCACAGGTGAGCACCAACCACCCCGAGGCGTTCGACAGCGCCATCCACACCACCCCGCGCACCCGCGACTGCAGGTTCTCCTCGGCCAACCCGACGATCGGGTCATCGGCGGCGGGTTCGAGCATCTCCAGCAGGGCCCGGTGGGCGGGCTCGATCGGCACGACCCGCAGATCGATGCCGAGGCCGTCGGCCAGGGCCCGCGCGTCGGCGAGTGACCCCTCGGTCGAGTAGCGCGACGGCAAGGCGATGGCGTGGACGTGCTCGGGCCCCACCGCCTCGGCCGCGATCGCTGCGGTCAACGAGCTGTCGACCCCCCCGGACAACCCGAGCACCACGTCGGAGAAGCCGTTCTTGACGACGTAGTCGCGCGTGCCGAGCACCAGGGCCGACCACACCTGGTCGAGCCGGCCGGGCAGCGTCTGGATGGGCCGCTCGGGCGGAGCTGGCGGGCGCCGCTCGGCGGCCGCGGTGACCACGACGACGGGCAGGGCGGGGCCTTCGGGACGGCCCCGCGGGTCGATGATCCGCTGTCGGTACGCGCCCCGGACGTCCAGATCGACCACCAGGACGTGCTCGTCGAAGAGCGGGGCGCGGGCGACCAGCTCGCCGTCGGCGTCAAAGGCCACCGAGTGCCCGTCGAAGACCAGCTCGTCCTGGCCCCCGACGAGGTTGCAGTACAGGAGGGGCACGCCGGCGTCAGCGGCGCGGGTGGCGAGCATCCGTTCGCGATCAGCGGGCTTGGCGACACGGAACGGCGACCCGTTGATGTTGACCCCCACCTGGGCGCCCCCGGCGGATTGGTCGATGAGCGGACCGTGCGAGCTCCAGATGTCCTCACAGATCGAGACGCCGACCCGCAGGCCGCCCACCTCGAACAGCGGGCCGCTGGTGTCCCCGGGGACGAACCATCGCCGCTCGTCGAACACGGCGTAGTTGGGCAGCAGCCGCTTGCGGTAGACCCCTCGCACCGAGCCGTGGGCGCACACCGCCGCGGCGTTGTGGAGCCCCACCCCGGCCTCGCAGAACCCGACGACGGCCGCCGCGTCGGTCGTCTCGGCCGCGACGGCCTCGAGCGCATCCCGGGCGGCGGCCACGAAGCCGGGCTTGAGCAGCAGGTCCTCGGGCGGGTAGCCGGTCACCGCCATCTCGGGGAAGGCGACGAGATCGGCCCCCGCCGCCACCGCCTCGGCGTAGGCGGCCAGGATGCGCTCGACGTTGCCGTCGAGATCTCCGACGTGCAGGTTGATCTGGGCCGCGGCCACCCGCAGTCGCTGCACCTGCCCAGCCTACGTTCGGTGCGCCCGACGGCGGCTCCCCCAGCCCTCTACTGGGCGGCGCTGCAGACGGTCTCGGTGATGAGGCGGGTCACGACGTAGGGGTTCATGTTGGCGTTGGGACGGCGATCCTCGATGTAGCCCTTCTTGTCGCGCTCGACCTGCCAGGGGATGCGCACCGAGGCGCCGCGGTTGGACACCCCGTAGCTGAACTCGGTCCACGGCGCGGTCTCGTGGGCACCGGTCAGGCGGTCCTCGACACCGGCGCCGTAGTTGGTGATGTGCAGCTCGGCCTTCTTCCCGAGGGCCTCACAGGCGGCGATGATCGGGTCGTAGCCCTCCCGCATCGCTGCGGTCGAGAAGTTGGTGTGCGCACCGGCGCCGTTCCAGTCGCCCTTGATGGGCTTGGGATCGAGCGTGGCCGCCACGTCGAAGTCCTCGGCCACGCGGTACAGGAGGTAGCGGGCCATCCAGACCTGGTCGGCAGCCTCGACGGTGCCGGCCGGGCCGATCTGGAACTCCCACTGGCCCATCATCACCTCGGCGTTGGTGCCCGAGATGGCGAGGCCCGCCTCGATGCAGGCCGTCGTGTGGGCCTCGACGACCTCTCGACCCCAGATCTCGTCGGCGCCGACGCCGCAGTAGTACGGGCCCTGGGGGCCCGGAAACCCGCCGATCGGCCAGCCGAGGGGGTGGCCGCCCTTGAGGAACGTGTACTCCTGTTCGATGCCGAACCACGGCTCCATCGAGGCGTAGCGCTCGGCGACCTCGGCGCACGCAGCCCGCTTGTTGGACGGGTGCGGGCTCATGTCGATGTCGAGCACCTCACAGAGCACCAGCCGGTCGTCGGGGCCACGCATGGGGTCAGGCGTGACGAACACCGGGTTGAGCACGCAATCGGACTGGTCACCGGGCGCCTGGTTCGTGCTCGACCCGTCGAAGCCCCACACCGAGGGCTCCTCGGTGTCGGGGATGACCTTGGTCTTGGAGCGCAGGTGCTGGGTGGGCTCGCCACCGTCCAGCCAGATGTACTCGGCGCGGTACACCATCGATGCAGTTCCTCTCGATGTCGGGGTGGGGGGTCGTGTGACCCGTCGGTCCGGCAGTCGCCTGGACCGTCAGCGAGCGTCGCCGGGGGCGGTGTCGGGCCGGTTTCCCCGCCGTTACCTCCGTGTGAACGCGTGGGCCCGGGCCCCTGTGGGCCTCGGTGGGGGTGTGCCACGATGCGACGCCATGGAACCCCAGATCGAGTACGTCCTGCGCACCGTCGAGGAGCGCGGTATCCGTCTCGTGCGGATGTGGTTCACCGACGTGCTCGGCCAGCTGAAGAGCTTCGCCACCTCCCCCGCCGAGCTCGAGGCGGCGTTCGCCGAGGGCATGAGCTTCGACGGGTCATCGATCGACGGCTTCTCCCGGGTGCACGAGAGCGACGTCTTGGCCGTGCCCGACGCCCGGACCTTCGAGATGTTGCCCTGGGTGGCCTCTGAGCCGACCGCCCGGGTGTTCTGCGACGTCGTCTCCCCCGACGGCCAGCCCTTCGAGGGCGACTCACGCCAGGTGCTGCGCCGCAACCTCGACCGGGCCTCGGAGATGGGGCTGTCGTTCTTCGTCGCCCCCGAGATGGAGTACTTCCTGCTCGCCGACGGCGACCCCTCCTCGCCGCCCCGCCCGCTCGACACCGCCGGCTACTTCGACCTCACGACCGCCGACGTTGCCTCTGACATCCGTCGCCGGACGATCAGCGTGCTCGAGGCGATGGGCATCCCCGTGGAGTACTCGTTCCACGAGGACGCCCCCAGCCAGCACGAGATCGACCTGCGCTACACCGACGCCATGACGATGGCCGACAACGTGATGACCTTCCGGCTCGTCGTGCGAGAGATCGCCATGGAGGCCGGCGTCTACGCCACGTTCATGCCCAAGCCCATGGCGGGCGTGCAGGGCTCGGGCATGCACACCCACGTGTCGCTGTTCAGAGACGGCGAGAACGCCTTCTACTCCCCCGGCGGGCCCTACGGCCTGTCCGAGCTCGCCCACCACTTCATCGCCGGCCTCTTGCGCCACGCCCCCGAGATCACCGCCATCACCAACCAGTTGATCAACAGCTACCGACGTCTGATCGTCGGATACGAGGCACCGACCGCCATCACCTGGGCCCGCAACAACCGCTCGGCCCTCGT
Organism: Acidimicrobiales bacterium; assembly: GCA_965213525.1. GTDB lineage: Bacteria > Actinomycetota > Acidimicrobiia > Acidimicrobiales > Poriferisodalaceae. Next base: position 2,870,279 of record OZ243889.1, on the reverse strand, counting down.
GCGGGTCCCCAACTTCAAGTCCGACAAGCCCGACTCGACCCGCATCGAGTACCGGGCGCCCGATCCGGCGGCCAACCCCTACCTGGCGTACTCGGTGATCCTCGCCGCAGGGCTCGACGGCATCGAGCAGGGCTACGAGCTGCCCGACGAGACGCGCCTCGACCTGGCCAGCGTGGAGGACCTCGACGCCCACGGGCTACGCCGCCTGCCCCAGACCCTGTCCGAGGCGCTCGACGAGCTCGAGCGCAGCGAGCTGGTGCGACGGGCGATCGGCGACCACATCGTCGAGTGGTTCCTGCGCAACAAGCGGGCCGAGTGGACCGAGTTCCGCCGTCAGGTCACGCCGTTCGAGCTCGAGCGCTACCTCCCGTCGGTGTGAGGATGGAGCCCTTCGCCGTCTTCCCCGACCCCCCTCCGTCCGAGCTGGCTCGGGCCCTCGACCTCGCCGGGTACGCCTGGGCGGGCGTGAGCGACGACGTGGCGGTCGGGACCCTCGAGCCCGACACCGGATGGGCCGGTGCCGTCGTGTCGGTCGAGCAGCACCCCGAGCCGGCGTTCGCCGTGTGCCGGGCCCTGCGCAAGCGTGACGTACCGGTCATGCCGTTGCTGCTGCTCGTGCGCGGCAGCCAGCTCGACGAGCTCGGCATGCGCGACGAGCTGTTCGACGACTTCTGCCTGTCGCCGTTCCAGCCCCGTGAGTTCGAGGCGAGGCTACGCCATCAGCTCTGGCGCACCGGCAGCGGCACCAAGCCCGACCTCATCGAGTACGGGTCGCTGGTGCTCAACCTCGAGACCTACCAGGCCGCCATCGAGGGGCGCTCGCTCGATCTGACCTACATGGAGTACGAGCTGCTGCGGTTCTTCGCCTCGCACCCCGGCAAGGTCTTCACCCGGGAGATCCTCCTCAACCGCGTGTGGGGCTACGACTACTACGGCGGCGCCCGGACCGTCGACGTCCACGTGCGTCGGCTGAGGGCCAAGCTCGGTGAGGAGCACGCCGGGCTGATCCAGACCGTGCGCTCGGTCGGCTACCGCTTCGGTCAGTCCCGGTGGTCGGGCTGACCGGGTCGACCACCGCCCCGCTCAGGCCGCCAGCTCGTCGCGGACGAACGCCCGGGCGTCGTCGAAGGCGATGCCGCCGACCATCTGGCGGCGCAGGCGCGTCGACAGGCGCTGGCGGTCGACGGTGAGCACCGCCGCCAGCTCGTCGCCGTGGCGCACGAGGGCGACGAGCGAGCCGTCGTCGCCCCGGTGGGCGATCACGGTCTCGTCGGCGTCCCCGACCCACCCCGCCAGCTGCACCACGTGGTCGTACTGATCCGACCAGAAGAACGGGACGTTGTCAGAGGGCGAGCTGGCCTCGGGGCCCGACAACAGGTTCATCGCCGCCCGCACGCCCTGCTCCTGGGCGTTGGTCCAGTGCTCGATGCGCATCTCGGCGCCGTAGCGCGGGTTGGGCCAGCGCGCCACGTCACCGGCGGCTACGACCCCCGGTGCGGTCCGCAGGCAGGCGTCACAGACCACCCCGTCGCGCACCTCCAACCCGCTGCCCTCCAGCCAACCGGTGGCCGGGGTGGTGCCGATGCCCACGATGACCAGACCGGCTGCCAGACGGCGTCCGTCGTCGAGGACCACCGCCTCGACGTGGCCGTCTCCCTCGAACGCCGCCACCCCGGTCCCGGTGACGAGCTCGGTGCCCTCGGGGGCGTGCAGACCGGCCAGCTCGGCGCCGAGCACCTCGCCGACCGCCCGTGACATGGGCACCGGCGCCGCCTCGACGAGGGTGACGTCACAGCCCGCCCGTCGTGCCGCTGCAGCGGCTTCGGCCCCGATGAACCCGGCACCGACGACGACCACCGCCGGCGACCGACCCAGCGCCGCACGGATGCGCAGCGCGTCTTCGACGGTGCGCAGCACCTCGACGCCGGTGAGCTCGTGACCAGAGGGTAGGTGGCGCACGGTCGAGCCGGTGGCGATCACCAGCCCGTCGTAGGCGACCTCGAGATCCCCGACGGCGACGACCCGCTCGTCGAGGTCGAGACCCGTCGCCGCCGAGCCGAGCAGCAGCTCGATGCCCCGGGCGGCGTAGTGATCGGCGCCGCGCAGGGTGGTCGTGGCGGGGTGCACGTCGGGCCCGAGCGCAGCCTTGGACAGCGGCGGCCGGTCATAGGGCAGGTGCGGTTCGGCCCCGATGAGGGTGATGCGCCCCTCGTGACCGCCACGTCGCAGCGCCTCGGTGGCCCAGTGGCCGGCCAGGGAGGCGCCCACCACGACGATGTGGTCGAGGGCCACTGGGGTCAGCGGTTCAGTTCGAGGTACTCGCTGTCGGGGTGCGAGGCGTCGGCGTCCTGCTTCAACAAGATGCCGAGCACCGCAGCGACGACCGCCGACCCGACGCTCACCACCAGGGGGAACAACACCAGGATGACCACCAGGACGATCGCGCCGGCCACGTGTCACACCTTATCCGCCCCCCATCGAGGGCCGAGTCCTGATGCGGCGGCCTCACCAGGCCGAGCGGGCCCATGCCTCGATCTCGACCGCAGCACCGATCGGCAGACCGGCCACCGCGACCGCCGAGCGAGCCGGCCGGTGGGCGCCGAAGGCGGTGACGTAGGCCGCGTTCATGGCGTCGTAGTCACCCATGTCGCTGAGGAACACCGTCGTCTTGACGACGTCGGGCAAGCAGCTGCCCTCGGAGGTGAGGAGCGCCTCGAGGTTGGCCAACGCCTGGGTGACCTGCGCCGACACCCCGCCGGGCACCAGGCGCCCGTCTCGCACACCGACCTGTCCGGAGACGACGAGCCACTCACCGGCGCGGACGATCGGGGTGTAGGGACCGAGCGGAGTTGAGGGCATGGACCCATTCTCGCCGGTGGGCGCGAGCGACGGGCAGACGGCTCAGCGGGCCGCCACGGCGGCGACGGGCAGACGGCCGGGTGCCCCGGCGTGCAGGTGAGCAGCTGCGGCCACCGCCGCGAAGGCGGCGTCCCCGCCGGGGACCGGGTCCCGCCGGTCGTGACGGTCGAGGTGCACGTCGACTCGGGGCATGTCGCCCGAACGCAGCACGCCGAGGGACCTGATGGTCAGGTCGACCGGCAGCCCGGCGTCGTCGACGGCCAGCGCCTCGGAGCGGACCCATCCGAGCGCTTGGTGGACCGCTCCGATGACGTAGCTGCGCGCCACGACCTCATCGAGCAGCTCACCGCACGCCACCTCGACGGCGACGAGCTCGTCACCGACCTCGGCCCGGGCTCGGGCGCCCGAGGGAGCCTCGACCGTGGCGACCGACGCCCCCGACGACGCGTGGGGCCCGGCGCCTGGGTCGCCGGCCGCAGCCCGGGCGACCGCGACCTCGGCCCAGCCGACCGCACGCAGATCGACCGAGGTCGGCGGTCCGGCGACGTCGACCTCGCGGATCTCGGCCCTGGGGACGATCCGAGCGAGCAGATCGGCGATGCCCGGAGTGCGGGCGACCCGGATCGACAGGTGCCCCCGCTCGTCGACGCCGATCGCCATCGGTGGGCGCTTGGGGCCGTGACGGATCGTCCACTCCCTCGTCGCCAGCACCCGCACGCAGCGGCCGTGGCGTCGACTGAGCTCGAAGGCGACCCGTTCGACGGCGCCGTGGCGCTTGGCGCCGAACGCCCCGCCGTTGGCGAGCGGTGACGCCGGTTCGCCGTCTGGTGCGCACCAGGAGGCGTCGACCTCGAGGGGTGCTGGCTCGACCCAGGTGGTCTGCAGTGCCGTGACCGCACCCGGAGGGACCTCGATCGGCCAGCTGACCGGCACGGTGGACCGTCGGCCCTGCACGGTGCCGGCCCGGGCGCGCGCCTCGACGAGGGTCTCGGCCACGGCCCACCCCCCGTCGGCGGCCGGGACCGCCACCAAGGCGTCGTCGGGTGCGGTGTCATCGGCGAACCCGCCCCGCCCGGCGGCCACATCGGGGGTGACCTGTTGGGGCCCGCCGCCCTCGATCGTCGCCCGCCGAGACGCCGCCGTCAGATCCCGAGATGGCGGGGCCGGTGCTCTGGCCGCGCCCACCAGCTCGGCGGCCTCACAGATCGGCTGCCACCCGGTGCACCGGCACAGGTGAGCGGCCAGGGCCCGGTCGACGGTGGGCCGATCGAGTCCACGTCCACGTCGGGCCGCTTCGAGGCGCACGATGATGCCGGGGGTGCAGAAGCCGCACTGGCTGGCCCCGGTGGCCACGACGGCGTCGATCCAGCGCTGGCGATCGGCGTCGTCGAGGCCGTCCAGGGTGGTGATCTCACGTCCGGCCACCCGACGCACCGGGGTCACGCACGACACGCGGGGGACGCCGTCGACGAGCACGGTGCAGCACCCGCACTGTCCCTGGGGGCTGCACCCGTCCTTCACCGATCGGATGCCCGACCGCTCGCGCACGGCCTCGAGCAACGTCCCCTCCGCGGGCACCGACACCGCCTGGCCGTCGACGACCAGCTCCACGAGCGCCATGCGCCCATCCTTGCGCCATCTGCTGTCGGCCCACCCGCCGTTGCCGGTCGGCGTCGCGCCCCCAGCCGGGTCCTCCGGTGATCGCTCGTCGCCGCGCGGTGGTGCTCACAAGGTGTCCCGCTACGTTCGAACCCGGTGGCAGAGCACCTCGATCGTCGTCGCTTCCTCGCCGGGCTCGGCGCCGCGAGCCTGCTGGCCGCCTGCGGCGGCAACGGGTCCGGCGGCGCCACCGATGCGAGGGCCACGAGTGCTGCGAGTGCGGGGACGGGTCGAGACGGCTCCAACCTCACCCTCGCCCGGTTCTCGGCTCCCCACGTGGCGATCGCCGACGGCACCGAGCAGCGCACCGTGTGGGGCGTCGCCGACGTCACCGTCGGCCCGTTGCGTCGACACGAGGTGCCTGACACCGTCCTCGCCGCGGTCTCGTTCGAGGGCGAGCTCATCGCCCCGGCCACCGAGGTGGCGATGCGTGCTGAAGGTCTGGTGTTCCCCTACTTCCCCGTGCGCGCCCGCTTCGACGTCGCCGGCGTCTACGACGTCTCGCTCTCCTTCGACGACAACGTCCTCGAATCGGTGGTGCAGGTCTTTGACCCGGGGGAGGTCGAGCTCGTCCAGCCGGGCCAGCCGCTGCCCCGGGTGCAGACCCCGACCGTGGAGGACCCCCGCGGCGTCGAGCCGATCTGCACCCGGCCGGAGGGGACGTGTGCGTTCCACGACCGCACGTTGGCCGAAGCCCTCACCGCCGATGACCGGCCGAGCATCCTGATCGTCGGCACCCCCGGGTTCTGCCAGACCGCGGTGTGCGGGCCGATGCTCGAGCTGGTCGCCGCGGAGCACGAGCGCACCGCCGGCGCCTTCACCACCGTGCATGCAGAGGTCTACGCCGACCCTGGCGCACTGCCGGACAGCGCGCCGACCGAGGTGATGGACGCCACAGGTCTGGCCGCGGCGGGCTACGAGCCGGCGGTGTTCCTCGCCGACGCCGCCGGGGTGCTCGTCGAGCGCCTCGACAACGTCGTCGACGGTTCGGAGCTGGGTGAGGCCGTCGACCGACTGCTCACCTGAGGGACGGCTGGGAGACCGGGCCTAGACCGGGTGCCCTGGCCAGGAGCGGCGATCAGCCGCCCGAGGTCAGCTGAAGCTGGACCCGCAGCCGCAGGTGCGACTGGCGTTGGGGTTGTCGATGGCGAACCCTGCGCCCATCAGGCCGTCCTTGTAGTCGAGCGTGGCCCCGTCGAGCAGCTGCGAGCTGGCCGGGTCGACCACGATGTCGACCGGTCCGAACTGGCGCACGACGTCGTCGGTGGCTCGCTCGGTGTCGAAGAACATCTCGTAGCTGAACCCAGAGCAGCCTCCGGGGCGCACCGCGACCCTGAGGAACAGGTCGCTCTCGCCCTCGGCCTCGATCAACTCGGCCACCTTGGACGAAGCGGTCTCGGTCACCGTGATCACCAGGAACCTCCTTGGTCCGTCGCTCGAGCGTAGCCAGATCGCACCGTGGTCTGACAGGCCGGTCGGTCGGCGTAGCTGCAGAAGTCGTCGACCACCGCCGCGGGGTCACATCCCTCGACGAGACCCTCCACCAGCCCCCGGTGCAGGGCGCACACCACCTCGGCGTCCTCGGCGACGGCGGCGGCGAACGGACAGTGGGTGAACGCCACGGTCACCTCGTCGGGCCCCCCGACGGTGGCGGGGTCGAAGCCGAGCAGCTCGGACTCCTCGATCACCGCCATGGTGGCGGGCCGGCCCACGTGGCGGCGGGCGTCGAGGCGGCCCTGTTCTCGGCCGGCCTCGAGGGCCTCGGCTGCGCCCGTGCCGGCCAACCGGGCGGTGCGGGCCAACATGACCGCCAGCCGAGGCATGGCCGGCGGCTCCAGACCTAGGGCGGGGGCGTCAGGAGCGAGGAAGTAGCGGTGCTGGGGGCGTCCCACGCCACGGCTGTGCGACTCGAAGTCGACGAGGCCGGCGTCTCGCATGCGCTCGAGGTGGGGGCGCACGGTGTTGGGGTGCAGGTCGAGCACCTCGGCCACCTCGGCGGTGGAGCGAGGCCGGGGCGAGCGGGCCAGCTCGAGGTAGATGGCGTAGCGGGTGTTCTCGCCGAGGGTCTTCAGCACCTCGAGGCGCCGACCCGCGTCATCCTCGACGGCTCGGCGCTCGTCGTCGGCCGGCTGATCGAGCCCTGCCGGGGCCGATCGATCCTCCGAGCTGTCAGCGGGCTTCGCACGGGCGACCACGAGAGCCCAGTTTACACGGCCGGCCCCGGTAGAATGCGCCCCATGGCCGCTGTCACCCAGCCTGAAGACGTCATCGGGCTGCTCCGAGGTGTCATGGATCCTGAGCTCGGCGACAACATCGTGGATCTCGGCATGGTGCGCGGCGCAGAGATCGACGGCTCGTGCGCCGTGGTGACCATCGCCCTCACCACCGCCGGCTGCCCGCTGCGGGCCACGATCAAGTCCGACGTCGAGTCACGGGTGATGACCCTGCCCGGCATCGACCGGGTGCGCCTGTCCTGGGATGAGCTGAACGCCGACGAGCGCGCCCGGGTGATGGAACGGGCCCGGGCCCACGCCCGCTCCGAGGCCGACCCCACCGAGGTGCCGATCGGCGCCCGGGTGTTGGCGATCGCCTCGGGCAAGGGCGGCGTCGGCAAGTCGTCGCTGTCGACCAACCTGGCTGCCGAGCTCGCCCGCCGGGGCCACACGGTGGGCGTGCTCGATGCCGACATCTGGGGGTTCTCGGTGCCCCGGATGATCGGCGCCGAGGGGCGCCTCGAGGCCCAACGCTTCACCGACGGCGACCGGGGCGTGAAGATCGTCCCCAACGACCAGCCCGTCGGCAAGGGCCTGCTGCGGGTGGTGTCGACCGGGTTGATGGTCGACGAGGAGGGCACGGCGCTGATGTGGCGGGGCCTCATGCTCACCAAGGCCGTCGAGCAGTTCCTGCGCGACGTCCGCTGGGGCGACATCGACTACCTCGTCATCGACATGCCACCGGGCACCGGGGACGTGCAGATGGGCCTGGCCCGCATGCTGCCCCAGGCCGAGATGATCGTGATCACCACGCCGGCGCTGGCCGCCCAGCGGGTGGCGGTGCGCGTGGCCGACATGGCCCGGCGCAGCCACATGCCCGTCATCGGCGTCGTCGAGAACATGAGCGCGTTCGAGACCCCCGACGGCCAGCGCTGGCCGCTGTTCGGCGAGGGCGGCGGCGCGACCCTGGCGGCCGAGCTCGACGTGCCGCTGCTCGGGTCGATCCCGCTCGAGCCGGGCGTCTCGGCCGGGGGTGACGCCGGACGCCCCTACGTCCTCGACGGCGAGGGTCCCGCCGCCGGGGCGCTGCGGGCCGTCGTCGACCGCATCGAGCACGACGTGGCACCCCCCGGTGAGATGACCGGGTGCACCGCTCGGTTGCTCGAATCGGTCGAGGCCGCCCTCGACGCCGGGTAGCGCCCCCTCGGGCTGCTACAACCGGGCGTCGTGCGACGACGATGGCTCCCGGTCTTGATGGCGACGACGATGCTTGCGTTGGTGGCGTGCGGCGGTGATGGCGACGACGCCGGCGACGACGCCCAGACGACCGAGGCCGCAGCCACCGAGACCACCGCCGAAGGCACCGAAAGCACAGGGGACGAGGCGTCGGGCCCGGTCACCGACGTCGGTGACGTCAGCGACGCCGTCGTCCAGATCGTCGCCCAGGGCAGCTTCGTCGACCCCGTCGAGGGTGAGCTCGTCAACGCCGCAGGCGCGGGCTCGGGGTTCATCATCGACCCGAGCGGTCTGGCGGTGACCAACAACCACGTGGTCACCGGGGCTGCCACCCTCGAGGTGTTCGTCGACGGCGAGTCACGCAACGCCCGCATCGTCGCCTCGTCGGAGTGCTCGGACCTGGCCGTCATCCAGATCGCCGACGACGACCTGGCCTACCTCGAGTGGTACGAGGAGCCGGTCGAGGTCGCCCTCGACGTGTTCGCCGCCGGCTACCCGCTCGGTGACCCCGAGTTCACCCTCACCCGGGGCATCGTGTCCAAGGCCAGCACCGACGGTGAGACCGACTTCGCCTCGGTCGATTCGGTCATCGAGCACGACGCCACCATCAACCCCGGCAACTCGGGCGGCCCGCTCGTCGACGACCAGGGTCGGGTGGTGGCGATCAACTACGCCGGCGCGCCCGAGTCGGGCCAGTACTTCGCCATCGGCCAGGAGACCGCCCGGGCGGTCATCGAGCAGCTCGTCGAGGGCGAGAACGTCGATTGGATCGGGGTCAACAGCCAAGCGATCACCACCGCAGACGTGAGCGGCATCTGGGTGGCAGCGGTCGAGTCCGGTTCGCCAGCCGCCCGCGCCGGTCTGGAGGCAGGCGACCTCATCACCCGCATGGAGGGCCTCGTCCTCGCCACCGACGGCACCAAGGACGACTACTGCGACGTCCTGCGAACGCGGGGCGACGCACCGATCTCCATCGAGGTCGTCCGCACCGAGACCTCCGAGGTGCTCGAGGGCGAGATCAACGGCGAGCCGCTGTCACAGGCCTTCAGCTTCGCCGACGAGCTCGCCGAGGATGCCCCCGATGCCGGCACCGGCGTCGTGCCGGCCGGCGGCTACGACTACGTCACCGTCGCCGACGACACCGGCACCCTCAGCCTCGAGGTGCCCACGGCGTGGGGTGACGTGAACGGCGTCCCGGTGTCGGATTCGACCTGGGACGTTCGGGCCGCGCCTGACCTCGAGGCCTACAACGACTTCTACGACGTGCCGGGCGTGCAGTTCACCGCCACCGTCGATCCGACGTTCCACGACCCGACGCTCGACGAGGTGCTCGACAACATCACCACCTGGAGCGAGTCGTGCGACGTCATCGAACGAGCTGACTACGGCGACGTCGACTACGCGGGCCGCTACGAGTACTACACGGGATGCCTGGACACCGCAGCCGGGGCGATCGTCGTCGTCGCCCGTCCCCCCGACGGGTCTCACACGGTGATCGTGGTGGTGCAGATCACCACCGAGGAGGACCTGGTCGCCACCGACAGGATCCTGGCCAGCTTCGACGTGGACCTGGGCTGAGGCCCGAACCGCCGTCGCTGCTGCGACTGGCGGCTGCGGCTGGCCGCTGCGAGATGCGGGCTTCAGATGCGGATCGCCCCGTCATCAGGTTGGTTCTCCATCGCCGCCTCGTAGCCCTCGTCGCCGGGCAGCAGGATCCGCACGCCGGCGCCGCCCAGGCGGGCGTCCTCCTCGGGCACCTCGACGATGACCGGCAGCATGGTCGGCACCTCGGTGCCGGACCGGACCCTGGTGGCGTCGAGCAGCTCGGCCGAGGTGTCGAAGCGACCGATGGCTTCGAGGTTGCGGATCGTCGGCAGGATCAGCTCGAGCTCGCCTCGTGAGTGGCGTTCGAGGGCCTCGGCTGGTCGGATCCACACCGAGGCGATCGTCTCGGCGTCGTCGTGGAGCGGCACCTGCTCGTCAGGGGCGCGGCACACGAAGAACCGGGTGTCGTAGCGCCGGGTCGGGCCCTTGGGCGTGATCCAGTGGCTGAAGTAGTGCAGCTCGCCGACGGCCAGCACCAGGCCCTCCTGCTCGCACACCTCGACGAGGCGTTCCTCGCCGGCATCGACGCGACGCCGGTGCTCGGCGAAGCGCTCGGCCACCGCATCATCGGCGAGGGACACGAAGTCGTCGCCGTCGAGGGCCAACAGCACGCCGGCCTCCTCGAAGGACTCGCGGATCGCAGCGACCCAGTAGGCCAGGCCGTCGTCGTCGATGCCGAGCTCGGCTGAGGCCTGGGCGTCAGAGCGGCCCACGCAGACGGCGTCGAGCTCGGGGTCGGCTCGGTCGGCCGGGTCGACGGCTCCGCCGGGGAAGACGTAGGCACCGCCGACGAAGTCGCTCTGGAGGTGCCGACGCACCATGAACACCTCGAGGCCGTCGTTGCCGTCGCGCACCAACATGACCGTCGCTGCGTCTCGAATCGTGACCGTCATCGTGCTCCCCTTCCCAGCGCGTCGGGGCCGTCTGCTCCGTCGACGCGGGGGCGCGAGCTGGTGGCGCCGCCGCCTCGGGGCGACGCCTCGTCGGTGTCCACGACGTCGGCCCACCGTGCGAACCGGCCCCCCAACCCGCCCCCGGACCGGGGGTCCGGCGAGATGCCGCCGACGGTGACCCGGTGGCGGAACCGCCGCCCCAACCAGGCCCGCACCACCGCCCGGGTCGGTGGGAACAGCAGCACCAGCCCGATCGCTGCGGTGACGAACCCGGGGGTCAACAGCAGCGCCCCGGCCACCAGGATCAGCGCGCCGTCGAGGATCTCGCGGCCGGGCACCTGGCCGAGCAGCAGCCGCCGTTGCGTGCGGGCCAGGACGTGCAGGCCCTGGACCTTGACGAGCACCGCTCCCACGAGGCTGACCAGCACGACGAGCGCCAGGGTCGTTCCCCAGCCCAGGCCTTCGGCGACCTGGGTGATGACGTAGATCTCGAGGATCGGCACGACCAGGAACGCCAGTGCCAGCAGACCGATCACACCGTGACGCTAGTGGTGTGTCGCCGAGTTGGGGCGCTGGGCCAGCGCGAGGGATCGGCGATGCTCCACTAGCCACCTGGCCCGTCGCCGGGGACGAAGCGGTCGGCCAGGCGACCGAGGCGAGCGTCCCAGGCGGTCCCGACGGCGGCGAGCCAGCCGGCGACGTCGTCGAGAGGTCCGTCGTCGCGCCGGTAGCGGACCTCACGACCCGCCCGCTCGGGGTGCACCAGCCCGGCACGTTCCATGACCCCCAGGTGCTTGGACACGGCCTGGCGGCTCATCGGCAGCCCCGACGACAGCGCCGTGGCCGAGGCCGGCCCGTCGGCCAGGCGGACGAGCAGTTTGCGACGGGTCGGGTCGGCGAGGGCGTCGAAGACCGGATCGAGCCGGTCGCTCACACCGGGACGGACCGGCGAGCGGCGGCGAGGACGAGCACCGTCGCCGCCGGCTGCACCGAGGGGGCGCCGCGACGCTCGATCACGGTGAGCGGGTCCCACCGGCGTCGGGCCACAGCCTCAGCTCGACCGTCGAGGGCTCATCGGGGCGGTCCTCGGGCCACCAGCACAGCGCCAGGCGCCGTCCCGCTTCGACGGCGGTGGAGCGCTCGATCTGCATCAAGGGACGGTACCGCAACCCCGAGGTTGCGCTGCTGTCGGGTCCCGGCTACACCCGCTACCTACGGGTAGCACGATGCTCTAGCTCGCCCGTCCGCCGGGCTGAGACCCCGGGGCACGCCGCAGCGGCGGACCGGGCCCGGTGGCGGGTGCCCGGCGGCCCGGTCGGTCCTAGCCTCGGCCCGTGCGCCCGCCGTCGATCGATCGCCTGGCGCGCTCGCTCGACCACGTCGACCTGCCCCACCCCCTGCGGGTCGAGGTGGCGCGCGCCGCGGTCGCCGCCGGTGACCCCGACAGCGCAGCTGCCCGTGCCGACGAGCTGGCCCGCACCCTGTTGCGACCGGTGGTCAACGCCACCGGCGTGCTGTTGCACACCAACCTCGGGCGCGCCCCCCTGGCGCACCACCAGGAGGCCGGTTACAGCAACCTCGAGCTCGACCTGGCCTCTGGCCGGCGGGGCAGCCGCTCGGCCCACGCCGCCGGGCTCGTCGCCCGGGCCTGTGGGGCCGAGGCCGCGCTGGTGGTCAACAACTGCGCAGCGGCGGTGCTGTTGGCGCTCGGCGCCCTGGCCGACGGTGACGACGTCGTCGTCTCACGCGGCGAGCTGGTCGAGATCGGCGGGGGGTTCCGCATCCCCGAGGTCATGGCCGCCTCGGGCGCCCGGCTGGTCGAGGTGGGCACGACCAACCGCACCCGCCTGCAGGACTACCGCCGGGCCGTCGAGGCGGCAGCGGGTGGGGCGGCGGTGCTGAAGGTGCATCCCTCGAACTACCGCATGGACGGCTTCACCGAGGCCGTCGAGGTGGCCGAGCTGGCCGGCCTCGGCCGCGTCCTCCTGGTCGATCTCGGGTCGGGCCTGCTCGACGCCGCCTGCCCGTGGCTGCCCGACGGGCCGCCCGCCTGGCTCGGGGGCGAGCCCGCCGCCCGTCAGACCCTCGACGCCGGCGCCGACGTCGTCATGTTCTCCTGCGACAAGCTCCTCGGCGGGCCCCAGGCCGGCGTGATCGCCGGTCGGGCCGACCTGGTGAGGCGCTGCGCCGCTCACCCCCTGGCCCGGGCCCTGCGCCCGGGGGGCCTCGTCCTCGCCGCCCTCCAGCACACCTTGTTGGCCCTCCTCGCCCGGGATCACCGCGCCGTGCCCTTCTGGGACGTGGCGACCACCCCCGTCGACGAGCTTCGCCACCGGGCCGACCAGCTCGGCGTCGGCCGGTCAGGACCCTGTGAGGCGGTGGCGGGCGGCGGGACCCTGCCCGGGGCGCGCATCGCGTCGTGGGGGGTGGCGCTCGAGGGCGACGTGACCGCCCCGCTGCGCCGGGCTGACCCGCCCATCGTGGCCCGGGTGCGCGACGGACAGACCTGGTGCGACCTGCGCACCGTCGACCCCTCCGATGACGCCCACGTCGCCACGTCCATCGCCGAGCTCGTCGCGTGACGCTGCGGGCTGGTGACGAGCGGCGAGCGGCGGGGACCGCCGCGGCCCGGGGGCAGACGGGGTCGGTCCCGTGGCGGTGATCGCCACCGCCGGCCACGTCGACCACGGGAAGTCGACCCTGGTCCGGGCGCTGACCGGCACCGACCCCGACCGCCTCGCCGAGGAACGGGCCCGGGGCCTCACCATCGACCTCGGGTTCGCCGCCATGACCCTCGATGACGGCCAGACCCTGGCGATCGTCGACGTGCCCGGCCACGTGCGGTTCCTGTCCAACATGCTCGCCGGTGTGGGCGGCGTCGACGCCTGCCTGTTCGTCGTCGACGCCAACGAGGGGTTCAAGCCCCAGAGCGAGGAGCACCTCCGCATCCTCGAGCTGCTCGGCCACCGCCACGGCGTCGTCGCCCTGACCAAGATCGACACGGTCGACGACGAGCTGGCCGAGCTGGCCCGCCTCGACCTCGACGACCACCTCGACGGCTCGTTCCTCTCCGACGCGCCCGTGGTCGAGGTGGACGCCGTCAGCGGCCGGGGCATGCAGCAGCTGCGGGTCGCCCTCGGCGAGCTGGTGACCGCGGCCCCCACCCCGCTCGACCGGGACCGGCCGCGCCTGTGGGTCGATCGGTCCTTCACCGCCACCGGCGCCGGCACCGTCGTCACCGGCACGCTGACCGGCGGGGGCATCGGCGTGGACGACGAGCTGGTGGTGGCGCCGACCCTGCGGCCGGTGCGGGTCCGGGGGGTGCAGAGCCACGGTGACGCCGTGCTCGGCCGCCTCGGTCCGGGACACCGAGCGGCGTTGAACCTGAGCGGCGTGGCCCGCACCGAGGTGGGTCGTGGCGACGTCGTCGTCCGTCCGGGCCAGTGGTGGTCGACCCGCACGTTCGACGCCGAGCTGCACGTCTTGGGCTCCCTCGACCACGAGGTCAGCCGGCGTGGCGCTTACCACCTGCACCTCGGCACCGCCGACCTGGCAGCCGCCCTGCGGGTGCTCGGACCCGAGTCGCTGTCACCCGGCGAGACCGGCACCGTGCGGATCCACCTCCCCGTCGCGGTGCCGATGGCGCCCGGTGATCGCTACCTGCTGCGCGAGTCCGGGCGCGACGAGACGGTCGGCGGCGGGGAGGTCCTCGACGTCGACCCCGTCGTGCCCGCCACCCGCGCCCGACCCGACCGCGACGTGGCCCGGGTGGTGCGCGAGCGGGGCGTCGTCGACGTCGAGGTCCTGGCACGCCTCACCGGCGTGCCGACGGCCGCCGACGTCGGGCGCTGGGTCGTCGACCCGGAGGTGCTCGCCGAGCGGCGTGGACGCCTCCGGTCATCGATCGACCGGTGCGGTCCGCTGGGGCTGGACCTGGCCGCGGTCGACGAGCTCGACCGAGCCCTCGCCGACGGTCTCGACGGCGTCACCGTCGCTGATGGCCGGGCCCGGGTCGCTGACACCGTCGACCCGCTGGACGGCCACCCCTTCGTCGCCGCCCTGGCCGACCGGCCCTTCGATCCGCCGAGCGCCGCCGATGACGGCGTCGACCGTGCGGAGCTGCGCGAGCTCGTGCGGCGGGGCGACGTCGTCGAATCCGACGGGCACCACTTCGCGACGTCGGCGGTCGCCGCCGCCGCCCGCCGGCTCGACGACGCCCTGGTCGCCGCTCCTGACGGCCTGACGGTCGCCGAGGTGCGAGACCTGCTCGGGACCAGTCGCAAGCACGTGCTGCCGTTGCTCGCCCACCTCGACCGGGTGGGTGCGACCCGCCGTCGTGGTGATCGTCGGATCGCCGGACCCCGCCTGGCCGCCACAGCCGGCGACACGACGTGAGGCGTCCGTGTCCGCCACGGCTCCGTGTCCGCCACGGCGCAGCGCCGCTGGCGAACACGGGCCTGAGACGGCAGCCCAAGGCGACGTCGACGCCGTGGCGGACGGGGTCCGGCGGCTCCCCCCGGTGCGGCCGGACCCCGCCGGACGAGGCGGCCTACCCCCTGGCTGCCTCGTCCGAGGCCAGCAGCGAACGCCGCTCAGCCTCGTTCAACCCGCCCCAGATGCCGTGCGGCTCGCGGATCTCGAGGGCGTAGGCCAAGCACGGCGCCGCCACCGGGCAGGTGGAGCAGATGTCCTTGGCTCGTTCTTCGCGGGCCAGCTTGTCGGCCTTGCGCTCGGACTGCGGCGGCGGGAAGAACACCGAGGCGTGCGGCCCGCGACAGGCCCCCCGGTGCTGCCACGACGTATCGACCGTGCTGATGAGCGTCAACGGTGTCGACCCCCCCGAGTCCTCGCTGATGCGTGTGCCACGACCATACGGCGTGACAGCGGTCACCGGCAAGAGACGAGATCGCTGCGCTCGCCCGTGAGCCGTCGCAGCCGGTCAGGACGCCGGGGTCGGCTCAGGTGGCGAGCGGCATCCGGGCGTCTCTGAGGTGCTCGGCGATCTGGATGGCGTTCAACGCCGCGCCCTTGCGGAGGTTGTCGCCCACCAAGAACAGCGCCAGGCCGTGTCGCACCGTCGGGTCGGTCCGCACCCGACCCACCAGGGTCACGTCGCCCCCGGCGGCGGCCCGCGGGGTGGGAACCTCGGCGAGGCGCACCCCGCCAGCCCGACCGAGCAGCTCCCGGGCCCGATCAGGGCTGAGCGCCGAGTCGAACTCGGCGTTGATCGACAGGGCGTGCCCGGTGAACACCGGCACCCGCACGCAGGTCGCCGACACGGCCAGATCGTCGATGCCGAGGATCTTGCGGCTCTCGTCGCGCAGCTTGCGCTCCTCGGAGGTGTCCTCGCTGGCGTCGTCGAGCACCGAACCCGCCATGGGCACGACGTTGTGGGCGACCGGGGCGACGAAGGACCTGGGTTCTGGGCCCCGGCCGTCGACCGCCGAGCCGTCGTGGGTGAGGGCAGCGGCGGCGTCGGTGGTGGCGGCGAGCTGGGCGTCGAGCTCCTCGACCCCGGCGAGGCCCGCGCCCGAGACCGCCTGGTAGGTGCTGATGACGAGTCGCCGCAGGCCCGCCTCGGCGTGCAGGGGCGCCAGCACCGGCATGGCCACCATCGTCGTGCAGTTCGGGTTGGCGACGATGCCCTTGGGGACGTGGGTGAGCGCCGAGGCGTTGACCTCGGGCACCACCAGGGGCACCTCGGGGTCCATCCGCCACGCCGACGAGTTGTCGATGACCGTGGCGCCGGCCTCGGCGGCCACCGGGGCCAGTCGCCGTGACGCCGGCGCCCCCGCTGACATCAGCACCAGGTCGAGACCCGACCAGTCGGCCGTCTCGGCGTCGGCGATGACGACGTCGGCTTCGCCCCACCCCAGCGTCGACCCGGCGCTGCGCGACGACGCCATGGCCCGCAGCTCGCTCACCTCGAAGCGGCGCTCGGCCAACAGCCGCAGCACCACCCCCCCGACCTGCCCGGTTGCGCCGACGACCGCGACCCTCATGGGCGCCGAGGGTACCCCTGCCCGTCGCCGCCGACCGGCAGGTTCCGCGGCGTCCAGTCGACCGGCGGTGAGGCGTCGACGGCAGGTCCGAGACGTCTGAGGTACTCGGACCGGGCGACGTCGACGGCGCCGAGCGAGCGCAGGTGCGGAGTCGTCCACTGCACGTCGCACAGCTGCGCGCCCCCGGCGAGCAGCAGCTCGACGAGCCCGACGAGCGCGACCTTGGAGGCGTCGGTGGCGTGGTGGAACATCGACTCGCCGGCGAACAGGCCCCCGATGCCCACGCCGTACAGCCCGCCGACGAGGCGTCCGTCGGCGTCCCAGGCCTCGACGCTGTGTGCCCACCCGAGCTCGTGCAGGCGCCCGTAGGCGCGACGGACCCGACGGTCGATCCACCCGTGGGGCCGGCGCCGATCCGCGCACGCCACGACCACGTCGTCGAAGGCCCGATCGACGGTCAGCTCGTAGCGACCCAGGCTGCGCCGCAGCGACCGGCTGACCCGCAGGCCGTCGAGGGGCAGCACACCTCTGGGGTCAGGTGACCACCACCCGATCGTGTGACCGAGCGGCATGGGGAACAACCCCTGGCGGTAGGCGGCGACCAGGGTGGCGGGCTCGAGGTCGGCGCCGATGCCGACCAGGCCATCGTCGTCGGCGGCATCGACGGCCGGGAAGGTCCACCGGGTCGCTGGCACCTCGTGGTCCATCCCCGGTGAGTCTCGCCGGTCCCGCCGGTGCCAGGAGCCCGGGCCGCCGACCGGTAGCGTCGGCCGCCGTGGCCGGACCGCTGCACCTGCTCGGCGGCGACGAGTTCACCGGCGCCCACGCCGAGCTCGACGCCCGCCTGCTCGACGGCCTGGCAGCCCGCACCGTGACGATCGTGCCGACCGCCGCAGCCTACGAACGCCCCGAGCGGCTGATGGAACGGGCGGCCACCCACTACGGCGCCATGGACGCCACGGTCGACGTGGTCGAGGTGCTGACCCGCTCGGACGCCGCAGACACCGTGAGTGCGGCCCGCATCGCCGACGCCGCCCTCATCGTCCTGGTCGACGGTTCGACGATGCACCTCGAAGCGACCCTGAAGCGGTCGCCGGTGCTCGATGCGCTGCGCCAAGCCCACGACGGGGGCGCCGTCCTGGTCGCCTCGGGGGCGTCGGCTCGAGTGCTGTGCGATCCGATGGTCGACCCGCGCGGGGGCGCCTTCGCCGTCGGGTTCGGTCTGGTGCGCGGCGTGACGGTCGTGACCCAGGCCGAGCGCTTCAGCGACGACCGGGAGCACCGCACGCGGCGCCTGTTGCCCTCGGGGGTCGAGCTCGTCGTGCTGGCCAGCGCCGATCGCCTCGACATCGCCCCCGACGGCTCCCACCAGGTCGTCCGAGGCCGCGTCGCTCAGTCGTAGGACATCGCTCGCAGGCGGCTCAGTCGTAGGAGTAGAAGCCCCGTCCGGTCTTGCGACCGAGGCGCCCGGCGGCGACCAGGCGCCGCAGGGTCGGTGCGGCCAGATCGCCCGGCCGACCGAACTCGGCGTGCAGCGCATCGAGGATCGCCACCGAGGTGTCGAGACCCACCAGGTCGAGCAGGGCGAATGGGCCCATCGGGAAGTTCGCCCCGCCGCACATGGCGGCGTCGATGTCC
Organism: Acidimicrobiales bacterium; assembly: GCA_965213525.1. Lineage (GTDB taxonomy): Bacteria > Actinomycetota > Acidimicrobiia > Acidimicrobiales > Poriferisodalaceae. The sequence continues at coordinate 2,852,174 of OZ243889.1, read as the reverse complement.
TCCATCGTGGCGGTGCCCCGCTCCCACATGGCCACCGCCGAGTTGAGGTAGGGGAAGAGCAGGGCGTTGACCACGAAGCCGGCCTCGTCGCGCACCTCGACCGGCGCCTTGCCACACGCCACGGCGAAGGCCGTGGCCTCGCTGATGACACCGTCGTCGGCGGTCAGCGGCCGGACGATCTCGACCAGCGACATGGCGTGGGCGGGGTTGAAGAAGTGCACGCCGACCACCCGGTCGGGGCGCTCGGTCGCCGCGGCCAACTCGATGACCGGCAGCGTCGAGGTGTTGGTGGCCAAGATGGTGGAGGGCTTGCAGGCCCGGTCGAGCTCGCCGAACAGCGCTCGCTTGACCGCCAGGTCCTCGACCACCGATTCGAGCACGAGGTCGCACTCGGCGAGGTCGGCCAACGCCTCGGTCGGGGTGATGCGAGCGACCGCCGCGTCACGGTCTGCAGCTGACATCTTGTCCCTGGCGACCAGCTTGTCGAGGCGGGCGCGCACCGCAGCCACGGTGTCGTCGGCGGTGGCTGCGGTGCGCGAGCGCAGCACGACCTCGAGACCGGCGGTGGCGGCCACCTGGGCCACCCCGCTACCCATGATCCCCGATCCACAGATGCCGACTCGTTGGATGCCCATGAGCTGAAGCTACCGCCCGGTAACTTCGACACGCCAGAGCCGCCACGGCGCCTGGCACGGTGACGGACGGCCTCGCAGGCTCAGCGCTCTGCCAGCTCAGCGCTCTGCCAGCTCAGCGCTCTGCCAGCTCAGCGCTCTGCCAGCTCAGCGCTCTGCCAGCTCAGCCCGAGGCGCGCAGCGCCGCCAGGTCGGCGTCGACCATCATGGCGACCAGCTCGGCGAAGCCGACCGTGGGACGCCAGCCGAGGGCCTCGTGCGCCCGAGACGCATCGCCGATCAACAGGTCCACCTCGGCGGGCCGGAAGTAGGTGGGGTCGACGACCACGTGCGATGACCAGTCGAGTCCGACGTGGGCGAACGCGACCTCGCAGAACTCCCGCACCGAGTGGGTCTCACCCGTGGCGACGACGTAGTCACCGGGCTCGCCGCGCTGCAGCATGCGCCACATGGCTTCGACGTAGTCACCGGCGAAGCCCCAGTCGCGGCGAGCGTCGAGGTTGCCGAGCGCCAGCTTCTCGGCACGTCCGGCGGCGATGCTGGCAACGGCCCGGGAGATCTTGCGGGTGACGAACTCGTCGCCCCGCCGGGGTGACTCGTGGTTGAACAAGATGCCCGAGCTGGCGTGCAGCCCGTAGGACTCGCGGTAGTTGACGGTCAGCCAGTGGGCGTACACCTTGGCCACGCCGTAGGGGGACCGGGGCCAGAACCGGGTGTCCTCGGTCTGGGGCACCTCTTGGACCAGCCCGAACATCTCTGAGCTCGATGCCTGGTAGAAGCGGGCTTCGGGCGCGTGCTGGCGCACGGCCTCGAGCAGGCGGGCCACCCCGAGCGCGGTGACCTCCCCGGTCACCTCGGCCTGGTCGAAGCTGGCCTTGACGAAGGATTGGGCGGCGAGGTTGTAGACCTCGTCGGGCGCGAAGTCGCGCAGGGCCCTCACCAGCGAACCGCTGTCGGTCAGATCAGCGCCGAGCAGGGTGACGCGATCGCCGAGGTGGGCGATGCGCGAGAGATCGGGCGAGGAGGTGCGACGGATCGTGCCGGCCACCTCGTAGTCCTTGGACAACAACAGCTCGGCGAGGTAGGACCCGTCCTGGCCGTTGATCCCCGTGATCAGCGCGCGTGGCATCGGGTCATTCAAGTTCACCCCGCCCGGCCCTGGCGAGTGCCGGACTCGAGGTGGTCGGGCTCGCCGCCACCCCGACGACCACGACGGCGGCGACGAGCACGGCCGGGTCGGTGATCGCCGCCTCGCTGCCTGGGCCGATCATCGCCAGGGCCAGCACGGCTGTGCCGGTGACCGCCAGCGAGGACGAGACCCGGCGCCTGACCCCGTGGACCACGGCATCGATCACGCCGGCGACCCACAGGGCGAGCGCCACCCACCCGCCACCGACGACGACGTCGATGGCCCGGTTGTGGGCGGCCAGCACCCGCACGCGCCACCGGCGGATGTCGGCCAGCTCGGTGGCGACCTCCACGGTGCCCGCACCCCAGCCGATCACGGGGCGCTCACCGGCGACCTCGAAGGCCATCGGCCACAACACGTCGACACGGTCGTTGAGGTTGGTGAGGTCGCTGGCGTCGCGCTCTCTGGCAGCCACCGAGGCGAGCTGTGACCCGAACCCGACGACGGCGAGCAGACCGACCGAGGCCGCCACGGTGACGGTCAGGTAGAAGCGCCGCCGCGTCAGCAGCCGCTCGGCGGCCACGACCAGGCACCCGGCCACCACTGCGACGGCGAAGCGGCCCTGGGCCGCGACGACGGCGGCGGTACCGACCGCCGCGGTTGCGGCGGCGGAGTGGCGGGTGATGGTCCCGCCGCGCCAGCACCCCACGGCGGCGGCCACGGTGAGGGCACCGAGCTCGGCCAGGTCGAGCGGTTCGGGCGTCAGGCCGGCGAGGCGGTGGATGCCGGCGAGCCCGTCACCCCCAGCGAGCAGCGGGGTGGTGGGCGCGACGAGCTCGACGGCCACGCCCCCGACGACGGCTGTGACCAGACCGACGAGCAGGGCCCGCATCGCCTCGTCGGCACCGAGGCGCTGGACGGCCCAGGCAGCGATCACTCCGGCGCACGCCCAGCCGGCGACCGTGGTGAGCGAGCGACCGAGGTCGATCGACCACGGCGCGGTGAGCGCGCTCCAGGCGACCAGGGCGGTCCACCACACCACGGGCCGCCGACCGAACACGTCGAGGCGCACACCGTCGCCGACGGCGAGGGCGGCCACGCCCACGACCGGCGCCAGCCGCAGGACGAGCACGGCCAGTCCGTCGGCGGGCGGGTGGGCGCCGAGGCCGAGGGTCGCAGGCGAGACCGAGGCGACGACCACCAGCACCGCCACCACGGCGCGCACGGCGCGCTCGTCGAGGTGGTGTTCCGTTGCCCGCACGACGCCATGGTGGCGGGCCCCGCCCCCGCCGCGACGGCGGGCACCGAGATCGCAGCACGGACGACGCCGACGGCGGGCGGCTCGTCTCAGGGCGGGTTGGGAGTACGATTCGTACATGAACGAGGTCGCGGTGAGCGAGGCGCGAAGTCGACTAGCGGAGGTGATCGAGGAGACTCGTCGCTCCGGCGTACCGGTCTCGGTCACCCGGCGGGGGCAGCGGGTGGCGGTCATCATCGACTCGGCCGTGTTCGACCGCCTTGTCGACGCCGCCGATGACGTGGAGGACCGAAGCGAGCTCGACGCCGCTCGCCACGACGATGACTACGTCCCGTGGAACGAGGTGAAGGCGATGCTGGGGCTGGAGTGAGCGGTCACGAGGTCCAGGTGGCTCGCCGGGCGGTCGGGGCCATCGCCAGGTCGCCCCGCCGCGATCAGCAACGGGTGCGTGCTGCGATCGACCTGCTCGCAGAGGAGCCCCGCCCACCGGGTTGCGCCAAGCTCGCCAGCGAGGACGCGGTGTACTGCGTTCGAGTCGGCGACCACCGGATCCTCTACGAGGTGCTCGACGCCCGACTGGTCATCCAGGTCGTCCGAATCGGCCATGGCCGTGACGTGTACCGAGACACCTGACCGACGGACGCACTCCCTACTCCGCTCGGTCAAGATCGCACGTGGCGAGCACGTCGTCGGGACCCAGCTCCGATGTGCGCACGAGGCCGTCGGTGTTGAGGACGTAGGGATCGGGGTCCTCGACGGCCGCGAGCCGAGCGCCGTGACCCAAACGACCGCACGACGCGTCACCGGGCCGGGGCTCGTCCCGGATCGCCACCGACCGCCGCGGGGCGTTGGCTTGGAGGCGTCACGCGTCGAGGCCGAAGCTGGTGTGGAGGCTGCGCACCGCCGTCTCGACGTGCTCGACCCGCACGACGCAGCTGATGCGGATCGTCGACGTCGAGATCATCTCGATGTTGACCCCCGCATCGGCCAGCGTCTCGAACATCTGGGCTGCGACCCCGGGGTGGGTCTTCATCCCCGCGCCCACGAGGGACACCCGGGCCACGGCGTCGTCGACCAGGACGGTGCTGGTGCCCAGCCGTGCTGCGACGTCGTCCATGACCGCCCGGGCCGAGGCCAGATCGGTCATCGGCACGGTGAAGGAGATGTCGGTGAGGCCGTCGATCGAGACGTTCTGGACGATCATGTCGACGTTGATCTCACGCTCGGCGAGGGCCCGGAACATGCCCGCGGCCACGCCGGGCTCGTCGGGCACCGAGGTGATCGTCACCTTGGCCTCAGAGGCGTCGTGGGTGACCCCTGAGATGATCGCTGCTTCCACGTCGGGGTCCTCCTCGTCGACCCACGTGCCGGGCTGCCACGTGAACGACGAGCGCACGTGGAGGGCGACGTGGTGGTTGCGCGCGAACTCGACGGCCCGCAGGGCGAGCACGCGCCCGCCGGTGGCGGCCATCTCCAGCATCTCGTCGAAGCTGACCCGGGCCTGCATCTGGGCGCCCGGGCAGATGCGAGGGTCGGCGGTGAAGACCCCGGGGACGTCGGTGTAGATCTCACACACGTCGGCGCCGAGGGCGGCGGCCAGCGCCACCGCGGTGGTGTCGGACCCGCCCCGGCCGAGGGTGGTGATCTCCTTGGAGGTCGACACGCCCTGGAAGCCGGCTACCACGGCCACGGCGCCGTCGTCGAGGGCGGCACGGAGGCGGTCGCCGCGCACCTCCAGGATCTTGGCCTTGCCGTGCACGACGTCGGTGAGGATGCCCGCCTGGCTGCCGGTGTAGCTGCGGGCTCGGGCGCCCTGTGCGCTGATGGCCATGCACAGCAGCGACATGGCGATGCGCTCGCCCGAGGTGAGCAGCATGTCCATCTCTCGGGGCGGCGGGGCGGCGTCACCGCTGACCTCGGCGGCCAGGCGGATGAGGTCGTCGGTCGTCTTGCCCATGGCCGAGACCACCACCACGACGTCGTCGCCGCCCCGGCGGGTGCGCACGATGTGCTCGGCGACGGCGCGCACGCGGTCTGGGTCAGCGACCGAGGTGCCGCCGTACTTCTGCACGACGAGCGCCACGTCACCCGAGCGTAGCCAACGCCCCCGAACGGGCCCGGACCGACGTCGACGGACGGGCGAGCCCGGGCCCGGCCCCACGTCCCCTCTCGACTCGAGAGGTCGCACCGGGCCACGCGACGCCGTCGTGGCCGGGGCTACGGTGCGGCCATGGCGCACTGGGTGGTGATCGACGAGCAGACCCCCCACGAGGTCGACCTCGACGACCGGGGCCGGCTCGACCCGCAGGTGCTCGGCTGGGAGCGCAAGCCCGAGGGCCTCTGCCGGGACGACGTGTGCATCCCGCTGGCCGACGACGTCGGCGAGCGCATCGAGCTGGGGCGCCTCGCCGAGTTGCTCGGGCGGCCCGTCGCCGTCGACGACGACGCCGCTGTCGCCGCCCTCGCCGCCGCGCCGGCCGATCGGGCGAGCGCGCTCACCTCAGGCCTCGCTCCCGACGTCGAGCTCGCCGATCTCGACGGGCGCACGCACCGCCTGTCCGATCACCGGGGCGACAAGGTGGTGCTCTACGCCTACGCCTCGTGGTGAGGCTGTCGAGCCGACCTGCCCGTGTGGCAGGACCTGCACGTCGAGCTTGGACCCGAGGGCCTCACCGTCATCACCGTGGCGCTGGACACCGACCCCGAGGACGCCCGGCCCTACATCGAGGCGGCCGGGGCCACCCACCCCAGCCTGATCGACGTCGACAAGCGCGTCGCCGACCTCTACAACATGGTCAACGTGCCGACCGTGGTGTGGATCGACGAGCAGGGTCGCATCGTGCGTCCCAACGACGTGCACTACGTCGCCGACACGTTCTCGTCGGTCACCCGGTTCCACCCCCGCAAGCCGATCGCCGCGCTGCGGGCGTGGGTGCACGGCGAGGCGCCCGCGTTCTCCGGCGACGTCACCGCCCACCTCGACCTGCCCACCGCCACCGACCAGGAGGCCCGGGCCCACTACGCCCTCGGCTGGTGGTTCACCCGCAACGGTGAGGACGAGCGGGCCGAGCGCTGGTTCCGCTCGGCCGGCGAGCTGGCGCCCCACGACTTCACCATCCGCCGAGGCTCCATGCCGCTGCGGGGCATCGACCCGGCAGGGCCCGAGTTCTTCGCCATGACCAGCGCCTGGCGCAAGGCCGGCAACCAGTACTACGTGCCGTTGCCCGACACCGCCACCAGCGCCGAGGACTTCGACGCCGAACCCGTCCCCGAGCTCCGCCTCGAGGACCTGACCTAGCCGGCCGAGCGAGCGACCGGCTCCCTCGCCGGAGATCCGACGCTGACGCGGGAGTCGGCTACAGGGTCTCGAAGGCGCAGCGCGGACCGGGTGCGGCAGCGAGGCGCTTGTCGGCGGTGGCGAGGGGGCAATCGAGCGCCTCGGCGAGCGCCACGTAACACCCGTCGTAGGGGGTGACGTTGTCACGCAGCTCCCAGCACCGTCGCAGGAGCGCCACGGTCGGGTACAGGGTGATCCGTAGATCGAGGAGATCGTCGACCGCATCGCCAGCCTGCTGCGAGGTGAGCGAGCCCGCTGCCAACTGTCGTCGCAGGGCCGACATTGCCTCGACGCGCACGAGGTCGGGCGCGGCCAGCGACCGCCCGACGATCAACCGGCGGGACGCGTCGCCGTCGGCGCTGCCGTCGGCGATCGCCGGCGCGACGACCGACGCGTCAACGACGAGCACGTTCGTCGTCGAGCGCCTCCACCGCCTCGGCCGACGTCAAGCGGCCCAGCTGACGCCGCTCGATCCGTGCGACCACCTCTTCGACCGTCGGCATCTCGACGATCGTCGTCAGCTGGTCCGAGAGGTACGACTGGAGGGACTGCCCGGTGAGGCGGGCCCGCCGCACGAGCTCACGGTGCACATCGTCGGGCACGTCTCGGATCTGGACGTTCGGCATGCATGCAGCCTACATGCGGGGAGCGGCACACGAGAGGTCTGACCATCCGGCCAGCGAGGCGGCGCACCTGATCCGCAACTTCAGGGGTCGATGCGCTCCGGGCCGACGTCGTCGGCGGTGGTGCTGCGCCGGGCACGTTCGCGATGGTCGCGAGCCGCGCCCTCCAGCGGCTCGACCTCCAGCACCGGGCCGTCGATGCCGACCACCCTCAGGCGCTCGCCCGCATGGATCGGTGTCGCCCGGTTGGTGCGGGCCCCCCACTGGGCGTCGTGCACCCGCACCGTGCCGTCCGGGTCGACGTCACTGACCGCCTGGCCGATCTCGGCGAGCATCCACTCACGACCGATCGTCGAGGTGCCGAAGCGGGTGCGCACCAGGTTCGGCATGGCGGTGAACATCAGCAGCAGCACCCCCACGATGCCCGAACCGAAGGTGATCCACGAGGCGTCAGGGCCGGGGAACAGCCACAGCGACCCGACGATCAACATGAGTGCGCCGACCCCGCTCCAGAACCTGGGGACCCCGGTCTGGACGTCGACGGCGAAGGCCAGGAACGACCCGACGAGCGCCACCAGCGCCCACGTCGTGGTCGGCAGCTCGGCCAGCCCGTAGCCGGCGCCGAGCACGCACAGCGCCCCGGTGACCCCGGCGATGCCGACGCCGCCGGTGAAGAACTCCAGCAGCACCAGCCCGAGCCCGGCGACGAGCAACAGGTAGGCGATCGAGGGGCTCGCCATGGTGTGGAACAGCTGATCGACGAGCGGCAGCTTGTTGAACCGCACCGGCACCGACGGCGTCTGTTGCACCAGGCCGTCGGGACCATCGATCTGTTCGACGCGCTCGGTCACGACCCCGGCGTCCATCATCGACAGGACGAAGTCACCCAGGGTCGACTGGGACGAATCGACCAGCTCCAGCTGGCGTGCCTCGGCCCGACCCACCGAGCGGTCCCGCACCTCGACAGACCCGGGTCCAAGCGGGTCGCCCTCAGCGGCGGCCGCGCCGAGATCGCCGATGCGGCTGCCCTCAGAGATCGCCGACCAGTCCGCCGCCCCCACCAACCGCGCCGACCGGCCGAGCGCAGACGAGCCGCTCGGACCGATCCACGCGCCGATCGGCACCGGCGAGCTGGCGACCGCCTCGACGAGGTCGTCGAGCGCTTCGTCGCTGACCACCGCACCGTCGGTGTCGAGCTGGAGGACCAGGGCCAACACGTCATCAGGAGCCGCAGCGACGGCGTCGAGACGCTGGTGCAGATCGTCGAGCACCACCCGGTCGATGAGCCCCGAGACCTGCACGACGTCGATGACCTCACGCCCGCCGACCTCCTGGCCCTGTTCGGTCGGGGCGGCGATGGCGACGATCGGGGCGGCGGGCACGTCGTCGGCCCCGGCGAGCGGTGGCGACGTCGAGGCCGCAGCGACAGACGTCTCGAGCAGCAAGAACCCGGCGATCGCCAGCGCCGCGGCGAGCACCGTGCTCACTAGCCTCGGGTTGGACAGCACACGACGCTCCGGGGGCTCGGTGGACTCGACGGGCTGGATCACCGCGACCGGTGTCGTGGTGGTCGCCGGCAAGGGCGGGGTCGGCAAGACGACGGTATCGGCCGCCCTGGCGCGAGCAGCAGCGGCCGAGGGGGCATCTGTCCTCGTCGTCAGCGTCGACGGTCGATCGGGCCTGGCCGGGCTGCTCGGCGGCCCCGGCGTCGACCCGGTGCTCACCTACGAGCCGGCGGTGCTGTTCGACGAAGCGGGCCAGGGCACCATCTCGGGCCGGGCCCTGCGGCCCGAGGACGCCTTCTTCGACTACCTCGACGACAAGGGCCTCGCCCGCCACGCCCGCCGCTTCTCCCGGGGGGCCCTCGAGCTGCTCGCGGCGACCACCCCGGGACTCAAGGACCTGCTGGTGCTGGGCAAGATCAAGCAGCTCGAGCTGGCCCGTGACGTCGACCTCATCGTCGTCGATGCCCCCGCCGCCGGACACGCCGTGACGTTCCTGCGATCGCCGAGGGCACTCGCCGACGTCGTCAGCGTCGGGCCGATCAGGGCCCAGGCGGTCGACGTCGGCGAGCTGCTGGCCGACGCCACCCGCTGCCAGGTCGTGCTCGTCACCCTGCCCGAGGAGACACCGGTCAACGAGGTCGTCGAGACCGCCTTTGATCTCGAAGACGAGCTCGGCCTGCACCTGGCACCGGTGGTGGTCAACGGCTGCTGGCCCGAACGTCGCGGCCTGGCCGTCGATCTCGACGCCGCCCTCGCCGGCGCCGCAGCGTCGATGGCCCCGGCCGAACGGTCGGCGGTGTCTGGTGCGGTCGCCTTCACCTCGGCCCGGGTCACCGGCCAGCGCGCGCAGCTCGCCCGGTTGGCGGCCACGCTGCCCCTGCCCCAGGTGCTCCTCCCCCGCCGTCTGACTCCCCGCCTCGGCCCCGAGGACGTCGGCCTGCTCGCCGGGGCCCTCACCACCACGGCGGTGACGGCGTGAGCGGACCGGGGCGCTCGTCGTTCAGCGAGGTCGTGCAGACCAGCGAGGTGATCGTCACCTGCGGCCCCGGTGGGGTGGGCAAGACGACCAGCGCGGCGGCTATCGGGCTCGCCGCCGCGCGCGCCGGACGGCGAGCCGTGGTCGTGACGGTCGATCCCGCCCGCCGCCTCGCCGATGCCCTTGGGGTCGGCGACCTCGACAACAGCCCCCGCCTGGTCGCCCCGCCCCCGGGGCTCGGCTGGCCCGGCCAGCTGTGGGCCATGATGCTCGACACCCAGTCGACCTTCGACCAGCTCGTGGCGGCCCAGGCCGCCGACGACGCCCAGGCCGAAGCCATCCTCACCAACCCGTTGTACCGGCACCTGGCCGGCACCCTCTCGGGCACCCAGGAGTACATGGCCACCGAGAAGCTGCACGAGCTGTCCACCTCGGGCCGCTTCGACGTGGTGGTGGTCGACACCCCGCCCTCGCGCGACGCCCTCGAGCTGCTCGACGCCCCCCGGCGCCTCGTCCGCTTCCTCGAGCACCCGCTGTTCAGGGTGCTGACCGCCCCGGGCCGCACGATGGCCCGGGCGGTAGGCGTGGCGTCGCGTTCGTTCCTGTGGTCGGTGCGGCGCCTGGCCGGGCCTCAGATCGTCACCGACGTGCTCGAGCTGTTCCAGTCCTTCGACGGCATGGAGGAGGGCTTCCGCCGGCGTGCCGATGAGGTGGGGGCCGAGCTGCGGGCCCCGACGACGTCGTTCGTGCTCATCACCAGCCCCCGGGCCGAGGCGCTGGCCGAGGCGTCGTTCCTCGGCGAGGCGCTCGGCGAGCAGGGCTTCGCGCTGGGGGGCCTCGTCGTCAACCTCTTGCACCCCCTACCCGGCCCGGTCGATGACCCACCGGCAGCTCCTGCCGGTTCGGCGCTCGAGGACCACCTCCGCGCCCACGCCGAGCTGCGCTCGCTCGGTCTGGCCGAGCGGGCCGAGGCGGCGTCGGTGGCCGAGCACCTCGGGGAGGTGGCGGTCGTGGAGGTCGAGATGCTCGAGACCGACGTGCACGACCTCGACGGGTTGGCCGTCGTCGCCGCCGCGCTGTGCCCGGGCTGCGAGGCGGTCGCGGCCGGCGGGTAGGGTCAGGTGTCGTGTCGAACGTGCTGGTCGTCGCCGACGCCACCTGGGTCATCGACGAGGTGCGAGCGGCGATCGAGGGTCGAGGCACCGCCGTCGAGGTGGCCCGTCGAGGTCAACACGTGCTGCCCGCCGTGCGGGCCTCGATGCCCGACGTCGTCGTCGCCGACCTGCAGATCGCCAACATGGGCGCCATGGCGATCAGCCTCGAGCTGCGCCACGAGCGTGACGCCGGGCGCCTGCCCCACGTGCCGATCGTGCTGCTGCTCGACCGGCTCGCCGACATCTACCTCGCCCGGCGCTCGATGGTCGACGGATGGGCGCTCAAGCCGCTCAACGCCTTGACGCTGCGTCGCACCGTGGCTGCGGCGGCGACCGGCGACGGCCGCTTCGAGGGCATCGACGAATCGGAGTGGCCGGCGCTGCGGGCCGCGGCCCGGGGAGAGGAGGCTCCTGTGGCCCCGGTGATGGGCGACCCGGCGATGGACGTCATCGACGAGGGCGCCGACGGGACCAACCCGGCCGCCGACCCCGGCGACGGCAACGGCGTCGAGGCTGAAGCGGCGGACTTCGAGCCGGATGCGACGGCCCCCTCGGGCACCCCGGCGGGGACGGGCGGCTAAGCTCGCCGACCCACGGGTTGTGGCGCAGCTTGGTAGCGCGCCTCGTTCGGGACGAGGAGGTCCCGGGTTCAAATCCCGGCAACCCGACGCCACCGGTCCGCCGGCCCCGACCCTTGCTGGGAGGGGTCCGGCGCCGAGCCGGGCCGGGCCGGTGCCCTCGTCAGGGCGGTACCCGTCCTGGGCTCACGACTGCGGTCGCTCGTCGTCGAGGGCGGGTCCGGGTCTACTCCCCGTCGAGGGCCGACGGTTCCAGCCGCGGGCCCGGATGTCGTCGCCGTCGGCATCCAGCATCGGTGCGGGCTGCCCGAGGCGTCCGGGCGTCGCCGAGAAGCGGGCGATCATCCCCTGGGCCATCACGCCACCGACCGCGTCGAACATCTGGCGGGCCTGCGCGTGCGGGTCGGCGACGAGCTCAGCGATGTCGTACACCGGGGCGGCTGCGGCCTCGGCGGCGTCGAAGGCGGCTAGCACCTCGGTCGACGACCGGGCGGCGATCCAGCCCGCCACGACGGCGTCAAGCTCGTCACGATGGGCGACCCTGCCGGCGAAGTCGACGAACCGTTCGTCGTCGCCGACCCCAACAAGGGCCATCACCCGGCCGGCCACCGCATCCGAGGAGGTCGAGATCGCCACCCACCGACCGTCGGCGCACCGGTAGGTGCCGCGGGGGACGGTGTAGGGGATGCCGGCACCGAGGCGGGGTTGGGCGTAGCCGAGGCGGTCGTGGGCCGAGACGAGCGGACCCATCACCGCCGACATCGACGTCAACAGGTCGATGTCGACGACCTGGCCGACCCCGGCGTGCACGGCGGCCATCGTGGCGAAGGCCGCCACCAGGGCGGTGACCTCGTCACCGAGGGCGACCGGTGGCAGGAGTGGTGGACCGTCGGGTTCGCCTGACAGCGCTGCCCACCCGCTCATCGCCTCGGCCAGGGTGGCGAAGCCCGGTCGCCCGGCGTAGGGACCGTCCTGGCCGAACCCGGTGATGCGGGTGATGACCAGGCCGGGGTTGCGGGCGAGCAGCACATCGGGCCCGACGCCCAGGGCCTCCAGCTTGCCGGGCCGCAGGTTCTCGACGAACACCTGGGCCTCGGCGGCCAGGTCGACCAGCAGGGCCCGGTCGTCGTCGTCGCGCAGGTCCAACACGATGGACCGCTTGCCCCGGTTGGCGAGCTTGAACCACAGGGTGACCCCATCGGCGGGGTCGATCCACCCGAGGCGCCGGGTGGCGTCACCGTCGGCCCGCTCGACCTTGATGACCTTGGCGCCGAGGTCGGCGAGGTAGCGACAGCACTGCGGCCCGGCGACCACCGTGGAGCAGTCGAGCACCCGCAACCCGGCCAGCGGACCCGCCGACGGCCTGGTGGCAGCGTCACCGGGGCCGCCAGAGCCACTGGGGCCAGCGGACCCGCCAGGGCCGCCGGACCTGCTCGGGCGGCCAGGGCCGCCAGGGCCGTCGGGGCCATCGGGGCCACCGGGCCCGCCAGCGCCGCCGGACCCGCTGAGGTCGCCAGCGCCACGGGCGTCACGGGCTCGGTGGGCGTCGGTCACGTGCAGTTCCGCTTCAGGCGGCCGACGAGGACGACCCCGGGGTCGCCGGCACCGAGGCCGGCAGCACCAGGCAGCGGTCCTCGAGGCGTCCGAGGGCGAAGCTCTCGTACAACCCGCCGAACATCGCCCGGGTCGGTTCGGACCAGGCCAGGGCGGCCGGATCGGAGATGCGGTGCACGACCTGGAGGATGCCGCCCTCGAAGATGCGGTACTCGGCCCACACGCCGGGGAAGTCCTTGGTCGTCCCCACCTCGACCGACACCGCCCGGCCCCGCTCGCCGAGCGGGCGGACGAGGTGGCGATGGGTGTGCCCGGCGAACCAACCGACGAAGCCCTCGCGCCGATCGGCTAGCTCGCCGAGGGCGGCCGAGGCGTCGGGATCGAGCAGGAACGACGGCTCGCCGTCGGGACGTCCGAGCCAGGGGCCGTCGACCGGGTGGTGCCCGAACGCCATCACCGGGCCGGCCGCCCCGGCGCAGGTGGCGTCGAGCAGCTCGAGCTGGCCGGCGTCGAGCGTGCCGCCCTCACGTCCGGGACGGGCGGTCTCGGTGACCGCGACGGTCACGCCGGCGATCACGTCGAGCTGGTCGCCAGGGGCCTCGCGCTCGCCGGAGGTGTCGTGGTTGCCGAGCGTCCAGCGCAGCCGCGCGCCGAACCGGTCGAAGATGCGGTCGAAGGCGGCGAAGTCCTCGGCGCGACCGGCGCCGGTCAGATCGCCCTTGGCGATCACCAGGTCGGGCTCGGCTCGGGCGATCTCTGCTGCGGCCGCCTCGGCCATCAGCTCGGGGTATGGGGTGGCGCCCTCGGCCGAGCGGAACAGCGGCCCCGGCCCGCCGTCGGGGCCGAACTTGCCGCACACCCGCTCGCCGAGGTGCACGTCGTTGACGGTGGCGATGGTGCCGATGCGCTCGCCACCCGGGCTGGGCAGGGTGGTGACCTCGAGCCCGTCGAGGCGGTGGGTCGTCGCCGGAGCCAGGCCCTCGTAGCGCCGCTCGACCCCGTCGGCGTGCACGACCACCAGATCATCGGCGACGGTGGTAACCTCGACACCCACGCCGCCCACCGTACCGGCGCCGTGTTCTCGCGGTGAGCTCAGACCGGTAAGCCCCGGCATTCGTTGGAGGTCGCGGCGAGTGCGCGAGACCTGCTGCCAATCCGTGGCGGCCGATCCCCAGTCACTTGTTGGGAATCGGGTTCCGCGGAGGGAGAACGTCTCAACCGCGCGACTGATTCGACCGACGTGAGGTCGGCGTAGACCGTCGCCGAGAGCCGAGAACGGCGGCGCCGCCAGGGGCAGCCTGTCGGCCCGGGCGCCCGCCACCCGCGTCGACGCCCCGACTCGTCTACCGCCCGGAGGGACGGATCCAAGAAGCTGGGGAACACCTTGACTTCTGCCCTCCCCCCCCATACTTCGAGTAACGATCCTAGTGCCGGGGGGCAGTGTGGCCAAGAAGCAACCGCGTGCACCGTGGGACAGCGGAGCACGACGATCGGGCAGATCTGTCAGTCCGCACCGAGGTGCGCGAACATGGCTGGGGCGCACAGGTGTCGGATCGGCCTTCTTAGCTGGAGCCTTGCTGTTCGGCGTGCTGTTCGCGCCGTCCGCCAGCGCTGCCTCGTCCAAGTTCTTCGACGGTGACGCCCGTGGTGGAACCCTCTACGTCACCCCGGTCTACAAAAGCTTCGACCGGATCCGTCTTGACTCTTCGATGCCCTTCTCCGCTCACATCGCTTGCGCCATCAAGACGAACGGCGCCTATCTGGTCAACGTCAGCGGACTGGGTCCGACTGGGAGCGTCAGCTGGAGCGCCACGTCAGCAACCAGAACAGGCTGCGGGCACACGGCAACAGCCGTAGGAAATATGAAGTGCTACAACTATTGGTAGAACGGGGGACAGCATGAGGATCCTACTAATCGGGTGCGTGGCTCTCCTAGCGGTGAGCACCCTGCTCGTAGGACGAGGCGGCACAAGCACGGACGACGCAGACTTGGACGTGCTCGATCGAGCGCCGACGGCGCAGGATCAGCTCAGTCCCAAGCTTACGGGGAAGTACGTTGAAGGGAGTGGTGTTTCAGCTGAGGTTGACCGCTCAGCCGTCATCGAAGAGTCTGTTCGGAGGTGTACGAGGATGGCCCCTGGACGGTCTGGCTCGGTAGAAGTAGATCTCAGTCCTGGATGTGCGTGATCTTCGAATACGACGACGGCGGCCAGAGCGTTGACGGGTCCACCTGCTACCCCGCCGCAACGGTCAACTCCGGCGACATCCGCATCGAGCTCGAGGGCGAGATCGTCTCTGGTGTCGTGCGCGTACTGCCCGACAGCATGGTGGAGGACGGGAGCAGCAACGTCCGCATCGGTGCGTAGCGACGGGGTCTGCGGCACGTTCGGTTGACGTCTCTGGTGCCGTCGTCCCGGGCAGCAGAGACATCGCCACATCCAGCACCCCTCCGAGCAGGAAGGCTGGGACCTCTGCCGGGCCGGGCCGGCAACGGCGCCGGCCACGCACCGTCAGGTGTCGAAGCCGGTGGGGTGGTTGCTCGCCCAGCGCCAGGCGTCGGCGCACATGTCGTCGGCACCGAGGCGGGCGCGCCATCCCAGGCGGTCGGCGGCCCGGTCGACCGCCGCGTAGCTCTCGGCGATGTCACCGGGACGCCGCGGCTCGACGGTGCGTTCGATGGCCCGGCCGCTCGCCCGCTCGACGCCGTCGATCAGCTCGGTGACGCTCACCCCGTCGCCGCGTCCGAGGTTGCAGGTGAAGACCGGGGGCAGATCGTCCATCGCGTCGAGGGCGGCGAGGTGGCCGTCGGCGAGATCGCTGACGTGCAGGTAGTCGCGCACGCCGGTGCCGTCGCGGGTGGGGTAGTCGGTGCCGAACACGGTGATGGAGGGCCACTCGCCGGTGGCGACCTTCAACAGGCGGGGCATGAGGTTGTTGGGGATGCCCCGGGGGTCCTCACCGAGGCGGCCCGAGGGGTGGGCGCCGACGGGGTTGAAGTACCGCAGCGACACCACCCGCCACCGCTCGTCGGTGCCGGCGACATCGGCGAGCAGGCGCTCGATGACCAACTTGGTGGAGCCGTAGGGGTTGGTGGGCCCGGTGGGGGCGTCCTCGCCGAAGGGAAGCGGGGCGTCGGGGTGGTACACCGTCGCCGACGACGAGAACACGATGCGACGCACGTCGTGGACGTCCATCGCCTCGAGCAGGCGGATCGTGCCGGTGACGTTGGCGTCCCAGTACCCGAGCGGCTCAGCGACCGACTCGCCGACGGCCTTCAGCCCGGCGCAGTGCACCACAGCGTCGATGTCATGGGCGGCAAAGGCGTCCGACAGCGCCTCGCCGTCGCGGATGTCGGCGGTGACCAGCACCGGGGTCCGGCCGGTCAGCTCGGCGACGACCTCGAGGCTGCGAGCCGAGGAGTTGACCAGGCTGTCGACCACCACGACGTCGTCGCCCTGGTCGAGCAGCGCCACCACGACGTGGGAGCCGATGTAGCCGGCGCCGCCGGTGACGAGCACGGTTCTGGTCATGCGCGCAGGTGTACCAGGCGCCGTCGCCGCCCCCCCATCGCCGGACCCGTCCCCGCCCCCGCCGACCACGGCCCGGAGACAGGCGGGACCTGACAGCGTCCGACGGGGTGGCGAGACTGAGGCGATGAGCGACCAGCGGGACCGGCCGTGGATGATGCGCACCTACTCGGGCCACTCGAGCGCCCGGGCGTCCAACGAGCTGTACCGGACCAACCTGGCCAAGGGTCAGACGGGGTTGTCGATCGCCTTCGACCTGCCCACCCAGACCGGGTACGACCCCGACCACCCCCTCGCCGCCGGTGAGGTCGGCAAGGTCGGCGTGCCCGTCGCCCACCTCGGCCACATGGGCACCCTCCTCGACGGCATCCCGCTCGGCGAGATGAACACCTCGATGACGATCAACGCCACCGCCGGGTGGCTGCTCGGCCTCTACGCCGCCCACGCCGAGACCACCGGGGTGGCGCTCGCCGACCTGCGGGGCACCACCCAGAACGACATCGTCAAGGAGTACCTGTCTCGGGGCACCTACATCTTCCCGCCGCTGGAGTCGCGCCGGCTCATCGTCGACATGGTGGCGTTCTGCAACACCCACGTGCCCCGCTGGAACCCGATGAACGTCTGCTCGTACCACCTGCAGGAGGCGGGGGCGACGCCCGTGCAGGAGGTGGCCTACGCCCTGGCCACCGCGGTCGACGTGCTCGATGCGGTGCGCGACAGCGGCCAGGTTCCGCCCGAGCGCTTCGACAGCGTCGTGGCGTCGATCTCGTTCTTCGTCAACGCCGGCATCCGCTTCGTCGACGAGATCTGCAAGATGCGGGCGTTCACCGAGCTGTGGGACTCGATCACCGCGCAGCGCTACGGGGTGGCTGACCCCAGGGCCCGCCGCATGCGCTACGGCGTGCAGGTCAACTCGCTCGGCCTCACCGAGGCCCAGCCCGAGAACAACGTCCAGCGCATCGTGTTGGAGATGCTGGCGGTCACGCTGTCCAAGCGGGCACGGGCCCGCTCGGTGCAGCTGCCGGCGTGGAACGAGGCGATGGGCCTGCCCCGCCCGTGGGACCAGCAGTGGTCGCTGCGCATGCAGCAGGTGCTGGCCTTTGAGACCGACCTCTTGGACCACGACGACATCTTTGACGGGTCCCACGTCGTCGAGGCCCGCACCGCCGAGCTGCGCGACGCGGCGCGCGCCGAGCTCGACGAGGTGCTCGAGCTGGGCGGTGCCTTCGCCGCCATCGACGAGCTGAAGGCCCGCCTCGTGGCGTCCAACACCGAGCGCGTCCGCCGCATCGAGAGCGGCGAGCAGGTCGTGGTGGGCGTCAACGCCTACACCGAGACCGCCGAGAGCCCGCTCGGTGGGGCCGAGGCGATCCTCAAGGTCGATCCGGCGTCCGAGGCCGAGACGATCACCGACGTGGTGGCGTGGCGCGAGCGGCGTGACGCGGCGGTGTGGCAGCGGGCGGCCGACGAGCTGCGACGGGCGGCCGAGGACGGCACCAACGTGATGCCGGCCACGCTGGCCTTCGCCCACGCCGGGGGCACGACCGGCGAGTGGTCCCAGCTGCTGCGAGACGTGTTCGGCGAGTACCGGGCCCCGACCGGGGTGGCCGGCGCCTCGGGGGCGAGCGACGGCCTGCGAGTGGTGGCCGAACGATCCAAGGGCCTGCCCGGTGGGCCGCCGCGGTTGCTGGTGGCCAAGCCCGGGCTGGACGGGCACTCCAACGGTGCCGAGCAGATCGCCGTGGCGGCCCGGGATGCGGGCATGGAAGTCATCTACGAGGGCATCCGCCTCACCGTCGACCAGATCGTCGCCGCCGCCGTCGACGAGGACCCCGACGTTGTGGGGTTGTCGATCCTGTCCGGCAGCCACCTCGCCCTGGTGCCCCGGGTGGTCGAGGGCCTGCGCTCAGCCGGCGTCGACGCGCCGGTGATCGTGGGGGGGATCGTGCCCGACGACGACGCCGAGCTGTTGCGCTCGGGCGGCGTCGAGCGGGTCTACACGCCCAAGGACTACGCCCTGTCGGCGATCATGGCCGACATCGTCGAGCTGGCCGAGTCCCACCGCCGCACCACGGTCTGACCGCCGGCTCCGAGCGGCACGCAGCCGCCGAGACGGCGGTCCCGGCCCCACGGTGGCGCGGCGGGCTCAGACGATGCGGCGCTGCTCGGCCCAGCGGGTCAGCTCGCGGCGGTTCGAGAGCTGGAGCTTGCGCAGCACCGACGACACGTGGGTCTCGATCGTGCGGGCCGACACGATGAGCTCGGACGCCGCCTCCTTGTACGTGTAGCCCCGGGCGATGAGGCGCAGCACCTCGCGCTCGCGGGTGGTGAGCTGGTCGAGCTCGCTGTCACCGGTCGTGGTCGGCGACTGGGCGAAGGCGTCGAGGACGAACCCGGCCAGGCGAGGTGAGAACACTGCATCACCCCCGGCCACCCGCCCGATCGCCTCGACCAGCTGGGGTCCGCTGATCGTCTTGGTCACATATCCCCGGGCACCGGCCCGGATGAGGGCGATCACGTCCTCGGCGGCGTCCGACACGCTGATCGCCAGCACCTTGGCCTCGCTGTGGTGCCGGCGCAGCCCCTCGATGACCGCCAGACCGCCCCCGGCGGGCATGTGCACGTCCAACAGCACGACATCGGGTTCGCGCTCGACGATGACGGCCACCGCTTGATCGACGTCGCCTGCGCTGCCGACCACTTCGACCTCTCCGGCCAGTTCGCTGCGCACCCCGGCTCGGAACAGGTCGTGGTCGTCGACCACCACCACCGTCGTCACGTCGTTCCCCCGACGGGGACGCGCAGGTGGACCTCGGTGCCCGCCCCGATCTGAGAGCGCACCGTCGCGTCACCCCCCAGGCGCCGCATGCGCCCCCGGATCGAGTCGGCGATCCCGCGCCGACCCGCATCGACGGCGCCGGGGTCAAAGCCGCGACCCCGGTCGCGCACGAACACCTCGGCGCCTCCGGCGTCGATCTCGGCGAACACCGACACCGCCTCGACCCCGGCGTGCAGGGCGGCGTTGCGCAGCGCCTCACCGGCGGCCATCACCACAGCCCCGCCCGCCTCGTCGAGGGGGGCGTCGCCCACCACGACCAGCTCGACGACGATCTCGTGGTCGTCCTCGATCTCGTGGGCGACACGTCGCAGGCCATCGGCGAGGGTCCCTCGGAGCGGGCGGTCGGGATCGTGCAGCCAGGCTCGCAGCTCACGTTCCTGGCGTCGGGCGAGGCGGGCGACGTCGGTGGCCCGCTCGGGGTGGCGCTGGATCAACGTGAGGGTCTGGAGCACCGAATCGTGGAGGTGGGCGGCCATCTCGGCCCGCTCCTCGCTGCGCACCCGGGCGCGACGCTCGGCGGTGGCCTCGGTGGCCAGGCGCCACCACCACGGCGCCGACAGCAGCACCACCCCGATCACGGTGACGAGCGCCGCGCCGAGGCCGGGACCGAGATCAGCGGCGTCGCCGTTGACAGCCAACGAACCGCCGATGCCCGCCAGCACCAGCGCCACGGCGACCGTCCCCCGCAGCAGCCGCAACCGCCGGGTGCGACCGTCGCGGACGTGACGATCGTCGCCGACGAGGCGGGCCACGACCTCGTGAGCCGGAGGCGCCTCGGACCCATCGGTGCTGCGCACCTCGCGCCACAACAACGCCGTACCGATCACCGCGATGGCCAACGGGACGCTCAATCCCGACAGCGGGACCAGCCCGACGGCCCTCACGACCGCCACCCCCACCAACCCGGCGGCGAACAGCAACGCGGCCCGGGCGGTCGAGGTCTCGGTCGGACGGCCCTGATCGTCGGGCATCAGGAGGTGGGCGCCGAGGTAGAACGGGATGCCGGCCCCGCCGAGGACGGCGAGCACCACGAACGCCGCCCGCACCAGGGTCACGTCCAGCCGCCATGCGCCGGCCAGACCGGCGGCGACGCCCGACACCAGCCCGTCGTCGGGCCGTCGTCGGGGCATGGACAGGGCGTTCACGGCCCCATGGTGAACCGGCGTCGCCCGCCACGCCCTCCGTCGCCCACCCGGACCGGCGCGGGTCGATCTCAGGAGGAGATCCGGGACGAGCCCGGATCCCCTCGCCGCCACCCCGCCCGATGATGGGCCCATGGACACCACCAGCCCCGCCGGCTCCGAGACGCCCACCGGCAGCGGAGCCCCCACCCCCTCCCCGGCGCCGACCCCGCGCCTCGTGCGCTCATCGATCGACCGGCGCATCGCCGGCGTCGCCGGCGGACTGGGGCGATACTTCGGCGTCGACCCCGTGCTGTTCCGCATCGGGTTCCTGCTCCTCGTCTTCGCCGGAGGGATCGGGCTGCTCGCCTACCTCGCCGCATGGTTCGCCGTACCCGTCGGCGACGGTGCCACAGGGGTGCTTCGGCGAGACCGGGACGGCCGGCCCGGGTCGCGGTCGGGCCCGGCGATCCTCGGGGTGGCGCTGCTGATCGTCGGGGTGTTCGCCCTGACCAGCTCGTCCAGGTGGTTCGGTCTCGGCGCCGACGGCTCGTCGTTCCTGTGGCCGGTGCTCCTGCTGGGCGGCGGTGGGTGGCTGCTCTTCGGGGACCGCTGGCGCCCCGACCCCCCGGAGTCCACCGGCACGTCCAACGGATCCGATGATGCCGGCCCCACCGGGGGCACGTTTCCGTCAGACGTCGCCTTCGAGGCCGACGATGCCCCCCGGGCCGGGGGGTCGGTCTCGTCGGCCGGACCGCTCGACGCCGATGACGCCCCCACCACCGCCCCCGGCGGCGCACCCGGCGCTGCCGTCGAGGATGCCAACCCCACGACGGCACCGCCGGTTGATCTCGGCCCGGGCCCGGCACCGGCGGCCGATCCCGGGCCGGCCCCGTCGCCGCCGGGGCGCCAGGGGGGGTGGCGTGGCTTGTCGGTCACCCGCCTGGTGCTCGGGGCGTTGCTGTTGGGCTGGGGCGCCGTCGCCGCCGGCGAGCTGTTGAACTGGTGGGACGCCGATCCCGCCGTGGTGCTCGCCGTCAGCCTGAGCGTCGTGGGGGTCGGTCTGGCCGCCAGCGGATGGCTCGGTCGGGCGTGGGCGCTGGTGCCCGTCGGGCTGATCCTGGCGCTCGTGCTGGGCGTCGTCGCCGTCGCAGACCTCGACGTCGACCGGGGCGTCGGCGAGCGCACCATCGCACCCGACACCCTCGCCGAACTCGAGGACGGCGACCTCGAGCTCGGCATCGGTGCGCTCGAGATCGACCTCACCGGGATCGACGATGCCTCCGGAGCCGGCGACCGGGTGCCGCTCGAGGCCAGCGTCGACATCGGCGAGCTGCGCATCGTGGTGCCCGACGACGTCGGTCTCATCATCGAGGCCTCGTCCCGGGCGGGTGACATCGACGTGGCGCTGCCCGGTCGCGACATCTTTCGCTCCGAGGAGGGGTTCGCCAACCGGCTTGTCATCGGTGACGAGCTCGACGACGTCGCGACCCTGGTCATCGACGCCGAGGTCGGCATCGGTGTCGTCGAGGTCGTCGAACCCAGCATTGAGTGACCGGCCTGTTCAGGTGGGCGGACGGGCGGCGGCGGTGGCCGGGAACAACAGGTCGACGAAGCGCTCAGCGGTCGGGTGGGGCTCGTGGTTGGCCAGCCCGGGCTGCTCGTTCACCTCGATGGTGACGTGGTCCGCTGCGCCCAGGTCGGGGACCATCAGATCGACGCCGGCCACCGGCGCCCGCACCGCACGGGCCGCGGCGAGGGCGGTGGCGACCCAGGCGGGGTGCACGTCGGCGGTGAGGTCGTCGATGGTGCCGCCGGTGTGCAGGTTGGCCGTACCCCTCACCCGGAGGCGCTCCCCGTCGGCCAGCACGTCGTCGGCGTCGTGGCCCTCGCGGCGCACGTGCTCGGCGGTCGCCCCGTCATAGGGCACCCGGGCCACCCCGTCGGTGTCGGACCGGCGAAGCTCGTCGAGCTCGGCCACCAGCTCGGCCACCGTGCGCCGCCCGTCCCCCACCACCGTCGGGGGCCGCCGCACCGCCGCCGCCACCAGCTCGTCGCCGATGACGAGCATCCTCACGTCATCGCCCGGGCAGCGCTCCTCCAGCAGCACCCGCCGGGCCACCCGGTGGGCGGTCTCGAGGGCGGCGTCGAGCTCGTCGGGCCCGACGCCGACGGTGATGCCCTGGCCCCCCTCGCCTCGGGCGGGCTTGACGACCACCCGTCCGTGGCGGCGCACGAAGGTGAGATCGGCATCGTCGAAGGTGGCCAGGCGCCCGTCAGGCACGGGCAGCGACGCCCGGGCGAGCACCTGGCGGGACCGCCACTTGTCGTCACAGTCCAGGTAGGTGAGGGCACTGGTCAGCTCGGTGAGCGACTGCAGGCAGCGGATCCGCCGACCATCGTGGCTGAGCACCATCTCGCCGTCGTCGTCGATCAGCTCGACGTCGATGCCGCGACGCAGGGCCTCAGCGACGATGATCGCCGTGTAGGGGTTGGAGCTCTCGTCGGTCACGCCCCCACCAACCACTCGAACAGCCCCAGGTGCACGTCGTCGCCGCCGATCATCAGCTCGGGGTGCCACTGCACGCCGAGCAGGCGCCGGCGGGGGTCCTCCAGGGCCTCGACGACGCCGTCGGGCGCCCGGGCGGTGACCCTCAGCCCGTCGGCGACCGCATCGGCCGCCTGGTGGTGGATGGTGTTGACCCCGATGCGGCGACGACCGCCGGCGAGCTCGCCGAGGAGGCTGCCCGCTTCGACGTCGATGTCATGAGCGGTCTCGTCGGTCCGCTCCCTCACCTCGTGCGCCAGGTCGCTGTGCTCGGGCAGGTGCTGGTGCAACGTCCCGCCGAGGGCGACGTTGAGCACCTGAGCGCCTCGGCACAACCCGAGCACCGGCAGCTCCTGCGAGATGGCGGTGTGCACGAGCGCGATCTCGAAGGCGTCGCGATCGGGGTCGACCTCGGTGACCGAGGCGTGGCGGGGGGCGCCGTAGCGACCGGGATCGACGTCGATGCCCCCGGTGAGCACGACCCCGTCGAGCACGTCGAGGACGTCTCCGACGCTCGTCGGCGCACCGATGGCCAGCACGTAGGGCGTCCCGCCGCTGCGGACCACGCCGTCGACGAAGGCTCGGTTCAGCTCGACGACGTCCTTGTCGTCGCGGCGCTCGGACCAGCTCGTCACCCCGATCCGTCGTGGCACCGCCCGCACGCTAGGCGCCGGCCTGGTCGGCCTCGCCACCCCGAGTTCCACCCGAGGCCCGGCCGGCCCTCGACCGGCCGCCTGCCGGTGCCGAGCGGCCCTTCGGGTCATGGGGCCATCTCGATGGCGTGCGACCATGACGCCGTGGCCCCCGAGATCTGTCCCGACCGCCACGACGCCGTCATCTTCGACACCGACGGCGTGATCACCGACACGGCGTCGGTGCACTCCGAGGCGTGGAGGTGGATGTTCGACGAGCTGTTCGGCCAGCTCGACGACGACGGCCGCGCCGATCTTTCCCCGTTCACCGACGACGACTACGACGCCCACATCGACGGCAAGCCCCGCCTCGACGGCATCGCCGACCTGCTGGCCGCCCGCCGGATCGACCTACCGGTCGGCTCGCCGTCGGACCCGGCCGGCACGCTCACCCACCAAGGTCTGGCGACCCGCAAGAACGACGCCTTCCTCCAGCGCCTCGACGCCGACGGGGTGAGGACCTTCGACGAGACCGTGGCGTTGGTGAGACGACTGCAGGCCGCCGGGATCGCCACGGGGGTGTTCTCCTCCAGCCGCAACTGCGAGCAGGTCCTCGCCCGGGCCGGGCTCGCTGAGCTGTTCGACGAGCGCGTCGACGGCGTGGTCGCCGCCGAGCTGGGCCTGCCCGGCAAGCCCGACCCGGCCGTGCTCGTCGAGACCGCGCGACGGGTGGGCGCCGAACCGGCGAGGACCGTGGTCGTCGAGGACGCTCCCGCCGGGGTCGAGGCCGGACGTCGCGGCGGGTTCGCGCTGGTCATCGGCATCGACCGCCGAGGCGACGGTCACCAGCTCATCGGGCGCGGCGCCGACGTGGTCGTCGGCGACCTCGGGGCGGTCACCGTGGTCGGGGGCGGGCCGACGTGAGCGAGTGGGACTGGGCCTACGAGGGGTACGACCCCGACGCCGAGCTGCTGCGCGAGGTGCTGTGCGCCACCGGCAACGGCTACGTATGCACCCGGGCCGCTGCCCCCGAGTGCGACGACGACGGCATCCACTACCCGGGCACCTACGGCGCGGGCGTGTTCAACCGCCTCGTCAGCGAGGTGTCGGGTCACGAGGTGTCCAACGAGGACATGGTGAACCTGCCGAACTGGCTGCCGTTCACCTTTCGCATCGAGGACGGCCCCTGGTTCTGCGTCGACGACGTCGAGCTGCTCGAGCACACCCAGCGCCTCGACCTCCGTGACGCGGTCCTCACCCGCCGGCTGCGCTACCGCGACGACCATGGTCACACGACCACCGTGACCCAGCGCCGCCTCGTGAGCATGGACTTCGAGCATGCCGCCGCGCTGCAGACCACCTTCGTGGCCGAGGACTGGTCGGGACGTCTCGAGGTGCGCTCAGGGCTCGACGGCACGGTCCGCAACAACCTGGTCGCCCGGTACCGTCAGCTGGAGGGCGACCACCTCGACGTCGTCGACACCCGCGAGGTCGGCGACGACTCGGTGCTGCTCGTCGCCGAGACCAACCAGACGCACCTGCGCATCGCCATGGCCGCCCGGCTGAACGTGTTGACCGGCGGCGCCAGCTCGGACAGCAACAGCCTCGACGGTGACCCAGACGCCCCGGTGATGGCCGTCCTGCGGCGCGACGGCTGGATCGGTCGCACCGTCGAGCTCGACGTCGCCACCGGGGTGCCCGTCACCGTCGACAAGGTCGTCACGATCTTCACCAGCCGTGACCGGGCGATCTCTGAGCCCGCCGAGGAGGCCGAGCGCTGGCTGGCCCGCCTCGGCGGCTTCGACGACCTGCTCGCCGATCACCACCGGGCGTGGGCCCGTCTGTGGGAGCGGTTCCACATCTCGGGCGAGGGCACCGACCCCGAGGTGGTGCGCATCGCCCGCCTGCACATCGTGCAGGTGCTGCACACCGTGGCGGCGAACCGCGCCGACCTCGACGTCGGCATCCCCGCACGGGGCCTGCACGGCGAGGCCTACCGGGGGCACCTGTTCTGGGACGACATGTTCGTCCAGCCGATGCTGAACCTGCGCACCCCCGAGCTCAGCCGCTCGGGCGTCATGTACCGGTTCCGGCGCCTGCCCGAGGCGCGCGCCGCCGCGGCCGAGGCCGGCTACCGGGGTGCGATGTTCCCGTGGCAGTCCGGCAGCGACGGCCGTGAGGAGAACCAGACCCTGCACCTCAACCCCGAGTCGGGCCGGTGGGTGCCTGACGCCACGCACCGCCAGCGCCACGTCGGCCTGGCCATCGCGGCCTGCGTGTGGCGCTACTACGAGGCCACCGAGGACCGGCGCTTCCTCACCGAGCACGGGGCCGAGCTGCTCGTCGAGATCGCCCGGTTCTTCGCCAGCCTCGCCTCCTATGACCGGTCCAAGGACCGCTGGATCATCACCGGGGTGATGGGTCCGGACGAGTTCCACACCCGGTACCCCGGCGCCGAGGAGCCCGGGCTGGCCAACAACGCCTACACCAACGTCCTCGCCGCCTGGGTGCTCGCCCGGGCCGGCGATGCGCTCGGGCTGCTGGCGCCCCGGCGTCGTGACGAGCTGACGTCGGCCCTTGGGCTCACCCCCGACGAGATCGAGCACTGGGAGGTGCTGACCGAGCGGCTCTTCGTGCCGTTCCACGACGGCGTCATCAGCCAGTTCGAAGGCTACGAGCACCTCATCGAGCTCGACTGGGACGACTACCGCCGTCGCTACGACGACATCCACCGCCTCGACCGCATCCTCGAAGCCGAAGGCGAATCGATCGACCGCTACCGGGCCTCCAAGCAGGCCGACGTGCTGATGCTGCTGTACGTCTTCTCAGTCGATGAGCTGCGCGAGGTCCTTGACCGCCTCGACTACGAGCTCGACGACGAGACGCTGGTCCGCACCGTCGACCACTACCTGGCCCGGTCCTCGCACGGCTCGACGCTGAGCGCGCTGGTGCACGCCTGGGTGCTGGCCCGGATCCGCCCCGAGCGGGCGATGGAGCTGTTCGACCTGGCGCTGCGCTCTGACGTCGAGGACGTCCAGGGCGGCACCACCCACGAGGGCATCCACCTGGCGTCGATGGCCGGCACGATCGACGTGCTGCAACGGGGGTTCGGCGGGGTGTCGGTCGCCGGGGACCGACTGCGCATCGATCCCGTCTGGCCCGAGTCACTCGGCACCATGGAGTTCGCGCTCACCTTCCGCCAGCACCCGCTGCGGGTGCGCGTGGCGACGACCGAGGTGCAGGTGTGCGCCGAGCCCGACGCCAAGGGCTCGATCGTGGTGGAGTGCCGGGGCGAGACCGCCGAGATCGCCGCAGGGGAGAGCGTCACCTTCTCGCTGGATCGCCCGCCCGACCCGGCCGGGGCCTGAGCGGGGCCTGATCTGACCGTCGGGGCTCTCGACGCCCGCCACGGACTTCCGGAGCCCCCCGGGGCGTCAGCGGCCGACCGCGGTGGTCAGAAGCCCATCGAGCGGCCGATGATCTCCTTCATGATCTCGGTGGTGCCGCCGTAGATCGTCTCGATGCGGCTGTCGAGGTAGGCCCGGCCGATCGGGTACTCCTTCATGTACCCGTACCCGCCGTGCAGCTGCACGCAGCGGTCGACCACCTTGCAGCGCAGCTCGGTGCACCACCACTTGGCCATCGAGGCGGTCTCGGTGCTGAGCGAGCCCTCGCACAGCTCGCCGATGCAGCGGTCGACGAAGACCCGGGCGATCTGGATCTCGGTGGCCAGCTCGGCCAGCAGGAACCGCGAGTTCTGGAACGACCCGATGGGTTGGCCGAAGGCCTGGCGCTCGGCGCAGTACGCCACGGTCCACTCCAGGTACTGCTCACAGGCGGCGACGGCGTTGAGCGCGATCGACAGGCGCTCCTGGGGCAGGAACGACATCAGCGAGAAGAACCCCGAGCCCTCCTGGCCCAACAGGTTGGTGACCGGCACCCGCACGTCGGTGAAGCTCATCTCGGCGGTGTCCTGGGCGTGCAGGCCGAGCTTGTCGAGGTTGCGGCCCCGCTCGAAGCCCTCGGCGCCCCGCTCGATCACCAGCAACGAGACGCCCCGGTGGGCCTGGGACGGGTCGGTCTTGACCGCGGTCACCACGAGATCGCCGAGGATGCCGTTGGAGATGAAGGTCTTGGCGCCGTTGACGACGTAGTGGTCGCCGTCGCGGATGGCGGTGGTGCGGATGCCGGCGAGATCGGACCCGGTGCCGGGCTCGGTCATGGCCACCGCCAGGATCTGGTCGCCGGTGACGCAGCCGGGCAACCAGCGGGCCTTCTGGTCGTCGTCGGCGAGCTCGAGCAGGTACGGCAGGACGATGTCGTTGTGGAGCGTGAAGCCGTTGGCCGCGCCGCCCGGTCCGGCCTTGGTGAGCTCCTCGCCGAGGATGGCGTTGAAGCGGAAGTCGTCGACCCCGCCGCCGCCGTGCTCGGCGGGCACCGCCATGCCCAAGAAGCCGGCCTCGCCGGCCTTCTTCCACACGTCACGGCTGACGATGCCGGCCATCTCCCACTCGTCGAGGTGGGGGGACACCTCCCGCTCGACGAAGGTCCGCACGGCCGTGCGGAACTGCTCGTGGTCATCGTCGAACAACGTGCGCTGCATCACCACAGTGTGACGGCGTCACGGCGGGTGGGCGAGCCGGGCGGCTCGCAGACCGCTCCCTCGAGGTGAACGACCAGAGAACGCCGTCGGCGGACGGGCACAGCGCCGTGGCCCCCCGGGTTGTGCAACGAGACCGGCCCCCGTCGGGCGCCGCGACGAGAGGACGCCTCCCATGTTCGAGCTCATCCGCCGGCACCGCATCGCCGTCGGCGCCGGCGCAGTCGTGCTCGCCGCCGTCGGGGCGTGGCTGGCCTTCGGGTTCTTCGGCGTGCAGGCGCTGTTCCTCGACGACCGGGTCGACGACGAGGGTCCGACCTTCGCCTCGGGTGCGGTCGCCGGCGTGAGCGACGTCGGCGAGGCGGTCCCGGTCGACGGCGCCGCCGGCGATCCCGCGTCCGAGCTGCCCGGCACCCCTACGGCCGAGCGGCCCGGCACCGCCGAGGGGCCCGCACCTTCTGATCCCGTGCCGACCGACGAGTCGCCTGCGCCGGCTGACCTCCCGAGCACCGCCGAGGCGCCAGCACCGTCTGGCCCCGGGACGCCCGACGAGGCGGGAGCTGCCATCGCCCCTCCGGCGACGGCGGCACCGACGGCCGACGCACCGACGTCGGGCGAGGTGACGGCGGCATCCGCCGCGTCGGGGCCCGTCATCGTCACGCTGGCCCAAGGGGCCTTCGAGGGCCGGGGCACCTACGACGTCGACGGTCAGGCGCTGGTGCTCAACGACGGCACCGAGCAGCGCTTCTTGCGCTTCGAGGACTTCGTTGCCGACAACGGACCTGACCTCGACGTCTACCTGTCGGCCGCCCCGCCCGATGCTCCGGGCGACGTCTTGGACGACGACTGGGTCAGCCTCGGCGATCTGCGGGGCAACATCGGCGACCAGAACTACGACCTGGACCCCGCCATCGACCTCGAGCGGTACTCCACCGTGGTCATCTGGTGCACCCGCTTCGCTGCGCTGTTCGGGGTCGCCCAGCTCGCCTGACCCGGCGGTCGCGCCGTCGGGTCACACCTCAGCGAGGGCGGACGCGGTCGGGGAAGGCACCGTAGGGCCACGAGCGGGGCGCCACCCTCCACCACCGCCCGCTGAAGCGCCACACCGGCACCGTCGGCTCGGGCACCGGCGGCGCGGCCGGCGCCTCGGCGACCGCGAGCGCAGCGACGATGGCCGCCACCTCCTCGGCCGACGGCTCGGGGTGGATCTTCATCGACGCCGACGCCGGCGGCATCCCCCCGTCGGCGGCTTCGGCTGAGGTGCTCACAGCGGGACGTTGCCGTGCTTGCGCTTGGGCAGGTCCTCGCGCTTGGCCGACAGCACCCCCAGCGCTGCCACCAGCTTGATGCGGGTCTCGGCGGGGTCGATGACGTCGTCGACGTAGCCGCGCTCGGCCGCCACGTAGGGGTTGGCGGTCCGCTCGGTGTAGTCGTTGACGAGCTCGTCGCGCCGGGCGATCGGGTCAGCCGCCTCGGCCAGCTCACGCCGGTGGAGGATCTCGACGGCGCCCTGGGGTCCCATCACCGCCAGCTCGGCGGTCGGCCAGGCGTAGGCGAGGTCGGCGCCGATCGACTTGGAGTTCATCACCACGTAGGCCCCGCCGTAGGCCTTGCGGGTGATCACCTGGATGCGGGGCACCGTGGCCTCGCAGAAGGCGTACAGCAGCTTGGCGCCGTGGCGGATGATCCCGCCGTGCTCCTGGTCGACGCCGGGCAGGAAGCCGGGCACGTCGACGAGGCTGACGAGGGGGATGTTGAACGCATCGCAGGTGCGGACGAAGCGGGCGCCCTTCTCGGAGGACTCGATGTCGAGCACCCCGGCCAGCACCTTGGGCTGGTTGCCGATGATGCCGACGGGCATCCCGTCGATGCGGGCGAAGGCGCACACGATGCTGCCCGCCCAGTTGGGGTAGTACTCGAAGGACTCGCCGTCGTCGACGATCGACTCGACGACCGACATCATGTCGTAGGGCAGGTTCGGGTGCTCGGGCACCAGGTCCCTCAGCTCGGGGCACGAGCGTTCCGGATCGTCCCCGAGATCGAGGCGCGGCGGCATCTCGAGGTTGTTCGACGGCAGGAACGACAACAGGAACCGCACGTCGTCCAGGCACGCCTTCTCATCCGCGCTGATGAAGGTGGCGACCCCCGACTTGGAGGCGTGGGTGGCGGCGCCGCCGAGCTCCTCGAGCGTGACGTCCTCACCGGTGACGGTCTTGACCACGTCGGGTCCGGTGATGAACATGTGCGAGGTCTCGCGCACCATGAAGATGAAGTCGGTCATCGCCGGGCTGTACACGGCGCCGCCGGCGCAGGGCCCGAGGACCACCGAGATCTGGGGGATCACCCCCGAGGCGAGCACGTTGCGGTGGAAGATGCCGCCGTAGCCGTCGAGGCTGACCACGCCCTCTTGGATGCGGGCGCCGGCACCGTCGTTGAGCCCCACCAGCGGTGCTCCGGTCTTGAGGGCCAGATCCATCACCTTGTGGATCTTCTCGGCGAAGACCTCACCGAGGGCCCCGCCGTAGACCGTGAAGTCCTGGGAGAAGACGAAGATCCGGCGCCCCTCGACGGTGCCCCACCCGGTGATCACGCCATCGGTGTAGGGGCGGTCGGGCAGCCCGGCGTCGAGGGCCCGGTGGCGGGCCAGCATGTCGAGCTCGTGGAACGACCCGGGGTCGAGCAGGTAGTCGATGCGCTCGCGGGCGAGCAGCTTGCCCTTGGCGTGCTGGCGTTCGACCGCGCGCTCTGACCCGGCGTTGGTCGCCTCGTCCTTGCGACGGGCGAGGTCGCTCAGCTTGCGTTCCATCTCGGTGGCCATCGGCGGGCGATGGTAGGCGCCTGGCCTCAGCGGCACGACCTGGCCGCCGTCGCCCGGTGCGCAGCCGGCCGCCGGCGCCGCTCACCTGGTGGCGGTCCGAGAGGGGGAGCCCGGCCCTACTCGGGCTCCTCGTAGAGGTTCATCAGAGGGAAGGTGAGGATCTCGAGCCGCTCGCCGTCAGGTCCGAGGAAGTAGGTGGCGTCGGGCACCTCCACGGGCGGCTCGATCAGCTCGACGCCGTGGTCGATCAGTCGCTGCCGGCAGGCGTCGTAGCTCGGACGGTCCATCGAGATGGCGACGTGGTGCAGACCGCCGAGCACCTCGGCGTAGGGGCCGAGGTCGAGCCCCGGGAAGTCGAAGTAGGCCAGCGTGTTGCCGCTGCCGACGTCGAAGAAGAAGTGCGTCGACCCGGGTGCGTCACGGTTCTCGAACAGCTCGATGAGCGGGAAGCCCATCACCTCGGTGTGGAACCGGATGGTGCGCTCGACGTCACTCGACAGCACGGCGGTGTGGTGGATGCCCCGGGCGGTGCTGCCCGGCCCCGTCCCCCTGGGGGTGAGGTAGCGGCGACGCAGGTCGTTCCACTCCCCGGTGCGGTCCGGTGACGTGTCGGTGGTGGTCATGTCGGGTCTCCTCGGGTGGGCGGTGCGGGGTCAACCCGCCTTGGCGAACTGGGCCTCGAGCTCGATGGTGACCTTGTCGCCGATCATCACCTTCTCGCCGCCGAGCGGGACGTCGAACTCCACGCCGTAGGCCTTGCGGGAAATGGTCGTGGTGGCCGAGAAGCCGGCGTGCACCGACTGGTCCATGGGGAAGGTCTCGGTGCCGTTGAACTCGATGTCGAGCTCGGCGGGCAGCGTCGTGCCGGCGATGGTGAGCTCGCCGTGAGCGACCCACTCCTCGGGGCCGCCGTCGATGCGGGTGGACCGGAACGTCATGGTCGGGTTGGTCTGCGCGTCGAAGAAGTCGGTGCCGGCGAGGTGGGCGTCGCGATCGGCGTTGCCCGTGTCGACCGAGCTCATGTCGACCTGGGCGTTCAGCGACGACGAGGCGGGGTCGGCGCCGACGACGAGCGTGGCGTCGTAGGTGCCGAAGCGGCCCCGCACCTTGGACAGGCCCATGTGGCGCACGACGAACTCGACGCTCGAGTGGGCGGGGTCGATCTTCCAGGTGCCCGCCTCGACGGGCAGGGTGTTGGTGGAGATCTCGGTCTCGGTGCTCATGGCACGCTCCTGCGGTGGTGGTTCGAATTCGAACGATACCGCACGGCGCCGGGACGTTCAAGACTGAACCTCCTAGGCTGGGTGCCATGACCGCAGCTTCCCTGGGCGCCGTGCCGGCCCCCGATCGGGAGCGCAGCGGCGACCGCTCGTCCGGCGACGGGAACGGCGCCGGTGACGGCGACGATGCGAATGGCGCTGGCGCACTCGCCGTGGCGTGGCTCGACGCCGCCGAGCAGGAGGCGTGGCGGTCCCTGCTGGCCGTGGTGAACCTGCTGTTCGACCGGCTCGATCGTGAGCTGCGAGACGCCGCCGGGCTCACCCTCGAGGACTACGAGGTGCTGGTGCACCTGTCCGAGGCCGATGACCGCCGCCTGCGCATGAGCGAGCTGGCCGAGCACGTCCTGCGCAGCCGCAGCCGGCTGACCTACCGCGTCGACCAGCTCGAACGGCGGGGGCTCGTCCGGCGCGAGCGGTGCCCCGACGATGGCCGGGGCCTGTTCGCCGCCCTCACCCCCGCCGGTGTCCAGGTGCTCGTAGCGGCGGCCCCCGTCCACGTGGGCGGCGTGCGAGCCCACCTCGTGGACGTGATGGGGCGCCGGCGGTTCCTCGACGCCGGCGCCGGCCTGGCCGACGTGGCCGAGGCGCTGCGGGCGGGCTCTGACCGCGCCGACCGGTCATCCCGACCAGGGTGATGCGCAGCCCCGGGCTCGGCGGGGCCGAGCGGTAGCGTCGGATCGTGGCGCTGCCCTTCGGTCCCCCCGTCCAGCCGATGCTGGCCAAGGCGGCCAAGCAGCTCCCCAAGGGTGACGTGCAGTACGAGCCCAAGTGGGACGGGTTCCGCTGCCTGGTCTTCGTCGAGGACGGCGAGGTGACCCTCCAGTCCCGCAACGGCAAGCCCTTCGACCGGTACTTCCCCGAGCTCGCAGCCCCGCTCGCCGAGGCGCTAGCCCCCACCTGCGTCGTCGACACCGAGCTCGTCGTGCCCGGTGACCAGGGCCTGGACTTCGACGCCTTGAGCCAGCGCATCCACCCCGCCGCCTCCCGGGTGGCCCAGCTCGCCGAGTCCACCCCCGCCCAGGTCGTCGTCTTCGACGTGTTGGTCCTCGACGAGGCCGATCTCACCCAGATGGCGCTGCGCGACCGGCGTCGGCTGCTGGAGGCGATGGTCACCGAGACCGACGTCGTGCACCTCTCCCTGGCCACCACCGAGGTCGCCCAAGCCGAGGATTGGTTCGCCCGCTTCGAGGGCGCTGGGCTCGACGGCGTGGTCGCCAAGGACCTGGGAGGCAACTACGCACCGGGTATCCGGGGGTGGATCAAGGTCAAGCCCGAGCGCACCGCCGACGTCGTGGTGGCTGGCTACCGCCGCCACAAGGACGGCGAGGGCGTGGGATCGCTGCTGCTCGGGTTGTTCGGCGACGGCCGCCTGCAGAACGTGGGCGTGGCGTCGTCGTTCAGCGCGGCCCGCCGCCGGGAGCTGCTCGAAGAGATCGCCCCACTGCACATGGACGACCCGTCGTCGCACCCGTGGGCGGCGTGGGCCGACGCCGAGGCCCACAGCGAGGGCCGCATGCCCGGTGGGCCGAGCCGCTGGAACGGCTCGAAGGACCTGTCCTGGACGCCGTTGTCGCCCGAGCGGGTCGCCGAGGTGCGCTACACCCAGCTCGAGGCCCGTCGCTTCCGCCACGGCACCACGCTGCTGCGCTGGCGACCCGACCGCGACCCGTCGTCCTGCACCTACGACCAGCTGGAGGTGCCCCCTCCCGCCGAGCTCGACGAGGTGTTCTCGGCGTCCACCGACCGCTGAGGGCACCGGGCCGGCCGGGAGCTTCGAGCGAGCGCTGCGTACGGCGCCACCACTAGGGTCGGCTCATGCTGGTGCAGGGCAGGACCGTCGACCGGGCCGGCTTCGGTGCCGGCACCGGATGGGAGCTCAAGCCCGAGGGCGCCTGTCGGGGCGAGGTCTGCGTGCCGCTCGGCGGGGCGGACGACGGCGGGCTCGACGGCGATCTCGTCGACGTCGATGCGGTCGCCGGTCGGCTCGGCATGCCGGTGGTGACCGACGAGGCGTCGGGCTGGCGGGCCATCGGCCCGGCCACGCTGTCGGGCCGGGCGCTCGAGACCGCCGAGGCCTCCGAGGTGGAGCTGCCGCTGGTGATGGGCGACGGCACGTGGCGGCTCAGCCAGCAACGGGGCCGCCGCACCGTCATGGTCGCCTGGGCGCCCTGGTGAGGGTGCCGCTTCGACCTCCCCGTGTGGGAGGCCCTGCATCGTGAGCTCGCCCCGTCGGGCGTCGACGTCGTCACCGTGTGCCTCGACGTCGAGGGGCGCGATGGGGCCCGACCCGATCTCGCCGCCGTCGAGGAGCTGACCCACATCGCCGTGGTCGACCAGGCCCACGCCGTCGACGCCGCCTTCGGCATCTCCAACGTGCCGATGGCGGTCTGTGTCGACGAGCAGCTGCGCCTGGTGCGTCCGGCCGAGCCGGCGTGGCCCGGTGAGGCGGCGACCTCGGGCCGGGGCGGCGGGCAGATGCCCGACGAGCTGCCCGAGCGGGTGCAGCGCATGATGGCCAACGCCGGCAAGATCCAGGCCGACCGGACGAGCTTCGCCGCCGGCGTGCGCGACTGGGCGGCCCGGGGTGCCGACAGCGAGTGGGCGCTCGCGCCCGATGAGGTGATCGCCCGCTCGGCCCCGAGGGGCCTCGCCGAGGCCGAGGCGGCCGCCCGCTTCGAGCTGGGCCAGCACCTGCACCGCACCGTGGGACCCGAGGCGGCGATCCCCCACTTCAAGGAGGCGCACCGCCTCGACGACGCGAACTGGACCTACAAGCGCCAGGCCTGGGAGCTGGCCTCGCGCACCGGAGGACCGCTGTCGAGGTTCTGGCAGGGCCCGGTGCCCGGCGCCGAGGACGACTGGCCCTACGAGGGCGACTGGGTCAGCGACATCGAGCGCATCGGGCCTGAGTCCTACTACCGCACCGGCTGAGCGGCCGTCGTGCCGGGAGCCCGGCGTCGGGGCCGGTCGGTCGCCGCCTCAGCCCGCAGCGGCGCCGTCGAGGTGGCGGTGGAGGAAGTCGGTGATGCGGGGGCGGGCGTCGGCGGAGGCCACCGGGTCGTACTCGACGACGAGCAGGCGGCTGGAGCCCTTGAACCACAGCGGCGTGTCCGACGGGGCATGGTCGTTCAAGAAGCCGTGCCCCGCCTCGGGGTAGGTGATGATCTCGTGCTCGACGCCCGCTGCGGTGAGCGCGGTCTCGAGCTCGTCGGGAACGTCGCCGAGCGCCCGGTCACGTCCGCCGAACGTGGCGAGCAGCGGACAGGCGCCGGACCAGTCGTCGGGCGTCGAGACCGTTCCGTAGTTGGCGTTGGCGGCATCGACGTCGCCCGAGGCGGCCAGGGCCAGGGCGATGCTGCCGCCCATGCAGAACCCGACGACGCCGACGGTGCCGGTGCAGTCGTCGCGCTCGCGCAGCCGGCGGCGGGCGACGGTGAGATCGTCGAAGGCGCGGCCCTCACCCTTCTGCACGGCTCGGATGGTCTCGAACATGCACCGGGTCCGCGCCCCCCGCCAGTAGAGATCTGGGGCCAGGGCGACGAAGCCCTCGGCGGCGAGCCACTCGACCTGGCGTCGCAGATCGGTGGTCGGTCCGAGGATGTCGTGCACGACGATGACGCCCGGCCAGGGCCCCTCACCGGCGGGTACGGCGAGGTACCCGGTCATGCGGTCAGGCGGATTGCTGAGGGCGACGGTCTGGAGGGCCACGGCGTTGCTCCCGGGTCGGCGGAGGACCCACCCCTCCTGCTCGCCGGTCAGCCTGCCACGCCCGGATCGCTGTCCCTCGCTGCATCACACCGTCGGCGGCTCCCACCAGCGGTCGGACACGCCCGGCCCGACCACGACCATCCCCGCCGCTGCCGCCCCGGCCGCCATCCGCCGGTCGAACGTGACGATGTCGCTGAGATCGTCACCGAGCTCGATGGCAGTGGCGAGGTGCAGCGCATCGAGCGTGCGCAAGGAGTCCGGGCCCAACTTGCGAGCCAGGGCCATGGTCTCGTCGGCGAGGGCGACGATCGTCACGGCCTCGAGCGCGCGGTCGACGTCGGCAGCTTCGATGCCCAATCGACGACCCGCCCGGTGCGCCTCCACCTCCAGGAGCACGCTCGACCAGGGTGCCCCGGTGCGCACCGCCGCCCTCGTCGCTGCCGAGTGCTCCTCTTCGACGATGAGCTTGAGGAACGCGGAGGTGTCGAGGTACCGGATCAACGCTCGGCGCGGAGCTCGGACAACACGTCACCCGTCGCAGCGGGCGCGCTGCCGGCCGGTGGGAGGTCGTCGACGTCACGCGTCGCCCGACGAACCCGGCCGGCGGCGACGATCGCAGCCGATCCACCCGCCGACGATGCCGGTGCGAGCACGGCGATGAGCGTGCCCCGGTCGGTGATGCCGAGGCGCTCACCCCTGCGTACCCGCCGGAGCACCGTCGAGGCGCGCTGTTGCAGCTCACGGATCGGTACGACGTCCATGTGCGTCGATCGTAGTACGGCAACGGCGCGGCGCTTCTCGGCGGTTCGTAGACCCCCCGGGGTGTCGGAGCGCCGTCGGCGTTCATCGACCGGCGGCGAGGGCCCCCGCCCGACGAGCAAGGCCCGGGGCGTCGAGCCGCTCACACACCTCGGCCAGCTCGGGGGTGGGCCCGGTCCAGCGCCAGTCGGCCACCGCCCCCACCTCGACGTCGCGCTCGAGGGTGGCGAGGCGCCGGAACAGCAGCGCCTCGGCGTATCCGTCGACCAGGGCGGCGGCCAGCTTGGTGGAGCTGCGGACGGTGACGTCCCAGTCGGCGGGGTCGGTCGGGATGTCCTCGATGCGGCCGTAGCGGGCCAGCACGGCGGCGGTCGACTTGGCGCCCCAGCCGGGTAGGCCGGGGAAGCCGTCGGCGGTGTCGCCGACCAGGGCGAGGTAGTCACAGATCGACGACGGCGGCACCCCGAACCTGGCGACCACGCCCGCCTCGTCGCGGATCTCACCGCTGCGCCGGTCGAGCTGCACGATCCGGTTGCCCCTCACGCACTGGGCCAGGTCCTTGTCGGGCGTGGCGATGATGACCCGGTCGACCGCCGGGTCGGCGTCGGCGACGGCGGCAGCAGCAGCCAGCGCATCGTCGGCCTCCACCTTGACCATGGCCCAGACCACGAACCCGGCGGCGCGCAGGACGTGTTCGACGAGGGGGAACTGGGCGGCGAGGTCGGCGTCGATGCCGCTGCCGTCCTTGTACCCGGGCCACAGGTCGTTGCGGAAGCTCTCGATGACGTGATCGGTGGCAACGCCGATGTGGGTGGCGCCCGACTCGACCAGGTCGAGCATCGACGCCAGCACGCCCCGGGTGGCGCCAGTGGCGAGCGAGCGGTTCGAGCGAGCGTAGTGGTAGCGGAACAGCTCGTAGGTGCCGTCGACGAGGTGCACCTGCACGCCAGCTACGCCCTCAGGCACGAAGCCGGTGTTTCTCGCCGGTCATCCGTGACGCCAGCGTCAAGAGGAAGTTGTCGCAGGCTCGGTTGACCCAAATGGTCAAGACCCAGGCGAACCTGGATCGAAGCATCCCCTCGGCGTGGTGGGGGCGGTAACGGACGATCTCGGAGAGGTGGTGCATCAGCAGGAACGTAACGGCTTCGTAGGAGATTAAGCCGGGCCGATCGTCGATGGTGACGTACCAGCGGCCGCCGAACTGCGATCGGTCGACACCCACAAGGGACCGGTCGAGACGGTCGGCCAGCGATTGCCACCCCGACGGTGAGTGAGACAGCGTCACAGGGCCCGAGTCGTACAGCGCCTGCGCCGTTTCGGTGTCATCACCGACGTAGCGGAAGTGGCGGGAGAAGTCGTGGGCGGTGCCTGCCGACAGCTCGCCGGGGTCATGGCCCCGACGGACCAGTGATTCTCGGCGCACCCGCAGCCAGGCCTGGTCGTTAGCCCCCAACACCTCGACCGCGTCGATGGGCAGCAATCGAGGTAGTTCTCCCGTCATGGAGGTGTACTCGTTCGTCGCAGCGAGCAGGTACGGCAGGAAACCAGTGATCGGATGGGGGTTTTCCACCGGGTGAGAGTTCCTTGCCCCGGTCTCGGACGCCAGCTGGGGAAAGACGCCGTTTGGCTGCCCCTTGCTAAGGGCGAACTCAAATGCGTGCGTCTCTTCCGTCGTCGGCCCGCAACCTGGACGAACCGAGACGCCGTGGTTCATCCTCTCCCTGTTCGTCGTGGTTGGGCGGCGCAGTGTCAGATATGCCTCCGACAGGTTGAGAACGAAGTAGTACGCAGCCAGAGGCTTGGCGGACGGGCCCAGCAGACGCTGCGCATCGTAGAACTCCCGAGCTTGAGTGAGGAAGGCGCGGTAGCGCTCGACGTCTGATCTGCTCATGCCGGGGGTCGCCAACTGCGCTCCGAGCTTCCGGATCGAGACATCGTCCGTTGACGAGATCAGACCGGCCCAGAGATCGTCGGATCCGGAGCGAGCAGAAAGACTTCGCTCGAAGGGCCCGAACCCCGCGATGACCGGCCGGCCGCGGCTCCAGATCGGTTGGCCCTCGGGTGGCGTGCGTGTGTCGGGCATCGGGCTCCTCCGTACACAGCGAACAGCTGGCGCTGTGCGCTACGACCAGCTACATCGGTGGGGTCAGGTAGTCAGTGGCGTGGTCGCCGCCGTACAACACGGCCGCGTCGGTGGCTTCATCGACGGCATCACGGACGGACGCTTCGGTGAAGTCAAGGACTCGATAGATGCCGTTGAGCTTCGTCACGGCGTCGATGCGCTCGAAGTCTGCGCCGTGGCGTTCGGCGTAGGCGGCGAGGCCCCGCAGCTTGGGGAGGGCGTCGGCGAGGTGGTGGCCGTGGGGGTCGACGATGGCGGCACCGATCGTGCCGTCGTCGTGTTCGCTGAAGAAGAGGAAGTCTGGTCGCACGGTGCGGATGCGGCCGCCGTGCTCGTAGGCGACTGCGAGCGAGTCCTGGCTGCGGCGCGAGGGGTTGCGGTACCAGCCGACGAACCCGGGCCGTCCGTACTCCCGGTCGAGGACCTCCGCCTCCCACTCGTTGAGGTCGGCGGGGAAGGAGCCGACCCTGTCGGCCAGCAGGTGCATGCGGTACGGCGGGAGGTCCGTGTCGGTGCCACAGCGGCGCTCGGTGGTGGGCACGAGCCAGGCGGTGGGCTTGGCGAGGTCGAGGTCTTGGGGTTCGACGCTCATCTCCCGGAGCTGTCGGTAAACGTCTTGGCGTTCGTCGCTGAGCGCCTTGATGGCGGCCCGATGCTCGGTAAGCCACTTGCGGGCGAGCTTGTCGGCTTCGTCGTCGAGGTAGTCCTTGACGTCGGACACCAGACCGAATGCGGCGACGGTGGCGTGGGCGTCGAGCAGCGCGCCGTCGATGCTGTCGGCGTACTCGTCGGCGTCGGCGAGGCGTTCGGCGTACGAGCGGGCCACGTCGGGGCTGAGCACGCGGGCGGCGCGCCGGTAGGCGTACTCGATCACGACGTGGTCGGCCTCAGCAACGAACTGGTCGAAGGTCTTGGTGCCCGAGGCCAGGTCGGCCGTGAGGGTCTTGCCTTCGACGGTGAGGACCGACGACCGAGCGGTGGCGATCTCGGTGGCGTAGCGGGCCTGGGCAGCGTCGAGCACCTTGTGCAGCTCGGCGTGGGCCCTCTTCCCGGCGTCGGGGATCAGCCCGTCGACGGCGAGCTCGTGGGCCAGGGCGGTGAGGCGCTTGACCGGCTTGGCCGTACGCTGGGGTAGCGACTGCGAGGGCAGCGACAGCAGCTTGTCCCACACCCCGTCGGGGATCGAGTCGTTCGGTGTGACCTCGGTCGGGTTGACGAGCACCCGCCGTACCGATGGCGTGTCGTCGGTGCTGTCAGCGCTGGTGCCGTGCATGAGGGCGTCAGCGACGCCGGTGACGGTCCGGGTGTCACATGCGTGCGGTCCCGCCCCAACTCGCTCGTACGTCCCACCATTCTGGCATCCCCGGACGCGCTCCCCGGGGAAGCGAATGACGGCCGTACGCTGGTCACCGTGTCCACCGTCGAGCTGCCTCCGCAGGTGGCCGCCCGGTTCGAGGCCGAGGCGGCCCGCCGCGGCACGTCGGTGGCCGACCTGCTGGCGGCCCTCGCCCAGGACCTGCCGGCCAACGGGCGAACCACACCGGGACCACCGAGTTTCGTCGCCCTCGGCGCCTCGACGTCGGGCCACACCGCCCGGGACGTCGACGAGCTGCTGGCCGACGGCTTCGGCCACTGAGTGCTGCTGGTCGACGCCGGCGTGCTGCTCGGCGCCGCCGATGTGGGTGGCGCCCGACTCGACCAGGTCGAGCATCGACGCCAGCACCCCTCGGGTGGCGCCGGTGGCCAGCGAGCGGTTCGAGAGGGCGTAGTGACAGCGGAACAGCTCGCAGGTTACATCGACGAGGTGGACGTGCTTGGCATTGCTCGTGCTCAAAGGCGCTCCGTGTCGCCGACGGCGCAATTGCCAGAACGAGCCTGACACGGGTATGGCGACTGCCTGGTCGGGGGGCCCTCGGACGTTCGAGGCACTGCTGATTCAATCAAGCTTGACACCCCCGGCCCATCGACATCTCCCTGAACACCGAGCCGAACGCCCGCCGGCCGACAGGGTGCGTTGCTCCTCCAGCTCGGCGCCGACAGCCGGGTCTTTCTCCTTCGCCTGACGGATCAGCTCGGTGAGCCTCAACCTGCTCGCGGTCCCCAGCGCGTGCGTCCCACCACCCGGGCATCCCCGGACGCGCCCCCCGGACGCCGCCCTCCTAGAGACGGGCGGCGCAGTAGCCTCGACGCAGTGGCAGAGCGTGAGGTGATCACCGCCGACGACCTCGACCGGATGACCCCCGATCAGCGGGCGGCAGCGGTCCGGGCCAGCATCGTCACCGACTGGGACCAGGTGTCGCCCGAGGTTCGAGCGAGCATCGAGGCCACTGCGGCCGCCGTCGCCAGGCAGATCGGCCCCCGCACTACCGGGTGAGCGCCCGCCGTCAGGTCCGGGTCGCGCCGTCGTTCTTCGATCGGCTCGACGAGCTGCTGCCGGCCGAGCGAACCGGCAGCGGGACGCCCTCGACGGGAGACTTCCTCCTCTACGAGCTGCCACCGCTGATGGACGCACTCGCCGAGGATCATCGGGCGGTCACGCTGGCGGTCGAGGGACTCGAAGAGGTCCGGGTCTTGATCGCTGCTGGAACGCTGGTTCCCCGGTTGGCGCTCTACGTCACGGTGGCTGACGACGATGCCGTCGAGATCATCCACCTCCAGATCGACACCGACCGGGGCTGACGCAACTCGCTGACACGAGAATCGACCCGGGAACAGCGTCCCGAGCGACTGGTCGCGTCTCCTCACGGCCGCTGGCGACCCGACCGTAGGGTTCAGGAGCGGTCCGGCCTCGCAGCCGGCCGCCGCATCGCCTCGTCGTCCCGCGGGACAGGGGGCAGTAGCGTCGCTCGCCGTGAGCGTGCGCGTCGTGGGGGCCGGCGTCGGGCGCACCGGCACCGAATCGCTGAAGCTCGCCCTGGAGCGCCTGTTGGGCGGCACGTGCCACCACATGCGAGAGGCGTTCGCTCGTCCCGAGCAGTTCGAGGTGTTCCGAGCCGCCGCCGAGGGTGACCCGCCGGACTGGGCCACGTTCCTCGCCGACTACACCGCCACCACCGACTTCCCCTCGGCGTCGTTCTACGCCGAGCTGAGCGAGGCGTTCCTCAACGCCGTCGTCGTGTTGTCGACTCGTGCGTCTGCTGAGGAGTGGTGGCGGTCGGCCAACGCCACGATCTTCCCCTCCATGCGAGACTTCCGGGACGCTGAGCCCGCCAGCGCACCGGCACGTCAGCTCGCCATGATGACGGCGATCTTCGACGCCAAGCACCACCCCGACTGGCTCTACCTCGACGCCGAGGACGCCATGGCGGTGTACGAGCGCCACAACGCCGAGGTGCGCGCCTCGGTGCCCGCCGAGCGCCTGGTGGAGCACCAGCCCGGTGACGGGTGGGCACCGATCTGTGAGCGACTCGGTGTGCCGGTGCCCGACGGGCCCTTCCCCCACACCAACACCACGGCGGAGTTCACCGCCCGAGCCGCCGAGGCCCGCCGCAGCCGGTCAAGCACGTGACGCTCAGCCGCTCCGACGCCACCGCCTGGTCCGCTCGCGAGGTGTGGGCGAGCGCAGGGGAGACCGTGTATCACCGGTGATGCAGTCGTCTCGTGACCGATGTGAGCATCAGAGACCTCCGAAACCACGGAGGGGACATCGTCGACAGGGCTCGAGCCGGGCAGGTGATCACCATCACTCGAGACGGTGACCCCGTCGCCGAGCTCCGGCCGCTGTCGCGTCATCCGCTGACCGCTGCGGCGCTCGTCGAGAGGTTCCGTCACCTGCCGCCCATCGACGACGCGAGGTTCAGGACCGACGTCGACGGCCTCATCGACCAGACGCTGTGACGGCTCGCGACGAACGAGGGGTGCTCGATACCGACGTCATCATCCTGCTCGAACGCCTCGACGTCGCAGCGTTGCCGTCGACGCCCTTGATCACGGCCATCTCCCTCGCAGAGCTGTCGGCTGGACCCATCGCCGCCACGGACGACGAGGAGCGCGCCATCCGTCAGACCCGTCTGCAGCAGGTCGAGGCATCGTTCGACCCGCTGCCCCTCGATGCCGCTGCGGCTCGCGCCTTCGGCTCTGTGGCCACAGCGCTGCGGAGGTCGGGCCGGCGGCCGGCCGCTCGGGCGTTCGGTGCGCTGATCGCCGCCACCGCGATCGCCAACGAGATGCCCGTGTACACCTGCAACGAGAAGGACTTCGTCGGGATCCCGCGGCTGACCGTGCGGCCGGTCCGGCATCCCGAACGCCGCTGAGGCACCTCGCCGGTGCCGTCTCGGCTGGCCGGGCGGGTGACCGACGGGCATGACTACCGCCGACATCACTGACAGGGCCGAGGGGGACGAACCGTGAGCGAACGACGCATCGAGGTGCAACGGGCCATCGCCGTCGAGGCGAACGACATCTTCGCTGTGCTGGCCTCGCCCCAGGGCCACGTCGCCATCGACGCCTCGGGCATGTTGATGTGGGCCGAGGGAGAGCCCGTATCGGCGGTTGCCGACCGCTTCACGGTGCACATGGACCGCGACTCGCTGCGAGACGTCGACCTCGGCGAGTACGAGGTGGAGGTCGTCATCTCGGCCTACGAACCGGGTCG
This sequence comes from Acidimicrobiales bacterium, assembly GCA_965213525.1. Taxonomy (GTDB): domain Bacteria; phylum Actinomycetota; class Acidimicrobiia; order Acidimicrobiales; family Poriferisodalaceae. The sequence goes on along the minus strand of OZ243889.1, from coordinate 2,808,880 downwards.
TGAGATCGCCTGGACCATCGATGGGGTCATGCAACCTCCGCTCGGCCACGTGTACGGCTACCGGCTCGAGCCGACCGAGGGCGGCACGCTCGTCACGTCGTTCTACGACTGGTCGAACCTGCACGGGGCCTACGACTCGATCGCCGACCGCTTCCCGATCATCCCCGAGGCCAGCCTGTTGGCGACGCTCGGCATCCTGGCCCGCACGGTGGCACCGGGAGCCAGCCGACCGGGAGCCACCACCCCGACGCCGTGACCGCACGGGGGCACCAGGAGCGAGCCGACCGGGAGCCACCACCACGACGCCGTGATCGCACGGGAACGACGGGACCCTTGCCGGCCGCGCCGTCGCATCGGACGGGAGACCCGTGCCGGCCGTGCCGCCGCATCGGACAGGACACCTGCGGTCCGGTCGCGCCGAGCTGCTGCATCGCGGTCGGCCGACGTTGCGTCGGGCCGACCGGCGTCGCCTAGCGTCTCGCCGTGCTCGCCCGCCTGATGTCCGTGCCGCCTGCGAGGCGTCTCGGCCCGCTGCTGGTCGCCCTCGTCGTCGTGGCCGGGTGTGCGGGCCAGACCGGCACCGAGGTGACCGCCGTCGCCGAGGTCGACGACGCCCCGACGGTCGCCGCCACCCCGGCGGCCGTCGACGACGACACCGCCCCGGCGGTCGAGGACGACGCCACCGCTGAGGTCGTTGCCGACGACGGGGCAGTCCTCGAAGCCGCCGCCGCAGATCCGGCGGCTGCGCCCGGGTACTGGCTCACCACCGCCGACGGCAGCGTCGTCACCTTCGGCGCCGCCGCCGATCACGACGACCTCGACGGACGGGCACCGTCGCCCATCACCGCCATCGCTGCCACGGCCTCGGGCGACGGCTACTGGCTGCTCGATGTCGACGGCACCGTCTACGTCCTCGGTGGCGCCGAGTTCTTCGGCTCGCCGGCCGGCCAGGACCTCGCCGGCACCGCCCGTGGCCTCACCCCCACCGGGTCCGGCGACGGCTACTGGGTGGCCACCGCTCGGGGCCTGGTCACCGCCCACGGCGACGCCACCCACCACGGCGACGCCAGCTCGCTGCCGTTGCTGGCCCCGATCGTCGCCATGACCACCACCCCGGCCGGCAACGGCTACTGGCTGCTCGGCGCGGACGGCGGTCTGTTCGCCTACGGCGACGCCGGCTTCTACGGCTCGACCGGCGGCATCGACCCCGACGCCGACGTCGTGGCCGTCGCCGCCACCTCCACCGGCCGGGGCTACTGGATCACCACCGCCGACGGCACCGTGTTCGCCTTCGGTGACGCCACCGGGTACGGCGACGCCTCCCAGCTCGCCCTCGTGGCCCCCATCGTCGGCATCGTCCCCACCGACGCCGACGACGGCTACTGGCTCGTCGCCGCCGACGGGGGTGTGTTCGCCTACGGCGGCGCCCCGTTCCTCGGCTCGACCGGCGGGGCGACCCTTCCCTCGCCGGCGGTGGGGTTGACGACGTGATCGGCCGCCCGCCGAGGACTGGAGCGTCGAGGTGAGCCCGTCGATGGCCACGGCGCTGGCGTTGATCCCAGCCGCGGTCTTCGCCACAGCCGGGGTCGCCAAGCTCGGACGGGCCGGTGCGGTGACCGAGGGGTTCGCTCGCCTCGGACTGGGCCGGTGGGCCCGCCCGCTGGCGATGGTGGTCCCCCCGGTCGAGCTCGCCGTCGCCGTGGGCCTCGTGGGCGTCCCGGCCGTGGCCGCGCCGCTGGCCGTCGTCTTGCTGATCGCCTTCACCGTCGTGCTCGTCCGGGCGGTGCGATCCCCAGAACCGGTGTCGTGCGGTTGCTTCGGGCGGGGCGACGAACGCCCGGTCGGCCGGGTCGACGTCGCCCGCAACGTCGCCGTCGCCGTGGTATGTGCGGCCGTGGCCGCCGGTGGTGGCCCGGCGTGGCCCCGCACCGCCGACCTCATCGTCGTCTCGACCGTGGCGGTCATCGGCCTCGTCGTCTGGACGATGTCCGGGCTCGTCCGTCTCCCCGGGGGCTTGTGGGCCTCCCCCGCCATGCCCGGCCCGCACCGCCCGTCCACGGCGACGCGGCCCGCCGTCGCGCCCCACCTCGACGGGAGCGGGGCGTGAGCGGCGGCGTCTGGGTCGCGTCCTACGTCGTGCTGTGGCTGGCGGTGTGCGTGCTGGCCCTGGCCGTCGTCGTGCTGCTCCGCCAGATCGGCGTGCTGCACGCCCGACTGCAACCCACCGGGGTGCACCCTGCGGGTGAGGGACCCGAGATCGGCCGGCCTGCCCCCGCGATCGGGCCCTCCGGGTACCCCGACGACGCCACGACCCTGGTCGTGTTCACCTCGCCGGGGTGCGACCTGTGCGCGGCGCTGCGGCCGGCCCTGGCCACCGTCGAGGGCGCCTACCCGGAGGTGCGGGTCGCCGAGGTCGACGCCGAGGACGGCAACCTGGCCACCTTCCGAGCCTTCGGCGTGTCGAACACGCCGTACGTCGTCGCCGTGGACGCCGCCGGCGTCGTACGGGGCAAGGGCGTCGCCAACACCTTGGACCAGCTGGAGTCGATGCTCGGTGACGTGCTCGGCACCGCCCCCAGGGTCGAGCTGTGAGCACGCCCGTCCCGGGCCCCGGCGTCGCAGGCGTGGCCGGCGTCGACCGCATCGCCGAGCTCACGGCCCGTTGGCTCGCCGCCCGCACCAGCCGCCGGTCCTTCCTCGCCCGCCTCGCCCGGGTGGCGGTGTTCATCGCCACCGGCCCCACCCTGCTGGCGCTGCTCGAACGCCGGGCCGAGGCCCGGGTGTGCGGCCAGAGCGGGGTCACCCCCCGCTGTGACACGTTCGACTGCGCCGGCCCCGGTGACGTGTGGGGGTGGTGCTGGTACGCCAGCCCGGGGTGCTGCGCCAACGGCGGACTGAAGAAGATCTGCGATTGCTGCACCTGGAACTACCCCAACGTCCACGGCTACTGCCCGTCGGGCACCAACGTCCGCTGCATCGTCGAGTCGTGCTGGGCCGACCCGCGGGTGATGGCCGTGCCCCTGTCGGCGCTGGGGACAGGGGCCGCCGACGCCGTCGAGCTGGGCCTCGTGCTGGCCGGTGACGCCCCGGGGATCTGGTTGGCGCCCGAAGATCCGGCCGGCGCCGCCGTCGTCGGTCCGTTGGCCGCAGCGGTCGGCGAGCCCGTCGTGTGCACCCGCCCCGACCGTCTCGACCCCCGCATCATCCAGGCCATCCAACGTCGGGGGACCGCCGTGGTGCGAGGGGTGGCGGGCACCGTCGACGGGGCCCTGGCCGAAGCGGGGCGCTACACCGCCACCGACGTGGTGGGCGCCACGCCGGGCTCGGCTCGCGCCGAGCTGCCCGTCGCCGCCCAGGCCGCCGCCTCGGTGATGGACCGCACCGGTGCGCGCCGGGTGCTGGCTGTCGACGACGACGAGACCAGCCGGCGCATCGCCCCCTTCGCCGCCGCCCTCGCCGGCGCACTCGGCATGCCCGTGGTGGTCGGCCGGCCCGCGCTGGAGGCGCTGCACGACGCCCGCCCGCCGGTGGTGACCTGGCTGATCGGCCCGGGCGCGGCGGGCTGGGTCGGACAGCTCGCCGGGGCCAAGATCGCCACCGCCGCCGGCGACGTCGTCACCGCCACCCACGAGATGGCGCTGAGGGTGCTCGGCGTGGAGCCCCTCGGCGATGCGGTGGTGACCCTCGTGCCCGTTCGGGCCGACGGCCTCCATGCCGCCGTCGCCGGGCTGCCCGGGGTGGCGCTCGCCCACCCCGACTCGCCGCTCGGGCCCCGCACCACCGAGGTGCTGCGGGCCCACCGGGGATCCTTCGTCCGGGGCGTCCACCTCGACGCACCCGGAGGGCTCACCAGCGCCGGGGTGTGGCAGGTGCAGAGCGCGCTGAACGCCTTTGACACCCACCAGCTCGTCGGCGGGTCGGGGCAGGGCCTGCCGGTCATCCCCCAGCCGTTGCCCGAACGCCCGATCGGCGAGGCCCGCGTCGCCCCCTACCGAGGCGCCGAGCGACCCGACCCGGCGCCGTACTGGGCGGCGCGCGCCGACCCGGCCCGTCAGCGGTGAGAGCCCTGGGTCTGCCGGCGAGCTCGGCCGGGCCGCCGTCCAGGTGAGCATCGGCGTGGTGGCGGTGGCCCTGGCGGTCCTCGCTGGGCTGCGGTCGCTGTGGTCGCCGTGAGGGCGCTCGGTGGCCGCCACGGTCCTGCCCCCCGTGAGGGGGCATCGACGTCTCGGGGTGCTCGGCGCCCTGGTCCTCAGCGGTGCGGCCAGCGCGGCGGCGGTCGGCGCCCTCGGTGGCCTCGTCCTGTCGGCGCTCGGGCCGGCGCCGGTGGGCCTGGTCGCGGTGGGCTGCGCAGCATCGGCGGTCGGCGACGTGGCGCTGGCGCGCCGGGGTCGGCCGGTGCCCTGGGCAGTCGGCCGCCAGGTGCCCCTCGAATGGGGTCGGATCTTCTCCCCCGCGACCGCAGCCATCCTCTACGGCGCTCGCCTCGGCGTCGGCCCGGCGACCGTGCTGAGCACCTGGACGTGGTGGGCGATGTTCGTCGTCGCCGGCCTCGACGGCGTCGGCACCGCAGCGGTGGCGGGGGTGGCGTTCCACCTGGCGAGGGTGGCGACGATGATCGTGGCCGAAGGCGGCCAGGCCGCCGACGTGGGGCGGGCGGCCCGCCTCGACCGACTCGACCGGCCGGCCGCCGCAGCAGCGGTCCTCGTCGCGGTGGGCCTCGGCCTGGGTGCCCTCGCGTGACGGTCGTGCGTGCCCCCCGGGGTCCTCGCCGTGGCGCGCCGGCGTGACGGCGGCGCACGCTTCGCGGCCCGCTCGTGAGGGCGCGCCGGCGTGACGGCGGCGTCGGGTGCGGGTCCGTGCGCGCTCGTCGTCGACGAGACGCCCGACGGCTGGTCGAGAGCCGACGACGAGCTGCTCGGCACCGGACCGCTCGACCTCGAGGCCGCCGCCGCGCTCGAACCCGATGCGGCGGCCGAGGGCGCGCTCTTGCGGACACGCGGGTTCGTCGATGGCTGCGCCGCCGGGTTCTGGCGGACAGGCGACACCGCCGTCGTGCAGGTGCTCACCTTCGCCGACCCCGACGGGGCCACGTCCTACCTGCTCGACGGCACCGACCGGCTGATCGCCGGGGCTGCGACCCTCCATGACGTCGCCGGCATCGACGGCGCCCTCGGCTTTCGCCAGGGCGACCCAGCGAGCCAGGGCGCCTTCGTCGGCTACGGCGTCACGTTCGTCGTCGACGCCCACCACGTGCTCGTCGTGGCTGGCACCACGACCGGCACCGATCTGACGGCGTCGGCGACCGCCCTCGCCGTCGCCCAGGGCCAGCACCTCCTGTCCGAGCTGGGTCAGCGCGGCTGAGCGCATCGGCCGGGCACCGGGCGCCGGGCGCCGGGCACCGGGCACCGGGCACCGGGCACCGGGCACCGGGCACCGGTAGGTTGATCGAAGTCACTGCTGGAGATGCGAGCCGGTTGAGGACGAGCGAACCTCGAGCGCCACGGCTTCCCCATCGGCGACGGGCTGCTGATCGCCGACGGCTTCGCCGCCGACGGCCCCGACGTCGCGCTCCCGGACTGGTCGGCGTTCGACGACGCCGAGCTGGCCGGCCTCGACGACGGTGCCCTCGCGGCGTTGCGTCGGCGAACCGTGCCGTCACCGGCCGGGGTGATCGCCGACCGTCAGCGTCTCGGCGACGAACGTCGCCGTGGCGTGCCCGCGACGCTGGTCTGCACCGAATACACCGGCGAGGTGGTGCGGGGCTGGATCGACGCAGGCGCCACCCTGGTCCAGGAGATCACGACGCTGAGCGAGGTGACCTACGTCGATCTTCCCACCGGGCACTGGCCCCAGCTCACCCGGCCCGGCGATCTCGCTCGCATCATCATGGCGTGCGCTCGACCGCCCCGTCACTGGCCCGTGCGCATCGACGAGCACGGGCGCATCGAGCCGCCCGACGCCGGCGACGAGGTCACCACGCTGCTCGGCTTCCTCGATTACCAGCGGTCCACGGTCGCCTGGAAGTGCACCGGTGTCGACGCCGCCGGGGCACGTGCCAGCGTCGGCGCCTCGGACCTCACCCTGGGCAGCCTGGTGAAGCACCTGGCGCTGGTGGAGGAGAGCTGGTTCCAGGAGCGCTTCGCCGGCGAGCGGCTGTGCCCGCCCTTCGACGGTGTCGACTGGGACGCCGACCCCGACTGGGACTTCCACTCCGCCGCCCGCGACGACCCCGACGAGATCGCCGCCCTGTGGCACTCGGCGGTCGATCGGTCGCGGCGACGGGTGGACACCGCCATCGCCGCCGGCGGGCTCGACCAACTGGCCACCGGCTTTCCGGCCGGGGCCGACCACGTCCCCAGCCTGCGGTGGATCATCGTGCACATGATCGAGGAGTACGCCCGCCACCTCGGCCACGCCGACCTGATCCGCGCACACGTGGACGGACTGGTCGGCGAGTAGGACTGCTGCATCTCGACGGGGCCGCACGGGTCGCCCAGGAGTGATCAGGGGCGAGCGCCCAAGCGTGTTCGCGGTGGTGATCGGGCTGTCCCAGGCCGAAGTCAGGCAGGATCGTCGGATGACCGCACGCATCGACGCCGGTGAGGTCGACTCCCGCCAGGCGTGGTACGTGGTCGGTGCGGCGGTGGTGTCGACCTTCACCGCCTTCGGGGTGCTCTACAGCTTCGGTGCGTCCTTCGCATCGATCGCCGAGGACTTCGACGCCGGCAGCGGCGCCACCGCCACGGTGTTCGCCATCACCACCAGCCTCAGCTTCGCCTTGGCCCCGTTCACCGGGCGGTGGGTCGACCGTGCCGGGCCGACGCCGGTGCTCGTCACCGGTGCCGTGTCACTGGCCACCGGGCTGATCCTCACCACCGTGGCCCCCTCCATCGTCGTCGCCTACCTCGCCTACGGCGTCGGGGTCGGGACGGCCGTGGCCTGTGCCTACGTGCCGATGGTCGCCACCGTCGGCGGGTGGTTCGAGCGGCAGCGCGCGCTTGCGCTCGGTGTGGCCGTGGCCGGTATCGGGGTCGGGACCCTCGTCGCCTCCCCGCTCGCCGCCGCCCTCATCGAGGCGACCTCGTGGCGCACGACGTTTCGCATCTACGCGGTGACCGGAGCGGTGCTGCTGCTGGGCGCGGCCGTGGTGGCCAGGCCCGGTCCGGCCGGGGTGGGGGCACCGACCCCGCGCCCGCTGCGCGAGCTGCTGGCGGTGCGGGACTTCGCCCTGCTCTACGGGTCTTCGGTGCTGATCAGCCTCGGACTGTTCGTGCCCTTCGTGTTCCTCGCCGCATACGCCACCGACGAGGGCAGCGGCGAGGTGGCCGCCGCCGCGCTGGTGGGCATCATCGGCGGCACGTCGGTCATCGGTCGCCTCGGGCTCGGGGCCCTGGCCGCCAGGGTCGGGGCCGTGCGGCTCTACCGGGCGACGTTCCTGGTGATGGGGTGCTCCCACGTGCTGTGGCTCGTCGCCGGTTCGGCCTACGTGGTGCTCGTGGCCTACACCGTGGCCCTCGGGGTCGGCTATGGCGGGTTCATCGCCCTGTCGCCCTCGGTGGTGGCCGAGCGGTTCGGACTCGAGGGCCTAGGCGGCGTGCTCGGCACCCTCTACACCTCGGCGGCCATCGGCGCCCTCGCCGGACCACCGCTGGCGGGGGTGCTCATCGACACCTTCGGCTACGACGCCGCCATCGCTGCGGCCATCGCCACCGGCCTGGCCGCCTGGGTCACCCTGTACGGCCTCGGCCGGAAGCGGGGACCGTCGATGATCCAACGGCGCCTGGGCGTCCACGGTCGCGGTGGCGGCGGCCGGCCACGGGCCCGACGGGCACGTCACCAACTAGGTTGACGGGCCCGAGGGGTCGAGCCAGGAGTCGGGTGTGACGAAGCAGCTCACCCGCCGGGACGCCGACGTCGATCCCGTCGAGGTGGCCGCCGTCGTCGAGCGCGGCGGCGTCGGCGACGCCGACGGCCCCGGCCGGTCGTAGGCCCGTCGACGGTGCCGGAGGTTCGACGGATCGTCGACGACGCCCCCTGGGTCGAGGCCTTCGGGTACGCCCGAGCGGTGCGCCACCTCGACCGCATCGAGGTGAGCGGCACGACGGCGTCGGGCCCCGGCGGGGTGCCGACCGCTCCTGACGTCGAGGGTCAGACCGCCGAGGCCATCCGGCGCATCGCCGCCGCCTGCGACGGGCTCGTCGTCGACCACGAGCGGTGGGAGGTCGTGCGGACCCGGGTGTACCTCACCGACGCCTCGACCTGGCCCGAGGCGGGGCGCGCCCACCGCGCCGCCTTCGCCGCCACCCCCCCGGCCAACACGACGCTGGCGGTGGCTGCGCTGGTCGGTGACGGCCTGCTCGTCGAGATCGAGGCGTCAGCGGTCGTCCTGTCCGAGGAGGCCGCCGCAGCCGCCGTCGCGTCCACCGGGGACCTCACCCACGACCAGGGGGCGGCGGGGACTCCGACGTGAGCGGGCCGGTGCGGTTCGGGCTGAGGGTCAACAACGACCTCGACGTCGCCATCCTCGACGCCATCGCCGACCTGGCCGACGCCGCCGGGCTCGACCGGCTCTGGGTGAGCCACGACCTCATGTACGCCTCCGCACCCGCCCTGCTCGCCCGACTGGCGGCGCGCACCGAGCGCCTCGGGCTCGGCGTCGGCATCGCCAACCCCTACACGTCGCACCCCGCCGAGTTGGCCATGACGGCCAGCACCCTTGACGACCTCAGCGGCGGGCGCTTCGCCCTCGGCCTGGGCGCCGGGGCCGCTGGGTTCCTCGCCGACGTCGGCATCGCCCGGGAGCGGCCGCTACGGGTGATGGACCAGACCATCACGGCCGTGCGGGCCCTGCTGCGGGGGGCGCCCGTGGAGCAGGAGGGCTGGGCGCCGACGGCCCGCCTCGCCCGCCCCGCTCCCGACGTGGCGATCTACGTCGGGGCAACCGGGCCTCGCATGCGAGCCCTGGCCGGCCGACGTGGCGACGGGGTGCTCGCCCTGATGTTGCCGCCCTCGTCCCACCACCGGGTGCGAGCCGAGGTCGCCGGGGGCCGGCGCAGCGTCGTCGATCGTGGGAGGGGCGCCAGCATGCCCAAGACGCCCGCATCGCCCGACGGGCCCCACGGCCCCGACGGGTCCGACTTGCCCCGCGGGACCGACCGGTCCGACAGGTCCGACAGGTCCGACGGCAACGGGATGCCCGACGTCCCCGACGAGCGCTTCGATCTGCCCTGCTGCGTGTGGCTCTCGGTCGCCGACGACGCTCGGGCGGCCACTGCGGCGCTGGCGCCCAAGCTCGCCCTGTACGGACCCGAGCTCGGCGCGGATCTGCTCCATGCGGCCGGTCTCGAATCCGGCGACTTCGCCCCCGTGCGCGCAGCGCTGGTCGACGGAGGCCCGGAGGCGGCGGGTCGGGCGCTCACCCCGGCCATGCTCGACCTGGCGATCGTCGGTGACCTCGACACCGTCACCCGGCAATGCGAGGAGCTGCTCGACGACGGCGTCGAGCACCTCAGCTTCGGCCCGCCGCTCGGACCCGACCCGGTCACGGCCACCGCCATGATCACCTCGACCCTGCTGCCCCGCCTCGGCCACCGGCCCGACGCCTGAACCCGAACCCCGGCCCGTCCGACCCGTCCGGACCCCCCGAAACTGCGGAGCGCAGCCGCCTCAGACCCCGCCCACGCCCGCAAATCCGGCAGCGGTCGCAGCACCCCCCGAAACTGCGGAGCGCAGCCGCCTCAGACCCCGCCCACGCCCGCAAATACGGCAGCGGTCGCAGCTACGCCCGAAACTGCGGAGCGCAGCCGCCTCATACCCCGCCCACGCCCGCAAATCCGGCAGCGGTCGCAGCTACGCCCGTCGCCTCGACCCCCGAACTGCGGACGGCAACGGTGCCACGTGACGCCGGCGTCCGCAGTTCCGGGTGCAGGTCGGGCGGCCGCTCGTCGCTGGCACCTGGCGCCGAGCCACGGCCGCCCCGGCGGGGTCGGCGAGGTCACCTCGGCAGGACGCGACTGGCTACCGTCCCACGATGGTCGTGGCGGCGGTGACCGATCCGAGGGTCGCTGATCCCTCGGTGCCGCCGCTCATCACCGCCCTCGAGCGGTGGACCACGCCCATCCAGCTCGCCGCGTGGGGCGTGGCGGTGGCGCTGGCCGCGGTGACCCTGTGGCGTGCCGATGACGCCGGGGGCACCACCCTGCTGGTCGACCTGTTGGCCACGCTCGCTGGCGTCGTGCTGGTCGTCGTCGTGGCGGCCGGCGCCTCCGCCTGGGTCGCCTCGACCTCTGACCACCCCGCAGCTGCCCGCCGCGCCGCGCCGCTGTGGGGCGCCGCAGCCGCGCTGGCCCTGGCCGCCGTCGTCGTGGCGTTCAACGTCATCCGCCAAGCCTTCGACGACCGGGCCGCACTCGTCGCCGCGGGCAACCGTGACGTGCTGGCCTCGGGGTGGGCGACGGTGGCGGGGCTCACCGCCGGCGTCGTGCTGTTCTGTCTGCCGACGCTGCTCGGCGCACGGTTGCAGCGCTCCCCCGACACCGCCGGGCTCGCTGCACCGGCGTTCTCGGCCGGCATGGCGTGCTCTGTGGCCATCGGCACCTGGGGGCTGCTCGTCGCCTACGGCGGGGCCTGGGTGCCCGAGCTCGTCGAGGATCTGCCCGGGCGCACCGCGTCGGGGGTGCTGACCGGGTCGATCCTCGCCGTCGCCGGGCTCGGGCTCAGCCTCGTCTTCGGCGTGCTCGGCATCGTGAACTTCGCCCACGCCCAGTTCCTGCTCGTCGGCGCCTACGTCGCCCTGTACGCCAACACCAACTGGGGCTGGACGATCTGGTGGGCGGTCCTGCCCGCCGTCGTCGTCGGCGCCGCCCTCGGCATCGCGTCGGACCTGCTGCTGTTCCGGCCCATGCGCCGGCGTGGCGTCACCGGGGCCACCGTGTTGATCCTGTCGATCGGGGCGGGGCTGTTCCTGCAGTACCTCGTGCTGTTCATCTCCCAGGGACGCTCGGACAGCTACGAGGTGACCCGCGAGACCCGCACACCGCTCCTCGGCTGGGACGCCGTCGAGCTGACCCCCACCGAGTACCGCCTCATCGTCATCTCGGTCGCCCTCGTCATCGGCGTGACAGCCCTGTTGACCCTCACCCGCCTCGGCAAGGCGGTCCGTGCCGCCGCCGACGACCTCGACCTCGCCGCCCTGTCAGGCATCGACGTCAACCGGGTGATCATCATCATCTGGGCGCTGGCCGGCGGGCTGGCCACCTACGGCGGCGTGGCCGCCTCGCTGCAGTTCAACGTGGTGACGCCGCTGCTCGGGCTGCGGTTCGTGCTGCCGATCTTCGCCGCGGTCATCGTCGGCGGGCTCGGCAACGCCTACGGGGCCCTGCTCGGCGGTCTGCTGCTGGGACTGGCCCAGGAGGTGTCGCCGGTGCTGCCCTTCGTCAGCACCGAGTACCAAGAGGTCGTCGGGTTCGTGTTCCTCGTGGCGGTGCTGGTGCTGCGGCCCCAGGGCCTGCTCGGACGAGCCGAGCGGGTCTGATGGGCCGGCTGCTGGCGGACCGCACCGACAACTGGCTGGTGCTGTGGCCGGCGACGATCGTCGCGCTCGTCGTCGCCCGCACGGTGCTGCCCGGGAGCTACGGCGACTACGTCCTCGACGTGGCGGTCCTCGGGACGATCTTCGCCATCGGCGCCATCGGGTTGAACGTCCAGTTCGGCTTCACGGGGCTGTTGAACTTCGGCCACGTCCTCAGCCTCATGATCGGCGCCTACACCACGGCGCTGGTCATCCTCGAGCTCGGGTGGGCGTGGGGCTGGGCGATGCTGTTCGGCGCCAGCGTGGCGGCCGTCGTCGGAGTGGTCGTCGGGCTGTTCAGCCTGCGGCTGCGCACCGACTACCTGGCCATCGTCACCATCGCCCTGGCAGAGATGGTGCGCCTCATCATCAAGAACTCGGGCTCGTTCCGGGTCGACGCCGCGACGGGATCCCAGGAGCGGGTCGGCACCGGCGGGGTCTTCGGCGTGCAGAACTTCGCCGGCGGGTTCAACGACACCCTCGAGGCCGTGCTGCCGTTCCTCGACAGCCGGGAGTGGCGGCTGTTCGGCTTCAACGCCACCATCATCACCGTCGCGCTGCTGGTGACGTGGAGCCTGCGACGCGCCCCGTGGGGACGGGCCCAGCGGGCCATCAAGGAAGACGAGGACGTCACCTCAGCCCTCGGCAAGCGGACGGCGGTGCTGAAGCTGCAGAGCTTCGCCGTCGGGGCGTTCATCGGCGCCTTCGCCGGGGTGGCGCTGGCGATGCAGAACAACTTCATCGACACCGAGACGTGGCTGCCCATCGTGACGTTCCGCATGTGGATCGCCATGATCCTCGGTGGTGCCGGAACGATCTTCGGCCCGGTGATCGGTGCCCTGGTCCTCCAGGGCATCTTCTCGGTGGTGCGGTTCCTGCCCCGCATCCAGGCGACGCCGGCCTTCGACTGGATCCCCGAGGCCTACGTGAGCGCCGACCGCCTGGGGGCGCTGCAGGGCCAGCTGCTCGGGCTCATCATCGTGTTGATCATCATGTTCCGGCCCCAGGGGCTGGCCGGACGCTCCGAAGAGGTCGGTCTGGGGAGGAGCGGGTGAGCACCCCGGGGCCCCCAGAACCCGTCCCGAGCGGCCGTCCCGGCGCTCAGGGGGACCACGCCGCAGGGGCTGGCGACCCCATCCTGGAGGTGCGGGGGCTGTCCAAGCGCTTCGGGGGCCTCCAGGCGGTCCGTGACGCCGACCTCACCATCACCCGGGGCACCCTCAGCGCCCTCATCGGACCGAACGGCGCCGGCAAGACCACCCTGTTCAACCTGGTGACCGGCTTCGACCGGCCCGACCGCGGCCACGTCACCTTCGACCACCGCAACATCACCGGCGCCGGGCCATCGGCCATCGCTCGCCGCGGGCTCGTGCGCACCTTCCAGCTCACTCGTCACCTGTCCCGCCTCACCGTGTTGGAAAACCTGCTGCTCGCCGCCCGAGACCAGCGGGGCGAGTCGCTGGCCGTGGCCCTGTGGCCCTTCCCGCTGTACCGGGGCGAGGAGCGGCGCAACCGCGAGCAGGCCGAGCGCCTCCTCGACCGGTTCCGCCTGTCGCACCTGGCCGACGAGTACGCCGCCAACCTCTCGGGCGGTCAGCGCAAGCTGCTCGACCTCGCCCGGGTGCTGATGCTCGGTCCGTCGATGGTGCTGCTCGACGAGCCGATGGCCGGGGTCAACCCGACCCTGCGCGAGGAGCTGCTCACCCGCATCGTCGAGCTGCGCGACGAGGGGTACACCTTCCTGCTCGTCGAGCACGACATGGAGGTCGTGATGCGGGTGAGCGAGCACGTGGTGGTGATGGCCGAGGGCACCGTCATCGCCGACGGCACCCCCGACGAGGTGCGGGCGGACCCGACGGTGATCGAGGCCTACCTCGGGACCCGTCGAAGCCGGGCGCCGGCGTCAGCCACCCCGTCCCCGGCCCCACGAGCCCAGGGGTGAGCCGGTCCGAGGCGGGCCCGGTCCGAGACATCGGAGCCGCCGGCCAGGCCGGACCGGGCGGCAGGGAGGTCGTGTTGTCGGCGCGGGGGGTGGTGGGCGGGTACCGGCCCGGGGTCGACATCCTCAACGGTGTCGACCTCGACGTGTCCGAGGGCGAGATCGTCACGGTCATCGGACCCAACGGCGCCGGGAAGTCCACGTTCGTGAAGGCCGTCGTCGGCCTGCTGGCGCCCCGGGCGGGCACGATCGCGCTACGAGGCGTCGACATCGCCGGCCGCCGGCCCCACCAGCTCGCCGCCCTCGGAGTCGGCTTCGTGCCCCAGACCGACAACGTCTTTCCCAGCCTCGGGGTGCGCGAGAACCTCGAGATGGGTGGCTACCGGCTCGCCACGAACGAGCGCCAGGCGCGCATCGGCGAGCTCGAGCAGCGCTTCGCGATGCTGGGTGCGTTCCGCTCCCGGCGGGCGGGCAACCTCTCGGGTGGTCAGCGACAGCTGTTGGCGCTCGCCCGGGCGCTCATGCCCTCGCCGACCCTGTTGTGCCTCGACGAGCCCTCGGCTGGGCTCGCGCCCCAGGCGGTCGAGGAGATCTTCGAGGCCGTCGAGGCGATCCGGTCCGACGGCGTCGCCGTGTTGATGGTCGAACAGAACGCCCGGGCCGCGCTCGCCGTGTCGGACCGGGGGTACGTGCTCGACATGGGCGCCAACGCCCACAGCGGCACCGGCGCCGACCTGCTCGGTGACCCCAAGGTCATCGAGCTCTACCTCGGCGGGGCCTCGCCGAGTTGATCCGACGGGCACGGATCAGCCCTCGAAGGTGAGCACCTCACCGGTGTCGCTGACCGTGCCGTCGTCGTTGAAGACGTAGACGGCGTAGGCCGCGCCCTCGGGGTCGATGTCGCCGTTCTCGTCGAGATCGGCTGACGAGCCGGCACCGACGTAGTCGACGTCCTCACCGGCGGCTGCGGCCTGGATGGCCTCGACGGCCTGGTCGAAGGTGTACTGCTGGCCGCCGCTGGTGACGTCGCGGATCTCGTCCCGGATCGCCGGGCCGCTGTACTCGCCGGCCGCCGCCGCCGCCAGCACGCAGAACATGGCGGCGTCGAAGCTGTACTCGGTGAAGGTGCCGGTCTCCTCGCCCGTCTGAGCCTCGAAGAACGTGGCGAAGGCACTCAGGTCGGCGCTGGTGGGCCGGATGCCGGTCACCCCGGCGAGCAGGTCCTCGATGCCGTCGGTGGCGTCGACGTTGTTCTGGGCGTCCGCGGTGAACAGGCGCTCGACGGCGGCCGGTTCGGCCTGGGCGAGCTCTTGGACGAAGGGGATGAACTCGGGGGCGAACAAGACGTTGAAGATCACCTCGGGGTTCGAGCTGACCACCTCGTCGACCTCGGCGGAGAAGTCGGTGGTGCCGGTGTCGAGCGCCAACGACGCCACGATCTCACCGCCGGCGGCGGTGAAGGACTGCTCGAAGAAGTTGCCGAGGCCCAGGCCGTACGGGTCGTTCTGCACGACGATCGCTGCGGTGGTCGCGCCGAGCTCCTCGGCGGCGTAGCGACCGGCGACCGCGCCCTGGGCGGCGTCGGAGACGAGCGAGCGGAAGAAGAAGTCGTCGTCGTCGATGGTGGTGAGCGCGGGGGAGGTGGAGCCCCAGGAGATCTGGGGGATCTGGGCCTCGGCGGTGGTGGCCACGATCGGCGTCGTCACGTTCGAGCGCGCCGCACCGAGCATGCAGTCGATGTCCTGGCTGATGAGGGCGTTGGCCGCATCGACGCCGGTCTGGGGGTCACCGGCGGTGTCCTCGATCAGCAGCTCGACGTCCATGCCGGCCTCCTCGGCCAGTGACTCGACGACCTCGACGGCGCGGATGGCGCGCTCGGTGATGGTCTCGAGCGCCGAGTCGGTCACGCCGTAGGCGAGTCCGATCCGCAACGTGTCGTCGGGGAACTCGGCCCCCATCGTCTCCTCGGCGCCGTCCTCGGTGGCTTCGTCCAGCTCGGTGTCGGGGACCTCGGTGTCGGGGGTGACGTCTTCGGTCTCGACCACGTCGTCGACCTCACCGGGTTGCTCGGTGTCGACCACGTCGCCGTCGTCGCCGTCACCGCACGCCGAGGCCACGAGCGTGGCGGCCAACAGGACGGCGAGCAGCCGCAGGGTCCGATCTCGCATGGGGCAGATCCTTCGTGATGTCGTCAGGGGCACCTGCAGGGGACCGCTGACGCCGCCCCGCTGGTCGCCGGAGCCTAGGACCTCGCGCCCCCCATCGGCGGGTGCCGCCCGCAGCGGCCGATCCAGGGCCCGGAGCAGCCGGTGGTGTCGGCCCCGGTACCGTGGGCCGACGTTCCAGCCGTCGTGGGCGGGAGGTCGGCGTTGAGGATCATCGTCATCGGCGCCGGCGAGGTCGGTTCGTACGTCGCCGAGCGGTTGAGCCGAGAGCACCACGACGTCGTGGTGGTCGAACAGGACCGACGCCGCCTCGCTGACGCCGCCGCCCGCCTCGATGTGCTCACCGTGTGGGGCACCGGGACCAGCCCCACCGTCCTCGACGAGGCCGGGTTGTCAAAGAGCGACCTCGTGGTGGCGGTCACCAACCACGACGAGGTCAACCTCATGGCCTGCCTGATGGCCAAGAAGGCCGGGGTCGAGCGGACGGTCTGTCGCCTGCAGTCCCGTGAGCTGCGCGGCGAGGTGGGACGAGAGATACGCGAGCACATCGGCGTCGATCTCGTCTTGGACCCCGACGACGAGACCGCCGAGGAGATCTTGCAGCTGCTGGTCTACCGGGGCGCCAACGACATCGCCGAGATGGCCGCCGGCGAGGTGCTGCTCATCGGTGCCCGCCTCCACGAGAACGCCCCGATCGTGGGGCGCACGCTGTCCTCGCTCGGCGAGCAGTACGCGCCGAACTGGGACTTCCTGTTCGGCACGGTGACCCGGGGCGGCCAGACGATCATCCCCCGCGGCGACCAGAGCCTCGAGGCACACGACCTCCTCCGGGTCGTCTGCCGGCGTGACGCCAGCGCCGAGGTGCTCGAGCTGCTCGGCCTGCAGCGCACCCAGTTGCGTCGGGTCATGCTGCTCGGCGGGGGCCGCACCGCGGAGATCCTCGGCGAGCGGCTGTGCCGCAGCGGCGTGCGGGTCGTCATCGTCGACCGCGACCCCGACCGCTGCCGCGACCTGGCCGAGCGCTTCCGGGGGCCCCTCGTCATCAACGGCGACATCACCGACGCCGACCTGCTCGTCGAGGAGGACGTCGGATCCTTCGACGCCGTGGTCGCCCTCACCGGCGAGGACGACGCCAACATCCTCGCCTGTCTGTTCGCCAAGTCCCAGGGGGCCGCCGAGACCGTCGCCGTCGTGCACCGCCTCTCGCTGCTGCCGCTGCTCGACGAGATCAACGTCGACGCCGCCCTGTCGCCCCGCACGGCCAGCGCCAACGGGGTCCTGCGCTTCGTGAGGGGTGACGTGACGGCGGTGGCGACGTTCCTCGAGGGCGACGCCGAGGTGCTGGAGACGGTGGTGCGCCCGGGCACGGCGGCCGACGGGGCGGTGGTCGCTGACCTGCGCATGCCCAAGGACGTGCTGCTCGGAGCGATCGTGCGCGACGGGCGCGCCCGGATCGCCCGGGGCGACAGCGAGCTGGCGGCCGGCGACCACGTCATCGTGTTCGCCCTGCCCCACGTGGTCGACGAGGTGCGCCGGGTGTTCGGCTGAGGTGAGCGGGCCGGGGGGGCGCATCGCCACGGTCATCAGGGGGTCGACCGGCCCAGAGGGCCTCCACCGGCGAGTCGCCCCCGTAGCCCACATCGGCGCCGTCGTCGCGCTCGTCGTCGCCCCGGTCGCCCTGGTGTGCGCCGCCATCGAGGTGGCCGCCGCGGGTGGCGACGCCTTCGGGCTCGGCCTCACCGGGGCCCTCGCCGGCGTTGGGGGTCTGCTCGTCGTGCGCCGCACCCGGCTGGCGCCGCGCGCCTCGGCGGCCACGACCATGTCGGTGACGGTCGGCGTCAGCCTGGTGGCCCTCGCCCTGCTGGCGATGCCCTACCTGTGGGTGTCAGCCGCCGGAGGCGTCGACGGGGCCGTGTTCGAAGGGGCCGCGGGCCTCACCACCACCAGCGCCACCGTGCTGACCGACCCGGCGGTGCTCGGCGGCGGCATGGTGCTGTGGCGGGCGGGCACGCAGTGGCTGGGCGGGCTCGCCCTCGTGGTCCTCGTCGTCGAGGTCTTCCCCCTGCTCGGCACCGGCGGCCTCGACCCCGACGGGGGCGTCGCCACCCGCTCGGCCCGTCGCATCGCGCCCCGCTTCGGGGCGGCGTTGCGCCGCCTCATCGGTGTCTACGTCGCGCTCACCGTGGCGATCGGCATCGGGTACGGACTCGCCGGCCTCGGGGCGGCCGATGCGGTGGCGCTGGCCATGTCGACGGCGTCGACCGGGGGCTTCTCGCCCCGCCCCGGATCGCTCGCCACGTTCGACTCCGGTGCCGTCGAGGCGGTCGCCGCCGCCGGCATGTTCTGTGCCGGGCTGTCGCTGCCGCTCATGTGGCGGGCCACCGTCGGCCGCGACCCGTGGGCCCTCGGCCGCAGCGTCGAGCTGCGCGCCTACGTCGCCGTGGTCGCCATCGTGGCCACCCTCGTGTGGGCCTGGAACGGGGCCGCCGTCGACGGCGTCGGCCCGGCGCTGGTGCTGGCCACCTCGGCGGCGTCGACCACCGGGATGTTGGAGGGCACCCTCAGCTCGTTGTCATCGGGGACCGGGGCGCTCGTGCTGCTGGTCATCGGGATCGGGTCGATGGCGGCGTCGCTCGGCGGTGGCTTCGGGCTGGTGCGCGTGCTGGCGGTGTTCGGCTTCGTCCGACGCGAGCTGACCCGCCAACTGCATCCCGACGCCCGGCCGCCGGTGCGCATCGGTGCTTCGGTGCTGTCTGAACCCATGACGAACCGCCTGGTCGGGTCGATCAGCCTGTCGCTCGGGTTCCTCGTCGCCGCCACCGTGATCCTCACCGAGTTCGACCCGGCCCCTGACGCCGGCACGGCCATGGTCGACGCCGTCTCGATCGGTCTGACGAGCCTGGCCGGCGGCGGGCCGGCGCTGGTCGCCGGGGCCGAGCTGACCTGGCCCGCCGGCCTCGACCCGGTCGGGCGGCTCACCGCGGTCGTGTTGATGGTCGTCGGTCGGGTCGACATCTACCCGGTGCTCGTGGTGGCCGCCACGGTCGGGGCGTGGCGGCCACGCCCACCACCCCCGCCCGCGTCGTCGCCGCGACCACGGTGACCGCGGCGGTGGTCCGTCGAGGGCCGATCCGGTCGATGACGGCGATCGTCACCGCCATGGCGCTCGCGCTGGTCGGGGCCGGCATCACCGTGTGCGCTGCGGTCGAGGCCATCGACGGGGGCGACGAGGTCGCGGCCCTGGCCCTCCCCGGGTTGGCGATCGCCGTCGTGGGCGGGGTGCTGACCCGAGCGTCCGCCGTGCCGGCGCGGGTGTCGACGGCGTCGGCGTTCGCCGCGGTGGCGTGGAGCTGGGTGGCGGTCTCGGTCGCCGGCGCCGTCCCCTTCGTCACCACGGGCACCCTCGAGGTGTGGCACGAGGCCCTGTTCGAGTCGGTGTCGGGGTTCACCTGCAGCGGATCGACGGTCATCGCCGACATCGAAGCCCAAGGCGCCGGCATCTTGTTCTGGCGGTCGATGACCCACTGGCTGGGCGGCATGGGGTTGGTCGTGCTGGCCGTGGCGGTGCTGCCGCTGCTGCGCGTCGGCGGCCTCGAGCTCGTGTCGGCCGAGGCTCCCGGGCCCGCCACCGACCGCCTCACGCCCCGGGTCCGTGAGACCGCCAAGCGGCTGTGGTTGCTCTACGGCGCGTTCACCCTGGCGGTCACGTCGGCCTTCGTGGCCGGCGGCATGTCGCTGTACGACGGGGTCGCTCACGCCTTCGCCGCCACCTCGACCGGGGGCTTCTCCACCAAGGCCGACTCGATCAGTGGCTTTGACTCGGCGGCGATCGAGGTGCTCGTCATCGTGGCCATGGTCATCGGGGGTGCCAGCTTCACCTTGCACTGGAAGGCCGTGCGGGGTGACCCCGGCGTGTACCGGCGGGCCAGCGAGATGCGCCTGTACCTCGCCGTGCTCGTCGGGGCGACCGCCCTGTTGACGGTGTCGATCTTCGATGCGCCCGGCGTCGACGGCCTCACCGACGCCCTGCGCCAGGGCGCCTTCAACGCCGCCACGGTGATCACGTCCTGTGGGTTCGGCACGTCGGACTTCACCGTGTGGGGCGGGGCAGCCCAGTTCCTGCTGCTGTTGTTGATGATCCCTGCGGGCATGACGGGTTCGACGTCGGGGGGCATGAAGCTGCTGCGGGTGCAGGTGCTGTTCGGTCACGCCTTCAGGGAGGTCGTGCGGGCCCGCCACGCCCGGGCCGTGGTGCCCGTGCGCCTCGGCACGACCCCCATCGCCGCCGACGTGGTCGATCGCGTCGTCGGCTTCGCCGTCATCTACTCGACCTGCCTCATCGTCGGCGGCCTGGCCGTGACCGCCCTCGGCGTCGAGCCCGTCACCGGCTTCTCCGGGGCGGTGTCGGCGATGGGCAACATCGGACCGGCGCTCGGCGAGGCCGGACCGTCCAGCAACTTCCTCGTCTACCCCGCCCCGGCCCGGGCCGTGCTGATGGCGCTCATGCTCCTCGGTCGCCTCGAGCTGTTCGCCGTGCTGTTCATGTTCACCCCGGCCTACCGCCGGGCGCGCGAGCACACCCCCCGCCGGGGCGCCCATCTCGCGCCGCGCCAGGGCACCCTGGGGTCATGACCACCTACCGCAACCGACGGCGGCGACCCCAGACGCTGCTCGAGGCGAGGGCTCCCCTCGAGCTCGGTCAGTTGCTGGCGCTCGCCCCCTTCATGCGCCTGGCGCCCCGGGGCACCGGCCGGGGCGTGCTGGTCCTGCCCGGGTTGGCCGCCAGCGACCTGTCCACCCGTCCGCTGAGGCGCTACCTCAGATCACAGGGCCACCACGTCCACGGGTGGCGGCTCGGCCGCAACGACGGGCCCACCCCCCGGGTCGTCGACGGTCTCGCCGAGCGACTCGCCGAGGTGCTCGACCGCCATGACGACGACCCCATCGCCATCGTCGGGTGGAGCCTCGGCGGGGTGTACGCCCTCGCCCTGGCCCGGCTGGTGCCCGCCCGGGTGCGTCGCGTCATCACCCTCGGCAGCCCGCTGGCCGCCCTCGACGACCCCCAGATGCGCGCCGGGACCCAGCTCCGGCGGGCCGTGCGGGCGTCGGTGGGACCCGCCGACGGGCCGCTGGCGCCGCTCACCAGCATCTGGAGCCGCACCGACGCCATCGTCCCCTTCGGCGCCTCCCGGGTGGGGATCAACGACCCGCTCGCCGAGGACATCGAGGTGCGCTCGAGCCACCTCGGCATCGGGTGGAGCCCCGCCGCGCTGTACACCGTCGCAGACCGCCTGGCCCTAGCTGACGCCACGCTGCCCCCGTTCCGGGCGCCCCGGGGCCTGTCGGGGGCCTGGCCCGACCCGGCCCGCACGCCCCGCCGGCGACGCCCGGGGCGCACCGACGCAAGCCGCGGCACCGCCGGCGCCCGGGGCGATCGCGACGACCCACCTGGGGGGCGCCCCGGTCCGAGGCCGCGATGAGCGCAGCACCGACCGGGCTTCCCGTCGAGGCGGTCACCGACGAGCTGGTCGGGGCGCTCAGACGGCGGGGACTCGCGGTCCTGGTCGCCGAGCCGGGAGCGGGCAAGACCACCGTCGTGCCGTTGCGTCTGCTCGACGCCGGGATCTGCGGGCCCACCGGGCGCCTGGTGGTGCTCGAGCCTCGGCGCCTGGCAGCCCGGGCGGCTGCGGCCCGCATGGCGTCCCTGCTCGGCGAGGCGGTGGGCGACACCGTCGGCGTCGTCACCCGCGACGAGCGGCGGGTGTCAGCCGCCACCCGCATCGAGGTCGTCACCGAGGGGGTGCTGACCCGCAGGTTGCAGCGCGACCCGTCGCTCACCGGCACGGCGGTGGTGGTGTTCGACGAGTTCCACGAGCGCTCGGTCCAGGGCGACCTCGGCCTGGCCCTGACCCTGGACGTGCGGCGGTCGTTGCGACCCGATCTGGCCGTCGTCGTCATGTCGGCCACCCTCGATGCGGCCCGGGTCGCCGACCTGCTGGGCGACGGTGACGAGCCGGCCCCGGTGCTTCAGTGCGCCGGGCGCACCCACCCGGTGGACCTCACCTGGGCGCCCCGGCGAGGGCGCGACCGCCTGGAGGGGGCGGTGGCCTCGGCGGTGCGGAGGGCGCTGCGAGACGATCCGGGTGACGTGCTGGTGTTCCTCCCCGGCATCGCAGAGATCCGACGGACCCGCCAAGCCCTCGCCGACGCCGGGGTGGGCCCTCCGGGCGTCGAGGTCCACGAGCTGGCGGGTTCGCTGCCCACCGAGAGCCAGGACCTGGCGATCACCCCGTCGATGCACGGCCAGAAGGTCGTGCTGTCGACCGATGTGGCCGAGACGTCGTTGACCGTCGAGGGGGTGAGCACCGTCGTCGATGCCGGCCTCTCACGGGTCCCCCGCTTCGACCCGGCCACCGGGATGACCCGTCTGGTGACCGTGACGTCGTCGAAGGCCTCAGCCGACCAGCGCGCCGGGCGGGCCGGGCGGCTCGGACCGGGGCGGGCCGTGCGGTTGTGGTCCAAGGTCGAGCACGCCGCCCGCCTGCCCCACGACCCCGCCGAGCTCACCCAGGTCGACCTCGCCGGTGTCGTGATGGAGCTGGCGGTGTGGGGTGTCAGGGACCCCGAGGCGCCCGCCCTGCTCGACGTGCCGCCCCGGCGGGCGTGGGACGAGGCCTGCGAGCTGCTGGCGCGCCTCGGCGCCCTCGACGGCGACGGTCGGCCGACCGCCCTCGGTCGCCAGACGCTCGGTCTGCCCCTGCACCCCCGCCTGGCCCGGATGGTGCTGCTGGCCGCCGAGGGCCCTCGGGGGGCGACGGCGTGCGCGCTGGCGGCGCTGCTCAGCGAGCGGGACGTGCTCCACGGGCGTCCCGACGAGGTGCCGGCCGATCTAGCGGTCCGCCTCGAGTTGCTCGCCGACCGGGGACGCAGCCACCCCCGCCTCGACGGGCGCGCCCTGAGCCGAGCCCGCCGCAGCGCCGACGACCTCGAACGGCGCGTCGGCGCCCACGGCGCCGTCACCGCCACCGACGCCGGACCGCTGCTCGCCCTCGCCTACCCCGACCGCCTGGCCCTGCGCCGGGGCACCCGAACCGCCGGGCGCTTCGTGCTGCGCGGCGGCGGCGGCGCGTGGCTCCCCGCCACCGACCCTCTCGCCACCGTCGAGGCGCTCGTCGCCGCTGATCTCGACGGCCGGCGGCGTGAGGCCCGCATCCGCTTGGCCGGGGCGCTGGACGCCGACGAGCTCGACCGACTCGTCGGCGACGATGTCACCCACCGCCACGAGCTCGTGTGGGACGCCGAGCGCGACGACCTGGTGGCGGTCATCGAGCGTCGCCTCGACGGCCTGGTGCTGTCGTCGCACCGCAGCCCGGCGGCCCCGGGGCCCGACACGGTCGCCGCCCTGTGCGCGCAGGTCCGCCGGTCCGGCCTTGGGTGCCTGGGCGGTGCCGAGGCCGCAGCGCGGTGGCGCCAGCGGGTGGCGTTCTTGCGTGCCCTCGACGCCGAGCGCTGGCCCGACCTCGACGACGACACCCTGCTCGGCGACCTCGACGACTGGCTCGTGCCGTTCCTCGGCACTGCCACCGGCCGTGGCGATCTCGAGCGGCTCGACCTCGCCATGGTGCTCGGCACCCGGCTGTCGTGGGACCGCTCGGTCGAGCTGGCCGAGCAGGCGCCCGAGCACCTCGAGGTGACGAGCGGGCGACGGGTGCCGGTCGACTACGCCAGCGGCCGTCCCGTCGTGCGGGTGCGGGTGCAGGACCTCTTCGGCACCACCGAGCACCCTCGTGTGGCCGGTGGGCGGGTGCCGGTGCGCCTCGAGCTGCTGTCACCCGCCGATCGCGCCGTGCAGATCACCGAGGACCTGCCCGGCTTCTGGGCAGGTTCGTGGCACGACGTGCGCAAGGACATGGCCGGGCGCTACCCCAAGCACGACTGGCCGACCGATCCCGCCCGGGCCCGCCCGCCCCGCCGGCGGTGAGCGGGACACGCCAGCGCTGAGCGCAGGGCCCGATCGCACCGGCGAGCGACGGGCGCGACGGCGGCCTGTCGGCCCAAGCGTGCCGACGCCCCCACCGCCCCCGGCGGCGCACGGACGCCCCCGCTACCGTCAGCGCCGTGAGCCGGCCCGATCCGCTGCACCTGTTGGACCTGGCCCAGTCGCGGGCCGCGGCGTTGATCGCCGACCTCGGCCCCGACGACTGGGCCCGCCCAACGCCGTGTGATCGGTGGTCGGTGCGCGACGTCACCAACAAGGTGGTCGCCGCCACCACGCTGTTCGCCGCGTTCGGCCGACGAGAGGTGCCAGATCCGATGCCGGATCTCGTCGACCCCGCCGAGGTGCTCGGCGACGACCCCCTCGCCGCCTTCTGGGATGCGGCGGTGGCGTGCCGGGCGGCGTGGCGGCGGCCCGGCGCGCTCGACGGCGAGGCTCCCTCCACCGTCGGCCGCTTCGGCGCGGTCGCCGTGCTGAACGCCCGCATCTTCGACACCACCATCTTGACCACCGACCTCGCTGCGGCGTGCGGGCTCGACCACCGCATCGACGACGTGCAGGCCGCCTACGTCCTGCGCGTGGCACGGGCCCTCGTGCCGACGGTGCGAGCGGTGAGCCCCGACCGCTACGCCGACCCCAGCTACCCGGGTGCCGACGCCCCCCTCGTCGCCCAGATGATCGCCGCCACCGGACGCGACCACGCCTGGGCGCCGCCCGGCACGCAGTGAGCTCGTCGACGACCGGCCCGATGCCGGTCGCACCCCGCTCGGTCGAGCCGGCGTCAGGAGCCGCCAAGGTCCTCGTCGTCGAGGACGACGCCCAGGTGCGGACCCTGGTGGCCGACGCCCTGGCCCACCAGGGGCACCACGTCCGCACCGCAGCCGACGGCGACCAGGCGATGGCCTCGCTCGCCGCCCACCGACCCGACCTCGTCGTGCTCGATCTCGGCCTGCCCGGCCTGGGGGGCGTCGAGGTGCTGCGCCGCATCCGGGACACGGGCGACGACGTGGCCGTCGTCGTCGTGTCGGCCCGGGGTGGCGACGGCGACCGGGTGGCCGGGCTCGAGCTCGGCGCTGACGACTACGTGCCCAAACCCGTGACGCTGCGCGAGGTGACCGCCCGAGTGGCGGCGGTGCTGCGCCGCACCCGGCGCGACGTGCCCGTCCAGCCGATCGTCTCGGGTCGCCTGCGGATCGAGCCCGCCCGGCGGGTGCTGTCGGTCGACGGCGTCGCGGTCGAGGTCCCACCCCGTGAGCTCGATCTGCTCCTGCACCTCGTCACCCATCCCTCCCGGGCGTTCAGCCGAGCCGATCTGTTGCGTGACGTGTGGGACTCGACCCCGGAGTGGCAGGACCCCTCGACGGTGACGGTGCACGTGCGACGCCTGCGCCGGCGCATCGAGCACGATCCGACCGAGCCCCGCCACCTGGTGACCGTGTACGGCGTCGGCTACCGGTTCGACCCGTGACGGGCCCGTAGTGGACCAGGGACCGGGGGCGATGAGCTTCGCCGCCGCGGTGGCCGGCGTGGCGATCATCGGCGGTCTCGTCGCGCCCTGGGTGGCTCGACGCCTCGGCGTGACCGGGGCACTGGTGGCGATCGGCCTCGTCGGCCCGATCCTCACCGTGTTGGCGGTGGTGGCGGGCACGTGGATGATGGCCTGGGATGGCGGGGATGCCCTCTACCTGGTCGGGCTCGCCGTCGGGGTGGGGGCGGCCTCGGTGTGGGTGGCGTGGCGCCTGGCACGACCGCTGTCGAGTGACCTGTCCGTGCTGCGCGCCACCACGGCGGCCACGGCGCGGGGCGAGCGCACGGTGCGAACCGGCATCGTGCGCGAGGACGAGGTCGGCCGGCTCGCCGCCCAGCTCGACGATCTCGTCGATGCGCTCGACGGCGCTGAGCGCGACCGCCGGGCCCTCACCGCCGAGCGCAGGGGCCTCGTCGATGCCCTGGCCCACGACCTGCGCACGCCCCTGCAGGCGTTGCTAGCCACCGCCGAGGCCGTGGCCTCGGGTGCGATCGCCTCGGCGGAGGCCCCCGCAGCGGTGGGCCGCCAGGTGGTGACCCTCGAGACGTTGCTCGGCGATCTCGTCGTGCTGGCCCGCCTGGAGGCGGGGACGCTCGAGACCCGCCCGGAGCGCCTCGACCTGGCCGAGCTCGTCGATGACGCCGTGGCGGGAACGACACCGCTGGCGCTCGGGCGAGGCGTCGGGCTGCACGCCGAGGTGGACGGTGCGGTCGCCGTCGACGTCGACCCCGACCAGATCGCCAGGGTGCTGCGCAACGTCATCGACAACGCGGTGCGCCACACCCCCGCCGGTGGCGAGGTGCGCGTCGTGGTGACCCGACGATCAGGCGGGGCCGAGGTCGAGGTGCTCGACGACGGCCCCGGCTTCGCCGAGGACCTCATCGACCGGGCCTTCGAACCCCGCGTGCAGGGCAGCGGGCCGGTCGGGGGCGAGGGCCTCGGGCTGGCCATCGCCCGGGGCCTCGTCCTCGCGCACGGCGGCACCCTGGAGGCCCTTCCCGGGCCGGGGGGTCGAGTGCGCCTCCACCTCCCCAGGACTTCGGGGGCTCCACCCGCCTCGGTGGGCTCCGCCGGCTCGGCGGACCCGGCAGCTCGACGCCCGGCCAGCTCACCGGCCTGATGGCCCCGCACGCTCTGCTCAGCCCGCCGGGCGATCGGCCGGGCGACCGGCGGCGGGCCCCGCACGCCTCTCACGCCCCACACGCCTCTCACGCCCCGCACGCCCCGCACGCCCCGCCGGGCGACCGCCGGCGGGCTGGCGCCACCGGTACCGTCGAGCGCCGTGTTGGACGCGACGGCGCTGCCCACGGCGCTGCTCGCCATCGTCGGCGTCGTCGTCTTCATCGGCATCGCCGCCGCGCTCGGCCCCCGGGCCACCTGCCAGCCCGAGGAGCGCCGCCGTGTCGTGCGGGGGCTGTTCGGATCCCCGGACGAGGAGCGGCGCCTCGGCAAGGTCGCCCTGTTGATGGCGTTGTCGGCGGTCGTGTCGGTGATGGGCCTGTCGCTCGACTCGCCGGCCGTGGTCATCGGGGCGATGTTGATCGCGCCGCTCAGCTCCCCGCTCATCGGCCTGTCCCTCGCCATCAGCATGGGATGGGTGCAACGGGGCCTGCGCGCCGGGCTGGAGGTCGCCCTGCTGTGCGCCCTGGCCGTGGCGATCGCCGTTGCCCTGGCCGGGGTGCTGCCCGACGCCGAACTGACCGACGAGATCCTGACGCGCACGTCCCCGGACCTCCGTGACCTGGCCGTGGCCTTCGCCGCCGGCATGGCCGGGGCCTACGCCACGGTGCGCAGCGACCTGTCCGCCGCCCTGCCCGGGGTGGCGGTGGCGGTGGCGCTCGTCCCACCGCTGAGCGCCGCCGGCATGTTGGTGCGCGCCGGTGACCTCGAGCTGGCCGGCGGCGCCGCCCTGCTCGTGGGGGCCAACCTGGCGGCGATCGTCGTCTCGGCTGCTGCGGTGTTCCTGGCCACCGGCATCGTGCCGCCCCGCCGGCTCGCCGACGCCTCGCCCCGGGTCGCCGTCGGTTCGATCGTCGCTGCCCTCGGCGTGTCGATCGTCGCCGTGCCGCTGGTGTCGCGCTCGCTCGACCTGGCCGACGACGCCACCACCCGTCGCGACGTGGCGACCACCGTGGCGTCGTGGCTCGGCGCCGAGCCGCTCGAGCTCGAGGACCTCAACGTCGACGGGACGACCGTGGCGGTGGTGCTCTCGGGCGAGTCACGCCCGCCATCGGCCGAGCCCCTGGCCCGCGCCCTCGAGCCGGTGGTCGGGCCGGGCGCCTCGGTCGATCTTCGCTGGTCCCAGCGGTCGACCGGGACGCTGCGCTCTGACGTCGCCGGCGAGGGCGGCTTCGACCTCACCGACGTCGAGCGCGTCGCCGACGAGTGGGCCGCCGCTCGCGGGGGGCTGGTCGTGTCCGACATCGCCATCGACGGTTGGGACGTGTCGGTCATCGCCTCCGGGCGAGGGGAGGCGCCTGATGCCCTCGAGCTCGCCGACCGCCTGGCCGCCGATCTGGGACACCCGGCGGTCGTGGATCTGCGGTGGACCCAGGGGGCGACGGACCGCGCCGCCAGCGGTGAGCTGCGCCCGGGCCCTGGCGCTGAGGCGCTCGCCCGCCGGATCGCTGCGGACTGGGCGGCCGAGCACGGCGTCGAGCTGTCCGAGCTGGTGAACGTCGGCGTCATCGACGGCCGGAACCGGTTCTCCGTGGACCTGGTCGGCGAGCTCGCCCCGCCCGATGACGCGGTCACCGACCTCGAGCGGCGCATCTCAGACGCCGTCGATCGTTCCGCCGACGTCGACGCTCGGATGTTGCTGGCCGTCGAGCTCGGTGGTTCGGGCACCGGGCGGGCACACGGGCCCGCCCTGGTGGCCGACCGGGTCACCGACACGTTCCGGGTGCTGGGGGTCGTACCGGTCGCCGTCGACGTCGATGTCGACCGACAGCGCATCACCGTCGTGGTGGTGTCCGCCGGTGGGGTGCCCGACGGGGCGCTCACCGCTGCAGCGGCGACGGCGCCCGGGTACGACATCGACCTGGTCGCGGTCGCCCCCGGCGACATCGAGGCGGGGCCCGACGCCGAGACGGCCGACCTCGACGCCGTGGTCGAGGCGGGCGCAGAGCCCCGGGCCGGGCCCGGGGCCGAGGCGGGCGCGGAGCCGGGGGCCGGGGCCGGGGCCGGGCTGTCCGCCAGCGCCGAGGCCGGGCCATGACCGACGCCGTGCCCGACGCGATCCCCGCAGCCACGGTCGTGCCGATCCGCGACGGGGCCGACGGACTCGAGGTGCTGATGGTGCTGCGCCGCCGCCAGCTCGCCGACTTCGGGGGGTCCTGGGTGTTCCCCGGTGGTCGCCTCGACCCCGCTGATCTCGGAGGCGACGACGAGGGCAGCGCCCGCCGGGCGGCCGTGCGCGAGGCCGCAGAGGAGGCCGGGCTGTCGTTGTCGGCCGCTGATCTGGTGGCGTGGTCGCACTGGACGCCCCCGCCCGGCGCTGGGCGCCGCTTCGCCACCTGGTTCTTCCTGGCCCCGGTCGACCCCGGGGCGACCATCACCGTCGACGGCGGCGAGGTGCACGACCACCGGTGGATCCGGCCGGCCGATGCGCTCGCCGAACGAGACGCCGGCACGCTCCAGCTCGCCCCGCCCACCGTCGTCACCCTCTCGCAGCTGGGCGCGGTCGCCGCAGTGGCCGACGTGCTCGGACCGACCGCCTCGCCCCGGCCCGTCGAGCGCTTCGCCTCCAGGCTCCTGACCGGCGCCGAGCACCCGGTGCTGGTCTGGCACGGCGACGTCGCCGCCGCCGATGGCGATCTCACACGGAGCGGCCCCCGTCACCGGCTCGAGATGGGTGACCGCTGGCTCTACGTCCGGTCGCTGGCGTCCGATCCCACCGGCAGCCAAGCTGTCGAGGTGACCGCAGCCTCGGACCCCGTCCGAGGGCTCACCGCCTTCGACCCGGCCTCGGTGCACCCCGCCGACGGCCTGGCCGTGGTCGCCGCTCGCATGACCGAGACCAACTGCGCGGCCCTCCTCGTGCGCGGCAAGGACGACGAGCTGGGCGTGCTCACCGAACGTGACGTCGTGCACGGGCTATCCGCTGGCGACGCCGACGCCTGGGCCACCGACGTCATGACCCGTGACGTGATCGTCGTCGACGCCGAGACCACCGTCGCCGACGCGGCTCGCCAGATGATCCGCGCCGGCATCCGCCACCTCGTGGTGCGAGACGGCGATCGGGTGGGCATCCTGTCGTTGCGGGACTGCGTAGCCCCCCTGCTCGCTGCGATCGACCACACCGCGGCCTGAGCGTCGGCCCGCAGCCGCAGCGGCCTCGCCATCGCCGACCGAACGACACGTCCCCCCACACCAGGAGCGACCCGTGAGCTACAAGGTCTGGATCGACCAGGATCTTTGCACCGGCGACGGCATCTGTGCCGAGATCGCCCCCAGCGTCTTCACCCTCCTCGATGACGGGCTCGCCTACGTCCAAGACGGCTCGGGGGTCAAGAGCGACCCGGGCGGCCCCCAAGGCCTGGTCGACGTGCCCGCCGGCGACCTCGACGGCGTCATCGAATCCGCCGAGGAGTGCCCCGGCGAGTGCATCTTCATCGAGGCCAGCTGAGCTGCTGGCCCACCTGAGCGACCTTCCTCGGGCAGGCCGGCTGAGCTGCTGGCCCGCCTGAGCGGCCTTCCTCGGGCGTCGTTGGGCAGGCGGCGCCGGCTGCGGCGTGGCCGGGTCGCTACGGTCGCTGCTCGTGGACCAGCGAACCCCCGTCATCGTCGGCGCCGCCGAGATCGTCCAGCGGCCCGAGGACGAGTCCGATCTGACCCTGCGTCGAGGCCCGATCGAGCTGATGGCCGACGCCGTGCGCGCCGCCGCCGGCGACGCCGGGTCGCCAGCGCTGGCGACCCGCGCCGACTGGATCGCCGTGCCTGGCGGGTGGTTCCGCTTCGATGACCCCGCACGGCTCGTCGCCGGGCAGCTCGGCAACGATCGGACCCGCACCGCCTTCACCTTCGTGAGCGGCGACGCCCCCCAGATGCTGGTGGGGGTCGCCGCCGAGCGCATCGCCCGAGGCGAGCTCGACGTCGCCGTCGTGGTGGGCGGCGAGGCCCGCTGGACCAGGGAGCGGCTGCGCCGGGCCGAGCTGGACACCACGATGGTGGCCGAGACCGGCGACCAACCCGAAGCCGACGACAAGCTCGGGGTCGATCCGGCGGTGATGGTCGGCGAAGGCCAGGTCATCGGTCGGGCCCCCACCACCTACGCCGTGTTCGAATCGGCCCTGCGCGCCGCCGCCGGCGAGGACCACGACGCACACCGCACCCGCATCGCTCGCCTCTGGCACGGCTTCAACCAGGTGGCCGTCGCTCACCCCCAGGCGTGGGACCGCACATCGCACTCGCCCGACGAGCTGCGTGACCCCTCGCCGGACAACCGCATGGTGGCCTGGCCCTACACCAAGGCCATGGTGGCCAACAACGACGTCGACATGGCCTCGGCGGTGGTGCTGTGCAGCGTCGAGGTGGCCCGCAGCACGGGGGTGGCGACCGACCGGTGGGTGTTCCCCCACGTCACGACGTTGTCCCACGACACCTACTCGACGAGCGAGCGTCGCTCGCTCGGGGCGACCCCGGCGGTCGGCGTGGCGGGCCGGACCGCCTTCGCTCACGCCGGCATCGGGCCCGATGACGTCACCCACCTCGATCTGTACTCGTGCTTCCCGTCGATCGTGCAGATGTCCACCGAGGCGTTGGGCTTCTCCCGAGAGCGTGCGCTCACCGTCACCGGCGGCCTGGGCTTCGCCGGTGCGCCGATCGGCAACGCCTCGGGCCAGGCCATCGCGGCCCTCGTGCACCGGTTGCGGGCCGACCCCGGCACCTGGGGGTTCGTCCACGCCAACGGCGGGAGCGCGACCAAGCACGCCTTCGGCGTGTACTCGACCGAGGCGCCTGACGAAGCCTTCGCCCTGATCGACTGCCAGGACGACATCGACCTCGACCCCCGACCCGTCGATCTGGAGCACGAAGGCGACCTCACCATCGAGGGGGCGACGGTGCCCCACGGCCGTGAGGGTCCGGACCACCTCATCGTGGGTGGCCTGACCGCCGCCGGGGCCCGGACGTGGGCGCGCAGCGCCGACCCCTCTGACATGGCGGCGGCGATGGAGTCCGAGCTCGTCGGCACGACCGCCCGCCGTCGCGCCGACGGCACCCTCATCCTCTGACGCTGTGGTCTGCCGGTCCCCCGGCTCGCCCCGTCCCCCGGTCCCCGGTCCCCGTCGCTCGATCCCCCGGTCCCCCGTCCTCGAAACTGCGGACCCTGACGGGGCGTGAACCCGCTGCCGTCCGCAAGAACCCCGCGATGCCGCCACACCCCCGGAACTGCGGACCCCGACGGGGCGTGAACCCGCTGCCGCCCGCAAGAACCCCGCGATGCCGCCACACCCCCGAAACTGCGGACCCCGACGGGGCGTGAACCCGCTCCCGCCCGCAAGAACCCCGCGATGCCGACACACCCCCGAAACTGCGGACCCCGACGGGGCGTCAACCCGCTGCCGCCCGCAAGAACCCCGGGATGCCGACACACCCCCGAAACTGCGGACCCCGACGGGGCGTCAACCCGCTCCCGCCCGCAATTTCGGACGAGGACGAGGACGAGGACGAGGACGAGGACGGGGACGAGCACGTCCAGGGGACGGTGAGGGGTGACGGCAGCGGCGGCGGACCGACCGACCTCAGCGCAGGTGGTAGCCGAGATCGAAGCGGCGCACCGCCCGGGCGAAGACGTTGGGCTCGACATCGGGTTCGGTGAGCACCTCGAGGTCGGTGATGCGGGAGCTCAGCTCGACGAGCAGCGACGCCAACGTCTGGCGGGCGACGAAGGCGCCCAGGCAGAAGTGGGTGCCGTTGCCGAACGCGACGTGGGGGTTGGGGCGACGGGTGATGTCGAAGCGCATCGGATCGGCGAAGACGGCTTCATCCCGGTTGGCCGACGGGTAGAGCAGAGCGAGGCGATCACCGGCGGTTACCGGGGTGTCGCCGACGGTGGCGTCACGGGTGGCGACCCGGAACATCTGGTTCAGCGGCGTGACCCAGCGGATGACCTCCTCCACGGCGTCGGGGACCTTCCCCGGGTCGGCGGCCATCGCCTCCCACGCCTCGGGGTGGTCACAGAACGCTCGCAGGCCGTGGGCGATCGTCGTTCGAGTCGTCTCGGCCCCCCCGGCCACGAACAAGCCGAACTCGTGCATGGCCGACGCGGGCGGGAACGGCTGCCCGTCGATCTGCGCCGTCGCCCACACCGACAGCAGGTCGTCGGCCGGACACGCCGACTTCGACGGCAACGCCGTCATCACCGTGGCGAACATCTCCTCGCCCGAGGCGTAGAAGTCGTGCCAGATCTGCGGGTCGCGCTGGCGGGTGTCGAGGCGCATCTGGCGCTCGGACCAGCTTCTCAGCGCCGGCCACATCGACTCGTCGAGTCCCAGCAGCCGGCACGTCCAGCGGGCCGGCAGCTGGGCGGCAAGAGCGTCGACGACCTCGGTACGGGTGTCGTCGCGCTCGACCATCGCGTCGACCAGCTCGGTGACGAGCGCATCGATCTCGTCGCGGCGGGCCCGCACGGCCCCAGGGGTGAAGCGGGCCCGCACGAGACGACGCTGGTCCAGGTGGCGGGGGTTGTCGTGGGAGATCATCGTCTCCTCGTCCGGCGACGGCACCCACCGATAGGCCCCCCGAGAGCTGAACGTGGCGTCGTCTCGCTCCACCGCGACGAGATCGGCGTGGCGGGTGACACCCCACACGCCGTTGGTCGCGTCGCGGTAGACCGGCTCGTGGGCGCGCATCCACGCCCACACGTCGTGGGGATCCCGCTGGTAGAGCCCGGGGTCGAGCAGGTC
This sequence comes from Acidimicrobiales bacterium, assembly GCA_965213525.1. Taxonomy (GTDB): domain Bacteria; phylum Actinomycetota; class Acidimicrobiia; order Acidimicrobiales; family Poriferisodalaceae. Next base: position 2,775,776 of record OZ243889.1, on the reverse strand, counting down.
GACGTCGAGTCGCTCGTCGGTCGATGCCTGGTCAGGAGCGGTCACGGATCCTCCTCGTGCGGCACGGATCGGCCGCTGCGGCGAGCGGTCCTGTCCGGCGGCCAGGTGGGTGGGACGGGACATCGAGCACGAGACGTCGGGCGCCAGACGTCGGGTCGGCGGGCGGGGCGGGCGGGGCGGGCGGGGCGGGTAGCTCAGATGCGGCTGCCGGTGGCGCCCCAGTACTCGTCGCGCAGCACCCGCTTGTAGAGCTTGCCGGTCGGCAGGCGGGGCAGCTCGTCTCGGAAGTCGATCGATCGCGGCGCCTTGTAGTGCGCGAGCTGGTTGCGGGCGTAGGCCAGCAGCTCCCGTTCGAGGTCAGCGCCGGGCTCGACGCCCTCGGCGGGCTGCACGACGGCCTTGACCTGCTCGCCCATCTCCTCGTGGGGCACACCGATCACCGCCACGTCGGCCACCGACGGGTGCACGATCAGCACGTCCTCGATCTCCTGGGGGTAGATGTTCACCCCGCCCGAGATGATCATGAACGTCGCCCGGTCGGTGAGGTACAGGAAGCCGTCGTCGTCGACGTAGCCGACGTCGCCCAGGGCGGTCCACGTCGGGTGCTCGGGGTGCTGCACCGAGCGCGTCTTCTCGTCGTCGTTGTGGTACGTGAACGGCAGCTCGTCCCGCTCGAAGTAGACGAGGCCGGGCTGCCCGGTCGGCACCTCGTTGCCGTCGTCGTCACAGATGTGGGCGGTGCCGAGCACCGGCCGGCCGACCGACCCGGGGTGGTCGAGCCACTGCGCCGAGTCGATGTAGGTGAAGCCGTTGGCCTCGGTGCCCGAGTAGTACTCGTGGATGATCGGGCCCCACCAGTCGATCATCTGGCGCTTGACCGGCACCGGGCACGGCGCGGCGGCGTGGATCGCCACCTGGTGCGACGACAGGTCGTGGCGCTCGCGGTCCTCGGCGGGCAGCTTCAGCATGCGGGAAAACATGGTGGGCACCCACTGGGAGTGGGTGATGCGGCGCGCCTCGATGGCGGCGAGGGCCTCGACCGGGTCGAAGCGCTCGAGCACGACGACGGTGCCGCCGACGCCCTGGGTGCCGAGCGAGTAGGCCAACGGGGCCGAGTGGTACAACGGGGCGGGCGAGAGGTAGGTGGTGTCGGCATCGAAGCCGAACAGCATCGTGATGAGCCCGATGATGGGGATGCCCGAGTCGACCTGGGCGCCAGACAGCGGCCGCTTGATGCCCTTGGGCCGGCCCGTGGTGCCCGACGAGTAGAGCATCAGCTCACCCAGCGGCTGTTCGGCGAGGGGGTCGGCCGACACCCCGGCCAGGGCGTCTTCGTAGGATGCGAAGCCCTCGACGGGCCCGTCGATCGCCAGCCGCACGTCGAGGGCATCGTCCACCCGGTCGGCCACCTCGACGGCGACCTCGCCCATCTGTCCGGTCGTGATGAGCGCTCGGGTGCCCGAGTCGGCGACCACGTAGGCCGCCTCCTCGCCGTTGAGGTAGCGGTTGACCGCGGTGATGTAGAGACCCGACCGCAGGCACGCCCAGACCACCTCGAAGTATCGGGGGTGGTTCTCGGCGAGCAGCGAGACGTGGTCGCCTGGGCCGAGCCCCGCTTCGGCGAGCATCCTCGCCAGGCGGATCGACCGGTCGTCGAGCTCGGCGAAGGTGACGACCTCGCCGCTGCTGTGCATGATCACCGCCGGCTTGTCGGGCGTGGACGCAGCCCAGGGTCCCGGGTACACGATGTCCTCCTCGTCGAAGGGCACGATCGTAGCGATGTGACCTGCGTCTCGGGGGGGGGCGCCCGTGCGCGGACCGGCCCGGCATGGCAGGGCCGGGGACCGACCGCTGCTGAGGGTGCGAGCAACCGGGGGCGAGACGGCGTCACCGTTACCATCGGCGCCCGATGACGCTACGGCTCCACGACACGCGCCGGCGCGCCGTGGTGCCCTTCGATGCCGGGCCCGAGGTCAGCATCTACGTGTGCGGCATCACGCCCTATGACTCGACCCACCTCGGCCACGCCTTCACCTACCTGACCCACGACCTGGTGATCCGGCGCCTCGAGGACCTCGGGCACCGGGTGGCGATGGTGCGCAACGTCACCGACGTCGACGATCCCCTCTACGAGCGGGCCGCCCGGCTCGGCATCGACGCCTCGGCCCTCGCCGAGGAGGAGATCGCCCGCTTCCGAGCCGACATGGTGGCCCTCGGCGCCCGTCCGGCGATCGCCGAGCCCACGGTGTCGGGCTCGATCGACGACATCGTCGCACTCGTCGAACGTCTGCAGGCCGGGGGTCACACCTACACCGTCGAGGGCACGACCTACTTCGACATCGCCACGACGCCGAGCTTCGGCGAGCTGAGCGGCCTCGACGAACCGGCGATGATCGACCTCGCCCGCCGCCGGGGCGGTGACCCCGATGACCCCCGGCGTCATCGACCGTTGGACTTCGTGCTGTGGAAGCCGTCGGGGGAGGGCGAGCACGTGTGGGACTCGACCGTGGGCCCGGGGCGGCCCGGGTGGCACATCGAGTGTTCGGCCATGGCCATGGCGAGCTTCGGTCCGACGGTCGACCTGCACGGCGGCGGCGACGACCTGGTGTTCCCCCACCACGAGTGCGAGATCGCCCAGTCGACCGCAGCGACCGACGAGCCGCTGGCCCGGCACTGGATGCACGTCGGCATGGTCGGCTACGAGGGCGAGAAGATGTCCAAGTCGAAGGGCAACCTGGTGTTCGTCTCCGAGCTGCGCCAGGCGGCCGACCCCCGGGCTATCCGCCTCGCCCTGGCGCCGTTCCACTACCGGGCGGGCTTCGAGTGGACCGACGATCTGCTCGACGCCGGTACCCGACGCCTCGAGCTGCTGCTCGCCGCCGCCGGGCGCTCCACCGGACCCGACCCCGCCCCGGCCGCCGCCGCCGTGGAAGCGGCGATCGACGACGATCTCGACACCGCGGCCGCATGGGACGCCCTGGCCGGCCTGGCCCGCACGATGGCCGACCGCACCGGTGACGACCCGACGGCACCGGCCGCCCTGCGCCGGCTGACCGGCCTCCTCGGCGTCGACCTGGACCCACGCCCTTGACCTCACCGGTGGGTCGATACGGTCGGCGCCGGTGATCATCGCCGCCGTCGACGACGTGTCGTACGAGGTGGCGCTGATCGTGCACCTGTTGGCCAGCTTCATCGCCGCGGTGCCGGTGCTGCAGCCGTCGCTGATCCCACCCTCGGCCGCCACCGCACCGGCGACCCTGTCAGCGACGCGACGCATCTACTCGCCGGCGCTGATCATCACCGGGCTGTTGGGCTTCGGCTTGTCGGGGCTGTCCGAGGGGGTGCACGAGCTCGGCGAGACGTGGATGCTGCTCTCCATCGCGGTGTGGATCGCCATGAACGGGGTGCTGCACGCCGTGCAGGTGCCGGGCCTGCGAGCCATCGGCGCCGGTGGTGCGTCCGGCAGGCGACGGGTCGAGCTGTCCTGTGCGCTGTTGGCAGTGCTCTGGACGATCGTGATCTACCTGATGGTGTTCCAGCCCGGCGGGTAGCACGCAGCAGGTTCCGGCCCGCATGCCCACAACGTGCGCGGCCCTGTGTCCGAGCGCCGTCGTGGTGAACCGTGGCAGGCTCGCACCGACCGCTCACATCTGACACCAACTCTTCTGACGTGGGCGACGTGGGCCGTCCTCGGCACCGACCGGAGGCCCGCCCGTGACCCGACCACGTGACGTCGGCGTCGTCGACCTGATGATGGAGCTGCCGACCGGCGACGCGGGCATGGGCATGGCCCAGGCCCGACGGCTGCTGCGCGACGACGACAGCGCCGAGTTCGCCAGCCACCCGGCCGAGTACCTGTTCGCCGACGCTGGTGAGCGCATGGGCCGCAGCTGGGACCCCGACGAGGTGGTGGCCATGATGGACGCCCACGGCGTGGTCACCGCCCAGCTCGCCGTCGACCCCCGTTCGCCCGAGACCGCCTTCGAGCTGTTCGACCGCTACCCGGGCCGCTTCATCGGCGAGGTCGGCGTCGATCCCAACCGGGGCATGCGCTCGGTGCGGCGCCTGGCCGAGATCGCCGAAGCCCACCCCGCCGTTCGGTCGGCGTCGCTCGCCCCCTGCCTCCATGACCCCCAGGTGCCCATCGACGACCGGCGCTGCTACCCCATCTACGCCAAGTGCTGCGAGCTCGGTCTGCCGATCAACGTGCTGGTCGGCGTGCCCGGGCCTCGGGTGCCCTATGAGGTGCAGCACCCCGGCCTGCTCGACCAGGTGTGCTGGTTCTTCCCCGAGCTCACCGTCGTGATGCGCCACGGCGGCGAGCCGTGGACCTCGCTGTGCATCAAGCTGATGACCAAGTGGCCCAGGCTGCACTACAGCACCACGGCCTTCGCCCCGAAGTGGTACCCCCGTGACGTGATGGCCTTCGCCGACAGCTCACGGGGCCGCCACAAGGTGCTGTTCGCCGGGTACTTCCCCGGGCTGAGCTACGAGCGGATCTTCGGCGAGCTCGACGACCTCGAGCTCTCGGCCGAGACGTGGCCGGCGTTCCTGCGGGACAACGCCCGCCGGGTCTACGGCCTCGACGACCTCCCAGGGCCCGGTTCGGCTCATGGTGGTGCTTCCTAGACTTCGGTCGTGACCATCCGGTTGTACGACACGCTCCGGCGCGCCGTGGTGCCCCTGGAGACCAGGGCGCCCGGCGAGGTGAGCATGTACGTGTGCGGCCCGACGGTCTACGACGTCCCCCACGTCGGCCACGCCCGCACCGCTCTCACCTACGACGTCCTGCGGCGCTACCTCGCCTGGCGCGGCCTGCGCGTTCGCATGGTCACCAACATCACCGACATCGACGACAAGATCATCGCTCGCGCTGCGGCCGAGGGGCGGGGCGAACCCGAGGTGGCCGAGCAGTTCACCGAGGTCTACGTCGACCAGCTGGACGCACTCGGCGTGCTGGCCCCCGACGAGCGGCCCCACGCCACCGCCCACGTCGCCGGGATGGTCGACGTCATCGCCGAGCTGGTGGACGCCGGGTCGGCGTATGCGGTGGAAGGGCGGGGCGTGTACTTCGACGTGCCCGGCCATCGGGGCTACGGCCGGCTGACGGGTCGCGACGTGCAGGACCTGCTCGAGGGCGCCGGGTCGAGGGTCGACGTCGACGAGCACAAGCGCTCGCCGCTCGACTTCGCCCTGTGGAAGGAGGCCAAGCCGGGAGAGCCGTCGTGGTCGACACCGTGGGGGGCCGGGCGCCCCGGGTGGCACACCGAGTGCGTCGCCATGTCGGCCGCCCTGCTCGGCGACGAGTTCGACGTGCACGGAGGCGGGGACGACCTCGCCTTCCCCCACCACGAGAACGAGCTGGCCCAGGCCGAGGCCCTGGATCGCCGCTTCGCTCGCCACTGGGTCCACTCGGGGATGGTGAACGTGGGCGGCGACAAGATGTCGAAGTCGCTCGGCAACTTCACGACCCTCGGGGACGTGCTCGCCGGACGTGATCCGAGGGCGCTGCGGCTGCTGCTGTTGCAGACCCACTACCGGCACACCACCGAGGTGGGCTCGGCGGCCCTAGGCGCTGCGGCCGAGGGGGTCCGTCGCCTCGACGCCGCCGTCCGTCGCATCCGGCGGGCCGGTGTGGAGGTGGGCGGGCGTGACGCGGCGGCGGTGGGGCGCTTCACCGAGGTGATGGACGATGATCTCGGTACGCCCCAAGCCGCTGAGGTGCTGTTCGGCCTGGCGCGCTCGGCCAACGCCGCACTCGACGCGGGCGAGGACGACCGCGCCGGGGAGGCGGTGGCCACCCTCGTCGAGCTGGGCGGTGCGCTCGGTCTCGTCCTCGACGACGAGGCGGGCGACGCGACGACGCGGACCGCTGGCGACGCAACCGAGATCGACGAGCTCGTCGCCCGACGGACCCAGGCTCGACGCGACCGCGACTTCGCCACCAGCGACGTCATCCGCGACGAGCTGGCCGCTCGGGGCGTGGTCGTCGAGGATGGGCCGGACGGCACCATCTGGCACCGGGGCTGACCCGACGCTCCGGCGCTGCCCGGGGCCTCGGCCGAGTGCGTGCCGACGGGGCTCGACGTCCCCGCCGGCACGACCCCACGAGGCGCTCGTCAGGCGGTGGTCGCGCCCACGGGGACGGTCCCGAACAGCAGGACCCGTCGACCGACGTCGTAGTGCACCGGCTTGGACGCCGAGAGCAGGTCCTGGAGCACGTCGGCGTCGTCTTCGTCGACGGTGAGCACCTCTTCCCAGGCGCCCTGGTCCATCACCAGCTGGAGCGTCCACACCCCGCTCTGACCCGGCTCCTGGGCGATCCAGCTGAACTGGTAGTGGGTGACCTGGCGGACCCGGATCGAGTCGTCGGTGACGGGCTGGGTCACGGTCATCACATCGGGGGTCTCGGGCATGTCAGGGTGCCTCCTGGGAAGTGGTGACCGGTTCGTACCCGGCCGCGGCGGCATCGAACATCGACGCACGCCGAGGATCACCAGCGGCGGCCCAGCCGACGGGCACCGAGGTGTGGGCGACGACGGCGTCGAGGACGTCCTCGGCGACGGTGTGGACGGCTCAGCCCGGGGCGTGGGCGAGGGCGGCGGCGTGACGTCGGAAGGCGGTGATGCGGTCCTCACCGATGCTGGCCCGCTTGGCCGGGTCGTCGATGCCGAGGCCGTCGGCCGAAGCGAGGCAGCGGACGGCGATCTTGCCCTCGTGCTCGTTGCGGTGCACCGAGCGCGCCGCCTCACCGACCTCGGTGAGGGGGTAGCTCGCCGACATGATCGGTTGGATGGCGCCCCGGTCGATGAGCCGGTTCATCTCCCAGGCCTCGGCGTAGTTGGCGAAGTGCGACGCCACGATGCGCTTGAGCTTCATCCACAGGTGCCGGTTGTCGTACTCGATCATGTACCCCGACGTCGCCGCGCAGGTCACGATCGTCCCGCCCCGGGCGGCGGCGAACACCGACGCGCCCATCGTCTCACGCCCCGGGTGCTCGAAGACGATGCCGGGATCCTCCCCGGCCACCTCTCGCACCTTCTTCCCGAAGCGGCGCCACTCGCTCTCGTCCTGGGCGTCGCCGTCCCAGAACCGGTAGCCCTCGGCCTTGCGGTCGATGACCCGCTCGACCCCGATGGACCGGAGCAGCTCGGCCTTGGCTGGTGAGGAGACCACCCCGACCGGGGTGCCGCCGCCGTTGAGCACCAGCTGCACGGCGTAGCCGCCCAGGCCGCCCGTCGCCCCCCACACGAGGACCACGTCGCCCTGCTTCATGCGGGCCGCGTTGTCCGACACCAGCATGCGGTACGACGTCGATGCGCACAGTGCGTTCACCGCGGCCTCCTCCCACGTGAGGTGGGAGGGCTTGGGCATGAGCTGGTTGGCCTTGACCACCGCCAGGTCGGCCAGGCCGCCGAAGTTGGTCTCGAAGCCCCAGATGCGCTGGTTGGCCGCCATCATCGAGTCGTCGTGGGCGGTGTGGGACTGGTCGTCGACGTAGTTGCAGTGCACGCTCACGCGATCGCCCGGTGACCAGTCGCGCACGGCGGCCCCGACGCGCAGCACCACCCCAGAGGCGTCGGACCCCACGACGTGCTCGTCGCGGGCGTGGCGGGCCTCGTGCTCGCCCTCTCGAGCCATCCGGTCAAGGAACCCGAAGGTGGCGAGGGGCTCGAAGATCGCCGACCAGACGGTGTTGAAGTTGATCGAGCTGGCCATGACGGCCAGCAACACCTCGTCGGGCGCGATGTCAGGCCGTGCCACGTCCCCGACGTGCAGTGACTGCCGCGGGTCCTTGTCGCGGCTCTCCATGCCCTCAAACATCTCGACGTCGTCGCGACGCACGAAGGCGGCCCGGTAGGACTCGGGAAGCTGCAGCGCCGCCAGCTCGTCACCGGTAGCGCCGGCCTCGATGGCGTCTCTGATGGCGTCGGTCGTCCCCATCCGCGCAAGCTACCCATCGGTAACCGAGGCGCACCAGATGGCCGCGAGCCCTCGCCGGGCGGCGGAGGAAGCGTTTAGGGTCGGTGATGACGCAGAGGAGGTCGCCATGCCTGGAACCGTGGTCGTCGGAGGCGCTCGCACGCCGATCGGGAGGCTGTCGGGGGCGTTGGCCGGCTTCAGCGGCCCAGAGCTCGGCACCCGGGCGATCACCGGGGCCCTTGCGGACGGCGGGGTGGACCCTGACCAGGTCGACTACGTGATCATGGGCCAGGTGCTCCAGGCGGGCGTCGGCCAGATCCCCGCCCGCCAGGCCGCCGTCGGCGCCGGGATCCCCATGACCACCCCGGCCAACACGATCAACAAGGTCTGCCTGTCGGGGCTGCACGCCATCTACCTCGCCGATCAGATGGTCGCTGCCGGTGACGCCGAGATCGTGGTGGCCGGGGGCATGGAGTCGATGACGAACGCCCCGTACCTGCTGGAGAAGGCTCGGGGTGGCTACCGCTACGGCAACGGCGAGCTCGTCGACGCCATCGTGCACGACGGATTGTTCTGCGCCTTCGACGCCTGCCTGATGGGCGCCGGCACCGAGCGGTACTCCCGCGCCTCGCAGATCTCTCGCGCCCGCCAGGACGAGATCGCCGCCGCCTCCCACGAGCGAGCCGCCGCTGCGATCAAGGACGGCCGCTTCGACGCCGAGATCGTGAGCGTCGAGGTGCCCCAGCGCAAGGGCGACCCGATCGTCGTCGACACCGACGAAGGCGTCCGCCCGGGCACGACCACCGAGTCGCTGTCGGCGCTGCGCGGAGCCTTCGAGGGCGACGGCACCATCACCGCCGGGAACGCCTCCCAGCTCTCTGACGGCGCCAGCGCCGTCGTCGTCATGAACCGCGAACGGGCCGCCGACCTCGGTCTCGAGGTGCTGTTCGAGGTGGTCGGGTACGGGCAGGTGGCCGGCCCCGACCCCTCGCTGTTGACCCAGCCGTCGCGCGCCGTCGACGCCGCCCTGGCCCGCTCGGGTCGCAGTCGCAGCGACGTCGCCCTCTACGAGCTGAACGAGGCCTTCGCCTCGGTCGCTGCGGCGTCGATGGACGACCTCGGCGTCGCTGACGACGTCGTCAACGTCAACGGCGGGGCGATCGCGCTGGGGCACCCCATCGGGATGTCGGGCAACCGTCTGGCCCTGACGCTGGCTCACGAACTGCGCCGCCGGGGCGGGGGGCTCGGTGCGGCGGCGTTGTGCGGGGGCGGCGGCCAGGGCGACGCCCTCCTCTTGCAGGTCTGACCCCCGTCGGCGACCACGTCCACGATGCCGTGGACCAGGACCCCGCCGGCACGGAGACGGTCCTGCAACCGCTCGGCCTCAGGGCCCGACCCGAGCCCGTGGTCGACCGTCAACTGGACGACCCAGGCCCCGTGCGCACCGGCGGCCACCGCAGCCAGGGCCAGCAGCTCCATCGTCGATGAGCTCGGACCGGTCGTCCCGGCGGCTGCCGCCACCCCGCTGGTGATCACGCAGCGCAACCTGGCGTCGGGTTCGACGCCGACGACGGCTGCCTCATCGGCCTCGACCAGCCAGCGCAGGCCATCGACCAGTACGGCGACGTCGGCGGCGTCTCGCACCACCGGCGGGGGGATGGGCGGTATGAACACGTGCACGTCGACCACTTCAGGGTCGCCGGGGGAGGTGTGACCGGACAAGGTACCGGCGGGGTGTTCGCCGCCTCCCTCTGCGAGCCGGGCCCGTCGTCACGATCTCCGATCGCTCGTCAACACTGTAAGGTGAGTGCAACGAGCGAGTTCGTGCGTTCACGCGCCGGGGGCCCTACAGTGGGGTTCGTTCGCTCTTCAAGATCCCCCGGGGTCGGGTGGTGCTCCCGCCCGCGCCCATCCGGCCCCGGGGCCCTCCACCGTCTCAGGTCTCCCCGAGACGGCGACGACCCTCGAGCGCTCGGCCGAGGGTCAGCTCATCGGCATACTCCAGATCTCCGCCGACGGGCAGCCCGCTTGCGATCCGAGACACCCTCACACCCGAGGGCTCGAGCAGGCGGGCCAGGTACATGGCCGTCGCCTCGCCCTCCAGGTTCGGGTTCGTGCACAGGATGACCTCGGTCACCGGGCTGGCGGCCAACCGCTCGATCAGCTCGGCAACCCGGAGCTGATCGGGGCCGACCCCCTCCAGGGGGTTGATGGCCCCTTGGAGCACGTGGTAGCGGCCCCGGTGCTCACCGGTGCGCTCCACCGCGATGACATCACGCGGCTCCTCCACGACTGCCAACACGTCGGGGTCTCGCCGCTCGTCGAGGCAGATGTCGCACCGGTCGCCTTCGGCGATGTTCCAGCACAGCTTGCAGAACCCGACCCGCTGCTTCATCTCGGTGATGGCATCGGCCAACCGACGAGCGTCTTGGGACGGCAGCTTCAGGAGGTGGAACGCCAGGCGCTGCGCCGACTTCGGGCCGATGCCGGGCAGGCGGCCGAGCTGGTCGATGAGCTCCTGGACCGGAGCGGCGTACAACACCTCAGGCGTCGGACCCGGGTGAGCCTCCGAGCAGACCCCCCAGTCCAGCGACGCCGCCGAGGCCCCCCGCCAGGTCATCGAGACCACCGAGGGCGCCGCTCTGGGTCGCCCTGGCCTTGCCCAACGCATCGCGCAGGGCTGCAAGCACGAGATCGCCCAACAGATCGGGGTCTTCGGGATCGATCACCGAGGCGTCGATGCGCACCGCCGTCGCCTCGAACCCCCCGGTGACGCTCACCGAGACGGCCCCACCCCCAGCGCTGCCGTGCACCTCGGTGGCCGACGCCTGCTCCTGGGCGTCAGCCAGCTGCTGCTGCATCTGCTGGGCCTGGGCCAACAGGGCTGACAGGTCGATCTCACCCACGACATCTGCCTCTCATGACGGGAGTCAACATCACTCGTCGGTCGTGTCGTCGACGAGCCGTGCCCCCGGGAACGCCGCCTGCAGCTGAGCGACCGGGTCGAGCCCGGCGGGAGCGTCGACGAGGTCCTCGGGGTCCACGGCCTCGTCATCGGGGGCCGCGCCCGCGGACCGGCCAGCCGGGGCGGACCGCAGCGGGGGGACGTCGTCGCCCTCGACCATGAGGACCAGGGTGACGGGCCGTCCGGCGGCACGGCCCATGGCCGCCTCGACATCGCGGCGCACGGTCTCACAGCGAGCCATGTGCGGCCCGTTGGGCAGCGCGAAGGCCGCAGCATCCTCGGTGGCCTCGACGAGGCGGCCGGCGCCGAACAGTGCCCGGGCCCGGGCCGGCAGCCCCGGGACGACCTCGCGCTCCCAGACCTCCCCGAGCGGGGACGTGCCCACCGACGGCGGCGCCGGCGCACCCGAGCCCACCGACGGCGGCGCCGGCGCATCCGAGCCCACCGACGGCGGCGCCGGCGCACCCGAGCCCACCGACGGCGGCGCCGGCGCACCCGAGCCCACCGACGACGGCGCCGGTGCATCCGAGCCCGCCGGGGGCGTGGGCAGCGGTGGGGGCGGAGCAGGTGGCCGCGCCGCACTGCCGCCACCGTCTGGGGGTCGCACCGACGGCGACTGGCGCGACAGGGCCCGGCGAGCATCGGCCGCAGGGCCCTCGGCGCCGGGCCGCGTCGGCCCTGGCGCACCCGGCGCACCGTCCCGGTCGTCGCCCTGGACAGCGGGTGGCGGGTCGTCGCCACCGTTGGCCTCGGCCGCTTCTGATGCCGCCGCAGCGGTCGGGGCCTGGGGATCGGTTCGCGAGGCCGACGGCGGGTCGACCGGCGCCGGGGGCGGCGCCTGGGGGGGCACCACAGCCAGAGCCGACGGTTGCCCCGCCACGGGTCGTGTCGCCAGCTCGGCCTCGAGCCGATCCAGCCGAGCACGCAGGGCGGCGAGCTCGTCGTGGGACGGGTCAGCGGCGAGGCGCAGCAGCGCCGCCTCCAGCACCAGGCGCGGGTCGGTCGCCTGGCGCAGGTCGACCAGCACGCCGCCGAGCGCCTCCAGAGCCGAGACGGCACGCCCAGCCCCGAGGCGGTCGGCGTCGGCACCGAGACGATCGAGCTGGTGCACCCCGAGCGCCCCACCCGCCCCACCCACCGCCACCAGGAACACGTCGCGGAGGTGGCGGGCGAGGCCGTCGGCCAGATCACGGGGGTCGACCCCCCGCCCGACGGCGGCTGCCACCGAGGTGAGGACGGCACCGGCGTCCCGTTCGACCAGCGCGGTCACCACCCCGTCCACCGGCGCGTCGGGATCGTCGACCGTGCCCCCCGCTGCCACCTGATCCAGCGCCGACAGCGCATCGCGAGCCGAGCCCGCAGCTCTCCTGACCACCTGGTCGACGACGACGTCATCGACGGCGATGTCAGCAGCCCGGGCCACCGAGCGGACGTGGGACTCGAGCTGCTCGGCTAGCAGCAGGCGGAACTCGTAGTGCTGGGTGCGGCTGCGGATCGTGGGCAGCACCTTCTGGGGATCGGTGGTGGCCAGGACGAAGACCACGTGGTCCGGGGGTTCCTCCAGGGTCTTCAGCAGCGCGGCGGAGGCCTGGGGGGTCAACATGTGGACCTCGTCGAGCACGTACACCTTGGTGCGGCCCGAGGTGCCGAGCGCGACCGTCGACAGCAGGTCCTTCATCTGGTCGATGCCGCGGTTCGAGGCCGCATCGAGCTCGAAGACGTCCAGCGACCTGCCCTGTTCGATCGCCCGACACGACTCACACGTGCCGTCGGGTTCGCCCCCCGACACGACGTGGCAGTTGAGCGCCTTGGCGAGGATGCGGGCGGTGGAGGTCTTGCCGGTGCCACGGGGTCCGCTGAACAGGTAGGCCTGGCCCACCCGATCGTCTCGCACGGCGTTGGTGAGTGCGGTGACGACGTGGTCCTGCCCGACGAGCTCGCCGAACCGCTGCGGGCGGTAGCGGCGGTAGAGCGACCGGGCCACGAGCACCCAGCCTACGGGCCGGGCGTCCCAGCGCCGCCGGGGTACCGGGTGCAGCGCACCACCGAGCGGAACCGCCACGATCGACCCGGTGGATCACCCGACGCAACGACCGAGTCGACGCCCCGACCGCCCCACGAGGCGGCCAGGCGACCCGCGGCACACGAGGGTTCCGCTGAGGGCTGCTGCCTCCCGGCCCTGACCCGGTTCACGGACCACCCGTCGCACGGGGCCCGGCCGCCACGTCGGGCGACCAGAGGTACCGACCCTACCGTTGGCGCCCCGGCCGCGCAGCCCGCCGACCGCTACCCTCGCCGTCTCGGCCGCTCGACGGCCCCGGAGGGATGCGAGAGCGGCCGAATCGGCACGCTTGGAAAGCGTGTGTGGCGCAAGTCACCGTGGGTTCGAATCCCACTCCCTCCGCCACACGATGTTCATCGGCCGTCGGCCGGAGCATCGCGAGCCCCGCCCTACGGTGACACGACATCGCAACGACTTCGCTCGAGTCGCTACCCGCCCGGTCGACGAGTCACCCGGACTCGTCGCAGGCCGATGTGCCTCGGACGATCCAGGTCGCCCCCCACGTGCCGGAGCCGTCAGTGAACACGACCCCCCCGAGGCTGCGGCGCGTCCGTGCTGTGGCCGCTGCTCTGTCGTTGATCGCCGCCGCAGCCCTGCTCGCCGCAGCCCTGGTCGCCCCGGCCGCCTCGTCGGCTGAGGCCGCGGTCTCGACCGACACCGGCGTCGTCGGCTCGGCGCCACGTGTCACGATCGTGGCCCCCGCCCCCGACGCGTGGACGCCCGCCACGGTGTTGATCTCGGGCGAGGCGGCGGATCCAGATGGCATCCGCCGCGTCGACGTCGCCGTCCAACGCACCGAGACCCGGGAGTGGGCCCGCCCGGACGGGACCTGGGGCGAGTTCGCCTGGTTGCCGACCGAGCTCGATCGACCCACAGGCGCCGTCACGTCCTGGAGCACCTCGTGGGACGCGTCGGCTGCCGGTTATCACGTCGTGATCGTCCGGGCGGTGGACGCCGGCGGACAAGCGGACGAGAGCGATGCGTGGGTCCGCTTCACCGCCGGGTCGCCGCCGGGGGCCGTGGTCTCGCCGCCGACACCCCCGGTCCCCGCACCGTGGCCCTCGGCCGACGCCGGGGTCGGACGACTCGACGTCGTGCTGCACGACCCCGAGCGAGGACGCACGCTGCCCACGACCGTGCTGTACCCGAGCCGCCCGGGGACCTCGGGCCCGGGGGCCCCGGTCGCCGCAGACGAGGCGCGGCCGCTCGTCGTCGTCGGTCACGGCTCGGCCGGCGACGGCGCCGGGGCCGCCGAGTCCCACCGCTTCCTCGTCGAAGAGGGCTACGTCGTCGCCGGTCCGACCTTCCCCCGGGACGGGCGCTTCGACTGGGGAGCCATGGCCGGCGACGTCAGCCACGTCATCACCCGGCTGTCCGAGCCCTCCGCAGCCGGCGTGGGGGTGCTGGACGGCGTCATCGACGCTGAGCGGATCGGCTACATCGGCACGTCGATGGGCGGGATGATCGGTCTCGCCACCTACCAGCGGTGCTGCCTGGACCCCCGCATCGACGCCGTCGTCGCCAAGATCGCTGCCGCCCCCTGGGGTCGCTACGACCACGCCTCGGGGCCCCCGCTGCTGATGATCAACGGCACCGACGACACCGTGATCCCCTACGGATGGGCCCGCTCGTCGTTCGAGCGTGCTGGCCGTCCCAAGGCCATGATCACCCTCGACGGCATCGGCCACGGGTTGCGGATCCCCGGCAGCGACCTCGGCCAGGCCGCTCCGCTCGCCTTCTTGGACCACTACGTGCGCGACGATCCCGGCGGCCTCGACCGCCTCCGCCAGGCGGTCGCTGACACCCCGATCGCCTCGCTCGACCTCTGGACCTGACGCCTTCCCGCGGCATCCTCGGCCGTCCCCCCTCGGCCGCCTGACGTCGGGATGTCATGGGCGCCACACCCCGCCGGCGCCACGGTGGCTCAGGTCAGACGGCCTAGCGTGCGGGCCGTGACCGACGACCAGCTGATGGCGTCGGCACTCGCCGAGGCGGTCCTCGCCTCCGACCACGGGGACGTGCCCGTCGGTGCCGTGGTCGCCCGAGACGGCGAGGTGATCGCCGGTGGCCACAACCGGCGGGTCGTCGACGCCGACCCCACCGCTCACGCCGAGATCGTGGCGATCCGCGCCGCCGCCCGGGCGCTCGGCACCTGGCGCCTCGACGGCTGCACGGTGGCGGTCACCCTCGAGCCGTGTCCGATGTGCGCCGGCGCCCTGGTCGGCGCCCGAGTCGACCGGCTCGTCATGGGCGCGCCCGATCTGCTGGCTGGAGCCGTCGGCTCGTTGTACAACCTCTGTGACGACCCCCGGCTCAACCACCAGCTGTCGTTGACCTGGAAGGTGCAGGCGGCCGA
Source organism: Acidimicrobiales bacterium (assembly GCA_965213525.1). Taxonomy (GTDB): domain Bacteria; phylum Actinomycetota; class Acidimicrobiia; order Acidimicrobiales; family Poriferisodalaceae. Next base: position 2,760,470 of record OZ243889.1, on the reverse strand, counting down.
GTGCTCGGCGTTGCTGAGCGAGTTCTTCGCCGACCGCCGGCCGTAGCTCGCACACACCCTGCTCGCACACACCCTGCTCGCACACACCCTGCTCGCACACACCCTGGGCCCGGTGGGTCGGGACGTGCCCTGTCCGGTAGCGTCGACGACGGAGGGTTGCCAGAGCGGACGAATGGGGCGGTCTCGAAAACCGTTGTGGCGCTTCGCGTCACCGAGGGTTCGAATCCCTCACCCTCCGCCATCTCGACCACGCCGGGGCCGGGTGCGGCCCGCCTCGGTCAGCCGACGGTGAGGCACCCCGTCACGACCCGGTGGCCCGGCTCAGGTGCCCGCTGAACCGGCCAGGCGCCCCTCGATGTCGGCGCGGGCCCGCTCGGCCAGACGGGTGTCGAGCAGGCGTCGCAGCACCGCAGGCGACGTCGAGCGGTCGTAGTGGGCGTCGAAGAGCTCGACCACGGTGACCCCGGCGGCGTCGGCACGCACCTCGATGCGGTCACCGGGCCGCACCTCCCCACCGGCGAGCACACGGGCGTAGCACCCTGGGCGGCGGGCGTCCCGGAAGCGGCGCACCCATCCCGGATCGCCCATCCGAGCGGCGAACGTGGCACACGGGATGCGGGGCCCCGTCAGCTCGATGACCACGTCGTCGCCCACGAGCAGCTGGTCGCCGATGCACGGGTCGCCGCCGAAGGACGACACGGTGAGGTTCTCCCCGAAGCGGCCCGGCGGTGGGGCCCCGCCGAGCTCGGCGGCCCACCAGGCCAGATCCTCCGCGGCGTAGCAGTAGAGCGCCTGATCGGCACCGCCGTGATGGCGGGTGTCGACGACGGCGTCGCCCGTGAGGCCCGCCGGGGTCACCAGCGCGCCCTCGACGGGCCGCTTGTCGTGGCCGGTGCGCACGGCCCGGTCGCCGACCTCGAGCACCGTGACCTGGCCGACCTGCACCGATTCCAACCGCATCCCAGCGATCATGGCCCACGTCGACGACGCGGACGGCCAGAGCGCAAGGCACCATGGCCTCGACGCCCCGCGGCGGCCCGCTCCCCAGGGCCCCGCAGACGGGACCGCCCACCTCGAGAGGCCACGTTGACCGAGCTCGACACGCACGTGGCGACCGACACCGCCCGCCGTCTCGCCGAGCGGGTCGGGGCGGTCGTTCTCGGCCACGGGCGCGCCGTCGGGCTGTGCGTCGCCGCAGCGCTCGCCGACGCCCACGTGCTGCTCCACGATCGCCCCGGGGTCGGCAAGACCACCCTGGCCAGGGCGATCGCGGCCACCCTCGGGGGCACGGCGTCACGGGTGCAGGGCACCGTCGACCTCCTGCCGGGCGACCTGACCGGGGTGACCCTGGTCGACCCCCGCAGCGGGGTGTGGGCCTATCGGCCGGGACCGCTCGTCGCCAACGTCGTCCTGGTCGACGAGGTCAACCGGCTGTCTCCACGCACGCAATCCGCCCTGCTCGAGGCGATGGCCGAGCACCAGGTCACCGTCGACGGCACCTCACACGCCCTGCCCCACCCGTTCCTCGTCATCGCAACCATGAACCCGGCCGGGTCCGCCGGCACGTTCCCGCTGGGATCCGGCCAGCTCGACCGTTTCGGGGTGTCGTTGACCCTCGGAGCGGCCGACCGAGACACCGAGCGGCGCCTGCTGCGCGGCGACGGCGGCGTCGCCCACCTCGACGACCTCGCTCCGGTCGCCGCCCCCGAGGAGATCGACCACCTCCGCCAGCACGTCGCCCACCTCCCGGTGGCCGCCCCCGTGGTCGACTACGTGCTCGACGTCTGTGACGCCGTACGGACCCACCGGCGCCTGAGCACCCGGGCGCCGCTCACGTTGCAGGCCGTCGCCCGGGGGTGGGCGGTGCTGGCCGGGCGCGCCCACGTCAGCCCCGATGACGTCCGCGACGTCGCCACCGAGGTGCTCGCCCATCGCTGCTGCGCCGACGACGAACCGATCGAGGCGGCCAGCGATCTGGTGCGGGCGGCGGTCCACGCCGTCCCGGTCCCCCGGGGGGCGAGGTGACCCGATCGCAGCCTCCAGGCGATCGCCGTCCGCCCCACCTGTTGCCACGGCGATGACGAGGATCCCGCCTCGCAGGCTGCAGACGGTCCCCGGGCCGGTCGCTGTCGGCCGGCTGCGGGCGCGCCCCACGCCGGGCGGCGTCGTCTTGGCCGTCGGGGCGCTGCTGCTCGCCCGGCCGGCCCTCGCCTCCCATGACCGACTCCCCACCGGCGTCATGATCGTCCTTGTCGTCCTGGCGGTGCTGGACGGCGTGCTCGCCGCCATCCGCCTGGGCGCGCCCACGGTGCAGCTCACCGCTCCGACCGTCGCCACCACGGGCCGCCCGCTGGCCACGACGGTGGGCGTCACCGAGCCCGCCGGTCACGCCGTCAGGGTCGTGATGACGTCGGTGGTCGACCAGCCAGGGGTCACGATCGTCGCCCCCGGCGAGCGCGTCGTGTGGTCGAGGGCTCCGGGCCTCGGGGTGCACCGCTTCGTCCTGGCCACCGTCTCGGTGACCGGGCCGCTGGGGCTGGCAGCCGCGGTGCGCCACGTCTCGGTCCGCCTCGCCGAGCCCGTCCACGCCGTGCCCCCTGGCGTCGAACAGGCCGCAGCCGTCGTCGCCGATCTCGAGGCGACCCGCCGGGGAGCGACCTCACAGGATCAACCGAGTGGCCTGCGCGAGCGACGCTCGGGCGAGCCGCTGCGCGACGTGCACTGGCCGACGAGCGCTCGCACCGGACGCCTGGTGGTCCGCCAGAGCGACGCCGTCGACCCTGCGCCCGTCGACGTGCTCGTCGCGCCGTCCGGCGACCGCACCGAGGCGCTGCGCCAAGCGGCGGGCGTGGCGAGAGGGGCGGTGGAGGCCGTGCTGCAGAGCGGGCGGGTCGTGCGCCTGCACCTGCGTCGCGGCGGTGACGTCGTGGCCCCCGAGGAGACCCTCGACCCGGATCGCCGGACGGTGCGCGTCCGCGACGCCGGCGACGCGCCCCTCGGACAGGCGGTGGTGCTCACCGTCGCTGACCCCCGGGCAGCCACGTGCGCCCTCGCCGGTCTGGTGGCCGGACCGGTGCCCCGCCCTCCTGGGCCCCACATCGCCTGTGACCGCCGAGCGCGCTGGGCCCACGACGGCGCACCGTCTGACGAGCTCGGCGACCGACGGGAAGCCGACCGGTGAGGCACCGGGCGACCGTCGCAGCGGTGGCCGCCGCCGCCGCCCTCGTGCTGGCGGTGGCGCTGGGGGACACGTCGGCGATCGGTCTCGCCGGGCTGCCCGTCGCCGCGGTCGCCGGCGTCGCCCTGTCACACCTCGTGCCCAGGGCGGCGGTGCTGGCCCCGGCTGCAGCCCTGGCCGCCTCGGCGGTCCCGGGCGTGATCGACGGCGTCGCCGGTCGCCTCGGCGTCGGGTTGGCCGTCGGGCTGGGGTTGGCCGTCCCCGGGCTCGGCCACGCCCTCGCTCCTGCGCTGCCCCTGGCGGTCCTCGGCATCGGGTTGGCGCTGGGTGACAGGATCGAGCCCGCCGTCGTCGCCGTCGCCGTCGTGGTCGGGTTGTCGGGCGCCGTGGTCATCGACCGACGCTCCGGACAGGGCCCCGCACCGCCCGATCCCCACCGCCGAGACGCCCCGTCCACCGACGACGCCCGACGGCTCAGACGCCAGAGGGCCGCCCGCCAGGCCGTGTTCGTCGTGGCCGTCGCCGCGGCCGTCGTTCCGCTCGGCCAGGCGATCGGACCGCTCGTGCCCCGACTGGACGAGACCCTCCCCGACCCCGACCCCGGGTCAGGCGACGCCGGGCCGTCCGGCGCCAACGACCACCCCGGTTTCGACGGGGGGCTCGACGTCGGTGACCCCGTCGACCTCGACGACGCCATCGTCCTGCGCGTCGTCGCCGATGAGGCCACGTTCTGGCGGATGGCGACCTATGCCGACTACGACGGCCGCGCCTGGGCCGACCTCGCCTCGACGGTGGCCGACCTCTCCGTGGCCGCTCCCGGGCCAGGAGCCGTCGAGGTGCACCAGGCGGTGACGGTCGTGCGGCCCGTCGGTGGAGGCGTGCCGACGGCCTACCGCCCCATCCGGGTCGATCTGGCCACGGGCGCGGCACGCTTCCGGGGAGACGCCACGGTGGCTGCCTCGCGAACCCTGTCGCCCGGTGAGATCTACAACGCCTCGAGCATCAGGCCACGCACCGACGACGCCACGCTCGCCGGGACGACGGTGCCCGACTCGCTGCCGGCCGACCTGGCGGCCCTCGCCCGAGAGGACGACGTGACCGACCGTGTCGCCGCACTGGCCCGCAGGGTCACCGCCGACGCCGACGACCTCCTCGGCGCCGTGCGCGCCCTCGAAGACGAGATCGAACAGCGCGTCACCTACACCCGCGACATCGAATCGCTGCCCGGGGGCGCCGAGGCCGTCGATCACCTCCTCTTCGAGAGCGGCCGAGGGTTCTGCGAGCAGATCGGCACGGCGTTGGTGACCATGGCCCGCTCGCTCGGCATCCCCGCCCGCCTCGTGGTCGGCTACGTCCCCGGCGAGCGAGACGACGTCCGTGGCGAGTGGGTCGTGCGCGCCGATGACGCTCACGCCTGGGCCGAGATCCACTTCGAGGGCGTGGGTTGGGTGGGCTTTGACCCGACCGCCGGCGTGCCCGTCGGCCCGGCCGAGAACCCCCGGGGCGCAGCTCTTGGACGACTCGCCGCCGTGCTCGCCGTGCTCGGCGGGGCCGGGGCGGTGGCGGTCGGGGCGCACCGGGTGGTGCGACGTCGGCCGGAGCGACCGACGCCGCCGTCAGAGGTCGCCGCCGGGCAGCTGGTCACCAGGTTCGAGGCGCTCTGCGCGGCGCTCGGGGTGCCGGCCACCGCGTCATCCACGGTCCTCCAGCTCGGAGCGGCCGCCGCCGGGCGCCTCGAGGCCGAGCAGGCCGGGGGCCCGGGACGAGAGGTCGCCGAGGTCGCCGCCGCCCTCGACCGGCTGCTGTACTGCGCCTCGGCCCCGACGCCCGAGGAGCTCGACGCCCTGGACGCCCGCCTCGGCCGACTGCGAGACGAGGTGGCAGCGACCCGGGTCCCCGGGGGCGCCACGCCGATGCTCCCGTAGCCTCGTCGTCGATGGCCGACGTCTGGCACCTCATCCACTCCCAGGCGCGCGCCGGCGAGCTCGGCCAGCGTCAGCTCGACCGCGACCTCGCCCGGCGGGCGTGGCGGTTCGCTCGCCCCTACCGCCGCCACGTCGGGGTCTACGTCGCCCTCGTCGTGGTCGCCGCCCTGTTGGGCCTGGTGCCCCCGCTGCTCACCGGGCGCATCGTCAACCTCGTCAGCGGCGATCTCGCTGAGGGCGTGCGCGGTGCGGTCTACCTCACCGGCGCCTTCCTCGTGGGCGCAGCGATCGCCTCGGCCGTGGTGGCCCTGGCCAGCCGGTGGCTCTCGTCCCGGGTCGGGGAGGGCCTGATCTACTCGCTGCGCTCGGCGCTGTTCGACCACGTGCAGCGGATGCCGGTGTCGTTCTTCACCCACTCCGAGACCGGGGCCTTGGTCTCCCGGCTCAACAACGACGTCATCGGCGCCCAGCGCGCCGTCACCGGCACCCTCGGCCAGGTCGTGTCCAACGTCGTCGTCGGCATCTCGACGTTGGTGACCATGTCGATCCTCGACTGGCGCCTCACCGCGCTGTCACTGCTGCTGCTGCCGCTGTTCCTCGTGCCCTCACGGCGGATGGGCGGCACGATCCAGCGCCTGACCCGTGAGTCGATGGAGCTGAACGCCTCGATGAACACGCTGATGACCGAGCGCTTCTCGGTCGCTGGCGCCGTGCTCGTCAAGCTGTTCGGACGCCACGACGCCGAGGCGTCCGAGTTCGGCGGGCGGGCCGGGCGGGTGCGCGACATCGGTGTCCGCAACGCGCTGGCCACCCAGATCATCTCGGTGTCACTCGGCCTGGTCGGCGAGCTCGGCGTGGCCATCGTGGTCATCGTCGGCGCCCAGCTCGTGATCTCGGGCTCGGTGCAGGTCGGCACGATCGTCACGCTCAGCCTGTTGCTGACCCGCCTGTACGGCCCGCTGACCAACCTGACCACGGCCCGCATCGACGTGTTGGCCGCGCTGGTCAGCTTCGAGCGGGTCTTCGACGTCCTCGACCGGCCGACGGTGATCAACGACCGCGACGGCGCCGTCGAGCTGGCCGACCCACGCGGCGAGGTCGAGCTGCGTGACGTGCGGTTCTCCTACCCGTCGGCCGAGGGGGCGGTCATCACCACCCGCAACGCTGTCACCGTGCGCGACGACGAGGTCCTCCACGGCGTCGACCTGCACGCCCCCGCCGGATCCATGGTGGCCCTCGTCGGACCCTCGGGGGCGGGCAAGTCCACGATCGCTTCGCTGGTGACCCGGCTGTACGACGTCGACTCGGGCGAGGTGCGCATCGACGGCCACGACGTGCGGGACCTGACCCAGGAGTCGCTGCGTCGAGCGGTGGGCGTCGTACCCCAAGACGCTCACCTGTTCCACGAGACCGTGGCGGCCAACCTGTCCTACGCCCGCCCCGAGGCCAGCGCGGCCGACATCGAGCGAGCGTGTCGGGCCGCCCGCATCCACGACGTCATCGCTGCGCTGCCCGACGGCTACGACACGGTGGTCGGCGAGCGCGGGTACCGGCTGTCGGGCGGCGAGAAGCAGCGCCTGGCCATCGCCCGGTTGCTGTTGAAGGACCCGAGCGTGGTCATCCTCGACGAGGCCACCAGCCACCTCGACGCCGAGAACGAGGCCCTCATCCAGGACGCGCTGGCCGAGGCCCTGACGGGGCGGACGTCCCTGGTGATCGCCCACCGGCTGTCGACGGTGCGCGCCGCGGACGAGATCGTGGTGGTGAGCGAGGGAGAGATCGTCGAACGGGGCACCCACGACGAGCTCGTCGACGCCGGGGGCCTCTACGCCGACCTGCACCGCACCCTGGCGGGTGAGCCCGAGGGCGTGACGACGGGCTGACCTCGGGGGTCGGCCGACGCGCGCGACACCCCCGAGCCAGACTGGGGCACCTGATGGCGGTTCGGACGTGGGCGGTGGCCGAGATCTGTGAGGGCGTGCACGAGGTGCTCGCCATCGCCTTCCCCGACCAGCTGTGGGTGCGGGGCGAGATCCAGGGGTATCGCGTCGCTCCGGGCGGCCACGCCTACTTCGATCTGGTCGAACCCGACGCCGCTACCAGCGCCCCGCCCAAGATCCCGGTCACGTTGTTCAACCGCCACCGGCGGGGCGTCGAGGCGGTGCTGCGCAAGGTCGGCGATCTGCGCCTGGCCGACGGGGTGGAGGTGCGCATCCGGGGCCGGGTCGGCTACTACCCGCCCCAGGCCCGGGTGCAGCTCGTGATGGAGGCCATCGATCCCCGCCACACCCTGGGCCGCCTCGCCGCCGACCGCGAGCTGGTGCTGCGCCGGCTGCGAGCCGAGGGGCTCGATGTGGCCAACGCTCGCCGTCCCCTCCCGCTCGTGCCCCTGCGGGTGGGTCTGGTCACCAGCGACGACAGCGCGGCGGCCAACGACGTGATGCACCAGCTGCGGGCGTCGGGGTTCGGGTTCGACGTCGTGCTCGCCGACTCCCGCGTCCAGGGCGCCGACGCCGTCGCCTCGCTGGTCGCCGGGCTGAGCGCGGTCGAGGCGGCCGAGGTCGACGTCGTGCTGTTGGTGCGAGGCGGAGGATCACGCACCGATCTGGTGGCCTTCGACGCCGAGGCGGTGGCCCGGGCGGTCGCGGCCGCGGGCGTCCCTGTCGTCACCGGGGTCGGCCACGAGATCGACCGTGCCGTCACCGACGAGGTCGCCCACCGCGCCTGTCCCACCCCCACCGCAGCGGCGGCGCTGGTCGTCGAGCGGGTCCGCTCCTACCTCGACGCCCTCGATCAGTCGTGGGCGGCGTTGGCAGGACGGGCGAGCGCCCGTCTGAGCCGAGCCGACCGGGGTCTCGGCCGAGGCGCGGCCCGGCTGCGGGTCGCCACCTCGGGCACCGTGGCCGCCGGGCTCGACCGCCTGGCGGCTGACGAACGACGCCTGCACGCCGATGCCACCCGCTCGGTGCGCCGGGCCGACACCACCTTGACCCGAGCAGGCGAGCGCACCGCCGTGCTGGCCCGCGTGCACCTGCGGGCCGAGCAGACCCGTCTGGACGCCGCCGCCGATCGCCTCGTCGCGGCGCCACGCCGACGCCTCGCCGGGGCCGCCGGACGCATCGACGCCCACGAACGCGTCGTGCGGTCGGCGCATCCCGAGCGGGTCATGGCCCGGGGCTTCGCCATCGTCGAGCACGACGGCTGCGCCGTGCGGTCGGTCGACGGCCTGACCGTCGGGGGCCCGGCGGTGATCCGCCTGGCCGACGGCACCGCCGACGTGGCGGTCGAGGCCACCCGCCGCCTGCGTCCGCACCATGTCTCGGTGGGCACCGACCGCCGGCCACCACGGCCCCAGGAGGCGACGTGAGCCCACCCCGACCCACCGACGAGACGGGCCCCTCCGGTGACGGTCGCGACGCCGAGATCGGGTACTCCGAGGCCCTGACCGAGCTCGAGACCATCCTCGCTCGCCTCGAAGACGACGACGTCGACGTCGACCGGCTCGCCGTCGACGTCGAACGGGCGGCTGCGCTCATCCGCCTCTGCCGGGGCCGCATCCTGACCGCCCGCACCGACGTCGAGCGGGTCGTGGCCGATCTCGCCATGTCGTCGTCACCGGGCGGTCCCGGACCAGACCACCTCGACGCGGCCGACGCACCTGCCGACGACGGTGGCGACGATCGAGCCGGCCGCGACGACGAGCCCCGAGGCGGCACCGACGGCGACGACGAGCCCCGAGGCGGCGACGACGGCGACGACGCCCCGGCGATGGGCCAGCAGGGACGTCTGGCATGAGCCCCAGCGGCGACCCCAGCGGGGACGACGCTCCGGGGCTGGGTCAGCAGGGACGTCTGACATGAGCGCCACGAGGAAACGGGTGCGGCCCTTCGGCGCCTGGCCGTCATCGCTGGCTCCTTCTGCGCTGAGCGCAGGACGCCGCCGGCTCGCCGATCTGCGCGTCGATGGCGACACCATCGGCTGGGTCGAGGGCCGGCCCGCCGAGGGCGGGCGCTCGGTCCTGGTCCTGCGCTCGCCCGACGGCTCGTTGGTGGAACCGGCCCCGCCGGACTGGTCGGTGCGCAGCACCGCCCACGAGTACGGAGGCGGGGCCTGGACCCCGACGCCCGTCGGCCCGGTGATCAGCCGCCAGGCCGACCAGGCCCTGTGGTTGCTCGGTGAGGACGGTCCCCTCAGGCTGACGCCCACCCCGCCGCCGGGCCGGCGGTGGCGGCACGCCGATGGCGTCGTCACCCCCGACGGCCGACGGATCGTCTGCGTCCGAGAGGTCCTCTCCGACGACCACACCGGCCACGACGAGATCGTGTCGGTCGGCCTCGACGGCGGCGACGCCGGCGACGGCGCCTCGCCGCAGGTGTTGGCCTCGGGCCACGACTTCTGCACGTCGCCCCGGGTGTCGCCCGACGGCCAGCGGCTGGCCTTCGTCACGTGGGACGCACCGAGGATGCCCTGGGACGGCAGCGACCTGTGGGTGGTCGATCTCGGCGCCGAGGGCACCCCCGGGCCGCCCACCCACGTCGCCGGCGGGCCCGACGAGTCGATCAGCGATCCCGACCTCGACGCCGCCGGCGCCCTGTGGTGGGTGAGTGATCGCAGCGGTTGGTGGAACCTCGTGCGCGACGGCGTGACCGTTGCCGGGGGCGAGGTCGAGCACGCTCTGGCGCACTGGATCTTCGGACGTCCGCTGCACGCCCGCCTCCCGGGCGGGGGCCGGGCCGTCGCCTGGATCGATCGGGGCGTCGGGCACCTCGGGGTCCTCGGCCCAGACGGCCGGCGCGAGATCGAGACCCCCCTCGCCGACGTCGACTGCGTTCGCACCACCGCCAAGGGCACGATCGTCGTCTTGGGCGCGGGTCCCCGGCAACCGGCGTGCGTCGCTGAGGTCGACCCGGCGAGCGGCGCGTTCACGGTGCTGCGATCGTCGGTGGACGTCACCCCCGAGCCAGGCGACATCTCGATGCCCGAAGCCCTCGAGCTGGCCTCACACGGCGGCCGGCGCACGCACGCCTTCTTCTACCCGCCGGCGAGCGCCACCACCCGGGGCCCCGATGACGAGCGACCGCCGCTCGTGGTGATGAGCCACGGCGGTCCGACCTCGGCCACCACCCCCGCCTGGTCAGAGCAGGTCGCGTTCTGGACCACCCGGGGCTTTGCCGTCGTCGACGTGAACTACGGCGGGTCCACCGGCTTCGGCCGGGCGTACCGCCGTCTGCTCGCCGGGGCCTGGGGCGTCGTCGACGTCGAGGATTGCCGGGCCGCGGCTCGTCACCTCGGCGCGATCGGGCGCGTCGACCCGGCGCGGGTGGTGATCCGTGGCGGCAGCGCCGGGGGGTTCACCACGCTGGCCGCCCTCGTGGCCGACGGCGGGGCCGGTGACCGGCGTGACGGCGGAGCCGAAGATGGCGGGGCGACCGACGGACAGGAGGCGTTCGCGGCCGCGCCGGTGATCTTCGCCGCTGGGGCCAGCCTCTACGGCGTGGCCGATCTCGCGCTGTTGGCGTCAGACACCCACCGCTTCGAGGCCCGCTACCTGGATGGCCTCGTCGGTCCGTGGCCCCAGGCCGCCGGGCTCTACCGGCAGCGCTCGCCGATCCACCACGTCGACCAGCTCCGCACCCCGATGATCGTGCTGCAGGGCACCGAGGACCCCGTCGTGCCCCGCAACCAGGCCGACGCCGTGGTCGCTGCCCTCGACGAGCACGAGGTGCCCCACGCCTACCTGCTGTTCGAGGGAGAGGGCCACGGCTTCAGGTCCGGCGAGGCGATCGAGCGGGCGATCGGGGGCGAGTACGCCTTCTACTGCGCGGTGCTCGGCATCGAGGCGCCCCCCGGCACCGCCGAGGTGACCATCGCCCACCGTGAGCGCCTGGCGAGGCGATGAGCACCCGACCGAGCCTCGAGGGGGTGGTCGCTGTGCGCATGAGACGCCGGGTCGACCGATGACCGCCACCCGTCCCCCCGAGGCCCTCACCGGTCTGGTCAAGGCGTTCAGGGCCGCCCCCGAGGACCTGCTGGTGCCCGCCCTGCACGATCACGCCCGTCGTCTCCCCCCGCTGCCCGAGGGCCTCGAGGTGACGGCGATGGAACCGGTCGTCGAGTGCCAGGCGCCAGTGCGCGTCATCGCTGAGGTCGACGTCGCGGCGTCGACCGTGCACGTCCACGTGTCCTGCCCCCCCGAGGCGCCGACCACCCGCGGCTTCGCCGCCGTCGTCGTCGAGGGCCTGGCCGGCGCCACGCCCGCCGAGGTGCTGGCCGTGCCCGTCGACCTGCACCGCCACCTGCACCTCGACCGGGTGGTCACCCCTCAACGCCTCGACGGCATGGAAGCCCTCGTTCGGCGCCTGCAGGCCCAGGTCCGAGCCGCCGTCCCCGACACCTGAGCCGCCGCCCCCCCACACCTGAGCCGGCGCCCCCGACACCTGAGCGCGACCGCCCGGCACGAGCGACACCGACCGACGACGGTGGCCCCTCGGGCCCGGCGCCTGCGAGCATCCCTGCCCACCAGCGAGACGAGGAGCGCCGATGGCGAGCATCCCGGCCGACGTCACCGAGATCACCCCCGACTGGCTCAACGCCGTGACGGGCCAGGACGTCGGTGAGATCACCGACGTCACCGTCGACGACGTGGCCACCGGTGTTGGCATCCTCGCCCGGGTGTCGCGGGTGCGCCCGACGTACGCTGCCGGCGCCGAGGGCCCCGGGGGGTTCATCGTCAAGACCACCTCACCGGCGCCCGAGAACGTCGCGCTCTGCCAGGCGATGGGCTTCTACGAGCGGGAGGTGCGCTTCTACCAGGGGGTCGCCGAGTCCCTCGAGGGCGTCTTGAGGGTCCCCAAGGGCTATCACGCCGAGATCGACGCCACCGGCGCACAGATGGTCGTCGTGATGGAGGAGATCACCGATGCCCGGTGCCCCGACCAGATCAGCGGGCTCTCGCTCTCAGACACCGAGGCCATCCTCGACACCGTGGCCCGCCTGCACGCCCGCTACTGGAACGACGAAGCGCTCGACACCTGGGCGTGGCTGCCCCCGATGAACAACCCGCTGTACAAGGCCGGTCACGCCATGGCCCAGGTGCGGTGGCCACCGTTCGTCGAGCGCTACGGCGATCAGATCGACAGCGACACCCTCGACGCCGTCGGTCGCCTGGTGATGGGCCCGTACCCCGAGTACCTCGACTGGCAGGCCGCACGGGGCAACACCACCTTCACCCACACCGACTGCCGGGCCGAGAACTACCTGTTCGGCGGCAGCGGGGGCGACATCTGCGTGCTGGACTTCCAGCTCTGCACCCGCCACGTCGGTGTCTGGGACGTCGCCAACCTGTTGGGCGCGTCGCTCACCCCCGAGGTGCGTCGCGCCCACCAGGACCAGCTGGTCGGCCGCTACCACGACGCCATCACGGGTCTCGGCGTCGACGGGTACTCCCTCGATCGGTGCTGGGAGGACCTGCGGGCCTGCCTGTTGCACCAGTGCGTGGCCCAGGTCATCACCGCCGAGTTGGCCGGGGGCGACGAGCGTGGCGAGGAGCTGCTGTTCCACCTGCACCTGCGGCCGTTCCTGATGGCCGCCGACGTCGGGGTGACCGATCTGCCGGCACAGGTCGGAGCGTGAATCAGTCGGTCGCGCCGTAGGCGCTCAGGCACCGCTGCCGGGCCTCGGCGTGGTCGACGATCGGGTAGGGGTAGTCCACGCCCAGCTCGACGCCGGCGGCGGCCAGGGCGAGGGGGCCGGCGTCGATGGGCCAGTGGATGGCATCATCGTCGAGGCCGGCGAGCTCGGGCAGGTAGCGGCGCAGGTAGGTGCCGGTCGGGTCGAACCGGCGGCTCTGGGTGAGCGGGTTCATGATGCGGAAGTACGGCGCGGCGTCGGCCCCGGTGCCCGCCACCCACCGCCAGTTGCCGCTGTTGGAGGCGAGGTCGAGGTCGATGAGGTGATGGCGGTACCACCGCTCGCCGATGCGCCAGTCGACCAGCAGGTCCTTGATCAGGAACGACCCGGCGATCAGGCGCGCCCGGTTGTGCACCGTGCCGGTCTCGAGCAGCTCGCGCATCGCAGCGTCGACGATCGGGTAGCCGGTGCGACCCTCGTACCAGGCGTCGATCTCGCCGGGCTCGTTGCGCCAGGCGATGTCGTCGAAGCCGTCTCGCAGCGCCCGATCGGCCATGTCGGGACGCTCGAACAGGGTGTGGGCGTACCAATCCCGCCAGGCGATCTGGCGGACGAACGCCCCGCCCCCCTCGACCCCGCCGAAGCGCCGGACCAAGGAGTGGGGCGAGACCGCGCCCCAGCGCAGATCGACCGACAGGCCCGACGTGACGCCCAGATCGAGCCGGTCGCGCTCGTCGGGGTAGCGCTCGACGCGTCCGGCGAAGTCCTCGACCCGGGCGGCCACCGCCGCAGCGGAGGGGTCCAGCGGTGGGGGCCCGTCGGCGGTGGGCAGGGCGCCGCCCACGGCGTCGGGGGCGACCAGACGACCGTCGCCCGGTCCGTCGAACGAGGGCACAGCAGTCGCCGACCAGGTGCGGTGGAACGGGGTGAAGACCCTCGACAGCCCCCCCTTGGTGGTCAGCACCGTGCCGGGTGGGTGCACGAGGTTGCTCCACACGCCCTCCAGACCCACACCCTGGTCGGCGAGGCGGGAGGCGACGGCGTCGTCGCGCCGGCGGCTGTAGGGCGTGGCGTCGGCGCTGATGTGCACCGTCTCGGCCCCGAGCTCCCGGACGAGCCGCGGCACCTTCTCGGCCGGGTCGCCCTCGACGATGACCAGGCGCCCGCCGCGTTCCGCGAGCTCGTCGTCCAGCGCCCCCAGGAAGCCGACGAGCTGACGCCAGCGCATCGGACCGGCGGTGCCCCTGGGCACGGGGTCGACCACGAAGCAGGCCACGACCTCGTCGTGGGCGGCGGTCGCGGCATCGAGGGCCGGGTTGTCGTCGACCCTGAAGTCGCGTCGGAACCACATCAGGCCGGTCGACACGGCAGCCCACGCTAGGGGCGGGTCCACAGCCGGGGGTAGGCGACGCCGACGTGCGCACGGGACCAGAGGCGTCAGCCGGCCTGCGCGAGGAGCGGGGCGTCAGCCGGCGTGGGAACGACGAGACTGGGGAGATGGGGCTGCTGACCGGCGCGATCCAGCACTACGACTGGGGGGACGAGCGCTTCCTCCCCGACCTGCAAGGGCGCGCGCCGACCGGACGCCCCGAGGCCGAGTGGTGGCTGGGCACCCACCCCCGGGGCCCGAGCACCCTGGAGGCCAGCGGACGCCCCCTCGCCGAGGTCATCGCCGACGATCCCGCCGCCTCGCTCGGTGCACCGGCGGCCGAGCGCTTCGGCGAGCTGCCGTTCCTCGCCAAGATCCTGGCCGCGGCCCGGCCCCTGTCGATCCAGACCCACCCCTCGGCCGAGCAGGCCCGGCGGGGCTTCGACCGGGAGGAGGCCGCCGGCATCCCCCGAGACGACCCGGCACGGGTCTATGCCGACCCGGGTCACAAGCCCGAGCTGATCTGCGCCCTCACCCGGTTCGACGCGCTCTGCGGGTTCCGCCCGGTCGCAGAGACCATCGAGCTGCTCGCAGGGCTGGGCGGACCGGTCGCAGCCGAGATCTCCGAGCGGCTGGCGCCGGGCGACCGACCTGAGGCCGAGGTGACGACCGCTGCGCTGGCCGGCTTCTTGCGCGACGATCCCGCCACCGTCGCTCGCCTCGTGGCGGGGCTGGTCGAGGCAGGACGCCGAGCGCTCGACAGCGACCACGACGATCGCGCCGCCGGGGCACGCTCCGCCGGCGCCGTCCGCTGGCTCGTGACCCTCGGCCAGGACCATCCCCGTGACCCTGGGGTGCTCGCCGCCCTGCTGCTCGACCACGTCGTGCTCGAACCGGGCCAGGCGCTGTTCCTCGGGCCGGGCAACGTCCACGCCTACCTCCACGGCGCCGGCGTCGAGGTGATGGCCAGCAGCGACAACGTGATCCGCGGGGGGCTCACCACCAAGCACGTCGACGTGGACGAGCTGGTCGAGGTGGTCGCCGGCGCCCCCCGCGACACCCCGGTGCAGACGCCGGCGGGGTCCCGCCACACCTACGACGTCCCCGTCGCCGACATGTCGCTGACCCGGGTCGAGCTCGACGGGCGGTCGCCGGAGCCTCTGGCACCCGGTCCCCGGATCGTGATCGTGACCGACGGCAAGGTCGTCGTGGACCGGGCCGCCGACGGGCCGCTGACCGTCCCCAAGGGCCGCGCTGCGTGGGTCCCGGCGAACTGTGACGCTGCGCTCACCGGGACAGGTGTCGCCCACGTCGTCGGGGCCGGGGCCTCAGCCGGCGGCCCCGCCGCCACCTGAGACCGGGAGGGGGCGTCGCCCGGGGCCGGGGCGCCGACCGCCGGTAGGTTGGGCGACGTGTACCGGTTCGCCTTGCGGCCGAGGTGGCTCGCCGGCCACGCCCTGGCGCTGGCCGCCGTCATCGCCTTCGTCGCCTTCGGTCTGTGGCAGCTGCGCCGCCTCGACGAGCGGCGTGAGGTCAACGCCGCGGTCGAAGCCGTCGCCGACGCCCCCCCGGTGGCGGTCGACGACGCCGCCGACGCCGCCGGCCTCGACGAGTGGCAGCTCGTCGAAGCGACCGGCACCTACGTGCCCGATGAGGAGGTGCTCGTCCGCAGCCGGGCCCGCAACGGGGCACCAGGCTTCCACGTGCTCACCCCGCTGCGACTCGGCGACGGAGCGGGCCTGGTCGTGATGAGGGGCTGGGTGTCCACCGGTGCGGTCGACGACGGGCGCATCGTCGAGGGATCCCCCCCGGCGGGTGAGGTCGAGATCACCGGACGGGTCCGACCCACCCAGGTGCGTCGCGGCATCGGCGCCCGTGACCCCGACGAGGGCGTGCTCGACGTGGTATCACGGGTCGACGTCGAGCGCCTCGACCGCCAGACCGATCTCGACCTCCTGCCGTTCTTCGTCGAGCTCGTCGGTGACGTCCCCGTCGGCGGCGCCGCCGGCATCGCGGAACCCATCCCCCTCGATCCGCCCGTCCTCGACGACGGCCCGCACCTGGGCTACGCCGTGCAGTGGTTCCTCTTCGCCGCCGTGGTGACCGTCGGGTACCCGCTGGTGCTGCGTCGCATGGCCATCCACGGCGACGAGACCTCGCCCGATGACGACGCCGGCCCCCACCTCAGCCCCGGCCGCCCCGGCAGCGACGGCGACGGGGCCGGTGACGGCGGGTCGTTCGGGTGGGGCGCCGCTGACCGGGACGTCGCTGCGGTGGGCCACCGGTCCTTCGGCGCGGGCACCTCCCGGCGTGGCGACGACCGCACCGCCACCTGAGCCCTGCGAGCCGCCCGCGGCCGTCGTCTGGCGCTGCCGTTCCCGTGGCTCAGGGATCGAAGGCGGCGATGAGGCGGTCGAGGACGATCTCGAGCACCGGGGGCGGCGTCGCCACGTTGACCCTGATCCACCCCTGGCCGCCGGTGCCGAAGTCGGCGCCCTCGCTCGGGGCCACGCCGTGGCGGGTGCGCAACCGCTCGGCGGGTCGATCGCCGAGGCCCTGTGAGCTGACGTCGAGCCAGACCAGGTAGGTCCCCTCCGCGGCGACACCCCCGACGCCGGGAGCCTCGGCGGCGAAGCGCTCGAAGAGCCGGTCCCGGTTGGCGGTGAGGACCCGCCGGGTGTCATCCAGCCACCCCCCGCCGTCGCGCCACGCCGCCAGCGTGGCCCGGAGCCCCAACACGTTGGAGGCGCCGGGCACGTGGGGCGGCAGGGCGGCCAGGCCATCGCGCACGGCCTGCGCGCCGACCACGGCGACCGCGCAGCGCAGACCGGCGAGGTTGTGGGACTTCGACGCCGACGACAGGGTCACGGTGCGGCGGGCCAGCTCATCAGACAGCGAGGCGAAGGGCACGTGCCGGTGCCCGGGGTGGACGAGGTCCGCGTGGATCTCGTCGCTCACCACGAACAGGTCGTGGCGCAGGACCCACTCGCCGAGCCGTTCGAGCTCGTCGGAGTCGAACACCCGCCCGGTCGGGTTGTGGGGGTTGCACAGCACCACCGCCCTCGGCACCTCGGCCGCCACCGGCTCCCAGGCCGCAGGATCCCAGACGAAGCGGGTCCCGTCGAAGACCATCGGGTGCTCGATCAGGCGGCGCCCCGTCTGGCGCACCGCCGCGGCGAACGGCGGGTACACCGGCGGGTGGATGACGACGCCGTCGCCCGGAGCGGTCCCGGTCCACAGCGCCACCTCGATCCCCTGGACGACGTCGTCGAGCACCCGGACCGTCGTGGGGTCAGGCGCCCACCCGTGCAGCCGCTCCTGGCGCTCGCAGAACGCCTCGGCGACGACCGGGCCGAGCTTGGGCCCGTAGCCCAGGTCACCGGCGTCGACCAAGCGCCGCAGCACCTCGCTCACCGCCGGGGGCACGCCGAGGTCCATGTCGGCCACCCAGCACGGCACGACGTCGGGCCCGTCGCGCGACCACTTCAGGCCCTCCAGGCGTCGCAGCCGGCCCAGCACGTCCTCGCTCACCCGACCAGCCTGCCCCAGTCGCACCGGCGCCCCGGAGCTGGGGGCGGCGACCGACGGCCGTGATCTACTCATCGGGTGACCCCGGTGACGATCGAGGACCTCGAGGCGGCCGACCGGCTCATCGAGGGCGGCATCGTCCGCACGCCGTGTCGCCGCTCCGAGACCTTGTCGGCGATCACCGGGGCCGAGGTGTGGGTCAAGTTCGAGAACCTGCAGTTCACCGGGTCGTTCAAGGACCGGGGCTCGCTGCGACGTCTCCTCGATCTCGACGCCGATGAGCGAGCGCGGGGCGTGATCGCCTTGTCGGCGGGCAACCACGCCCAGGGCGTCGCCCACCACGCCGCTCGCCTCGGGGTGCCCGCCACCATCGTGATGCCCGGCACCACCCCCTACGCCAAGGTGCGCAACACCCGCGCCCTCGGCGCCGAGGTCGTGCAGGCCGGGGCCGATCTCGCCGCCTGCGTCGCGGTGACCGAGGCGCTGCTGGCCGAGCGGGGCCTGACCCTGGTCCACCCCTTCGACGACCCGCTGATCATCGCAGGCCAGGGCACCTGCGGGCTGGAGATCGCCCGCCAGGCCGGTGAGCTCGACGCCGTGGTGGTGCCCGTCGGCGGCGGGGGGCTGGCCGCCGGGATGGGCGTCGCCCTGGCCGCACGGCGCCCGGGATGTGAGGTCATCGGCGTGCAGACCCGTCGCTACGACGCCGCGGTGCGCCGCCGCCACCCCGAGGTGTCGGCCGAGGGCGAGCCAGCGAGCGGCCCGACCCTGGCCGACGGCATCGCGGTGAAGCAGCCCGGGGTGCTCAACGCCCAGATCATCGACGCCTGCATCAGCGATCTGATCTCGGTGGAGGAGACCTCGATCGAGCGGGCCATCGCCCTCTACGTCGACATCGAGAAGACCGTCGCCGAAGGTGCCGGCGCAGCATCGCTCGCTGCGTTGATCGAGCACCGTGACCGCTTCGCCGGGCGTCGGGTCTGCGTCGTGTTGAGCGGCGGCAGCATCGACGCCCGGCTGCTCGCATCGGTGCTGCTGCGCGACCTGGTCCGGGCGGGCCGGTTGACGCGCCTGCGGGTCGAGGCCGACGACGTGCCCGGCAGCCTCGCCGGGGTGACCCGCACGGTCTCAGACCACGGCGCTGACGTCGTGGAGGTCTCCCACCACCGCCTCCTCACCGACGTCCCCGCCCGGCGGGTCGATCTCGAGCTCGTCGTCGAGACCCGAGACGCCGAGCACACCGCCGCCTTGGTCGAGGCGCTGCGCTCGGCCGGCAACGGGGTGGACGTGCGCTCGGTCTGACGGGGTGCGCCCGGTCTCGGCCCGACGGGGTCGTCCGCGCAGGGCGAGCGTCTCGCCGTCGAGCCGGCGGGATCTCAGCGGTCGCGGTCGGTGCGGGGCAACACGTCGACCGACCTCTGACAGAGCCAGGCGTCAGCGAGCACGCACAGGGCCATCGCCTCGACCAGCGGCACAGCCCGGGGCACCACGCAGGGATCGTGGCGACCGGTGGCCTCGAGATCGACCTCGTCCCCCCCGCGGGTCACGGTGCGCTGGGTGGCGTTGATGGTGGCCGTGGGCTTGAAAGCCACCCGGACGACGATCTCGGCCCCGTTGGAGATGCCGCCCTGCACCCCGCCCGAGCGGTTCGACGTCGTGACGGGGGTCCCGTCGGAGCCGGCGACGAACGGGTCGTTGTGCTCGGATCCCCGCAGCCGGGTGCCGGCGAAGCCCGAGCCGATCTCGACGCCCTTGACCGCCGGCAACGACATCATCCCGGCGGCCAGACGGGCGTCGAGCTTGTCGAACACCGGGTCGCCGAGCCCGGCCGGGACGCCCCGGCCGACGCAGGTCACCACCCCACCGACGCTGTCACCGTCGCGCCGGGCGGCGTCGATGGCGGCCACGATCGACCGGGCGGCGTCAGGGTCGGGGCAGCGCGTCGGTGAGGCCTCGACCAGGTCTCGGGTGACCGCGGCGGCGTCGACGTCGGCGTCGACGTCGTGCACCGAGGACACCCAGGCGATGACCTCGAGCTCGTCGCCGATCCCGGCGGCCAGGAGCTGGCGGGCCAGCGCTCCGGCCGCCACCCGTCCCACCGTCTCGCGCGCCGAGGCCCGTCCCCCTCCCGCCCAGGCCCGGAACCCGTACTTGGCCTCATAGGTCCAGTCGGCGTGGCTCGGCCGGTACAGCTCGGCGAGGTGCTCGTAGGCCCCCGGTCGGGCGTCGGTGTTGTCCACGACCATGGTGACCGGCGACCCGGTCGTGCGGCCCTCGAACACCCCGGAGAGGATCCGCACCCGATCGGCTTCTCGGCGTTGGGTCGTCAGACGGCTCTGTCCGGGACGCCGCCGGTCGAGCTCGGCCTGCACCTCGGTGACGTCGACGGCGAGGCGCGGCGGGCAGCCGTCGACGACCACGCCGACACCGCCACCGTGGGACTCCCCGAAGGTGGTGACCCGCCACAGCGTGCCGAAGCTCGAAGACACGACCGGCCACGCTACCGGTGCAACGACCGGCGCCCCGGTGGGCTGCGGGCGCCGGCGCCGGTGCGTCGGCCTGTGCCCACGGACGGTCCGGGTCGCCTGCGGGCGGGCATGGGAGCATCGTCGTCGTGGGAGCGCTCGAGCTGATCGACGGCTGGGAGGTCGACCGGGTCGCAGCGGTCGTCGTCGGCGTCGACGGCCCCCTCGATCGACGGGGACCGGTCGACGAGCCCTTCGAGCTGGCCTCGGTGACCAAGCTGCTGACGGCGATGGCGGTGCTGGTCGGCGTCGAGGAGGGGGTCATCGACCTCGACGGCGTCGCCGGCCCGCCGGGCTCGACCGTGCGGCACCTGCTCTGCCACGCGTCGGGCCTCTCACCCGAGGGCGAGGTGCTCGCCGCCCCCGGGCAGCGCCGCACCTACTCCAACGCCGGCTACGACGTCCTCGGCCTGCACCTCGAGGAGCGCACGAGCATCGACGTCGGCACCTACCTGGCCGAGGCCGTCCTGGCGCCCCTCGCCACGTCGAGCACCCACCTGGCCGGGTCACCCGCCTTCGCCGGGGTGGGCACGGCGAGTGACCTGGGCGCCGTCGCCCACGAGGTGCTGGTCCCCGCCCGGGTGCTCGCCGAGGACACCGTGGTCGAGGCCACCCGGGTGCAGCTGCCGGGCCTCAGCGGGGTGCTACCCGGCTTCGGGCGCCAGGACCCCAACGACTGGGGCCTCGGCTTCGAGCTGCGGAGCACCAAGTCACCCCACTGGACCGCCACCCGGGCCTCGCCCGCCACCGCCGGGCACTTCGGCGCCTCGGGCACGTTCGTCTGGGTCGATCCCGAGGCCCAGCTGGCCCTGGTCTGCCTGAGCGACCGGGCCTTCGGGCCCTGGGCCGCTGAGGCGTGGCCCACCTTGTCGGACGCGGTGTTGGAGGAGAACCGCCGGTGACGCCGCGACGGCCCCGTCGGCGGCGCCCCACCGTGGCGACGCCCGCCGCCGCTGGGGTCAGACGGCGCGACGTGCGTCAGTCGCCTCGTTCCTTCAGGTACCGCTCGAGCTCGGCGGCCAGATCGGTCGACTCGGCCAGCGCCTCGACCTCTGCGTCGTAGGCCTCCTCGAGCTGGTTCACGTAGGCGCGCACGTCGTCGTCCATGCCCACCGCCACGTCGACCCGGTCGACCCACGCCCCCACCTCCTCATCGAGCTCGGAGAACCGGGTCCGCACGCCGGTGATCCGTTGGAGGTGCTCGAGCAGCGAACGTGCCGCCCTGGGGTTGGGCGAGCCCCCGAGGTAGTGCGGAGCCGAGACCCGCAGCGACACCGCCGGGACGTCGCGCCGGTCGAGCTCGGTGTGCAGGACGCCGACGACCCCGGTCACGCCCTCGTAGCTCGGCCTGGTCAACCCGAGGGCGCCGGCGAGGCGGCTGTCGGTGGATGACCCCGTCACCCTGGGCGCCCGGCTGTGGGGGACGCCTGACGCGACGGCGCCGAGGGTGACGACGAGACCGGCGTCGCACACCTCGATGATCTCGATCAGGTCATCGACGAACGCCCGCCACGCCAGGTGCGGTTCGACCCCGGCGACGAGGACGAGGTCCCGGGCGTCGCTCGGCACCTCGGCCCGCTCGACGGTGGTGACCGGCCAGGCGATCTCTCGCAGGCCCTCGTCGTCGATGACGACCTCGGGACGCTGCTGTTGGAAGTCGAAGTGCTCGTCGGAGTCGATGACGGCCATCCGCTCGACGTCGTGACCGGCTCGCAGCCACTCCACGGCCCCGGTCGCTGCCTCGCCGGCGTCGAACCACCCGGCGAGGGCCACGACGACCAGGGGGCGATGCAGCCCGGGTTCGGCGTCCCAGATCAGCGACGATGTCACGGCTCCAGCATGCCCGGGGGCGACCGGGCACACCACGACCGGTGGACGGCCGGCGTCATCAGCCGCCGTCAGATGACGCCGATCGAAGGCTCATCACGCCGAGGACCCCGCCGATGGGCAACCGTGGCGATCGAGACGAGCGACGACGTGGTGAACGGTACGACCACCCAGGTGGCGGCGGTGGGGGCAGCCGACGGCGCGCCCGGCGGTCACGATCTGGGGATCCCCGTGACCGATCTGGTCGAACGGTTGAACGTGGCGTTCGCCGCTGACCTGGTCCGGCGTCGCGAGCGGGCGGCCGCAGAGCTGGTCCGCGCCTCGCGACCGGTCATCGGGGGCGGGTTGGGCGAGGTGATCGCCCCCGCCGTCGGCATCGGCGTCGGCGCGGTGGGAGCTGGCGGCGTCGACGTCGACGTGGCGCCGGTCGAGGGCCTCCGAGCGGTCGGAGGCGTCCTGGTGGGCGCCGTCATGGGTGCGGCGGTGTGGGCGACCATCCTGGCCGTGCTGGTCCTGATGGCCTGAGGCTTCGGGGGCGCGACGTCGGCCGGGCGGGGGCTTGGGTACCTTGGCCAGCCGTATGGCGACCAGCAAGCGCGACCGGCAACGTCAGGCCCGTCAGGGGCGCATCGAGGCCGAGCGCCGGGCCTCAGAATCAGCCCGTCGACGCCGCATCGGCATCGTCGTGGGGGTCATCGTCCTCGGGGTGCTCGCCCTGATCGCCCTCACCGGCCTGTTCGACGACGACGACGACGTGACCGAGGTCGAGGCCGTCGACCTCACCGAGCCGACCCCGGCGCCCGAGGCGGCCGGCGCCGACCGAGAGGCGCCCGGGTCTGACGCCACCGCCGGGGCGTCGTTCGCCAACGACGAGTGCCCCCCGGAGGATGCGAGCGGTCCCCAGCAACTCGTCTTCGCCCAGCCGCCCCCGACGTGCATCGACGAGGCGGCCACCTACCGGGCCACGTTGTCCACCACCGCCGGTGACATCGTGATCGACCTGGACCCCGCCCTCGACCCGGTCAGCGTCAACAACCTCGTGGTGCTCGCCCGCCACGGCTTCTACGACGGCGTGCTGTTCCATCGGGTGATCGACGGCTTCGTCATCCAGGCCGGTGATCCGGTGGGCGACCCGCCCGGCACCGGTGGGCCCGGGTACGACTTCACCGGCGCCACCCCCGACGCGCCCGCCGACGGCGGCCCCGTCTACGAGGTGGGCGATGTCGCCATGGCCAACACCGGTGATCCGTCGAGCAACGGCTCGCAGTTCTTCATCGTCACCGGCCCCGGCGGCGAGGCGCTCGACCCGCTCTACTCGCCCCTCGGACAGGTCACCGAGGGCCTCGACGTCGCGTTGGAGATCTCAGAGGTGCAGACGACCGGGCCACCCCAGGACCGCCCGGTCGACGACGTCGTCATCGAGTCGGTCACCATCGAGCAGCTCGCGGCCTGAGCCGAGCCGGGCCTGCCGCTGGCCTCCGGCGCCCCGACGACCCGCAGCCGAGCTCCGCAGGTCCCTGGCTGGGAGGTCGGCCTCAGGTGGAGGATCTGCCCACGGTCCCGGGATGCGGAGAGGGAGTCGCATCCCAGGACCGTGGGCTCGCCCCGACGGAGCGGCGAGCCCTGACCCTCGCCGCACCCCTGTCCGTCGGTGAACGATCTTGTGCCGGCGAGGTCACGAGGACCCCCCGGCGGCGGGCCCCTCGGTCGGGCCGTCGAGCTGGGTGTCACGGCCCGGGCGGGGCACAGCGATCGCAGCGCCGGTCGCCTCGTCGAGCGGGCGAGGCGACCGGATCTCGACCTCGACCGGGCCGGCGGCCATCGTCGAGAGGGTGGCGGTGGCGCTGACGCCCGAGCTGGCCGACCACGAGATGGCGACCTCGCCGAGCGCCGCATCGAAGGCGATCTCGCCGTTGGCGGTCACCAAGGCGGTGGGGCGGTCACCGGGGGCGATCGCCACGAGCGCCACGAGGTCGCCCGCTTCGAAGGCGACGACACCGGCCCCATCGCCGTCCGGGCAGTGCACGGCCTCGGTGGCCCCGACGGTGAGCGTCACGCACGCCGGCGCTTCGGCGCCGTCGGGTCCGGTGCCAGAGGGTGAGCCGGGTTGATCCGCCTCGTCAGCGGACCCGCCGTCGCCGCCGACCCCACCGGTGAGCGGCGGCCACGACAGCCTCCAGGCCACCCCTGAGGTCACGCCTTCCACGGCGTAGCCGGGACCCTCGTCGGCGACGCCGTCGGCGTCAGCGCCGGCCTCGGCGGGCGGGATGACCCCCACCGACGAGCCCCCGGCCGCCTGGATGAGCCCGGCCCAGTCGTCCTCTCCCACCGGTCGCAGCTCGTCGACGAAGTCGATCAGCTCGCCCCGGGACAGACCCGTGGCGCTCACCTCGACCACGACGCCCTCGCCTTCGCTCCAGTGCACGCTGTTCTCGGGGCCTTCGTCGGTCTCGGTGGTCACGAGCAGGCGGTCGGTACCCCCGATGCGCATCAGGGCGACCTGGGCCGCGGTGGCCCTCAACAGATCGAGCTCGAGCGCCGAGCCCTCGCGGACGGTCAGCTTGATGACGCCGTCGCCCTCCTCACGATCCCAGCGCAGGTCTCGTCGCGGCGTGTCACCGAGGTCGTCCTCGGCGGGCAGCTCACCCTCGTCGGTGGCGATCACCCCGACGGGCAGGGCGTCGAGGTCGAACCCCGGGCCATCAGAGCGTCGGCGCAGGACCGTCGCCAGCTCGGACAGCTCGGCGTCGGACAACCCCCGGGCGTACAGCTCCCTCACCACCTGGGTCTGCTCGTCGACCCAGGTGAGGCTGGCCCGGTTGGCGTCTCGACGCACCAGCCAGGCGCGGGCGCCGTTCACGTCGACCTCGGTGGCGTCTTGGGGTGGCACCAGGCGTTCGGGGGGCAGGCTCGACTGGCGGGCCACGACGCGGTCGTCCCGCCCGGCGAGGCGCAGGACCTGCACGTGGTCCTCGACCGGCTGTAGATCTGCCAGGGCGGGACGTTCGACGATCTCGGTGAGGTCGAACCCGGCGGGCACGTCGTCGGGTTGCAGGCGGGGCAGCACCCCGTCGGCGGCGGGCGCCAGGACGATGTCGGTGTCGGCGCCCTCGCCCCAGACCGCAACGCCCGCCGGCACGGCCACCGCCACCGTTGCCGCCGCAGCGACGGCCCCGAGGCGACGACGACGCCGGTGCCGACGCCGGCGGTCGACACCCCGCAGGACCGAGCGGTAGGCGTACGGCGAGGCCGACACGCCCGTGGCGCGACGGCGCAGCGAGGCGGCGAGGAGCTCCTCGAGATCGTCCTCGCCGTCTGCGGTCACGTCACAACGACACCGCAACACCCCGACCGGTTCCCGATCTCTCGGATCGGACCCGCCCCCGGTCCGTCATCGGCACGGGCCCGAGGTCAGCCCAGGTCGAGCTCGGCCCAGGTCGAGATCAGCCCAGGCCCGAGGTCAGCCCAGGTCCGGGGTCGGCCCAGGTCTGGGATCAGCCCAGGTCGAGGTCAGCCCAGGTCGATGGTGCGGCGCAACTCGGCCAGACCGCGCGAGAGCAGGCTCTTCACCGTGCCGCGTCGGACGCCGAGCGTCTCGGCGATCTCGCGCTCGTCGAGTCCGCCGTAATACCGCAGCACCACCGCGGCGCGACGCTTGGGGGGCAGCGCCGCCACGGCGTCGAGCAGCTCGTCGGCCCCGAGCTCGACGCTGAGGACGGCCTCGTCGTGGCGACGGGCCCGGCGCTCGCGCTGGCGGCGCCGCAGCTCGTTGCGGCACGCGTTGACGACGCTGGTCCGCAGGTAGGCGCCCGGACGATCGACCCTCCGCCAGTGCTGGTGCAGACGGACGAAGGCGTCTTGGACCAGCTCCTCGGCCACGTCGAGCTCGTCGACCAGCAGCACGGCCAGGCGGACCATCGGCTGGTACTCCGACAGGAAGACCTGTTCGTAGGAGCGGCGCCGATCGTCGACGTCGACGTCGATCTCGACATCCTCGCCGACCCAGTCGGACGCGCCGGCCGGTACGGGCGCGCCGAGGGGCTGTGCACGCAACGACCCTGGTTGCAGACGCCGACGCACCACTGGTCCCTCCTGGTGGCGATCCTAACGCCACCCGTGATCGCGGTCATCTCGCATCCGGTGCAGTGTGCGGCCCAGCGGACGACCGTTCCGATCGTCTAGAGTCGAACGCGTGTTCCCCGTCGTCGGCGCCGTGGGGGGGCGAGCTGCCGAGGCCCCCCACCTGAGAGGACTCGACGACGACCAGCGGCGCGCCGTCCAACATCGGGGATCGCCGCTGCTGATCGTCGCCGGGGCCGGCACCGGCAAGACCCGCACCCTCACCGCTCGGGTCGCCGACCTCGTCGCCACCGGGACCGCTCCCGACCGCGTCCTGCTGCTCACGTTCTCACGCCGGGCTGCGGCCGAGCTGTGCGACCGGGCCGGGCGCCTCGTCCCGGGCGCTGCCGCCGTACCCGGCGGCACCTTCCACGCCGTGGCGGCCCAGGTGCTGCGATCCCACGGCGCGGCCATCGGGGTGCGGCCCGGGTTCACCGTGCTCGACGCCGGCGACTCCGTCGAGCTCGTCGGGTGGGTGCGCGCCGAGCTGGGCGTCGCCGGTCGGGGGCGGCGCTTCCCCTCCCGCGACACGCTGGCCGCCATCGCCGGACGGGTCGCCACGACCCTCAGCCCGCTGTCCGAGGTCATCACGAGGTCCTACCCGTGGTGCGAGGAGCACCTCGACGGCGTTCGTGCGGTGATGGCTGCCTACGCGCAACGCAAGCGGGCGCTCGGCGTGCTCGACTTCGACGACCTGTTGCTGCACTGGCGGGCGCTGCTCCACACCGACGCCGGCCGCGCCGTCATCGACCGCTTCGACCACGTGTTGGTCGACGAGTACCACGACACCTCCCCCATCCAGGCCGACGTGTTGGAGGCCATGGCCGCCGGTCACGGCGGGGTCACCGTGGTCGGCGACGACGCCCAGGCCATCTACGGCTTCCGGGCGGCGACGTCAGAGAACCTGCGGCGCTTCCCCGAGCGGTTCGCTGGAACCACCGTCGTCACCCTCGAGCGCAACCACCGCAGCACCCCGGCGATCTGTGACCTCGCCAACGAGGTGCTCGCCGCCGGGGCCAGCGCCTTCGATCGGCGCCTGTGTCCGACTCGACGTGGCGGGGCGGCTCCGACGCTGACGACAGCCATGGACGAGACGGCCCAGTCGGCTTCGGTGTGCGAGCGCATCCTGGCGCTGCGGGAGGAGGGACTGGCGCTGCGCGACCAGGCGGTCCTCGTGCGCACCGCCCACCACTCCGCCGGGCTCGAGCTGGAGCTGGCGCGGCGCGACATCCCCTTCATCAAGTACGGCGGGCTGAGGTTCCTGGAGACGGCCCACGTGAAGGACCTGCTCTGCGCGCTGCGGGTGCTGGAGAACCCGTCGGACACCTTGGCCTGGCATCGCCTGTTGCGCCTCCTCGACGGGGTGGGTCCCCAGACGGTGCGCCGCACCCTCGACGCCCTGGGCGTCGGTGACCTCGACGCCGACCCCGACGAGGCGCTGCGCCGCTTCTGCGCCGGCGAACCCGACCTGCCGCCCTCAGCAGCAGAGGAAGCCCGGGCCCTTCGGGCTGCGCTCACCGACGCCCGCACCGAGGCCTCGGTGGGGGTCCAGATCGACCGGCTGCTCGGGGTGTTCGACGGCCTGGTCGCCCGCAACCACGATCACCCCGAGCTCCGCATGGCCGACCTGGCCCAGCTGGGCGCCGTGGCCACCCGATCGCCGTCCCGGCACCGCTTCCTCACCGATCTCGCCCTCGACCCGCCATCGTCGACCGCCGACCTCGCCGCTGACCCCCACCTCGACGACGACTGGTTGACCATCTCGACGATCCACTCGGCCAAGGGCCTCGAGTGGCGAGCGGTGCACCTCATCCACCTCGCCGACGGCAACCTGCCCTCGGACATGGCCCTCGGTGAGCCCGACGGCCTCGCCGAGGAGCTGCGCCTGCTGTACGTGGCCCTCACCCGGGCCCGCGATCGCCTGCACCTGTCCTACCCGGTGCGGTTCCACGTCCAGCGCTTCGGGGCCGGCGACCGGCACGGCAACGGCCAGCTCAGCCGCTTCGTCGTTCCGCTGCGACCCCTCTTGGAGCACCACGTGGCGGGCTCGACCTCAAGCGGCGACGCCGGCGGGCCACACCCGCCAGGCGAGGATCTGGCCACGACGGACCCGGTGGGCGATCTCCTCGGCGGCCTCTACGCCTCCTGAGCTGGTCGGCGCCATCCCGCCCGAGCACTACGTTCACCCCGGTGCCCCCTGACGCCAAGCTCGGCGACGATGAGCTGGGCGATGGCGAGCTGGGCGATGGCGAGCTTGGCGATGGCGAGCTGGGCGATGGCGAGCTTGGCGATGGCGAGCTGGGCGATGGCGAGATCGACGAGATGACCGTGGCGGTGATCGCAGCCAGCCGACGCTCGCTCGAGTGGTTCCGTCGGCCCGTGACCGTCGAGACCAAGGACACCGGTCGGGGGTGGGACCCGGTGACCGCCGCTGATCGCGCCGTCGAGGCCGACCTGCGGGCGGCGATCACCCAGCGCCACCCCGGGGACCGGGTGGTGGGCGAGGAGGCCGGGGCGAGCGGCGACCCGGGTGCGGCACGGACGTGGTGGATCGACCCCATCGACGGCACCCGTTCGTTCGTCACGGGCAACCCGCTCTACGGCACCCTGGTCGGCGTGCGCACCGCGGAGCGGGCGCTGGCCGGGTGGATGCACGTGCCTGCCGTCGGTGACACCTGGGTGGCCGCAGGCGGGCGTGGGTGGGCGACCTCGGAGATCGGCGGTGAGCCGTCACGGCGGGCGTTGTCGACCTCGGGCACGTCCCGTGTCGCCGAGGCGGTCGTGGCGTGCACGCACCCCGACATGTTCACCGACCCGAACGAGGCCGCCGGGTTCGCCAGGGTCGGCCGGGCCTGTCGGATGGTCCGCTACGGCGGGGACTGCGTGAACTACGGCCTGGTCGCGCTGGGTCTCATCGACGCGGTCGTCGAGACGGGTCTCGCCCCCTACGACATCATGGCGTTGGTGCCGATCCTGCAAGCGGCCGGGGCCGTGGTCAGCACCGTCGACGGTGACGACGCGCTCGACGGCGGCTTCGTCGTCGCCGCCGCCACCGAAGCGCTGCACGCCCAGCTGATCGAGACCCTGAGGGGTTGAGCAGCGCACACCGCTGACCCCACGCTGGGATGGCCGAGGCGCTGGGGGATGACCGCGCCCGAGGGTGATGGACGCGCTGGAGGATGATGGACCGAGGCGTGCTCGAGCCGGCGGCCCCAGCACCGCCGGCTACGTTCACCTCGTCGTGCGCACCGACTGGAACCCCGTGCTGCGAGGCGAGCTGGCCGAGCCCTACTGGGCCGACCTGCAGCGCTTCGTCGCCGCCGAACGGGACCACCACGAGGTCTACCCCCGCCCCGACGAGGTGTTCGCTGCGCTGCACCTCACCCCCCGTGACCACACCAGGGTGCTGGTGCTCGGCCAGGATCCCTACCACGGGCCAGGCCAGGCCCACGGCCTGTGCTTCTCGGTGCGCCCAGGGGTCGAGGTCCCCCCGTCGCTGCGCAACGTCCACGCCGAGCTGCACGACGATCTGGGCGTCGAGATCCCCGACCACGGCAACCTCGAGGCCTGGGGCCACCAGGGCGTGCTGCTGTTGAACGCCGTGCTGACCGTGCGCGCCCGCCAGGCGGGCTCGCACGCCAACAAGGGGTGGGAGCGCTTCACCGATCAGGTGATCCGGGCGGTCAGCGCCAAGGACGAGCGGGTGGTGTTCGTGCTGTGGGGCGGCTACGCCCGGCGCAAGCAGGCGCTCATCGACACGTCGCGCCACACCGTCATCACCAGCGCTCACCCCTCACCGCTGTCGGCGTCCCGGGGCTTCCACGGCAGCCGCCCCTTCTCACGAGCCAACGAGGCGCTCGTCGCCGCCGGTCTCGACCCGGTCGACTGGACGCTGCCCCCGCTGGCGCCGCGGCCCCCCCAGCCCCCGCAGCCCCCGCGGCCCCCGCTGGCGCCCCGGCGACCAGGGGCCGGGCCGCGCGCTGCGGTTCCCTAGGGTGCCCGGTGTGGATCCCGCAGAGACCGTCGACGCCTTCATCGCCGCCTGGGGCGCCCGAGACGTCGACGCCGCCGTGTCCCTCGCCGCTGATGACGTCGTCTACGAGAACGTGGGCATGTCGCTCACCACCGGGCGCGACGATCTGCGCTCGGTCATCAGCGGCTTCGTCGACGGCATCGACGAGGTCGACTGGGTGGTGCACCACCAGGCCGCGCACGGCGACGTGGTCATGAACGAGCGCACCGACCGCTTCCGTCGCGGCGACACCTGGGCCGAGGTGCGCGTGCTCGGCATCTTCGTCGTGCGCGACGGGCGCATCGCCCAGTGGCGCGACTACTTCGATGTGGTCGACGCCCGCGACCAGCTGGCGCGTCTGCACGCCTGACCCCCGCCCAGCCCCCCCGGCGCGCTCCTGGTGCGGCCCGTCGAGTGGACGGGATGGACCGGGTGGCACGGGGCCGGGTGACGCTCAGGCGACCGGTACCCGATCGGGCTCGTCGGCGGCCGGCGGGGTCGGCCGCGACGAGCTGCCCTCGACGTCGATGCCGGGCAGGATCCGGTCGAGCCAGCGGGGCAGCCACCAGTTGCGATCGCCGAGCAGCTCCATCGTCGCGGGCACGAGCAGCATCCGCACGATGGTGGCGTCAAGGGCGATGGCGGCCGCCAGCCCGAGGCCGAACATCTTGATCACCCGGTCATCTTCGAGCACGAAGCTCGAGAAGATGAACACCATGATGGCCGCAGCTGCGGTGATCACCCGGGCCGTCGAGGCCAGCCCGTCTGACACGGCCCGGGCGTTGTCGCCGTCTCGGTCGTACTCCTCTTTGACCCGGCTGAGCAGGAAGACCTCGTAGTCCATCGACAGGCCGAACACGATGGCGAACAGCATCATCGGCAGGAACGGCTCGACTGGGGCCGCCTCGATGCCGAGCAGCGAGCTGCCCCACCCCCACTGGAAGACGGCGACGACCACGCCGTAGGCGGCGCCGATCGAGATGAGGTTCATGAGCACCGCCTTGAGCGGCACCAGCACCGAGCGGAACACCGCCATCAGCAACAGGAACGACAGGGTCAACACGGCCGCGAAGAACAGCGGCAGTCGGTCGCCCAGGTAGCTGGCGAAGTCGACCGAGGCCGCCACCGACCCGGTCACCGTCGCGGTGATGCCGGTGCCGTCGGTGGCGCTGACCAACACGTCGTCGCGGAGGCGCTCGACGAGGCCATAGGTGGCCTCGTCTTGGGGTGAGGTGGCCGGGACGACCTGCCAGAGCGCGGCTGTCGCAGCGTCCGGTGCGTTGGGCGCGACCGGCGACACCGCGGCCACCCCCTCGTCGGCGGCCAGCGCGGCGCCGACGCGCTCGAGCTCGGCGGGGGTCGTGCCCGGCGCCAGCTCGGCGGCCACGATGAGGGGGCCGTTGTAGCCGGGGCCGAAGCCCTCAGCGAGCAGGTCATAGGCCTGACGGGCCGACGTGTCGGTCGAGAGGTTGCCCTCATCGGCGAAGCCGAGCCGCAGCCCGAGCACCGGGATCGCCAGTGCCGCCAGCACGGCGGTGCCCCCGATGACCATGGGCCACGGGTGGGCCTGGACGAAGCGGCTCCAACGGTAGGGCAGCGTCTGGTCGAGGGGCTTGGGTGCCCGCCGGGGCACCTCGGCGCGCAGCGGGGCGACGAACAGGCCCGCCACCAGCACCACGACCGCCGCCGGCAGGGCGAGCAGCAGGGCGTCGACGCCCAGGCCGACGCCGACGAGGGTGAGCGACACGAGCCCGGCGGCGATGACGCCCCGCCAGCGGCTCACCTCGATCCGTGCGCCGGCAAAGCCCATGAGCGCCGGCAGCAACGTGATCGAGGCGGCCATCGTGATCGCGACCGTGACGGCGGCCCCGATGCCGAGACCTCGGATGAACGTCACGCCCATCAAGACCATGCCGAGCAGCGAGATCACCACGGTCGTCCCGGCGAAGATCACGGCCCGGCCGGCCGTGTCGATCGACGTGGCGACGGCGTCGGGCACCGGGCGCCCGGCGTGCAGCTCCTCACGGAACCGGGTCACGATGAAGAGCGCATAGTCGATGCCGACGCCCAGGCCGATCATGACGCCGAGGGTGAGGGTGAAGTCGGGCATCTCGATGACCCGCGACATCAGCGTGACGAGCGACGCTCCGACACCGATGCCGAACACGGCGGTGCCGATCGGCAGACCCATCGCCAGCACCGAGCCGAACGACACGATGAGGATGACGATGGCGAAGGCCAGGCCCAGCACCTCTGACTCGGGCGGCTCGAACTCGCTGAACACCTGGCCGCCGACCTCGACCCGCAGCCCGTCGACGTCGGGGACCAGGTCACGCATCTCGTTGCCGAGCTCGATCGTCTCCTCGAACGACATGTGGCGGGGCACCTCGATCTGGGCGTAGGCGACCTCCCCGGCCCTGGGTCCCTGCCGGGCGATCTGCGCCCCTCCCGCTGGCTCGTAGGGGCTCGTGACGCTCACGTCGGCGAGGGCGTCGACCTCGGCGAGGTAGTCGGTCATCGCCGCCACGACTGCGGGATCTTCGACGCCCTGGGTGGCCTCGAAGACGATGCTGGCCGTCTGGCCGGCGCCCCGTCCGCCGAAGCCCTCGTCGATGACGTCAAAGCCCTGTTGGCTCTCGACGTCATCGGGCAGGCTGAACTCGCTGGCGAAGCCGCTGCCGAGGGCACCGCTGACCCCGCCGAACAGCGCGAGGGCAGCGACCCACACGCCGACGACGGCCACGCGGTGATCGTGGGCGCTGCGGCCGAGGGTTCGCAACATCAGGTCACCTCCTCCGGTTCGCGAAAGGATCAGCGGGTGGGGGGCTCGAAACCCCGCTCGAGCACGTCGAAGATCTCGTCCACGACCACGACGGGATCGCGGCCGGTGTCGGCGAGGTGGGCCATGGCGGTCCGCAGGGCACTCGACACGCAGGCCACGAGCAGGGCCGGGTAGGGATCGCTGTCGCGGTCGGTGCCCAGGCGGCCAGCGACTGCTGCCTCGAGGTGGTCCTCGATGTCGCGCAGGTGAGCCAGGTGGGCGGCTTCGAGCGACGGGTGGGCCGAGATGAGCCGAGCCCGGGCGACGAGACGGGCCCCGCCGGCCGCCTCGGAGGTGAGGTGTTCGATGACGACGCTGCGTAGCGCCTGGAGCGGGCTGAGGTCGGGATCACGCTCGGTCAGGATGCGCAGCAGGTCGGCCTTCTCGGCCGGGTCGACGGCGAGGACGGCGTCGTCCTTGCTGGCGAAGTGGTTGAAGAACGTCCGCGGCGAGACGTCGGCCACCTCGGCGATCTGTTCGACGGTGATGGCGGCGGGCCCGTGCTCGAGGGCCAGGGACAGCGCAGCGTCGGCCAGGCGGGCGCGGGTCTCGGCCTTCTTGCGCTGTCGCAGATCAGGCCGTGCGCTCATGCCGCCCACTCCAGCATCTCGCTGCACTCACTGCAAGCTTGCAGGCGATGCAGTCGTTGTGATGTCGGTCACGTCGTCATCACACGAAGAGGTTCAGCCCCGTCCTGGGCTGCCGGCCCGGCGACCCGCTGGCGACGGAGGGCGCCGATGGCGCCGTCGGGAGGCGGCCGCCGCCGCCGCACCGGCGACCGGGCCGAGGAGCCACCA
This sequence comes from Acidimicrobiales bacterium, assembly GCA_965213525.1. GTDB lineage: Bacteria > Actinomycetota > Acidimicrobiia > Acidimicrobiales > Poriferisodalaceae. The sequence continues at coordinate 2,726,740 of OZ243889.1, read as the reverse complement.
GTAGATGAAGACGAACGCCGAGGTCGAGCTGTCGTTGTGCCCGAAGGCCCCGAGGGTCAGCGCCGCCGTGATCCCGAGGCCCATGGCCATCACCCCGACGCCGCGACGGCCGGCTCTGGCGAAGGAGAACGGCACGACGGCGGCAAGGCCGACCGCCAGCGTGAAGTAGGCAGCGTTGCCGGCCACCGAGTCGACCGTCAAGTGACCGACGCGATCGACCTCGACGAACCCGACGACAGCGCCGAGGAACACCGCCAGCGCGAGGAGGACCCCTCGGACCGGACCGGGCACCACCTGGGGGCTCTGCCGGGTGGTGCTCGTCACCGGCCGTTCGTCGACCAGTGCCAGGGCTCGCTCGGCAGGTTGTAGAAGCCGTAGGTGGCGGCGTTGGCTGCCAGCCACCGGTAGGCGTCGTCGTCGCGGGTGACGATCGCCCGCCCCTGGTGGGTGAGGTCCAACGCCAGCCCCTGTTCGTGCATCGAGCGACCGGGCCGGGCGGTCGGGGGACGGCACTCCCCGGCGGGGCGTTGGTAGATGTCGTAGTCGGTCGACCCGCAGTGCGAGCGGCGCAGGCGCAACTGGGCGTCGCCGTCGCGCCAGCCGCCCCCGCCCAAGACGATGCCGTCGCGCTCGGCGTGGGCGAGCATCGCATCGACGTTCGCGGCGACCGAGTGGTGCACCCGCAGACCTCGGACGACCACGGTCTCGGTGGCGTCGACCACCGCTGCGGTCTTGACGGTCTCGGACGGACGTGGCGGTGCCCTGCGGGCCAGCGCGGCCTGACGGGCTCGGAGCTGCTCGGCGAGCTCGATCTCGCGGATGCGGATCTGGGCGGCGAGCCCGGCGTCGAGCTGGTCGAGGGCGGCGGCCTCGACCAGGGCACGGTCGAGGCGGTCCTGCAGCGACTCGACCCACTCGGACCACTCGGCCTCGGCGGTCTCGGCCGCTGCGCCGAGCTGGCTCGCCTCCGCTGACAACCGTTGGGCCAACGTCGTGGTGAGCGCAGCGGCGTCTCGACGGGCGTCGAGGGTCTGGCTCGCCAGGTCGACGGCCTCGGCCGCGCTCAGATCCTCACCTGCGGCGGTGGCCAGCACGACGTCGCGACGAGCGTCGGCGAAGACGTCACCTTCGACCACTCGGGCCAACAGCCCGTCGCCCGGACCGGCGACGTAGCGTTCGACGGCCAGGGCCGACAACCGCTGCCGCAACCCGCCGAGGGCCTCTGAGGCGAGATCGGCCGAGACCGACGACGACGCCGCCGCCTGTGCCGCTGCGTCGGCGATGGTCCGAGCGACCTGAGCCTCCAGGTCGGCGCGCTCGCTGGCTGCGGCCAGTCGGTCGAGCTCGGCGAGTGCCTCGCCGACGTCGGCGCCGAGGGCGTCCACGGTGGTGCCGGCGGCCTCGACGTCACGCTGGGTCTCGGCCCGGCGGCGCTCCAGCTCATCGATGACCTCATCGGCGCCAGCCGGCGTCGGGGCGCCGACGAGCCCGACGGCGACCATCAGGGTCACCAGGATCGCCACGAAGCGAGACGACGGAAGCAGGTGGGGGCGCATCAGGATCTCTCCGACCCTGTCGACCGCCGAGACCCGGCGTTCAGCCACGCTCACCGACCCATCTCAGCCGGCCCGGGTGAACAGCAGCTGAAGCTCGACGGTGGCCTCATCAGATGCCGACACCACCACCGGAGCCGAAGGCACCTCCACGTCGAAGTCCGACAGCAGGATCGTCGTCGTCCCGGTCACGACCACCACGTCCTCGACGAGCTGGGCGTCGAGGTCGACCTCGACCGGCTGGGTGACGCCGTTGACGGTCAGCTCGCCGGCCGCCAAGGCGTCGACGGGTTCACCGAGCGCCGCGACCTCACCCAACTCGACCGGCGCGACGAGTCGGAACGTCGCCGCGGGCTGCTCGTCGACGTTGAGCGCCCCTCGCGCCCGGTCGTCGCGTCGTGAGTCGTCGGTGGCGAGGTCGGACAGGTCGGCGGTGACGTCGGCGGACCTCAACGTCTGGTCGGCGATGATGAAGGTGCCCTCGACGCTGCCCGTGCGGCCCACGGCCTCGGTGGCGCCGATCCCCCGAAGCTCCTCGTCGATGCGGAACCCCACGTAGCTGCCGGTCGACGAGTCCGAGAGGTCGAAGGTGCCGAGGTTCGTATCGACCATCCAGGTGCCGTCGATGCCGTCGCCGACCACCCCAGCTGCGACGTCCTGGGCAGCCGGGTCGTCACCAGCGGACGGGCCGGGCGACGGATCGTCGGCGGTGGCCGGGGTCGGGGCCTCCTCGGACCGCGCATCGTCTGAGCCCGGCGTGGCGGGGGCGACGGCCCCGGGGGGCTGTGCTGTGGCGTCTGCTCCGCTGGTGGCGTCTGGTCCTGCGGCGGACGCGTCGGCGGTCGACGGGTCGGCGGCGAGCTGGTCGACGGTGGCGGCCAGGTCGACCTCGTCGGGGGCGTCGTCGGCGAAGAACCACCAGAGGAACCCCCCGACGGCGGCGACCAGGACGACAGCGGCGACGCCCAGAGCCAGCGGCCAGCGCCGACGACGCGGCGGGGCGTGGCCCGTGGCCGCCAACTCGTCCTCGTCGCCCATGTCGCCCTTCCCCGTCGCCCGCGCAGTCTCGCGAACGACAGGCCTCCGGCGGCCGCGGCTCGTCCACGCCGCCAAGGGGACGGGCGTTCGTCGCTGCGCCGCGGCGCGTCGACATCGTCGAGGGCATGGACGTTCGTCGCCGTCGAGGACCGGTCGGACCTGCCCCCGTAGGGTGGCCCGATGCGCTCGGGGGTGGTCCACAAGGTGCTGCGGCGCCAGGAGTGGGAGGCGGCGGTGGACGCCGGCACCTACCTCGGATCCGACGATGACCGTCGCGACGGCTTCATCCACCTGTCCACCGACGAGCAGCTGGCTGGGACCGTCGCCCGCCACTTCGCCGGCCAGGACGACCTCGTCGTCGTCGATCTGGACCCCGACACCCTCGGGGACGATCTGCGCTGGGAGCCGGCTCGGGGGGGCCAGCTGTTCCCGCACCTCCACGGCCCGCTCGACCCCACCGTGGCCGTGGCGGTGCGCCCCCACCCCTGAGGTCGTGCCGGTCGTGGCGACCGGCCCCGGTCGGGCTTAGAGGGCGGCGAGCAGGGCCTTCATCCACGGTCCGAGATCGGCGGGCACCTGGGCCGAGATGAGGTTGCCGTCGACGACGCAGCCCTCGTCGACCCAATCGGCGCCGGCGTTGACCATGTCGTCCTTGATGGCGGCGACGCTGGTGGCCCGGCGCCCCTTGACCACACCCGCAGAGATCGGCACCCACCCGGCGTGACAGATGAAGGCGACGGGCTTGGACGCGGCGTCGAACGCCCTCACCAGGTCGAGCACGGTCTCGGACTGGCGGAGCTTGTCAGGGGCGTACCCGCCGGGGATGACCAGGGCGTCGAAGTCGGCTGCGTCGAGATCGTCGACGACGGCGTCGACGGGGACTGGGCCGTGGCCCTTCTTGCCGGTGATGGGCTGGTCGCTGAGCCCGGCGATCGTGACCTCGACCCCCTCTTCACGGAGGCGGTGGATGGGGTAGAGCAGCTCGATGTCCTCCACCAGATCGGCGGCGAGCACGAGCGCGGTGCGTGGTTCGGTCATCCCTGGCACCTACCCCGGCGGCTCGGCACCCAACCGAGGCGGCTCGTCCGGCAAGCGCCCTGCGTCTGCAAGGGGCAGACCGGCGGACCGCACTCGGGATCCAGCGTTCCTCAGACCCTGCGGCGGATCTCGTCGGCAAAGCCACGCGCGCCAGCTCGATCGAGCGCGCCGAGCAGATCCGACAGGGTCCTGGGCGCACGCCGGTTCGCCGCCGCCTGCAGATGGAGCTCGTCCACCACAGCCCCCGGGGCCAGATCGAGGAGGTCGTTCAGGAACACGTCGGGCGTGATCACGTCGATCTTCGAAGGGACCGGTGCTCGACGCAGGGAAGTCCCGCACGCTGAACGTGATGATCGCCCCGGCGTTCGCCCGGACGGCCGCAGCAAGGACGTGTCGGTCCCTGGCGTCGCACGTCATCACGTCGGTCAGGGGTCGATACCCGGTCACGGTGGCGTCGAGGACGTCGGCGGCCTTGCCCGACGGTGCAACGCCGAGCACGGCGCGGGCCCGCAGGCTGGCGACGGCCGTCGTCAGCGTCCTCGTCTTGTCTGTGCCGGCCGGGCGATGCAGGAACGGCGGACATGAGCGAGGCGATGCCGATCTAGCTGCTGTCGCCGACGCTGCGGGCGGTTTCCCACTGGGCGGCTCGGCGCGCATCGCTGAGATCGACCGTCAGCGGATCGAGGCCGAGGGCTTCACCGAGGAGCAGCAGGCCGTACCGCACGGCAACGGCTAGCAGTCAGAGATCGAGTACCGGTTGGCGTGGGCGCGCACGAACGTGAAGGGCGTCGGGGCGCTGGTTCAGCCGTTCTGTATCGCGGCGGCCGCGCGGATCGTCGGTCGTGGGTCCGCGAGTACGCGGACGGACGGATCTCGCGCGGCGATGCTGAGCTACAGGCGCCTCTGCTCCGATGGGGGCAGGGCGCTTGCAATGCGGTTGAGGCGACCGCGTACGGGCAGGCGGCCCGCATCGGGGTGAACCGGCGAGTCCTCCACAGGCTCATACTGCTTCAGACCAGTGGGGTTCTTGCGCGCTCGGAGGGACTCGAACCCCCAACCTTCTGATCCGTAGTTCTCGCAGAGTGGTTATCCACACCTTCCCGCCACTGTCCACCCTGCCCCGATAGGGCCACTGAGCTGGACTTCCTCGTTCCGAGGGGTGGCCACCGTTGGCCGCTGGTGACCTCGCTCGGCGACGAGGCGTCGAGGTCGTCGGTGGAGGCCATGCCGGCTTCGTCGAGGAGCACGGTCGAGCCCCGGGGCAGTCGCAGGGCGGGCGACAGCTCGGAGCGCTCGTGCTCGAGGAGCAGCTTGGCCAGCGTGACCGAGCGGCAGCCGGCTTCGGCGGCGAGCACGTCGGTCGCCTTGCCCGACGGTGCGACGCCGAGCACGGCTTGGCCTCGGATGCTGGCGACGGCCGTGGCGAGCATCCTCGTCTTGCCCGAGCCCGCCGGGCCGACCACCAGCACCGCCGGCGCCGTGCCAGCGACGGCCGCCGCAGCGGCGGCCTGCTCGTCGTCGAGGGCCTCGGCGTCGACGAGGCACCCGGGCTGACCGCCTCGGCGCACCTGGCGCTCGGCCCAGTCGAGCAGCCGGCGCTCCTGGTCGAGCACAGGCGGCGAGGAGAGCTGGCGGTCGATGACGGCCTCGGTGATGGGCCGCCCGTCCGCCCGGCACGGCGTGCCCGCCGGCGCCGGGGGGTGCAGCTCGGTGCAGCGGCCGGCGGCCTCGGTGGCGAGATCGTCGACCAGGGCGATGAGGGCCTCGGCCGAGGGCGCAGTGCCGGCGGGCACGAGGGTTGCGACCTCTCGCATGAGGTCGGCCTGCAGCCACGTCGAGCCCTCCGAGGCCACCCGCCGCAACGCCTCGTCGATCACCGCCTCACGGTCAAGAGCGGCGAGGCCGGGCAGCAGGCGGCGTCCGGCAGGGGCGACGGGCAGCTGGCGGCCGGCGGCGAGGGCCTCCCGCTGCCACTCGGCCCGCATCGTCTCGGCGTCAGTGACCTTGGGCTTGGTCGGCCGGCTCTTGTAGACGGCGTCCCGCTCCAGGGCGGCAAGAGTGCGGGGGTCGGGCTCGGTGCCGTCGTGCTCGGCCACCCAGCGCCGCAGCACCTCGGCCAGGCAGGCCTCGACCTGCTCCGAGCGCTTCGAGAACAGCTCGCGCAGGCCCTGGGGCACGGCGACGAGGTCGGCCCGGCCACCTTCGAGCTCGCCCCAGGCCATGCCGAGCCGGGCGGTTAGCTCCGAGCGCAGGGCGGCGTCGTACAGCCAGCCGATCGAGCGCTGCTGTCGCTTGAGCAGCCGGGCGTCGAGGGCCAGCCACTTCCCCGTCGGGTCCTGCACCTTCGGCCAGATGAGGGCGTGGGTGTGGAGCTGGTGGTCGGCGGTGCGGCTCGTGTGCTGGCGGAACAGGGCGGCGGTCAGCCCCCGGGTGTCGACCTGGTGGACGCCGTCGGTGCCCCGGCGGGCGACGGCGCCGTGGCCGGCGAGCCACGACAGGGCGGCGTTCACCGCCGTGTCGTGGGCGGCGAGGACCTCGGCCCGCACCCACGAGTCGGCCGAGAGCCCCCAGAGCAGGCTCACCGACTTCGGCGTCGAGAAGGTGGCGTCGTAGCTGCGAGCCGAGTTCTTGCCGTAGCCCCGGCCGAGCTTGGCGTCCGTGAGCGGGTGACGGGCGACGGGCATGCGGGCCAGCTGGTCGGCCTCGTCCTCGCCGGACAGCCCGACGCCGGCGCAGCCGGCGCCCCACCAGCGACCCGGCGGCTCGTTCGGGTCGAGGTAGTAGTCGACCGGCCCCCGGGCCCTGCCGTCCCGGCGCTGGTGGTCCTCGGCGAGGCCGGCGTAGTAGCCGACCAGCCGGTCGAGGTGCTCGGCCGAGGGGGCCTTGAGGGTGGTGCAGCGCATCACGGCCGGGCTCCCGCCCGGCCCAATGCACACGTCTGTCGCTACTGATCGTCGATACTCCCTAGGCCCGGGAGAGGGGCGGTGAGTCTCGGGTGCTCTTCGGGCGCCGAAAGGAGGAGTTCGGGTGGCTGTTCGGTTGTTTCGACTAGGGCTACCCTGAGAACGTGGCGGCGTTGACGGGTGAGGAGCGGGACCGGGCGCGTGAGGTGCTCCGCCAGCTCGGCGGACGGCCGCGCCTCGCCGGCGTCGGCGACGTCGTGCTCGACGTGCCCCTGCCGGTCGCGGATGCGCTCACCGAGGTGCTCGAAGCCGCAGCTGACGGTGAGCGGGCAGTCGTGCTGCGCTCGCCGAGCGAGCTCACCACCGAGCAGGCCGCCGCCGTGCTCGGAGTCTCACGCCCGACGGTGACCCGCTTGGTCGACGCCGGCAAGCTCCCCGCCCGCATGGTGGGCACCCACCGGCGCCTCGCCCTCGCCGTCGTGCTTGCGTACCGTGAGGAGTCCGGTCGTCGGCGACGGGCGGCGCTCGACGAGATGACTCGCCACGCCGAGGGTCTCGGCCTCTACGACTGATGCCGCTCGGCGTCGTCGCCCTCGACGCCAACGTCCTGGTGCCGATCGTCGCCTGCGACTTCCTGCTGACGACCGTCGACCACGGCGTCCTCGATGTCGTCGTGTCGTCGACGACGCTCGACGAGGTCGAGCGCACGCTGCTGGAGGACTTCGCCCAGCTGGACCCGGTGACCCAGCCGTCGAGCTGACGCCTACTCGTCTGCGAGGTCCGGGTCGTGCTCGCCGTACTCCCGGAGCATCGCCTTGAGCGTGCCGTCCCTGGCGATGCGCTCGAGGCGGTCCCGAGTCTCTTCGCTCAGCTCGAGCGGCTCCGGCTCGTCCACGCTCGAACGCTACGACGCCTCTATCTGCGCCGACGGGCGGACCTCGTAGAGCGCGTCGGGAGCGAGGTCGGCGCCGTTCGGCCGGGCGATCGTGCCCGCGGCAGCGTCGACGTCGACCTCGGCGAACAGGGACGGGTCGGTGCGGATCTCGGCGAACACCGGGCCGTGGAGGTAGGGGTCGAGGTCGAGGTCCGCTCGGCGCCGTCGGCGAAGCGCAGGCGGACGACGTGGCCGTGGAGCACCTCGACACCGGTGATGTCCATGTCGCTCCTACTCGCCGAAGAGGGCGGCGCCGATCTTGTCAGCGGCCTCCCGCTGCATGGTCGGCGTGACGTGGCTGTAGAGGTTGATGAACAGCGTTGGGTCGGCGTGGCCGAGGCGCTCCGCGACGACCTTGGGCGCGACGCCGCTGGCCAGCATGAGGGTGGCGCTCGTGTGGCGGAGGCCGTGGGCGGTGAGGCGGGGCAAACCCAGCTCGGCGGTGATGGTGCCGAGCAGGCGTGACAGCCATTGCGGGTGGTACGGGCCGCCGGCGGGCTTGGTGAAAACGTGGCCGGCTTCGGGCTCGCCGCGCGGTGGCCGCCCGCTCGTCGGCTTGCAGCTGGCGCTGCAGGCGTAGCACCCGGACGAGGCCGTCGTCGAGGTCGATCGTGCGCACAGCGTCCCGGCTCTTGCCGGCGGAGGCGACGACGCCGTAGCCGAGGGTCGAGGCGAATTCGACGATGCGCACGTGTCGGCGGTCGAGGTCGACGTTGGGCCAGCGCAGGGCGACCAGCTCACCGATGCACAGGCCGGCGCCGAGGAGGATCGCCCACACCTTGTACGTCCGGTCGCCTTCGAGGAAGCCGACGAAGGTGCAGGCCTGCTCGGGCGTCCAGTGGCGGGGCACCGTGCGAGTCGGGGTGGGCCGGGGCGTGCCGACCATCGGGTTGCTGGGGACGAGGCCGGAGCCGAGGGCGAGCTTGAAGGCGCCGGCCAACGGCGCCCGGGCCAGGCGAATCGTGTTGGCGGCCAACGGCTTCCCGGTCCTCGACCCACCGTTGCGAGCCAGCGAGCGCTGCCACGCGAGCACCACCTCGGGGGTGATGTCCCGCACCGGGCGGTCGCCGAGGATGGGGCGCACGTAGACGTTGGCGTTCTTGCGGTAGTCGAAGCGGGTCTTGGCCGACAGCCGGCCGTCGGCGTCGAGGCCGTCGAGGTAGCGGTCGAGCAGCTCGCCGACGGTCAGCGGTGACGCCGAGCGCCGGGCCACGACGACCGACGCACCATTCGCTGACGCCAGCAGCTCGGTGCGGGCTCTGCCGGCGTCGCCGGCGGTCCGGAAGCCCCGCTTGGTGACCTGGATGCGGCGGCCGGTCAGCGGGTCACGGCCACCCTTGGCTCTGAGGTACCACCCATCCCCGCTGTCGGGGCAGACGCCTCGGGTTGAGCCGGCACGACCCGCTCCCTCCCTCGTGAGAACCATCGCGGTACGGCTGTGGCACCCTGCCGTCGAGGTGGTGGTTCTTAGGTGTTCTCACGGCGAGGCCACGAACAAGTGGTGCAGAGGCCAATACTGCTTCTGACCAATGGGGTTCTCGCGCGCTCGGAGGGACTCGAACCCCCAACCTTCTGATCCGTAGTCAGATGCTCTATCCAATTGAGCTACGAGCGCCAGGAGACCGAGACGATAGCGGAGCGCGTCAGCGCCCCACACGTCGCAGGCCCGGGGACCTCAGCCGGCCCGCACGGGCCTGGCGTCGGCGCCCTGCGCCCGGGCACAGCCCCTGGCTCAGCGCAGGCCGAGGCGGCGGGTGCAGCTCGGCCAGGCGCCCCACCCTTGCAGCTGACGCAGCGACTCGGCCCGCACGATCTGCTCGGCCCTGCTGGCGTGGTGGGGGTAGCCCCGCCCACCGACGGCCCGCCACGACCTCAAAGAGAACTGCAGCCCGCCGTGATAGCCGTTGCCCGAGCTGATGCCCCAACGGTGGTGGCTCTCGCACCCGGCGAGGCGGTCGAACGCACCGACGAGCCACCTCGGCATGGCTGCCAGGCGCGCCTGCCAGGGATCGGTGACCACCGGCGGCGCCGGCGCCGGCGCGACGACCTCGGCTGCGGGCAGCACGGGCGGCTCGATGTCGACCGCCAGCGCGTAGCCCACCCCCGAGGATCGCCGGGTGACGGCCCGCACGGGGCCCGACAGCTGCAGGTCGACCCCCGAACCGAGGAACGGGGCGTCGCCGTAGGCGAACACGCCGCCGTCAGCGGCGACCAACCAGTACCCGCCGCCCTTGACCGTCGGGGCCATGCCCACGACCGGCTCGTTCAGCACCGTCCCGCCGGTCGAGCCCAGGAACGCCGCATCCCCGAAGGCGAACAGGCCTCCGTCGGCGGCGACCAGCCAGTACCCGCCGCCCGAGGAGGTGGCGGCCATGCCGACGACCGGGCGGAACAGATCGATCGATCCCGTCGAGCCCACGAACCTGGCGTCGCCCATCGAGAAGATGCCGCCATCAGCAGCGACCAACCAGTACCCCTCGCCGGTCGGGGTGGGGGCCAGGTCGACGATCGGGCGGTTCAGGCCCAGGTGCGAGACGTCACCGTGGTGGGTGGCTGCGCCCTCGGCGATGACGGTGCCGTCGGCGGCGACGGCCCAGTAGCCGTCGCCGGTCGGCGAGGCGGCGATGGCCACGAAGTCGTCTCGTCCGAGCGCTGGGGCCGCGCCCCCGGCCGCCGGTGCGCCACCGACCGAGTGCACCTCGCCGTGGCGGTCCAGCACCCAGACGGCGTGATCGGCCCCGCCGGGCACCGCTACGAGGTCGACGGCTCCTGGCACCGGGTCGACGTCGACCGGCTCGGGCCCCGATGCGGTGAAGATCGCCACGCCGGGCTCACCTGCCGGGCTCGCACCAGCCGAGGGAGCCGCCGCCAGGACCGCAGCCAGGATGGCGATGGCGGCCACGGCGACGCCCAGCCTCATGACGGCGGGTCCGGCCCGCCCGGGAGGCGCCGCTGTGGGGGCGGGCGACAGCCGACGTTCGGTGGTGGTCATGGGGTCCTTCCCGGCGGGGACGACGCGGCCTCGTGGCCGGTGCCGCCGTGTAGGGGGGTGCCCTCGTCGTCACGCCCCCCGTCGGGGTCGATGGGCGTGCGCGGGCTCGATGGTTCGCTGAGTCCGGCCGACTGTACGTCATGATCGTCACGAGACCGCAACGCAAGCGTTGGTCAGACGTCACCTTCAGCGCCCGTCTGTCATGTGACCTGGGCGTAGGCCCGGGCGGTGGTTCGCCATGGACCCGGCGTGGCAGGCTGGGTGCCTCCGGAGAGGTGCCAGAGCGGCCGAATGGGGCTCCCTGCTAAGGAGTTGTGGGCTTGGTCCACCGAGGGTTCGAATCCCTCCCTCTCCGCCACAGCCCGCCGAGCACGTGCGGCGGCCCCAAGCTCAGCCTGCGCCGCCCGCGACGTCGCCCCTGGTCCCCTGCGACGGGCGTGGGGGCCGGGGTGGGTCGAGCGCCGTCGAGACGACCCGAGCGACCCGCTCGACCAGGGCGCACAGCTCGTCGTCGACCCGCCGGGGGTCGACCCCGCCGACGACCAGACGTGTGACCGGAGCCCCGCCGCTGGGCCCGTCCGAACCTCCTGACCCGCCCGACGCGCCCGCCCGGTGGCGGCCGCTGACCTCAGGGGCGGCGCCGGCGCCCAGGTGGACGACGGCGGCGAAGCGCAGCGGCAGCGATCCGGTCACCGACGGGTGGTCACCGAAGCGGGTGTCGCGGGCGAGATCGCCGATCAGGCACACCCCGGCGCCGTCGAGGCGACGTCCGGCCCGCAACAACCAGCCCAGGGTCGGATCGTGCTCGGGCAGCGGCCCCCCGTCGTCGACGACCAGCACGTCTGCGGCCAACGCCCGACGGGCGAGATCGAGCACGTCGTGGAGGTGCGCCGTCACGTCGTGTGACGCAGACCGGTCCTCGGTCACCACACGCCTCCCACCTGGCGAGGCTACGCCCGGGTCCGGACCGCTCGATCACCTCGCCCAGCTCGGGTCTCACCGCAGGCCGGGGCCGGCCCGACCGTCGAGACGGCCCGCCCGCCACCCCGGTTCGGTCCGAGGCTCACGCGCCAGACGTGCGCAGCTGGGATGCGGCGTCGGCGAGCGCAGCCTCCAGCACCTGGGACACCGTCGGGAAGGCGAACACCATGCGGGCGGCGTCGACGATGCCGACCCTGCCCACCATCAGTGCAGTGGCGGTGTGGACGACATCGTCGCAGCGGGCGCCGGCCATCGATGCGCCGAGCAGCCGCCCGGTGGGCTGGTCGACGACGACGCTGACCCGCCCCGGCCCCAGCTCGTCGGTGACCGTGCGGGCGACGTCGTCGAAGGTGGCCCTACCGACCACGACGTGGTGGCCTCGTGCGGTGGCGTCGGCGGAAGTCATGCCGACGGTGGCAGCCGGGGGGTGGGTGAAGACCGCCCGGGGCATCACCAGCGGCCCGTCATCAGGCCAGGCCCCTTCGACCAACCGGCCCGCCAGCCGCTCGGCCTGCGCGTTGGCGCCGTGGGTCCAGTGGCTCTGGGGCGTGACGTCCCCGATGGCCCACAGCCACCCGGTGTCAGCGACCGACCCGTCTCGGGCGATCTCTGACGCCTCGACCTCGACCCCGGCCGCGTCGAGCCCGAGGTCGTCCCAGCGGGGGGTGACCCCGGTGGCCACCAGCACCCGGTCGACGGTCAGCTGCGAACCGTCGTCGAGCGTCGCTCGGACCACCCCCCCGTCGTGCTCGACGGCCTCGACGCCGCTGTCGAGGCGGACGTCGATGCCCCGCTCGACCAGGGCGTCGCGCACGATCTCGCTGACCTCGGGTTCGACGTCGCCGATCAGCTGGGATGCCTGCTCGACCAGGACGACGGCCGTCCCGAGACGGGCGAACATCTCGCTCGCCTCGCACCCGATCGCGCCGGCACCGATGACGAGCAGCCGCTCGGGACGTTCGGTGGCAGTGAGGGCGTCCTGGGAGGTCCACACCTCGGGGTGGTCGAGCCCGTCGATGGGTGGCGTGGACGCTGCCGCCCCGGTGGCGATGACGACGTGGTCGGCCTCGACGACCCGTCCGTCGGCCTCGAGGCGGCGCGGTCCGGTGAGCCGGGCGTGGGCGCGCACGAGCTCGACCCCGGCGTCGACGAGCTCGCTGGCGTGCTCGCTGTCGTCCAGCCCGTTGACGATCTCAGAGCGGCGGGCCACCGCCTGGTCCCAGTCCCGTCCGGTGACGGCGTCGTGCAGCATCGCCTTGGAGGGCATGCACGCCACGAACGGGCATTCGCCCCCCACGAGGCCGGACTCGAAGCCGATGACCCGGCGACCCTTCGAGGCCAGCTGGGTGGCGAGCAGCTCGCCGGCGCTGCCCAACCCGATGACCGCCACGTCGTAGGTCTCGTCCGTCGTGCGGTCAGACCCGTTGTCTCCTGCGTCGTTCACGTCGGGCGACGCTACCGAGGACCTCCCACCCCCGGGCTCTCACCGAGCCGAGCCGCCCCGGGTGCCCGCCCGGCCGGCGTCGCCGGGGCCGGCCGGCGACGAGCCGGCCTCAGCCCGAGAGGACGAACGACAAGAAGAACCCCGCTGCGGTGGCGAAGGCGTTGAAGGGCCGGCCGTGCTCGAACGCCTCGGGCATCAGCGTGTCGGCGAGCGAGGCGAGGACGGCGCCGCCGGCGAAGGCGAGCGCGAACCCGATCGCGGAGTCCGGCGCCCCCGACAGCGCGCCGTAGCCGATGACCACCGCTGCGGTGAGGACGACGGCGGTCGCGGTCCACACCCCGATGACGAACCCCGCCGACCGCCCGGCTGAGCGCATGGCGATGGCTCCCACCAGGGCCTCGGGCAGGTTCGATGCGACGATGGCGACCAGCAGCGGCGCGCTCGTCCTGGCGCCCTCACCGTTGGCTTCGAGGAGGCTGAGACCGAGCGCCAGGTTCTCGGGGACGCCGTCGAGCGTCACCGCGGCCAGCAGGGCCAGCGCCACGCCGAGGCCGGGCGCGCCGGGGGCGCCGGACGCCGTGGTGGCGTCGCCGGCATCGCGGGTCGCGATCGCCTCCAGCTTCTCGGTCTGATGGGCGCTGGCTCCTGCCAGCTCGTCGGCCGCGGCGCCGCCCAGGGGCACGTCGGCGCGGTCGCCGGCGGTGTCGGCCAGCCGGGCGTCGACCAGGGCGTTGATGACGACGAACACCGCGGCGCCGGCCACCAGCCCGCCCCCGGCGACGCCCAGGCTCGAGATCTCGACCGCGTCGGGGAAGAGCTCGAAGCTGAGCGCAGCGATGAGCGTGCCGCTGGCGAAGGCGAGCAGCACGCCTGACACCGAGCGGGGGGCGGCCCAGCGGCTGCCGAGCGCTCCGCCGACGATGAGGGCGCTCGACCCGATGGCCCCCATCACCAGCGCCGTCAGCACGACGACCGCTCGCGTGCCGGCTCGATCACGCCCGGCGGACGAAGTAGACGATCAGGACGATCAACAAGATGACGACCAAGATGCCGACGATGTCCACGTTGTTCTCCCCTCGGTGGCGCCGGCGACGTTGTACTTGCTCAGCCCCTGCGGGTCCAGGACCTCGCCATCCCGACTCGACGTCTGGCACGCTGCCGTGAGACCGCGGCGCGGTGAGCTACGCCGCCGCTCGGGCGCAGCGATGAGCAGCGCTCGCCGTGCGGAGGGAGTGGGATTCGAACCCACGAGACCCGGAGGCCCAACGGTTTTCAAGACCGTCGCATTCGTCCGCTCTGCCATCCCTCCCGGGGGCCCGAGCGTACCGGTCACGCAGCACGGGGTCTGAGAGGTGACCCCCGGGGCGGAGGTGTGCCCGGGGCGCAGCGACGCCGCCCCCGGCGGCTCAGCGGCGGGGTTGTTCGCCTCGACGCACCCCAGCCAGCCATCCCCGGGCGTCGCGGAGCGCTTCGACGGCATCGTCTCGCGAGGAGTCAGCGCCGTCGCCGGCAGCAGGGTAGGAACCGAGGAAGCGCACGTCGCCGTGTCGGGCCCTCAGCTGCACGAGGCAGTCACCGACCACCTCGTCGGCGACATGGCCCTCGAGGTCGACCAGGAAGCAGTAGTTGCCGAGCCCCTGGCGGGTCGGGCGCGACTCGAGCTTGACGAGGTTGATGCGACGGGCGGCGAACTCCTGGAGGATGGCCAGCAACGACCCGGGCGCATCGGCGCGCTGGAACACCGCCAGGGTCGTCTTGTCGTGTCCCGACGGCTCGGGCACCCCCGATCCGGCGACGAGCACGAAGCGCGTCTGGTTGCCGGGGTGATCGGCGACGTCTCGGTCGAGGACGACCAGGCCGTTCAGGTCGGCGGCCAGCTCGTTGCCGATCGCCGCTGACGCCGGGTCGCCCCCGGCGGCGACCTTGGCGACCGCCTCGGCCGTGGAGGTCTCGGCGCGCACCCGGGCCTCGGGCAACGTCGCACGCAGGTACGCACGCACCTGGGCCAGGGCGTGGGGGTAGCTCGACACCTCCTCGACATCGGCCAACCGCGCCCCGGCCAGACCGATGAGGTGCAGGTGGATGTCGATCACGACCTCTCGTCGCACGAGGAGGTCGAGCTCGAAGGCCAGCAGGTCCTGGGCGACGTTGACGGTGCCTTCGATGGCGTTCTCGATCGGCACGAAGCCCTGGTCGAGCTCGCCTCGCTGCACCGACCACAGCACGTCGGGGATGGTGTCACAGGCCACGAGCTCGGCGTCAGACGAGCCGGCGAACGAGCGCAGCGCCTGCTCGGTGAACGTGCCGGGGGGGCCGAGGTAGCCGATGCGCGACACGGCGTCTGATCGTAAGCACCCGACGCCCGCACCCATGCGGCGCACGAGGGCCTGACCCTGTTCAGCTCGGGTCGAAGGCGCTGTGGGCGGCGTCGGGCGCCTCGTGCACCCACTCGGCCCGCTCGCCCCAGGCGTCGTCGAACACGACGTCGGCGACGGGGCGCCGCCGCACCGGGCCGTGCCCGCCCACGGGGCGCCCGAGCGCGACCGTCGCGCACATCGCCACCTCGTCTGGCACCCCGAGCAACGAGCGGAGCTCGTCTTCGACCAGGCCCTGGAACATGGTCAGTACCCCGCCGTAGCCGAGGCCCCGGGCCGCCAGCAACAGGTTCTGCACCGCCGGGTACACCGACGCCCCCTCGGTGGGCGTCGGCTCGCGGTGGCGGACCAGGCAGGGGATGACGACCACCGGCACCCGCTCGATGCCGGCGACGAAGTCGGCCATCACCGCAGCCATGCGGGCCTTGGGCGAGGCCGCGTCGGTGCCGCTGCCCCGGTCGTAGCCGTCACCGACGCGCTTGTCGTCCCACATCGCTTGCGCCGCCTCGCCGAGGAGGGCCTTGGCCCGGCGCGCCACCGGCCCGTCGCGCAGCACGACGAAGCGGGCGTTCTGGCGGTTCGACCCTGTCGGCGCCCGGGTGGCGGCGAGCAGCATCACGGCGAGGTCGGCCTCGTTGACCGGCTCGTCGGTGAACCGTCGGATCGATCTGGTCGTGCCGAGCGCGTCGAGCAGATCGATGCCCGCCCGCCGACCGAGCGCAGGTGACAGCGGCACCCGGTGGCCCGTCTCGTCACGTTCGCGGTCGTCCCCATCTGGTTCGCTCATGCGCCGGTCTCCCCCAGGATCTCGTCCAGCTTCACGACCGATTCGGCGGTCACCACGCCGAGGAAGCCGCCGTCGACGTCGACGACGGGCAACGTCTCGACGTCTTCGGCTTCCATCACGCGCGTCGCTTCGCGCAGTGACCACGACGGTCGGGCCGCGGGACCGCTCGTGTGCATGAGGTCGCCGACGGTGGCCTCCCCCCAGTGCTCGCGGTCCAAGGCGTTGGCGTCGTGCAGGTGGGCCATGCCGAGGTAGCGCCCGTCGGCCACGACCGGCACGTCGAGCACCCGGTGGCGCAGGGCGTGGTCCCACACGAACGCCGAGACCGTCGTGTCCGGCGCCAAGGTGCGGACGTCGGTGGTGAGCGCCGCCGAGATCGGCAGCGTGAAGCGGTGCTCGAGGTGCCCCGAGCGGGTGTCGCGCTGGTAGGGCGACACCGAGGTCGGCCCCATCATCACCTGGGACACGGCGGTGGCCACCAGGGCGGGCACGACGAAGCCGGCCTGACCGGTCGACTCGGCGACGAACATGACGCTCGCCAGCGGGGTCCGGTAGCCGGCGCCCAGGAACGCAGCCACGCCGATGGCGGGGAACAGCACCCGGGCGGTGTCGGGGTCGACGTCGAGCAGGTTGGTCTCATCGAGTGCCAGGCTCGCCAACCGGCCCAGGATCAGGCCCTGGATCGCCAGGGGGATGAACACCCCGCCGACCCCGCTGCCGAGCAGCGTGCTCATGGAAGCGACCAGGCGCACCCCGAACAGCACGGCGACGAGCCCCAGGGTCGCCTCGTCGCTCACGACGTAGTCGAAGAGCCGCTCGATGCCGTCGGGGCCGACCGACAGCGGCGCTTCGTACAGCTCGGCGGTCAACACGGCGAGTCCGCCCAGCACCGCAGCCGAGACGATCCATCGCTGCCACCACGGGTGGTCTCGCTCGGCGGCCTTGACCCTGGCGAGGATGCGGGCGAACGCCAGCGCCCCGAAGCCGGCGATGAGGCCGAGCAGGGCCGCAGCGACCAGCTCACCGACGTCGAAGGTGACCTCGATGACCCGGGTCACGACCTCGTCGCCGAACTCGAGCCGGACCGGCTCGATGTCAAAGATCGGGTCGGTGCCCAAGAACGTGACGAAGGTGAGGTACGACGTTGCCGAGGCGATCAGCGACGGCAGCAGCGCCCGCCGGGCCACGTCGCCCTTGTAGGGCACCTCGAGGGCGAACAGCACGCCGGTGGCCGGCGTCTTGAAGATGGCCGCCACCCCCGCAGCCGCGCCCGCCACCATCAGCATGCGGGCGTCCTTGTCAGAGAACAGCCACCGCAACCGGTGCTGCAGCGAGGCGCCGACGGTGCCGCCGGCGTAGATCGAGGGGCCCTCCAGCCCGAGGGCCCCGCCCAGTCCCACCGTGGCGATGCCGGCGGCGAGTCGGGTCGGCAGGTTCCGCAGCCGCAAGCGATCTCGACGGTCGTGGTAGGCGGCGATGAGCTCGTCGGAGGTGGCGGTGGACCCACCGGTGGGCAGCGACATGATGAGGTGGGCGGCCAGGAGGCCGACCCCGGGGGCCAGGGCGAGCTGCCAGAGGGGGATGCTGTCGAGCCGGTGCAACAGCACCTCGATCGTGACGTAGTCGAACAGCGCGACGACACCGCCCACCACCACGCCGATCACGCCGTAGACGGCGAAGCGCAACAGGCGGTTCCTCACCTCACCGCCCGGCCACCATCGCAGCCACCCTGTCACCTCTCACCCACCCCCAGGACGCGCCAATACCATGGCGCCATGACCGAACGGCTGTACTTCCGCCAGCTGCTGTCGGGCCGCGACTTCGCCGTCGAGGACCCCCTGGCCAGCCAGATGGTGAACTTCGTGTACCTGATCGGCGACCGGGCCACCGGCGAGGCGGTCGTCGTCGACCCGGCGTACGCGCCCGCCGAGCTGGTCGGCGTCGCTGCGGCCGACGACATGCGCATCGTCGGTGCCCTCGCCACGCACTACCACCCCGATCACATCGGTGGTTCGATCATGGGGTACTCGATCGCAGGCTTCGAGCAGCTGCTCGAGGTCGCCGGCGTCAAGTTGCACGTCCAGCGAGACGAGGCCGAGTGGGTGCAGAGGTCGACGTCGTTGTCGGCGGGCGACCTCGAGCTGCACGACCCCGGGGACACCGTGACGGTCGGCGACATCGACATCGAGCTGGTCCACACGCCGGGCCACACGCCGGGCAGCCAGTGCTTCTTGGTCGAGGGCATGCTGGTGGCGGGCGACACCTTGTTCCTCGAGGGGTGCGGACGCACCGACCTGCCCGGCAGTGACGCCACCCAGATGTATGACTCGCTGGCGCGCCTGGCCGCCCTGCCCGACGAGACCGTGGTGTTCCCCGGGCACAAGTACTCGGTGACCTCGAGCGCGACGATGGAGGCCACCCGGGCCGGCAACTACGTCTTCCGCCCGAAGAGCCGCGAGCAGTGGATGATGATGTTCGGCCAGAGCTGAGGGCGCCGGGCATGGCGGCTCACGACGCTGCGGCGGCGGTGCGCAGCACGTCGGCGACCCGGCGCCGGTGGGCGTCGTCGTCGTAGCCGTTGCGGGGCCAGAAGAAGCCCCGCAGCCCGTCGCGCCGCCGGCGGGGGACGACGTGGACGTGCAGGTGCGGCACCGACTGGCTGACGACGTTGTTGGCCGCCACGAAGGTGCCCTCGGCCCCGAGGGCGGCCGGCACGACGGCGCTGAGGCGACGGACCTCGGCGAACAACGGCTCGACGAGCACAGGGGGCAGATCGGCCAGGGTCTCGTGGTGCGCACGGGGCACGACCAGCACGTGCCCGGGGAACAGCGGCCGGTGGTCGAGGAACGCCACCACGTCGTCGCCCCGCACGATGATCTCGGCTGGCAGCTCAGCGGTGATGATCTGACAGAACGTGCAGCCAGACGCCGGACGGTCGCTCATCGTCACCCATGCTGGTGCCTGTCAGACTCATGACGTGGCCCGGTCAGGTTTCGCCGAAGAGCTCGACGCCGTCACGTCGCTCACCGCCGAGCTCGCCGACGACGTCCGCGACGCCCTCGCCGAAGCCGTCGCCTCCCTCCTCGACGGCGACCGCCCGGGCGCCGAGCGTGCCATCGCCGCCGAGGCGGCCATCGTCGAGCTCTGCACCGAGCTCGACCGGCGCTGTGCCCGCCTGCTGGCCCTCCAGGCCCCGGTCGCCGATGACCTGCGCCTCATCGTGGCCCTGATGCGCCTGGCGGCCGAGCTCGACCGGTCGGCCCGACTGGTCGGCCACGTCGCCCGCACCGGGGCCCACGTCGATCCGGCGACGCTGCCGGCCGACGTCGCCGAGCTCATCCGCTCGGGCGCCGAACAGGCCGGCACGGTCTACGGCCTCGCCGTCACCGCCTTCCGCAGCCGCGACCAGGAGCTGGCCACCGAGATCGCCGCCGCCGACGACCGCGTCGATGACACCGTGCGCCGGCTGGTCGACGCCGTCATCGACGCCGGGCGGGCCGGTTCGCTCGACTCGGCCGCCGTGGTCCGACTGGGGTTGCTCGCCCGCTACCTCGAGCGCATCGCCGACCACGCCGTCACCTTGTCGAACCGGACCCTCTACGTGCTGGGCGTCGGGCCCGCCTCGACGGCCTCGGGCTGAGCGGACCCTCACACCGCGACCGACCCCGCCTCGGTGAGCAGGTGGGTCATCGCCACGTCGTGGGCCTCACGGGGCAGACGATCGAGCACCCGGGCCTCGACGGTCACCCCGAGGCGGATGACACCAGGTCCGAGGGTGAGGAGGAAGCGGTCGTAGTGGCCCCCGCCCCGGCCGAGGCGCACACCGGTGCGGTCAAAGGCCAACCCCGGGCAGCAGACGGCGACGACGCCGGCCAGATCGACGGTCGGCGCGCCGGGGGCGGGCTCTTGCAGGCCGCCGGGCCCCCAGGTGATCGGTGCGTCCCACGGGTGGAAGGTGAGGCGGCCGCCGGCGCCGACCCGGGGGACGGCCACCGGGCGGTCGAGGTGCGGCCACAACGGGTCGAGGTCGATCTCATCGGGCAGGGCCCGGTAGGCGAGCACCAGGCCCGGTGGCCACCGGGCCACCAGATCTCCGAGGTGGTCGCGCACGGCCTCGGCGGTCTGCGGGTCGACCTCGACGCGACGGCGGCGCAGCTCGGCTCTCAGCCGCGCCTTGGTCGCCGTCGCGGCCCCCGACACCCGCCTACGGTCCCACGTCGTGGTCCGCCCCCTCGTCATCGACACCGACACCGCCTCAGATGACGCCGTCGCCCTGTTGATGGCGCTGCGAGCGCCTGAGGTGCAGATCGAGGCGATCACCGTGGTCGCCGGCAACGTCGCCCTCGACCAGGCCGTCCAGAACGCCTGTTGGGTGGTCGAGCAGGCCGGAGCCGCCGTCGCCGTGCACGCCGGGTGCGAACGACCGTTGCTGCGTGACCTGCGCACCGCCACCGACACCCACGGCACCGACGGCATGGGCGACGTCGGCCTCGACCTGCACGGCCGCACGCCGGCCCCCGGTCATGCCGTCGAGGTGATCGCCGAACAGGCCCGTCGACACGCAGGCGACCTGGAGCTCGCCACCCTCGGCCCCCTCACCAACGTGGCGGCCGCCCTGATCCGCCGGCCCGAGCTGGCCTCGCAGGTGGCGGTGTGCACCTCGATGATCGGCACCGGCCGGGGGCCGGGCAACGCCAGCGCCTGGGCCGAGTTCAACGCCTGGGTCGACCCCGAGGCGGTGCGCGTCGTGCTGCGCTCGGGCATGGCGCTGCGCTTCGTCGGCTGGGACGTGTCGTGTCGGGCTGCGGTCATCGACCCGGCCGCCGCTGCTCGCATCCGACGGGTCGATACCCCCGCCGCAGGCTGGGTGCTGGAGGTGAACACCGAGGTCGAGCGCCTGGCCACCACGGTGCAGGGCCTCGCAGGCTTCGACCTCCCCGACCCGGTGGCGCTCGCGGCGGCGATCGAACCCGAGTCGGCCACCTGGGAGCGCCAGCGCATCGGCGTGGTCATCGGTGACGGCCCCCAGGCCGGGCGCATCGGGCCCGCCGTCGACGGGGTCGAGGTCGACGTGGCCGTCGACGCCGACCGTGACCGCTTCCTCGACCGGCTGCTCGCTGCCGTCGGAGCACCAGGCTGAGGAAGCGGGGCTCAAGCGGCCGCGGCTCAGGCGGCCGGAGCACCAGGCGAGGCGGTGGCCTCAAGCGTCGAGGGTGAGGGGTCCGTTCGGGGCGGCGTGGACGACCCGCCCGGCGACCAGGGTCGCCTGCACGCCGAGGACGTCGTCCAGCACCACCAGGTCGGCGACCGCCCCCGGACCCAACCGGCCCCGGTGCGACTCGCCGACGAGGTCACACGGGCCGGCCGATGCGGCGTGGATCGCCGCGGAGGGGTGACAGCCGGCGGTGTCGACGAGCCGGCGGACCGCAGCGTCGAGCGTCCCGAGGCTGCCGGCGAGGTGACCGTCGGCGTCACGCACCGCCCCGTCGGTGACGACGACGTCACGGCTCCCGAGCCGGTGGGCGCCATCGCCCAGCCCCTGGGCGGCCACGGCGTCGCTCACCAGCACGCAACGCCGGGGCCCGAGGACCGTCCACGCCAGGCGCATTGCGGCGGCGTGCAGGTGATGTCCGTCGACGATGAGCCCGGCGCGCAGGCGCTCGTCGACCAGAGCCGCCCCCACCGGCCCGGGCTGGCGGTGGCCGAAGGGGGCCATGGCGTTGAACAGGTGGGTGACACCGGCCAGGCCGACGTCGGCGGCGGCGGTCATCTCCTCGAAGGTGGCCGAGGTGTGACCAGCCAGCACCGCCACCCCGTCGGCGCTCAGGCGGGCGATCAGGTCGGGCGCGCCGGGCAGTTCGGGGGCCAAGGTCACCACCCGCACGCCCACGTCACGCCGCCACCGCGACGTGTCGGTGGTCCCCACCGCTCGCAGGTGAGCGCCACGATGGGCGCCACGGCGCTCGGGTGCCAGCAGGGGCCCCTCGAGGTGGGACCCGAGCACCGTGGCCCCCCCTCCGGCGGCGGTGGCCTGGCGGCCCCAGCTGGTGATGGCGGCCTCGATGTTCGCCGGCGGTGACGACACCAGGGTCGGACAGAACGAGGTCACCCCGTGGCGCACGAGCCCAGCGGCCACCTCGCCGACCCGCTCGGGCGCCGAGGCGAGATCGACGCCCCCTCCGCCGTTCACCTGCAGGTCGACGTACCCTGCGGCGAGGCGCCAGCCGTCCAGCTCGACGACGCCGGCGCCGGGCGGCACCGAGCTGGCCGGACCGCCGACCGATGCGACCACGCCGCCAGCGATGACCACGTCGGCGACCCGATCGGGTTCGGGCCAGCGGCTGAGCGTCGCCCCTCTCAACACCAACGGGCGTGGGGTGTCGCTCACCGGTCGGCCGGGGCAGGCTCGGCGGGCGCCCCCAGGAGCGAGCGGCAGGCGTCGAGCCCGTCGACCCGAACGGCGCCATGTGCGCCGGCTCGCCACGCGTCGAGCTCGATCGAGACCCGCTGCTCGGTGCGGCGGCGTCCGTCGATGGCGTGGATGCGGCGTCCGTCGCCGGAGTACCCAAGGCGTCTGGCCACCCGCTCGCTGGCGACGTTGCCGTCGAGCCAGCCGCTCTCGGCCCGCTCGGCGCCGAGGTGATCGAACGCCAGTGACAGCACGGCCCGGCGCATCTCGGTGCCGATGCCCCGGCCTTGGTGGGCTCGTCCGAGCCAGGAGCCGGTGGCCACGGTCCTGCGGACGGCGAACCCGGCGGCGGCGAGATCTTGGACGCCGACGAGGACCCCGTCAGAGATCACCCCGAACGCCAGGGTCCACGATCCGGGTGAGAGGTCTGCCCGCATCCGCCAGTGGTGGCGCAACGTCCTGAGCCGCAGCTCGTCGTCGGGCAGGGTGGACCACGGCGTCGCGAAGGGCATCTCGTCGGCGGGGTGGATGCCAGCCGCGGCGAGATCGACGAGATCGTCCAGGAGGTCGTCGTCGAGCCAGCGCAGCTCGAGGCGCTCGGTGCGCAGGCGCAACGCCGCCGGGGGCCAGTTCCGCATCCGGCCAGCGTGGTGCGAACGGCCAGGCGCTGGGAAGCGAGTTGCTCCCAGCCCGTCGCGACGCCGGTTCGATGAATGCTTCAGGGCGTCGCTGCCGCGCACCTCAGACGGGGGCGCAGGAAGACGACGGCGCAGGCGGACGGGGGCTGAGACGGCAGCACCCAGACGGCAGGTCTCAGACGGCAGACCTGAGGGGCGGGGCTCAGACGGCCAGGGCGACGCGTCCCCCGCCGTCCCGCTTGGCGTCGTACATGGCCGCGTCAGCCCGGGCCAACAGCACCGCCAGCGTCTCGTCGGCCGACGACGCCGTCCCGACGCTCGCACTCAGCTGCACCTGCGTCCCCGCCACTCCGATCGGTTCGGCCACCGCGTCCAACATCCGACACGCCACCTCGTCGAGGGTGGCCTGATCGACCGGGCCAGCCAACACCGCCACGAACTCATCGCCGCCCAACCGCAGCACCGTGTCCTGGACGCGCACGCAGCGCTCCAACCGACGGGCGACGGCCACCAGCACGGCGTCGCCCGCCTCGTGGCCCAGATCGTCGTTCACCGGCTTGAACCCATCGAGATCCACGAAGCACACACCTCGAACGCCACCAGCACCCGACGAACCCAACGAGCTCAACGCCCGGCGGTTCGCGAGACCGGTCAGGGGGTCTGACATGACCCGACGACCCTCTGCGGCCAACAGCTCGGCGTTCTCGCGCACCACCAGTCCCGCCCGCCACGCCAGCAGCGGCATCGCCACCACCGGCCACGACGGACTCACCTCACCGGCAGCCAAGGTCACCGGCACCGCCGCGACCAACGGCGCCAGGGTGATGACC
This sequence comes from Acidimicrobiales bacterium, assembly GCA_965213525.1. GTDB lineage: Bacteria > Actinomycetota > Acidimicrobiia > Acidimicrobiales > Poriferisodalaceae. Next base: position 2,702,818 of record OZ243889.1, on the reverse strand, counting down.
CAGAACCACCGCTCGCCCACGTCCTCCACCGCGACGACACCGGCTCCGATCTGTGGATGACGGATGGCCACGGCGCCGAGGACCGGCACGCAGGCCAACAACGGCCCGACCACCGACCGGCCCGAGGCGATGAGAGCTGGATCCGCTCGCACGATGGCCTGGGCCGCCAGCACGTAGGCCGCCGACATGACGGCCAGGCAGTAGGCGGGCACGCGGGCCGACCCGGTGAAGCGGGCGGCGGTCGCCAGCACGTCGGCCGCCACCAACAGTGCCACCGCACAGAGGGTGAGGAGCAGGCCGGTCGTCACGAGCCCCAGCTCGCCGCGCTGGTTCCACACCGGTTCGACGGCCACCGCCCACCACGCCGGGGCCGAGCCCGCCACCATCCACGCCGCATCCGCTGCGTTGCGGACCATGGTCACCCGCGACCACGTGGCCGAGCGCCCGATCGCCAGCCCGGCGGCGACCGACGAGGCGATCAGCAACATGATGGCGAGCTTGCCGGGCTGGGAGCTGACCCGGCCAAGGGCGCTGATGGCGAACCCGAGACCGCCGCCGGCCACGATCACCGACCACGCCACACGGTCACGCCCGCTGCTGCGAACCGCCGCCCGGACGAGCGATGCCACCCCGACCAGCGACCCGGCCACGTAGAACGGCTCGGTCACCACGGCCAACATCGCGTCGTCGACGATGAGGGCCCGCAGCACGCACACGGCGGCGAGGGCGCCCAGCGCCGACAGCAGCAAGCCGTCGTCGGCGGCGCTGTCGTTGCCCATGCTCACCCGATCGGCCGTCGAGGGTGCGCTGTGATCGTCGTCGGCCCAAACGCCCGACAAGTGCTCGTAGCCCGTCGCGACGCAGGTCTCGCGCTTCCCATGGGCGTCGAGCGCGACGCCGGCCGGGCGGGGACGCGGACCGCTCAGGCGGCCAGGACGACCTGACCGCCGCCGGCGCGCTTGGCGACGTACATCGCCTCGTCGGCCCGGCTCATGAGCGCAGGCACCGTCGAGCTGTCGGCGATGGCGGTCCCGATGCTGGCCGACAGCGTCACCTCGCCACCGGCCACGGCGATCGGGTCGTTCATCGCCGCCAGGATGCGTCGGGCGACCTCGTCGACACCCGCCTCGTCGACCGGGTCGGTGAGCACCACCGCGAACTCGTCGCCGCCCATGCGCACCACCACGTCCTGGGCGCGCACGCAGCGCTCGAGTCGACGGGCCACGGCCACCAGCACCGCATCGCCGGCCTCGTGACCCAGATCATCGTTCACCGGCTTGAACCCGTCGAGATCGACGAAGCACACGCCGGTCGTCCCCGCCTCGGGTTGGCGACCGATCTCGGGCAGGGCCCGCCGGTTGGCCAGCCCCGTCAAGGGGTCTGACATCACCCGGCGACCCTCGGCCGCCAGCAGCTGGGCGTTCTCGCGCACCACCAGCCCCGCCCGCCAGGCCAGGAGCGGCATGGCCACCGCCGGCCACAGCGGGCTCACCTCTCCCACCGCCATCGTCACGGGCAGCGCCACCCCCAGCGGCACCAGGGTGATCGCCCAGAACCACCGCTCACCGGTGTCCCTCACCTCGACCAGTCCCTCGCTGAAGCGAGGGTGGCGCCCGGTGACCACGGCGATGAGCTGCATGATCGCCAGCAAGGGCTTGACCGGCCCGTACCACGACTCGATCTCGGCCGGGTCGATGCGACCGACGACCTGGGCGACGACGACGCACATGACCGCAGCAGCGGCCACCGAGAGGAACGAGATGCGTGCCGGGCCCACGCAGCGGGCGATGCTGGTGAGCAGGTCAGCGGCCAGCACGACCCCGACGGCGCTCAACAGGAACAACCCGGCGGTGGCAGGCGCACCCAGTTCGACCCGGCGGTTCCACACGGGCTCCACGCACACCGCCCACCACGCCGGAGCCGAGGCGGCCACCATCCACGCCGAGTCGGCGACGCTGCGCAGGATCGTGACGTTGGACCACACCGACGTGCGGACGATGATCACCGCGACGGTGGCGCACACCGCGATGGGCACGATGAGGGCGATGTTGCCCGTGCGGCTGGTCACCCGCACCACCTCGGCCAGCACCGACGCGACGAGGCCGCCCCCCACGATCACCGACCAGGCCAGGCGGTCGCGACCCTCGGTGCGGGCCACGCCACGGGCGACGGCGACGACGGCGATGGCCGCCCCGAGCGTGTGGATCGGGGTGGCGATGCTCGCCAGCGTCTGAGCATCGGCGACGACGGCGCGCAGCCCGAGCTGGGCCGCCACGACGGCGGCCGCCGCAACCAACAGGCCGTCGTCGGTTCGCGTCGGAGTGCTCACATGCACCGATCGGCACGCCGTCCCCGGTCGTGACCCCTCCCGGGCCGCTGATCGCACCGGGGTCACCGGGTCGAGCCGCCGTCGGTGGTGATCGGACCCGAACAGTACCGTCGCCCGGTGGCTGCGTCCGGATTGCTGCGGCGCAACGCCGGTGTCGCCGTCGGCACGGCGTTGTCGCGCCTCACCGGCCTCGCCAGGGTCGTGATGATCGGCATCGTCCTCGGCGGCGACGAGCTGGCCGACGCCTACGTCTCGGCCAACAACGCCCCCAACGCGGTGTACGAGCTGCTGATCGGCGGGGTGCTCTCGGCTGGTCTCGTGCCGCTGCTCACCGAGCTGAGGGTGCGTGAGGACCGTCGAGGCGTCGACGCCGTCATCACCGTCGGGGTGCTCGCCTCCGGGGTGCTGGCGCTGCTGGCCGTGGTCGCCGCTCCGGCGATCTTCGCCGTGTTGACCCTCAACGCCGCTGACGGCATCGACGTCGCGCAGTTCCGGGCCGCTGGCACCTCGCTCGCTCGCATCCTGTTGGTCCAGGTCGCCTTCTACGGCCTCATCGCCCTCGGCTCGGCGCTGTTGCACGCCCGTCGCCGCTTCTTCGCCGCCGCGGTGGCCCCCGTGCTGGCCAACGTCATCACCGTCGCTGCGTTCGGGGCGCTGTGGGTGCTGCGGCCCGCCGGCGGGTGGCGCATCGACCAGGTGCTCGACGGCGACCTGCTGCGCTGGTCGCTGGGCGGTGGTGCGACCGTCGGCATTGCCGCGAGCGCTCTGGTCATCTTCGGTGCCGCCCAGCGGGGCGACGATCGGGTGAGCTGGAACCTCGACCCCCGTCACCCGGCGGTGCGCCGCCTCGTCGACCTGTCGGTCTGGACCCTCGGGTACGTGGCGGCCAACCAGATCACCCTGGTCATCGTCCAGAACCTCACCGAACCGGGGTCGGGGGGCCGCTTCGCCTACTCCCAGGCCTACATCTTCTTCGTGTTGCCCCACGGCTTGCTGGCGGTGTCGATCGCCACCACCTTCGCCCCCGAGCTGGCCGAGGCGTTCACCCGTCAGACGTCGGCGGCGTTCGCCTCGACACTGTCGCTCGGCATCCGCTCGACGATCTGGCTGACCGCCCCGTCCGGCGTCGGGTTGTTCGTGCTGCGACGCCCGCTCGTCGGGCTGCTGCTCGGCTACGGGGCGCTCGGACCCGACGACGTCGAGCTCGTCGCCGACGTGCTCGGCGGCTTCGCCCTCGGGCTGCCGGCCATGTCGGCCTACCTGTTCGTCCTGCGGGGGTTCTACGCCCGCCTCGACACCCGCACGCCCTTCTACCTCAACGTCGGTGAGTGCGCTCTGAACGTCGTCGTCGGGTTCGCCCTGGTCGGGCGCTTCGGGGTGCCCGGGCTGGCGGCGTCGTTCTCGATCGCCTACGCCGTGAGCGCAGTGGTCGCCGGCGCCGTGCTGGTGCGGCGCTGTCCCGGCTTCGCCACCGCGGCGGTGATCCGCTCGGCTGGGGTGTCGCTTGCCGCCAGCGCCATCTCGGGCGTCGTCGTGTGGAGGGTGCTAGGCGCGGTCGGGCCCGACCGCTCGGGCGTGGACGCTGCGGTGCCGGTCGTCGTCGGGGTGACCGTCGGGGCCATGGCCTACGCGGCGGCCATGGCGGCGCTCGCGGGTGACGAACGCCGCCAGATCAGCGCAGCCCTGCGGCGCCGTCTGGCGCGCCGGCGGGAGGGAGACCCGACGGGCGGATGACGGCGATCGGCGTGCCCGCCCGTCCGGCGCCGAGGGGGTTGTCAGCGACGATCGCCGCCACGAGGTCGGCGTCGAGGCCCGGGCTCGTCGCCCGCACGCTGCCGCCACGGTCGTTCATGTCGACGATCGCCACCGGCAGGCCGACACGGCGGCTGATGCGCTCGCACCACGTGGCGCCGAGGTCGGCGGTGAGCGGCGGGAGGAGGGTGTGGGGGTAGGCGCCGCGCACCCCGTCGACCGAGCGGGCCCGCTCGCCGGCGATGCGGTAGAAGAGCCCGGCCCGGGTGAACCGGCGGGTGGCGCCCGACACGACGGCGGCGGCGAGCACCCGGGGGACCCCCACCTCGTCGAGCACCCATTGCATCTTCTCGGGAACCGACAGCGCCAGGGAATCCCCCCGGGGCCGCACCCGTCGAGACAGGAAGCGGGCGGTGCGCCCGACGGTGATGTCGGTGGCGGCCACACCGAGCCCGGCCGCTAGGGACACGACCTTCTCGGTGACCACGACGAACGCCGCCCCGTCGCGCAGCGGTACGACGTGCTCGGCCACGACGGCCGCCAGGTCGTCGCCGGGCTCCAGCCACGGGGTCGACACGACCTCGCGGGTCCAACGTCCCCGGGGACCGAGATCGATCCCGGGGCGGCTCACCACCTGCATCGGCGCGAGCCTAGGCCGCACCGACCCCGCCGCCGGGGGGACCGACCGCCTGCACCACGTGCGCTGCGGTCGACCACCACCGGCGGCTGGATCATCAGGCGATCAGGCCGGGAACGCCAAGCTGTTGGGGCCTGCGGGCACCGTCTCGCCATCGACGGTGAAGCTGCCGCCGTCGATCGGACCCTGCTGGAACACGTTCGGGCCGTTGCCCGGGACGCCGACGGCGTTGCTGACGATCGGCGTGTCGGTGACCGTCATCTGACCCGACGGCGAGTTCCACAGACCGCCGCCCTCGTTGGCGGCGCGGTTGTTGCGGATGTCGCTGTCGTCGATGTCCACCACGCCGGCACCGCTGATGTGCAGGGCGCCGCCGTTGCCGGGCGCTGACCCGGTGACGTTGCCCCTCAGCGCCACGTCCCGCAGCTCGACGTAGCCCTCGGCGGTCTCGATGCCACCACCAGCGCGTGCTGAGGTGTTGGCGGCGATGGTCGACTCGGTGACGAGGAGGTCGCCGCCGACGTTGAGGATGCCGCCGCCTGAGCCCGAGCCCTGCGTGGCCTGGTTGCCTCGCACGACGCTGCCCATCACGACGAGGTCGCCGCCGTCGTTGTACAGCCCGCCGCCACCGGTGTCAGCGTCCTCGCCGTTCGCGACGTTGTCGAGCACCCGGGTGTGACGCACCGTCATGGTGCCGGTCGACGAGTTCCAGAGCCCGCCGCCCTCAGCGGCCGCCGTGTTGGCGATGACGAGCGAGTGGTCGACGTCCACGTCACCCTCGCCGGTGATGTGGAGGCCACCGCCGTTGCCGGGGTTCGGCCCGGCGGTGTTGGCCTTGAGCTGGACGTGGTCGAGGTCGACGCGGCCGCCGACGGTCTCGATGCCGCCGCCGGCGCGCGCTGCTGAGTTGGCCTGGATGTTGGCGGCGTCGATGTCGAGGGTGCCGCCGTTGTTGAGGATGCCGCCACCTGAGCCCGAGCCCTGGTCGGCGGTGTTCCCGCGGACGCCGGCGTTGGTCACCACGAGCGTCCCGCCGTCGTTGTAGAGCCCGCCGCCGCCGCTGTCGGCCTCAGAGCCGTTGGCGGCGTTGTCCAGGATGCGGCTGCGCATCACCGTCATCGTGCCGGTCGAGGAGTTCCAGAGTCCCCCACCCTCGGCGGCTGCGACGTTGTCGGTGACGAGGGAGCCCTCGACGGTCACGTCGCCGGCCCCGGTGAGGTGCAGGCCACCGCCGTTGCCGGGGCCGTCACCGGTGACGTTGCGGCTGAGGCGGGAGCCGGTCACCACCGTGGTGCCCTCGTCGGCCTCGATGGCGCCGCCGGCGCGCTCGGCGCGGTTGTTCACGAGCGAGGACCGCTCGACGACGAGGTCGCCGCCGAGGTTGGCCACGGCGCCGCCGGAGGCTCCGTCACCGGTGACCACGTTGTTGAAGGCGATCACGCCGCGCAGGGTGAGGTGGCCCTCGCTGCGGAACGCGCCGCCGGACTCGGTGGCGGGCGGGGCGCCGTCGCGCACCGTGACGTGGCCGACCTTCAGGCTGGCGTCGGCGGCGACGTCGAAGCCGCGGTCGCCGAGCCCGCCGAGGTCGATGACCGCACCCGAGCCGTCGATGACGAGGTGGCCGGTCACGTCGAGGTCGCCGGTGGCGGCGTCGCCGTCGCTGGCACCGGAGGTGGTGAGGGCGTAGGTGCCGTCGGCCAACGTGACCTTGACCGCATCCGCAGCGGCGTTGGCCTCCATGACCGCGGCCCGCAGCGAGCAGTGGCCGTCGCGGTCGGCGCAGCTCCCGTCACCGGGCATGGCGTCGACGGTGTCTGCGGCGGTGTCGACGGTGTAGGAGACCGTCGGCGTCGGGTGGTGGCCGGCGGCCGCGCTTGGGACGGCGGCCGCCAGGGCCAGGGCCAACCCGCCTGCGGTGGCGGTGGTGAGCTTGATCTTCATCGGGCTACGTTCCTGTCGTCGCAGATGTGCACGGTGTCTCATGTCCGAACGGGCCGAGACGTCACAGGTGCGGGGCGACCACCCGGGTTCAGCGGGTCCCAGAGGCGGGCAGGGAGCGGTGAGCGAACTAGACGAGGGCGCGCTGCGAGCGATGGTCGAGCGCGCCCTTGACCACGACCCCGACGCCTGGGAGTGCCTCTACCGCCACAGCTACCGGCGCCTCTACTCCTACGCCCGGCGTCGGCTCCCCACCTCTGAGGCCGCCGAGGACGCGGTCAGCGAGACGCTGCTGCGCGCCATCGAGCGATCGTCGACCTTCACGTGGCGTGGCGCGGGCTTCGACGCCTGGCTCTACGGCATCCTGCGCAACGTGGTCCACGAGTCCCACCGACGGAGGGGTCGCGACGAGCGATCGGCCTCGGTCGGCTACCTGTTCAGCGACGACATCAGCGATCCGATCGCCGAGATCGTCGACGCCGTCGACGCCGAGCAGGACGAGATGGCGCTGCGGTCGGCGTTCGCGACGCTGAGCGACACCGACCGCGAGGTGCTCGAGCTGCGCGTCGTCGGGGGCCTCAGCGCCGAGGAGGTCGGCTCGGTCATCGGCAAGCGGCCGGGTGCGGTGCGCACCGCGCAGTCACGAGCGCTCGACCGCCTGCGCCAGGCGATGGAGCACCGGCGCGATGCCTGACGACGAGCTGCTCGGCGCGCTCGGACGGGCGTTGCACGAACCCGAGACCGACGGACCCCATCCCGAGCGGATCGACATGGTGCGACGGGCCGCGGCCCGGGCCCGGTCGAACGCGTCGGCGCCACCGGTGTCGAGGTTGCCGTCGACGTGGCGGCCCGGCGGGTCGGGCGTGCGGCGGCTGGTGAGCGCGGCCGCCGCCTCGACGATCGGCCTCGTCGGCCTGGCGGTCGGACTGGCCCTCGGCGACGACGGCACCGACGGCGAGGACCCGGCGGTCGAGGACATCGCCGAGCATGGCACCGTCGAGTTCGAGGGTTCGGTGCAGACCGGGTCGGGAGCGACGGCGGATCTCTCGGTGGTGGCCACCGGCATCGGACGGGTGGTCCGCCTGCGCACCGAGGCCCTCGAGATCCTCCCGACCGGTGAGTACTACGAGGTCTGGTTCGTCGGTCCAGGCGACCGACCCGGCGACCCTGACCGCATCTCGGCCGGCACCTTCCACCCCGATGACGAGGGCAACACCGACGTCGTGCTCGCCGCTGCGGTCGACCCCGAGCTGTACCCGGTGGTCGAGGTCACCTCCGAGCCCGGTGACGGAGACCCTGGGGTCAGCGGGCCGGTCGTGTTGGAGGCCGAGATCGGTCGGTGAGAGCCGGTGGCCCTTGGGGTGGGCGCCGCGTTCTGCTATGCCCTGGACAGCGACGAGCGTCGTGCGTCGTGTGCGTCGCACGGCCATCCCGGGGGAGCCAGACCGTGTCGTATCCCAAGCACGTCAACCACCAGCTCAGCCCCATGGCCTGTCCGGCGGGCCTCGACGACGTCGACCTGTTCGGCGAGGGCGCCCAGGAGCACTGGTACGAGTCCTACGAGATCCTGCACTCCGAGGCCCCCGTGCTGCGGATCGAGGGAGGCGGCCTCACTCCGGGCACCGATGCGTTCGTGCTCACCAAGCACGCCGACGTCAGCGCCGTGGTCAAGGACCCCGACCGCTTCCCCAGCCTGACGACCAAGCGGCTCGGCCAGCTCGCCGCCCAGGGCTTGTCGCCCGAGGAGGCCTACGAGACCCACCACAACCTCATGCAGGCGTCGATGCTCTCGCTGCGACCCACCCAGCCGCTCTACTTCCAGCACCGGCGTGAGCTCACCGACCCGTGGGTGGGGCCCGGCGCCTTGCGCCATCGGGAGATGATCACCCAGCACGCCAACGACCTGGTCGACCGATGGATCGACGACGGCGAGGTCGAGTTCGTCGGGCAGTTCGCCCGCCCGCTGCCTCAGCACGTCATGGCCGACATCTTGGGGTTCCCCCGGGCCGACATCCCGACGTTGGCCGCCTGGGGCGACGCGGCGGTCACCCCGTTCGTGCACGGCAGCGGACTGCGCCACGAGCTGACCCCCGAGCAGACCGAGGACATGCTCGCCCGCCTCGACGGGTTCCAGGACTACATCTACGAACACGTCACCGCCAAGCGGGCCGACCCCCAAGACGACATGGTCAGCTTCCTCTGCAGCGCGCACTACGAGGCGCTCGACCGTCCGCTGACCGACCTCGAGATCGCCGGGATCGTGCACGCCATGATCCTCGGCGGGCTCGAGACGACCCAGTACGCCCTGGAGGAGCAGGCCCAGCTGCTGTGCGAGCACCCGGGCACGTTCGAGCAGTTGCGCGAGGACCGCTCGAAGCTGCGGGCCTTCACCGAGGAGGCGATGCGGATGCGCTCGCCCACCCACGGGCTGTCGACGCGCATCACCTCTGTCGACGAGGTGTTCCAGGGCGTCGAGGTCCCGGCGGGATCGCTGTTGCACCTGCGCTTCGGGGCCGCCAACGTCGACGGCGACGAGTTCGAGTGCCCCTATGACCTCGACCTCGACCGTCGCTCGCTGACCCGCCACGTGACGTTCTCGGCCGGCCCTCGGGTGTGCCCCGGGGCGACGCTCTCACGCCTCGAGCAGCAGATCGCCTGGGGCGTGCTGGCCGATCGGCTCGAATCGATCGAGTACGGACCCGACAACGACTGGTTGCACCAGCCCGGCATCATGCTCGGCACGCTCAAGCTCGACCTCCGCTTCACCAGGGCCGAGCCGCCGTTGGATCTCGGCACCGGCCGCTCGAGCTGACCCCGTGCCCGTCTCGGAGAACGAAGGCGACCAGGTCGCCAGCGATGACGGCGCCGACGGCGCGTGGTTCGACGAAGCGCGCTTCGGGATGTTCATCCACTGGGACCATGCGAGCCAGCAGGGCTGGGAGATCTCCTGGCCGCTCGTCGGAGGCATCTTCAGCCTGCCGCACGGCCAACGGGTGGCCGCTGCTGACTACCACCGCCTGGCCGAGACGTTCGACCCGACGTCGTACGACCCGGCCAGCCTGGCCCGACAGGCGCACGCGGCGGGGATGAGGTACGTCGTGTTCACCACGATCCACCACAGCGGCTACGCGATGTTCGACACCTCGACGACCGAGCACAAGGTGACGAGCTCGCCGGCGCACGCCCCGTCGGGCCGAGACATCGTGCGCGACACCGTCGAGGCCTTCCGTGCCGAGGGCCTGCGGATCGGTCTGTACGTGTCGCTGTGCGACTGGCACCACCCCGACTACCCCGCCTGGTGCGACGAGCTCCGCCCGTACCAGCTCGGGGCGTCACCGCCGATGCCCACCGACGAGCAGGCGACACGGTTCCGCGCTGACCTCATGGCCCGGTTGCGCGAGCTGTTGACCGGCTATGGACAGGTCGACCTCGTCTGGTTCGACGGTGGCTGGGAACGCCCGGCCGAGTGGTGGCGTCCCGCCGAGATCGCCGCACTCATCCACGAGCTGCAGCCCGGCGCCCTGATCAACGACCGACTGCCAGGTGGCGGCGACGTCGCCACGCCCGAGCAGTTCGTACCGGCGGTCCCTCCGAGCGGACGGTGGGAGTCGTGTCTCACCATGAACGAGAGCTGGGGCTGGAACCCCAGCGACTCGAACTACAAGTCTGCGCGCGACATCATCGGCGCGCTCTGTGAGACGGCCGGCAAGGGCGGCAACCTCCTGCTCAACGTCAGTCCGCGCGGCGACGGCACGATTCCCCAGGAGCAGTCCGAGCGACTGGACGCCGTGGGCCGGTGGATGGCCGAGCACGCCGAGGCGATCCACGGCACCTCCGCTGGCCTGGAGGCGTGGCAGTTCTATGGACCGTCGACCCGCGGCGAGGGCTGTGTCAACCTCTTCGTGGTCATGCGGCCCTACGGCTCGGTGGCTGTCCGCGGCGTGCCGGTGCGACGGGTTCGCCGTGTGACGGCGGTGGGCACGGGTGTCGAGCTCGACTTCACGATCCGCACCGGGATCTTCGAGATGTTGATGGACGACCCCGACGGCGAGCTCACCATCTCGGTTCCCGAGCGCGAGCTCGACGAGATCGTGACGGTGCTCCGCGTCGAGATCGACGACGCACCATGACGCTGCGGCTCGCACTGGTCGCCGGCCCGATGTACGACCACCTCTACCCGGTGTTCGACGACTCCGACGTCGAGGTGGTCATCCACGCCGATCATCCGACGCTCAACGCCGAGGTCGCCGAACGCCTGGCACGCGGTGAGCGCCTCGATCTGATCTCCACCCATTCGAAGTACGCCCCCTCCCAGCGCGCATGGCTGCGACCGCTCGACGATCTGCTCCCCGCGTCGACGATCGACGCGCTGGCACCGGGCGCCCTGGAGCTCTGTCGCCATGGTGGCGGCCTGGTGTGCGCGCCCCGACTCATCGACGTGCGGGTGATGTGGGTGCGCACCGACCGGGTGCCTGCGGTCCCGGCTTCGTGGTCAGAGCTCGTGGCAAGCGACGTCGTGTTCGGGTTCACCGGACGAGAGTCGGGGTTGTTCGGGCTGTTCTTCGAACTGGTTGTCGGCGCCGGTGGCCGTCTCTTCGACGTCACGGCGCGACCCGTCATCGACTCGCCCGAGTCGGTCGACGCCGTGCAGACGATCGTCGACCTGGCGCGCCGGGCGCCCGAGGGGCTCGGTGACTGGCACTACGACGACGTCGACCGCGCCCTGGTGGAGGGACGCGTCGATGCGGCGGCTGCGTGGCCCGGCGGGTGGGATGCGATCAGGGCGTCGTCGCTGGCTGAGGTCCTGGCACCCTTCCCGTACCCCACCGGTCCCGTGCGTCGGGTCAGCTACTCCGGTTGCCATGCATGGGCGATCCCGCGCTCGTGCGGGGACGTCGAAGCTGCGGTGGCCGTGCTGGGAGAGCTCCTCGACGAGCGGGCCCAAGGGGTCGATGCCGAAGGCGGGAACATGGTGGCCAACACCGCCGCCCTGGATTCGGTCCGACCGGTGAGCGATGTCGACGCACGCCGCATCCAGATCACCCAGGAGACGATCGCTGGGTCGATGATCACCTATCCCTCGCTCGAACGCTTCCCGCTCGTCGAGGACGCCGGGTGGCGGGCGATCCACGCAGCCATCCGAGGAAGGTCTTCGGCCGCTGACACCGTGCGCCAGATGCAGGACGCCGCCGTCGACGCGCTCGGAGCATCCACCGAGTGACCGTTCACCTCTGAAGGCCGCCCCACGCCCGGGCTGACCCGGCGGCCGGACAGGGGTGGGCCCACCAAGCCAGGCATCCGACCGGGTGCACGGTCGAACGACAGCCGTGTCGTTGTTGTTCGGTTCGTTTCAGGTGGCGATGAACGAACACTTTCGTGCATCGTGAAGTTCTACGGTTCAGCTGGTGCGACGATGAGCGAACACGTTCGGCGCAGGCCAGGTCGCGGCCGTCCCACGAGGGAGGTCGTCTACGAGCGCCTGGAGATCCAGATCGCCGAGCTCTGGCAGCGACTTGGCGGGTTGCCCAGCCCGGTCGAGGCCACCGACGTCTGGCGGGGCATCTGGTACGAGGAGGCACACCACTCGACGGCCATCGAGGGCAACACCCTCGTGCTGAAGCAGGTCGAGGCGCTGCTCGAGCAGGGCCGGGCGGTCGGCGACAAGGAGCTCGCCGAGTACACCGAGGTCAAGGGCTACGCCGACGCCGCGGACTGGGTCTACGACCAGGCGATCACGCCGACCTGGACACCGGGGTCAGAGGTGCTCGCGCTCAGCGAGCTCCGCCACGTCCACCGGATGGCGATGACGCCGGTCTGGGACGTCGCACCGCACCACGATGCGACCGACCACGAGTCGCCGGGGGCGTTCCGTCGCCACGACATCCACCCGTTCCCGGGCGGGATGCGACCGCCGTCCTGGCCGCTCGTACCCGTCGAGGTGACGGGGTGGTTGGAGGAGGTCAACGCCTTCGAGCGGTCTCGGCTGCTGCCTGAGCAGCTCGCCTCGGCCCACGCTCGGTTCGAGCGCATCCACCCGGCAGCGCTCGAAGTACCTCTCGGCGCTGCGGCGCGCCGATGACGGTGACCCCGGTGCGCTGGGCGAGCTGCTGGCCCGGGCGATCCTCGACGACCTCTACCGGTTCGTGGTGCCTGCCGTGGCCGGCCCCGCCCGGCTGGTGCCGTTGGCCGCCCTGACCGACGAGCAGATCGGCGCGCCGGCGCTGCGCACCGCAGCCGTGCGCGGCCGCCTGCAAGCCACCCGCGGCGCCGACGGCCGGTGGCGAAGCAGCCGCCGCTGGGTCGACGACTACAAGGCCAGCCGGTACCGACGGGGGTGACGGCCATCCGGAGCGCTCGACGGTGCGCCCCGACTCGGCCTTTGCGATCCAGCGTGCTCGCCCGTGACGGCCGCCATCACCGACCCGTCCGGTAGAGGTTCCGGTAGAAGATTCGTTGCTCCTGTGACGGGCGGGGCGACGCCTCAGCACTCCTCGTTGCGGTCGGCGAGCGCCGCGACGAGCCGGGGGACGTCGTCGTGTGCCATGGTCCACAGCAGATCGGCGTCGACGCGGTTGTAGGCGTGCACGAGGACGTGCCGTAGACCGATGATCTCGTTCCATCGGACGTCGGTGAATCGCTGTTGCGAGCTGTCGCTGAGCGAGCGGGCGGCCTCGCCGATGATCTCGAGAAGTCGCTCGGTGGCACGCCGCAGCGCACGATCGGCATCGAAGCTGGTTCGTCCCGGCTGACGATCTCGGCGATCTCGTCGGCTGCCGCTCTGATATCGGCGATCCGCTGCTCGTCAGATCGGCTCATCGGCTCGACGCAGCGACGTCAGAGGTCCACGGCTTCGGCCAGGATGTGACCGTCACGGTCCTCGAGCCCGCCGGTGGAGACGACGTCGACAGGCACGCCGAGCAGCTCCTCGAGGTCCAGGCGAAGCCGGACCTGGTCGAGGAGCGACGCTCCGGGCTCGAAGTCGACGAGCACGTCGAGGTCGCTGCTCGCCGTGTCCTGCCCCCTGGCCGCCGACCCGAAGACGCGCACCCGTCGCGCCCGGTGCCGCCCGGCCAGGGCCCAGATATCGGCTTTTCGCTCAGCCAGCACCTGCCCAGGGGTCACCGGCCTCATCCTACGGAGCCGATCACACGCCTACGTCCAAGGCGGCCGGCCTTGCGACGTCGAAGCAGCGCTCGCGGTACCTCTCGGCGCTGCGGCGCGCCGATGACGGTGACCCCGGTGCGCTGGGGGAGCTGCTGGCCCGGGCGATCCTCGACGACCTCTACCGGTTCGTGGTGCCCGCCGTCGCCGGCCCCGCCCGCCTCGTGCCGTTGGCCGCCCTGGCCGACGAGCAGATCGGCGCACCGGCGCTGCGCACCGCAGCCGTGCGCGGCCGACTGCACGCCACCCGCGGCACTGACGGCCACTGCCAGAGCAGCCGCCGATGGGTCGACGAGTACAAGGCGAGCCGGTACCGACGGGGATGACGGCCACACCCCTCTCGTGGCGCAACGTCGGCGACAGAGCGCCGAGACGTCGAGTCGGACCGAGCCTGCACCGGCGGAATCGGCCGGAAGTCTCCTCTCCGTCACCGTTCGGCTGCAGCTCCAGCCCGGTCCATGAGACGGCGAGCCCAGCTCACCATGCGGCTGGCGTCGACGGCCGAGACGAAGGCCACGCCGTAGTGGGAGTCGTCCTTCCGGTTCAGTAGCCGCTGCAGGTCCCGGCTCATGTCGACGCCGTGAGGCGAGACCGTCGCCAGGAGGTCGACCGCTTCGGCGTGGGCCCGTCCTCGGGCTCGCACGCCGAGCCGGGCGCAGCAGGCGGCGTCAGATGCGGCGATGCCGGCCAAGACCGCAAGCGACGCCGCCACGCCCGGCGTCGCATCGTCAGTGTCGTCGTCGACGACGAGCTCGGCGGCGGGCACGAACGCCTTGGCCTGGCTGAGCCGGTTCGTGGCGTCGGTCCGGTCACAGGACTGCGTCCGCGTGCTCCGGCGTGCCATCACCACGTCCCCGCCAGCGCGCGACGGTCCCCACAGACGACGACGAGGTCGCGCTCCCACTCGACGAGGATGGGCTCGTCTCGGGCGCCGAGCCGAGCGACCTCGGCGGGTGTCCGGCCGATGACGTGGGCGCGGTTGCCGGTCCATCGCCGTATGCGGTCGGCGAGGTCGTCGAGCGTGTCGGCATCGACGACGTCGGCCACGACGAGGACGTCGATGTCGCTGGCTGCGTCACCGTCGCGTCGCGCCGTAGAGGCCGACGAGCCGGGGTGGGTCGCTCCAGGTAGCCACCGTGGCGCGGATGCGGTCGGCCATCTCGCCGTGGAGGCGGGCCAGCATGTCGACGGCCGGCGCTGCGACGTGGTCCCGGTTCAGCCGAATACGGTGCGGAGGGCAGGCTGACGGCGCTCCTCGACGCCAAGGGCTAGTGAGGCGGCTCAGCCCGGCCAGCGTCCGGCGACGTAGGTCTCCCGCTCGTCCTCGTCGAGGGCCTCGGTGCCGTTGCCGATCCTCACGTAGAAGTTCGTCTGCTTCTCGTGCTGACCCTTCTTCACGACGGTGACGGTGGCGTCGACGGGGCTGCCCGACGGGTCGACCTGGACCCGGCAGACGTCGCGGCCGTCCACGTGGTGGATCCGGGCCCGGACCTTGGTGGCGGCGGCCGTGCCGACGGCGTTGGCCACGATGCGGGCCAGGTGCTGCTGGAAGCGGTCGCGGTCGTCCTGGCCGGCGTTGTGGAGGGTGACGTAGTCGCTGTGCAGGCCGTGCACGGTCCCGTCGTCGGCGACGCCGATCAGCAGGGTGCCGCCGTGAGCCGAGTTCAAGAAGGCGGCCACGGTCTTCAGCACCGCCGTCTCCAGGGGCTTGAACAGCTCGCCGCTGTTGGCGTGGGTGCGCAGCGTCGCCTTGTACTCGAGGAAGGTCGACTCCCGGTCGGGCCCGAGCAGGTCGGCGATGTCGCAGTGCTCCTGGTGGGCGACGTTGCCTTGTTCTGGATGAAGGGCCGGTAGGTGGCCAGCACCTCGGCCTGGAGGTCAGGGTTGTCGAGGTAGCCGAGCGCCATCTCCTCGGCTGCGCCGAGCTGGTCGATGACGCCGTCCTGGAACGCCTTCTCCAGCACCAGACCGAAGTTCTCCGGCGAGTTGACGGCGGCGGCCTGCTGGATCGCCGGCTCCTGGGTCAGCTTCTCGGCGACGGCGTCGAAGAACACCCGGTCCTCGGGAGCGAATGAGGTGCCGAACCGCTCGTTGATCCGCTCGAGGACCTGCCGCTTGGTGGGCTCTAGGACGCAGTCGAGGCGACGCAGCACGGTCAGCGGCAGGATGACCTTGCCGTACTCGGATTGCTTGTAGTCGCCCCGCAGCAGGTCGGCCACCGACCAGATGAACGCCGCATGGTTCTGGATCACCTCGCCGTCGCCCATCGCCGCCCGCAACCTCCCTCGCTCGCACCCCATCGTGCCAGCCCGCCCCCGGCGGCGCCGCCAGCTGTGGACGGGTCGCCCGCCCGGCAGGGCGGCGTCGCCACCCGCCGCACCGGTGGGCCGAGTGAGGAGGTCGCCGCTGACGGGCCCCGCAGGACGGGGCCGCCACGCCGGCCCTCCTCCCGGCTCCACGCCGGATGCGAGCAGGGCGGGCCGTCGCCGAGCACCACCGGCTGTTGTGCAGCTCTGTACCTTGCTGTACAAATTCGTTGTGACGTCGATGTCGATCACTCAAGCTCGGGCAGCGCTCCCGGAGCTGATCGAACGCGTCCGCACCGGCGAGGAGGTGACGATCACACGCCACGGCGAAGCCGTCGCAGTGGTCATCCGTCCCGACGCCGTCCGTGTGCGGCGGGCGGACCGGGCGCTCGCCGATGCTGAACGACTTCGTGAGCTGCTCGAGTCGGCTCGAGCCCGACCTCTCCATGATGCGCCGGCGCTGACCGTCAGCCAGGCGGAACAGCTGCTCGCCGATGTCACCGAGGGTCGTAGCGCTCGCTGACCGCGACGCCTCGTGGACGCCTTCGACGCCGACGTCCTGATCTACGCAGCGACCCCCGGCCATCCACTCGGGCGGCGGGTTCGTCGCCTCTTCCCGGAGGAACCAGCGACGACGTCGGGCTTGGTCGCCGGGATCGGCTCCGTGCTCCTGATCCCTGAGCTGTTGACCAAGCCCCTCCGCGACGGCGCCAACCCCGAGCTGGAAGCCCTCACGTCACTGCTGGGGCGTCTCGACCTCCGGCCGATCGACGAGATGACCGCGGAGCTCGCCACCGCTCTCGGCGCCGCGTACGGACTGCGCGCTGCTGATGCGGTCCACCTCGCGACGGCCGTCTCGGCCGGAGCGACGCGGTTCATCACCAACAACTCCCGGGACTTCCCGCCGTCCATCACCGAGATCGCCGCGACGTACCCAGACGAGCTGCCAGAACCCTGAGCCGCTCGGCGGTCCGCATGGGCATCGGAACAGCCGGGAACCGAGAGTGGGCGAGGGGGGACTTGAACCCCCACGTCCTTGCGGACACTGGCACCTGAAGCCAGCGCGTCTGCCAATTCCGCCACTCGCCCGAGTGGACGACGCAGCGTAGCGCACGCCCGGACCAGCACCTCCGGGTCGCCTCGCTACCATCCGCCGCGGCCGACCGGGGCAGGGAGCCATGGGCATCAACGGCATCGAGCGTCGCCTCGAGCGACTCGTCGAGGGGGTGTTCTCCCGCGCCTTTCGCACCGGCCTGCGGCCCGTGGAGATCGGGCGGCGCCTCACCCGGGACATGCGCAGCCACCTCACCCTCGGCCTCGACGGGCGCCCCGTGGCCCCCAACCACTTCGTCGTGCACCTCTCGGCCACCGACCACGGTCGCCTCGGCGGCCTTGGAGCGTCGCTGCGCCGAGAGCTGGCCGACGCCGCCCGCGAGGAGGCCAGCGGCGAGGGGTGGACGTTCATGGGACCGGTCCAGGTCGAGATGGCCCTCGACGACCGGCTCACCACCGGACGCTTCACGGTCCGCTCCGAACTGCGTGAGGCGCCCGGCGGCGCCAGCTTCGGCAACCTCGTCGAGCCGAACGGCCGCCGCCACGAGCTCGGCAGCCGCACCTACACCCTCGGCCGCCTGCCCGGGTGCGACCTGCAGCTCACCCATCCCGACGTCAGCCGCAAGCACGCCGAGCTGCGGCCCGTCGAGGGCGGCTGGGTGCTCGTCGACCTGGCATCGATGAACGGCACCCGCATCAACGGCTCGCCGATCAGCGCCCAGCGGCTCGACGATGGCGACGAGATCGGCCTCGGGCGACACGTCATGCGCTTCGAGGTGTCCTGAGATGCCCGACGGCGCGCTGCAGCTGCTCGGCATCGGCCTGCTGGCGCTCCTCTACCTGTTCTTCCTGCGCGCCCTGCGAGCGGTGTGGGTGCAGACCCGCGCCCCCGCCCCCGCGCCGGTGGCGCCGCCCCGCCAGGCGTCGGCTGCTCTCGCAGCGCAGGCCAGCACCCGGGGCCGCCGGGGTCGGCGCCCTCGCACACCCACCCTCGTCGTCGTCGAGCCGCCCACCGAGCGGGGTCGGCGCCACGCCATCGACGGCGAGGTGACGATCGGGCGCGCGGCCGGGTGCGGGCTCGTCGTCGATGACGGCTACACCAGTCAGCTGCACGCCCGGGTCTTCCGGGACGGGCCCAACCTGCTGGTCGAGGACCTCGGTTCGACCAACGGCACGTGGGTGGGTGCCGAGCAGGTCACCGGGCCTCGGATGCTGCGCCGGGGCGAGCACCTACGGGTGGGACAACGCGTGTACGAGGTGGAAGCATGACCCGAGTGCGAGGGCCGGGGGCGACCACGTGACCGTGTTCCGCTGGGGCGCCGGCACCCACACCGGACGGGTCAGAGCCGCCAACCAGGACGCCGTGCACGCCGAGGCCGGGGTGTTCGTCGTCGCCGACGGCATGGGCGGCCACCGGGCCGGCGAGACCGCGTCGCGCCTGACCGTCGAGGTGATGAAGGCCGCCGCGCTGGAGGACCTCGACGACCTGGTCGTCGCGGTCCACGAGGCCAACCACGCGGTCAACGAGGCCTCGGCCACCAACGACGAGCTGTCGGGCATGGGCACGACCCTCACCGCCCTGGTGCTCACCGCCACCCCCTCTGTGGCGTTGCTCGCCAACGTCGGGGACTCCCGCGCCTACCGCCTCCGCGACGGCGAGATGGCGCTGTTGACCGAGGACCACAGCTACGTCGCCGCCCTGGTCCGCGAGGGATCGATCGACGCCAGCGAGGCCGAGGGACACCCCTATCGCAACATGTTGACCCGGGCGATCGGCATCGAGGCCGACGTGGAGGTCGACGCCTGGCAGCTCGACGTCGCCGACGGCGATCGCTACGTCCTCTGCTCGGACGGCCTGGTCAACGAGGTCACCGACGCCGCCGTGGCCGCCGTGCTGCGTCGCCTGGCCGACCCCGTCGACGCCGCCCGGGAACTGATCCGCCTGGCCAACGATCACGGCGGCCGTGACAACGTCACCGTCGTGGTGGTCGACGCCGACCCCGATCCGTCGCCCGACCGCGGCGAGGCGCCCGGTGAGGCGGCCCTCGGTGGCGCCGCTCCCGTCCAGGCCCTCGGGAGCCACGACCACACCGCCCCGCTAGAGGTGGGTTCGGCGCCCCGGCTGGACGAGCGCCCGGCCGACGCCCCGCAGGGGTCCGGCGAGCTGACAGCCTCCGGCGCCGGCTTCGCACCCGACGACACCTCGTCGACGCTCGGTCCGGCGACCGCGGCGTCCGGGCGGACAGCGACCTTGGACCCGGCGCCGTCGGCCGGGTTCGCCGACGCCCCCCGCCAGCCCAGCGCCCCCGACCAGCGCGACGCCCCCGACCAGCGCGACGCCCCCGACCAGTTCGATGCCGACCTCGGCGCCCTGCTCGACCCAGGTGGCACGGGTGACCCGGGCGACCCGGACGGGGTCGCGTCGGTCAGCGCCCGAGACGCCGACGGGCGACCGCTGCTGACCGTGCGCGCCGTGGTGTTCACCCTCTTGGTGCTGGGCGTCGTCGCCGGGGCGCTCGCCGCTGTCGGGTTCTGGGCCCGCTCGGGCGCCCACCTCGCCTTCGTCGGCGACGAGGTGGCGGTCCTCGACGGACGGCCCGGGTCGGTGCTGTGGTTCGAGCCCACCGTCGTCGAGCTCACCGGGCTGCGCCGAGACCAGCTCTCCGAGGCGGCCGCCCAGCAGGTCGAGGACACCGTCGAGGTCGACTCGGTCGACGAAGCGCGCGCCCTGGCCGACCGACTGCGAGCCGAGGCCGCCACGAACGGTGCGCCGACCGGCGACGCGCCCGCAGACCCGGCCGAGGACCAAGCGCCCGCCGATGCGCCCGGCGACCAGACGCCCGGTGACCAAGCGCCCCGAGGACAGGCGCCCGCCGATCCGGCCGCCGACGAGCCGCCCGGCGACGAGCCGCCCGCCGATGCGCCCGCTGAGGCCCCGGCCGAGCCGGACGCCGCGCCCGACGACACCGCCGTCGGGTAGCCGGCCCTCTCTGCGTGGCGCGCCGCCGATCCACTCGTCGCAGCACCGAGCTCGGCCTCGTCGTCCTCGCCGGGCTCGTCACCGCCGCGGCCTACGCCCTGGTCGGCCTCGGTCGAGACGCATCGCTGCCCGCCGACATCGTCCCGTTCCTCGTGCAGCTCCAGCTGCTGTTCCTCGCCGCCCACGTCGCCGTCCGCCGCCTGGCACCTGCCGCTGACCCGCTCATCCTGCCGATGGCTGCGCTGTTGAACGGCCTCGGCTACGTGTTCATCGCCCGCCTCGACGACGACCTCGCCGCCCTGCAGGCGCAGTGGACCCTGTTCGGTGTCGTGGCCTTCGTGCTCACCCTGGCCCTGGTCGACCGGGCATCGGTCCTCGCCCGCTACCAGTGGACCGCAGCGTTCGGCGGCATCGGGCTGTTGATGCTGCCCCTGGTACCCGGGCTCGGCAGGGAGATCAACGGCGCCCTGCTGTGGGTGCGGATCGGTCCGGTGAACCTGCAACCGGGCGAGCTCGCCAAGATCGCCTTCGCCGTGTTCCTGGCCGGCTACCTCGCCGACCGGCGCGAACTGCTGAGCGTCGGTGACGTGCGCCTCGGGCCGATCCCGGTGCCCGACCCCCGCCACCTCGGCCCCCTGCTCGCCGCCTGGGGGGCGTCGCTGCTGGTGATGGTGTTCGAGCGCGACCTCGGGTCGTCGCTGCTGCTGTTCACTGTCGTGCTCGCCGTGGTGTGGGTGGCCACCGGGCGGATGACCTTCGTCACCGCCGGGGTGGTGCTGTTCGCCGCCGGCGGGGCCGCCGCCTGGGCCACCTTCGGGCACGTGCGCCGGCGCATCGACACCTGGATCGACCCGTGGGCAGATCCGCTCGACTCGGGGTTCCAACTCATCCAGGCGACGTTCTCACTCGCCGAGGGCGGGCTGACCGGCACCGGCCCCGGGCTCGGTGACCCCACCCGCATCCCCGCCGCCGAGACCGACTTCATCTTCGCGGTCATCGCCGAAGAGCTCGGCCTGCTCGGCGCCACCGCCATCCTGCTCGGGTTCTTGTTGATGATCGGTTCGGGCTACCGGATCGCCGCCCGGGCCGGCGACCGCTTCGACGGGCTGCTCGCCGTCGGCCTCATCACCATCATCGCCTTCCAGACGTTCCTCATCATCGGTGGGGTGCTGCGCCTGTTGCCCCTCACCGGCATCACGCTGCCCTTCGTCAGCTACGGCGGCTCGTCGCTGCTGTCGAACTACGTGCTGATCGCCCTGCTGTTGCGCATCTCCCACGACACCGAGGGCGGGGTCCGCTCGATCGGGTGGCGACCCTGGCGCCGCCAGAGGGCCACGGCACCTCGATGATCCGCCGCCTGCGCGTGCTGGTCGGGATCGTGCTCGTGTTGTGGCTGGCGCTGTTCGTGCAGCTGAACCTGGTGCAGCTCGGACGGGGCGAGGAGCTGCGAGCCCACCCCCTCAACAGTCGCGACGTCGAGCGGGACTTCACGCGCGCTCGTGGGCCGATCGTCACCGTGGACGGCGAGATCATCGCCCGCACCGTCGAGGTGGAGGGCGACCTCGAACGTCTGCGGGTCTACCCCGACGGCCCGCTGTACGCCCACGTCACGGGGTACCTGTCCTTCGCCTACGGCGCCACCGGGCTCGAGCGGGCCTTCAACGACGAGCTCGCCGGGGCGACCGCCGCCCAGCGCCTCGGCTCGCTGCAGGCGGTCCTCAGCACCGAGGCGCGCCTCGGCACCGTCATCAGCACCGTCGACTCGCGGCTCCAGCGCGCCGCTCGGGACGCACTCGGTGACCGGCGGGGCTCGGTCGTGGCGATCGACCCGACCGACGGCGCCATCCGCGCCCTGTGGAGCACGCCGACCTTCGATCCCAACGAGCTGTCGTCTCACGACCTGGCTGCGGTGGACGCAGCGCGACGCCGGCTGCTCGACGATCCGGCCAACCCGCTGCGCTCACGGGCCTACGCCGAGACGTTCTTCCCCGGATCGACGTTCAAGATCGTCACCACCGCCGCCGCGCTGGCGAGCGGTGACGTGACCCCCACGACCCCGCGGTTCGCCCCGACCGATGCCTACGTGCCGCCGCTCACCGACCGCCCCATCCGCAACTTCGGGGGCTCGGTGTGTGGCGGCGATCTGACCGAGGCGCTGCGGGTGTCGTGCAACACCACCTTCGCCGAGCTCGGCGTCACCCTCGGCGCCGAGGCCCTGGGCGACGCAGCATCGGCGTTCGGCTTCGGGGCCGATCCCCCGCTCGGGTTCGCCGAGGTGGAGGCGTCGACGTTCCCCGCTCCCGAGGTGTTCGACCAGGCCACCCCGCTGCTCGCCCAGGCCGCCATCGGCCAGTTCGACGTGCGGGCCACCCCACTGCAGATGGCGCTGGTGGCCGCGGCGGTCGCCAACGACGGCGTCATCGCCGAACCCCGCCTCGTCGCCGACGTCACCACCGTCGACGGTTCGCTGGACGCCGGCGGACCTGCGGTGTGGCGGCAAGCGACCGGCACGGTCATCTCGGCGAACCTCCGCGAGATGATGCGGGTCGTCGCCACCGAGGGCACCGCCCGGGGCCTGCTGCCCGAGGGGGTCACCGGCGGCGGCAAGACCGGGACCGCCCAGCTCGGTGACGGCACCGAGGACACCCACGCCTGGATCGTCGGGTTCGCCCCCTTCGAGGCACCACGCCTGGCGGTGGCGGTGCTCGTCGAGGCCGTCCCCGGGTCAGGTCAACAGACCGGCGGCGAGACGGCGGCCCCGATCGCCCGCCAGGTGCTCACCGTCGCCCGTGACCTCGGCTACCTCGATCCGGGCTGAGCCGCTCGCATCGCCTGGGACGCCCGGTGCGTGCTGAGCCGCTCGCATCGCCTGGGACGCCCGGTGCGTGCTGAGCCGCTCGCATCGCCTGGGACGCCCGGTGCGTGCTGAGCCGCTCGCGTCGCCCGCGCCGCCCGGTGCGTGCGGACGGCGCACGTCGCCGGCGCCGCCGGGACGGGCGGGCCCACCACTACGCTGCACCCCCGATGTCCGACCAGCAGCGCCCCGTGCTGGGCGGTCGCTACGAGCTCTTCCGACGGATCGCCCGCGGCGGCATGGCCGAGGTGTTCCTCGCTCGCGACCAGCTCCTCGACCGCCCCATCGCGGTCAAGGTCCTGTTCCCTGAGTACGCCACCGACCCGAACTTCGTCGAGCGGTTCCGCCGGGAGGCCCAGGCGGCGGCCAACCTCAGCCATCCCAACGTGGTCAACGTCTTCGACTGGGGCGCCGAGAAGGGCACGTACTACATCGTCATGGAGTTCGTCGAGGGCGCCAGCCTCGCCGAGATGCTCCGAGACGACGGCCCGATCGAGCCCCGCCGGGCCGCCTCGATCACAGCAGACGTCGCCGCCGCCCTCGGCGCCGCCCACGCCGCAGGTGTCGTGCACCGCGACATCAAGCCCGGCAACGTGCTCGTCGACAAGCGGGGCCAGGTCAAGGTGGCCGACTTCGGGATCGCCCGGGCGATGACCGGCCCGGCGAGCGAGGCGCTCACCCAGACCGGATCGGTGATGGGCACCGCCACCTACCTCTCCCCCGAGCAGGCCCAGGGCACGCCGGCTGACCCCCGCAGCGACGTGTACTCCCTCACCGTCGTGCTCTACGAGATGCTCACCGGCCGGCCGCCCTTCACCGGTGACACCCCGGTGGCCATCGCCTTCAAGCACGTGCGCGAGGAGGCCGTCGCGCCCAGTCGCCGCAACGCCGCGGTCGACGAGGCGACCGACGCGGTGGTCGCCCGGGGCCTCGCCAAGGCGCCCGAGGACCGCTACGCCTCGGCCGAGGAGCTGCGCGCCGACCTCAAGGCCGTCGCCGAGGGCCGCACGCCGATGGCCGCCCGGCTCGCCTCGGCGTCACCGGGGGCAGTGGGTGGGGTCCCACACGAACCGACCACGATGTCGGGGCCCCCGACGACGGCGTTGCCGACCGGGGCGACCTCGGCAGCGGCATCGTCTCGCTGGTCCAGCCCCGCGCCCACCGACGCCGACCCAGGCCCCCCCCCCGAGGAACCCAGGTCCCAGACCGCGCTGTTCGCCGGTCTCACCCTCGCCCTGGTGGCCGTGCTCGCCACCTTGTTGTTCCTGTTCGCCCAGTCCTTCGGCGACGACGGCGATGACGAGACCGCCACGTCGGCGCCCGCCGACATCGAGCTGCCCGACGTCGTCGGCAACGACGTCGACGACGCGACCGCCACCCTCGAAGCGCTCGGCCTCGAGGTGGTGATCGACCGGATCGGTGATCCCGAGGTGCCCGAGGACCGGGTCATCCGGATGTTCCCCGAGTTCGGCGCGCTCGTCGCCGAGGGCGACACCGTCGAGCTGACCGCGAGCCTGGGCACCGGGCTGGTCGAGGTCCCCTCGGTGGTGGGAGACGACGTCGACAGCGCCCGCGACGCCCTCACCGAGCTCGGCCTGGTGCCCTCGATCACCCGGGAGTTCGACGAGGACACCCCCGAGGGCGAGGTGATCTCCCAGGACCCCGCCGGCGGCGAGGAGGTCGACCTGCAGACGACCGTCGAGCTCGTGGTGTCGAGCGGAGCCGAGCTCGTCGAGCTGCCCCGCGTCGAGGGGCTCACCGCCCAGGAGGCGTCCCTGCAGCTCGCGCGCCTCGGGCTGGAGATCCGTGAGCAGGACGAGCGGTCGGGCTCGGTCGCCGAGGGTCGGGTGATCCGCACCGAACCTGGCCCGGGCGCGCAGCTCGTGCGGGGCGACACGGTGACCCTCGTCGTCTCCGAGGGCCCCGAGGGCATCGTCCTCGGTGACCTGAGGGGCCGAGATGCCGCCTCGGTCGAGGCCGACCTCGAGGCTCGGGGCCTCGACGTGCGCCGGGACGAGACCGAGGTCGAGTTCGGATCGGCCCGGGTCGGCACCGTGTTGTCGACCGACCCGCCCGGGGGCATCACGGTGTTCCCCGGCGACACGGTCCGTCTCGAGGTCGGTGTCGAGGGACCGCCCCCGACGACCACCACGCGAGCCACCACGACCACCCGCGCCACGACGACCACCGCCGCCCCGACGTCGGCTCCCCCCGCTGGTGGCGGAGGCGAGTCGGGCGGTGACGACCCCGGGGACGGCGACGACGGCTGACGAACCGGGCGAGCGGGCGGGCCGCCGAGGGCTGGGTCCGCCGAGGGCTGCGCTCAGGGGGCCGGGGCGGGTGCCTCGCTCAGATCGAGGAACCGGCGCAACAGCTGGTGACCCGCCTCGCTGAGGATCGACTCGGGATGGAACTGCACCCCGTGGATCTGATGGCTGCGGTGCCGCAGACCCATGACGACGCCGTCGTCGGTGCGGGCGGTCACGACGAGCTCGTCGGGCACCGTCGCCGGATCGACGACCAGGGAGTGGTAGCGGGCGACGGTCAGCGGGTCGGGCAGGCCGGTGAACACCCCCGAGCCGTCGTGGCGGACCACCGAGGCCTTGCCGTGCATCACCGAGCCCGCCCGCACCACCTCGGCGCCATGGACCGCCCCGATCGCCTGGTGACCGAGGCACACCCCGAGCAGCGGCCACCGTCCGGCGCTGGCCCTGACCAGGTCACAGGTGATGCCGGCGTCCTCGGGGCGGCCCGGCCCGGGGGAGATCACCACGGCGTCGATGTCCCACGTCACGATCTCGTCTACGCCCAGGTCGTCGTTGCGCACGACGACCGGCTCGGCGCCGAGCTCGCCCAGGTACTGCACCAGGTTGTACGCGAAGCTGTCGTAGTTGTCGACCACCAGCACCCGAGCCACCGCCCGAGACGGTAGCGGTACCCTCCAGGCCGTGGCACGACGCAGGAACGATGGTGGACGGGTCACCCCCAAGGGCACCCGGCCCGGTGAGCGTGGCGGCTCGAGGTCACAGCGCGACCGGCCCACCGGCGACGTCGACCCCGTCGAGCCGGGTCGTCCGTCGCCCTCGCGCCGCTACACGCCACCGGCTCCCGTCAGCCCGCACCAGGCCCAGGGCCCGAGCGCCCCGTGGGTCCCCGTGCTCGTGGTGGCCCTGCTCGTGCTCGGTTCGCTCACCATCGTCGTCAACTACGTGGTGTGGTCGAACAACGCCTACCTGGGTCTCGGCCTGCTGCTCGTGTTCGCCGGCATCGTCGCCGCCACCCGGTGGAGATGACCGGTTGCGACCGAGCGGTGACCTCGCCGACACCCCGGTCGGGTCCACCCGGGACGCCGGGCCCCGGCCCTCATGGTGGCCTCGGCGCGACCAACGGGCGACGGGACGATGACGCTCAGGTGACGGGCGGTCGTCTCATCCCACGCAGGGTGTGAGTTCCCCCACCTTGTCCACAACCTGTGGAGAACCTCGGGCTCGGCTGTTGACGACCGGTGGAGGTCGCACCAGTGGTGCGGTGCCAGAGCCCAGGTGACACGACGGGGCGATGGCCCCCGACGCGCACCCCCGCCGTCGACAAGTCGAGTCAGTCGTCGACCGGGGTGAGCAGGACCATGTCCTCCATGCAGTGGCGGGGGGCCTCCGGCTCGGCGTCGGTGGCCAGGGTCATCCGCAGCTCGGACCCGCACAGCGAGCACCAGTACGTCAGCTTCACCTTGCGCAGCTCGCCCGGTGGGGGCGGCGGGGGCGTCGGCGTCCCGAGGCGAGACAGTGCGCCCACCCCGATGCGCATGACGAGCACGAAGAAGACCAGCGCGATGGCCAAGCTCACGATCACGCCCACGCCGTGCACCTCCAACACCTGAGAGGGCGGGCCCGTCACCGGGCCCGCCCATCACAGTACCGACGGTTCGGCTCAGCCCAGTCGTTCGATGATGGTGGCGTTGGCCATGCCACCGCCCTCGCACATCGTCTGGAGGCCGTAGCGGCCGCCGGTGCGCTCGAGCTCGTTCAGCAGCGTCGACATCAGCTTGGTGCCCGAACACCCGAGGGGGTGACCGAGGGCGATGGCCCCGCCGTTGACGTTGACCTTGGACATGTCAGGAGCCAGCTCCTTCTCCCAGGCCAACACCACCGAGGCGAACGCCTCGTTGATCTCGACGAGGTCGATGTCGCCGATCGACATGCCGGCGTTCGCCAGCACCTTCTGGGTGGCGGGGATCGGAGCGGTGAGCATCAGCCGTGGGTCAGCGCCGGCGAGGGAGAAGTGGTTGATCCGCGCCCGGGGGGTGTACCCGAGCTCGGCGGCCTTGGACTCGCTCATGATCAACACGGCCGAGGCCCCGTCGGTGATCTGGGACGAGTTGCCGGCGGTGACCTTGCCGTCCTCCTTGAACGACGGCTTCAGCTTGGCCAGCGTCTCGGCGGTGGTGCCCGGGCGGATGCCCTCGTCGCGGGTCACCATCGACCCGTCGGCACCCTTGACCGGGATGATCTCGTTGTCGAAGCGGCCTTCCTCGGTGGCCTGCAGGGCCAGCTGCTGGCTGCGGGCGCCGAAGGCGTCGAGGTCCTCACGGCTCAGGCCCCACTTGTCGGCGATCAGCTCGGCTGACACCCCTTGGGGGACCAGCCCACCGGCCGGGGCGTAGCGCTCACCGACCTTGGGCCCGAACGGGGCGCCGAACTTGCCATCGGCCATCGAGGCGCCCATCGGCACCCTCGTCATGACCTCGACGCCCGAGGCGACGACCACGTCGTAGGCCCCGGCGATGACGCCCTGGGCAGCGAAGTGCAACGCCTGCTGGGACGAGCCGCACTGGCGGTCGACGGTGGTGCCGGGCACGGTCTCGGGCCACCCGGCGGCCAGCACGGCGTTGCGGGCGATGTTGACGCCCTGCTCGCCGACCTGCATGACACAGCCCATGATCACGTCCTCGACGACGCCGGGGTCGAGGTCGTTGCGCTCCTGGAGGCCCTTGAGCACCTCGGCGGCGAGATCGACCGGGTGCCAGTCCTTCAACAGCCCGTTGCGCTTGCCGCCGGCGGTACGGACGGCGTCGACGATCACTGCGTTGGTCATGGATTGCTCCTCCTGGCGATGGGCCCGGTCCGGTGGCAGCAGTCGAAGCGGCGACTGCGTCGTGGCCGACGGCCGGCGCCGGTCACTTGACCGACCGGTCAAGTGTCGTTCCCCGCCGGGCGCCGTTTCAACCGAAGCGCTCTGACCTGGGCCCCGACGGCGCGGATCAGAGGTACACGTCGATCCCGTGCGTGCGCACGGGCAGTAGCGGACGGGGCAGGATGCGGGCCTGGCGCCCCGTGACGGGATCGTCGGGAGGGGGGCCCGTCAGCAGCGACCCGGCCCCGAAGGCCCGGCGGCGGCGCTGGCTGATCGAGGCGGTCGTGATGGCGTCGAGCGGGGTGCGGCGCAGGTCGTTGCGAGCCGCCATCGTGGGTCGCACGTCCACCTCCCCGGGTCACCGGCGCGCCGACGATCGTCTCGCCCTACGGCTCCCGTCGGCCGGGGGGCCCGTCGAGCTGAGCCGCCACCGCCCACCGCCAAGCGCCCACGGTCCACCGCCGTCGGGGCGCTGCTGTCCTCTGAGACCCCGGCCGGCGACGAGGCACCTTCCCTCACCGACCGGCCGACCCGACCTTCCTAGGGTTGGACCGTGCCGCCGCCCGACCCCCCGCCCACGCACGGCCACGGCCACGGCCACGGCCACGGGGTCGGCCTGGTCGCCCCGCTCGGGCCGGTCGCTCGGCGCTCGCTGACCGCGGCGATCGTGGTGGCGGCACTGGCCACCGTGGCCGGGTTGGTCGTGCTGTGGCCCGCCGGCGACGAACCGGTCATCGACGACCCCGGCTTCATCGCCGTGTTCCACGACGGCGTCGTGACCGAGGTGGGGTTGTGCTCGGGCCTCGACGCCAGCGCCGCCTGCCGCACCGCCTCGGTGCGCATGGTGGCCGGGCCCGACGTCGGGGAGGTCGTCACCTCCGACGCCTTCTTCCGAGACCTCCAGGTCGGCGATCGGGTCGTCATGGGCTACGACGACCGCCTCCCCGAAGATCTGCGGTACCAGCTCACCGATCGGGCCCGCAAACCGACGCTGACCTGGCTCGCCGTGGCCTTCGCCGTCGCGGTGGTGGCGCTCGGACGATGGCGTGGCATCGCCGCGCTCGGCGGCCTGGCGGTCAGCCTCGTCACGCTGGTGGCCTTCACCGTGCCTGCGATCGTCGACGGCGCCTCGCCGGTGGCCGTCGCCGCCGTCTCGGCCGCGGTCATCGCCTTCGCCGCCCTCTACCTCACCCATGGCGTGGGACCGATGACGACCGTGGCGCTGCTCGGCACCCTCGGCGCGCTGCTGATCACGGTGGCGGTCGGGGCGTTGGCGGTGAGCGCGGCGCGCTTCAGCGGTCTGGGCGACGAGGACGCACGCTTCCTCGATGCCATCGGGTCGCTCGACCTGCCCGGACTGGTGCTAGCCGGGTTGGTCATCGGCGCCCTCGGCGCCATCGACGACGTCACGGTCACCCAAGCCTCTGTGGTGTTCGAGCTGCGGTCGGCAGATCCCAACGCCGGCGTCGCCGATCTGGCCCGGGCGGGCCTGCGGGTCGGGCGCGACCACATCGCGTCGACGGTCAACACCCTCGCCCTGGCCTACGCCGGCGCCTCGTTGCCGTTGGTGATCCTGCTCGTCGAGACCCGCCAGTCACTCGGCACGGTCGTCAACTCCGAGACCGTCGCCACCGAGGTCGTCGCCACCCTCGTCGGCGGGCTCGGACTCGTGGCGGCGGTCCCCCTCACCACCTGGCTGGCGGCCCTGGTCGCCGCCGGCGTCGACCCCGAGCGGGCCGAGACCTTCGACGACCTGCGCGCCCTCGCCGACGACGACCACGCCGCCGGTGCTGGCTGACCCCACCAGTCCCGCACGGTGCCGGGGGCTGACGACGGTTCGGTCTGATCCACCGGTCCCGCACGGGCGCCGAGGGCCGTCTCGCTGGCGCCGTCGGTCAAGGCGCGCCACGATGCACCGATGGCGACCCTCATCGACGGCATCGACGACCTCAAGAGCCGGGTGGGCCAGCACCTCGGCGACAGCGAGGTGCACGAGATCACCCAAGCCCAGGTCAACGCCTTCGCAGACGCCACCGGTGACCACCAGTGGATCCACGTCGACGTCGAACGAGCCAAGGAGGGCCCCTTCGGCGCGCCGATCGCCCACGGCTACCTGACGCTGTCCCTCGCCCCGGTGATGATGAGCGAGGCCTTCCGCCTGGGCGGGGTGGCCATGGGTGTCAACTACGGCTGCAACAAGGTGCGCTTCCCGTCCCCGGTGCCGGTCGGGTCGAAACTGTCGATGAGCGCCAAGCTCGTCGACGTCACCGACATCGACGGCGGCGTGCAGTACACCGTGGAGATGACGTTCTCGGTGCAGGGGGCGTCCAAGCCCTCGTGCGTCGCCGAGTGCATCTACCGGGCCTACACCGGCTAGCGCACCGCAGCGACGGACCCGCAGCGCCTGGCGCGGCCCTCGGCGGCACCGGTACGATCGACGGCTGGTCTGCCCCCGAGGGCTCCCTGTCGAAGGGTTCCTCGCCGATGAGCAAGGTCTGCCGATGAGCAAGGTCTGCCGATGAGCAAGGTCTGCCAGGTCACCGGGGCACGCCCCAGCACCGGCAACAACGTGTCGCACTCCCAGCGCAAGACTCGCCGCCGGTGGTTGCCCAACCTGCAGCGCAAGCGCTTCTGGGTGCCATCGCAGAGCCGTTGGATCACGTTGACGGTCAGCGCCAAGGGCATCAAGACGATCAACAAGAAGGGCATCGAGCCGGTGCTCGCCGACATGCGCTCACGAGGGGTGAAGGTCTGATGGCCCGTAGCGACAAGCGCCCGATCATCAAGCTGCGCTCCACCGCCGGCACCGGCTACACGTACGTGACCAAGAAGAACAAGACCAACACGCGCGAGCGCATCGAGCTGCGCAAGTACGACCCGGTGGTGCGCAAGCACGTCGTGTTCAAGGAAGAGCGCTGATGCGTCCTGAAATCCACCCCGAGTACCGCGACGTGGTGTTCCAGGACACCAGCGCCGGCACGACCTTCCGCACCCGTTCCGCGGCCCCGGCGCGCGACACCATCGAGTGGACCGACGGCAACACCTACCCCCTCGTCAAGGTCGAGATCTCCTCAGAGAGCCATCCGTTCTTCACCGGCCAGATGCGCATCGTGGACACCGCCGGTCGCGTCGAGCGCTTCGAACGCCGCTACGGACGGCGCCGCAAGGGCTCGTCCGACGGCGCCAGCTGACCGCAGCGAGGAGCGCGGTCGTGCCGGTCCGACCCCGTCGACGGTGCCACGGGTCGACGTGACCGCACCGACGGTCTCGACGCCGGCGGTCGAGCCATCGGCGGTCCAGTCCTCGGCCGGCACGGTGTCGACGCCGACCGCGGCGTCGCCGGACACGCCACCTCGCCGGGCCCGACGAGCGGTTCTGACCGTCGTGGCGGGTCTGGTGGGGGTCGTGGGCTTGGCCGGTCCTGCCGCCGCCCAGTCGCTCTCCGAGCTCGTCGACCAGCTCGACGCCCGGGGCTACGCCGTCGCCCCCGGCGTCGACGTCGACGTCAACCGCCTCGAACAGGCTGCCAGGCAGCTGGTGGCTGACGACGTGGTGGTGGCCGCCCTGGACGAGCCCTGGGCGGGGGGCAACTACCTGCTGGCCGTCGATCTCGTCGAGCGGCTCGTCGAGGAGCGCACCGTGCTGGTCGACTCCCCCGTCGGGGATGGCTCGGGCGACGTCGAGCTCGGTGCGGCCAGCGCGATCACCGACGGCGCAGCGATCGACGACGCCCTCGACGACGCCTTCGCCGCCCCCGATGACGACCCCATCGCCATCGCTCTGGCGTTCGCCGCCGGGCTCGACCCGTCTGTCGGTGACAGCGCAGGATCGACGCTCGGCACGCTCGCGCTGTTCGGCGTGATCGCCCTCGTCATCGCCGTCGCCTGGTGGCTGTCGTCGCGTCGTCAGCGGGCCCGGCGAGACGACCGGGTGGCCGCGGCCCGCACGGAGCTGCAGGACGACCTCGCCTCGGTCGCCAACGACATCCTGGCGCTCGGTGACCGGGCCGAGCTGGCCGACGATCCCGAAGCGTCCGAGCACTTCGCCACCGCCAACGAGCAGTACCTGAGGGTCGACGCCGGCGTCGCCTCGGCCCAGACGTTCGATCAGATCGACGATCTCGACGACGAGCTCGAGCTGGCCGCGTGGCACCTCGATGTCGTCGAAGCGCGCCTGGACGGCGAGGAACCCCCACCCGAGCCCGACACCCGAGACGCCTGGGAGCACGGCGACGGCCCGGCGGCCGCCAGCCTGCCCGGCGGCGCCCCCGCAGCATCGGAACCCCGGGCCGCACGTCCGCCGGTCGCCCGGACGTCCGGCGGGCTCGGTGGGCTCGGCGGTCTCGGTGGGTTCGGCCTGGGCCGCCGCCGACGCCGTCCGATGAGCATGGGTGGCGGCATGGGCGGTCTGCTCGGCGGGATCGTCGGCGGGATGATCGCCGGGGGCGGTCGCCGCCGGTACGGCGGTGGCTTCGGAGGGGGCTACGGGCGCGGCGGCGGAGGCCTGCGCCCGGCGCCTCGACGGACCCGACGCCGGTCGGCGCCATCGAGACGGCGGCCCTCGGCGGCCAGGCGGTCGTCGAGCGTGCGACGCAGCAGCCGAGGTCGGGGCCGGCGCCGAGGTTGAGCTCGCCGGGACGGCGGGCATGCCCACGTGGCCCACTGCCGGCGACGCCGGGGCGGCCGCGGCGACATCGAGGGGTGGTGGAGGCCGAGCGTCCACCTTGCCAGGCGCCACTAGGCTCGCACGACACCCAGAACCAGCGGAGCGTCCCATGTTGAAGCGAGTGTCCGGCTACCTCAGCACGCTGTTCCGCACGCGCGCCGAGCAGATGATGGACCCCGAGATCGAGATCGAGCAGGCCATCGACGAGGCCCGCAAGCAGGACCAGGTGTTGCGCAACCAGGCCGCCAAGGTCATCGCCCACCGCACGTCGCTCGAGCAGCGCATCGAGGCCGCAGCCACCGAGGTCGGCAAGGCGCGCGAGATGGCCAAGCAGGCCTTGGTCCGAGCCGAGAAGGCCCAGTCCGAGGGCAACGACGCCGACGTGCAGAAGTGGACGAGCACCGCCCAGAGCCTCGCCATGAAGCTGCAGGCCGCCGAGAGCAACCTCCAGGGCCTGAAGGGCCAGTACGAGGTGGCGATCGAGCAGTCCGAGGACGCCAAGCGGGCCGTGCAGCAGAACGCCATGCGCCTGCAGGAGATCACCGCCAAGCGCATGCAGCTGATGGGTCAGATCCAGCAGGCCAAGATGCAAGAGAGCGTCAACTCAGCGGTCAACGCCATGTCCTCGACGATGGACCGCGAGGCGCCTTCCCTCGAACGGGTCGAGAGCAAGATCATCGACCGCCTGGCCGGTGCCAAGGCACAGGCCGAGCTGGCCGCCGCCACACCCGAGGGCGCGGAGAACGAGTTGCGTGAGGCCGTCTCGCTGGCCGGGGCCGACGACACGTTGGCCTCGCTTCGCGCCGAGCTGGGCATGGGCGAGGGCGCCTCGGGCGAGCTGGAGGCGGGACCGTCAACGAGCGGGTCCTCCGGCAACTGACACCGGCGCCCGATCGCTGTGCCGCCGGGCGGGTGGCCTGGCGACGAACCAGCCCGGGCCGCTCAGGCCAGGTCGTCGAGCAGCTCGGTGACCAGCGCCGAGACAGGGCTGCGCTCGCTGCGGGTCAGCGTGACGTGGGCGAACAGGGGGTGCCCACGCAGGCGCTCGATCACCGCGCTCACGCCGTCGTGGCGGCCGACGCGCAGGTTGTCGCGCTGGGCGACGTCGTGGGTGAGCACCACCCGGCTGTTGGCCCCCAGGCGTGACAGCGCGGTCAGCAGGACCGAGCGTTCCAGGTTCTGGGCCTCGTCGAGCACGACGAAGGTCTCAGCCAGGCTGCGGCCCCGGATGTGGGTGAGCGGCAGCACCTCGAGCAGGCCCCGGGCCCGCACCTCCTCGATGACGTCGCGGGTGGTGATCGATTCGAGGGCGTCGAAGACCGCCGCCCCCCAGGGCCCCATCTTCTCCTCCTCTGACCCCGGCAGGTAGCCGAGCTCCTGGCCGCCCACGGCGAACAGCGGTCGGAACACCAGCACCCGCTTCTGGGTGCGCTGCTCGAGCACGGCGTCGAGCCCGGCGGCCAGGGCGAGCACGCTCTTGCCGGTGCCGGCGTTGCCGCCGAGGGACACGATGCCCACGTCGGGGTCGGCGAGCAGCTCGAGGGCCACCTTCTGCTCGGCGCTGCGGCCCCGCACGCCGAACAGGTCGCGCTCGTGGTGCACGAGGTGCAAACGCTTGTCGGGACCCACCCGTCCGAGCGCTGACTGCGAACCGGCGTGGACGACGACCCCGGTGTTGCAGGGCAGGTCACGGGCCTCGGGCCGGTCGAGCACCCGCTCGGCGAACAGCACGTCGATGTCATCGGCCCGGGCGTCGAGCTCACACATGCCCGTCCACCCCGAGTCGACGACCAGCTCGTTGCGGTACTCCTGGGCGGTCAGGCCGATCACCGCGGCCTTCAGGCGCAGCGGCAGGTCCTTGGTGACCACCACGACGTCGGTGCCCTCAGCGGCGAGGTTGCGGGCCACCGCCAGGATGCGATGGTCGTTGCCGCCCCCGGCGAGGGCGGCGGGCAGACCCGACACCTCTACGTGGTTGACCTCGATGCGGGCGGTCCCCCCGGCGTCGTTGACGACCACGGGACGGGTCAGCGACCCGCCGTGCTCGACCCGCAGCTGCTCGAGGCGGCGCAGGGCCTGACGGGCGGCCCAGCCGAGCTCGGGGTGGTCGCGCTTGGCCTCGAGCTCGGTGATGACCACCAGCGGCAACACGACGTCGTGCTCCTCGAAGCGCTCGAAGGCCCGAGGGTCTGACAGGAGCACCGACGTGTCGAGCACGTGGGTGCGCAGCTCCTCGGGCGCCGCCGACGGCCGGCCGTCGAAGCCCCTGTCATCGACGGCCGAGCCAGCCGGGTGATCGGCCATGCGTGCTCCTCTCAGGTCCCCGCTCGCTGCGCCGGGGAGACGATCCCGACGGTACGCCGGGGACCGGTCGGGAACGGGGATTCCGCCGGGCTGCATCCGCCTAGGTCGACCGGCCCGCCCGCCGGATGCGGATCGGGCCCTTCGCCGTCGCAAGATCGACCACCTCGCCTCGCTGGGTGACCTCGACCGAGCCCGCTGCCACCAGGCGGCCCGCAGCCCGTCGCGCCGGCTCCATCAGGGCGCGCCACCCGTCGCCGTCGCGGCCGACCGCCCGGGCCGCCTCAGACGGACAGATCGTGGCACACTCGGCGCGTCGGTCGAGCAGGTCGGTGATGGCCCGTTCGAGGGCTGCATCGACGCCGTCTGACCCCACAGCTCGACGATAGGGCCCTGGTGGCGAGTCCCGGGCGCACGTCGCAGGTCTCGGCGTCGGCGCCGCGCTCGGCGGCGTCCTCGCCGAGGGCGGAGCGCCCGACGTCGCCGTGACGGTTCGGTCGAGATCCTCGAAGCCGACTTCGTCATCGAGTGATCGCTGGCGGGTCAGCGCCGGGGCGGCGTGGTCGGGCTGGTGCACCCTCGGGCTAGTGCACCCTGCGGGGACCCGCCTGCAGGCGGGCGGCCGCCGTGGCGTGCCCCCGGCGTCGCTCGGCCAACCCGGGGTGCACGATCTGGCCGTCGGTCACGATCGAGCGTCCCGCCACGACGGTGTGGCGGGCCTGCAGGGGCCCGCAGCGCAGCCACGCCTCGATCGGGTCATGAAACGCCCCGGCGAAGGACAGGTGGTCGAGGGGCCAGACGACCAGATCGCCGCACGCTCCCACGCTCAGCTGACCGATCTCGCCGTCGCGGCCGAGGCAGGTGGCCCCACCCCTGGTCGCCATCTCCAGGGCGTCACGGGCCCCGACCCGGCCGGGGTTGGCGTGGTCCATCCCGGCGCGCAGGCGCCCGAGCAGCAGGGCCCCCCGCGCCTCGAGCCACAAGGAGGCATGATCGGTGGACGCCGAGCCGTCGCAGCCGAGGCCGACGGGCACGCCGGCGGCGCGCAGCTCGGCCACCGGCGCCAGGCCGGCCCCGATCATCATGTTCGAGGTGGGGCAGTGCGCCACCCCGGTGCCCCAGGCGCCGAGGCGCCGCTGCTCGTCGGCGTCGGGGAACACGCAGTGGGCCACCCAGGCGCGATCCGTGCCCCAGCCGACGGCCTCGAACTGGTCGATGGGTCGGCGCCCGAAGCGCTCGAGGCAGTAGCGGTCCTCGTCGGCGTCCTCGGCCAGGTGGGTGTGCAAGCGCACGTCGAGCCGCTCGGCCAGCTCGGCGGTGGCCGCCATCAGCTCGGGGGTGACCGAGAACGGCGAGCACGGGGCCAGCGCCAAGCGCAGCATCGACGTCGGCGACGGATCGTGCCACCGACGCACCAGCCGCTCGCTGTCGGCCAGGATCGTGTCGTCGTCCTCGACGACCTCGACGGGGGGCAGCCCCCCGTCGGCCACCGACAGCGACATCGACCCCCTCGTGGGGTGGAAGCGCAGCCCGACGTCGGCGGCCGCGGCGATCTGGGCCGAGATGAGATCGCCGCCGCCCCGGGGGTGGACGTAGTGGTGGTCCATCGAGGTGGTGCACCCCCCGAGGGCCAACTCGCACAGACCGATCCAGGTCGAGAGGTGCACCGCCTCCTCGTCGAGACCCGCCCACATGGGGTACAGCGTCGTCAGCCAGTCGAACAGGTTGCCGTCGATGGCCGGTCCGTAGGCCCGGGTGAGGTTCTGGTAGATGTGGTGATGGGTGTTGATCAGGCCCGGCGTGACCAGGCACCCCGAGGCGTCGATGCAGCGGTCCGCCTCGGGGGGCGGGCCCTCGCCGACGCCGCTGATGGTGCCGTCGGTGATGGCCACCCACGCTTCGGCCAGCTCGCGCCGGTCGTCGTCGACGGTGGCCACCAGCGCGGCGCCGGTCACCACCACGTCGGCCCGGGGCGGCTGACCCGGGCCCGCCGCCGCCTCGCCCGGCTCGTCCGCCGGTTCGGTGGTCGAAGGGCCCGCCGGCATCACAGGCGGTCGAGGATCTCGGTGGTGAACAGCTGCTCGGCGGTGACGTCGACGCCGGCGACGCCCAAGGTCTCGATGTTGGCTTCGACGTCGTCGGGGCCGAGGGCGAGCAGGCCCCGATCCTCGGTGGTGGGGGTGACCATGACGTCGGCGAGCAGCTCGGCCTGGAGGAGCTGCTGGTCCTCGTCCAGGCCGAGCTCGCTGCCGTAGTCGTCGATCGTGAGGCGCATGCCCGCCTCGGGATCCGACAAGACGTCGGCGAAGCCACGCCGTTCGGCTCTGAGGAACCCGGCGAGGTCATCGGGACGTTCGGCCAGGGTCTCCTCGGTGGCGAAGTAGCACCCGGCGTAGATGTCGAAGCCGTGGTCGGCGAACAGCATGGCCGAGGTCTCGATGCCCTGGGCCTCCAGCTGGGCGGGCTCGTTGATGTAGAAGACGACCTGGCCGTCGACCTCGCCGTTGGCGGTCGGGCCGGGGTCGAACTGCACTGGCACCACGCTGATGTCGGACTCGTCGATGTCGTTGATCGAGAGGAAGATCTGCCACGGCACCTGGTTGCCCTGGGCCACCCCGATCCGCTTGCCCAACAGGTCGGCCGGCGAGGTGATCGGCGTCCCGGCGAGGCTCATCACGCACAGCGGGTTCTTCTGCAGGCGAGCGGCGAAGATCTTGATCGGCGCGCCCTCGGCGACCGCCTGGCCGGCGTTGTCGGCTCCGTCGGCGCCGATCAACGTCTGGCCCGACACGACGTTGGCCACCGTCGCCACGTTGGGTCCGCCGGGGTTGATGCTGACCTCGACGCCCTCCTCGGCGAAGTACCCCCGTTCGATGGCCACGTAGGTGCCGGCGTGCTCGACGGTCGGCAACCACGACAGCTGGTAGCCGACCGTGGCGAGGTCACCGCCGCTGACAGCGGCGGCCGGCGCGTCGGTGCTCGGCGACGATGCGCCGGTGATCGTCGTGGCCGCGGTGTCAGCGTCGTCACCACAGGCAGCGAGCAGCGCCGACAGGCCGCCGGCGCCGAGGGCCACGCCCCCGGCCGCGACGCCGCCCTTCAGGAACGAACGACGCCCGAAACGTCCTGTCGGGAGCCGGGGGTCAGCGGGTGGGAGGCGGCGGGGGGAGCGGGCCATCGGGGAGTTCCTCTCTCAGGGGAGCGATCGGGCCGGTCAGGGAGCCGGCGGGTGACACGGGAGCACACAGGCGTCAGACCAGCGCACGTGAGCACGGGGCAGCTCAACGGGTGCCGACGACGCGCCAGCGCAGCGCAGGTGAGCACGGCGCGGGTCAACGGGTGCCGAGGAAGCGTCGAAGCACGGCGGACTCAGCGACGGCGGCGGCACCGTAGATCGCCACGGCGGCTGCGGTGATGGCCGCCACCGAGGTCCACAGCGTGTCGTAGCGGCTCTGGGCGCCGGCCAGCACCATCAGGTTGCCGATGCCCCTGCCGGTGGCGAGCCACTCGGCGAGGATGGCCCCCAAGATGGCGAGGGGCGCAGCGATGCGGGCCGAGGCGAACAGGGCGGGCACGGCGTAGGGCATCCGCACCTTGACCAGCGCGGTCAGCGACGAGGCCCCGTAGGCCCGGGCGAGGTCGAAGGCGGGCGCGGGGGCCGAGCGCAGGCCGTCGACGAGGTGCACGAGGCTCGGGAAGAACGTGACGATGCCCGAGATGACGAGCACGCACACGAGCCCCCGTCCGAAGATGAGGGCGATGAGGGGGGTCATCGCCACCAGCGGCACCGACCGCAGGGCGATGGCGATCGGCATGACCGATTGCTCGACGGCCCGGGAGCTGACGACCCCGATGGCCAGCACGAACGCCCCGGCGGTGCCGGCGAGGTAGCCGAGGCCGGCGTTGCGCAGCGTCAGCGCCAGCTCGCCGACCAGCTCGCCGCGGTGAGCGGCGGCGTCGGTGTCGGTGATGAGGTAGGCGAGCACGTCGGCCGGGGTCTTGGCGAAGAACGGGTCGAGCTCGAAGAACCGGATGGCCCACGCCCACGCCACGAGCACGAAGGCCACCGACCCGGCGGCGTAGGCCGCGGTCACCAGGCCCCGCCTCAGGGGTCCCCCGGCCACCGGCGGGGTCACCGTTCCCAGGCTCAGCGTCGAGGTGGCCTCCCAGGGGGTGAGTCGCCGCCCGATCCACGCCGTGCCCAGGTAGCCGACGGCGGCGAGGATCGTCAGCACCGCCGCGAGGCCCCAGGTGCGCTCGACGTCGAAGGACTGCTGGCTGAGGATCATGGCCACGCCGAGCCCCCGGCTGCCGCCCAGGAACTCACCGATCACCGCCCCGAGCAACGCGGCGGGAGCGGCCACCTTGAGACCCGAGAACAGCGCCGGGACCGCCGAGCGGGCCCTGACCTTGACGAACTGGCGCCACGACCCGCCCCCGGCGCACCGCACCACCTCGAGCGCCTGGGGATCTGCCGAGCGCAGCCCGAGGGTCACGCCCACCAACGTAGTGAAGAACACCGCCTGGGCGGCGAGGGCGGCCTTGGACCAGAAGTCCGACAGCACGATCTGCAGGATCGGGGCCACGGCGATGAGCGGCAGGCAGTACACGGCGATCACCAGGCGCAGCGCCAGACGTTCGAGCACCGGGATGAGCACGAAGGCCAGCCCGATCACCAGGGCGGCGACGTTGCCGACGAGGTAGCCCCACCCCGCCTCGGCCAGGGTCGCGGCCACGTGAGGACGGTAGAAGTCGAGGTCGGTCACCATCTGGGCGCCGACCTCCCAGGGAGCGGGAACGGCGCGCCGGTCGGCGTAGATCACCTCGGCGGCCACGATCCACACCACGGCCAGGGCGGCGACGCCGATGAGGCGGGGCACCAACCGCTGAGCCCCGGCGCCGACCGTTCGCCGACCGGTGACGGGAAGGGCGCCTACGGCCGTCATGACCGCCGGTCGGCGTCGACGGGCACCGAGCCGTCGTCGGCGTCGCCGGCTGCGGGGAGGGCCCCGCTCTCGAACAGCAGATTCGACAGGCGGGCCGTGAGGGCGTGCATCTCGGGCGAGCGCAGCATCTCAGGGGTGCGAGGCCTGGGAAGGTCGATGGGCACGACCTCGACGACACGACCCGGCCGGGGTGAGAGGACCACGACCTGGTCAGACAGGAAGACCGATTCTGACACCGAGTGGGTGACGAGCAGCGTGGTGGTGCGACGCTCGGTCCAGATGCGCAGCAGCTCGAGGTTGAGGCGCTGGCGGGTCATCTCGTCGAGGGCGCCGAAGGGCTCGTCGAGCAGCATCACGACGGGTTCGACCACCAACGCCCGGGCGATCGCCACCCGTTGGCGCATCCCGCCCGAGAGCTGGGCGGGGCGGGCCTTCTCGAAGCCCGCCAGACCGACGAGCTCGATGAGCTCGGCGACGGCGGCCCGCTCGGCCGATCGCCCACTCATCTCCAGGGGGAGGCGCACGTTGGCGGTCACGCTGCGCCACGGCAACAGGGCGGGGTCCTGGAAGGCGATGCCGAGCTGGTGGCTGCGCCGCACGTCAGCCGGTGACCGGCCGTGCACCTGCGCCGTGCCCGAGGTGGGCGCCTCGAGATCGGCGAGGATGCGCAGGATCGTCGACTTCCCACAGCCCGACGGCCCGAGCAGCGAGGTGAACGAGCCTGTCGGGCTGGTGAGGTCGACGTCGTCGAGGGCCCGGACGGTGCTGCGTCGCAGCCTGAAGTCCTTGGCGAGCCCGTCGAGGTGCAGGCCGTCGGCGGCTGGGTCCACCGGGTGAGCCGAACACGCCGGCCCCACGGTGTCCACCGGGCCGGGCGCCGACGGAGCTGCGGCGGCGTCGGTCGCGCCCGGCACCCCCGACCGGCGGCCAGCATCCGAGGCCGCGGCACGGCCGACGTCGAGGGGGGTGCGGGCGGGCACCGGGCGAGCTTCGACGCCCGCCGTTACCCCTGCGGTTCCCCTGTGTTTCGTCTGCATGAACACGGGGGCGGTCCGACTCTGTACGCCGGCCATGCCCTCGAGGAAGACCGACCGCGCTAGTTTCTCCAGCGTGCGGGATTGGTCGGCCATAGGGCCGCTATTCATCGTCGCCGTCACCCTGACCGGATGCAATGTAGAAGATCCGAGTCAAGTTGAGGTCGAGGCTGCTGACTTTTCAGGCGAATGGCCCCTCACAGTTCCATCGGGAACATTGTCGTGCGAAGGCGCCGGCGCCGTGTACTTCACGACCAATAGCGCGGAAAAGTACGCGGTCAACGGACTGGCTAGGGCCCTGGCAGACGCACCCGACATCGAGGCGATCTGGGCGGACAGCGAGCCGGACGATCCTGCGCCAAAGGTCTCTATCGGTTCGTTGATCGACGCCGGCCTCGAGATCTGCGATCGCGCTTAGACCACTTTCAGCTGAGAGGCGCGACACGAAACCAAGCCTCTGCGACTGCCCGGCGATCTTTGCCCGCTGACGACTTCCGAGGGACCACTGCTGGATCGTTCAACGGAGTTCGTGCGCAGAGACAGCCTCAGCGAGTCCCCGACCTGACGTCCGCCACTGCGCCAGGCCGGGTCGCTACCGTTCGGCCATGTCCGACCGGCGCTGCGCCCGCACCGGCTGC
Source organism: Acidimicrobiales bacterium (assembly GCA_965213525.1). Classification (GTDB taxonomy): domain Bacteria; phylum Actinomycetota; class Acidimicrobiia; order Acidimicrobiales; family Poriferisodalaceae. The sequence goes on along the minus strand of OZ243889.1, from coordinate 2,661,094 downwards.
GATCAGACGGCATCGGCCATGTTGGTCTACGACGCACGTCGCGGCGCCGCCCGGCTGGTCGACCTCGGCGACGGCCCACTGGGTGCGGTCGCCATGTGCCGCCCGCACGCCGACCGCGTCGGGGTGCCCGGCGGCTGGACGCTCGTCGACGAGCGGTCCTCGGGGCTGGGCGCCCTGTACGGCGGCGCCGCCGGCGAGCCCGACCCGGCCGCGATCCCCCGGGGGCGGATGCTGCAGCGGGCGTTCCGCTCCGCTTCGTCCGAACCGCCCACCCGGCGTCGCGATCGTCGCTGACTCCGGTCGCTCCCCCGATCTCGACCTCCCGTCCGACGCCGGGATCGCCCGGCGGTGCGCACGTGCCGGACGACGTCGATCACCCACCGGCGAGATCGTCGCTGATCAGCCGGGCGAGCTCGACGATGCCGTGGCCCTTGGCCGCGCTCACCCAGGCCACCTCGCTGCCCGCCACACCGAGACGTCCGAGCAGCTCACGCTTGCGTGCCGGTCGGCGCGACGAGCGCACCTTGTCGCTCTTGGTGGCGACGTAGCGCCGGTCGAGGTCGATGTGGTCGAGCCACTCGATGGTCGACAGGTCGAGCTCGGTCGGCCCGACCTCGGCGTCGATGAGCACCAGCGCGCTCACCAGCGTGGGACGACCGATCAGGTACCCCTCGATCATCCCCTGCCACCGGCGTCGCTCGGTCGCTGGCACCTTGGCGTAGCCGTAGCCGGGCAGGTCGACGACGAAGCGGCCGGGCGGGTCGGTGGCCACCTCGAAGACGTTCAGCAGTCGGGTCGCTCCGGGGGTCTTGGACGTGCGGGCCAGATCCTTGCGGCCGGACAGGGCGTTCAGCAGCGACGACTTGCCGACGTTGGACCGTCCCACCACGGCGATCTCGGCGCGCGCCGGGGGCACCTGGTCGGCCTGCGCCGCCGACTGCACGAAGCGCAGCGGCAGGGCGGCCACGGCGGGTGCCGCTCAGTTCCTGGTCGTGACGGCCAGCCCGCCCGTGGCCCGGCTCGGCGGCCCGATCACGACCTCGGCCCCGATGAGCAGGCCCGAGCGGATGGCCACGTCGACCAGACGGTCCTCGACGGGCTCCTGGCCGAGGCCGACCAGCTCGTGGGCGCCGAGGGCGCCGACTGGACCGTCGGGCAGGAACCAGGCGGTGCGCTCGTCGTCGGGATCATCGTGGACGACGAGCGCGTCGGCCAGACCCTGGGACAACGTGGCCAGCACCTCAGCGAGGCCATCGGGGTCACTGCGCCGAGCCCGCGACAACAGATCGGCGAGGCGACGGGCGGCGTGATCGTCGAGGGCCCGTTGGATGTCGTCGGCCATGGCGTCGACGTCGACGCCCTCGGCCCGACCGCCGTCGATCTCGACCACCCGGTCAGCCAGCCCGTCGGGGAGCGCGTCGATGAGCTCGGACACCATGCGGGGCCCGCCGGCCACCACGACGACCTCGGGGATCTCGGCCCGGGCGGCGAGGGCGTCGGCGACCTGGCGGGCGTGGCGTTCCCAGCTGTCCTCGGCGCGGCGCTGGAAGCGCTGCTGGCTCCAGCCCCCCGCCTTGGGCTTGTGGATGGGGAAGTCGGTGCCCTCGACGACCTCGGTCTCGGTCGTGCTGCCGTCGTCGATGACGACGTCGGCCCCGGTGCGGTCGACGACCACCACGGCGTGGGGGACCCGTCGACGACGCCAGTCGAGCTCGGTGGACAGCCGGGGCAGCGGGGCGAACGTCGTCCGGCGGTGAGCCAACTCGACGGGCAAGGAGCGAGCCCGCAGGCGGCCGTGGGGGGTGGCGTGCACGACGAGGCACTCGCCTCCGGCGTGTCCGATCTCTCGGACCGCAGCGCCGATGCGCTCGACCAGCTGGCGATCGACCCCGAGGGCGCTGAGGTCGTCCTCGGCGCCCTTCCACTCGACCTCCAACCGGTCCGCGGCGTCTTCGATGGCGCTCGGCGTCGGGAGCTCGAGCGTCACCCACGGTCCGGGCTCCGCCACGAGCTGCTTCAGGTCGTCGACGTCCACACGTCCTCCTCGGCCAGACGACGTGGTCCGGTACCCCGGGTCGTGGCGCCCCAACCCCCAACGGGACACCGCACCGACCGCCGACCGAGGCCCATCCCTGGGTTTGAACGCCGACACCGGCGGGCACGTGCCCACGGTGTCTGGTGATCGGGAGCGCGAGGCGATCGACGAGACGTCGGTCGAGGGACCCGGCGAGGGTGTGGTCACCACGCAGTCAGGCGAGCGCCAGCCCCATCCCGACGGGTCGGGCGAACCCGGCGAGGGCAGCGACGAGATGGCCGAGCAGCGCCAGCGACAGATCCCCCACGGGCCCGACGACGTCGCCGGTTCCACCTCAGGCGGCGACGACGCAACTGGCGAGGGCGCGGATCCCTGACGTCGCTCGGCCGGTTGATGGCCACGACCGGCCAACCCGCTTGGGGCCGGGTTCGCAGCTGGTTCGGCGGCCGAGGCGGGGGTAGCGTCGGCCCACCGAAGAAGGAGGGTCCGACGTGGCCGACGATCGACGCACCGATGAGACCAAGGGCCGCCTGAAGGAGGCCGCTGGCAGTCTGACCGGCGACGACGATCTGAAGGGCGAGGGCCAGGACGACCGCCGCAAGGCCGATGCCAAGGAAACGATCGACAAGGCGTCTGACAAGGCCAAGGACGCGCTCGACAGCGTGACGGACCGCCTCAAGGGCTGACGTCGGTGACCGACCTCGACCGATCGGCGATCGTGCACCGCTACGACGACCTCCCCGCCGCCCGTCGAGCGGTCGACTCCCTGGCCGAAGAGGGCTTCCCGGTCGAGCGTCTGGCCATCGTCTGGCGAGGGCTGCGGCTGGTCGACGACGTCACCGGACGTCGTGACCTGCTGCGATCTGTGCTCGACCGGGCGTGGACCGGGGCGTTCCTCGGCCTCGTCTTCGGGCTACTGATCACTCTGTTGTCGACCGCCGAGACCGACGTCGCTGATTGGGCGGTGGTGCTCAGCTGGGTGAGCGCCGGCATCGTGGCCGGGGCGGTCCTCGGTCTGATCTCGTACTTCGTGCTGCGCAGCCGCCAGAACTACACGACTGCGGCGCGCATGGACGCCGATCACTTCGAGCTCTGGTGCGACCGCGATGAGGCCGATCGAGCTGCCCGCGCCCTCGGCACCACCGTCGGGGGCTCGACCCGGGCGCTCGACCCCGAACCTGTCGACCCCGACCCGCACGGCTCGGTCTAGGTGTCACTGCCGCGGGCCTCAGAGGGGCGTCTCGTGTCGCTCGCCGCCGGCACCTGTCCCGAAGCGGGGCCGACCGAGCTGATCTCGGCCTGCGCCTCGGTCGGCTGGCCGGCGTGCGGCGTGTGGTTCGACGCCAGGACCTGGACGGCGGCCACGACTCGCGAGGTGCGCCGACGCTTCGACGACGCGGGGATGGTGGCGCTCGACCTCGAGCCCATCTTCGTCACGCCAGACGGCGACCACGGCGACCAGGCCGTCGACGTGGCGGCCGAGGTCGGGGCCCGCAACGTGTTGGTGGTCGGACGCGGCGTCGAGGGGTCAGCGCTGTCGGACCGGCTAGCTCAGCTGTGTGACCGCGCCGCTGACGCCGGGGTGGGCTGCAGCTTGGAGTTCCTGCCGATCATGAGCGTTCGTGATCTCGCCTCGGCCGTAGCGGTGGTGGAGGCGACGGGGCGGGAGAACGCCTCGGTGCTCATCGACAACCTGCACCTCTCCCGCAGCGGAGGCACCCCGGACCAGGTGGCCGACCTCGACCCGGGCCTGCTCGCCTACGCCCAGATCTGTGACGCGCCCGCCGAGCCCGACGGCGACCTCACCGTCGATGCCCTGGACGGACGCAGCGTCCCCGGGGCCGGCCAACTACCGGTCGAGGACGTCATCCGAGCGCTCCCGCCGGGGCTGCCGCTCTCGTTGGAGATCCGATCGGCCGAGCTGCGCGAGCGACTCCCCGACGTCGCTCGGCGGGCCGAGGCCGTCCTGTCGGCCACAGCGGACCTGCTCGAACGCCTCGGCGAGCATGCGGCGTCACCGGGGTCCTTCGATCGTTGACCACGCCGTCCCCCGCCCGGGGCGACGGGCGGCGGGCGGCGGGCGGCGGGCGGCGGGCCTGTCGTCGGGTTCAGCGCAGGTGGCGACCCAGGAGCGCATGCACGCGCTCCCAGTGCAACTCCGAGGCGTCCCGGTCATGGCGAGGTCCCGCCGGGGCGAAGCCGTGGACCGCGTCGGTGATCAGATCCAGCGTGTAGGTCACCCCGGCCGCATCCAGCGCCTCGGTCATGGGCGCCACGGTCTCGGGCGGGGCGGTGTCATCACCGTCGACCCAGGCGAAGTAGACCTCGGCGCGCATCGGGTCGAGGTGGCGGTGGGGGCTGTCGTCACCGTCACGGACGAGCCACGCCCCGTGGATCGAAGCGACCGCCGCCACCCGCTCGGGCAGGGCCCGGGCGATCGAGATGACGAGCCCGCCGCTCATGCAGAACCCGACGGCCCCGACGTCTCCTGCGGCCGCCGCCGGGTCGTCGGCGGCGACGGCCAGCAGAGCCTCGGCGTCACCCACGACGTTGGTCGGGGTAGTCGTGTCCATCAGCTCGCGCCGGCGGTGGGCGTCGGCGTCGCTGGTCCCCAGCTGCGACAACGGGCCGCCCCGGTAGAACAGGTTGGGCACCATCACGTAGTAGCCGGCCGAGGCCAGCCGCCACGACATGTCCATGAGGGCGGGTCGGATGCCGGGGGCGTCCATCAGGTAGAGCACGACGGGGTGGGGACCGTCGTGGGTGGGGTGCACGACGAAGGTGGTCATCTCCCCGTCGTCGGTCGAGACCTCGATGCGTCGCTCGTCCACCTCGGCGAGTCTTCCAGGTCGCCGTGCTGGTGAGGGCGAGGTGCCCCACCGGGTGGGAGGTCGGCCCGGGGTTGGTCGAGCCGGGCTCCGGGTACGGTGAGAGGGTGGAACGAGGGAGCCAGAGCAACCGACGCGAGGACGACCAACGGGCCCACGAGATCGACGGGATGATCAAGGGCCAGCCGATCAACGAGCGCCGCTCTGATCACCTGCAGGAGACCGTCGGTGGTGACGGCGAGCCCGAACCCAACCCGGGACGCCGGCCGCTGAGCGGCACGAGCATCGGCGGTGAGCCATCGCCTGACGTCGTCGCAGCCCGTCGCGAGCTGGCCGGCCACGTCGAGGCCAGCTGGTTCCCGATCGACGCCGGCGAGCTGCTGCTGCGCCTCGACGAGGCCCCTCCGGCGATGCGCGAGGCCGCCGAGGCTCGAGGGGCGGGTCGCCCCTACGAGACGATGGTCGAGCTGCTCGACGACACGATCGCCCGAGAAGATCAGGCGTCCGCCGAGACCTGATCGGGGGCGGCGCCCGCGTGGTCGGCGGCGTCGGCGCTGATGACCCCCATCAGGCGGCGGGGGTACCCCGACACCTGCCCCTGGGTGGTCCACCGCTGCCACCCCGGCGTCTCGGCGTCCAGGACGACCACGACGTCACCCGGCGATGCCGCCCGGCGGGGTGATGCCCGGACCTCGGCGCACAGGGTCCACGCCTCGGTCCCGCCGATGGCGATGTGTCCCACCTCGACGCTGCGGCCCGGTCCACCTGCGTGCCACAAGGTCTTGCGCACCTCGACGGGTGCACCGGTCGGACGGGCGGCCCCCGCGTCGGTCTTGTGCCACTCCTCGACCGGGCGGTCGTCGACGACGTGGACGTCGACCAGGCGCTTGTGCTCCATGCGTTGCCCGTCGCGCCGCTTGATGCCGAGGTCGGGGCGGTCGGGCACCACGACGTACTGGTCGGTCCGCTCGCTGCGCCGCCACCCCGCCCGAGCCGTTGCGGCGACGAGCTCATCGGGAGGTTGGACGAACCACCAGCGGAGCTCGAAGGTGATCTCCGGCTCCGGCTCCGGCTCCGGCTCCGGCTCCGGCTCCGGCTCCGGCTCCGGCTCCGGCTCACCGTGGGTCGGCTGGTCGTCGGATGACATGTCGCGTTCCCTCTGAGGTGACGGCGTCAGAGGGCAGGTTGCCACGCCCGCCCGACCGGGGCAGCGGCCGGCCCTCATCTCGTGGTGACGCCTCTGCGTGGGATCCCCGACGGCGCACGCCGCTCCTGGCATCGGCGAGGCTGGGACGGTGACCGCGCTCCTCGTCCACGGCAACCCCGAGACCTCGGTCGTGTGGGGGCCCCTCATCGCAGCCCTCGCCGAGCGAGGAGCCACCGACGTCGTCGCGGGGTCACCGCCCGGGTTCGGAGCGCCGGTACCCGACGGGTTCGACGCCACCATGACCTCGTATCGAGACTGGCTCGTCGACGAGATCGGCCGCGTCGGCGGCGGCGCCCCGGTCGACCTGGTCGGTCACGACTGGGGGAGCGGGCACGTCCTCGGCGTGGTGGCCGCACGTGGTGACCTCGTGAGGTCGTGGGCGGCCGACGTCGTCGGCATCGCCCATCCCGACTACGTCTGGCACGAAGCGGCCCAGACGTGGCAGACCGACGGCGAGGGCGAGGCCGCGATCGAGGCCATGGTGTCGATGCCCGCCGACGAGCGTGCCGGGCTCTACGCCGAGCTGGACCTGCCCGACACCATCGCCCGAGCGATGGCTGGTGCGACCGACGCCGAGATGGGGCGATGCATCCTGGCGCTGTACCGCTCGGCGGCCCAGCCGGCGATGGCCCGCCTCGGGGACGCCCTGGTGGCGGCGCCGAAGCGCCCGGGGCTGGTCATCGACGCCACCGCCGACGCCTACGTCCCGTCGAACCTCGGTCGTGAGATGGCCGATGCTCTTGGAGCCGAGCGACTCGAGCTCGACGGCGCCGGGCACTGGTGGATGGTCGACCGCCACGACGAAGCGGCCGAACGTCTCGTCACCTTCTGGGACGCTGCCCACGAATGATCCGTTCCTGACCCGCACTGGCAGAAGGGCGGCTTGTTGCCGGCCAGCCAGTCGCCGGGACTCAAGGGCGGGGTTCGTGACATCGCAGCACACCGCCAGGATCAGCATCGGCCGATCCGAACGGAGGAGGCTGATCACCATCAGGGACCCGCTGCGCGGGTTGCGGACCCGGTCCAGTGCGCTTGGCCCCCGTTCGCTTGCGGGCACGAAGCCGGCGCAGCCGCTGAACGACGAGGTGACTAGCCCGCTCGAGATCGAGAACCTCCGTCTTCGTTCGCATCACGCGAAGGCATACGGGGTCGCTCGATCGGGCGAGCGACCCCTGCCACTCCCGAGGTGACCATGACCTGGTTGGTCTTCTCAGCGTGAGCGGTCACGTCTGCGTCAGACCACCCACGCTCAGGGGCTCCGTCGCCCTCATGACAAACGTCGTCGACGTAGGCACTCGAGTCCGCTCGACACAAGGCGCGCCTGCCTGCACGATCGGTGCAACGGTCACCCGCTCGACAGGCCGCCAGAGGTTCGCCGTGCCTGAGGCGCCGTACTCAACAGGCTGCAGCACGGACTCGATGACGGGCTAGAAGACACCTTGCAACCCCTGCCCTCATCGACCCTCTCGCCGATGTCGGCGAAGTCTGCGGCGGGGAGGAGTGGAGCTGACGGGGATCGAACCCGTGACCCCCTGCTTGCAAAGCAGGTGCTCTTCCAGCTGAGCTACAGCCCCTCGCCGTCCACCGTACGCGCTGCGCCACTGCCCGGCGCAGCGGGGCCGTCGTGCGGCGACCTCCCGACCGAGACGCCTCAGGCGCCGTCGAGCCCGGCCAGCTCGCCGGTCAGGTTGGCCCTCGCCGGGGCCTCACGCTCGACCGCCAGGGCGAACAGTCGTGGCCGGGCCAGCAGCGATCGCAGCACCGCAGCCCGACCTTGGCGCCATCGGTCGGTGGGGACGTCGGCGTACTCGGCGCGCACCGCCTTGACGTAGCCGACGTAGGCGGCGGGCGGGGCAGCGAGGACGCCGAGATCGGCGTCCACCAGGACCGCCAGCCCCACGTCGTCGCCGGGATCGTGTCCGATGGTGGCCTCGATCAGCGCCCGGCCCCGGGCGGCGAGATCGGTGCGCCCCAGCACGTCGAGGTGCTCAGACAGCAGCTCGGCGCTGGCCCGTTCGTCGTGCCCGGGCCGGCGCTCGTACACGACGTCGTGGAACCACGCCGCCAGGGCGAGCACCGGCTCGACGACGTCGAACCGGCTAGCCAGCGCCACGGCGTCGTCACGGACCAGCCGGGCATGGGTGAGCGTGTGGTAGCGACGCACCTCTGAGTCGTAGCCGTCGACGAGGTTCGCAGCGATCGACGCCACCGCGCCCCGGGGGGCCGAGGGGGCCACCCGCACCACGTCGGCGGCGAGCACCTCACCCAACGGCGACGGCGACGGCGACATCGACGGCAACGCGTCGCTCACGCCTGCACCGGGGCGGTGTCGGCTCAGCCGAGCGCCGAGCGGAGGTCGCGCACGTGGTCCTGGGTCTGTTCGAGCAGGGGCGACAGCGTCTCGGCCACGTCGGGCAGGCCCAGGTCCTCGGCCTGGCTGAAGCGCTCCCGGTAGCGATCCAGCTGCGCCTCCTCCAAGGCGAGGTCCTGGCGGAGGGCGGCGTCGGCGTCGGTGACGGCTTCGAAGGCCGGGACGTGCACGGTCGGGACGGCGCCCAGGAAGTCGATCTGGCGGGAGAGCGCCAGGGCGTGCTCGACCTCCTGGCCGATGTGGGTCTCGATCTCGCCGAGCACCGCCTGGTACTCGGCGCCCTTCACGGTGGCCACGTGCTGGATGTACTGCACGATGGAGCGGTACTCGAGCTCGAGGTCCTCGTTCAACAGGCGGACGAAGGCATCGCGATCCACGGGTGCTCCCGTTGGTCTGGTCGACACAGACGATGTCGACGGGTGGACGCCTACGACGCTAGTGGCGGCCTGACGACGCACCACCAGGGCTCAGGTCACCAGGGCCCAGGTGGCAGTGCGGCAGGGACCGCCGTCGGACACCACCTCGACCTCGCCTCGCTCGAGCAGGTGCAACAGGTGGGCGTAGGACGTCGCCGCCGCCGGGCGCCACAGCGCCTTGGGCACCTCGGCGTAGATGCGGGGCACGAGCTCGGCCAGGGTCGCCGGACCGTCGGCCAACCCCGCCCGCAGCTGATCGAGGCGCTCGGACCGGTGGGCCAGGAACGCCTCGACGTGGGCCCGGGGTTCGGTGATCGGCGGACCGTGGGTCGGCCAGTACACGTCATCGTCACGGTCGAGCAGCAGTCGCAGCGAGTCGAGGTACTGGCCGAGATCGCCGTCAGGTGGGCCGATCACGCTCGTCGACCACCCCATGACGTGATCTCCGCTCAGCAGCGCTCGCTCCTCAGCGACGGCGAAGCAGAGGTGGTTCGACGTGTGCCCGGGGGTGTGGACGGCCTCCGCCGTCCACTCGTCGGTGCCGACCACGTCGCCGTGGGCCAGGAACTCATCGGGGACGAAGTCGACGTCGGCGGCCTCGCGCTGCACGTCGGAGCCGTCAGAGGGCTCGTCGGCGGGACGGTCGGCCTCGGCATCACCGAACACGACCCGATCAGCGGGATCGTCGTCGGGCACCTGGCCGTGAGGACCGAACCCGTAGGCCGGGGCGTCGACGCCACGCTCCCGCAGCAACCTCAGCGCCGGGCTGTGATCGGAGTGCGTGTGGGTGATGAGCACGTGGGTGATGCGCTCGCCCGGGTCGAGGGCGGCGAGGACGGCCTCGGCGTGGTCGGCCAGCGCCGGTCCCGGGTCGACCACCGCCACCTCGCCGCGCCCGATCAGGTAGGTCCCCGTTCCTAGGTAGGTGAACTTCGACGGGTTGTCTGCCACGACCCGTCGCAACAGGGGCGAGACCTGATCGACCTGCCCCCGGACGACGTCGAGCTCTCGCACGAACGGGATCGTCACCGCCACCATCCCAGCCTGCCACGAACGGCGGGTTCGGGACCCGGCTCGACCCGGGCGGCGACGCTCGGCGTGCACGACGACGAGGGCCCCATGACCTCACCGGTCGGCGTCGGGCTCGATCCAGCGCAGCCCGGCGAAGCGGCCGAAGTCTCGATCGAAGGAGCAGAGCTGGGCGGCGTGTTCGATGGCCAGTGCTGCCGGGTGGGCGTCGCTGACGAGGTTGCCCGCCCCTCCCACCGGCTCGAGCAGCCTGGCCAACAGCTCGTAGTGGCCAGGCGTCGGCTGGGGCTCGACGACGTCGGGGCGTCGGTACCACTGGCGCACCAGACCGACGCTGGTGTCGATCGGCAGCGGGGTGTGCACCACACGAGCGTTGGTGGTCAGCCGCACGAACCCCACCGCGACGGCCGTGGGGATGCCGACGATCTCGGTGGAGGAGATCGTGCGGTCGAGCCACGACCTGGAGCGCTCGTGGCGCCTCGAGGTCTCGTCGACGGCGTAGATCAACACGTTGAGGTCGACGATCTTCACCGGGGCGCCACCTACTTGGCTCGTTCAAGCTCCCGCACGTGCTCCTCGTCGTCGAGCGCGGCGACGAGGGCGAGCGCCTTGTCGAGGTCGACGTCCGGACGCACGCCGAGACAGAAGGTCGGCGTCGAGTACGGCGCCGGCGCCTCGTCGGCGCCCAGTCCCCGACGGAGCAGGTCGTTGAGGACCTCCTTGAAGCCTGCGCCCCGCTCACGCATGTGCCGCCGGATCTCGAGGGTGACGTCTTCGTCGATGGTCACCGTGGTGCGCACGTGCGCACCACATCCTCAGGTCTCGTCAGCGCCGGCGCATCAACGCATCACCACGCCGGGTTCGGCCGGCCCCGTTCCGTCAGGCCGCCTACGATCCGGACCGACCAGGGGAGGCTCCTCGATGTGGTCGCACCTCCGGCGTCGGCTGAGGACATCGTGAACGGCGCTGAGGCGCTCATCCGCACCGCGGTGGCCTGCGGCGTCGATACGTGCTTCGCCAACCCCGGCACCACCGAGATGGACGTCGTCGCCGCCCTCGACGCCACCGAGGGCGTGCGCGGCGTGCTCGCGCTGTTCGAGGGCGTGTGCTCGGGTGCAGCCGACGGGTACCAGCGGGTCACCGGACGCCCGGCGATGACCCTCACCCACCTCGGCCCGGGCCTGGCCAACTCGATCGCCAACCTCCACAACGCCCGCCGGGCCGGCACCCCGATGATCAACGTGGTCGGGGACCACGCCACCTGGCACCTCGCCGCCGACGCCCCCCTCACCTCTGACATCGCTGCGCTGGCCGGGGCGGTGTCGATCGACGTGCGCACCGTCGACGCCGCCGACGACGTCGGCCCGGCGTTCGCTGCGGCATGGGCGGCCGCCGACGGCCCGCCGTCTGGTCCGGCAACGATCATCATCCGCCAGGACGCAGCCTGGTCACCGACCCACGTCGTCGCCGAACGACCGTCGCGACGCCCCGCCACCCCGGTCTCAGAGGGTTCGATCGACGCCGCAGCCGACGCACTGAGGACGAACAGCGCCGGAATGCTGCTCGGGGGCACGGCCCTTGGCGCCGACGGGCTGCGGCTCGCCTCGCGCATCGCCGAGGCCACCGGCGCACGCCTGCTCGTCGAGACCTTCCCCCGACACATCGAGCGCGGCGGCGGGCTACCCGCCCCCAAGCGGCTGGGGTACTTCCCCGAACAGGCACACGACGATCTCGCCGGGCTGTTGACCCTCGTGCTCGTCGATGCCGATGACCCCGTCGCCTTCTTCGGCTACCCCGACGGCCGCAGCCGCCTCGCCGACGACGCCACCGCCGTGCGGGCGCTCACCGAACCGGGCGTCGACGTCACCGAGGCCTTGGCCCGAGTCGCCGAGCGGGTGGGCATCGCCGCGCCCAGCGCTCACGCCCGAGCGCACGGCCCCGCCGAGCTGCCCGAGGCGGGTGATCCGGGGGCGGCCCTCGACGCGCGCTCGCTGGCGGTGGTCCTCGCCCGCTGGCTCCCCGAGAACGCGGTGGTGGTGGACGAGTCGATCACCTCGGGTGGCCCGTTCGAGGCCCTGGCGCCGGCGGCGGCCCGCCACACCTCGATGGCCTTGACCGGCGGGGCGATCGGCCAGGGGCTGCCGCTGGCGGTCGGCGTGGCCGTCGGAGCGCCGGGACGTCCCGTCGTCGCACTGCAGGCGGACGGCAGCGCGGCGTACACCGCCCAGGCGCTGTGGACGATGGCCCGTGAACGCCTCGACGTGACCGTCGTGCTGCTCGACAACGGCAGCTACCGGATCCTCCAGGCCGAGCTGGCCCGGGCGGGGACCACCGACATGGGTCCGGCCGCCCGGTCGCTCACCAATCTCGGATCGCCGCGCCTCGACTGGGTGTCGCTGGCCCACGGGTACGGGGTCCCCGCAACCCGAGTCGAGACCGTCGGCGAGCTGGCCGCCGCCCTCGAGCGCCGCACCGGCGAGGGTCCGATGCTGATCAGCGCGGCGCTGGCCTGAGCCTGCGCCGCCAGGCTGCGGTCCGCGGGCCCGACGCGCCCCGTTAGCGTCGATCGTCGTCTGGCTGGGAGGTCGCGATGAGGGTCGGGGTGTTCTACTTCGGTGGGGTCGAGATGCCCGACCGGGGCGCCGGTCCACCGGCACCGACCGACCGCCGGTACGGCCAGGACGAGATGTGGCGTGCGATCGAACGTCTGCTCGCCACCGGCGTGGACGCCGAGCGCCTCGGCTACGACAGCTTCTGGCTCACCGAGCACCACTTCCAGTACGAGGGCTACGAGGTGTGCCCGAACGGGCTGCTGTTCGGAGCGATCCTGGCCGAGCGCACCGAGCGCCTCCGCATCGGCACCATGTTCAACATCGTGGGGCAGTGGCACCCGCTGCGGCTGGCCGAGGACTTCGCCATCCTGCACAACATCTCGGGTGGGCGGGGCATCCTCGGTGTCGGCCGGGGCACGGTCCCCCGTGAGGCCGAGACGCTCGGCACCCGCGTCGGGAGCTTCGACAACCCCGCCGCCGCTGATGCTGACCGGCGCAACCGAGCCCAGTTCGCCGAGGCGATGGACGTGATCGACGCCGCCATGTCAGCAGAGACGTTCTCCCACCACGGCGAGGTGTACGACCTGCCTCCCGCCGGCATCCCCGACCGGGGCGGGTTCGTCACCGAGCTCACGCTGGTGCCCCGCCCCCGCCACCCCTATGAGATCTGGCAGGCGGTCACCTCACCCCCGACGTTGGAGGCCGTGCCCACCCGGGGGTACGGGGCGGTGTTCTGGCTGCAGCACCACTCGTTCGTCAAGCGGATGTGGGACCGCTACGGCGAGCTGCACGACCAGCACCACGCCGAGGCCATCGGGCCGGGAGACAAGCGGATGCTGGTCGTGTCGGTGCGCATCGCCGACACCCGCGAGGAGGCGGTGGCCGCGGTGCGCCCCGGGCACGACGAGTTCTGGAAGTTCCTCGGGCCCTACGGATGGAGCCGCGGCTACATGGGAGAGGGCGGACGGCCCGCCGAGCCGGGGCTCATCCCCAGCCTCGAGCAGTCCATGGCCAACCGGACCTGGCTCGTCGGGACCCCGGACGACGTCGCCGAGGGCATCGCTGACTACCGCGACCTCTTCGGCGGGCTGGAGAACCTCACGATCTTCCCGAACATGCCCGGTGACCCCTACGACGAGTCCGACGAGCAGCTCGAGCGCTTCTCCACCGAGGTCATGCCCCTGCTCTGAGCGCAACCGCCACGACCGGACGTCACGACGATCCGCTGACCTCACGCGCCGAGCGACCGCTGGCGCCATCGGTGATGTCGGTGATGTCCTCAGGCGATGACCCCGGCGCCGCCGGTCGGTTCGATGAGCCGGGCGCTGACGGATCGAGCACCAACGGGCCGGCCACGGGGGCGTGGAGGTCGAAGTGGGCCTCCAGATCGGCCCAACGTCGAGCCCAGCGGGCCGTCTCGAGGCGAGTGGCGGCAGCGGCCCCGATCGAATCGACGAGGTCAGGGGTGCACAGCACCAGCCCCACGAGTGTGGCCAGATCGGCCGGGCCACGGGCGACCAGCACCTCGACGCCCGGCTCGAGCTGGCGGTCGAGCCCCGGGCGGTCGAAGGCGACCAGCGCCGTGCCGACGGCCGCGGCCTCCAGGCCCGGTTGGGTGAGCACGCACTCCTCCAGCGCAGCATCGGCGTCGCTGCGGGCCCACAGGGTGGGAGGCAGCTCGACGGCGAGACGGGCCCGGCGGACCAGCGCGGCACGGGCCGGGGCGTGGAGATCGCCGGCGAGGTGCTCGGCGAGGTCGACGCAACCGTCCCAGCCCTTCCCGACGACCACGACGTCGAGGTCGGCGTCGACGAGGGAGCGGACGAGATCGGCGTTGTGGTGGTCGTGGTCGCCGAGTGCGACGACGAGGTGCCCGGGAGCGGGGCCGCTCGCATCGACGCCGGCGTCAGCGACCAGGGACGTCACCGCAGCGGGCAGCTCGACCAGGCCGTGACGTCCGACGGGCTGCCAGGCGGCCATGGCGTCACGGTGGGGCAGCGCCACGACGTCGAAGTGCTCGACGTGCTCGCCGACATCTGCCAGACGGGTCGGGGCGCCCGGCAGCGCCGCTGCGGAGTGCACGGCCATGGTGAGCACCCCGTGGACGATCGACCCGGCGCGGAGGCGTGCGAGGTCGAGGTCGCCGGGGGTGGGGACCACGACGCAGCGCTCGACGTCGGCGAGGGCGCCGAGCAGGGCGTCGGTGCGGGTGGCGGCGTCGCCGCCGTGGGCGAGCGGATCGAAGCCGCGGACGTCGTGGCCCGCCTCGATGAGGCCGTCCACCAGGGTCGACCTGACCGAACCGGTCAGCGACTCCGCACCCCTGCCGCACACGATGGTCCTCATCGATCGCTCCTCCTCGCAGACTCCGACCGTCATCGAGTCGACCGCCGCTCGCCGCGCTGAAGCACGCAGCGGAGGTGCTCTGCGTCTCGATCGCTCCACCGAGACAGCAGCATCGGCCGGCGCTCAGACGATGCGGACGCTCTTCAGGGGCTCGGGGTCGACGCCGGCCATGCGCCCACCCGGGAGGAGGCGGGCTCGGGGGCCTCGCGGGGTGTGCACCGCGGCGCCACCGGTCCCCCGGCGTTCGAGCTCGACACGCACCTCGCCGTGGTCGTCCAGCTCGAGCCGCTCACCGGCCCGCAGCACCAGGACCGCCGCACCTCCCAGCTCCGCCCACCTGGCCATCGCCGCATCCTGGTCGTGCCAGTCGAGGTGCTCGACGCTGACCAGGCGGGGGTTGGACCCTGCCACCAGGTCGGTGAGGCGTCGGGCTCCGGCCTCCAGCACGACGACGCGATCGGTGACGTCGAGCAGTCGGCGTCCCGTCTGGGCGGTGGCGCCCACATCGCCGTCAGCGAGCAGGACCCCGGTGATCGCTCCGTCCGCACAGCCGAACGGCGGGCCCGCCCGGCGCAGCCCGTCGCGCACCAGGGCCGGGTAGTCGACGTCGAGGTCCCTGAAGGTGGCGCTGCCGTGGTGCAAGACGACGGCCCCGTTGGCGACGCGCAAGCCGAGACCGGCCCGGCGGAGGCGATCGCACAGCTCGTCGTCCTCGCCGTTGCCCCGCCCGAAGGCCTCGTCGAAGCCCCCGTGGCGGGCCAGGGTCGACCGCTCGCTCATCACGCACATCCCGGTCATCACCCGCACCGGGAACGACGACCCGGCGTGGGTGCGGGACCAGGCGGTGGCCCAGCGGTGCGCGGCGGCGTGGTCGCTCAGCAAGGGGGCCGAGCGCACCCTCTGCAGACCGGCGATGAGGTTGCTGCGGGGTCCGACCAGGCCCGTGCCGGGCACCGCCAGCGCCCCGATCAGCTCGTCGAGCCAGCCCGTCACCGGCTCAGTGTCGTTGTTGAGCACGCAGATCCAGCGCCCGGTGGCGGCGGCCATCCCGAGGTTGGCCGCTCCCGGGAAGCCGCGGTTGTGCCCGGCTCGCACGAGGCGCAGGTCGTCGACCCCCGCGAGGCGGTCGGCGGTGTCATCGGGTGAGGCGTCGTCGACGACGACGATCTCGATCCGGCGGCCGGCGGTGCGTCGCACGGCGTCCAGGCAGCGCAAGGTCAGCTCGATCTTGCCGTGCACGGGCACGACGACCGAGACGACGTCGGGCGAGGTCACCACCGGATCGATCCGACCGAGCCGGGGGGCCGCCGGTTCGACGACAGGCCGCTGCAGCGCTGCGACCAGGCGGTCGACCTCCGCAGGAGCGTCGACGACGACGTCGACCCGGTCGGGGTGCGCAGGCGGTCGACCGCCCACCCAGACGATGTCACAGCCGCTCTGACCCTCGGCCAACCCGGTGAAGCCGTCGGCGAGCAGCGTGACGTCGTCGGTGGCGACCGCCCGGGCACCGAGGGCCCCTACGAGCTGGCTGACCTCACAGGCCACGGCCGAGCCCCCGACCCCGGGAGCGGCCGCCACCACGACACCGGCCGCCCGCAGCCTGGCGACGACCTCGTCAGGCTGATCGGTGACGAGGTGGGCCACGGGACGGGCACCCACCCGGGCGACGGCGTCGAGGAGGGCGGCGACCTCGGGCCGTGACGGGTCGGGATCGACCAGAGCGATCACCACCGACGGTCCGACCAGCTCGGCGAACGAGCGCCCGTCGACGTCCACCTCGGCGCGACACGCACGGGCCACGACGCCGCCGAGCAGACGGCCCTGCACCTCTGAGCCTCCGCAGCGTCCGACCGGGCCGGCGAACGGTGCGAGCAGGCGCCGGGTGGTGGAGGTCTCGACGAACGGGCAGACCTCGACGTGGTCCCCGGCGGCGACGGGTCGACCGTCGGCGGTGGCCCCGGCGTGCACCACGACCCCCTCCCGGGTGGCAAGGGAGACCCCGGCCACCTCGCCCCGGTCGGCGGCGGCGACGAGGGGCCCCAGCCAGGCCGCGTCGACGACGACGTCGTCGGGCACCACCACCACCACGCCGTCGTCGGTGACCGAGACGTCCACACCGTCGTCGGCGACCACGACCTCGCGATCGCCCACGGCGCGACGGAGCGCGCTCTCGACGCCTGGTGCGGCCGTGCCGAGGACGCGCACCACGATGCCGCCCGGCCGGACGACCGGAGGGGCGGCGGTGAGCACCGAACCGGCGTCGGATCCTTCGCACCGCTCGGCCCGCCGGGCCTGGCGGGGATTGACGAGGTGCTCGGCGAGATCGAGGCGCTCCAGCCGGGTGAGGCGGGCGGCGAGGTCGGCGATCTGGTCGGCGCTCAGGCCGCGGGCGTGGTCCAAGATGCCGTCGGCGTCGCCCCCGCCGGCCACGTCGACGACGGCGCCGATCACCACCGACCTCGCCTCGACGGGGCCGGCCGCGCAACGGCGCCGGACGACCTCGGCGGTCACGTCGTGGGGCTCGCTGGCAGCGATCGACCGCGTGACCAGGGCGCGATCTCGTTCGTCGTCGAGGTGCTCCACGGCCTCGACGAGGCGCTCGACGAGCGGCCCACCTCGACGACGGGCCACATCGAGCACCAGGGCGATCTCGTCGTCGGTCTGCAACGGCCCCCGCCGGGCGGCGCCCGACAGGGAGGCCCACGCCTCGTCGATGCGCCCGATCGACAGCTGGGCGGCGGCCACCTCGCGACGACACCGCGCCTCGAAGGGCGCGCCGTGGGTCATGGGCCGCAACGACCGCGCTGCCTCCAGCTCGTCGTGCAGGGCGACGAGGTCGTCGTGGCGCCCGAGCCGGTTCAGCCCCGCGGCCGCCGCAGCTCGACACCCCCAGTCGCCGGGGACCAGGGCGAGGCCGCGACGAGCCTCGGTGACCGCCCCGGCCGGGTCCTCGAGCGCCTTGAGCAGGTGGCCGGCGTGCAGCCCGTGGACCCAGGCCAGCTCGCGGTGGGACTGGGGGTGGATGCCTGACAACGCCACCCCGAAGAGGTCAGAGATGCGTCGCGGGTCGGCGTGGCGGTCAGCGGTGAGCGAGCGGGCCAGGTCGAGGGCGTTCTTCGGGGTGGGTGCTGCGGCGTAGGCGGCCTCGGCGACCGAGCGGTTGCGCTCGGCCTTGCCCCGTGAGGTGACCACCTGTGAGCGGTAACCGAGGTGGTCGAGGGCGAGGAGACCGCACGTGCCGACGCGCATCTCGATCGACCCGGTGTCTCGCCGCACCGGACGTTCGTGCAGGCGGCCCTCGAAGGACAGGGTGCGTGCGTTGAGCAACCGGGGTGCAAGGAACGTGTCCCCGCCGTCGTCGGTGCGGTTGCAGACCTCGATCTCGAGCACGTCGAGCTCGGAGGCGAAGGCGTGCAGGTAGCCGCGCAGCAGATCGCTGGCGACGGGGACGCAGCGCTCGTCGGCGTCGATCCACAGGACCCACTCGGCGTCACGGCTGCGCTCGAGCACCTCGTTGCGAGCCCACCCGAAGTCGTCGCGCCACACCCGGTGCAGCGGTTCGAGGCCCCGGGCCGCCAGCACCTCGAGGGTGGCGTCGGTCGAGCCCGTGTCGGCGATCTCGATGCGGTCCACGACCCCATCGAGGGTGTCGAGGCAGGCCGCCAGATCGTCTTGTTCGTCGCGCACGATGAGGTTGGCCACCAGCACCGGCCCGGGCGCCTCCCGTCCGAGTCGCTCGAGCTCGGCCACGCAGTCGTTGGCGTGGGCTGCCACGGCGCCCTGCACGGCCACGGTGTCACCGGCGACGTCGTCGAGGAGGCAGAGCGGGTCGTGCAGGCGCCGCTCGACCAGCTCGATCATCCGGGCGGCCGTTCCCGCCACGCACACGGGCCGAAAGCGCGCCACCGGTCGAACGGACACCTCGGTGGACTGGTGGATGAGGAGATCATCTGGGCACGACGCCCTCGGGAGCGGCCCGTGGTGGTGGTCGGTACCAGCGTCGTTGGTCATCGGCACGGCGTAGGTCGCCCCGGCGGCGACTGCCTCGGCCAGACGATCTGCGGTGCCCGGCGCCATGACGACGTCGTCGTGGACGACCACGCAGATCGTGTCGGGCCCGAGGCCGGCCAGGGCCGAGGCGAGCCGGGAGGCGCCGTGGTCGGCGCCCCGGCAGGCGAGGGCGCCGACCCGGATGGTCGCCGGGGGGCTCGAGCGGGGTCGCTGCGGTCCGCTGCAGACGTCGAGGGCGACGACGACCGGGGTGGGGGACACGAGCGCTCCTGGGTCGGTGACCCGCGGTTCGTCGACCCGGCGGCCGGGAGCTTGAGCGCAGGGACCCAGAGCGCAGGGGTCCTGAGCAGCGGGAGCTCGAACGAAGATCAGCGGCCAGACGCTCACATCCCCAGGGACGGCGTCCGATGGGTGCTGGGTCAGGACACGGACGTCTTGGCCTCACCCATGACAAGGAGCGCACGATGCGCATCAACAACAACATCACCGCCTTCAACGCCTACCGGAACCTCTCTGGCACCAACAACCACATGGGCAAGTCCCTCGAGAAGCTCTCGAGCGGCTTCCGCATCAACCGGGCCGCCGACGACGCCGCCGGCCTCGTCAAGAGCGAGTCGCTGCGGGCCGAGATCAACGGCTCGGCCCAGGCCACCCGCAACGCCCAGGACGGCGTCAGCTTCGTCCAGACCGCAGAGGGCGCGCTCAACGAGGTGCACGCCATCCTCCAGCGCATGCGGACCCTGGCCGTGGACGCCTCCAACACCGCCACCACCGACGGCAAGGCCCAGCAGGCCGAGGTCAACGAGCTCCTCGCCGAGCTCGACGCCATCGGCAGCCGCACCACCTTCGCCGGCTCCAAGGTGTTCGGGGACTACTCGACGTCGAACCTGACCTTCCACGTCGGCGCCGGCGCCACCACCGCCGATCAGCTCAACGTCGATGACGACCTGGGCCTGGCCAGCAACGACGTCTTCAGCGTCGACGTGTCGAGCCTCTCGCTCACTTCGGGTGCGTCGACGGCGATCAGCACGATCGACAACGCCATCGCTTCGGTGAGCTCGGTGCGCTCGACCCTGGGTGCCACCCAGAACCGCCTCGAGCACACCATCGCCAACCTCCAGGTCACCCAGGAGAACCTGATGGCGTCCGAGTCACGGATCCGTGACACCGACATGGCGCTGGAGATGGTGAACTTCACCCGTCGCCAGATCATGGCTCAGGCCGGCACCTCGATGCTGGCCCAGGCCAACCAGTCCCCCCAGTCGGCCCTGTCGCTGCTCTAGTCCCCATCCGGGCGCCTGCCCGGCACGACTGACAACCACCACCTGCGGGGGACCGGTCACCACCGGTCCCCCGCAACGCGTCTGCCTGGCCGCTCCGAGGATCCCATCTGCCCGGCGTGCCTCGCACGGCCACCAGATCTCGGCTCGCAGAACGCTTCAGCGAACGAGCTCCGGGCCGACCCACCTCCTGGCCGCAAGGAAGCGGTCACAGAGCACGGACCACACACGGAGGTGCATCGTGCGCATCAACCAGAACATCTCAGCGTTCAACGCCTACCGGAACCTCTCCGGCACCAACAGCCACATGGGCAAGTCCCTCGAGAAGCTCTCGAGCGGCTTCCGCATCAACCGGGCCGCCGACGACGCCGCCGGCCTCGTCAAGAGCGAGTCGCTGCGGGCCGAGATCAACGGCACGGCCCAGGCCACCCGCAACGCCCAGGACGGCGTCAGCTTCGTCCAGACCGCAGAGGGCGCGCTCAACGAGGTGCACGCCATCCTCCAGCGCATGCGGACCCTGGCCGTGGACGCCTCCAACACCGCCACCACCGACGGCAAGGCCCAGCAGGCCGAGGTCAACGAGCTCCTCGCCGAGCTCGACGCCATCGGCAGCCGCACCACCTTCGCCGGCTCCAAGGTGTTCGGGGACTACTCGACGTCGAACCTGACCTTCCACGTCGGCGCCGGCGCCACCACCGCCGATCAGCTCAACGTCGATGACGACCTGGGCCTGGCCAGCAACGACGTCTTCAGCGTCGACGTGTCGAGCCTCTCGCTCACCACGGGGGCGTCCACCGCCATCGCCACGATCGACAACGCCATCGCTTCGGTGAGCTCGGTGCGCTCGACCCTGGGTGCCACCCAGAACCGCCTCGAGCACACCATCGCCAACCTCCAGGTCACCCAGGAGAACCTGATGGCGTCCGAGTCACGGATCCGTGACACCGACATGGCGCTGGAGATGGTGAACTTCACCCGTCGCCAGATCATGGCTCAGGCCGGCACCTCGATGCTGGCCCAGGCCAACCAGTCCCCCCAGTCGGTCCTCTCGCTGCTCGGCTGATCCCCGCTCTGAGACGGCGAGCCCTCAACGTCGAGGGCTCGCCGTCGACAGAGTTCGCGATGGCCCGCCTCCTCACGAGGCGGCGTGGTCACCGCTGCCGCCCGCGCCGCCATCGATCGAGAGGAACGTCTGAGGGATGAAGCTCCAACAGCACTACAAGTCGGAATCCGTCGCCACCGCCAGCCCCGCCCACCTCGTGACGATGCTCTATGACCGGGCGCTGCAGGGCCTGGAGGTGTCGGCACTCGCGATGAGCAGGACCCCGCTCGATCTCGAGCTCACCAACCGCGAGCTGCAGGTCGCCCAGCGGATCCTCCAGGAGCTGCGCGTCACCCTCGATCACGATCGGGGCGGTGAGGTCGCCAGGAACCTGGGCGACATCTACGCCTGGTGCCTCGGCCAGCTGGTGGCGGCGAACACGACGAAGGACCCCTCTCTCGTCGACGAGGTGCACAGCCACATCTCGGGCCTGCGAGAGGCGTGGGTGAGCGCCGTCGATCGCTGAGGCGCGCCGGCCGCTGATGAGTTCGGCCTCGAACCCTTCAGCGGCCTGCGGGCCTGCCGACCTCTTCCAGTGCTCGCCCAGGAACGGGCAACGCACCGACCGATGTCGGCCAGGAGGGACCCGTGCGCATCAACCAGAACATCTCGGCGTTCAACGCCTACCGCAACCTCGCTGGCACCAACGGCCAGATGTCGGAGTCGTTGGAGAAGCTGTCCAGTGGGTTCCGGATCAACCGGGCCGCCGATGATGCCTCTGGTCTGGTCAAGAGCGAGTCGCTGCGGGCCGAGATCAACGGCTCGGCCCAGGCCACCCGCAACGCCCAGGACGGCATCAGCTTCGTCCAGACCGCAGAGGGTGCCCTCAACGAGGTGCACGCCATCCTCCAGCGCATGCGGACCCTGGCAGTCGATGCCTCCAACACCGCCACCACCGACGGGGCCGCACAGCAGGCCGAGGTCAACGAGCTCCTCGCCGAGCTCGACGCCATCGGCAGCCGCACCACCTTCGCCGGCACGACCGTGTTCACCGACTACTCGACGTCCAACCTCATCTTCCACGTCGGACCGAACGGATCGGCGCCCAACCAGCTGAGCATGGACTTCGACATCTCCCTCGGCAGCGTCGACGTCTTCGGCGCCAACCTGGCGAACGTGTCGCTCACGTCGGGTGCGTCGGCGGCCATCGGCGCCATCGACGACGCCATCGCCTCGGTCAGCTCGGTGCGCTCGACCCTGGGTGCCACCCAGAACCGCCTCGAGCACACCATCGCCAACCTCCAGGTCACCCAGGAGAACCTGATGGCCTCGGAGTCACGGATCCGTGACGCCGACATGGCCCAGGAGATGGTCGCCTTCACCCGCCACCAGATCATGACCCAGGCCGGCACCTCGATGCTGGCCCAGGCCAACCAGTCCCCCCAGTCGGTGCTCTCCCTGCTCGGCTAGGCCGCTGACACCACCGCCCCGCCCGGGCTCAGACCCAGAGGCTCGGTGCCGATGGGTGAAGGGTCCGCCACCAGGAAGCGAACGACGTGACCTCACCGCTGTTCAACATCGGGGGCCTGGCCTCGGGCCTCGACACCAACGCCATCGTCGACCAGCTCATGCAGCTGGAGCGCAACCCGATGGTGATGATGAACCAGCGTCGCCTCGACGCCCAACGACGAGTCGACGCCTGGTCGTCGGTCACGACCGCGGTGTCCTCGCTTCGCAGCGCCGTCAAGGGCCTGGCCGATCGCAGCGACTTCGCCTCGCTGGTGACCGCCACCAGCTCTGATCCCGACGCCGTCGACGTCAAGGTCACCGACGGCGGGTCCACCGCTGCCATGAGCTTCGTCGTCGACCGGCTGGCCACCTCCCACCAGCTGGCGAGCGGTACGAGCTTCTCGTCGACGAGCGACACCGTCGGCGCCGGCACCTTCACGATCACCCTCGGCGGCGTCGATCACGAGATCACCACGACGGCCGGGACGACCGTGGCCAACCTGGCCGCAGACATCAACAGCGCCGACGTCGGGGTCTCCGCCAGCGCCCTGGCCATCGACGACCAGACCGTCCGCCTCGTGCTGACCGCCGAGGACACCGGCACCGCGGCGGCCTTCACCGCCAGCGGGGACCAGGGCTCGCTCGCCACGTTCGACGTGATCGCCCACGCCCTCGACGCTCAGCTGACGGTCGGATCCGGGGCCGGGGCGATCGCGGTCTCGCGCCACTCCAACACCGTGGACGACCTCGTCGACGGCGTCGAGATCGTGCTGCGCCAGCCGACCACCTCGCCGGTGCGCGTCGACGTCGACCGTGACCTCGACGGGACCGTCGAAGCCGTCTCGGAGATGGTCGACGCCGTCAACCGGGTCATGTCGACCATCCGCAAGGTCAGCCGCTTCGACGCCGAAGGTGACGCCGACGGCCCGCTCATCGGGGACTCGGCGCTGAGGAACCTGGAGAGCGGCCTGGTCACCGAGATGACCAGCGTCGTGGAATCCCTGACCGGAGATCTCTCCTACGCCTCATCGATCGGGCTCGAGTACACGATCGAGCGGGAGTTCACCCTGGACACCGAGCGGCTGCGTGCGGCACTCGCCGCGGACGGCGACGCCGTCGTCGACTTCTTCACGCGCAGCGGGAGATCAGCTGACCCCCGGGTCGGGTTCCGCTTCGCTTCTGATGCCACCGAACCGGGCGCCTATGACGTGGTGGTCACCAGGGCGGCCACCCAGGCGTCGAAGGTGGGCGCGCTCTACGTCCCGCCCGCCCTCGAGACGACGTTCTCGTTGGCCAACGGCTCGACCGACATCGACATCACCATCGACGCCGGCGATTCGCTCGAGGGGGCGGTGGCCCGCGTCAACGGCGCCCTCGACGCCGCCGGACTCGGGTTCTTGCGGGCCACCTCGGCCGTCGGCGCCATCGGCATCACGTCGTTGCGCCACGGCTCGGGCGGCACGTTCACCATCACCGGGTCCGGGTCCCTCGGCCTCGACGGCACCGCCGCCGGGCTCGACGTCGAGGGCACCATCGACGGCGTCGCCGCCCAGGGCAGCGGGCGGACCCTGACCTCTGAGGCCGGGCCGAGCGCGGGCCTGGCCATGTCGATCACCCTCACTCCGGGCGAGGTCGCCGCCGCAGGGGGCTCGGTGGCCCTGGGATCGCTGTCCTACTCGCGTGGTCTGATGGGCGAGCTGTCGGGGCTGCTCGGTCGCTGGGAGGGCGCCGACGGGTTGTTGGCCCGGGCGTCCGCCGAGCACGAGGACCGGGTCGACACCATCAGCGAGCAGATCGAGCGGTTCACCGACCGGCTCGGCATCAGGGAGCGCACGTTGCGCCGCCAGTTCACCGCGATGGAGTCGATGATGGCCGAACTGCAGGGCCAGAGCAGCTACCTCGCCTCGGCGATGGCGGGGCTGTCGGCGCCGCGGGCATGACCGACGCCCTGCCCGCTGATCCCTCCGGCGAACCCGCCGGGCCCGGCGACCACGGGTCCGCTGAGAACACCGAGGCGTGGGAGCACGCGCTGGCGGCCTTCGCCGACCTGTTGGACCGGGCCGAGGCCGCGGTGGACGACGAGGCTCCCACCGAGTGGCTGCCCGCACCCCAGGGCGCGCCGACCCGGCCGCTCGGGTCACCCACCCCCGCCCAGGCCGAGCGTGCCTCGCGGATGCTCGCCGAGGCCGAGCGGCTCGCCAGCCTCGGCCAACAGCGCTGTGACGCCATGGCCGCCGAGCTGTCCAGCGGCGACGACCGCCGACGGGCGGCCTCTCGCTACGGAGCGTCTGAGCGCCTTGGGGCCCGACGGCGGGCGTGACCGGCTCCTAACGCCAGCGCGGTCGCGGCCGACCTCACCTGCAGCGAGCACGGACGACAGCGACGCCCGACGGAACGGGCCCCGACGACGAAGGCTCGGTCGATCCCTCCCATGAACCACCAGTCCCAGCGCCACCGACACGGGGGCGCCGACCGTGCCTGATCTCGATCGCCGGCGCCAGATCGTCGGCTACGCCAAGAGCCTCCCGGTGGCGCACCGCGTCGTCGTCGTGGTGGCGGCGCTCGTCGCGCTGGGCGCAGGCTTCATGTTCTTCCGTTGGGTGAGCGAGCCGTCCTGGTCGATCGTGGCGTCGGGCCTGGCCGGTGAGGACGTGAGCGAGGTGACCACCGCCCTCGACGACGTCGGCATCGAAAGTCGGGTGGGCTCGGGCAACAACGTCGAGGTCCGTCGCGCCGACCGCTTCGACGCCAACGCCGCCCTCGAGGACGCCGGCATCATGTCCGCCGGCGAGCTCGGGGCTGCGGTCGGCAACGAGATCCTCGACGACCAGGGGTTCTCGGTCACAGAGGACCTGCAGCAGGTGAACATCCGCCGGGCGCTCGAAGGTGAGCTCGGCCGCACCATCTCGGCGATGGAGTTCGTCGAGCGCGCACGGGTGGCCTTGGTGCTGCCCGAGGTGGCGCTCTTCGACGACCGCCAGGCCCCCGTCCAGGCCTCGGTGGCGCTCGAGCTGGCCAGCACCCCGACCATGGGTGACATCGACGCCGTCGTGTTGTTCGTCGCCGGCGCCGTCGAGGGCCTCGAGCCGGCCGAGGTGACCGTCGTGGACACCTCGGGCCGGGTCTGGAACGCCCCCAACACCCGTGGCGGCCAGAGCGCCGAGGCCAGCGCCAACCTCGACTACCAGGCCCAGGTCGAAGCGGCGCTCGAGGCCGAGGTGCGTGGGCTGCTCGACCAGCTGGGCGTCCAGCACGACGTCGTCGTCACCGCCGAGCTCAACTTCGACACCGTCGAGACCGAAGACGTCATCTACACCGCACCCGGGGGCGGCGAGGCCGCCCTGTCGCTGCGCGAGCAGAGCCAGGTCGAAGACGTCATCGGCGGGTCCCCCGGGCCCGAGGGCGTGCCGGGGGTCGACGGCGGGGCCATCGAGGTGGGCGAGGACGGCGACTTCACCTACACGAACGAGGTCCGCAACGTCGAGAACGTCGTCGACTCGCGCACCGTCCGCCAGGTGCAGGCCACCGGAACGATCCAGACGACCAACGTGGCGATCGCCATCGACGACGGCTCCCTGACCGGGGCGACCGTCCCCACCACCGCCCAGGTCGTCTCGCTCGTGCGCGCCGGCCTCGGGCTCGACCCCGAGAACGACGGCGACCAGATCGCCGTCGAGGCCTACCCCTTCGCCGCCACCGACGACGAGGACCTCGTCACCGCCGCTGGCGCCGGCGGGTTCGACCTCGTCGGCACCATCGTCCAAGCCGTCGGGGCGCTGGCCCTGCTCGTGGCGATCGTGGCGCTGTTCCTCCTCAGCCGTCGGCGCACCGAGCGGGCCGAGGCGCCCGAGGCCGCCGACGCCGTGGAGGTCGTGCGAGCCCTTGACCCCCCGACGGGTGCGCCGCACCCGCTCGACACGAGCGACGACCAGCTCCGCAGCTCGGTCGTGCAACTCGTGCGCTCGAAGCCCGATGACGTCGCTGGGCTGCTGCGCGGCTGGCTGAACGACCGCTAGGACCGGGACGTGGTGAACAAGGGTCTCGTCGACCTCTCTGACACCGAGGTCGGATCGCTGAGCCAGCGCCAGAAGGCGGCTGTGCTGCTCGTGGCCATCGGCCCGACCGAGGCAGCCGAGGTGCTGAGCTTCATGACCGAGGAGGAGGTCGAGCAGATCGCCACCGAGATCTCTCGACTCGGGGCACTGCCACCGTCGCTGATGACGGGTGTCCTCGAGGAGTTCCACCTCCAAGCCGTCGCCAGCCAGTACATGCTCGAAGGCGGCCTCGACTACGCCCGGGAGCTGCTCACCACGTGGAAGGGCGCGAAGGGCGAGGAGATCATCGACCGCCTGATCGCCACCGCCCAGATCGCGCCGTTCTCGTTCCTGTCACGCATCGAACCCGAGCAACTGCTGCAGTTCTTGAAGGACGAACACCCCCAGACCGTGGCGTTGGTCTTCGCCTACCTCCCGGCGTCGTTCTCGTCGGTGCTGCTCGCAGGCCTCGACGACGACCAGCAGACCGAGGTGGCGTTGCGCATCGCCACGATGGACCGCACCTCGCCCGAGGTCATCCGTCGGGTGGAGGACAGCCTGAAGAGCCGCCTCGGCACGGTCACCTCGGCCGAGATGACCTCGACCAGGGGCGGGGTGGAGGACCTCGCGGAGCTGTTGAACTCGGCGGGTCGCACCGTCGAGCGCACCGTGCTCGACAGCCTGAGCGAGCTCGAGCCCGAGATCGCCGACGCCGTCCGAGCCCTCATGTTCGTCTTCGAAGACGTGGTCGACATGAGCGACAAGGATCTGCAGGAGGTGCTGCGCACCGTCGACGGCAAGCAGCTCGCCGTGGCGGTCAAGGGCGTCAAGGAGCCGGTGCGCCAGAAGATCCTCTCGAACCTCTCCGAGCGAGCCGCCAACACGATCAAAGAGGAGATCGAGTACCTCGGGGCGGTGCGCACCACCGAGGTCGAGGCCGCCCAATCAGCGGTGGTCGCCCAGATCCGTCGTCTCGACGAGGAGGGACGGATCGCCATGCGCCCGAGCGCCGACGGCGGGTTCGTCGAATGACCGAGGAGCCCCGGACGTGAACCGCGCGAGACGGATCCCCTCGGCGGCGGTCAGCGGGTCGACAGGATCGGGCGCGCCGACGCCGGCGACCCGAGGACCCTTGATCGCCGCTGCTGCGGCGCCACCCCCCGACGGCACGACGATCGGCGTCGCCGTCGGACAACCGCCGGTGCAGCGGCGCCTCGACCTGGACCCCGAGCTGGCCGCCCACGTCACGAAGCTCGTCGCCCAAGCCCACACCGCCGGTCACCTGGCCGGCCGGGCCGAAGGGGAGCGTGCGGCGATGGAGCGCGCCGATCAGCTGGCCCGCAGCGTCGCCCTGGCCGTCGGGGAGATCGAGCACGTCCTCGAGCGGGACCGCCAAGCAGCCACCGGGGGGATCGTCGAGCTCGCTGTGGCCATCGCCGAGACCGTCATCGGACGCACCCCCCACGACGGCGGGGCTGCGGTGGTGGCCCGCATCGCCGACGCCCTCGATCACCTCGACGAACGCCCCCTCACCGTCAGGGTGGCCGAGGACGACCTGAGCGCGGTCCGAGCCGCAGCCGAGGGGCTCGACGACGTCGTCGTCCAAGCCGATGCGTCCCTGAGCCCCGGCGAGGCCAGGGTGAGCGGCGCGTGGTCCCACGCCGATCTGACCCGCGCTGCGGCCTGGGCTGCCATCCAACGGATGCTCGACGAGCCCTGACCTCTGGTGCGACGGGTCTGCGCACGTCGCTGGGTCCGGGGCGCCGCCACCTGATGGCGCCCGGCCCCGGACGCCCGCCCGACACCGGACGCCCGCCCGACACCGGACGCGATGAAGACCCCGCCGCCGCCGAGGCCACGGGGGCACTCGACGGGCAGCGGGGCCGTGGGGGGAACCTCAGTAGATGACGACGGGGTCGCCGGGCCCGCCGGCCAGCACCAGATCGATCGCCTCGGCCAGCAGCTCGCCAGCGTCACGCGCGGTCGGCTCGGCCATCACCACCGCTGCGGTGCGCGCCTCGAGCTCGTCCAGGTCGATCTGCAGCGCGGCGTGGATGCGGTCGGTCACCGTCGACAGGTAGGCGGCGCCGAGGTTGGCCAGCACCGTGACGAACATGTCGTCGTCGAGGCGGCCGACCCGGTCGAGACGTCGCAGGCCACCACCGATCAGGCCCCCGAAGTGGCGGATGCGGTTGACCAGATCGAGCTCGTCCAGCTCCTCGGACGTTGCCGAGGGGATCGAGATGGCAAGGATGGTGAAGGGCTCGCCGGTGCGCTCCAGGCGGTCGAGCGCACCCTGGATGGCCTCGAGGGTGCCAGAGCGGTTGACGAACCCGGTGAGGGGGTCGGTGCTGGTGAACAGCTCGATCTCGAGCCGGAGGCGGCCGACGTCGGCGCGTGCCTCGTCGAGCTCGTCTTCCATCTGGCGCACGCGCTGGCGCAGCTCGAAGATCTCGTCTTGATCCTCTGAGCTTGGGCCCGGGCCAACCGAACCGCCACCACCGGCGGAGAGATCGATCATGATTCCCTCTGTCTCTGTCGGACTCACTCGTCCCTCCTCAGGGCCAGTCAGCTGAGCGGATGCGCGTACACGTCGACCGCCAGAGCCGTGACTTGAGGAGCTCTCGTGACAAGAGATCCTCGCACGATCGCCCAGGTGAGGGCGTTGACGAGTGGACTCGGGGCGCTTGACTCCTGCGGTCGAGCGCCGACGAGGGCCAGGTGACCGCAACTGCGCAGTCGAGCCCCGTCGCCGGCGATGCCGTCCTCGACGCCGGCCTCGGCGCCCTCGTCAACGCCATGTGGCACCAGCGGGCCCTGCTCGAGCGCCTCGCGCTGCGCGCCACGGCGGCCCAGCTGGTGCTGGCCGGTGACGACCATCGGTTCATGGATCGGGCCGTCGACGAGCTGGAGGACGCCGGCCGGGCCGTGCGCCGCGCCGATCACGAACCCGCCCGCTTCTTGTCGGCCATCCTGCGCCACCTAGGTCTGGCGGCCGACTCGACCGTGCGCGACCTCGCCGACCACCTCGACGAACCGTGGACGCGCACCCTCACCGAACAAGCTGTCGGACTGGAGAGGGTGGCGCGCTCGCTCATCGCCACGAGCAGGGACAACCGCCAGCTCGCTCTCGGGGGCCTGTCCAACGTGCGTGCGCTGCTCGCCCTCAGCGCCGGCGGGGTCCGGGGCGAGGACGCCGGCACCTATGACCGCAACGGCCGGGCTACGAGCCAGGGCGCGACCGGACTCGATCGGAGAGCGTGAACCATGAGCTTCGTCGGCCTCAACACCGCCTACACGGGCCTGGTCTCCGCGCAGATCGGGCTCGACACCACCTCGCACAACGTGGCCAACAGCGGCACCGAGGGCTACACCCGCCAGCGCATCGACCAGTCGAGCCGCCGTCCGCTCGAGCGGACCGAGGGCTTCGTCGGCCAGGGCCTCGAGGTGCACGACGTCCGACGTGCCCGTGACGCCTTCCTCGACGCTCGCTACCGGGCCGGTTCGGTCGTCCTCGGTTCCGCGGTGGCCAACGCCCACCTGCTCGCCCGGGCAGAGGCCAGCCTCGGTGAGCCCGACGACGGCCTGACCGTCGTCCTCGACGAGCTGTTCGACGCCTTCGAGGACCTCGCCCTCAGCCCCGACGACGAATCGTCCCGGGTCACCGTCCTGCGGACCATCGAACGCTTCGCCGACCGTGCCAACGAGCTCGACGACGATCTCGACACCCTCGCCGACGACGCCGCCGTCGCCCTTCGGGTGACCGTCGATGAGGTCAACCAGCTCGTCGGCCAGGTCGCGGCTCTGAACGACGCCATCACCGAGGCGGCGAGCTCGCAGACGACGCCCAACGACCTGCTCGACGAGCGGGACCGCCTACTCGACGAGCTCGCCCGGCGGGCCGGCGTGGCGGTGACGCCCACCACCGGGCACGGCGTGCGGGTCAGCCTCCAGGGCATGGCCCTCGTCGACCAGGCGGGCGCCCACACCCTCAGCTTGGACACCACGACCCGGACGATCACCCACGACGCCACCGGGATCGTCGTGGAGCCCGGCGGTGAGCTCGGTGGCATCCAGCGGTTCCTGCGCGTCAACCACGCCGACCTCACCGACCGCCTCGACGCCTTCGTGGCTGACGTCGTGAGCAACGTCAACTCGATCCACGCCGCCGGCTACAGCGACGCAGCCACCCCCGGCGGCCCGCTGCTGTCGGTCGTGGCGGGCGAGGAGGCGGGCACCGTGACCTCGCTCGTGACCGACCCCGTCGCGCTGGCCGCAGCGGCCACCGGCACCGCCCCCTTCGCCCGCTACGACGGCGACAACGCCCGGGCCCTCGCCGGTCTGCGCACCGCAGCCGTCGCCGCCGGCGGCACCGACACGCTCGGCGGGACGATGCGCTCGGTCATCACCCAGCTCGGCGCCACCGTGGCCACCGCCCAACGAGCGGCCGGCGCCCAAGACGAGCTCGTCGCCGCCGCCGACCTCGCCCGTGACGCTGCCCACGGCGTCAACCTCGACGAGGAGATGGTGCTGCTCCTGCAGTACCAGCGGTCCTACCAGGCGGCGTCGAGGGTCATCACGACCGTGGACCAGACCCTCGACGTGTTGATCAACCGCACCGGCATCGTCGGCCGGTGACCCCCCACCCCCCGAGGAGCTGACGGTGAGGATCTCCCACGAGACGATGGTGGACCAGTCGCTGCGGCGACTGCAGACCCGCCTCCAAGGCTTCCAGGACACCCAGGTCCGCCTCGGCACCGGGCGTCGCTTCCAGGTCGCCTCCGAGGACGTGAGCGGGATGAACGTCTCGCTCACGCTGCGCGCCGAGCTGCGAGCTCTCGAACAGGCCCGTCGCAACACCGACGACGCCGAGGCCCGCATCAACGCCGCCGATTCCAAGCTCATGGAGGTGGTCGGCGCGCTGCAGCGCGCCCGGGAGCTGACCGTGCGCGGCGCCACCAACATGGGCGAGCGCGAGCGCGACGCGATCGCCGAGGAGATCGGCCAGCTGCGTGACACCGTCGTGGCCTCGGCCAACGCCACCTACCTGGGCCAAGGCCTGTTCGCCGGGTTCCAAGAGGGCGACGCCGTCGCCGAGGTGTCCGGCTCGTGGGCCTACCGGGGCGACGGCGGCAAGATCGTGCGGCGCATCGGCGACACCGAGGAGATCGCGGTGAACGTGACCGCCAGCTCGGTGCTCGGCTTCGATGACGGCGACGACGTGCTGACGATGCTCGATGAGCTGCGACGTGAGCTGTCGGCGGGCGACCAGCCTGCGATCTCGGCGCGCATCGATGATCTGGACGGCGCGCTGCAGCGGGTCTTCAACGGCCTGTCCACGCTCGGAGCCGCCGGCAACCGGGTGCAGACCGCCCAGGACCGTGCCCTGACCCAGGAGTCGGTGCTGCGCACCCGCCAGTCCCAGGTCGAAGACGTCGACCTCACCGAGGCGGTGATGGAGCTGCAGACCCAGGAGGTGGCGTTGCAAGCTACGTTGGGCGCGCTCAGCCGGGCGATCCAGCCGTCGCTGGTGGACTTCTTGAGATGAGCACGACCGCCCCGATGACCACCGCCCCCCCACCCCCGCCCGGATCTGGCGCGACCGTGACCTTCGAGCGGGGCATCCCGGGCCTCACCGACCACACCGAGTTCTCGCTCTCTCCCCTCGGCGACGACCTCGACGGCGCCTTCCAGCTGCTGACCGCGGTCGCTGACCCCGACGTGGCCCTCATCGTCACGGTCCCCTGGACGTTCTTCCCCGACTACGCTCCGGAGCTTCCCGAGCCCGACCGGGCCGAGCTCGAGCTGGGCCGTCCAGAGGAGGCGATCGTGTTCTGCCCCGTCACCCTCGACGCCGAGGCCTCGGCCATCCACCTCAACCTCCTCGGCCCCTTCGTGGTCAACGCCAGCACCCGCCGGGGACGCCAGATCGTGCTCGCCGACTCCGACTGGCCCGTGCGGGCGACGATCAGCCTCGACCCCAGCTGATGCTGGTCCTGTCCCGCCGCAAGGGCGAGTCGGTCATCATCGGCGGCGAGGTCACGATCACGGTGGTCGAGGTGCGCGGCGACCAGATCCGCCTCGGCATCGACGCGCCCCGCAGCGTCAAGGTCTACCGGGAAGAGGTCTACCGCCAGGTCCTCGAGGAGAACGAGGCGGCGGCACGTTCGGCCACCGGGGCAGCCCGCTCGAGCGCCGAGGCGGCCCGCCTGCTGCGCGGCGCCCGCCGTCCGCCAGGCTGACCCGAGCCACCGGGCTGACCCGAGCCACCGGGCTGACCCGAGCCACCGGGCTGACCCGAGCCACCGGGCTGACCCGAGCCGCCAGGCTGACCCGAGCCGAGCCAACAGCTCCGGCCGTCCGGCCAGGGGTCAACGCCTCGAGCGAAGACGGTCGAGCAGACCGGGTCTCGCCCCCCGGTCAGCCGGCTCGTCAGGATCGAGCGCACGAAGCGCCTCGGCCATCGACGCCGCGGTCTGGTACCGGTCCTCGGGGGCCTTGGCCATCGCCGTGCGCACCACCTCGGCCAGCCCCCTGCTGACCGGCGCCAGCTCGGCGGGGTCAGGCACCGGCTCGTGGCAGTGGGCGTGCAACAGGTCGCTGCGCTCGCCGTAGAACGGCGCCTGTCCGGTCACGAACCGGAACAACGTCGCCCCGAGGCCGTACACGTCGGCCCGTCCGTCGACCGGCTCGGCTCGGGCCTGCTCGGGCGACAGCCAGTACGGCGAACCGAAGACCCTGCCCGGCGCAGGCGGCGGACCGTCCAGGTCGAGGGCGAGCCCGAAGTCGAACAGCACGGCCTGGTCGTCCAGGGTCGACATCACGTTCGAGGGCTTGACGTCGCGGTGCACGACCCGTCGCTCGTGGGCGTGCTGGAGACCATCGGCGACCGCTGCTGACGCCCCGATGGCCTCAGCGGGTGAGAGCCGACCCGAAGGCATCAGGCGGTCGCCGAAGGTTGCGCCCTCGACGAGGTCGAGCTCGAGGTAGTGCGACCCGCCGTACTCGCCGTACTGGTGCGCTCCCATGATCGCCGGGTGCGACAACCGCCGCATGATCCGCCACTCCTGGGCGAACAGCTCGCGCACCTGGCGCTGTGACTCGGCCATGGGGGTGAGGACCTTCAGCGCCGCCGGTGCCCCGTCCGCGCGCAGCACCTCGTACACCACGGCGACCGCGCCCCGGCCGAGCACGGCTTGGACCTGGTAGCCGCCGAAGCGTCGCCCGACCCAGAGATCGGCGCCGCCGCCGAGCTCCACTGACCCTCCCTCGCCGTCCACCGGCCCGAGCTGTCACCCCTGCACCCAGCACAGGGGCCGACCGGCGCAGACGCGACCGTACCGGGCGGGCCGAGCCGCGCTGGCGAGACGGGCCGAGCGCTCCGGGCACGCAGGTCACGATGGCCATGGCGCCCACGACAGGGCCGGGTGGTGACGCCGCAGCGGAGCTGGGCGTGCTCAGCCGCCGAAGCGCGGCCGAGTGGTCGACGTCGGAATCCGTGTCGCGACGCCCGTGGCGTCGTAGCCGGTGGACGGTCCGGTGAGGACGCCATCGAGTCGGGCGTGCACGACCTCGGCTTGACGTCCGGCCAGCTCAGCGACCAACCCCCGCGCCCGGACGATCTCATCGGTCCGAGATCTCAGCTCGGCCCCCAGAGCCTCGAGGTGGGGGCGGTCATCGGGATCGGCCCGACCGATGATGTCACCAAGGCGGGCCTCGACGGGGTCGAGGTCCCAGCGGGCGGCCAGGTCGGCCACGGCGGCGATGCGCACCAGCTCTTCGCGTCCCAGGCGCTCCTCGGCGTCGAGCAGGTCGTCGAGGGCGCCGGCGAGGTGCTGGGGCGAGCTCGCCCCCAAGAGCAAGAGGCAGACGTGATGGCGGTACTCGACCTCATCGAGCACGTCGAGCTGGGCGGTCAGGTGGCTGACGAGTCG
This sequence comes from Acidimicrobiales bacterium, assembly GCA_965213525.1. Classification (GTDB taxonomy): domain Bacteria; phylum Actinomycetota; class Acidimicrobiia; order Acidimicrobiales; family Poriferisodalaceae. Next base: position 2,626,500 of record OZ243889.1, on the reverse strand, counting down.
CCCCAGAGCGGCATCACCGCTCACCGCTCGGCCCCCGTGCCAGAGCCGGTGTCGCCGCCGGTCAGCGCTGTGCTCAGGCCGTTGCGGTCGCTGCCGGCCGAGGCCGGGGCCGCCGTCGGGGCCTGGGTCGACCTGATCGGTGACCCGAGGCCCAGGGCGGCCTGCTGCTGGGCGAGGGCGGAGGCGAGCGCGGAGGTGCGCTCACCGGGGGTCAGATCGGCACCGAAGCCGCCACTCGCCAGCTCCCGGGCCGGCGTAGGATCCTGGGTCTGCGCCGTCGGCGCTGGTCCCCCGGACGCCCCACCCGGGGGGTTCGTAGAGCCGGCGCGATCGGTCGCGGTGCGCGCCGACCCACCGGGACGGCGCGCCGACGCGCCGAACCGGCTCTCGATCTCTGCCACCCGAGCCATGACCCGTTCCACTGCCACTCCGTACGTTCCTCCGTCGCAGTCACCTACGAGCGCTTCCTCGGCCACCAGACACCGAAGTTTAGGTCTCGCTCTGTGTCGTTCCGAACACAACGCGTGGTAGACTGTTCGACGAGGACTTGAAGCCGGTCGTGAACGGCCGACAGCACCCGGCGCCAGAACGCCGGGCTCCCCACGGGGGTCGAGACGGCAGGACGGCAGATGTCAACAGATCGCGACGAACGGCCCACGCGGGCGGCGGGAGGCAACGGAGTGGACCGATCGGTGATCGAGCGACGGCGGCAGCGGCGGACGAACCCGCACGGCCCCGACACGCTGGCAGCAGACCACGTCGACCTGGTCACCCAGATCGTGAACCAGGTGGCGATGCGGTTCCCGCGCCACGTGGACCGCGACGAGCTGTGGAGCGCAGGCGCGACCGGCCTCGTCGAGGCATCCCGCAGCTACGACCCCGAGACGGGCATCCCGTTCCCGCGCTACGCAGCGATCCGGATCCGCGGTTCGATCATCGATTCGACCCGAAAGCGCGACTGGGCGGTGCGCTCCCTGCGGCGTCGCATGCGGGAGATGAACGACACCGAGGAGCGCTTCGAGGTCGCCCAGGGCCGCAAGCCCACCGACACCGAGCTCGCCGACCTGTTGAACATCGAGCTCGACGACCTGCGAGCCCAACGCTCGCAGTCCGTGACCGCCTCGCTGTTGCACCTCGACCAGAACGATCCCGAGAAGGTCTCGCTGGGCGAGAGGGTCGAGGAGCGCGCCGTCGAGCGCCTCCCCGACGAAGCCCTCGACCGTCGCGAGATGGTGGGAACACTCACCCGGGCCGTCGAGGAGCTCCCGGAGATGCAGCGCCTCGTGATCGAGCGGTACTACCTGCGTGGCGAGATGCTCCAGACCATCGCCGCCACGCTCGGGGTCACCGAGGCGCGCGTCTCCCAGATCCGAGCCGAGGCGGTCAACGCCATCCGGTCGTGGTTCGCCACGCTCTACGACGGGGTGTCCGAGGTGCCCGCCGAGGCCCCCGGACGTCGGGGCCGGGCCGCCTACCTGGCCACGATGACGAGCGCCAGCACCTGGCGCGACCGCCTCGACGCCGCTGATCGAGCCATCGCCGAACCCGCAGCCCACGCAGGCTGATCGCCGGCCCGGGGCTGGCCGCCCTCGGGCGAGGTGGCGCCGGCTGGCCCCGGCGAGAGGTAGCTCGCCCGGGTCCGCACGGGCTCACGGCTGAGGGTCACGGCTCAGGGCAACGGCGCAGGGCCACGGCTCAGGTCCACGGCGGCGCTGCCGATCGGATGATCGGAGGCGACCGTGACCCTGACCGACACCGAGAACCCGACCACCACCGATGATGCTGGTGAGGTCCCCGCTCCCACGGGTGGCCGCCGCCTCGACGTCGTCGCCCTCTGGTGCTCCGAGGCGTCTCGTGAGCGCATGAACGAGGGCTTCGAGTGCGACGTCGCCGACGAGCTCGACAAGGTGGGCTCGGCCGACCTCGTGGTGATCTCGACCCGGGTGCCTCGCGTGCGGGTCCGTCGGGTCATGGATCGACTGGCCCGAGAGGCGAGCGGACCGATCGTCGTGGTCTGTCACGCCGGGGGCGAGGGTGCAGCGACCGAGCTGATGGAGCTGGGCGCGAGCTCGGTCGTCGCCGAGGGCAACGAGCGGACCCTCGCCAACCTCGTCGGCGGTGCGGTTCGCATCGAGCCGAGCGATCCCGATGTCATCGTCAACGACGAGACGCTGCTGACGACGTTCAGCCACCACCTCGACGCCACGACCTCTGGTTCGGTGCGGGCCCGGGGCACGGATCCGGTGACCGGCCTGGCGACGTCGTCGAGCTTCGAGCTGCGCATGGCCGACCAGGGTCAGCGCAGCGCCGTCCCCCGCCTCGGCTTCATCCGCGTGGCCAACGCCCACGCCACCACGGCCGGGCTCGACCGCGAGACCGCTGACCTGTTGCGCCGCCGGCTCTGCATGCTCTTCGCGGCGGTCACCAACCGCTTCGAGGCCGAGCTGTTCGGGATCGACGACTTCGAGCTGGCCTTCATGGGCCCCCGTCTCAGCCCCCGTCGCGCCGACGAGCTGGGCGAGCACATCTTGGCCATCGGCGAGTCGTTCATGCCCCAGGGCCACGAGCAGATCCGCCTGGCGGTCGGGCACGCCGGGTCAGAGGTCGCAGCCGACATCCGCACCCTGCGAGACCTCGCCACCCGGGCGGTCGAGGCGGCGGTCACCAACGGCGGGGGCGTGGTCAGCGCTGATGACCTGACCCGGCTGCAGGCCGGCACCACCGAGCTGGCGGCCGCGTTGCGGGTCGCGGCACGGGTCGACGATCTCGACCCGAACACCGACCACCACGCCGAGCTCGTCGTCGACTACGCCGTCGAGATCGCCGGCGAGCTCGGGCTCGACGGGCACGATCTGATCCAGCTGCGCCTGGCCTGCCAGCTGCACGACATCGGCAAGATCGGGCTCGACGCGTCCGCCGGTCCTGACACCCCAGAACACCGCAGCCACCCCGAACGGGGCGAGCGCTACGTCAAGGCCTCCGCCGGGACCGCGGTGGCCCTGGCCATCCGCCACCACCACGAGCGGTGGGATGGACGAGGCTTCCCCGACGGGCTCGCCGGCGACGACATCCCCGTCGCCGCCCGGATCATCGCCGTCGCCGACGCCGTGGACCGCTGGAGCGGCGACGAGGCGGGCGACGGCCTCTCGACCCACCTCCGCGAAGGCATCGGCACGCTGTACGACGAATCGATCGTCGACGCCGCCCTCGCGCTCTTCGGCGGCTGAGCGGGGGCCGGGGTCAAGGGCCGGGGTCAAGGGCCGGGGTCAAGGGCCGGGGTCAAGGGCCGGGGCCAGGGGCCGACATCAGGGGGCGGGTCTGGGGACCGGCGGCCCGCGGCCGACATCAGGGGTCGGGTCTGGGGACCGGCGGCATCGACGGTCAACGGCGGGCGGCGTCGTCGTCATCGGCGGCGACGGCCTCGAGCGCCGGCGGATCGCCGCGCCACGACCCGTCGAGGGTGTCGGCGAAGGCCAACACGGCCTTGGGCAGCGCCCATCGGGCGACCACGACACCGCCAAGCACGACGACGGCGCGGATGCCGGCGTCGGCGGCGGCGAGGTCGCCCCTGGCGAGGCCCCAGGCGACGGGCAGGACCAGCACGAGCCCGACGACGGACAGGATGCGGGTGACGATCTGCACGCTCAGCGCCGCCCGACGCGGGTTCGCAGGGCCAGCGCGAGGTCGATCGGGGTCGCCCGGATGAGGCGTCCGCCGTCGGCGGCCACGTAGCTGAGGGGGACGCCCAGCTCCTTTGATCGTTGCAGCCCAGAGATCAGGACCCGGGCATCGGCGATCACCAAGGCGTCGGGGGCCTCGGCGCACAGATCTGCCCAGCGCCGCCCCCCGGCGACGACGTGCACGACGCGGTCGCCCCTCACCCGTTGCAGCCAAGCCCGCCCGGGCGCATCGGCTGGTGTGCGCAGACAGACCGAACCGGCGTAGGGCGGTGGGTCGGGGGCCTCCACGACCGGCACGCCGAGCATCGGCGCGATGCGATGGGCGGCCGGTCCGACGAACACCGCTGGCCCCTCGGGTTCAGCGATGACGAAGGGCTCGAGCGCCTCGGCGAGGGTGCTGACCCAGCGACCGTCATCAGCCTCGTCCAAGGTGGCGACCGCCGCCACCAGCGGGAACGGCAGACCGAGGTGGGCGAGGCGGTCGACGCTCCACGCCACGCCGTTGGTCCCCGGGGGCCCCTCGCGGCGGGTGCCCCCCAGTCGGCGCGTCCACGCCACGCCGGACCGGGCGCCGGGGCCGGGTTCGCTCATCGCGACGGGCGCCGGAGTGGGCGTGCGGATCGAAGCCGGCGCCGGGGCAGCGGCCGACGTCGAGCCACCAGCAGGGGCCGAGGGCCTCCGCACCGCCGTCGCCGGGCCCACCCGACGGGCCGGCGGGGCGGCGCGCAGTTCGATCGCGGCGACAGGGCCGTCGACGTCGGTGCCAGCGGCGCGCAAGCCCCGCTCGGTCAGCTCACGCCGCAGGACCGTGCCGAAGGACTCCTCTGTGGCGTCGATCCGTCCGAGGACGTTCCCGATCGTGCGCTCGGCCGGGCCGCCCGCGGGTCCCGACGAGCCGGCCGTGCCGTCGTCGTCCTCACCGCTCAGCCGGCGGACGAGGGCGTCGATGTCGGGCCGCCCCGTCAGCGGCGGTGATGGGCGGTGGTCTCGGGCCTCACCCGGTGGGTCGTCGTCGTGAGCCACCGCCGGCTCGTCCTCGGTCCGCTCGGTGCCGTCATCGGCCGGCGTCGGGGGCGCCGCTTCGACGAGCACCACCTCGCGGGCGAAGAAGCCGGCCACGCCGCCCCGTTCGACGCGTCGGGCCGAGCGCACCTCGAGGTCGACGCCGAGGCGTTGGCGGGCGAGGGACAGGGCCTCCTCGGCGGTGTCCGCCTCGACGACGAGCGTGGCGTCCTCACGCTCGTCGACCACCTTGGCCGACGCTGATCCTGACGGCCGTCGCATCACTCCGGTCACGGTTCGTGGTCCTCTCGCTCAGGGGCGGGCGGCGACGCGTCGGTCGGCGCGTCGTCGACGGGCGGGCACGGGGCGCCTCGGCGAGGCGCCCCGGAGAGCCGATCGCGGCCGCTCAGCCACGTCCGGCCTCCTCGGTGAGGGCAGGGGGGCCGAGCACGGCCACGGTGGTGAGCTGCAGCTGGTCGGGTAGCTCGGGGTAGGCCAAGACGTCGAGACCGAGGCCGAGACCGTCGAGGAGGCGGCGCATCGGCTTGCGAAGGTGCTGGCCGCACACGAGCGCGAGCGGCTGGTCGAGGGTCGCCTCAGCCGCAGCGGCCCGGCGGAGCTCCTCGACCAGGTGCTCGGTGCGGCGGGGATCGAGCACCAGCCGGCCCTCGCCGTCGATCTCTCTGACCCCCTCGTGCAGCTGGGCCTCGAAGGAGGGGTCCAGGGTCGCCACGGCCAGGCGCCCGTCCGGGGCGATGCCCGCAGCGATGGCCGGGGCCAAGGCGATGCGGGCGCCGGCCACGAGCTGATCGACCGAGCGGGGCTCGCCGGCCATCGCCGAAACGGACTCGACGATTCGGCCGAGGTGGCGGATCGAGACCCCGTCGTCGAGCAGCCCGCGCAGCACAGCGTGCAGCGTGGGCAGGGGCAGGACGTCGTTGTCGACGTCGCGGGCGAGGATCGGGTGGTCGTAGCGCATGCCCTCGACGAGCATCTGGACGTCTTGGCGGGTGAGCAACCGGGCGGCGTTGCGGCGCACGACCTCAGCGAGGTGGGTGACGAGCACCGAGGACCGATCGACGACCGTGGCCCCCGACGCAGCAGCGACGGCTCGCTGATCGGTCGGGATCCAGAAGGCCGCCAGTCCGAACACGGGCTCGGTCGTCGGGGTGCCCCCGAGGCTGATGAGCTCGGAGCCGTCGCCGGCGGGCAGGGCCAGGACTCGGTCACGGGGGGCGGTCCCCCGCGCCACCTCGGCGCCGTCGAGCATCATCGTGTAGGTCTCAGGGGCCAGCGACAGGTCGTCACGGGTGCGCACGAGGGGCATGACGAAGCCGAGCTCCATGGCCACCTGGCGTCGCAGGGCCCGCACCCGCTCGAGCAGGTCGCCGCCCCGCTCGTTGTCGACGAGATCCAAGATGTCGTAGGCGAGGTGCACCTCGAGCGGCTCGACCCGCATGTCACCGATGAGCGCCTCGGGGTCATCGGGGTCGGTCCTGACCGCCGGCGTCTCGACCTGCTCGGTGCCATCTGAGCCGTCCGGCGCCTTGGACGCCGCCACGAGCAGAGCGGCGGTGATGGCCCAGAACGGCAGCTTGGGCAGGCCGGGCAGCAGCGACATGGCGAAGACGACGCCGGCGCTGATGCGCAGGGCGCGCTTGACGCTGAGGAGCTGGCTGGCGACGTCGTCACCGAGGCCTGTCTCGCTCGTCACCCGGGTGATCAACAACCCCGAGGCGATCGAGGTCAACAGGGCGGGGATCTGGCTGACGAGGCCGTCGCCGACGGTGAGGATCGTGTAGAGGCTGACCGCCTGTGAGAAGGACAGCCCCGAACCGAGCCCGATGGCGAAGCCGCCGACCAGGTTGACGAGCACGATGACGACGCCGGCGATCACGTCGCCCTTGACGAACTTCGAGGCGCCGTCCATCGCTCCGTAGAACTCGGCCTCCTGGGCGATGCGGTCGCGCATCCGCCGGGCGGTGGTCTCGTCGATCATCCCGGCCGCCAGGTCGGCGTCGATGGCCATCTGCTTGCCGGGCATGGCGTCGAGGGTGAAGCGGGCGGTGACCTCAGCGACGCGCCCGGCGCCGTTGGTGATGACGGCGAACTGGATGACGATGAGGATCAAGAAGATGACGAGCCCGACGATCACCGAGCCGCCGACGACGAACTCACCGAAGGTCTCGATCACCTTGCCGGCGTAGCCGTCGAGGAGGATGAGGCGGGTCGACGAGACGTTGAGCGCCAGGCGGGCCAGCGTGAGGATCAACAGCAACGACGGGAACACCGCGAAGTCCACCGGGTCGTTGATGAAGACCACCGACATCAACACGAGGATGCCGACGGCGATGTTGGCCGCCAGCAACAGGTCGAGCACCACCGGTGGCACCGGGACCACCATCACCATGACGGCCCCGATGACGAACAGCGGGAGCCCGATGGCCGCCCCCCGCACGCTCACGAGCGCTCCCCTGTCGAAGCACCGGCGTGGGCGCCGACCGGGACGGGCGTGGTGCGCCAACGGCGCCGGTACACCGCAGCGAGGACCACCGCCACGGCCTCGAAGAGCGCGGCGGGCACGTAGTGGCCGACCTCACAGCGGCGGAACAACGCCCGGGCGAGCGGCGGGTCCTGGCGGACGGGGACGCCGTGGCGGTACGCCTCGGCACGGATGCGCCGGGCGAGGGCGCCGGCGCCCTTGGCGACGACCCGGGGGGCGGGGTCGCCCTCCTGGTAGCGCAGGGCGACGGCGAAGCGCACCGGGTTCAACAGCACGACGTCTGCCGTGCCGACCGCGGCGATCGCCCGGTTGCGGCTCATCTCCCGCATCTTGGAGCGGCGCCGACCCCTGATCGACGGGTCGCCCTCTTGAGATCGAGCCTCGTCCTTGACGTCCTGCTTGGACATCTTCATGCCCTTCTCGGTCTTGCGCTTGGACCAGGCGAAGTCGGCGGCGGCGATGACCCCGGCCAGCAGGAGCGAGCGGACGAGGACCGAGTTGATGAGCGACCGGCCGTAGTCCATCCACTCACCGAGCGAGCGCAGCGTCTCGAACGAGCCCAGCAGCGAGGTGACCGGGGCGAGCGCCGCGATCGCCAGGAGGGCGATCTTGGCGAGCGTGCGGACCAGGTCCCACCCCATCTGCTTGGGCGAGAGGCGCTGCAGGCCCTTCTTGGGGCTGAGGTTGGTCAGCTTGGGCTGCAGCGTCTTGGGCGCCACCTTCCCCCGCGTCTGCACCAGACCGGCGGCCACAGCTGCGACGAAGGTGATGGCGAGCACCGGGCCGATCGACACCACGACCAGCTCCAGGACGAGGTCGCCGAGGCCGGGCGCCATCGGTCCCTGGGCTGAGGCCCGCAGCATCGAGGCGGTGCGGCTGCCGACCATCTCGGTCGTGGTCGGCAGGACGAACACGACGACGACGAGCACGCTGAGGATGCCGAAGAGCGAACCGACGTCGGCGCTGCGGGCGATCGAGCCCTGGCGCTCTGATTCCCGGCGGCGCCGGGCTGTCGGCTTCTCGGTCTTGTCGTCGTTCTTCATCCCGCTCGACGTGTCTGACCGTCCTGGTGGCGTGGGCGTCCGCTCCGTGGACGCAGCCCTGTCGCCCTACAGGTCGACCCGCCCGGGTGCGGCGATAGGTCCCTCTGCACGCGCCGCGACAGCCCACCTGCTCTCGGGGGTGCGCACCGCCAGGTCGAGGCTGCCGACGGTCATCGTCACCTGGCGGGCGGTGGTGCCACCGAGATCGGCGCAGCGGATCGTCACGCCCGCGCTCGCCAGGGCCTGGCGGGCGGCGGCGGCGTTGCGGGCGCCGACGTCGAGCTCGGGTCGACGAGAACCGAACGTGAGCACGGCGGCCCCGCCGGCCACGCAGGCGACCACCTGGGTGCTGCGACGCCCGGCACGGCGGACCTGTTCGAGGAGGTGGGGCACCGCGGTGTCGACGTGCTTGGCCGGTGCGTCGCCGGCTCGGGCCGGCCCGGGCAACAGGCAGTGAGCGGCGACCACGAGGTCAGTAGCAGCGAGGAAGATGCCGACGCAGCTGCCGAGCCCGAGCATGGTGATCTCGTCGCCGGTCCTGCCAGACATCGCCATCTGGGCGATGCCGACGTGCTGGGCGGCCACCTACACGAGACCGCTGAGGCGCTCGACGGTGCCGGGCGCCGGCAGGAAGAGCAGCTCGTCGGCCGCCCGTTCCTGACCGATGGCGAGGTCGGCGCGCAGCACGAGGAAGGGCTCGGTCGTCGAGGCGAGGGCGATCACGGCGTCGAGGGCGGCGCACCGGGGGGCCAGCGCCACCCCCGGGGGTTCCACGGCCCCGCTGAAGCCGACGAGTTGGCCCACCGACACGATGAAGCGGGCCGCCATGACGTTGCCGATCTCTGCCAGGGCCGACTCGAGCAGCTCCTCGGGCACCGAGATCGCTTCCCCGACGGCCTCGGGCCGATCGATCACCAGGGCGATGGTGCCGGCCAGCTCGCCGGTGACGACGACGACGACGGCGACCGGGTCGAACCCCTCGGTGCCGACGATCTGGGCGACCTCGGCGAGGGTGACCTCAGACGCCCGGGGGGTGCCCATGTCGACGAACGTGCCGAGCATCTCGCCCACGGCGGTGGCGGCGTTGGCGCCGCCGACGTTGGTGAGCTCACAGAACAGGTCGAGCTCGGTCTCCGAGGCGCTCATCACCGCCTCCCGGCTTCTTCGGCCCCGGCCTGGCGGGCGACGGAGTCGACGGCGGCGGCCACGTCGAGGATCAGCCCGACCGAGCCGTCCCCGAGGATCGTGACCGACGAGGCCAGATCGACCCCTGTGAGATCGCCCGGCAGCGGCTTGACGACCACCTCAGCTCGTCCGACGAGCTCGTCGACGGTCATGATGATGTGGCGGCTCTTGTGGCGGAACACGACCCCGGGCCGCGATCCACCAGGACTGCTCACCCCGTACATCAGACCTCTGCCGCCGACGACGGTGACGATCTGACCCCGCAGGTCCATGACGGTGCGGCCGCGCACGGTGCTGCAGTGCTCCTCGGTCACCACCAGGGTCTCCTCGACCTGGTCGATGGGGATCGCCCAGGTCTCGCCACACACCTTGACGAGCAGCGCCTCGGCCACCGCCAGCGACAGCGGGAGGCGGATCGTGAACCGGCTCCCCTCACCCCGCCGGGTCTCGGCGGCGACGACGCCGCCCAGCTTGGACACCGCGGTGCGCACGACGTCCATGCCCACACCCCGTCCGGAGATCTTGCTCGCCGCATCACGGGTGGACAGGCCCGGGGCGAAGATCAGGTCGACCCTCTCCTCATCTGACAGCGCCTTGGCCTCCTCGGCCCCGATGACCCCGCTGGCCACCGCCTTGGCGGTGACCCGGTCGACGTCGATCCCGCCGCCGTCGTCGGTCACCTCGATGACGACCTGGTTGCCCTCGGAGTAGGCACGCAGCGCGACCTGTCCTGCCGCGGGCTTGCCTGCGCCACGACGGGTCTCGGCGTCTTCGATCCCATGGTCGACGGAGTTGCGCAGCAGGTGCATGAGCGGGTCGGCGACCTCGTCGACCATCGACCGGTCGAGCTCGGTGTCCTCTCCGCTCGTCTCGAACTGGACGAGCTTGTCGACGTCACGCGCGGTGTCCCTCACGATGCGGGTGAGTCGGGCGAAGGACTTCTCCAACGAGATCATCCGCACCTTGGCCACCATCGCCTGCAGGTCGCTGATGGTGCGGTGCACCGACGCCAAGCCCTCGGCGAGGCCGTGGTCGGCGACCCGGGCGACGTGCTCGCCCAGCAGACCACGGCCGACGACCAGCTCGCTCACCAGATCCATGAGGTCATCGAGGCGGTCGACCTCGACCCGCACGGTGGCCCGCGGCGCGCCGCCCCGTGCCTCAGAGGCCCCACCCGGCGCCGGGGCGTGGCCCGTCGACGCCGCTGCGCCCTGGGCCGGGGGGGGTGCTGGCTCGGTCACCCGACGTACAGAGGCCACGTCGGTCACGGTGGCGGCGGCCTCGGCGAGCGCGTCGACGTCGGCGTCGGCGGAGACCTCGACGACGAACGAGGTGGCCTTGCCCGCCTCGATGGCATCTCGGGCGGGGTTGGTGGCGACGACCGCGGTGCGCTCGCCGATCAGACGCAACACGATGGCCGAGCGGGCCCCGGGAAGCTGCGCCCCGGGTTCCAGGCGCACCTCAAGGCGGATGTTGCCCGCCGGGGTGCCCGGGCCGTCGTCGCCGGCCGAGGCCGACGGTGCCGGTGCCGCCGACGGCTCGACCTCGGACGGGGCGCCATCTGGGGCCCCGGACAGGTGCCGGTCGGGCGAGGGCGGGTCGTCGGCGGTGCTCGACCCCGGCGCGTCGGCGTTCGACCAGACCCCGTCGCCGGGACGGTCGAGGCGATGGGCGACGAGCAGGGCGACCAGCTCGGCGGGCGCGGGCGGCGAGGTGCCAGCGGCGGCGGCGTCGATCATCGAGACCATGGCGTCAGCGGCGGCCAGCATCACGTCGACCTGGTCCCCGGATGGACGGCCCCCGCCCTGGCGGTAGACGTCGAGCAGGTCCTCGGCCTTGTGGGCGATCTCGGTGATGCCGTCGAAGCCCATGGCGCCGCTCATGCCCTTGAGGTTGTGGGCGAAGCGGAACAGCTCGGCGACGACGTGGGACGTGTCATCGGGCGACGTGTCGTCGCTCTCGAGGCGCAACAGCCCGTTGACGAGCTCCTCGACGTTCTCGTGGGCCTCCTCGACGTACTGCTCCAAGAAGTCGCTCACGAGGTCCTCCCGACGGGTTGGATCACAGAGCGGTAGATGAAGGGGGCGACGCTGGTGAGCCCGAGCTCACCGGGCCCCTCGACCCGCTCGGTGCTGCCGATGAACAGGTAGCCGCCGGGGGCCAGGCACGCGGCGAGCGAGGCGTGCAGGGCGCGCTTGGCTTCGACCGAGAAGTAGATCGCCACGTTTCGACAGGCGATGAGGTCGTAGCGCTCGGTGGGGAACGGTCCGGCGAGCAGGTCCTGGCGGGCGAAGGTGACGCGCCGGGCGACGCGTCCGTCGATGCGGTGGGTTCCGTCGGCCAGCGCCGTGAGATACCGGGTCGCCACCTCGGGGGGCACCTCGCGCACCTCCTGGGCGGTGAAGACGCCCTCGACCGCAGCGGCCAGGATCCGGGTGTCGACGTCGGTGGCGGTGATGTCGGCGCGCACCCCGGCCAGGTCGCACAGGATCGCCATGGTGTAGGCCTCGGCTCCCTTCGAGCACCCGGCGCTCCACAGCCGGGGCCTCGATCCGAGGGTGGGGAGCAGCTCGGCGATGTCGCCCCACCGTTCGGCGTTGCGGTACAGCGACGTCACGTTGATGGTGAGGCCGTCGAGGAACCGGTCGAGGAGGGCGTCATCGCTCAACGCCCGGATGAGTCCGCTGGGTTCGAGCCCGTTGCGGCGCAGGAAGTTGGCGACACGCCGTTCGAGCTGGGCGTCGCGCACCCCGCTGAGGTCGAGGCCCACCTCCTGGCGGGTGAAGCGGCGGACGTCGTCGAGCAGCGTCATGAGGTGACCTCGTGGTGGCGGGCGACATGGGCCCGGGCGGTGAGGAGGCGGTCCAGGACGCGACCCAGGTGCGCCGGTGGGCCTTCGGCGGTGACGAGCCCGGCGTCGCGCACCTGGCGGGGCATCCCGTCGACGACCGTCGACGCCGCATCCTGGGCGATCACCTGCCCGCCGGCCCGCACGAGGCGCGCGCACGACGAGGCGCCGTCGTCGCCCATGCCGGTCAGCACGACGCAGAGGGTCCGCCGGTGGCCCGAGGCGATGGCGGCGTCGACGGTGTGGTCGCCCCGGGGCCGCAGCCCCCCGACCGGCGGGCTCTCGGTCAGTCGGATGCGGCCGTCGGCCAGCACGAGGTGGGTCCCGCCGGGGGCCAGGAGCACGGTCCCGGCCGCCAACGGCTCGCCGTCGGTGGCCTCGCGCACCCGGGCGCCCCCGGCGGTGTCGAGCCGTCCGGCGAGGCGGGCGGTGAAGCCGGCGGGCATGTGCTGGACGATGAGGAACGGCACCCGCGGGGCCTGGCTGATCTCGGCGAGCAGCACCTGGAGCGCCGGCGGCCCTCCGGTGGAGCTCAACACGATCACCAGCTCGGGCGGGACCAGACCGGCGACGGCGTCGTCCACCGCATCGACGGGGCCGGTCGGTCCGTTGACCCGGGTGGCCCCGCCGCGGCGGGACGGAGCGGTCGCAGCTGGGGCCGGTGACGGCTCGCAGGAGACGGAGCCAAGCGGCGGTGCGGCGGCTCGACGGGCGGCTGCGTCGCGACGCCGTTGCGCGGCACGCCGGATGCGCTCGGCGGGGGTGTGCTCACCGGCGTCAGGGGCCTGGACCCGGGCGTGGCGGGCCGCGGTGAAGGCCCGCTCGAGGCGGGCCTCGAAGCCGTCGGGTCCGGGCGCCAGGCGACCCTTGGTCACGAAGTCGACCGCCCCGGCGCTGAGGGCAGCCAACGAGACGTCGGCCCCGGCGTCGGTGTGGGACGAGACCACCACGATCTTGGTCGGGCGGGTGGCCATGACCTGCTCGATGACCTGGAGCCCGTTGAGATCGCCGAGCTCGATGTCGAGCGAGACGATGTCGGGGTCGAGCGCCTCGATGCGGCGAAGGCCCTCGGCGCCCGAGCCGGCCTGACCGATGATCGACAGGCTCGGCGAGCGGCTGAGCGTCCGGGTGATGATCGACCGTTGCAGAGGTGAATCGTCGACGACGACGACGGTTCCGGGTCGCCGCACCGTCAGGCCGATGCGGCCAGGCCGGCTGCACTCACCGCAGCGGTGGCATCCGGCGCACCCGCCACCGCAGCGACGACGAGCGGTCCGGGCTCGCCGGCAGCGGGCTCGGCGAGCGAGGTCTCGAACGCAGGGGTCTCCGCAGCCGAGGACTCCGCAGCCGAGGACTCCGCAGCCGGGGACCCGACCGACGAGCCGGCGACCTCGAGCAAGGAGGCGTCGAACACCTCGGCGAGCTCGACGACGATCACGAGGCGGTCTCCGACCCGGCAGATGCCGGCGACACCGCTGCCGGGTCCGCCGAGCTCGCTCGGCGGGGGGCTCAGCGCGTCGTCGTCGACGGTGAGCACCTCGGTCACGGCGTCGACGAGCACGCCGGTGTTCGCCCCGTGGAGGCGGGTGATCAGCACCCGGGCGTCAGATTCGTCGTCGAGGGGGTCCATCCCGAACCGTCGACGCAGATCGAAGACGCTCAGCACCTTGCCCCGCAGGTTGATCAGGCCCCGCACGTAGGCAGACGCGCCCGGCAGCCGCGTCGGGCGCGACCACTTGACGATGCTCTCGACGTCGTGGACGGCCACGGCGTACTCCTCGCGGCCCAGTCGGAACGCGACCAGCTGGAGCTGGTGGTGGTCTGTGGTCGCCATGGCGGTCCCTCCGAGCTCGTCTGCCGCCCCGACCCCGTCGGCCGCACCGCTGCCCTCTCAAGGTCGCTGCGCCTCGGTGACGGCCAGCCACCGACCCCGGGCTGGGACGTCGCGGCCCGGGCCGAGCACCGCACCGGGCGTCAGGTGGGCCGCACGCCCGAGAGCAAGGTCACGAAGAGGTCCTCGGCGTGGTCGAGGAACCAGGCCACCATCGCCGGCATCGTCGCCACGATCGTCGCTGCGGCCAGCGTCCCGACGATGAGACGGGCGGGCAGGCCCACGACGAACAGGTTGACCTGGGGCATCATCCGGGCGGCGAGACCGAGGATCAGCTCGGTGGCGAACAGCGCCACCAGGGCCGGAGCGGCGATCTGGACGACCCCCAGCATGAGCAGGGTCAACTGACCGGTCACCACGTCGGTGAGACGGGGCCCGATGTCGATGCCGCCGTCGAGAGCCACGACGTCGAGGGTGGCTGCCAGCCCGGACACGAGGAAGCGGTCGCCACCGACGGCCAGGAACACCACCAGGGCGGTGAGCTCGAAGAAGCGGTCGAACACTGCGGCGGTCGTTCCGGTCACCGGGTCGAACTGGGCCCCGATGCTGAGACCCGCCAGCGTGTCCACCACCGAGCCCGCGCCCAGGAACGCCTGGAAGACGATGCCGATGGCGAAGCCCAACAGCAACCCGACGGCCAGGTTGGTGGCGGCGATGGCGAGGAGGCCGCCGAGGTCGGGCGGGTCGATGGGCTCGAACATCACCAGCGCCAGCGACGACGAGATGGCCACCCGCCCGACGGCGCCGAGACGGCGCCCGAGGAAGGGCACGGCGAGGAAGAACGCCCCGACGCGCACGAACGCGGCGACGTAGCCCATGACCGACGCCGTGGGGACGACGAGCTCGATGTCACCCACGCCGCCACCGCTGCGCCTCGGTCGTCGCTGCGATCATCCTCACCCGGCGACCAGCGCCGGGATCGACGCCCACAGCTCGATCACGAAGCTCGACAGGCGCTCGATCATCCAGCCCCCCAGCAGCAACAGGATCAGTCCTGCGCCCACCAGCTTGGGCACGAACGTGAGGGTCTGCTCCTGGATCTGGGTCACGGTCTGCACGAGGCTGACGACCACCCCGACCGCCAAGGTCATCAACAGCATCGGCCCGGCGAGGGCAGCAGCGAGGGCCAAGGCCTCTCGCACGATGTCGATGGCGTCGGCATCAGACACGGTCTCGTCGCCCTCAGACCGCGACGTCGACGCTGTCGACCAAGGACCCGACGACGAGCGCCCAGCCGTCGACCATGACGAACAGGAGCAGTTTGACGGGCAGCGAGATGAACACCGGCGGCAGCATCACCATCCCGAGCGACATGAGCATCGAGCCGATGACCAGATCGATCACCAGGAACGGGATGAAGATCACGAAGGCGATCATGAAGGCGGTGCGCAGCTCGGACAGCACGAAGGCCGGGACCACGACGGTCCAGTCGAGGTCTTCGGGAGACTCGGGCGCCTCCGCGGTGTCACTGACCCGCAGCAACAGGGCCAGGTCCTCCTCGTCGGTCTGGGCGAGCATGAACTCACGCAGTGGTTCGAACCCCGCAGCGAGGGCCTCGGACTCGTCGATCTCCTCGGCCAACAGCGGTTGCAGCGCGACCTCGTTGATCTCTTCCAACACGGGTGCCATCACGAAGAACGTGAGGAACAACGCCAAGCCCACCAACACCTGGTTCGGCGGCACCGTGGGGACGCCCATCGCCTGGCGGGTCAGACCCAACACGATGGTGAAGCGGGTGAACGACGTCATCAGCAACAAGATCGACGGGGCGACCGACACGACCGTCAGCAACAAGACGATGACGACGGACTGGGCCAGCCCCCCGTCGTCGGCCACGATCGACACACCGAACCCCTCGACCTCAGCCGGTGCCTCCGGCGCAGACGGGCCGTCGACGGCCTGATCCGTCTCGGACGCCGAGGGAGCCGCCGGCGTCGGCGGCTCAGGGGGCGTGACGTCCTGGGCGCCCGCCGGCCCGGCAGTTCCCACCACCGTCACCAGCGAGATGACGATGGCGAGGACCGCCCGGCTGAGCGCTCGCCGCCAGCGAACCTGCAAGGCGCCTGACGGCGCATCGGTGCCGAGGTCTCGGGCGCGGCGCCAGGAGCGGTGGGTGGCGCGCTCAGCCATGGGGACCGCCGGACCGGGCTCGGCCGGGGGCGCGCAGGGTCATCTGGCGCATCCGGTCGACGAGGCCGGTCCGTGGCCCCTCACTCGTTCCGTCGAGGTCATCTAGAGCACGGGCACCTGAGCCCTTGGGAGGCGCGCCGAAGACGTCGCCCTCGGAGCGAGACCTGCGGGCGGGCGACTCGTCGGAGATGACACGCCGACGGGCACCGAACGGGCCCTGGCCGTCTCCGCCAGCTCGGTCCTCGGCGACGTCGAGGTCGCCCGGTTCGAGGCGGTCCAGCAGGGTCACGCCCTGCTCGCCGGCGCCGACGAGCCACCGCTTGTCTCCCACGGCCACCACGAGCACCGAGGCCGACCTTCCGAGCGCTTGCCGCGCCTCGATGCGCAGAGCTCCCCGCGACGGCCCGGTGCCCCGGCGGGCCCGGCGCTTCACCAGCACCAGGACCAACAGCATGATCACCATCGAGGCGACGAGGCGCACGAAGGTGTCGGTGTCGACCGCTCCCACCGCTCAGCCAGCCCGTCGGCGACGCTCGTCGGGCTCCAAGACGTCGCTGATCCGCACGCCCAGCTCGTCGTCGACCACGACGACATCGCCCCGGGCGACGCACGTGCCGTTCACGAGGATGTCGACCGGGGCACCGGCGGGCCGGTCGAGCTCGACCACTGATCCTTCGGCCAGGTCGAGCAGGTCGCGCACGAGCAGCTGCGTGCGTCCCAGCTCGACGGTCACCGCCAACGTGACATCAGACAGCAACGCCAGATCGGCGGGGCTGGCCGGCATGGCGACCGGGGTCAGCTCGGGGTAGCTGGCCGGCATGACGTCCACGGCCGGCGGGCTCGACGGGGAGGCGCCGACCGGGGCCGGGTGCGGTGCAGGCGCAGGGTGGGGTGCCGGCGCAGGGTGGGGTGCCGGCCGGGGCGGCTCGCCGGCGGCCGCCGGCGGCACCGGGGAGGGGTCGGTGCCGGCGACGTCAGAGGTCGGCGCCCCCTGGGGGGTCGCCCCCTGCACGGCCCGGTCAGCTGCGGCCTGGCCGCTGCCGCCGCCCATGCCCGCGCTGACCTGCTCGACGAGGCGATCGGCGAACGCCGGATCGATGACCCACGACAGCTGACCTTCGAGCCGGTCGCCGATGCGCACGTCGAAGCGCACGCGCAGCTTGCCGACGGGCGGCGGCATCTCGGGCACCGAGTCGATGAGGGTGAGCCGCGGCGGAGTGATGTCGACGAGCTCGCCGAGCACGTCGCTGAGGGCGATGGAGGACCCGGCCATGAGCTGGTTCATGGCCTCGCCGACGGCGGAGAGGCCGAGCTCGCCCAGGATCTGGTCCTCGGTGAGGGCCATGCCGGCGCACATGATCTCGACGATCGTGGCGACGTCAGAGGCCGGCAGGACGAAGATGCTGTCGCCCTCGACGGCGCCCAGCATCGTGACCTCGACGAGCAGGGCCCGGTCAGCCGGCCAGGCCTCGCCCTCCTCCACGATCCCGGCGACCGGGGCGGTGATCTCCACCCGCTCGCCGAGCAGGCCGGCGAGGTTGGTGGCGCCGGCGCCCATCATGATGTTGCCGACCTCACCGAGGGTGTCGGCGAGCTCGGGGCTGATGTCGCTCATCTCGGGGCCTCCGCCCACTTGTCGACCTGCAGGGCGAGGCGACGGCCGGTGCGACCGAGGCGCCCTGTGAGGATGGGACGCCCGCCGACGACGCCGATCGCCGGCTCGTCGACGCGGTGCTCGAGGCGCAGCACGTCTCCGGGTCGCAGCATCGCCACGTCGGCCGCCGACACCATCGAACGGCGCAGCTGCACCTCGATCGGCACGGTGACCTCGGGGACGACCTCGACCATCGGGCGGGGACGCTCGAGCGCCTCGGGGCCATCAGCGGGCGCACCGCCGGACTGCCAAGCGTGGGCCTCCAGGCGCCCCATGGCCGGGGCGAGCGTCGAGAACGGATAGCAGATCGACATGAGGCCCTCGGCCCGGGGGGCGTGCTGCTGGGTCTGCATGCTGAGCGAATAGGTCAACATCAGGACCATCTCGTTGGGCGCGACCGCCTGGACGAAGGCGGGGTTGAACTCGACGCTCTCGAGCTCGGTCTCCACGCTCTCGAGCGGTTCGAGCGCCGCGCCGAGGGCGTCGCGCACCGAGCCCATGAGCTCGACGAGCAGGTTCGTCTCGAGCTCGGTGGGGCGCCGCATCGCCACCGGCGTGCCGAGGCCGCCGAGCAGACGGTCGAGCAGGGTGAGCGCCATCTGGGTGGACAGCTCGACGACGACCGGCCCGGGCAGCGGACGGACGCTGTAGGTGGCGAGCACCGACGGCGTCGGCAGGGCCCGCACGTAGTCCTCGTAGGTGATCTGGTCGTTGGAGACCGGCTCGATCTTGATGATCGCCCGCAGCGCATGGGTCAACAGGCTCGACAGGCGCCGCCCGAACACCTCGTGGGCGGTCTGGAGGCTGCGCATGTGCTCCCGACCGAACTTGGCCGGCCGGCGGAAGTCGAAGGCGACGAGGTCGTCAGAGCCCCCGCCCTCGGCGATGTGATCGTCCGGCTCGGTCATCGTCGCCAACAAGGCGTCGATCTCGGCCTGGGAGAGCTTGCCCTCGGCCATGGTCCCCATCCGCTCGACGTACCCCGGGGCAGTCGGCCGAGCGGGCCCGGGGATTAGGGACCGGTCACTGCACGATGAGCTCGGTGAGCACCACCCGCATCACCGAGACCTGCTCGTCGTCGACGTTGAAGATCTCGTCGGCGCGCTCGGTGAGGACGTCACGCAGGAGCTCGGGACCTCGGGCGCCCCGGAGCTGCTCGGAGTTGAACGTCGCCACCTCGTCGACGGCGGCGTCGGCCAGCAGCGGCAACCGGTTCTCGACCTCGACCGGGTCGGCGTCGGCTTCGAGCACCACCGCCATGCGGACCAGGGCGAAGTGGGCGTCGGCGTCGGCGAGCGAGACCCGCACCTCACCGCCGTCGAGCACGGTGCCCTCGACGGGGGCGGCCAGCGTGGTCGGAGCGGCGGCCGCACCCGCCTCGCTGTCCCCGGTCAACTGGGTGTAGGCGACCAGACCGATCACGACGGGCAGGCCCACCTTGGCCAGCTTGACGAGGACGCCCTTGCGAGAGCGCGTGGTGCCCTCGCCAGACGCCGCCTCGCCGGCCCCGCCGTCCCGGTTCTTCTTGCGTCTGCCCAACATGTCGATCAGCTCCTGTCGTCGCCGCCGGTGCGGCCTCCTCGACTCCCGTCGGCACGGTGGGGCCCCTGATGAGACCGCCGGACCGGCAAGCTCTGGCTCAGGCGCCCGGGCCCACGATCTGGGTCTGCTGCGCCGGCGAGGCCAGGGTGCCGGCGGCGACCACGAGCTCGACGCGGCGGTTCTCTGCCCGCCCTGCGGTCGATGCGTTGTCGCCGATCGGACGGAACGGCCCGTAGCCGGCAGGGATGAGCCGATCAGCGGCCAGGCCGAAGGCCAGCTCCAGCTCCCTGGCGATCGCCAGGGCCCGGTCAGCGGAGAGGTCGCGGTTGGTGTACTCGGTGCCTCCGAACGGCACGTCGTCGGTGTGGCCGTCCACGAAGATGGCGTTGTCGAAGCCAGCCAGCTCGGGGGCGATCAGCTCGAGGACGCCCCCGGAGGCGGTGCTGAGCCTGGCGCTGCCCGTGGCGAACAGCACGTCGTCGGTGGCGATGGCGATGACGAGGCCCCGCTCGTCGAAGCGGAACCGGACGTCGTCTTGCATGCCCTCGGCCACGAGCACCGCCTCGATCCTCTGGCGCACCGCGTCGAGTTGGTCGGCCGTCATGAAGCGGCTGAGGTCTGGCGCTGCGGCGTCGCTGGCATCGGCGGCTGGGCTGTCGGCGGGGCTCTCCTCGGGCGGGCTCCCTGAGCCCGTGACCCCACGCTGCTGGCCGGCGTCGCCGTCGGTGTCGTGGCCGGCGTCGGTCTCGGGGCGGTCTGCGGGCTCGGCCTCGTCGGCGACGATCGCGGCGCGGTCCTCGAACACGAGCGATCCACCGGGGACCGGCACGGTGCTGCCTCCGTCGAGGTTGGCGCCGATGATCGACTCTCCCCCGTCCAGGATGCCGTCCTGGAGGGTGGTGTTGCCGAAGTTCTCCTCGAGGCCCTTCAACAGCACGACGAACTTGGCCTCATCGACGGTGGACATGGCGAACAGCAACACGAAGAACGCCATCAGCAACGTGACGAGGTCGGCGTAGGTCAACAAGAAGTTGGCGCCCGACTCGGGCTCTGGGCAGCGGTGGCGTCTCGCCATGGCAGTTGCTAGGCCGCTTCGTCCATGCGGGCCTTGGCCCCGATCCTCTGATCGGGCTCGAGGCGGGCCTCGAGCTTCTCGACCAGCAGCCGGGGGCTCGCACCGTCGCGCACCGCCATGATGCCCTCGAGGGTCAGCTCCCGGGCCGCGATCTCCATGGCGTGCAGGCGCTGCAGCTTGGCGGCCACGGGCAAGAAGATGACGTTGGCGAAGAACGATCCGTACAGGGTCGTCAGCAGGGCCAGGGCCATGCCCGTCCCCAGCGCCTGGGGATCTGACAGGTTGCCCAACATGTTCACCAGCCCGACGATCGTCCCGATCATGCCCATGGCCGGGGCGTACTCGCCCAACTTGGAGAACAGCGAGATGACCAGTCCGTGGCGGGACTCCATCGCTTCGATCTCGGTCTCGAGCACGTCGCGCACGACGTCGCCCTCGACGCCGTCGACGACCATCTGCAGGCCGGTGCGCATGAACTCGTCGTCGACCTCGGCGAGGCCCTGCTCGAGGGCGAGGATGCCCTCGCGGCGGGCCGCCTCGGCGTAGCGGGTCAGTCGCGTGACGACCTCGTCGGGGTCAGGCGGCGAGGCGGTGAAGGCCACGATGAGGCCCTTGGGCAGCTTCTTGGCGTCGGGCAGGCGGAACCCGGCGAGCGCCCCGCCGAACGCCCCGCCGAGGACCATGACGAGCGAGGACGGCCCGATGAGGGGGCCGAGGCTGTTGCCGTCCATGATCGTCGAGGCCACGACGGCCACCAGGACGAGGAAGAGCCCGATGATGGAGAGGGGGTCCATGTCGCCCCTACCCTTCGTCGGGTCCGTGCAGGACCACGAGGTCAGCGGTCCGCCCGGCCCGCTCACGGAGCTCGTCGGTGGCGACGATGACCGACGCCCGATAGGTGCGGGCCGCATCGACGACCTGCTCGGGGGTCTCGGCGACGACGAGCTTGCGGCCGTCGGCGAGCCCGACGACGGTGTCGGGCGTCGATTCGATGGTCTCGATGAGATCGCTGTTCACGAACAGCGGCTCGCCCTTGAGTCGGTGGACGAGGATCATGGCGCACCTCCATGTGGCCCGATCGGGTGGTTCGGTCGCTGTCGGCGTCGTCCGCCTGGACCGCTCCCGGTCCCGTCGGCCGCGCACCGGCCGAGCTGAGGGCGACCCGCCCGCGCCGTGGCGCAGGTGGGCCGCCCGCTCGGCGGATGGATCAGCGCTTGAGGTTGACCAGCTCGGACAGCATCTCGTCTGAGGTGGTGATGACCCGGGAGTTCGCCTGGAAGCCGCGCTGGGCGACGATCAGGTTGGTGAACTCCCGGGCGAGGTCGACGTTGGACATCTCGAGGGTGCCGGCCGCAAGCAGGCCCAGGTTGCCCGAGCCGGGGGGGCCGATCAGCTCGGTGCCCGAGTTGGGGGTGGCGGCGAACATCGAGGACCCGATCGGCTGCAGGCCGGCAGGGTTGTTGAACGCCGCGGTGGCCACCCGTCCGAGCAGCTTCGACGCCCCGTTGGAGAACTGGCCGAAGATGGCACCGTCGTCGCTGATGGCGAAGTCCCGCAGGAACCCGATGCCCTGGCCGTCCTGGCCCCGGGCCTCGGCCGTGGCCGTGCCACCGAACTGCACGAGCGGTGACCCACCGGCCAGCACGAGGTCAGCGACGATCGGTGAACCGGCACCGCTGGTCACGTCGATCGACAGCGCGAGCGGGGTGGCCGTGGTGAGCGTGCCGTCAGCGCCGAAGTCCAGCGTGGCCGTCGCGGCGCCGCCGATCGTGACGCTGGCATCCTCGTCGGTGCTGGCCTCGGCGGTCCAGCGGTTGGTGGCGGTCTTGGTCATGGCCAGGGTCAGGGTGTGCTCACGGCCCTGGCTGTCGAACACCGCGATCGAGGTGGTCACCTCGGTGCCCACCTCGGCGTCCGCCGGCAGGTTGCCACCCAGCTCGACCTCTGAGGTGATGACCGGGGCGATGGTCTGACCGACCGGCAAGGTGATCGGTGCCACCTCGCCGTTGGTCTCGACCTCGCCGGTGGCGTCGGCGGTCCACCCCATGACCTGGCCGCCCTGGGGGGCGACGAGGGTGCCCGCTTCGTCGAAGCTGAACGACCCGGCCCGGCTGTACATCCGCTGGCCGCCGGACTCGAGCACGAAGAAGCCGGCGCCCTGGATGGCCAGGTCGGTCGTCCGGCCCGTCACCTGGCTGGCGCCCTGGGTGAAGACCCCGTCGATCGAGGCGACGGCGGTACCGAGGCCGATCGTCATCGGGTTGATGCCGCCGCGCTCGCCGGCGTTGCCGGACCCGCCGCGCAGCACCTGGGACATGGTCTCAGAGAACGTCACCTGGGAGGCCTTGAACCCCGCGGTGTTGACGTTGGCGATGTTGTTGCCGACCACGTCCATCATGGTCTGGTGGGCTCGGAGGCCCGAGACCCCCGTGAACATCGATCGCATCATGGTGCATCGGTCCTCTCGTTGGGGGCGCCGTCGGCGCCCTGGCCGGTCGGGCCGGACCGTGCGTCCGTGTCGACCACCGATGTCGTCGACCCCGCCGGGGACGAGTCAACGTCGGCAATCCCAGAGGTGAGGTCCGTGCTCTGATCGTCATCTGCTGCGGCCTCGACCGGCGTGGTGCCCCCGGTGGGCCCAGCCGAGTCGTCCGCCGGCACCGCCCCACCCGCCGGGGCCACCGTCGCCGGGTCGACCGCCGGCTCGGTCACGGACCGGGCTGCGGGGTCGGCTGCGGCTGGCGCACCGGGTGCGGGTGTCGCTGCGACCGGACGGGCGCTCACGTCGGTGACGGCGGTCAGGGCGTGCTCCGAGCCGTCGTCGAGCCCGAGCACCGGCCCGGTCGAGCTGGCCCGCACCGCGACGACGGTCCCGGTCGTCGTGGTCGCCTGGCCCTGGGCGTCCTGGCCGGCGATCGTCACCGAGGCCCCGAGCATCGACGCGGCGGCCTGGAACTGGGACCACCCGAGCGACTGGGTCTGCAGGGTGGTCATCTTCTGGACAGCCTCGACGTTGGCGAACTGCGAGGTCTGTTGCATCATCGATGACGGGTCCGTGGGCGAGAGCGGGTCCTGGTACCGCATCTGGGTGATCAACAGGTTCAAGAAGGCCTCGCCGTCGAGGCCCTCGAAGAGCCCCTGGCTGGCGGCGGTCGTGGTGATCGCCGGATCGACGGAGTTGATCATGGGCGGGTTCCTCCGGGTCGGTTCGTCTCGATGGGTGCCAGGCGGGGCGCGCCCGGCGCCGGCGGGCGGGCGGGTCGGGCGTCAGGCCGCGAGGCGGTGGTGTTCACAGCAGCGTGCCGCCGGGGTCGCGAGTCGGCCGGGCGGCGGGTCGGGAGACCCCTCCGGGCGCCGCACCCGACAGGGCGCCGGCCGCCTGGCGGTCGAGGCCATCCCGCTCGGCGGAGCCCCGGCCGCCGTCACGGCCCCGATGGCCGCCGGCCAGGTCGAAGCCCCGGCCGTGGAGGGCTCGCTGCAGCTCACGGTCGAGGTCACGACGGGTGGCATCGTCGAGGGTGGCGTCGAGGAAGGTGACCCGCACGACGCCCGACTCGACGGCGACGCGGACTCGAGCCCCGTCCAGCTCGGAGAGCTCGACGGTGACCGCCCGCGTGGGCATCTTCAGGCCAGCCTCGGTGGCCAGCTCGACGAGGCGGGCGGCGGCGCTCGGCACCGCGGCGGCCGATCGAGCGATCGAACCGACAGACGCCGGGACGCTCGTCGTGCCCGCCGGTGCCGACCCGCCCTCGTTCGCGACCGACCCTGCCGGATCGACATCAGCAGCGGCACCGCCCAGCTCGGCCGGGTCCACAGCACCCGCTCCCGCGGGTCGGCTCACGGGCGGTGCCACGGCGACGGGGGTCTCGACTTCGTCAGAGGTCGCCGCGTCGGTGCGCGGATCGGTGGTCGCAGCCGGGCTCGACGCCGGGCGGAAGTGGTCGGGGCTGCGCGCCTCGGCACCCGGGGGGCCACCACGGTCCGACGATGCGTCACCGGCGACGGGGTCGGCATCGGCTGCGGGCTCGTCCGCCGGTGCAGGACGAGAGGTCACGTCGGCGTCCTCGGACGTGGCCTCCTCGGCCTTCCCGGGTGAGGCGTGACCGGCGACCTGCTCAGCGGCGAGGTGCCCGGTGCCACCGCTCTCGGCGACCGGATCGCCCGGAGGGCTGCTGTCGACGTGGGCCGCCTGATCTGTGGGCGCTGCCTCGCCGGCTGCAGAGCTCGGGGCGGAGGTGATCGCTCCCACGAGCTCGGCGAGCGTGGGGATCTGCGCGCCTGCACCGCGCCCGGTCGCAGCGTCGAGGCTTCCCTCGGGCGAGCCGACCACCGAGGCGCCGGAGGAGGCGACCGCCGTGGCGGGGCCGACGACGGGGTCGGTCGGGGCGTCGGTGCCGGTGTCGACGTCGTCGGTGTCGATGTCGTCGATGTCGTCGATGTCGATGTCGTCGGTGTCGGTGTCGGTGTCGGTGTCGTCGGCGCCTGGGTCCTCGTCCCGGGGTGCGTCGACGCGGAGCTCACCGCTCGTCGTGACCTCGGCGCGGTACGGGCGGGACCCGTCGGGTTCGTGGGCCCGCGCTGTGCTGTCGTCGCGGTCCGACCGTTCTGACCGTTCTGACCGGCGGGCGGCGTCGGGGCCGGCGTGTCGCGAACTCGGGGCCCGTCCTGCGTCGTCGCGGAGACGTTCCAACATCACGTCGAAGCCGGCGCCAGGGCGGGACCGACGGCCACCAGGACCCGCAGGTGCGACGACGGCCCCGGGGCCGACCGGGCGGGCGTGGGTCACGTCGTACCTCCGAGCGAGCGGTAGCGGTCCGAGACGATGCGGACGTAGGACTGCGTCTCACTGATGGCGGGGATGCCGCCGGCCCGCTGCACCCGCCCCGGGCCGGCGTTGTAGGCAGCGAGGGCGAGGGGGACCGAGCCGAAGCGGTCGAGCTGCTCGGCGAGGTACCGAGCGCCGCCGTCCAGGTTCTCTGCCGGGTTCCTCGGGTCGACGCCGAGCCCGGCAGCGGTGCCGGGCATGAGCTGGGTGAGCCCGATGGCCCCCGCCGAGGACGCTGCGGCGGGGTCGAACCCGGACTCGGACCACGCCAGCGCGGCGAGGAGCCGAGGGTCGAGGCCGTGCCGACCGGCGGCGGCGGCGATCTCGTCGACCCAGCGCTGGCCTGCGGGTGGCAGTCCGGCCGCCCAATCGGTCGATGACACCGATCCGACCCCGGGAGCGGACTGGGCCCCAGCGGCGGACTGGGCCCCAGCGGCGGACTGGGCCCCGGCGGCAGCCAGGGTTCCGGCGGCGAGCTGGGTCCCGAGTGCGAGCTGAGGCCACGCCGTGGCGGCGTCGACGCCGACGCCGGGACCGGCTGTCGCACCGAAGGAACCGGGCAGCACAGGCCACGCTGGCCCCGGACCGGGAGGGGCGGGCGACGACTCGATCTCCAGGCGGGGCCCACCTGGGCCCGCCTCGCGCAGCATCTCGTCGAACCCCCGTCCGCGACGGATCCGCGCTGGCGGTCCGATGCTGGCGGCCATGGCGCTGCTGGCCCGCTCGACGGCGCTCACGGGCGCGCCCGGTGGTCGCGACGGTCGCGCATCAACATGACGAGCTCGTCGAGGGACTTGTGGCTCGCTCTCATCGACACCACGGCGGCGTCTGCGGTGCGGCGGTCAGCGAGGCGCTCGGCGGACTTCGAGCGGGCTGAGGCCTCGGCCCAGCGTCGGGTCGCCTCCTCGGCTTCGGCGTCGGCCCGACGGGCATCGGCCCGGGCAGCCTCGGTGAGCTCGACCGCGACGACGCCGGACAGCTGCATGGCGCGCAGGCGGATGGCGGTGAGCTCGTCGACCATGGCCATGACCTCGTCACGGCGGCGCTGGGCGATCTCCTCCTGGGCCCGGTCGGCCGTGGCACGCGCCCGGCTCACGCCGGCGCGAGCTTGACGTTCGCGGATCTCGCGCACCCGTCGGACCGCCCTCATCCGGTCGCGCGCCATCAGCCGGACACCCCGAGCTGGGCGCCGGGCACAGGTCGAGCGGCGGCGCGCAGACGGCCCGCGAGCGCGTCCAACGACGCCATCGTGTCGGCGAGAGCTGTGGCGTCGTCGGCCGCCTGGGTGCAGAACGCCACCAAATCGGCGCGAGCGGCCAGGGCGGCGTCGGCGACGGGGTTGGTCCCGGGCACGTAGGCGCCGACCTCGACGAGGTCACGCACGTCCTCGAGCGCGGCCAGCGCAGCCCGTACGGTGGAAGCGTCGGCCGATCGGGCGGGATCGACGACCTTGGACGCCAGCCGGCTGAGCGAGGCCAACGGATCGATGGCCGGGAAGTGTCCCTGCACGGCGAGTCGGCGGTCGAGCACGACGTGGCCGTCGAGGAGCCCCCGGACGGCATCGGCCACCGGGTCGTTCATGTCGTCGCCGTCGACGAGGACGGTGTAGAAGCCGGTGACGGTGCCCACCGTCCGGGGCCCGGCCCGCTCGAGCAGCCCGGGCAGCATCGAGAAGACCGACGGCGTGTACCCGCGTGCGGTGGGAGGTTCTCCTGCGGCGAGGCCGACGTCGCGCTGGGCCATGGCCAGCCGGGTGAGCGAGTCCAACAGCAACAGCACGTCGGCGCCGTCGTCGGCGAAGGCCTCGGCGATGCGGGTCGCCACCTCCCCGGCCCGCAGCCGCACGAGCGGCGGCTGGTCAGAGGTGGCGACGACGACGATCGAGCGGGCCAGGCCCTCTGGTCCGAGATCGTCCTCGATCATCTCGCGGACCTCACGGCCACGCTCACCGATGAGGGCGACGACGTTGACGTCAGCCGCGGTGCCCCGGGCCATCATCCCCAACAGGGTCGACTTGCCGACGCCGCTGCCGCCGAACAACCCGATGCGCTGACCTCTGGCGGCCGTGCAGAGGCCGTCGAGGACTCGCACACCCATCCCGAGGGGCTGAGCGATGCGACGGCGCACCATCGGCTGGGGCACCGGGTTGGCCAGCGGGACGGTCGTGCCGGCGATGGGACCGCGCCCGTCGAGGGGGGCGCCGGTGGCGTCGATCACCCGGCCGAGCAGGGCCGGTCCGACGACCACGCCATGACCGCCCCGGCGCCCGATGACGACGTCACCTCGCCCGATGCCGTCGGTCGACCCGAGGACCAGGGCGCTGACGCCGTTGGCCCCCACCGAGACGACCTCGGCGGTCCGGCGGTCGTCGCCGACGCAGATCTCGACGAGCGCACCGACCCGAACCCGAAGGCCCCGAACCTCGACCTCGTGACCGACGACCCTGGCCACCCGCCCCCGAGCAGGCGCCACCCCGTCTCGTCGCAGCCGTCGGGCGGGGGCGTCGAGCACGTCGATGTCGCGGCGGCGCCCCCGCAGCGTGGTCCTGCGGGCCCGGCGCAACGCCGGGGACGCCTCGTCGGCCACCGACGCGCTCGTCGAGGTCGGTCCGCCAGGTGCCCGGCCTGTGGGCGCTGTGGCGCCGCCCGGGGCGCGAGAGGCGCTGATGAGCGCGTCGATCTCGTCCTGGGTGAGGGTCTGGCCGCTCACATCAGACCTGGAGGTTCATGATCTGCTGGTAGGCGTCCATCGCCCGATCGCGCAGGGACACCATCAGTTGGACCGACACCGACGCCTCGGCGGCGGCGACGGTCACGTCGTGGACGTCGATCCCGGGGTCGCCGACGGCGAAGCGCTGGGCGGTCGAGTCGGCGCGGCGCTCGGCGTCGGCCACGGATCCGATGCCGTGCTGCATCATCTCGCCAAAGCTCGTCGCGTCCTGTTCGCCGCCGGCGGGCTCGGGTCGCGGGCGGGGTGCGGGCAGCGGCGCAGCCGCGATCCTGGACATGTCCATGGTGGGGTCCTCCTATCGTCCGATGCGCAGCGCGGACTCATAGGCCTCCTTGGCCGCGGTCACCACGCGGCTGTTGGCCTGGAAGTAGCGCTGAGCGATCATCAGGTCGGTCATCTGGCCGCCGAGGTCGACCAGGGGTCCCTGGACGAGCCCCATCTGCTCGACGGGGACGTCGGGCCGGGCGATGAACTGCAACTCGTCGGCACCGACCACCTCGGTGGTGCCATCTGCCCGGGTCACGACCCCGGTGAGCGGCTCGCCCCCGGCGCCCTGTTCGACCGTGACGGCCTCGCCGGTGCTCTTGTGCTCGGCCACCCAGCGGCCGGCGTCGTCGACCTCGCGCCAGCGCTCGTCGAGGAGGCCGTCGCCGTCGCCGTCGAGGCGCAGGGCGAGCGGGTGCTCGGGGTCGTGTCGCAAGGGGGCGTCGCCTTCGGCGCGCACCACACGGCGCAGCTCGACGCCCCGGCCGGTGCCGCCGCCCTCGTTCTCGCCGAGGACGAGGTACCGGGCCCGGAAGGCCTCGTCGCCCACCCTGGTGTCGGTGCTGAGGTTGGACAGGTTGTGCGAGATGGTGTCGATCCACCGCTGGCCGATGCTCATCCCCGACGCGCCGTTGTGCAGGGCACGGAAGCCGCTCATCTCAGCGCCCGCCGATGGCCGAGCGCAGCACCCGGATCTTGTGATCGAAGGCGCTGACCATGGCGTCGAAGCGGACCTGGTCCTCGAGCATCTCCACCATCTCGACCTCGAGCTCCACGGTGTTGCCGTGGATGTCGGGCAGCGTGTCGCGCACCGTCACCGGGGTGGCGACGGGTCGGTTCAGGCCGCCGGTGCCGATCTGGCGCGCCAGCTCGGCCTCGAAGGGCACGTCACGGGCTCTGAAGCCGGGGGTCTCTGCGTTGGCGATGTTGTTCGCCCGCACCTTCTGCCGGTGCGCCAAGCCACCCATGGCCTGGTACGCCACCTTCATGGTGTCGTCTGCGATCGACATGGCCTGCCTCCCGGCGACGAAGGGCGCAGGGACGCGGCGGGCCGGGGGGGCCGCCGTCCGTGGGCCTCCGTCGATCCGTCCGTGGGTCGTTCTCGTTGTGACGATGCGGTCGGCCCAAACCCGCGGCGCGATAGCGAAGCGCGCCGATCAGCCAGCGATGACCAGCGACGGACGGGCCGGCGGCGACACACCACTAGCGTCACCGATCGTGCTCGACACGCCCGCCCACCTGCAGCGGTGGCGCTGCGACCTCGAACGGCTCGTCGAGGTGGCCGAAGGCGCCCTGGACGCCGACGTGGTGACCTGCCCGGGCTGGACCGTGCGCCGCCTCGCCGCCCACCTGACCCGTGTGTACGCCTTCGTGGGGGCCACCCACGAGGCGCGAGCGGTCGACGCCCCGGTGCGAGTCGACCCGCCGTCTGATGACGACGGCGTCCTCGACCTCCTCGCCGCCACCGGGGCCGAGGTCGCAGCCCGCCTCCGCGCCGGCGGCGATGACCATCCGCTGTGGTCGTGGACCTCCCGGCGTGACGCCGGCTTCTGGGTGCGCCGCCTCGCTCACGAGACGACGCTGCATCGCATCGACGTCGAGGTGGCCGCCGGGGTGCAGAGCTCGCCGGTCGAACCCGTCGATGCTGCTGACGGCATCGACGAGTGGCTCACCACCTACGTCATCGGTCGCGGCGTGGCTGCCAGCCTCGGTCGCCCCGGAGCGAGCGTGCACCTGCACTGCACCGACGTCGACGGCGAGTGGACGCTGCGCATCCCCGCCGAGCACCACGTGGCGTCGTCGGGCACCGACGCTGGGGACGAGACCGGGGGTGTGACCCTCGAGCGCGGCCACACCAAGGGCGACGCCGCCGCCCGGGGCCCGGCCGATCCGCTCTGGCGCACCATGACCGGGCGCGCCGTCGACCCAGCTGGGTCCACCGCAGCGGGGGGTTCGCCCGCTGGCGGGTCCGTCGAGGTGCTCGGCGACGCCGAGCTGGTGTGGGCGCTCGTCGCCGCCGGCACCTGAGGACCTGCGTGCTCAGCGGTCGCTTCAGGCCGACGCCTCCACCACCGCACTGACCGCGACGAGCTCGCCGTCGGGTCGCAGATCGATCGATGCGTGGCCGTCGAGTCGCTCGGCGAAGCCCGATCGCGTGCCGATGGCCTCGGCGTAGGCTGCCCGCCGACGCTCGGATCGGCCCGTCGGCTGGTCCTCGGTCACGGGCTCGAACTGCGAGGTGATGCCATCGTGCAGCATCCGCAGGGCCTCTGAGCGCAGCTGGGAGATGCGGGACTCGGTCACCCCCAGGAACGTGGCGAGCTCCAGGCTCGTGCGTCCCTCCAGGAAGTAGCCGACCACGACCATGCGATGGCGCTCGGGCAGCAGGTGCAGGGCGTCGCGCAGGTACCCGAGCAGCTCTCGGCGTTCGAGCTCGTCGCTCGGCTCGAGCTCATCAGGATCGACCAGGACGTCGCCCAGGGTGAGCTCTTCGTCGTCATCGGGGGCGACGTAGTGGTCGAGGGCGAGGATGACCGAGCGGTGCACCCGGTGCTGCAGCTCGAGGACCCGCTCGACGTCGATGCCGAGGTGGGTGGCGAGGGCGTCGGTGTTGGGGGCCGCGCCGGTCTTGTTCGTCAGCTCCTGCTCGGCCTGCTCGAGCTGGCGGGCGGCGGCGCGCACCGAGCGTGGCGCCCAGTCGTTGGCCCGGACGGCATCGAGGATGGCGCCGCGGATGCGGCGGGCGGCGAAGCGCTCGAAGGGCACGCCCCGCCCCTCCTCGTAGCGCTGTGCCGCTTCGACGAGTCCGACGGCGCCGGCGTCGGCGAGCTCGTTGCGGTCGACGTGGCGGGGGAAGTGGACGGCGACCTGGAAGACGACGTGGCGGACCAGGTCGACGTGGGCTTCGACGAGGCGCGCGACCTCTGTGGTTTCAACCATGTGCGGAGCTCCTTCTCCTGTGGTGCCACCCGTCCGTGGGGGCACGAACCCTCCGTCGGCGCGACGGGGCCCGTTGTCAAGGTGTTGAGCGACGCGAACTCACCTCAGCGTGTCGAAGAGCCGATCGGCGGGGGCGCTCCAGTGGGCGGCGCCGGACCTGCAGAACGAGCCCGCCCAGTCGCAGAAGCGCTCAGCCCTCGAAGATCGCAGCCACCACCCCGTGGTGCTCCAGCGCTCGCAACATCGGGACCGCATCGTCGACCTGGCCGAGGCCGTGCGCACCACAGGGGCCCAGCTCCTCGGCGAGCAGGGCGCTGGTGGCCACGCCCGCCACTGCGGCGGCGGCCACGGTGGGGTGGTCCATCGCCCCCAGCAGCACGACGTCGCGCGCTTCGCCCCTCCGGCCCCGCAGCTCGACGCGCACCGCGCCGGGGCCCCCGTCGGTGTGGGGCGCCCGGAACATCGGCAGCAGGGCCGTGAGCCGGTCCCGGCGCGTCGCGGACATGCGGGCGGTCACCCGCGACACCCCGGGGAACGCTGGGACCAGGAGCGACACGTCGGGAAGGGCCGCCCGGTAGCAGTCGACGGCGCCGATGGGCTCGGGGAACCAGCAGAGCTCACGCCCGGTGCGCCCCCGCCGGGGGATCCGGGTGCCGTCGCGGTAGTCGACAGAGTCACCTGCGAGGGCCCGGTGGTGCTGTCGGGCGCAGGCCGGGCCCCCCGTCCCCACCTTGGCGACGTGGATCTCATCGACGCTGTCGAACATCGCGGCGCCGTGTCGGGCCAGCAGGTCGGTCAGGCCGGGAGCGAACCCAGCACCGACCACGACGTGGCGTTCGAGGTCAGCAGCCATGGCGTCGAGCTCGAGGAGGGCGTCGACATCAGCTGATGAGTCCGCGGTGGACACCACCTCGGCTCCTGCGCCGAGGGCCATCTCGGCGACCAGCCGGTGGCCCCCGACCGGCGCAGCGATCACGACCACCCGGTCGTCGCCGCTCGGGCGGTAGCTCGACCCTCCGTCCACGGCCTTCGCCCCCACCCCGGCGATGACCTCGCTGGCCCGGTCGCGATCGGGGTCGACCACGCAGACGGTGGTGACCTCGTCGAGAGCGCAGAGGTGGCGGGCGATCCGGGCGCCGGTCTGTCCCACGCCGACGATGGTGACCTGGGTCACCTCAGCGGAGGTCCGGGCCTTCGAGCTGGCGCCACCCGCCGCGCTGGGGCGGCGTGCCGCCGGACCCGCGGACGCGCAGGACGACGGCGATGATCGCCGCCAGGGCCGAGGCGGCCAGTGCCCGTTGCAGTGCTCTCATCGTGGCCGCTCCACCCTTCGCCTCGTGGGCCTAGCTGGAATCGAACCAGCGACCTCACCCTTATCAGGGGTGCGCTCTAACCGACTGAGCTATAGGCCCGCAGGGACGAGGACCCTAGCCGCTGGCCCCAGCACCCACTACAGCGTGGAGGGGGGGCGGTCGCCGTTGCCGGGAGCGGCGGCGTCGCGCACGGCACCGGGATCGCGCACGTACGCGACGTCCTCTTCGATGATCGACACCCGGATGCCACCCATCAGGTCGCTGATCAGGTTGAACACGACCGTCATGAGCACCGCCACGGCGGCGGCGGCGACGGCGAGGACCAGGCCGCCGATGGCGATGGCCCGGAACATCACGTCGCCTTGGAACTCGAAGCTGTCGAACAGCCCGATGTCGACGAGGAAGCTCTCGACGTTGTCGAGCAGCCCCGTGCGCAGCGCTGCCCGCCACAGCAGACCGATGGCCACCAGCAGGGCGCCGTACATGCACAGGCAGAACACGATGCCGACCTTGAACACCGACCACGGGTCGACGTGGCGCACGACGCGGCGCACCCGGCGGGCCCTGACCCGGCGCCGGCCGGTGAACGTGCGCGACGGCCGGGCGGCAGCCACCGACACCGCCGAGGGGCGCTCGTCTGGCGCGCCCGGGGAGGACAGCGGGACGACCGGTGGGCCGCTCTGGCCGGCGGACCGTGCACCAGCGGGCACGGCGTCGAGGTCGCCGGCGTGGGGATCGGTGCTCACCTTGGCGTCGGCCACGGCGCGCAGTCTAGGAGGCGCCGACCGAAGCGTCCCGTCGAGGGCGCCTCGGCCTCAACGATCGCAGAGCTCGAAGTGGACGGGGTCGGTGCGCGGCAGGGGTTGGCACAGCCCGGCGCGAGCTGCCACCGACAGCAGGCGCGCGACGAAGGCGCGGGGCACGTCGACGGCCAGACCCCGTTCGTGCAGGGACGTGCCCGGGCGTGCCACGGGGTAGGGGTTGGTGGCCCTGCGCTCCCACAGACGTCGCTGGTGAGCGGGATCGCGGTAGCCCGAGGAGATGGGGACCGGGTAGCCGAGCAGCTGATCGGCGCGCGCCAGGGCGGCCAGCATGGCCGGGGCGAGACCGGCGCGCGTGCCGGTGCCGGTGATCGGCGGCGGGTCGACGCGCAGGGCGTGGGACTCGTCGCGCGCCTCGCCGACGGTCGCGGTGACCGAGAAGCGGTTGCCGTCACGGCGAACCGTCCAGGCGCCAGCCCCGTTCGCCCGGGCGAGCTCCTCGGCGGCCGGCGGACCGGCCGAGGCAGCAGCGAGCGCGGCCGCATCGGCTGCGGCGCCCGCCTGGGCCCGCTGCACCGCGGCGTGGCCGAGGTGTCCGACCCAACCGGCGGCGACGAAGGCCACCACCACGGCGAGGGCGAGCAACGGCACGACCTGCCCGCACTCGCCTCGAGCGCAGGCCCCGGGGACGGCGGAGGTGCCCGGACGAGGTGGCCCGAGAGGGCAGCAGACGGCATCCACAGCGGCGCTCCGAAGCGCTGGGCGGGGAAGCCGACCACGACGTTAGACGGTGTCGCCGCCGCCGCCCAGCGCCGGGCCGTCGTCGTCGGCGATGCCCAGGGGGTCGACGCCCTCGACGTGATCGGCCGCCTCGGCGTCCTCGATCAACTGGGCGGCCCTGGGTCGCTCGTCGACGGGTCCGGCCAGCTCGTCATCGGCACCGGGCCTGTCCAGATCAGGGTCATCGGCACCGGGCCCGTCCAGCTCGTCATCGGCACCGGGCCCGTCCAGATCGGGGTCGTCGGCCGGACCGACGGCGGCCACCGGGGCGACCGCGGCCACCCGATCGTCGTCATCGAGGTTCATCACCCGCACCCCCCCGGTCGAACGCCCCCGCAACGAGACGTCCCCGGCCCGGGTGCGGATGAGCACCCCGCCCGAGGACACCAGCACCAGCTCGTCGTCGTCGTGGACGAGGAGGGCAGCCACGACCCGGCGACCCCGCAGCGGGTCGAGGCGCATCCCGATGACGCCCATGGTGCCCCGGCCCCTGCGGGGGAAGTCCTGCACCTCGGTCCGCTTGCCGTAGCCGAGGTCGGTGATGGTGACCAGGGAGGTGTCCGGCCGCACCGCGGCGCAGGCGACCACGACGTCATCGC
Organism: Acidimicrobiales bacterium; assembly: GCA_965213525.1. Lineage (GTDB taxonomy): Bacteria > Actinomycetota > Acidimicrobiia > Acidimicrobiales > Poriferisodalaceae. The sequence goes on along the minus strand of OZ243889.1, from coordinate 2,591,735 downwards.
CCCGCAGGTTCATGCCCCGCACCCCCGATGCCACCCGGCCCATCGGCCGCACGTCGCTCTCGGCGAACCGCAACGTCTGGCCCGAGCTGGCCACGAGCAGCACGTCGTCGTCGCCGCCGGTCGGCAGCACCTGGACCAGCTCGTCGTCGTCGCGCAGCGCCAGGGCGATGAGGCCGTCGCGGCGTGACGAGTCGTAGTCGCGCATCAGCGTCTTCTTCACCACGCCTCGGCGGGTGGCGAACATGAGGTACCGCGACGTCTCGTAGTCGCGGGTGTCGATGACCGCCTGGACGCGCTCGTCAGGCGCCAGGGGCAACAGGTTCACCAACGCCGTGCCCCGGGCGGTTCGGTCACGCATCGGGATCTCGTGGGCCTTGATGCGGTACACCTTCCCCCGGTTGGAGAAGAACAGCAGGTAGGCGTGGGCGGTGGTGTGCAACATGTCCCACACCACGTCGTCGTCTCGGAGGTTGGCTCCCGCCACCCCCCGCCCGCCTCGGCCCTGCAGGCGGAACTCTCTGGGGCTGGTCGCCCGCACGTACCCGCCCCGGGTGAGGGTGACGATGAGCTCCTCGTCATCGATGAGGTCCTCGAGGTCGATGTCGCCGGACCCGACGGTCAGCTGGGAGCGCCGGGGGGTGGCGAAGGTGTCGCGCACGTCGGTGAGCTCCTCGGCGATGACCGCTCGCAGCCGGGTGTCGTCGCCCAGGATCTCGGTCAGCTCGGCGATCTCGGCCTCGAAGCGGGCGACCCGGCCCTCGATCTGCTCACGGCCCAGGCGGGTCAGGGTGCCGAGCTGCATGTCGAGGATGTAGTTGGCCTGCACCTCGCTGAACTCGAACGGCTCTGCCTCGAGCGCCGTGCGCGCCCCGGCTCGGTTCTCGCTCGCCCTGATCGTGGCGATGATGGCGTCGATCAGAGCCAGCGCACGCAGCAGGCCCTGGTTGATGTGCAGGTCGCGGCGGGCCTTGGCGAGGCGGTGCTCGGAGCGCCGGGTGACCACCTCGATCTGGTGGTCGACGTAGGCCACCAGCGCCGAGCGAAGGTCGAGCGTACGAGGCACGCCGTCGACCAGGGCCACCATGTTCACCGGGTAGGAGATCTGCAACGGGGTGTGGCGATAGAGGTTGTTGAGCACGACGAGGCCCGAGGCATCGCGCTTGAGCTCGATGACCATGCGGGTCGCGCCCTTGGCCGACTCGTTGTGGATCGCCCGCACGCCATCGACGACCTTGCGCTCGACGACGTCGGCGATCTTGGCCTCGAGGGCCTCGGCCGAGGTCTGGTACGGCAGCTCGGTCACCACGATCTGCTCGTTGCTCTTGGCGTCCTCGACGATCTCGGCGAGAGCCCGCACCCTGATCGACCCCCGGCCCGTCTGGTAGGCGTCGGCGATGCCCTGGCGGCCCATGATCAGACCCCCGGTCGGGAAGTCGGGGCCCTTGACGAAGCCCATCAGCTCGTCGACGCCGGCCTCGGGATGAGCCAGCAGGTGGTGGACGGCGTCGATGACCTCGCCCAGGTTGTGCGGCGGGATGTTGGTGGCCATGCCCACCGCGATGCCCTGCTGGCCGTTGACCAACAGGTTGGGGAACCGGGCCGGCAGCACCAGGGGCTCTTGGTGGTTGGCGTCGTAGTTGGGACCGAAGTCGACGGTGTCCTGGTCGATGCCCTCGAGCATCCGCAGGGCGAGGTCGGTGAGGCGGGCCTCGGTGTAGCGCATCGCCGCAGGCTCGTCGGCGGGTGAGCCGAAGTTGCCCTGGGGGTCGATGAGTGGGTGGCGCAGCGAGAACGACTGGCCCATGCGCACCAGGGCGTCGTAGATCGCCTGGTCGCCGTGGGGGTGGTAGTTGCCCATGACGTCGCCGACGACGCGCGCGCACTTCACGTGGTTGCCCCCGGGCCGGAACCCGGCGTCGTACATCGACCACAGGATCCGCCGGTGCACCGGCTTGAGACCGTCTCGGGCGTCGGGCAACGCCCGGGAGACGATGACCGACATGGCGTAGTCGAGGAACGACTGCTCCATCTCGGTCTGGATCTCGATCGGCTCGACGCCCGGCGGGCGGTCCTCGCCACCAGCGGCGTCACCGACCACGACGTCCCCGCCGTCGCCCCCCGAACCCGATCCGCCAGCCCCGGTCGAGACGGCGGCCTCGGGACCGGCGGCCGGGGCGGGGTCCTCATCGACGGACGTGGTGGCGTCTCCTGGGTGCTCGGCGCCGTCGCGATCGGTGGGGTCACTCACAGGCGGGGTCCGTTCGTCATGGGATGCATGGCGCGCCCGACCGCTCAGATGTCGAGGAAGCGGACGTCGCGGGCGTTCTGCTGGATGAAGTGCTTGCGCACGTCGACCTGCTCACCCATCAACACCGAGAACACCGTGTCGGCGATGGCCGCCTCGTCGACGGTCACCTGGAGCAGCGACCGTCGTGCCGGGTCCATCGTGGTCTCCCACAGCTGGTCGGCGTTCATCTCGCCGAGCCCCTTCAGCCGTTGGAACTGCGCCTTGTGGTCGGGGCGCTCAGCGAGGAAGGCAGATTTCGCTGCGTCGTCCTTCAGGTACACCTTGGAGTTGCGCACCTGGGTCGAGTACAGCGGCGGCTGGGCGATGTAGACGTGACCGGCTTCGACCAGCGGCGCCATCTGACGGAAGAAGAACGTCAGGAGCAGGGTGCGGATGTGGCTGCCGTCGACGTCGGCATCGCAGAGCAGGACGATCTTGTGGTAGCGGATGCGGTCGAGCTCGAAGTCCTCGCTGACCCCGGCGCCGATGGCCGAGATGAGCGCCTGGATCTCTGAGTTGCGCAGCATCTTGTCGATGCGGGCCCTCTCGACGTTGAGGATCTTGCCGCGGATGGGCAGGATCGCCATGGTCTCGGGGTCGCGAGCCTCCTTGGCCGACCCGCCCGCCGAGTTGCCTTCCACGATGTACAGCTCGCTGTCGCGGGGGTCCTTGGACGCGCAGTCGGTGAGCTTGCCCGGCAGCCCCGCCCCGTCGAGGGCGGACTTGCGACGCGTGAGGTCTCGGGCCTGGCGGGCAGCCAGACGGGCCCGCTGGGCCTGCACGGCCTTGGTGAGCACCGCCCCGGCCTCGTTGGGGTGCTCCTCGAGCCAGACGGCCAGCTCGGTGTTGGTGGTGCGCTCGACGAAGCTGCGGATGTAGGGGTTGCCGAGCTTGGCCTTGGTCTGCCCCTCGAACTGGGGGTCTTGGAGGCGCACGCTGACGATGGCGGTGAGCCCCTCGCGGATGTCTTCGCCCTCGAGCTCGTCTTTGTCCTTCAGCTTGCCCTTCTCACGGGCGTAGCGCTTCACGACGTTGGTCAGGGCCTTCCTGAAGCCCTCCTCGTGCATGCCGCCCTCGCCGGTGGCGATGCCGTTGGCGAAGCTGTGCAGCCCCTCGTTGAACCCCGTGTTCCACTGGAAGGCGACCTCGACCTCGGCGCCGTCCTGCTCGCCGCCGAACGATCCGACCGCGCCGAACAGCGACTCCTTGGTGCTGTTGATGGTGCGGACGAAGTCGACGATGCCGCCGTCGTAGCGGAACGACTCCTCGACCGGCTCGGCGCCACGCTCGTCGCGCACGCAGAAGCTGAGGCCGGCGTTGAGGTAGGCCATCATCCGGAACCGCTCGAGCAGGGTGCGGAGGCTGACCTCGGTGGTGTCGAACACCTCAGGGTCGGGCCAGAAGGTGACCGTGGTCCCCGTGCGGCCCCCGGGGGCGTCGCCCACCACGGTGAGGGGCCCACTCGGTGCCCCACCGTCAGCGAACTCGAGGCGGTGGCGCCGGCCGTCACGGTCGACCTCGAGCACGAGGCGCTCGGACAGGGCGTTGACGACCGACACGCCTACGCCGTGCAGCCCCCCCGAGACCTTGTAGCCCGACCCGCCGAACTTGCCGCCGGCGTGCAGGACGGTGAGCACCACCTCGGCGGCTGACATCTCGGGGTACTGGGGGTGTGGGTCGACCGGGATGCCCCGGCCGTCGTCGGCGACGCGGATCGACCCGTCTGGCAAGAGGGTGACGTCGATGTGGTCGCAGTGGCCCGCCATGGCCTCGTCGACGGCGTTGTCGACCACCTCCCACACGAGGTGGTGCAGGCCGGCGACGCCGGTGGAGCCGATGTACATGCCCGGGCGCTTGCGAACCGCCTCGAGGCCCTCCAGCACCTGGATGTCATCGGCGCCGTAGGAGCCGGGCTGTTCGACCACGCGCAGGACCTCTCTGTCAGAACGGACCGAGAGCGGCCAGAGCTCGGGGGCGCTATCCCCCTAGGTGGACGGGGCTCACCGCTGCCAGAGCCGCTCTGGAAACGTCTCCAGCCTATCAGGCGGGTACGCGCCGGACGCGGAGGCGGATCTCTCGGACCTCGCCGGCGCCGAGGTGGGTCTCGAGCCGTCGTTTGAGGTCGGCGTCGAGGTGACGAAGCTGGGTCGCCCACCCCGGCTCGTCGACCTCGACGTCGAGCACGCCGCGGCGCAGGCCGACCGGGCGGCAGTGCGCCGACACGATCGGTCCGACGACCTCGTCCCAGCGTCCGAACACCGCGGCCAGGGTCACCGCCGGGGCCATGTCGAGTCGCCGGGCGATCTCACCGAGGGCGTCCGCCATCGGCACCGGGTCCCGATCCGGGCCGGGGGGAGGACGGACGGTCATGTGGCGTGCTGGCCAGCGATGACCTCGGGGGTGCCGGCGCGCACCTCGACGACCAGGTCGCCGTCGTCGGGGCGGCCGGGCGGGGTGGCCGTGGTCAGCAGCACCTGGGCATCGGGGAGGTGGTCCAACAGGGCGGTGGACCGGCGGGGGTCCAGCTCGGACAGGACGTCGTCCAGCAGCACCACCGGGGTGGTGCCGGTGCGAGCCCGCACGACCTCGTGGCCGGCCAGCCTCAGCGCGAGCGCCAGGCTGCGCTGCTCACCCTGGGAGGCGTGGGTGCGGGCGGGGAGCGCGCCGAGCGCGACGGCCAGGTCGTCACGGTGGGGACCGACCAGGCTGACCCCCCGGCGCAGCTCGTCACGTCGCACCCGCGCCAGCGCCTCGGCGAGGCCCTCGGTGAGCCAGTCCGGGTCATAGGTGAGCCCGGGGCGGGCACAGGTGCGCGCCCCACCACGACCCGGCGATCCCGGTCCGGCGCCACAGACGGCACCGGCGCCGGACCCGACGATGCGGTCGTGGGCAGCCTCGACCGCAGGGGTCAGCTCGGCGACGAGCTCACGACGGCGGCGTCCCAGATCGGTGCCCAGTTCGGCCAGCTTGGCGTCCCAGACGTCGAGGGTCACCAGCGCAGCGTCGCCAGGGCGGGGTCCGGCCTGTTTGAGCAGCGTGGCTCGCTGGCGCAGCACCCGGTCGAGGTCGCGACGCAGCTCGTGGACCCGGGGCGAGCACGCCACCAGCAGGTCATCGAGCAAGCGGCGGCGGCCGGCCGGACCGCCCTTGATGAGGTCGAGGTCATCGGGGGCGAACACCGTGGTGCGCAAGACCCCCAGCAGATCGGCGGAACGTCGCAGGGGCTGGCGGTTGAGCTGGGCGCGCATCCGTCCCCCGATCGCCAGCTGCAGCTCGATCAACGAGCGACGACGACCGTCGCTGACCTCGGCTCGCACGACGGCCCTGTCGTACCCGGCCCGCACCATGGCCTCGGCCGGGGCGGCGCGCATCGAGGCGAGGGTGGCGCACACCGACACGGCCTCCAACAGGTTGGTCTTGCCCTGTCCGTTGTCACCGGTGATGACGGTGAGACGGGGCGAGGGCCTCAGGTGGGTCTCGACGTGGTTGCGGAAGTCGCTCAGCCACAGCTGCTCGACGCGCACCCGATGACCCTAGTGATGTGTCGCCGGGCTCCCGCGGCCCGGCCGGGCCCGGACAGCCGCTCAGGACACCCGCACGGGCATGAGGAGGTAGAGGTAGTCCTCGTCGTCGATGCCCCGCAGCACCGCCGGCTTCAGGGCGTCCCGGGTCTGGAGGCGCACCTCGGAGGTGCCGATCGCCTCGAGGCCGTCGACGAGGTACTCCGGGTTGAAGGCCACGGTCAGCTCGTCGCCCTCGTACTCGCCGTCCAAGCCCTCGTGAGCTCGCCCCACGTCTTGGGTGATGGCGCTGAGCTCGACGCCATCGGCGGACTGGGCCACTCGCACCGGCGTGGACTCCCTGGCCATCAGCCGCACCCGGCGCACCGCGTCGAGCAGCGCCTCACGACCGATGCGCAGCTCGTTGGGGTAGTCGGTCGGCACCAGCTGGCGGTAGTTGGGGAACTCGCCCTCGATCAACCGCGTCGTCAGTTCGATGCCGTCGAGGGCGAAGCGCGCCTCACGGTCGCCGAGCACGAGGCGGACGCGCTCGGCCGACCCCGACAGGCGCATCAGCTCCGAGAGCGCCCTTCCGGGCACGAGCACCTGCTGACCCTCGGCCAGGGCCTCGGTGCCCGGCAAGTCCCTCACCGCCAGCCGGTACGAATCCGTGGCCACCAGTCGCAACCCACCTCCCTCGGCGGCGAGCAGCACACCGGTCAGGATGGGCCGGGCGTCGTCGCGCGAGGCCGCCCGCACCACCTGGGACAGCCCCCCGGCCAGCTCGGCGCCGTCGAGCTCGACCTCGTCGCCCTCTGGCCCCTCCAGCCGGGGGAAGTCATCGACGGGCAGGGACCGCACCGAGAACTCCGAGCGACCCGAGCTGACCTGGGCCTCGTCGTCACCGATCTCGACGGCCACCGCCCCCGGCTCGAGCGAGCGCACGATGTCGGCCAACAGACGAGCGGGCAGCACGGCCCGGCCCGGCTCACCGGGATCGACGGTCACCGACACCGCGATGGTCAGGTCGAGATCGGTGCCGACGAGACGCAGCGCATCGCCGTCGAGCTCGGCGAGCACCCCCGCCAGGACCGGCATCGTCGCGCTCCGTCCCGACACGGCGCGCCCGACCGAGCCGAGCGCTTCGACCAGCACGTCGCGTTCGCAGCGGAACTTCACCTGCACCTCCCGGCGGGGTCCCGCTCGTTGTTCTGGATGAGGAGAGAAGGAATGACCGATGATGACACTAAGGCCTGTGGAAGCTGTGGAACCTGGGGACAGCCCAGCTCAGAGCCCTGCCGTTGTCCCCAGTCCGCCCCCGGTGCGAGGCGATCGGTGGACGAGGTGACCCCTTGACGGTCGACGCCTGGGGACCCGCATCGTCGGTCCCCAGATCGTCCACAGGATGGGTCCACCGCCGGTCCACCGGGTCGAGGCGTCATCGGGGTCATCGCTGGCGAAGCTCGGCGATGAGGCTGGACACCTGCTCATAGATCTCCCGACGCTCGCCCATCAGCTTGGTGATCTTGTCCACGGCGTGCATGACGGTGGTGTGGTCCCGGCCGCCGAACTCGCGTCCGATCTGGGGGTAGGACAGGTCGGTGAGCTCGCGACAGAGGTACATCGAGACCTGGCGAGCGGTGACGAGAGCCCGGTGGCGCTGCTTGCTGCAGAGCTCCTCGATGCTGAAGCCGTAGTACTGCGAGGTGGCACCGATGATGCCGGAGACCGTGATGGGCCGTTGATCGATGTCCACGACGTCGCCGAGCACCGACTGGGCGGTCTGGAGGTGCAGCGGCTCGCTGTTCAGCGAGGCGTAGGCGGTGACGCGGGTGAGGGCTCCTTCCAGCTCACGGATGTTGGAGGTGACGTGGGTGGCGATGAACTCCAACACGTCGTCGGGTGCGCCCGAGCCGTCGGTCTCGGCCTTGCGTCGCAAGATGGCGAGGCGCGTCTCGAGGTCCGGCGGCTGGATGTCGGTGGTCAGCCCCCACTCGAAGCGCGATCGCAGGCGCTCCTCGAGCGTGGCGATCGCCTTGGGGGGCCGATCAGAGGACAGCACGATCTGGCGTCCCGCCCCGTGCAGCGAGTTGAACGTGTGGAAGAACTCCTCCTGGAGGCCTTCCTTGCCGGCCATGAACTGGATGTCGTCGACCAACAAGACGTCGGGTTCGCGGAAGCGCCGCTTGAAGGACCCCGGGTTGCTCGTGCGGATCGCCTCGACGAACTCGTTGAGGAAGCTCTCGGTCGAGACGTAGCGCACGACGGTGTGAGGTGACGTCTGGTGGGCGTAGTGGGCGATGGCGTGCAAGAGGTGCGTCTTGCCGAGTCCCGCCCCACCGTGGACAAAGAGCGGGTTGTACGACCGAGCCGGTGATTCGGCGACGGCCAGGGCGGCGGCGTGAGCGAAGCGGTTCGAGGCGCCGGTGACGAAGTTCTCGAAGGTGTAGCGGGCGTCGAGTCCGGCAACCGGGGGCGGCGGCTCGGCCGCCGGGGGCAACCGCGGGTGCGTCGTGGTCGTCGGCGCGGCGACGCCGTACAGCTCGCGAGGGTCGGGGAGCGCATCGGCGGTGCCGGGACGGTCGCGGACCTCGACCACGACGCCGACCCCCGGCTCGCCGGTCACCTGGCGCAGGACCGCGACCATCCGGTCGAGGTGGCGGCTTTCGAAGCGCTCCTTCATCAAGACGTTGTCGACGGCGACGGTCAGGTCCGAGCCGTCGAAGGACACCGGTCGGATCTCGGAGAACGACGCCAGCCACGACGCCTCGGACACCTCACGCCGAAGCTGGTCGCGCAGTGACAACCACACGACACCGGGCTCGGTCACCAGGTTGTTCCCCTTCACAGACGGCGTGGTCGCCACGAGCACGACGTAGTTGTCCACAGAGTTATCCACGCGATGTGGAGAACTCGGCGATGTGGAGAAGTCGAAGGAGGCGGCCCGGCGGTTCGAACGACTCCGGCCTCCGGGCCGGGTGCGTCAACGTAGCAGCAACCGATCTGTGCGTCGCCCGTCGGCGAGGTCGGCAGGCGATTGCCGTCCGAGCCGTTGACCTTCTACCGTGGTGCGCGGCTCGAGCATCGCGCCGTGCGAGCGAGGCCTGCCGTCGGGCCCCGAGGTCGTCGGCGTCTCCCTCGACGCACGGAGGAGGATCTCACGATGAAGCGCACCTTCCAGCCCAACGCCCGTCGTCGCGCCCGCAAGCACGGCTTCCGGGCCCGGATGCGCACGCAAGGCGGCCGTGTCGTAGTGAACCGTCGCCGGCGTCGCGGACGCCAGCGCCTGTCGGCCTGAGCGTCTGTCACGGTTCGGCGCCTGTCACGACGATCCGACTTCCAACGGCTCCGACGTGAGGGCCGCACCGCACGCGTCGGCGGTCTCGCCGTCCGTCACATCGGTGACCCCACGACCGTGCCGCCGCAGCTGGCCTACGCCATCCCCCGCGCCGTCGGGGGCGCCGTGATCCGCAATCGCGTCCGCAGGGTGCTGCGCGCCGCTGCGCACCAGGTCGCTCCTCCGCCAGGGCTCACGCTGGTGCGAGTGCTGCCAGGTCGCCGCCCCGTCGATCCGGCGTCCCTGCGGTCTGACCAGCTCGAGGCGTTCAGCCGCCTGGGTGCCTCGTGACCACCGTTCGATCCCCCGTTCAACCCCCGGCGTTACGGCGCGGCTCACGCTTGGGCACCGTCATCGCCGCGCCCGTGCGGGCCTACCGCTGGATCCCGCGCACTCGCGTGCCCACGTGCCGGTTCGCACCGACGTGCTCGGCCTACGCCATGGAGGCGTTGGAACGTCACGGCCCGGTCCGCGGGGCCTGGCTGGCGATGTCGCGCCTGGCCCGCTGCCACCCCTGGGGCCCCCAGGGGTGGGACCCCGTCCCCGACGCCGGTGCCCGACGCCGGCCCGTCGCAGAGGAGCGCTAGGTGTTCGATGCCATCGCCACCGTGCTGGCGTGGTTCTACGAGCTGTACCACAACTACGCGTTCGCCATCGCGGCGCTGACCCTGGTCATCTTCACCCTGTTGACCCCGCTGACCCTCAAGGCCAACCGGTCGATGATGGCGATGCAGGAGTTCCAGCCGGAGATGAAGCGGATCCAGCAGCAGTACAAGGACGACAAGCAGCGCCAGCAGCAGGAGCTGATGCGGTTCTACCAGGACAAGGGCATCAACCCGCTCGGCGGGTGCCTGCCGCTGCTGATCCAGATGCCGGTGTTCCTCGTCTTGTTCAGGGTCATCGACGGTCTGACCAACCACGGCGCCGACGGGACGTTCGACCCGAAGTACCTCGATCGAGGCTCCGAGCTCTACCGCGATCTCGACGGCACGCGCGAGATGTTGTCCTTCGGGCTCAACCTCGCTCGATCGGCCAACGAGGTCCTGAGCGACAGCGTCATCAGGGCCATGCCCTACGTGCTGATGGTGGCGGCGACCGGGGTCATCAGCTGGTACCAACAGCGCCAGGTCATGGCTCGCCAGCGAGCGAGCGGCACCCAGATGCAGGGTCCCCAGGCCGCCGTGATGAAGATCGTCCCCTACTTCCTGCCGGTCTTCTCCTTCTTCATGCCCGCAGCCCTCGTCGTCTACTTCATCGTCTCGGGCTTGTACCGGATCGCCCAACAGGCCTACATCCGCTGGTCCAGGGAACGTGAGGAAGCCGCCCCTCGACCCCGGCGCGTCACGGGTGCGGCGAGCGCCCCGCCTGGCGGCGGGCCGGCGGCGCCGGGGGCGACCGACGGCGGTTCGGTGGCGACGACGAACGGACTGGCGTCTGATGACGGAGCCGACCCGGCCCCGCCACGCAACGGCACCTCGCCCGGCGGGGCGCGGCCTCACCCGAAGTCACGACGTGCGGGCAAGAAGAAGCGGCGCTAGACAGCCGATGACGCGGAGGTGGTGAGTGGAGTGGGTCGAGACGACCGGTGAGACGGTCGAGGATGCGGTGCGTGCCGCGGTGAACCGTCTCGGTGCGCACGAAGACGACGTCGAGATCGAGGTGATCGCCGAGCCCGGGAGGCGGCTCCTGCGCCGAACCGAGGCCAGGGTCCGGGTGCGGATGCGCCCGAAGGCTCCCCCGGCCAAGCGCGAGCGCTTCCGGCGATCGGGCGGCGGTGGTAGCGCATCCCCCGCCCCGTCGGCGGCTCCCGCCACGCCGGCACCCGAGGTGTCGGCCCCCCCCAGGACCACCCGCGACGACCGCGGGTCCAGCTCATCGAGCCCGGACGACCGGCCGCCCACACCCACGAAGGCTGCCCAGGAGGAGGACATGACGGTGAACGAGGCGGATGTCGACGCCACAGACGATCCGACCCGAGATGGCGAGGCCGTCACCCTCGACGAGCAGGTCGAGACGGCGGAAGACTTCTTGGATGGGCTCCTCGACGTCATGGGACTGGAGGGCGAGATCTCCAGCCACGACGTCGACGAGGAGATGGTCGAGGTCCGCATCGACGGCGACGGGTTGGGCCTGCTGCTCGGACCGCGGGGGACGACGCTGAACTCCCTGAACGAGGTCCTGCGGACGGTGCTGCAGCACAGCGCCGACGGCAACGCGGACGGACGGGTGCGAGTCGACGTGTCCGGGTACCGAGAGCGCCGACGGGAGGCGCTGGGACGGTTCGCTGTCGCCCAGGCCGAGGAGGTCATCGCCTCGGGCGAGCCCCGGGCCCTCGAACCGATGAGCTCCGCTGACCGGAAGGCCGTGCACGACGCCCTCAACGACGTCGACGGTGTCACGACATCGTCAGAGGGCGATGACCCGAGCCGGTGGGTGGTGATCGCCCCGACCGGGTGAGCGTTCAGGGAGGGGGTCCGGCGCCCCGACGGGAACCGCTCTCTCCGAGTCTCGCCGGGAAACCGGAGATCGGTGACGCCTTGGCGGCGGTGCTCCGCCGGGCCCAACGGCTCGGCCACCTCGGACCCGGCCCGATCGGTCGCCACGTCGAGCAGGCTCACGCCATGTGGGCCGCGATTCGCACCCACCTCGACCCCGACGCGACCACCACCGTCGTAGACCTGGGGTCAGGTGGTGGAGTACCTGCCCTGGTCCTGGCGCAACTGGAGTCGTGGCGGGTCGTGATGGTCGAGCAGCGACGTCGTCGGGTCGACGCTCTTGAGCTGGGGGTGGCCGAGCTTGACCTGAGGTGGCAGACCTCCGTGGTCGGTGGCGAGGCTGCTCATCTCGCCCGCTCGTCGTTGCGCGAGGTGGCCGACGTCGTGACAGCACGGAGCTTCGCCCGCCCCGGGGTTGCGGCCGAGATCGGGGCGGCGATCGCGCTCGACGGGGGGCTCGTGGTCATCGCCGACAGCGGAGACCGCTCCGACCGATGGCCCGCTGCCGGGCTCGCCAGCCTCGGCCTCGAACGTCTGGCGGCGTCGGACGCCCCCTACCCCGTGGCGGTCCTCCGGCGGAGCCACGCACCGGCGGCTCCCATTGGGCGATCGTGGGCCCAGATCGCCCGTCAGCCGGTCTTCTGATCGTTCCACGTGGAACGGAGAACGGCAGGGAGACTTCATTCCGCTCAGCGATCGGGCGTAGGACGTAAGGGGGACTTCACCCTGTTCAGCGATCGGGGCAGGGGTAGAACGCCGAGGACGACTGGGTCTCGACGTTCCACGTGAAACCGCCGGGGGGTGCCGGGCCCACTGGTTTCACGTGGAACGCTCGTTCGGTCAGCGCGGCGGCGTCCGGGGTCGGAGCGATCGGACGCACGCCGGGATCGCCGTGGCCCTCATCTCGGACAGCTACCGTCTCGGCGATGGGCGGGTCATGGTCGAACGGTCGGCTTGCAGAAGGGGCGGACCGGCCGCCAGACGTGGCCACCCCCCCGCTGGCCCGGGTGATCGCCATCGCCAACCAGAAGGGCGGCGTCGGCAAGACGACGACGGCGGTCAACCTGGGCGCAGCGTTAGCCGAACAGGGCAACCGAACCCTGCTGGTGGACCTCGACCCGCAGGGCAACGCCACCACCGGTGTGGGCATCGACCCACGAGCGCTGGAATCCACGATCTACGACGTGCTGCTGCACGACATCGACCTGGAGGATGCGATCGAAGGCTCTGCGGTCCGCAACCTGTTCGTGGTCCCGAGCGGCCTTGATCTGGCCGGCGCAGAGATCGAGCTGGTACCTGCGATGAGTCGTGAGCTCAAGCTGCGACACGCTCTTGGCCCCGCCCGGCTCGAGTTCGACATCGTCATCATCGACTGCCCGCCGTCGCTCGGTCTGCTGACGATCAACGCCCTGGCTGCTGCGACCGAGTTGTTGATCCCCATCCAGTGCGAGTACTACGCGCTCGAAGGGCTCGGGCAACTGCTGCGGAACGTGGCGCTGGTGCAACGCCAACTCAACCCCGAACTCGTCGTGTCGAACATCTTGCTGGTGATGTTCGACGCCCGCACCAAGCTGGCCGAGCAAGTGGCGAGCGAAGTCCGGGAGCACTTCGGCGACAAGGTGTGTCGCACGGTCATCCCCCGGTCGGTGCGGCTCTCCGAGGCGCCGTCCTTCGGCCAGCCCATCACGGTGTACGACCCGGTGTCGCGGGGTGCGATCGCCTACCGAGAGGCAGCGAAAGAGGTGGCCGGCCGATGACGCGCCGCAGCGGCCTCGGGCGAGGCCTCGGATCGCTGATCCCGCACGACGCCGACGTCTCCGGGGGGGCCGACGATGTCGGGCAAGCGACCCTGCACGACCTGCCGATCGACCTCGTCGATCCCAACCCGTACCAACCTCGTCGACACTTCGACGAGGAGGCCATCGACGCCTTGACCGCGTCGATCGCTGAGCTGGGGGTGTTGCAACCCGTCCTGGTCCGGCCGGCCGGCGACCGCTTCGAGCTCATCGCCGGTGAACGGCGGTGGCGAGCTGCCCGCCGGGCGGGCCTCGACGCCCTGCCGGCCATCGTACGGACCGTCGACGACGAAGACTCCCTGGCCCAGGCGCTGGTCGAGAACATCCACCGCCGAGACCTCAACGCCTTGGAGGAGGCCGCCGCCTACCGCCAGCTCCTGGAGGACTTCGACCTCACCCACGACGACCTGGCCCGGCGCGTCGGCCGCAGTCGCGCTGCGGTGTCGAACATCCTCCGCCTGTTGCAGCTGCCCGCCCCCGTCCAGCGCCGTCTCGTCGACGGTCAACTCAGCGCCGGCCACGCTCGGGCGCTCCTCGGCCTGCCAGACCGACTGGCCCAGGAACACCTTGCTCACCGGATCGTCGAGGAATCACTCACGGTCAGGGAGGCCGAGGATCTGATCCGAGCCGAGCGGGAGCCGGCGCCCCTCGGACAGGCGGAGCCCGAGGAGCTCGCAGACCCGCCGCCGGTGGAACCCGTGACGGTCTCGGCCCCACGGCTGACCGACCCCCGACCCGCAGGGGTGCTCGAGCTCGAAGAGATCTTGGCCGAACGTCTGGCCACCTCGGTCGAGGTCCGCCTTCCGGACCGAGGCCCGGGACGCATCCTCATCGCCTTCGCCGATGATGTCGACCTCGAGCGGCTGGCTAGGGTCATCCTCGACGCTGGATCACTCCCGCGCGACTCCGACCAGCCGTCAGAGGGTTCGAGCTTCTCCACAGGTTGACCACCGCTGTGGACAAGGGCTCAGCGCTCGGAAGCAGCCAGCGCTGGTGCATGGTGCGTCCACTCGCCGAGTGCGGCTCTCCATGCGTCGGCGAACGCCGGCAGCCGAGGCGGGGCAACCGCTCCGACCGGCAGGCGACACACCACCGCCGGCATCTTCGTCGCCCGCAGGACGGGGGCCTTGGCACCCGACGCGACGGGTTCGGTCCCCAGGACCGACCACAAGCGTGGCCGGGCGAACCCGGCCAGTAACTGTCCGCCGATCGAGGTGTAGCCCGGGACCTCGTACCACGCCAGCTCCACCGGGCCGTGCTCGACGATCTCCAGACCTACGTACGCGTGGGCAGCGAAGCGGTTGGCCTGGGCCGCGTGCGCATGGGCACGAGGGTGGTGGATCACCAGCACTCGAGAGCCGTCGGCTCCCACGGCGCGGCGGAGCGCGGCCGCCGCCGCCTCGAGACCCCCGGAGTCTCCGATGGCGATGGCGCAGTCACGCAACGAGGTGATCTGACCACGAAGATGCTCCCGTTCGCGGATGGCGGCCACCGACGGAGCGTCGCCCAGCCGGCCGCCGTAGCGCGCCAACGCCTCGATGGTGGCCGGCCCGCAGATGCCGTCGGAGGCCAGTCCGACGTTGCGCTGGAACTCGATCACCGCCGCCGAGGTGTCGCGCCCGAAGACGCCGTCGATGCGCCCGGCGTCGAAACCGAGCTGGCCGAGCTGTCGCTGCAGGTCTGCGACGTCTTCTCCCCGCAGCATCGGCATCTGGAGGTACAGGAGCCGGTCGCCCCGGCGGAAGGACGCCTCGACCAGCTCGACCCACGTGTCAGGCCCGCAGATGCCGTCGACGACCAGGCCGGCCGTCCGTTGGAACGCTTCGGTGGCGGCCCGCGTCTGGGCGTCGAAGCGCCCGTCGCAGGAACCTGGGTCGAACCCGGCGATCACCAGCCGCCGCTGCAGGTCGACGACGTGGTCGCCGGCCGCCCCGACCCCGAAGGGGCGGACTACAGGAACTGGCCGAGCTCCTGGAGCAACTGACCCTTGCCCTTGGCTCCGACCATGCGGTGGGCGATCTCGCCGTCCTTAAAGACGATGAGGGTCGGGATGCTCATGACGTTGTAGCGCATGGCGATGTCGGAGTGGTCGTCGACGTTGAGCTTGGCGACGTCGACGCCGTCCTCCTCTTCGGCGATCTCCGCGAGGATCGGGGCGATCATCTTGCACGGCCCGCACCACTCGGCCCAGAAGTCGACCAGCACCGGTCGCTCTGCGCCCTGGATGACCTCGTCGAACGTGGCGGTGCTGAGCTCGGTCACGGCTCCCATCACAGAACTCCCTGTTCTCTGGACGTACGTGTGTTCGGCCGAGGCACGCTCGGCGGCATCAGTGTCGTGATTCCAGCCAGCGCTCGGCGTCGATGGCGGCCATGCAGCCCATCCCGGCGGCGGTGATCGCCTGGCGGTAGTTCTTGTCGACGACGTCGCCGCAGGCGAAGACGCCCTCGACGTCGGTGCGGGTGCTGCCGTTCTCGACGACCACGTACCCCTCGTCGTCGAGGCGCAGCTGGCCCTTGAACAGGTCGGTGTTGGGGCGGTGCCCGATGGCGACGAACAACCCGGTCACCGGGAGGGGGCGCTGGGTGCCGTCGACGGTGTCGGTGAGCGTCACGCCCTCGAGGCGCTCTGCGCCGTGCAGCTCGGTGACCGCAGCGTTCCACGCCACGTCGATCTTGGGGTTGGCGAGGGCTCGCTGCTGCATGATCTTGGACGCTCGCAGCTCGTCGCGCCGGTGCACGATGGTGACTCGGTCGGCGAACCGGCTGAGGAACATCGCCTCCTCCATCGCCGAGTCGCCGCCGCCCACGACGGCGATGTCTTGGCCACGGAAGAAGAAGCCGTCACACGTCGCGCACGTCGACACCCCGTGGCCCAACAGCTCGGTCTCCCGATCGATGTCGAGCATGAGGGCCCGGGCACCGGTCGACACGATGACCGCTTCGGCCCGGTGCTCGGCGTCGAGGGCCCAGACGCGGAAGGGGCGCTCGGACAGGTCGACGGCGGTGACCTTCGACGAGACGATCTCGGTGCCGAAGCGTTGAGCCTGCGCCCGGAAGTTGGCCATGAGCTCGGGACCCATGATGCCGTCGGGGAACCCCGGGAAGTTCTCGACCTCGGTCGTCAGCATCAGCTGGCCCCCGGGCTGATCACCGGTGGAGCTGAGCTCTCCCTCGATCATGAGGGGTTCGAGCTGGGCTCGTGCGGTGTAGACCGCAGCGGTGAGCCCTGCCGGGCCAGATCCGATGATGATGACCTCTCGGGTGGAGCTCACCCCGACCTCCTCTGTGAACACAACACAACCCCGGGCGGGCGGCGCTTGTTCCCCCGGGCCCGCGCCCGGGGCTCGGGGCGCCGCATGGCCGAGGCGGTCAACGGTGGCGCTCGATCGGCCCCCGTTTCGCCCACGCCAAGGCGCCGGCCAGGGTGGTGAGCACCCCGAACAGCAACCACGTCGACCAGCTGCTCTCCGCCGGTGGCAGATAGTTGTCGACGAGCTGGAACAACATGACGAGGACCAAGACGACGACCGCCGACCCGATCAGGGCGATGGCGGTGCCGTAGACCAGGATGCGAGCCAGGGACTGGAGGCGGTCCGTCGAACGCGAGCGCACCGCATCGACGGTCGAGACGACCTTGTCGGCGGCCTGCGCCGGCCAGTCACCCCCCGGACGAGCGGCGACGTCGTCGTGGCGGGGCGAGGTCGAGACGGCCATGGGCGGCGACGCTAGCGTGCGCCGCCCATGGCGGGAGGCGACGACGGCAGCGACGGTCCCGGTCACCCCGGGGTGATCAGGGCGTCCAACCTCTGCGCCTCGCCGCAGCTGGATGGGTCGACCACGATGTCGACGTCTTCACCGTCCGCATCGACGCCCCGCAGGCGGAGGTCGCCGTCATCGGTGAGGACCGGGCGGGCGTCGGCGTCGGCGACGTCCACGTCGAGCTCGGCGGCCAGGCGGTCCACGCAGGTGTCGACGAGGTCGTCGACGCTCGCGGTGGCCTCGGCCGCGATCTCGGTCTCGACGTCGGCGCCGGCGGCGTCGTCGGTCTCGGCGGCGGCGTCCGCCTGGTCCGTCGTCTCCACCTCGTCGGCGTCGTCCGCTGCCTGGTCCACCCCTGACAGCTCGCTGCTACCTGCCCCATCGGCCGTGCGGTCGGTCATCGCTGACTCGAGAGCTTCGTCGTCTGTCACGTCGCTCGCATCGGAGCTACCGACCGCGTCGGCGTCGGCCTCGCCGGTGGCCTCGGTGTCGGTGTCGAGCGTGGCCACCGACGAGTCGTCGGCGTCGTCGACCACGTCGATGGCGGCGTCCTGATCGGCCCGCTCGTCGAAGTCGAAGACCGCCACGAGGCCGATGGTGGCCAGCACGAAGGCTGCGGCCACCGCCAAGGTGTTGGCGCCGGGCCGTCGCGGGGCCCGTCGCGCCCGTCGCGCTGCCAGATCGGGAACGCCCGTCGTGGCGCCGAGGTGCCCGAGCGCCCGGGCGATCTGGGCTTCGACCACCTCGGCCGCCGGGGGCTCGGCCGGGGACCCGAGGGCAGCGCGAGCTGTGGTCAAGCGGAGCAGGCGCGTCTGGACGTCGGGGTCCTCGGGCGCCGGAGGGTCATCGAACGAGACGGCCAGCACGGCACCGAGGTCGTCGCTCGGTGCCTCGCCGTCCATCCAGCTCGAGATCACCTCGTCGAGGCGTTCTCCGTCGTCGTCGGGGGAGGCGGCCCCGGGGGGCTGTCGTTCGGTCACGTCAGGTCCTCCGACGTTCGGTCGGAGCCTCGGGGTTCCCGAGCTGGTCGGCGAGGGCGGCTCGACCCCGAGCGATCCGAGATCTGACCGTCCCGGGGGCCAGCTGCAAGGTGGCGGCGATCTCGGCGTAGTCGAGCCCGGCGAGGTCACGCAGCACGACCGCCTCCCGGTACACCTCGGGGATCCGGGCGAGGGCCTCGTCGACCTCGAGGCGTTCGGCGACGGCGGCGTCGATCGGGCGGTCACCCGAGGCGCGCTCGGTCAGCACGGCGTCTTCGACCGGCTCGGGGCGTCGTCCCCGGCGGCGCAGCTCGTCGATCGCAGCGTTGGCCGCCACCCGGTAGGCCCACGTGGTGAAGCGGGCGCGCCCGTCGAAGTGCCCGAGACCCCGGACGATGGCGATGAGCGCCTCCTGGGTGGCGTCGGCGGCATCGACGTCGTTGCCGGCCAGGCGCCGGCAGATCGTGTGGATGTAGCCGTGGTGGCGGCGCAACAGGGCGTCGGCGGCCGCCCGATCGCCGTTGCGAGCTGACCGGACCAGCTCGAGGTCGGTGGTCGAGTCGTCCGGGCGCTCAGCCGGCGGGGACGTGGTAGATCACCCCGATCGTGCCCGGACCGGCGTGGGCCCCGATGACCGGGCCGATCTCGCCGACGATGATCTTGCCGTCGTGGACCTCGCGCAGGCGTCCGACGAACTCGTCGACGTCGTCCACCGCGGCGTGGGCGACGGCGAGCCGCTCCACCGCCGGCTCGTTCGCCACCACCTCGACGAGGTGGCTGAGGGCGCGGGTGCGGGTCCGCTGGCGCCCCGGAGAGGTGACCTCGCCGTCGACGATGGCGATCAGGGGCTTGACCGCCAGCAGCGAACCGAAGGCCGCAGCCGCCGCACCGATGCGCCCGCCCCGCCGGAGGTACTCGAGGGTGTCGAGGGCGGCCAGCAGGCGGGTCCGCCCGGCCAGGTCGCAGGCCCCGGCGGCGACGTCTTCGAGCGATGCCCCGTCGCGCGCGCGCTCGGCGGCGTCGATGACCATGAGCCCCAGCCCCATGGTGATGGAACGGCTGTCGACCACCTCGACGGGGACGTCCTCAGCGACGGCGACGGCGGCGGTCCGGGCGCTCTGCGCCGTGGCCGACAGCTCCCCGGACAGGTGGATCGACACGATGCCCGTCGCCCCCTCGCCCGCCAGGCGGCGATAGGCCTGCTCGAAGCGCCCCGGGGACGGTGCAGCCGTCGCTGGCAGCTCGGTGGCGGCGCCACATCGCCGCCAGAACTCACCGGTCGACAGCTCCTCGCGATCGATCAGCTCGTCATCACCGAAGCGGACCATGAGCGGGACGACCGCCACCCCGAGGCCGTCGGCCACCTCGACGGGCAGGTCGCTGGCGCTGTCGGTGACGATGCGGACCGTCATCATCCTCCTCCGAGTGCGACGCCCGTCGACGCTACCGGGGCGACCTGGTGGCGGTCACGGAGGCCGTCGTCACGGGCGGGGCGATCTCGCCCGGGTGAGCAGCGAGGTCGTGCACCGCCGGGCGGCGTCGGTCCACTCGCGCACACCGAGGACGTGCAGCAGCGCGAGGTGGACGACGGCGGTGGCGCCGAGCACGACGACGAGGCGAACCTCGGCGACCGCCCCGGTGCTGAGCGCGGTCAGCGCGCCGGCGACGACGGCGCTGGCGCCGGTGGCGGCGACCAGGGCGGGGACCGCTCCTCCGAGCAGGGACGTCATCTCGAGGCGCCGGGTGACCCGTTGGCGCAGCAGGGCCAGCTCGAACCAGGCGGCCAGGGCCGAACCGATCGCCAGACCCACCGCACCGAGGCGCAGGGGGAGGGTGGGGTCCTCTCGCAGCGAGACCGGCAGGGGTGCCCACGGCGCAGCCACGAACAACAGGCCCACGATCTCGGTGCCGACGATGACGAGGCGGTCGAACGGGAACATCAAGATGGCCCCGGCCAGGGCGGCGACGACCACCCTCATGACGGAGATGCGCGCCGGGCCCGCCACGTCGCCCACGGCGTACAGCGTGTTCTGCAACAGGCGCGACGCCGCAGAGGGGATCATCGCCACGGCGAGGGCGGCGAGCACGGCTGCGGTCAGGATCGTGTCCTCACGCTCGAACTGGCCCCGTTCCAACAACCCCGCCACGACCACCCGCCCGGCGACGAGGTAGCAGGCGGCGATCAACGTGACCGGCACCAAGATGCGGCGCAGCCCCCGTTCGGTGCGGGCGGCGAGCTCCACCGGGTCGTGTGCTGAGGCCCGGGCCAGCTCGGGCAGCTCAGCGGCGGCGACGCTGGCTGCGAACAGCGCGATGGGCAACATGTACAGGACCTGGGCGGTGACGAGCGAAGCGATCGCCCCGGTGGCCAGCAGCGAGGCGAGCAGCAGGTCGATGTAGCCGACGAGCTGGGTGGCGCCCCGGCCCAACACGGCGGGGGCGAACCGCGCCAGGGTCGAGCGCACCCCGGGGTCCTTGAGATCGATGCGGGGCCAGAGATCCCCAGCGACGCGTCGCACCCACGGCAGTTGCACCGCCAGCTGGGCGACCCCCCCGCCGGCCAGGGCCCACGCGGCGGCGTCGGCGGCGTCGGCGACGTCGAGGCCTCGCAGCGCCACGACCGCCAGGACCACCACCTGCACGGCGTTCCACGCCACGGGGGCCACGTAGGACACGAAGAACCGCCGGTGGCTGTTCAACACACCGAGGCACCAGGCAGAGGGCACCAGGAACGCGGTGCCGACCGCCACCACCCGGGTCAGATCGACGGTGAGCTCGTAGCGCTCGCCCGACATCCCGGGGGCGAGCACGGAGGTGAGCGGGCGGGCCCCCACGACGACCAGGGCCGCCCCGATGCCGGCGGCGATCATCAACAGCCCGAGCACGCCCCGGGCCGTGCGACGGGCGGCCTCGGGGTCCTCGTCGAGCTGGCGGGCGTACACGGGGATGAACGACGCCGAGAGGACCCCCTCACCCAGCAGGTTCTGGAGGAGGTTGGGCAGGCGAGCCGCGGTGCGCAGGGCGTCGGCGGCCGGGGAGATGCCGAGCGTCGCTGACAGCAGCAGCTCACGGACGAACCCCGACACCCGCGAGGCGCCGATCCCCGCGGCGACCGCGACCGCCGCCCGCCCCGATGGTCGGGTCACACCGCCCTGGGCCACGACCGGCGTCGGCGTCGGCGTCGGCGTCGGTGGTCGAGGAGCCACTGTGCCGTCGTGGGGCGGTGGCGGGTCATCGGGTCGTGGGTCGGCGTCGGCGTCGGTGGTCGAGGAGCCACCATGCCCCCAAGATGGCGGCGGCGCCGATGCTCACGACGATGCCGACGCCTGACAGCACCGCCGAACGCAGTGACACCCGGTCCTCGGCGACGACGATCTGGCCGTCGGCGGAACGGAGGCGCACGTCGACCGGGAAGGTGCCCGCCGCCTTCACCTCGATCGCCACGGGGTGGTCGACGACCGACCCCGCCTCGAGCAGGAGCAGCCCGTCGTCGTCGGCGGTGAGCTTGTCGCTGGCTACCTCGATGCGCACCCGCAAGGGCACGTCGCCGGCGTTGCCGAAGCGCAGCGGCAGCTCGTCCTCGTCGGCGGTGAGGGTGAACGTCTGGGATGGAGGGGCCGAGAGGACGTCGAGCTGGCGACGGACCTCGGCGGCCAGCACCTGCCAGTAGCGGTCCCGGTCGTCTCGGGCCAGGGCGGCCGAGAACGACGGGGGCAGACGGCGGGCCAGTTCGTCGTGACGGGCCCGGCCGACGTCGTCGACGACCATCGACCCGTACGCCTCGAGCAGCTCGGTGGCCTCGGCGAGCGCGGACAGGTCGCCGTCGGGCCGCACGGGGAGGCGAGCGACGACGTGGCGGGTGACCGGGACGCCGTCGAGATCGGTGGCGGCGTCGTCGTCGAAGAGGTCGTCCACCGTGACGTCGTCGAGCACCGGGTTCGCGTCGAGCCCGTGGAGCAGCCGGTTGAGGAACGCCGGCGCAGGCACCCAGTCGTCGGGGGGGACCAGGGCCAGGCCGTCGCCGTCGCGGCTCGGACCGAGGGCGATGAGGGCGAGCTCGGCCAGCAGGTGCTCGGCGGCGAGCACCGGGTCTCCGGTTCGGGCGAAGCGGCGGCGCAGGGCCGAGTCGACCACCACCGCTTCGAGGCGGTGAGCGACCCCGGGCACGATCAGTTCGACGGGACTGAGGTGGGTGGGGGCAGCGGCCCCGAGCGGCTCGACCACCGAGCCCCCCGCCAGCACCACCTCGCGCACGCCCCTGGAGGCGGCGAGGCGAAGCTCGGCAGCCGAGGGGGCCGCGGACACCAGGGTGCGGCGCCGCGGCGGGTGTCCGGTCAGCTCGGTGAGGGTCTGGTGGCCGAGCAGGTCGAGGGCGTCGCGCACGCCACCGAGGCCGGCGGCCTCCAGGCCGGCGGGATCGACGTCGACGTAGGGGGAGTCCAGCACCACCCGCTCGGGCGGCTGCGAGCGGAGGCGAGCGGCCAGGTCCCGGTCGGTGGGGTCAGAGGACACGCCGAGGGACTGGAGGGTCTCGGGCACGACGTCGAGGGTGAGCTCGGTCTCGGGGTGTCGCTGGAGGGCATCGACGAGGGTGACGAGGCGGTTCCTGGTGGTCCGGGTGAAGCCGACCGAACCGTCGGGCCGCCGGCCCGGCGGGGCGTCCACCTCGAGGACCAGGCCCACGTCGAGCGGTTCGACCTGCCCGGGGTCGGGCAGGCGCAGCAGGTGGGTGACCAGGCGGTCGAGGACCTCGCCCTCGGGCGAGCGCAGCTCGACGTGGACGGGGTGCACGCCCTCGCGGCGCAGCGTGACCTGACCGGGTTCGTCGGGGAGGGTTCCGTCGTTGAGGTCGATCAGCACGATGACCGAGCCGTTGTCGTCTCGGGGCAGCTCGGAGAGCGCGGTGGGGACCTGGGTCGCCAACGTCGAGCCGAGCTGCTCGCCGCTCAGCGTGGCCTCGAAGCGAGCACGCCCAGCCACCCGGTCGTGGAGGTTGACGAGCAGCTCGGCGTCGTCATCGGCTGAGCCGACGTCCACGACGGCCCTGTACACGCCGTTGGCGGTGACCGCGGCCTGCTGTTCGACCAGGCGCAGGCCTGGTTCGACCAGGGCCCGCAGCGACGGGAGCTCGCCGGCGGGGTCACCGGCGGCCGGCGACGACGTGGGCACGGGCACGGCCGCCGCTGCCGGCGGGTCCGAGATGGTGGCCGCCACGGCGACCAGCACCCCGACGGCCAGCACCCACCCACGTCGCCGGCGGGGGCGGCGAGGGGTCAGCGCCGCCGTGGCCGCCGTGTCGGCGGGCGGGCTCACCGTCTCACCACGGGTGCGGGCCGTCGACGGGGGCGACGTCGGTGCCGGCAGGGTCGGCGAGGCGTCGCTCGAGCACGGCGAGGCCCTGAGGTTCGAGCCGGAAGCCGAGCCGGAGGTACAGGCCGAGCGCCCGCTCGTTCGTGAGCTGGGTGTTCACCACCGCGCGGTCGCACCCCCGTCGGCGCATCCACCTCAGCCCGTCCAGGACGACCAGGGTGCCGAGGCCGTGGCCCTGGGTCGCCGGGTCGACGGCGATGCGCTGGACGTAGCCGCCGCCGCCGGCCCGACCGTGCACCGCGTAGGCCAGCACCCGCCGGTCGAGCTCGGCCACCCTGAACCGGGTGGAGGGGGTGGCGGCCAGGGCATCGGCGAGACCGTTCGCGTCGAGGGTCCAGAACTCGTCGAAGGCCAGCCGGTCGATCTCGAGCACCCGGCGGCGGTCGCTGCGACGGGCGCGCCGCAGGGGCCGGTCATCGTGTGACGGGACGCGCTGGAGGTCGTGGGCGAGGAGGTGCAGTCGCTCGCGCAGCTCGAAGCCGGCGGCCATGAAGGCGTCGACCTCGGCCGGGGCCAGGGCGGCGGTGACCACGGCGTCATAGCCACGGGCGGCGGCGGCCTCGAGCGAACGGGCGATCACCGCCGAGCGGGGTGGCCGGGTGCCCGGGACCGGGGCGAGGTACCCGACGTTGGCGCCGGCGCGCCACGGACCGAGGCGCAGGCGCTCCTCGCCCCACTGCAGCAGCTCGTGGGTGGCCACGAACCGCCACGGTAGACCTCACCTGGGACGACACCCCTCCGGCTGCGGCTGCCACGAGCTCGGCGATAGCGTCGCGCCGTGGCCGTCCTCGTCGTCACCCACTCCCGCTACCTGGACCACCACACCGGCGGCTGGCACCCCGAGCGCCCGGCGCGGATGGGAGCGGCGCTGCGGGGCATCGACGACGCCGGGCTCGACGACGAGGTCGTTCGCATCGAACCCGGCCCGGCGGGGCTCGACCTGGTCGAGCGGGTGCACGCCCCCGGCCACGCCGCCCGCATCGAGGTGCTGGCCAACACCGGCGGCGCCAGCGTCGACCCCGACACCGTCGTCTCGGTCGACAGCTACGACGCCGCCCTGCTGGCTGCGGGGGCGGGGCCCTCCGCGGTCGCCCAGCTCGACGCCGGTGTCGCCGACGCCGCCTTCTGCATCGTCCGGCCACCCGGGCACCACGCGACGCCCACCCAGGCCATGGGCTTCTGTCTGTTCAACAACGTGGCGGTGACGGCCCGCCTGCTCGCCGATCGGGGCGAGCGGGTCGCCGTGGTCGACATCGACGCCCACCACGGCAACGGCACGCAGGACACGTTCTACGCCGACCCCGACGTCTTCTACGTCAGCCTCCACGAGCACCCCCTCTTCCCCGGCACCGGTCGAGCCGACGAGACCGGCTCGGGTGCGGGCGAGGGCACGACGCTGAACGTGCCCCTGCCGGCCGGAGCGACCGGTGACGTCTGGCGCGAAGCGGTGGACGAGCTGGTCGTCCCGGCCCTCGAGGCGTTCGCACCGACCTGGCTGATCGTCTCCGCGGGCTTCGACGCCCACCGCGACGACCCGCTGACCGGTGGGGCGCTCAGCTCGGGCGACTACGCCGACCTCACCCGCCGCCTGGTCGCCCTGGTGCCCCCCGGCCGGGTCGTGGCCATCATGGAGGGCGGCTACGACCTCGACGCGCTGCGGCGGTCGGTGGCTGCGACCGTCGGAGCGCTCGGTGGAGCCCACGTCTGCCCCGAGCCGGCGACGACCGGAGGGCCGGGACGTGACGTCGTCGAACGGGTGCTGCGGTTCCGCCACGAGGTCGGGCTGGTCTGAACCCCCCGACCGAGACCGGGGGGCCTGCGGCCCACGCCCTGGACCCCGAGGTGCTGCACGCGGTGGGCGGACACCTCCCCGCCCTGGCCGAGCGGTTCGAGCGGGCCGGCAGCGAGCTGCACCTGGTCGGCGGGGTCGTGCGCGACCTGTTGCTCGGGCTCGAGGTCACCGATCTCGACCTGACCACCCGAGCCCGCCCGCCAGAGATCCGGCGCCTGGTGTCGGGCTGGGCCGACGACGTGTGGACCCAAGGTGAGCGCTTCGGCACCATCGGCTGCCGACACCAGGGGACTGATCACGAGATCACGACCTACCGGGCCGAGGTCTATGACCGGTCGTCGCGCAAGCCGATGGTGGACTTCGGCGACAGCCTCGTCGACGATCTCCTGCGACGTGACTTCACGATCAACGCCATGGCGGCCGAGGTGCGCAGCGGACGCATCGTCGACCCCCACGGCGGCCGAGACGACCTGGCGGCCCGGGTGCTGCGCACGCCCCGCTCGGCCCAGGCCGCCTTCGACGACGACCCGCTGCGGATGCTGCGCGCCGCCCGCTTCGCCGCCCGCTTCGATCTGGACGTCGAAGATGACGTCCTCGACGCCATGGCCCGCAACGTCGGGCGACTGTCGATCGTGTCGGCCGAGCGCATCCACGACGAGGTGGCCAAGCTGCTCGCCGGGCCCCGGCCCGAGCGCGGCATCGCCTTCCTCGCCGACACCGGTCTCGTCGTGGCGGTGCTCGGTGACGTCGACCCGGCCCACGCCACGGGGTGCGGGCCCGACCCCCTCGCCCGGCTGGCGTCCCTGCTCGCCCCGGCCGGCCCCGCCGACGCCCGGGCCGTCATGGGCCGGCTCAAGGCCGCTCGTGAGGAGACCGCGGCCGTGCTCGCCGCAGTCGATGCGGTCACCGATCCGCCCCCGCCCACCGATGAGGGCGCTCGGCGCTTCGTGCGTCGCACCCGCCCCCACACCGACCTCGCCGTCGACGTCCTCGACGTCCACCGCCCAGAGGTCGCAGAGGACCTGCGGGCCCGCCTCGTCCGTCTCGGCGGCATCGGCGAGCTCGACGATCTCGGCCCGGGCCTGGACGGCACGACCATCCAACGGGTCCTCGGGCTCGCCCCCGGACCCGAGATCGGGGTGGCCTCGCGGTGGCTGGGTGAGTTGCGCCTCATCGAGGGGTCCCTCGACGAGGCCGAGCTCGAGCGGCGCCTGCAGGACTTCTGGGCGACCCGGAGCTGACCCGGCGACTCGCTGGCCGACGCCACCGGCGTGGTCGGCGACGGCCGGGCCCCGGCGTGAGCTGCGGGTACCCTCGACGGCGTGGTCCAGATGGTGCCGGGCGCACAACCAGTCGCAGGCGGCGGTCAGGTCAGCTACCGCATGGCCCGTCGTGCCGTGCTGGACGAGGTGCGCCGGGGCGTGCGCAGCCGGGCCGACGTCTGTGACGCCCATCCCGAGCTGATCCGCGCCGGGGCCCACCAGGGCGCCACCATCGACGAGCCCTGTCCGTTCTGTGAGGGTGAGCTGCGCCACGTGTCCTACGTCTTTGGACCGCGCCTGCCCGCCGGGGGCCGTTGCGTGTCGACCTTGGCCGAGCTCGAGCGCCTGCGCCGTCGCTCGGGGGACTTCACCCACTACGTCGTCGAGGTCTGCCCGAGCTGCCGGTGGCACCACCTCGACCGGGCCGAGATCCTCTAGGAGCCGACGGGGTCACCCGGGCCGTCGGCGGTGAGCTCTACGGTCATCTGGGTGAGCGAGGTCGGGGATCGGGCCCGGCGCGGCCGCCGGTTCATCCGGCGTGTCACCTACGCCGTGCTGGTGAGCGTCTTTGTGGCGGTCGGCGTCGGCACCGTCGCCCTGGCGCGCGTCGAGCTGCCCGAGGCCGTGCCCCTCGCCGAGACCTCCGTCGTCTACGCCCGCGACGGCCGTCCGATCGCCGAGCTGCGAGGCGGCGAAGACCGCTTCCACGTGACCCTGGACGACATCTCCCCGGTGCTCGTCGACGCGGTCATCAGCACCGAAGATCGCGATTTCCGCTCCCACGCCGGGGTCGACCCGCTGGCGATCGCCCGGGCCCTGTGGGCCGATCTGCGCACCCAGGGGTCGCTGCAGGGCGGCTCCACCATCACCCAGCAGTACGTGAAGAACGTCTACCTCGACGCCGACCGCACCCTCGAGCGCAAGGTGCGTGAGGCGGCGCTGGCCATCCGGCTCGAGCACGACCTCGACAAGGACGAGATCCTCGAGCGGTACCTCAACACCATCTACTTCGGACGCGGCGCCTACGGGGTCGAGGCGGCCGCCCGGGCCTGGTACGGCCCCGACGCCACCGCCGCTGATCTCGACCTCGCCCGGTCGGCCTACCTCGCCGGCCTCATCCGCGCACCCGAGACCGCCGATGCCGGCCGTCCCGAACAGGTCGCCGAGGCCGACCGACGCCGTCACACGGTGCTCGACGCCATGGTCGAACAGGGCCACATCTCCGCCGCCGAGCGCGACGGCGCCCTGACGCGGCCGGTCACCGCCGGGGTCGTCGAGCGCCAGGCTGCCTCGGACGTGGTGATCGCCCCGGAGGCCCGCGACGCCGGCGTCGAGTGGATCATCGACGAGGTCCGCCGCCAGATCGCCGCTGACCACGGGGGCGCAGCGATGCTCGGCCGGGGCCTGCGCATCACCACCACCATCGATCTGGACGCCCAACGCCAGGTCGCAGGCCTCGTCGCCGGGCGCCTCGGCGACGCCGGCCCGGCCGGAGCGGTCATCGTGTTGGACGACCTGGGAGGCGTGCGGGTCCACGTCGGCGGCCAGGACCGGACCCGCTCGGAGGTGGATCTGGCCCTCGGGCTCGGCGGCGGCGGCGGCGGTCGCCAGCCGGGCTCGGCGTTCAAGGCGTTCGTGCTCGCCGCCGCCGCCCGCGAGGGCATCTCCCTCGACAGCCGCTACCCCGACCCGCCGACCGTGGTCATCCCCGGGGCCGACGACGGCGCCGACTGGGTCGTGAGCGGCTCGGGTGGTGGGTCCTCGTCCTCGGACCTCGTCACCGCCACGGCCCGGTCCTCCAACACGGTCTTCGCCCAGCTGATCGACGACGTCGGACCGACCGAGGTGGCCGAGGTGGCCGCCGAGATGGGGGTGCGCGCCCCGCTGGACGCCGTCCATGCCCTCGCCCTCGGCGCCCAGGAGGTCTCGGTGCTGGACATGGCCGCCGGGTACTCGGTGCTGTCGGGTCGGGGCGTGGCCCACGAGCCGACCTGGATCACCGAGATCGCCACCGCTGGTGGACAGGTGCTGCACCGCCACGCACCCGAGGACCGCCGCGTGCTGTCCGAGCAGGAGGCCGACGTCGTGACGGTCGCCCTCGAAGCGGTGGTGCGTGGCGGCACCGGTCAGCGGGCGGCGGTGGACGGGGTGCCCGTGGCCGGCAAGACCGGCACCTCCCAGGACAACGCCGACGCCTGGTTCGTCGGGTACACCCCGGGGTTCACCGCTGCGGTGTGGGTCGGTCATCCCGAGGGGCGGGTGCCCATGCTCGACGTGCTCGGGGTGCCAGCGGTCAACGGGTCCAACGTGCCCGCCGAGCTGTTCGCTGCGATCGTGGGCGTGGTGGCCGAGCCGGGTGTCGGATCCTTCGTCGACCCGGGGCGACCCCTGCCCGGGCGGGTGCGGGGGCCCGATCTGGCCGACCCGTCCTTGGCCACCGGGCCGGTCATGACCGAGACGCCCACCACCGGGCCGGTCACCACCGCTGCGCCGACGACCGAGACCACCACCGGCGGACCGGGGTCAGGCGCCACCGAGGACGTCGGAACGTCGACGCCCCCCTCTGATCCGCCCGGGGGCTCACCCCCGTCGCCGACGACCGCGCCGGCGACGACCGCACCACCGCCGGCTGCCCCGTCCTCGCCGTCGTCGAGCACCGTGGCGTCGAACCCCGTGCCGTCCTCGTCGTCGGCGCTGCCCGCCGCGACGCCGCCGCCACCGGGGGATCGGGCGGCGGGCGGCCCCTGATCACCGGCGCCGCCCCGCCGCTACCCTGACGTCACCGCCGGCAGCCCTCGTGCGCTGGACGGGAGGAGGGTCCACATGGCCAGCTCGCTGACCGCACCGGCCATCGCGGCGCGCAAGCGCAGCCGGGGTGATGACGCCCTGGTGATGGTGACGGCCTACGACGCTCCCACGGCGCGCCTGGTCGACGCCGCCGGGGCCGATCTCCTACTCGTCGGGGACTCACTCGGCATGGTCGTGCTCGGCCACCAGGACACGTTGCAGGTGAGCGTGGCGGACATGGTCCACCACACCGCAGCGGTGGCGCGCACCGACCCCCGCCCGCTGGTCGTGACCGATCTGCCGTGGATGAGCTACCACGTGTCGCCGGCCGACACGGTGCGCAACGCCGCCCGGCTCGTGCGGGCCGGGGCCCAGGCGGTCAAGCTCGAGGGCGGACGGCGTCGTCTGGCCATGGTGGAGGCCATCCTGGCGGCCGAGATCCCCGTGATGGGCCACCTCGGCCTGACCCCCCAATCGGTGCACGCCATGGGCGGGTTCAAGGTGCAGGGCCGCTCGATCGACGCCGCGCTGGCCCTGGTCGATGACGCCGAGGCCCTGGCCGCAACCGGGTGCTTCGCCATCGTGTTGGAGGGCGTGCCCGACGTCGTCGCCCGCCGCATCACCGACACCGTCGACGTCCCCACGATCGGCATCGGCGCCGGTGCCCGCACCGACGGCCAGGTCCTCGTCGTCCACGACCTGCTGGGCCTCACCGACCGCACGCCCCCCAGGTTCGTCCGGCGCTACGCCGATCTGCAGACCGTGGCCACCGAGGCGCTCGCTCGCTTCGCCGCTGACGTGCGAAGCGGTGCGTTCCCCGGCGATGACGAGACCTACCACGGCTCGGTGGATCTGGAGGGCTCGCTCTCGGTGCCCTCGAGCTGAGGCGTTCGGGGCCGACGCGCCCCGGGCCTTCGGGGGCCGGTGAGCCACCCCCTCGGTAGGTTGCTCGGCCATGAGTCCGCACCCCGTCGGGTACTATCGATGCCCGCACGCCACGACCTGCTCCGCTCGCAGCGGGGCTCCGGCCTCAGCCGGATCCGAAGGAGGTGGACGCGCACCATGCGCGCCTACGAGCTCATGATCATCCACGACGGGTCGCTCGACGACGCCGCCGTGCAAGACCAGATCAAGACCGCCCGCACCCAGATCGAAGGGGCCGGCGCCACGATCTCCAAGGTCGACTACTGGGGGCGGCGCCGCTTCGCCTACCCCATCGACCACAAGAGCGAGGGCTACTACTCGGTCTATGAGGTGATGGCCCCCGGCGGGGCGCTCGACTCGGTCGAGCGCACCTTCCGACTCGCGGACGCAGTCGTCCGCCACAAGCTCGTCCGACTGCCCGATCACGAGGCGGCCCGCCGTGGGCTGACCGGTGACGGCGCAGCAGACGATGACGGAGCAACACCATGACCTGGTCGTCCGACATCACCATGATCGGCAACCTCACCCGAGACCCCGAGCTGCGCTTCACCAACAGCGGCATGGCGGTCTGCAAGTTCACCGTCGCGGTGTCCAAGAAGGTCAAGGACGAGGAGCGCACCAGCTTCATCGACTGCACCTGCTTCCGCGAGATGGCCGAGAACGTCGCCGAGAGCCTCACCAAGGGCACGCGCGTCGTCGTCAACGGCCAGATCGAACAGGACAACTGGGACGATCGCGAGACGGGCCAGAAGCGCTCCAAGCTCGCCGTGCTGGTCGACGACGTGGGGCCGAGCCTGCGCTGGGCCTCCGCCCAGGTGCAGCGCTCTGAACGTCGCGACGGCGGCGACTGGTCCCCGGGCTCGTCGAGCGGCGGGACCACCCCCAGCGGCGGCGGTGACGCCCCGCCCTTCGATCCCGACGAGGAGCCGTTCTAGGCATGGCCCGCAAGAAGCCGCCCCGCAAGCCCAAAGACACCGGCAAGCCGCGCAAGAAGAAGGTGAGCCCCCTCGTCACCGAGGAGGTCACCTACGTCGACTACAAAGACGTCAACCTGCTGCGCCGCTTCATGTCCGACCGCGCCAAGGTGCGGGCCCGCCGGGTGACGGGCAACGACACCCAACAGCAGCGCGAGGTCGCCCGGGCGATCAAGAACGCCCGCGAGATGGCGTTGCTGCCCTACACGAACCGGGTGGTCACCCAGCGCAAGGCCGACAAGGGCCGCGGTCGGCGCGACCGCGACGACGGGGGCGGCGAGGCACCGGTGCCCAAGACGCCGCCGCCCCGGGTGCGCAACGAAGACGGTGACGGCGAGGAGGACGACGACTGATGCAGATCATCCTGCGTCGCGACGTCAAGGGGCTCGGCACCACCGGGGAGATCCTCGACGTCGCCGACGGCTACGCCATGAACCACCTGATCCCGAAAGGTCTGGCCATGCGGGCCACCTCGGGTGCCACGAACCAGGCGGCGTCGATGAAGCGGGCTCGAGACCTCCGCGACGCCCAGTCACGCACCGCAGCCGAGGAGGTGGCCCGGACGCTGGTGCCCAGGGTCATCTCGATCACCGCCAAGACCGGCGCCGGGGGCAAGCTCTACGGGTCGGTCACCACCACCGACGTCGCCGAGGCGGTCGCCGCCCAGACCGGCATCGAGCTCGATCGTCGCCGCCTGCACGTCGACGAGCCGATCCGTGAGGTCGGCCAGCACACCGTGGCGGCCCGCCTGCACGACGACGTCGTGTTCCAGATCCAGGTGGAGGTCACCCCGATCTGAGCACGTCGGCAAGCTCGTGCGCCCGCTGCCGACGTGCGCTGCAGCGAGCTGGATCGTGGCTACCGGGGCCAGCATCGACACGACGAACGGACTGGCAGTCACCGGCCGCCCCCCACCCGGGGCGGCCGGTGTCGCGTCCGCGCTGTTGGTCCACCGATCGTCCACAGGACATCACCAGTCCGTCACCAGTCCGTCCTCAGTTCCATCCACACGCCGACCCCCCCGGGTGGCGGGGGCGGGCCGCTGTCCCGGGGGTGTCCACAGGTGATCCCCTGAAGACCGACGACGGTCCCCAGGTTGTTGGCCTAGTGACCCACAACCGTCATCGGACAGGGTGCTCACCGCAGCGCGCCACACCCCGCTGCCATCCTCGAGACGACGATCACCGCCGGCGTGGTGGGAGGTACGAGACGAACGTGGTGAGCACGACAGCAAGCAGCGAACGCACCAACGGGACCGGTGGGCGCGGCCGGGTGCCGCCCCACAACCTCGAGGCCGAGGAGTCGCTGCTCGGCGCGATGTTGCTGTCGGCCTCGGCGGTGTCGGCTGCCCTCGAGCGCGTCGTCACCTCCGACTTCTACAAGCCGGCGCACGGCCACGTGTTCGACGCCATGCAGGCCCTCTACATCGCCGGTCAGCCGATCGACGCCGTCACCGTCGCCGACGAGCTGCAACGCCTCGGGTCGCTCGACGTCGTCGGCGGCGCCGAGGCGCTCCTGCGGTTGCAACAGCTCACCCCGGCCACCTCCAACGCCGCCCGCTACGCCGGCATCGTCGAGGAGCACGCCCTGCTGCGACGCCTCATCGGGGTGGCGGGCGAGATCGCCGAGATGAGCTACGGGGTGCCCGAGGACGTCACCAAGGCCCTCGACGACGCCGAGTCTCGCGTCTTCGCCGTCGCCGAGCGGCGGGTGCGTGACACCGTCGAGCCCATCCGCGACCTGCTGCTCGCCAACCTCGACCGGCTCGAGCAGCTGTACGACCGCGGCGACGCCATCACCGGCACCCCGACGGGCTTCACCGACCTCGACGAGCTGCTGAGCGGGCTGCAACCGAGCGCCCTGGTGGTGGTGGGCGCCCGTCCCGCCATGGGCAAGACGGCCTTCGCCCTCGGCCTGGCCAAGCACGCCGCCGCCCACGCCGACGCGCCCGTGTTGTTCTGCTCGCTCGAGATGGGCCACATCGAGCTGACCCAGCGCCTCATCGCCGCCGAGGCCCGAGTCGATTCGCACCGCCTCCGCAACGGTCGCCTCGGCGCTGATGACTGGCCCCGCATCACCCGGGCGGTCGGCACGCTCGGCGACGCCAAGCTGTGGATCGACGACGATCCGGCCCTGACCGTCATGTCGGTGCGGGCCAAGGCCCGCCGTCTGCGCCACCAGCTCGGCTCCCTCGGGCTCGTCGTCGTCGACTACCTCCAGCTGATGTCCGGGTCGAGCCGCTCCAGCGAGAGTCGCCAGGTGGAGGTGTCAGAGATCAGCCGCGGCCTCAAGATCCTGGCTCGCGAGCTCGAGTGCCCGGTCGTGGCCCTGTCTCAGCTGTCTCGCAACCTCGAGTCGCGCGCTGGTGATGCCAAGCGGCCGATGCTGTCGGACCTGCGCGAGTCGGGCTCGATCGAACAGGACGCCGACGTCGTCATGTTCTTGTACCGCGACGAGGTGTACGACCCCGAGTCGCCTGACCGGGGCACCGCCGAGGTCATCGTGGCCAAGCACCGCAACGGCCCCACCGGCACGGTGCGCCTGGCCTGGCTCGACAACTACACCCTGTTCGCCAACATGGCGCGGGGGGTCGACCGGTGAGCCTGGCCGGCGCCGGCCCCGTGGTCCCCGACGAGCTGGCCCTGCGTCGCGCCGCCCGGGCCCGGTCCGGCGCTCGCTCCCGCTGGCCCGGTTCAGCGGTCCTCACCGGCCGAGCCGGCATCCTCCGCGCCATCCGTCGGCGGCTGTACGTCGGCTCGGCCGTTACGGTGGCCGTCGTGCGCCTCGACCGCTTCGAGGCGATCGACGAGGTCTTCGGGACCGCTGCCGGTGACGAGGCGCTCGAGGAGGTCATACGTCGCCTCCGCCATGCCAGCGCCGCCGGTGACCGCCTCGGGCGCGTCGGTCGCAACGAGTTCGTCGTCGTGCTCGAACGGGCGGTGCGAAGCGAGGACGCAGCGGCAACCATCGGCGATCATCTCGCCGACGCCTTGGACCGGCCCCACCGCCTCGGCGGCGATCTGGTCGAGCTGAGCGGCACGGTCACCGCCACGACGAGCGTCCCGGGCGAGAGCGCAGAGCGGTTCGTGTCCCGGGCCAGGGGCGGTGGCGCCGCCAGCCTGCCAGGGGCGTGGAGCCTCGGGTCCCTCCCCGGTCAGCAGCGAGTGCTGATCCACTCGGCGACGACGTCCATCACCTCGGGCCGGTGCCCCTCGAGGTAGTGCGGCGCCCCCTCGGCCTCGTGGTAGGTCACGTCATCGGAGCCGGACTGCTCCACCAGGGCGCGGGCCTGGTGCACGCGGATCTCGGTGTCGGCGGTGGGGTGCACGATCAGCGTGGGCACGGTGACCGCCGGCATCGTGTCGGCCAGGCGGGCCGGTGAGGACAACCCCGACCAGGTCGACAGCCAGCCCCGGGCGGTCATCACCCGGGCCAGGCCACCGCGTCCGTAGTTGGCCTCGAACGGGTCCGGAAAGGCGAACAGCGAGCCCAGCGGGCGGTCGTCGGGGTCGATGTCGGGATCGAGGTAGGCCGGGTCGGCCAGCGTCCGGTAGATGGTGAGGTACTCGGTGTGCACCGCCCGGGCCCGCTCGCGCCGCCACGCCGGGTCGGAGCGGTCGAGCTCGCCCGCCCGTGCCCGGGCGTCCTCGGCGTCGGCGATCGTGCGGTGGGCCACGGCGTCGATGCGCGCCACCCGGTCACGCTGGGCCTGGCGGTAGCGGGCCACCCACTGCGGGTCGTAGTGGCAGGGCTCGGGCCAGGGCCGCCACCCGTTGTCGGCCTCGTACATGTCGAGCTCGGGCACCCGGCTGTGCGGGTCGCCCTCGTCGGCCACCGACGGATCGATGACCTGCAGCATGAACACGCCCTCGCCGGGGTGCGCAGCCACGCCGACCCAGGCGTCACCGCAGCCGTGCTCGGCCTGGGCGAGCGCCATCAACGACCCCCCGCCCGAGTTGCCGAGCAGCACCACCTGCTCGGCGCCTCGGCGGCGCACCTCCTCGGTGACGGTGACGACGTCGAGCACGGCCTTGTCGTGCAGGCAGTCGATGTCGTTGTTCATGTAGCGGGTGCCGAAGCCGAGCACCCCGAAGCCGGCTGCGGCCAGCAGCGGCGCGGCGTAGTGCACCGAGAAGTCGCCGCGCGGGTGGCTCAGCACCACCGCGGTGCGCCACGGCGTGCCCGCCGGCGGGGTCCACAGGATGCCTCTGACCAGCGCGCCGTCGGGGCTGACGAGGCGGACGGGTTCGGTACGAACTGCCACCCCCGGGTCGTCCTCGGGGAGGGGCCAGTAGCCCAGGCCGAAGGGTCGGACCTCGCCTCGCATCGCGTCCATGACCGCCAGCCTCCCACGACGGCGCACCGCCTCGACGGGGACTGCGGAGAGCAGGCGACGACGACCGGGTGGGGGTGCCCGCCCGTGGACGAGGCAGCGGGCCGGAGCAAGGGATGGGGCAGAAAGGGGGTGGGGCGGACCGAGAGCTGTGGACCTGGTCGGTCCACACGCGGGCGAGCGTTCGCTCCCGATCCGCCCCCATCGCCGAAGCGATGTCGGGACCCATCGGACGCCGCGCCCCTGCCTTGAGCCCGGGGGCGCCGCCGGGGATGATCGTGGGGTGTTCCTCGGTGAGGACCTCCTCGAGTACCTCGTGCTGGCCCTCGGCGCCGCCATGTTCGCCGGCAACCTCGGCGCGCTCGTTCGACCCCGCACCGAGTCCCGAGACGGCGAGCTGACCCGGGCCCCGGTCGCCCGCAGCCTGCTGATGGGCGGGTTGGGCCTCGGAGCCGCGCTGTGGGCGCTGGCGACGCTGACGGGGGGATGACGGGCCGCCCCACTAGGCTCGACGAAGCGCTGCACCCCCGTCCCGTTCGCGCGGGCAGAGACCAGAGAGCTCGCGTACGGATGGCCAGCCCCGTCGAGGTGGTGATGACGAGGCAGCAGGGCAGCACGGGGCGCCCGCACCTGTGTCGGTGGGCCCGATGATCTGGGTTCTGCTGGGCGGCCACCTCGTCGCTGCGGCCGTGATGCTGGCCGGGGCCCGCCCGTGGGGCCGTGGCATCTTCGCCATCGGGACCCTGGCGCCGGCGGCCACCGCCCTGTGGGCCCTCGGCCAGCTCGGGAACGAACGACCGACCACCGCCGAGGCGGTCTGGGTCGACGGGCTCGACCTCACGCTGCGCTTGCGCCTCGACGACCTGGCTGCGCTGATGACGCTGCTGGTCTCGGGCATCGGGGCGCTCGTCATGATCTACGCCGGCGGCTACTTCTCCGCCGGCGCCAAGGGGCTCGGACGCTTCGGCGCCACGCTGGTGGTCTTCTCGGCCGCCATGGTCGGTCTCGTGTGGGCCGACTCGGTGTGGACCCTGTTCGTGTTCTGGGAGCTCACCTCGGTCACGTCGTTCCTGCTGGTCGGGCACAAGAGCAGCGACCCCAGCGTGTTGCGGGCCGCCCGACGGGCGCTGTTCATCACCGCCGCCGGGGGCCTGGTGATGCTGGGTGGCCTGGTGGTGCTCGTCGACGAGGCCGGCACCGCCCGCCTCGGCGAGCTGGGTCCGGTGAGCGGCACGGCGGCCACGGTGGCCGCGGTGGCCATCCTGGTGGCCGCGGCGACCAAGAGCGCCCAGGTGCCGTTCCACGTGTGGCTGCCCGGCGCCATGGCCGCCCCCACCCCGGTCAGCGCGTACCTGCACTCGGCCACGATGGTCAAGGCCGGGGTGCTGCTCGTGGCGGTCACCGCGCCGGCCTTCGCCGATGACGTCGGCGCCTGGAAGGTGCTCGGGGTGTCCGTGGGGTTCGCCACCATGTTGTGGGGGGCCTTGGGGGCCCTGCGCCAGCTCGACGCCAAGCTCATCCTGGCCTGGGGAACGGTGTCGCAGCTGGGGCTCATGATCGCCCTGCTGACCATGGGCTCGCCCAAGGCGACCTTCGCCGCCATCTCCATCCTGACCGCCCACGCCGTGTTCAAAGCGGCGCTGTTCATGGTGGTCGGGGAGATCGACGTCCGCACCGGCACGCGCGACGTCTCGGAGCTGAGCGGTCTGTGGAGGTCGATGCCGGTGGCCGCCGTCGTCGCCGTCGTCTCGGCTGCATCCATGGCCGGGGTGCCCCCGCTGCTCGGCTTCCCCGCCAAGGAGGCTGCGGTCGAGGCGGTCCTCGGGTTCGATGGGGTCGAGCGGCTGGTGCTCACCGGCTTGGTGACCGTCGGTTCGCTGCTGACCGTCGCCTACACCACCCGCTTCATCTGGGGGACCTTCGGCCCGGGGCCCCCCGGGGCGGTGACCGCCGTCTCGGGTCGTCGCTGGTCCCTCGCGGGGCCGTCGGTGGTGCTCGCGGCGGCCTCGGTGCTCGGGTACGTGGCCCTGGGCGCGGTCATCGATCCGCTGCGGCGGGCGGCGATCGAGATCGACCCTGGGGCGTCGGCCTTCACGCTGTACCGCTGGCCCGGGCTCACCGACGCCTTCGTCCTGTCGGTGGCCATCGTCGGCACGGGCCTGGCGGTCGGCACCCTGGCCTCTCGTGGCATCGGCGTCCACGGTGCACCCCGCCCCCTCGGCGCCGCCGGGGTCGACGCCGGCATCGACGAGGTGGTCGTGATCGCCCGACGCATCTGCGCCAGGGTGCAGCACGGCTCGCTGCCGGTCTACATGGCCACGATGGCCGCCGCCGTCGGCGTGGCCGCCGTGCCGTTCCTCGCCGACCTCGACCTCGACGAGCTCACCCCCTGGGACCACCCGACCCAGGCCGTCCTGGGGGTGCTGGTCGTCGGGTCAGCGGTGGTGGCGGCTCGGGTCGACTCCCGGCTCGGCGCTGCCCTCGGGCTCGGCGCGGTCGGGTTGGCCGTGTCCGGCACCTTCGCGTCCCAGGGGGCGCCGGACCTCGCCATCACCCAGCTCCTCGTCGAGACCGTCGTGGTCGTCGGCTTCGTCATCGCCCTCGGCCACCTCACCCGCCGCTTCCCGATCGCCCCGCCGGGCTGGCACGGGGTGCGGATCGCGGTCGCCGGCGTGGTCGGCGTCGGCGTGGCGGTCGCCATGGCGGCCGCCTCGACGGGCCCGACCGGTCGGGCGCCCGTGGAGGCCCTCACAGATCAGGCCGTGGACGAGGGGGGCGGCAACAACGTCGTCAACGTCATCCTCACCGACATCAGGGCCCTCGACACGCTGGGCGAGGTCGTCGTGCTGATCGTCGTCGCCGTCGGCATCATCGCCCTGGCCGGCGCCGGCCGGGCGGGCGACTCCCGGGCAGAGGCTGCTCAGAGGTCGACGTGATCGCCACCAGCTCGCCTGTCGTCCGGCTCGGGGTGAGGGCCGCCAGCCCGCTGGCCGTGGTCGTGGCCATCTACCTGTTCTTCGCTGGGCACAACCAGCCCGGCGGCGGGTTCGCCGCCGGGCTCGTGCTCGGGGCCGTCGCCGCGCTGCGCACCGTCGCCGGGCTGTTCCGCCCCGCCCAGGCGACCCGCCTGCTCGCCGTCGGTGGCGTGACGGTCGTGGTCGTGGCGATCGTGCCGCTGCTGGTCGGCGGCGACCTGCTCGACATGCGCGTCGTGCAGACCGACGTGCCGCTGCTCGACACGGTCAAGACGGGTTCTGCGCTGATCTTCGACGCCGGGGTGACGTTGATCGTCGTAGGCCTCGTCGTCGCCGTCCTGCAAGGCCTCGGGGCCAGCGAACTGGCCGAGCCGGCCCCCCGCGCCGCAGCGGCGATCCGGGTCGGGTCTCGCCGCCGTCGCCGCCCGGGGGGCGGGCGACGGTGAGCGCCACCATGATCCTGATCGTCGGCGGGTTGGCCGGGGTCGGCACCTACCTCGTCACCGCCCGCTCGCTGAGCCGCATCGTGCTCGGCATGTCGCTGCTCGGCCACGCCGCCGTCGTCGCCCTGTTGGCCGCTGGTGGAGCCGCCGGCGACCCGCCCCTGGCCGACCGGTCCGACGTCGCCGAGGCGGCCAACCCGCTGCCCCAGGCGCTCTCGCTGACCGCCATCGTCATCTCGTTCGGGCTCACCCTGTTCCTGTTGGCCCTCGCCCGACGCCAGCAGGTGCTGACCGGCGACGATCTGGTCGAGGACGACCTGGAAGACCGCCGGGTGAGCCGCGCGGCAGCGCAGCGGGCGCCGGTCACCGACGTCGATGACCTCGCCGCCCACGACGGCATCGAGGTGCGCGACGACCACCAGGTCGCCACGGACCCCCAGCCCGGATCGCCTCCCACCTCCGAGAAGGACCCGATCGAGCAGGCCCGCAAGTGACCGCCCTGCTCGCCGTGGTCGTGGTGCTGCCCATGCTGGGGGCGACCATCGGCCTCGTCGTCTCGAACGACCGCATCCGTGACGCCATCACGGTGCTCACTCTGGTGGTGGTCACGGCGTGCGCAGCGGTGGTGCTCGCCGAGGTCGAGGCCGACGGCACGATCACCTCCCGGGTCGGTGGGTGGGACCCCGAGCTCGGCATCGTGTTGGTCGGCGATCTGTTCGCCGCCATGATCCTGGTGGTCGCCGTGGCGACGATCCTCGTCGTCGAGGTGTTCGCCATCGGCCAGCGGCGCACCGCGTGGGCCGCCGACGCCCGGGTCGCCGGCCCGGTCCTGCTCGTGCTCACCTCGGGCGTGTCGCTGGCGGTGCTCACCGGCGACCTGTTCACCCTGTTCGTCGCCTTCGAGCTGATCCTGGTCTCGAGCTACGTCCTGCTCACCCACGGGGGCCGCCGCGACCAGATCCGCAGCGGCATGACCTACGTGGTCATGAACCTGTTCGCCTCGACGCTGTTCCTCCTCGGGCTGGCCATCGTCTACGCCGCCACCGGGACGGTGAACCTGGCCCTGCTCGCCGAGCGGGTGCCCGAGCTGTCCGACGGGGTCCGCCTCGGCATCGGCGCCTGGTTCCTCGTGGTGTTCGGCACCAAGGCGGCCATGTTCCCGCTCTTCAGCTGGCTGCCCGACAGCTACCCGACCGCTCCCACGACGATCACCGCCGTGTTCGCCGGGCTGCTCACCAAGATCGGTGTGTACGCCCTCATCCGGTTCCACACCCTCACCGGGATGGACGACCTCGGCGGGGTCATCCTCGTGCTGGCCGGCGTCACCATGGTCGTCGGGGTGGCCGGTGCCCTCGCCCAGGACGACGTCAAGCGCATCCTGTCGTTCCACATCGTCAGCCAGATCGGCTACATGCTGATGGGACTCGGCCTGTTCTCGGTCGCAGGCGTGGCCGGGGCGATCCTCTTCCTGGTCCACCAGATCCCGGTCAAGACCGTGCTGTTCCTCGTCGGCGGCCTCATCGAGGACGACCAGGGCACCTCGGCCCTCGACCGCATCGGGGGCCTGGCGGCCCGTCGCCCGTGGATCGCGGTGATGTTCGCGCTGCCCGCCCTCAGCCTGGCCGGTCTGCCGCCGTTCTCGGGGTTCGTGGCCAAGCTGGCCCTCATCGACGCCGGAATCGCCCAGGCCTCGACCGCCATCGTGGTCGTCGCCCTGGCGGGCAGCGCCTTGACCCTGTTGTCGATGACCAAGATCTGGCTGGGGGTGTTCTGGGGGGCGCCCACCGACACCCCTGCCGATGCGCTCACCCCGTTCACCAAGCGAGTGACCTACGGGGCGACCGCCGCCGCAGTGCTCGGCACCCTCGCGGTGGCCGCGCTGTCGGGTCCGTTGTGGGAGATGAGCGTGCGGGCAGCCTCGGATCTGGTGGCCGGGACGCCCTACATCACCGAGGTGCTGGGGTGACGACCACGGCGCGCCGTCGAGGGCGTGGGGCGCTCACCGTGCGGGGGCTGGTGATCCTCGCCTCGCTCGTGGTGGCCTGGGTGGCGCTGTGGGGCGAGGCGTCGATCGCCAACGTGGCGTCGGGCCTGGTCGTCGCCCTGTGCGTCGCTGCCCTCGGCATCGGCACCCCGGCTCGCGGCGGGCTGCGCCCGGCGCCACTGGCCCGCTTCGCCTGGCTGGTGGCCCTCGACCTGGTGGCGTCGACGATCAGCGTCGCCCGCGAGATCCTCACCCCGACCGACCACACCG
Organism: Acidimicrobiales bacterium; assembly: GCA_965213525.1. Lineage (GTDB taxonomy): Bacteria > Actinomycetota > Acidimicrobiia > Acidimicrobiales > Poriferisodalaceae. Next base: position 2,550,465 of record OZ243889.1, on the reverse strand, counting down.
AAGAGGGCATCATCGCCGTGCGGACCCCCACGGGCACCGAGGCGCACCTGTTGCTGCTCGTCGTGGCGGTCACGGTCACCCCCGGCACCGCGGTCGTCGACGCCGATCCCGACACCGGCACGCTCTACCTCCACCTGCTGCACATCGATCGACGCCGAGCCGTCACCGAGCACGTGATCGAGCTGGCCGAGCTGGCCTGTCGAGCCCTCCCGGTCGACACGCCCCCGCCCGACACGTCCCCGGTCCGCGGCCCTGTCCGCCAGCAGCCGAGGTGATCGCCGCCGTGGCCATCGGCGCCTTCGTCGTCACCGGGGTCGCCGCTGCGGTCCGCCTGCTGCGGGGTCCGTCGCTGGCCGACCGGATCGTCGCCCTGGACGTCGCCCTCATCTCGTTGATGTGCGCCCTGGCCACCCACGCCGCCGGCGGGGGCGACGACTCGAGCCTGGTCGTGCTCGTCGTCATCGCCATCATCGGCTTCACCGCCACGGTGGCAGCCAGCCGCTTCATCGAGCACGAGGCGTTGCACGACGCCGGCGCACCCGGCGGCACCGGACACGAGGAGCCCTGACGTGAACCCCGTCGCCGCCGTGTTGATCTTGGCCGGTGCGGCCATCGCCGTGCTGGCCGGCATCGGGCTGTTGCGCTTCGAAACCCCCTACGCCCGCTTCCACGCCGCCGGCAAGGCCAGCCCCGTCGCCTTCTTGTTGGTCGCCGCCGGAGCGACCGTCGAGCTGGGGCTGTCAGCGGGAGCCGAGCTCGGCGTGGCTGCGGTGGCCATGGTGCTGACGCTGCCGGTCGGCGTGCACCTGCTGTTCCGGGCCGTGCACCGCACCACCCCGGGGGACCACCTCGCCGTCGACGAGCTGGCGCCCGCCGAACGAGACGCCGAGACCGGCCGATCCTGAGGGTGCGCCACCCGTCGACGCGACGGGGGGTTTCGAGACGGGGTGCACGGGGAACGTCGAGCGTCGTGGAGACGCTGCGCGAGGCGATGGAACGGCTGCAGGGCCAGGGCTTCACGGCCGACCTGCGCGCTGCTCCCGGCGCCCGGTTGCGCTGTGGCGAGTGCGACACCGAGACCCCGGCTGGTGAGGTCACCATCGAGGAGACCGTCCGCTTCGAGGGGCCGAGCAACCCCGGGGACGAGTCGGTGCTGTTCGCGGTGCGTGGGGCGTGCGAGCACCCGGGCCTGTACAGCGCGGCCTACGGGCCCGACACGCCGCCCGACGACATGGACGTCATCCGAGCCCTGCCCGATGAGAGCTGACCCCCCGCCGCCAGGGACCTCCCGCAATCGGACGAACGCGACGCACCACTAGGTTCTCGGTCCGTGCCCGACGCCGAGGACCCCGCGTTCGTCGCCGATCTCCGCACCCCGGCGCTGGTGGTCGATCTCGAGGTCCTCGACGCCAACACCGCGGCCATGGACGCCGTCCGGCCCGGGCTCTCCCTGCGTCCCCACGTCAAGGCGTTCAAGTCCACCGACCTGGCCCGGCGCCTCGCTGACGCCGGGCACTCGGCCTTCTGTGCCGCCACCCCCCGCGAGATCGAGGGCATGGCCCGAGCAGGCCTCGGCGACGACCTGCTGCTCGCCAACGAGAGCCTCGACGTGGCCCGCCTCGGGCGACTGGTGCGAGAACCCGGCGTCGAGGCGTGGGTGACGGTGGCGGTCGACTCCGAAGCGATCCTCGACGCTGCGATCGCCGGCGGTGTCCGCTCGGTCCTGATCGACGTCGACGTCGGCTTGCCCCGCTGTGGCTGTGACGTCGCCACCGCCGAGCGGCTGGCTGACCGGGCCCGAGCCGCCGGCCTGCAGGTGCGTGGCGTGATGGGCTACGAGGGGCACCTCATGATGGTGACCGATCGCAGCGAGCGGACCGAGCGGGTCGAGGCGGCCATGGCGATGCTGGTCGAGGCGGCTGACCGCGTCGGCGGCGACGTGGTGTCAGGTGGGGGCACCGGCACCTTCGACGCCAACACGTGGTGCACCGAGATCCAGGCCGGCAGCTACACGCTGATGGACACCCAGTACACCAAGCTGGACCTGCCCTTCGAGCTCGCCCTCACGGTGCTGGCCACCGTCATCTCGGTGAACCCGAAGGGGTGGATCGTCGCCGACGCCGGGTTGAAGGCACTCGGCATGGATCACGGCGACCCGTCCTGGGCCGGCGGGCACGGTCGCGTGCTGTTCTGCTCGGACGAGCACGTCACCCTGGCCCCCGACGACCTCGGCGCCTGGACGGTCGGTGACCGCGTCCACCTGCACGCCGCCCACGTCGACCCGACCGTCGCCCGTCACGAGCAGATGTGGGTCGTCGAGGGCACCACGGTCGTCGATCGTTGGTCCGTCGACCTGCGCCACTGGTAGGCAGGCCGACGGCACCGAGGCCCGCGGCGGCGTCCGCCACCCGAGAGGAGCACCCTGTGCGACGACCTCCGACGTTCACCAACTGGGCGGGCAACCAGAGGTGCCTGCCCATGGCCATCTGCGCACCGAGCTCGACCGAGGAGGTGTCAGAGATCGTCACGGGGGCGGCCCGTCGGGGCGGGCGGGTCAAGGTGGTCGGGGCCGGCCACTCGTTCACCGCCATCGCCTGCACCGACGGCGTGCTGACCGACCTGGGGCGCCTCGACGGGCTCACCGACGTGAACCTCGAGACCTGTGAGGTCACCGTCGGAGCCGGGATCCGTCTCAGGGACCTCAACGACCGCCTGTCCGAGCTCGACCTGGCACTGCCCAACCTCGGCGACATCGACGTCCAGACGCTGGCCGGGGCCACCGCCACCGCCACCCACGGCACCGGCGCCCGCCTCCCCAACCTGTCGACCAACATCGTCGGCTTCGAGCTCGTCACCGGCACCGGCGAGGTGCGGTGGTGCGACCCCGACTCCCACCCCGAGGTGTTCTCGGTGGGGCGGGTCGGCCTCGGGGCCCTCGGGGTGATCACCCGCATCCGACTGCGCTGCGTGCCGGCGTTCGTGCTGCGCGCCGACGAGCGGGTCACCGGGCTCGACGCCGTCATGGACGACTGGGCGGGCTTCCTCGCCAGCGCCCCCCACGCCGAGCTGTTCTTCGTGCCCGGCGGCGGGGGCTGCCTCGTCAAGCGCAACCACCGCACCGACGAGGCCGCCCAGCCCCCGTCGAGGTGGCGCCACCTCGTCGACAAGGAGCTCGGCGAGAACGTCGCCCTCGATCTCTCGATGCGGGCGCTGCGGCGCTTCCCCGGCCAGCGCGACCGCATCGCGTCAGCGTTCGCCAAGGCGACGAGCAGCCGCCAGGTCATCGATCGCAGCGACCGGGTGTTCGCCAGCCCCCGCCGGGTCCGCTTCGTCGAGATGGAGTACGCCCTGGCCGTGGACGCTGTCCCCGACGCCCTGGCCCAGGTGCGCTCGTTCGCCTCGACGCTGGACCGACCCCCCCTGTTCCCCGTCGAGGTGCGCGCCTCGGCGGCCGATGACATCGCCCTGTCGACCGCGCAGGGTCGTGACACGGGGTGGATCGCCGTGCACGAGTACCGGGGCATCCCCCACGGCGACTGGTTCCGGGGGGTCGAGGCGATCATGATCGCCGCCGGCGGGCGTCCCCACTGGGGCAAGCTGCACCACCAGACCCACGAGACGCTGCGCGAGCGCTACCCCCGGTGGGACAGCTTCGCCGCGGTGCGCGCCGAGCTCGACCCTCAGGGCACGTTCCGCAACGATCACCTCGACCGGGTCCTCGGTCCGATCGGCTGAGCGGCGGCGACCCCTGTCGAGCCCAGGCGCAGGCGGATAGCGTCGCCGCGGTGGCGAGCGCGACGTTCACCGAGATCCCCGTCCTCGACGTCGCCCCGCTCGTCACCGGGGGCCCCGACGCCCGGCGGCGGGCCGAGGACCTCACCCGGATCTGCCACGAGGTCGGCTTCGTCCTGGTGAGCGGCCACGGCATCGACCCGAGCGTCGTCGATGACGTGTTCGATCTGATGGACGCCTTCTTCGCCCTCGACGAGGCCGACAAGGCTCGCATCGACAAGCGCCGGTCCCGTCACTTCCGGGGGTGGGAACCCGTCGGTGCCGAGCTCACCAACGGCCGGGTCGACGTGCGCGAGCAGATCGACACCTGGACCGAGTGGCCGGCCCACCCGATCGACGTCGATCCGCCCCACCTTCGGCTGCTCGGGCCGAACCAGTGGATGCCCGAGGACGTGCTGGCCGGTCACCGCCGGGTCACCCGACGCTGGTTCGCCGAGCTGGGCGCCCTGGCCGACCGCCTCCTCGACGCGCTGTCGATCGGGCTCGGGCTCGCCTCCGACGCCCTTCGGCGTCGTCTCGGTGACCAGCCGATGTCGCTGGCCAAGTTCATCCACTACCCCCCGACCCCCGGCGGCGGTGCCGGCGTCAACGCCCACCACGATGCGGGCTTCCTCACCGTCTTGGCCCCCGGCCCGGCCCCCGGGCTGCAGGTGCAGGACCCCGACGGCGCCTGGGTCGACGTGGCGGCCGTAAAGGGATCCTTCGTCGTGAACCTCGGCGAGGTCCTCCAAGCCATGACGGCGAACTACTTGGTGGCCACCCCGCATCGGGTGATCTCGGTCGGCGAGCGGACCTCAGCGGGGTACTTCCACGGGGCGTCACTCGATGCCACCCTGGAGCCCGTCGAGCTCGATCCGGCACGGGCCGCGGCGGTGGCGGCCAGCCCGCGACATTCCGGGGCGGGGTTCATGGCCCGCCGGGACGAGACGGCGGTGGGGGTGGGTGACATGGCGAGTGCGCACCGCCCGCTCACCTACGGCGAGCAGCTCTGGAACTACTTCGAGCGCAGCTACCCCGACGCTGTCGCCCGCCACTACGGCTCGGTGTGACCGCTCGGGCTGGCACGGGTCGCACCAGACCGCTCATCTCGGGACGACGGAGGCCTTCCTCACGCCGGAGCTGAGTCGTCCGATGGGTCTGGGTGCTGCCCGCTCCGCTCGCACCTGCCCCGCCCGGGTCTGCCCCTCGTCGCCGGTTCCCTCCGGGGGCGCTGGGCGTCGCCCACGTCGACCTGGACGGGGTCGTGCGCGACGCGAACGGGGCGTTCGATGCCCTGGTGGGGTGTGGTGCCGGCTCGTCGGTGGGCTCGTCGCTGGTCGAGGTGGTCGCGGCGTCGCAGGTCGACGCCGGCTTCGACGGTGACGTCGCTGCCCGGTGCGCCGCGGCCCTGGCCTCGGACGGCCCGACGTCGTTCGGCTCAGCCGGGGAGCACCTCGAGGTCTACGTCGCCGAAGGTGGTGATGACCGGCGTCTCGTGCTGGTCGCAGGCTCTGGGGGCGGGCCGGCGGGCGCATCTGATCCGTGGACCCTCGACCTGGCGTCGCGCGACGAGCTCACCGGTCTCGGGAACCGGCGCATGCTGAACCAGATCCTCGAGGGTTGGCCCGCTGGGGAACCGATCGCCCTGTTGATGATCGACCTGGACCGCTTCAAGGCCGTCAACGACTCCCTCGGACACCCAGCCGGCGACAAGCTGTTGACGCTGGTCGCCGATCGCATCGGTGCCGCCGTCCGCAAGAACGATGATCGGGTCTGTCGGATCGGTGGCGATGAGTTCCTCGTGGTCCACACCCCCGACGAGGCCGGGTCCGCCGACAAGGTCGCCCAGCGCATCGTGGAGTTCGTCGGCCGCCCGTTCCTCATCGAGGGCCAACAGGTCAACACCGGTGCGAGCGTCGGCGTCGCGCACCTCGACGACACCAGTCCCATCGACGCGCTGCTGCGCCATGCCGATCTTGCGTTGCATGCCGCCAAGTCAGCCGGACGCGGGTGCGTGCAGATGTTCGACTCGTCCCTGCAGGTGCGTGCCGATCAGCGGCGCGAGCGCGAGTTGCGCCTGCGACGGGCGCTCGGCCTCGGTGAGCTGTCGGTGGTCTACCAGCCTCAGGTCGCCGTCACCGAGCACCGGGTGTCTGGCTTCGAGGCGCTGCTGCGGTGGTACAACCCGGCGCTCGGCCACGTCCCCCCATCTGAGTTCATCCCGCTCGCTGAAGAGACCGGTGAGATCCACCGCATCGGCGAGTGGGTGCTGCAGACCGCATGTGACGAGGCGAGGCGCTGGCCCGACGGCCTCGTCGTCGCCGTGAACGTGTCGGCGGTCCAGTTCAGCCGTGACACCTTCGTGGGCATGGTCGCTGACGTCCTGGCTCAAAGCGGGCTCTCCCCTGAGCGGCTCGAGCTGGAGATCACCGAGTCGGTGCTGCTCGAGCAGACCGCCGGCACCGCAGCCAGCCTCTGGGAGCTGCGCGACCTGGGCGTGCGCGTCGCGCTGGACGACTTCGGGACCGGGTACTCCTCGCTCAGCTACCTCAACAGCTTCCCGTTCTCGACGATCAAGATCGACCAGTCGTTCATCCGGGGAGAGAAGACCGATCGCTCAGAGGCGCTGGTCAGATCGATCGTCACGCTCGGCTCCAGCCTCGGCATGACCACCGTCGCCGAGGGCGTCGAGACCGACGAGCACTACCGAGAGCTCGTCGAGCAGGGCTGCTCGGAGGTGCAGGGCTACTTCTTCGCCAAGCCGATGTCCTGTGGAGACATCGAGCCGTTCCTGCGCCGGCCGCTGCCCACCCAGCGAACCCCGTCGGCGCCTGGACCCCAAGCCACCATCGACGACCGACGGAGGACCGCACCATGAGCCCGTTGCACTGCATCGTCTACATCAGCCGCAACGAGTTGATCGGCACGCCGACCGAGATCGACGGCCACGTCGCCCAGATCCTCCGGACCTCTCGACGCAACAACGCCGCGGTCGGTGTCACGGGGGCCCTCATGTTCCACAGGGGGTGCTTCGCCCAGGTCCTCGAGGGCACCCATGAGGCGATCGAGGCCGTGTTCGAGCGCATCCAGTGCGACGACCGCCACTCGTGTGTCGACCTGTTGAGCTTCGAGCCGATCGAACACCGACGGTTCGCGCGGTGGACGATGGCCCACGCCGGTGGACTCGACGACGGCTCGTCCCCGGTCGACGGCGTCGCCGCCCACGACGAGCGCGACATCTTCGAGCTCACGGGATCAGAGATCGGCGACCTCTTGACCCGTCACCTCTTCCCGGCGACCAGCGCCCTGCGGGACCTCGGCGCCGGCACCGGCGTCGCCGCCCGCGTGACCGGTCGCTAGCTAGCCAGGGGTGGCGTCGCTGCTGATGACGTCGGGGTTGGGCACACCGAGCAGCCGGACGAACTGGCCCATCGAGATGAACTGGGCGACGACGTAGCCGAGCTCGATGAACTCGCCGTCATCGAACGCAGCGCGCACCTCGGCCAGCAGCTCGTCGCTGAGGGTGTCGGCGTGTTCGTGCATCCGCTCGGCGTAGCGGACCGCGAGCCGCTCACGCTCGGAGAACTCCGTGCCATCGACCTCGCCGGTCTGGGCGGCGTGGGCGAGCTCGTCGGTGACCAGGGGCCGACCGGACCGGTCGGCGAAGCGGCCGTGCAGTCAGTAGTGGCAGCCGTTCAGCTGGGCGATGCGGAGGCGGGCGACCTCCTTGGTGCGGGACTCGATGCGCCCACCGAACAGGAACGGCCAGTAGGCCTTGGTCCAGGCCACGAGGATCTCGGGGGCGTGGCCGAGCTGGCGCACCCAGCGCTCGTCGACGCCCTTGGCCACCATCTCGGTGAGCTCAGGGGTCAGCTCGGCCGGGGGCAGCAGCGGCTGGGGGATCGGGCAGGCCGCCTCGGCGGGTGTCGGCGTTCGGGTGGGGGCGGTCGCGGCGTCGTCCATGGGTCCAGTCTTGCCGCTCGGGGACGAGGTCACCTCGGAGCCGAGACGCGCGAGGTCGCTCATCGACGCAGGAGCACGGGGCCGGCGGGGTTCACAGACACCGGGCGGGTGCAAGCATCAGAAGGCGCCGTGGCGGCCTGCGCCCTCGGCGAAGCGGGTGGCGCCGGCGTGGGTCTCCCCCGAACGGATCGTGGACAGCCCGATGTGGGCCTCGGCGGCGAGCGCCTCACCCAGGCTGGCGCCGGCCCCCGTGCGCACCGAGGTCAGGTCGCTGCGCACGCATCGCTGGGGGAACGCGGCGATGGCGTCGGCGAGCTCGATGGCAGCGGGAAGCGCAGCGCCGTGATCTGTGACCCGGTTGACCAGGCCGATCGCCTCGGCCTCCACAGCCCCCACCGCGCGTCCGGTGAGGATCAGGTCAACGGCGCGGGACTCACCGATCAGGCGGGGCAGGCGGATCGTCCCCCCGTCGACCAGTGGCACGCCCCACCGACGGCAGAGCACCCCGAAGGTGGCGTCAGCGGCCGCCACCCGCAGGTCGCACCACACGGCGAGCTCGAGGCCGCCGGCCACGGCGAACCCCTCGACCGCAGCGATGACGGGCTTGTCGAGCACGAGGCGCGTCGGGCCCATGGGGCCGAGGGTCCCCACGATCGCATCGGCGCCCTCGTCGCCGACCCGGTTGCCCCGCCCGTCGGCGATGGCGGTCAGGTCAGCACCGGCGCAGAAGGTGCCGTCGGCCCCGGTGAGCACGGCGACCGAGAGGTCGTCGTCGGCGTCGAAGTCGACGAAGGCGTCGAACAGCTGCGACGCCGTCGGACCGTCGACGGCGTTGCGGACCGCCGGACGATCGATGGTGAGCACCCGGACGTGCCCGTCGTCGTCGACTCGCACCGCCACGATGCCCCCCTACCGCCTTGGCCTGCGCCGAACCGAGCCCTTCGGCTCGTCCGGCGGCTGAAGCTAGCCGGCCACGTACCCGGCCCACCCGAGCCCTTGACCCGACCGAGGCCCAGGCGCCGACGCCGACCGGGGGCCTAACGTCGGCGCCGCCGCCACAGGGGGGATCGCAGCCCAGATGACCTTTCGACTCGCCAACATCGCGTCACGGGCCTCGCTGATCGACAGCGGCGGCGGTGTGCACGATCTCGAGTCCCTCGGTGGGCCGGTCGACCCGATGGGAGCGCTGGCCGACGTGGAGGTGCTCCACCGGTTGGCGGCCGAGGCCGAGCGCCGGGACGCGAGCGGCAACCTGGATGACGCGCTGACGGCCGGTGCCGTCGGCCCGCCGGTGCCCCGGCCCCGCAACTGCTTCGCCGTCGGGCTGAACTACGCCGACCACATCGAGGAGACCGAGCGGGAGCCGCCTGAGACCCCCCTGGTCTTCACGAAGTTCCCGAGCTGCCTCAGCGGTCCGGCCAGCGACGTCGAGCTGCGATCGGATCGGGCTGACTGGGAGGTCGAGCTGGTCGTGGTCATCGGCGCTGCCGGTCGTGACATCCACCGCGACGACGCACAGCACCACATCGCCGGCTTCACCGTCGGACAGGACGTCTCTGATCGTGCGCTGCAGTTCGCGGCCACGCCGCCGCACTTCGATCTCGGCAAGTCGCGGGACACCTACGGGCCGATGGGCCCGGTCGTCGTCTCGTTCGACAGCCTCGACGACCCGTGGGACCTGGCGATCCGATGCGAGGTGAACGGCGACGAGCGGCAGTCGAGTCGCACCTCGAAGTTGATCTTCGACGTGCCCGCCCTGATCGCCTACCTGTCGTCGATCTGCACGTTGGAGCCGGGCGATGTCGTGTTCACCGGCACCCCCGACGGGGTGGGGGCGGCCCGAACACCACCGGTGTTCCTGAGACCCCACGACGTGATCACCTCGACGATCGAGGGCATCGGCTCGATGACCAACCGCTGCGTGCGCTGAGCGCCTGGCGGCTGTCGGATCCCCGACCACCACAGGACCGTTCCTCGCCGGTCACCTCACCCCGGACAGCGCAGCATCCTGTGTCGGCGGCGTCGGCGTTCCCACGAGCTCGACGGCCAGAGACCACAGGTCGAGCTCGTGGCGCAGGTGCTCGAGGTCACCGATCTGGATCAGCGGCCGGTGGAAGGTCCCGTCGTGTCCGCCCGCGCCGTCGTCACGGGTCTGGCGCCAGGTGACCGGGCCGACGGTGTGCAGCTTGTCGACGGCGAAGGCGACGCGGCCGCCGTCGACAGCCACCATCAGCAGGCAGGTCGGTGCGCTCGCCGTCGCCCAGGTGCCCAACAGCACGGGCAGGCTGACGAGCGGCACGGTCTCGTCGCGGTGCACGAACACGCCGAGGACGGCCCCGCCGACGGCGGTGGGCGTGGTCGTCGTCGGCAGCGGCAGGATCTCGGCGATCTGGTCGAGCGGGACGGCGACGTCGGCTCCGGCGGCGAAGGCGAGGTGGGCCGCTCGGGCGGTGCCCCTCGTCACGACTCGCTCGCCGTCTGGGCGTCCGTCCAGATGAGGAACGGCCGCCGCCGTGGGGTGCAGCGCGGCGTCAGCCGCCTCGTCGAGCTCGGTGTTCAGCGACGACAGCGCCACCAGGTCGGGATCGGCTGCCATCTGCTTGCCGTCGAGCACGAAGCACAACCCGCGCCCGTCGTCGTGTGACACCCCGGCCAGGAGGTCAGGACGACGAAGGGCGAACCCGGCGCCGGCGAGCGGGGGGACCTCGTCGTCGGTGAGGGCGATGATGTCGAGCAGCTCACCGAGCGCCAGGGCGACGAAGCCGTCCTCGAGCTCCATCACGAGGTGGGAGCGGGCGTCGGATGGGTCGAGGTGGCCCAGCCCGAGCAGGACGAGCGGGTCGATGACGGGGATCTCGACGTGGCGGTAGGCGGTGACGCCGAGGCACAGGTCACCGGCGAGCACCGACTCCCCGGGCTCGGACCACGGCGTGGTGCTGTGCACGTGGGCCACGTCGAGGGCCAGCACGTGGGTCCCGCACCGGGCGACCATGTACCGCCGGCGAGAGCTGGTCGACTGGCCCGCCCTCTCCGAGCGGGCCGCCCCCGATGCGGCGTCCTGCACCGTCGGCAGCCCGGGGGAGCTGAGGATGCCGGCGGCGTCCAGCAGGCTGACCACCTGGCCGTCTCGGTCGAGGAAGGCGCCCACCAGCAGCGAGGTGTCGTCTCCGGTTCGCAGGTCAGACACCTCGTGGGGGCCGACCTGGATGACGCCTCGGACGTCGTCGGCCAGCACCCCGACCACCCGTTCGCCGTCGGCAATGATGACCACGACCTGGTGCGACGATCGGCCGGTGTCAGCACCCAGCCCGGCCCGGACGTCGACGATGGGGACGACGGCTCCACGCAGCTCCATGGCGCCGAGCACCTCGGGACGGGTCGCGGGCACGATGGACAGCTGCGCCGGGCAGGGGACGACCTCTCGCAGCAGCGAGACCGGGAGGGCGACACCCATGGCGCCCAGCGTCACGAGGCCGAAGGTGCGCGAGGTGCTCACGTCGACCGGGGAGCTGCGCTCAGCTGACATCGCTGCCGGCCAACTCCCCGATCAGCGAGTTGACCTCCTCAGAGGCCGACTGCTGGACGCCGGTGGCCTCAGAGATCGTGCGGATCGCCTCGGTCGTGCTCCTGACGCTGTCGGCGATGCGGTCGAAGGCGTCCTCGGCCGCCCTTGACACCTCAGAGCCGTGCGCAACCCGCTTGGCCGATTCCTCGACGAGCTTGCCGATCTCTCGAGCGGCCTCTGAGGACCGCTCGGCGAGCTTGCGGACCTCGTCGGCGACGATCGAGAAGCCGACGCCCTGCTCGCCGGCTCGCGCTGCCTCGATCGAGGCGTTGAAGGCCAAAAGGTTGGTCTGGTTGGCGATGTCGCCCATGACCCGGACGATCTCGCCGATGGCGTGGGACGACTCCTCGATGCGAGCGATCGACTCGAGGGCCGCTCGCAGGGCCTCGAGTCCCTCGCTGGCGTTGCTCTGGGTCTGGGCGGCCAGGCCGGTCGCCGAGGTCGAGCTCTCGCCGATGGCGACGATCGACCCGGCCAGGTTGTTGACCGCTGCGGTCATGGCGTGGGTCGTCGCCGAGATGCGCCGCTCGCGCTCGACCTGGACGGTGATGTCATAGGCGTACTTGATGACCTTGGTCGGCACGCCGTCCATGCCGAAGATGGGGTTGTACGAGGCCTGGATGTGGACGTCACGTCCAAACTTGCCGACACGGTGGAAGCGGCCTGTCATGAACTCACCCTTGGCGAGGCGCAGCCAGAAGTCGCGGTACTCCTCGGAGCGCTTGTACTCCTCGGTGCACAGCGTGCTGTGGTGCTGCCCGACGATCTCTCGCCGTGAGTACCCGATGGCGGCGAGGAAGTTGTCGTTGGCGGCGAGGACGTAGCCCTCGAGGTCGAACTCGATGACGCCCTGGCTGCGATCCACCGACTGCATCCGGCTGACGACCTCGGCGTTGTGCAGCTTGGTCTCGGTGACGTCGGTGGCGAACTTGACGACCTTGAACGGCTCGCCGTCGAGGTCGAGGATCGGGTTGTAGGTGGCCTGGATCCACACGGGCCGCCCGTCCTTGGTGACGCGCTGGTACTCACCGGAGTCGAAGTCACCAGCAGCGAGGCGCTCCCAGAACATCCGGTACGCCTCGGTCTGGGTGTGCTCGGGATCACAGAACATGCGGTGGTGCTTGCCCACGACCTCTTCGGCTGAGTAGCCCAGGAGCCTGAGGAAGTTCTCGTTGGCCGCCAGGACGGTGCCGTCCAGGTCGAGCTCGACGACGGCCTGGGCCCGGTCGAGAGCAGCCATCTTGCCGTCGGTCTCGGCGGCAGCGAGCTTGGCGGCGGTGACGTCGGTGGCGAACTTGACGACCTTGAGGGGGGTGCCGTCGTCGGCGAGGATCGGGTTGTAGGTGGCCTGGATCCAGACCTCCTTGCCGTTCTTGCCGATGCGCTTGTACTCGCCGGACTCGAACCGACCGGCGGTGAGGCGCTCCCAGAACTCCCGGTACTCGAAGGAGTCGACGAGGTCGGCCTCGCAGAACATGCGGTGGTGCTTGCCGATGATCTCCTCGGCGCGATATCCCATCAGGTCCAAGAAGTTGTCGTTGGCCCCGGTGAGCTTGCCGGCCAGGTCGAACTCGGCCACGGCCTGCGCCCGGTCGACGGCGGCCATCTTCCCGCCGACCTCGTCGTTCGTGCGCTTGCGCTGGGTGATGTCGGTGGCGAGCTTGACGACCCCGACCGGGGCGCCGTCTGCGCCCAGGATCGGGTTGTAGGTGGCCTGGATCCAGATCTCGCCGCCACCCTTGCCGTAGCGCTTGTACTCGCCGGCGTGGTGGAGCCCCGCCGAGATCTTCTCCCAGAACTGGGCGTACTCCTCTGAGGTCGCGTACTCGGGATCACAGAAGATCCGGTGGTGCCGGCCGACCACCTCCTCAGCGCTGTACCCCACGAGGTCGAGGAAGTTCTGGTTGGCCGACCGGATGGTGCCGTCCAGGTCGAACTCGATGAGAGCCTGGGACCGGTCGACCGCGGCCACGATGCCGGCCAGCTCACGGAGGTCGCGGCCCCCGGCGGGGTCGTGGTCGGCTCGGTCGGCTCGGTCGGCCGCAGCGGCACCGGTGTTGGGCATGTGTGGGGCTCCCCGTTCTGTCGCATCGGCGGCGACGAGCTCGACCGCTCCGACGCTCAGTCGGCCGTCGCCCCTCAGCCTCAAGGCCGACCGCCCCATGACCAGCGTTCGAGCTCTCCTGACCCGCTGCGGGCTCGGGTGCTCAGACCCGGGCTCGTTCGAGCTCAGCGGGGTCGTGGGGATCGGCCTGCCCGTCGTCTGCTCGGTCGGCGGCGGCGTCGCCGTACAAGAAGACGGCGGGAGAGGCGACCAGCGGCACGACGAGCCCGAGGGCCGTGAACGAGCCGGCGAGATAGGCCCACAGCGGCGCCCCGTCGGACAGGACGAGCAAGACGAGCTGCGTGGCGGTGCTGATCAGCGCGGCGAGCGCGGAGAACAGCGCCAAGGTGAGCGCCGTCCTCCACCACCTTGCGCGCACGAGCTCGCTGCTGCGGGCCAAGGCGTCGGCGCCGCTGCGGTGCTCGGTGATCACGACAGGGATCACGAACTGGTAGCGAACGGCCTGGCGGATCGCCCAGGGCACGCCGACGACGGTCGCGGCCAAGACGATGACGATGATGGCAGCCCGGGCGATGGTGGCGATCAGCTGGGGCAGCTGGTGGACGACGAGCGCCACGGCGCCGGTGAACGCCTGATCGTGATCGTCGCTGGCGAGGTGCCAGAACGCAGCGATCCACGCAGCGGCGACGACGACCATCACGCTGGTGAGGGCGCCGGCGACGGCCTGTCCGGCCGTGAAGTCCGTGGCGGCAGCGACGATCCCGACGACCGTCGCGGCCGGGAGGTAGGCGAGCGCGACGCCGATCATGGCGCCTCTGGAGGTCCAGTACGACTCGAAGGCACCGCGGATCATCTGGCCGGTGCGTCGACGCCGACGCAGCGGGGTGGCAGGGACGCTCGACCACGACGTGCGCGCTGCGATCGAGCGGGCCAACAGGCCCACCACCGCCAGGATCACCACCGTGCGCACCGGCGACCGCTGGGCGAGGCGGAGCTGGTCAGAACCGAACGCGACCACGTCGCAGAAGGTGTCGAGGATGGTCTCGTTGCTCTCGGCCCCCCCGGGGATGGTCACGCTCGCCGGACGGAGGTCGTCGTGCCAGCCGATCGGGTCAGTCCACCGCGTCTTGGTGCTGGGGCCGGTGGGTCCGTCGAAGACGCCCGCCTGTCGTTCGCCCCAGCGACCGGCGAAGTCGATCCACGCCAACTCGTCGGCCGCGTCGGCGGTGTCGGGGAGCATGACGACGCCGGGTCGTGTGATGACCGACGGGCCCCGGGTGGTGTCACAGCCGAACCCCTCAGTGCCGTTGCGACCGAGGAACGTCGACGACTCGAAGTAGCTGGCGTGGGAGCCGGCCGAGGGGTACACGACCGGGTGGGTGCCGTCGCGCTGGAGCTTGTCGCCCTCCCAGGAGGCCCGCTCACCGCCTTCGTGCTGGGCGTAGCCGACAGCGGTGGGGTCGGTCTCGAGGGCCTCTTCGATCGACGAGGCGTCGAAGAGCACCTGGATGAACTCCCAGTCGCTCTCGTGGCTGTTGTTCCAATCGTTGAAGTACCAGTAGAACCAGTACTGGAGCGCGAGCTGGCCGGGTGCGTCGGGCTGGCTGACGACGCGCGCGTAGACCACCGGGTCCACGCCCTCGGTGTAGGTGTCGTAGTCCTGTTCGTACACGCACCCGGGGTCGAGCGTGAGCCCGTTGAAGTCGAGGAAGAAGCCCTGGCCGCGCCCGTGCAGGTCCGAGGCCGTCGGGCCCCGACGGACCACGGGGTCACCTTCGCCGGCCTGGCGCAGCGTGACGTCGTCGTTGTCGAGCACGACGTCGACGGGCATGGGGGCGAACGGCTCGCCGTCGGGGTCACACGGGCCGGACTGCGCCTTCAAGACGACGACCGGAGCGTGACGCTCGGCCAACGTCAGAGCGTCAGCCGACGTCGGATCGTCCGATGCGGTCACCGGCGTCGGGTCGTGCGGTGCGGAACCGGCCGCCGGGCTCGACGACGTCAGCACCGAGCTGGCGACGAGCACGGCGAACGCCATCGACTGCGACCGGGCTCGGAACACGTCCCCTCCTGTTCCCACGCCGGGCGCCGCGGACGGTACCAGCGCCGCACGCCGGGCCGGCCGGCCGAACCCCAGCAGGTGCCACCCCACGCCAGCGCCCGGTGCGTTGCGGCGCACCTCCTCTCCCGGGTGCGTCGTCAGGACCGTCGACGATCGTGGCAGGGTGTCCTATCGGCACCAGGCGGGCCCCCCTGACGTCTCGTGGCGCTGGTATCCTCCGCGGATGCCGTACACGCCCGCTGAGCACCACCCGGCGTTCGAGGAGTACAGCGAGACGATCTTCGAGCTCGCCGAGGACGGCGTCGAGGTCATCCAGGCCCGCATCGCCGAACGGTTGCGGGTGTCGCGCCCGGCGGTCTCGGAGATGGTGCGGCGCATGGAGCGCGAGGGCATCGTCGAGATCGATGACAGCGCCGTCATCTCCCTCAGCGAGGAGGGTCGCCAGCTGGCGATGACGGTGGTGCGCCGCCACCGGCTGGCCGAACGATTCCTCACCGACATGCTCGAGCTGAGCTGGGCCGATGCGCACCACGAGGCCGGCCGCTGGGAGCACGTCATCTCACCGGCTGTCGAGGCGGCGCTCGTCCGCGTGCTCGGCGACCCGAACACCTGTCCCCACGGCAACCCCATCCCGGGTGCCGACTACGCGCCGCCCGTCGGTGCTCGTGCGGTGAGCGCGATGGCGCTGCGCTGCGGGTTCGTCGTGCAACGGATCCCCGAGGAGCTGGAGTTCCAGCCGGGCGAGCTCGCCTACCTGGAGGAGGGTGGGGTCATGCCGGGGCGTCGTGGGACGGTCGTGTCACTGGCGCCGGACGGCACCACGACCCTGTCGATGGAGGACGGCGGTGTCATCGGGATCAGCGCCTCCTCAGCGGCGCGGATCCTCGTGACGACGACCGACCTGACCGCCGCCACGGCCTGACCGCTCGTCGGCCAGCGCCGACCGAGCGCCCGGTTGGCGTCTGTCATCGGCGATGACCTCGCAGTCGGTCCGATCTGGGCCGGCCGACCGGGTGGTGAACCTTCGACGGGCACTCCTCCTCGTCGGCGGGCTCACCTTCGCCGTCGCCCTGGCGGCGCTCGACGCGAGGGCGACCGATGGCGCCCGCACCAGCGCTGATGAGCCGCAGTACCTCCTCAGCGCCCTCAGCCTCGGCACCGACTTCGACCTCGACATCAGCGATGAGATCGCAGCCGAGGAGTACCTGGCGTTCCACGAGGTCGAGCTGAACCCACAGACGATCGACCTGGACGATGCAGGTCAACGCATCAGCCCCCACGACCCGCTGCTGCCGGCGCTGCTGGCGGTCCCGATGCGTCTCGGTGGCTGGCCGGCGGCGAAGGCGGCGCTGGCCGCGATCGGCGCGTCGGCGGCAGCGGTCACGCTCTGGGTCGCGGTGCGGCGCTTCGGCGTGCCCCTCGGCGTGGCGACCCCGGTGGTGGCATCGTGCTTCGTCGCCCCGCCGTTGACCTCCTATGCCACCCAGGTCTACCCCGAGCTGCCGGCCGGGCTGTGCGTCGTCGCCGGCGTCGGCGCGCTGGCCGGCCGCCTCGACCGTCGGGCGCTGCTGGTCGTCACCACGGCGGTCGTCGCCCTGCCCTGGCTGGCCGTCAAGTACGCCACGGTCGCTGCGGTCCTGGCGATCGGGCTGCTCTGGCGACTGTGGGGTCAGGACCGGCGTCGGGCGATCACGGTGGCGACGTCGCTCGCCGTCGCCGGGCTGGTGTACGTCGTCGTCCACCAGCGCATCTACGGCGGGTGGACCGTCTACGCCGCCGGAGACCACTTCGTCGACGGCGAGTTGCAGGTGCTCGGCAGCGACCCGAACTACCTGGCCCGGACGCGTCGTCTCGTGGGGCTGCTCGTCGACCGGGGCTTCGGGCTCGGCGCCTGGACCCCGTCGCTGCTGGTCATCCCGGCCGCAGTGGCGGCGATGGCCCGTTCGCCCCAGCGCGGGGCACGACTGCTGGTGGCTGCGGTGCTCGCCGGCTGGGCGGTCGCCACCTGGGTGGCGCTCACCATGCAGGGCTGGTGGTGGCCGGGGCGTCAGGTCGTCGTGGTGCTGCCCGTCGTCGTGGTCGCCATCGCCGTGCTGGCCGATCGAGTCCGAGCGTTGGTGGCGCCGATCGTCGTCGGATCGCTGCTCGGCTCGGCTGGCTGGCTGTGGCTCGTCGTGGAGGCCTCGACGGGTCGCAACACGATCATCGTGGACTTCGAGTCGACCTCGAACCCCGGGCGTCGGTGGTGGTCCACGCTGTTCCCGGATCTGCGCGACCCGGGTGTCACCGACTGGGTGGGCTCGTGGGTCTGGACGGTGGCGCTGCTCGCCAGTGCTGCGGTCGCCTGGCGGGTGTCGGGGCGCGACCGGCGGCCACGACCCGATCAGCCCGCCATGGCGATGGCGGGACCGACCACCGAGGACGGGTCCCGTCGTTGGCGTGCCACTCGAGCTGGGCGGCCAGGCCGGCGGTGAACGTCCACCTCGGCTCCCATCCCAGCTCAGCTCGGGCGGCCGAGAGGTCGGCGGCGACGGTCGGGGGGTCGCCGTCGGCGCCGGCGGTGCTCACCATGTCGACCCGACGTTCGGTGAGCTCCTCGACGAGTCCGACGACGTCGTTGAGCGAGGCCGTCACCCCGCCGCTGACATCGAGCGAGCGACCGACGACGCCGGGGGCGTGGGCCGCGACCAGGGTCGCAGCGACGACATCGGCGACGTAGGTGAACTCCCGTCGCTGCTCGCCGCTGCCCCGACGCACGAACGCCGGGCCGGAACCGGTGGCCTCGATGAGGCGGCGGATCGCCATGTCAGGACGCTGGCGCGGGCCAAAGACCGTGAAGTAGCGGAGACAGGTCACGTCGAGGCCTCGGGCGCCGTACACCCCAGCCAGCTGCTCGGCCGCCAACTTCGTCACCCCGTAGGGGCTGATGGGCCGGGGAGCGCGCCCCTCGTCCGCGGCGCCCTGGTGGCCGTAGATCGATGAGCTCGACGCGAGCACGACCCGGTCGACACCGGCGTGCAGCGCAGCGTCGAGGACGGCGTTGGTGTCGGTGACGTTGCGCTGCACGTACTCGCCGAAGCGCAAGCCCCAGGAGTCCTGGACGCCGGGTCGACCGGCGAGGTGGAAGACCGTCGACGCCTCGTGCCACCACGACCGCAGCGAACGATCGGTGACGCTCGCCTGGAGGAAGCGGAAACGGGGGTTGGCGGAGGCGGGCGCTAGGTTCGCCCTCTTCTGCTCGACGTCGTACCAGGGGTCGAGGTCGTCGACGCCGTAGACCGTGGCGCCCTGGTCGAGCAGCGCATCGACGAGGTGGGATCCGATGAAGCCGGCGGCGCCGGTCACGATCACCGGACGGTCCCACGGGTGACCGCTCGGTCGGGGCAGCTGCACACTCATGATGAGGTGCACCTTATGCCGTTGGTCCGCGTCTCGATGGGCGGTCCGGGCGCCTGGAGCGGGTGACGAGAATCGAACTCGCGTTCTCAGCTTGGGAAGCTGATGTTCTACCATTGAACTACACCCGCAGGGTTCGGCGACGATAGCAGCGCCGACCCTGGCCGGCAGTCCGAGCTGGCGTCGCACCCCGGGGCGGTGTGGGACGATCTGGTCATCGAACCCCTCCCTCCCTGCGAGCCCGGTGCGTTCCCCCCGGGGGCATGGCACGCGCGGTGGGTGTGGGCGGCGGATGCGCCGTCTGATCGGCGACACACCGTGGCGATCTGCGGTCGGTTCGAGATCGACGAGCTCCCCGAGGTGGCCCCGGTTCGGCTGGCGGTCGTGGGACGAGCCCGCTGGTCGATCAACGGCCGGTCGATCGGCGCCGGCCCGGTGCGCGCATCGATGGCCAGGGCACGGTGGGACGACGCCGACGTCGCCACCGTCCTGCGTCGAGGCGAGAACGAGGTGACGGTGCTCGCCACCTTCGATCCAGAGGCGACGGCCTGGTCGCCCCCTCCCCCGGGGTCGAGCGATCTGCGCCACGGGGCGGTGGCCGTCGAGCTCCACGTCGGCGGTGCTCAGGTGGTGGGTTCGGACGCGACGTGGACCGGCATGGTGCTCGACGGGTGGTCAGCGACGCCGGGGGGTGGCATCTCGGGCCGGGGCACCGAGACGTTGCGCACCCCGGCCCCGGCCCCGGCCCGGGCCTCGGCGCCGGCGGACCGCGCCCGCCCGGTGGTGGTGCGACGCGCCCACGTGTTCGGCGCTTCCGGCTCGGCCGGCCCCCCGACCCACCCGGTCGGCCCGTTCGCCGGGCGTCCCCTCACCCGTCCGATCCGGGGTGACCGGACGCTCGCGCCGCACGGCGACGATGCGCTGGCCACCGACGAGGTCGTCGTCGGGACCCTCGTGCTCGACGTCGTCGGTCCGCCCGGCTCGACGGTCACCGTGGAGGTGGCCGAGCGACTCGACGACGCCGGGCGCCCCGCGCCCGACGAACACGACGCCGCCCTCGCCGTCACCGTCGGCGGGCCCTACGACGACAGCGCCGTCGAGAGCGTCGACGTCTACGGGTTGCGAGGTCTGCGCTGGCGCAGCGAGCAGGATGCGGTGCTGCGGACCGCGACGGTGCGCGAGCGGCTGCATCCGGTCACCGGTGGGCACAGCCTTGCCTGCTCGGACGAGCGACTCGATCGCATCTGGCAGATCGGTCGGCGCACCGTCACGGCCTGCTCGCTGGACGCCTACGTCGATTGCCCCACCCGCGAGCAGCGAGCCTGGACCGGGGACTCGGTCGTGCACCAGATGGTCGATCTGGCCACCAACGACGACTGGTCGCTGGCCCGCTGGCACCCCGTGCTGGCCGCCGCCCCCCGTCCTGACGGGATGTTGCCCATGGCGGTCGCCGGGGACCTCGAGGTCAGCGATCTGTCGATCATCCCCGACTGGGCGCTGCACTGGGTGCACTCGGTGTGGAACCTGTTCCGCCACGTCGACGACGACGAGGCCCTCGCCCCGCTCGTGCGGGTCGCGGCCGGGGTGTGTGAGTGGTTCGACCCGTTCTGTGACGACCGGGGCGTCCCGACCGACGTGCCCGGTTGGGTGATCGTCGATTGGGCATCGGTGCGCACCGACGGCACCAGCACCGTCCTGGCCGGTCTGTGGGCCAGGGCGCTCGTCGAGGTGGCCGAGATGGCTGAGCACCTCGGCGACCACGGCACCGCCCGGCGCGCCCGCCGCCGCCACGAACGGCTCGCCGCCGGGATCGAGCGCTGCTGGGACCCAGCCAGGGGCCGCTACGTCGACCGGCTCGTCGACGGCGCCCCCCACCCGGCGGCCTCCCAGCACGCCCAGGCCGCAGTCATCGTCGGCGGTGTCGCCCCGCCGGACCGCCACGCCCGCCTCACCGAGGTGCTCACCGACGCCGACCACCTCGTCCACGCCACGTTCTCGGTGCCGGACGGACCGGCGCCGCCGGGCTCGGAATCGCCCCTTGGCGGGTCGTACCTGTTCACCGGTCCCCCCGAGCCGTGGTGGGACGTGGACCGCCAGGTCGTACGGGCCCAGCCTTTCTTCCGCTACGTCGTCCACGACGCCCTCGTCGCCGCCGGGCGGGCCGATCTGGTCGCCGAGGCCTGCCTCGATTGGCGGTGGCTGCTCGATCGCTCGCCGACGTCGTGGGGCGAGACCTGGTTCAGCGGGACGACCTGTCACGGCTGGTCCTCGACGCCGACCCGCGACCTGATCACCACGGTGCTGGGGATTCGTCCGGCGGCCCCGGGGTTCGCCGTCGCCGCCGTCGAGCCGGCCCTCGGGCACCTCGACTGGGCCGAGGGCAGCGCGCCCACGCCGGCCGGACCGCTGTCGGTCAGGGTCACCGGTGAGCGCCTCGTCGTCGACAGCCCCCTCCCGTTCGACCACGCCGGCAGCCGCCACCCCGCGGGCCACCACGAGATCGACCGGCGGGCTGACCAGCCGCCGCCGTCGTCGACGGCACCCTGAACGGTCAGGCCGCCGAGTGGTACGACCTCTTGGACCCGGCGTCGCTCAGCCGAAGTTGCGGTGGCCCTCAGAGGCCGTCGCCCCGCGTTGGCCCTGGTACTTCGAGCCCAGTCCCGGCGAGCCGTAGGGCCGGTCGGCGGGGGTCGTCATCTGCAAGAAGCTGATCTGGCCGATCCGCATGCCGGGGTAGAGGGTGATCGGCAGGGTCGCCACGTTGGACAGCTCGAGGGTGATCTGGCCGCAGAAGCCGGCGTCGATGAACCCCGCCGTCGAGTGGATCAGCAACCCGAGGCGCCCCAGCGACGACTTCCCCTCGAGTCGTGCGACGAGGTCGTCGGGCACGCCGACGGTCTCCGCGGTCGCTCCCAGCACGAACTCACCGGGGTGCAGCATGAAGGCCCGATCGCCGTCGACCTCGACGGGTTCGGTCAGGTCCGAGACGTCCTCGCGCACGTCGATGACGCCCCTGGTGTGGTTCAAGAACACCCGGAAGCTCGGCGACAGCGTGAGATCGATGGAGGACGGCTGCACGTTGGCGTCGTCGAAGGGCTCGATCGAGATGCGACCGGCGGCGAGCTGGGTGCGCAGGCTGCGGTCGGACAGGATCACCGGCGCCGAACCTACCGGCCGGTGACGGGCCGAGCTCAGGCGGGTGGCGGTGCGGCGAAGCCGGGAGCGAGATCGATGCCGAAGCGCTCCCGCCACACCTCGATGTAGGCGTCCTCGTCGGCGGTGGCCAGCGAGAGGAGCTCGGCGTCGTCCATGTCGTGCCGGGCGCTGATGAGCGCCTCGGCGTCAGGACCCGAGCGCCACCGCAGTTGCGAGCCGTCTGAACCGATGGCGGCCTCGATGATCTCGGCGGTCAGCTCGGGCTCGGGCGCGCCGGGGATCAGCGCGGCGTACATGGCGAACATCCGCCGGTAGGCGTCGTCGTAGGCGCCCTCTGGCCACGTCGTGTTCTTGGCGAGGATGGCGGTGCGGGTGACCCCGGGTTCGACGATCGACACGTCGATGCCAAAGGGAGCGACCTCCAGGGCGAGGACCTCGCTGTAGCCCTCCATCGCCCACTTCGACGACGTGTAGACGGCTTGGCCGATCGAGGCGAAGCGTCCGACCACCGACGACACCATGCACACGTGGCCACGGCCCCGCTGACGCATGTGGCCGAGCACCGCCTGCGTGCAGCGCACCGGTCCGAACACGTTGGTGTCGTACACCGATCGCCACTCGTCCATCGGGGCGTCCTCGAAGGTGAAGTTCGAGCCGATGCCGGCGTTGTTGACCAACACGTCGACATCGCCGGCACCCAGGATCTGGTCGAAGGCGGCCGACACCGAGGCGTCGTCGCTGACGTCGAGGCGCTGCACGGTCACGGCCAGCGACTCGGCCTCTGCGCTCTCGACCAACTTGGTCGCCCGGCTGGGGTCGCGGGCCGTGGCGATGACCTGGTGGCCCGAACGGGCGAGGCGCAGTGCGGTCGCCCGGCCGATGCCGCTGTTGCCCCCGGTCACCACGATGCGCACGGCGCCGGACCCTATCCCGCCGGGACGGGCGCTGGACCCTATCCCGCCGGGACGGGCGTTGAACGTGTCCCGCCGGGACGGGCGGCCTCAGGCGCGACCGGTGGCGCCGGCCGGCTCAGAGGTCGGCGACGGCGTGCGCCCCGAGGACCGCCGGCGCAGTGCCACCCACGCCAAGGCGGCGAGCGGGACGAGCCACAGGAACGGTACCAAGACCCCGACCACCACGAGCACTGCAGCGGTGATGCGCTGCAGCGCATCCCACCCGTTGCCGACCGACTCAGCGAAGCCGGGCAAGGCGTCGTCGGCGTCGACCGAGAGCAGCGGTCCCTGGATCTGCACCGCGACGGCGGAAGGCAGCGCAACCCCCTCGACATCGACCGGTCGGGCGTCGACCACCAGGCGGCTCGGGTCGGGCGACGCCTCGACGACGTAGGCGGCCACGATCCGCTCCCCTGGCGCCAGAGGTGATGCCAGATCGCCCTCGGTGACGACGACGTCATCGACACCCAGGTCGAAGGTCCGATCGCTGATGTCGAGCTGGTCGACCGAGGTGTCGCCCACGTTGGTCACGGCCACGCACATGGTCACCGCGTCGCCCTCGTCGACGTCGAGCTCGTCGGATCCGGGGCACCGCTCGGGCTCGCTGCCCGCTGCCGCCGTGTGGAGGACCTCGAGCGCCGACTCGACCGCGCCCTGGGTCAGCTGGAGGGTGATGCTGGCCAGCGCCACCCGGTCGGTGAGGGTGCGCAGCTGCCCCCGGAGCTGTTCGAGGGTCGTCTCCCGCTCGACGAGCGACGATTCGAGGGCCGCGACCTGGGCGAAGTCCACCGCCTCGGTCAGCAGCCCACGGAGCCGCTCGACGCTGACCTCGGCGGTGGTGATGCGGCTGCGTAGGTCGACGACGCGCTCGGTCACGTCGTCGGCGCTGATCTCCTGGCGAAGCGGGACGCCGAGGGAGCCGAGGGACGCCAGCGCAGCCTGGAAGTCCGCTGGCGGCACCCTGAAGGTGAAGGTCGCCTCGGGGGTCGGATCCGAGGTTGCCTGCTGGCCGAACACGATGCCGCCGAGCGATTGGATCTCGGTGACGGCCCGTTGGCCGGCTGCGGCGACGTCGTCGACCTCGACGACGACGAACCCGTCGAAGATGATCGACCGGCCCAGCTGGCTCACCGGGTCATCGACGATCGGGACGGCCTCGGCGCCCAGCACCGAAGCCACGTCGCTCCCGTCGTCGACGTCGGCGGACAGCACCGTCTCCTCTGCGACCTCGTCCGCAGCGACGTCGGCGTCGGTCGCGTCGTCGGCATCCCCGGCGAACCGTTCCCCGTCCTCGACGTCACCTGCGGCGGCGTCATCGTTCGCCACGACGTCCGCCTCGGCCTCTTCGTCGAACGACCCCACCTCGGTGGTGACGACTCCGGCGCTGTCCGCAACTTCGTCGACGACGTCGTCGGCCGAGTCATCGCTGTCGCTGCACCCCGCCGCCAGCGCCGCGATGACGCACAGCACGGCCAGCACGGCCCCCCGGACCCGCCGCGCTCGCCACCCCCGCCACCACGCCCCCTGGCACGGCGATGCCTGCCACCACAGGGTCTGGCGATCGTTGCGTTCGGTCCTCGACGCCTGTTCCACGGTGCCCCCTCGGTGAGTCCGAGGTGAGACGACGCCGAAACCGACGTGGGTTCCCGCCCACCGCGAATCAGCCGCCGGGAGAGGGCTGCACCTCGGGGGAGTGCAGGTCGGTGGCCTGCAGGGACGAGTAGCGCTCACGCTCACCGTTCTCGATGGCGTCGAGCAGGTGCATCGAGATGTCGGCGACCTTGACCTCGTCGTCGTCCTTGCCCGCGGCCTTCACGCCGTCGTCCATCATGATGTAGCAGAACGGGCAGGCCGTCGCGACCCTCGACGCCCCGGTGTCGACCAGCTCACGAGAGCGTTCGTCGTTGACCTTGGTGCCGATGGTCTCCTCCATCCACATGCGGGCGCCGCCAGCGCCACAGCACATGCCCTTGGTGCCGTTGCGGGGCGCCTCGACGACCTCGACGCCACCGATGCGCCCGATCACCTTGCGGGGCGCCATGTAGATGTCGTTGTGGCGGCCGAGGTAGCACGAGTCGTGGTACACGATGCGGTCGTCGAGACGGGCGTCGGACATGTCGAGCTTGCCGGTCTCGACGAGCCACTCCAGGAACTGGGAGTGGTGCACCACCTCGTAGCGGCCGCCGAGCTGGGGGTATTCGTTGGCCAGGGTGTTGAAGCAGTGCGGGCACTGGGTGATGATCTTGGTGACGCCCATCGAGTCCATCTGCTCGATGTTCTGGCTCGCCAGCATCTGGAAGACGTACTCGTTGCCCGACCGCCGGGCCGAGTCACCGGTGCACATCTCGTTGGGTCCGAGGATGGCGAAGTCGATGCCGGCCCGCTGCAACAGCTTGGCCGTGGCTTGGGACACCTTGCGGTTCTTGTCGTCGAACGAGCCGGCGCACCCCACCCAGTAGAGGTACTCGTGGTCGAGCGGATCGCCGGGCTCGACGATGGGCACGTCGAGGTCGCCCACCCAGTCGGCCCGCTCGCTCTGGGACATGTTCCACGGGTTGGCGTTGTTCTCCATGCCCCGGAAGGCCCCGCCGAGCTCGGTCGGGAAGTCCGACTCCATGAGCGTGAGGTACCGGCGCATGTCGAGGATCTTGTCGAGGATCTCGATGTTGACCGGGCAGACCTCGTCGCAGGCCTTGCAGGACGTGCACGCCCAGATCTCGTCGCTGCTGATGCGATCGAAGACGCTGTTGGCCCCGACGGTGATGTCGGGCACCGACCCGAGCGGCGGCGACACCTGCGGTGAGCCGGTGGCGGCCATCACCTCGCCGGTCTTGAGGACGATCTCGCGAGGGTCGAGGGGCTTGCCGGTGGCGTGGGCGGGGCAGACGCTGGTGCAGCGCCCGCACATCGTGCAGGCGTCGGTGTCGAGCAGCTGCTTCCAGGTGAAGTCCTCGACGGCGTTGGCGCCGAAGTTCTCGAGCTCGGTCTCCATGAGGTCGGGCATCGCCTTCATGGCGCCCTTGGGCCGCTCACGATCACGCAGGTACATGTTGAGCGGCGAGGTGAACATGTGGCGCAGCATCGTGATCGGCAGGATCACCAGGAACACCGCGAAGCTGAGGGCGTGGGCGATCCACCAGACCTGGTGCCAGCCCGCCACGTTGCCGATGTCTTCTGCCAGCGCCGACAGCGGCCAGCCGATGATCGACCAGCGCTCGTAGGTGGGCCGACCCTCGACGGCGATGCGGAACATCTCGGCGCCGAAGCCCGTCACCCCGACGGCGAGCAGGGTGGCGAGCACGACGGCGTGTTCGGGGCGTGACTTGATGCGGATCCGGTACGGCCGGAACCGGGTGGGCCCGTAGCGCCGCACGATGGCCCACACCACCGAGGCGACGAACACCGCGCCGGCCACATCGCCGACCAGGGCGTACCCCCGGTACACGTCGCCGTGCAGGAACTTCAGCGACTCGGGCAGCTGGTGGTCGACCTCCAGCGTGGTGGTCACGCCCAACAGCACGAGGAAGCTGAAGTACATGGCGGCGTGCATGACGCCGGCCCCGGGCTCGCGCAACAGGGTGCGCATCGTGGTGCCGGCCCGGAAGTCCTCGAGGCGGCGCTTGAGGTTCTTGGGGGTGGTGCGCCGGTCGTCGGGCAGGCCGCGCTCCCAGTTTCGCACCCGGTCGGCGAAGTTGACCGCACCCCAGATCAACAGGATGGGGATCACGGTGTAGAACGCGACCTTGATCGACCCCGGGACGTTGACGAACACCGTCCGGTGGACCTCTTCGTCGCTCTCCCACCCGGTGAGCAGCGGGATGATGCCCGACAAGAGGGTGAACACGCCGAAGGCGATGCCGATGGCGAGGACGAGTTGGTGGGGGCGGAAGCGGCGTGGCGCCTCGGTCCCGGCGGAGGTGTCGGCTGGTGCGCTCATCTCGGCGCCGACGGTACCGCCTCGCGCGCCCGAGGCCCGAGCCGACACGGCCCCCGTCGGGGGCGGGCTGGTCTAGCCGTAGGCCTCCCGGTTGAGCGCCCGCACCTGGGCGGCCAGGGTCGACAACAGGGTGCGGCCGAGGGCAGGCACCTCGTCGAGGACCCGCTCGAAGTCCTTGGCGTGGATGGCGGCGACCTCGAGATCGCTGTCGGCGACGACGTAGGCCGTGCGGGGCCCCTTGTCGAGTAGCGCGAGCTCGCCGATCGTGGTGCCCGGGCCGGCGGTGGCAACGATCTGGCGGCCCCGTCGGATCGTGGCCTCACCGGCGAGGACGACGTAGGCGATGCGGCCGACGTCGCCCTGTTCGATGAGGGTCGTGCCGGCCGGCACCTTCATCTCTTCGGCGGCGTCGGCGATGCGGCGCAGGTCGGTCTTGGACAACCCGGCGAAGAGCTCGAGGGCGCGGAGGTGTTCGACCAGATCGGTGGGGCTCGCCATGACCCGTGATGTTACGTCGGTCACACCGCCTCACCCAGCGTCACGTACGCCCAGCCCGTCTGGTTCACGCGGTTCGAGTTGCCGCCGGCCGTCCGGTCCATCACCCGGAGTAACCCGCCCGTCACAGACCGCCGGCAGGATGGCGGCCGATGGACGTGGCCCACCTCCACCTCCCCGATGATGAGGCCCGTCGACGCTCGCTCGCCCAGATCGGGGCACCGAGGTTGCTGCTCGTCGGGGACGACGCTCCGCCTCCGGAGATCATCGACGAGCTCGAGGACTGGGTGCGCCTGCCGGCCCGCCACGACGACCTCGTCGCACGCAGCCGGGTGCTGGCCGCCCGCGCTGGCCGCGACGGTCGCCTCGACGTCGACGCTGACGGGGTCGTGAGGGTCGGCGCCCGTCAGGCCGTGCTGCCCCCCATCGAGGCCCGTCTGGCCGCCGAGCTCGTGGCCCGACGTGATTCGGTGGTCGCTCGAGACGCGCTGATGCGTGCCGGGTGGCCCGACGGGGCGGGCACCCGCAACCTGCTCGACGTGCGCATCCTGCGCCTTCGCCGCCGCCTCGTCGAGGTGGGCCTGGAGGTCCGCACGGTCCGTCACCGGGGGTACCTGCTGACGGTCGCTGACGCCGCGATCGCCGCTGCTCCGGCGAAAGATCTGGGTCAGCTGGCTGACAGCGACGTGTAACACCGGGCGAACGGTCACGTAACCGGCGGTCCCTAGCTTGCCGGCAGGTTCCATCTGTCGGAGGTCTGACCGCATGAAGAAGTTGCTCTGGGGTGGCGCTCTCGCGCTGCTCGTCGTCCTCGGGTTCGCCGGGCCCGCCGGGGCTCAAGACGCCGAGCCCGCCGTGGACGTGGCGGCGACACAGGTCGTGCTCGACAACCTGTGGGTGTTCATCGCCGGCGTGCTCGTGTTCTTCATGCAGGCCGGCTTCGCAATGGTCGAGACGGGCTTCACCCGAGCCAAGAGCTCGGCCGCCATCATGATGAAGAACATGATGGACATGTGCATCGGCGTGCTGCTCTTCGCCGCCATCGGCATGCACATCGCCTACAGCGGCGAGGACATCATCGGCTTCGGCTGGTACTTCGACGGGTACTCCCAACCGGTCGACTCCGGTCTGGCCATCCCGGTCGACTTCTTCTTCCAGGCCGCGTTCGCCGCTGCTGCTGCCACCATCGTGTCCGGTGCGCTCGCCGAGCGGACCAAGTACGTCGGCTACATGGTCTACTCGGCGGCGGTCACGGCGCTGATCTACCCGATCGTGGTGAACTGGCAGTGGGGCGGCGGCTGGCTGGCCCAGCGTGGCTTCCACGACTTCGCCGGCTCCACCATCGTGCACTCGGTGGGCGGCTGGGCGGCGCTGATGGGCGCCATCGCCATCGGCCCCCGCATCGGCAAGTACGACGCCGCCGGCCGGCCCCGGGCCATCCCGGGCCACTCGGCTCCCCTCGCCATCCTTGGCGTGTTCGTCCTCTTCATCGGGTGGTTCGGCTTCAACCCCGGGTCCGAGCTCGCCGCTGACCTCGAGGTCCCCCGCATCGCCGTCACCACGCTGTTGTCAGCGGCCGCCGGCGGTCTCATGGCGATGCTGACGATCTGGGGCGTGAGCGGCAAGCCTGACGTGTCGATGACCGGCAACGGCATCCTCGCCGGGCTCGTCGGCATCACCGCCGGCTGCTACGTGATGAACCCCTGGATGGCGGCGCTGACCGGCGCCATCGCCGGCGTGATCGTGGTGTTCTCCGTGATGGGCATCGAGCGGGCGGGCATCGACGACGCCGTCGGGGCGGTGTCGGTCCACGGCGTGTGCGGGGCGTGGGGCACGCTCGCCGTCGGGCTCTTCGCCTCTCGGAACGCTGCGGTGGACCCGCTCGCCTACGACGACTTCGTGGGCGGCGAGGGCCTGTTCTTCGGCGGCGGCGGCGACCTGCTGATCGACCAGATCGTCGGGGTGATCGCCGTGTTCGTGTTCGTCGCCATCGCCGCCGGCGCGCTGTTCTTCGCGTTGAAGGCCATCGGCCTGCTGCGGGTGTCGCCCGAGGAGGAAGCACTCGGCCTCGACCTGTCCGAGCACGGCGTGGCCGGCTACAGCGACGACGTCGTGGCGGTCGGCTCGCACGGGGTGACGACCTCGACCCCGACACCTCGACAGGGCGGCTGATCGTCCGTCACCTGATACCACCCCGCGGCTGACCAGAGGCCCGGCCCCCTCCCCCCGGGGCCGGGCCTCGTCGCGGCGCCGCCCGTCGGTGCCTGGCGCACCCGGCGGTAACCTCGGCGCGTGCTCCGCCTGGTGACCGCCGTGGTCAAGCCGCACCAGCTGGAGTCGGTGGTCGAGGCGCTGCGGGGCCTCGACGTGCACGGCATGACCGCCAGCGAGGTGAAGGGCTTCGGGCGCCAGGGCGGGCACACCGAGTCCTACCGGGGCACCGAGTACCACCTCGACTTCGTCCCCAAGATCAAGCTCGAGGTCGTCGTCGCCGCCTCGATGGCGCTCGAGGTCGTCGACGCCGTCGTCGAGGCCGCCCGCACGGGCAAGATCGGTGACGGCAAGGTGTGGGTCACCGACGTCCACGACATGGCTCGCATCCGCACCGGCGAGCGGGCCCTGGATGCCCTCTGAGCCAGGGTGGCCATCGGCGGGTTCGGCGCCACGGCCGGCCCTCGCACCGGCGGCGAGGGTCAGTCGTAGCCAGCACTCCTGAGCGGCGGCACCGGGGGGCGCAGCCGGTCCTCCTACCGTGGGCACCATGTCCTCCACGTTGATCCTGGTCCGCCACGGGCAGAGCCTGTGGAACGCGGCGAACCTGTTCACCGGCTGGGTCGACGTCGACCTCACCGACCAGGGCATCGCCGAGGCGCGCGCCGGCGGTCGGGCCCTCGCCGCCGAAGGCCTCGTGCCCGCCGTCGCCCACACGTCGCTGCAGGTGAGGGCCATCCGCACGCTGCACCTCGTGCTGGAGGAGCTCGATGCCTCGTGGCTGGGGGTCCACAAGAGCTGGCGGCTGAACGAACGCCACTACGGCGCCCTCCAGGGGCTCGACAAGGCCGAGACCGTCGAGCGCCACGGCGCCGATCAGGTTCACGAGTGGCGTCGCGGGTACCGCACCCCGCCGCCGCCGGTCGAGCCGGACAGCGAACACGACACCTCGGGCGACCCCCGCTACGCCGACCTGCCGCCTGATCTGCGGCCGGCCAGCGAGTGCCTCGCCGACGTCGTCGGACGCCTGCTGCCCTACTGGTACGACCGCATCGTCCCCGACCTGCGCCTGCTCGGCACCGTGCTCGTCTCGGCCCACGGCAACAGCCTGCGAGCCCTCATCAAGCACCTCGACGGCATCTCCGACGAGAACATCTCCGAGCTCAACCTGCCGACCGGGGTCCCCATGGTCTACGAGCTCGACGACGACATGACGCCGACGGCCGAGCGTCGCTACCTGGGCGACGCCGACGCCATCGCCGAGGCCACCCGCATCGTGGCGAACCAGGCCGGCGCCCACTAGCGGGACCTAGGCGGCCGAGCGAAGGCCGTAGGGTTGCGTCGTCGACACTCAACTTTGCTGTCGGACGGGTTGGCACCCCGCCGGGCCCTCGGTACCCTGCCCTGTCAGAACCCCCAGACAGGAGCGCGAAATGCCCAAGGCCGTCGGCATCGATCTCGGCACCACCAACTCGGTCGTCTCGGCGTACGAGGCGGGCGAGCCCGTGGTCATCCCCAACGCCGAGGGGTCGCGCACGACCCCATCGGTGGTCAGCTTCTCCAAGGACGGCGAGGTGCTGGTCGGCGAGGTCGCCAAGCGCCAGGCCATCACCAACCCCGACCGCACGATCGCCTCGGTCAAGCGCCACATGGGCTCGGGCTGGACCGTCGACATCGACGGCAAGGCGTACACGCCCCAGGAGATCTCGGCCCGCACGCTGCAGAAGCTCAAGCGCGACGCCGAGTCCTACCTCGGCGACACCGTCACCCAGGCCGTCATCACCGTCCCGGCCTACTTCGACGACGCCCAGCGCACCGCCACCAAGGAGGCCGGCCAGATCGCGGGTCTCGAGGTGCTGCGCATCATCAACGAGCCGACCGCCGCGGCGCTCGCCTACGGCCTCGAGCGCGAGGGTGAGGACCAGACGATCCTGGTGTTCGACCTCGGCGGCGGCACCTTCGACGTGTCGGTCCTCGAGATCGGCGACGGCGTCTTCGAGGTGAAGTCCACCCACGGCGACACCCAGCTCGGTGGCGACGACTGGGACCAAGCGGTCATCGACTGGTTGGTCACCCAGTTCAAGAACGACCACGGCGTCGACCTCAGCGCCGACGGCATGGCCGCCCAGCGCCTGAAGGAGGCCGCCGAGAAGGCCAAGAAGGAGCTGTCGGGCACCCAGAGCACCCAGATCAACCTGCCCTTCGTCACCGCCACCCAGTCCGGGCCGCTGCACCTCGACTACACGCTGTCGCGAGCCAAGTTCCAAGAGCTCACCTCCGCCTTGGTCGAGCGTTGCCGCAAGCCCTTCGAGCAGGCGATCTCTGACGCCGGCCTGAAGCTCGACGACCTCGATCACGTCGTGCTGGTGGGCGGCTCGACCCGCATGCCCGCCATCCAAGACCTCGTCCAGGAGCTCACGGGCAAAGAGCCCCACAAGGGCGTCAACCCCGACGAGGTCGTGGCCATCGGCGCCTCGGTGCAGGCCGGCGTGCTGAAGGGCGACGTCAAGGACGTGCTGCTGCTCGACGTGACCCCCCTGTCGCTCGGCATCGAGACCAAGGGCGGCGTGATGACCCGCCTCATCGAGCGCAACACGACCATCCCCACCCGCCGCACCGAGGTGTTCACCACCGCCGAGGACATGCAGCCCTCGGTCGAGATCCACGTGCTCCAGGGCGAGCGCGAGATGTCGTCGGGCAACAAGACCCTCGGCAAGTTCCAGCTCGTCGATCTGCCCCCCGCCCCCCGTGGGGTCCCCCAGATCGAAGTGACCTTCGACATCGATGCCAACGGCATCGTGCACGTGTCGGCCAAGGATCGGGCGACCAACAGGGAGCAGTCGATCACGATCACCGGTCAGACCTCACTCGACAACAGCGTGATCGACCAGATGGTCAAGGACGCCGAAGCCCACGCCGAGGAGGATCGCCGCCGCCGCGACGTGGCAGAGGTCCGCAACAACGCCGACACGCTGGTCTACCAGACCGAGAAGGTGCTGCGTGAGCAAGGCTCGGACTTCTCCGGTGAGGAGAAGACTGCGGTCGAGGACAAGCTCGGCGAGCTGCGCAGCGCCCTGGAGGGCGACGACGTCGACACCATCAAGGCCGCCACCGAGGCGCTCTCGGCAGTCAGCCAGTCCTTCGCCCAGAAGCTGTACGAGAACGCAGCCGCCGCCCAGGCCAGCGGGACGGCGGGGGCCGGCGACGACGGCGCCGACGACGATGTGGTCGACGCGGAGATCGTCGACGAGGACGACACCAAGTGAGCGAGCAGCGACCCCGACCTGACGGCGGTGAGGCGTCGACCTCACCGCCGTCGCCGGGGGAGACCCAGGCCCAGGCGTCAGGGCCGGGCAGCCAGAAGGTCGCCCAGGGCGCCGGGTCCGCCTCAGAGCCCGTCTCGACGGCGAGCGACGCGCCCACCGGAGGGCCCGGGCGTCCTCCAGGTGACGAGGTCGCCGACTCGACCGGGTCGGTCGGCGACCCCGACGGCAACCCGAGGCCGACCTCGACCGACGAGCCGATCGACGTCGAGTCGTTGATCGCCGGGCTCGAGGTCGTGACCCGCGAGCGCGACGACCTGCGCGACCGGCTGCTGCGCCAGGCCGCCGACCTCGACAACGTCCGCAAGCGCTCCCAACGCGACGTCGCCGATGCCGGCAGAGCGGCGGTTGGCCGGTTCGTCGAGGCCCTGTTGCCCGTGCTCGACGCCTGTGATGCAGCCCTCGGACAGGGGGCCGACGGCGTCGAGCCGATCGCCAAGGCACTCCTGGCCGCCGTGGAGCAGCAGGGCCTGGTCACCGTGGGCATCCCCGGTGAGGCCTTCGATCCCAACGTGCACGAGGCGGTCATGGTCGACGACGCCGGCGCCGAGGGCGCCCCTCCGACGGTGATCGAGGTGCTGCGCACCGGTTACCGGTGGAACGATCGGGTGCTGCGGGCGGCGATGGTGAAGGTGAGCGGGTGACCCCGCCCCGGGCGAGCCGACGTGACGGCCCGGGTGCGGTGCGCGTGAACGAGAGGAGGTGACGCCGTGCAGCGAGAGTGGCTCGACACCGACTACTACGCCGTGCTCGGCGTCGCCTCTGACGCCGACGACAAGGAGATCACCAAGGCGTACCGCAAGCTCGCCCGTCAGCACCACCCCGACCAGGGCGGCGACGAGGCCCGCTTCAAGGAGGTCTCCGCCGCCCACGACGTGCTCGGGGACCCCGAGAAGCGCAAGGAGTACGACGAGCTCCGCCGGCTCGGGCCCATGGCGGGCGGCTTCGCCGGCGGGGCGCCCGGGGACGGCGCCTTCGAGATGCGCTTCGAGGACCTTTCCGACATCGGCAACCTCGGGGATCTGTTCGGCGGGCTCTTCGGCCGGGGCCCAGCCGGGGCCGGGCCCAGAGCGTCACGCCCGATGCCCGGGGCTGACCTCGAGACCGATCTGCACCTCTCACTGGAGGACGCCGTCGGCGGCGTGACCGTCGAGATCGAGGTCGCCGGCCACCCGGTCAAGGTGCGGGTGCCCGCAGGCGCCGACCACGGCCAGCGCCTGCGGGTCAAGGGTCGTGGTCGCGAAGGGGCCAACGGGGGCCCGCCGGGTGATCTGTACGTCGTCGTGCAGGTCGCCCCCCACCCGTCCTTCACCCGCCGCAGCGACGACCTCGTCGTGGAGGTGCCGGTCAGCTTCGCCGAGGCCGCCCTCGGCGCCGACGTCAGGGTGCCGACCCTCGACGGCGAGCACGTCACGGTTCGCGTTCCGGCTGGAACGCCGTCGGGCAAGACCTTCCGGGTGCGGGGGCGGGGGGTCCCCCGCAAGGGGCGCACCGGTGACCTGCTCGCCGAGCTGGTCGTCTCGGTCCCCTCGTCGCTGACCGACGAGCAGAGAGCCGCGATCGAGCAGCTCGATGCGCTGCTCAGCGCCGACCCCCCGGGTGAGGGAGGTGCGGGGTGAACGCCCGTGACCCCGACCACGCCGTGTACGTCATCTCGGTCGCGGCCGAGCTGGCGGGGCTGCACGCCCAGACCCTGCGCATCTATGAGCGCAAGGGCCTCGTCGAGCCGGCTCGCACGGCCGGCGGCAGCCGCCGCTACTCCGAGCGCGACCTCATGCGCCTGCGCCGCATCGTCGAGCTCACCGCAGATGGCTTGAACCTCGCAGGGGTGCGACGGGTGCTCGACCTCGAGCGCCAGAACGCCCAGCTCGAGGCCAACCTCGCCGCCCAGGAGCGGACTCTTCGCCAGCGATTGGCCGAGGCCGAGCGACGGTCCCGGCGTGACCTCGTCCCCCTCCGCCAGGACGTCATGTTGTGGGCAGACCGCCACCCTCGAAGGCCAACTGAGAAAACCTGAGTCGAGCTGTAGCAAGTTTGGTCGTGACCGATATCGTCGGTGGCATGGCGCTCGACCCAAACCGGTGGACGATCAAGACCCAAGAGGCGATCCAGGCGGCGGTGGAGGCGGCCCGCAACGGCCCCCACGCCGAGGTGACGCCTGACCACCTGATCCTCGCCCTGCTCGGCCAGGCCGAGGGCGTCGTGCTCCCCGTGCTGTCAAAGGTCGGTGCGCAGCCGATGGCGGTGCGCAACGCCACCGACGAGCGGCTGTCCAAGCTCGCCAAGGCCTACGGCGGGTCCGACCCGGGTCTGTCCCGAGAGCTGCGCCAGGTGCTCGACCTCGCCGATGCGGCCCGAGACGAGCTGCACGACGAGTACCTCTCCACCGAGCACCTGTTGCTCGCGCTGGCCGACCGCCTCGACCTCGATCGTGAGGCGCTCCTCGGCGCCCTGCGCGAGGTGCGTGGCAGCCACCGGGTCACCTCGCAGAACCCCGAGGAGTCCTACCAGGCGCTCGAGCGCTACGGCACCGACCTCACCGAAGCCGCCCGCAGCGGCCGCCTCGACCCGGTCATCGGCCGTGACGAGGAGGTCCGTCGGGTCATCCAGGTGCTGTCCCGGCGCACCAAGAACAACCCCGTCCTGATCGGCGAGCCCGGTGTCGGCAAGACAGCCATCGTCGAAGGCCTCGCTCAGCGCATCGTCGAGGGCGACGTGCCCGAGAGCCTGAAGAACAAGCGCCTCGTCTCGCTCGATCTGGGATCCATGGTCGCTGGCGCCAAGTACCGGGGCGAGTTCGAGGAGCGCCTCAAGGCGGTGCTGAAGGAGATCACCGACGCCGACGGAGAGATCGTCACCTTCATCGATGAGCTGCACACCGTCGTCGGGGCTGGCAAGGCAGACGGGGCGATGGATGCCAGCAACATGTTGAAGCCGATGCTGGCCCGTGGCGAGCTGCGCATGATCGGCGCCACGACCCTCGACGAGTTCCGCAAGCACATCGAGGCCGACGCCGCCCTCGAACGCCGCTTCCAGCAGGTCTACGTCGGAGAGCCGTCGGTCCCTGACACCATCTCGATCCTGCGGGGACTGAAGGAGCGTTACGAGGTCCACCACGGGGTCCGCATCCAGGACTCCGCCCTGGTCGCTGCGGCCACGCTCTCGGATCGCTACCTCACCGATCGGTTCCTGCCGGACAAGGCCATCGACCTCGTCGACGAGTCGGCCTCACGGCTGCGCATCGAGATCGACAGCCTGCCCACCGAGATCGACGTCGTCGAACGGCGGATCCGCCAGCTCGAGATCGAGCGCGTGGCGGTGGCACGTGAGGCCGACGTCGGCGACGAGCGGGCCGCTGAGCGCTTGGCCGAGCTCGACGGCGAGATGGCCGACCTGTCCGAGCGGGCGACCGCCATGCGGGCGCACTGGTCTGGTGAGAAGGACGCCATCTCGGCGATCCAGGACCTGAAGGAGCAGATCGAGGACCTTCGCTTCCGCCTCGAGCGCGAGAGCGACCTCGAACGGGCCGCCGAGATCCGCTACGGCCAGCTGCCCGAGCTCGAGCGCGACCTGGAGGAGGCCTCGCAGCGCCTCGACGAGCTGCAGGCCGACGAGCGCATGCTGAAAGAGGAGGTCGACGCCGAGGACGTCGCCGAGGTGGTCGCCAAGTGGACCCGCATCCCGGTGTCCAAGCTGTTGGAGGGAGAGGCCGAGAAGTTGACCCACCTCGAAGACGAGCTGCACCAGCGCGTCGTCGGCCAGGACGACGCCGTCGTGGCGGTGGCCAACGCCATCCGTCGCAGCCGCGCCGGTCTCGCTGACCCCGACCGCCCCATCGGCAGCTTCTTGTTCCTCGGGCCCACCGGTGTCGGCAAGACCGAGCTGGCCCGGGCGCTCGCCGAGGTGCTCTTCGACGACGAGCGGGCCGTGGTGCGCATCGACATGAGCGAGTACATGGAGAAGCACGCCGTCAGCCGGCTCATCGGGGCGCCTCCTGGCTACGTCGGCTACGACGAGGGCGGTCAGCTGACCGAGACCGTGCGGCGCCGCCCGTACTCGGTGATCCTGCTCGACGAGATCGAGAAGGCGCACGCCGACGTGTTCAACGTGTTGCTGCAGGTCCTCGACGACGGGCGCCTCACCGACGGCCAGGGCCGCACGGTCGACCTGACCAACACGGTGCTGATCATGACGTCGAACCTGCCCGGTGACCCGAGGGACTTCTTCCGGCCCGAGTTCGTCAACCGGGTCGACGACATCATCCGCTTCCGGTCGCTCACCGAGGACGATCTCGACCGCATCGTCGACATCCAGCTCGACCGGGTGCGCGAACGGCTGGCGGCCAGGCGCATCGAGCTCGACCTCACCGAGGCCGCACGGCGGCAGATGGCGGCGGAGGGCTTCGATCCAGCCTTCGGCGCCCGCCCGCTGAAGCGGGTCATCCAACGCCGCCTCGTCGACCCCCTGGCCATGATGTTGCTCGACGGCAAGCTCGACGAGGGTGACGTGGTCCGAGTCGATGCCGCCGACAGCGAGCTGACGATCACCCCGACCGCCCCGGCGATCTGACCGGCGAGGACCCCCCGGCCCCACGACTGGCGGCAGGGCCTCGTCGGAGCGACGGTTAGCGTCGACGCGTCGGGTCGTGAGCAAGAGGGGTCGAGGTGGCGGGCACCGTCGTGGTCGGCATGCAGTGGGGCGACGAGGGCAAGGGCCGCGTCGTGGACGTGTTGGCCGCCGAGCACGACATCGTCGTCCGCTACCAGGGCGGCCACAACGCCGGTCACACCCTGGTCGTCGGGGGCGTGACCTTCGCCCTCCAGCTCGTCCCGAGCGGCGTGCTCTCCGATGGCGTCACTCCGGTCATCGGCAACGGCGTGGTCGTCGACCCCGTCGTCCTCGCCGCCGAGATCGACGACCTCGAGGGGGCCGGCGTCGACTGCTCGCGCCTGCTGTTGTCGAGCAGCGCCCACCTCGTCCTCGAACACCACCGGGTGCTCGACGCCCTGGAGGAGGAGATCAAGGGCGATGCGGCGATCGGCACGACCCTGAGGGGCATCGGCCCGGCCTACGCCGACAAGGCCAGCCGCACCGGCGCCCGGGTCGAGGACCTGTTGCGCCCCGACGTGCTGCGCGAGCGCGTGGCCCAGTCGCTGGCGCTGAAGAACCCGATGTTGATCGGCCTGGGACGCGACCCGCTCACCGTCGACCAGATCGTCGAACCGGTGCTGGGAACGGTCGCCGAGCGTCTCGTCCCCCACGTCGCCGACACGCCGGCGGTGTTGAACGAGGCCCTCGAGGATGGCCGCCGGGTGCTGTTCGAGGGCGCCCAGGCCACGTTCTTGGATCTCGACCACGGCACCTACCCCTTCGTCACCTCGTCGAACCCGGTGGCCGGGGCGGCGTCGGTGGGTGCCGGGGTCGGCCCCCGTCACCTCGAGCGCATCGTCGGCATCGCCAAGGCCTACGTCACCCGGGTGGGTGCCGGGCCCTTCGTCACCGAGCTCGACGACGAGGTGGCGAGCCACCTGGTCGACGTGGGTCACGAGTACGGCACCAACACCGGACGACGACGCCGGGTGGGGTGGTTCGACGCCGTGCAGGCCCGCCAGGCCGTGCGCCTGTCGACGATCACCGAGGTCGTGATCACCAAGCTCGACGTGCTGGACGGGCTCGACCGGCTACGGGTCTGCCACGCCTACGACCTGGCCGACGGCACCCGAGTTCGCCACGCGCCGACCTCGTCATCAGCGGTGGTGGGGGCGCGGCCGGTGTACGACGACCTCGACGGCTGGGGATCGCTCGACGGCGGCCTGCCCGAGACGGCCTGGGCCTACCTGGGCCGGCTCGAGGCCGAGATGGGGGTGCCGGTCACCTACGCCACAACCGGGGCGGGCCGAGGCGACGAGGTCCGGATGGCCGGGGGGGTCGCCGCCCGGTGAGCGGACCCGGCCAGACCGCGGCGGCGCCGAGGGGTGCGGGTCCGCCGCCCAACGTCCTGGCCGCCCGGTACGCCAGCGTCGAGATGGTCGAGGTGTGGTCACCGGTGGCCCGGGTGGTCGAGGAGCGCCGGTTGTGGATCACCGTGCTGGGTACCCAGGCCGAGCACGGCCTCGCTGTGGCGCCCAAGGTGATCGACGACTACCTCGGCGTGATCGATGAGGTCGACCTCGACTCGATCGCCGCTCGAGAGGCCCGCACCCGTCACGACGTCAAGGCCCGGATCGAAGAGCTCGACGCCCTGGCCGGTCACGAGCTCGTCCACGCCGGTCTCACCAGCCGCGACGTCACCGACAACGTCGATCAGGCCCTGGTGCTGCGCGCCCTTGCGGTCATCCGGCGACGAGCTCTGGCGCTCCTGGAGCGCCTCGCTGATCGGGCCGAGGTCGACGCCGAGCGGGCCGTCGCCGGCCGGACCCACAACGTGGTCGCCCAGGTCACCACCATGGGCAAGCGGTGGGCGACGATCGGCGAGGAGCTGCTGCTCGCCGTCGAGCACCTCGACGACCTCGTCGAGCGGTACCCGGCTCGGGGCGCCAAGGGCGCGATCGGCACCCGCCAGGACCTCATCGACCTCGTCGGCGCAGACGGGGCGGATGCGGTCGACGAGGCCGTCAGCGACGCGGTAGGCACCCCCCACCGCCTGGGCTCGGTCGGCCAGATCTATCCGCGATCGCTCGATCTCGCCGTCGTGTCCGCCCTCGTGCGCCTGTCTGCCGGCCCGGCGAACCTCGCCGTGCTCGTCCGCCTGATGGCAGGCCAGGAGCTGGCGGCCGAGGAGTTCCGCGCCGGCCAGGTCGGATCGTCGGCGATGCCCCACAAGATGAACCCCCACCTGAGCGAGCGCATCTCGGCGCTGCGTGCCGTGCTCGATGGCCACCTCGCCATGGCTGCGGCCCTGTCGGGTTCGACGTGGAACGAGGGCGATGTCAGTTGCAGCGTGACCCGCAGGGTCGTGCTCCCCGACGCCTTCTACGCCATCGACGGCCTGCTCGGCACCGCCGCCCGTGTCGCCGAGGGCGTCGTCTGCCACGACGCGATGATGGACGCCGAGCTCGACCGGTACCTGCCGTTCCTGGTGACCGGGCGGATGCTGTCCGCCGCGGTGGCCGCCGGCGCGGCCCGAGAGGACGCCCACGCCGTCATCAAGGAGCACGCCGTCGCCGCCGCCAGGGAGCTGCGCGCCGGCGGACGTGGCGGGCCGGATCTGCTCGCAGCGGTCGCCGCCGACGACCGGGTGCCCCTCGACCGCGAGGCCGTGGGGGCCCTGGCGTCGGACCCGTCTGCGGCGTGGGGGGACGCTCCTGCCCAGGCCGAGGCGTTCGCCCGCCGCGTCCGGGACCTCATCGCGGCGGCGCCGCCCGGGGCGGGTCCCGATGTCGGGCGATCCCCGGACCTGTGAGCGAGCCAGCGTGCCCGTCAGCCGGCGCCGGCCCATCCGGTGTCACAGCAGCACCAGGCGTCGGTCAGCTGCTGGCGCCGCGCCGGATGCCGGCCGCCCGAAGCACCGCGGCGGGGACGCCCGCCTCGCGCCACGTGGCGTACTCGATGCCCTTGCGCTCGCTGTAGGGCGCTGCCACGTCGATGAACTCCTTCTCCAACGTGTCGAGATCGATGGTGTCGCCCGAGGTCTGCAGCTCACGTACGAGCTCGCGCCGTTGCTGGAGCAGCTCGAGGCGCCGGGTCGGGATGGCGTCGAGGAGCTCGGTGTCGATGCTCTCGAGTCGACGTTCGATGGTCTCTGGTGTGCGGCGACGTCCCCGGCGGGGCTTGCTGGCCTCGATCGCTTCCAGATAGGCCGATACGACCGATCCCTGCCGGCGGCCTTCGGCGAGCGCGGCCTTGTGATCGGCAGACATCTTCTTCTTGGCCAACGATCTGGTCCTTCCACATCTGATGGAGACGGCGGCCCGCGTCGCCGGTACGGTCATAGAGGGTAATGGGCGAAGACCCTCATGGTGCAACATGGTCGGCGCCTGTGGGACCATCGCCGCATGGACACCCACCAGCGGCTCTGCGATCACCTCTCAGAACACGCCGTCCGCCGAGGCGACTTCACCCTCAAGTCGGGGATCAGATCCAGCTGGTTCATCGACGCCAAGCAGACGATCTGTCGACCCGAGGGCGTGCTGATGGTCGCTGATCTGTTGTTGGAGGCCATCCCCGCAGACACCGACGCCATCGGTGGGTTGACCATGGGCGCAGACCCAGTTGCATTCGGCGTGGCGGCGGTCGCCGCTACACGGGGTCGTCGCTTGCGCTCGTTCAGCGTTCGGAAACAGGCCAAGGCCCACGGCGGCGGTGGCCGCATCGCCGGGGCCCTCGCGGCGGGGGATCGCGTCGTGCTGGTCGAGGACGCCGTCAGCCGTGGGACCTCGCTCGTGGAGGCCGCCGAGGTCGTGAGCGAGGTGGGCGCGATCCCGGTGATGTTGAGCGCCGTCGTCGACAGGGGCGGCACCGTCGGGCGGCTGGCGGCCGAGCGGGGTTGGCCGTTCGTGGCGCTGGTGCGAGCCGAAGACCTCGGCCTGCCGTACGAGGGCGGCCTCTGAGTCGGCGCCGACGAGGGGAGGAGCACCGGGTCGGCGACCAGCTGCCGCCGACCCGGCCCTCGCAGTGGTCGGGACCGGCGTCGATCCGGTGACCTACCGCTTTTCAGGCGGTCGCTCTGCCAACTGAGCTACCCGACCGCGGTCCCGACGGGATTTGAACCCGCGACCTCCGGCTTGACAGGCCGGCGAACACTCCAGACTGTTCTACGGGACCTTCGTAGAGCGCACCAGTGTGGTGTGAGACGGTCCACCGACGCAAGCCGGGACGCCCCGGTCACCTCTCCCGGGGCGTGGTCGTCCTCGGCCGAGGTGGGCGGCTCACCGCCGGTGCGCCGGCCGCAGCGGGGTGACCCCGGCGGCAGAGGCGTCGACCTCGGCGGTCGTCGGTGGGCGCATCAACAGATCGATGGCCAGCCACGCCGTGCGGGTGAACGGGAAGAGCGCCAGGGGCAGCCCCACCCCCACCGCCACCGAGGCCGCGACGAGCGGCCCGACGGGCACGTCGGGAGCGGTCAGCAGGGTGCCGGCGACGATGACCCAGAACAGCACCGAGAACGTGACGATGGTGTTGAGGCCGAGCGACCCGGTCCAGTGGCCGTCGATGCGCTCGAACATCAGCCCGCACCCGGGGCAGCGCTCGACCATGGAGAACCAGCGACGGAAGAGGCGGCCGCGGCCACAGGCCCCGCACCGCCGGGTGACGCCCCGCCACAGCGTCGGGCCCGGCGGCAGGGTCAGCTCCTCGGGCACCCGGTCGAGCCTAAGAGCCGGGCGGGCCCTCCGAAGGCGGCCCCCTACGGCGGGCCCGGTCGGCGGCGCCCTCGGCTCAGGCGAGCGCCTTGTCGATGGCGTCGAGCACCCGGGGGCCCTGGAACGGCTTGACGACGAAGTCCCGTGCCCCGCTGGTGATGGCCTCAACGACCAGGGCCTCCTGGCCCATCGCGGAGCACATCACGATGACGCTCGCCGGATCGAGCGCCCGGATCTGCTTCAGGGCCTCGATGCCGTCCATGTTGGGCATCGTGATGTCCATCGTGACGAGGTCGGGGCGCACCTCTTCGTACTTGGTCACGGCGTCGGCACCATCGACTGCCTCGCCGGCGACGTCATGGCCCGCCTCGCTCAGGATGTGCTTGAGGTTGTTGCGCATGAACGCAGCGTCGTCAACGACCATGATGCGGGCCATCGTTGGCTCCCAGGGTTCGGCTCGGGTGTCGCTCACGACCCTCGTCGGCTCGGTGGCCCCACGCTTGAGCCGCCAGACCTCAGTCGGTGTGGCGCCCGCGGGCGAGGGCGTCGAGCAGCCGGGCCTTGTGCGCCACCATGACGGGGTCGGTGACCTGGCGCGGGCGGGTCACGTCCACCTCGATCGTCTCGACCACCCGGGCCGGGCGCGCGGACAGCACCGCCACCCGGTCAGCCAGCACGAGCGCCTCCTCGACGTCATGGGTGACGAGGACGGTGGTCCGCCGGTCGGCCGTCCAGACGCCTTCCAACCAGCGCTGCAGGTCGCGTCGGGTGATGGCGTCGAGGGCGCCGAGCGGCTCGTCGAGCAACAGGACGGGGCGGGGCACGAGGAAGGTGCGCAACAGGGCGAGACGTTGACGCATCCCGCCCGACAGCTGGTGGGGCCACGCCCGTTCGAAGCCGTCGAGGCCGAAGGTGACGAGCAACCCGAGGGCCCGACGCTGGGCCTCGGGTCGTCCCACCCCGGTGACCTCGGCGCCGAGCGTGGCGTTGCCCAGCACCCGGCGCCACGGCAGCAGCAGGTCGCGCTGGGGGTGCCATGCCGAGGCTGTCGACGGGCCTCGTACGGGCTGGCCGTCGATCTCGACGGCGCCGGTCTCGGCGTCCACGAGACCCGCCACGGCCCGCAGCAACGTGGACTTGCCACAGCCGCTGGGCCCCACGACGGCGACGAACGCCCCGGCGGGGACCTCCAGCTCCAGGCGGTC
The DNA here is from genome assembly GCA_965213525.1 of Acidimicrobiales bacterium. GTDB lineage: Bacteria > Actinomycetota > Acidimicrobiia > Acidimicrobiales > Poriferisodalaceae. The sequence goes on along the minus strand of OZ243889.1, from coordinate 2,507,064 downwards.
GAGCACCCCGACCTCGCCGAAGGAGAGGGTGAGCGCCCGCACGTCGATGCGCCCGACCGGCGTCACCCCCGGTCGGGCAGCAGCGAACCGGTCCAGGCGGCGTCGGCGTCGACGGGCTGGTCCAACAACCCGGCGGTCACCAGGAAGTCGGCGAAGCGGTCCCAGGTGGCGGCGTCCATCTCGCCCCAGCGCCCGTCGGGTGCGAAGCGGGGGGCGTAGTAGGCGGTGGCCGCCTCGACGAGGTCGGAGTCGAGCTCGGGTGCGGCGTCGAGCAGCGCTTGGGCGGCCCGAGCCGGGTCCTCGGCGGCGTCGGCGTACCCCTCGGCGGTGGCGGCGAGGAACCCCTCGAGCGCCGCTGCGTCGTCGGTGATCGCCGACGCGTCGGCCAGCACGAGGGGGGTGTACCAGTCGGGGATGCAGTCGAGGTGCTCGTCGAAGCGGATGGCGTCGACCTCGACGCCCTCCACGGCCTCGGCGCGCAGGAGGTCCCACCCGCCGAAGACCCAGACGACATCGAAGCGGTCCTGGCGCAGGCCGGCCAGGTAGTCGACGTTGCCCACCTCGACCTGGTCGACGCGGTCGGGGTCGGCCCCGTCACAGGAGACCAACGTCGAGATCAGCTCGGTCTCCAGCGCCCCGCCGAACCCGCCGTAGGTGGCGCCGGCCAGATCGGCGGGCTCGTCGATGCCGTCGTCGGCCAGGCTCATCAGGACCGAGTCGTTGGTGGGCAGCACCGTGGCGACGGCGACGACGTCGACGCCGGCCGCCCGGGCGGGCAGCAACGACTCGGCCTGGGCGAGTCCGACGTCGGCGCGCCCGGACGCCACCGCCGTCTCGACCCCGATGTCGAGGGCCGGTTCGATGATCTCGACGTCGAGCCCGGCGTCGGCGTAGCGCCCGTCGGCTGCGGCCAGGTAGATGCCGGCGTGGTGGGCGTTGGGCGTCCAGTTCAACATGACGGTGAACGGCCGGGCGGCCCCGTCGTCCTCGGTGGTGTCCGTGTCGTCCCCGCAGCTGGCGGCGACGAGCACGGCGGCTAGCAGGGCCGCCACGAGGCAGCGCACGGGACGGATCGAGGCGGTCATCGTGAGCTCCCGGGGACGTGCCAGGGGGTCGCGAGCCGGGAGAGCAGGGCCACGACCCCGAACAGGGCGACGCTGACCGCAGCGATCAGCGCCACGGCCACGAACACCTGGTCGGTGCGGAAGCTGTCCTGGGATCGGGCGAGGTAGACGCCGAGGCCCCTCGGGGCGCCCATCCACTCGGCCACCACCGCTCCGAACATGGCGTAGGCGGCCGCCACCCGCAGCCCCGAGAAGAGCTCGGGCAGGGCCGACGGCACCCGCACGGCGCGCAGGATGGTCCACCGCCCGGCGCCGAGACCTCGCAGCAGCTCGACGAGCTCGGCGTCGGCGCCGCTCAGCCCCCCCAGCGTCGCCACGGCCACGGGGAAGAAGGCGATGAGGGCGACCACCAGCACCCTCGCCTCGGGTTCGAACCCGACCCACACGATGAGCAGGGGCGCCAAGACGACCGCCGGCACCGACTGGCTCATCACCAACAGGGGCTCGACGGCCCGACGCAGGGGCCGCCACAGCGACAGCGCCATCGCCACCGCCGACCCGGCGACCGCCCCGGTGACCAGGCCGGCGACGGCCTCTGAGACGGTGGCGACGAGGTGGTCGGCCAGCACCTCCCGAGTGCGAGAGGCGGCCGACCAGACCTCACCCGGGGCGGGCAGCAGGTAGGGGGCCGGCTCGAAGACCCGCACACCGAGATCCCAGGCGACGACGACGCCGAGGACGGCGACGAGCCCGGGTAGCGCGGGGGCGAGACGGGATCTGACCCACCGGCGGGACCGATCGGTGCCGCCGCCGACGAACGGAGCGCTCACCGCCGGTGCTCTGCGGTCAACGACGCCATGGTGGTGGGGCCCACGTCGCTGCTGTCGGCTGGAGGCTGCGCCTCACCCGCCGGAGCGACGGGACGCTCCTCGAACACCTTGATGATCGTCAGGGCCTTGTCGGCGCCGGCGTCGAGGGTGGCCTCGTGGACGGCACGCAGGACCGGCCAGCACCGCTCGGCGGGACCCTCGAAGGTGGTCCCGAGGGCCGACACCTCGTGGTGCAGACCGCTGGCGGCGATCACGGCGATGGCCGCATCGACGTGGCGATACCGGTCGTCGGCGGTGCCGACGGGGGTGGGTAGGCACTGGATCTCGACGATCACGTCCCGCTTTCCTCCGCTCGAATGACCGAGATCAGGTTCTGGAGTGGTCCACCGTCGTCGGTGGATCTCAGCCCTCAGCGGGCCCCCCCAGCGGGTTCCTGTTCTGGAAGCCTTCCACATCGCCGATGCGCCCGTCACACCGCCAGGGGGCGGTGTGACGGGCGGCCGCCCGTCCCGGGTCGTGGCAGCCGACGCCGCCGGTAGCGTGCGCCGGTGCCCCCCGGCCCTGCTCCCTCTGGCGGTGTGCCGGCGACGCGGGCGGCCAGTGACGGGGTGGCGCTGGGTGCCGGGGTGGCGGCCTCGGTGCTGTGGGGTCTCGGCAACGTCGTGTCGAAGTGGATCGATGTGCCCGGCACCGTGTTGGCCCTGCACCGCCTGTGGATCGGGGCCCTGGTGCTCGGAGCGGTGCTGGTGCTGCGGGGGGGACGGCCCAGCCGTCGGGACCTGCGCCTCGCCGCCCCCGGTGGGCTCGCCTTCGGTTGCAACATCGCGGCGTTCTTCACCGCCATCAAGGCCACCAGCGTGGCCAACGCCTCGCTGATCGTGGCCCTCCAGCCCGTCGTGCTGATGCTGCTGGCCGGCCGCCTCTTCGGTGAACGGGTCGGCTCCCGCCAGGTGGCGCTCACCGGGGTGGCGGTCATCGGTGTCGCCCTGGTGGTGGCCGGCGGGGCCGGGCGCCCGACCTGGAGCCTGAGGGGCGACTTGTTGGCCGTCGTGGCCCTGGGGATGTGGGTCGTGTACTTCGTGGCGTCCAAGCGGGCCCGCCAGCGACTCGGGTCGCTCGAGTACCAGTTCTCCCTCACCGCCATCGCTGCGGTCGTGGTCCTGCCCCTCGCCCTGGTCGAGGGCGGGGTGCTCGACGTCGGGGTCGCCGGCTTGCTGGGCGCCCTGGCCCTCGCCCTGGTGCCCGGCAGCGGTCACCTCATCATGAACTGGGCCCACCCCAAGCTCGCCATCACGACCAGCTCGTTGCTGACCCTGGTGGTGCCCGTCGTGGCCGCCGGCCTGGCCTGGGTCGTGCTGGGCGAATCGCTCGTGGCGCTGCAGGTGCTGGGTGGGGCGGTCGTCCTGGCAGGGGTGGCCGCCGCCGTCCACAGCCGTGCGACGTCACCGGGCTGAGCCGAGCCACCCGGGCCCTGACCGCACGCCGCCGGCTCACCGGTAGCGTGCCGCCGGTGGCCGCTGCGATCCTCACCGAGGGGCTTCGGCGCACCTTCGGGGGTCTCGTCGCCGTCGACGGCGTCGATCTGGCGGTGGCCGAGGGCGAGATCTACGGCTTCTTGGGCCCCAACGGCGCCGGCAAGTCGACGCTGGTGCGGGTGCTGTGCACGCTGTTGACGCCCTCGGGCGGGTCGGCGCAGATCCTCGGGCACGACGTCGCCACCCAGCCCGACGCCGTGCGGTTGCGCATCGGCGTCGCCCTCCAGGACGCCTCGCTCGATCCCAAGCAGACCGGCATCGAGCTGCTGCGCCTCCAGGGCCGGCTGTACGGCCTCAGCCGAGGTGACGTCGCCCGCCGAGTCGACGACGTCACCCGTCTGGTCGACATCGGCGACGCCATCGACCGGCCGATCGGCACCTACTCGGGGGGCATGAAGCGCCGCCTCGACCTGGCCGCCGCGCTCATCCACGAGCCGTCTGTGCTGTTCCTCGACGAGCCCACCACCGGGCTCGATCCGATCAGTCGGGCGGCGGTGTGGCAGGAGGTGCAGCGCCTCAACGACGCCCTCGGGATGACGATCTTCCTCACCACGCAGTACCTCGAGGAGGCCGACGCCCTCGCCGACCGGGTCGGCATCATCCACAAGGGCCGCCTGGTCATCGAGGGCACTCCCACCGAGCTGAAGCACCGGGTCGGCAGCGACCTCATCATCGCCGAGGTGTCCGGTGACGCCGTGGCCACCGCTGACCTCCGCGCCCTCGACGCGGTGCGCGGGGTCGAGTCGGTCGAGGCGCACGGCACCCAGGTGACCGTGCGGGTGGCCGACGGGGCGGTGGCGATCGGGGCGATCGGCATGGAGCTCGAACGGGCCGGCGTCGCCCTGCGGGGCCTCACCCTGCGGACCGCCACCCTCGACGACGTCTTCTTGCACGTCACCGGCGAGCAGTTCGCCGAGGAGGCGGCGGCGTGACGGCCCGGGTCGATCCGTCGCCGCCGGTGCCGACCACCGGCGTGCGGGCCCGACGGGCGCCGTTCCTGGCCAACCTGGCCGCCGTCGCCGGACGGGCGCTGCGCTCGATCCCCCGTGAGCCCGAGTTCTTGCTTCCCGCGTTGTTCGTGCCGCTGTTCTTCTTCATCGTCAACGTGGGCTCGCTGCAAGACGCCGCCGAGGCGGGCGGGATCGTCGATGACTTCAAGGCGTTCCAGCTGCCGGTGGCCATCGTGTTCGCGGTGACCGGGCTGTCCCGGGCCAACGCACTGGTCGTGGACATCCAGGACGGCTACTTCGACCGCCTGCTGATGACCCCGATCCGCCGGGCCACCCTGCTGTTGGGCCTGATGGTCGCCGACATCGTGCTGTTCATCGTGTTGAGCCTGCTGGTGGTCGGTCTCGGGCTGCTCGTCGGGGTGAGCTTCGCCACCGGGGTGCCCGGGGTGATCGCCTTCCTCGCCTACTCAGCGGCGTGGGGGCTGGCCTTCACCGGGTTCCCCTACGCCATCGCCCTCAAGACCGGCAACCCCGCAGCGGTCAACTCGAGCTTCCTGCTGTTCTTCCCCTTCGCCTTCTTGACCAGCACGTTCCTGCCCCAGGAGGCTCTCACCGGGTGGCTGGCCACCGTCGCTGACTACAACCCGGTCACCTACCTGCTGGGGGCGATGCGCTCGTTGGTCATCGACGGGTGGGAGCTGCGCCCCCTCGCCGAGGGCGCCGCCGCGGTGGCCGGGGTGGCGGCGGTCAGCTTCTGGCTGGCGTTCACTGCGCTGGCCGGACGGGTCAGCCGCCGCTGAGCCCCACCGGCGGGGTCGGCGCGGGTGTCAGCGCGAAGCCGGGTCGGGCCCCTGGCGGGGGCACCGATAGCGTGCTCCCATGAGCTCGACGAGCGCCGATGGCCCGCGGGACGACCTCCCCCCCAGCGGGGGTGACCCGGCCCTCGGGGACGGCGTACCAGCCGCAGGCGACGGCACGATCCGGGTCGCCGCCCTGGCCAAGCGGGCCGCGGCCCGGGGCATCGATCTGGTCATCTTCCTCGGTCTCGTCGCGGTGGTGCTGCCGCTGTTCGTCGACGCCGAGGACGGCGTCTCTGATCCCAGGTGGGTCGCTCCTCTCATCGCCGGCCTCATGCTGTTCGCCTACGAGGCCGGGTTCGTGGCCTGGCGGGGTCAGACGCCGGGCAAGATCGCCCTCGGCATCCGCATCGTCGACGCCGCCGCCGACGGGCCCGTGAGCCCGGGCCAGGCCGCGCGTCGCTGGCTCGTGCCCGGTCTGGCCCTCAGCGTGCTCGGCGTGCTCGGCGTCGCCATCTACGCCGTCGTGTACTCCTCGGCCATCTGGGACCGCTCGCAGCGCGGGTGGCACGACCGGCTGTCGGGCACTCGGGTCGTACCCGTCGGCTGAGCCGCCCGCACGACGCTGACCGGGTCCGGGGCCACGGCGGTCCCAGACCGGTTCAGCCCTTGGCCCGTCCGGTGATGCCGAACAGGCGGCCGGCCACCTTGCGGATCTGGATCTCCTCGGAGCCTTCGGTGATCCGGTACCGGCGGTGGTGGCGGTAGATGTGCTCGAAGGGCATGTTGCGCGAGTACCCGTTGCCGCCACAGGTCTGCATCGCCCGGTCGGCCGCCTCGCAGGCGAAGCGGTTGGCCCGGTAGTTGCACATCGCCACCTTGTCGGTGATCTCCATGTGGTCGATGCCCTGGTCCATCTCCCAGGCGGTCTTCCAGATGAGCGACCGAAGCATCTCGGCCTCGGTGGCCAGCTCGGCGAGCGGGAACTGGATGGCCTGGTTGGTCGACAGCGGCTTGCCGAACACGGTGCGGTCGTTGGCGTAGTCGACGGCCACGTCGATGCAGTGCAGTCCCGCCCCGACCGACGAGGCGGCTTGGCGGATGCGGTTCTCGTGGACGAACAGCTGAGCGACGACCAGCCCGAGACCCTCGTCGCCGAGGATGTCGGCATCGGTGACCCGCACGCCGTCGAGGCGCACGTGAGCGTGATCGGTCGGCATGTTGAAGGTCCACATGTAGTCGAGGACCTCGAAGCCGGGGCTGTCGGTGGGCACGATGAAGCAGGTGATGCCCCGCCCGTCGCCGGGCTCGCCGGAGGTGCGGGCGAAGATGTAGTCGTGGGTCGCCTCGTGCACCCCGGTGTTCCAGTACTTCTCGCCGGTGATGATCCACTCGTCGCCGTCGCGGGCGGCGGTGGTCTCCATCCACGTGGCGTCGGACCCGTGCTTGGGCTCGGTGAGGCCGAAGCCGATCCGGGCCTTGCCCGCCAGCATCTTGGGGATCCACTCGTTGCGCTGGGCGTCTGAGCCGTAGCGCTCCATCATCAGGACCGTCACGAGGTTGCCGACGATCGAGCTCTCGTTCTGCAGGTCGTTGTGCAGCCCGAGACCCCGGCGGGCGAGGTGCTCACGGACGATCGCCATGCCGAGGTTGGTGCCGTCACGCCCCCCGAAGCGCTCGGGCAGGTGGTAGCGGTACAGCCCGGCGGCGTCGGCCCGGCGGCGCATCTCGCCGAGCAGGGCCTCCCACTCCTTGTTCGGCAGGCCGTCGCGATCCCAGTCGGTGCGGGAGTCCTCGCGGCGGTGATCGAAGAACCGCTCGTTGTCATCTGCGGCCTGCAACGGCACGATCTCGCGTTCGATGAACGCATCGCACTCGTCGATCAGATCGGCGATGTCCTTCGGGATGGTGAAGTCCACGTGGAGGGCCCCCTTCGGCGTCGATGCCCGACGCTAGTGGCGAGCCCGGCCGGCGGCCCCGCCGGCCACGTGGGCGCACGCCGCGATCCGACGAAGCTCAGATGGTGTCGACGATCAGGGCGACGAGCACCGCCGTCGTCGCCAGGGCGGCGAGGCCGTGGCCGATGGCGAGCACGTGGGGGACCGCCCCCTCGGCCGGCTCGACGTCGAAGCGCTCGGCTCGACCCTCGGCGACCGAGGCCCGGCGCCGGGTCCCGCCCAGGTACATCGACAGCCCGAAGCCAGCGGTCACCAGCACCCACCCGAGCAGCACCCACGGCGCCAGCTCCCAGCTCGACCCCTCCGAGAACTCCGTCCCGGCGTACACCGCCGCCAGCAGCAGGCCGCTCAACGCCAACGTGGCGTGCGTGCCGATCATGCCGAGCGACCAGCGGGTGGGCCGCCACCGTTCGGGATCGATCTCGGTCACCACGACGTCGTCACCCGGGGCGCGATGCCCCCCGCGCCGGATCCAGATCGTCGCCATCGTCGCTCCGCCGAGCGCCGTGGCGATCCAGGCCAGCACCGCCCACACCTGCAGATCCATCCGCACACCTCCCGAGGTGACCGACAGCGTCCCTCCCGGTCGCCGTTCGCGCCAAGGCGGACCGATCGAGCGTCGACCGTGCGGCCGGGCTCGGTCGAGGTGCGGGGCCGGCGTCTCGGTCGGTGATCAGCCGGGGGTGCCGGCCGAGGCTCGGTTGAACGCCGAGGTCACCGCCCGCAGCGAGGCGGTGACGATGCTCTGGTGCAGCCCGACGCCCCACACGGCGTCACCGTCGTCACGGATCAGCTCGACGTAGGCCGCGGCGTTGGCGTCTGCCCCCGAGCCGACGGCGTGCTCGGCGTAGTCGACGACGCGCAGGTCGGCGCCGGTCGCTCGGTGCACCGCCGTGCAGAACGCATCGATGGGGCCCGAGCCCCTGCCCGAGATCTCCTGGCGCTCGCCGTCGAGCACGACGTCGGCGCCCAGGGTGGTGTGCTCGTCGTCGCCCGAGACGGTCGTGGCCCGGTGCTGGAGGAACTCGAGCGGCCCTCCCGACGCCAGGTAGGTGCGCTCGAAGGTCTCCCAGATCTCGACGGGCTTGATCTCGGCGCCGCTGGCGTCGGTGATCGACTGCACGATGCGCGAGAACTCGATCTGGCAGCGACGGGGCAGGTCGAGGCCGTACTCGGTCTTCAGCACGAAGGCGACGCCACCCTTGCCGGACTGGGAGTTGACCCGGATGATCGCCTCGTAGGACCGCCCGACGTGGGCCGGGTCGATCGGCAGGTACGGCACCTCCCAGGCGTCGTAGTCGTCGCCGAGCGCCTCGAAGCCCTTCTTGATGGCGTCCTGGTGGCTGCCCGAGAAGGCGGTGTAGACCAGCTCGCCCACGTACGGGTGGCGGGGGTGCACCGGCAGCCGGTTGGCGTACTCGGTGACCCGGCGGATCTCGTCGATGTCGGACAGGTCGAGACCCGGGTCGACGCCTTGGCTGAACAGGTTGAGGGCCAGGGTGGGGATGCAGACGTTGCCGGTGCGCTCACCGTTGCCGAACAGCGTGCCCTCGACACGGTCGGCGCCGGCCATCACGCCGAGCTCGGCGGCGGCCACGGCGGTGCCCCGGTCGTTGTGGGGGTGCAGCGACAGCACCACGGCGTCACGCCGGGACAGGTGCCGGTGCATCCACTCGATCTGGTCGGCGTAGACGTTGGGGGTGGCCATCTCGACCGTCGCCGGCAGGTTGACGATGACCGGTCGCTCGGCGGTGGGCTCCCACACGTCGAGCACGGCCTCGGTGACCTCGAGGGCCGACTCGAGCTCGGTGCCGGTGAAGCTCTCGGGGGAGTACTGCAGGCGCAGGTCGTCGACGTCGGTGAGCTCCTCGGCGTTGGCCCGCACGAGGTGGGCGCCTCGCACCGCGATGTCGCGCACCCCGGCGACGTCGGTGCGGAACACCACCCGGCGCTGCAGCTCGGAGGTGGAGTTGTAGAGGTGCACGATCGCCCGGGGCAGACCCCTGATGGCGGCGAAGGTGCGCTCGATCAGCTCGGGACGGGCCTGGACGAGCACCTGGCAGGTGACGTCGTCGGGCACGCCTCGCTCGGCCAAGGCCCGGGCGAAGTCGAAGTCGGGCGCCGAGGCGGAGGGGAAGCCGATCTCGATCTCGGTGAAGCCCATGTCGACCAGGGTCGAGAACAGCCGCAGCTTGCGCTCGACGTCCATGGGTTCGATCAGCGCCTGGTTGCCGTCGCGCAGGTCGACCGAGCACCAGCGCGGGGCCTCGGTGATGACGGCGTCGGGCCACGTGCGGTCGTCGAGCCCGATCGGTGCGAACGGGCGGTACTTGTCGTTCGGCATGGCGTTCGGCGTGCTCGGCATGGCGTCCGGCGTCGCGTCGCGCGGCTGCGTGACCATGATCGAGCACAGTACGCACCTTGACGCCGGCGGTGACACCGGCATCGGCCAGCCGACCGGGAGGTGCGCCGGTGTGTCGGTACCGTCGCGCTGGGTGAGAGCCATCCACACCTTCACCGTGGCCACCGAGCTCCCCGCCGAGCTGTCGGCACTGGCACGCCTCGGGCGTGACCTCTCGTGGTCGCACCACGAGCGCGTACGGGAGCTGTTCGCCCCCCTCGACCCCGGTGTCGCCATGGACGCCTTCGACCCGGTGCAGATGCTCGCCTCGGCCGACCCGGATCGGCTGGCGACCCTCGCCGCCGACGCCGGCTACGTCGGTCGCTGCGAGGCCCTGCTCGCCCAGCTCGAGCGGGAGGCGCAGGTGCCGGGCTGGTTCCACCAGCGCGACGGCTCGCCGCTGCGGTCGGTCGCCTACTTCTCGCCCGAGTTCGGCATCGCCGAGTCGCTGCCCCAGTACTCCGGCGGGCTGGGCGTCTTGGCCGGTGACCACCTGAGGGCGGCGTCTGATCTCGGCGTGCCGCTCACCGGGGTGGGACTGTTCTACCGGCACGGCTACTTCCGCCAGCGTCTCGACCGTCACGGCTGGCAGCGCGAGTCCTACCCCCGGCTCGACCCCCGGCTCATGGCCCTCGACGCCACCGGTGTCACCGTCGGCATCGACCTGGCCGGTACCCACGTGCTGGCCCAGGTGTGGCGGGCCACGGTGGGCCGGGTGACGCTCTACCTGCTCGACACCGACGTGGAGGGCAACGACGAGAGCGGCTCGGCCATCACCGATCGCCTCTACGGCGGGTCGAGCGAGCAACGCATCCGCCAGGAGATCGTCCTCGGCGTGGGCGGCGTGAGGGCGCTGCGGGCGCTTGGCATCGAGACCCAGGTCTTCCACATGAACGAGGGCCACGCCGGCTTCCTCGCCCTCGAACGGGTCCGCGAGGAGGTCGCCGGCGGCCTGGACGTGCCCGAGGCCATCGAGGCGGCCCGGACGGGAACGGTCTTCACGACCCACACCCCGGTGGCCGCGGGCATCGACCGCTTCGACCGATGCCTGGTGGAGGAGTACTTCTCGGGCTGGATGGCGGAGGTCGGTGTCGACCTCGACGGGCTGATGCTGCTCGGCCACGAGCCGGGCACCCCCCACGGCGAGATGTTCAACCTGGCCTGCATGGGTCTGCGGCTGTCCGAGCGAGCCAACGGCGTCGCCCGGCTGCACGGTGAGGTCAGCCGCCACATGTTCACCGACGTGTGGCCCGACGTCGACGTCGACGAGGTCCCGATCGGTCACGTCACCAACGGGGTGCACGTGCGCTCGTGGACGTCGCCGGAGATGTCAGATCTCTACGAGCGCCGGCTCGGGTCGGACTGGCACACCGCCGCGACGCAACGGTGGGAGGCGCTTGACGACGTCAGCGACGCCGAGCTGTGGGCGAACCGGCGCGCCGCCCGGGAGCGCCTCGTCGCCCACGCCCGCCGGCGGGTGCGCCGGGCGATCGTCGACAGGGGGATGTCGCCGGCCGAGGCGGCGTGGGCCGACACGATCCTCGATCCTGATGCCCTGACGATCGGCTTCGCCCGCCGCTTCGCCACCTACAAGCGGGCCACGCTCGTGCTGTCGGATCGTGATCGGCTGCGCCGGCTGCTCTCGGATCCCGACCGGCCGGTGCAGCTGCTGTTCGCCGGCAAGGCGCACCCGGCCGACGACCAGGGCAAGCGCTTCTTGCAGGAGATCTTCGAGGCGGCATCGGATCCGTCGCTGCGCCACCGCCTTGTGGTGCTCGACGACTACGACATCGCCGTCGGGCGTGTGCTCTACCACGGGGTCGACGTGTGGCTGAACAACCCGCGGCGGCCGATGGAGGCGTGTGGCACCTCGGGGATGAAGGTGGTGCTGAACGGCGCGCTGAACCTCTCGGTCCTCGACGGGTGGTGGGACGAGATGTTCGACCCCGAGACCGGGTGGGCGGTGCCTTCCTTCGACGACGAGGTCGATCTCGACCGACGCGACGAGATGGAAGCCGACGCGCTGCTGCGGCTGCTCGAAGACGACGTCGTGCCGATGTTCTTCCGTCGCGACGCCGACGCCACACCCACCGAGTGGCTGGCCAAGGTGCGAGCGTCCATCACCCGGCTCGGTCCTCGGGTCACTGCGGCGCGGATGGTGCGGGACTACGTCACCGACCACTACGAGCCGGCCGCGGCGCGAGCCGATCACCTGCTCGGCGACGACAGGGCCGCCGCCCGGTCCCTGGCGGCGTGGAAGGCGATGGTGCGCCAGCGCTGGGAAGCGGTACGGGTCACCGGAGTGCACGCCGAGCGCATCGACGCCCACCGGCATCGTGTCTGCGCCGAGGTGACGATCGACGGCTTGGCGCCTGATGACGTCGACGTGCAGGTGCTGTGTGGCCCCGTGGACGCCGATGATCGCCTCGGCGAGGTCCACGTCACGTCGATGGCGGCGATCGAGGGCCGAGACGGCGGCGTCGGCCGCTACGAGGCCGACGTGGTCGCTGGTGGCACGGGCACCTTCGGGGTGGCGGTGCGAGTCGTGCCGTCGTCACCCGAGCTGGCGAGCTGGGCCGAGCTCGGCTGCGCCCACCTGGCCCCACCCGAGGCGATGATCACCGGCTGACCGCTGCGGTTCGAACCCCGCCACCGTCAGGCGGGCGTCGCGCGGCACGAACGGTGCAGGGGCACCGGCCTGCTCCCGCCGACGAACGACGCCGTGGGCGGGGGATCGTCTGTCGTGGCGGCCGTCGTTCGTCGTGTCGGCCCCATACTTCGGTCACCGAGCAACAGGAGACGATCGTGGACCTCACCGCTGCCATGGACTTCGTCGAGGCGCACGACAAGGGCGTGCTGACGACGCTTCGGGGCGATGGTCGGCCCCAGCTGTCCAACATCGTCTACGTCGTGGTGGACGGAGAGATCCGCATCTCGGTGACCGACGGGCGGGCCAAGACGGCCAACGCCCGGCGCGACCCGAGGGTGGCGCTGCACGTCACCCGGGAGGACTTCTGGGCCTACGTCGTCGTGGAGGGCGACGGCGAGCTGCTGCCGGTGGCCGCCGATCCCCACGACGCCACCGTCGATGCCCTCGTCGACTACTACGAGCGATCCAACGGCGAGCCCCACCCGGACTGGGACGAGTACCGCACCGCCATGGTCGCCGACCGTCGCCTGCTGGTGACCCTGCGCCCGTCCCACGCCTACGGGATGCTCGGTCGCTGAGCAGCATCAGGTCTCGAGCCGCCCCGCTGGGGGCCACGGCGGTCTGACGGTGCCATGAGCGCGGCCCGGGCGTGGTGGCGCACCTGGGTGGCCTGGTGGGCGGTCGGGGTGGGGAGCGCGGCGATGAGCTTGGTCAAGCCCGATCTGGCGGGGTCGTCAGGGTCGGCGGCGGCAAACCGGGGAACGACCTCTCCGGGTGGGGTCCTACGGTCCTCGGCGTGGACATCATCTTGATCTCGGGGTTGTGGCTGCCAGCCTCGATCTGGCGCACGACCATGGGCGAGCTCGAGGCGCTCGGCCATCGACCGGTGGCGGTGGCGCTGCCCGGCGTGGAGGACCGCTCGACGTCGGCAACCCTCGACGACCAGCTCGGGGCCGTGCTCGACGCCGCTGGCGCCGTCGATGCGCCGCTGATCGTCGGCCACTCCGCAGCGGCGACGCTCGCATGGCTGGTGGCCGATCGGGGGCCGGACTCGATCGCCGGTGTGGTCATGATCGGCGGGATCCCCGCCAGCTCCGGGTCCACCTACGCCTCGTTCTTCCCGATCGAGGGAGGGGCGATGGCCTTCCCAGGATGGGCGCCCTTCGATGGCCCCGATGCCGCCGACCTCGACGAGGACGCACGGGGCCGCCTCGCCGCCATGGCCGTGCCGGTTCCCGCTGCGGTGGCCACCGCCACCGTCGAGTACCGCGACCCCCGGCGCCGCACCGTCGGCGTGACGCTCATCTGCCCCGAGTTCTCCCCGGCAGACGCCCGCAGCTGGATCGACGCCGGCGACGCCGCCGAGCTGGCCGCGGCCGAGCACCTCGACCTGGTCGACATCGACAGCGGGCACTGGCCGATGGTCACCCGCCCCGAGGCGCTGTCCCGACTCCTCCACGACGCCGCCCACGCCCCCGGAACGGGCTCGAGGTGACGCAGATGCCCGCGTTCGCGCAACGGGCGGTCCGTTCGACGGACTCCGATTCCTGCGTCGGCGCGACGCCTCGTCGCCTCGTCGCCGGTGGCCCAGGCCGACGTCTGACGGACCGGTGGCCTGTACCCGCTGGCTCGGTCACGCGCCGAGGAGTCGGTCGCAGCGATCGACGATCCGGTCAGCGAGCGCATCGGGGAGGTCGGCTTCGGTGTCGAGGGCGGCGCGCAGCTCGCGCAGCGTGGTCAGCGCCGCCACTTCGGCCCGGGCGGGGTCGAGACGCCAGCGAGCAGCCTCGGCCACGATGTCGTCGAAGGTGACATCGACGAGGTAAGCGCGTGCGTTCACCCGCATCGCCGCCCGATCGGGTAGCTGGGGCCACATGGTGGTGGGGACGGTGTCGTACAACGGGGCGAGTCGGATCGATCCGGGGGGATCGTGGAGGAGGGCCAGGTTCTTGCCGTGGGCGTCGGCGTTGCCGATGGCGACGGTGAACGCGACGACGCTGACGAGTCGGCATAGCTCGTCGAGCGGGTCCGGGGCGTAGCGATCGAGGAGCTCGGCGATCTCGGCGAGCGACGGACCGCCGTTGGCTTCGTACTTGCCCCGACGCCCCTGCGCGTCGGGGTCGCGTCCGAGCGCCTGGCAGGCGTCTTCCTGGTGGACTCGCTGGACCCGCTGGACCCGGCCGTCGACGTCGCGCCGGTCGAAGCGCGACACGATGAGGCAGTCGATCCCGGCGAAGCGCGCCACGGTCACGTCGACGGTCGTCAGGTCGACGGCTTCGGCGAGGCGCAGGCACGCAGCCTCTGCGGCGACGAGGCCGGGGTATCGGCGATCTTCGACCTTGAGCATGTGGGTGGAAGGTCGCCCGCCGACGGGGCGCCCCCAGCCACCGGCGAGCTCGACCAGCAGCAGCTTGTTCTGGAGTCCCGGCAGCGAGAGCTCGCTATCGCCGTGCAGGGCGAGGGGTCGGTCCTCGAGCCCAGCGACCTCGTCGTCGAGCGTGATGTCGGTGTAGGCCTCGACCTCCCCGGGCCGAGGTCCGGGGTCGTGGTCTGCGATGACGACCGCGCCGGCGACGTCGCGACCGAAGCGGGCGAGCATCCCGAACGTGTCGTAGGTGGGTACCCGGGCTCGGTCGGCCATCGCCTGCAGTGCCCGTCCTTCTGGCAGCAGGCCCCTGAACCACGTACCGGCATCGCGGTATCGCTGGGACGACACCGGCAACGAACACGACAGGAGAGGGGTGCCGCCCGGCCAGTCCTCCTGTGTCTCGGCCGTGTACCGGCAGGTGATCCTCCCGGGCCCCTTCGAGGTGATCTCGGCGACGAGCGCGCCGTGCAGCCAGACGCCGAGGCGGCGATCAGCCACGGTCGTGGTCCCAGGTCACCGTGACGGTCGCTCCCATGCGTCGCAGCAGGCGGAGCAGATGATCGAGGATCGCCGAGGACCGGCCCGTCTCGAGCTTGGCCAGCCAGTCACGCGAGATGCCGCCCTCGGCTGCGGCCTGCGCCTGGGTCTTGCCCTGGGCTCGGCGAAGCTCGGCGACCGCACGTCCGAGGTCCTCGGCCGACCGGATCGTCCACGTCGTGCTCATCGTCGGCGCCCTCCAGACCACTGTGCCCATTCGGTCACCAACGCCACCGTAGAGCAGCTGTGACCAGATCGGCACATCCGATCGACAGGCTCAGATGTGACCAGATCGGCACACTGCGCCGCAGCCGTGGCGGCACCGCGTGCTAGCCGACGCGCTCAGATCGAGGCGGTGTCGGGACGTTCGGCGAGCGGCGCGTCGATGCCACGGCGCCGGTCGAGGCGGTCTGCGCCGGCGTCCATGCCCGGCAGCTGGCGGGCGAGCGACACGCCGCGGGCGAGGGCGAGATCGTGGACGAGCTCCTCCACCTCGTCCCACCCGCTGGCCCGGGGGTCGTCCACGCCCCGGTTGTAGGGCTGGTCGAAGACGATGACGTCGTTGCCCGCCGCCCGCAGCGCCTCGATGTTGTGGGGGGCGTCGTCGATGTAGCAGTCGGCCTGCACCTCGGCCTTGGCCCCGAGGAAGCACAGATCCCGGTACGGGATGCGGGCCTCGTCGAGCCAGGCGACGGTGTCGGCCGCAGCGACGGCGTGGCCCCAGTTGACGTAGAGCCGGTGGGTGACGACCCGCAGCCACACCCCCACGTCGGACAGGCGCCACAGCGCCTCGGCGCAACCCGCCATCACGGGCATGTGGCGGAACATGTGGTCCTCGAGCACAGCGAGGCGGTGGTACCGCTCGAAGTCGCCCTCGGCGAACCCCCACTCCCCGAAGTCCCAGGACCGATCGAGCGGCAGCTGAGCCGGTTCGATCGCGCGCCGGCGGGCGACGATCTGGCGGAAGGCGACGGTGTGGTCGGCGCACACGCCGTCGAGGTCGACGGCCAGGACGAAGCCGCTGCTGTCAACCACCCTCCTGACCGTACCGAGCGGCGAGGCAGCGCTCGGGGAGGCGCTCAGCACACGGCGCCGGGCGGCCGAGCAGGTCGGCGACGTCGCAGACCGCCAGCCCGATGACCGCTCCGAGGCAGCCCTCGATGCGTTCGACGAACGGAGCGGCCCGGTCCTGGATCTCCAGGCCGCCGGCGGTGTCGTCGGCGGCCCCGGTCGCCACGTAGGCGGCGATCTCGTCCTCGCCAAGGGTCCGGAGCTCGACGGTCGCGGTGGTGGCGCCCGCCCGCTCGGCCCGAGGCGACACGACGGCCACCCCGGTGCTCACCACCACGCGCCGTCCCGAGAGTCGACGCAGCTCGTCGGCGGCGGTCCGGCGGTCGGGCGGGGTGCCGAGCGAGCGCCCGTCGAGGGCGAGGGTGGTGTCCGCGCCGAGCACCGTGGCCCCGGGGCGCACGGCGGCCACGGCGCGCGCCTTGGCCGTGGCCAGGCGGATGGCCTCGGCGATGGGGTCCTCGCCGTCGGCTGGCGTCTCGTCGATGTCGGGGACGATCACGTCGTGGGCGATGCCGGCCAGGTCGAGCAACCGCCGCCGCCGGGGCGACCCCGAGGCGAGCACGAACACCTCGTCGACCCTAGGCCCCGTCGTCCCGCTCGAACGGGAGCGCCTCGTCGCTCTGGCAACGTCAGCACCGCCGGTCGACCGGTGACGCCGTGCTCGGTTCGTGGGGCGGTCAGCGGCCGCGCACGTGGCGTTGCGCATCGGGAGTGGCTTCTGAGGTGGTCGCGTAGGAATCGTGAGGTCGACCTTGCCGTGTGCGTCCGGCTCGATGTCGGCGGCGAGCGGCGACGATGCCGGCGTCGACGGCGGCCTCGGCGACGACGCCGTCGCCGGGCCATGCGGCCCCTAACACGTGGAGCTAGCGGGGTCCTTCGCCGACGAGGGGAAGTGCGGCGCTGCCGGTCCGCAGCTCCCAGCCCAGCCGAGGTGGACCCCGTCGATGTCGTCGCTGAGCGGCACGCGGCGGCCCACCATCTGGGCCAGGTCGCACACGGGACACCCAGACCGTGCCGGCAGGGCGGTCGCTCGCTCGTTGCGGGGTCGGCGCCAGCGCCTACCGTGCGGGCGTCGGCGAGACGGGGAGGACGTCATGCGGGCCTGGCAGGTGCACGAGCTGGGGGAACCCCTGGAGGTGATGTCGCTCGACGACGTCGACGACCCCCGCCCCGGGCCCGGTGAGGTGGTGCTGCGCATCGAGGCGTCCGGCGCCGCCTTCCCCGATCTGTTGCAGGTGCGGGGCGGGTACCAGGTCAAGCCCCGCTTGCCGTTCACCCCCGGCACCGAGATCGTGGGACGCATCGAGGCAGTCGGCGAGGGCGTCGAGGACACCGAGGTGGGGCGCCGCGTCGCCTGGCTCGGCCACTCCGGCTTCGCCGAGGCCGTCGCCGCACCCCTCGACGCCCTGTTGGCGGTGCCCGACGACCTCGACGCCGCCACCGCCGCTTGCCTGCCCATCAACTACTGCACGACCTGGTTCGCCCTCCACGACCGGGCCGGGCTGGTCGCCGGCGAGACGCTGCTGGTGCACGCTGCAGCCGGCGGGGTCGGCTCGGCGGCGGTGCAGCTCGGTCGCCACGCCGGCGCCCGGGTCATCGCCACCGCCGGCGGGCCCGACAAGGTCGAGGTGTGCCGCCAGCTCGGTGCCGACGTCGCCCTCGACTCGCGCGCCGATGACCTCGTCGACCAGATCAAGGCGGCCACCGGCGGTCGGGGCGTCGACGTGGCCTATGACCCCGTCGGCGGCGACCTGTTCGAGGTGACCCGACGGGCGATGGCCTGGGACGGGCGCCTGCTCGTCATCGGCTTCACCGCCGGCATCCCCCAGGCGCCGGCCAACCACGTCCTGTTGAAGAACTACAGCATCGTCGGCGTGCACTGGGGCGCCTCGATCGCCCGTGACGGCGGATCGCTGCGCCGCCAGTGGGATCACGTGCTCGCCGCCGTGCACCAGGGCCCGGCCGACCCGCTGATCCATTCCCGCCGGCCCCTCGCCGAGGTGCCCCAGGCCCTCGACGACATCGGCGCCCGCCGCACCACCGGCAAGGTGGTGATCCTCCCCGGTGCCTGAGACCTTCGCCGACACCGATCGCCGCCTCGGCGACGTCACCACCGTGCTCGTCGGCGACGACCAGGGCCGCTACCCGGCGGGCAACAGCGTCGTGGTCGCCGGTTCGGACCGACGCGTGCTGATCGACCCGTCCACCTCGTTGGTGGCCCGTGGGGGCTGCCCGGTCGAGGTGGACCACGTCGTGTGCAGCCACGGCCACGAGGACCACGTCGTCGGGCTCGACGGCTACCCGTCGGCCACCGTGTGGGGCCACGAGCTCGACGTGCACGCCCTGCGCTCGCTCGACGGGTTGCTCTCGATCTACGGCCTCGGCGCCGAGGTCGAGGCGACGTGGGGGCCCCAGCTCGTCGAGCAGTTCCACTACGCCCCCCGCCCCGACGCCCGAGGCTTCGCCGCCGGGCACACCTTCGACCTCGGTGGGGTCACCGTCGAGGCGCTGCACCTGCCCGGCCACACCCGGGGCCACGCCGGCTTCGTCGTCGAGCCCGACGGCGTCGCCTACCTCGCCGACATCGATCTCACCGGCTTCGGCCCGTACTACGGCGACGTCTGGAGCGACCTCGACGACTTCGTCACCAGCCTCGACGTCGTCCGTGACCTCGACGCCCGCTGGTACGTGACGTTCCACCACAAGGGCATCGTCGAGGGGCGGGCGGCGTTCCTCGAGCTGCTCGACGCCTTCGCCGCGGTCATCGACCGTCGCGACGAGGCGATGGCGGCGTTCCTCGTCGAGCCCCGCACCCTCGACGAGATGGCGGCGCACCGCTTCGTCTACCGACCTCACGTCGAGCACCCCTTCGCCGATGCCGTCGAGCGCCGCACCGCCGAGCTGCACGTCGAGCGCATGGCCCGCCGGGGCCAGGTCGCCGAGGTCGAGCCGGGATGCTGGCGGTGGGTGACTCGGTGAGCGGCGGTCCCGACGCCGTCGAGGTCGGGCCGGGACGTTGGCAGCGGGTCAGCCGGTGAGCGGCGATTCCCACGCCGCCGGGCTCAGCCGGGTGCACGTCCAGTCGTCGCTGGGGTTCTTGGTCGACGGGCTGCGCGACGGCCTTGCCGCCGCCGGCCACGACGACACCGAGATCGTCACCGTCGGCGACGACGAGGACGCCTTCGTCGCCGCGCTCGACGACATGGAGGCCCTCATCGCCTTCCACCCGCCACCGGGGCACTGGGCCGCCGCCCGGACGCTGCGCCTCCTGCAGGTCCCCGGGGCCGGGGTGGACTCGGTGCTGCCCGCCCCCGACCTCGGCGAGCACGTGACGGTGTGCAACGCCGTCGGCATCCACCTGCCCGAGATGGCGGAGTTCGCGGTGGGCATGGTGCTCGCCCTGCACCTCGACGTGCCCCGCCTCGTCGACCAGCAGCGCCGTCGTGAGTGGCGCTGGGTGCTGCACGGCCCGCTGGCGGGCCGACGTGCGGTGGTGGTGGGGCTCGGCCACATCGGCGAGGCGATCGCTGCGGGCCTGGCGGCCAACGGTCTGCGCGTCGACGGGGTCAGTCGCTCGGGCGCTCCCGTCGAGGGCATCGACCGGGTGGTCGACTCGTCCCGCCGGCTCGAGGTCCTCACCGGCGCCGACGTCGTCGTGGTGGTCGTACCCCTCACCGAGGCGACGACCGGACTGATCGGCACCGCCGAGCTCGGGGCTCTCGCCGAGGGGGCGTTGCTCGTCGACGTGTCGCGCGGCGGCGTCGTCGACCACCACGCCCTCGTCGCTGCGCTGGAGCGGGGCCGGGTGCGGGGCGCCGCGCTCGACGTGTTCGACACCGAGCCGCTGCCGCCGGATGACGCCCGCTGGGACGTGCCCGGGCTGCTCGTCACACCCCACATCGCCGCCATCTCCCCCGACTACTTCGGTCGCCTCACCGAGCTGTGCGTCGACAACCTCGTCCGCCTTGCCGAGGGACGCGAGCTGCGCAACGTCGTCGACCGGTCCCGGGGCTACTGACCCGCCGTTGCCGGAGGGGGCGAGGTCGGCGCTGCTGCGATCAGATCGCTCGCGCGACGTAGGCGGCGAACACGCCGTCGGCGGAGTGCTCCGCCTCCTCGATGACGAACCCGGCGCGCTCGATCGTCGGCTCCAGCAGCCAGGTGAAGGTGGAGTGCTCGTCGCGCACGTGCTCGTAGGGTTGAGCGTGTCGACGCAGGCTTCGCCGCAGTCGGGACGCATCCCGTCGGATCTGGACAGATAGTCAACATGAGGCGATTCCATGACAACTATTGGTTAGGTGACTCGTCGTTCGGTGCTGTCTCCGGGAGCGGAGGACGCCCTGGGGATCCTCGCAGACGCGATTCGCATCGGGCGCCTCGAGCGGCGATCCTGCTCGCCGGCGGCCGGAATGGGAAGGCGATACGAGCGAGCGGCCTGCAAGGAAACCAGCCCTGCTGAGTCGACATGTCGACACGCCGGGCGTCGTCTGTCATCGCGGCCCCGGCCGCCCTCGTAACGTCCTGAACGTGGTTGCGACAACAAAGAGACCGCCGACTATGAGGGCGAAGCCGACGTATTCGACGGAGAGAGGGTCGGATTCACCGACGATCACCAGGTGCGTTACGATCACAACGAACGACAAGACTACCCACGCAACTATAAGCCGACCAGACGCAGACAGAACCTTGCGCATTAAATCCACCTCGCGGTCATAAAACCCCCTGCTCAGTAGGTGCGGGGGGCGGAGGTCCTTCGCCGCCGTTGCAGCTCACTCAACAATCCCGTCAACCGCATCCACGCCCACGCCGTGTAGACACGCCGCAAGCACCTTGTACGGACCTGGCGCCGCCCTGACCAAACAGCGGTGACTCTCCCACGGGCGCCCCGCACCCGCCAACCGAACACCTCGACCCGACACACCACCCATGACCGCCACCCCCCGACCCGCCCCGGCGCGCCGACTCGACTCCCCCAAGCGCCCGGCCCACCACACCCGGCGACCCAGCGACGAGGAGACGGCCTGGCTCGATGCTCCGCTCGGGTGACGTCGTCGACCTCGAGCTCGGCACGCCGAGGGGAGCCGAAGCCGCCTTCCTCCGTCCCGCCGTCGTGGTGACGGCCCAGCGGGTTCTCGATCTGATCCCCACCGTCGTGCACGTCGTGCCGCTGACGAGCACGATCCGCTCGTACCAGTCCGAGGTCGTGGTGGAGCCCGACCCGACGACCGGCCTCGGTGTCGTCTCGGCGGGGCAGTGCCAGCACCTCCGGGCGGTGTCGCCCCGGTGCATCGCCGGCGTGGGGGGCAACGTCGGCCCGAGCGTGCTGGCCCAGCTGCGCGAGACGACGGCGACCATCCTGGAGCTGCCCTAGCCGCCGGTCGGCGGGCTCGTGCGCCGCGTCGGCCGCACGTACCATCGGCGGTTGAGCGGCCTCAGGAGCACCCGATGGACGACACCTCGACCGTGGCCGGCGACGTCGCACCCGGCGACGCCGCCGCCTGGGAGGCGGCCGTGGCCACGGCGCTGCGGGGCAAGCCCTTCGACACGCTGCGCACGCAGATCGAGGACGGTCTGGTCCTCGAGCCGCTCTACACCGAGGCCACTGCCCCGACCGCTGATGACCCGGCGGGCGTGCCCGGCGCGGCGCCGTTCACCCGAGGTGCCTCGGCCAGTCCGGCGGCGTGGGACGTGCGCGTCGAACAGGTCGACCCCGACCTGGCCCGGGCCAACGCGGCGATCCTGGCCGATCTGGCACGGGGCGCCACCTCGGCGCAGATCCGCTTCGACGCCGAGGCTCGCCTCGGCCGATCGTCGTGGGTGCGCGGCGACGTGGCCGTCGACGGGGTGGCCATCCGCACCGTCGACCAGCTCGACCGCCTGCTCGACGGGGTGATGGTCGACCTGGCGCCCGTCGCCCTCGACGCCGGGCACGCCGGCCTCGCCGCCGGGGCGGCGCTGCTGGCCGTCGCCGAGCGGCGGGGTGTGGCCGCCGCCAAGGTGCTCGGCTCGTTGCGCGTCGACCCCATCGCCGCCCGTGCCGCCTCAGGGTGGTCGCCCGGTGACGTCGCCGAGACGCTCGGGCTGGCCGCCGAGATGGCGGCCGAGCTCGCCGCCAGCCACCCCAAGGTGCGGGTGCTCGGCCTGGACACCGCAACCTACGTGGGTGCCGGCGCCACCCCCGCCCAGGAGCTCGCCGTGCTGTTGGCCTCGGCGGCCGAGCTGCTGCGTGCCGCCGAGCGCGTCGAGGTGGCCCCCGAGGTGATCCTCGGCTCGCTCGAGGCCACCGTGGCCGTCGACGCCGACGTGTTCGGCTCCATCGCCAAGCTGCGAGCCGCCCGCCGCTGCTGGTCGAGGCTGGCCGAGGCCTGCGGGGTGGCCGAGCCGGGGCGCGCCCTGCACCTGCACGCCCGCACCGCCGATCGGGTCCTCACCCGCACCGACCCCTGGGTCAACCTGCTGCGGGGCACCGCCGGGTGCTTCGCCGCCGCGGTGGCCGCCGCCGACGTGGTGACGGTGGCTCCTTATGACCAAGCCGTCGGCGTGGCCGAGGCGTTCGGGCGACGCCTGGCCCGCAACACCCAGATCGTGCTGGCCGAGGAGGCGCACCTCACCCGTGTCGTCGACCCGGCGGGCGGCTCGTGGTACGTCGAGCATCGCACCGAGCGCCTGGCTGAGGTGGCCTGGGAGCGCTTCCGGGCCCTCGAGGCCGCCGGTGGCATCCTGGCCGCCCTCGACGACGGCTCCCTCGCGGCAGCCCTCGCCGAGGCCCACGAGGCCCGCAGCCGGCGCATCGCCACCCGCCGGGCACCGCTGACCGGCGTGTCGGAGTTCCCCCTCCTCGACGAGGACCCGGTGCCCACGGCTCCGGTCGACCCTGCCGACGTGGCGGCCTCGCTCGAGCTCGCCGCCGCCGACGCCGTGGCCGCCACCGGGTGGCGCGACGTCCTCGACGCCGGGGCGGCGATCGGGCCCATCGTCCGGGGCGAGCCCTCCGACGGCGAGCCACTGCCCGTCCACCGCCTCAGCGGCCCGTTCGACGAGCTGCGCGCCGCAGCCGAGGCGCACCGCCAGGCCACGGGCCACCGACCACGGGTCTTCCTCGCCAACCTCGGCGCCCTCGCCGAGCACGCCACCCGCACCGGCTTCGTCACCAACCTGCTCGCCGCCGGCGGCGTCGAGGCCGTCGGTCCCGAGGCCCCCGGCGACATCGCCGCCATCGTCGAGGCGTTCACCGCCACCGCCACCGACGTGGCCTGCGTGTGCTCCTCGGACGATCGATACGCCGCCGAGGGCGCCGAGGTGGTGTCGGCGCTGACCGACGCCGGGGCCTCGACCGTGCTCGTCGCCGGGACCGCCGAGATCGCCGGCGCCGACGGCCGCCTCGCCCTCGGCGACGATGCCGTGGCCGCCCTGACGAGCCTGCACCGCACCCTGGGGGTGTCATCGTGACCTCGACCACCGGCCGTGTGCCCGACTTCTCTCGGGTGGATCTCGGACCACCGTCCCAGGGCCCAGCGGCCGCGCCGCCGGTGACCTCGACCCCCACCCCCGAGGGCATCGACGTCCACAGCGTGCACACCTCGGTCGACCGGGCCGGCCTCGATCACCTCGACACCTACCCGGGCCTCCCGCCCTTCGTCCGGGGCCCGTACGCCACGATGTACGTGAACCACCCGTGGACGATCCGCCAGTACGCCGGGTTCTCCACCGCCGTCGAGTCCAACGCCTTCTACCGCCGCAACCTGGCCGCCGGGCAGAAGGGGTTGTCGATCGCCTTCGATCTGGCCACCCACCGGGGCTATGACTCCGATCACGAGCGGGTTGCCGGCGATGTGGGCATGGCCGGCGTGGCCATCGATTCGATCCTCGACATGCGCCAGCTCTTCGACGGCATCCCGCTCGACCAAATGTCGGTGTCGATGACGATGAACGGCGCCGTCCTGCCGGTGCTCGCCCTCTACATCGTCGCCGCCGAGGAGCAGGGGGTGTCGCCCGGGCAGCTGTCGGGGACCATCCAGAACGACATCCTCAAGGAGTTCATGGTCCGCAACACCTACATCTATCCCCCCAAGCCCTCCATGCGGATCATCTCGGACATCTTCTCGTTCACCTCCGAGAAGATGCCCCGCTTCAACTCGATCTCCATCTCCGGCTACCACATGCAAGAGGCGGGGGCGACGGCTGACCTCGAGCTCGCCTACACCCTCGCCGACGGCGTCGAGTACGTCCGGGCCGGACTGGCCGCCGGGCTCGACGTCGACGCCTTCGCCCCGCGGCTCAGCTTCTTCTGGGCCATCGGCATGGACTTCTTCATGGAGGTGGCCAAGCTGCGGGCGGCCCGGTTGCTGTGGGCCCGGTTGATGGCCGACTTCGAGCCCACCAACGCCAAGGCCCGGTCGCTGCGCACCCACAGCCAGACCTCGGGCTGGTCGCTCACCGCCCAGGACGTGTTCAACAACGTCGTGCGCACCTGCGTCGAGGCGATGGCGGCCACCCAGGGACACACCCAGAGCCTGCACACCAACAGCCTCGACGAGGCCCTCGCCCTGCCCACCGACTTCAGCGCCCGCATCGCCCGCAACACCCAGCTGTTCCTCCAACAGGAGTCGGGCACCACCGCCGTCATCGACCCGTGGGGCGGCAGCTACCACGTCGAGCGACTCACCGCCGAGCTGGCCGATCGGGCGTGGACCCACATCGCTGAGGTCGAGGGCACCGGGGGCATGGCCGAGGCGATCTCGGCGGGCATCCCCAAGCTGCGCATCGAAGAGGCCGCGGCGCGCACCCAGGCCCGCATCGACACCGGCGCCCAGACCATCGTCGGGGTCAACCGATATCGCCTCGACGAGCCCGAGGCGCTCGACGTGCTGCGCATCGACAACACCCAGGTGCGCCGCGAGCAGCTTGCCAAGCTCGACCGCCTGCGGGCCGAGCGCGACGACCACGTGCTGCGCCCAGCGCTGGACGCCCTCACCCGCTGCGCCGAGACCGGCGAGGGCAACCTGTTGGCCCTGGCCGTCGACGCCGCGCGGGCCCAGGCGACCGTCGGAGAGATCTCCGACGCTCTCGAACGGGTGTGGGGTCGCCACACCGCCGAGGTCCGTACCATCGCCGGGGTGTACCGGGCCGAAGCCGCTGCGGACGATCGCATCGAGCGGGTGCGGGCCCTGGCCGAGGAGTTCGCCGTCGCCGACGGCCGCCGGCCCCGCATCCTGGTGGCCAAGATGGGCCAGGACGGCCACGACCGCGGCCAGAAGGTGATCGCCACCGCCTTCGCCGATCTCGGTTTCGACGTCGACGTCGGACCGCTGTTCCAGACCCCGGCCGAGGCGGCCCGCCAAGCCGTGGAGAACGACGTGCACGTCGTCGGGGCCTCGTCGTTGGCCGCCGGGCACCTCACCCTCGTGCCGGCCCTGCGTGACGCGCTGGCCGACGAGGGCCGCCCCGACATCATGGTGGTCGTCGGCGGCGTGGTCCCCCCCGACGACGTCGCCCGGTTGCGCGGGCTCGGCGCGGCGGCAGTGTTCGGGCCCGGCACCGTCATCGCCGAGGCCGCCGAGGAGCTGCTCGGCGAGCTGGGGCGGCGTCTCGGGCACGCGGGCGCCACGACGTGAGCCCGCCGCCGCCGTCCGGTGGCTGAGGTCTCCGCCGCGATCGACGTCGATGCGTTAGTCGCCGGCGTCCGCGCCGGCCAGCGGGCGTCCCTCGGGCGGGCCATCACCCTGGTCGAGAGTCGCAACCCGGCCCACCGGGCCGCCGCCGACGAGCTGCTCGTCGCCCTGTCCGGCGGGCCGGCCGAGACCGGAACGGACGGTGTGGGCTCGTCGGTGCGCCTCGGCATCACCGGCGTGCCCGGGGTGGGCAAGAGCACCTTCGTCGAGGCGTTCGGCACCCGCCTGACCGCCGAGGGGCATCGGGTGGCGGTGCTCGCCGTCGATCCGACGAGCGGGCGCACCGGCGGGTCGATCCTGGGGGACAAGACCCGGATGGCCCGCCTCGCCACCGACCCTGCTGCCTTCGTGCGTCCCTCCCCGACGAGCGGCACCCTGGGCGGCGTGGCCCGGGCCACGAGGGAGTCGATGGTGGTGGTCGAAGCGGCGGGGTACGACGTCGTCATCGTCGAGACCGTCGGGGTCGGCCAGAGCGAGACCGTCGTGGCCGACATGGTCGACTTCTTCTGCGTGTTGATGCTGCCCAACGCCGGTGACGAGCTGCAGGGCATCAAGAAGGGCATCCTCGAGGTGGCCGATCTGGTGGTGGTCAACAAGGCCGACCTCGACGAGCGGCGCGCCCGCCAGGCCCGGCGTGACTACGCCAACGCGCTGCACCTGCTGACGCCGGCGTCGACCACGTGGACGCCCACGGTCGAGGTGGCGAGCGCGCTGACCGGTGACGGCCTGGACGTCGTGTGGGAGCGGGTGCTGTCGCACCGCCGGCTGCTCGGGGGGTCCGGTGAGCTGGCCGAGCGTCGCCGGGCCCAGCGCCTCGGGTGGTTGTGGTCCACGGTCGAGGACCGGCTGCTCGATGCGCTGCGCTCGGCGCCGTCGGTGCGCATCGAGATCGAGCGGGTCGAGGCGTTGGTGCGCGACGCCGAGCTCACCCCGTCGGTGGCGGCCGACCGGCTGCTCGACGCCTTCTGGCAGACGGCCCCCGGGCCACCTCAGAACTGAGAACGACGCGAAGCGGCTCGACAGACGGAAGCGGCGAAAGGAGAGAGGGACGTGCGCCGGACCTCCCGAACGTGGTGCCGCTGAGCCCGGGGGGCGAGCACGACGATCTGAGGTCGGATCCCGTCAGCTCCGTAAGCGCCTCGCAGCGGAGGCGAAGAGGCCAGCAGTGCCCCAGAAGATGAGCCCGAACACAGCAGACAAGAACACGTAGCAACCAGGGCCCCGCCAGCCGATCGCTCGTGCCTGGAAACAGGTCCCATGATCGCGACCCCCCGACCGCCGACTCGGCGTCGGTGCTCAGCGCCTTCGGTGGATCAGACGCCGGCGTGCTCGGGCTCGGCCCGCGTCGGGCCACCACCTCGGCTGTGGGTGGCCCGCTTGATCTCGTACATGGCGGCGTCGGCTCGTTCGAGCGCGGCGTCGAGGGCGTCACCGGGCTCGGCGATCTCCCAGCCGACCGAAGCCCCCACGCTCACCAGGGTCGTGCCGATGTCGATCGGGTGGCACAGCGAGGTGACGAGGCGCTCGGAGAGCGAACGCAGCACCGCGTCGTCGTTGACGTCTCGGATCAACAGGACGAACTCGTCACCGCCCCGCCGGCAGGCGACGTCACCCTCACGGGCCACCTCTCGCAGCCGCCGGGCGGTCTCGACGAGCACGATGTCGCCGGCCTGGTGGCCGTGGTCGTCGTTGACGGCCTTGAACCGGTCGAGGTCGATCATCCCGACCGCCACCGGACCCGTTCGGCCCTCGTCGATCTCGGCCATGACGGCCGGCAGCTCGCTCTGGTCCAGCAGTCCGGTCAGCTCGTCACGGGTGGCGCGGCGGCGCAGCTCCTCGGTCGTGCGTCCGAGCCGGCGGATGGCCACCCCGAGCGCCTCGCCGATGGGGCCCGGGACCGGGCTGCCGAGCGCCTCGGGCTCGGATCGGTCGTCGTCGAGGATGCGCAGCTGGTGGTGCACGCCGCGCAGGGTGGCGGTCATCTCGTCGACCACGTCGGCCAGGGTGGCGATCTCGTCCCGGCCACCCATGGCGAGCGGCTCGACGTCGAGCTCGCCTGCCGAGACACGCCGCGCACCCTGGGCGACCCGCTCGATGCGGGCGGCCAGCGCCCGGCCGAGGACCGCAGCGACGCCCACCGCCACGAGCACCAACCCGAGCCCGGCGAGGGCGAAGAGGACGGCCGCCCGGGTGGCGGCGGCACGCTCGGCGCCGGCCCGTCGAGCCGCATCGGTGACGGCCTCGGTGGCGAAGTCGTCGATGGCGGTGACGTAGGCCGAGGCCTCGTCGAGCTCGCCGAGGCGTTCGGACAACGTGCGGGCGTCATCGGGATCGGGCGACTGGGTCGGCTCGCGCAGATCGCGGAACGTCGTGGCCAGATCGGACTCGCCGAGCTCGGCGAAGCGACCCCGCTGCGGGGCGACCAGGGCCCGGTCGGTCGCCGAGGCGGTGAGGTCGCTCGCCTGGGTGGCCTCCCGGAAGCGCTCGATGGCGTCGTCGCCGGCATCACCGGCACCGATGCGCATCGCCAGCAACGATTCGGCGGTGAGCCGCGCCGCCAGGTCACCGAGGTTCACCAACGCCGCCCACGATGCCGACGTCCCCTGCTCGAACGCGTCGTGCTGCAGCTCCGCCACGGTGCCATCGAGGCGGGCGAGCAGGTCGCCGGCGTGGTCGGCCACGGCGGCGTCGTCGCCCGCCCGTCGCCACTCCCGCAGTTCGTCGAGCCCGGCTCGCACCGCCACGAGCTCGGCGAGGGACTCCTCGTCGAGGTGGCCGGCGTGGTCCTCGAGCTCGGCCCACGCCTGATCCTCGAGTCGACGGCTGGCGCCGATCACCTCGAAGGCCTCGGCGCCGGCTCCGCTTCGCACCGCCGGCACCGACGACCAGGTCTCGAGCAGGGTGAGCTCGGCCAGGCTGGCGACGTGCAGGGAGGTGACGGCGCCGAAGGCCTCGATCCGTCCCGCTTCCTCGGCCGCAGCCCCGGCCCGGCGGTGTTCGTTGCCGGCGAGGAGGGTGGAGGCGAGCACGGCGGCCAGCACCGGCACGGCGACGATCACGACGATGACCCGACGCACCCCCAGCTGCCCGACGATGGCCACCGGGTCCGATCGGCAGCCGGGCCGCCGTCGTGAGGGGTCAGCGCTTCTTGGACCGTCCGAGCAGCCACTCCTTCATGGGAGCGCTCGTGGCGATCTTGAGGCTGCGCGACTTGCCGACCTTGATGCTCTCGCCGGTCTGGGGGTTGCGCCCCTTGCGGGGGCTGCGCTCTGACATCGAGAACGCCCCGAAGCCGGGCCAGGAGACCTTCTCGCCGGACTTGACCTGCTCGGCGGTGTGATCGAAGAACGCCCCGAGCACCGCCTCGGTGCTCCTCTTGTCGATCTCGGCGCGATCGGCGACCGCTGCGATCAGCTCTGCCTTGGTTGCCACTGTGCTCCTCGGGATGTCCTGTCGGCCTCTTCGGTGCCGCTGCCGGGGAGTTTGGCACCTCGGGGCGCTCACGGCGCGCCTTTGAGGTCGCGAAAGCGCTGCAACACCGCCGGTTCGTGACCGCCTCGGGCCGGGAGCCCGCCACGCCACTGGCCCGGCGCCGCCTCCGCTCGGTCGCACGGGCTGCGAGGACCCCACTTGGACGTGTCACGTGTCACCGAGCGGCAGTAGGTTGGGAGCGTCCGACGACGAGCGGCCAACGGGTCGCTGGAGGTCTCACGATGAGCTCAACCGGCCTGCACCGCACCCCCGAGATGTATGACCTGTCGCTGTCGGCCGACGCCCGTCCGCTGCTCGAGCGGGTGCGCAAGTTCATCGAGACCGAGATCGAGCCGATGTCGATCGAGTTCTACGCTCTCGGCGAGGGCCGAGAAGACCGGTGGAGCTACGCCCCGGGCCAGCTCGAGCTGCTCGACGGGGTGAAGGCCAAGGCCAAGGAGGAGGGGCTGTGGAACTTCTTCCTGCCCGACGCCGAGACCGGCGAGGGCCTGGCCAACCTCGACTACGCCTACATCGCCGTCGAGCTCGGCAAGAACCCCCTGGCTTCGGAGTGCCTCAACTGCTCGGCGCCCGACACCGGCAACATGGAGGTGCTCGAGCGGGTCGGCACCCCCGAGCAGAAGCGCCAGTGGCTCGAGCCGCTGCTCGCCGGTGAGATCCGGTCCTGCTTCGGCATGACCGAGCCGGGGGTCGCGTCCTCTGACGCCAAGAACGTCTCGACCCGGGCGGTGCTCGACGGCGACGAGTACGTCATCAACGGCGAGAAGTACTGGACCTCGGGCGCCGGCGACCCCCGCTGCAAGGTCATGATCTGCATGGTCGTCACCAACCCCGACGCACCGCCGCACCGTCGCCAGTCACAGATCCTGGTGCCCCTCGACACCCCCGGCGTCGAGATCCTCGGCGCCATGCACGTCTTCGGCGAGGACGACGCCCCCCACGGCCACATGCACGTGCGCCTCTCTGACGTGAGGGTGCCGGCGACCAACCTGCTGCTCGGCGAGGGCCGTGGCTTCGAGATCTCCCAGGTGCGACTCGGCCCGGGCCGCATCCACCACTGCATGCGCGCCATCGGCTCCGCCGAGCGTGCGCTGTCGATGATGGTCGACCGGGGCATGTCCCGCGAGGCGTTCGGGCGTCCCCTGGCCAAGCTGGGCGGCAACACCGAGACCATCGCCAAGGCCCGCATCGAGATCGAGGCGATGCGGTTGATGGTGTTGCAGGCCGCCAAGGCGATGGATGAGCTCGGCAACGCCGAGGCCCGGGTGTGGGTCAGCGCCGTCAAGGCCATGGTGCCCGCCCGGGTGTGCGAGATCATCGACCAGGCCATGCAGATGCACGGTGGTCTCGGTGTGTCCCAGTGGACGCCCCTGGCCAGGATGTACGCCAGCATGCGCACCCTGCGCCTGGCCGACGGCCCCGACGAGGTGCACCACATGGTCGTCGGCCGAGCCGAGCTGTCGAACCACGAGCTGAGGGCCGAGGACGCCCCCATGGCCTGGGTGCGGCCCGGCTGAGTCGTGCCGCCCACAGCCGAGGGGCCAGGCCGCTCGGCCGCAGCCGGCCGGGCAGGCCAGCCCGTCGGCTCGCACCGGCCTGACGGTCGGGACAGGGACCCCCGGCTCGCCGGGGGTGTCTCGTCGCGCTGGCTGGCATGGCGGGCCGCCACCGACCTCGACGAGTACGACCAACGTTGGGATCGCAGGGCGGCCGCCGGCGCCGCCGTCCACGGTGAGGCCGATGCGGTCGAACGCCTCGTGGGTGGGCGTCGGGTCCGGGTGCTCGATGCCGGGTGCGGAATGGGGCGGGTGGCGATCGAGCTGGCCCGCCGAGGTCACGACGCGGTGGGCGTCGACGCTGACGCCGACCTGTTGGACCGAGCCCGCAGCCGCGCCCCGCACCTGCGCTGGGTGCACGCCGACCTGTCCACCGCCCGACTGGACGGGCCCTTCGACGTGGCGATCATGGCCGGCGGGGTCATCGAGTTCGTCGACTCGGCCCGCCGATCGGCCGCCGTCACCAACACCGCCCGATCGCTCGCGCCCGGGGGCCTGCTGGTGGCGGGGTTCGGGCTGGGTGGCGACGTGACGCTCGGTGCGTGGCGGAGGTGGTGCTCCGGCGGGGGGTTGGTGCCACAGGAGCGGTGGTCGACGTGGGAGGGCGCCCCGGGGCCGGCCGAGGACGATCCTGCGGGCTACGTCGTCGAGGTGGCGAGGCGACCCTCACCCACCGCCCGCTGAGGTCGCCGCTACCGTCACCGCCCGGTGCTGTTCCCGACCGTCGAGTTCGCCGTCTTCATGGTGGTCGTGTTCCCGCTCAGCTGGTTGCTGCGGCGCAGCTGGTTCGGGTGGCGGTGGTTCATGCTCGGCGCCAGCCTGTTCTTCTACGGGTGGTGGGATGCCGGCTACGTCATCTTGCTGGCCATCTCGATCGTCGCCAACCACCACCTGGGTGACGCCATCGCCGCCTCTCGGGATGCGGGTTCCGAGCCGGTGCCCGGGTCGTCGGGGCCGACGACGTACCCGGCCGCGGTGACGTCGGCCGGCCCGCCGGCCTCTGAGCCGCTCGCGATCTCGCGCCTGGTGACGACCCGCCGCCTCGTCGGCCTCGGCGTGGCGGTGAACCTGTTGGTGCTCGGCGCCTACAAGTACTACGGGTTCTTCGTCACCTCGTTGGTCAACGCCCTCGACGATGTCGGCATCGGCGTCTCGGCGCCGCTGCTCGAGGTGGTGCTCCCCGTGGGCATCTCGTTCTTCACCTTCCAGGCGATCAGCTACCTCATCGACATCTCCCGGGGCGAGATCGCCCCCATGGCCTTCCTCGACTTCGCCGTCTACCTGTCGTTCTTCCCCCAGCTCGTGGCTGGCCCGATCGTGCGGGCCAGCGAGATGGCCCCCCAGCTCGATCGCCCCCCGGACCCCCGTCGAGTCGAGTCGGCCGAGGCGTTTCGACTCGTGCTCGTCGGGCTGTTCAAGAAGGTCGTGGTGGCGAGCTTCCTCGCCGAGGCGATCGTCGATCCCGTGTTCGCCGTGCCCGCTGAACGATCAGCGCTCGAGGTGCTCGTGGCGATCTACGCCTACGCCGTGCAGATCTACGCCGACTTCAGCGGCTACACCGACATCGCCATCGGGTGCGCCCTGCTGCTGGGCTTCCGCTTCCCGAAGAACTTCGACGCCCCGTACGTGGCGTCGTCGCTGCAGGACTTCTGGCGGCGGTGGCACATGACGTTGTCGCGGTGGTTGCGCGACTACCTCTACATCTCGCTGGGCGGCAACCGGGGTGGACGCCTGCTCACCTACCGGAACCTGTTCCTCACCATGCTGCTCGGCGGGCTGTGGCACGGCGCGGCGTGGACGTTCGTCGTGTGGGGCGCGCTCCACGGCGGATGGCTGGCCGCCGAGCGGTGGCTCAACGAGACCGGGGCGCTGGCACGGCTCGGTCTGTCACGAACGGCCGCCCGATGGATCGGGTGGTTCGTCACCTTCCACGTGGTCTGCCTCGGATGGGTGTTCTTCCGGGCCGATGGTCTCGACACCGCCGTCGAGCTGCTGAGCCGGCTGACGGCATGGGGTGCGGCCCCGCTCGTCACCCCCCTCGTGGTGCTCGTCGTCGCCGGGGCCATCGCCGCCCAGTTCGTCCCCGAGCGAGCCGTGCTCATCGTGCAGGACGCCGTGGCGGAGCGGTCATGGCTGGCCCAGGGGGCGTTGGTGGGTGTGGCCCTCGTGCTCATCGACGCCCTCGGGCCAGAGGGCGTCGCCCCGTTCATCTACTTCCAGTTCTAGCCTCGCCCGGTGGCGGCGACGGACACGGATGCGGTGGTGAGCCAGCCTCTGGGCCCCCCAGATGAGCACCCGAGCCACCCCGCCCGGCCAGATGAGGGTCACCACGCCAGCACCCGGCCCGCCGGGATCGTGCTGGCCATCGGGCTGGTGGCGCTGATCGTCGCTGCGGCGCTCAACGCCGACGCCCTGGTGCGAGACGCCGAGGGCAAGCCCTTCGGCACCGGGCGCGACGCAGCGTTGTCGGTGTGGGAACCGGTCCGGGACGTCGCCCACGCGCTGCAGCTGCACCGTCCCCGCCAGCTCGTCGACGACGCCCTCGGGCGCCGACACGGCGACGAGGTGCTCGTCCTGTCCGACGACGCCAGGTCCACGGGCGGCGGCCCAGGGCCGACCGGTGAGGCTGCGAGCGAACGGGGCGGTTCCACCGCCCCCCCTCCCGGCGCCGACCAGAGCGCACCGCTGAACCCCGGTGGGAGTCCGGAGGACCTGCGTCCTGCCGAGCGCGCCGAGCCGGGGGTGACGGGCGACGGGCAGGGGACGGTCGAACCGGTGCTGCGCACCCCGACGGCCGCCGCACCGCTGCGGGTGTGGATCGGCGGGGATTCCCTGGTCAACGATCTCGGGCCGGCGCTGGCGCGACGCCTCGCCGACGTCGAGGAGGTCGAGGCCGATGTCGATGCCCGAGTCGCCACCGGACTGACCCGGCCCGACTACTTCGACTGGCCGGCGAGGTTCCTCGACGTCGCCACCGGGGCCGACCCCGAGGTCATGGTCGTGATGCTGGGAGCCAACGACGCCCAGGGCATCGTCACCCCCGCCGGCGAGGTGCACCAGACCGGCTCGGCCGGGTGGGAGGCCGAGTACCGGCGCCGGGTGGCCGGCGTGATGGACCTCCTCGCCGATGCCGAAGGTGACCGGCTGGTGCTCTGGATCGGCCTGCCCCCGATGCGCGACGCCGGGTTCGACGAGCGGATGGGCACCCAGAGCCGCATCTATGCATCCGAGGCGGCGTCCCGGCCGTGGGTCCGCTTCGTCTCCACCGCCGAGGCACTGGGTGACCCAGCCGGGCGCTATGCCGCCGTGCTCCCCGACGCCGGGGGCGATCTCGTCGATCTGCGCCAGGGAGACGGCATCCACCTCTCCAACGCAGGTGCCGACCGCGTGGCTGGGACGATCATCGACGAGCTGGCCGGGGTGATCGACCCAGCCGGTGGCGGCGCTGGGGCTGCGGGGGGCGGGGCTGGCAGCGACGTCGACGGCGGCCCCGCTGGTCCCGGCGTCACCGGCGGCTGAGCCCGCCCGGGGTCACGATCGGTCCGGACACGGCGGCGGGGCGGGCCCGCTCAGGAGCGGACCTGTCGATCCGGGCGCGACGGGGGCTCGGTGGCGGCGTGGGGGAGGTGCAGCACGACGTCGCCTGCCCGGGTCACGGGGTCGGCGCTCAAGACGATGCGCGGCACGCCCTGGGCGTCCATGATGATGAGCGGCACGGTGTCGGCGCCGTGCACCTCGCGGAGCTGATCGAGCCCGAACTCCTCGGTCAGAGGGGTCGCCTTGACCTGGGCGCCGGCCCGCAGCCGCGCCCGGATCGAACCGGCGTCGAGGCGTCCGTCGAACAACAGGGGCACCTCGAGGTCATCGGGGCGGCGGGAGTGACGGGGGTGGGCATCGACCAGCGACGGCAGCATGGCGATGGCCGAACCGTCCACGTGGCGGCGGTACTCAGCGGCGATGAGCGCATCGACCTCGTCCTCGCCGCCGAGCAGCAGGACCGAGGCCACCCTCCACCACGGCACCTCACGTCGGGTGCCGTCGGCCAGGGCCTGACCGTCGACCACCTGGATGCCGTGCTGGCGCAACACGGCCGCCCGGCGTCGATCGGGTTCGATGACCACTGCGTTGCCGCCGCGCTCGGTGACGCGACGGGCGAGCTGCTCGGCGAAGGGCCCCCCGTGGACGAGCACGAGGGTGCGGGGCGTCGACTCGGCCAGCCCGAGGGCACGGGCCACCGGTGTCGCCACCGCCGCGGTCCAGATGATCGACCCGACGATCACCCCGAAGACCAGGGGGGCAAGCGTCTCGGCCCCCGCCGCCCCTGACTCCTCGAGCCGCAGCCCGAACAGCGACGCCACCGCGGCGGCGACCACGCCCCGGGGCGCCACGACGGCCACGAGGGCGGCACGTCGCACGTCGAGCCCTCCGAGCAGGGCGCTGACGGCGACGGCCAGCGGGCGAGCGACCAGCACGAGCACCAGGGTCAAGGCCACGGCGTCGGGTGCGACCTGGGAGAGCGCATCGCCGTCGACCCGGGCGGCGAGCACGATGAAGAGCCCGCCGAGCAGCAGCACCCGGGCCGAGGCGGTGACCTCGGCGATCGACCGCACGTCGAGACCTCGCCGCGAGCCGATGACGAGCCCGGCGATCGTGACCGCCAGCAACCCTGACTCGTCCTGGAGGCTGTTGGCCACGGCGAGCACGAGGAGCACGACGGCGATGACCACCGGGGCGCGCATGCCGTCAGGGACGAGCCGGCGGCGCATCACCGCCACCATGCCGATGCCAGACACCACGCCCAGGACGATGCCGTCGAGCAGCGTCAGGCCGAGGATGATCGCGATCTCAGCCAGGGCGCTGTCACCGCCCCGGGCCAGGACGACCTCGGCGACGATGACTGCGGCGATGGCGCCGACGGGGTCGACGAGGACGCCCTCGGCTCGCAGGGTGTCGTCGACCTGTTGCTCGGCCCTGATCTGGTCGAGGAGAGGTCCCACCACGGTCGGTCCCGAGACCACCAGGATGGCGGCGGCGATGGCCGCCACGTCGGCATCGATGCCGAGCACCCCGACGGCGACCAAGCCCAGGACCAGCCCCGTCACCACGGCACCGACGGTCACGAGCAGGGCGACGGGCCGAGCGCTGTCGCGGAGGCGTCGGGCGTCGAGCTCGATGGCCCCCTCGAACAAGATGACGCCGACGGCGAGCGCCACGATCGGGAAGAGCAGATCGCCGAGCAGCTCGTCGGGATCGACGAGGTCGAACACCGGGCCGACCAGCAGGCCGACGCTGAGCAGCAACAAGATGGCGGGGACTTTGGCGCGGACCGCCAGGACCTGCAGCGCGACGCCGCCACCGACGATGCCGGCGAGCGACAGCAACTCGGCTTCGTGCACCGGGGTCCGTGCCCACTCCCGCGACGCACCAAACGCCTGGGGCCTCAGGCGGCGAGGTCGAAGGCCCGCCTCAGGCGCAAGATGGCGACGTCGTCGGCGTCGAGGTGATCGGTCAGCCGGTCGACGAGGCGGCGGGACCGCACCTCAGGGGTGGTACCAAGGGCCTCGGCTAGGCGGGCGAGGCCGTCGTCGATGACCTCGCCGGTGCGCTCGACGAGCCCGTCGGTGAACAGGACCAGTTCGTCGCCGGCGCCCAGGTCGATCTCGCCGACGGCGCATCGACCGTCGATCCCGCACCCGACGGGGGGCCCCGAGGCCAGCTCCACGAGGCGAGCGGTGCCACCGTGGCGCCGCACGATGGGCGGCAGGTGTCCGGCGCTGGCGACCCGGGCCCGCCCCGTGTCCCGCTCGACCACGGCCAGCACGACCGTGGCGTGGCGATCGAGGTCGAGCCGGCCGCTCAACGCCGACAGGCGATCCAACAGGGCCGACGGGTCGTCGTCGGCGGGGGTGCAGATGACCCGGGTGGCCGTTCGCAGGACGCTCATCGTCGCTGAGGCCACCGGCCCGTGGCCGACCACGTCACCGACGGCGACGACGAAGCGGTCGTCATCGAGGGCGAACGCATCGAACCAATCGCCTCCGACGGTCAGGCCCCGGCGCGACGGCACGTAGCAGGTGTCGACGTCCCACCCCAGCGGGGCCCAGGGCCGGGTCGGCAGCGCCACCTGTTGGAACGAACTCACCAGGGCCCTGGTGCTCTGAGCCCTGCGCACCCGGTGCAGCACCGCTGCCACCAGATCGCTCAGGTCGGTCGCAGACCCAGAGGTCGCGGGCGGATGCCGGGTGTCGAACCCGATCCCGAGCACCCCCTCGATCTCGCCCTCGGCCACCAACGGCACCGCCCGGTAGCAGAGGAGTCCGAGGCGCCGGGCGTCCTCGACGACGGCGGGGAAGCTTCGGGCGATCTGGTCGATGTCGACCGAGACGACCTCCCCGGTCGTGTACGCCGCACCGATCACCGTCGACCGATCGACGGGCAACGACGTCCAACGCCCGGCGACGTGGTCAGCGACGCCCGAGCCGTGGTGGGCGATCAGACCAGCGTCGTCGGGGTCGCGCACGGCGAGGGTGAGCACCTCAGAGCCCAGCACGCCGGGGCCGTGGGTGAGCAGGGCCTCAGCGACCCCGCCGAGGTCGTCGCAGCGAGCCAGTGCGAGCCCGAGCGACATGATCGGCGGGGGGGCGTCGGGCCTGATGGGGGCGGCTGGCGTGGTCGCCGGTCGCATCGACACCCGGTCGAGGATACGCACCGTCCCACCGCCGGCCCGGGGCGCGAGGCGGGGTTCAGGTGCCGGCGAGGCGTGAGCGCAGCAGCGCCAACGTGCGGCGCAGCAGGCGCGACACGTGCATCTGGCTGATGCCGACGCGTTGGGCGATCTCGGACTGGGACAGGTCCTCCTCGAAGCGCAGGCGGACGATCTCGCGCTCGCGGGGCGCCAGCTCGCCGAGCACCGCCCGCAGGACCACGACGTCGACGGAACGTTCGAGCCGCTCGTCGAGGGAGCCGAGGCGGGCGGCCAGCTCGGGTTCGTCACCGGAGGAGGCATCGATCGAGTCCGGGCGGTAGGCGGCTCGGGCGTCCAGGGCTGTCAGCACCGCCGTGACGTCCTCCCCCAACGCCTCGGCGATCTCGCTCGGTCGTGGGGTGCGCCCGAGCTGCTGGCTGAGCTCCTCGGTCGTCGTGCGGATCCGCAACGACAGGTCCTGGTTCCTGCGGCCCACGCGCACCGCCCAGGTCCGGTCGCGGAAGTGGCGGCGGATCTCGCCGGAGATCGTCGGCTCGGCGAAGGTCGCGAACTTGACCTGGCGGTCCGGGTCGAAGCGTTCGACGGCCTTCAACAGCCCGACCATGGCGACCTGGCGGACGTCCTCTGACTCGGGCCCGCTGGCGGCGAAGCGACGGGCGACCCGTTCGGCGAGGACGGCGTGGTCCTCCACGAGGCGGTTGCGCAGCTTGCGGTCGCGGCTCTTGCGGTACTGGCGGAACCGCTCGTCCACAGCAGAGGTGGCCGGTGTCACGCGCCGTCGAGCCGGGTGCGCAGGCGGAACGAGAACCGCCCCGGCGCGGCGTCCACCTCGTAGTCGCTGCTCACCCCGGCCAGCACCGCCGCCTGGATCGACCCGGGCTCGACCGCGGGGGCAACCCACTCGTCGGGGGTGGCGACGTCCCCGGCCACGATCAGCTCCTCGGGCCCGATCGACACGTCGAGGCGGAAGGGCCCGCCGGGGGGGTCGTCGTGCTCGACGACGAGGAAGAGCAGCTCGTCGATGCCGATGCGCAGGTCGTCGATCCGCTCGAGGTCGAGTCCTGCCTCATCGCCGAGGCCGGCGGCCACGAGACGGGCCAGCCGCACCCCCAGGGGGTCGACCGGCACCTCCAACACGATGCGATGGGTCGTGTCGGTGCTCATCGCGGGTCGGTGCTCATCGCGGGTCGGTGCTCACGCCAGGCCGAACGCCTCGGACAGCCCGGTGATCTCGAGGATCCTGCGGACCGCCGGCGTGGGCTCGTTGACGGTGAGCCGGCCGCCGTTGCCGTCGACGCGCTGGTGGATCTCGACCATCTCGGAGATGCCCGAGGAGTCGACGAAGCGCAGCTCGTTCGCCCGGACCTCCACCAGTGACACCGACTCGTCGAGGTGCTCGCCGACCGCGTCACGGAAGGCACCGCTGTTGGAGGCATCGAGCTCGCCGACGACGACCACCTCGAGCGTCGCCCCTCGGCGTTCGATTGCGACGTCCATTGCGTCCTCCACCGAGGGTCCGATCGCGGCGCCAGGATGGTACTGGCGGGCCGGCGGTCCCGACGAGCGTGGCCCCGGGTAGTTTGATCTGTGGCCTGACCGGGCAACGATCGGCCCGAGCCGTCGGGGGTCCGACGGCACCCGTTCGCCGAGGAGGACCTGATGGACCGCAAGATCACCGTCGCCGGGCTGGACGACGTCGATGCCGCGACGACCGCCGAGCTGCTCTCGGGTCGCCTCGCCGCCCTGATCGATCTGCAGCTCACCTTGAAGCACGTGCACTGGAACGTGGTCGGGCCGAACTTCATCGGCGTGCACGAGATGCTCGATCCCCAGGTCGACGCCGTCCGGGAGATGACCGACACCGTGGCCGAGCGCATCGCCACGATGGGCGGCGAGCCTCACGGCACCCCGGGGGCGGTCATCAAGGTGCGCACCTGGGAGGACTACCCACTCGGTCGCGACCTGGTGGCCAACCACCTGGCCGAGCTCGTCAAGGTCTACGACGGCGTGATCTCTGATCACCGGGCTGCACGTGCGCAGCTCGAGGACCTCGACGCGGTGTCCGAGGACATGGTCATCGGTCAGCTGCGCGAGCTCGAGCTGTTCCAGTGGTTCGTCGAGGCGCATCTCGCCGACAAGTCGGGCAAGCTGGACACATGACGAGCGACAGTGTCCCGGCGGTCCGCAGGCGGGCGGGGTGAGCAGCCCCCCCGGTGACGGCGTGCGACAGGTCACGGCGTGGTTCGACGATCCGGCCGATGCGGTGGCGGTGGCCAAGGAGCTCGAGCGCAACGGCATCGACGGCGACGCCATCCACCTCCCAGCATCCGAGCGCGATGCCGACGACGTCGAGGACGCCGACACCAACGTGGGCTCCGGGGTGCGCAGGCGCTTCAGCATCGTCGGCGCGGCCACTGCGACGGTCCTGCTGGGCGTCGTCGTCGCCATCGTGGTGTTCGCCACCGGCGCCGACCCGGGCCTCGTGGTCGCTGCCGCCATCGGTGCGGCGTTCGTCGGGTTCTTCATCGGGGGCTTCTTCGGGGTGATGGCCTCGCTACCGGCCAACCCCGAGACCCTCGACGCCGAGGCCGCCAGTGCGAGCGGCGCCGGCGCCGGCCGACTCGACGTCGACGTGGACGCCGAGTCCCGGCGCGTCGTCGAGGGCGTCTTGAAGGGTCGGGCGCGACGCCTCGAGACCCGCTGACCGAGCGGGTGGCGCCGCTGACCTCGCGTCCACCGACCCCGAGCGCCCAGCTGAGGGGCTGACGTGGCCGCTGTCCTCACCCTGCTCGCCCTCCTCGTCGTCTCGACCATCATCACCCGCGTGGCGGCGGCGATCTTCATGGCCTCGGGCCTGAGCGCGCCCTACGCACGGTTCCAGGCGCGCTCGGCCTTCACCGGGGTCGGCTTCACCACCAGCGAGGCCGAAGCCGTCGTCAACCACCCCGTGCGCCGCAAGGTCGTCGCCACGCTGATGCTGCTCGGCAACCTCGGCGTCGGGGCGGTCATCGCATCACTGGTCCTGTCGTTCGACGGGGCTTCGGCGTTCGGATCGGCGCAGCGCTCCCTCGTCCTGGCCGGCGGGGCCCTGGTCATCGTCTTCGTGGCCCGCCGGCCCATCGTCGAGCGTGCCCTGGTGCGCCTCACCCGGCGGGCCATGCGCCTCGGCCACGGCGAGGAGAGCGACGACCGCTCGACGATCACCCACCTCGGCGGTGACCACGACGTCATCGAGCTCGCCTTGCGCGACCACGACTGGCTGACGAGCGCAGAGCTGGGTCGGCTGCGGCTCAAGGACGAGGGCGTCGTCGTCCTCGGGCTCGAGCGAGGGGGCGTGTACACGTCGCTGCCCGACCGGGCCGAGCGGCTGATGCCCGACGACGTCGTGGTGGTCTACGGGCCTCGCCCCGTGCTCGAGGACCTCGATCGGCGCCGCCAGGGCACCGGCGGCGAGCTCGCCCACGTCGACGCCGTCATGGACCACCGCCACCGCAGCGAGTCCCCGCCCACCTAGACCCCGCCGGGCTCGTCTGACGGCCAGGCTGCGTGACCGTTTGGTCGCCCGGGTCGGGGGGTACCCACCTCCAGATCGCAGGAGGGACTCACGTGAAGCTGGCGACGGGTGTGCGGATGTTCGCAGTCGGGGCGGCGCTCGGCGCCGCAGCCGCCTACTACAGCGACCCGGTCGCTGGCGAGGGTCGTCGCGATCGGGCATCAGCCCGCCTCGAAGGCCTCAAGGCCTCTGTCGGCAAGTCGGCCTCGGGCCCCGCCCGACGGGGCTCTGGGGCGGCTCCTGCGATCTCGCCGGCGCCTGCGTCGTCCAACGGCCCCGCCGCAGCACCCGTCGCCCAGGGTGTGCCCGGCACATCGCTCCCGGGCCCGTCGACCGGCACGTAGGGCCCATGTCCCCCCACCACGAGTCGTCGCCGTCGGTGGGCGACAGCTTCGGCGTCGATCGTGAGGTGGTCGACCTCGAGCTCGAGGCCGAGCTGTCAGAAGTTCCTCGCGCCCGCACCGAGGTGCGCCGGGCCATGGCACCCTACGGTCAGCGCAACCTCTGTGACCGGGTCGAGTTGGCCGTGACCGAGCTCATCACCAACGCCATCGAGGCGTCGGAGGGCTCATCGCCGGTGACGGTGCAGGTCCGCCACGACGACGACGTGGTGGAGGTGGTGGTGCGCAACAGGTCGTCGGCGCGCGTGCCGTGTCCCCCCGAAGAGATCGACGTGACGGCGCTGCGTGGCCGGGGCCTCACGATCGTGCACCACCTCAGCGACTCGCTCGCCATCGACGACGCCGGCGACCAGGTCGTGGTGAGAGCGACCTTCAACGCCCGGCCGGCGATCGGCGACGAACGGCCCTGACCGGCGGCGACCAGCTCACCAGAGCACGCCGTCGGCGTCGGTGACGGCCTCGACCACCGAGGGATCGACCATCGTGCGCCAGCTTGGCGGCTCGGGCGTGGGGTACGCGCCGATGTCGCTCAGCACGTCGACCTCGGCGCCGAGCCGGGAGAGGTCGATGCCCCCGACCCCGAGATCCGGCGGGGTGGTCTCGGCGACGAGGCGAGATTCGGTCTGCCAGCGGTATCGCTCGGTGGCTTCGAAGCGCTCGGCTGCCTCCGAGCCGCCGGGGTCGCTGCGGGCGATGACGGCGTCCACGGCCTCTGTGGGGTGGGCGGCGGCCCACTCGTGGGCCTGGAGCGTTGCCCGCACGAAGTCCTCGACGGCGCTGCGGTGCTCGGACAGGAAGCGCCGGCTGGTCGTGAGGAGCCCGAAGCTGGCCGGGATGTCGAGCTCGAGCGGGTCGTACAGGACGTAGTCCACGCCGGCGGCGTCGAGCGTGCGGGGCTCGTTGGACTTGTAGACGGGCAGGGCGTCGATGCCGAGCTCCAGGTGGGCCAGCGGGTCGAACCCTTCGAGCAGCACCGTGTCGAAGCTGCCTCGCTCGACGCCCAGTCGGGCCAGCATGATCTTGACGTCACAGGGCAGGTCGCCCTTGATGCCGACGAGGCGCCCCGGCAGGTCGGTGGCCAGGTCGTCGATGCCGGCGTCGGCGGGGACGACGAGCGCAGCGATGGCGGTGTGGCCGAACTGGGCGACGGCGACCAGGTCGGCCCCGCCGGTCAGGTTCACCCCGACGAGCTCACCGAAGCACCCGGCCCCCCCCATCTGGGCGGTCCCCTCGGCGACCAAGGCGCTGTTGGCCGGGGCGAATGCCGGGACGAACTCGACGTCGAGGCAGACCTGGTCGAAGTAGCCACGATCCATCGCCACGATGACCTCGAGGATCGACGTCGACGCCGTCACATCGAAGGGCGAGGCGTAGGTGATGGTGCCTGCGGCGGCGTTGGCGGCGCAGCGGGCCTCGTCGATGACGAGGCCGTTCGTGGCAGCGCCGTGCACCGTCGTGCTCGTGGCCTCGGCCGACCGAGCCGCGGTCGTGTCGGCCTCGGCTCCGCAGGCGCTGGAGGACAGGGCGATCACGGCCAAGGCGGCCAGGGCGGCGAGGTGACGGGGCAACGGCGCTCCTCTGGGACTCGACCGAACGGGCGGGGGCCGCTGCAGCCTGGCCCACAGACGCCCCGAACGG
The DNA here is from genome assembly GCA_965213525.1 of Acidimicrobiales bacterium. Lineage (GTDB taxonomy): Bacteria > Actinomycetota > Acidimicrobiia > Acidimicrobiales > Poriferisodalaceae. The sequence continues at coordinate 2,463,886 of OZ243889.1, read as the reverse complement.
GAATCGGCCCGCCGATCGGGGTTGGGTACGATCGGCGCTCAGAGCCCCCATCGTCCAGCGGCCGAGGACTCCGCCCTTTCAAGGCGGCAACACGGGTTCGAATCCCGTTGGGGGTGCCAACGACGAGGGCGATGCGAAGCCTTGCCCAAGGGCGAGGCCACGTCTTGATCGCAAGGGCCCGCTCGTCGCCGTCGCGCTCAGGTCCTCACACCGACGCCGGGGCGGGGTGCGGGTCGGGGTCGTTCCGACGGGCCGGTTCGCCGCCATCGGGTCCTCGCCCCACGGCGCGCCCGATGCGGCCCCGCAGACGTGCGAGCAGCGAGCGGATGGCCTCGACCAGCAGGTAGTAGTACGGGAAGGCCAACAGCACCAGGGCGGTCGAGGACAACAGCCCGAAGATGATGGTGAAGGCCAGGGGCTCCCAGAACGGATCGGTCAGGGCCAGGGGCAGGAGCCCGGCCACGGTGGTGAGCGTCGTGGTCACCAGGGGCCGGAACCGGAGCTTGACCGCCGAGCTGATGGCGGTGACCGGATCGGCCCCGTCGCGACGTTCCTGGTTGGCGAAGTCGACCAGCAAGATGGTGTTGTTGACCGCGATGCCGACGAGGCCGATCAGGCCGATCACGGCGAAGAAGCTGATCGGGTTGCCGGTGAGCAGCAGCCCACCGAACACGCCGAAGAACGTGAACGGGATGGCCAAGAAGATGAGCAGCGGCTGCAGGATCGACCGGAACTGGGCGACGAGCAACACCAACATCGACAACAGGGCGATGGGGAAGACCACACCGAGCGAGGCGAAGGACTCCTCGTTGTCGGACTCAAAGCCGAGATCGAAGCCGAGCGCGTCGGCGCCGAGGCCGTGACCGGCCAGCCGGTCGGCGTCGAACTCTTCGGTGACGGCCTCCTCGGCGGCGGCGGTGTTGGCGGTCTGGTCGTCGTCGTCGAAGCGAGCCCGCACCTCCAGCAGTCGCCGACCGTCGTCGCGGGCGACCACGTCGCCCAGCGTGATGATCGACTCGACGATGCGCACCTCGGACCCGCTGGCGGTCTGCAGCGCCCGCCCGTCGAGCCAGTCGCGCAGGTCAGCGGCCAGCGCTCGGGTGGCGCCCTCGTCCTCGCCGAAGACCTGCACCTGGAACGGGAACTCGTCTCGGGGCGGGCCCTGGGCGGCCTGTTGCACCGTGACCCGCGCCCCGTCGATCGCGGCCAGCTCCGGCTCGAGGCGGTCGACCAGCTCGGGGGCCGGCGTCGCCCGATCGCGAAACGACACCAGCTCGAGGTCCAGGAAGGCGCTGCGCTCGTTGCCCTGGTAGAGGAACCCACCGGTCACGTCGTCACCGAGCTCGTCCACCACGGTGCGTTGCACGCCCTCGGCGATGTCGGCGGCGCGGTCGAGGTCGGTGCCGGGCGCGAAGTCGATCTCGACGAACAGCGAGTCGGCGTCGTCTTGGAGGGGGAAGATGTCGAAGCCGGCCCGCCCGGCGAACACGCCGCTCCCGGCCACCGCAGCGATGCTGAGCACGATCATGGAGGCCCCGACGGCGAGCCCGAGGCGCCGGCGGTGGTTCAACAGCGCCGGCAGGCCAGCCGCTGCGTCGCCGAGGCGCGACTCGAACCGGCTCAGCACCCCGCTGCTGCGGTCGGTCGACAGCACCAGGTAGCGCGACAGGGTCGGGATGACCACGAAGGACAGGACCAGTGACACCAGCAGGCCGACGATGACGGTGACCGGCAGCTGGCGGATGAAGTCCCCGAGGATGCCGCTGGTGAACACCAACGGCGTGAACACCAGCACCGTGGTGAGCGTCCCCGACACGCTGGCCGCACCGACCCTGCGGATGGCGGTCGAGATGGTGTCGAGCACGCTGTCGCCACGACGTCGGAACCGGTCGATCGCCTCGGTGATGACCACGGCGTCGTCGACGAACAGCCCGAGCGCCAGGATGACGCCGAACAGCGAGATCGTGTTGAGCGAGATGCCGAGCAGCCACAGGGCGCCCATCACCGCGGCCAGCACGGTCACGAGGAATGCGGCGGTCACGATCGATGCCCGCCAGCTGATCAGCAGGAACGTCACGACGGTCACGGCGATGACCCCGGTGAGGGTGTTCTGTTGCAGCGAGGAGAGCTCGCTCTCGATCTGGGTGGCGAAGTCGGCGGCGATGGCGGCATCGAAGCCGTCGCCGAGCTCGCCTGCGGCCCGGGCGTCGTCGAGCGCGTCGTCGATGCCCGCCGACAGGTCAAGCTGGTCGGTGTCGTCGAAGGCTCGCACCCCGACGGTCACCGCCGGCAGGAACACGAGCCCCTCACCGGCGTTGACGGCGTAGTCGTTGAAGGTGGTCTGGCGGACCACGGCCTCGCCGGTGTCGAGGTCGGCGGCGGTGTCGACGAGCTCGAGCACCTCGGCCCGCTCGACGTCGGCGACGCCGGCGAGGTCGTCGACGAGGCGACCGGCCACCTCGTCGAAGGCGGCGGCGTCGGTGCCCGGAGGGCCGGTGACCGCCACGAGCACGTCGAACTCGTTGGCGAAGCGGGCGGCGTCGACGGGCTGGAGCGTCAGCGTGGCGTCGGCGGGCAGGCCGGCGCCGTCGAGGGCGGCCCCGAGGAGGTCGACCCCGTCCTCGCTGGTGAGGTCGGTGCCGAGCTCGACGACGAGCGAGAAGGAGTTCGCCCGGGCGAAGCTGTCGACGTGCTCGACGCCGTCGAGCTCGCTCACCGCGTCGAGCGCAGGGCGGACCACGTCGGCATCCACCACCGCCGGGTCATCGGCGAGGTAGCTGCCCGACACGACCGTGACGGGCACGTCGACCGCCGGGAAGCCAGCTCGGGGCAGCAACGTCGTGAACGACAGGATCCCGAACGACAGCACCGCCACCCACAGCACGAGGGTGGGCACGGGGCGCGCCGCGAACAGACGGACGGCACGGGTCAACACGGCGTGCTCCAAGGAAGGTCGGCGGGCCGGACGCGCCGGGGGGCGATCCGGCACCCCAAGGCTAGGAGCCCGCCCTCGCCCGCCCTCGCCCAGCCGTGCGCCTTCGCCCATGGACACTGACCCCGCACGACGGTGCTTGTACGATCCAACGGTGGACGGGGCGGCGCCGTCGGCGGCCGAGCCGAGGGGTCCGGGGCCCGGGGCCCGGGACGATCGGGCGGGAGCACCGGCTGGGCCTGTGGACGAGCGGTCGGCCATCGGCGGGGCGTGGCGTGATCTGCGGCGCCTCCGGGGCCTGGCGGTGTTCGGGCGAGCCCTGACCGTGGACGGCATCGACCTCGAACCGGGAGAGACCGACACCCTCGACGCCGTCGGTGAGCACGGCCCCGTGCGCATGAGCGAGCTGGCCGACGCCCTGCAGATCGACCCGTCGACCGCCACCCGAGGTGTCGACCGCCTCGAGCGTCGTGGCCTCGTCGAGCGACAGCGCCACCTCGCTGACGGACGGGGCGTGGCGGTCGTGCTCACCAGCAGCGGTCGACGGCTGCACGAGCGGCTGAGCGAACGCCGCCGACACCTGCTCGACGGCGTCCTGGCCCGCTTCGACGACGACGAGCGTCAGATCCTCGCCGAGCTGATGCCCCGGTTCGTCGAGACGGCTCGATCCGAGCTGGAGGCGCTGTGGGCAGCCGTCGAGCGCGGCGAGGTGGACTGAGTCGCGTGCCCTGCGGGGCCGACCCACACCCGCCGGGGCCCCGCCGGCACCCGCCAGCCCGCACCGAGGTGGCTGCGTCGAGCGGTCAGAGCGATCGGGCGAGGGTGACCAGCTCGGAGGTCAGGGCCTCCCCTAGTCGGGCCATGGCCGGGTCCGCCAACCGGATCCCGTCGGGGCGCACGGCCGGGTCGAAGGGCCCGTCGCCGAGGCGCTCGACGAAGGTGCCGATGTCGATCCATCCGACGTCGGGCCCGCTCGAGAGGTGCTCTCGCACCGTCGTGTTCCAAGCCTGCACTCGGCCGTGCTCGGCCACGAGGGGCTGATCCGGGGGCCACATGAGCGGGGTCGTCGCCCAGACGAGCCGTCCGCCGACACCCGCGGCCGCCGCGGCCACCGGGGCCCACGAGCGCGCCACCCACGTGGCGTGGCGCTCGTCGAGCGGGGAGCGACGCTCACCGGCCACGACGACGTCGCCGACGGCGCCGGGCCCCCACACCGACAACGTCAGATCGGGGGCGAGGTCCTCGACCGCCGCTCGGATGCGCTCGACGCCGGTGACGCACTCGCTGTCGAGGGCCTCGGGTTCGACCTCGGCGGTCGCCAGCGCAGCTGCTGGCGCCACGGCGCAACCGTCCAGGACGAGGCGACGCACCTCGATGCGCTCTCCGGCGCCCTCCAGGGCGAGCGCGACGTCGCCGGCGGTCTCGTCCCCGACCACCAGGACCACGGGCGCAGCGGTCGCCCGGTTCCGGTCTCTGAGCGCCGTCGACGCCGCGCCGGGGGGTGAGGTGCTCGGGGCAGGGACGCTCGGGACCGCCGGGGCCCGGGCCGCAGCGGTGGTCGAGGCCGAGTTCGAGGCGTTGCCCCCGGGGTCGGTCGAGCTGGATCGATCCCGCACGCGAACGGGCGCGGGGGCCGGTGCGGCGCTGGCCAGATCGGCGCCGTCGCGCCCCCTGGTGGCCGCCGCCTGCGCCTCGGCGGGCCGGGGAGCTCCCAGGGCAGCGGCGTCGGCGCCCGGGTCGGCGGCGGCGGCGGTGGGCTCGGGCGCCGGACGGCGCGCCACGGGGTTGACGACCAGCGCGGCGGCGACGACGACGACGGCCATGACCATGGCGCCGGCCCCGACGATCGTCCGGCGGCGGGTTCGAGGCGAGGGCTGAGAGGGCGTGACCGGGGTCAGGCCCGGGCCGGCCCCGACGATGCCGAGATCGCCCCGGATGCCGGTCACGGGGATCTCACCGGGCACGGGGTCGGCGTGGGGGAGGAAGGGCGCGCTCATCGCCTCCCACCGGTCGGCCGCCGGGCGGCGCGATCGAGCGATGTGGGAAGGCTCCTCGGCGACTTCGGGTTGGACCAGGCGTGACAGCTCTCCGACGCCTCGCCGCCGGAGCGGCGATCGGGTACGCCATGGGTGCCTTCCCCTCCGCTGATCTGGCTGCCCGTGCCGCAGGCGGCCGCATCGATCTCCGCTCGTCGGGCTCGGGCAACCCGGGGGCGGCCAACGCCGCGGGGGTGCTCGGCACGCGGTGGGGTCTGGCGGTCATGGCGGCCGACATCGCCAAGGGTGCCGGCGCGGGTGCGCTCGGGCGGCGCCTCGGCGCTGGCCCGGGCGCCAACGTGGCGTCGTGCGCGGCGGTGATCGGTCACTGCTTCCCCGCACACCGTGGGTTCCGGGGTGGCAAGGGCGTGGCCACCTCGGTCGGTCAGGTGCTGGCCACCTTCCCGGTCCACGTCCCGCTCGACACCGCCCTGGCCGTGGGCACGGTCGCACTGCCCGGCCTGAGGCGCAGGGCCTTCGCCGCCACGGCGGTCGCCTCGATGGGGTGGGTGGCGATGGCCACCCTCTGGTGGCGGCGTGGGCTGTCCAACGGGTGGGCGGCACCGCCCGACGCCAGCCTCCCCCTGGCCGCCCTCGTGTCGAGCACGGTCATCGCCTCGCGCTTCGCAGCCGCCCCGGCGCGAAGGGTCGAGTCCGGCGCGGGGCAGGTGGGCGTCCGGTGATCGGCCTCGTCACCGATTCCAACGCCCAGGTGCCAGCAGATCTCGTCGAGCGGTGGGGCCTCGGGGTGGTCCCCATCACCGTCGTCGTCGACGGCGACGCCCGACCCGAGACCGAGATCGAACCGGAGGGGTTCTATCGCCGGCTCGATCTCGGGGCCCAGGTCACGACGTCACAACCTTCGCCCGGCGAGATCGCACGCTCGTGGGACGCTCAGGTGCACGAGGGAGCGACCGAGATCGTGTCGATCCACATCGGGTCCGAGCACTCCGGCACCCTCAACGCCGCCCGGCTGGCCACCGAGCTCGTCGAGGTACCGGTCGAGCTGGTCGACACCGGCCAGGTCTCCTTCGGCATCGGCTGTGCGGTGTGGGCTGCGGCCGAGGCTCGATCGGCTGGGGCCACAGCGGCCGAGGTCGCGGCTGAGGCCCGAGCGGTCGCGGCCCGGGTCGACAACGCCTTCGTCATGGACGGCCTCGGGCTGTTCAGGGCCGGTGGCAGGCTGACCGGAGATGCGACGACTTCGATCCCCGGCCGAGACGGCGTGGTCGTCTACTCGATGATCGACGCCACCCTCGCCGAGGCCGGCGTGGCCGTCGACCACGACGACGCCGCTCGCCTCATGGTCGACGCTGCGCTGTCGGGTGATCAGCGGGTCAGGGTGGCCGTCGGTGTCGCCGACGCCCGTCTCGCCCCCCTCGGCGACGCCCTGGTGGCCGGGGTCGCCGGGCACCCCATGGTCGACGCCGTCGTGCGCTACCGGGTCGGTCCGAGCGTCGCCGCCTTCACCGGGGCGGGCTCGGCCGGGCTCTACTTCTTCCCGGTCGCCTGAGGGTCCCCGGGCCCGTGACGGGGGCTGCGTCCCTCGATCAGCTCGCCGAGCCACTGGGTCAGCACGGCGTAGGTCACCCGTTCGGTCACCAGCGGATCGTCGGGGTCGATCTCGACGTCGTCGTCCTCGGAGACGTCGAGGACGGTGCCGAGCACGAGGCGCAGGTCGTTGAGCACCGTCATCCAGGTGTCAGCCAACTCGGCGTCCAGGTGCTGGGCGTCGAGCGAGGCGTCGACGGCGTCGAGGGCCTCGAGGCGCTGTCGGAGCAGGTCGTCGCCGACGAGGCGCCGGTACTCGGCCTCGGCGTCGGCGTCGTCGGGGTGGGCGGTCGGGAACAGCCGGCGCAGGTGCTCTGGATGCGAACCTTCAGACGGGGCGGCGCCCGCCACGAGTCCCGAGCGGAGGTCGCCGACGAGACGCCCGAGGACCTCGCGCTCGGTGCGCCCGAGGCCGACCCTGACGGCCCCGCCGCTCGCTGGTGAGAACGCCGGCCGGCGGAACAGACCCATCTCAGCTGTCCTTCTGCATGGTCGCCCACAGCCCGTGCTCGTGGAGGCGGGCCACGTCAGCCTCGGCCTTCTCGCGGGTGCCCGACGAGACCACCGCCCGCCCGTCGTGGTGCACCTGCATCATCAGCCGCTCGGCGTCGTCGAGGGAGTAGCCGAAGAGCTTCTGCAGGACGAAGGTGACGTAGGACATGAGGTTGATCGGGTCGTTCCACACCAGGACGACCCACGGCAGCTCGGGCCGCGTCGCAGGGTCAGATGCCCGTGGATCGACCGTCTGGGGCTCGGTGATGGTCGCCGTCGCCTCCCGGGCCGCCGACGGGGCCTGACCCGCCGGGGACCGCGTCATGTGGGCGTCAGCGCCCTGGCCGCTGACGGGGCTGTCACAGGCTGCACGCAGCGGCGGTCGCGGGTCCACCACAGGCGGGTCACCGTGACCGTCAGGGCCGTCGCCCCGGCGATGTGGGCGCCCACCAGCAGCACGGGCACGTCGGTGAAGTACTGGACGTAGCCGATGGCGGCCTGGGCGAGGGCCACCCCCAGGACCAGCTCGGCTGCGCCCCTCACCCCGTGGTCCAGGTCGTCGCGCCGGGTGCGTCGCACCAGCCACACGACCCCGGCGAGGAAGACGACCACCGAGATGCCGTGCAGGCGAGCGACCTGAGGGATCGGTAGTGCGAGCGGTTCGACGTCGGGGTCGCCCCGGTGGGGGCCGGCGGCCGTCACGACCGTGCCGGCGACGAGCACGACCCACAACCAGCCGAACACGGCGTGCACCACGGTACGCGCCGCGCCCCCCACGACGGGGCGGCGGACCGCCGCAGACGCGGCGGGGACCGCCGTGGCAGCCGCATCGTCCTCACCGGCGCGGAGGTGCAACAGCGTGGCCGCCGCCACGAGGACCATGGACAACGAGAAGTGCACCATCACGATGCCGGGGGGCAGGTGCCACCACACGGTGAAGGCGCCCACGACGATCTGGGCGATGACGCCGGCGACGAGCGCCCACGACAACCACACGAGGTCGCGCCGGCGGGGCGAGCGCCACCACGAGCCGAGCACGGCCAACACGACGGCCACCGACACCACCCCGGTGAGGAGGCGGTTGCCGAACTCGATCCAGGCGTGCAGGTCGGCCTCGGGCACCGGCCGCTCCTTGGCGCAGATCGGCCAATCAGGGCAGCCGAGCCCCGAGCCGGTCAAGCGCACCGACGCCCCGGTGACGACGATCCCGCACAGCGCGACGAGGGCGAAGAGCGTGAGGCGCCGGTACGCCCTCGGGCGCAGGCGGCGGACGGCGGTCATGTCACCGATGGTAGGGAGCGCCCGGCCCGACGGGCGAGGCAGCCGAGGGCGAGGTCGAGGGGCCGGCACCCCGTCGCGGTCACCCGACGGCGCCCGCCCACGGGCCTGGTCCGAGGTGGCCCGCCGTCCGGGCGCGAAGCGGCGCTGCCCGCTGGGCGTCGAGCGGTGCGACGGGTACCGTGGCTCGGGTGAGGGCCGCCTTCGCCGACCCCGGGTCGACGGGTCGCGCGCTGTCCAAGGTGGGCGCCTACGTCGCACTGACCAAGCCCCGGATCATCGAGCTGCTGCTGATCACCACCGTTCCGGCCATGGTGGTCGCGGCCGACGGGTGGCCCGGGACCCGCCTGGTCATCGCCACCGTCGTCGGTGGCACCCTGGCGGCCGGGGGGGCCAACGCCACCAACATGGTCATCGATCGCGACATCGACCGGGTGATGGAGCGCACCCGGGGCCGCCCCCTCGCCACCGGTGCGGTCAGCCCGACCGGAGCGCTCACGTTCGCCGTCGCCCTGCAGGTGGTCGCCTTCGTCCTGTTGTGGGCCGAGGTCAACCTGTTGTCGGCGGGCCTGGCGATCGGTGCCGGGCTCTTCTACATCTTCGTCTACAGCCTGTGGCTGAAGCGCTCCCACGAGTCCAACATCGTCATCGGGGGGGCGGCGGGCGCGATCCCCCCCGTCGTGGGTTGGACGGCGGTGACCGGCCAGGTGACGGTTCCGGCGCTGTTGCTGTTCGTCCTGGTGTTCGTGTGGACGCCGCCGCACTTCTGGGCGCTCGCCATCCGCTACGCCGACGACTACTCAGCGGCCGAGGTCCCCATGCTGCCGAGCGTGGCGTCCCTCGAGGTGACGACCCGCAAGATCCGTGACTACGCCGTGGTCGTCTGGGCGGTGGCCGTCGCCTTCGGACCGGTGGCAGGTCTCGGGTGGATCTACACCGCCACGGCCGTCGTCGCCGGGGCCGTGTTCGCATGGCAGGCCCGAGCCCTTCGCCTCGAGGCGACGACGACGACGGCGCGCGCCCAGGCGACGACGCAGCGGGCCATGCGGACCTTCGCCCACAGCATCACGATGTTGACGGCGGTGTTCCTCGCCATGGCGGTCGACGTGTGGGTGCGTTCGGGCTGGTGAGGGCCCTGTCCGGCCCGGCGGGCGTCTTTCGTCGGCAAGACCCCTTCGTGTACGGTCCGGAGCCGCCGGTCGGTGTCTGACGCACCCCGACGTCGCTCTGCTCAACTCCGTCCTCCTCGAACCCCAGCGAGGCCCGCTCGTCGATGACCGCCACCCGCACCGCCGCCGTGAGCGAGGCTCCGGTGACGCTTCGTCCGTCCGAGCGGTCCGCCACGGCGGTCGGGTGGTTCGGCACCGTCGACCACAAGCGCATCGGACGTCTCTTCGTCGGGCTGTCGGTCACCTACGGCCTCCTGGCCCTGGTGCTCGACGCCCTCGTCAAGCTCGACCGCAGCGACGCCGGGGGCTACCTGGTCTTCGACGACCGGAGCTGGCTCCAGGGCCTGCACCTGAGCCTCGACGGGATCGTCCTGTTGATGCTGCTGCCCCTGTTCTGCGGGCTGGCGCTGTACGTGGTGCCCCTGCAGCTGGGCGTGGGATCGATCGCCATGCCGCGCCTGGCTGCGGCCAGCTTCTGGGGTTACGCCACCTCCTCGACGATCCTGGTGTGCGCCTACGCCATCGACGGGGGCCCCGGGGGCGGCGACGACCAGGGCGTCGCGCTGTACCTCGTGGCGCTCGCCATGTTGGCCATCTCGCTCAGCGCCGCCGCGGTGTGCATCGCCACGACCGTGCTCGGCCTGCGCCACGCCAGCCTCGGCTTCTCCCGGGTGCCACCGTTCTCCTGGGCGGCGATGGTCACCTCGGTGACGATGTTGCTGACGCTCGGCTCGCTCGTCGGACTGCTCGCGTTGTTGTACGTCGATCTGCGCTACGGCCAGGCCGTGTTCGGCGGGTCGGCCGGTGTGCCCGCCCACCTGCAGTGGCTCTACGTCCACCCTCAGATCTTCCTCGTGGCCATCCCGGCCCTCGGGGTGCTGCTCGAGATCGCACCGGTCTCGGTGCGGGGCCGCCTGCCCTCGGCCGGCATCTGGCAGGGCCTCATCGGGTTGGTCGGGCTCGTGTCCTTCGGGGCCTGGGCGAACCAGGCGATCGTCGACAACGCCCTCGTGCTGGGCGACAGCGGGCGGGTGCTCGCCGAGGAGGCGCTCTCCATCGCCTACGCCGTGGTCGCCGTCCTGGCAGTGCTCGGCGTCCTCGGGGTGGCCGCCACGTGCCTGCGCTCGGGACGGCCCCGCCTCACCCCGGCCGCAGCGCTGGCGGCGGTGGCGGTGGCGATGCTGGTCGGGGGGATGGCCCTGGCCGCCATCGGCTCGCTCGTCGACGCCACCCTGGCCGATGGCACCTTCAAGTTGCGCGAGACGGCCTGGCGTGACGGCGTCTTCGCCCTGGTCGTCTACGGCGGTGGCATCGGGGGGTTGACCGCCGGTGCGCTCTGGTGGGCGCCCAAGATGTACGGCCGCACCACCTCGGGCGTGCTCGGCTGGTTGCAGGTGTTGGCGTTGGCTGCCGGCGTCACGCTGGTGGCCGTCCCGTCGTTGGTCGCCGGCGCCGTGGCCGAGCTGTCCTTCGGGCCGCTGCACCCGGGGACCGACCTGGCCGAGCCGCTCGCCCTCGCCGCCGCTGCAGGCTCGCTGGTGGTGTTCGCCTCGGTGGCGTCGTTGATCCTCAACCTGTTCATCAGCGTGCTGGCCGGGCGTGGCGACCCGGCCGGGCCCGACCCCGTGGGGGGCCACACGTTGGAGTGGACCACCACCTCGCCGCCCCCGCCGGGCAACTTCGCCGTCTCCCCCTTCGCCGCCGGCGTCGCCGAGCCCGCCGAGCCCGCGTCCGACGACGACACGAGCACCGGGGCAGCCGAGGGCGCTGCGGTCTCAGAACGCTCCGAGGCCGAGGTGCCGGCGTGACCGATGTGCCCCTTGCCCTCGAGCCCGGCCCCCGCCAGGCTCCGCCGCGCACGCTGTTCGTCGCCACCAGCCTCGTCGTGCTGGCCATCGTGGCCGCCTTCGGCGTGCTCATCGGGGTCTACGCCATGCTGCGCCACGACGCGGGGGGCACGACGGCCGCCTGGGTGCCCTCGGGCGTGCTGTTCCGCAACGCCCAGATCGTGTTCACCCTGTTGACGCTGGCCGTCGGGTCGATCGCCGTGCAGTGGGCGGTGCACGCCAACGACCAGCGGGTGCGCACCGACGTCCGGGTGGCGCTGCTCGTCACCGCCATCTTCGGCGTCTTGCACCTCAACATGGTGCTCTACGTCGTCGGCAGCTTCGGCGCTGGCGTCGGTGACCTGTGGGGCAACCTCGTCTACACGCTGACCGGAGCCGCCATCGCCCTGTCGGTCGCCGCGATCGCCTACGTGGTGGTCATGGCCGTCAAGGCCTTCGGGGGCCAACTCGGCCCGGCCAACCCCGGCATCGGTCCGGCCGCGGTGTTCTGGCACGCCCACGCCCTCGTCTGGGTCGCCGTCTTCTTCACCGTCTTCGTCGTCAAGTGAGGCGACCACCATGTTGACCAACGCCTCCAAGCACTTCGCCGGTCTCGTCGCGGTCGTCGTCGTGTCCTTCTTCGTCTACCTGGCCGGTGACGTCGACATCGGCGGAGTGGGCGACGCCGAGGAGGCCCAGGACTCCCTCTACGGCGCCATCTTCACCTGGCGGGCCGGCGACCTCTTCGGGGGGCTGCTGTTCTTCTTCGTCGCCATGGCCGCGGTGTGGCTGCTGGCCGCCGTGCTCATCACCCGGGACCGACCGGGCGCCCCGGTCGCCGAGCCGGTCGAGGTGCCGGTGGCGGCGCCGAGCCCATGGCCGCTGGCCGCTGCGCTCGGCATGGGGCTGGTCGCCGTCGGTCTCGTCGTGGACACGCTGTTGACCGTCGCCGGCATCGTGGTCATGGCCATGGCGGCCCTGGAGTGGGTGACCTCGGCCTGGTCGGATCGCCACAGCACCGATCTCGCCCGCAACGAGGGCCTGCGTGCCCGGATGATGGTGCCCTTCGAGGTGCCGTTCTTCGCCGTGGCGCTCATCGCCGTGCCGGTGTTCCTGTTCAGTCGGGTGCTCCTGGCGAGCACCAAGGACGGTGCGACCATCGTCGCCGCCGTCCTGTCGATCGTGATCCTGGGCGCCTTCTTCGTGCTGTACGCCCGCCCGGGGCTCGGGCGGGGGCTGCTGGGCGGCGCATCGGCGTTGGCCGCGGTCGGCCTGTTGGCGGCCGGCATCAGCGCCATCGCCATCGGCCCACGCGACTTCGAGGTCCACGTCGGGGAGGGCCACGGACCCGACGACGACTTCGAGCAGGTGAGCGCCGACGCTGACGACGACGGCACCGTCGCCGACGAGGACCCCTTGAGCGACGATCTCGAAGAGGGCGACGCCGAGCTCGTCGTCGAGCCCGGCGAAGGCATCGTGGCGACCGAGGACAGCGACGACGGCGACGACGACGACGGCCTGGGCGCCGACCCCGATGTGGCGGACGACCTGCCCGATGACGATGCCGGCGACGAGCTGTCCGACGACGACGAGGCCGTCGTCCCGTGAACATCCTCTGCTGCGACGGGTTTGAGTCGACGGGCCGGTCCCGGGAACACTGGCGGTGGTGTCCCTACGACGACCTCGGCGGCTCGGCCGTCCCGCCCGTGAGCGCGACGTGACCGGGCGATCGCTGCCGAACCGCCTGCGCCACCTGGCGCTGGTGGCCCTCGTGGGGTTGGTCGTCGCCGGATGCGCCGAGGACGCCCCCTATGACACCCTCGAGCCCGAGGGCGGGCCCGCCCGAGACATCGACGGGCTGTTCAACCTCGTGTTCTACGTGGGCGCTGCGGTCTTCGTGTTCGTCATGGCGGCGGTCCTCATCGTCTCGCTGCGCTACCGGGCCCGTCGTGGCCGCGACGGCCAGTGGGACGACGACGGCGAGCTGCCCGAGCAGGTGCACGGCAACACCCGGCTCGAGCTCGGCTGGACGATCCTGCCGGCGCTGATCCTCGCCGTCATCGCCGTCCCCACGCTGGGAACCGTGTTCACCCTGCAGGACTGGGCCGACGACGCCGACGTCGAGATCGAGGTGTACGGCGCCCAGTGGTGGTGGGAGTTCCGCTACCCCGGCACCGACGTCGTCACCGCCAACACCATCGTGTTCCCCGCCGGTGAGCCGATCGAGCTGACGATGACCAGCTACGACGTCATCCACTCGTTCTGGATCCCCGCCCTGAACGGCAAGCGCGACGTCGCCCCGGGCCGCGTCCACGAGTGGAGCCTCCAAGCCGACGAGCCCGGCACCTACTGGGGCCAGTGCGCCGAGTTCTGCGGCCTCTCCCACGCCTACATGCGCATCCGCGCCGTCGCCTTGGCCCCCGACGACTACGACCGGTGGCTCGAATCACAGGGCGGGACCCAGCCCGGTGATGGCCCGGTCGCCGATGACAGCTACCTCGAGACCGTGCGCTGGCAACAGACCCGGGGCGTCGATCCCGAGGCGGCCCAGCGAGGGTGGGAGACCTTCGGTCAGCTGTGCTCGTCGTGTCACGTCGTGCGGGGCCAGTTCGAGGCCGCCGAGGGGGGAGTGGCGCCGCTGGTCAGCGGACACGCCCCCGACCTCACCCACCTCATGACCCGCACCGGGTTCGCCGCCAACATCTATGACCTGTACGAGGCAGATGGCAGCGTCAACGTCTCAGAGTTGCGCAACTGGGTGTGGGACGCACCGTCGATGAAGGCCATGGCGCCCGATGATCTGCGCGGCATGCCGTCCTTCACCGAGCTGTTGAGTCGCGAAGCCGTCGACGACGTCGTCGCCTACCTGATGACGCTGGGAGACGAACCGACCCTGCCGGCTGGCGAGACCCTGGGCGAGGCCGACATCCTCCGGCGGGAGTGATGCCGGCGCCCCGGCGAGCCCACCCGATCTGTTCACCCACGAGCCGAGGAAGCGAGCGAGCACATGGCCATCGTTGAGCGGCCTGTCGAGGGCGCTGGACCCCTCGAGCTGGAAGCACCACCCGAGGTGCGACGTCCCGACGAGGGCGTCTTCACCCGCCCCACCAGCACCGAGGGGTGGAAGAGCTGGTTCACCACCGTCGACCACAAGCGCATCGGCATCATGTACGGCGCAGCCGCGCTGTTCTACTTCGTCGTCGGCGGGCTCGAGGCCGGGCTGATCCGCCTGCAGCTGGCCGCCCCCAACCAGTCGGTGCTGAGCGAAGACCTCTACAACCAGGTCTTCACGATGCACGGCACGACGATGATCTTCTTCGTCGTCATCCCCATCGGCGCCGCCTTCTCCAACTACTTGGTCCCGCTGCAGATCGGCGCTCGCGACGTCGCCTTCCCCCGCCTCAACGCCCTCAGCTTCTGGACGTTCATGGCCGGCGGCATCTTCTTCAACCTGGCCTGGTTCACCGGCGGCGGCGCTGACTGCGGGTGGTTCTGCTACGCCCCCAACTCCGGCCTGGCCTTCAGCCCCGGCCATGGCGTCGACTACTACGCCATCGGCCTGCAGATCGCCGGCATCGCCTCGCTGGTCGGCTCGATCAACCTGGTGGTCACGGTCATCAACATGCGAGCGCCGGGCATGACGCTGATGCGCATGCCGGTGTTCACGTGGATGGCGTTCGTGGTGCAGATGCTGCTGCTGTTCGCCATCCCGGTCATCTCGGTGGCGCTGTTCCTGTTGACCTTCGACCGGCTCTTCGACGCGAACTTCTTCAACGTCGAGATGGGTGCGGACCCACTGCTCTGGCAGCACCTGTTCTGGATCTTCGGCCACCCCGAGGTCTACATCCTGATCCTGCCGGCCTTCGGCATCGTCTCAGAGATCATCCCCACCTTCAGCCGCAAGCCGCTCTTCGGCTACCCGTTCGTGGTGTTCTCCGGCATCGCAATCGGGTTCATGGGATGGGGCGTGTGGGCCCACCACATGTTCGCCTCGGGCATCGGCCCGGTGTCGGTGGCCGCCTTCGCCGCCACCACGATGTTCATCGCCGTGCCCACCGGGGTGAAGATCCTCAACTGGATCGGCACGATGTGGGGCGGCAAGGTGCGCTTCGACACGCCGATGCTGTATGCGACGGCACTGGTGGCGATGTTCACCATCGGCGGCTTGTCGGGCGTCATGCACTCGATCGCTCCGTCGGACTACCAGCAGACCGACACCTACTTCATCGTCGCCCACTTCCACTACGTGCTGTTCGGCGGAGCCCTCATGGGCTTCTTCGGTGGTCTGTACTTCTGGTGGCCCAAGGTCTTCGGGCACTTCCTCGACGAGCGCCGGGGCAAGTGGCAGTTCTGGACCAACTTCATCGGCTTTAACCTGACCTTTGGCCCGATGCACGTGCTCGGTCTGCAGGGCATGGCCCGTCGCCACCACACCTACGACGCCAACATCGGGTTCGAGCTCTGGAACTTCGTGGCCACCATGGGCGTGGGCATCCTGGGCATCTCGTTCCTGATCCTGGTCTGGAACATGTGGCGCAGCCACGTCGAGTGGAAGGCCGCCGGCCGGCCCGACGTCGGTCCTGACCCGTGGGACGCCCGCAGCCTCGAGTGGACGGTCCAGTCGCCGCCTCCGAAGCACAACTTCGACACGGTGCCCCACGTCTCGGCCCTCGATGACTTCTGGCACCGCAAGTACCACAAGGACGACCGGGGTCGGTACCGGCGGGTGGCCACCGGTGCCGAGCTGGCCCAACCAGGCACCGGTCACCCGCACCTGCCGGCTCCGTCCTACTGGCCCCTGGTGGTCTCGGCTGGGCTTCCGCTCATCGGCCTGGGGGTCATGTACTGGCTCGGCTTCGCCGTCATCGGTGGGGTCCTCGTGTTCGGTGGGATCTACGGCTGGGTCACCGAGCCCGCCGACGCCGAGCCCCACGACGGCGACACCCACGACGATCCCGTCGAGGCGTCACCCGACGGTGGAGCGGTGTCCCAGGCCGGCTCGTCTCGCACCGAGGAGGTCCACGTTGGCTGACGTGGCAGTACGGCGCTACGTCGCCGATGGTGGCGGCATCGAGGACGACCACCATCGCACCTCGACCGGCATCACCAACAACAAGCTGGCGATGTGGGCGTTCCTGGGGTCGGACTGCCTGTTGTTCGGGGCGCTGATCTCGTCCTTCCTGCTGTTGCGAGACCGAGGAGAGGGTGTCGACCCCGAGGAGCTGCTCGACATCCCCTTCACCTCGGTCAGCGCCTTCGTGCTGTTGATGTCGTCATTGACGATGGTGCTGGCGGTGGGGGCGGCCAACCGCCGAGACCGCGAGCGGATGCGCCTGTGGCTGTTGGCCACAGCGGTGCTCGGGGCGATCTTCATCGCCGGGCAGGTGTACGAGTTCACCGCCTTCTACAACGAGGGCCTCGGCTACACCACCAACCTGTTCGGCTCGGCCTTCTACACCCTCACCGGCTTCCACGGCGTCCACGTCACCATGGGCATCGTCATGCTCGTGTCGCTGTTCGCCATGAGCCTCAGCGGCCGTCTTCGGGACGATCAGGCCGAGACCGTCGAGATCGTCGGGCTGTACTGGCACTTCGTCGACGTCGTGTGGATCGTCATCTTCACGGTCGTCTACCTCATCCCGTAAGGTCGTCCGCCCATGAGCACCCCCGAGACCGGCACCACCGGCGGGTCCGTCGCCGAGTCACACGACGACGAGCACGATCACGTCGATCATGCGTCTGACTGGGACTACATCAAGGTCGGCATCCTCCTGGCGATCCTGACCGCCATCGAGGTGGCGTTGTACTACTTCCCGCCCGGTGGCTTCGAGGTCCCAGCCCTCCTGGGGCTGATGGTGGTCAAGTTCGTCATCGTCGCCGCCTACTTCATGCACCTCAAGACCGACAACCGGCTCCTGACCCAGATCTTCATGATCGGGTTGGTGCTCGCCAGCCTGGTCTACGTGGCGGCCCTCTCGGCGTTCGAGTTCTGGTCCTGACCCCTCGACCCCGCGAGGCGTCCGGGCGGGGGATGAGCCGAGGTCCGGCGTCGAGGGGGACCGAGACGCCGTGAGCGGACTCGAGTGGGCGCTCCTCGGGCTCGCCGGGGCAGGGGCGGCCTTCACGACCTGGGCGGTGGCAGCGGGCCGAGATGACGTCGAGCGCTTCGCTGGCCCGGCGACGGCGGTGGTGGCGGCCTGGGCGGCGGTGGCCGTCGCAGCTGACGGCTCGTCCCGGTGGTGGCTGGTGGCGGCCGCGGTGGCCCTGGCGGCCGGTGACCTGTTCACCGTGGACGGGCAGTGGCGCCCGGCGATGGCGGCGCTGGTCGTTGCCCAGGTCGCCGCCATCGGTGCCTTCACCGCCGGTGACCCGTCGGTGCTCGCCGGTCTGATCGGGGCGGCCGTCGCCATCGTCATCCTGGTCGAGATCGGACGGCCGGTGCTGGCCGAGCTGCGACTGGCCCGCCGTGATCTGCTGGCGGGCGCCTCGGTCCACGCCGGCGTCAGCGGTGTGCTCGTGGGGATGGGCTTCGCCACCGGCATCGGGTGGGCGGCGGTGGGCGCCAGCACCTGGGCCATCGGCGGCGGTCTCGACGCCCACGAACGGTTCGGCCGAGGCCCCTCGTGGCAGCGTGCGGTCGGCGTGGGGCTGACCCACGCCGGGTTGGTGCTCGCGGTGGCCAGCCTCGCGGTGACGACCTGAGGGTTCGGGCTCCCCGGTCGCTCCCGCTCAGCGGCCCGGGTCCCACCGGAACACCCGGGCGGCCAACGCCGGAGCGGCCACCGCCCAGACCGCCAGCACCGCCCACGCCGTGGCGCCCGGAGCGGTGCCGGCGTCGACGGTGGCCCCCCGCAGCACCTCGGCGAGCGCCCCCGGCGGCAGCAGCCGCGCCACGGCCCCCAGGGCCGAGGGCAACTCGTCTGCGGCGATGATCGTCCCGCCGGCGAGCAGCAGCACGACGTAGATGGCGTTGGCGGCGGCGAGCACGACGAGGCCCCGCAGCGTCCCGGCCAGGATCATGGCGATGCCGCCGAAGGCGACGCCGGCGAGGATCACCGCCGCGGTGACCCGGCCGAGGCCGCCGCCGGTCGGCTCCCACCCCAGCACGATCGCCAGGGGCACGAGCACGGCCAGCTGCACGGCCAGGTGGGAGAGCACGACCACCACCCGGGCACAGAGCAGCTCGCTGCGGCGCAGCGGGGTGGTGCCGAGGCGCTTCAAGAACCCGTACTCGCGGTCGAAGCCGACGGCGATCGCCAGGTTGGTCATCGCCGTTGACATGACCGCCACGGCCAGCACGCCCGGCGCGAGGGTGTCGATCGCCTCACCTCCGCCCGAGGGCAACACGTCGATGTTGGCGAAGAACACCAGCAGGAGCACCGGGATGCCGAGCACGAGCAGCAGCTGCTCGGGGTTGCGGGCGCTGGCGAGGAGGTCGTGGCGGTACGTCGCCGCCACGCGTCGCGGGCTCATCCCGTGCGGTCGGCGCCGCCGACCAGTCGAAGGAACACGTCGTCGAGCGACTGGCGCCCCGCTCGCAGGTCAGCGAGGGGGACCGACCGCTCGGCCAGCCAGGCGGTGAGGCGGGCCACGACGTCGGGCGTCGGCTCGATCTGCGCGACGTACTCACCGGGGGTCGGCTCGTGGACGTGCCCGCCGAGCACCTCAGACAGGGCGATGACGTCGAGACCGGCGTCGGCGCCGAAGCGGATCTCGGGCGCAGCCGCCGAGCGCATCAGCTGCTCGGGCGTGCCCGAGGCGACGAGGCGCCCGTCGTCGATGATCACGAGCCGGTCGGCCATCCGGCGGGCCTCGTCGAGCTCGTGGGTCGTGAGCACGATCGCGACGCCGTCGTCACGCCGGGCTGCGACGACCTCACGGATCAGCGCCCGGCCGCCCACGTCGACACCAGCGGTCGGTTCGTCGAGGAACACCACCTCGGGACCGCCCACCAGCGCCAAGGCGAGCGAGAGCCGCTGCCGCTCGCCTCCCGAGAGCGAGCGCACCGGGGTGCTGCGGCGCTCGGTCAACCCGACGAGGTCGACCAGATCGTCGTCGGCGCAGGACTCGACGGCGTGCAGCGACCGGTACAGGCGCATCAGCTCGTCCGGTCGCCCCGAGGGCGGCAGCCCCCCGTCTTGGAGCATCACGCCCATCCGCGCGGTGACATCGTGACGACGGCGGTGCGGGTCGAGGCCGAGGACGCGCACCTCCCCGGCGTCGGGAGGTCTCAGGCCTTCGGCCACCTCGATCGCAGAGGTCTTGCCCGCGCCGTTGACGCCGAGCAGGGCGACGACCTCGCCGGCGTCGCAGGTGAAGCTGACGCCGTCGACGGCGACGTGTCGGCCGTGGCGGACGACCACCGAGGCGACGTCGACCGCAGGCACCGTCGCCGAGGCTACCGATGACCCCCGCAGCGAGGTGCGCCCCAACGGGCCGACGCCGAGCCGGGGGGCAGCCGTGTGGCCGTGGCCCAGGCGCTGCCACCACCCCCGTGGCGGACGGCGTCGGTCCTGGTGGGGGCTAGGACGACACACCACTAGGTTGGCCCACCGTGATCGACCTGCGCAGGCTGGCCGGCGACGACGAGTATCGCACCGGCGCGCTGCGCAAGGGCGCACCCGCAGATCTGATCGACGAGCTGGTGGCACTCGACGAGCGCCGTCGCGCGCTGCGAGCTCGCACCGAGGACGCGCGGGCCCGCCAGAACGCCGCCTCCAAGGCCATCGGGCGCGCTGCGCCCGACCAGCGGCCGGCGGCGATCGCTGCGGCCGGCGAGCTCAAGTCCGAGCTGTCCGGTCTCGAGGACGAGCTCAGGGATCTCGAGTCCCACATCGACCGCCAGGCCCTCGTCGTGCCGAACCCGGCCGCACCGGGGGTGCCCGACGGCGGTGAGGACGACTTCGAGGTGGTGAGAGAGGTCGGCGAGCGCACCTCGGCGCCCGACGCCGACCACGCCGCCTACGCCGAGCGCATGGGCTGGATCGACCTCGAACGGGGGGCGCGCACCAGCGGCAGTCGCTTCGCCTACCTGCTGCGCGAGGCGGTGCTCGTCGAGCTCGCCCTGATCCAGTACGCCATGCGCACGGTCACTGCCGAGGGCTTCGTCCCGGTCATCCCCCCGGTGCTGGTCACCGAATCGATGATGGTGGACGCCGGCTTCTTCCCGACCGACCGCAACCAGGTCTATGACGTCGAGCGAGACGAGCTGCACCTGGTGGGCACCGCCGAGGTCCCCCTGGCCGGGCTGCACCGCCGCGAGCGCCTCGACGCTGACGAGCTGCCCCTGCGCTACGCCGGCTGCTCGTCGTGCTTTCGCCGTGAGGCGGGCACCTACGGCACCGACACGCGGGGCATCTTCCGGGTGCACCAGTTCGACAAGGTCGAGATGTTCTCCTACGTGGCACCCGACCGCTCCGCCGACGAGCTCGACGCCATCCTGGCCATCCAGGAGCGGATCGTCGGGGGGCTCGGGCTCCCCTACCGGGTCATCTCGATCGCCGCCGGCGACCTCGGGGCCGCGGCGGCGCGCAAGTACGATCTCGAGGTGTGGCTGCCCTCAGAGGGCCGCTACCGGGAGATCACCAGCTGCTCGAACTACCTCGACTACTCCGCCCGCCGCCTCGACTGCCGCATCAGGGGCGGTGGCTACGCCCACACCCTGAACGGCACGGCGTGCGCGGTGGCCCGCACGCTGGTGTTCCTCTTCGAGCACCACCAGCGCGACGACGGGGGCTGGGACGTCCCCGAGGTGCTCGTGCCGTGGACGGGGTTCGACGAGGTGGCGCCCCGGTGAGCGTGGTCCGCCTGGACCGCCTCGACAGGCCCGCCCCGGCGGCATCGAGCCCCGGCGGGCCCGACCACCCCATGCGGCGCATGACCAAGGTGGCCGCCTTCGAACCCGATGGATGGACCGCCGAGCGACGACGTGAGGTGACCGAGCTCTTCGACTCGCTGGCCTCTGAGTGGCACACCCGGGCCACCGCGGAGCGCCACGTGCCACTCCTGGACGCCCTCGACCGCGGCGGCTCGGTGAGCGGGCCCTGCCTCGAGCTCGGATCGGGCATCGGGTTGGGCACCGAGACGCTCGCCCGGCGGGTCGACGGCGTCATCGCGGTGGACCTCTCGGGCGAGATGCTGCGACGGGCGCCCGCAGGCGCAGCCCCCCGGGTGCTGGCCGACTCGTCCCGGCTGCCCGTCGGCGACGCCGCCGTGGGGGCCGTCGTGGCGGTCAACATGTTCTTGTTCCCCGCCGAGGTCGACCGGGTGCTCGCCCCCGGGGGCACGCTCGTGTGGGTGAGCTCGCTCGGTGATCAGACCCCCATCCACCTCGACGCCGACGAGGTCGACCGTGCCCTCGGCGGGGGGTGGGACGTCGTCGCCTCGGCGGCCGGCCAGGGCACGTGGGCCGTCGCCCGCCGCCACGACGCCGACCGCTCCGACCCTGCGCCCCGGGCCGGCCGTCATGACCGGCCCGACGGCACCGGCGGGGCCGGTGCGTCGAGCGAGCCGCCGCGATGAGCGCTTCGACCGACCGGGCGGCCGAGCGCCTGCACCGGTACCGGAGCGCCGGTGTCGACCTCGACGACCTCGACGCCGACCCGCTGGTGTCCTTCCGGGCGTGGATGCACGAGGCGGTGGAGGAGGGCTGCGCCCAACCCGAGGCCATGGCGGTCGCCACGGTCGGGACCGACGGGTCACCGGCGGTCCGCAACGTCTTGTCGAGGGGCCTCGACGAGCGTGGCCTGGTGTTCTTCACCAACGAGCGCAGCCCGAAGGGCCGGGCTCTGTTCGCCGAGCCCCGCTGCGAGGCCCTCTTCAGCTGGCTCGAGCTCGACCGCCAGGTGCGGGCCAGCGGCCGGGCGTCGACGATCGACCCTCAAGAGAGCGACGCGTACTTCGCCCGGCGGCCACGCCGCTCCCAGCTCGCAGCCCACGCCTCACGACAGAGCGAGGTGCTGTCGGGGCGTGGCGAGCTCGAGGAGCGGGTGTTGGCCCTCGAGGCCCGCTACGAGGGTCTGGAGGTGCCTCGCCCCGCCCACTGGGGGGGGTTTCGCATCGCCGTGCGGCGCTGGGAGCTCTGGCAGGGCCGTGACGGACGGATGCACGACCGCTTCCGCTACACCGCCGACGGCCATGGCTGGCGGCTGGAACGCCTCTCTCCGTAGGCTGCGTCGCCATTTACCAGTGAACGTGGCACAGATCACGTCTGAACGGGCCCCGGTCCTTGTTCACTTGGTGTTCGTGACGACTGAACAGGCGATGACGCTCAGCGACAGGATCCGACGGTTCGGCGACGGCATCGTCGGTGAGACGGTGCCCCGCTCTGATGTGACCGACGTCCTCCTCGATCTCCGCCTCGACGCCGGCGACCGGCCCGGCATCACCCAGGTGATCGATCGGGTGTTGACCGACATGCCCGGCCGCAACGTGGTGCTGTCCAGCTGGTGGCGTGACCAGATCGAGCTGCTGGCCCTCGAGGCCGACCGCGAGACCGCTGCCGCCTGAGCCGAGCGATCGCCGCGCCGGACCTACCCTCTGCCCCGTGGTGCTCCTCGTCCTGGGGTCGTCGTAGGTGGCGGCGGTGGTGGTGGCCGTGCACCGCAGCGCCGACCACGGCTTCACCAAGACCACCGTCGACGAGATCGAGCTGGCGGCCGGGCTCGGCGTGGTCGGCGACGCGCACGCAGGGGCCACGGTCCGGCACCGCTCGCGCGTGGCGGTCGACCCCGATCGACCGAACCTCCGCCAGGTCCACCTCATGTCGGCCGAGTTGCTCGATGAGCTGGTCGACGCCGGCTTCGACGTCACCCCCGGCGGCCTCGGTGAGAACCTGACCACCCGGGGCCTGGATCTGTTGGACCTACCCACCGGAGCGGTGCTGCGCCTCGGTGAGCGCGCCCTGGTGGCCGTGACGGGGCTGCGCAACCCGTGCGCCCAGATCGACCGCTACCGCCAGGGGGTGCGGGCCCGGGTGCTCGGCCGGGACGAGGACGGCCGGGTCGTGCGACGAGCGGGCGTCATGGGCGTCGTCGTCGCCGCCGGGGTGGTCCGAGCGGGCGACGCCGCAGAGGTGGCGCTGCCTCCCGGTCCGGCCCTGCCCCTCGAACGTGTCTGACGGCGTCGCCCCGGTGACCGCCGACGGCGGATCGGCCGACCCCCGTTCACGCCTGGGCGAGCTGCGTGACGCAGCGACGCAGCGCGTGGCGGCCCTCGGGGCCAGCTTCGACGGCATCGTCGAGGCCGCCAGCGATGTGGCCACCGATGACGAGCACGACCCCGAAGGTCACACCATCGCCTGGGAGCGCCAGCAGATCGCCGCGCTGCTCGACGAAGCGCACCACTCCCTCACCGCGATCGATGCGGCCGAGCAGCGCCTCGACGCCGGGGCCTACGGGCTCTGCGCCGCCTGTGGTGCAGCGATCAGCCCCGAGCGCCTCGACGCCCTGCCGGCCACCCCCGACTGCCTCGGCTGCGCCTCGTGAAGCAGCGGCCGTCCCGACGGGCGGCCTGTGGGCCTCTCGTCGAGCCCGCGGGGCTCAGACCTCGGCGAGGGCAGGGACGACCTCGGCACCGATGAGGGCGAGGTGGTCGAGATCGTCCAGATCCAGCACCTGCAGGTACACGCGCTGGGCGCCGACTCCGGCGTAGCGCTCGATGGCGGCGACGACCTCAGCGGGTGAGCCAGCGGCCCCGTTGGCCTTCAGCTCGTCGACCTCACGGCCGATCGCCGCTGCCCGACGGGCCAGTCCGGCCTCGTCGCTGGCGCAGCAGGCCACCAGCGCCACGGACATGACGATCTCGCCGGGGTCACGGCCCCGGTCCTCACATGCCTGTCGCACCCGTGTCACCTGCTCGGCGAAGCGTTCGACGGGAGCGAAGGGCAGGTTGAACTCGTCGGCGTAGGTGGCGGCCAGGCGCGGGGTGCGCCGGGGCCCGCCGCCGCCCACGATGATCGGCGGGTGGGGGCGCTGGACCGGCTCGGGCAGCGCCGGGGAGTCGCGCACCTCCAGCACGGCGCCCCGATGGTCGAAGCGCTCGCCTGGCGGGGTGGCCCACATGCCGGTGATGATCGCCAGCTGGTCCTCGAGCACGTCGAAGCGCTCGGCGAGCGAACCGAACGGCACGCCGTGGGCGGTGTGCTCCTCCTCGTACCACCCGGCCCCGAGCCCGAGCTCGATCCGGCCGCCGCTCATCTGGTCGACCTGGGCGACGACGACGGCCAGCAGCCCGCCGTGGCGGAACGTGGCCGAGGTGACCAGCGTGCCGAGCCGGATGGTCGAGGTCTCACGGGCGAGCGCGCCCAGGGTCACCCAGGCGTCGGTGGGGCCAGGGCGTGGGTCGGTGACGCCCATCGACGAGAAGTGGTCACTGCGGAACCACGCCGAGAAGCCGGCGGACTCAGCCGCTCGGGCCGAGGCCAGCAGCTGGTCGTAGGTGGCACCCTGTTGGGGCTCGGTGAAGCAGCGGACGTCCACGACGCCGAGAACCTAGCGGGTGGCCGACCCCGTCTCGGCCCCGGACTGGTCGGCTGGCGCTGCGCCCGGCGACACCGCCGGCACCTGCGGCACCGGTCGGCAGCGGGCGGCGTCGCGTCGTGCTGCGGCCTCGGCTGCGGCCCGGGCGAAGGCGGCCTGGAGGGGGTGGGCGACCCACCACGCCGCCAGCGCCAGAGCGACACCGGCCACCACGTCGAGGACGAAGTGGTTGCCGGTGGTGATGACCGCCACCGCCATGACCGCCGGCGGGACGAGCGGCCACCACCGCCACCGGCGGGTGGAGCGGCACAGGACCAGCGCCGCCACCACCATCCATCCGACGTGGAAGCTCGGCATGGCCGCATAGGGGTGGAACAACCCCGAGGGATGCGCGACGGTGGCCAGCAGGTCGGCGTCGCCGACGGCATCGTGGAACCCCTCCAGCAACCGCGGCGGAGCCAGGGGCCAGGTCACGATGACGACCAGGCCGACGACGCCGGAGACCGCGACGGCGTTGCGCAGGAGCCGTGCCCCGTGACGGTCGCGGAGCAGCGCCCAGCCGATCGTTCCGAGCAGGAACGGCCAGTAGGCCAGGGCGTAGAACGCGGTGAGGAGCTCACCGACGGGTCCTCGGCCCAACCACGAGCGCTGGGCCCCCCGTTCGACGTCGATGCCGAGCGCCGCCTGGAGCTCCATCAGGCGCCGGGCGTTGCGGGCGCCCCTCTCGGCCACCGACCCGTCGACCGTCAGCACCCCCCGGTAGATCAGGTACCCGATCGCTGCCCCCACCACGAGGTAGGGGATCGGCCGGGCGGGGGGCTTCACGCCCGTGGGCGCCGTCCGGCCAGACCCCGGCCCCCGAGCAGGCCGGCGATCGCGTCGACGACGGCGTCGACGTCGGCGGGTGTGACCGGCACGAGCACCCCGTACGGCGCGCCGCCGGTCTGGTGGTGTGACAGGTGAGCACGCCGGAGGGGCTCGAGCCAGGCCACCCGGCGGGGCAGCACCGGCAGGCGCCGGTGGATGTAGATGTCGTGCACCACTCCATAGATCGCCCCGTAGGCGGTCACCCCGACGACCGGCCACCACATCCACCCGAGGGCGGGCACGGTGTGAGCGGCGGCGAACACGCCCACGCACACCAACCCGAAGGCGGCGGGGATGCAGTCGTTGCGCTCGAGGCGACCGCCGGGGCGGTGGTGGTCGGCGTGCAGCACCCACCCGGGCCCGTGCCCGAAGCGGTGGTGCACCGTGGCGGCGATGGGTTCCATGGCCACGGCCACGATCAGGGCGACGAGGGGCCCGCTCACGTCGGCGCCCCTCCCTCGACGCGTCGGCGCCCCAGGGCGGTCCACACCGACAGGGTGCTCAGGATCAGCACGAAGCCGAACCCGAAGTCCTCGATGGGTGAGTCGAAGAAGAGTCGCACGCCGCTGAACGCCTCCTCGTCGTAGAGGACGATGGGCGACGTCAGCTTGGTCAGCCAGCCGTCGACCAGGATCTGGAACCCCCACATGATGCCCAGCGAGACCCAGAACGCCACCGTCGAGACGAGACGGGTGCGCAGGACGCTCCAGTCGACCACGACCACGACGACGACAGCGATCAGGGTGAGGGCGGTGTACTCACCCACGAGCGCGGCTCCGCACCGGTGGTGGGGCCGGCACAGGCCGGTCCCCCCGGGCCGCCGTCGGCGCATCGGGTTCGGTGTCGTGGCCGAGCAGGCGGCGGACCGCCCCGTGGGTCAGCACGGCGCAGGTGGGGATGACGATGAAGAAGGTGATCTCCTCGATGGGCACCCCCCCGGGGATCGTCCAGCCCGTGGTGAAGCGCTCCGAGAACCACCAGTGGCCCCGGGCGATGGCCACCACGTCCCACGCCACGAACGGCACGAGCACGACCGCCAGGGTGCTGAGCAGGCGCCGTGGCTGACGGTAGGCGCGCACCCCGAGCACCACCTCGAGGGGCAAGGTGGCGAGGACGCAGAGACCCATGACGATCAGGTACTGCCAGCGATCCATCAGCGTGGCGTCCCGACAGGCACCCGGTGCCAGACGAGGGCCTCGACCGGACCCCTCGGCGCGCCGGCTGCGATCGAGGTCTGCCCACCGCCGGGGGACTCGGTCGAGGGGGTGGTGCGCGCCGCACGGGTCGCCGGCGACGCGGCCCGGCGGCGGGCCCGGGCGTCGAGCGCCCGGAGGGCCCGGGCGCGGTTGTAGCGCTGGACCGCCACGAACGGAGCGTTCGCCCCGACCCCGAACGTGATCATGACCAGCGCCAACGGCCAGGGGTTCCACGACCTGAAGAGCGGGCCGCACGCACCGAGCGTCCAGTGCACCAGCTCGGCCCGGCGGGTCTCGACCACGAAGGGCCCCAGCGCGTCGGCCCCGCCGAGGTGGCGCTTGGACCTGCCGCCGAAGGAGGCGCCGGCCTCGGGCAGCGCGTCCTTCCAGCGGCGGATGCCCAGATCTTCCCAGAGCCGACCGCCACGCTCGACCGCCCGGAGGCGCAGCAGCGGGCCGTCGTGGTCCAGGGCCCGGGCCGGCACCCGGGGGGCCACCGCCCCGACGATCGCCGACAGCGCCATCCAGGCGACGGTGTCGGTGGCCACGAACCGGGCGAGGGCCTTCCAGCCCGCACCGCAGGTCATGGCGTCGACCAGGTCGTCGGCGACGCGCAGGACCCCGGCCCCCGGGCCGGTGCGGGGTCGCCGGCCGGGGTGCTGGCGCGCGGCGGCCCTCACGGCGTGGCTTCCCCGGCGGTGGGACCGGCGGTGGTGGACAGGTCCCGGCCCTTCCAGCGCACCGAGCGCCGTGACAGCACCGCCCAGACGGACCGACCGAAGATGAGCACGAACCAGAGCGCCAGCAGCGGCCCGACCGCCGCCACCCAGACCGGGAACCGCCCGACCGCACGACCCAGCCCCCACATCACCGCCCCGACGACCCCCCAGGCGACGAGGTCCTCGACGGGGGGCGACGACGGGTCGATCGCGCCCACCAGGGGCACCAGGGCGGCGGTGACGAAGCCGACGACGAGGGCGCTGCGCGCCGGCGCGGTGGCCCGGGCGCCGAGGGCGAGGTTCTTGGTCCACCCAGCGGCGACGTCACCCAGTCCGTGGCGGTACATGCGGTAGCGGACGAGCTCGCCGCCCCGGGTGACACAGACGTCGACCCCCCGGCGCCGGCAGTGGCGGGCCCAGGCGACGTCGTCGACCAGCGCCTCGGCCACCGCCTCGTGGCCCCCGAGGGCGCGGTGCTCGGCGGTGCGCATCACCAGGCAGGGACCGAAGGCGGCCCGTCCCCCGGCCGCCCCCATCACCGACACCAGGTTGAACGGCAACGACAGCGCCTCTGTGGCGGTGCCGACGTCGTGGCGAGGTGCCACGGTGACGAGCCCGCCCCGTCGCTCCACCACGTCGAGCACTGCGGCGAGGGCGCCGGCAGCGAGGCGGACGTCGGCGTCGAGCAGGACGAGCGCGTCCTCGGCGGCGTCGTGGGCTCCGACGTGCAGCGCCCAGGTCTTGGGGTTCCAACCCTCAGGCGTCGGCCCCGCCGAGCGCAGCTCGACGCCGGGGTGGGCGGTGACGATGTCGGCGGTGGAGTCGGTGGAGGCGTCGTCGACGACCACGATGCGCGCCGCCGGCGCGAGCTGGGCGGCGAGGTCGTCGAGCAGGCCACCGATGACGTCTGCTTCGTCGCGCGCCGGGATGACGACCACGGCGTCGAGACCACCGCGCCCGCCCGCCCCCGCCCGGCCGGCGCCCCGCCCGGCGACCCTCGACAGCGGCGGGACAGAGAGCACGAGCGCCGCGCCGATCGCCAACCCGACGAGGATCGCGACGATCACCGGCCCCGCGCTCTCACCAGCTCGGCGCCGGCGACGGCCAGCTTGCGGGGCAGCGGGACCCGAGCCCGGCGGGTGAACACGTCGTGGTCGTTGGCCTCGATGCGATCGAGGATCTCGCCGTAGAGCCGGCGAGCGGCCCGGATGCCGGCGGCGGAGCGGGGCGGCAGGTGGGTGATGCCCTCGTCGGCTTCGTCGTACAGCGCCCGGATGCGAACGATCTCGAACCGTGACAGCTCCCGCCACTGCGGGGTGACCCGTCGCTCGATGGGGTCAGCGCCGAAGCGGTCGAGATCCTCTCGGGGCAGGTAGACGCGGCCACGGTCGAGGTCCTCGCCGACATCGCGCAGGAAGTTGGTGAGCTGGAAGGCGATGCCGAGCGCCCGGGCGCCGCCGAGGGCGGCCCCGGCGTCGGTCGGTTCGAGGATCGGCAGCATCATCTCACCGATGACCGCGGCCGAGCCGTCCATGTAGCGGGCCAGGTCGTCGTAGGTGTCGTACCCCGTGGTGTCGAGGTCCATGGCCATCGAGGCCAGGAACCGGTCGAACAGCGAGGGGTGCAGGTCGAAGGCACGAGAGGTGTGCGCCACGGCGTGCACGACCGGGTGGCGGCTGTGCCCCACCTCCTGCGCCCGTCGGAGCTCGTCGGCGA
This sequence comes from Acidimicrobiales bacterium, assembly GCA_965213525.1. Classification (GTDB taxonomy): domain Bacteria; phylum Actinomycetota; class Acidimicrobiia; order Acidimicrobiales; family Poriferisodalaceae. The sequence continues at coordinate 2,434,626 of OZ243889.1, read as the reverse complement.
GGCCACCGAGGGCGGCGGCCCGTTCGGCGACGGGCCGATCGTCCATGGCGTCGACGATCTCGTCGGCGTAGCGACAGAACCCGTACAGGGCGTGCACGTGGTGCCGCTTGACCGCCGGGAGGGCCCGGGTGGCCCAGTAGTAGGTCGTGCCGTGTCGGCGGTGCAGCGCCTCACAGGCCGCGTAGGCCTCCTCCAACGTCACACCCGGACCTTCGGTCCCGCCCCGAGGGGCGCAAGGGTTCGGGGCCGTCGCCGGCTGCGGCTCCGCCCCGGGGGCGGGCGGCTCGCTCAGCTCAACCACCGAGGTGCTCGCTCACCCGGTCAGCGGCGAGGCGCCCCGAGATCAGCACCATCGGGACCCCCACACCGGGGCGGGTGCCCGATCCGACGAACACCACCCCGGGGAGGCGTCGGTCGACCAGGGAGGGCCGGAACGGGCCGCTCTGGGTGAGGCGGTGGTCGAGGGCGAAGGGGGTGCCCCGGGCGTGGCCCGCAGCCCGCCAGTCACGGGGGGTGATCGTGCGCTGCACGACCGGGTCGCCGTCGAGGTAGCCCTCCGAGCGCAGCCACCCGAGGGTCCGTTCGCCGAGCTCGGCCTCGACCGCCGGCCAGTCCAGATCGGCGGCCAGGTTCGGGACGGGTTCGAGCACGTAGAGGGTGTGGTGCCCGGCCGGCGCCGCCGTCGGATCGGTGCGCGAGGCGACGGTGACGAAGCGGGAGGGGTGCTGCATGGGCTGGCGCCGGTCGATCAGCTGCTCGAAGCTCTCGGCCCACGGTTCGGCGAAGTGGATGTTGTGGTGCGCCCACGACGGGGCGGCCTCGGCGGAGGTCCCGAGCAGCCACACGACACAGGACGGCGAGTGCTGGGGCGGGGTGACCTGCCGGGGCGGGGCGACGTCGAGCAGCTCCTCGTAGGCGATGGGCAGGTCGGGGTTGACCACCACGGCGTCGGCCTCGAGGCGCTCGCCGGTGGCGAGCTCGACGGTGCACGGACGCCCGGCGGTCGCCGGGCGCACCGCAACCACGCCGGCGTCGAGGCGGACCTCGGCTCCCGCCTTGATCGCCGCCTCGGCGAGGCCCTCGGCCACGGCGTGCACGCCGCCGGTCGGGAACCACACGCCCTCGACGGTGTCCATGTAGGCGATGACGCCGTACAGGGCGAGCGCCCGCAACGGCGACATGCCGGCGTACAGCGCCTGGAACGAGTACAGCCGACGGAGGCGATCGTCCTCGAAGAACCGGCCGACCCGCTTCCACAGCCGGCCGAAGCCCCCGAGGCGCACCAGGGTGGCCATGGCCGCCGGGGAGCGGAGCAGGTCGAGTGGCGAGTCCACGTCGGATTCGATGAACGGCCCCATCTCGACCCGGTACAGCTCGGTGATCCAGTCGACGAAGCGCTCGAACGCCGCCGCGTCGCCTGGCCCGCAGGTGCGGCGGATCTCCTCGGCCATCGCCGCGCGATCGGCGCGGACCGCGATCTCTGAACCGTCCCAGAACGACGCCCGGTAGGCGGGGTCGAGCAGCGCGAGGTCGAGGTGGTCGCCCAGGTCGGCGCCGGCGGCGGCGAAGGTGTCGGCCAGCAGGTGGCGCATCGTGAGCACCGACGGGCCCGTGTCGAAGCGGAAGCCCTCGTGGGTCCACTGACCGGCGCTGCCGCCGGGTTGGGCGTCGCGCTCGACGACGGTGACCTCATGTCCCCGCCCGGCGAGGTGACAGGCGGCCGACAGGCCGCCGAGGCCGGCACCGACCACCACCACGCGCCCGGTCACGCCTCCCTCCAGGCGCAGCGGCGAGCGAGGCGGGCGATGCCCTGGCGGGCGGGCTCGGTCATGTCGGTGGTGGCCAGGGTGGCCTCGGCGTGGGCCATGAGCTCGGCGATGCGGCCCTCGCTGGCCGCCACGGCCCCGCTGCGCACCAGCACCTGTTGGATGGAGCGCACACCCTCATCGTCGAGGTCGGGTTGCCCGAGCCGGTCGAGCGCGGCGCCCGCCGCGGGGTGGCCGCCCTCGTCGGCCCACCGGCGGGCGTGGTGGATGAGCGCGGTGCGCTTGCCCTCACGGAAGTCCTCGCCGATCGGCTTGCCGGTCACCGCCGGCTCACCGAGGGCGCCGAGCAGGTCGTCTCGCAACTGGAACGCCCGGCCGACGGCCAGGCCCAGCCGAGAGAGCGGGTCTCGGAGCGCCTCGAGGCGACCGTTCAGCGCCACCCCGAGGTGCAGCGGACGTTCGACGGAGTACTTGGCCGTCTTGTACAGCAGCACCCGGTCGGCCCGCTCGGCGTCGTCGTCGCCTCGGGCGGCACCGAGCAGGTCGAGGTACTGCCCGACGTGCAGCTCGATCTGCAGCTCGCCGAACAGCTCGATGACCGGTGTCGGCATCCCGGCGGTCAGCCGGGTGGCGTACACGAAGGTGAGATCGCCGAGCAGCACCGCCATGCCCTCGCCGAAGCGCCGCTGCTCACCCGACCACCCCCCGTCGGTGTGCCGCGCTGCCATCGCCCGGTGCACGGTGGGGGCGTGGCGGCGCAGGTCCGAGCCGTCCATCACGTCGTCGTGGACGAGGGCAAAGGTGTGCAGCAGCTCGAGGGCGGCGCCGAGATCCATGAGGCGCTCGTCGTCGGGTCGGCCCCCGACACCGAGGTGGGCGAGGACGCAGAACGCCGGCCGGAGCCGCTTGCCCCCGTTGGCGATGAACTCCGAGACGAGCTCGAAGCACGTGACGAGCTCGGGGTCGACGCGGCTCCAACGTCGCGACTCGGAGTCGAGCACCTCGTGGAGGCGGCGCTCGATGGCGGCCATCGGTTCGGCGACCAGGTCGTCGTCGACAGCGGGCGGCGTCGAACGTGACGCCAGATCGGTCATACGCTCGCCGAACCTATCGGCCGGTGGTGATCGGGGCCCTCGCATCGCCGCCGGTCGTGACGGGCGTGGGGCGACAGAGCTCGGCCTCGAGACGCTGGGCGGCGGTGGCCAGCGCCCCGATCAGGTGTCGACGCGCCCGGCGCTGCTCGGGCACGAGGTGGCGGGCGTACTCGGGCAGCTCCATCCGCAGGCGGGGCGGGAGCTCGATCTGCAGGCCGTCGAGTCGGGCGACGTTGACGGGGTTGGTCTCGCGCAAGCCGCGCAGGGCCTTGGGCATGTCGTCGAGGCGGTGGACGATGTCGTAGCCGGGCAGCGCCCGGATGAGGTGCACGGCCACGACCTCGGCGGCCCGGCGGCGCCGTCCACCGAGCAGCAGCGAGCGCATCAGCTCGGGGCGCCCGTAGCCGTGCACGGCGATGACGACGTCGACGTGTTCGAAGAACTCAGCGAGTCGGGCCGAGTCGGCGGCGATGACCCGGTGCGACGACACGTGCCACTGCAGGTCGGGAGGCTGGCGGGCGACGTAGATCGAGCTCGACGACCGCTCGGCGGCCTCGGCGGCGATCTCCTCGGTGCCCTCCTCCAGCCCGGCGTGGAAGGCCATGAAGCCGACGCGCCCGCCGAGCTCGCAGCGCTCGACCACCTGCGGGTGGGCGAGGAACTCAGCGAACGAGCCGTCGGTGCGCACGACGTCGGACCGTACCGGGGTCAAGGCGCAGCCGGGCTCCCCTCGAGCGTGGCGGGACGCTCGTCGGGCATGGCGGGACGCTCGTCGGGCGTACGGCGAGCCGGTCGACGTCGCGCCGCACGCTCGGCCGAGATCAACGCTGCGAGGACGACGCCGGCCACCACCATCGCCAGCAGCAGGCCGACCCGCACGCCCCCGGTGCGCTCGACCCAGCGTTGGATCTCGAAGCTGCGCCGCTCGACCCAGCGGATCGCAGCGGGCTGACCGCTGCCCGGGGTGAGCTCGTTGACCCAGAACCACACGGTGTAGGTGCCGGTCAGCACGAGCAGCGCCCCGGAGATCCGCTCGATGCGGGCCACGACCCGCCGCAGACCGCTCAGGACCGTCGAGCGAGCCAGCGCCAGCGAGAGGGTGAGCGCCCCGATCGTCAGCGTCATCCCGAGCGAGTAGGCGAGCATCGAGACCAGCGCGCTGGTGACGCCCACCGGGCGGTTGACCACCGCCACCAGGAACAGCGGCAGGGTGCACCCGAGCGAAGCCGTGGCGTAGCTGGCCCCGAACAGCACCATCGAGGCCACACCCCGGTCGCCGGCCCCTCGCTGCAGGCGGGGGATGCGCACGGCCACGTCCCGGCCGGTCGTCATGCCGAGGCCCAGCACCACCATGGCCACCCCGATGACGATCACCACCCAGGGCAAGACGTCGCGCAACCCGTCCACCCCGGCGCCCAGCAGCGAGCCCACGGCGAGGAACACCGAGGTGAACCCCGCCGACAGGCTCAAGGTGGTGACGACCGCCCGCCCGATCGAGTGGACCGGGTCGTCGTCGCCGCCGTCGGATCGCCCGAGGAAGAACGACAGGTAGGCCGGCAACATGGCGAACCCGCACGGGTTGACCGCAGCGACCATGCCGACGGTGAAGGCGAAGGCGAGGGGGGCGTCGATCATCCGATCAGCTCCTGTGCCCGGGAGGTGAGCTCGGCCTCGGTGAGGATGCCGCCGTGGACGTCGACGATCGTGCCGTCGGCGGCGACGAGCACGGTGGTCGGCATGACGCCCGCATCGTAGGCGTCGAAGATGTCGCCGTCGGTGTCGACGCCCCAGGTGTAGGTCACCCCGGTCTCGTCGATGATGCTGGCGGCCTCCTCGACGGGGTCGTTGAAGGCGAGGCCGACGAAGCGGACCTGGTCGCCCAGCGCCTGGTGGACCGCCTCGAAGTCGGGCATCTCGGCCCGACAGGGCGCGCACCACGAGGCGAAGAAGTTCACCACCATCGGCGTGCCGGCGAACGACGAGAGCTCGACCTCGGCGCCGTCAGGGGCCACGAAGGCGACGTCGAGGTGGCCATCGCCCCCGGCTGACCCGCCGCCGCCGGTGAGCACCACGACCACCCCGGCGACGACGATGAACGCCGCCAGCCCCGCCATCACCCAGCGCCGCCCGACGTCGCCAGGGCGGGGGCTGTCGCCGTCGTCGGCTCGGGGTGGATCGGAGCGGTCGGGCATGGGGGTCCTCGGGTGGCGTCGTCGCCGTGGCAACCCGATTCGGTGCCGGTGGCTTCCCCGCAGTCTGGACCCGGACCCGCCACCCCGCCCTCGCGGCCGAGCCCACGAGGGCGGGGGGCGAAGGCCCGGCCCCTCACGCCGGCCTCGTCAGCGGCAGCGGCGGTGGCACCTCGTCGACGACCAGTGGTGGGCGCGGGGTCTTGGGCGGCCGACCCCGGGGACGCTTGTGCTCGACGATGCGTCCCCGTTCGAGCAGCTCACCGCCCCACACGCCCCAGGGCTCGCGGCGAGCGAGGGCAGCCTCGAGGCACTCGGGGCGCACCGCACAGCGGGCGCACATGGCCTTGGCTCTGGCGATGTCGACGAGGTCGTCGCTGAAGAACACCTCGGTCATGGTGCCGACGAGGTCACGGCAGCGGGCGTCGGTGCGCCAGGCCTCGTCGCCGACGGTCAGCCAGACGTCGAGCGGCGGGGCCTCGGTGGGCCGGTCGCCGGAGACGTCGCCGGTGGGGCGGTCCAGGGGGTGGGCGGGTCGTTGTCGTTGCGGCACGGGGATCCCTGTCGTGCGTGGGGCGGGCGGTCTGGGCGGGGCGGCTCGGGCGGGGCGGTTCGGGCGGGAACGATGGGGCGGGGCGGGAAGGATCGGGCGGGGCGGGAAGGATCGGGCGGGATGGATCGGGCGGGATGGAGCAGGTGGCGGGCGGATCGGGCGGCGGGGCGGTTCGGGCGGGACGCAGAGAGGCCGCCGGATCTGGTGATCCGACGGCCTCTGGGGACGACTCCGATGCTGGGCGAGCAGCTAGGTCAGAGGGTCCGGAGGCCGACGGTGGGTGCCGTTGCCGAAGATCCGGCGCAGGCGCGGCATGGGCGTGAGCGCAGGCACCGCGGTGAGAGCGGTGGACGCGGCCAGGGTTGGGCCGGTCAGCGCGAACGTCGCGGCGCCGGGCGCGTGGTCGGCGGGGGCGGGGACGCCCGATGCGAGCGGCGCCAGCTGCGTGCCGTCGACGACGTGGCGGCTGCAGGTCGTGTCGACCATGTTGCGCTCCTTCGTCGTCGACGCCGGCCCGAGAGCTCGCAGCGGCCGAGGCACCCACCCCGACAGCACCAGCGAACCTCGGTCGTGGGCTCCGGTCAAGCGATTATCGTCGGCCGTCCGTGACCGCCGTCGACGCCGCCGTCGAGCTCGTGGCAGAGCCGACGGAGGGGCGGATCTTCACCCAACGCCGTCGGGTGCGCCTGGGCGACGTCACCACCTCCGGGCGCCTGCGCCTCGATGCCATCGCCCGCTACCTCCAAGACGTCGCCAACGACGACGCGGTGGACGCCGCCCTCCCGGGGGCGATGTTCTGGGTGGTGCGCCGCACCCTCGTCGAGGTCCGTCGACCGCCCCGACTGCGCGAGGACCTCGAGGTGCGCACGTTCTGCGGCGGCATCGGCAGCCGGTGGGCCGAGCGCCGCACCCGCCTGATCGGTGCCGACGGGGGGCTCGTCGAGACCGCCACGCTGTGGGTGTGCGTCGACGAGCGCACGATGCGCCCCTCGGTGGTGCCCCCCGAGTTCGGCCAGTCCTACGGGCAGGCCTGCGGCGAGCGTCGGGTGCGGGGCCGCCTGCGCCTCGCCGACCCCCCGCCAGAAGGGACCGTCACCGAGCGGTGGCCCCTGCGGACCGTGGACCTCGACGTGTTGGATCACGTCAACAACGCTGCGTACTGGGCGCCCGTCGAGGAGGCGCTGGCGGGGTGGACGACCCGTCGGGTGCGCGCCGAGCTGGAGTACCGCGCCGGCATCGACGCCGGCGCTGCGGTCACCGTCGAGCGGGCGATCGGCCGGGGGCGAGACGACGGGATATCCCTCTGGCTGCGCGCCGATGGCGTCGTGCAGGCCGCAGCGTGGGTTAGCCCCCTGGACGGCGAACGCCACGACGCCGCGGCGTAGCTTGTCGGCATGGCCAGAATCCAACGCCTCACCGGGCGGCCGCTATCTGACACGACCTACTCTGACTTGTGCACCCTCGTGTCGAACGGGGTGCATGAAGCGGTCGACTTGGACTTCAAGGCTCAAAAGTACGACACGACGGACAGAGGCAAATCGGACCTGGCCGGGGACGTCGCAGCGATGGCGAACGCGATCGGGGGAACTCTCGTGGTCGGCGTCCGTGAGGATCAGGGGCGCGCCGCTGAATTGACACCGGTCGAACTTGACGAGTCGTCAGCGCTTCGGATGCAGCAGAGCATCGGCTCGCTGACGGCTCCTCCCGTCGACGTCACGATCCATCCCGTGACGACCGATGCGGACCCAAACGCCGGCTTCTATCTGATCGACGTCGAAAGGAGTGCTCGTGCCCCGCATAGCGTCCGGGCGCAGCGAAATCTGAGGTATCCATCCCGGAGCGGACCGTCGACGCGCTACATGGAGGAGGCAGAGGTCGCATCGGCCTACCGTGACAGGTTCGCAGCCCTGCACAGTCAGATGGAGCGTCTTGAGACAGCGCGCCGGGAGGCGATCGAACACTACGGGCGCGCCGGTCGACCCGGACAGGATCCGGTTCTGCTCATCGTGGCGGTCGATCCAGATACGCCCGGTCCGATGCCTCTCGACGACGCTGGGCGTCAGCGGACGCACGACCTCTTGGCAGGAACCGCCTTCCCCCGATTGGTCGACTCAGCACTCGATGCGAGCCGCGCATCCGTGAGAGTCGGTTACCGGCGGTTCATCGTCGAAATGCCCCGTTCTGCAGGACGACTAGCTCTGTTCCACCTGCACCAGGACGGCGGTGGAGTTGCGGCGATGAACATCCGAGCCGCTGTGAACCCCGAAACGGATCCATCCCCGGGGACTTTCCGTTTGGAGGAGGAACGCCTCGTGCAGGAAACCCTAGGAACGCTCGCCTGGCTCTTCGCGCACTCAGCGGAGCGTTCCGGAAGTCGCAACGCGACGGTCGAAATTGCGCTTGATTCTGCGTGTCCCGTCGTCCTCGGGGCCGCACCTTGTGTGATCAACCCTCCTCGGCAGTCTGAGCCTGTCGAACGCGTTCCCGTAGTCAGGGTGACAGTAGACCTCGAGTTGGCGAACGAGTCCACGCCGGGACTCGTGTCGACCGTCGCTCAAGCTCTACGAGGAGTCTTCCAGAGCTTCAGGATCATCGAATGCGACCTGTTGACGGAAGACGGAAGGCTAAGGCACGAGAAGTGGGACGAGTTGTCACCGGATAGAGCTGCCGCCGAGGCCGCTAGGTTCGGGCTCACACTGGCCGACGGTTAGAGTCAGGCGGTGGCGTCCGCGCCCGGGACGACGAAGAAGCCTTGGCGGTAGTGGCGCAGCTCAGCGACGCTCTCGCGGATGTCGTCGAGGGCGCGGTGCGAGGCCCGCTTGTCGGGCGCGGTGCGCATGGCCTGGGGGTTCCACCGCCGGGCGAGCTCCTTGATCGACGACACGTCCACCGAGCGGTAGTGGAGGTAGTCCTCGATCTCGGGCAGGTGACGGGCCAGGAACCGGCGGTCGGTGCCGATGGAGTTGCCGCACAGGGGCACGGTGCGGGCCTCGTCGATGTGGGCTCGCAGGAACTCCATCGTCTGCGCTCCCGCCTCGGCCAGGGTGAGCTGAGAGGCCTGGATGCGATCGAGCAACCCGCTGCGGGTGTGCATCTCGCGCACGACCTCCTCCATGTCGGCCAACTGGTCGGCGGTGGCCTTGACGACCAGGTCGGGACCCTCGATCACGTCGGCGAGGTCGTCGTCGGTGAGCAGCGTGGCGATCTCGACGATGACGTGACGGTCGGGATCGAGCCCCGTCATCTCGAGGTCCATCCACGCCAACATGGCTGCCGACGGTACCAGCGGGGTGGGCCGTGGCTCTCACGACCCGCACCGGTGGACCCCTACGCTCGCGGGCGTGGTCGAGCTGCGGTGGCAGGGGGTGCGGCCCGGTGCCCGAGCACCGTCTCGTGCTCGCGACGGCGATGCCGGCCTCGACCTCTGCGCCGCGGTCGACGTGACGCTCCCACCGGGGGGAGGACGGGCGACCGTGCCCACCGGGGTGGCGCTGGCGGTGCCGGCCGGCCACGTCGGCTACGTGATGTCTCGCAGCGGGCTGGCCGCCCATCACGGGGTGGCGTGCCTGAACGCGCCCGGGGTCATCGACAGCGGGTACCGGGGCGAGATCGCCGTCGTGCTGGTGAACACCGACGCCCGGCAGGCCTACGAGGTGCGAACGGGCGATCGCATCGCTCAGCTCGTGATCGAACGGACCGAACAGGTGGTCCTCACCCGGGTCGAAGCTCTCGACGAGACCGAGCGCAGTTCGAGCGGCCTGGGCTCGACCGGACCGTGAGCCGCCTCGGCTGAGGGCCGGGCACCCGGACCGACCGGCATCCGCGCCCGTGACACACCCCCTGACCAGACTCGTGGGCGTGGAGGACCCGACCCTTTTCGACGCCGAGCACCTCGGTTCCGCCGTCAGCCCGGGTTCCGCCGCCAGCCCGGGTGCTGGCACCAGCACCGGTCCCGGCACCAGCCCGGGTGCTGGCACCAGCCCGGGCGCTGGCACCGGCACCGGTCCCGGCACCAGCGCCGATCCCCAGCGCCGCCCTGCCGCTGGCAGGGCCCCTGTCGGTGACCCCGGTGCCTACCACCAGAGGGTCCGTGCCGCGGCCGGGGCGCGGGCGCCCGATGAGGTGGCCCGCATCCGCCGGGCGGCGGCAGCCCGACGACGCACCCGTCGGCGCGCCGAGGATCCCCGGTCCGACGTCCGGGACGACCACCGGCGTCGGCGAGATCTGTTGCGCCTCGCGTGACGCCGGCGTGGGCCGTGTGGGGATCGAACCCACGACCGTTGGATTAAAAGTCCACTGCTCTGCCAGCTGAGCTAACGGCCCTCGAAGCTTTGGTGCCGGCGGCGACGCTGGTGCGGCTGTGGCCAGCGCTCGGTTCGACGTCTCGACCTCCGACCGGCCCGACGCTACCCCGGCCGCCGCGGTGGTGACCCGTGGGGCGGCCGCATCACCGCCAGAGCTCGACGTGGTCGGCGACGTACTCGGCGAGGGTGCGGGGCGGGCGACCGAGCAGGCGGCCGAGCGTGGGGTCGACCGTCTCGGCGTCGCCCCGTCGCAGGCCGACGTGCAGGGTCGTCTGCACGGCGATCTGCACCAGGGGGTGGCGCCGCCGTCGCAGGTGGCGGACGTAGCCCCACACGCTGGACGGCTCGTAGCGGATCTGGCGGCCCAGGGCACCGGAGAGCACGGCTGTCACCTCATTGAAGGTGACCGCCGCCGGTCCGGTCAGGTGGTAGCCGGCGCCGAGGTGGGGCGTCGGGTCGGCGAGCACCCGCGCTGCCACCTCAGCGACATCTGCGGTGTCGACGAAGGCGACACGAGCGTCGCCGGCCAGGAGGAAGATCCGGTCGTCGTCGCTGATGTCGCGGCGGTAGGCGTCGCCGAGGTTCTGGGCGAAGAACCCCGGGCGCAGGATCGTGTAGGGCAACCCCGAGGACCGCAGGTGGGTCTCGACGCGGTGGTGGGGCACGACCATGTTGGTGTCGGCACCGGCGACCGAGGAGAAGACGACGTGGGCGACGTCCTGTCGAGCCGCCTCGTCGACCAGGGCGTTCAGGGTCGGTCCCACCCTTGCGACCGGCGGCGGGCGCAGCAGGAACATCGACCTCGCCCCCCGCAGCGCCGGCCCGAAGGTGACGGGATCCGAGAGGTCGAGGCGGGCGACCTCGTGGCCGGGGAAGGCGTCAGAGGTGCGCTGCGGGTCGGTGCCGGCCGGCCGGGCCGCCACACCCAGGCGGTCCAGTCCCTCGACCACGCCCCGCCCGACGTTGCCGGTGGCCCCCACCACGAGGACGGGTCCTGGCACCACCACCCCCTCGGCTGGTCGGTCGGCTCGTTAGCGAGGCCCCGTCGCGTCCGTCCGGCCCGACGACGAGACGTCGGGCCGGGTCCGCCTTAGTCGGCGCGTCGACGTGCGGCCAGCGCCCCGGCCACGAACCCGAGGGCTGCCGACACGATGATGACCGCGACCAGCGGGCCCGACGTCTCGGTGAACAGCCAGTCCACGGTCGTGTCGGTGGTGTTGGCCAGCGCCCAGATCAACAGCACGGCGGCGATGGCGACGATCAGGACGACCCGGATCGTCTGGCGGATGCGGATGCTCCGCTCGGTCTTGTCGTCGACCTCGTCGACCATCACCGGCCCCTGTCCTCGTCGCGCGCCGCAGCGTAGCCGTCCCGCTCGGCGCCGACCTGGGTGACGGCGTACCGTCCACCACCTCACAGGGTCACGTCCCTACGCTGAGAGGTCCATGGACGGTGATCGGGTGGCTCGAGTGCTCGCCGGTTGCGACGTCGAGGTCGTGCGCCGTGACCTTCGCCGGCTCGCCGCCCACGGCGGGTTCTGCGGCACGCCGCCGCAGTGGGCGGTGCGCCTGGCCGAGGCGACGGTGCTCGCTGACCCCGAGGCGGCTGCGCTGCAGGCCTGGCCGTGGGTCGCCGAGCGGTACCGGGATCGCCTGTTGGCCGTGGCGGTCGACAGGGCCGCCCCCGACGCCCTCGCCTCGTAGCCCCGCCCGCCACGCCGGTCGACCCGGGGGGCGGTTCAGCTCACCTCGGCCAGGCGGTCGAGGATGGCGACGCGCTCGGCACCGATGGTCGTCGAGTCGCCGTGGCCGGTGTGCACGACCGTCTCGTCGGACAGCACGAGCAGGCGTTCGGCGATGGAGCGCAAGATCGTGGGCTCGTCGCTCCAGCTTCGGCCGGTCGCCCCGGCGCCCCCGCAGAACAACGTGTCGCCGGTGAGCACGACCCCTGACGAGGCGTCGTGGAACGAGCAGCACCCGGGTGAGTGACCCGGGGTGTGCAACACGCCGAGCTCGTGGCCACCGGCCCGCAACGTCGCCGAGGGCCACAGCTCTCGGTCATAGGGCTCGCCGCCGTGCACCTCACGCCACAGGTGGGTGTCGGCGGGGTGGAGCAGCACCGGGGCGTCGACCGCCTCGCGCAGGGCGACTGCGGCGTTGACGTGGTCGTTGTGGCCGTGGGTGCACACGATCGCCACCACCCGCCGGCCGCCGACGGCCTCGACGATCGGGCGATGGTCGTGCGCGGCGTCAAAGATGAGCACCTCGGAGTCGTCGCCGACGAGCCAGATGTTGTTGGTCACGTCCCAGCGCCCGCCGTCGAGCTCGAACACGCCATCGGTGGTGACCAGCTCGACGGTCACGATGCCCCCATCGCCACCACGCTGCGCAGCACCTGGCCCCGTTCCATCTTCTCGAAGGCCGTGCCCACGTCGTCCAGCCCGATCCGCTCGCTCACGAACCCGGCGAGGTCGAGGCGACCCTGGCGGTGCAGGTCGATGAGCACGGGGAAGTCACGAGACGGCAGGCAGTCGCCGTACCAGCTCGACCTCAACGCACCGCCCTTGCCGAACACGTCCAACAGGCCGAGCTCGATCTTCATCTCGGGTCGGGGCACCCCCACCAGCACGACGGTGCCGGCGAGGTCGCGGGCGTCGAAGGCCTGGCGGTAGGTCTCGGGCGTGCCGACGGCGTCGATGGCCACGTCGACGCCGAAGCCGCCGGTGGCCGCCCGGATCGCCTCGATCGGGTCGTCGCGCCGGGAGTTGACGACGTGGGTCGCTCCGAAGCCCCGGGCCCACTCGAGCTTGGTGTCGTCGACGTCGACCCCCACGATCGTGGTGGCCCCCGCCAGGCGCGCCCCGGCGATGGCGGCGTCGCCGACCCCGCCGCACCCGAAGACCGCCACGGTGTCGCCCCGCCCCACCGCCCCGGTGTTGATCGCGGCGCCGAGCCCGGCCATGACCCCGCACCCCAACAGACCGGCCACCTCGGGTGCCACCTCGGGGTCGACCTCGGTGCACTGCCCCACGTGGACCCGCGTGCGGTCGCAGAAGGCGCCGATGCCGAGGGCGGCGCTCAGCGGCGTGCCGTCGGTCAGTGTCATCGGCTCGACGGCGTTGCGGGTGTCGAAGCAGTACCAGGGGCGACCTCGTGCGCACGCCCTGCACCGCCCGCACACCGCCCGCCAGTTGAGCACCACCACGTCGCCGGGCTCGACGTCCACGACGCGCTCGCCGACCGACTCGACGCGCCCGGCAGCCTCGTGGCCCAACAGGTAGGGGAAGTCGTCGCCGATGCCGCCCTGGACGTAGTGCAGATCGGTGTGGCAGACCCCACAGGCATCGACGGCGACGACGACCTCGTCGGGCCCTGGCTCACCGACGATGATGTCGACCACCTCGACGTCAGCACCACGGGCGCGGGCGATCACGCCCCTCGTCGTCTGGCCCATCACCTGTCTCCCGCAGCGGTCACGGCGGCCACCCTACGGTCGCGGTGTCTCGTGCCCAGCGGTAGTCGGCCTTGCCCGACGGCGAGCGGTAGACCCGCTCCACCACGACGACCCGCCGCGGCGCCTTGTAGGACGCCAGGCGCTCCTTGACGTGGTCCATGACGGCGTCGGGGTCGATCTGCGCCCCCGGAGCAGGCGACGCGACGAGGGTGACGGCCTCGCCGAAGCGGTCATCGGCGATCCCGACCGCGACGCAGTCGTCCACCGTCGGATGCGAGCGCGCCGCCACCTCGACCTCTTCGGGGTACACCTTCTCGCCGCCGGTGTTGATGCACACCGAGCCCCGGCCGAGCAGGTGCACGGTGCCGTCGGTGTCGATCGTGGCCATGTCGCCCGGGACGGTGTAGCGCACGCCGTCGATCTGTCGGAACACCTCGGCGGTCTTGTCGGGGGACTCGTGGTAGCCCACAGGCATCGGACCCGACACCGCCAGCATGCCGGGCCGCTCGGAGCCACGAGCCAGCACCTCACCGGACCCAGCGTCGAGGGTGACCGTGCCCGGCAGCGCCATGAAGTCGGCCGTGGCCCCGGGGTCCTGGCCCGGCGCCGTCACGGCCAGGGCGAACGGGCCACCCTCTGATGCGCCGATCATGTCCATCACCGACATCGACGGGGCCCGGGCCATGAGGGCCCGCTTGGACTCAGCGGACATCGTGGCCCCGGTCGACACGAGGCGCTCCAGCGAGGACAGGTCGAAGTCCTCACCGGCGGCCTCGCGCCGCTCGAGCTCGGCGACGATCGGCTTGGCGAACGCATCGCCCACGATCGACAGCTGGGTCACCCCCTCGCGGGCGACGAGATCGACGAGCTCGGCGGCGTCGAAGCTGCGCCCGCCGAGCAGCACCACGGTGCCGCCCATCACGAAGGTGCCGAAGGCCAAGAACAGCGCGGTCCCGTGCATGAGCGGCGGGGCGGTCATGTTGACCGGGCTCTTGCCGGCCGCAGCGATCTCGGCGGCAACGCTCGCGACCTCGGATGCGGTCTCGGGCAGCTCACGCCCGAGCGCCCCGTACCCCGTGGTGGCGAGCGCCCCGAACAGGTCGCGGTGGCGCCACACGACCCCCTTGGGCAGCCCCGTGGTGCCTCCGGTGTAGAGCATCAGGCGGTCTTCACCTGAGCGTTCGATCGGCTCCATCGGTTCAGAGCCGCCCAGCAGGTCCTCGTAGGCGACCGCCCCGTCGAGGAGTGGTGCGCCGCTGGCGTCGTCGACCTGGACGAGGAGCTGGAGGTCGCCCAGCTCGGGGCGCGCCTCGGCGACGCGGTCGGCGAAGGCGCCGTGGAACACCAGGGCAGATGCGCCGGCGTCGGCGAGGACGTGGACGATCTCGGGGGCCTTGTAGCGGTAGTTGACGTTGACCGGGGTGGCCCGCAGCTTGAAGGCCGCGTACGCCGATTCGAGGTACTCGGGGCAGTTGTGCAGCATCTGGGCGACGCGGGTGCCAGCGACGACGCCCCGCTGGGTGAGCCCCGACGCCAGCCGCCCGGCTCGCTCGTCCAGCTCGTGCCAGCGCAACCGCCGGTCACCGATCACCACCGCCACCGCGTCGGGGCTCTTGGCCGCCAACGCCTCCCACAGGGTCGCCCAGTTCTCCGACAGCACCCGTCCCTCCCTCCCTGGCCAGCGACCGAGTGTCCCACGGCGCCGGCGGCTCCTGCTCGTGCGGCGCGCCGTCGCCGCCGTCGCTGCCGTCGCCGCCGCTCGCATCGCACAGCAGCGACGTCGGGCCATCAGTCCTCGTCGTCGGTGATGTCGTCGTTGGCGATCCGCAGGCGGACCTGGGAGCCCGAGACCCGGTCGACCCCTCCGAGCACGTCGCCGGTGACCGAGGAGATGTCGAGCACGAGCGCGCTGACGGCCAGCGGATCGGGACCCCGGCGCATGACCCCGCACAGCGGGGCCGCCCGCCCCGCCGCGGTGACCTGGTACCCGAGATCGCCGAGGTGCTCGGGGCTGGGATGGCGGCCCCGCCACCACAGGGCGTCGGGGCGAGCGTCGAGCGCGGCGACGTCGTCGTCGTCGCGCCGCAGCGTGGAGGTGGGCAGCCGGCCCACGCACCGCTCGAGGATGCGGCGGTCGTGCTCGCCGACGTCGCCGCCGACGTCGACGGCCACCGACGCCGGGTCGAGGTCCCAGGTGGGGCCCATCGTCTGCAACAGGTCACAGAACAGCGCGGCGACCCAACGCGTCCGATCGGTGCGCCACCCGCCCAGCACGGCGGCCTCGACGCAGTGGCCCAGCCAGTCGACGGCGGCCCGATCGACCGGCGCTCCCGCCACCGGGATGGCCACCAGGTGCAGGAACAGGTAGCTGTCGAGCTGACGATCGGTGATGGCGCCCCGGCCGTGCTGGGCGAAGGCGCCAGCGTGTGGACCGTCGGCGGGGTAGCGGCCCTGGGCGGTCAGCAGCTCGTGGTGCAACGCCACCGCTCCGCTCCACGCCGCGTCGCCGGCGGGGTGATCGCTGGCCGCCAGGGCACGTCCGAGTGCCTCGCCGGGGTCGGCGTACTCGAGCTCGAGCAGGGGCAGGGCTCGTCGCAGGGCCACCCGGGCGCCACTCACCGGCGAGCACCCCGGGTGAGGGCCCGGCACCTCAGACCTTGGCAGGTGCGGCCGGGGTAGGGGCCACCATCGCCGCACGTGTCGCACCCCGCGCCCATGCTGTGGTCATGACCACGGCCGCGCGACACCTGACGCCGGGCCCCGCCCCTGGCCGGCCGCTGGCCACAGGCCCTGCCTCGGCCTCGGCCACCACCCCGGGCGGGGCGATCGATGCCGGGTCGCTCGGCGACGACGAGCTCGATGCCCTGGTCGGCGTGCTGCTGGGCGAGCAGCGGCGTCGGGCCATCGCCCAGGGCGATGTGGTGGCGGTGGCAGCCCACGCCTTCGAGACCGCCTTCGACCGGCGGGGCGGGGCCGGTGATCCGGTCGTCGAGGGGCGCCTGCTCGTGTGTCCGGGCTCGGTGGTGGCCAAGAGCCGCACCACCCAGATCTCCAAGTTCGTCGCTGTCGGTGAGGAGTGGGTGTGGCAGGTCGCCGACTGCCTCCACGACGAGGTGCGCCGGGGAGACGGGCCGGCGTTGAGCACCGTGACGGTCGTGCCGCTGTGTGACGACCTCGACGTCCACGTCGTCACCTCCAAGGGCCCTCGAGGGTCCCGCCGCCTGCAGGAGGCGGTCTCGTACCGGGTGCGAGGCCAACAGCTCGAGCGCACCGAGGTGCGGGTGCCGACCCTGAGCGGCGACCGCTGAGACCGGCGTCGCCGGTGGCCGAGCCGTCGCGGGCTGAGCCTGTGGCCCCGATGCGACGCCGGTGGCCGGGAAGGCGGGCGTCAACCGCCCATCAACGACCGCATCTCGGCGCGGACGGCCTCGACGTCGACGTCGATCGCTGCTCTGCACCACCCGGCGGCCGTACCCGCGTCGGCCTGGGCCGATTCCTGACCGGCCCGCTCGAAGTGGGGCACCCTGCGGTCGAAGACGGTCGCACCGGCGGCCGGACCAGCCCCCGTTTGCACCGCGACCGGCAGTCGCGGCCCAGAGACGAGCCGGGGTGTGACACCGACCATGGCCGCCACCAGATCGTGGCACGGCACCTCACCCGACGCGCAGAAGGTGCCCCCGAACCGGGCGTAGGTCTCCAGCGGTCCGGCCATGAACGACGCAGCCGGGCTGAGGCGCTGTGCGACCAGATCGAGGAGGGGGCGATCGAAGGTGGCGAGGTGGGTCACGTCGAGACCGACCAGGGTGGCGTCGCGCCAGCCCGCAACCACCACCTCCTGGGCGGCGGTGGGGTCGTGAGCGATGTTGGCCTCGCCGAGGGGCAAGGCGTTGCCGGGCACGGCCACCGCTCCTCCCATCACCGTGAGGGTGGCCACGTCGTCGACGAGGTCCGGGTGCTGGCGCATCGCGACGGCGAGGTTCGTGAGGGGACCCAGGGTCACGACGCGCAGCAGTCCTCGATGTCGAGCCGCCAGACGGGCCAGCGCCTCTGAGGCTGGCTCGTCGGTCGGGGCGAACGGCGGGGCCTGGGCCGTCAGGCCGACGTCACCGAGACCGTCTCGCCCGTGGATGAACGACGCCGGCCGCAGGGCCAGGACCGGCCCGAGGGGGTCCTCGGCGCCGACGGCCACCGGGATCTCCGGGTGGCCCGCCGAGGTGAGCACCCGGGCCACGTTCCCGGCGGCTGCTGCGGCCGTGATGTTGCCGTGCACCGTCGTCACCGCGACGACCTCGATGTCTCGACGCCCGAGCAGCCACCACAGCGCGGCGGCGTCGTCGATGCCGCCGTCGGTGTCGACCAGCACCGGCACCGGGCGCTCGCTGTCACCGCCGGTGCTGGCCGCTGGGAGGGGAGAGGGTCCGCCTAGCATCGACAGGTGTCCGAGGACGACCTGGCACCGGTCACCGGAGCGCCACCACGGCCGCCGGCTCGCGACCACCGCACCGCCGGTGCGCCCGACGAGACCAGCGGAGACGACCGAGCCGCTGCGACCGCTGCGACCGCTGGGACCGAGGAGACCGCTGCGACCGCTGCGACCGCTGGGACCGACGAGACCGCTGCGACCGCTGCGACCGACGAGCTCGACCGCATCGAGGCCGATCTCGCCGCCGTCGATGCGCTCGTCGAGCGCTTCGGCGAGTCGACCAGCAGCGACCGGGCCGCCGTCCTCGACTCGCTCGAGCAGCCTCTCGGTGGTGCCAGGGCGGCGGCGCACCCGGGCACTCAGGCGTAGCCGGGCGACGGCGCCTCGGTCTCCTCGGCGGCCACGAGCAGGTGGACGCGGTCGCCGTCCACCCGGGGCACGCCGCCGCTCATGACGAACCATCGGGCCTCGAGGTTGGCGATGCGCTCCGAGGCCGACCCGGCAGCCCGTTCCAACGCCCCGATCACCCCGCCGTGGGTGACGACCGCCAACGTCTCCCCAGGATGGGTGGCGGCCAGCGCCCCGAGCCCCCCGGCGGCTCGGAGCAGGATGGACTCGTCGGACTCGTACCCGGGCGGCCGACGTCCCTCGGCCAGCCACCCCGGGTAGCCCTGTTCGATCTCGGCACGGGTCAGGCCCTCCCACTCCCCGGCGCACCGCTCGGCGAGCGCTTCGGACGGTGCGAGCACGTCCAGGTCGGCGGCGGCTGCGGCCAGCTCCGCGGTGCGACGTGCCCGTCGGAGCTGAGACGACGTCACGGCCCGGATGCCGAGCTCGCCGAGGCGCGCGCCGGCGTGGCGGGCCTGGGTCTCCCCCTCGGGGGACAGCGGAGGGTCAGCGCTGCCCTGCCAGCGTCCCTCGGCGTTCCAGATCGATTGTCCGTGGCGGACCAGCAGCAGGCGGGTGGGCACCCGGCCAGCCTGGCACCCACGACCTCGCTGCGGATCCCAGCACGACGGCGTCGCCCGGTTCGGCAGGACGCGACCTCGATGCCCGTGCCCTCAGCCGGTGTCGTGGTGTGCCAGGGGATCGACCGGTGACGGGCGGCGCCGGCCTAACGTCTTCGGCGTGGCCGTGCTGCGCCTGTTCGCCGGTGCCCGGGAAGCAGCAGGCACGGCCCGGGCCGAGGTGCCCGGTGATGACGTCGGCCAGGTGCTCGCCGCCGCCCGAGAGCGCTTCGGTGCCGGCTTCGGCGATGTCGTGGACGCCAGCCGGGTGTGGCTGAACGGTCAGCCCGCCGAGCACGGCGATGCCGTGGACGCCGGCGACGAGGTCGCCGTGCTGCCCCCTGTCTCGGGTGGCTGAGGGCCGCGCCGCAGTCGCCGCCCGGCCTTCACGCCGGCGACCCGGGGCGGACCAGCCCGAGGTGGCGCCGGCTCCCAGGGCCCACCCCTTCGTCGGTCTGTTCTGGGTGCTCGTCGTCGTGGTCGCCGTGGCCGTCGAGCCGCGCGTCGCTGCTGCGGTGCTGGGCGTGACCGCCGGGATCGCCGCCCGCGAGGTCGCTTCGGTGGCTGCAGGCTCGGGTGGGGTCGCCGGTGAGGTGCACCTCGCCGTGCCGGTCGCCGCCGTCATGCCGTGGGCGGCCTGGGAGGCCTCTGCGGCTGCGGGCGCGGTGCTCGTGGCGGGAGCGGTCGCCTCGGTGATCCACGCCGCCGTCGCGCACGGCGACCGGGTCTGGGCACGGGCCGGGGCGACGGTGCAGGCCTGGCTGCTGGTCGGCCTGGCCGCCGCCGGTCCGATGTTCGCCGCTCGCCTCGAGCTCGGCGCCGTCGTCGTCTTGATGGGGGTGGCGTCGTGCTTCGACGCTGGCGATCACCTCGTCGGCGCCGACGCCCGCTCGTCGTGGGCCGGACCGCTCGCCGGGGTCGTGGCCGTGGCCGCAGCCGTGTTCACCGCCTCGGCCGTCGGTGTCCCGCCCTTCGACGTGGCCTCGGCGCCCGCCTTCGGGGTCCTGGCTGCGCTCGGTGCGGTCACAGGACCGCTGATCGGGGCGCTGGTGGCCCCGGCGGGCCGGGGTCTCGGGGCCGTGGCCGTGCGACGCCTCGACGTGCTCCTCGTGCTCGGTCCGGCCTGGCCCCTGGCCGTCGGGTGGTACCTCGGCGAGCTCTGAGCCCGCCCCGGCGTCGAGACGCCGTCGCACCCCTACGATGTCGAGTCGGTGCGCGACGATCTCGAGCAACGCTGGGAGGAGCTGGGCTCCTTCATCCACGACCAGCGCACCCGCGCCCAACTGTCGCTGCGGCGCCTGTCGGAGCTGTCCGGCATCTCCAACCCCTACCTGTCCCAGATCGAGCGGGGCTTGCGCCGACCCTCGGCCGAGATCTTGTCCCAGCTGGCTGGTGCCCTGTCCATCTCGGCCGAGACGCTCTACGTCCAGGCCGGCATGCTCGAACCCCGAGACGGCCACAGCAGCGTCGAGGCGGCGATCGCCGCCGACCCGGCCCTCGACGACCAGCAGCGCCAGACCCTGGTCACGGTGTACCGGTCGTTCACCTCGACCGCCCCCGAGGCCGCCGGACCCCACGATGGCGAGGCCGCCGCGAGCGCCGTGGTCCGCCCGGGTGGGGGCGATCGTGCCTGAGCGCCTGGCCGTCGTCTCGGTCCACACCTCGCCCCTGGTCCAGCCCGGTGGGGGCGACAGCGGTGGCATGAACGTCTACGTGCGCGAGCTGGCCGGTGCCCTCGCCCGCCGGGGCGTCGACGTCGACGTCTACGTGCGTCGGGCCGCCACCGAGGACCCCGAGGTGGTCGAGGTCGAACCCGGCCTGCGCGTCGTGCACCTCGACGCGGGCCCGCCGTCGCTGCCGAAGGAGGATCTGCCGGCGATCCTCGCCCTGTTCACCGATCGCCTCGTCGATCGGCTGGGCGACGACCCCCCCGACGTCCTGCACGCCAACTACTGGCTGTCGGGCGTGGTGGCCCACGACGTCAAGCACCGCCTCGAGATCCCGTTGGCGATGACCTTCCACACCCTCGGTGAGGTGAAGCGGCGCACCGGCGACGACGAGCCCGCCGCTCGCATCGAGGCCGAGCAACGCATCGTCGGCTGCGCCGACCTGCTGCTCGCCAACGGCGCGCCCGAGCGGGACCAGCTGGTCGCCCTCTACGGCGCCGACCGCGGTCGCATCGAGATCATCAGCCCCGGCGTCGACCGGGCCATCTTCTCCCCGGGTGACGTCGACGGGGCCCGCCGGGCGCTCGGCCTCGGTCCCGAGCCGCTCGTGCTGTTCGTCGGACGCATCCAGCCGCTGAAGGGCCTCGACGTGGCCGTGGGTGCCCTCGCCGCGGTGGCTGACCCGACGACCAGGCTCTGCGTGGTCGGGGGGCCGAGCGGTCATGACGGGCTGGAGGCCCTCGCCGAGGTCGAGGCCCTCGCCGGGCGACTGGGGGTCACCGAGCGCATCGACTGGCACCCGCCCCAGCCCCACCACCTGCTGTCGACCTACTACCGGGCGGCCGACGTCGTGGTGATGCCCAGCCGCTCGGAGTCCTTCGGCCTGGTGGCGCTCGAGGCGGCGGCGTGCGGCGTGCCCGTCGTCGCCACCGCGGTGGGGGGCCTCCGCGAGGTCGTCGACGACGCCATCACCGGTCTGCTCATCGAACAGCGCACCCCCGAGGCGTTCGCTGCTGGCATCGATCGCGTCCTTGGAGACGCGCTCACCGCCGACCGCATGGGCCTGGCGGCCTCGGTGCGGGCCGACACCACCACCTGGCGTGCTGCTGCGGAGCGCCTCGACGCCCGCCTGGGCGAGTTGGCCGACCGGCGCCTGGTGCCCTGCGGTTGACGGTGGCGATCGCCTGAGCGAACGCCTGAGCGACCGGCGCTCACCAGGGGCTCGGTCGCGGGAACCACCGGGACCTCGAACTAGCGTCTCGCCACGATGACGACCCCTGCTCACACCGACGCAGAGCTCGACGAGGTCGAGGCGGCCATCGACCGGTGGCTGGACGTCCAGCTCGACGAGAACCCGACGTTCGTCGCGGTCGAGCCGGGCGAGGCGGGCGAGCGACGTCGCTACGTGCGGATGCGGGGCGAGGCCAAGGACGTCATCACCATCTGGCTGACCCTCCGCCAGCGCATGTTGCACTACGAGACCTACGTGATGCCGGCACCCGAGGAGAACGAGCGCGAGCTCTACGAGCTGCTGCTGCGCCGCAACGACGGGCTGGTGGGGGCGCACTTCTCGATCGGGCACGAGGACGCCGTGTACCTGAGAGGGGCGCTGCCGGTCGGCGCCGTCAGCGACGCCGAGCTCGACCGCATCGTCGGCTCGGTCTACGCCTACGTCGAGCGGTGCTTCCCCTCGGCCATCCGGCTGGGGTTCGCCTCCAAGTTCGCCGGCCACTGACATCGACCTGCGCCACCGCGCCCGACGCCGGCGACGGTGGACCACGGGGTGACGAGCTGCGGCGCTCGGGGCGCCGCCCGCACCGTTGTCTCGATGTTGTCGATGTCATCTTGACGCATTCCAGAGCGGCGACGTACGGTGCGGTCCAGGCGGTGTGCCCCGGGTCATCGGTCCATCCGATCGATCGGGGAAGTGAGGTCGGGCGATCCGGCGGCTCGGGGCGCGCTGCTGTGACCGCGCAGGTGACCAGACCTCGGCATGCGATCGGGCCTCGGCACGCCGCCGGTGGCGATGCGGTGCGCCTACGGTCAGCGGGCGTGGGGGCGACGTGATCGAGCTGTGCGTCGTCGGTGGCGGGCGGATGGGTGAGGCCCTCCTCGCCGGGCTCATCAACGGCGGGGGCGTCGAGCACCTCGCAGTCGCCGAGGTGGCCGAGTCCCGCCGACAGGCCCTGAGCGTCCGCTGGCCGGGCCTCAGGGTGTCGGCATCGGTCCCGCCCACCTCGGCCGGCGTCGTCGCGGTCAAGCCCTCGGATGCGCCCGGGGCCGCGGCTGGCCTGGTCGCAGCCGGGGCGACCCGGGTGTTGTCGGTGGCAGCTGGCGTCACGACGGCCCAGCTGAGCGGCGCTGGCGGACCGGGCGTGTCGGTGGTGCGAGCCATGCCCAACACGGCCGCCCTCGTCGGCCGGGGCGCCACCGCGATCTGCGGCGATGACCCCGACGCCCTCGACTGGGCCGCCGAGGTCCTGGCGGCGACCGGTCTCGTCGTGCGGGTCGACGAGTCGGCCATGGACGCCGTCACCGGTCTGTCGGGGTCGGGCCCGGCCTACGTGTTCCTCGTCGCCGAGGCCCTCGTCGAGGCCGGGGTGCTGGTCGGCCTCGATCGCCAGACCGCCACGTCCCTGGCCGTGCAGACCATCGTCGGCGCAGGGCACCTGCTCGCCGAGGATCCCCGCGGCGCCCCGGACCTGCGCGCCGCGGTGACCTCACCGGGGGGCACCACCGCTGCCGGCCTCCTCGCCCTCGAACGGGCCGGGGTGCGTGCCGCCATCGCCGAGGCCGTCGTCGCTGCGACCGCCCGCAGCGCCGAGCTCGGCCGCTGAGCGATCGGCCCGGCGGCGGCTAGCGTCGTCCGTCGTGGCGAGCACGCACGACACCGTCACGTTCCTGTCCGACTACGGGCTCGACGACGAGTTCGTCGGGGTCTGCCGATCGATCCTCCGAGAGCTGGCGCCCCATGCCGAGGTCATCGACCTCAGCCACGGTGTCGCTCCCCACGACGTCCGCGCCGGGTCGCTCACCCTCGCCCGAGCCGTCCAGTACATCGCCCCCGGCGTCGTGTTGGGCGTCGTCGATCCCGGCGTCGGCACCAGCCGGCGGGGGGTGGCCGTCGAGGTCCTCGAGGGACGGGCCGTCTTCGTCGGACCCGACAACGGGCTCCTGGCCCCGGCGGTCGCCGTCACGGGAGGGGCCGGACGAGCGGTCGTCCTCGACGGCGAGGGCTACCGGCTCGACGCTCCCGGGCTCACCTTCGACGGGCGTGACCTGTTCGCTCCCGCCGCCGCCCAGCTGTGCAACGGCGTCGATCTGAGCGAGCTCGGCACCGAGATCGATCCGGCGTTGCTGACCCCGGCGATCGTGCCCGTGCCCCGCGTCCAGGACGACACCATGATCTGTGAGGTCCTCTGGGTGGATCGCTTCGGCAACTGCCAGCTGAACGTCGGCCCCGAGGAGGTCGAGGTCTACGGCGACACGGTCACGGTGAGCTGGGGCGATGACGTCAGGGTGGCGTCCAGGGCGGCCGCCTACGGCGAGCTCGCCGGCGGCCGACTGGGGCTGGTCACCGACAGCTACGGCGTGCTGTCGCTGTCGTTCGACCGTCGTTCGGCCGCCGACGAGCTCGGCCTCGGAGAGGGCGACGAGGTCATCGTGGCCGAGGCGACGTGAGCGCCACCGGGCTCGTCGGCCCCGTCCCGGGGGTCTGGCGGTGAGGCCGGCCACGACCCTGGCCATGGCCGCCCTGCTGGCGATCATCCTGGTGGCGGCGGTCGTCCAGTTCGTGTTCGTCTTGTGAGGCAGTCCGTGGGTGGGTCTGACCCGAGGGGGGTTCCACGTGCATCTGGCATCGATCATCGACCGCCACCCGTCTGAGGATCTTGCCCTGGTGTCCCAGGGCAAGTCGACCACCTACGGCGAGCTGGTCGACCAGGTCGCGCGCACGGCCGGCGCCCTCGTGGCCGCCGGCATCGAGCCCGGCGACCGCGTCGGCATCGTCTGTGCCAACAACTCGACGTTCTGCGTGTCGCTGCTCGGCGCGCTGCACGCCGGCGCGGTGGCGGTACCGCTGAACGACCGGTCGCCCCGCCCCGAGATCAGCGAGCAGCTGCGGGTGGTCGGCGCCCGGGCGGTCGTCCTCGGACCAGCGCCCGCCACCCGTCTTGACGCCGACGGCTCGGGTCGACTCGACGTCGAGGTCGTCATCGGGCCGAGCAGCGACGAGGGCTCGGCCGATCTGTCCTATGCCGAGGTGCGTGCCCACGACCCCGTCGAGCGTCGCGGCGCCGGTGGTGGCGATCCAGCGGTGCTGCTCTGGACGTCGGGCACCGCCGGGGGCCCCAAGGCCGCCACCCTCACCCACGCCAACCTGCTCGCCAACCAACGCCAGCTTCGCCTGCAGGACCCGACCCCCCTCGGGCCCGGTGACGTCGTCATGGCGGTGCTGCCGCTGTCGCACTCCTATGGCCTCAACGGCGTGCTCGGCTACGGGTTGTCGGGCGGGGCGGCGCTGCTGCTGGTCGAGAACTTCGATCCGTCCAACGCCGTCGAGTCGATCGTGCGCCACGGGGTGACGAGCCTGGCGGCCGTACCCCCGATGCTGCAGGCCATCCTCGACCTCCCCGACCTCGACCGTGGGGACCTGTCGACGCTGCGGCGGGTCAGCTCGGGCGGGGCCCCGCTGCCCAGGGCGGTGTTCGAGGCGATGCGGGACCGCTTCGGCGTCACGATCTCCCAGGGCTACGGCCTCACCGAGGCGGGCCCGGCGATCACGACGTCGCTCGGGGTGGCCCCCCGGGCGGGGTCGGTCGGCGTCCCGCTGCCCGGCATCGAGATGCGCCTCGTGGACGAAGAGGGGGAGGACGCCCTCGAGGGCGATCCCGGCGAGGTGCTGGTGCGGGGCGACAACGTGTTCATCGGCTACTGGGGCGACGACGAGGCCACCGCTGCGGTGTTCGACGACGACGGGTGGTTGCGCACCGGCGACATCGGCGTCGTCGATGACGACGGCTTCTTGAACCTCGTCGACCGGTCCAAGGACATCATCATCGTCTCGGGGTTCAACGTCTTCCCCGCCGAGGTCGAGACGGTGCTCGCCGCGCACCCGGCGGTCGTCGAGGTCGGCGTGACCGGCGTCCCCCACCCCCACACCGGCGAGGCGGTCGTCGCCCACGTCGTGGTGGACGACGCACTCGCCGTCGACGAGCAGTCGCTCATCGACCACTGCGCCCGCCAGCTGCCCCGCTACAAGGCGCCCACCAAGGTCCGCTTCGTCGACGCCCTGCCCCGCAGCGGTGCGGGCAAGCTCGCCCGCCGGCTGATCACAGAGACGGTCTGACGCGGTGCAGGACGTGCCCGAGGCCACCGTGGCCCGGCTGCCGCTGTACCTGCGGGCGCTGCTCGACCTGGCCGAGGACCGCGTGACCACGACGTCATCTGAGCGGATCGCCCAGATGACCGGCGAGACGGCGGCGACGGTCCGTCGTGACCTGTCCCACATCGGCTCCTACGGACGCCGAGGCGTCGGCTACGACGTGCGGTTCCTGCTGTTCGGCATCCGCAACGAGCTCGGCTTGGACCACGAGTGGGCGGTGGTGGTGGCCGGGGCGGGCAACCTCGGATCGGCGCTGACGGGCTACCGGGGGTTCGCCGAGCGCGGCTTCGCCATCGTGGCGCTCGTCGACACCGACCCTGACAAGCTCGGCACGACCGTGCGGGGGGTCCCGGTCATCGCCCCGGATCAGATGCCCGCCGTCGTCGAGGAGCACCCCTCGGTGATCGGGGTGATCGCCACACCCCCCGCCGCGGCCCAGGAGGTCGCCGAGGCCTTCGTGCGAGCCGGGGTGGCGTCGATCCTGAACTTCGCCCCGGCCATCGTGTCGGTGGAGGGCGACGTGTCGGTCCGCGCCGTCGACCTCGCCCTCGAGATGCAGGTCCTCACGTTCTACGCCCAGCGCCGCGAGACCCAGGATCGAGCCGCCTCGGCGTCGTGACCGACTGGGGGCCTCACGCACGCGCCGGTCGCGCCTGTGACCTGTGACGTGGCGACTCGCCGCCGCGACGCCCGCTTGGTTGAATGGTCCCTGACTCGTTTGGGCACGTGGGCCCACAGGAGGAGTCGCGTGTCGTTCGTCGTCGTTGGACTCGATCATCGCAGCGCACCGCTGGAGCTGCTCGATCGATGCGTCGTTGCGCCCGACGATCTGGCCAAGGTCTGCCGCGAGGTGGCGTCGCTCACCCACGTCAGCGAGGCCGTGGTGCTGTCGACCTGCAACCGCATCGAGCTGTACGTGGGGGTCGAGCGCTTCCACGGCGCCTTCGACGAGCTGTGCGACCTGCTGCGCGATCGGGCCGGCGTCGCCGGTGACGAGCTGACCGGCCACCTCACGGTCCGCTACGACGACGACGCCGCCCGACACCTGTTCAGGGTGGCGGCCGGGCTCGACTCCGCGGTGCTCGGCGAGCACGAGATCCTCGGCCAGGTCCGTTCGGCCTGGCACGTCGCCCGCTCGGAGGGCACCGCCGGCACCACGTCCAACCTGGTGTTCCGCCACGCCCTTGAGACCGGCAAGCGGGCCCGCACCGAGACCGGCATCGCCCGGGGCACCGCCTCGGTCAGCCATGCCGCGGTCGAGATGGCCGCCCAGGCCCTCGGTGGCCTGGGGGGCCGCAGGGTGCTCGTGGTCGGCGCCGGTGAGATGGGCGAGGGCATGGTCGTCGCCCTCCACGGCGCCGGGGTGGACGAGATCGCGGTCGCCAACCGCACGGCCAGCCGCGCCGAGGCCCTGGCAGCCCGGGTGGGGGGCAGCGCCCTGGCCCTGGACCGCCTCGGTGACCGCCTCGTCGACGTCGATCTGCTGCTCACCTCGACCGGCGCATCAGAGATGCTGGTCGAGCACGCCGATCTAGCGTCGGTGACGCCACGACGTGCTGGGCGGCCGCTGCTCGTCGTCGACGTCGCCGTGCCCCGAGACGTCGACCCGGCGGTGGCCGAGCTGGCGGGTGTGACCCTGCTCGACATGGACGACCTGTCCCGATTCGCCGCCGAGGGCCGCCAGGACCGCGCCGGTGAGGTCGCCCGGGTGGTCGACATCGTCGAGGACGAGCTCGACCGCTTCGTGTCGATCCGCTCGGCCCGTGAGGTCGCCCCGCTCATCACCGATCTGCGCAGCCGCGCCGAAGCGACCCGTCTCGCTGAGCTCGCCCGCCACGCCTCTCGCCTCGATGGTCTCGGGGACGCCGAGCGTGAGGCGGTCGACGCCGTGACCCGGGGCTTGGTCGCCAAGCTGCTGCACGAGCCGACGGTGCGGCTGAAGGACGCGGCGGGCAGCCCGAAGGGCGACCGTCTGGCCGGATCGCTGCGCGACCTGTTCGGGCTCTAGGCCTGCGGGTGCCGCTGCGCCTGGCGACGAGGTCGAGCCCGCTCGCCCTCTGGCAGGCCGACCACGTCGCCGCCGGTCTCGCCGAACTGGGCGTCGACGCCGAGCTCGTCCTCACGTCGACCAGCGCCGACCGGCGCCTCGACGTCCCGATCAGCGAGATGGGCGGCATCGGCGTGTTCGTGTCCGAGGTGCAGCACGCCGTGCTCGACGGGCGGGCCGACGCGGCGGTGCACTCGGCCAAGGACCTCCCGTCCTCGTTCGGCACCGACGGGCTCGTGCTGGCCGCGGTGCCGCGCCGGGGCGACCCCCGTGACGCCCTGGTCGGCACGCCCCTGGCCGACCTCGACGAGGGCGCCACCATCGCCACCGGTTCAGCCCGCCGCCGCGCCCAGCTCGCCCACGTGCGTCCTGACCTGCGCTTCGTCGAGCTGCGGGGCAACCTCGCCCGACGGGTCGCCCGGGCCGATGACGACGACGTCGACGCCGTTCCGGTGGCCCTGGTCGCCCTCGAGCGCCTCGGGATGGACGTGGCACTGGACGTGCTCGACCCCGCGCTGTGCCTGCCCCAGGTCGGCCAGGGCGCCCTGGCCATCGAGTGCCGGGCCGACGACGACGCCACCCGAGCGGCCCTCGCCGGCCTGGAGCACGCCGATGACCGTCGCTGCGTCGACGCCGAGCGTTCGTTCCTCGCCCACCTCGGCGGGGGTTGTGACCTGCCGGTGGGGGCCTGGGCCACGATCGAGACCGACGGCCGACTCACCGTGCGGGGCGTGCTCGCCGCCCCGGACGGGTCTCAGGTGCTGCGGGCGCGACGTTCGGGGACCACCCCTGATGTCGGCGCTGCGGTGGCGGCCGAGCTGCTCGACGCCGGCGGGACGACCTTGCTGTCATCCCAGGCGAGCTGAGTGGTGCCGTCGTCGACGCTGCGCCCCGACCGGCCACCGGCGAGGGCGACGGTGGGGGTCACCCGGCCCGCCGCCCAGGCCCGAGCCCTGGTCGAGGCCCTCACCCGGGCCGGCCACGAACCGCAGGTGGTGCCGTTGGTGCGCATCGGGGCGCCGGCCGATGGCGGACGGGCCCTCGCCGCTGCGCTGGACGCCACCGTCGCCGGCGACTGGGTGGTGCTCACCTCTCCCAACGGCGTCGCCGCCGTCGCCGACCGCCTGGTCGCCCTGGCCGAGTCGGGCGTCCGTGTCGCCGCCGTCGGACCCGCGACCGCTACCCGTTGCCGCCAGGCGGGAGCGGAGGCGGACGTCGTGCCCAAGCGGTTCTGCGGCCGGGCCCTGGCTGAAGCTCTGACCGCTGGGGGCCCGGCCGGGCGTGCCGTGCTGGCCGTGTCAGCCCGGGCGGGTGACGCCGTGGCCGACGTCCTCGGCGCGTCCGGATGGGAGGCGGTGCGGGTCGACGCCTATGACACCGTGGCGGTGACCCCGACGCCTGACGAGCTGGATGCTCTGGTGTCGTGCGAGGTCATCACCCTCACCTCGGGATCAGCCGCTGAGTCGCTCGCTGCGGCGGTGGCCGGGCGCGCCGCTGATGCCAGGCGTGCCGCCGCCCTCGCCGGGCGCTCCGCCCCGGCGGCCCCCCCGGTGGTGTGCCTGGGTGCACCGACGGCACGGGCGGCCCGGTCGGTCGGCCTCGACGTCGTGGCGATCGCCGATCCCTCGACCCTGGAGGGCTTGGTGGCGGCGGTGTCGGCGACGCTCGCCCCTCGCGGTGGGCAGCGCGGCAGACGGTAGAACGGGTGGCGTGAGCGACACCGGCCGCAACGCCCTGCTGCACCAGCGAGCCCTGGCGCTCATCCCCGGGGGGGTCAACTCACCGATCCGGGCCTTCGGGGCGGTCGGGGGTACGCCGTACTACGTGGCACGGGCCGAGGGCGGGCGGGTCGTCGACGAGGAGGGCACCGAGTACCTCGACCTGGTCTCGTCCTACGGGGCGATCATCCTCGGCCACGCCCACCCCGCCCTCGTCCAGGCCGTGCAGCACGCCGCCGCGCTCGGGTCGAGCTACGGGGCGCCGACCGAGCGTGAGATCCTGCTCGCTGAGGCCGTCGCCGAGCGGGTGCCCTCGATCGAGAAGCTTCGGCTGGTCAACAGCGGCACCGAGGCGACCATGAGCGCCGTGCGCCTGGCCCGGGGTGTCACCGGACGCGACGTGGTGGTCAAGTTCGCAGGCAACTACCACGGGCACGGCGACGTGCTGCTCGCCGAGGGCGGCAGCGCCCTGGCCACCTACGGCCTGCCCGGATCGGCGGGCGTGCCGGCCGGCGCGGTCGCCGACACCGTGGTGGTGCCCTACAACGTCGTGCCGACGCTGGCGCCGCAGACGGCCTGTGTGATCGTCGAGCCGGTGGCGGCCAACATGGGCCTCGTCCCGCCCGCTGATGGGTTCCTCGCCGGGCTCCGAGCCGAGTGCGACCGCGTGGGCGCGCTGTTGATCTTCGACGAGGTCATCACCGGGTTCCGCCTCGGCCCCGGCGGCGCCCAAGCCCACTACGACGTCCGGCCCGACCTGACCTGCCTCGGCAAGGTCATCGGCGGTGGGTTGCCGATCGGCGCCTACGGCGGGCCGGCCGAGGTGATGGACGCCCTCACGCCCCTCGGCCCGGTGTTCCAGGCCGGCACCCTGTCGGGCAACCCGCTGGCCACCGCTGCGGGCCTGGCCGTGCTCGAACGTCTCGACGACGAGCTCTACGCCCGCCTGCGGGCCAACACCGAGCGCCTCGGTGCCGGCTTGCGTCAAGCCTTCGCCGCTGCGGGCGCCCACTGGCAGGTGCCCGAGGTGGCCACCCTGCTCGGGGTGTTCTGCGGGCCCGAGGCGCCGGTCGACTACGACGGGGCCAGGCGCACCGACGAGGCGGCCTACGCCCGGTTCTTCACCGGCATGCTCGCTCGGGGGGTGGCGATGGCCCCGGCGGCCTACGAGGCGGTGTTCCCCTCGGTGGCCCACGACGACGCCGACATCGACCGCATCGTCGACGCGGCGGCGGCCTCTGCGGCCGACGCCGTGACCTCCTAGGAGGTCGCCCGAGCGCCGTCCGAGAGGGCGGCGTCAGCCGCCCATGTCGCTGTCGCCGCCTTCGGCGCCGTCGGCCCCGCTGCCGGCCAGACCATCGCCGCTGTCATCCGAGGTGTCTCCGCCGCCCTCGCCCCCGCCGCCCTCGCCCCCGCCGCCCTCGCCCATGTCACCGGCCGGTTCGCCACCGCCACCCGGGGCGTCGCCCTCGCCGGGGTCGCCGTCCTCGGCGCCGGCTGCGCCCCCGACCGCCCCGTCGCTGCCGGCCTCACCACCGCCGCCGGCTCCACCCTCTTGGAGCTCCTGGGTGACGGTGCCGGACTCCTCGAACTCCAAGAACCGCTCCTCGCGCTCGGCCAACTGCTCCTCGTCGAGCTCCTCGCCCGAGAGCACCTCTCGCTCGTATCGGACGATCGCCCACAGCTCGTAGTCGGTGAGATCGGGGAAGTTGGGCATCCCCGTGGCCGCGATGTGCTGCCCCCCGGGCCGATCTGGGTTGCCGTAGGGGGTGCCCTGGGCGAAGGACCCGTGGCGGATGTAGTCGAACTGATCGACCGGATCGGGGAAGGTGAGCTCGACCTCGCCCTGGTAGAGGGGACGACCGACCCCGCCCTCGTCCTGGCCACCGCCGCTGGCCAGGTGACAGCTGGCGCACTGGGCGCCGTAGAGCTCCTGGCCCAGGCCGAGCGCGGTCTCGGCATCGGCGGTGTCCTCTCCGAGGAGGGCGACGTAGACGAACAGGTAGACCGGCAACATGGCGAACGCAGCGGCCGCCCAGACCGGGGGCTTGCGTCGGGTGCGCGCCGCACGCACGTAGGCCGGTTCGGGTGCGGGAGGCGCCGTCTCCTTGGCTTCGATCGGTGCGAGCTGGGTCGGCGCCGGACCCGAGGCCCCGCCGCCACCACCGGTCCCGGCGCCAGCGGCCGCCGGCGCTGCAGCGTCACCGGCGTCGGCGCCGTCGTCGTCGACGGGCAGGCCCAACGCCCGACGGCGCGACTTCGAGCGCTGCAGCAGGTACTCGGGAACCTCGGTCACGGGGGCCTCCGGCCACGACGGTGGCGTCGGCACCGGTAGGTGGCACCGACGCCGACAACCGTAGAGGTCACCGGTGCGGACACGCCACGTGCGGTGCGCGGCCCGGGCGCTGGCCCCGGGCGTGCCTCCTGGCACCCCGGGGCGCCCCGGGCCCGCCGGAGGCCACCGCTAGCCTGGTTCGATGTCGTCGAGGGCCCGGGGTGCGGTTGTCAGCGCGACACACCCCGGTGGTAGACCGGTTTCGCTCGGGTGGCGGCGCTTGCCCCCTTCGCACCCGTTGCTCGTGAACGACATCACGAGCGTCCCGGCTGCACAGTGGAGAGGTCCGGACCAGATCGTGAGGAACAGACCGCTCGACGCCGGGACGACGAGGAACTCGACGGGCGGATCACCACGCACAGAGGAGCGAACGTCATGGAGGGGCTGATCTCGAGCCGCATCATCGCCGTCGTCGTGGCGACCGTCGTGATCGTCATCGCCGTGTCCGAGATCGTCGAGGCCCTGCACTCGGGCCCGATGGCGGCGTTCATCAACTCCCTCATCGTGCTCGCCGCCTTCACCCTGATCGTCGTGCTGTACGCCCCGCTTCGTCCGGTGGGCACCCCACTGACCTGGGGCGAGGCGATGGTCGCCGCCACGTTCGCCTTCATGTTCTTCACCGTCGGCTACGGCATCGTCCCCGACCTGTGGATCAAGCTGGGCGGCGAGCTCGGCTGGGACGACCCGGGCCGCCTGTTGGCCGACGACGCCCCCGGCCCGCTGTCCTTCGTCGCCGGGCTGCTCCCCTTCGACACCAACTACATCCACATCCGAGATCTGATCGTCATCGCCATCTACGGGCTGGTGATCGTGGGCAACATCTGGATCTGGCACTTCTGGCAGAGCCGGGGCAGGGAGAAGACGGCGGTCGAGCCGGTCTCGGACTTCGGCCGGCCCCTCGTGCGCGAGGGCGCACGATGACCCGCACCGACGCCAACCCCCCCATGCCGGAGTTCCGCGACGACTACGTCCTGCAGGTCGTCAACGCCGAGTGGCTGTCCCAGGCGGTCAAGCCCAAGCAGTTCATCAACATCGACCAGTCCGAGTGCATCCTCTGCGAGGGCTGCGTCGACATCTGCCCGTGGAAGTGCATCTTCTTGGTCACCACCGATGCCGTCGACGACTCGGTCGGGGTGGCCCCGCCTGGCCTTGACCCCGACGACTCGTCGATCTTCATCATCGACGACGACGTCTGCACGCGGTGCGCCCTGTGCGTCGATCGGTGCCCAACCGGGGTCATCACCCTGGGCAAGGTGTCAGACCAGCCGCCGCCCACCGGCGACGTCCACGGACGGACCAACAACCACGGTTACGCCTACGGCATGCGGTTCTAGGAGACTGTCAGACGAGATGGCGACCCCCACCAAGACCCCCAAGCCCACGATCGGCGAGCGCGTCGGACAGCTGGGCGACACCGTGCAGGACTCCCAGGTCTGGAACTCGGTCTTCCGCCCGGGCTCGATCTTCCGCAAGGGCTACACCGACAGCCCCCGCAACCGGTCCTACGTCGTGATGAACAGCGTGCTGTACCACCTGCACCCGGTGAAGGTCAAGCGCCACGCGGTGAAGGTCAGCTACACGCTGTGCCTGGGCGGGCTCAGCTTCTTCCTGTTCATCCTGCTCACCGTCACCGGCATCTTCTTGATGTTCTTCTACCGTCCGACCGCTGCTGCGGCCTGGGACGACATCGCCAACCTCCAGACCGGAGTCGCCTTCGGCCTGCTCGTGCGCAACATGCACCGCTGGGCCGCCCACCTCATGGTGCTGGCGGTGTTCCTCCACATGGCCCGGGTCTTCTACCACGGGGCCTACAAGTCGCCCCGAGAGTTCAACTGGGTCATCGGCATCATCCTGTTGTCACTCACGTTGCTGCTCTCCTTCACCGGCTACCTGCTGCCGTGGGACCAGCTGGCGCTGTGGGCGGTGACGGTGGGCACCAACATGATGGGGTTCACGCCGGTGTTCGGCGACCAGGTGCGGTTCGTGCTGCTCGGCGGCTTCGAGATCGGCACCGACACCCTGTTGCGCTGGTACGTGCTGCACGTCCTGCTCCTGCCGTTCGTGATCGTGATCTTCATGGCGATCCACTTCTGGCGGGTCCGCAAGGACGGCGGCATCTCGGGGCCCCTGTAGGCCTGATGACCATCCCGACGGCGAGCCTCACAACGATGACGAGCGAGGAACGATGACCGAGATCCCCGAGCACCTGTTGAAGCGGGCGCAGGCGGCTCGTGAGAAGGCCCAGGGCAACAAGGCCGGGGCAGCATCCGAAGCCGGAGGCGCCAGCGCCCCCACCGACGACGACGGCGAGCGCATCCCCCGCTCCCTGCTCGAGCGCTCGCAGGCCGCCAAGGCCGGCGGCGGCACCGCACTCGCCACCGCCCCCGCTCCTGCGGCGGCCCCGACCGGGCCGGGCGGGCACACCCAGCGCCTCTTGACCGTGGTCAAGTCGGGCTCGATCCAAGACGTCAAGGCCAAGCCCCAGGACAAGGTCCACGTGTGGCCGCACCTGCTGCTCGGCGAGTTCGTCGCGGCGCTGTTCATCACTGCGTTCCTCTTGGTCTTCTCGGTCTTCGTCAACGCCCCGCTGCTCGAGCTGGCCAACGTCAACGACACGCCGAACCCGTCCAAGGCGCCGTGGTACTTCCTGGGACTCCAAGAGCTGCTCACGATGTTCCACCCGATGATCGCCGGGGTGATGATCCCGGGCCTGGTCCTCGGGGTGATGATCCTGGCCCCCTACATCGACCGGAACCCGGCGAACAACCCCCACCAACGCAAGTTCGCCGTGTCGCTGTGGACCATCCACCTCATGTTCTGGGCCGTGCTCACCATCATCAGCTCGTTCTTCCGGGGTCAGGGGTTCAACTTCACCTTCCCCTGGCAGACCGGCCTCGACGGCATCTTCCACCTGTGACCCTCTCGGTAGGCTGAACCATGTCCACGACCGCGGTCATCGCCATCGTCATCCCGGCCCTCGTGGTGCTGGCGGCGGTGGTGTTCCTCACCACCACCCGCCGGCGCGACGCCGAGCGCCTGGGACGCCTGTCGAGCGAGACCCTCGCTCGCGACGAGCCGCGGCGACGGCCCGAGCCCGCCGGTCCGACCGGGCGTGAGGTCGAGCGCACGACGGCGCTGGCCCGACGGGGGTCGACCGCCCCGGCCACCATCGACCGGCGCGAGGTCGAACCGTGGTCACCGCCGGACGACGAGGCGATCGGCGTCACCCGGCGTCAGTTCATGAACCGGTCGATGATCGGTCTCACCGCCCTCGGCGTGGCCGGCTTCGGGGCGTCCTCGCTGGCGTTCCTGTGGCCCCGGGTGTCGGGCGGGTTCGGGGCCCGGGTCGACGTGGGCTCGGTCGACGACGTGCTCGACGCCATCGTCAGCGGCAGTCCCGCCGAGGGCTTCTCCTACTTCCCCGAGGCTCGCGCCTACGTCCAGAAGTACCCCGCAGAGGGTCTCGACCGGGCCGCGGGCATCTACCCCGACAACGTCCTGGCCGGCATGCAGCCCCTGCCCGGCGAGGACTTCGGGTTGACCGCGCTCTACCAGAAGTGCCCGCACCTCGGCTGCCGGGTGCCCGAGTGCGCCACCTCGCAGTGGTTCGAGTGCCCGTGCCATGGGTCGCAGTACAACCGGGTCGGCGAGTACAAGGCCGGCCCCGCCCCCCGTGGCCTCGACCGCTTCCCCGTGGACGCCTCCGGCGGTCGGGTCGTCATCGACACCGGCACCATCGTCCAGGGACCGCCCAACGGCACCGACACCACCGGCCAGGGCCTCGAGGGCCCCCACTGCACGACCGGCGGCGGGCACTAGCCCCCGCTCGCTGCCACCTTCGAGAGGAACGCTTCGCTGATGGAGGTCTCAGGCACGTTCAGGACGATCGCGATGGCCTTGGCCGTCGTCCTCCTGATCGGCTGGATCGCGTACTACTGGTTCAACATCCGTTCGGCTCGCGACGAGGTCGGCTCGGAGATCGAGCTGGCGCCGAACACCTCGGCGCCCATCCCGGACACCCAGCTCGAGGGCAACCGCCTCGAGCGCTGGCAGTTCATCGGCGTGGTGATGCTGCTCATCATCGGGCTCGGGCTGCCCATCTACTGGCTGCGTGAGCCCGGGCGTCAGGCCGCGGCCGACGTAGCCCTGGACGAGTGGTCGGTCGCCGAGGGCGCCGAGCTGTACCAGAACGGGTTCCAGTGCGCGAACTGCCACGGCGCCGACGGCGGCGGCGGGGTGGCCGGGTTCATCTTCCCGGTGCCCCTCACCGACGACGCCGGCGAGTTCATCATCGACGACGAGGGCGCCATCTCGACCTTCAACATCCAGGTGCGATGGGTCGCCCCGTCGGTCAACGACGCCCTGTTGCGCTACAGCGAGGAGGAGGTCGCCGAGATCCTCGTCTACGGCCGGCCCGGGTCGCCCATGGCCGCCTGGGGCGTCGAAGGCGGCGGCGTGGGCACCGACCAGCAGATTGCCCAGGTCATACGCTTCCTGGACGAGATCACGCGCCTGCCCGAGGACGTGGTCGCCGAGCACACCGCCGAGCTGGAAGCGGCGCGGGAGCTCTCAGCCACCCCCATCGATGACGGCGAGTGGCTGTTCCAACAGCACTGCGGACGGTGCCACACCCAGGGGTGGCAGTGGGCCCAGCAGTTCACCGTCGAAGAGCTCGTCGAAGCCGCGACCAACGTCGATGCGGCCGCCCCGGGCACCGAGCTGCCCATCGGCAGCCAGGGTGGCGGGGCCTTCGGTCCTCGCCTGGCCGAGGAGAACCTCACCGAGCAGTGGTTGACGGCCGAGGAGCAGGCCGAGTGGATCGCCGTCGGCGCCGACGACAACGTCGGCTACGGCATCCGAGGCATCGGCAACGGCCAGATGCCCGGGTTCGGCCAGCTGCTGTCCGAGGACCAGATCCTGGCCATCGTCGAGTACGAGCGCTCCCTCACCCACGACGACGACGCACCGACCGCGGTCGGTGAGGCGTGCCGGGAGTACCTGGCCGCCGA
This sequence comes from Acidimicrobiales bacterium, assembly GCA_965213525.1. Taxonomy (GTDB): domain Bacteria; phylum Actinomycetota; class Acidimicrobiia; order Acidimicrobiales; family Poriferisodalaceae. Next base: position 2,397,678 of record OZ243889.1, on the reverse strand, counting down.
CGCAGGGCCGCCGGAGCTGCAGCCCGATGAGGACGAGGGTGTGTTCGAGTCCAGGTTGGCGCAGTACGACGCCCAGATCGACTACTGCACGAGCCGCCTGGAAGGCTCGTCGCGATGACTTCGGTGCTGGCTGCCATCCCGTGGGACCCCTACCTCACCGGTCTGCTCGCCACCCTGATCGGCGTGATCGTCCTGTGCGGGTCGGTCTACCTCCTGTTGACCACCAACGTGGGGGGTCGACTGGGCTTCCTCATCGCCTTCACCGGGCTGGCGGGGTGGATGTTCCTCATCGGCATCATCTGGTGGATCTACGCCATCGGCCTCATCGGTGACCTCCCCGAGTGGAACGTCAAGGAGGTGCTGACCGGTGACGGCATCGCCTTCAGCCAGGTCGACGACGTCCAGGAGCTGCCCGTGGTCGAGGCCGGCACCGTCGTCGACGACACCATCGTCCCCAGCGACTGGGAGTACCTCGACGACGACAACCCCCTGCGGGGCGAGATCAGCTCGATCGCCGACGAGGTGCTGGTGTCAGACCCCGCCATCGTCGCCCTGGCCGGCGCCAGCGCCACCACCTCTGACTACCTGACGACCGCAGCGTTCCAGACCGGGGGGGACGCCTACCCCGAGCTGTTCGGCTACGACGGCAAGCCCCTCGGGTGGTTCCACACCCCCAACCACGCCGTCGTCCAGGTGCAGCCGGCGCTGCCCGCCCCGCCGCCAGATGCCAACGTCGCCCCACCGCCACGCGAACCCGACCTGAGCGCTCCGGTGCTCAGCGTGGTGATGGTGCGCGACATGGGCAGCGTCCGCTTCCCGCCCTTCCTGGTCACCCTGGCCTCGGGCATCGCCTTCGGGGTGGGCGCCTGGTTGCTGCACCGCCGAGACCACGACCTGTGGGCTGCCCAGGACGCCGACGCCAAGGCGGCGTCGGCCTGAGGGCCCGACGCCACGACACGATCGGAGCAGTTGATGGAGCAGTACCTGCCCGTAGTGGCCCTGGCTGTGCTGGGCGTGCTGTTCGGGCTGTTGAGCCTGCTCACCAGCCGACTCCTGGCTCCGTCACGACCCTTCCCGGCCAAGACGGCTCCCTATGAGTCGGGCATCTCCGAGCAGATGCCGATCCCTCGCCGTTTCCCCGTGAAGTTCTACCTGGTGGCGATGTTGTTCATCATGTTCGACATCGAGATCATCTTCTTGTACCCGTGGGCGACCCAGAACGACGAGCTGGGTCTGTTCGGGCTGCTGGCCATGTTGATGTTCGCCGGCATCTTCTTCGTGTCCTTCGTCTACGAGCTGGCCACCGGGGGCCTCAACTGGGGTCCTTCCAAGGCCCACCGGGCCGTCGCCACCTCGGCGTTCGCCCACGAGCGCGCCCCCATCGAGGGATCGACTGCGTCCGGGCTGAGCCTCGCACCCGCCGCACCCGGGCAGCACCCGGCGCGGCGGACCGTGCGCCAGGTCGGTCTCGAGGGTCGAGAGCTCGACGAGCCACGACCTCAGCGCACCCGCGAGACCGTCTAGATGCCGGCTGAGAGCTCACGTCCAGCAACAGATCGTCGCCAGTTCGCCACGCAGCCGACGGCGCCGTCGACCGACACCGGGATGGACCGCCTGAAGGACCGGCTGGGGCTGGGCGAGGGGCTCGACGGCTTGCAGCGCAACTTCCTCACCGCCCCACTCGATTCGGTCGTGCAGTGGAGCCGCTACCGCAGCCTGATGCCCGCCACGTTCGGACTGGCGTGCTGCGCCATCGAGATGATGGCCACCGGGGCGGGTCACTACGACCTGGCCCGCTTCGGCATGGAGACCTTCCGGGCCTCCCCCCGCCAGGCCGACCTCATGATCGTCGCCGGCCGGGTGTCCCAGAAGATGGCTCCGGTGCTGCGGACGGTCTACGACCAGATGATGGAGCCCAAGTGGGTGATCTCCATGGGCGTGTGCGCCAGCACGGGGGGCATGTTCAACAACTACGCCATCGTCCAGGGCGTCGACCAGGTCGTGCCGGTCGACGTGTACGCCCCGGGGTGCCCGCCGGGGCCCGAGACCTTGATGCACGCCATCTTGACCCTCCACGCCAAGATCGCCTCCGGGGAGGCCGACGAGCGTCGGGCAGCTTCGGGCGGGGGCGCCGGCATCGACCTCGATCCGAGCCTGGCGTCAGACGCGGCACCGGAGCCGGTCGTGATCCGCACCGGCGGCCGGGGCATGCGGTGAGTCCCGACACCGACGCTGACGACACCGTCACCGACGACACCGTCACCGACGACACCGTCACCGACGACACCGTCACCGACGACACCGTCACCGACGACACCGTCACCGACGACACCGTCACCGACGACACCGACGAGGCGCCTCCGGTCGAGGAGCGCTACGGGGCGCCGGTGACCGGACGACTCGGTCAGGCGGTCATCCACCCGTCACGTGAGCAGTACGTGGCCTCGGTGGGAGCAGCTCGCGACGACGGGTTCGCGATGCTGTGCGACGTGACCGCCGTCGACTACCTCGGCCACGAGGCCCGGACGTTGCCCGCAGGGATCGAACCCGAGCGGTTCGAGGTGGTGGTGAACCTCCTCGATCCGACCGCCCGTCGGCGCCTGCGCGTGCGCGTCCAGGTTCCCGGCACCGACGCCAGCATCGCCACCATCTACCCGCTGTACCCGGGTGCCGATGCAGCCGAGCGGGAGATCCTCGACCTCTTCGGCATCGCCATCGATGGCCACCCCGACCCCACCCGCATCCTCATGCCCGAGGATTGGATCGGCCATCCCCTGCGCAAGGACGTGCCCCAGGGCAAGATCCCGGTGCAGTTCAAGAGCGCCACCAACGTCCGCTGACCCCCGGCACGCCATGAGCCTCACCCAGAACCCCCCCGCTGAGACCACCCACGTCGAGGTGGTGCCGTTGGTCGACCCGGCCACCACCGCCCGGGTGGTCGAGCGAGACGCGGTGCTGCGCGTCTCGGAGCTGTCGGCCGACGAGATCCATGCCGACCCCAACGACGAGCGCATGATCATGAACATGGGGCCCCAGCACCCCTCCACCCACGGGGTGCTGCGGTTGCTCATCGAACTGTCTGGCGAGCAGGTCCTGAGGACCAAGCCCATCATCGGCTACCTCCACACGGGCATGGAGCGAACGGCTGAGGACCTCACGTTCCTCCAGGGCCCCACGAACGTGACGCGGATGGACTACGCATCCCCGCTGTTCAACGAGCTCGTCTTCTCGCTGGCCGTCGAGCGGCTGCTCGAGCTCGAGGTCCCACCCCGGGCCACGTGGATCCGCATGATGATGTGCGAGCTCAACCGGATGAGCTCGCACCTGCTGTTCATGGCCACCAACGGCATGGACCTCGGCGCGGTCGGGATGATGCTCTACGGGTGGCGTGAGCGCGAGGACGTGCTGCGCTTCCTCGAGGCCGTCACCGGCCTGCGGATGAACCACAACTACATCCGCCCGGGGGGCGTCGCCGTCGATCTGCACGACGGCTGGGAGGACGACCTCGAGCGCATCCTCCAGACGCTGCCGGGCCGCCTCGACGAGTTCGACACCTTGATGACCGGTCAGCCGATCTGGCGAGACCGGACCCAGGGCGTCGGGGTGATGACCACCGCCGAGGCGCTGTCGCTGTCGGTGACCGGTCCGATCCTGCGCTCGACGGGCATGGCGTGGGACCTGCGCCGTGACGATCCCTACCTCGCCTACGACCAGGTCGACTTCGACGTCATCGTCGGGGCCTTCGGCGACACGTTCGACCGGTACGCCATCCGTCTGCACGAGATCCGCGAGTCGATGCGCATCGTGCGCCAGTGCCTCGAGCACATGCCACCCGGTGACTACCGGGCCCAGGACAAGAAGCTCACGCCCCCGCCCCGCCTGCGCATCGACGAGTCGATGGAAGCGTTGATCCACCACTTCAAGATCTTCACCGACGGCTTCAAGGTGCCCGAGGGCGAGGTCTACGTGGCCGTCGAGTCGCCTCGGGGCGAGCTCGGCTGCTACCTGGTGAGCGACGGCGGCACCAAGCCGTGGCGGATGCACATCCGGGGGCCGAGCTTCTACAACCTGCAGTGCGTCCCCTACGTGCTGCACGGAGGCCTGCTCGCCGACGGCATCGCCACCCTCGCCTCGATCGACCCGATCATGGGCGAGGTGGACCGTTGAGCCGCACGGCGCGGCCTGTGGGCCGCCCGAAGGCGAACGGGGTGGATCTGAGCCGCACGGCGCGGCCTGTGGGCCGCCCGAAGGCGAACGGGGTGGATCTGAGCCGCACGGCGCGGCCTGTGGGCCGCCCGAAGGCGAACGGGGTGGATCTGAGCCGCACGGCGCGGCCTGTGGGCCGCCCGAAGGCGAACGGGGTGGATCTGAGCCGCACGGCGCGGCCCCTCGGGCCGCCCGAAGGCGAACGGACGGCACGATGAGCCGGCTCTCGGAGGACAACGTCCGCTTGGCCCGTGAGATCATCGGGCGCTACCCCCGCAAGCGGTCGGCGATGATCCCCCTGCTGCACGTCGCCCAGGCCCAGGACGGCCACGTCACCGACGAGGCCATGACCCACATCGCCGAGCTGCTCGACGTGACCCCCGCCGAGGTCATCGGCACGTGCACGTTCTATGAGATGTTCAAGCGCCACGAGGTGGGCCGGTACCTCGTCAACGTCTGCACGAACATCTCGTGCCTGCTGGTCGGTGGCGAGGAGCTGTTGCACCACGCCGAGCAGCGCCTCGGCATCCGCCCCGGGTCGACGACCCCTGACGGCATGTTCACCCTCGAAGACGTCGAGTGCATCGCCGCCTGCACCGAGGCCCCGTGCCTGCAGGTGAACTACCGCTACCGGTACCGGGTCACCGAGGCCGACTTCGACGCCATGATCGATGATCTGCGAGCTGGCCGCCTCGACCACGAGGTGCCGCCCCACGGGGTGCTCGCCCGGGTCCGCCAGCTGCCGTCGCCCAACTGGGCCGGGCGGGCCGACGCCCGACCGCCCGTGCCCGACAACCTCGCGCCCAGGAGCTGAGATGCCCGATGTGCCCCGCATCATCTCGTCGCGGTGGGACCTCGACGACGGCCACACCCTCGACGGCTACCTGCGCACCGGCGGGTACGAGTCCATCCGCACCGCCTTGAACCAGATGACCCCCGAGCAGGTGCACGACGAGGTCAAGACCGCGTCGCTGCTCGGCCGGGGCGGCGCCGGCTTCCCCGCCGGCATCAAGTGGGGGTTCTGCCCCCCGGGCGTCGAGCCCCGCTACGTGGTGGTCAACGGCGACGAGTCCGAGCCGGGCACCTACAAGGACCGAATCCTGATGGAGCGCGATCCCCATCAGCTCATCGAGGGGATCCTGCTCGCCAGCTACGCCGTGGACGCCGCCCAAGCCTTCTTGTACGTGCGGGGCGAGATGGCCCTGGCCCAAGAGCGCCTCGCCGCCGCGCTCAACGAGGCCTACGCCGCCGGCTACGTGGGCCAGTCGATCTGCGGGTCGGACTGGTCGCTCGACATCGTGTTGCACTGGGGCGCCGGCGCCTACATCGTGGGCGAGGAGACCGCCCTCATCGAGAGCCTCGAGGGCAACCGCGGCATGCCCCGGCTCAAGCCGCCGTTCTTCCCCGCCGCCAAGGGGTTGTACCTCCAGCCCACCATCGTGAACAACGTCGAGACCCTGTCGAACCTGCCCTGGATCGTTCACAACGGCGGTCAGGCGTTCGCCGAGCTGGGCTCGGAGAAGTCGACCGGTACCCGGCTCTTCGCCGTGTCAGGCCACGTCGAACGGCCCGGGGTGTTCGAGGTCGAGTTCGGGGTCACGACCTTCCGTGAGCTGTTCGAGTCGCCCGAGTACTGCGGCGGCGTCCGCGACGGGCGCCGGGTCAAGGCCTTCATCCCGGGCGGGGCCTCGGCACCGTGGCTCTACGAGCAGCACCTCGACCTCCCCCTCGACAACGGCGTGGTGGCCGAGAACGGCTCGATGCTGGGCTCGGGCGCCATCGTGGTGATGGACGAGACGACCGACGTGGTGCGAGCGGCCCTGCGCCTCGTTCGTTTCTTCGCCCGTGAGTCCTGCGGCAAGTGCACACCCTGTCGGGAGGGCACGACCTGGCTCGAGCGCATCCTCGAGCGCATCGTCCGCGGCGAGGGTCGGATCGGCGACCTCGACCTGTTGATCGACGTGTCCGACAACATCAGCCCCGGGTCGCCCCAGCTGCCCTGGCCGCCCAAGCAGACGACGATCTGCCCGCTCGGGCAGTCGGCCACGTCGCCGCTGATGTCGGCGGTCATCCACTTCCGGGACGAGTTCGAGGCCTACATCGCCCGCTCCCGCCCGGTCGCCGCCTGACCCGGGTGGCCGCTGCGAACCCGTGGGCGGCCCGTCCCGCCGCACCGGCCGCTGATCCCCCACGCCCCGCTGAAGAGCCCGAGGACGCACCCCGACGATGACCGACACCGAGGCCAAGCCCACCACCCTCACCGTGACGATCGACGGCCGGCCCGTCGAGTGCCGGCCCGGCGAGCTCGTGATCGCCGCCGCCGAGCGCCACGGCGTGCGCATCCCCCGGTTCTGCTGGCACCCGCGCATGACCGAGGTGGGCATGTGCCGCATGTGCCTGGTCAACATCGACAGCGGACGCGGCCCGGCGCTGCAGCCGTCCTGCATGGTCCCCGTCGCTGACGGCATGGCCGTGGACACGACGAGCCCGAACGTCAAGAAGGCCCAGGACGGCATCCTCGAGTTCCTCCTCATCAACCACCCGCTCGACTGCCCGGTGTGCGACAAGGGCGGCGAGTGCCCGCTGCAGGACCAGACCCTGGCCCACGGGCCCGGCGAGACCCGCTTCGTCGAGCAGAAGCGCCACTTCGCCAAGCCGATCCCCGTGTCCCGGCTGGTGCAGCTGGACCGGGAGCGCTGCGTCCTGTGTGACCGCTGCACCCGCTTCGCCGACGAGGTGGCCGGCGATCCGCTGATCCACTTCCTCGGTCGGGGCAACCAGACCCAGGTCAACACGTTCCCCGACCACCCGTTCAGCTCGTACTTCTCGGGCAACACCGTCCAGCTCTGCCCGGTCGGGGCGCTCACCGCGTCGAGCTACCGGTTCAAGGCCCGGCCGTGGGACCTCGAGGAGAGCGAGTCGACCTGCACCCGCTGCAGCGTCGGCTGTCGGGTGGCGGTGCAGTCGACGCGCAACGAGGTCGTCCGCATGCTCGGCGTGGACACCGATCCGTTCTCGGAGGTGACCGGGGACGACGACCGCCTCGGTTCGGTGAACCACGGGTGGTTGTGCGACGCCGGGCGGTACTCGGTCGAGTCGCTGAGCTCGCCGGACCGCCTCGGCGTGCCCCTGGTGCGATCGACCGAGGACCCCGACCTGCTCGTCGAGGCCAGCTGGTCCGGCGCCATCGGCACCGCCGCCACCTCGATCACCGATGCCATCCAGACCGCCGGGCCGTCGTCGGTGGCGGTGCTCGGCGGGGCCCGTCTCACCAACGAGGCCGCCCACGCCTGGTCCCAGCTGGCGCGCACGGTGATCGGCACCGACAACGTCGACGCCCAGCTCGGCGACGGGCTCCCCGCCGACGTCGTGCTCGGGTTGCCCCCGGCGACCCTCGACGACGCCTGCGGCGCGGCGACGCTGGTCTGGATCGGGCCCGACCCGAAGGAGGAGCTCCCCGTCGCCTTCCTGCGGCTGCGGACCGCGGTGCGGGCCCAGACGGTGCGCGTCGTGGAGGTCTCGCCGATCGAGACCTCGCTGACCCCGCTGGCCAAGGTGTCCCTGCGCCACCGGGTGGGTGAGGCCTCGGTTGCGGTCAGGGCCGTGCTCGGAGCCAGGGGCGGGGGCGACGTCGGGGCGACCGGCGGGGTGGTCCCCGCCCACGTGAGCGCAGCGGCCGAGCTGCTCGATGCCGGCGGCCCGATCGTGATCGCCGTCGGACGCCAGTCCCTGGCCGAGTCGCCCGAGCACGTCGTCGACGCCGTGCTCAGCCTGCGCGACGCCCTGCCCGAGGCGACGTTCCTGCCGCTGCTGCGGCGTGGCAACGTCATGGGCGCCCTCGAACAGGGCCTCTCCCCGGGCCTGCTGCCGGGTCGGCTGACCCTGGCCGACGGGCGCGAGCACTGGAGCGGGGCGTGGGGCGCAGAGCTGCCCGAGCAGCCCGGCCTCGACGCCACCGGCATCCTCGAGGCGGCCGCGGCTGGACGCATCAAGACCCTCGTGCTCGTGGGGTCTGACCCTCTGGGCGACGCCCCCGACCGCGACCTCGCCCAGCGGGCCCTGGCCGGTGCCGAGCACGTCATCGCCGTCGACACGTTCGTCTCGGCCTCGACCGCTCGCGCCGACGTCGTGCTGGCCGCCGCCGGCTTCGGCGAGACCGCCGGGACGACCACCAACCTCGAGGGCCGGGTCACGCAGCTGTCCCGGCGGGTCACCCCGCCCGGGACGGCCCGTGAGGACTGGATGATCGCCGCCGAGCTGGCCCTCGCCCTCGGCGGTGATCTCGGGTTCGAGACCGCCGACGAGCTGACCGTGCGCCTCACCGCCACCGTGCCCGGTCACGACGGCCTCGGCGCCTTGTCGCCTGGTGCCGATGCCACCCGTCCGATCGACGCACCCCACCTGGTCGACGGGGCGTTGGTCGGGCGACGCCCACCGGGGTCGATGCCCTCGCCCGTGGCGCCCGGGCCGGTCGAGCCGTTGGGCGAGGTGCCGGTTGACGCCTACTCGTTGCGCCTCGTGTCGCCCCTCGAGCTCTACGACGACGGCGTCACCGTCGGCCACAGCCCCCACCTGGCGCCGTTGGCCCGGGGCGGGGTGCTGCGCCTCAGCCCCTATGACTTCGAGCGCCTCGGGGTCGGCGCGGGCACCGAGGTGTCGGCCCGCTCGTCACACGGCTCGGTCGTGGTGCCCGCCGCCCCCGATGCGAGGGTGCCTGCGGGCGTGGCCGTCCTGGCCGCCCGCCAGCGCGTCGTCGACGCCGGTGGGCTCGTGCGCGCCGGCGACCGCCTGACCGAGATCAGGGTCGAGTCGATGCCGGCGCCCGTGAAGTCGATCGCAGGGGGCTCGGTGGGCAACACTGTCGCCGATGGGTGATCCGCTCCTGTTCGGCGGCGTCGATCTTGGTGATCTCGCCGTCGTGCTGTTCAAGGTCGTCCTCGGGTTCGTCCTGGCGCTCGTCGCCACGGTGCTGATGATCTGGTTCGAGCGCAAGGTCGTCGGGCGGCTCCAGAGCCGGGTCGGCCCGGCCGAGGCAGGCCCCTTCGGCCTCCTCCAATCGCTGGCCGACGGCATCAAGTTCTTCTTCAAGGAGGACCTGCGACCCTCCGCCGCCGACCCGTTCGTCTTCCGACTCGCCCCCTACCTGTCGCTGGTGCCGGCGCTGGTGTCGCTGTCGATCATCCCGGTGGCCGGTGACTTCGACGGCGGAGACGGCACCGTCGAGCTGTTCGGCCAGACGACGGTCGGCATGATCGCGGACCCGCCGATCGGCATCTTGTTGCTGTTGGCGACGTCGTCGATCGCGGTGTACGGCGTGATGCTGGCCGGTTGGTCCTCGGGGTCGAAGTACCCGCTGCTCGGATCGGTGCGAGCCTCGGCCCAGGCCATCTCCTATGAGGCGGCGCTCGGCATGGCGGTCGTCGCCGTGGTGCTGGTGTCGGGCACGCTGTCGACCCGGGGCATCGTCGACGCCCAGGCCGGCGGCATCGCCGACTGGGGCGTGTTCACCACCGGCGTGGTGCCCTTCGTCGTCTTCCTCATCGCCGCCACCGCCGAGCTCAACCGCCCCCCGTTCGATCTCGTCGAGGCCGAGCAGGAGCTGGTCGGCGGCTTCCACACCGAGTACTCCTCGATCCGCTTCGCTCTGTTCTTCCTGGCGGAGTTCCTCAACGTCGTGACGATGTCGGGGATCATGGTCACGTTGTTCTTCGGCGGGCCGCTCCCCCCGGTCGACGCCGACGTCTTGCACCTCATCCCCGGGCCGATCTGGTTCCTGGCCAAGCTGATGGTGTTGCTGTTCGTCTTCGTCTGGTTCCGGGCGACGCTGCCCCGCCTTCGCTACGACCAGCTGATGGACCTCGGCTGGAAGGTGCTGATCCCGGTGTCGCTGGCCTGGCTGCTGGCGCTGTCGGCCATCCGGCTCACCCGGGAGAACGACGACTGGAACCTGGGCTGGGTGATCGGCGGGTTCCTCACCGTGACCGTGATCGGATCGGCGCTGCTGCTGGTGGCCTACCGAGCGGGCGACCGAGCCTACGATGCCGAGCTGGCCGCTGACCGGAGCCGACGATGAGCGTCCCCACCGCCCCTGCGACGTCGCACCGCACGAGCCGCACGGCTGCGGGCCCCCACGGGCCCGGGCAGCGCTGAGCAGATGGGCTACCTCGACGGGTTCGCCGTCACCTTCTCCAAGCTCTTCGACGAGCCGATCACCACCCGCTATCCGCACGAGAAGCGGCCCAAGCCCGCCCGGTTCCACGGCCGCCACGTCCTCAACCGCTACGAGGACGGCATGGAGAAGTGCATCGGCTGCGAGCTGTGCGCCGGTGTGTGCCCGGCACGGTGCATCTACGTGCGGGGTGCCGACAACGATCCCGACGATCCGACGTCGCCCGGCGAGCGATACGGCTACGTGTACGAGATCAACTACCTGCGCTGCATCCACTGCGATCTGTGCGTGGAGGCCTGTCCCACCCAGGCGATCACCGAGTCCAAGGTGCTCGAGTTCTCCTTCACCGACCGCGTCGATGCCATCTACACCAAGGACGAGCTGGTGGTCGACGACAGCGGCCGCCCCCGACAGATGCCCTGGGAGCTGTGGATGGAGGGCGACGAGGAGCGCACCTCGGCGTGGATGAGGGCGACCTCGCCGAGCGGTGACGCCGACTTCGAGGGCCGGGTGCACTGGTCTGGTGAGCTCGGCGTCGGCGTGCGGGCGCCCGAGGCCGGCCAGCGGGGCGGGGAGCTGAGCGGCGGCGCTCGTTCGGCCGCCGAGCTCGCCCGGGCCCAGGCGGTCGAGGATCACCATCCAGACGACGACCACGACCACGAGCTCGCCGAGGCCGAGCGCCCGGGTGACGCCTCGACCGAGGACGCCGAGGAGCAGATCCCCGACGACGAGGCCCAGCGCTAGGTGGCAGAGGTCGTCGTCTTCGTCATCGCCTCGGCGATGGCCCTCACAGGGGCGGTCGGGGTGGTGGTCCTTCGCAACCCCGTCCACGCTGCGCTGTCGCTCGTGCTCACCCTCTTCGGCGTGGCGGTGCACTTCGTCGCCCAGGAGGCGCACTTCTTGGCCGTGGTGCAGGTCGTGGTCTACGCCGGCGCCATCGTCGTGCTGATCTTGTTCGTGATCATGCTGCTCGGCGTCGACCGGGCCGAGCGGCTCTCGCTCGGATCGTTGCGGGCCCAGCGGCCCGCCGCAGCGGTGTTCGCCGTCGGTGCGGTGGCCCTGGTGTTGACCTTCGCCGTGGCCTCAGATGACCCGATCACCGGTGCCCGCTCGATCGGCGGCTCGGTCGCCGAGGCCGGCGAGCTGGGGGTGGCCAACGTGGACCTGTTGGCCCGGTCGCTGTTCGGCCAGTTCGTCTACGCCTTCGAGCTGACCAGCGCCCTGCTCGTCGTGGCGGTCGTCGCTGCGGTCGTGCTGGCCCGGCGGCACCGGGACCTGGCCGGCGACGCCGTCGCTGACGCCGACGTCACCGACGGGCGCCGGCGCTGATGGAGGTCACCGCCGGCTGGTACCTCGCGCTCGGGGCCGCGCTGTTCACCATCGGCGGGGTGGGTCTGCTGCTGCGGCGCAACCCCATCGTGATGCTCATGTGCGTCGAACTGATGCTGAACGGCGTGAACCTGTCGTTCGTGGCCTTCGCCCGGCGCCTCGACGACATCGCCGGGCAGAGCGCGGTGTTCTTCGTGTTGGTGGTGGCGGCGGCCGAGGTCGTCGTCGGCCTCGGACTGATCGTGGCGGTGCTGCGCCATCGACCCGGCGTGGACGCCGACGACCTGTCCACGATGAGGGGGTAGGACCAGCGCCGTGATCGACCTCGTCTGGCTCATCCCGGCCGCGCCCCTGGCGGGCTTCGTGGCGCTCGTGCTCGCCGGTCAGGTGCTGCGCGAGCCCGTGTCGGGGTGGGTCGCCACCCTCGCCTCGGCCGGCTCGTTCGCCGCCACCGTCGTGGTCTGGATCGGCCTCCTCGGTGAGGACGGCGGCGACCGGCTCGGTCACGAGGTCGTCCTGTTCGAGTGGCTGCCGGTCGGGGGGCTCGACATCGAGCTGGGGTTCCTCGTCGACCCCCTGTCGATCACGATGGCGCTGTTCATCACCGGGGTCGCCACCCTCATCCACCTGTACGCCATCGGCTACATGCACGGCGACCCGGGCTTCACCCGGTTCTTCGCCTACCTCAACCTGTTCCTCGCCTCGATGCTGGTGCTGGTGCTGGGCGACAACATGCTCGTCACCTTCCTCGGCTGGGAGGGGGTGGGGGCGTGCTCGTACCTGCTCATCTCGTTCTGGTTCACCCGCGCCGATGCCCCCTCGGCGGGCAAGAAGGCCTTCGTCACCAACCGGGTCGGTGACTGGGGCTACATGCTCGCCATGTTCTTGGTCTTCCAGACCGTCGGTTCGCTCGCCTACGTCGAGATCGAGCAGCACGCCGGTGCCTTCGGGCAGGCGACGGCGGCGGCGGTGACGTTGCTGGTGCTCGTCGCCGCGGCGGGCAAGTCGGCCCAGCTGCCCCTGTTCGTCTGGCTGCCCGACGCCATGGCCGGGCCCACGCCGGTGTCAGCGATGGTGCACGCAGCGACGATGGTCACCTCCGGGGTGTACCTGGCGGCACGCCTGAACCCCGTGCTGTTCGCCGCTCCGGACTGGTCGACCGACGTCATCGCCTGGGTCGGGGCCATCACCGCCCTGGTGGCTGCCACCGCAGCGGTGGCCCAGCACGACATCAAGCGGGTGCTGGCCTACTCGACGATCAGCCAGCTCGGATACATGTTCCTGGCCATCGGTCTCGGCGCCTACGTGGCAGCCATCTTCCACGTCATCACCCACGCCTTCTTCAAGGCGCTGCTGTTCCTCGGGTCGGGGTCGGTCATCCACGGGATGCACGACGAACAGGACATGCGCCGCATGGGGGCGCTGCGAGCGGCCATGCCGATCACCGCCGCCACCTTCATCGTGGGGTGGCTGGCGATCGCCGGCGTCCCGCCGTTCTCGGGCTTCTGGTCCAAGGACGAGATCTTGCTCATCGCCTGGGAGCAGAACGTCGCGCTCTACGTCGTCGGGGCGATCGTGGCCGTGCTGACCGCCTACTACATGAGCCGCCAGGTGTTCCTGGTCTTCTTCGGCCGGGCCCGCTGGGACGCCGAGATCGACGGTCGCTCGCCCGAGCACCCCATCACCCCCCACGAGTCGTCGCCACTGATGTGGCTGCCACTGGTCGTCCTCGCCGGCCTGGCGACGGTGGGTGGGTTCATCAACATGCCCTTCGTCAAGGACCTGTTGATCCTCGAGCACTTCCTCGAGCCGGTCTTCGAAGGTCGCCTGACCGAGATCTCCACCGGCACCACGGGCAAGGTGATCTTCGCCGCCACCGCCACGATCGCTGCGCTCGTCGGCATCGTGGCGGCCGCGGCGGTGTACCTGCGGCATCGGTTCGCCCCGGTCGAACCCCGGGTGCTCGAGCACGCCTGGTACATCGACGACACCTACGCCCGGGTCGCCTCGGGTCCTGGGACCTCGCTGTTCCAGGGCGTGGCCGACGGCGACGCCGGGGTGGTCGACGGTGCGGTGCGGGGCGTGGCGACCGGCGTGCGCAGGATGTCAGAGCGTGGCGGCGACACCCAGACCGGTTACCTGCGCAACTACGCGATCCCCGTCGCCCTCGGTGCGCTCGCCCTGGTGGGCTGGTTCTTGACCCGGGCGAGCTTCTAGGTGTCGGTCGTGGCCACCGTGCTCGCCGCCACCACGACGGCGACGTTCCCCCTGCTGACAGCGATGGTGGTGACGCCGATCCTCGGCGCCCTCGTCGTGCTGTTGGTCCCGGCGGCCCGGGTCGAGGCGCTGCGCCTCATCGGCGTGACGTTCGCCGGCGCGTCGGGGGCGATCTCGCTCTACGTGCTCCACCAGTTCGACACCGCCGACATCAGCTTCCAGTTCACCTCCAAGGTCGACTGGATCTCTGACCTCGGCATCTCGTGGCACCTCGGCATCGACGGCATCTCGCTGTTCTTGGTGGTGCTGACCGGGATCGTGTTCCCGTTCGTCCTGGTGGCCGTGCAGCCCGACCACGATCCCAAGGCCTACACGGCCTGGGTGCTGCTGCTGATGACGGGCTGCATGGGCGCCTTCGTCGCCCTCGACCTGTTCATGTTCTTCGTGTTCTTCGAGATCGTGCTCGTGCCGATGTACATGCTCATCGGCGGGTGGGGTCACGGGCGCCGGGTGTATGCGGCCACCAAGTTCTTCCTCTACACGATGTTCGGTTCGGCGTTCATGCTGGTGGCGATCCTGTCGCTCGTGGTGATCAGCTCACGGGGCGACCTGCCGCTCACCTTCGACGTCGTCGAGCTCGCCGAGCGTCAGAACTGGTCGGTCGAGGCGGGGCGTTGGCTGTTCGCCGGCTTCGCCTTGGCCTTCGCCATCAAGGTGCCGATCTTCCCGCTGCACACCTGGCTGCCCGACGCCCACACCGAGGCCCCGACCGGCGGCTCGGTCATCCTCGCCGCAGTGATGCTCAAGCTCGGCACCTACGGGTTCTTGCGCTTCGGGCTCTACCTGTTCCCCGAGGCGTCGGTGTGGTTCGCCCCCGCCCTGGTGACCCTGGGTGTCATCGGCATCGTCTACGGGGCGATCGCCGCGGCGATGCAGACCGACCTGAAGCGCCTCGTGGCGTACTCGTCGGTGGCCCACCTGGGCTTCATCGTGCTCGGCACCTTCGCCATCACCGGCACCTCGCTCACCGGCAGCGTCGCCCAGATGGTCAACCACGGCATCGCCACCGGGGGGCTGTTCCTCCTCGTCGGCATGCTCTACGCCCGGCGCCACACCCGCGAGATCGCCGAACTGCGGGGCATCCAGCGGTCGGCCCCGGTGATGGCGGCGATCTTCACCGTCGTCATGTTCGCCTCCATCGGCGTGCCCGGGCTCAACGGCTTCGTCGGCGAGTTCCTCATCCTCATCGGCTCGTTCGAGACCCGGCGCTGGTGGACCGTCGTCGCCGTCGTCGGGGTCATCCTGGCTGCGCTCTACCTGCTGTGGGCCTACCAGCGGGTGTTCCACGGCGAGCCGACCGAGGACGACGCGGCGACGCCTGACCTCACGGCGTTCGAGGTGGCGGTGATGGTGCCGGTGCTGGTCGGCGTCACCTTCCTCGGCATCTACCCCAAGCCGATGCTCGAGCGGATCGAGCCCTCGGTCGACCGCCTGGTCGCTCACGTCGATGAGTTCTCCGACCACTCAGAACCCGAGGTGGCGGATCCTCCGCCGTCCCCGGTCGGCGAAGCTGAGCCGGAGGAGGGGGGGTGATCGGCGTGCTGGCCCAGCTCGGGCCCTTCGTCGCCCCTGAGATCGACTGGACCGGCGTCGCCCCCCAGCTCATCCTGCTGGGCGGCGCGCTGTTGATCCTGTTGGTGTCGGCCCTGCCGCCCGTACGTCCCCCCGCGGCGGTGCTGAGCACCCTGTCGATCGCCACCTCGGTGGCTGCGCTGGCCTTCGCCGTCGACCTCTGGGACGACGTGCGCGACGAGGGCCCTCGCTCGATCATCGCCGACGCCCTCGGCGTCGATGGGTTCGCCACCTTCGTGATGATCCTGGTCACCCTGGCCACGATCGTGGTGGCGTTGCTGATCGACGGCTACGCCCGCCGTGAGGGCCTGCTCGCCCCCGAGCTGCACGCCCTGGCGCTGCTGGCCGCCATCGGCACGATCGTCATGGCTCAGGCGAACGACCTCATCGTGGTGTTCCTGGGCCTGGAGACCCTGTCGCTGGCGCTGTACGTGCTGGCCGCCTCGCACCCCCGCCGCGAGGAGTCCCAGGAGTCCGCGGTGAAGTACTTCGTGCTCGGCTCGTTCAGCTCGGCGTTCCTGCTCTATGGCGTCGCCCTCGTCTACGGCGCCACGGGATCGACGAACCTCGTGGTGATCCGCCAGGAGCTCGCGGCGGTCGTGCTGGTCGAGAACGGCCTGCTGCTCGTCGGCATGGCGCTCATCGTCGTCGGCCTCGGGTTCAAGGTGTCGGCCGTTCCGTTCCACATGTGGGCGCCCGACGTCTACCAGGGTGCGCCGACGCCGATGGCGGGCTTCATGGCTGCGACGGCCAAGATCGGGGCCTTCGCAGCGCTCATCCGCATCTTCGTGGTCGCCCTCGGGACCCACCGCGACGATTGGGGCCCGCTGCTGTGGGTGCTGGCCGTGCTGTCGCTGGTCGGGGGGGCCGTGCTCGCCGTCGTCCAGACCGACGTGAAGCGCATGCTGGCGTACTCGTCGATCAACCACGCCGGCTTCGTGCTGATCGCCGTGGAGACGGGCACCCTCGACGGGGTCGGGGCCGCCCTCTTCTACCTGTTCACCTACGCCTTCTTGGTGATCGGTTCCTTCGGGGTGCTCTCGGTGGTGTCAGGACGAGGTGACCGGGCGACCAACCTCAGCGATCTGACGGGCATGTCCCGGCGCGAACCGGTCCTGGCCGGGGTGTTCACGCTGTTGCTGCTGTCTCAGGCCGGAGTGCCGTTCACCTCGGGGTTCATGGGCAAGTTCCTCGCCATCCGCGCCGCCGCGGCCGACGGCAGCTGGGTGCTGGCTGCCATCTCCATGGTCAGTGCGGTGGTGGCGGCGTCGTTCTACCTGCGGGTCGTGGTGTCGATGTGGATGAGCGACCGGGAGACCGTGACCGAGGCCGAGGCGCCGGCCCGTCGGGTGGCGGTGGCGCCGGCCGCCGCACTGGGACTGGCCATCTGCGTCGTCATCACCCTGGTGGCCGGCATCGTGCCGCAGTGGCTCGTCGAGCTGTCCCGTGACGCCGTCCCGGTGCTGGTGGCCCCCATCGTCGCGCTGTCCTGAACAGGGTCGGCCCGGCCGGTGCCTCGGGCGCACCAAAGGTCACCACCGTGGCGATGACGGTGGCCGGCGGGGGGTGTCGTAGCCTCGTCGACGTGGCCTGCCGGAAATGGCGGCCGCCCGGACCCCGTCTCTAGGATCGCCTCACGTGGAGTACTCCGACTTCCTGCGGAGCTACCTGACCGTCGTCATCTTCGGTCTGGCCGCGCTCGCTCTCGGTGGTCTGATGCTGACGGTCGCCCGGGTGCTGCGCCCCGACAACCGCACGGCCCAGAAGTACATCGCCTACGAATCGGGCGTCGACCCCGTCGGCGCCGAGTGGTCCCAGACCCAGGTGCGCTACTACATCTTCGCCGTCTTGTTCGTCATCTTCGACGTCGAGGCGGTGTTCATCTTCCCCTGGGCCGTCGGCCTCGAGCGCTACGGCACCTTCGGGCTGGTCGAGATGGCGATCTTCGTGGCGATCCTGGCGCTGGGGCTCGCGTACGCCTGGCGCAAGGGGGTCCTGCGGTGGGTGTGACGACGCCGGGGTCTCGGGGCACCGAGGCCCCGGGGCCAGGACCGATGGACCGCGAACGACCGATGACGATGCGCAGCGTTGCTGCGGTGGAGGTTGCCAGGTGGGTCTGATCTCCTCGGGCAAGACGCCCAAGCCCCTGACGTGGTTGCTGAACTACGGCCGGGCACGCTCGATGTGGGTGTACCAGTGGGGCCTGGCGTGCTGTGCCATCGAGATGGGCGCAGCGTTCGGGTCACCCCGCTACGACGTGATGCGCCTTGGCGTCATCCCGTTCCCGGCGTCACCCCGCCAGGCCGACCTGGTCGTCATCTCGGGCACCGTCACCGACAAGATGGCCCCGGCCATCCGTCGGCTGTACGAGCAGATGCCAGAGCCCAAGTACGTGATCTCCATGGGTTCCTGCGCCAACTGCGGCGGCCCCTACTGGGACAGCTACTCGGTGACCAAGGGGGTCGACCAGATCGTGCCGGTCGACGTCTACGTCCCCGGGTGCCCGCCCCGTCCCGAAGCCCTGCTCGAGGGCATCGTGCTCCTCCAGGAGCGGATCTTGACCGAGGACATCACCGAGCGGTGGAAGGGCGAGCCCATCGTCGTGGGCGCATGAGGGAACCGACGTGACCGACACCGACACCGACACCGCCGCCGAGGCGTCGACCGACCTCGCCGAGACCGACGACGCCGCCCGTGACGAGGGGCTCGAGGCGTTCTGGGTCGACGTCGCCGACGCCCTCGGCGACTTCGTCGTCGAGCACGAGCTGCTGGCCGGCCGCGGCCTGTGGGTGAGGGTGCGACCGGAGGCCTGGGTGGACGTGATCCGGACGTGCCGGACCACGCTCGAGCTCGACTTCTTCGACTTCTTGAGCGGCATGGACTGGCGATCCTCGCCGTGGGGTCGCTACGAGGACACGCCCTTCGACGGGCCCGACAGCGGCGACTCGGCCGCCCACGCCGAGCAGGCCGGCGAGCCGGGCGACCTCGCCGACGCCACCGGCGACGACGCCGAGGAGTCGACCGACGAGGTCACCGAACCCGCCGGGGAGGGGGGCGTCGGCTACGCCGGGGGCGACAGCCACTTCCAGGTGATGTGTCGGCTCTACTCGACCCGCCGCCACCAAGGCGTCATCCTGAAGGTCGATCTCGACCCCGAGCATCCCGAGCTTCCGACGGTCTCGGCGGTGTACCCCGGCGCCGACTGGCACGAGCGGGAGGCCAACGAGATGTTCGGCTTCAACTTCGTCGGGCACCCTCACCTGTTGCACCTGTACCTGCCCTCGGACTTCGAGGGGCACCCGCTGCGCAAGGACCACCCGTTGCTGTCACGAGTCGTCAAGCCCTGGCCCGGGGTCGTCGACGTCGAGGCGATCCCCCCGCACCTCGAGGCCGAGCTGGAGCGATCGGTCATGGCCGAGGCCGAAGCGGCCGAGGCGGCCGACGCGGCAGCAGACGGCGGCGCCGCTGGTGGGGGAGCCGTGGCCGAGGGGGCGTCGTGACCGCCGTCAGCGATCGCGACCAGCTCTCCTACATCGCAGCCCAGGCCGCCGATGCCCGGGTCAACGTCGAGCTGCAGGCCGGCGACATGACCCTCAACATCGGGCCCCAGCACCCGGCCACCCACGGCACGCTGCGCATCGCCGTGCGCCTCGACGGCGAGCAGGTCGTCCAGGCCGAGCCCGTGGCCGGCTACATGCACCGCGGCTACGAGAAGCTGACCGAGGTACGCACCTACCCCCAGGTGACCACGCTGGTCAACCGCATCGACTGGCTGGGCAGCTTCGCCAACGAGGTGCCCTTCATCCTCGCCGCCGAGCAGCTGATGGAGGTCGAGGCACCCCCCCGGGCCCAGTGGATCCGCACCATCCTGTTCGAGCTGTCGCGCATCTCCCACCTCAGCCTGTTCCTCGGCGACATGGGCGTGCAGCTGGGTGCGCTCACCCCGGTGTTCTTCGCCTTCCGTGATCGCGAGCGGGTGCTCAACCAGATCGAGGCCGCGACCGGTGGCCGGTTCCATCCCAACTTCGATCGGATCGGCGGGCTCAAGGACGACCTGCCCAAGGGCTGGATCGCCGAGACCAAGGCGGCCATGGTCAAGATGCGGACGTTCTGTGACGAGATCGAAGATCTGCTGATGGGCAGCGAGATCTTCGCCGCTCGCTGCCGCGGCGTCGGGGTCATCCCCGCCGACGTCGGTCTCGCCTACGGGTTGTCAGGAGCCAACATCAGGGCATCCGGTGTCGACTGGGACCTCCGGCGCGACAGCGTCCACCCCCTGCCCTATGACCAGGTCGACTGGCAGGTGATCACCCACCCCGACGGCGACTCCTACGCCCGCTTCTGGGTGCGCATGCAGGAGACCCGCCAGGCGACCCACATCGTCGACCAGCTGCTCGACGGGCTGCCGGCCGGGCCGGTCATGGCCAAGGTGCCCCGCATCATCAAGGTGCCGGCGGGCGAGGCCTACGTGGCCACCGAGAACCCCCTCGGCGAGATGGGGTACTACGTCGTGTCCAAGGGTGGGCTGGGCCCGTTCCGGGTGAAGATCCGGTCGGCCAGCTCGAACAACATCTCGATCGTGCCGTGGGTGATGAGGGGGGTGTTCGTGCCCGATGTGATCACCATCTTGGGCTCGCTGTACTTCATCCTGGGAGACATCGACCGTTGAGCACCTGGCTGACCGAGGTGGCGACGGCCGACGTCCTGTTCGCCGTGGATCTCGCCTACTGGCAGGAGACCTTGATCAAGCTGGCCATCGTGCTGGTGGTGATCCCCTCGGCGTCGTTGATCTTCGTCTACGTCTTCTTGTTCAAGATGATGGCGTTCATGCAGAGCCGCCTCGGACCCATGGAGGCCGGGCCCTACGGCACCTTGCAGCTCATCGCCGAGGCCATCAAGTTCCTCCAGAAGGAAGACATCCAGCCGACGGGCTCGGATCGCCGCGTCTTCATCGCGGCTCCGGTGCTCGTCCTCGGATCGACGTTCCTCATGTACGTGGTGCTGCCGGCGGGGCCCGACGCCTTCGTCGAGAGCCTCGACACCGGGGTGTTCTACGTGCTGGCGGTGTCGTCGCTGTCGGCCCTCGGCGTGTTGATGGCGGGCTGGGCCTCGGCCAACAAGTACGCCTTGCTCGGCGGCCTGCGCGCCGCCGGTCAGCTCATCGCCTACGAGCTGCCTCTCGTGCTCGCCGTCATGGGCGTGGTCGTCCAAGCCGGCACCCTCAACCTGCAGGGCATCGTGGTCGCCCAGGCCACCGGTGAGATCTTCGGGTGGGGGGGCATCGGGTTCCCCTTCATCCTCACCCAGTTCCTCGGCTTCGCCATCTTCATGACCGCAGCCCAAGCCGAGCTGACCCAGACCCCCTTCGACATGCCGGTCGCCGAATCCGAGATCGTCGGCGGGTACCAGGTCGAGTACACCGGCTTCCGGTACCTGTTGTTCTTCATGGCCGAGTTCGGCACCGCCTTCGCCTTCGCCGCCCTCGCATCGGTGCTGTTCCTCGGCGGGTGGTGGGTGCCGGGCTTCGACGCCGACGACAACATCTTGAACGTATTGGGCCCCGGCATCATGCTCGCCAAGATCCTGCTGCTCGCCTTCTTGATCTTCTGGGTGCGCTTCTCGTTCCCTCGCCTGCGCGAGGACCAGCTGCAGCGCTTCGCCTGGAAGGTGCTGATTCCCCTGTCCCTGGTGAACATCGCCCTCACCGGCGTGTTCAAGGTCGTCTTCTAGGAGCCCCGATGCCTCAGGTCCCCGGCATGCTGAAGGGTCTCGGCGTGACGTTCCGCACGATGCTGCAGCCCAACGTCACGGTGCAGTACCCCCACGAGAAGGAGGCGCCCCCGCCCCGAGCCCGGGGGGTCATCGCATTGCACGAGGACAACTGCACCGCCTGCATGCTCTGCAGCCGATCCTGTCCTGACTGGTGCATCTACATCGAGGCCCACAAGGTCAAGGCGCCGCCGCGGCGTGCCGGGGGCAAGCCCCGGACGGTCAACGCCATCGACCGCTTCGACATCGACTACGCCCTGTGCATGTACTGCGGCATCTGCGTGGAGGTGTGCCCGTTCGACGCCCTGTTCTGGTCGCCGGAGTTCGAGTACTCCGAGCCCCGGATCGCCGATCTCATCCACGACAAGGCCCGCCTCGGCGACTGGATGGAGACCGTGCCCGACTTCGAGGCCTACGAGGCGGGGTCAGAGGCCAAGGTCCGCAAGGTGCCCCGTTGAGGCTGGGGCTCCTCGTCGGGCGACGGCGCGGCGATCTGCGTCGAGCGCGGGCGACCCCCTACGCTCGGCGCGGTCGTGGCGAGGAGTGCGAGTGGTAGCCCAGAACATCGCGTTCGGCATCATCGCCGCGATCGTGGTGCTGAGCGGGTTTCGGGTGGTCACCACGTCCAACATCGTCCACGCCGCCCTCTACCTGGTGGGCGTGCTGGCGGGGATCGGTGGGATGTACATCCTGTTGGCCGCCGAGTTCGTGGCCACGACCCAGTACCTGGTGTACATCGGCGCCATCGTGGTGCTGTTCTTGTTCGGCATCATGTTGACCCGTGCCCCGATCGGTCGGACCGCCCGCCTCACCGGGCGGCAGTGGCCGATCGCCGCGGTGGTGGCTGTCCTGCTCGGCGGGGTCGTGGCGTACGCGCTGGTCGACTACTACGGCGACTTCGACCTGTTGGAGGACACGGCCCGGGGTGACGATCCGATCATCTTCCGCACCGCTGACATCGGCGACGAGATCTTCAGCCAGTTCATCATCCCCTTCGAGGCCGTCTCGGTGCTCCTGCTCGCCGCCCTCATCGGGGCCGTCGTGTTGGCCCGAAGGGACTGAGCCGATGCACCGCCTGTCCGAGGCGCTCGCCCCATCCGAGGGGGCGTCGTGCTGATCAACCAGTTCCTCCTCGTCGGCGCCGTGCTGTTCGCGCTCGGCGTGTACGGGGTGCTCGCCCGGCGCAACGCCGTCACGGTGCTGATGTCGATCGAGCTCGTGCTGAACGCGGTCAACATCAACTTCATCGCCTTCGGGTTCCTGCACGGTGACATCGTCGGGCAGGTGTTCGCCCTGTTCGTGATCGCAGTGGCCGCCGCCGAGGTCGGCGTCGGTCTGGCGCTCGTGCTGCTGATCTACCGGAACCGCACCGACATCGATGTCGACGAGCTCGACCTGATGAGGGGCTGAGCCCACCGATGCTCGAGAACGCCTTCGTCATCCCGGCCCTCATGGCCGTGTCGTTCGTGCTCATCCTGTTCTTCGGCCGGCAGGTGCGTGGCGGCCAGGGTGCACACCTCATCGGCATCCCCTTCGTGTTGGCCGCCTGGGTGCTGTCGCTGGTCGTCGGAGCGGGGTGGGTCGAGCGCGTCAGCGACGCCGAAGGCGCCGAGGTCGAGCACGCCGACGAGGGGGCAGCGGCTGGCGACGCCGGGTCGGCCGACGCGTCGCAGGTCGAGGCGACGGCGGTGTCCGGTGTCGGCGACCTCGCCGGCATCGCCACCGCTGCGGCCCCCCCCGTGCTCGCCGTCGAGGCCGAGGGCGGCGAGGGCGGCCACCACGCCGAGGTCGCCCCGGTCATCGAGACCGTCGAGTGGTGGCAGAACGGGGGCGTCACCTTCGACGTCGGCACGCACGTCGACGGGTTGTCGGCCATCTTGTTGGTGGTCGTGACGAGCATCTCGTTGCTCGTCCACTTCTTCTCGATCGAGTACGTGAAGGGCGATCGTCGCTACACCCACTACTACGCCTTCTTGAGCCTGTTCACCGCCGCGATGCTGTTCTTCGTGCTGGCCGAGAACATCATCCAGCTGATCGTCGGTTGGGAGCTGGTCGGGGTCTGCTCGTTCGCCCTCATCGGGCACTGGTGGGAGGAGCCGAAGAACTCCGGCGCCGCCCTCAAAGCCTTCCTCACCAACCGCGTCGGCGACGTCGGGTTGCTCGTCGGCATGATCACCCTGTACTTCGCCGTCCGCGAGACCGGCAACGACACCTTCTCGATCCAGCGGATCAACGAGCTCGTCCAGTCCGGTGAGGTGCGACACCTGCTGCTGGTGGTGGCCGCCACCTGCTTGATGGCAGCGGTCATGTCCAAGTCGGGACAGTTCGTCCTCCACACCTGGTTGCCCGACGCCATGGCCGGCCCGACACCGGTCTCGGCACTGATCCACGCCGCCACGATGGTGGTGGCGGGGGTGTACATGATCGCCCGGCTCTACCCGGTGTTCTACGAGGGCTTCTCGATCGGCGCCGGCGGGGTCAACCTCATGGCCGTGATCGGGCTGGTGACGCTGCTCGGCGGAGGGCTGCTCGCCTTCGTGCAGTGGGACATCAAGAAGGTGCTCGCCTACTCGACGGTGTCCCAGCTCGGCTACATGGTCATGGCGCTCGGCGTGGGGGCGTGGACCCCGGCGATCTTCCACCTGTTCACCCATGCCTTCTTCAAGGCGTGCCTGTTCCTCGGTGCCGGCTCGGTCAGCCACGCCGCCCACCACACCTTCGACATGCGCAAGATGGGCGGGTTGCGGCGGTACATGCCGATCACGTTCGCCACCTTCATGGTGGCGACGCTGGCCCTGGCCGGAGTCATTCCGCTGGCCGGCTTCTGGTCCAAGGACGAGATCCTGCTCGTGGCGGGCAAGAACGGCTACGAGACCTTCCAGTGGCTGGGGCTCGTCGGCGGGTTCTTGACCGCGGCGTACATGACGAGGGCGGTGTACCACACCTTCTTCGGTGAGTTCCGGGGTCACGGCACGCCGCACGAGTCGCCCAAGGTGATGACCGTGCCGCTCATCATCCTCGGGGTGATGGCTGCAGTCGGCGGGTTCGTCAACGCCACGGCCTTCGGCATCGAGTGGTTCGTCGACTACGTCGAGCCCACCAGCGCCTTCCCGGCCCTGAACCACCCCGAGTTCGATTGGAACAAGGCGATCATCGCCACGGTCGTCGCCGTGGCGGGCATCGGCTTGGCCGCGGCGTGGTTCTTCCGAGGCCGCCCGCCCCGCCCGGCCGATTCGGTCGCCCCGCTGAGGTACGGCAAGCGGGTGCTGGAGAACAGGTACTACCTCGACTGGCTGTACACCGACGTGATCGTCGGCTTCGTCAAGGGCCCGCTGGCCCGGGCGACCTACTGGTTCAACCAGAACGTGATCGACCGCACCGTCGACTCGGTCGGCACCGGCGCTCGAGGCACGGGGCAGTGGGTGTACGACAACATCGACCAGACCGTCATCGACGGCACGGTGAACGGCTCGGGATGGACCGCCGAGGGCACGGGAGAGGCCCTGAGGGGCATGCAATCTGGCCGGGTCCAGCAGTACGGGTCGCTGCTCTTCGGCGCCGCCGCCGTCTTGGCGATCCTCTTCGTCATCCTCATCTAGGGAGCCCCTCCACCACATGGAAGCCACCGGATTCGACGCCTGGGCGCTCAGCCTGACCGTGTTCTTGCCGTTGGCGGGCGTCCTCGTCATGGCGTTGTTCCCCAAGGAGTCCGAGGGGGCCCACAAGCTCATCGCCCTCGGCTCGTCGCTCGCCGCCCTCGCCGTCGGCCTGTGGGTCCTGGCCAACTACGACTTCGGCCGGGGCGACGAGCTGCAGTTCGTCGTCGACGCCCGCTGGATCGACGTCATCAACAGCCGCTACATCATCGGCATCGACGGCATCAGCCTGCCGTTGCTCATCCTCTCGCTGGCGGTGGTCCCGCTGTGCATCATCTACAGCTTCGACCACATCCCTGCCCCGGGGAACCCCAAGGCGTTCTTCTCGCTCATCCTCATCCTGGCCACGGGCATGAACGGCACCTTCGTCGCCCAGGACCTCATCTTGTTCTTCGTGTTCTTCGAGGTCGTGCTGTTGCCCATGTACTTCATGATCGGTGTGTGGGGCGGCGAACAGCGACGCTACGCCTCGATCAAGTTCTTCCTCTACACGCTGTTCGGCTCGGCGCTCATGCTCATCAGCTTCCTGGCGCTGTTCTTCTTGTCGGCCGAGCAGACCTTCGACATGCGAGTGCTCACCGAGTTGCAGGCCGGCGGCATCGTTCGGGCCTCCCAGCTCTGGATCTTCGCCGGCATGTTCATCGGTTTCGGCGTGAAGGTGCCGATGTTCCCGTTCCACACCTGGCTGCCCGACGCCCACACCCAGGCGCCGACGGTCGGTTCGGTGATCCTCGCCGCCGTGCTGTTGAAGCTGGGCACCTACGGGTTCGTGCGCATCGCCATCCCGATGCTGCCCGAGGCCGCAGCCGAGTGGGCGCCGTGGATCGGGCTCCTGGCGGTCATCGGCATCATCTACGGGGCCCTGGGCTGTCTCGCCCAGACCGACATGAAGCGCCTCATCGCCTTCTCGTCGGTGGCCCACATGGGCTTCGTGATGCTCGGCATCTCGACCCTCACCGACTTCGGCGTCAACGCAGCGATCTTCGGCATGGTCGCTCACGGCCTCATCACCGGGATGCTGTTCTTCGTGGCCGGCTCGATCAAGGACCGTTACCACACGCTCGAGATCAGCCGCCTGGGGGGTCTGCTGGCCTCCCAGCCCCGCATGGGGTGGATCCTCGGGTTCGCCACCATGGCCTCGCTCGGCCTGCCCGGCCTGGCCGGGTTCTGGGGCGAGTTCCCTGCGATCTTGTCGGCCTACAGCCCGGCGCCGACGCTGCCCGTCGAGGTGTTCAGGGCCTACATGGTCGTGGCCGCCGTCGGCACCGTGCTGGCCGCCGGGTACCTGTTGTGGCTCTTCCAGCGCACCGCCTTCGGCGAGGTGCCCCAGGAGTGGGAGACCTCCCGCTACCCCGACGTCAAGCCGCTCGAGTGGGTGGCGTGGATCCCGTTCCTGGCTTTCATCGTCATCCTCGGCGTGTACCCGGGCCTGCTCTTCGGGGTCACCGACGACGCCGTGTCGCCGCTGATGGACGCCGTGACCCGGGCCCTGGGGGGCTGAGGTGGACGTCCTCGCCCAGATCATCGCCCCGCTGCAGGAGTTCGTGCGGCCCGCCATCGACTGGCACGCCCTGGCGCCCGAGCTCACGCTGCTGGCGCTGGGCTCGCTGTTGACCTTGCTCGACGTCGTCTTCGGCGACCGAGTCCGCCGGTACATGCCCGCCCTGGCCGGGCTCAGCCTGCTGGCCACCATGGTGCCGATCGTGACGCTCGGCCTCGACGGCGACGATCGCTACCTCTTCGGCGGCGCCTACGTCGTGGACGACTTCGCCTTGGTCACCAAGGGCCTGTTCCTGCTCGCCGGCTACGTCTTGGTCTTGATGTCGGCTGACTACCTGCGTGAGGGCGACTACTACGAAGGCGAGTACTACCAGCTGATGCTGGCATCGCTGCTGGGCATGGTGATGATGTCGTCGAGCCGCGACCTCATCAGCATCTTCATCGCCCTCGAGCTGCTGTCGATCCCGGCGTACATGATGGCGGGGTGGCGCAAGGGCGACGCCCGCTCCAACGAGGCGGGCGTCAAGTACTACCTGATGGGCGTGTTCGCCAGCGCCGTGATGCTGTACGGCATGAGCCTCGTCTACGGGGTGACCGGTTCGACGATCCTGGCCGAGATCGCTGGCGACGTGCGCTTCCGAAGCGGTGAGGCCGAGCCCATCGTCATCATCGGCATCCTGTTCGTGCTGCTCGGCTTCGCCTTCAAGGTCTCAGCGGTGCCGTTCCACACCTGGGCACCCGACACCTACGAGGGCGCGCCCACCCCGGTCACCGCCTTCTTGGCCGTGGCGTCGAAGTCCGCAGGGTTCGTGGCCCTCATCACCTTGATCGGCGTCGGCTTCCTCGGACGGCCCGACGTGTACGAGCCGCTGATGTGGGTGCTCGCCGCCCTCACGATGACCATCGGCAACCTGCTGGCGTTGCGCCAGACCAACATCGTGCGTCTGCTCGCCTACTCGGGCGTCGCCCAGGGCGGCTTCATGCTCGTGCCGTTGGCGGTGGCCTCGGATTCCGAATCGGCGTTCTCGGCCACCATCACCTACCTCATCATCTACGCCGTCACCAGCCTGGCGGCGTTCACCGTGGTGATGGCGGTGGCCACCAAGACCCGATCGGGCGAGATCTCGTCCTACGGGGGCCTGTTCTCCTACGCCCCCGGGTTGGCCATCGCCATGACCGTGGCGCTGTTCTCCCTGGCGGGCATCCCCCCGCTCGGCGGGTGGTTCGCCAAGTTCGTGATCTTCCGCTCGCTCGTCGAGGCCGGCGGCCAGGCGGCCATCGCCCTCGGCGTGCTCGTCGCGCTCAACTCGGTGATCGCCCTCTTCTACTACGCCGCGGTGGCCCGTCAGATGTGGTTCGAGCCGGTCCCCGACGGCGACGAGACACCGGTGCGCACCACCCCGTCGTTGGCCATCGCCCTCGGCGCCACGGTGGCGGTCACGTTGCTGATCGGCGTCCTGCCCCAGATCCCCGGCTACTTCGGCGACGTCGCCCGAGATCTCAGCCTCGCCGTGGGAGCCTGACCGCTCCCGCCGTGGACGTTCCGGGCCCCGCTGAGGCCGTGGTGCGAGCCCGCATCGTCCGGGATGGGCCGGTGCGCTTCGACGACTACGTCGAGTTGGCCCTCTATGAGCCCGGCGTCGGCTTCTTCGCCAGCGGTCGGGGGGCGGGCCGTGGCGGGCGGGACTTCCTGACCTCTCCCGAGGTGGGCCCCCTGTTCGGCGCCGTCGTCGCCCGGGCCCTCGACCGCTGGTGGCGCGAGGCGGGCCGACCCCAGGAGTGGCACGTCGTGGACGTGGGTGCCGGCCGGGGCACCCTGGCCCGCAGCATCCGCCGGGCTCACCCCGACTGCTCGTCGGCGCTGCGCCTCACCTGCGTCGAGCGGACCGCCCCCCTCTGGAGCGCAGATCCCGACGGGGCTCACAGCGGCGCCCCCGCCCTCGCCAGCACGGCGGTCCCCGATGGTGCTGGGGAAGCCGGCGGCGCCGAGCGCTGGGCCGAGCTGGACGACCTCGGCACCGAAGCCGACGTCGTGCTGGCCAACGAGGTGCTCGACAACATCGCCTTCCGGCTGCTCGAGGCCCGGGGGGGCGGTTGGGCCGACGTCCACGTCGGGGTCGACGACCGGGGGCGCCTCACCGAGGTGGTGGTGCCCACCGACGACGGGCCGACCGGGGTGCAGGCCCGGCCCGGAGCCCGCATCCCGTGGCAGCCCAAGGCGCGCCGTGCCGTCTCCGACTGGCGCAGGGTCGCCTCGGGTGGCCGGGTGGTGGCCTTCGACTACTGCTCGAGCACCGCCGAGCTGGCCCGTCGACGACCCGACGAGTGGCTTCGCACCTACGCCGGCCACCGCCGGGGTGCCGATGTCCTGGTCGCACCCGGCGCCCAGGACCTCACCGCCGAGGTGTGCCTCGACCAGTTGCCACCGGCGTCCGAGGCGATCGGCCAGGCGGCCTGGTTGGTGCGCCACGGCATCGACGAGCTCGTCGCCGAGGGCCGACGGACGTGGGCCGACCGAGCGGCCATCGGCGATCTCGCTGCCCTGGAG
Organism: Acidimicrobiales bacterium; assembly: GCA_965213525.1. Lineage (GTDB taxonomy): Bacteria > Actinomycetota > Acidimicrobiia > Acidimicrobiales > Poriferisodalaceae. The sequence goes on along the minus strand of OZ243889.1, from coordinate 2,368,652 downwards.
GGGCGCAGCCGGGTGGCCGAGGCCGAGGCCCTCACCGATCCCGAGGGCCTTGGCGCCTTCACCGTCCTCGCCTGGCCCGGATCGGATACGCCGTCGACGTGAGGGGCGGTCAGACCTCTAGCCGCATCGAGTCGCAGCCCTGACGGCGGTCAGCTGGGTCATACCGGCTCTTCGGATTTTAGCGGGACGCGTGGGGTGTGATGGTGGCGAGGCGGGCCCAGTCGGGGCGGCCGGCGTAGAGCAGGGCCCGGACACGGAAGTTGGTGAACGAGCGGAACCCGAACGCGACGCGCTTGATGCGCTTGGCGAGGTTGTTCATCGACTCGGTCGGACCGTTCGTGTGACGACAGGCGTGCCAGGCCAGGATCTGGGAGCGCCAGCGGCGGATCGTGCGCCCGAGCCGTCGGACCTCGACGGGGATCTCGGTGCTGGTGAAGTCGGTGATGATCTCGTCGACCCAGCGCTCGGCCACGTCGAGGTCGCCGAGGTCACAGATCCCGCGGACGGTTTCCTTGGCATGCCAGGCCATGCGGACCTCACCGTGAGGATCCCCAGCAGCGAGCAGGCCGACGAGACGGTCGATGCCGGCATCGGTGAGGCGTTCGGCGGCCATCGTGAGCCGTCGTCGGGCCCGGTAGAGCGGATCATCGCGGCGACCGCGGTGGCCGAGCGTGTCGTTCTGGACGCGGCGGCGGCACTCATCGAGGGCCTGGTTGGCGAGACGGACGACGTGGAAGGGGTCAGCGACCTGGCGGGCGTCGGGCAACACCGCGTCGAAGGTCGCCCGGTAGCTGCCGGAGAGATCCAGGCAGGCCCAGCGGACCTGAGCTCGCCAGGCCGGGCCGCGGGTGAGGAGCCAGCCGGCTGCGGCGTGGCGGTCACGGCCGGGGCGCAACTCGAGGAGCTTGCCGGTGGCGACATCGACGATCGCGGTCACCCAGACCTGGGAGCGCCAGGGCCCGACGCGAACCATGAGCATCTCATCGAGCCCGACCGCCGTCGTGGTCCCGATCCGCTCGGGGTCCTCGACCAGTGGCGTGCCGTAGGCGATCACCGCGTCGTTGATCGTGTGCCAGTCACAGCCGAGCTCGTCGGCGACCTCGTTCACGCTGCGCCCCCAGCGCCCGACCTGGGCACACGCCCACCGTCCGGCACGGTCGCTGAGCACCAGCCGCGCCGAGGCGATCTCGGGGGCGGTCTCGGTCCAGCTCACCAGCGCGCACTCCCGGTCGCGGCACTGCCAGCGGCGCTTGTGCCACACCAGCCGGGACCGGCGCCCGAAGCAGGGCAGATCGACCAGCTCGACCGTGGAAGTGTCCTTGATCGACGCGCGCCGCCCGCAGCCCGCACACGACGGAGCCGAGGCCCGGCAGCGGACATGAACACGCAGCGGTCCAGGGTCATCCTCGACGCCGAGCACGTCGACGTCGCCCAGACCGACGAGCAGCTCACACATTCGCGTAGGGTTGGACTCCAACAGGGGCTCCCAGAATCAGTTGGCGTAGGAACCACCGATTCTTCGAGCCCCTGTCCCGCGCCAGGGGGACCCCCGCCGCTCAACCCCCGATCACACCAACGTCCCGCTCAGATCCGAAGCGCCGTCATACCGCCCGGAAATTTCGGCGGAGGGTCGCGCCGCCAAGCTATGGAAGGCTGACAACGCCACCGCACTCAACACCGTTGGCCCCCGCAGCCAGCATTGCTGCAGTCTTACCATCAAACGATGTTGCTTCGAACACTACGGTCTGCCCGGCAGCCATCGCGTCGGGATAGACGTTCAGACCGCCAACGACTTCGCCATCAGCAGATGCCAGACACGAAATTTGCGAGTAGCTGACGGGTTCGTCGAGAGGATTAGTCGCGTTCCCCCTGAGGTCGAATCCGCCGTCCTCAGCCGGCACCATCTCGAGGTCTGCAATCGTCAGCATTTCGCCGTTTAGCCGCACGAAGTCCGAGCCGGGAAGCGCTGATACCTCCACCGAAGACGGTTCACGCCCACTCAGATCTGTTAAAACTTCGACCACGACTGGAAGATCTGCGCCGGCCGGAAGCACCTCCACAAACTGCGCTTCAGTTGCTACCGGGGCCCCACCGGGTTCGAGAAAGTTGAATGTCACCGTAAGGTGGGTGATTGGTTGGTCGCCTCTATTCGTTACAAGCGCAGCAGCGACGGCTAGACGCTCGGCACCGAAGCCATCAAACACTGTGAACCCAGCTCTGTCGACGATGATCGACTCTGGCGGTTCGTTCGTGGTCGCCGGCAATCCTGTCACCGCTGCTGTTAGCGTCGCCGCCGGTTCTTCCGCGCGCTCCAGGCGGGTGGTGGGGGCGCTTGTCGCAAGCGCGTTGTCTGTCTCGGCGCCTCGCCCGATCACGCCCCCCACTGCGGCGCCCTCGACGTGACAGCGACCCGCGCCCGCCTGCTCCCCGGGCACCCGTCCGCTCATCGGTAGCATCACCTCGCGTGAAGGATCCGACGACCACCCCGACGGCGGTCTTCGGCGTCGACGTCGGCGGTAGCGGCGTCAAGGGCGCCCCGGTCGAGGTGGGCAGCGGTCGCCTGCTCACCGCCCGGGAGCGCATCGAGACCCCCCAGCCCGCCACGCCGTCAGCGGTCACCCGGGTGGTCGTCGACCTCGTCGCCGCCAGCGCCTGGGGCGGGCCGATCGGACTCACGATCCCCGGGGTGGTCCGCCGGGGCGTCGTCGAGACGGCGGCCAACATCGATCCCGGGTGGATCGGCACCGATGTCGTCGCCTTGATGCGTGACGAGCACGGGGTCGAGACCGTGGCCCTGAACGACGCCGACGCAGCCGGCGTCGCCGAGATGACCCACGGCGCCGGACGGGGTCGTGGGGGCGTGGTCGTGCTCGTCACTTTCGGCACCGGGATCGGCACGGCGCTGTTCAACGACGGGGTGCTCGTTCCCAACACCGAGCTAGGTCACCTCGAGCTGCGCGGCGCCGACGCCGAGCTCCACGCCGCGGCGCGGGTCCGCAAGGCCGAGGGCCTCGGGTGGGACGAGTGGGGCCGCCGGGCCGACGAGTACCTGCGCCTGCTCGACCTGGTCATCCAACCCGATCTCATCATCGTGGGCGGCGGGGTGTCGAAGAAGGCCGACAGGTGGCTGGGCGAGCTGACCCTGTCGACCGAGGTCGTGCCCGCCGAGCTGCGCAACGACGCCGGCATCGTCGGCGCCGCCATGGCCGCCGCCGCCATGGCCGCCGCCGGGGCGGCCCGGCTCGGGGCCGGCGACGCCCACGGGCCCACGGTGGTGCGCTGAGGGCTGCGCCGGGTCTGCCCGCCGGTGCCGTGCCCCACGCCGGCCCCCCGACGCCGGCCCCCCGACGCCGCGCGCCCTTCTGGCCCCCCGACGCCGGCGCCCCATTCCGGCCCCCCGACGCCGGCGCCGACGTGGCCCGACGCCCGCCTTCGTGGCCGAGGCGTCGGACCGTAGGATCGCCGCAGCTGCACGGCGAACGAGGGGGAGCGCGTGTCTGACGAGACGATCGCCGACATCTACACCGAGGACCGCACCTTCTCGCCCCCGCCGGCGATGGCCGATGCCCTCGTCACCGACCGCTCGCTCCACGACGAGGCCGCCGCAGATCGTGAGGCGTTCTGGGCTCGCCAGGCACGCGAGCAGCTCGACTGGACGACCGACTTCCACACCACCTTGGAGTGGGAGGAGCCCTTCGCCCGGTGGTTCGTCGGGGGGACGCTGAACGTCAGCGCCAACTGTCTGGATCGCCACGTCGCAGCCGGTCTCGGCGACCGGGTCGCCTACCACTGGGAGGGCGAACCGGGCGACACCCGCACGATCACCTACGCCGAGCTGCTCGACGAGGTGTGCCGCTTCGCCAACGTGCTGGGCGACCTCGGCGTGCGCCGGGGCGACCGGGTGGCGATCTACCTGCCGATGATCCCCGAGCTCGCCGTGGCCATGCTGGCGTGCGCACGCATCGGCGCCGCCCACTCGGTGGTCTTCGGCGGGTTCTCCGCCGATTCGCTCGCCGATCGCATCGACGACGCCGAGGCCAAAGTGCTCGTCACAGCCGACGGCGGCTTCCGCAAGGGCGCAGCCGCGGCGCTCAAGCCGACCGCCGACGACGCCGTGGCCCGCACCGACTCGATCACCGATGTCGTCGTCGTGCGTCGCACCGGCGAGGAGGTGGCCTGGACCGACGGACGCGACCACTGGTGGCACGACCTCGTCCCCGCCGCGTCTGGCGAGTGCCCGGCCGAGCCGATGGATGCCGAGCAGCTGCTCTACCTGCTCTACACCTCGGGCACCACGGCCAAGCCCAAGGGCATCATGCACACCTCGGGGGGCTACCTGACCCAGGTGATCTTCACCCACCGGGTGGTCTTCGACATCCGCCCCGAGACCGACGTGTACTGGTGCGCCGCCGACATCGGCTGGGTCACCGGGCACAGCTACATCGTCTACGGGCCCCTCGCCAACGCCTGCACCTCGGTCATGTACGAGGGCACGCCCGACACCCCGGCCCGTGACCGGTTCTGGGACATCGTCGAGCGCTACGGCGTCACCCAGCTCTACACCGCGCCGACCGCCATCCGCACGTTCATGAAGTGGGGCACCGACGAGCCCGCCGCTCACGACCTGACGTCGCTGCGGGTGCTCGGCACGGTCGGCGAGCCGATCAACCCCGAAGCGTGGATGTGGTACCACGCCAACATCGGCGGCGGTCGCTGTCCGATCGTCGACACCTGGTGGCAGACCGAGACCGGCGGCCACATGATCACGCCGCTGCCCGGGGTCACCGAGACCAAGCCCGGGTCGGCGTGCCATCCCTTTCCCGGCATCGACATCGAGGTGGTCGACGACGAGGGCCGACCGATCACCCAGGGCGGCGGCTACCTCACGGTGTCGAGCCCGTGGCCGTCGATGCTGCGGGGCATCTGGGGCGACCCCGAGCGCTACGCCGACACCTACTGGCGCCGCTTCGCCGGCCGCTACTTCGCCGGCGACGGCGCCAAGATCGACGACGACGGCTACCTCTGGCTGCTCGGGCGGGTCGACGACGTGATGAACGTCTCGGGTCACCGCATCTCGACCACCGAGGTCGAGTCGGCCCTCGTCGATCACCCCGCGGTGGCCGAGGCGGCGGTCGTCGGGGCGGCTGACGACGTCACCGGACAGGCGATCGTCGGCTACGTCATCCTCCGGGGCACCCACGACGGCTCACCGGAGCTGCGCGACGAGCTGCGGACCCACGTCGCCGAGCGTCTCGGCAAGATCGCCCGGCCCAAGGTGGTCGTCGACGTGGCGGATCTGCCCAAGACCCGCTCGGGCAAGATCATGCGGCGGTTGCTGCGAGACCTCGCCGAGGGACGTGCCCTCGGTGACACCACGACCCTCGCCGACCCCGGGGTCGTGGACGACATCGTCCGCCGGGCCGAGGCGGCCGCCCGCCCCTCCTGAGGACGCACGCCGGGGGCGACGGCGCCGGACAGGGGATCGTGGCCGCCGGTAGGATCGCCGGCAGCCACAGCGGGTGCCGGCCTCGGTGTCGGGAGGCGGCATCGGCCCCGCCCGTCTCGAGAGGATCCGTCGGACGAGATGAACAACACCCTCAAGACCACGGTCCTGCTGGCCGGGCTCGCCGGGTCCTTCCTCTTCGTCGGCGCCCAGCTCGGCGGCTCCGGGGGCATGGTGGTCGCCCTCGTGCTGGCCATGGCGATGATCGGCGGGTCGTACTGGAAGAGCGACACGCTGGCTCTGCGCTCGGCACGAGCCGAGCCGGCCCTCGAGGCGCAGTACCCCCAGTACCACGCCATCGTGCGCGACCTCGCCCGGCGGGCCGACATGCCGATGCCCCGGCTCTACGTGACCCCCGACGCCCAGCCCAACGCCTTCGCCACCGGGCGCAACCCCGAGCACGCCGCCGTCGCGGTCACCGCGGGGATGCTGCAGGTGCTGTCCTGGGAGGAGATCCGGGGCGTGCTCGCCCACGAGCTCGCCCACGTCGCCAACCGCGACATCCTCATCGGATCGGTGGCCGCCGCCATCGCCACAGCCATCACGTTCCTGGCCAACATGGCCCAGTTCGCCCTCATCTTCGGCGGGGGCCGCGGGGGCAACGACCGCAACCCGATCGGCGATCTCATGATGGTGTTCCTGGCTCCGCTCGCCGCCGGGTTGTTGCAGATGGCGCTGAGCCGCAGCCGGGAGTACCAGGCCGACGTGAGCGGGGCCCGCCTGATCGGCGACGGTGAGCCGCTGGCCCGGGCCCTCGAGAAGATCCACGCCGTCGGCCAGAAGGTGCCCATGCGCGTGCCGCAGGCCCAGGAGGGCAAGTACATCTCGAGCCCGCTCGGGCCCCGTCAGATGGCCGCCGGGCTGTTCCAGACCCACCCGCCGATGGACGAGCGGGTCCGCCGCCTCCGTGCGGGCTCCTGGCGCTGAGGCGACCCTCCTCGCAGGGTCAGTCCCGCCGGTTCTCGAACGACAGGGGGATGCCAAAGTCGTTCTCTCGCAGCGCCCCCATGACCGCCTGCAGGTCGTCGCGCTGCTTGGCCGACACCCGCAGCTGCTCGCCCTGGGTCTGGGACTGCACGCCCTTGCGGCCGAGCCCCTTGATGAACTTGTTGAGCTCCTTGGCCTTGTCCGACGAGATGCCCGACGCCAGGGTGATGACCTGGCGGCGCGTCCCGCCGGCAGCGTCGACCGGTTCGCCGACGTCGAGGCCCCGCAGCGAGACCTTGCGCCGCACGAGCTTCTCCTCGAGCACCTGACGCAGGGCTCCCAGGCGGTCGTCGCTCACCGACGACAGGGTGATCGTGTCCTCGCCGAGCTCGATCGAGGAGTCGGTGCCCTTGAAGTCGAAGCGGTTGACGACCTCGCGGTGGGCCTGGTCGACCGCGTTGCGGACCTCCTGGGCGTCCAGTTCGGAGACGACGTCGAAGCTCGGCATGACCGTCGAGCCTAGGGCCGGCGTCGTCACCGTGAGCACGGCGAGCCGCTAGGGTCCAACGACCCTGGGTCGGTGCCCGAGTGGCCAAAGGGAGCGGACTGTAAATCCGCCGGTTCTGCCTACGCTGGTTCGAATCCAGCCCGGCCCACGCTGCGCCGCCCGTCGGCGCCACGGTCTGTCGCGCGCCGAGGGCGGTGGCCGGCGCCGGCCACCGCCCGTGGGCGGCACGTGAGGTGCTTCCACCTCGCCGGTGACCTGTGACGCCGTCGTCAGCCGAGGGCGTCGATCACCTCGGGCGGCGCCTGGACGAGCTCGATCAACACCCCCTCGCCTGAGCGGGGCGCGTCGTCGCTGCCCCGGGGGTGCACGAAGCAGACGTCGTGACCGGACGCGCCGGGGCGGATGCCGCCCGGGGTGAAGCGCACGCCGGCGTCGGTGAGGTGGGCGACGCAGGCAGCGAGGTCGTCGACCCACAGGCCGAGGTGGTTGAGCGCCGGGACGTGCACCTTCGGCGACCTCGACGGGTCGAGGGGCTGCATGAGATCGATCTCCACGGCGTGGGGCCCGTCGCCGAGTCGCAAGATGTCCTCGTCGACGTTCTCGGACTCCGCCACGTAGTCGCCCACCTTGGGCACACCGAACAGGCCGGTCCACAGGGCGCTCAGCGCAGCCTTGTCCTCACCGCCGATGGCGACCTGTTGGATGCCGAGCACACGGAAGGCACGTTCGCTCATGCCTCCAGCATGGCGCGCCGGGGGCCTCGCCGGCCCAGGGCCGGTACGGTCGTAAACAGCATGGGGCTGAACGGTGGACTGAGGGTGAACGGGGGCGGTGTTGCATCGACCGCCCGGCGCGCTGCGATGTGGGTGGGGCTGGTGCTGGCGGGCGCCGTCGCGGTCGGGCTGGCGGACCGGCTCGGTGTGCCGACGAAGGCCCTGATGACCGATGCGAGTCGCGCCGGGGGTCCGTCGCCGTTCAAGGGGGCGGTGTCCAACGCCGGCCTCATCGTGTGGGGCGCGGCCGCCGGAGCGCTGTTCGTGGCGGCCTCGGTGCAGCACGGCAGGCGAGCCGCGTTCCTCGCCGTGAGCGGTCTCGGCATCGCCTACCTCGGGTTCGACGACGCGCTGCTGCTCCACGAGGAGGCGGCCGAGCGGTACCTCGGCATCAGCGACGGTGTGGTGTACGGCCTGTACGGGCTGTCCGGTCTCGCGTGGATCGGGGTGTTCCACCGCCAGGTGGTGAACACCCGAGTGGTCGACCTCGTGGCCGGCGGCGTCGGGTTGGCGGCGTCGTCGACGGCGGACATGTTGAGCGTCGCCCGCTCGATCGAGGACGTCCCCAAGGTCGTCGGCATCATCGCTCTCGCCGCATGGTCCGTGGACACCGCCCGACGCGCCCTGCGCGCTGATGACGTTGCCCCCGCAGCTGAGGTGGATCCGGCTCACCCCGTCCGGGTCCCGGGTCCTGTGACCGACCCCCGCTGAGGCACGCTTCCCCGCCTCGCTCCAGCGGCGTACGACCCCGGCCGCGCGCCCGCTGTCAGGTGTCGGGTGGTCTCACGTATGTCCGGCGGGCCGGGGCCCTCACCGAGCCGACGCGGCCGCTCAGAGGTGCGGTGCCGGGCCGCCGAGCAGCCGCTGCATGACCACCACGTCGAGCCAGCGGCCGAACTTGCGGCCGACCTCCCGCTCGGTGCCGATGTGGGTGAACCCCGCTGCGGCGTGCAGGGCGATCGACGCCTCGTGGCCTCCGACGACGCGCGCCACCACGGTGTGGAAGCCCCGCTCGGCGGCGACGTCCACCAGGTCGGCGAGCAGGAGGCGCCCGATGCCGCGACCCCGGTGCTCGTGGTGCACGTACACCGAGTCCTCCACGCTGGTGCGGTACGCAGGACGGTCCCGGTACGGCGACAGGGCGGCGAAGCCGACGGGCTCGTCGTCGCGCCCTGCGGCCACGGTCACCGCGTGCGCGCCGGATCGCTCGGCCTGCCAGGCCGCCTGTTGAGCGACGCTGCGAGGTTCGAGGTCGAAGGTGACGGTGGTCTCGAGGACCTCACGGTTGTAGATGTCGGCCAGGGCAGCTGCGTCGGTGGGCCGGGCCAGTCGGGTGCGCACCGTCGAGCCGCCTGAGCCGGGGTGTTCGGGCTCTGGCACGACGGACACGGTCGCCTACACTGTCAGCTCCTATCGTGCCCCGTTAGCTCAGTCGGTAGAGCACAGCCATGGTAAGGCTGGTGTCGTGGGTTCGATTCCCACACGGGGCTCCACCGTCTTGGAAGGACGGCGTGGCGGCGTAGCTCAGATGGTCAGAGCGCTCGGCTCATAATCGAGAGGTCCCCGGTTCGATCCCGGGCGCCGCTACCACGACATCCCCCGAGACCGATCCCCGCCGGTGCGGCCGCCGCAGCAGCCGGGGCGCGGACGGCTGGCCGGCTGGACGGGTGGGGGCGCCGGGCCGCTGCGCGAGGCCGCTGCTAAGGTGAGGGGCCGGCCGAGGGCAGTAGCTCAGTTGGTAGAGCATCGGTCTCCAAAACCGACGGTCGGGGGTTCGAGTCCCTCCTGCCCTGCCAACTGCCGACGGCCTGTGCGTCGACGCGCCGCCGGCAGAGCATCGATCCCACGAGTGAGAGCACCGCCCATGGCGATGAACCGAGAGACGAGGCGCCTGCTGCAGCGGCAGGGCGAGGTCGACAGCGAGGGCAACCCGCTGCGCCAGCGTCCGGCCACCTCGGGTCGACCCGCACCAGGCGAGCGGACCGGACCGCTCGAGTTCCTGCGCGAGATGCGAGCCGAGCTGCGCAAGGTGATGTGGCCGACCCGGCCCGAGACCGTGCACTACTCGGTCGTGGTGCTCATCACCATCATCATCCTCACGGCCATGATCGCCGGGCTCGACCTGCTCTTCGGCGAGGCCGTGCTGCAGCTCTTCGACGTCTGAGGCCAGGAACGCCATGACCGACGCCACGGGCGACCCCCGCCCCCCCACCGATCTCACCGACGCCGCCCCCACGGGTGAGGCGGCCGCCGATCCTGCGCTGACCGACGACGCCCTCGACGGCCACGCTCCCGTGCCCACCGACGCCGATCCCGCAGCGGCCGGTGCGGTGCCCGATCCCCTCGACGTCGCCGGCATCGTCGGCCCCGGCGACGACGCCCTCGGCACCACCGACGTGCTGCGCCCCGGCGTGGCGTCAGAACCCCCCGTCGAGGCCGAGCTCGGTCCTGAGGACACGTTGCCCCGCGGTGAGGCCGACCTCGACGCCGCCGCCACCCTGGTCGACGAGGTGGGCGCAGCCGGAGCGGCCCCCACCGCCGACCCCGTGGCCGCAGCCGCCGGCGATCGAACCACCGTCGACGAGACCACCGACGACGAGGCCAGCACCGTTGGGGCGACCGGCGGCGACGCCGCCGCCGAGGCCATGTCCGAAGACGAGCTGCTGGCCGAGGGCGCCGAGGTCGAGACCGTGAGCCCCTATGACCTGCCGGGCCGGTGGTACGTCGTGCACACCCAGTCGGGGTACGAGAAGAAGGTGCGCCAGAACCTCGAGGCCCGCACCCAGTCTTTCGACATGGAGGACAAGATCCACGACTGCGTCATCCCGATGGAAGACGTCGCCGAGTTCCGCAACGGCCAGAAGGTCGTCGTGCAGAAGAAGATGTTCCCCGGGTACCTGCTGGTCCGGTGCAAGCTCGATCGCGAGTCGTGGCCGATGATCCGCAACACCCCCGGCGTCACCGGCTTCGTCGGCCAGGGCGGCAAGCCGTCTGCCCTCAGCCGCAAGGACGTCGACCGCTTCTTGCGCACCGATCGCGACCCCGAGCAGGCACCCAAGCGCACCAAGCCCCGTCAGGCGTACGAGATGGGCGAGGTCGTTCGGGTGAGGGAGGGTCCCTTCGCCGATTTCCAGGGCTCGGTCGAAGACATCAACGAGGATCAGCTCAAGTTGAAGGTCCTCGTCAACATCTTCGGACGTGAGACCCCCGTCGAGCTCGACTTCGGCCAGGTCGCCAAGCTCTGACCAGAGCGCCACGCCGCCGGTGAGCCTTGTCGGCCCGGTGCGACCGCCACCCGCCCCAACCCCCGCCCCCTGATCGGAGCCTGCCATGGCGAAGAAGAAGGTCGCCGCCCTCGTCAAGATCCAGATCCCTGCCGGCCAGGCGTCACCGGCGCCGCCCGTCGGCACGGCGCTCGGTCCGCACGGCGTGGCCATCATGGACTTCTGCAAGGCCTACAACGCCGCCACCGAGGCGCAGCGGGGCACGATCGTCCCGGTCGAGATCACGATCTTCGAGGACCGGACGTTCACGTTCGTCACCAAGACCCCACCGACACCGGTGCTGCTGCGTGAGGCGGCCTCGATCGACAAGGGGTCCGAGACCCCGGGCTCGGCCACGGTCGCGACCATCGGCGACGATGCCCTCACGGAGATCGCCAAGGTCAAGATGCCCGACCTCAACGCCGACGATCTCGAGGCGGCCAAGGCCCAGATCGCCGGCACGGCCCGCTCGATGGGCATCGCCGTCGAGCGCTGAACACCGGGCGGACACGCCCAGCTCGGGGGAGGACCTCGCCCCCGGCGCCCGGACGACCGGGTCCCCGAGGGAGCACGACCACGCGAGGAGACCGACATGCCAAGAGGCAAGAAGCACCGCGACGCCTCACGTCGCTACGACCGCGAGCAGCTGCACGAGCCGCGCCAGGGCCTCGAGCTGGTCAAGAGCCTGGCGTCGGCCAGCTTCGACGAGTCCGTCGACGTGGTGTTCAAGCTCGGGATCGACCCCCGCAAGGCCGACCAGATGGTCCGAGGCACGGTGGCGCTGCCGGCCGGGACGGGCAAGGCCGTGCGGGTGGCGGTGTTCGCCGACGGCGACGAGGCCGCGGCGGCCACCGAGGCCGGTGCCGACCACGTCGGTGCCGACGAGCTGCTGTCACAGGTCGAGGGGGGCATGCTCGACTTCGACGTGGCCATCGCCACACCTCAGATGATGCCCCGGGTGGGCAAGCTCGGCCGGGTGCTGGGCCCGCGTGGGCTCATGCCCAACCCCAAGACCGGCACGGTCACCACCGACGTCGCCCGGGCCGTCGAGGAGTTCAAGGGCGGCAAGGTCGAGTACCGCACCGACCGCTACGGCAACGTCCACGTCGGGATCGGCAAGGCGAGCTTCGAGGTCGACGACCTCGAGCGCAACTTCCAGGCCGTGGTCGACGAGCTGGCGCGGGTCAAGCCCGCCTCAGCGAAGGGTCGCTACGTGCGGAAGCTGGCGGTGTCGTCCACGATGGGCCCTGGCGTGCGCCTCGACGGCTCCAAGGTCATCGACTGAGCCCGCCGGTCCGGTAGCGCGCGTTTGCGCTATCCTCGATCGGTCCGCCCTGGGCGGTCTCCATCGACCTACAGATCTCGCAGCGTGGGGCGCTCCCTGCGCTGTGACCGACGACGACACGTCGTGCCGAAGACATCCGGTGCCCTCGGGCACGAATGGGCCGCCGGCCCGCCGGACGAGGCGAACCACGGGCTCCGCTCCGGCGGGGTGCGTTCGCCGCTCGGTGACGCGTCCCCCACCGCGAGGAGGTGCACCCATGGAGCGATCCCCCCGACCCGAGAAGGTCGCAGTGGTCGACGAGGTGCGAGCGCGCCTGTCCGACGCCACGTCGACCATCGTCACCGAGTACCGGGGCCTCGACGTGAAGGCCATGCAGTCGCTGCGCAGCGAGCTGCGAGCGGCCGGCGGGACGTACGCCGTCTACAAGAACACCCTCGTCCGTCTGGCGGCCCGAGAGCTCGAGCTGGGTGACCTCGAGCCGCTCCTCAGCGGGCCCACCGCGCTCGCCTTCGTCGGTGACGACGTCGCCAAGGTCGCCAAGGCCCTCCGCGACTTCGCACGGGCGAACCCGAACCTGGTGATCAAGGGTGCGGTGCTCTCCGGCACCGTCATCGATGCCGACCAGGTCGACGCCCTGGCCGAGCTGCCGTCGCGCGAGGAGCTGCTCGCTCGTCTCGCCGGCGGGCTGCAGGCGCCGTCCCAGCGTGTGGCCAGCCTGTTGAACGCGACGGTGGCGAAGTTCGCCTACGGCGTCAGCGCCCTGATCGCAGAGCGCGAACCGGCTCAGGCGGCCTGAGCGTCTGAGCCGCGCGGCTGCGCCCAGCCCCGTCGTCGGCCGTCCACGGTCGGCGTCGGCCCATCTGCCGCCGCTGGTCGACGGCACCACCACCCCACGAGAGGAACGAACGACATGACCAAGGACGAGATCCTCGAAGCCATCGGCAACATGACCGTGCTCGAGCTGAAGGAGCTGCTCGATGACTTCGAGGAGCGCTTTGGTGTGACCGCAGCCGCCCCCGTGGCGATGGCGGGAGTGGCCGCGGTCGGCGGTGGCGCCGAGGCCGCCGCCGAGGAGGAGAAGGACGAGTTCGACGTCGTGCTGACCGGCATCGGCGACAAGAAGATCCAGGTCATCAAGGAGGTGCGCGGCCTCACCAACCTCGGCCTGAAGGAGGCCAAGGACCTCGTCGAGGGGGCTCCCAAGGCCGTGCTCGAAGGCGTGGCCAAGGACGAGGCCGACAAGGCCAAGGAGGCCCTCGAGGGCGCCGGCGCCACCGTCGAGCTCAAGTAGTCGCCCCGGCGCCCTCGGTTCGTGTCGCCGAGGGGTTTGACCGGTGGCCCGAGCTGTCGACGGACAGGGCAGCGCACACGCCCGCCGGCGGAGCGCACGGATCGATCCGGGGAGCAGCAGTCGATGCATCACGTCACGGGCGGGGACCCGATGCACGCCGTCGTGTTCGGCGTCGCCGCTCAGACGTGTGCGGTGCCGGTGCGAGAGGTCGAGAGCATCATCAGGGAGCTCGACGTGCGGGCGGCTCCCGGCACCTCCCCGCACGTCCGGGGACTCGCAGATGTCCGCGGGCGCCTCCTGTCGATCTTCGACGTGCGCAGCGGTCTCGGCCTGCCCCCCGCAGCCGCCAGCGACGCGAGCACCGTGCTGGTGCTGCGCGAGGAGATCTGCGATGTGGGCCTGCTCGTCGATGACGTCGCCGAGGTGGCGACCATCGATATCGCCTCGTGCGAGCCGGCGCCCTGGGCTCGCGACGCCGGCGATGAGGGGGTGGTCGGGATGGTCCACCGGGGCGACGTGCCCGTGGTGCTCCTCGACTGCCGACGGCTGATCGGTACCGCCGCCGCGACGACGCCGGCAGGATCGACCCCCCCGGAGCTCGTCGCCACAGGGTGACGCGCACGCCCGGCCCGTCGGTCGGCTGCGGGTGACCCTTGACCCATCCGCTGGTTTCCCTTACCATCACCACGGCGCCCGGCCCGCCGGGGCGTGTCAAGCGCGAGCGGGTTGTGCTAGGGCAGGCCGTCGGGTACTGTCGTGGTGTCGTGTTGCGCCCTCCCTCCACCGTCGTCTCGGCGACGTGGATCTGCGCGCCCTCGACTCCCGTTTCCCCCAGCACCGGGAGTGCGCCTTGTCGACTCGTGCCGCCCGTGACCGGTTCAGCTTCGGCAACCTGGACGAATCCCTCGAGCTTCCCGATCTCATCGCCATCCAGCGGGGGAGCTTCGAGCGCTTCGTCCTGAAGGGCCTCGCCGAGGCCTTCGCCGACATCAGTCCCATCAAGGACTTCACCGGCGCGTTGCAGCTCGAACTGGAGTTCGACCCCGACGACGAGGATCTGCGGCCCCCGCCGAAGTTCTCGGTCGAGGAGTGCAAGGAGAAGGACATGACCTTCTCTGCGCCCATCTTCGTGCGGGCCCGCTTCATGAACTCCAACACGGGCGAGATCAAGGAGCAGACGGTGTTCATGGGGGACTTCCCCATGATGACCGACAAGGGCACGTTCATCATCAACGGCACCGAACGCGTCGTGGTGTCCCAGCTGGTCCGCTCGCCTGGGGTCATCTTCCAGCCCGGCGAGCGGTTCCGCCTGCGCAACCTGTCCAAGCACCAGCTGGTGACCGGCACCATCCATCCCTACCGCGGCGAGTGGATCGAGTTCGACGTCGAGCAGAAGCCCGGCAAGGACGTCACCGCCGGCGCACGGGTGGCGCGCAAGCGGCGGCTGTCGCTGTTCACCCTGTTGCGGGCCCTCGGCTTCGACGAGCAGAGCCACCCTGGGTTCCTCGAGGCCTTCGTCCGCCACTTCGACTTCCTCGAGGGCCAGTGGGAGAAGGATCAGCACGTCGCTCCCACCGAGGAGGAGTCGCTGATCGAGATCTACAAGCGCGCCCGCCCGGGCGAACCGCCCACCCCTGAGGCTGCCGCCAGCTACTTCCAGAACGCCTTCTTCGAGGATCGCCGCTACAGCCTCAGCCGGGTCGGGCGCTACAAGTTGAACCGCAAGCTCGGTCCCGAGGTCGAGAAGATCTCCGAGCTGTTCGGCCTCGACCTCGATCGCCCCGACCCCGACCAGCCCGTCCTGGCCCGTTGCGAGGTCCTGGCCGCCTGCACCTACCTGCTGCACCTGGCCAAGACCGAGCCCGGGTACCGCCTGGACGACCAGGACCACTTCGCCAACCGCCGCATCCGGTCGGTGGGTGAGCTGATCCAGAACCAGGTGCGCATCGGCCTGTCCCGCATGGAGCGGGTCGTGCGAGAGCGCATGACCACCCAGGACGTCGAAGCCATTACCCCACAGACCCTGATCAACATCCGCCCCGTGGTGGCGGCGATCAAGGAGTTCTTCGGCACCTCGCAGCTCTCGCAGTTCATGGACCAGGTGAACCCGCTGTCGGGCCTCACCCACCGCCGCCGCCTGTCGGCGCTCGGTCCGGGCGGGCTGTCGCGCGAGCGCGCCGGCTTCGAGGTCCGAGACGTGCACTTCTCGCACTACGGGCGCATGTGCCCGATCGAGACCCCCGAGGGTCCCAACATCGGGCTGATCGGCGCCCTGGCCACCTACGCGCAGGTCAACGAGTTCGGCTTCCTCGAATCGCCATATCGCAAGGTCGTCGACGGCCGGGTCACCGACGACATCGAGTACCTGACCGCCGACGAGGAGGAGGAGTACGTCGTCGCCCAGGCGAACGCCCCCCTCGACGCCGACGGCTCGTTCCGCAACGACCGGGTGCTCGTACGCAAGAGCCCGCAGGCGGCCACGCTCGGCGACCTGCAGCTGCAGATGGAGCGAGACACCTACTTCGCCTCCACCACCGAGGTGGGCTACGTGCCCCCGGCCGAGGTGCAGCTCATGGACGTCTCGCCCAAGCAGATCGTGTCGGTCGCGACCGCACTCATCCCCTTCCTCGAGCACGACGACGCCAACCGGGCGCTCATGGGCGCGAACATGCAGCGCCAGGCCGTGCCCCTGGTCCGCCCCGAGGCCCCCTACATCGGCACCGGCATCGAGAAGCGGGCGGCGCGCGACGCGGCCGATGTGGTGCTGGCCGACGACGACGGCACCGTCGTCGACGTCACCGGGCGTTCGATCGTCGTCGACTACGCCGGGCGAGGGCGCACCACCCACCGCCTGTCCAAGTTCCGCCGGTCCAACCAGGACACCTGCATCAACCACCGCCCGCTGGTGCGTGCCGGCGACCCGGTCACCGCCGGTCAGGTGATGGCCGACGGGCCCTCCACCGACCAGGGCGAGCTGGCCCTCGGCAAGAACCTCCTCGTGGCGTACATGGTGTGGGAGGGGTACAACTTCGAGGACGCGATCATCCTCTCCGAGCGCCTGGTCCGTGACGACGTGCTCACGTCGATCCACATCCACGAGTACGAGATCGACGCTCGTGACACCAAGCTCGGCCCCGAGGAGATCACCCGGGACATCCCCAACCTCTCCGACGACATCCTCGCCGACCTCGACGAGCGCGGGATCATCCGCATCGGCGCCGAGGTGGCCCCCGGCGACGTGCTGGTCGGCAAGGTCACGCCCAAGGGCGAGACCGAGCTCACCCCCGAGGAGCGCCTGTTGCGGGCGATCTTCGGCGAGAAGGCCCGTGAGGTGCGCGACACCTCGCTGAAGGTGCCCCACGGCGAGGCGGGCACCGTCATCGACATGCGGATGTTCAGCCGCGACGAGGGCCACGAGCTGCCGCCCGGGGTCAACGAGCTCGTGCGGGTCTACGTGGCCCAGAAGCGCAAGATCTCGGTGGGCGACAAGCTCGCCGGACGCCACGGCAACAAGGGCGTCATCTCGCGCATCCTGCCCCAGGAGGACATGCCGTACCTCGCCGATGGCACCCCGGTCGACATCATCTTGTCGCCCCTCGGCGTGCCGTCGCGGATGAACGTCGGGCAGGTGCTCGAGGCTCACCTCGGCTACGCCGCCCGATGGGGTTGGGAGACCGCCGACGGCAACGTGGGCGAGACGCCGTTGCGAGGCACCGAGCGCAAGACCCGGCCGCGCACCGAGCCCGCCACCTTCATCGCCACCCCGGTGTTCGACGGGGCCAAGTGGGACGAGAAGGAGCTGGCGGGCACGCACTCGACGATCAAGGACATCCTCACCAACCTCGAGCCCGAGACCGCCGACGGCGAGCGCCTCATCCAGCCCGACGGCAAGACCACGTTGTACAACGGCCGCACGGGCGAGGCGTACGACCAGCCGATCACCGTGGGGTACAAGTACATCCTGAAGCTCGCTCACCTCGTCGACGACAAGATCCACGCTCGTTCGACGGGTCCGTACTCCATGATCACCCAGCAGCCCCTCGGCGGTAAGGCCCAGTTCGGCGGTCAGCGCTTCGGTGAGATGGAGGTGTGGGCCCTCGAGGCCTACGGGGCGGCGTACTGCCTGCAGGAGCTGCTCACCATCAAGTCCGACGACGTCCTCGGCCGGGTCAAGGTCTACGAGGCCATCGTCAAGGGCGAGAACATCCCCGAGCCCGGCATCCCCGAGAGCTTCAAGGTGCTCATCAAGGAGATGCAGTCGTTGTGCCTCAACGTCGAGGTGCTCGCAGACGACGGCTCCGAGGTCGACATGCAGGGCATCGACGACGAGGTCGACCGCATCGACATGGCGCTCGGCATCGACATCTCCCGGCCTGAGCGGGGCACCGACGAAGACGATCGGGCGGGCATCCGCCTCTGATGCTCACCGCCACCGCCACCGCCACCGCCACCGCCACCGCCACCGCCGACCCCGTCTCGAACGCCTTCGCCCGCCCCCGCGCCCCCAGGAGCTGACGTGCCCTCAGTCGACGTCAACGAGTTCTCCGACCTCAAGATCGGTCTCGCCACCGCGGAGTCCATCCGCATGTGGTCCAACGGCGAGGTCAAGAAGCCCGAGACCATCAACTACCGCACCCTCAAGCCGGAGAAGGACGGGCTCTTCTGCGAGAAGATCTTCGGTCCGACCAAGGATTGGGAGTGCGCCTGTGGCAAGTACAAGCGGGTGCGGTTCAAGGGCATCATCTGTGAGCGCTGCGGTGTGGAGGTCACGCGCTCGAAGGTCCGTCGTGACCGCATGGGCCACATCGAGCTGGCCGCCCCCGTCGTGCACATCTGGTACCTGCGCGGCACCCGTTCGTGGCTGGCGTACCTCCTCTCGGGCACCGAGACCAAGGAGGAGCTGAAGGCCAAGCAGCTCGAGCGGGTCATCTACTTCGCAGCCAACCTGGTGGTCTGGGTCGACGACGAGGCGCGTCACGAGGCGCTCGAGAGCCTCGAAGCCGAGATGCGCGAAGAGCTCGACGTCATCAACTCCGAGCGAGACGTCGAGATCGAGAAGCGCTTCCAGGAGCTCGAGGACGAGGTCAGCGCCCTCGAAGCCGACGGTGCCAAGGACAAAGACATCAACGCCCGACGCCGTGACGCCGAGAAGGACGTGACTGCGCTGCGCGAGGAGTTCGAGGCCGAGGCCGAGCTGGTCCAGCGAGTGTTCGACGAGTTCAAGGACCTGCACTCACGCAAGATCATCGAGGACGAGCAGCTCTGGCGCGAGCTCGTCGATCGCTACGGGGACTACTTCGAGGGCGGCATGGGCGCCGATGCGATCGCACAGCTGATGACCCGCCTCGACCTCGACGACGAAGAGGTCAAGCTGCGCGAGCAGGTCGACCCCGCCGAAGGCGTCAAGCCCCTGTCAGCCCAGCGCAAGCAGAAGGCGATCAAGCGACTCAAGATCGTGTCTGCGTTCAACCGGCGCGACGATCACGGGCGACGTGTCAACGACCCCGGCGCCATGATCCTCGACGCCGTGCCGGTGATCCCGCCGGACCTGCGCCCGATGGTGCAGCTCGACGGTGGTCGGTTCGCCACCTCTGACCTCAACGACCTGTACCGACGGGTCATCAACCGCAACAACCGCCTGAAGCGGCTGCTCGATCTCGGGGCGCCTGAGATCATCGTGAACAACGAGAAGCGGATGCTGCAGGAGGCGGTCGACGCGCTGTTCGACAACGGCCGCCGCGGTCGTCCCGTCACCGGCCCGGGCAACCGCCCGCTCAAGTCGCTGTCGGACATGTTGAAGGGCAAGCAGGGGCGCTTCCGCCAGAACCTGCTCGGCAAGCGAGTCGACTACTCGGGCCGCTCGGTCATCGTGGTGGGTCCGACCCTGCGCCTGCACCAGTGCGGGCTGCCCAAGCTGATGGCCCTCGAGCTGTTCAAGCCCTTCGTCATGAAGAAGCTCGTCGACGAGGAGTTGGCCCAGAACATCAAGTCGGCCAAGCGCATGGTGGAGCGGCGTCGCCCGCAGGTGTGGGACGTGCTCGAAGACGTGATCAAGGAGCACCCGGTGATGTTGAACCGGGCGCCGACGCTGCACCGCCTCGGCATCCAGGCCTTCGAGCCGGTCCTCGTCGAGGGCAAGGCCATCCAGATCCACCCGCTGGTCTGCACGGCGTTCAACGCCGACTTCGACGGTGACCAGATGGCGGTGCACCTGCCGCTGTCAGCCGAGGCCCAGGCCGAGGCCCGCGTCCTGATGCTGAGCGCCAACAACATCTTGTCGCCCGCCGACGGCCGCCCGATGACCGTGCCCTCCCAGGACATGATCATCGGTGGCTTCTACCTGACCGACCTCGTCGAGGACGAGCCGGGCGCCGGCAAGATCTTCCGCCACGACTGGCAGGTCAAGCGGGCCTACGAGGACGGCGTGATCGGGCTGCACGCACCGATCGAGCTGCGATCGACCAAGTACCGCCAGGAGGACGGGACCTACCTGTCCACCACTGCGGGCCGGGTCATGCTCGACGAGACCCTCCCCGAGGACTTCCCGCCGACCACCCAGCCGGTGCGCAAGCGCGACATGGGCAACCTGGTGCGGGCGCTGTCAGACCAGTACCCCCTCCACGTGGTGGCCCAGAGCCTCGACCAGATCAAGGACCTCTGCTACCGCTTCGCCACGCAGTCAGGTCTGACGGTCTCGATCGACGACATCGCCACCCCGGTCGAGAAGGCCGAGATCCTCGACCGCCACGAGACCGAGGCCCAGAAGGTCGAGCAGCAGTTCCGCCGGGGGATCATCACCGACGGCGAACGTCGCCAGAAGGAGGTCGAGATCTGGACGACCGCCACCGACGAGGTGCGCGAGGCCATGGAGCGCAGCTTGAAGGCGCGCCGCTTCAACCCGATCGAGATGATGGTCGGATCCGGCGCCCGCGGAAACATGATGCAGGTCCGCCAGATCGCCGGCATGCGAGGGCTCGTCGCCAACCCCCGCGGCGACATGATCCCCCGCCCCATCAAGTCCAACTTCCGCGAGGGCCTGGCGATGCTCGAGTACTTCATCGCCACGCCGGGCGCTCGCAAGGGCCTGGTCGACACCGCGCTGCGCACCGCCGACTCGGGCTACCTGACCCGGCGTCTCGTCGATGTCGCCCAGGAGCTCATCATCAACGACGAGGACCCCTTCGAGCGGGGCGGACCGGTGCGTGGGATCTGGCTCGACGACATCGGCCCTGACGCCGGCGACAAGCGCACCTACCTCGAGACGCGCCTGTTCAGCCGGACGCTCGCCGACGACGTCGCCATGTCCGACGGGTCGATCATGCCCGCCGGCACGTTGGTCGCTGAGCCCGAGATGGACCGCCTGCGCGACGATCCCGGCGTCACCCGGGTGCGGGTGCTGTCCCCGCTGACCGACGACTCGGTGATCGGCGTGTCGGCCAAGGCCTACGGCGGCTCGCTGGCCACCGGCAAGCTGATCGAGGTGGGCGAGGCGGTCGGCGTGATCGCTGCCCAGTCGATCGGCGAGCCGGGCACCCAGCTCACGATGCGGACGTTCCACACCGGCGGGGTCGCCGGTTCTGACATCGCCGGCGGTCTGCCCCGCGTGGTCGAGCTGTTCGAGGCCCGCACCCCCAAGGGCAAGGCGACGTTGTCGACGAGCTCGGGCGTGGTGCGCATCGGCGAGGACGAGGGCCGAGGTCGGGTCATCACCGTGACGACCAACGAAGGCGAGGAGATCACCTACACCGTGCCCTCCCAGACCCGCCTGAACGTCACCGACGGCCAGGAGGTGCGCGCCGGGGATGCCATCGTCGAGGGCGCTCGCGACCCCAAGGAGCTGATGGAGATCCGGGGCATCCGGGAGACCCAGCAGTACCTCGTCGACGAGGTGCAGAAGGTCTACCGGGACCAGGGCGTCTCGATCCACGACAAGCACATCGAGCTGATCGTGCGACAGATGACGCGTCGGGTGCTCGTGGCCGAGGCCGGCGAGTCGCCGTTGCTGCCCGGTGAACAGGTCGACTCCCGGGTCTTCGCCGACACCAACCGGCGGATCGTGGCTGACGGGGCGTCACCGGCCCAGGGCCGCCCGGTCATCATGGGGATCACCAAGGCGTCGCTGGCCACCGACTCCTGGCTGTCGGCGGCCTCGTTCCAGGAGACCACCCGAGTGCTGACCGAGGCGGCGATCGAGTCCCGCAGCGATCAGCTGATCGGGCTCAAGGAGAACATCATCATCGGCAAGCTGATCCCGGCCGGCACGGGCATGGGCGTCTACAACGACATCCGCACCACCGCTCCGGACTACCAGCCGATGCAGTACTGGAGCTCGGACGCTGATCAGGACGGCGCCGAGTGGCTCGCCTCGATGCAAGGGCCGTTGGTCGGCGAGGCCGTCGCCCCGACGGGCACCGACAACGAGGTCGTCGAGCTGGTCGACGACACCCGGGGCTGACCCGGTTCGAACTGCTGGCGCGCCCCACCCGCGACGGAACTGCCGCCGCGGGTGGGGCGCGCCCCCGCCGGCGGTGTCGCCGGATCCTGGCCGGTGCGGTCCTCTCGGTTGCGGCGACGACGCTGGCGGCCTGCTCAGGGGACGACGCTGGCGCCCCGCAAGAGGCCTCCACGACGACCCGCTCGCCAGCCGGGCCCGCCGACGCCGTCCCCGGCATCGAGGTCACCCCGGTCGAGGTCGCTCCGCCGACCGAACGGAACGACGACGGCCAGGGCGCCCTGGACGCCTTCCCCGCTGCGCTCGGTGACGGCTTCGACCTCGCCGAGCTCGACCCCGACGTCGTGGCGACCGTGCAGGTGCAGTTCCTCGGTGACGAGCGCCTGGCCGGGGTCGTCACCGGGGTGCAGGTGCGTCGAGCGCTCGCCGCCGGTCCCGCCGGGTCCGACCCCTCAGCCGCCGATGCCGGCGTCGTGCTGGTGGCCATCGCCGTGGATCCCTCCGTCGCCCTCGATCCCGAGTGGCGCGACACGTTGCGCGACGCTGCGACCGATGGCGCCAGCGCAGCACCGACCGAAGCGCTGGTGGGCTCGGTGCTCACGACCCGGTTCTCCACCGCTGGTCCTGGCTCGGCCCGCCACCACGTCCTCTGGCGCCTCGACGACCTCTTCGTGCTGGCCGCCGGGCGCGACGCCGCGGAGGTCGACGCGGTCGTCCAGGAGGTGCTCGAAGCGACCGCTGGCCCCTTCCCCCCGACCACCGTGGCGCCTGAGGCGGCCTCGCCTCTGACCGAGGGCCCGCCTGACGGCGTCGTCGACGACTCGAGCTGACGTGCCCCGGGTGCACCCAGGGCTGGCGTCAGAGGGCGGCGACGGGCCCTGCGCTCGGCGGGTTGCTGGCATCGTTCGCTGGCCGTAACATGCGCCGTTGGCATCGATGCGTTCGTCGCGTGCTGCCTCTGGTCGCCGGTCGATCCCGGCGTCCGCCCGTTCCCCTGTCCTCCTCCGGAGTGCTGTCTGTGCCCACGATCGAGCAGCTGGTCCGCAAGGGCCGCCAGTCGAAGCCCAAGAAGGGCAAGACGCCCGCGCTCAAGGGCTCTCCGCAGCGCCGGGGCGTGTGCACCCGGGTGTACACGAACACCCCCAAGAAGCCGAACTCCGCCCTGCGCAAGGTGGCCCGCGTGCGCCTGACGAGCGGCATCGAGGTCACGGCCTACATCCCGGGTGAGAAGCACAACCTCCAGGAGCACTCGATCGTGCTCGTCCGCGGCGGACGCGTGAAGGACCTTCCGGGGGTTCGCTACAAGGTCATCCGCGGCGCGCTGGACACCTCGGGCGTCGCCAACCGCAAGCAGGCCCGAAGCCGCTACGGCGCCAAGAAGGAGGGCTAGCCATGCCCCGTCGCGGAGCGGCCCCCCGCCGTGAGCTCCAGCCCGATCCCATCCACAAGTCGGTGCTCGTCACCCAGCTGGTCAACAAGATCCTCCAGCGCGGCAAGCGCAGCACGGCCGAGCGCATCGTGTACGAGGCGATGGAGATCGTCGAGGCCAAGACGTCCGGCGATCCGCTGGCCCTGCTGAAGCGAGCCATCGAGAACGCTCGGCCCCAGCTCGAGGTGAAGAGCCGCCGGGTGGGTGGTGCCACCTACCAGGTGCCTGTCGAGGTGCGCCCCCGTCGTGCCACGACGCTGGCCATCCGCTGGATCGTGCAGTACAGCCGGGCTCGGCGCGAGCGGTCGATGGCCGACCGCCTGGCCAACGAGATCCTCGACGCCTCCAACGGCGTGGGCGCCGCGGTCAAGCGCCGCGAGGACACCCACCGCATGGCCGAGGCGAACAAGGCCTTCGCTCACTACCGCTGGTGAGCACCGACGCCGGGACGGACGCCGGGCCCGGCACACTGGACACGTCCCCACCCTTCCCACACTGACGAAGAGACCCCATGGCTCGCGAACCCCTCGAGACCCTCCGCAACATCGGCATCATGGCCCACATCGATGCCGGCAAGACGACCACGACCGAGCGGATCCTCTACTACACCGGCGTCAACTACAAGATCGGTGAGGTCCACGAGGGCTCGGCCACGATGGACTGGATGGAACAGGAGCAGGAGCGTGGCATCACGATCACCTCCGCTGCCACCAAGTGCATCTGGAACGACCACGTCATCAACATCATCGACACCCCCGGCCACGTCGACTTCACGGTCGAGGTCGAGCGGTCGCTGCGCGTGCTCGACGGGGCCGTGGCGGTGTTCGACGGGGTGGCCGGTGTCGAGCCGCAGTCCGAGACGGTGTGGCGCCAGGCCGACAAGTACAACGTCCCCCGCATCTGCTTCATCAACAAGATGGACCGCACCGGCGCCGACTTCTACGGTGGCGTCGCCTCCATCGTCGATCGCCTGGGCGCCAACCCCGTCGTGCTGCAGCTGCCGATCGGGTCAGAGGGCGACTTCGCAGGGGTGGTCGACCTCGTCGAGATGCACGCCCTCGTCTGGAAGGGCGAGGACCTCGGCGCCAGCTGGGACGTCGTCCCCATCCCCGACGACCTGGCCGAGAAGGCCGCTGAGTACCGCGACGAGCTGATGAACCTGGTCAGCGACACCGACGATGCCATCGCCGAGAAGTACCTCGGTGATGAGGAGGTCACCCCCGCCGAGCTGAGGGCCGCCCTCCGACGGGGCACGATCGCTGGTCGCTTCGTGCCCGTGATGACCGGGAGCGCCTACAAGAACAAGGGCGTCCAGCCGTTGCTCGACGCCGTGCTCGACTACTTGCCCTCCCCCCTCGACCTGCCGCCGGTGACGGGCACCGACCTCAAGGGCGAGGAGACCGTCGAGCGCGAGGCTCGCAGCGACGCTCCCTTCTCCGGCCTGGCGTTCAAGATCGCCACCGACCCCGAGTCCAAGGGCAAGCTCGTCTACGTGCGCGTCTACTCGGGTCGCCTCGAGAAGGGCTCACAGGTCCTCAACAGCACCACGGGCACCAAGGAGCGGGTGGGTCGCATCCTCCAGATGCACGCCATCAAGCGCGAGGAGCGCGACGCTGCGGTCGCCGGTGACATCGTGGCCCTCATCGGCATGAAGGGCGCCAAGACCGGCGACACCCTGTGCGATCCGGTCGACGCCATCGTGCTCGAGACCCTCACCTTCCCCGAGCCGGTCGTGCACGTCGCGGTCGAGCCCCGCTCCAAGGCCGACCAGGACAAGATGGGCAAGGCCCTCGCCTCGCTGTCTGACGAGGACCCCACGTTCCGGGTGCGCAGCGACGAAGAGACCGGCCAGACGGTCATCTCGGGCATGGGCGAGCTGCACCTCGAGATCCTCGTCGACCGCATGCTGCGTGAGTTCCGCGTCGACGCCACCGTCGGCAAGCCCCAGGTCGCCTACCGCGAGACGGTCACGACCCCGGTCAAGGGCGTGCGCTACCGCCACAAGAAGCAGACCGGTGGCTCGGGCCAGTTCGCCGAT
Organism: Acidimicrobiales bacterium; assembly: GCA_965213525.1. Taxonomy (GTDB): domain Bacteria; phylum Actinomycetota; class Acidimicrobiia; order Acidimicrobiales; family Poriferisodalaceae. Next base: position 2,343,183 of record OZ243889.1, on the reverse strand, counting down.
GTGGTCATCGATCTCGAGCCGACGGGGCCCGGCGGCGGCTACGAGTTCGACGACGCCATCAAGGGCGGTTCGATCCCCAAGGAGTACATCCCCTCGGTCAACGCCGGGTTCCAGGATTCGATGACGAACGGCGTGTTGGCGGGGTTCCCCACCGTCGACATGAAGGTCAGCCTCGTCGACGGCTCCTACCACGACGTCGACTCGTCGGAGATGGCGTTCAAGATCGCCGGTCAGATGGTGTTCCGCGAGGCGGTCCGCCAGGCCGGTCCCGTCATCCTCGAGCCGGTCATGAGCGTCGAGGTCACCACCCCCGAGGACTACATGGGCGACGTCATCGGCGACCTGAACAGCCGGCGTGGCAAGGTCGGCAAGATGGAGAGCCGAGGCAACAGCCAGGTGATCCAAGCTGAGGTGCCGCTGTCAGAGATGTTCGGCTACGCGAACGACCTGCGCTCCAAGACCCAGGGGCGCGCCAACCACTCCATGCACTTCGGGTCCTACCAAGAGGTTCCCAAGTCCATCGCCGAGGAGATCATCGCCCGCGTGCGCGGCGAGTGATCCCGGGCAACGCCCCGACCCCATCCACCGATCCACCGACATCGCCCAGACGGGCTGCGCGAGAAGGAAGCTGAGATCCATGTCCAAGGCAAAGTTCGAGCGGACCAAGCCCCACGTCAACGTGGGGACGATGGGCCACGTGGATCATGGGAAGACCACGCTGACCGCGGCCATCACCCGCGTGCTGGCCGACCGGGGGATCTCGCCGGTGGCGACCCCGTTCGACGAGATCGACAAGGCGCCCGAGGAGAAGGAGCGGGGCATCACCATCTCGATCGCTCACGTCGAGTACGAGACCACAGCCCGCCACTACGCCCACGTCGACATGCCCGGTCATGCCGACTACATCAAGAACATGATCACCGGCGCCGCCCAGGTCGACGGCGCGATCCTGGTGATCAGTGCGGCTGACGGCCCGATGGCCCAGACCCGTGAGCACGTGCTGCTCGCCCGCCAGGTGGGCGTGCCCCGCATCGTCGTCGCCCTCAACAAGGTCGACATGGTCGACGACGAGGAGCTGCTCGAGCTCGTCGAGCTCGAGGTCCGTGAGCTGCTCACCGAGTACGAGTTCCCCGGTGACGACTGTCCCGTGATCCAGGTGAGCGCCCTCAAGGGCCTCGAGGACTCCTCGGGGGAGTGGGGCGACAAGATCATCGAGCTCATGGACGCCGTCGACGAGTGGGTGCTCGAGCCCGAGCGCGACACCGACAAGCCGTACCTGATGCCGATCGAGGACGTCTTCACGATCACCGGGCGCGGCACGGTGGTGACGGGCGCCATCGAGCAGGGCATCGTCAAGGTCGGCGACGAGGTGGAGATCGTCGGCATCAAGGACACGACCAAGACCACGGTGACCGGTGTCGAGATGTTCCGCAAGATGCTCGACGAGGGTCGTGCCGGTGAGAACGTCGGCGTGTTGCTGCGAGGCACCAAGAAGGAAGAGGTGCAGCGTGGACAGGTGCTGGCCAAGCCCGGGTCGATCACCCCTCACACCGAGTTCGAAGCGCAGGTGTACGTGCTGACCACCGACGAGGGCGGGCGCCACAAGCCCTTCTTCGACGGGTATCGGCCCCAGTTCTACTTCCGCACCACCGACGTGACGGGCTCGATCACCCTGCCGGAGGGCACCGAGATGTGCATGCCCGGCGACAACACCGACCTGACGGTCACGCTCGGGGCGCCCATCGCCATGGACGAGGGGCTGCGCTTCGCCATCCGTGAGGGTGGCCGCACCGTCGGCGCCGGCCGCGTCACCAAGATCACCAAGTAGATGGCGGCCAAGCAGCAGATCCGCATCAAGTTGAAGGCGTACGACCACAACGTCTTGGACGAGTCGGCGAAGAAGATCGTCGAGACCGTGACCCGCACCCAGGCCTCGTTCCGGGGCCCGATCCCGCTGCCGACCGAGAAGCATCGCTTCACGGTCGTGCGGAGCCCCCACAAGTACAAGGACTCCCAGGAGCACTTCGAGATGCGGGTGCACAAGCGGCTCATCGACATCGTCGAGCCGACCGCCAAGACGGTGGACTCGCTGCAGCGCTTGGACCTGCCGGCTGGCGTCGACATCGAGATCAAGATCCAGACCTAGGGGTCCCCGTGGCCCTCGTGACGGACGGGCGGGGCGACCTCCGCCAGCTGCGGCGGGCTGCGCGCCGAAGTCCTCGCTGGCAGAGGTCGCCCCGCCCGTCCTCGCGTCGTCGGGCCGCTCCCCATGACCGGAGGAGGGGGCGGCGGGCTGCGCGCCGAGGTCCTCGCTCGCCGATGGTGCTCCCCCGCCCGCTCGTCGTCGGGCCCCGGCCGGCTTCAGCCGCCGTCAGTGCGGTGGGGGGAGCAGCGGCGGGGAGGTCTCGAGGACGGTGACCGGGTCGCCGACCCGCAGGATGGCCCCGACGGGGCCGATGGCGCAGGCCAGGCCGAACAGGGCGTTGCCCTCCAGCAGCGGACGGGCGGCGGCCGGGGCGCCCGCGGCATCGGCGCACCAGCGGTGGGAGCGCAGCACCCGGGCCGGCTCGGTGCACCGGGTCCCGGTGTCCTGGTCGACCTGGGGGATGGCGCAGCGTGGCCACGGCAGGTGGCCGACCAGCTCGGCGCCGCCGATCGTGAAGCGGTACCAGGTGTCCTCCACCCAGGGCTCGTCAACCTCGACGACGAGGTTCGAACGGAACCGCTCGATGCCGAAGGGTTCGGCGGCTCGCTCGGCCAACCATCGGTGCGAGGCCGCCGAGGCCACCACCACCGGTGCGGCGTCCACGAGCCCGATGGGCTGGTCCCACAGGCCGAGCTCGGCGGGCAGGCGCAGATCGGATCGCTCGGTCAGCCCGACCAGCCGGGTCGGTTCGCCGAGCAGGGCGGCGAACCACACGGCGGCGGCGTCGCCGGCGTCGGCAACCGTCACCTCCAGCCCCGGCTTGGACCGCACCGTGAGGTCACCGGTGCCCGGCGCGGCGACGTCGAGCGCCTCGCGACCGGGTGCGGTGAGGGTCAGTCCGCCGTCGGCTGTCACGGTCGCCTCGACGACAGCCAGCTGAGGATGGGTCCGTTGGGTCAGCGGCCCGCCTTCGTCGTCGACGACCTGCCACCGCCGGTCGCCGGCCAACCCGGCCTCGGTGACCACGACGACGTCGAGAGCGACCCGCCGGCACGACTTGACGGGGTGGACGTCGATGGCCACCAGACGCCCATCCATGCCGCGAGGGTAGGCCGGGTGCGCCAGCGCGTGCCCGGAATCGGAGTGGCGTGACCGGGATGGCCGGCGCGGCGGGAAACGCCATCGCCGAACGGCCAGGGCCTGCGACGATGGGACGATGCGTCCTGGCATCGAGGCCCGTGGTCTCTCGAAGCGCTACGGGGACGTCCTCGCCCTCGCCGGCCTGGACCTGGTGGTACCCGAGGGCACGGTGCTCGGGCTGCTGGGGCCCAACGGGGCGGGCAAGACGACGGCGGTCTCGATCTTGTCCACACTGCTCGTGCCCGACGAGGGCGAGGCGACGGTGGCCGGGGTCGATCTGCGCACCGATCCGGTGGGCGTGCGTCGCCGCATCGGGCTGTCAGGTCAGTACGCCGCAGTCGACGAGGTGCTGACCGGGTTCGAGAACCTCGACATGATCGGCCGCCTCTATCGCCTCGGCCGGCGCCGAGCCCGCAGCAGGGCATCTGAGCTGCTGGAGCGCTTCGACCTCGTCGACGCCGCTGACCGCCCGGTCAAGACCTACTCGGGAGGCATGCGCCGTCGCCTCGACCTCGCCGGAGCGCTCGTGGGCGAACCGCCGGTGCTCTTCTTGGACGAACCGACCACCGGGCTCGATCCGCGCAGCCGCCTCGGGCTGTGGGCCACCATCCGGGAGCTGGTGGGGGCGGGGACGACCCTGCTGCTCACCACCCAGTACCTCGAAGAGGCCGACCAGCTCGCCGACGAGGTCGTCGTCATCGACCACGGCGTCGCCATCGCCCGGGGCTCCGCCGACCGCCTCAAGACCGAGGTGGGCGGCGAACGGATCGATCTGGTCGTCGTCGACCCGGCTCGACTCGATGACGCCCGGCGGGCCCTCGAGGCCCACGCCTCAGGTGACATCGAGGTGCAAGCCCACACCTCGCGCGTGCTCGCCCCGGTCGAGGGGGGCGCCGCTGCCCTGCGCGCGGTCCTGGGGGCGCTCGACGAGCGGGGCATCCAGGTCGGGGAGGTCGGACTGCGGCGCCCCACCCTCGACGACGTGTTCTTGAACCTGACCGGCCACGTCGCCGAACCCAAGACCGACGACGCCGAGGAGCGAGCGATGGAGGCCACGAGATGAGCGCACCCACCTCGACCGAGGCGGCGGCACGAGCGGGGGCGACGGCGCCTCTGGCGCCGACGGCCAGACGGCGATCGACGCTACGCGAGGCGCTCGGCGACGTGGCGGTCATGGCCCGGCGCAACGTCATCAAGATCCGGCGCGTGCCAGAGGTGCTCGTCTTCGTCTTGATCTCGCCCATCATGTTCGTCCTGCTGTTCGCCTACGTCTTCGGCGACTCGATCGACGTCCCCGGCATCAGCTACCGCGAGTTCCTCATCGCCGGCGTGTTCGCCCAGACGGTGACGTTCGGCTCCACGTTCACCGCGCTCGGCATCGCCGAGGACGTCGAGAAGGGGGTGATCAACCGGTTCCGCTCGTTGCCGATGGTGCACGGGGCGGTGCTCGTCGGCCGTACGTTGAGCGACGTCATCTACAACGTGGCGTCGCTGGCGGTCATGGTCGTCGCTGGGCTGGCCGTGGGCTGGCGCATCCGGGGTTCGGTGTTCGACGCCGTCGTCGGCTTCGGGCTGCTGCTGCTGTTCGCCTACGCCGTGTCATGGATCATGGCCTACGTCGCCTTGATCGTCCCGAGCGTCGAGGTCATCAACAACGCCACGTTCATGGTGCTGTTCCCCCTCACCTTCATCGCCAACACGTTCGTGCCCTCAGACAACCTGCCGGCCGTGTTGCGGACCTTCGCCGAGTGGAACCCGGTGTCATCGGTGACCCAGGCCACCCGCGAGCTCTTCGACAACCTCCCCGAGGGTGCGATGGCGCCCGACGTCTGGTCGCTGCAGCACCCCATCCTCTACACCGTGGGCTGGGTGCTGCTCACCGTGGCGGTCTTCGCCCCGTTGTCCGCCCGGCGCTTCACCCGGGCGACCCGCCGCTAGCGGTGTGTCGCCCGAGCGGCCGAGCGAGGGCCGGGCCGCCTCGTGATGACCGGGCCGGCGGGCGGGGCCGGGCCGCCTTGTGATGAGCGCCCGGCGACGGTAGCGTCTCGTCGTTGCCCTCGTTGGGGCAGGGGCCCGGCGCCGTGACGTCGACGGATGGGCCCGACGACGAACCGACGTCTGTCCAGGCCCCGTCGTGGGGAACCCGACAGCACAACCGAGCAGACGCTCCGCCGTGCGATCCCGTTGCCGGCGGAGCGTTCGCGTGAGCGGGCCCCCCCGCTCGACCAGCGACTCGATCGCACACCGAAAGGGCCCCACGTGGCGACCAAGGCAGTCGTTGGCGAGAAGGTCGGCATGACCCAGTTGTGGGACGACGAGAACAAGGTCGTCCCCGTGACCGTCGTGCGCGTCCGTCCGCTGCGGGTCGTGCAGGTCAAGACCCCCGACGTCGACGGCTACAGCGCCCTCCAGGTCACCTACGGCGAGCGCCGGTCCACCACGCTGACCCAGCCGGTGGCGGGGCACTACGCCAAGGCCGGGGTGGCGGCGGGCCAGCGCCTGGTCGAGCTGCGCCTCGACGACGTCACCGACTTCACACCCGGCCAGACCGTCGGCGTCGACACGTTCACCGCCGGCGAGCGCGTCGACGTCACCGGCGTGTCCAAGGGCAAGGGGTTCGCCGGCACGATGAAGCGGCACAACTTCTCGGGCCAGAAGGCAACCCACGGTGCGCACCGCATCCACCGGGCCCCGGGGTCGGTCGGGGCCTGTGCGACGCCCGCTCGCATCTTCAAGGGCAAGCGGATGGCAGGGCAGATGGGCCACCAGAAGGTGACGACGCTGAACCTCGAGGTCGTGCGCACCGACGCCGAGCACGAGCTGCTGCTCGTGCGGGGTGCGGTGCCGGGCCCCAAGGGCGGGGTCATCGTGGTGCGCGACGCGGTGAAGGGCGGCTGAGGTGTCCGACGTCGACGTGAGGACCCAGGACGGCGGCACGGCCGGGTCGATCGAGCTCCCCGACGAGATCTTCGGGGTCGAGCCCAACATCGGGGTGATGCACCAGGTCGTCGTGGCCCAGCTCGCTGCGGCCCGCTCCGGCACCCACAGCACCAAGACCAGGGCCGAGGTGGCCGGTGGCGGCGCCAAGCCGTACCGCCAGAAGGGCACCGGTCGGGCCCGTCAGGGCTCCATCCGCGCCCCTCAGTTCACCGGCGGTGGTGTGGCCCACGGTCCCAAGCCCCGTGACCACTCGAAGAAGGTCAACAAGAAGGTGACCCGCCTGGCCCTGAAGGGGGCGCTGTCCGATCGCGCCGTCGGGGGCCGGGTCGTGGTGGTCGACCGGTGGAGCTTCGACGCTCCGAGCACCCGCGCCGCTCGCCGCTTCATCGAGACCCTCGGCCTGGGCGGTCGCGTGCTGGTCGTGCTCGGCCCCGACGACGACGTCGTCGGTCGCAGCTTCAGGAACCTCCCCCAGGTGCAGCTGCTCGATTCGACCCAGCTGAACACCTATGACGTCCTGCGCAACGACTGGGTCGTCTTCACGCGCGACAGCCTTCCGCTGGCCGAACCCACCACCGACCCGGAGGCGACGCCGCCGCCCGCCGAGGGCCTCGACGTCCCCGCAGCGGTGGGCTCAGCAGCACAGCGCGCAGAGGTCGACCCCGTCGAGGCGCCGCTGGCCGACGCGGCCCCGGTCGTCGACCTCGGACCGGACGCAGCCGTCGCCGAGACCGACGAGCCCGTCGCAGCCGACGCCGACCCGATCGTCGATGAGGAGCGCCCGTCATGAGTCGCAGCGGCACGGACCCTCGAGACATCATCTACGAGCCGGTCGTCAGCGAGAAGAGCTACGACCTGCTCGAGCGCAACGTGTTCACCTTCCGTGTCGATCCCCGGGCGTCCAAGCCCGAGATCCGCAACGCCATCGAGCGGATCTTCGACGTGAGGGTCACCAAGGTCAACACCATGAACCGTTCCGGCAAGCGGGTGCGCAACCGCCGTCGGCTGACGTTCTCCACGCGCCCCGACACCAAGCGGGCCCTGGTGACCGTCCACGCCGACGATGCCGACAAGATCGACATCTTCGAGGCCTGATCATGGGGATCCGCAACCGCAAGCCCACCAGCGCCGGCCGACGCTTCCAGACCTCGGCCGACTTCTCCGAGATCACCCGGGACCACCCCGAGCGATCGCTGCTCGCCAAGAAGTCGAGCTCAGGTGGCCGCAACGCCCACGGCCGCATCACGTCGCGCCACCGCGGCGGCGGGCACAAGCAGCGGTACCGCCAGGTCGACTGGCGCCGTGACAAGGACGGCGTGCCCGCCACGGTCGCGCACATCGAGTACGACCCGAACCGCAACTGCCGGCTGGCGCTGCTGCACTACCACGACGGCGAGAAGCGGTACATCCTCGCCCCCGCCGGTGTGGCGCCGGGGGTCATCATCCAGTCGGGCCAGGGTTCAGAGATCGCCCCGGGCAACGCCATGGCCCTCCGGTTCGTCCCCGTCGGCACCGTCGTGCACAACGTCGAGATGCGGCCCGGCAAGGGCGGCCAGATGGCACGGGCGGCCGGCGCCAGCGTCCAGCTCGTGGCCAAGGACGGCGAATACGCCACCCTGCGCCTCCCCAGCACCGAGATGCGTCGGGTCCTGCTCGACTGCCGAGCCACCGTCGGGTCGGTCGGCAACGCCGAGGCCGACCTCGTCAAGATCGGCAAGGCCGGCCGCAACCGTTGGAAGGGCGTACGTCCCCAGACCCGCGGCGTGGCGATGAACCCCGTCGACCACCCCCTCGGTGGCGGCGAGGGCAAGAGCTCTGGCGGACGCCACCCGGTGTCACCGTGGGGCAAGCCCGAGGGCCGCACCCGAGCTCGCAAGAACAAGTCCGATGATCTGATCGTGCGACGCCGCCGGACCCGCGGCGCCCGGAGGTGATGCGATGCCCCGCAGCCTGAAGAAGGGTGCGTTCGTCGACGACCACCTCTTGAAGAAGGTGGACGCCCTCAACGCCGCCAACGACAAGCTCGTGGTCAAGACGTGGTCGCGCCGCTCGACGATCATCCCCGAGATGGTCGGTCACACGATCGCTGTGCACGACGGGCGCAAGCACGTGCCGGTGTACATCACCGAATCGATGGTCGGCCACAAGCTCGGTGAGTTCGCGCCGAGCCGCACGTTCCGGTTCCACGCCGGCCAGGAGCGCGGCGGGAAGGGCCGGCGCTGATGCCGACCACCGCTGCTGGGACCCGCGCCCAGGCCCGCTTCGTCCGCATGTCGGCCCGCAAGGTCCGCCCGGTGCTCGACCTCGTGCGTGGCAAGCACGTCGTCGAGGCTGACGAGATCTTGCGGTTCACGCCACGCGCCGCGGCCCGTGAGATCCGCAAGGTGCTCCGGTCGGCGGTCGCCAACGCAGAGCACAACGACTCCCAGCGCCCCGACGAGCTCTTCGTGGCGGCCTGCTACGCCGACGAGGGCCCGACGCTGAAGCGCTTCCGCCCCCGGGCCAGGGGACGAGCCACCCGCATCAACAAGCGCACGGCCCACATCACCGTGGTGGTGGACCGGCTCGACACCGATGAGCTCGATCGCCTCCGCGCGCGCCGGGGCAGCGCCGGACGACCGACCGGACAGGGCGACGCCCGACGCCGACGGGTGGCGGCCAGCCGGGGCGAGGACGCCCAGACCGGCGACGTCCCGGCCGACACCGCAGCCGAGGAGGCCCCGCCCCCCGACGCCACCGACGCCGGCGTGGTCGACGAGACCGCGCCGGTCGACACGACCGTCCCGGTCGTCGACACCCCGCCCGACGACGCCGCCGGCGCGGTCGACGAGACCCCGCCCCCCGACGCCACCACCGTCGAGACTGCCCCGCCCCCCGACGCCACCGTCGAGACCGGCGCTGATGACCCCGCCGAGACCGCCGGCGATGACCCCGATGACAGGAACGCCTGATGGGACAGAAGATCAACCCGTACGGGTTCCGACTCGGGGTCACGACCGACTGGAAGTCTCGCTGGTTCAGCGACAAGGACTACCAGGACCACGTGATCGAGGACTGGAAGATCCGCGACTACCTGCGCACCGAGCTGCCCCACGCCGCCATCAGCCGCATCGAGGTCGAGCGCACCCGTGACCGGCTGCGCATCGACGTGCACACCGCTCGGCCCGGCATCGTGATCGGTCGCCGGGGCGCCGAGGCCGACCGCCTGCGCACCGGCCTCGGCAAGATCTCGGGCAACCCGAAGGTGCAGCTCAACATCCAAGAGATCAAGCAGCCCGAGCTCGACGCCGCCCTCATCGCCCAGGGCGTGGCCGATCAGCTGGCCGGACGCGTCGCCTTCCGGCGTGCGATGAAGCGCGCCGTGCAGAACGCCCAGAAGGCGGGTGCGCTGGGCATCCGGGTGCAGTGCTCGGGCCGCCTCGGTGGTGCCGAGATGAGTCGGCGCGAGTGGTACCGCGAGGGCCGAGTCCCGCTGCACACCCTGCGCTCTGACATCGACTACGGGTTCCGCGAGGCCCGCACCACCGCAGGTCGCATCGGCGTCAAGGTCTGGCTCTACAAGGGCGACATCTTGCCCTACAGGGTCTCGGCCGATCAGAAGATCAGCCGTGAGGCGGCGATGGCCGCCGGTGAGACCGCCGGCGGACGCAGCGGCGCCCCCATCGTGTCGTCCTCAGGACGCCGGGCGCCGCGCCCGGTCACCGAGGCGCCGGCAGCCGACGCCGCGCCCGCCGAGGAGGCCGAGCCGCTCGTACCCAAGGCCGACCCGGAGTTCGAGAAGCTCCTGGCCGCCGAGGAGGAGATCGAGCGCATGACCAGCGACGGCTCGGGCTCGGCCGATCCGCCGTTTCGGACCGACGGCGAGTAGGGGGAGCGACACATGCTGATGCCCAAGAAGGTCAAGCACCGCAAGACCCACCGCGGCCGCATGACCGGCGACTCCAAGGGTGGCAACAAGGTCAGCTTCGGCGAATACGGCATCCAGGCCCTCGAGGCTGGGTGGATCACCGCCCGCCAGATCGAGGCCTCCCGCATCGCCATGACCCGCTACATCAAGCGCGGCGGCAAGGTGTGGATCAACATCTTCCCGGACAAGCCCGTCACCCAGAAGCCGGCCGAGACGCGCATGGGTTCGGGCAAGGGCAACCCGGAGCGCTGGGTCGCCGTGGTCAAGCCGGGTCGCATCATGTTCGAGCTGGCCGGCGTCGACGACGAGCTCGCCCGGGGCGCGCTCAGCCGCGCCATCCAGAAGCTGCCGATCAAGGCGCGCATCGTCACCCGCGCCGAGACCCAGTGAGGTCGCCGATCCGATGAGCACCGCCACAGAGCTGCGCCGCCTCGACGACAGCGAGCTGCTCGAGCGCTTGGCCGAATCCAAGCAGGAGCTGTTCAACCTGAGGTTCCAGCGCGCCACCGGCCAGTCCCAGGGCACCTCTCGGGCCACCCAGCTGCGCAAGGACGTCGCACGGGTGCTGACCGTGCTGCGCGAGCGCGAGATCGCCGCCGCCGAGGAGGTCGGCAACCGATGACCGAGGTCACCCAAGAGCAGGAGCCCCGTGCGGCCCGCAAGGTCCGTGAGGGCCTCGTGGTGTCGACCAAGGGCCACAAGACCGTCGTCGTGGCCGTCACCGAGCGGGTGCGCCACCGCCGCTACGTCAAGACGGTGCAGCGCACGACGAAGCTCCACGCCCACGACGAGACCAACGATGCGCGGCTCGGCGATCGCGTCCGGGTCACCGAGACCCGCCCGCTGTCCAAGATGAAGCGCTGGCGGTTGTCTGAGATCGTCGAACGGGCGAGGTAGGTCGACGATGATCCAACAGGAGAGCCGCCTGCGGGTGGCCGACAACTCCGGCGCTCGCGAGGTGCTGTGCATCCGAGTGCTCGGCGGTACGCGCCGGCGCTACGCCACGATCGGCGACGAGTTCGTCGCCACCGTCAAGGAGGCGATCCCCGGCGGCGGGGTCAAGCGGGGCGAGGTCGTGCGCTGCGTCGTCGTTCGCACCCGCAAGGAGCGTCGCCGCCCCGACGGGTCCTACATCCGCTTCGACGAGAACGCGGCCGTGTTGATCGACCCCAAGTCCAAGCAGCCCAGGGGCACCCGCATCTTCGGGCCAGTGGGGCGAGAGCTGCGCGACCGCAAGTTCATGCGCATCGTGTCGCTCGCGCCGGAGGTGCTGTGACCGTGAAGATGAAGATCAAGAAGGGTGACACCGTCCGGGTGCTCCAGGGCAAGGACCGTGGGGTCGAGGGCGAGGTCGTGTCGGTCGTGCCCACGCGCAACCGGATCATCGTCCGAGGCGTCAACACCGCGCTTCGCCACACCAAGCCCCGCTCGGCCAGCGACGCCGGCGGCATCATCGAGAAGGACATGCCGATCCACGCCTCCAACGTCGCCGTCGTGTGCCCGCGCACCGGGCGAGCCGGTCGAGTCGGGTACCGCTTCGACGGCGACACCAAGGTCCGCTTCCACAAGGTCTCCGGGGAGGTGCTGCCGTGAGCACCGACACCGCGCCGCGCCTCAAGGAGCGCTACGACGGACTGCGCGACCAGCTGCAGTCCGACCTCGGTCTGGGCAACGTCATGCAGGTGCCCCGCATCGACAAGGTGGTGCTCAACATGGGCGTCGGCCAGGCCCTGGACAACCGCCGCCACCTCGACGGCGCCCTCGAGGACCTGACCCTCATCGCCGGCCAGCGGGCCGTACCCACCAAGGCCAAGCGCTCCATCGCCGGGTTCAAGCTCCGCGAGGGCAACGCGATCGGCGCCAAGGTCACCCTCCGGGGCCGGCGCATGTGGGAGTTCCTCGACCGCTTCATCTCGCTCGCCGCCCCCCGCATCCGTGACTTCCGAGGTCTGCCCCGGCGGTTGGACGGCCACGGCAACTACACGTTCGGCATCACCGAGCAGCTGATCTTCCCCGAGATCGACTACGACAAGGTCGATTCGGTCCGGGGCATGGACATCACGATCGTCACCACCGCGACCACCGACGACCAGGGCCGGGCTCTCCTCGAGGCGCTCGGGTTCCCGTTCCGACGGGAGGGCAACTGACATGGCCAAGAAGGCGCTCATCCAGAAGAGCCAGCGCAAGCCCAAGTTCAAGGTGCGGGGGTACACCCGTTGCCGGCGCTGCGGCCGGCCCAAGGCGGTGTACCGCAAGTTCGGGCTGTGCCGGGTGTGCCTCCGCGAGATGGCCTACGCCGGCGAGCTGCCCGGTGTGACCAAGGCGAGCTGGTGAGGGAGGTTCGAACATGACGATGACCGATCCGATCGCCGACATGTTGACCCGCATCCGCAACGCCGGCACCGTGGGCAAGGAGTCTGTGACGATGCCGTCGTCCAAGGTCAAGGAGGCGCTGGCCACCATCTTGGAGCGCGAGGGCTACGTCGCCGGGGTGTCGAGCGCTGACAACCCGGATCGGCCGGGCCGCCTGCTCACCCTGGCGCTGAAGTACGGCCCCGACCGCACCGCCAGCATCAGCGGCATCCAGCGCATCTCCAAGCCCGGCCTGCGCATCTATCGCGGCGCTGACGAGATCCCCCGCGTCGTCGGGGGCCTCGGCATCGCCGTGCTGTCCACCAGCAAGGGACTCATGACCGATCGCGAGGCCCGCAGGGCACGCGTCGGTGGTGAGGTCCTCTGCTACGTCTGGTAGGAGGCGTCGTGTCACGCATCGGACTGCAACCCGTTCCCGTCCCTGACGGCGTCGAGGTCACCATCCGAGGTGATCAGGTGACCGTGAGGGGCCCCAAGGGCGAGCTGACCCAGCGGACCCACCCCCTCGTCTCGGTCGGCGTCGACAGCGGCGTCGTCAGCGTGGGCAGGGCCAACGACGAACGCCAAGCGCGCTCGCTGCACGGCCTGACCCGGGCGTTGGTCGCCAACATGGTCACGGGGGTGACCCGGGGCTTCACCCGGTCGCTCGAGATCCAGGGCGTGGGATACCGGGCCCAGGCGAGGGGCCCGCGCACCATCGAGCTCGCGCTCGGCTTCTCGCACCCCGTGATCGTCGAGGCGCCCGAGGGCGTCGAGTTCGACGTCCCCGCCCCCACCCAGATCCACGTGCGCGGCATCGACAAGCAGCTGGTGGGCCAGGTCGCAGCCGACATCAGGGAGTGGCGCAAGCCCGAGCCGTACAAGGGCAAGGGCATCCGCTACGTCGGTGAGCACGTCCAACGCAAGGCGGGGAAGGCGGCCAAGTAGATGTTCGACAAGTCCAAGGCCAAGCGTCAGGGCCGCCAGCGTCGCCACGCGCGGGTGCGTCGTCGAGTCCACGGCACCGCCGGACGGCCCCGCCTGGCCGTCTACCGATCCAACCGTCACGTCTACGCCCAGGTCATCGACGACGAGCTGGGGGTCACGCTCGCTGCGGCCTCCACCGTCGAGCCGACGCTGCGAGACGGCGCGACGTCCAACATCGACGCCGCCACCCGGGTGGGCACACTGGTCGCCGAGCGGGCCAGAGCCCACGGCGTCGAGACCGTCGTGTTCGACCGGGGCGGCTTCCGCTACCACGGGCGGGTCGCCGCCCTCGCCGATGCGGCCCGTGCGGCCGGACTGGAGCTGTAGGACAACATGGCCGATCGCAACGACGACGGCCTGCGCGAGTCGCGGGTCATCAACATCAACCGCGTCGCCAAGGTCGTCAAGGGCGGGCGGCGCTTCGCCTTCACCGCCCTCGTCGTCATCGGCGACGCCCGGGGCCGGGTCGGACTCGGCTATGGCAAGGCCAAGGAGGTGCCCCTCGCCATCCAGAAGGGCACCGAGGAGGCCCGCAAGAGCCTGTTCTCGGTCCCGATGGCCGGCGGCACCATCATCCACCCCATCATCGGCCAGCTCGGGGCGGGGCGGGTGCTGCTGCAGCCCGCCGCCCCCGGCACGGGGGTGATCGCCGGGGGAGCGGCGCGAGCCATCCTCGAAGAGGCCGGCATCACCGACGTGCTGTGCAAGTCACTCGGCTCGTCGAACCACATCAACGTGGCCCGGGCGACCATCGAGGGCCTGAAGGGCCTGATGCGTCCGGATCAGGTGGCGGCCAAGCGGGGCCTCTCGGCCGAGGAGTGCATCCCCAAGGGCCTGCTCGAGGCGTACAACGAGACCGAGCGGGCCCGGCGCAGCACCCCGGCCGAGGCATCGCGATGAGCCTCGTCGTGCGCCAGACCCGCTCGGCCATCGGAGCCAAGCCCAAGCAGCGCGGCACCCTGCGCGCCCTCGGCCTCGGGCGCATCGGCCGGGTCAACACCCTTCCCGACCGCCCAGAGATCCGCGGCATGATCGCCAAGGTCCCCCACCTCGTCGAGGTCACCGACGACACCGCCGACGTCACCCCGCCCGAGTCGACCGGAGCGACGAACTAGATGCTGAAGCCACACGATCTACGTCCACCAGAGGGTTCGACCCGCCGCCGCAAGCGCGTCGGCCGCGGCACCGGGGGCAAGGGCGGCAAGACCGCTGGCCGCGGCACCAAGGGCCAGCGCGCCCGCAACACCGTCGCCGTCGGCTTCGAGGGCGGCCAGATGCCCCTGATCCAGCGCGTGCCCAAGCTGCGCGGGTTCAACAACCCGTTCCGCGTCGACTACCAGCCGATCAACCTCGACGTCATCGCGGACAGTGACATGGACGACGTGACCGTCGAATCGCTTCGGGCCCGTGGGCTCGTGAGCAAGGACGCGCTCGTCAAGGTGCTCGGACGGGGCGAGATCGATCGTCCTGTGCGGGTGCGCGTCCACGCCGTGTCCCGCAGCGCCGAGGCCGCCATCACCGCCGCCGGCGGGTCGATCGAGATCGTCCCGGCGCCGTGGGGAGACCGACGTCCCCCCGCCCAGGGCAACCAGCACACCAACCGCTGAGCGCGACGGCGGCCGCCCGCCGGCCCCCGCGTCCGGCGGGAGCGGCGGGCGGCGTACGGTCGTCGCCGTCGACGGGTTCACCGAGGGAGCCGACGTGCTGTCCAGCTTCACCAACATCTTCAAGATCCCAGACCTGCGGAACAAGCTGCTGTTCACGCTGATGGTCCTGGGCCTGTACCGCCTGGGCTCACAGATCCCCGTACCCGGCATCGACTTCGATTCGGTGCTCGATCTCGAAGACGCCGCCAGCGAGGCCGGGGTGCTCGGCTTCTTGAACTTCTTCAGCGGCGGCGCACTGACCGCCTTCGCCGTGTTCGCCCTCGGGATCATGCCCTACATCACGGCGTCGATCATCATGCAGATCCTCCAGGTGGCCATCCCCAAGCTCGAGGAGTGGCGAGACCAGGGGGCGGTGGGCCAACGCAAGCTCACCCAGGCCACCCGCTACCTGGCGGTGTCCATCTCGTTCCTCCAGGCGACCGGGTTGGCGTTCATCTTCGGGCGGGGCGCCGGTCAGGGAGCGCTGTTCGGCACCAACACGCCGGCCATCGAGGTGCTCCCTGAGTTCTCCTTCGGGCGCGTCGCGATCGTCGTGTTGACCCTGACCGCCGGCACCGCACTGTTGATGTGGATGGGCGAGCTCATCAGCCAGCGAGGCATCGGCAACGGCATGTCGCTGCTGATCTTCGCCTCGGTCGTGGCCAGCCTGCCGTTCTCCGGTGCGGCGCTGCGGGCCGAGAAGGGGTGGCTGTTCCTGGCCGTGCTCATCCTGGCGGCGATCGCCATGCTGGTGGCCATCGTGTACATCGAGAACGGACAGCGGCGCATCCCGGTGCAGTTCGCCAAGCGGGTGGTGGGTCGACGGATGTACGGCGGGCAGAGCACCTACATCCCGCTGAAGGTGAACCAGTCCGGTGTGATCCCGGTGATCTTCGCCAGCTCGGTGCTGTACCTGCCCGTGCTGATGTCCAACATCATCACCGTCGACTGGTTCGTGAACTTCATCAACGACAACCTGACCAACCCGACGAGTCCGGCGTACCTGTTGTTCCTCGGATCGATGATCGTGGGCTTCGCCTACTTCTACACGGCCATCACGTTCGACCCGGCCAAGCAGGCCGACACCATCCGCAAGCAGGGCGGCTTCATCCCCGGCATCCGCCCGGGTCCCCAGACCGAGCGGTACCTGTCCAAGATCTTGAACCGCATCACCCTGCCCGGCGCCACGTTCATCGCCGCCATCGCCCTGGTCCCCACCGTGCTGTTGACGGTGTTCGGCGGATTCGACGGGCAGAACTCGGTGGCCCTGGCCTCGTTCGCCTTCGGGGGCATCTCGTTGCTGATCGCCGTCGGCGTGGCGCTCGAGTTCATGCGCCAGATCGACAGCCAACTGATGATGGCCAACTACGAGGGCTTCTTGAAGCCGACCCGCACGTCGGTCTGACCTCCACCAGGCGCATCGGATTGCGTCCGATCCACTCGGGCGGCTACCAAGGGCGCTCCACTGCAGGGAGCGTGCGATGACCGAGGTCCGCCTGGTGGTGTTCGGGCGCCAAGGCGCCGGCAAGGGCACCCAGTGCGTGCGCCTGTCCACCCACTACGGCGTCCCCCACATCTCCACCGGCGACATGCTGCGGTCAGCGACCCAGTCGGGCACGCCCATCGGGTTGCGGGCCAAGGCGGTCATGGAGGCCGGTGAGCTGGTCGGCGACGACGTCATGATCGCGGTGGTCGAGGAGCGCCTGCGGCGACCCGACGCCGCCACCGGCTTCCTGCTCGACGGCTTCCCGCGCACAGCTGACCAGGCGAATGCCCTGGAGCGCCTCCTCGGCGAGCGGACGCTCACCGCCGCGGTCGATCTCGAGGTGCCCGAACCGGTGGTCATCGAGCGGATGCTGGCCCGGGGGCGTGACGACGACACCGAGGAGGCGATCAGACGCCGGCTGGATCTGTACGAGTCCGAGACCGCTCCGCTGCTGGCCCACTACGAACGTGGCGGGTCGCTCGTGACCGTGGACGGGGTGGGTTCCGAGGGCGAGGTCACCGCTCGTCTGGTCGCTGCCATCGACGCCCGCCGCTGAGCGCCCTTGGCCCTGGTGCCCGAGCGGGCACCGCAGGCCCGCATCGGGGCGGTTGGCCAGGGCGTGACGTGCTGCTAGTCTGTGCAGTCGGCCCGGGAGGTCGTGCGTGTCGCGGCGCGCAGCTCCCCTCGGTCGGTTGCTCGTCTCGGTCACCTCGCCCGGTGGTCGCCACCGCTCACTGTCACCCCCGGAGCCCGGCCATGAAGGTCCGTCCCAGCGTCAAGCCCATGTGCGACAAGTGCCGCACCATCCGACGGCGCCGGCGCGTCATGGTGATCTGCTCGAACCCGCGCCACAAGCAGCGCCAGGGCTGAGGGGATCGACCGTGGCCCGCATCTCCGGAGTCGACATCCCGCGCGAGAAGCACGTCGAGATCGCACTCACCTACATCTACGGGGTCGGTCGCACCACCGCCCAACAGGTGTGCGACTCACTCGACATCGCTCGTGAGACCAAGGTGCGAGATCTCACCGACGCCGAGGTCTCCCGCATCCGCTCCTACGTCGACGAGCACCTGCGCGTCGAGGGCGACCTGCGCCGAGAGGTCTCCCAGGACATCAAGCGCAAGATCGAGATCGGCTGCTACCAGGGCCTTCGCCACCGCCGGGGCCTCCCCGTCCGGGGCCAGCGCACCCACACCAACGCCCGCACCCGCAAGGGTCCGCGCAAGACGGTGGCCGGCAAGAAGAAGGCCCCGAGGAAGTAGAGGAGCACGACCGATGGCCAAGCCAGCAGCCGGCGGCCGACGCCCCCGTCGTCGCGAGCGCAAGAACGTCCCCCACGGGGTCGCGCACATCAAGAGCTCGTTCAACAACACGATCATCACCATCACCGACCCCACCGGGGGCGTGCTCAGCTGGGCATCCGCCGGCAACATGGGGTTCCGGGGCTCGCGCAAGTCGACCCCGTTCGCCGCTCAACAGGCGGCTGAGCAGGCGGCGCGCAAGGCCATGGAGCACGGCGTCCGCAAGGTCGACGTGCACGTCAAGGGTCCGGGTTCGGGGCGCGAGACCGCCATCCGGGCCATCCAGAACGTGGGCATCGAGATCGCTGGCATCAAAGACGTCACCCCGGTGCCCCACAACGGGTGCCGCCCCGCCAAGCGGCGGAGGGTCTGACGTGGCTCGCTACACCGGTCCCAAGGCCCGGGTGTCGCGCCGCCTCGGCGCCAACATCTGGGGCACCCCACGCGAGACCCGCTCGCTCGACCGTCGGCCCTACCCGCCAGGCGAGCACGGCCGCAGCCGCCGTCGCAACCAGTCCGAGTACCTGGTGCAGCTGCAGGAGAAGCAGAAGGCCCGCTACACCTACGGCGTGCTCGAGCGCCAGTTCCGCCGGTACTACGAGGAGGCGACCCGCCTCCGCGGCGTCACCGGCGAGACGCTCCTCCAGCTCCTCGAACGCCGGCTCGACAACGTCATCTACCGGGCCGGGTGGGCAGCGACCCGCCCTCAGGCCCGCCAGTTCGTCAACCACGGCCACGTCGACGTCAACGGTCGACGGGTCGACATCCCCAGCTTCTCGGTGCGTCCCGGCGACGTCGTCGAGCTGCGGGCCAAGGCGCGTGAGATGGTCCAGGTTCGCTGGAACCTCGACGTGCTCGACCGCCAGCCCCCGGGATGGCTCGAATCGGGCGACGGCGGCATGAAGATCACCGTGCGCGCCGTGCCCACGCGCGACCAGATCGACGTGCCGGTGCGCGAGCAGCTCATCGTCGAGCTGTACAGCAAATAGTCGTCAGGCCACAGGAGAACTCGCCAGTGCTCATCATGCAGCGGCCCACCGTCGATCCCATCGGCGAGGAGGCCGGAGATCGTCAGCGCTTCGCCGTGGGACCGCTCGAGCCGGGGTTCGGCCACACGCTCGGCAACTCGCTGCGGCGCGCTCTGTTGTCGTCGGTCCCCGGCGCGGCCATCACCGTCGTGCACTTCGACGAGGCGCTCCACGAGTACGACGCCCTCGAGGGCGTCGCCGAGGACATCACCGACGTCATGCTGAACCTGAAGGACGTCGTCCTGCGCAGCTACAGCGACGTGCCCACCCCCGTGCGCCTCGACGTGCGAGGCCCCGGCACCGTCACCGCCGGTGACCTCCAGGTCAGCTCCGACATCGAGGTGGTCAACACCGATCTGGTCCTGGCGACCCTCAACGAGAAGGGCCGCATCGCAGCTGACCTCGTGGTCGAGCGCGGCGTGGGCTTCCGGGTGGCCGAACGCTCCGAGGACGGCACCATCGGCCAGATCCCCATCGACGCGGTGTTCTCGCCGGTGCGGCGGGTCGCCCTGGCTGTCGAGCCCGTGCGCGTCGAGCAGTCGACGAACTACGACCGGCTGCTCATCGACGTCACGACCGACGGCTCGATCAGTCCCCGGGACGCCCTCGCCTCGGCGGCCGACACCCTGCGGACCCTGGTCACGCTGGTGGCCGACATGAGCGAGGAGCCGGTCGGGCTCGAGCTCGGCGAGCAGGCCAGCGCCACCGCCGGGTCACCTGACATCGACCTACCGATCGAGGATCTCGATCTGTCGGAGCGGCCCCGCAACTGCCTCAAGCGTGGGCAGGTCAACACCATCGGCGAGCTGTTGACCAAGAACCCCGACGACCTGCTGGCCATCACGAACTTCGGCCAGAAGTCCCTGGATGAGGTCATCCAGAAGCTCGACGAGCGCGGCCTCGCCCTCCGGGGCATGTCGGCGACCGTCGCCACCTGAGAGGACGGACATGCCCGGCACCCCCCGCAAGGCCCGTCGCTTCGGCGGCAGCGCCGCTCACCACAAGGCGATGATGGCCAACCTGGCCGCCTCGCTGTTCGCCGCCGAGGCCATCGTGACGACCGAGGCCAAGGCCAAGGCGTTGCGTCCCGTCGCCGAGAAGCTCATCACCAAGGCTCGCAAGGGCGGGTTGCACCGCCATCGCGAGCTGGTCGGGTACCTGCGAGACCCCGAGATGGCCCACAAGCTGATGGTCGACATCGGTCCTCGCTACTCCGAGCGGCCCGGTGGGTACACCCGCATCCTCAAGATGGGTCCTCGACAGGGCGACAACGCCGCCATGGCCCGCATCGAGCTCGTCTAGCGGCGACACACCACGAGCCAGCCGCCTCACACGCCGAAGCGTCGCGTGAGCGGCCCTGACCCCCGGTCCACCGCCGGCGACCATGGCCATCGCGGGCAGCGGCGTCTGCGGCTCGACATCGCCTACGACGGCACCGACCTGCACGGCGCCGCCGAGAACCCCGGCGTGCGGACCGTGGCCGGCGTGCTCCGCGAACTGCTCGAACGGGTCCTCGGCGCTCCCGTCGCGCTGACCCTCGCCGGGCGCACCGACGCCGGGGTGCACGCCACCGGGCAGGTCGTCTCCTTCGACGCCCCCGCCGACGGACCGCCTGCCGATCAGGTCGCCCGGGCGGTGACCCGGGTGCTCGGCCCCGAGATCGTGGTCACCACGGCCCGGGTCGTCCCCTCGGACTTCGACGCCCGCTTCTCGGCCGTCGAACGTCGCTACCGCTACCGGTGCTCTGGCGCCCCGGTCGCCGATCCACTCACGGCCCGCACGGTCTGGCACGTCGGTGAGCCGCTCGACCGCTCGGCGATGCGCCTGGCGTGCGATCCGCTGATCGGCGAGCACGACTTCTCCTCGTTCTGTCGAGCGCCCAAGAAGCGCCCCGACGCCTCGCTCGTGCGCCGGGTCCGCCGGTTGGCGATCGTCGCCGGGTCGGGCGGGATCGTCGAGGTCGAGGTCCACGCCGATGCCTTCTGCCACCAGATGGTGCGCTCGATCGTCGGTCTGGTCGTGGCGGTGGGAACCGGACGGCGACGCGCCGGTGAGGTGTCAGCGATCCTGGCGGCCCGCGACCGGGCGGCGGTGCCCCAGGTCGCGCCGCCCCACGGCCTGGTGCTCGAACACGTGCGCTACCCCGACGTCGGGGCGGCTGGATCCGCCGCCCGCAGGTGACGCCGAGCCCGTCGACCGGCCGCGCCTTGTGGGACCACCGGTCGGGCCCTACGATGGCGCTCCGCCCCGGTCGGGCGCAGGTCCCGGTGTGCCAGCGCCCCGGCCCCTCCTCGGTCCGGGTGGCCCGTCTCGAAGAGCAACGAAGGTCCCGCCCCGTGCGCACCCACACCCCGAAGGCTGCCGAGATCGAGCGGTCCTGGTACGTCGTCGATGCCACCGACCTCGTCCTCGGCCGCATGGCCACCGAGGTCGCACGGGTCCTGCGGGGCAAGCACAAGACGACGTTCACGCCCAACCTCGACACCGGCGACCACGTCATCGTGATCAACGCCGCCAAGGTGGTGATGACCTCGAACAAGGCCGAGAAGACCTTCATCCACCGCCACTCCGGCTTCCCGGGCGGTCTGCGCACCAAGTCCTTCGAGCGGGCGCTGGCCGAGCGGCCTGCCGATACGGTGCGCCGCTCGATCAAGGGCATGCTGCCCAAGAACCGCCTCGGCGCGCAGATGCTGACCAAGCTCAAGGTCTACGCCGGCCCGACGCACCCCCACTCCGCCCAGCAGCCCCAGCCGCTCGTCATCGATCACGCCCGCCACGTGGCCCGCTGATCCTTCCGGCCCGCGAGGAGACCGACGTGCCCGCACCGCTCACCCAGACCATCGGCCGACGCAAGTCAGCGGTGGCCCGCGTTCGCTTCCGGCCCGGTTCGGGCACCATCACCGTCAACCGGCGCGCCCTCGATGACTACTTCCCCTCGGCGATGCAGCGCATGCGCATCGTCGAACCCCTCCGCCTCACCGAGACCGAGGGCAACTGGGACATCGACGCCACCTGTGACGGCGGCGGACCGGCGGGCCAGGCCGATGCCCTGCGCCTCGGCATCGCCCGGGCCCTCATCGGGCTCGACCCCGAGATGCGTCCGACGCTCAAGCGCGCCGGGCTCTTGACCCGAGACCCCCGGGCCAAGGAACGCAAGAAGTACGGCCTGAAGAAGGCCCGCAAGGCCCCGCAGTACTCCAAGCGCTGACGAGCCGCCCGCCACCGTGGGCAGCCCCCCGCTCGGCTTCGGCACCGACGGCATCAGAGGACCAGCCAACACCTCCTTGACCCCCGAGCTCGCCCTGGCGGTGGGTCGGGCCGCCGGCCAGGTGCTCGGTCGCGGGGACGTCGTCATCGGACACGATGGCCGACGCTCAGGGCCCCTCGTCGAGTCGGCGGTGGCCGCCGGGCTCGCTGCTGAAGGCCGCGACGTCGTGCGCCTCGGGATGACCACGACTCCTGCACTTGCGTGGGTGGCCGGTGCGGACCGCGCTGCGGGCGTCGTCGTGTCGGCCTCGCACAACCCGTTCTCCGACAACGGCATCAAGGTCTTCGACGTCGGTGGCCACAAGCTCGACGATGAGCGCCAGGCCGAGGTCGCACGGGCGGTCGCCGAGCTGTACACCGCGCGTCCGCGTCCCCGGCTCACCGGTGCCGACGTGGGTGTGATCGTCGAGGAGGCCTGGCGCACCGACCGCTACGTCGATCACGTGCTGGGCTGCCTCGACGGGCGCACGCTGGACGGCACGAGCCTCGTCGTCGACTGCGCCCATGGCGCGGCGTCGACGATCGCCCCGATCGCACTGGCCCGGTCAGGCGCCGTCGTCCACGTGATCGGCGCCGACCCGAACGGCACCAACATCAACGACGGGGTCGGATCGACCTCGCCCGAGGCCCTGGCCGAGGAGGTCCTCGCCCGGGGGGCGGCCCTCGGTCTCGCGCTCGACGGGGACGCCGACCGGCTCGTCGCCGTCGACGAGACCGGTCACGTCGTCGACGGTGATCACCTGATGGCGCTGTTCGCCGTCGATCTGGCCGAGAGGGGACGCCTCGTCGGTGACACCGTCGTCGTCACGGTCATGTCCAACCTCGGTCTGCACCGGGCGATGGACGCAGCCGGCATCACGCTGATCGAGACCCCCGTCGGTGACCGCCACGTCCTCGCCGCGCTCGACGCCGGCGGCTTCGTCCTCGGGGGCGAGCAGTCGGGTCATCTCGTCTTCCGGGACCTCGCCACGACCGGTGACGGCCTGCTGTCGGGCGTGCTGCTCGCCGATCTGGTGCGCCGCGCCGGTGAGCCGCTGTCGGTGCTGGCCAGGCGGGCGATGACGACGTATCCCCAGGTGCTGGTGAACGTGGCGGCCCCTCACGCCGACGTGGTCCTGGACGACGTGATCCTGGAGGCCACCGACGCCGCCAGCTCCGAGCTCGGCGAGCGGGGTCGGGTGCTGGTCAGAGCCAGCGGGACCGAGGCCCTGGTGCGGGTGATGGTCGAGGCCGAGACCGTCGAGGGTGCCCGGTCAGCGGCCGAGGCCCTCGCCGATCAGATCGCCCGGCACCTCACCTGAGGCCGAGCGCCCGACCGCTCCGCCACCGGCGATGGCTGCCCCGGTAGCCTCGTCCGCCGTGTGCGGGATCGTCGCGGTCGTCCACCGCCCGAGCGACGCCGAGGCCCCGTCACCAGCGGCGATCGTCGCGCTGTTGGGTCGAGCCGAGCAGGCGCTCGCCCAGGTCACCGACGTGATCACCGACGAGGCCCGCCTGGCCGAGGCGTCCGAGGCGCTGGGGCGGTGCGACCGGGCGCTGAGGGGCCCCGCCGGTGTGCGTCGCCTCCTCGGTGACCCCGACCTGGTGGCGACGATCGACCGGGTCACCGGGGCGCTCGGCGGCCGCCTGGGTGCGCTGGACGACGACCTCGATGGCCGGGGCCGGGGCCTGCCCACCGAGGCCCGCGAGCGCCTCACCGCCGCCCTGGATGCGGTGAAGGACCCGGTGTGGGCGCTCGGGCGTGACCGCCTGGGCACCGCCCGCGGCGTCGCCGCCCTGGCCCCCGGGCCGGCCCGCTCGGCGATCGGCGCCTACTGGGCGGTGCAGGTGGCCCTGGCCGCCATCGACCGACTCGAGGTGCGCGGGCGCGACTCAGCCGGGTTGCACGTCATGGTCCACGACCACGGGCTTGATCTCGATGACCTCGAGACGGCGCGGGCGCTGCGGAGCCGCCGAGGGGGGCTGCGCTTCGGGCATCGGGCAGCAGAGGCGGCCGGACCGGCCCTGTCGTTCGTCTACAAGGCCGCAGCGGAGATCGGCGAGCTGGGGGACAACACCCGCACGATCCGCAGCGCGCTCGTCGACGACGACCTGTTCCGTCGGGCGGTCTCGGGCCCCGACGCCCGGGTGACGGTGCTCGCCCACACCCGGTGGGCGAGCGTCGGTCTCATCTCAGAGGCCAACGCCCACCCGCTCAACCAGATCGAGGAGGGCGGTCACGTCCGCCCCTACGTCGTCGGCGCCCTCAACGGCGACGTCGACAACCACGCCGACCTCAAGGCCGCCAACCGCCTCGCCATCCCGGCCGAGGTCACCACCGACGCCAAGGTCATCCCCTCGCTGGTGGCCCGCCGCCTCGACGACGGGGCCGAGGCGACCGAGGCGGTGCGGGCCACGGTGGCGGGCTTCGAGGGCTCGGTGGCCGTGGCGGTGGACGTGGCCGGCGCCGCTGACCAGCTGCACCTGGCCCTGCGGGGTTCGGGCCAGGGCCTCTACGTCGGGTTGGCGACCGACACCTTCGTCGTGGCCAGCGAGCCCTACGGCGTGGTCGAGATCGCCGACCGGTACCTGCGCATGGACGGCGAGAGCTCCCACGATCCCGGCGATCCCGGTGCTCGGGGCCAGATGGTGGTGCTGGAGCGGTCCGGCGCCGGCGACATCTCGGGTCTGAGCCGCCTCGCCTACGACGGCACCCCCCTGCCGGTCGGTGACGCCGAGCTGGTGACCCCGGAGATCACCACCCGTGACATCGACCGGGGCGACGCCCCCCACTTCTTGTTGAAGGAGCTGCGGGAGGCGCCGGGGTCGCTGCGGGCGACGTTGCGGGGGCGCATCACCAGTGACCACGGGGCACCTCGGGTCGTGCTCGACGACGGCGTCGTGCCCCCCGACGTACGGGCTCGCCTGGCCGACGGCCGCATCCGCCGCATCCGGGTCATCGGTCAGGGGACCGCGGCGGTCGCCGGTCGCAGCCTCGTGCGCATGCTCGACGTCTGTGCCCCCGGGATCGCCCTGGACGCCCGGGCGATGCCGGCCACCGAGCTGTCGGGGTTCGAGCTGAGCGCTGACATGTCCGACACGCTCGTCGTGGCCATCAGCCAGTCGGGCACGACCACCGACACCAACCGCACCGTCGACCTGGCCCGGGGCCGGGGGGCAGCGGTCATCGCCGTGGTCAACCGGCGTGGCAGCGATCTCGTCGACCGGGCCGACGGCGTGCTCTACACCTCTGACGGCCGTGACATCGAGATGAGCGTCGCTTCCACCAAGGCGTTCTACGCCCAGGTGGCAGCCGGCACGTTGCTGGCGCTCGCCCTCGCCGAGGCGGCCGGCGCCGACGCCGCCGGTCACGGCGAACTGCTGCGTGCCCTCGGCGAGCTGCCCGAGGCGATGACCGAGGTGCTGGCCCGGCGCGAGGTCGTGCGCGTCGCCGCCGTGCGTCACGCTCCCTCCCGCCGGCACTGGGCGCTGGTCGGCAACGGCGCCAACCGCATCGCCGCCGACGAGGTGCGGATCAAGCTGTCCGAGCTCTGCTACAGGGCGATCCCGAGCGACGCCACCGAGGACAAGAAGCACATCGATCTGTCCTCTGAGCCGCTGATCCTGGTGTGCGCGGCGGGGCTGTACGGGTCCAACGCCGACGACGTGGCCAAGGAGGTGGCGATCTTCCGGGCCCACCAGGCCGTGCCGATCGTGGTGGCCACCGAAGGCGAGGACCGCTTCGCGTCGGCGACCGAGCTCATCGAGGTGCCGACGGTGCACTCCGAGCTCGACTTCGTCCTCGCCGCCATGGTGGGCCACCTGTTCGGCTACGAGGCGGCACGGGCCATCGACGCCTCGGCCCGCCCGATGCGCGAGCTGCGATCGGCGATCGACGACGCCCTCGCGGGGGGACTGGCCGGCGAGGAGCTGACCTCGGCGCTCGGCCCGGCCATCGCCCGCCACGCCACCGCGGTCGGCGACCTCATCCGCTCCCACGACTACGACGGCACCCTGGACGCATCCGTGGCGGTGCGCCTGGTCTCGGTGCTGCGCTACGCGACGGGCACCGCCCCCCTGGACTCCTATGAGATCGAGCTCGGTCGCCTGGGGACACCCGATGCGATCATCGAGGACCTCTCGGCTGCGCTGTCGGTGGCCATCGACCAGTTGACCCGCCCGATCGACGCCATCAAGCACCAGGCCAAGACCGTCACCGTCGGCATCTCACGCAGCGACGACGACCTGTTGCGCTCGCCGCTGGTGGCCGCCGTGCTCGACGCCGGCGCGCCTCGGGACCGGCTCTCGTACCAGACCCTGCGCACCCTGGTCGGGCTGTCCCCGGCCGTCGCCGACGTGCGGGGCTGGACGCGCTACCGGGTCGAGGGCGACCCCCGGTCAGACGCAGCGCTGGTCGGGGTCATCGACCGGGGTGGCCTCGCCCGGGAGATCCCGTCGCGCACCGCCGGTGACCCCACGTTGAGGGGCACCAAGCGGCGCGCCGCCGAGGAGCGCACGATCTGGACCGCCGTCGGCCGCAGCGACGGGCGCACGGTGATCCACGTGCCCGAGGTCAAGGGCGCGCAGACCACGGGGCTGACGCTGTTGCACGTCAGCTACCACGAACACCTGCCCGCAGCCGAGGCCCGGCGGGTGCTCGAGGCGTTCAAGGACCGGTACGGGGCGCTGCGCGACATCGTCACCGAGACCGAGCCGACCTTCAGAGACGACGTCTTGGCCCGGGTGCCGATCGTCGACCTCCTCACCCTCCCGGTGGCCGAGCTGGCCGCCCACTGGACCACCGCGGCGCGACGCGGCTGACCCCCCAGCCGTCGCTGACCCCTACGATCGGGGGATGGCTGACATGGAGTACCGCAGGCTCGGGCGCGCCGGGTTGAAGGTGAGCGTGCTGTCGTTCGGGTCGTGGGTGACCTTCGGGCCCCAGCTGAGCGATGCCGACGACACCTCCCTCGAGTGCATGCAGGCGGCCTGGGAGCGGGGGTGCAACTTCTTCGACAACGCTGAGGCCTACGCCGGGGGCGAGTCCGAGGCGATCATGGGTCGCACCCTGGCCACGTTGGGGTGGGCCCGTGAGTCCTACGTGGTCTCGACCAAGTTCTTCTGGGGCCTGACCGAGGGCGTCAACACCCGCAACACCTTGAACCGCAAGTACCTGGCCCACGCCATCGAGGGCTCGCTCGAGCGCCTCCAGCTGGACTTCGTCGATCTGGCGTTCTGTCACCGACCCGACCCCGACACCCCGATCGAGGAGACGGTCTGGGCGATGTCGGACATGGTCTCGGCGGGCAAGGTCCTCTACTGGGGCACCTCGGAGTGGTCCGCCGATGAGATCCGTGCCGCCTGGGACGTCGCCGAGCGCCACCACCTGCACAAGCCGGTGATGGAGCAGCCTCAGTACAACCTGTTCGAGCGTCGGCGCGTCGAGAAGGAGTACGCCCGCCTCTACGACGACATCGGGCTCGGCACGACGACCTGGTCGCCCCTGGCGTCGGGCCTGTTGACCGGGAAGTACAACGACGGCATCCCCGAGGGGTCCCGCGGCGCCCTCGAGGGCTACGAGTGGCTACAGGGCCGCCTGAGCGACTCCGACGCCCTTGCCGGGGTGAAGCGTCTGGGCGAGGTCGCCGGGGACCTCGGCTGCACGACCGCCCAGCTCGCCATCGCCTGGTGCGCCCGCAACCCGAGGGTCTCGACGGTCATCACCGGGGCGAGCCGGGCCTCCCAGGTGGTGGAGAACTTCGACGCCCTCGACGTGCTCGACGCCCTCGACGACGACGTCCTCGCCCGCATCGACGACGCCATCAGACCGTCCGGCTCCCGCTAGGCGGGCGCCGTGGGTGTCGTGGGCGTCGGCATCGACGTCGTCGAGATCGAACGCTTCCGGGCCACCCTCGGCCGCCGGGCGTCGATGCGCACCCGGCTGTTCTCCCCCGACGAGCTCGCCGTCGTGGCCTCACGGACCGACGAGGTGCCGTCCCTGGCGGCCCGCTTCGCCGCCAAGGAGGCCGTGATGAAGAGTCTGGGCGTCGGCTTGGGCGCCTTCGGGTTCCACGACTGCGAGGTGCTGCGGGCGCCGTCAGGGGCCCCGGTGTTGCGGGCCTCTGGTCTTCTGGTCGAGCTCCAGGCGTCCCGGGGCGTGCGGCAGCTGCACCTCTCGCTCACCCACACCGAGCGCAGCGCCCAGGCCGTCGCCGTCGCCGAGACCTGAGCGTGCTGGCGATCGTCACCCCGGCTGAGATGGCTGCGATCGACGCAGCTGCGCCCGAGCCCCTCGGGGTCTACGTGCACCGAGCCGGCGCCGCGGTGGCTCGGACGGCGCTCGAGATGTTGGGTGGGGCCTACGGGGCCCGGGTCGTGGTCGTGGCCGGGCCGGGCAACAACGGCGCCGACGGCCGTGACGCGGCGGCGCGCCTGCGCCGGAGGGGCGCGCGGGTCGAGGTGGTCGAGGTGGGTGCGGCCACAGGGAGCATTGGCCCGTGTGATCTGTGCATCGACGCCGCCTTTGGCACCGGGCTGTCCCGTCCGTGGGACCCCCCACCCGTCGACGCCCCCGTGCTCGCCGTGGACATCCCCTCCGGGGTCGACGGGCTGACCGGTGAGCGTCTCGGCAGCCCGTGGCGGGCCGAGGTGACCGTCACCTTCGCCGCGCTCAAGCCTGGCCTGCTGCTCGGGGCGGGGCCCGAGTCGGCCGGGCGCGTCGAGGTTGCCGACATCGGCCTCGACGTCGGCGACCCATCCGCCGGGCTGGTGCAGGCGAGCGACGTCGACGCCTGGGTTCCGCCCCGAGCGCGCGCCACCCACAAGTGGCAGGCCGGGGTGCGCATCGTGGCCGGATCACCGGGCATGTCCGGGGCGGGGCACCTCGTGGCCGCCGGAGCCATGCGGGCAGGGGCCGGCATCGTGCACGCCACCGCGCCGGGCACCGCCGGCGACTGGCCCGTCGAGGTGGTCGAGCGCCGGGCCGACGCCGGTTCCTGGGCGCACGAGGTGCTCGACGGCCTCGACCGCTTCGGCGCCCTGGCGGTGGGCCCTGGCCTCGGCCGACTCCCCTCGGCGGGCGAGCAGCTCGCCGTCCTGCTGGCCGGGTCCGATGTCAGAGGGTCCGGCCTGGCTGCGGTGATCGACGCCGACGCCCTGGCTGTGGTGGAGCGCTCCGTGCTGAGCGCGCGACGGGCGCCGACGATCCTCACCCCCCACGAGGGGGAGTTCGCCCGCCTGGCCGGCGCGCCCGCCGGCGCCGACCGCTTCGCCGCGGTCCGCCGGGCCGCGGCCGAGCTCGACTCGATCGTGTTGTTGAAGGGGCCGGCCACGCTGGTGGCCCGGCCCGACGGCCACGTGCTGGCGGTCGGCGAGGGCGACGCCCGCCTCGCCACCGCCGGCACCGGCGACGTGCTGACCGGGGTCATCTCGGCCCTGCTCGCCCGAGGGGTGGAGCCGTTCCTCGCAGCGGCAGCGGGGGCGTTCGTCCACGGTCGGGCCGCCCGGCTGCTGGCGAGCGAGGGCGTGGTCGCCGGTGACGTCGCCGCCCGCATCGGTGAGGCGCTGTCGTCGTGTCGCTGATCGAGCTGCCCGCCGGCGTGCGGGTGGGCCACTGGCACGACGAGCGGGCTCGCACCGGGTGCACTGCGGTGCTGCTGCCCGAGGGGGCGACGGCCTCGGGGGAGGTGCGGGGCGGGGCCCCGGCGACGCGCGAGACCGACCTGTTGGACCCCGGCCGCTCGGTGTCGACCGTCGACGCCGTGGTGCTCACCGGCGGGTCGGCGTTCGGGTTGGCCAGCGCAGAGGGGGTGATGGCCTGGCTCGCCGAGCACGGCCGGGGCTACCGCACCGACGCCGGTCCGGTGCCGATCGTCCCGGCCCTCGGGTTGTACGACCTCGGCGTCGGTGACCCGTCGGTGCGACCGGGACCGGCCGAGGGCGCTGCCGCTTGCGAGGCGGCAGCGGCGACCGTCGCCGGGGGCCGGGTGGGCGCCGGCTGCGGGGCGACCGTGGCCAAGTGGCGGGGAGCCGAGCACCGCCGGCCCGGCGGCCTGGGGGTGGCCGAGCGACGGGCGGGCGAGGCCCGCATCGTCGCCGTCGTGGCGGTCAACGCCCTCGGTGACCTCACCGAGCGGGCACAGGCCGAGCTCGACGCCGGCGCCGTGTTCGCCTCGCCCCCGGCGGAGCCGTCCGGTCGGACCAACACCACGATCGGCGTGGTGCTCACCGACGCCCCCCTCGACCCGCTCGGCTGCCATGCCCTGGCCCGGTCGGCTCACGACGGCTTCGCTCGGGCGCTGCTGCCGGTGCACAGCGGCGGCGACGGCGACGCCGTCGTGGTGTGTGCCACCGGGACCGCGCCGACCGTGCCGGTCGAGGTGCTGAGGCTCCACGCCGTGTTGGTGACCGAGGCCGCCATCCGCGACGCCCTGGTGTCGTGAGTCGAGGTCAGCCCCTCAGGCTGCGCAGGTCCAGATCGGCCCGCAGGACGCCACCGGTGAAGGCACCGGAGGTGACGTTCACGAACGCCTTCCCGTCGGAGATGGCCTGGTACAGATCCAGCGTGGTCGTGCCGGCCAGGGGCCCGACGAGATCGGCGTCGGTGATCTCAGCGGAGAAGCGCTCGATCCGGCGGGGCGTGTCGACGTGGTCCTCGGCGATGACCGCCACGACCTCGCCGACCTCACCCGGGGCGCCGAGGCGGATCTCGACGTCGACGACGTTGCGCACCCCGTAGGTGGCGACGTCGACGTCGATCGTCCCGTCCTCGCCCAGCAGCAGGCGGGTGCCACCGATGGCCTGGAAGGTCGGCATCGGGTCGACGAGGTCGGTGCGCAGGAACGCCGCCACCTTCGGGTTGGCCTTCGTGGCGCCGACCTCGATCGAGGCGATGTCGTAGCCGTCGGCGGTGTAGTCAGCAGCGGCGAACGTCGGGTCGCTGAGGATGGGGCCGCCGGGGATGAAGCCCGTCGCCGGGGTGACCACGCCGCCCTCGGGGGTGCCGGTGTCGGGCGCGGCCTGGCCGAAGAACGCCGTGGTCTGCGTCGCCTCGTCGTTCACCTCGGTGCCGGCGTCGAGGGCCTCGGCCCCGCTCACCACGAAGTCCTCTCCGACGAAGTCACCGTCGGCGTCGAAGAGCAGGTGGGTCGTCGGGTCGCCGTTGGCGACGAAGGTGTCGTTGGAGGGCAGCACCATCGATGCGTAGCTGAGGTACAGCGGCGTGCCCTCGTCGACGTCGACGACCAAGGTCACGGTGCCGGACCCGCCCGGGCCGATCGGGCCGTCGGGTCCAGCGACCACCCCGTCCACGCCGGCGCCGCTCGTGACGAAGGCCGTAGAGAGCGGGTCGATGGTGCCGTCCTCGGCGATCCGCTCGAGCGGCACCGGAGCGGGGGCGCCGAGGTCGTAGAGGTCGAAGGACCCGTCGTGGATCCCGACCCAGTACGGCGTCGAGAACGTGCCATCGGCCGGGGCCAGGTTGGTGACGTCGATGGTGACCTCGTAGAGATCGGCCAGGTCGTCGTCCGCGGCGCCGGCGGGACCGGCACCGGCCCCGGCGGCCCCGGCGGCCAGACCGGCGGCCATCAGGTAGCTGGTGGGCTTGGTGAATCGCATCGGTGGTTCCCCCGTGGGGTCAGCGGCGTCCGGCGGTCCGGACGCAGGTGTCCTGGGAGACCCGGCGGAGGCGGGGGATCATGCCGGGCGTGCCGGCCGTTCACCGATCGTTTCGCTCTTCGGGTCGGTTCGGGCAGCCAGGCAGCGGGGATCTGAGGTGTCGAGGGGGTGCGAGCCGCTCAGAGCGCGTCGACCAGCTGGCGGAGCGCTGCGCACTGGGCGACTCGGGCCTGGGTGGTCTTGCCGACGAAGCTGACGTTCAACGCGCTGACCCCTGAGTCGCGCAGCGCAACCAGGCGGTCGCGCACGAAGCCCTCGTCACCGACGAGCGACGACGTCGCCAGGTACTCGTCGGGGATGGCGGCCTCGGCATCGGTCTTGTGCCCGCTCAGGTACAGCTCCTGGATGCGCTCGGCCTCGGCCTCGTAGCCCGAACGGCGGAAGATGTCGTTGTAGAAGTTCTTGTCCCTGGCCCCCATGCCCCCCACGTACAGGGCGATCTGGGGTCGGGCCAGGTCGCGCAGGTGCTCGACCTCGTCGCCGATCGCCACCGAGCCCCCGGCGAAGATCTCGAGCGGACCCCGGGCCGGGTCACGCTCGGCGCGTCCTGCGGCCAGGGCGTCGCCCCAGACGTCAGCGGCGGCCTCTGCGGTGTAGAACGCCGGCAACCAGGCGTCGGCCAGCTCGGCGGTGGCCTGGACGCTGCGGGGCCCCAGCCCGGCGATGGCGATCGGGATGTCGGCGCGCTCGGGCCGGGTGATCATCTTGAGGGCCTTGCCGAGCCCGGTGCCCTGGCCCTCGGCGAGGGGGATCTGGTGGTGGCGTCCGTCGTGCTCGACTCGCTCACGACGCCACACCTGCCGGCAGATCTCGATGACCTCACGGGTGCGGGCGACCGGGGCGTCATAGGGCACCCCGTGGAAGCCCTCGATGACCTGGGGGCCAGAGGCGCCGAGACCGAGCATGCACCGGCCCTTGGAGAGCGCGTCGATGCCGGCGGCGGTCATGGCCAGCAGCGTCGGGGTCCGGGTGAAGATGGGCACG
Source organism: Acidimicrobiales bacterium (assembly GCA_965213525.1). Taxonomy (GTDB): domain Bacteria; phylum Actinomycetota; class Acidimicrobiia; order Acidimicrobiales; family Poriferisodalaceae. The sequence continues at coordinate 2,310,345 of OZ243889.1, read as the reverse complement.
ATGCCCGAGGCGATCGTCACCCGGGTCGTCTTGGCCGCCAGGTAGCCCATGGCCGACGGGGCGTCGAAGGCGTAGGCCTCGGGCACCCAGACGACGTCGAGGCCGGCGCCCTCGAGGGCCACCACCTCCTCGACGGCCCCGGCGAACCCTCCGGCGTAGTTCAACAACGTCGAGATGCGCATCGGCCCATCGTCGCGCGATGGGGCATCGTACGATCGGGGCGCTGTGTTGTTGACCCTGCGCACCACCTCTGTCGACCAGACCCGGGCCGTGGCCGAGGCCCTCGCCCCGATCGTCACCGACGGCGATCTGCTGCTGCTCACCGGCGACCTCGGCACCGGCAAGACGGCCTTCGTCCAGGGCCTGGCGCGAGGGTTGCTCGTCGCTGACCGGGTCACCAGCCCGACCTTCACGATCATGCAGCACCACGAGGGCCGCCTCGCCCTGCACCACGTCGACGCCTACCGCCTGGAGTCGCCCGCCCAGGTGTTCGAGCTGGCGCTGTCCGAGGTGCTCGACGAGGGCGGGGTCATGGTCGTCGAGTGGGGCGAGCTGGTGCTCACCGCCTTGGAGGGCGACCACCTCGACGTCGTGTTGCGCCGAGGGGCGGGCGATGACGACCGCCACCTCGAGGTGCGCCCCGTCGGTGGGTCGTGGTTGCGGCGCAACCCCCAGCTCGGATCGGTGCTCGCCCCGTGGACGGTCGAGGCGTAGGTGCTCGTCCTCGGCATCGAGACCGCCACCCCCCAGGTGGGCGTTGCCCTCGGGGGCCACGAGGGCGTGCTCGCCTCGTTCCACTCGGCCCGCGATCGGCGCCACGCCGAGACCCTCGCCCCGGCGATCGCCTTCGTCACCGAGCAGGCCCGGGTGCACCTCGATGAGGTGTCGGTGATCGCGGTGGACGTCGGCCCGGGTCTGTTCACCGGTCTGCGGGTGGGTCTGGCGACCGCCACGTCGCTGGCCCACGCCCTTCGGGTGCCGATGGTGCCGGTGTCCTCGCTCGATCTGGTCGCCTTCCCCGTGCGGTTCTCCAACCGCCGCCTCGTGTCGGTGGTCGACGCCCGTCGGGGCGAGGTGTTCCACGCCTCGTACCGCCAGGTGCCCGGGGGGATCCAGCGCATCACCGATCCGGCGGTGTCCTCGGCCGACGAGCTCGCCGCCGAGCTGTTCGCCTCGGGTGAGGACTGCCTCGTCGTCGGGGATGGCGCCGTCCGCCACGCCGAGGCCTTCGGGGGCCGCACGGGCATCGACGTCGCCGAGCGGGGCCTGCAGCACCCCTCGGCCGGTTCGCTCGTGCAGCTGGCCCACGCTGCGGCCCTGCGGGAGGCGTTCGTGACCGTGGACGAGGTCGAGCCCGTGTACCTGCGCCAACCCGACGCCGTGGCGAACTGGCGCTCACGAGACGACGACCGGTGACCGGCGCCGACCCCGACGCTGCGGTCGCGCCCGGCCGCACCGCCGTCCACGTCACCGCACCCACCGAGCCTGGGCCCGGAGTGACCGGGCCGGCGGTCGAGATCGTGCCGATGCGGCGCCGCCACCTGGCCGGGGTGCTGCGGTGCGAGCAGCGATCCCAGCCCCGCCCCTGGTCGCTCAACCTGTTCGCCCAGGAGCTGGCGTCGCCGGGGCGCTGCTACGTGATCGCCCGGCGAGCCGGCGTGCGCGAGGTGCTCGGTCACGCCGGTGCCATCCACGTCGCCGGCGAGGGCCACGTCGCCACCATCGGGGTCGATCCGGCCTGGCGGCGCCACGGCATCGGCCGCCGCCTGCTCGTGGCCATCACGAGGGGGATGATCGGCCTCGGAGCCGAGGCCATGACCCTGGAGGTGCGCGCTTCCAACGCCGCCGCCCAGGCGATGTACCGGCGCTTCGGCTACGCCCCGGTCGGGGTGCGCGCCAACTACTACTCCGACGTGGGGGAGGATGCGATCATCATGTGGGTCCACGACATCGGCGAGCCACCGCACGCCGAACGCCTGGCACGTCTCGAGCGCCTCGAGCGCCTCGAGCCCACCGACGACCCGTCGGCTGCTGGGGCCACGGGCACGCCCCGTGGCGGCGCCGACGCCGAGCCGCCAGCCTCTGGGGCCACGGCCACGTCCCGTCCCGGCGCCGACGACGGATCGACGGTCCGATGAGCTCGGTCATCGACCACGACCCCTTCGTCGACGAGACGACCTGCATGCTGGCCATCGAGACGTCGTGTGATGAGACCGCCGCCGCCGTGGTCATCGGTGGCACCGAGGTGGCCTCGTCGGTGGTGTCGAGTCAGATCGACCTTCACTCGGACTTCGGTGGGGTCGTTCCCGAGATCGCCGGCCGGGCCCACGAACGACGGATCGTCGCCGTGGTGGCCCGAGCGATGCTCGAAGCCGGCGTCGACGGCGGCCGCATCGACGCCGTCGCCGCCACCGTCGGCCCCGGTCTCATCGGATCGCTGCTGGTCGGGGTGTCGGCGGCCAAGGCCTTCGCCCTCGCCTGGGACGTGCCCTTCGTCGGCGTCAACCACCTGGAGGGCCACCTCCACGCCGCCTTGTTGGAGGAGCCCGATCTCGAGCTCCCGATCGTCGTGCTGGTCGTCTCGGGTGGACACACGATGCTCGTGTCGATGCAGGACCGGGGCCGGTACCGCCTGCTCGGGTCGACCGTCGATGACGCCGCCGGTGAGGCCTTCGACAAGGTGGCCCGCTACCTCGGTCTCGGCTACCCCGGCGGCCCGGCGATCGACCGATGTGCGATGGACGGCGACCCCGACGCCGTCGCACTGCCCCGCCCGATGCTCGACGGCAGCTTCGACGTGTCCTTCAGCGGGCTGAAGACCGCGGTGATCAACCACGTGCGGGCCCATCCCCACACCTCCACCGACGACGTGGCCGCCTCGTTCCAGGCCGCGATCGTCGACGTCTTGGTGATCAAGGCCCGCGCCGCCGTGCACGACCAGGGGGCGTCGTCGCTGGCGCTCGCCGGCGGGGTGGCGGCCAACTCCTTGCTGCGCGAGCGCATCCTCGACGTGTGTCACGACGACGGCCTGCGGGCGTTCCTCCCGGCCCGGTCGATGTGCACCGACAACGCAGCCATGATCGGCGCTGCGGGGTGGTGGCGGCTGCGCGCTGACGGGCCCTCACCGCTCGGCTCGGGCGCCGATCCCAGCCTTCGCCTCGACTTCTTGGTCTGAGCCCCGGCCGTCCTCGGCGCAGGTGCGTTGGTAGCCTCTGGCGCCGTGGGGCCTCCGAGACGTCTCGTGCTGGCGTCGCTGTTCGGCCTCGCTTCGCTGGTCGCCGCCGCCCCTGGCATCGCCCTCGCCGGGCCTGCCCCGGCGCAGTCGTCCACCAGCGACGCCGCCGCCGAGCCTGCCCCGGCGCAGTCGTCCACCAGCGACGCCGCCGCCGGGGGCTCCTCTGTCACCAAGGACGACGCCGCAGCCCTGCGCTCGTCACCCACCGAGGACGACGCCGCCGTCCGCTCGTCCATCGTCGACGACGACGCCCCCGGCACGCCAGGAGACGAGAACAAGATCGCCTTCGGGCGCCCGGTCACCGCCAACCCGGGCGTCGTCCGCCTCGAACGGCCCTCTGGCACCCAGTTCTGCTCGGGTTCGCTCATCGCACCGACGTGGGTGCTCACCGCCGCCCACTGCCTCGTCGAGACCTCCGCCTCGCGGGTGCGCGTCCGCTCAGGGGCGCTGGCGGTGACCGCTGGGGTCGTGACGGCTGCCGCCGAGCTGCACGTGCACCCCGACTACGCGGGGGCGACGTCGGACAACGACGTCGGCCTCGTTCGTCTCGCCAGCCCCGTCGCCGGCCCGTACCTCGGCTACGCCGCCTCGGGCGCTGAGGTCGACACCCGCCAGGCGCCGGTGACCGCCACCGTCATGGGCTTCGGCGAGACCGAGCGGTCTCGGTCGGCTGACCGCCTGCTCTCGGTCCGGTTGCGGCTGCCCCCGACGTGGCGCTGCAGCGTCTTGGAGGACGAGGTCTACGGCGCGACCTTCACCAGCGACGATCGGATCTGTGGGGTCTGGGACGGCGGCCCGCCGGCGTCCGCACCGTGCTTCGGCGACTCGGGCGGGCCGTGGCTCGTCGCCGATCGCGTGGTCGGCGTCGAGTCCTATGGCACCCCGTGTGACGGCGTCTATGACGTGGCGGCCAACGTCGCCACGCTGTCGGGGTGGATCGCTGCGACGTCGGGGGTGACGCCGGCGGGCCCGGCCCGGGCGGTGCGCGACGGCTACTGGATGGCTGACGCCCAGGGCTTCGTCTACGACTTCGGCGCCGCTGATCACCTCGGCCAACCCGTCAACGACTTCGGCAGCTACCCCGACTGCTCGCTCGGCCGCTCGTTCTGTGACCAGATCGTGTCGATCGACGGCGTCGGCGTCGGCGGGTACGTGGCCCTGGACTCCACCGGCTTCGTGTGGACCTACGGCGCGGCCCGCAGCCACGGCGACCTCTACGTCGAGGGGGCTCCGCTGGTCACGCCGGCTCGCACGATCACCGCAACGAACGGCGGCGGGGGGTACTGGGTGGTCGACGCCCGTGGTGCGGTCTACGCCTTCGGTGACGCTGCCTTCCACGGCGACATGACCGGCGTGACCCTGAACGCCCCGGTGGTCGCCTCGGCCATCGCCGCCTCGGGTGACGGCTACTGGTTCGTGGCCGGCGACGGCGGGGTGTTCAGCTTCGGTGACGCCCGCTTCTGGGGGTCGGTCGCCGACCTCCGGTTGAACGCCCCGGTGGTGGGCATGGCGCCGACGGCCAGCGGCCGGGGGTACTGGCTGGTCGCATCTGACGGCGGCATCTTCGCCTTTGGTGATGCCAAGTTCCACGGCTCGATGGGTGGTCGGTCGCTGAACGCCCCCGTGGTGGGCATGGTCCCCTCCGCCAGCGGCCGGGGCTACCTGCTGGTGGCGGCCGACGGGGGCATCTTCGCCTTCGGCGACGTGGCCTTCCGGGGGTCCCTCGGCTCGACCCCCCCGGCCCTGCCGATCGTCGACGTCGCCGTCGTGGAGCCCTGAGGGCCGGGCCTGGTGGCCGAGCTCCGTTAGCAGTCGTGTGTCGAGACTGCTAACCTCTGGCACTCGCGGGGTGAGAGTGCCAACCAGGCCCTCGTCCCGCCGTACCTTCCACAGTGCACCGGAGGCGTGGACATCATGAACTTGCAGCCCCTCGAGGACCGGATCATCGTCCGTCCCGGCGATGCCGAAGAGACCACCGCCAGCGGTCTCGTCATCCCCGACACCGCCAAGGAGAAGCCCCAGCAGGGCGAGGTCCTGGCTGTTGGGCCCGGACGCCGCGACGATGACGGCAACCTCATCACCATGGACGTCGCCACCGGCGACACGGTCGTCTACAGCAAGTACGGCGGCACCGAGATCACCGTGCAGGGCGAGGATCTGCTGATCCTCTCGGCCCGTGACGTGCTCGCCAAGGTGGTGAAGTAGCCGTGCCCAAGATCCTCAAGTTCTCCGAGGAGGCCCGTCGCGGCCTCGAATCGGGCGTCAACCAGCTCGCCAACGCGGTGAAGGTCACGCTCGGCCCGCGTGGTCGCAACGTGGTGCTCGAGAAGAAGTTCGGCGCCCCGACCATCACCAACGACGGCGTCTCGATCGCCCGTGAGATCGAGCTGAAGGACCCGTTCGAGAACATGGGCGCCCAGCTCGTCAAGGAGGTGGCGACCAAGACCAACGACGTCGCCGGCGACGGCACCACCACCGCCACGGTGCTCGCTCAGGCGCTCATCCGCGAGGGCCTGCGCAACGTGGCCGCCGGGGCCAACCCGATGGTGGTCAAGCGCGGCATCGAGGCAGCGGTGCGCGCCGCGGTCGACGCCATCGCCGCCTCCTCCACCGACGTCAGCTCGGACAAGAAGCAGATCGCTTCGGTGGCGGCCATCTCTGCCGCTGACACCTCCGTCGGTGAGATCATCGCCGAGGCCATCGAGAAGGTCGGCAAGGACGGCGTGGTCACCGTCGAGGAGAGCCAGACCTTTGGCATCGAGCTCGACTTCACCGAGGGCATGCAGTTCGACAAGGGCTACCTGTCGCCGTACTTCGTGTCGGACCCCGAGCGCCAAGAGGCCGTCATGGAGGAGCCCTACGTGCTGCTCATGAACGGCAAGATCGGCTCGGTGCAGGATCTGTTGCCCGTGCTCGAGAAGGTGATGCAGTCGGGCAAGTCGTTGCTGATCGTCGCCGAGGACGTCGAGGGCGAGGCCTTGGCCACGCTGGTGGTCAACAAGATCCGCGGCACGTTCAGCTCGGTGGCGGTCAAGGCGCCGGGCTTCGGTGAGCGCCGCAAGGCGATGTTGCAGGACATGGCCATCTTGACCGGCGGTCAGGTCATCTCCGAAGAGGTCGGCCTGAAGCTCGAGAACACCACGCTCGATCTGTTGGGCACCGCCCGCAAGATCGTGATCACCAAGGACGACACCACCATCGTCGAAGGTGGCGGCACCAGCGCCGACGTCGAGGGCCGCATCACCCAGATCAAGCGCGAGATCGACGACACCGACTCGGACTGGGATCGCGAGAAGCTCCAGGAGCGCTTGGCCAAGCTCTCCGGTGGTGTGGCGGTCATCCAGGTCGGCGCGGCCACCGAGGTCGAGCTCAAGGAGAAGAAGCACCGCATCGAGGACGCCCTGTCGGCCACCCGGGCCGCCATCGAGGAGGGCATCGTGCCCGGCGGCGGCACGGCGCTGCTGCGGGCCAAGGCTGCGGTCGAGGGCCTCACGTTCGAAGGTGACGAGGCCGTCGGGGTCAAGATGGTGGCCACCGCGCTGCCGGCCCCGGCCCGACTCATCGCCGAGAACGCCGGCTACGAGGGCTCGGTCATCGTCCAGCAGGCGATGGAGCGCTCCGGTGACGTCGGCTTCAACGCCGCCACCGGTGAGTTCGAGGACCTCGTCGCCGCCGGCGTCATCGACCCGGCCAAGGTGACCAGGGCGGCGCTGCAGAACGCAGCATCGATCGCCGCCATGCTCTTGACCACCGAGACGCTCATCACCGACAAGCCCGAAGAGGACAAGCCTGCTGCCGGTGGCGACCCCATGGGCGGCATGGGCGGCATGGGCGGCATGGGCGGGATGATGTAGGCGCCTGCCGCCTTGCGCTCCCGGGGCCCAGGCCCCGTCCGACTGCGCCGTTGGTGCCCGGTTCCCTGTGCGGGGGCCGGGCACCGGCGCGTCGGACCCGGGGTGCTGGTGGAGACTCGCAGGCGCCCGCGGCCGCGGTGGGCTCGGGGCCCGGTGCTCGGACGGGGCCCTCGGTAGGATCGGTGCATGGATCGTCCCCCCACCGACCCCGTCAAGTTGCTCGCGTACTGGATGGAGTGGGAGCGGGGCGAGACGCCACCGGGACGGGTGATGAGCAACCTCAAGACCAACGGGCTGCGCGACGTGTTGGAGGAGCTGGCGGCCGCGCAGACGTCGTGACCGGCCTCGGGCCGCCGGCGGGTCGAGGCGGCCCGCAGGTCATCCCCCGCCCGTCGGGCAGCGTGGTCGGAGCCGGGGCTCCCTGGCTCGAGCTGGCCCCCGAGCAGCGACGCATCGATGTCGGATCCGTCCGATCGGCGGTCGCTGACCACGTCCCAGGTTCGTTGTCCATCGGCATCCCGTCGCGGGGTCGAGACGCGGCGGTGCTGGTCCCCCTCTACGAAGGTGCCGATGGTGGCGCCGTCGTCGTGTTGACCCGCCGGTCACCCCTCCTGCGCAGCCACACCCATCAGGTGAGCTTCCCGGGCGGGGGCCGTGACGTCGGCGAGACCCTCGTCCAGACGGCGTTGCGAGAGGCCTATGAGGAGATCCGCCTCGATCCGCGAACCGTCGAGATCGTCGGTGAGCTCGACCGCCTGGTCACCGTGACCACGGGCGCCAGCGTGGTGCCCTTCGTCGGCGTCCTGCCCCCGGGGCGGCCCGAGCTCGTGCCCGAGCCGGCCGAGGTGGAGCACATCCTCCACGTCCCCCTCGCCGAGCTCACCTCCGACGACGTGCACCGCGAGGAGCTGTGGGTCTGGCCCGACGGCGGTGAGCAGCGGCCCGTGCACTTCTTCGAGCTCGACGGGGACACGGTGTGGGGCGCCACCGCCGCCGTGCTCCACCGGTTCCTGTGCACCTGCTTGGGCCTGGGCGAGGTCCACTCCCGGCCGCTCACTCCCTGAGGCGTCCCTGGGCCACCCGAACCGACGCCCCTCCGGCCAGCACGACCACACCGGCGAGCACGGTCGCCACCGGCAGGGCGAGCGCCAGGGCGAGACAGCCGACGAGCCCGGCGCCGGCGAGGACCGGCGACCAGCGGCGTTCGGCCGGGGCGAGGCGCAGGGCGGCCAGGTTGGTGACGCCGTAGTAGGTCAACACGGTCACCGACGAGAAGCCGATCGCCCCTCGCAGATCGACGGCGAGCACGCCGACGACCACGACGCCGGCCACGGTGAGCTCGGCCCGCAGCGGCAGGTCGGTGCGGCGGTCGATGCGGGCCAGCCCGCCGGGAAGCTCGTGGCGTCGGGCCATCGCCAGCATCGTCCGGCTGACCCCGGGGATCAGGTTCAACAGCACGCCGAGGGCGGCCACCGCTGCGCCCACCCGTAGGATCGGGCCCACCGCGCCCCACCGAGCGGCATCGACGACGAGGCGCAGCGGGTCGTCGTTGCCGGCCAACCGGGTGGGGTCGACGACGGCAAGGGCGGTCACCCCGACGATGGCGTAGACGGCCAGCACCGCCGCCAGGGCCCGGGGGATCGCCCGAGGGATCGTGACCGCCGGGTCGCGCACCTCCTCGCCGAGCGTGGCGATGCGGGCGTACCCGGCGAAGGCGAAGAACATGAACCCGCCGGCGCGCAGCCAGTCGAGGGGGCCACCCTCGACTGGTACGAGACGGCCGGCGTCGGCGTGTCCGCCGCCCCAGCCGGCGACCACCACCGCCGCGAGGGCGGCGGCGGCGACGACGAGGAGCGCCCGGGTGACCGCCACGGTGCGCGAGAGGCCACCGAGGTTGACCGCCACGATGGCGGCGACGGCCATCGCCGCCACGGGCCGCTCCTGACCCGGCCAGGCATACGCCCCGACGGTGAGGGCCACGGCGATGCAGCTCGAGGTCTTGCCGACCACGAAGCCCCAGCCGGCGAGGTGACCCCAGGCGCCACCGAGCCGCTCACGCCCGTAGACGTAGGTGCCGCCGGACTCCGGGTGGGCCGCCGCCAGCTGCGCCGAGCTCGTGGCGTTGCAGAACGCCACCACGCCGGCGAGGACCAGGCCGACGAGCAGCCCCGTGCCAGCCGCTGCGGCCGCCGGAGCCCAGGCGGCGAACACGCCGGCGCCCAACATCGAGCCCATGCCGATGACGACGGCGTCACCGACGCCGAGGCGCCGTCGCAACGTGCCGTCGCCCACGGCTGTCGACGCTACGCAGGAGCTGTGAACGGGACCTGAACCGGCAGCGTCTGCTCGGAGGGGCCGTAGAACGCGAGACCCCCGGGCCGAGGGGGGATCGGCCCGGGGGTCTCTGGGTCACGGGGCCGGAGGGGGGTCCGCTCGCCGTGACGATCTGTTCAGCAGCTGTGGGCTGCTTCATGTTCGCTGTGTCGCACCTAGTGGTGTCCCGCAGCCGCGGGTTCCAAACCTCGCCCAGCGAAGAGATTCGACCCTTCAGGCCGCCTTGTGCTTCTTGGACTTCTTCTTCTTCGACTCGGCCTCGGCCCCGGGCTCGGCCACGGGGGGGTGCTGGTGGGGCACGCCGGGACGTGCGGCTTGCAGCATGGACAGCGTCCACCCCCGCTGCCACGCCAGCAGCCGCTGCGAGTGGTCGTAGCCGTCGGCGACCAGCTCGTCGATCGAGGGCGCCGCTGCTGGCACGGGCACCTCGATGCGGGGCAGCCGTTCGATGACCGCACGGGTCACGTCGATGGTCCAGTTCCCGACCCGCTCGAGGTCCACCAGCGCACGTTCGCGCCAGGCCTCGGTCTGGGTCACCAGCAGCGAGGTCGTCGGCCCGACACGGTCCTCGGCGACCTCGACGGCCTCGTCGACGACGGCGCGAAGGCGGGTGCGTCCGGTGGTCACGGCCTCGTCGAGGCGGGCTCGCCGATCGGCGACTCGCTGCTCGGCCTGGGAGATGGTGTCACTCAACATGGGAACCTCCTGCGTCTGCTTGCTCAGCATAGCAATCCTGCTAACTGCGGCAAGCAGCCCCCCGGTGCCATGGGTCACCCGGCGCCACGGGCGTCAGTAGGTTCGCTGCGGTGACCGACCCCCCGGCAGTGACCGACGCCGACCTCGACCCCGGCCGCTTCCCGGTGGCCTCAGCCGACCCCCGGGGCTTCTCCCAGGCATACGTCCGGATCGGTGACGGCGGAGTCCCGCTGGTGTGCGTCCACGGCTGGCCCGAGACGATGCGGATCTTCTGGAAGGTGGTCGAGCCGCTCGCCGACGCCGGCTTCGACGTCATCGTCCCCGATCTGAGGGGCTTCGGACGGTCCGGGCTCGGCCCCGACGGCTTCCACGACGTGGCCAGCCACGCCCTGGACCTGCTGGCCCTCGTCGATGCTCTGGACCTCGACGCCCCGGTCTGGCTCGGTGGGGACCTCGGCGGCCCGGTGATCCAAGACGTCTCGCTGCGGGCCCCCGAACGCTGCGACCGGCTCGTGCTGTTCAACAGCCCGCTGGCCTACTCGTCCGAGCTGATGGGCCACCTCGACCGGACCAGGGCCCCGCGCGAAGCCGCCGACTACTTCCGGCGCCAGGGCACCGACGCCGATGCGCTCGCCGACGAGCTGGCCACCCCGGACCAGCGACGCCGCTACATCGCCACCTTCTACACGTCGAGGTTCTGGGCCCACCCGGGCTCGTTCAGCGACGCGGCCGTGGACTTCCACACCGAGCCCTTCGTCGCGGCTGACCGGTTGCGAGCCAGCTTCGGCGGCTACGAGTCGAGCTTCGATCCCGGGGCCCGAGCCGAGCCGTCGCACATGACCTCGCCGAACCCGACGCCGGCCTGCCTGCTGTTCGGGCCCGCTGATCACGTGCTGTACCCCGCGTTCGACGAGATGGCCGCAGCCGCCTTCCCCCGTCACGTCGGACCGTTCCTGCTGCGCGACTGCGGGCACTTCGTCCCCTGGGAGGCGCCCGGCCGTCTCGTCGGCGCCACCCGGGCGTTCTGTGCTGACCGTCTCGGGCGCCCTCCCGCCTGACCGACCGGGTCAGGGAGGGGCGGTACCGTACGGCGCTTGAGCGAGCGCCGCCCCGTCCTCGTCGTCGACTTCGGCGCCCAGTACGCCCAGCTGATCGCCCGCCGCGTCCGTGAGGCGCACGCCTACTCCGAGATCGTTCCCCACGACTGGCCGGTCGAGCGCTTCGCCGCCGAGATGCCCGCTGGCATCGTGTTGTCCGGCGGTCCGCGGTCGGTCCACGTCGACGGGGCGCCCACGGTCGATCCTGGTCTCTACGAGCTCGGCGTCCCCGTGCTGGGCATCTGCTATGGCGCCCAGCTGATGGCGTCACAGCTCGGCGGCGAGGTCGCTCGCACCGGGCGGGGCGAGTTCGGCCGCACCCGGCTCCGCGGCGCTCGGCCGAGCACCCTGCTCGGCGACGCGCCGCCGCCCGAGCAGGTCGTCTGGATGAGCCACAACGACTCGATCACCCGGGCGCCCGAGGGCTTCGAGGTCGCCGGATCGACGCCGGAGGCCCCCGTGGCGGTGATGGCCGACGAACGACGAGGCCTGCACGGCGTGCAGTTCCACCCCGAGGTGGTCCACACCCCCCACGGCCAAGCGATGCTCGAGCGGTTCGTGCGCGACGTGTGCGGGCTCGCAGCGGACTGGACCACCGCTGCGGTGCTCGACGACCAGATCGCCGCCGTGCGTGACCAGGTGGGCGACGCCCGAGCCATCTGCGGGCTCTCGGGTGGCGTCGACTCCGCCGTCGCCGCCGCCCTGGTCCACCGGGCCATCGGGCCCCAGCTCACCTGCGTCTACGTCGACACCGGGCTGATGCGCGAGGGCGAGAGCGAGCAGGTCGTCGAAACCTTCCGCCGCCACCAGGGCATCGAGCTCATCCACGTCGACGCCGGGGAGCGCTTCCTCGGCCGCCTCGCCGGGGTGACCGATCCCGAGGACAAGCGCAAGGTCGTCGGTGAGGAGTTCATCCGGGTCTTCGAGGGAGCCGCCGGTGGCATCGAGGACGCCCGGTTCCTCGTCCAGGGGACGCTGTACCCCGACGTGATCGAGTCGGGGTCAGCGACGGCGTCGATCATCAAGAGCCACCACAACGTGGGCGGGCTGCCCGAGGACATGGACTTCGAGCTCGTCGAACCGTTGCGCGACCTGTTCAAGGACGAGGTGCGGGCCCTTGGCATCGAGCTCGGTCTGCCCGACGAGATCGTCTGGCGCCACCCGTTCCCCGGGCCGGGCCTGGGTGTCCGCATCCTGGGCGAGGTCACCGCCGAGCGAGTGGCCCTGTTGCAGCGGGCGGATGCCATCGTGCGGGAGGAGCTGCGCGACGCCGGACTCGAGCGTGAGATCTGGCAGGCCTTCGCCGTGCTGGCCGCCGACGTGCGCTCCGTCGGCGTGCAGGGCGACGAGCGCAGCTACGGCCACCCGGTCATCGTGCGGGCGGTGACCAGCGAAGACGCCATGACCGCAGACTGGGCCAGGGTCCCCCACGACGTCCTCGATGCGATCTCGAACCGCGTCATCAACGAGGTGAGCGGCATCAACCGGGTGGTCTACGACATCACGTCCAAGCCGCCCGGCACCATCGAGTGGGAATGACGGCCGAGGCCCGGCGATGTCGGCTCAGACCGAACGGCGTCAGCCTCGGAGCACGCCGGCCCGTCGCCAGGCTTGGCGCAGCGACAGCCGACCTCGCGTCTGGAGGACCCCACCGGCGTAGATGCGGGCGGCCACGGCGAGCAGGGCTACCGCCGTCGTCGCGGTGAGGGCGACCGCGACGGCCACACCGATCGGGCCGGTCACCCCCGCCGCCACCTGCACCGGCGCGACGAAGGGGGCGCTGAAGGGCACGACGGCGGCGATGTCGGCCACCGTGCCCCCGGGATCGCCCAGCGCCAGGGCGGTCACGGCGAAGACCCCGAACAGCACGTAGGTGACCGGCGCGACGGTGTTCTGCAGCTCCTCGCTGCGCGACACGATCGCCGCGGGCACCGTGAACAGGGCGGCGTACAGGACGAAGGCGAGCACGAACCACCCGAGTAGCCCGGGGACCTCGGCGAACCAGCCCTCGGGCAGATCGACGGTGCCCGTGAGGCTCGCCGCCGTCAGCGGCCCGGCGGCGACCAGCACCAGGGTGACCAGCGCAAGGACGCCGTGGGCGAGCAGCTTGCCGGCGAGCAGCGGTCCGGCGCCGGTCTTGGCGAGCAGCACCTCGACGACCCGTGAGCTCTTCTCCTCGACGACGGCGCTGGCGATCCAGAAGCCGTAGCCGAAGATCTGGCCGAGGATGAGGAACACCCCGATGCCGACCAGGCCGACGGTCGTCTCCTCGTCGTCGTCGGGCGGGTCGAGGGCCTCGATGCGCAACGGCTCGGCGTCGCCGAGCACCTCGACGGCGTCACCAGCCTCCTCGGGTCCGAGGCGCTCGGTCAGCAACCGGCTGCGCTCGGCCGCCCTCAGCCGATCGCCGAGCCCGCTGCCGAGGTCGTCGTCGACGGTGACACCGCCCGCACCGGTGAGCACGACGTCGACGTCGCCGTCGGCCAGCGTCGTGGGGATCGCCTCCGGGTCGACCTCCACGAAGGTCAGCTCGAGGTCGTCGTCGGCGGCATCGAGGGCGCGCAGCTCCTCGTCGGGTAGGTCGTCGGCGCCCGCGCGCAGCCCGACGCCGTAGCGAGCGGGTCCGTCGTCATCGAGCAACCCCGGCACCGTCACCAGTGCGGCCAGGAGCACGACGCTGAGGAGCTGGCCGATGAGGAACGACTTCGTGAGCGCCCGGGCCCGCAGCTCGCGCGCCATCACCTCGGCCGTGTCGCGCCACCACGACCGGGTCATGCCGCCACCATCGCCCGGTAGAGCTCGGCGAGGGACGGCTCGTGCACGCTGAAGTGCCGCACCGGCCCGAGGCGGCGGGCCGCATCGAGCACGTCGTCGGGTCGCACTCCCGGGCCGAGGTCGAGCAGCAGTCGATCGCCGGCGCGCTCAACGCCCACCACTCCCTCCAGCGACGCCGCCACGGTGGCGTCGAGCCACGCCGCGCCCAGCACGACCCGCTCGACGGCGTGTCCGGCGCGCAGCGTCCCCACCGTCCCGTCGGCGACGATGCGGCCATCACGGATGATCCACACCCGGTCACACATCCGCTCGACCAGCTCGAGCTGGTGGCTGGAGAAGACCACCGCTGCTCCCCGGTCGACGACCTCGCGCAGCGTCGCCGCCATCACGTCGACGCCGACGGGGTCCAGGCCGCTGAAGGGCTCGTCGAGCACCAGCGCCGACGGCTCGTGCACGACGGCGGCCACCAGCTGCACCCGCTGCTGGTTGCCGAGTGACAGCTCCTCGACGGCGTCATCGGCCCGCTCGGCGAGGCCGATCCGCTCCAACCAGCCCTGCACGACCCGCCGGGCGCTGGCCCGCTCGACACCCGACAGCCGGGCGAGGTGCTCGAGCTGGGGGCGCACCGCCATCTTCGGGTACAGACCCCGCTCTTCGGGGAGGTACCCGAAGCGCCGGCGCGTCACCTTGCGGTCGATCGGTGTGCCCTCCCAGGTGGCCGACCCCTCCGACGGTGCGAGCAGGCCCATGGCGATGCGCATGGCGGTCGTCTTGCCGGCGCCGTTGGGTCCGACGAAGCCCACGACCTCCCCGGGGCGCACCTGCAGGGTCACCTGATCGAGGGCGGTGAGCTCGCCGAAGCGCCGGGTCACGTCACGCAGCTCCAACATGGCTTCGACCCTACGGAGCCGTGACGACGGACAGGACGCAGGGCGGGTCGTGTCAGCGGCCCCTGGTCCCGTGTCAGGTGTTCGGTCGGACGTAGGTGCCCTGGGCGACCGCCACGACGGTGGCCGGGTCGGGTTCGTCCCACACCCGGACGGTGCCGATGACCGATCGTCGGCCGACGTGGTCGAGCTCGGCTCGGGCCACCACCACGGGCCCTCTCGCCGGGCGTAGGTAGCGGATCGACAGCTCGCTCGTGAGCGCCATGGGTTCGATGCCACAGGCGGTGAACAGGGCATACCACAGGGCGGCGTCGACGAGACCGAACACCGTCGGCCCGCTCACGATGCCCCCGGGACGCAGGCGGGCCGGATCAGCGGTGATGCGGGCGGACGCCCACCCGGGGCCGACCTCGTGGCAGCGGTTCTCCGAGCCGGGGAACGCCTTGGTGCCAAAGAGGTTGATCTCCTCGGCGGTGACGACCGGGTCCGGGAAGCGGCTCACCACCGGTTGTCTAGCTGCAGGGGCAGAGCCTCGGGCGCAGCTCGTCAGGCCTCGGGCGGTACGGTGACCCGTATGAAGACGACCGTAGATATTGCTGATGGCCTCCTCGACCGGGCCAAGCGAGCGGCGGCGGAGCGAGGTACGACGTTGCGTGCCCTGGTCGAGGAGGGACTCGACCACGTGCTCGACGACCACGAACCCGCGGGGAGCTTCCGTCTCCGGGACGCGTCGGTCGACGGCAGCGGCGCAGCGGCGTGGCACGCCATGTCCGATGACGAGCGCGTCGCGGCGATGTACCCCGGCGGGTGACCGTCCTGCGCCCTGTGGCTACCCCGGCACGGCCACGAGCGTGATCGCCGTGGACACCAACGTCCTCGTCTACGCCCACCGGCGTGACTCGCCGCTGCACGAGGCGTCGGCTACGGCGGTCGCACGGCTGGCTGAGGGTCGTCGGAGCTGGGCCATCCCGTGGCCCTGCGTCCACGAGTTCCTCGCCGTCGCGACGCACCCCCGCATCTACGACCCGCCGAGCAGCCCGGCCGCTGCCGTCGACCAGCTACGGGCGTGGGCGGCGTCGCCGCGTCTGCGCCTGATCGGCGAGGCGCACGACCACCTCGACCGCCTCGCCGATCTGTTCGGAGCCGCCGACGTGAAGGGACCCAGGGTCCACGACGCCCGGATCGTGGCGATCTGTGTCGCCAACGGCGTCGACCACCTGATCTCGCTCGACCGTGACTTCAGTCGCTTCCCCCGTCTCATCACCCGCAGCCCCCTGGGCTGACAGGCCGACCCCGACCTCGGCGTGGTCGGGCAACCGGGCTCAGCCGGTGACGTGCACGGCGATGCGCACCGGGCGGCCGTCGACCTTCGCCTCGGCGTCGGCATCGGGCACCTCGGCGAGCTCGAGGGTGGAGGCGAGCACCTGGCCGGCGATGTGGTCGCGGTGGGCCCGTACCGCCTCGGCGACGTCGTCGGGGGCCTCCAACGTCACGGCGATGCGGTCGGTGACCAACAGATCGGCGTCCTTGCGGGCCTGTTGGACGGCGCGCACGACGTCACGAGCCAGGCCCTCGACGGCCAGCTCGGCGGTGACGTCGGTGTCGAGCACCACGACGGCGTCGTCGGTGCGCAGGGCGGCGGCTGCGGTGCCCTCGGGCGCGACCAGGGCGAGTGTGTACTCCGCGGGTTCCAGCGACGCGCCGGCGCAGCTGATGGTGCCGTCGGGGTCGGCGGTCCACTCCCCGGCCTTGGCCGCCCGGAACACCGCCTGCACGTCGCCGCCGAGGCGAGGGCCGAGCGCCCGTCCGTCGGGACGCAGCACGAAGCTGGCGTGGGCGTCGAGGTCGTCGGTCAGCACGACCTCCTTGACGTTGAGCTCGTCGGCGAGCAGCTCGACGAACGGCGACAGCGCCTCGGCCTCAGCACCGGCGACGGTCAGGCGGGCCAGGGGCAGGCGGATGCGCAGCCCCCGCTCCTCCCGCAGGCGCAGGGCCACCGAGGCCACCTCGCGCAACCGGTCCATGGCGGCCACGAGCTCGCCATCGTCGGGGAGGGCCTCGGGGTCGGGCCAGCGCGCCAGGTGCACGCTCTGCGCCCCGGTGAGGTGGCGATGGATCTCCTCGGTGAGCATCGGCAGCAGCGGCGCCGCCACCTTCATCACGGTGACGAGCACCGTGTAGAGGGTGTCGTGGGCGTCGCGCTTGTCGGCGGCGTCGGCTCCTTCCCCCGAGGCCGGCGCCCAGAACCGGTCGCGGCTGCGGCGCACGTACCAGTTGGTCAGCGCGTCGAGGAAGCCCTCGATCTCGGCGGTGGCGCCGGCCAGGTCGTAGGCGTCCATGCGCTCGGCGACGTCCTCGACGAGCTGACGGGTCTTGGCCAGCACGTAGCGGTCCAAGACGTGTCGGCTGTCGGTCCGCTCGACCGCCCGGTGGCCGTCGACGTTGGCGTAGAGGACGAAGAACGAGAAGACGTTCCAGATCGGGTTGATGACCCGACGGATGACGTTGGTGAACTCGGCGCCGTCGGTGCTGATGCGCAGGTCGCCGCCCCGCAGGATGGCCGACGACATGAGGTACCACCGCAGGGCGTCAGAGCCCCGGGTCTCGAACACCTCCTCGGGGTCGGGGTAGTTGCGCAGCTTCTTGGAGAGCTTGTGGCCCTCGTGGTCGAGCAGCACCCCGTGGCAGATGACGTTGGAGAACGCCGGACGGTCGAACAGCGCGGTGGCCAACACGTGCATCGTGTAGAACCAGCCTCGGGTCTGGGCGACGTACTCGACGATGAAGTCCGCCGGGTTGTGCTCGTCGAACCACTCGGCGTTCTCGAACGGGAAGTGCACCTGGGCGAAGGGCATCGAACCCGACTCGAACCAGCAGTCGAGCACCTCGGGCACCCGCCGCATGGTCGAACGTCCGGTCGGGTCATCGGGGTTGGGTCGGGTCAGCTCGTCGATGGCGGGCCGGTGCAGATCAGACGGGCGCACGCCGAAGTCGCGCTCGATCTCATCGAGCGAGCCGTAGACGTCGATGCGGGGGTGCTCGGGGTCATCGCTGCGCCACACCGGGATGGGTGCGCCCCAGAACCGGTTGCGGCTGATCGACCAGTCACGGGCGTTCTCGAGCCAACGTCCGAACTGGCCGTCGCGCACGTGGGCGGGGATCCAGTTGATCTGTCGGTTCAGCTCGACGAGGCGGTCCCTGAAGGCGGTGACCTCGACGTACCAGCTGCTCACCGCCCGGTAGATGATCGGGGTGTCGGTGCGCCAGCAGTGCGGGTAGTTGTGGTCGTAGGTGTCGTGGCGGACGACGACGCCGCGCTCCTTGAGGTCGCGGATGATCAGCGGGTTGGCGTCGAAGACGTTGGTGCCGGCGTAGTCGGTGACCTCGTCGGTGAAGCGGCCCCGGTCATCGACGGGCACGACGATCGCCACGCCGTTGGCCGCACCGACGCGTTGGTCGTCCTCACCGAAGCCGGGGGCGATGTGGACCACGCCGGTCCCCTCGGTGGTGTCGACGAAGTCACCGGCCAGCACCCGGAAGCTGTCGGGGGCGTCGGTGAAGTAGTCGAAGAGCGGCACGTAGGTGCGCTCGACCAGGTCGCGACCGGCGACGGTGCCCACCCGCTCGGCGCCCTCGAGCTCGGCGGCGTAGGTGTCGAGGGTCTCGACGCCGAGCACCCAGTGCGCGCCGTCGGGCTGGCGCACGATGGCGTAGTCGAGGTCGGCGCCGACGGCCAGGGCGAGGTTGGACGGCAGGGTCCACGGCGTGGTCGTCCAGGCCAGCAGGCGCAGAGGGCCGGGGTCGCCGGGACGGGCGTCGAGGTCGAAGGCGACGGTGACCGCTGGGTCCTGGCGGGGGCGGGTGGCGTCGTCGAGGCGGATCTCGAAGTTCGACAGCGGCGTCTCGGCGCCCCAGCTGTAGGGCACGACCCGCTGGGTCTCATAGACCAGGCCCTTGTCGTAGAGGGTCTTGAAGGCCCACAGGACCGACTCCATGTAGTTGCGATCCATGGTCTTGTAGTCGTCGTCGAAGTCCACCCAGCGGGCCTGGCGTTCGACGTAGTCACGCCACTCTCGGGTGTAGCGCATCACCGAGGCCGCGCACCGCTCGTTGAACCGGGCGATGCCGTAGTCCAGGATCGCCTTGCGCCCGGCGACGCCAAGTTCCTGCTCGGTGGCCATCTCGGCCGGTAGCCCGTGGCAGTCCCAACCGAAGCGGCGCTCGACCCGTCGGCCCCGCATCGTCTGGTAGCGGGGGACGACGTCCTTGACGTAGCCGGTGAGCAGGTGGCCGTAGTGGGGGAGGCCGTTGGCGAAGGGCGGGCCGTCGTAGAACACGTACTCGTCGTCAGACGGACGCTCGCTGACCGAGCGCTCGAAGGTGCCCGCTTGGTCCCACGACGCCAGGATGCGCCGCTCGATCGCCGGCAGGTCCGGCTGGGCGGAGACGGGCGCGTACGGCGGGGACGGCTCACTCACACCATCGGAGGCTACCGACCGTTGCCCGCCGGCCCGGAGGAGTTCGGGGTTCGTCCCGCAGCAGCGTTCCCGGCCGGTGGGAGCGGGCAGACCTCAGGCCAGCGTGCGCAGCCGGGCGATCCGACGGTCGTCAGCGCCGAGGTGCTCGGCCAAGACCGCCGCCACCGTCTCGACGTCGAGGGAGCTGGCCTCGACCATCGCCTCGAGATCGGCCCAGTCCTTGGTCCGATCGAAGAACGCCTTGAACACCGCGAGATCGTCACAGGCGAGGAAGGGGAGGTCCGAGCCGGCGAAGGGCTCCCATCGGACCCTGGTCCCGACCCGCTCGTGGTAGTCGGTGGTGTTGAGGAAGACATCGACCGGTGTCGTGTGCCACCACAGGCGGGCCTGGCCCTCTCGCTCGATCTGGTGGAGCGCAGCGGCGTCGACGGCGACCTCGCCGGGCAGGGCAGCGACGACGATGCTGGTGTCACCGGTGCCGGCGAAGACGTTGAGGTCGATGTCGATCGTCCCCCGCGGTCGCCCGGTGCACCATGCGAGGGCCAACGCCCCGCCGAAGGCGTGAGCGATGCCGTGGGAGCGAAGTCGCTCGTGGATCCGCAGCATCATCATCGGGATCCCGGCGGGCTCGGGCACGGTCTCAGGCAGGGGGGAACGTGGGGTAGGTGAGCCGGGTGTCGTGTCGGGCCGGGAACTGCGCAGCCAGGTCGAGCGCCCGGTGCAGCTCGTCTCCGGTGGCGAGCCGCTCGCGCCGGAGGGCGTCGGCTGTCGGGGTCAACACGATCGTCGCGGTGAAGCCCGCGGCTCGCACGATGCGGCTGAGGGTGTCGGTCCTCGGTACGACGCGCCCGGCCTCGTAGGCGGCGAGCGTCGAGTGCGAGGTCCCCGAACGTTCGGCGAGCGCCCGCAGCGACAGCCGTGAGCAGGCTCGGGCTCGGCGAAGGGCCTCTGCGGCATCCACGACCGACATCGTACGGTATCGGAACAGATACCGCTGAGGGGTGGGAAGGCTCGCATCCGATGCGGCTGGGAGGCCGGACCGACGGGTTCGCCGCCTCGGCGACGATGGGGGAGGTGATGACCGACGGCGACGAGCACGGTGATGCCCTGCTCGCCCTCTATGACCGAGCGTTGCCCCAGATCCATGAGTACCTGCGGTCGGTGCGGGTCGCGCACCGTGGCCGAGGACCTCACCGCCGAGACCTTCCTCGCTGCGGTCACTGCGGTGCAGCGGGGTGCGGTGGGCGAGGTGACGGTGGGGTGGCTGATCGGCATCGCCCGCCACAAGCTCGTGGACCACTGGCGGCGCACCGAACGAGAGCAGCGGCGCGTCGACGAGCTCGGTTCGGTGACCGAGGACCGCACCGACCCGTGGGACGCCGTGCTCGACCGGGCGGTCGCCGCCCGGACCCTGGACCAGCTCGCCGCGCCGCACCGGGCGGCGCTCACCTTGCGGTACCTCGACGCTCTGCCCGTGGCCGAGGTGGCCGCCTACCTCGACCGGTCGGTGGCGGCCACCGAGTCGCTGCTCACCCGGGCCAAGGCCGCCTTCCGCCACCGCTACGAGGGGAGTGGGACGTGACCGATCCGTTCGCCGCGCTCAGCGCCTCGATCGTTCCTGACGCCCCACGCCCGGCCTTCGCCGCCGCGCTCCGCCGACGGCTCGAGCTCGCCCTCGGCCACCACCCAGGAGGACCACCGATGGACAGCTACCTGTACTACTTCACCCTTCCCGCACCCGACATCGAGCGGAGCCGACGCTTCTACGGCGAGCTGCTCGGGTGGTCCTTCGACCAGGGCAGCCAGGGACTGCACATCACCTCGACCGCCCAGCCCGGCGGGCTGAACGCCGCCCCCGGCGAGCACACCGAGACCGCGGTGTGGCTCGCGGTCGCCGACGCCGACACCGGCGCCGAGCGGGTGCGGGCCCTCGGCGGCACCGCCGGTGAGATCGTCCGCTACGACTCGGGGGACAGCGTCGCCTGCACCGATGACCAGGGGACCCGGTTCCACCTGTCCACGCCGGGATACCCGGATCCGCCCCGCTACGGCGACGCCCACGGCGATCTGTTCTACTTCTCGCTGCCCGTGGCAGACGGGGCCCGCGCCAAGCGGTTCTACGGCGAGCTGTTGGGCTGGTCCTTCGACGGCGAGGCCGACCAGGGCGGCATCCACGTGGCCAACATGGTGACCGAGGGCGGGCTCGGCGCCGGGAGCGAGGGCCACGTGCCCCAGCTGTGGTTCCGCGTCGGGGACCTCGATGCCGCCGCAGCCGCCGTCGCCCGCCTCGGTGGGCGCGCCGACGCGCCCTTCGAGGCCGACGAGGGCGTCCACGTGGCGTGCGTCGACGACCAGGGGGTGGCGTTCAACGTCACCGAGGCGGCCGATGGCTACTGAGCCTCGGCGAGCGCCCGCCAGCCGACCGTTCACCTCGTGTGGGTGCCCTGCCCCGGCGACCGATGAGGAGGCTCGGTACCGTGCACCACCCGGACGATGAGGACGGTCGATCGTGAACGAGTTGGATGCTGCCCGATACGTCTCGCTGACCACGTTCACCCGTGACGGCACGCCGAAGGCGACGCCGGTGTGGATCACCGGCAGGGGGGGCTCCTACCGGTTCTACACCGGGGCGAGCTCGTGGAAGGTCAAGCGCCTCGGCAACGATGCGAACGTCGAGCTTCGGGTCTGTGACCTCCGCGGGCGGATCCAACCCCACACGCCCGTCCACCACGGAACCGCTCGTGTGATGAGCGATGACGCCGCCGTGCGCGACGTCAAGGACGCCGTCCTCGACAAGTACGGCTGGCAAGCACGGCTCGTCCGTCTCACCGACGCCGTCAAGGACCGCCTCGGGCGCGGCGAGGACCCTGTGGCGGTGGAGATCGAGATGACCGCCTGACACCGATGCACCGTCGGGTCGCGCTCGGCGGGGGCTCGGAGGGCCCTGGTCATCGGCCAACGCGAGCGTGCGGTCGATGGAGTGACGCACGCTGACAGCGCCCCCTGCGAGCGTGCCGAGGACGGGTGACGACGGATCGTGTTCGCCTGGTCTGGGTCGTCGGTGCTGGCCGGGGGCGGCGCTACTTGAGGTTTTGGACGTTGCCGTCGCTGTCGACCCAGCAGGCGGCGGTCGATCGCATCATGTCGAAGTGGGGCATCGACGTCGACCGCATCCCCGGTGGAAAGAGCGGCTTCATCAACCACTTCGGCCACATCTTCGAGATCTGCGCCCTCGGCAACCTGTGGAGCGAGCTCGACATGGTCGACGCCGGGCGCCCCGCCAGGTGCACGTGGGCGGGCGCGCCGGAGCAGCGCCGCCGGTGTCGACGGCTTGGGTCAGGCGTGGAGCGGGTGTGGCCGGGGAGGTGCACGTGGGCGGGCGCGCCGGAGCAGCGCCGCCGGTTTCGACGGCTTGGGTCAGGCGTGAAGCGGGTGTGGCCAGGGGGAGCTGGGCGGTGGGCGCCTCGTCGGGACGCGGTCCGAGGCCCCAGGCGCAAGCGGCGTCCTCGACCGGTTGGCGCTGGGGGTTCAGCTGGTGTCGTCGGGTGGGGGGTGCCAGTGCCAGTGGTCGCCCTGGCGGGTGATGGTCCACCGTTGTTCGTGGACGAGGTGGTGGTGCCAGCGGCACACCGGTACGGCGTTGTCGATGTCGGTGCGCCCGTCGGGGTGCCAGGCCACCACGTGGTGGAGCTGGCACCGGTGGAAGGCGACCTCACAACCAGGGAAGCCGCAACGCCGGTGCACCACGGCCAGCGCCCGGCGTTGGGTGGTGCTGAACGTGCGGCTCGCCCGGCCCACATCGATGGTCGAACCGTCCCCGCCGACATGAGCCCGGACCACGAGGGCATCACAGACCAGACGAGCAGCGGTGGCCGGGCCGATGGCCCAGGACTGGTGATCACAACGCTGCTGCGGGTCGAATTCAGCGGGGCCATGCCAACCGGCAGGCCCCGGTGTGACCGTGGTGGTCGTGCCGCTGTCTCGATGAACGTCCGTGCTGAGGGTGCCGCCGTCTCGATGATCAGCGGTGCCGAGATCCCTCGTGGGCGGGGCCGACGCAGCAGGCCCGGCCCGGCCGAGCACGTCACCGTCGAGCACGTCACGGTCGAGCACGTCGCGCTCGACCACGACGACGGTGGTGGTCGTGGTGCGGTCGTCGCCGTTGCCGCAGACCAACTCGACCAGCGCGTCGGCCCGACGGGCGTGGAAGGTCCGCTCCATCGGGTCAGACCAGTGATCGGGGGCTGCGGTGGCAGCGTCGATGGCCTCGGCCACCCGGTGGCCGTCGTCACCGGGCAGGTGGAACCGGCCGTGGAGGTCGCCGAACAGGTCGTGATGCACGCGCAGGCTGCGAGAGGCGTACCGCTCCTCAGCATCGGTGCTGGATCGACGGGCGGCCCAATCGGCGCAGGTGTCAGCCCAACGGCGCACACCCTGGGACACCGCCGCCTCGACCAGCACCGCCTCGTCGGCGCGCAGCGCATCCCACCGACCAGCGACCACGCCGGTCAGGGTGTCGAGGTGAGCGCCGCCGACGTGGCCGGCGGTGTATGCCTCGACGAAGCGGGGGAGGCTCGCGCACAGCTCGGCCCGGCGAACCAGCACCCTGGCATCATCGACGCCAAGACCGAGGTGGACGGTCAGCCAGGCAGCGGGAGTGCGGGCCCCCTCCAGACGCCACCAACCGGTGCGCAACACCTCGGCCACCAACACCGTGCGCTCACGATCGATCGCCTCGACATCAGCGCTGATCTCCACGAGACGCCGCACCGCCGCCCGCGTCACCGACACGTCGAGCACCTCGTCAACTCGTGCCTCGGCGGACCCAGCCGCCACGGTCATCGAACACATGTACCCATCGTAGGGAGGGGGTGTGTCACGGGAGCTCGGTCGGCGGCGCCGGGACCGTCGCCCATCGGGCGGAGGCTGGAGATCGTGGTGTGCCACCGCCGCGGTGGGGTGCTCGTCCGAGGTGGGCATCAGGCCCTGTCGGACACCTGGGCGACGAGGTGGTCTGCGCATTCGGCTGCGGGCTCCTCGGTGCTGCGGATGCGGTGCTCGTGGGGAGTCGTGCACATCGACGAACGAGCGCGCGAGCTCGGCGCCGACCCGGTGCGGGCGGTTCAGTCGAGCGACCCGACCATCAACGGCATCGAGCAGGCTTTCCACGAGATCGAGGTCGATCTCGTCGTCACGCCCCACGCCCTCGATCACCCCCAGTTGGCCAACTGCCTGTAGATCCGGGGGCGATCTCGTCGCCCGTCTCCGGGAGGTCGTCGGCGACCGGCCGATCGTGGTCTCCGATCCCGACGGGCGTCTCGAGCTGGCCCGATCGACCGCGCCGCCCCGGACCCGGTTGCCCCGAGGTCGGCGGGTGGCGCTCCCCGATCGGGTGCGGCTCCCTGTCGGTCAGCACCGAGGAGGGCGCGCCGGTGGCGGGTCCCCGTCAGCGGGCCTCGGCGGGGGCGCCGTCGAGTTCGAGGCCGGCCATGGTGCCGGCCTGGCGCCACTCCTCGAGCAGTCGTGCGAACGCCGCCAACCCCGGGGTGTAGGCGCCGAGGAAGGCGTTGCCCTCGACGGCTGCGCCTTCCTGGTTGTAGTAGCCGGGCGTGCAGGTGGCGAGGAAGCCGGCACTCGTGGGGGCGAGCTCGGCGATGAGGTCGCACCACTCCTGTTGCCCCTCGACGCTCGGCTCGACGGTGCGGGCCCCCCGCCGCAGGGTCTCGGCCACCAGGTGGGCGACGTGGCGTGCCTGCTCGTCGAACATCGAGGTCATGTTGACGCTGAAGGCGTTCTGGGAGGCGCCCACGTAGCACCAGTTGGGGAACCCTCGCGTCATGAAGCCGTGCAACGTCCGCTGGCCGGCAGCCCAGTGGTCATAGAGCGACACGCCGTCGCGGCCGGTGACGTCGATGCCGAGACGCAGGCGGAAGTCACTCGTCACCTGGTAGCCGGTGGCGTAGACGATGAGGTCGACAGGGTGCTCGACGCCGTCGACGACGACCCCACGGGCGCTGATGCGCTCGATGCCCTTGGCGTCGCTCACATCGACGAGGGTCACGTTCGGCCGGTTGAACGCCGGGAGGTACTCGTCGTTGAACGTCGGTCGCTTGCACATCACCCGGTACCACGGCTTGAGCGCCTCGGCCACCTCCGGGTCGGTGACCACGTCGTCGACGCGCCGGCGGATGTCGTCCATCTTGAGGAAGTCCTGCAGCTCCACGATGCGGTTGCGCTCGGCCCGGGTGGCCGGCCGATCGGCGCCCTTGGGGGAGCTGATCGAGCGGAAGATCGAGGTCCACTCGTCGCCGACGAGATCGATCTCGGGGCGCTTGCCGTCGGAGAAGTCGGCGAAGTTCTCCCGACGCTCGCGCTGCCAGCCCGGGCCGAGGGAGGCGAACCAGTCGGGGTCGGTCGGGGCGTTGCCCCGGGGTGACACCGTCGACGGCGTGCGCTGGAACACGGAGAGGTGCTCGGCGTCACGGGCGAGGCGGGGGACGCACTGGATGGCCGTGGCACCGGTGCCGATGACCGCAACGCGCTTGTCGGCCAGCTCGGTCATCGGGCTGGCGGAGTCGCCGCCGGTGTAGCCGTAGTCCCATCGGCTGGTGTGGAACGAATGGCCCTCGAAGTCGGTGATGCCGGGCACCTTGGGCAGCTTGGGCCGGGTGATCGTGCCGAGGGCCATGATGACGAAGCGGGGACGCAGGTCATCGCCCCGGCTGGTGGCCACCCGCCAACGGTCGATGTCGTCGTCCCAGCGCATCGACAGGACCTTGGTCTGGAACGACGTGCGGTCGTACAGCTCGAAGTGGCGCCCGATGCGCTGGGAGTGCTCGAAGATCTCGGGGGCGTGGGAGTACTTCTCGGCGGGCATGTAGCCGAGCTCTTCGACCAGGGGCAGGTAGCAGTAGGCGTCGGTGTCGCACTGGGCGCCCGGGTAGCGGTTCCAGTACCACGTGCCCCCGAAGTCGGCCCCCGCCTCGACGATGCGGAACGACTCGACACCCTCACCGACCAGACGGGCAGCCGAGAGCAGCCCGCTGAACCCGCCGCCGACGATCAAGACGTCGGGTGCGTCGTCCACGGGCGGGCGTTCCAGCGGGTCGGCGTAGGGGTCGTCGTCGGCGAGGTGCGCCAGCTCGCCAGACAGGTCGAGGTACTGGCCGAGCCCGTCGTCGCGCAGCCGCTTGTCGCGCTCCGCGGCGTACCGGGCGCGCAGCTCCTCGGGGTCGAACTGGATGGGACCCGGTCCGGCGGCGTCCTCGGCGGCGTCCTCGGCCATCAGGCGCACCCCTCGAAGCTGTCGCCGTGCGAGCGCTCCATCGTAGTTGCCCACCCTCGGCACCGCCCGTGCCGATGCGGACGTGGTGTACATCCGCGCTCCAGTGCCGGTGGCGTCATAGCTTGGCCCGGTTGCGGGTCGATCTGCAGCCTGGTCTTGCGGAGAAGGAGTCTCGGCTGCCCCGCAAGCCTGTCAAGGTGAAGCCGCACAGGCAGAAGCCCACCGAGGCAGCCGGCGTGGCCGGGTCCGGGTGGCAAGCCGGGCCCAAAGACCGTTCCGGTCAAGCCGCATCGGCGAAGCGACCCGGAGTAGCGCACCCTCGGGCGTGCCGCCGCGAAGAGGCGTGTTCGGACGTCGATCCGTGGACGCAAGCGACCCTCGGCCGCTCGGTCCGCCCGGGCGGCAGCCCGTTCCACCCTGCGGCGGATCGAGGATCTTTCCAGCGCTGCAGCGGCCTTGCGGCCCCGCGTTGGCCGGGCGCCGGGCGGCCCGGACGAGGAGACTGACCGGGTGACCCCCCTTCCCGATGACGATGTCGCCCGCCTCGTGCTGCCCGCACCCGGCACCAGGGTGATCGTCACCGGTGGGCGGGGTGGCATCGGGCGTCGACTCGTCGATCGCCTCGCCGCGGCTGGTTGTCGCCCGCTGGCCCTCGACCGGCCGCGCACCGATGCCGACGTCACCGCCGACCTCACCGATCCGTCCGCCGCCACGGCCGCCGTCGACGAGGCCGCCGAGCGGCTCGGCGGCCTGGACGCCGTCGTCGGGGCCGCAGGTGTGGTCGACACCATCCACCGGGCGTCCACCTTCCCCGACGACGCCTTCACCGGCGACGTCGCTGCCAACCTCCACAGCCAGTTCTTCGTCGCCCGGGCCGCCCACCGCCATCTCACCGCCCTCCCGCCGGAAGGGCACGAGGCCGCAGCAGGGGGCTCGACGGCTCCCGGCGGGTCAGCTGCGGGCACCGACACATCCGGAGCGTCGGCGATCGTCATGGTGTCCTCGGTCGCCGGGCTCGACGGCCTCACCGGCCAGGCCGCCTACGCCAGCGCCAAGGCCGGCGTCGTCGGCCTCGTCCGCTCCCTCGCCGCCGAGTGGGCCGTCGACGGCATCCGCGTCAACGGCGTCGCCCCCGGCCTCACCGCCACCCCCAAGGTGACCGCCCTCCCCGACGCCACCCGCGACCGTCTGCTCGCCACGGTGCCGCTGGGCCGGATCGCCGCCCTCGACGAGGTCGTCGGCCCGATCCTCTACCTGCTGTCGCCCGCCGCCGGCTACACCACCGGCCAGGTGCTGCGCCTCGACGGCGGCGCCGGGCTCGGCGTCGGCGGACTGTTCAGCTCCTGATCAGGCCCCCGCCGGGTGATCGCCGGCAGGCGTGCGCAGCGCATCGTCCGATGGGCGCAGGACCAGAGATCGTCCGAGGCGGCCGCCGAACCCCAGCGGCCGGTCCGAGACGTGAGGTGGTCGACACAGGAACCGTCCGCCTGACCCTCAGCGGTCGACGCCCACCACGACCACGTCGAGACCGAGCTGCTGTTCGGCGGTGCGGGCCAGGCGGCGGTCGGCGGTCACCAACCGGTGCAGCACCTCAGCGTCCCAGGAGGTGGGGGCTCGCAGCGGATTGATCAGCCACCAGCCGCTCGACGAACGTGTGCCCTGGTCCGCGGATCAACAGCTCGAGCATGGCCGAGGCGTCGAGGACGATCACCCCTTGGGCGTACGAGGCGCGGGCGGGGTCCGCTCGTGCCGGTCAGCCCGCACCGCTTCGGCGACGGGGTGCCCAGGTCCGCCGGACGCAACGACTGCAGCGAGCTCAGCCACTCCGCTCGCGACGGCAGCGCCTGGTCCGCCTCGATGAGTCTGAGCACGTAGGCCCGCACCGTCAGCCCCTCCCGGCGGGCGCGGCGGCGGAGCTCGACGTGCAGGTGCTTCGGCAGATCCTTCACCTGCAGGTTGGCCATCCGAGCGACGGTTACCGGCCCGGCATGCTCAGCGCATCCTTCCGCTGGGGCGGCCGGCGGGCCCCAGCTGCGTCCCCGCCCTCAGGTGGTGTAGTCGGCGTTGATGCGGACGTAGCCGTCGGTGAGATCACAGCCGTAGACCCGCCAGCAGCCCGGTCCGATGCCGAGCTCGACGCCGATCACCACCTCGTCGCCGGCGAGGTACGACCGCAGGCGGGCCAGGGCGTCGGGGTCGGCGGGCCGGGGGTAGACCTCGGCGTCACCGAAGCGCACGACCACCCGGTCGGGGTCGATGTCGGTGTCTGCCGAGCACTTGCCGACCGCCATCACGACCCGACCCCAGTTGGGGTCGGCGCCGTGCACGGCGGTCTTGACCAGCGGTGAGTTGACGACCGCCTTGGCCACCCGACGGGCCTGATCGTCGTCCCGGGCGCCGATCACGTCCACCACCAGCAGCGTCGTGGCCCCCTCGCCGTCACGGGCCAGCTGGCGCACCAGCGACGTGCACACCTCGACCAGCGCCGCCTCCAGCTCGCCGGTGGGCACCGGTCCGGCGAGGCCGTTGGCCATGACGACCGCAGTGTCAGAGGTGGAGGTGTCGGTGTCGACGCTGAGGCTGTTGAACGTGGGATCCACGACCCGGCGCCACATCGAGTCCAGCTCGTCGGGGTGCACCTGCGCGTCGGTGACGACGAAGGCCAGCATCGTGGCCATGTCGGGTTCGATCATCCCAACGCCCTTGGCCACCCCGACCACCGTGGCGGGTCTGGCACCGGCACCGGCCCCAGCCTCGGCCGCCGCCACCTTGGGATGGGTGTCGGTGGTCATCATCGCCCGGGCCACCGCCTCGGCGTCGGTGACGGTGAACGACGCCGCATCGAGGGTGGCGAGCCCGGCCCGCACCCGGTCCATCGGCAGCCGCACGCCGATCACCCCGGTCGAGGCGATGGCCACGTCGCTGCTCTCGCATCCCACGGCGTCAGCCACCCGGATGACGATCTCCTCGGCGTCGGCCCGCCCGTCGCGTCCGGTGGCCACGTTGGCGTTCTTCGACACGACCACCACCGCCCGCAGCCGGCGATCGGCCACCGCCGCCCGGGACAGCACCACCGACGCCCCGGCGAAGCGCGATCGGGTGAAGACCCCCGCCGCGGCGCAGGGCGCCTCTGAGGTGAGGACGACAAGGTCGTCGGTGTCGTCCTTGACGCCGACGTTGGCGACGTGGGCGGCGAACCCGCGAGGCAGCTGCACGGCGTGGGAGTGTGGCACTTCGCCGAGCGGGGGAGCACGGGAGATGGGGACCACGTCGTTCACCGACGACGACTGGCTGGCGAAGGTGGTCGAGCCGATCGTCGACGCCGACCAGCCGATCGTCGATCCCCACCACCACCTGTGGCACCGCCCCGAGATCGGCGACTACACCCTCGACGACCTGCTCGCCGATACCGGGTCGGGCCACCGCGTCGAGGCCACGGTGTTCGTCGAGTGCCGCGCCGCCTACCGGACCGACGGCCCCGAGCACCTTCGACCGGTCGGCGAGACCGAGTTCGTCGCCGCCAACGCCGCTGCCAGCGAGCAGCGAGCCGGGGCGACGATCGCCGGCATCGTCGCCCACGCCGATCTGCGCCTCTCGCCCGATCGACTCGGCGAGGTGCTCGACGCCCACGAGGTCGCCGGCGGCGGGCGCTTCCGGGGCATCCGCCACGCCCTGGCTCGTGCGCCCGAGCCCGAGGCCATGCGCATCCCCGGGCGTGCGCCCGAGGGGCTGTACCGCGACGACGCCTTCCGGGCCGGCCTGGTCGAGCTGGGCCGGCGGGGCCTGACCTGGGACACCTGGCACTACCACCCCCAGATCCCCGAGATGACCGAGCTGGCCCGGGCGGTGCCCGACACCACCATGGTGCTCGACCACTTCGGCACGCCGATCGGGGTCGGCAGCTTCGCCGGCCGGCTCGACGACATCTTCCCCGTGTGGTGCGACGACCTCGCCGAGCTGGCCGAGTGCCCCAACGTGGTGGCCAAGCTCGGCGGGCTGGCCATGCCCGACAACGGCTACGGCTTCCACGAACGGGACCGGCCGCCGACCTCCGCTGAGCTCGTCGACGCCCACCAGCGCTGGTACGACCACGTCATCGAGTGCTTCGGGGCCCAGCGCTGCATGCTCGAGAGCAACTTCCCCGTCGACAAGCTGTCGGTCAGCTACCACGTCCTGTGGAACGCGCTGAAGACGATGATCGCTGACCGCCCGCCCACCGAGCGCGACGCCCTGTGCCAGGGCACCGCCCGCCGCATCTACCGCCTCGACCACCCGACGAGCTGAGCCTCCGCCGTTCGTCGGCCCGCCCCGGGTCGCCTCCGCGGTGTGGGCGGGAGGCGGCACGCATCTTCGCGCTAGCAGCGGACCTTCGCGCTAGCAGCGGACTTCGCGCTAGCAGAGGGTGCTAGCGCGAGGTCATCGTGGGATCGACGCGCACGACGTTCACGCTCGACGAAGCGCTCGCAGAGCAGGCCCGCCGCCTCGGCGTGAACATCTCCGCCGCAGCGAGGGACGGGGTGGTCGCGGCGGTTCGGTCGGCGCTCGCCCACGCCGACCGGGAGGCGTACGCCGCTCGACCCGAGGCGATCGACCCCTTCTGGGTCGAGGTGGAGTCCTGGGGCGGCGGGTGAGGCGCGGCGAGGTGTGGTCGCCGAGGTCGGTCGGAAGCGACGTCCAGTGTTGGTGCTCACCCGATCCGCGGCCGTCGGCCTCGCCCAGGACTCCGTGGTGAACTGCGACGGGCTGCACACCGTCGCCCAGGCGGCGCTCACCACCCGGGTCGGGTCCATCGATCATCAGACGCTGGATCGGATCTGCTCGGCCGTCAGCTACGCCTTGGACTGTTGAACGATCCCCCGGAGCCGCCGGTGATCACGGCCACCTTGCCGCTGACGTCGAACAGGTCCGCCACGTAGGTCATGGCGGTCGACGGTAGACCGGCCGCTTCGGCGCGCTCGCCGTCACGACAGAGCACTGGTGGCGTCGACCAATCGTCGAGCTTGACTCCGACGACGTTCGTCCTGGACCACAGCCTCACAATGGCAGGCTCGCTGACTGGGCATCGAGTTCTCGGCTGCCGCCCGGGCTGGGGTGACGGCCGCAGTCCGGTCGGCGCTGGGCCCATGAGGACCGCGAGTCCTACGCGGCCGGCCCGAAGGAGTCGATCCCTTCTAGGCCGGGGTGGAATCCTGGGGGTGGCGGATGAGGCGTGGGGGGCTGTTTCCTCTCGGGTCCGGGGGGGGTGCGGCGGGCCGTGTGGTGGGCTCGACAGGTCCGGATGGCGGCAGGGCCGTCCGTTCGAACTGCTACTGGCCGCATGTGCGGACGGTGCTTGACTAGTGGGCCTCTCTCAATTGAACTGGGCGGCGCCGACCTGGGGGGGCCGGGACGACTACGATACAGTTGACGAACTAATTAAGAGCTGTTGGTGTCGGGCATCAAGGACTACCAACTACCAAACGAACTGGGGGCCAATAATGATTCATCTGAGTAACGTACTGGTTGCTGGCGCACTGGCCGCGTGTGTGCTGGTGCCCGCATCTGCATCTGCATCTGCATCGCCTGCGTCGAATGAAGATGCGGCAGGTTCGTCGACGACACAAGAGCCAGCGTCGGTTGCTGGCGTTGACTTTATCGACTTGTCCACACCTCACTGTGTCACGACGGCGTATAGCGCAGCGGAAGTCGAGGCGGGTGCGGACACCCGTATGACCACCGCCGTTTGCTATTCGACGAAATCTGAAGCGGCGGTCGCCGCCCGATGGTTGAACACTCGGCTAACTGTGAGAGGGGGTGTCAGCGGCCTGACCCCGTTGATGAGTTCGTTCAACTATCAGGCAATCGGTAAGCACTGTGACGGCTATTGCGATGGACCAGGTGCAAGTCTAATAGTCAATGGCACTAACTGCTCCGGCGGTGGACTGACCTTCTCAACTGCATGGATCAATCGTATTGGCGAGAACCAACATAAGAAGTGCGGTAAGATTGTAGTGTACAACCTTGACGGCTTCCGGGGCACCTCGTATGCTACAACAGGCCCGTACAACAGTTACCGGCACCTGAATGCCATGGACAATCTGGCCAATTCAGCCACCTACTCTGGTCCAGTCAACTAGAGAAGGCGCAGCTGCCTGTCAGAGGTCGGGGTACCTATAGCCGTGCGACGCTACATCCGCCCCTAGAGTTGCCGTCGAATAGAGGTATCGAGCGTTAGGGCAAGCTGACCTCAAACAGTCGGCTACGCTACATTCTCGGACCCACCTACCCTCGCCCGGCCTGATCGTTGAGATGCATATGGCCGGCAGGGGAGCCGGTTGCCTGCCTCCTGGACACAGGTCCTAGCTTGGCGCCAGCCCATCACTCAAGGCCGACAATTTGGGACAACCTGACGGGGGACGGGCACCGCCTCCAGCGTGTCGGTCAACGTACGGCGGCACGGCATCGCCTGTTTTCGTGGAGTTATGCGCAGATCGGATGAATCATCGACCTGCGTCAGTACTGCCGGCTCAATGTCTTACGCCGTTAGCGGGGTCGCCTGAGTCAGAGTGACCATGGAGCGCTGTCGCCCGCCTGCTGTGAGGGTCGGTGAGCTTTTTTGGAACGATCGGCGGCGAGCTGGCAAGAGTACATGTGCGAAGGCCTGGGATCCTCTGGTGACACGGCTTGAAGAGACAAGCCGCGACAAGGTCGCCTCATGGTATTCGGAGTACGCAGAGGCAATCTTCAGTTACGCAGCTCGCAGAGTCGGCGCAGACATCGCCGCCGACGTTACAAGCGAGGTGTTCTCTACGGCGTGGCAACGTTGGGAAACGTACGACGCCGAGCTCGGCGCGGTGAGGCCGTGGCTGATGGGTATCGCAACGAACGTTTTGCGTCGGCACTGGCGTACAGAGCGCCGACTGCTTCGACTAGCAGCGCGTGCGTCGCTCCAGAGCGACGTGGTTGACAACCCGACGGATCGCATAGCTGAGAAGGTCTACGCACGCGAGAATGTAGGTGAGCTGTTAAAGGTAATCGAACGCCTTAAGCCCACAGACCGAGATTTGATCTTCCTCATCGCCTGGCAGGAACTGAGCCCCTCCCAGGCAGCCGAAGTACTGGGTATTCCTGAGGGCACGGCAAGGTCAAGGCTGAGCCGCATACGTAGTCGCCTCCGTCGGGAGATTGACCATGGATGAACTCCGTTTGTTAAGGTCGCTCCGGCCGCAGCGCCAGGAGCCTCCACAGCGAGTCCTCCCTCTCATATGGATCGAGATTGAAGCAAAGCACATGGCGAAACACTCCGCTAGCCGGTCGAGGGTCGACCGCCACGGACGGAATCGACGTAGAGGGTTGCCATCGCGCACTCACACTGCCTTAGCGAAGGCGCAGTATCGATCAATCATGTCCGCCGCGGCCATCGCATCGGTGTTGACAGGGTCGGTCGTATGGTTCGCTGGGCAGCGTGATCAAACGGAGGTTGTAGTAGCGGGACCGTCCGAGCCCGCGGTGGCGGAGTTGCTCTTGCACGATGCGGAGGCAACAGCAAACCCCCTGGTCCTTCCCGACTCACGCGATTGGAGATTGACCTTCGCCTCAGGCCGTTCCAGAACTCACAATGCGGTCACCTACCGCGAGATTGCCGAGCCGGCCGGGGCAGTCGTCGTCGTTGAGGTCGCACAGACGGATCTGGAGCCCAGCTTCGGCAATGCGACCACGTCGCGCACGGAAGAACTTTTCGCCTCGTTCACCGGGAGACAGTCGGCCTTCCTCGAGCGGGAGATAGACGAGAGCGAGTCTATGTGGCTAACCGGTGCGGGAGTCGGTTTGTCTACGTTGTCCGGTCTGGCGGCTGTGATAGAGGTCGATGAGGTGGGGGCTACTAAAATGCCGTTGGAATACGCCGGACTAAGTTTAGGAGCCGAGCACGTAGAAGGCATCGTCAATCGGCTGGTCGAGTACCAGTTTGAAGACGGGCACGGCAGGACGTTATCGGTCGCAGCCTATGGTGGAGGAGCGTTAATTGCTAACGCCCGGAATCCCTCCTCTGCCGGACTGATGGAGAGAACGCTAGATAACGGGCAGTGGTTGATCCTGGAGGGGCTCGAGCAGAACCGAGCGCAGACGGTTTCGGGGTTGTGGTATTGGGAGGTGGACGGTAGAGGTTTCACCAATGTCGATTCGTTCATTGAGGTGGTAGAGTCACTTGCGGCCGTCACGTCGGCAGTCTGGGAGGAGAATTTGCCGGCCGACATAGTCAGCCCAAGTGCACGTGGCGCCGCAGTGGCTGCAATGCTGGCCGATGTGCCAATCCCTGAACATTTTGATTTGGCTTCATTTCGTTCGGATCTAACGGAAGATCGGATGCAGCTCGGGATGTCGATCGGCAGCGCGGTTGCTTGCGGGTGGCTAGGCGAGTGGCACGACGCCCGGCAGGCCGGCGATCATCGAGCGGCCGCCGCTGCTGCTGTTGCGCTGAGCGGCAGTCAACACTGGCCCATCTTGGTGGAGGTGGCCCGAGAGTGGGACCTGCCGAACGTCATATGGCGAGCGGCCGAGATTGTCAATGGAGAGCGTCCAATAGCGGCTAGTGGGGAGACTTCACTGAGTCAGCTGATGGGTTTGCTGGGATGCTCATAGTAGCAGAATCTTTGTAGCGCTTTTGCGCTGACGTTTTCGAGGTCCCGCCCCGGCTCGTCCATTCAAGGGGTAGTAGCGTTGCTGAGGCCCAGGTTGAGCACGGTCCAGCGGCGGCGGCCCGGTCAAACGCCAAGCCGGCGTAGGTTGAGCATGTTGGACTGCTGGTCATTCTGGCAGCAGCTACCCGGCCTGCGAGAGATTTGGTTGCAGGGGACTGCCGACGCGCTGATGGGACACGGGTTGTTGAGGCAGCGGTTGCTGTCTGTGAGGTCATGGTGGTCTCGTACTCGATGGGGGTCGATCGTCCGAGGGCGGGCTGTCGGCGGCGGCGGTGGTAGGTGCGTTCGATCCAGGTGACGATGGCGATGCGGAGCTCGACGCGGGTCGTCCAGCGGCGTCGATCGAGGACGTTGCATTGCAAGAGGGCGAAGAAGGTGTGCGAGGGCCCCGATGCTCGGTCCAGCCGCTATGGGCTTGGGTTGGTGTTGGTGGGTCCAGGCCTGGGTGAACTCGGTGGGGTGAGGTCGCCGTGGGGCGGAGTGGGGTCGGTTGGTGTTGTAGTCGATGCGCCAGTCCTCGATGAGCACTGCGGCCTTGAGCAGGCTGTCGAAGTGCCATAGGTTCAACAGCTCGTCGCGCAGTCTGCTGTTGAACGACTTGATCCAGGCGTTCTGCCACGGTGATCCGGGGTCGATAGGCATGGTCTCGGTGCGGTGCCAGCGGCACCAGTCGGCCACCACGGTGGCGATGACCTCGGGGCCGTGATCGAAGCGCACGAACGCCGGCGGGCGTCCTCGTTCGCTGATGAGGCGGTCGAGGGCAGCGACGACGGCGTCGGCGTCGATGGCGTGGGGGACGGTGATCGAGAGGGCCTGGCCGGACCCCGTTGATGGGTCCACCTGTCATGAGAGCTTGGGTTGGTTGGTCTGCCTCCATTGGTCCGCATAGTCGGCTGGGGTAAGCATGCCGAGGGCGGAGTGGGGGCGGGAGGTGTTGTACTCGCCGCGCCAGTCGGCGACGAGGACCTGGGCTTCGAGCAGGGTGTCGAAGGTCTCGATGGCGAGGAGCTCATCGCGCATCCGGCTCCCGTAGGACTCGACCCAGGCCGGTCCCGGCGACCCGCGGCCGCCGACGACGAGCTCATCGCGCATCCGGCTCCCGTAGGACTCGACCCAGGGGTTCTCCCAGGGCGAGCCGGGTTCGATGTAGGCGGCGCCGGCACCACCGAAGCGGCACCAGTCCCGCAGGGCGTTGGCGGTCAGCTCGGGGCCGTTGTCGCAGCGGATGAAGTCGGGATGGCGGCCTCGCTCAGTGACGATCTCGTCGAGACAGGCGACGGTGGCGTCAGCATCGATGGAACACTCGACGAGATCGGCGAGGGACTCGCGGGTGAATTCGTCGACGACGTGCAGGATTTTGATGACCCTCCCGGTGGCGGTGACATCGAACTGGTAGTCCAGGGCCCAGACGTGGTCGGGCCGCTCGGCGCGGAGGCGCTTACACGGCGTGGTGGAGTCGCCCAGGCGTCGACGCTTGCGGCGCTTGGGTGGCACCCGCAGGCCTTCATCTCGCCAGAGGCGTTGGATCTTCTTGCGGTTCACCGCCCAGCCCTCCCGGCTCAACACAGCGTGCGCTCGCCGGTAGCCCCACCTCGGGTGACGCCGGGCGAAGCGCCCCAGCCGCTCTCGCAGGTCACGGTCCGGGTCCGGTTCGGTTGGGGTATGGCGCTGGGTGGAACGGTGCTGGCCGACAATCGCGCAGGCCCGTCGCTGCGAGAGGCCGAGCCGGGCCTGGAGCATCTCCACGGCACGACGTCGCCTCGACGGGCCTACCAGTTTCCCCGGCTGATCTCTCGCAGCGCATCGATCGCGAGCTCTTTGTCAGCCACGATCCGCTTCAGCCGGGCGTTCTCCCTCTCGAGGTCCTTGAGCCGCTTCGCGTCGTCGGCCTTCATCCCGCCGAACTGGTTCCGCCACCGGTGGTAGGTCTGTTCAGACACCTCCAGCTGCCGCGCCACATCGGCGACACCGGCGCCTTCGCCGAGCAGCCGGTCGGCCTCGCGGAGCTTGCGGATGATCTGCTCAGGCGTGTGCCTGCGTCGAGCCATCGTGATGAGCCTCCTTCGCCCAGCTCATGCTGGACAACGGGCTCTCACAACAGGTGGACCAACCCTCGGGGGTCGGGCCATCTCGTTCTGGACTCGGCGCCGGCACTCGTCGAGGGCCTGGTTCGCGACCCGCACTACGTGGAAGGATCGGCGACTCAGCCGGGCGTTCTCACCCTCGAGCTCTTTGAGCCGGCTGGCGTCGTCGGTCTTCATCCCGCCGAACTGGTTCAGCCACCGCGCCCACGTGGACTCGGCGATCCCAAACTGGCGGACACCTGCTCCACCGAGGCGCCACCAGCGAGGAGCTTCTGGCCGTCGGCGAGCTGGCGGATAATCTGCTCCGGCGTGTGCCGGCGCCGTTCGGCCACTGCAACGACGTGCGCCCGGCAGAGTTCGAAGTAGCGTTCTACGCTGCTTTCAGACCTTCCCCCACAGGGGTTGGAAACCAACACCCCGAGCCTCCATCAGACTCAGGGGGCAATGCGGCGGCGAGGTTCGAGCAACTCCGGGAGAAACGAGCTCTTGCGGACCTAGGGGATCCCCAGGTGCAGATCCGCGGCCTTGGTGCTCAGCACCCTTGGCCGGTGACCGTTGCGTTCGTTCCTCACGCCGGAAGTCCTCGGGGTACTTCGGCGGACGACCCATCCGGGCATACTTCTCTGGACCGACGCCCAAGACCAGGTGACCATCGAACTGGGTTAACTCCAGTCGAGGTTGACGTAACTACTACCATCAGCGACTGACCATGAGATCGTATCCTCGCTAGGAACACCG
Source organism: Acidimicrobiales bacterium (assembly GCA_965213525.1). Classification (GTDB taxonomy): domain Bacteria; phylum Actinomycetota; class Acidimicrobiia; order Acidimicrobiales; family Poriferisodalaceae. The sequence goes on along the minus strand of OZ243889.1, from coordinate 2,272,204 downwards.
GACACCATTGTGGGTCGAAAGCCAGGGAAAGACAGTCGATGACAAGCCGAAGCTTTACGGCTAACGCTTGGCCTACGGCAATCTAGCGTGCGAACGGGGCACTGGCGACAAGACTTTGTGGCTACTCTCGTCGAGCCTTCTGGCTAGTTGACGGGACCAAAGTAGCGGGCGGAGTCGCCTCTGTCGCTCATGCTGTTGAGACCCCTGTAGTCGTTGTAGTCACCGGTGGTGGAAAACGGTATATTTATGTCGTAGATGTTGATCTTCTCACACTTTTTGTGCTGGTTTTCACTAATGCGATTTCGCCACGCGTCCGAGAAGCTCAGTCCACCGCCGGAGCAGTTAGTGCCATTGACTATTAGACTTGCACCTGGTCCATCGCAATAGCCGTCACAGTGCTTACCGATTGCCTGATAGTTGAACGAACTCATCAACGGGGTCAGGCCGCTGACACCCCCTCTCACAGTTAGCCGAGTGTTCAACCATCGGGCGGCGACCGCCGCTTCAGATTTCGTCGAATAGCAAACGGCGGTGGTCATACGGGTGTCCGCACCCGCCTCGACTTCCGCTGCGCTATACGCCGTCGTGACACAGTGAGGTGTGGACAAGTCGATAAAGTCAACGCCAGCAACCGACGCTGGCTCTTGTGTCGTCGACGAACCTGCCGCATCTTCATTCGACGCAGGCGATGCAGATGCAGATGCAGATGCGGGCACCAGCACACACGCGGCCAGTGCGCCAGCAACCAGTACGTTACTCAGATGAATCATTATTGGCCCCCAGTTCGTTTGGTAGTTGGTAGTCCTTGATGCCCGACACCAACAGCTCTTAATTAGTTCGTCAACTGTATCGTAGTCGTCCCGGCCCCCCCAGGTCGGCGCCGCCCAGTTCAATTGAGAGAGGCCCACTAGTCAAGCACCGTCCGCACATGCGGCCAGTAGCAGTTCGAACGGACGGCCCTGCCGCCATCCGGACCTGTCGAGCCCACCACACGGCCCGCCGCACCCCCCCCGGACCCGAGAGGAAACAGCCCCCCACGCCTCATCCGCCACCCCCAGGATTCCACCCCGGCCTAGAAGGGATCGACTCCTTCGGGCCGGCCGCGTAGGACTCGCGGTCCTCATGGGCCCAGCGCCGACCGGACTGCGGCCGTCACCCCAGCCCGGGCGGCAGCCGAGAACTCGATGCCCAGTCAGCGAGCCTGCCATTGTGAGGCTGTGGTCCAGGACGAACGTCGTCGGAGTCAAGCTCGACGATTGGTCGACGCCACCAGTGCTCTGTCGTGACGGCGAGCGCGCCGAAGCGGCCGGTCTACCGTCGACCGCCATGACCTACGTGGCGGACCTGTTCGACGTCAGCGGCAAGGTGGCCGTGATCACCGGCGGCTCCGGGGGATCGTTCAACAGTCCAAGGCGTAGCTGACGGCCGAGCAGATCCGATCCAGCGTCTGATGATCGATGGACCCGACCCGGGTGGTGAGCGCCGCCTGGGCGACGGTGTGCAGCCCGTCGCAGTTCACCACGGAGTCCTGGGCGAGGCCGACGGCCGCGGATCGGGTGAGCACCAACACTGGACGTCGCTTCCGACCGACCTCGGCGACCACACCTCGCGCCGAGATGTCGCTGTGTTGAGTGGTGCGCCGGCCGGCGGCGAGGACGGCGAACGGTACGGTCGCCCGCCATGACCTACGTGGCGGACCTGTTCGACGTCAGCGGCAAGGTGGCCGTGGTCACCGGCGGCTCCCGGGGGATCGGCAAGATGATCGCCGAGGGCTTGGTGCGCGCCGGGGTGCGCACCTACATCTCGTCGCGCAAGGCTGCTGAATGCGACGCCACCGCCGCCGAGCTCGCCGAGCTCGGCGAGTGCATCTCGGTGCCTGCTGACCTCAGCTCCTCGGAGGGCGTCGCCGTGCTGGCCGGTGCCGTGGAGGACCGAGAGGACCGGCTGCACCTGCTCGTCAACAACGCCGGTGCGACGTGGGGCGCGCCCATCGACGAGTTCCCCGAGGCGGGCTTCGACAAGGTCCTCGCCATCAACGTCAAGGGCCCGTTCCTGTTGACCCAGGCGCTGCTGCCGCTGCTGCGAGCTGCGGCCAGCGCCGATGACCCGACCCGGGTCATCAACGTCGGCTCGGTCGACGGGCTGCGCACCCCGTCGATGCCGAGCTACTCCTACGGGGCGTCCAAGGCGGGCGTCCACCAGCTCACCCGCCACCTCGCCGCCCACCTGGCCGGCGACCACATCACCGTGAACGCCATCGCCCCCGGACCCTTCGAGTCCAAGATGATGGCGTTCATGCTCGTCGACGACGAGTCCCGCCGGGCCGTCGAGCAGAGCGTCCCGCTCGGGCGCATCGGCTCACCCGAGGACGTGGCCGGCACGACGATCTTCCTCGCCAGCCGCGCCGGGGCCTACCTCAGCGGCGCCGTCATCCCCGTCGACGGCGGCGCCACCACCCGCAGCTGAGCTGCGCCCCGTACGAGGCCACCGACCCGGGGGGCCATAGATGGTCACCTAGACTTGGTCAGCGTGGTCATCCAGATGAACGTCGCCGAGGCGAAGGCGAAGCTATCCGAGCTGCTCGACGCTGCTGCTGCAGGTGACGAGGTCGTGATCGCCAGATCCGGGACCCCGCTCGCCCGTCTCGTCCCGCTCTCGCCGCCGCCCCCCCGGCGGCTGGGCTTCTGCCCGATCGAGGTGGACGATGCGCTCTTCGCCCCGCTCGACGGCGACGAGCTCGCGGCGTGGGGGTGAGCGGTTCGGTCCTCCTCGACACCCACGCCGTCGTCTGGGCCCTCACCGCACCCGACCGCCTTGGTGACCGAGCCAGGCAGGTCCTGGAGGACCCGACGACGACGCCGTGGGTCTCGGCCGCCTCGGCGTGGGAGCTTGCCATCAAGGTCGCTTCGGGACGCTTCCCAGAGGCCGAGCCGCTCGTCGCCTCCTACGAGGCGCTCGTGGGCCAGCTCGGCGCGCGGCACCTCGGCATCGAGCCCGCTATAGCCCTGCGGGCGGGCGCCCTCGGTTGGGCGCACCGCGATCCGTTCGACCGGGTGCTCGCAGCGCAGTCGCTGTTGTTGCAGCTCCCCCTCGTCACCAGCGACCGGGCCTTCGGCGACCTGGGAGGGCTCGAGGTGATCTGGTGACCGGCCGTGCGCCGCAGTGGGTCGTGCCCGCCTGGTGAGCACGGGCGGGCGCGCACCCCGCCGGTAGGGTCGTCGTGGTGGTCACAGGCGTCGGCGCAGACGAGCTGCTCGAAGGCCTGAACCCCGCCCAGCGCGACGCCGTGGTGCACCGGGGCAGCCCGCTGCTGGTGGTGGCAGGGGCGGGCTCGGGCAAGACGAGGGTGCTCACCCACCGGGTGGCCCACCTCGTGCGCGTCGACGGCCTCTCGCCGTTCGAGGTGCTCGCCATCACCTTCACCAACAAGGCCGCCGGCGAGATGCGCGAGCGGGTCGGGGCGCTCGTCGGTCCGGTCGCCCAACGCATGTGGGTGTCGACGTTCCACTCGGCCTGCGTGCGCATCCTGCGGCGCGACGTCGCGCGCATCGGCTTCCCGTCCACCTTCTCCATCTACGACCAGGCCGACGCCACCCGCCTCACCGGCTACGTGCTGCGAGACCTGCACCTCGACGCCAAGCGCTTCCCGCCACGGTCGGTGCACGCCACCATCTCGGCCGCCAAGAACGACCTCGTCGATCCGGCGGTCTACGCCGAGCGGGCCGGCTCGATCCACGAGCGCAAGATCGCCGACGTCTACGCCGAGTACCAACGACGCCTCGCCGCCGCCGGCGCCATGGACTTCGACGATCTGCTCGGCCAGACCGTGCGCCTCCTGCGCGCCGAGCCCGAGGTGCTCGACAACTACCAGCGACGCTTCCGCCACGTGCTCGTCGACGAGTACCAAGACACCAACCGGGCCCAGAACGAGCTGGTGCTGGCCCTTGGCGCCGACCACGGCAACGTGTGCGTCGTCGGCGACTCCGACCAGTCGGTCTATGCCTTCCGGGGCGCCGACATCAGCAACATCTTGCAGTTCGAGGCGGCGTTCCCGTCCGCCACCACCATCGTGTTGGACCAGAACTACCGCTCGACCCAGACCATCCTCGACGCAGCCAACGCCGTCATCGCCCACAACGTGGGCCGCAAGCCCAAGGATCTGTGGACCGACGCCGCCCACGGCGAGCGCATCGTCTGCTACGCCGCTGACGACGAGACCGACGAGGCCGCCTGGGTGACCGGCCAGATCAGCCGTCTGCACTCGGGCGGCGACGTCCGCTGGGACGATGTGGCGGTCTTCTTCCGCACCAACGCCCAGAGCCGGGTGCTGGAGGAGCGCCTCGTCGGCGCCGGCATCCCCTACCGCGTGGTCGGCGGCACCCGGTTCTATGACCGTCGCGAGGTCAAGGATGCCCTGGCCTACCTGCGGGCGGTGACCAACCCGGCCGACGAGGTGAGCGTCAAGCGGGTGCTGAACGTCCCCAAGCGGGGCGTCGGCGACTCGTCGGTGACCCGCATCGACGCCCACGCCGCCGCCCACGGCATCAGCTTCTTGGAGGCGCTGCGCTACGCCGACGAGGCGGGCGTGTCGGGCCGGGCCATCAAGGGCATCGGGGAGTTCCTCGCCCTGCGTGACGGGGCGGCGGCCGAGCTCGATCGAGGTCCGGGGCCGTTGCTCGGTGAGCTGCTCGAACGCAGCGGCTACCTCGACGAGCTGCGGGCCGAGCGCACGATCGAGGCCGAGGGGCGCCTGGAGAACCTGGCCGAGCTCGTCGGCACCGCCGAGCGCTTCGAGACCGTCGACGAGCTGCTCGAACAGGTCAGCCTGGTGAGCGACACCGACGACCTCGGCGACGACGACAGCCAGGTGCTGTTGATGACCCTGCACTCCGCCAAGGGCCTCGAGTTCCCCGTCGTGTTCATGATGGGTCTCGAAGACGGGGTGTTCCCCCACATCCGGGCGCTCACCGAACCCCGTGAGCTCGAAGAGGAGCGGCGCCTCTGCTACGTCGGCATCACCCGGGCGCGAGAGCGCCTGCACCTGTCCTACGCCTGGTCGCGAGCGATGTTCGGCACCACCCAGTACAACCCGCCGTCGCGCTTCCTCTCCGAGCTGCCCGACGAGCTGGTCGAGCGCATCGGGCAGGGCCATACCGGGGGTCGGCCGTCGTCCTCAGACGACGCATCCTGGTCAGGTGCCGGCGGCCGCCAGCGGTCCGGGCGCAGCGGCGGGTCCGGGCGTGACGAGGGTTCGGCGGTGTTCGAGGCCGACGACCGCCGTGATCGTCGTGCTGCTCGGCGGGCCAAGGCCCGGGAGCGGATGGTCGAACGGGCCATGGAGGCCGGTTCGTCACCGGTCTCGTCGTCGCCTGCGGTCGAGGTGCGCTCGGGCGACGACGTGACCCATCCGAGCTTCGGCGACGGGGTCGTCCTCGAGGTGGTCGGCGAGGGCCCCGACGCCGAGGTGGTCGTCAACTTCACCGGTGTCGGCCAGAAGCGCCTGCTCGCCTCCTGGGCCCCGATCCGGCGGCGCTGAGCAGAAGGGCCGCCGTACGCCCCTGTCAGGACGCACCCTGGCGCCTTCACCCCTGACGCCCGGCCGGCCTGCCAGCGGGCTGCGTTGCTCCTGGCACGGTCGACCATCCACCATCAACGGGTGCATCGTCGATCTCCACGTCGCCTGCGAGCTGTGAGGGCCGTGCTCGGCGGGCTCGGCGTGCTCGCCGCACTCGGGGCGCTGGCGGTGTCGGCCTGCCGGAGTGCACGGGCCCGCCGGCGTGCACGGGCCCGCCGGCGTGCACGGGCCCCCCGGCGTACATCGGCCCGCCGGCGTGCATGGACCCCCCGGCGTACATGGACCCCCCAGCGTGCATGGACCCGCCGGCGTGCACGGGCCCGCTGGCGTGCATGGGCCCCCCGGATCAGCCGACTCGGCCGCTCGGTTCCGGGTGTCCTCCCCTGCGTCGAGGCACCAGAGCCGGTCCGCCAGACCCGCCAGGCCGCCCGCAACCTGCGCCTGGCCCGGGTCGGCGCCCGGGCCGGCGGCGATCTCGCCGTCACCCGGGCCCGCCAGGTCTTCGCCTCGGCCGAGCGACGGGCCGAGCTCGACGACGCCTTCCAGCTGCGCACCGCCGACTCGGTGCAGGCGGCCCTCGGCGGCATGAAGGGCGCCATGATGAAGATCGGCCAGCTCGCCAGCTTCGTGGACCAGGGTCTGCCCGAGCCGGTGCGGGCCTCGCTCGCCCAGCTCCAGCGCGACGCCCCGCCGATGGCACCCGAGCTGGCCGCGGCCCAACTCATCGCCGAGCTGGGCGCCCCGCCCTCTGAGCTGTTCGCCGAGTGGGACCCCCGGCCCATCGCCTCGGCCTCCATCGGGCAGGTCCACCGGGCCATGACCCACGACGGGCGAGCCGTGGCGTGCAAGATCCAGTACCCCGGGGTCGACCGGGCCATCGAGTCGGACCTGCGCGCTGCGGACTGGATCTTCGCCGGGATGGCGACGGCGTTCCCCGGGCTCGAGACCGGGCCGATCGTCGCCGAGCTGCGGGATCGCCTCATCGAAGAGCTCGACTACCGCCACGAGGCGGACAACCAGCGCCGGTTCGCCCGCTGGTACGCCGGCCACCCCACGATCCACGTCCCTGAGGTCATCGACGAGCTGTCGACCGGGCGCATCCTCGTCACCGAGCTGGCCGACGGGGTCGACTTCGCCACGGTGACGACCTGGTCCCAGGCCGAGCGAGACCTCGCAGCCGAGACCATCTACCGCTTCGCCTTCGGCAGCCTCTACCGGATGCGGGCCTTCAACGGCGACCCGCACCCCGGCAACTACCTGTTCCGGCCCGGGGGCCACGTGTCGTTCCTCGACTTCGGCTTGGTCAAGACGTTCAGCGCGCAGGAGACGTCGATGTTCGAGCGGATGATCACCGCCATGGTCATCGACGACGACATCGACGAGTTCCGGGCCGTCCTGGAGGAGACGGGGTTGCTGCGTGACGCCGACCGCTTCGACAACGACGTCCTCGAGGACTACTTCGGCCACTTCTATGACTTCGTCCGCTACGAGGGCGACGGCGCCTACACGATCACCCCCGAGTTCGCCTCGGCGACGGTGCGGCGCATCTTCGCTGCCGGCCAGGAGCACGAGGCGCTGACCAGGGCAGCGAACGTGCCGCCGAGCTTCGTGGTGATCCAACGGATCAACCTGGGGCTGTACGCCATCTTCGGCGAGCTGAACGCCACCGGACCCTGGCGCCCGATCTCGGAGGAGCTGTGGCCGTGGGTGGACGGTCCGCCAGCCACCCCGATGGGCGAGGCGATCGCCGCCTGGGAAGCAGATCGCACCGCCGCTCGGACCTGAGCGGCACCGGTGCGCCCGGCACACCCTCTGCTGATCGGTCACCCGCCCACGCCGGGTCACTCAGCGGGCAGCGAGATCAGGGTGCAGGCGCGCCTCGGCCTGGCGACGTAGCTCGTCGGGGATCGCGACGGCCCGGCGGGCGACGGTGTCGAAGGCGAGGTTGATCGTCTCGAACGCGCAGAGCACGTCGCCCCGGTCGAGGTCATAGACCCAGCTGACCCAACGGGTGGTCTTGTCGGCCACCGCCACCGTGGCCCCGAAGCTCTGCACCCTGGTGCCCACCCCCGGCAGCCGCCGGTTCTGCAGGTGGGCTTCCATCGTCGCCCAGCCGACGACGGCGCCGTCGCCGTCGTCGTGCAGGCCCGGTCCCTGGGCGCCGTCGGTCGTCTCGCCCTCCCACACCAGCCCGGGGCCCCCGACCGGTGAGAGCACGCCGTCGGGCCCGCACTCGGCCGCCGTCACCGTGCGCTGCATCCGCTGGGCGAGCCCCCTGGCGGCGGCGTCGTGCAGGGTCGGGGCGGCGGCGACGGCATCGGCGTCGAGCCCGAGGGAGCGAGGCCGGCCTGCGGGGGGCACGTCGACGGGCTCGGACGGGCCTTCGGGCCTCCACCAGCGGCGGGCGGCCCGGGGCACCCGGTCGAGGTCGTCTGTGGTGAGCAGGTGCCAGAACGTGGCGGCCAGCTCGCCGGTGTCGTCGTTGGTCAGCTCGGCGTACACCGTCGCCGACGTCGCATCGCTGGCGGCGACCCCGCTGCGCACGACGAGCGGGGCCCCGAGAAGCTGTTCGTGGTGATGGCGGGCGTGCACGGCGCGCAAGCGCACGCCGGGGATGTCAGCGGCCGGTCCCGAGGGGTCCTCGGTGGGTGCTCCGTGCAACAGGGCGGTGGTGCCCCGATGGGCGATCGTCCAGTAGTGGCGAACGTTGAGGTGCCCGAGGTGGTCGATCTGGTCGGCCGTGACGGTCGTGGTGTGGGTGACGCTGAGGCGGCTCACGTCGATGAGCCTCGCCGACGGGGGGCCGGGCAGCAGCTGACCCCGCAGACGTCCTGGCGGGGGCCGAGCTCGCCGACCCAGCGCCGTGGCGCTCCGACGAGGCGTTCTTCGACCAGCTCGCGGATCATCGACACGAAGCGCGGGTCGAGCCCGGCGGTGGGGACCCGGGTGAGGGTGATGCCGACCTCGGCGGCGATCTCGGCGGCTTGGGTGTCGAGGTCGAAGCGGACCTCCTGGTGGTCGGCGACGAAGCCGGCGGGCAACAGCACCACGTCGGTGACGCCCCGCCCGGCGAGCGTGCGGAGGTGGTCACCGATGTCGGGTTCGAGCCACGGCACCCGGGGCGGACCCGAGCGGGACTGCCAGACGAGATCCCAGTCGCCTGACCGGCCGACGGCGGCGGCGACGTGCTCGGAGGTGTCGCGCAGCTGCACCTCGTAGTCGCACGCACTCGCCATCGACAGCGGGATCGAGTGGGCGGTCATCACCAGCCGCGCCTCGGGGTGCTCGGCCAGGGCGGCGGCGACCCCGTCGACCATCGGGGCGAGGAAGCCCGGGTGGTTGTGGAAGGGGCGCAGCTTGTGCAGCTCGGGCGCCCCGGGTCCGACCTCGGCGCGGGCCCGTTCGAGGTCCTCGCGGTACTGGCGGCAGCCCGAGTACGACGAGTACGCCGAGGTGGCGAAGCACAGTGCCCGTTCGACGCCGTCGTCGCGCAGGCCGGCGATGGTGTCGGCGAGCAGCGGGTGCCAGTTGCGGTTGCCGAGGCGCACGTCGAGCGCGTGGCCGTGGTCGCTCAGCTCGACCCGCACCGCATCGACCAGCGCCCGGTCGTGGGCGGGCAGGGGACTGACGCCGCCGAAGGCGAGGTACTGCTCGGCCACCTCGGCGAGACGGTCGTCGGGCACGTCGCGGCCTGCGGTGACGTTGCGCAGGAACGGCATCACGTCCTCGGGCCCCTCGGGTCCCCCGAAGGACACCACGACGAGAGCGTCGAAGGGAGCGCAGGTGGGCGGCGGCGCCACGCCACCGTCGGTGCGGATCCTCACGGCCTCAGGGTGCCTCGGACGTAGCGACGGCGGCGGCACGGTGCGCAGGGGTCACGGCGCCGCGATGTCCGCCGCGGCGCGCTCGTCGAAGTTGAGGTCGATCGAGGCGACCGAGCCGTCGACGACCACCGGGTAGGGGGTCAGGCCGTCGCCGGTGTCGGGGTAGCGACGGCCCTCGCAGTCCTCGAACTCTGCGGCCTCGGGCACCCAGTCGACCACGCAGTCCTCGGGCGGGCCGGGGGCGATGGCGCCGACGGCGTACCAGCCGGCCTCGGGGTCGGTGCCGAGGTGGTTGACCCAGATGGGGCGATCGCTGCCGACGAGGTCGGCGAACAGGCGGGGCCGGCCGTCTTCGGCGATGCGACTGGCCAGATCGACGGCTCGGAACTCGAAGACGTCAGCGCCGAGGTTGGACAGGTCTCGGTCACGCGCCGGTCCGAAGGTGAGCACGACGAGCACGACCATCACCACGAGGGTCAGCACCGCGCCGATGGCGATGCGGCGAGCGGTCGACGTCCGGGGAGGGGGTGTGGGTTCGACCACTCCGCCAGTGTGCCCGCCTCGCCGCTCGGTGCGGCCCGCGCCGGCGACGCGCTGCGCCGAACCGTCGGGTGGCGGGGCCACCTGGCGGCTGTCCTATCCTGCCGCCGTCGGCGCCAGCGCCGGCTCAGCGCACGCACATCGAGGAGCCGCGTCGGTGGATCTGTTCGAGTACCAGGGCAAGGACTTCTTCGCCCAGTACGGCATGCCCGTGTCGCCTGGCGAGGCCGTCCGCACCGTCGACGAGGCCGTTGCGGCCGCCGAGCGGCTCGGCACCCCGGTGATGGTCAAGGCCCAGGTGCACACCGGCGGACGGGGCAAGGCCGGCGGGGTGAAGTTCGCCGCCTCGATCGACGATGTCCGCACCCACGCCGGCAACATCTTGGGTCTGGACATCCGGGGACACGTCGTGGAGATCCTCCTGATCGAGAAGGCTTCTGCCATCGCCGAGGAGTACTACGCCAGCTTCACCCTCGACCGGTCCCGCAAGCAGCACCTCGGCATGCTCTCGGCTGAGGGCGGCGTGGAGATCGAGACCGTCGCCGCCGAGAACCCCGAAGCGATCTCCCGCATCTGGATCGACCCGGTTGAGGGCCTCGACGCCCGCCGCTGTCGCGAATGGGTGGAGGCCGCCGAGCTGAACCCAGTGGCGCTCGAGGGCGCGGTCGACGTGCTGACCAAGCTCTACACCGCCTACACCGACGGCGACGCCGACCTCGTCGAGATCAACCCGCTGATCCTCACCCCCGACAACGCCGTGCACGTGCTCGATGCCAAGGTCACCCTCGACGCCAACGCCTCCTACCGCCACGAGGGCTGGGACGACTACGCCGCCACCCAGAGCTATGACGAGCGGGAGCGGGCCGCCAAGGACAAGGGCCTGCAGTACGTCGGGCTCGACGGCTCGGTCGGGGTGATCGCCAACGGCGCCGGCCTGGCCATGAGCACCCTCGACGTGGTCAACCAGGTCGGTGGCCAGCCCGCCAACTTCTTGGACATCGGCGGCGGGGCCAACGCCGAGGTGATGGCCAACGCCCTCGAGCTCATCAACAACGACCCCCGGGTCAAGAGCATCTTCATCAACATCTTCGGGGGCATCACCCGTGGCGAGGAGGTGGCCAACGGCGTGGTCGAGGCGCTCGGCCGGGTCGACATCTCCTCGCCGATCGTGATCCGCCTCGACGGCACCAACGCCGCCGAGGGCCGAGAGATCCTCGCCGAGCACGAATCCGACCGCCTGATCTCCAAGCCCACGATGCTCGAGGCCGCCCGTGCCGTCGTCGAGCTCGCCAACCGCTGAGACCGGGAGCAGACGCTGACATGAGCATCTTCGTCGACGAGACGACCAAGGTCGTCTACCAGGGCCTCACCGGATCACAGGGCCGGTTCTACGGCCTGCGCAACCGTGACTACGGCACCAAGGTGGTGGCCGGCACGAACCCCAACAAGGCCGGCACCGACGTGGACGGCATCCCCGTGTTCGCCTCGGTGGCCGAGGCCGCCGAGGCCACCGGTGCCACCGCCTCGTGCGTCTTCATCCCCGCACCGGGGGTCAAGGCCGCGGTGATGGAGGCAGCCGAGGCCGGCATCGAGCTCGTCGTGGTCATCACCGAGGGCGTCCCCGCCCACGACGAGGCCTGGTTCTTCAACAAGTTGAAGGCCGAGTACCCCGGCACCCGGTTGCTCGGCCCCAACTGTCCGGGCGTCATCAGCCCGGGCAGGTGCAACATCGGCATCACCGCCGGCGAGATCGCCGAGCCGGGCGGGCCGGTCGGCATCGTCAGCCGCTCGGGCACCCTCACCTACCAGGCGCTCTACGAGCTCAAGCAGCAGGGCATCGGCGTGACCACCTGCGTCGGCATCGGCGGTGACCCGGTCCCCGGCACCAGCTTCATCGACTGCCTGGCTGCCTTCGAGGCCGACCCCGAGACCAAGGCGGTGATGATGATCGGTGAGATCGGCGGCTCGGCCGAGGAGGAGGCCGCCGAGTACATCACCGGCAACGTCACCAAGCCGGTCGTGTCCTACATCGCCGGGGTCACCGCCCCTGCCGGCAAGAAGATGGGGCACGCCGGGGCGATCGTCTCGGGGGGCAAGGGCACCGCCGACGCCAAGATGTCGGCGCTGCGAGAGGCCGGGGCGAAGGTGGGGGAGAACCCGACCGAGGCCGGTCAACTGATGGTCGACGTCGTCCGTTCCCTCTAGCCGTCCCTCCAGCCGCCGGCCCGTCGCTGCCCCGCCGCGCGCCGCCCCGGCCGGCCCCGGCGCCACCCAGCCGTGCCCAGCACGGCTCTCTTGCCGAATTGGCGGACCTGGGCGGCATCGGGTGCCGCTGCGGTCCGCAAGAACGCCTGACGGGGCCGTCCCGTTTGCCCGGCCTCGGTCCGGCCGAGGTCACCTTCCTCCGAAGTTGCGGATCGGGGCGGCATCGGGTGCCGCTGCGGTCCGCAAGATCGGGAAGGCGGCTATGCCGCTGCGGCAGCTGCCCGTTCGAGCGCGAGGCGCATCGTGACGACGATCTCCCACGGGCGGTCGACGAAGTCGGCCCAGGTGAAGTTGCGGATCGACCACCCGAGGTTCTCGAGACGGTTGCGGCGCCGCGGGTCGGCCTCGAAGTGGCGACGGTCCATGTGCCATGCCACGCTGTCGAGCTCGGCGCCCACCTGGTGGCCTGGCCACGCCAGGTTGAGCTCGGCGGTGAAGCCCCGCCCGTCGTCGACGCGGTGTTCGAGGTGGGGGCAAGGCAGGCCGGCTGCGACGAGCAGGTCGGCGACCTGCCGAGACCAGTAGCTCCTCGGGAGGCGCTCCTCGGCAAGACGCAGCTCGAGATGCCTACGGAACCGCACCGTACCGTTGCGGCCACGCCGGGCATGGGCGTCGAGCGTCGTGACCAGCTCGTCCAGGGTCACGAGACCACGGCGTCTGGCGTCGTCGGTCGCGCGGGTCAAGCGGGCGTGGCCGCACACGCCGGCGAGGTCGAACAAGGTGCGTGCGCAGCCGGTGGTCACCAGTCCACCGATGACGCACGGACTGAGCTGGTCCGCCCTGGTCGTCTCGTGAACCAGCACACCTGCGAGGCCCGGGCTTCTCCCGTGCTGCACGGTGATCTCCGGCGACGGCGCGTCGACGAAGCCGTCGAGCCTCCAGAGGTGTGCGGCGGCTGCGTGGCTGACGACCCCGCCGGTCACCAGGCAGGCCGCCAAGAGCTCGCCATGCCATGACGGAGCCCAGTGGTGGTGCCGGTACACACCCCGACGGACGGCCGTCCACGTTCCGCGTCGGACGCGGTGCCGGACCTGGTCGTCACTGAACCCGACTCGACGGGCCTGGTCGAGCCCGATCACACCGTGCTGGCGGGTGAGGACCCCGCTGGCGAGGAGGTCGACGTCACGCATGGTGCCCTCTCGCACCGTTCGGGTGCGGAGCAGGAGGAAGGCCCGCCGAAAGCTACGACGCAACGAAGTCGCCGTCATCCGGGCCCGTTCTGGCGGGTGGTAGCGGGGTGCGGCGCCGCCTGGGTCCGCAATGTCGGAGGGGGCGGGGGTGGCGGGGGTGGCGGGGGTTCTGGCGGGTGGCGGCGGGGTGTTCCGCCGCCTGGGTCCGCAATGTCGGAGGGGGCGGGGGTGGCGGGGGTTCTGGCGGGTGGTGGCGGGGTGCGGTGCCGCCTGGGTCCGCAATGTCGGAGGGGGCGGGGGTGGCGGGGGTGGCGGGGGTTCTGGCGGGTGGTGGCGGGGTGTGGTGCGGGCTGGGCCCGCAATTACGGAAGGGGCCGGGGTGGCGGGTAGGTTCCGCCGGTGCCCCGGGCGCTGTTGTCGGTCCACGACAAGACCGGGGTCGTCGACCTCGCCCGTCGGCTCTCCGAGCTCGGCTGGGAGCTCGTCTCCACCGGTGGCACGGCCCGTGCGATCCGAGACGCCGGCCTGCCGGTCGTGGGCGTCGAGGAGGTGACCGGCGTCCCAGAGATGCTCGACGGTCGGGTCAAGACGCTGCACCCTGATCTGCTCGGGGGGATCCTCGCCGATCGCGACCGGACCGCCCACGTGGCCGAGCTGGCGGCCGCCGGCATCGAGCCGGTCGACCTCGTCGTCGTCAACCTCTATCCGTTCGCCTCGGACCCGTCCATCGAGCTCATCGACGTCGGCGGCCCGACGATGGTCCGGGCCGCAGCCAAGGCGCACGCCCACGTCACCGTCATCGTCGACCCGGGGGAGTACCCTTCCCTGCTCGACGAGCTCTCCACCCGCCCCACCACGACGCCGGAGACCCGGCGGCGGTTGGCCCGTTCCGCCTTCGCCCACACCGCGGCCTACGACGCCGCCATCGCCGCCTGGCTCGACGAGCCCACCTCTGACGCCCCCCCCGTCGGTGAGCGGCCGGCGGCGAGCCTCGGTCTCGCACCCACCGGCCTCGCACCCACCGGCCTCGCACCCACCGGGCCTGCACCCACCGGGCCTGCACCCACCGGGCCTGCACCCACCGGGCCTGCACCCACCGGGCCTGCACCCACCGGGCCTGCACCCACCGGGCCTGCACCCACCGCACCCGCCGCCGGACCATCACCGCTCCCGAAACGGATCACCTTCGAGCTCGAGCGAGCCCAGGACCTCCGCTACGGCGAGAACCCCCACCAACCCGGGGCTCGGTACCGCACCATCGGCGCACGCAGCTGGTGGGACGACGCCATCCAGCTGCAGGGCAAGCAGCTCAGCTACCTCAACCTCCACGACACCGAGGCGGCCTGGCGGCTCGTGCACGAGATCGGCGGGCCTCGCCCAGCCGCGGTGGTGGTCAAGCACGCCAACCCCTGCGGCGCCGCCCGCCACGATGATCTGCGTGACGCCTACGTGCGGGCCCGCGACGCTGATCCGACCTCGGCCTTCGGCGGCGTCGTCGCCCTCGCCGGACCCGTCGACGAGCGGGTGGCCGAAGCCCTCTCCGAGACGTTCCTCGAGGTGGTCATCGCCCCGTCCTTCGAGCCGGCGGCGGTCGAGGTGCTCGCGACCAGGGCCAACCTCCGCCTGCTCGCCGCCCCAGCGCCCGGCACCGACCCGTGGCACCTGCGCCCGCTCCACGGCGGGCTGCTGGTCCAACCGCCTGACCGGGTCGAGCTCGACCACTCGAACTGGAAGGTGGTCAGCCGCCGTCAGCCCACCGAGGCCGAGTGGTCCGACATGGAGCTGGCTTGGATCGTCGTTGCTCGAGTGACCTCCAACGCCATCGTGTTGGCCGCCGACGGGGCGGCGGTTGGGATCGGCGCCGGCCAGCAGAGCCGGGTCGACGCCAGCCGCATCGCCGCGGACAAGGCCGCCGGGCGGGCCGAGGGCGGGGCGTGCGCCAGCGACGCCTTCTTCCCGTTCCGCGACGGCGTCGACGCCGCCGCAGCCGCAGGCGTGGGGGCGGTGATCCAACCCGGTGGATCGGTCCGTGACGCCGAGGTCATCGCCGCTGCCGACGAGCACGGCCTGGCCCTGGTCCACACCGGTCGCCGGCACTTCCGCCACTGACCCAGACGTCGAGGGGGCCTGGCCCCGACGGCGCAGCGGGGCTCGGTGCCCGGGTGCTCGCTGCCTGGCGCTCGCAGCCCGGGGCTCGGTGCTCGATGCCCGGGGGCTCGGTGCTCGGGGGCTCGCTGCCTGGCGGCGGAGGACCGCAGCCGCGGCGGGGGACCGGGGCCGACGGGCGGACCAGAGGCACCGGGCCGGTAGCGTCGCCCGCCGTGACCGCCACGATCCTCGACGGCGTCGCGCTCGCCGAGCGCATGAAGGCCGAGCTGGCCGAGCGGGTGGCGGCGCTGACCGCCGGGGGCACCACGCCGGGCCTTGGGACCATCCTCGTCGGCGACGATCCCGCCAGCGAGACCTACGTCTCGGCCAAGATCCGTGACTGCGCCGACGTCGGCATCGCCTCGATCCACACCCACCTCCCGGCCGACGTCGATCGGTCGACGCTGCTCGGGACCGTCGAGCGCTACAACGCCGACCCCGCCGTGCACGCCTACCTCGTGCAGCTGCCGCTCCCGGCGCACCTCGACGAGCAGGAGGTGCTGCTCGCCGTCAGTCCCGACAAGGACGCCGACGGCCTGCACCCGGTCAACCTGGGGCGCCTCGTCATGGGCGCCGACGGGCCCCGGCCCTGCACGCCCCGGGGCATCCAGGCCCTGCTCACCGAGCATGGCGTGCCCGTCGAGGGTCGCCACGTCGTCATCATCGGACGGGGCCTCACCGTCGGGCGACCCCTCGCCCTGCTGCTGGCGTTGAAGGCGCCCGACGCCGACGCTGCGGTCACCGTCGTGCACACCGGCGTCGCCGATCTGGCCGCCCACGCTCGCCGGGCCGATGTGTTGGTGGTGGCGGCCGGACGGCCAGGTCTGGTGACCCCTGACTGGGTGCAGCCCGGTGCCGCCGTCGTCGGCGCCGGCGTCTCGCGCGAGGGCCGGCGCATCCTCTCTGACGTCGACGAATCCGTCGCCGAGGTGGCCGGGTGGATCACGCCCCGCCTCGGCGGGGTCGGCCCGATGACCAGGGCGATGCTGTTGAGCAACACCGTCGACGCCGCCGCCGCCTCTGGCACCGGCCCCGACGACGACGCGTCCGCCTGAGCGGGCCGGGGCAGACGGGGCCGACCCGGCCGGCCCCACTCCGAGGCGAGGCGGGGGCGGGAGGGGGACGGTCCGGTCCGATGTCGAGCGGGGCCCCTGGCTGGACCAGCACGTACCCTGCACAGGTGGCCGCCATCGCCGATCTGCTCGCCGAGGGCCCGACGGTCTCGTTCGAGTTCTTCCCGCCACGCTCTGACGCCGCCGCCTTGACCCTCGGACGCACCATCGCCGAGCTCGAGCCGCTGCGGCCCGCCTTCGTCTCGGTCACCTACGGCGCCGGCGGGTCGACGCGCGACCGCACCCGGGACGTCGTCACGTGGGTGCGACGGGAGACCGCCATCCCCCCGATGGGCCACCTCACCTGCGTCGGTCACACCCGGGCGGAGGTGGTGGCGCTGCTGGAGGAGTACAAGGCCGCCGGCGTCGAGAACATCCTCGCCCTCGGCGGCGACCCACCCACCGACGGCCACGACGCGCCGAGCGAGTTCCACCACGCCGCCGAGCTGGTCGAGCTCATCGGCGAGGTCGGCGGGTTCTCGGTCGGTGTCGCCGCCCATCCCGAGGTGCACCCCCGCTCGCCAGACCGGGCCACCGATCGCCGCTACCTCGCCGACAAGCTGCAGATGGCCGACTTCGCCATCACCCAGTTCTTCTTCGAGGCCCACCACTACCTCGATCTGGTCGACGACATGGCCCGCCTCGGCTGTGACAAGCCCGTCCTCCCTGGGTTGATGCCGGTGACCAGCGCCGGTCAGGTGCGTCGCATGGCCGAGCTGTCGGGCTCTGAGCTGCCCGCCTGGCTCGTCGAGCGCATCGACGCTGCTGGTGGCCCGGCCGGGGTGAGGGAGGTGGGCGTCGAGGTGTGCACCGAGCTCGGCGCCCAGCTCATCGAGGCCGGCGCCCCGGGCCTGCACCTCTACACGCTCAACCAGTCGAGCGCGACCCGGGAGATCCACGCCCGCCTCGGCCTGGCCGCCCCCGTCGTCTGAGCCGCCGAGCCCGCTGGCTCGCCACTCGAAACCCACCCGGCGCGACCGCCCTCCACGGGCTCGTGGTGCGTCGCACCCCTCGCCTCGGTCCAACGCCCCGGCTCGGTGACGCACCACTAGGGTCGCCTCGGTGTCCTCGGTCGGACTCGAACCGGTCGGGCTCGACGTCGAGCTCGAGGCCCTGGCGCGCTCGCGCCGCGCCGTCCGAGACAAGTTGGACCGCTTCTCGAGGCTGTCGGGTGGCGCAGCCGACGCCCTGTCCCAGGACTACGTCGACGCCGTCGTAGCCGACACCATCGATGCCCTTCAGCGTGACCTCGTGGTGTTCGGGCGCATCGACGACGAGTCGACGTGGCGCATCGGGTTGTACGGCATCGACGAGGGCGGCGACCAGCTCGTGGTCGACTGGCGGGCCCCGTTCGCCCGCGCCTTCTACCAGGCCCGCCACGACGATCCGGTGGGCCTGCGCCGGCGGGTCAGCTACGTCGGCTGCATCGACGACCTCCTCATCGAGGATCTCGTCACCGGGGCGGTCGACGGCACGTCCCCCCTGCTCGCCGAGCTCACCCGGGAGCGCGGCGAGCGCATGCGGGCCGCGGTGGCCACGTTGCAGTCCGAACAGGACGCCCTGGTGCGCCTGGCCCCCACCGAGCGCCTGGTGCTGCGGGGCGGGCCGGGCACGGGCAAGACGGTCGTCGCGCTGCACCGGGCGGCGTGGCTGGTCTACAACGACCGACGCATCACCGCTGACCGGCTGCTCGTCATCGGCCCGAGCGACCGCTTCCTGCGCCACGTCGAGACCGTCCTCCCCACCCTGGGCGAGCGCAAGATCCGCCAGACCACCTTCGCCCAGCTCCTGGGTGCCGCTGCACCGGCGGGCGCCCACCCCGGCTGGCCGGCGCTGCTCGATCGGTTCGAGCGGTCGCTGCTCACCCCTGGGCCGGTGCGCGCCGGTGGCCGCACGATCCCGGCCGACGAGGTGGTCGACCTCCTCGATCGGATGGCGCAGGGCTCGTTGTCGTGGCGTGACCGGCGGCGGGCCCTCAGCGAGCGCCTCGCCGCCCGCTGCGGGGTGTCGCGTCGTGACGTCTCGACAGCCGTGTCAGCGATCATGCCGGCCTGCTCGGCCCGCCAGGCGCTCCAGCGGCTGATGCGCCCAGCCACGTTGCGGCTCCTCGGCGCAGACGCCGAGCACGTCGAGGCCTGCCGCACGGGCGGGGTCGACGGGGCGCTCGCCGACGAGGTGCGCGCCCGCTTCGAGGGGGTGAGCACGCGGTACTCCCACGTGATCGTCGACGAGGCCCAAGACCTCACGCCCCTCCAGCTGCGGGCCGTGCGGCGTCGTGCTCGGGGCCTCACGTTCGTGGGTGACGACGCCCAGCGCAGCCACGACGGGGCGATGGGGCTCACCGCGGTGGCTGCCGCCGTCGGCGTCGAGCCGGCGGTGATGGCGACCGCATACCGCATGTCGGCCGAGATCGCCGACTGGTTGAACGACCACGCCGCCGTCCACGGGATCGACGCCGTGCGGCTCGTCGGCATCCGCCCGACGGGTCGTCCGGTCCGCCGTCGTGCGGGCGGTGGGCACGCCGCAGTTGGCGCCGCCGGTGGAGCCCCCGACGCCGCCGACGGGGCCGCGGTCGGCGCCGCCCTGGCGGACCTGAGGGCCCGGTGGGGCAACGTGGCGGCGATCACGGCCGCCGACGTGTGGTCCCACCAGGGCGTCGAGTACGACGCCGTCGTCGTCGACGCATCTCAGATGACCCCCCGCCAGGTGTACCTCGCCGCCTCACGCGCCGCTCACGAGCTCGTCGTGGTCGGCTCTGGTGCGCCGAGATCGTGAACTGCTCGATGCGGTGAGAGACTGAGGTCACAGACGACGAAGGAGAACCCTCATGGACGTCATCGACCGAACCCAGCTCTACATCGACGGGCAGTGGGTGGACTCGACGGGATCAGGGACGATCGACGTCATCAACGCCGCCACCGAGCAGGTGATGGGCCGCATCCCCAACGGCACCACCGACGACATCGATCGGGCCGTCGCAGCGGCCAAGGCCGCCCAGGAGGCGTGGGCCGCCCGCCCGGTGGAGGAGCGGGCCAAGGAGATCCAGCGCATCGCCGAGGGCCTCGAGGCCCGCAAGGAGGAGATCGCCGCCGTCATCTCCGGCGAGGTCGG
Organism: Acidimicrobiales bacterium; assembly: GCA_965213525.1. Taxonomy (GTDB): domain Bacteria; phylum Actinomycetota; class Acidimicrobiia; order Acidimicrobiales; family Poriferisodalaceae. Next base: position 2,252,499 of record OZ243889.1, on the reverse strand, counting down.
CATGCCGATCGGCTTCAGCGCCATGATCCAGGCCGGCCTGCCGATCGGCACCACCGGCACCGTCGTCGAGCTGGTCAAGGACATGGTGTGGGAGGAGCAGATCGGCAACTCCTTGGTCGTGAAGGAGCCGCTCGGGGTCATCGGCTGCATCACGCCGTGGAACTACCCGCTGCACCAGATCATGGCCAAGGTCGCCCCGGCGCTGGCCACCGGCAACACCGTCGTGCTGAAGCCGTCGGAGGTCGCGCCCCTCAACGCCTTCATCCTCGCCGAGGTCATCCACGAGATCGGCCTGCCCCCCGGGGTGTTCAACCTGGTCACCGGCGAGGGGCCCGTCGTCGGTGAGCGACTGGCCGCCCACCCCGACGTCGACATGGTGTCGCTCACCGGGTCCACCCGGGCCGGCAAGGCCGTCAGCAAGGCTGCTGCTGACACCATCAAGCGGGTGCACCTCGAGTTGGGCGGCAAGAGCCCCAACGTGGTGCTCGACGACGCCGACCTCTCCCAGGTGATCGGCAAGGGCGTGTTCGCCTGCTACCTCAACTCGGGCCAGACCTGCACCGCCCACACCCGGATGCTGGTCCCCAAGGACAAGGTCGAGGAGGTCTCGGCGATCGCCAAGGCAGCAGCCGAGGCCGTGGCCGTCGGTGACCCGACCGATCCGAACAACCAGCTCGGCCCGCTCATCAGCCAGACCCAGTGGGATCGCGTGCAGGAGTACATCCAGTCGGGCATCGACGAGGGCGCCACCGTGGTCACCGGCGGGACCGGCAAGCCCGAGGGCTACGAGACCGGCTACTTCGTCAAGCCGACCGTCTTCGCCGGCGTCACCAACGACATGCGCATCGCCCAGGAGGAGATCTTCGGACCGGTGCTGTCGATCATCGGCTACGACGACGAAGATGACGCCGTCGAGATCGCCAACGACACCATCTACGGCCTGGCCGCCGGGGTGTGGTCAGCCGATGACGATCGGGCCAAGCGGGTTGCCCGTCGCATCAAGGCCGGCCAGGTCGACGTGAACGGCGGATCGTTCAACCCCGTCGCCCCCTTCGGTGGGTACAAGCAGTCCGGCAACGGACGCGAGCTCGGCAAGTACGGCTTGGAGGAATTCGTCCAGGTCAAGTCCATGCAGCTCTGATCGCTCGTCCCCCGGGTCGGCCCTCGAAGTCGAGCGGCCGTCCCGGGGGCGGCGCTCGGCCCGTCATCGCCAGGCGACCTCGTCGCTCGGCTCGAGGGGCCGTGGCGTGCAAACTGCCAGACACCCGTGGGCCCGGGCTGGATACCGTGGGGACGTCCGCGCCTGACCCCCGGGATCGCCCGTGCAACCCGTCTCGCTGTACCGGCGCGGCGCTCGTCTGCTCTCTCGAGCGGTGCGGGCCCACCCGGTCCCCTTCACCGTCGCCATCGTCGGCGCGCTCGTCTTCGCGGCCACCGCCGTGCTCGCCACCGTCGTGTTGGGCAGCATCACCGACGACGTCTTGGTGCCGGCCTTCGACGGCACCGGGGTCGACACCTCGACGGTGCTCGCTGCGGTCGCCGTGCTCGTCGGGCTGGCCCTCATCCGCACCGTGGGCGTGGTCACCCGGCGCTACTACGCCGGCGCCACCGCCGCCAGCTTCCAGCGAACGTTGCGCGAGCAGCTGGCCCGGCGGTTCGTGCGCATGCCGCTCGCCGACCACCGCCGCCAGCCGACCGGTGAGCTGTTGGCCCACGCCGACAGCGACGTCGAGGTCACCTCGGAGTTCCTCCACCCGGTCCCCTTCGGGGTGGCCGTGGTCGCCCTCGTGCTGTTCAGCCTGTTGAGCCTGGCCCTGATCGACGTGTGGTTCCTCGTGATCGGGCTGATGGTCTTCCCCGCCCTCACCGTGTTGAACCGGGCCTACACGTCCCGGGTCGAGCGGCCCGCAGCCGACGTGCAGCGCTCGATGGGTGATGTGGCCAGCGTCGTGCACGAGTCCTTCGCCGGGGCGCTCGTGGTCAAGACGCTGGGTCGTCAGCGCCTGGAGGTCGATCGGCTCGCCCGCTCGGCCGATGACCTGCGCACCGCCCGGATGGACGTCGGGCGCCTGCGGGCCCGCTTCGAACCGACCCTCGACACGATCCCCAGCCTCGGCATCGTCGCCCTCGTCGGCGTCGGGGCGTGGCGCTCCTCCCACGGCGAGGTCACCCCGGGTGACATCGTGCAGTCGGTCGCGCTGTTCCAGCTGCTCGCCTTCCCCATGAGGGTGCTCGGCTACCTGCTCGAGGAGCTGCCCCGCTCGGTCGTCGCCGTCGACCGCCTCGACGCCCTGCTCGACCGCACGAGCGAGGAGCGCAACGACGGGGGGCGGGGCCTGCCGCCCGGTGACCTGACGCTCACGGTGCGCGACCTGCGCTTCGGCTTCGACGGACCGCCCGTGCTCGACGGCGTCGATCTCGACGTGGGCGCCGGGGAGATCCTGGCGGTCGTCGGCTCGACCGGGGCGGGCAAGAGCACGCTGTGCACCCTGTTGGCCGGGCTCGAACCGCCGTCGGCGGGCAGCATCGAGCTCGGCGGGGTGCCACTCGGCGAGGTCGACCCGGTCGAACGGGCCGGGGCGGTGACGCTGGTGTTCCAGGAGTCGTTCCTGTTCGCCGACACGGTGCGCGAGAACGTGACGCTCGGTCGTGACGTCGATGACGCCGAGCTCGCCGACGCCTTGGCGGTCGCCAGCGTCGACCGCTTCGTGGACGATCTGCCTCGGGGTCTTGACACCGTCGTCGGTGAGCGGGGCGTCACCCTGTCGGGTGGCCAGCGCCAGCGGGTGGCCCTGGCTCGCGGCCTCATCGGCTCGCCGCGCCTGCTGCTGCTCGACGACGCCACCTCGGCCATCGACCCGTCGGTCGAGGCCGAGATCCTCGACGGCCTGCGCCGGCACCTGCGCGCCACGACCGTCATCATCGCCCAACGTCCCTCCACGATCCGCCTGGCCGACCGGGTGGCCTTCTTCCGCCACGGTCAGGTCATCGCCGCAGGTCCCCACGACGAGCTGCTGGCGATCGACGAGTACGAGGCGCTCGTCGCCGCCTACGAGCGGGCGGCGGCGCCGTGAGCGCTGCTGAGCCGCCCGTCGACGGCGGCCGGGCCCCAGCGGCCGTCGGTGCTCGGACCGAGACCGCGCCCGGCATCGATGAGCTCGAGGCCGCAGGTGCCTGGGCCGTCCTGCGGGCGGGGCTCGCTGATAGCCCCGGCTTGCGACGTGGCGTGCGGGCGACGCTCGCCATGGCCTTCGCCGCCGCCCTCGGTCGGGTGGCCATCCCCCTGCTGGTCCAACAGACCGTCGACCGCGGGATCGTCGCCGACGACGGCTTCGACGGCGGGTTCGTCGCAGTGGCCTGCGCCATCGCCGTCGTCGTGATCGCCGCCACCTGGGTCGCTCAGGCCATCACGTTCACACGGCTCATCACGGCATCCGAGGACGCCCTGAGGGACCTGCGGGTCCGGGCCTTCGCGCACCTCCACCGGCTCTCGATCGCTGACCACAACGAGCGGGCGGCCGGTGCCACCGTCACCAGGGTCACCACCGACATCGATGCGCTCGCCCGCTTCGCTGAGTGGGGTGGGCTGTCGTGGATCGTGAACTCCACCCTCGTCGCGGTGACCCTGGTGGTCATGGCGATCTACAGCTGGCAGCTCGCCGGTGTCGTGCTCGTCGTGTGCCTGCCCCTGCCGCTGGCCTTCCGGTGGCTGCAGCGCCGTCAGCTCGCCGCCCACGACGCGCTGCGCAGCACGGTGTCAGACCAGGGGACCGCCTTCTCCGAGGAGCTGGGCGGCGCCCACGTCGTGCGCGCCCACGCGCTGCAGGGTCGCAGCGAGGCCCGGCTGCGCGACGCCGCCCGGGGCGTCGAGCGGGCGAGGTACCGAGCGAACCGCTACGGAGCGATCAGCTTCCCGATCAACGAGCTGTTCGGTGCGGCCGCCCTGGCCGCCGTCGTGATCGTCGGGGCGGCGGCGGGGCCCGGGCGGGGCCTCGAGCTCGGCGAGGTGGTCGCCTTCGTCTTCCTCGTCACCTTGTTGTTCAACCCGATCGCCGAGCTCACCGAGGTGCTCGACCAGACCCAGACCGCCATCGCCGGGTGGCGCAAGGTGCTGGTGCTGTTGGCCACCCCGGTCGACGTCGTCGAGCCCGACCCGGGCGCCGAGCTGGCTAGCGGGCCGTTGTCGGTGAGCGCCGAGCGGGTCGGGTTCTCGTACCGGACCGGCGACCCGGTCCTCGTCGACGTCGACGTCGACCTCGAACCCGGCGCCGATGTGGCCATCGTCGGTGAGACCGGCTCGGGCAAGAGCACCTTCGCCAAGCTGCTGGTGCGCCTGGCCGACCCGACGACGGGCCGCATCCTCATCGGCGGGGTGCCGCTGAGCGAGGTGTCCCCCGCGGCCCGCCACGGCCATCTGCGCATGGTGCCCCAGGACGGCTTCCTGTTCTCCACCAGCATCAGGGAGAACATCCGGGCCGGGCGCGTCGACGCCACCGACGACGACGTCGAGGCGGCGGTGGATGCCCTGGGGCTGGGGTGGTGGGCGCAGCGCCTGCCCGACGGGCTCGACACCGAGCTCGGCGAGCGGGGCGGACGGCTGTCGGTCGGTGAGCGTCAGCTCGTGGCGCTGTGCCGGGCCCAGCTGGCCGACCCGGGGCTGCTCGTGCTGGACGAGGCCACGAGCAACGTCGACCCAGAGACCGAACGGGCCCTGGCCACCGCGCTGGCCCGGTTGGCTGCCGGACGGACGACGGTCACCGTCGCCCACCGACTCGCCACCGCCGAGGCCGCCGACCTGGTGCTGGTGTTCGATCGGGGCCGCATCGTCGAGCGGGGCCACCACGACGAACTCGTCGCCGCCGGGGGGGTCTACGCCGCCCTGCACGCCAGCTGGGTGGGGGCGATCGGCACGGCCGGGGTCCCCGTGTCCGCCGACGGGTACGACGACTACGGTCGCTGAGGTCGTCGTGACCAAGGAGCCCCCCAGGTGAGTGAACCCGTCCGCGTCGCCGTCACCGGAGCCGCCGGCCAGATCGGCTACAGCCTCGTGTTCCGCATCGCCTCCGGAGCGATGCTCGGCCCCGACCAGCCCGTGATCCTCCAGATGCTCGAGATCCCCCCGGCCCTCGACGCGCTGCGCGGGGTGGGCATGGAGCTCGACGACTGCGCCTTCCCACTGCTCGCCGGGATGGTGCAGACCGCCGAGGCGACCGAGGCGTTCGAAGGCGCCGACATCGCCCTGCTCGTCGGTTCGCGGCCTCGCACCAAGGGCATGGAGCGCGCCGACCTGCTCGAGGCCAACGGGGCGATCTTCACCACCCAGGGCAAGGCCCTCTCTGATGCCGCTGACCCCGGGTGCAAGGTGCTGGTCGTCGGCAACCCGGCCAACACGAACTGCCTGATCGCCATGCGCAACGCGCCGAAGTTGGCCGAAGAGAACTTCAGCGCCATGACCCGCCTGGACCACAACCGGGCACTCGCCCAGGTGGCGGCCAAGGCCGAGGTGAGCGTCAACGACATCTCCCGCATGACCATCTGGGGCAACCACTCGGCCACCCAGTACCCCGACCTGTTCCACGCCGAGATCGACGGGCAGGTCGCCGCCGAGGTGATCGACGACCAGCAGTGGTTGGAGGGCGAGTTCATCCCCACCGTGCAGAAGCGGGGGGCAGCGATCATCGAGGCCCGGGGGGCGTCCTCGGCGGCCTCGGCGGCCTCGGCGGCCGTCGACCACGTGCGTGACTGGGCACTCGGCTCGGCCTCGGGCGACTGGGTGTCGATGGCGGTGCCCTCTGACGGCTCCTACGGGTGCCCCGACGGGCTCATCAGCTCGTTCCCGGTGACCACCTCGGACGGCTCGTGGTCGATCGTCGACGGTCTAGACGTCGACGACTTCAGCCGCGGACGCATGGAGGCCACCTGGGCCGAGCTGGCCGAGGAGCGCGACAGCGTGTCCGAGATGGGGTTGCTCGGCGGCTGAGGGGCTCGTCGCTGTCCCGGGCCGCCGTCGGCCGGCCGGGTGGCCCCACGACGAGGCTCACTTCAAGAAGCGGCTGGTGGTGTTGTCGGCCAGCACCTTGCCGCCGGTCTGCTCGGTGGCGCAGTAGGCGACGGTGTACCCGCTGTAGGACACCTCACGGACGACGTCCCCGCAGCGAGGGCACGGTTGGCCGACGCGCCCGTGCACCCCGCCGGGACGTTGCGCCGACGAGCTCATCTCGTCACGGCGGCGTTCGTCGGCCAGACCCTCCTCGATGGCCTCGCCGATGGCAGCGACCAGGACCTCGGCGTCGGCAGCATCGAGGCGGGCCGTGCTGGCGAAGGGCGAGACGCGGGCCCGCCAGCACACCTCGTTGGCGAGCCGCCGGCCGATGCCGGCCAGGTGGCGTTGGTCACGCAACCAGTTGTGGAGGCGCTGTCGGTCGACGCGCAGCAGTCCGAGCAGGGTGGGGGCATCGACGGCATCGGCCTCGGGCCCGAGGCGGTCCAACGGCTCGTCGTCGAGGGGATCACCGGCGATGACCCACACCCCGGCGCGGTGCTCGCGCCCGGCTTCAGAGAGCAGCAACGCCTCGTCGCCCTCGAAGCGGAACCGGACCAGGCCGTTGCGTGGCCGGGCCGCCCGCTTGGGGTCAGGGCGCAGGCGTCCACCCTGCATCAGGTGCACGACGGCGGTCAGGTCGTCGAAGGTCAACAGCAGGTACTTGCCCCGCTGGGTGACGGCGTCGAGGCGACGGCCGGCGAGGGCCTCGGGCGGGGGGTCGGCGGTCTTGAGGGCGGTGAAGCTGAGCGCCTCGAGCCGGTCGAGGGTGGCTCCGGCGAGCCGGCCATCGAGGCGTTCGGCGTGGGCGCGCACCTCGGGCAGCTCGGGCACCTCAGGCCCGGCGGGTCGAGGCGTCCCGGCGGCCCGCCGCCGGGGACGGGGGGTACGCCGTGTGTCGACGAACCTCGGCGAACACCCCGTCGAGGGCCTTGAGCACCTCGACGTGGTCGGCCAGCACACCGGGATCGCCGGTCAGGGTGACCCGGCCGTCCCGCACGGCGTCAAGGGCGTTCAGCTCGCCGGTCGCCACGCCGACGGCGGTGTCGTAGTCCTGGGAGAACGTGAGGTCAGCTCGGCGGGCCGTACCGGCCTGGACGAACACCTCACCCCCGCCGACGGTCACGTAGTACGCCGCGTCCCCGCCGGGTGCCCGGGTGACGTGCTGCTGGAGGGTGACGACCGCTTCGCCGGACGCGCTGTTGGGGAGGTCGACATCCGCCGACGCCACCTGGCGCAACCGATCGATCCACTCGGCGGACAGGTAGTCGAGCACCAGGGCGAGCCTACGCTGCTCGATGTGGCACCCGGCCGCCCGTCAGCTCCCGCTCCGGGCGTCAAGTCCGACCGCCCCGACGTGAGGCCGGCCGAACGACACGAGCGTGCCGGGCCGGCGCCGGCCTCTGGCCGACAGTCGTGGTGGTTCGCTGCGTGGGGCCCTTGCGGCACGGCCCTGTGGCACGAGCTCGTCCTCGATCACACGGCGCGCCGCTCGTGGTTGGCGGTCGTGCTGGTCGGAGACGGCCGAGGCGTGCTGACCATCGATGACGACCTGGCCTGGCCCCGGCCCGAACGCTACCTCGAGGTGCGGGGTCACGGGGCGTGGGCCCATCACGTCTGCGAAGAGCCCCTGGCCCGCTGGAGCCTGGCCCTCGAGGCCACCGCCGTCGCCCACGACGACCCGTCCGACGGTCTCGGGACGGGGTGGGGCGACCCGGACGGCCTCGCCCACGACCTCGAGTGGGAGGCCACCGGGCCAGCCGTCGGTTCGGGTCTCGCCTACGGCCAACCCTGTCGGGTGGACGGGGTCCTCGAACGGGTCGGCGTCCGCCACGTGGTCGACGGGTGGGACGGGGCCCGGGGCCGGCGCCGGGCTCGGCACGCGGGGGTGGTGGTGGCCGGGCGGGTCGGGACGGCCGCGGTGGTGCACGACTCGGCCAGCCGCTGGAGCGGCCGGGAGCTGCCCCGCCACGTGACCGTCAAGGACCGGCGTGCGACGGCGTCCTGCGCCCCGGTCGACGCAGCCACCTGGCGTTGGCGCGACGGCGAACACGCCTTCGCCACGGTCGCCATGAGCGCCTCGGACGGCCGGACCGGCCGGGGCCTGGCCCGCTGGGACTCGGCGGGCACCAGCGGGGTCGGCGCCTGAGCAGCCCGAGCTACATGTGCCGGCCGGCGAGCTTGCGGTTCTTGGTGATCGAGGCGACGTAGTCGCGGTTCATGAGGGCGATGAAGTCGACCGAGATCTCCTTCGGGCACGCCACCTGGCACTCACCGTGGTTGGTGCAGGAGCCGAAGTACTCCTCCATCGTGTCGACCATCTCGCGCACCCGGCCCCAGCGCTCGGCCTGGCCCTGGGGCAGCAGCGAGAGGTGGCTGACCTTGGCTGCGGTGAACAGCTGGGCCGCAGAGTTCGGACACGCCGCCACACAGGCGCCGCACCCGATGCACTGGGCGGCGTCCATGGCTGCGTCGGCTGCGGCCTTGGGGATGAGCTGGAGGTTGGCGTCGGGTGCCGATCCGGTCGGGGCCGAGATGTACCCACCGGCCTCGATGATGTGGTCGAAGGCCTGGCGGTCGACGGCGCAGTCCTTGAGGATCGGGAACCCCGACGCCCGCCACGGCTCGATCGTGATCGTCTGGCCGTCCCGGAAGACCCGCATGTGCACCTGGCAGGTGGCAGCGCCCTTGACCGGCCCGTGGGCCTGCCCGTCGACCATGAGGCCACAGGTGCCGCAGATGCCCTCACGGCAGTCGGACTCGAAGGTGATGGCCTCCTCGTGGTTCTCGATGAGGCGCTCGTTGACGACGTCGAGCATCTCGAGCAGCGACATCTCCTCCTTGACGCCGGGGACCTCGTAGGTCTCGAAGCGACCGGGGGCCTCGGGGCCGGCCTGGCGCCAGACCTTGAGGGTGATGTGCATGTGGTGGGCGTCGCCGTCGGTCGCCGCCGGAGGCGTCGCCACGACGGCGTCGTCGGGCGCGCTCGGGCTGGCGGTGGTCTGGCCGGCGCGCTCGGATCGGGCTGTCACTTGTAGGACCTCGTGGTCGGCTTGGCGTACTCGTAGACCAGCTGCTCCTCGTGGAGGCGCTGGGGGGTGTCGGGGCCCTGCCACTCCCATGCCGAGACGTGCATGTAGGTGTCGTCTCGACGGGCGGCCTCGCCCTCGTCGGTCTGGTGCTCCTCACGGAAGTGCCCGCCGCAGGACTCCTCGCGGTCGAGGGCATCGCGACACATGAGCTCACCGAGCTCGAGGAAGTCGGCGACCCGCAAGGCGTTCTCGAGCACGCCGTTGTAGTCGTAGCGGCTGCCGGGCACCGAGAGGTCTCGGTAGAACTCCTCGCGCACGGCCCCGATCTCAGAGATCGCCTTCTCGAGGCCGTTCTGGGTGCGGCTCATGCCGCACTCGTCCCACATGATCTTGCCGAGCGCCCGGTTGAAGTGATCGGGGCTCTTGGTGCCCCCGATCGAGGCCAGCTGCTGCGTGCGCTCCTCGACCCCGGCGATGGTGGCGCGGAAGTCGGGCTCGTCGATCGCCGGTGGCACCGTGCCGAGCAGGGGGGCCAGGTAGGCCGAGATCGTGTTGGGCAGCACGAAAAAGCCGTCGGCGAGCCCTTGCATCAGCGCGGACGCTCCGAGGCGGTTGGCGCCGTGGTCGCTGAAGTTGGCCTCACCCACCGCGAACAGGCCCGGGATGGTGGTCTGCAGCTCGTAGTCGACCCACAACCCGCCCATCGTGTAGTGGGGGGCGGGGTAGATGCGCATCGGCACCTGGTACGGGTTCTCGCCGGTGATGTTGGCGTACATGTCGAACAGGTTGCCGTAGCGGTCGGCGACGACGCCCTGGCCGAGACGGTCGATGGCGTCGGCGAAGTCGAGGTACACCCCGTTCTTCAGCGGACCGACGCCCTGGCCGGCGTCCACGGCCCGCTTGGCCGCCCGTGAGGACACGTCGCGGGGGGCGAGGTTGCCGAAGCTCGGGTAGATGCGCTCGAGGTAGTAGTCACGCTCACCCTCGGGGATCTGGTCCGGCGATCGCCGGTCATCGGCGTCGCTCGGCACCCAGATGCGGCCGTCGTTGCGCAGCGACTCCGACATCAGCGTGAGCTTGGACTGGAACTCGTCGCTCTGGGGGATGCAGGTCGGGTGGATCTGGGTGTAGCAGGGGTTGGCGAACGCCGCGCCCTTGCGGTGCGCCCGCCAGATGGCGGTGGCGTTGCACATCTTGGCGTTCGTCGACAGGTAGTAGACGTTGGAGTACCCGCCGGTGCCGAGCACCACGGCGTGGGCCGAGTGGGCGGTCAGCTCGCCGGTGACGAGGTCTCGCACGACCACCCCGACGGCCCGGCCGTCCTTGACCACCACGTCGAGCAGCTCGGAGCGGTTGAACAGCTCGACGGTGCCGAGACCCACCTGGCGGGCGAGGGCCTGGTAGGCGCCGAGGAGGAGCTGCTGGCCGGTCTGTCCCCGGGCGTAGAAGGTGCGCGAGACCTGGGCGCCGCCGAAGGAGCGGTTGTCGAGCAGGCCCCCGTACTCACGGGCGAAGGGCACGCCCTGGGCGGTGGACTGGTCGATGATGCTGGCCGAGACCTCGGCGAGGCGGTGGACGTTGGCCTCGCGTGAGCGGTAGTCGCCGCCCTTGACGGTGTCGTAGAAGAGCCGGAAGACGCTGTCGCCGTCGTTCTTGTAGTTCTTGGCGGCGTTGATGCCGCCCTGGGCGGCGATGCTGTGGGCCCGCCGGGGCGAATCGTGGTAGGTGAAGACCTTGACGTTGTAACCCTGCTCGCCGAGCGTGGCCGCAGCACCGGCGCCGGCCAGCCCCGAGCCGATGACGATGATGTCGAACTTCCGCCGGTTCGAGGGGTTCACGAGCTTGTGGTTGAAGAGGTACCCCTGCCACTTCTCGGCGATGGGTCCTGCGGGGATCTTCGAATCGAGGGTCATGGGCACGATCAAGCTCCTCAGATCCGGGTGAGGAGCGCTGCGGCCTCCTCGAGGTAGGTCGGCTCGACGTGGTCGAGGGCGCCAGTCAGCACGGCGATGGGGAAGGCCAGGTTGCCGATGACGATGACGGCCGCCAGCGTGTACGCCAGGCCCTGGCGCAGCCGGTTGTAGGCCGGGTTGTTGATGCCGAGGCTCTGGAACATCGACCAGGCCCCGTGGAAGATGTGGATGCCGAGCGCGATGTTGGCCACGATGTAGAGGAGCGCCACCGGCCATCGTTGGAAGCTGTCGACGACGTTGTTGTAGACGTCGCCGCGCACCCAGTCGTCACTGGTCCAGCCCCAGGTGAGGTCGGCGAGGTGGAACAGCACGAAGAGCCCGACGATGATGCCGGTCCAGCGCATCGTGCGGCTGGCGAAGTTGGCCGCTTGGTAGTCGCGCCCGCCCTGGTACCGCGTCGATCGTGACGCCTGGTTCATGCGGGTGAGGGTGTAGGCGGAGTGGATGTGCAGGGCGAAGAAGGTGATGAGCCCGAGGCGCAGCAGCCACAGCACCACGGTGCGGGGAAAGATCGGTTCGCCCATGTCGCGCAAGAACTCGCCGTAGTGGTAGATGCCCTCGGCGCCCAGGAACAGCTTGAGGTTGCCGAACATGTGGGCGACCACGTAGCCGATGAGGCCGATGCCGGTGATGGCCATGACCCACTTCTTGCCCACCGCGGTCTGGTAGAGGCTGAGCGGCCACGGCGCCGGCTTCTTGCGGGGTCGGCGGGGGGGGACCGGCCGGCTCGTGGGGCGTTCGGCGGTGGGCGCTGCCATCGGTGAGTTCTCCGCGCTCGTCAGGTCGGCTCGAGGGGGCCGGCCCGGGGGCGAGCGTCGGGCGGCGACACACCCTCTCTGCACCGGGACGGTACCGGCGGCGCCACCTGGTTGCGAACCACTGCGACCGCCCGGTGACCGGTGCTCGAGGCGGGGCGCCGACCGCAGCGTCACGAGGGCGACAGCACCTCGCAGCGATCGGTCGTGGTCGAGGTCTCGGCCCCGGCGGTGACGGTGAGGACGACCTCGAGCGTCCCGGGCCGGGCGGGGGCGAGCACCTCGAGCTCGCCGACGCGCACGACGTCGTCGGCGGGCAGGTCACCACGCCACGCCGTGCGCACCTCCGTGGTCGTCGACCGGACCACCGCAGACACCTCGGCGTCGACGACCGGGTGGCGCAGGTCGCTCACCACGTGGACCACGAGGTGGCGCCGCTCGCCGGGTTCGAGCTCGTCTGGCAGGGGATCGGCCACCACCACGACCGGATGGCACGCCGCAGCGAGGGCGTCGTAGGCAAGCTTGGTGTTGCGCTCGTGGTCGATGACGGCAGTCGAGATCGCCGGTTGGGCGTCGATGAGGCAGTGGAGGCAGAAGCCGCCGACGGGTCGGTACTTGAGACGACGCAGCTGTGCGATGGTCCGTCGGATCAGATCGGCCTGGTCGCGCTGGGTGGCCTGGCGCCAGTCCTCGAAGGTGCCGGCGGCGGGAACCCGGGCGTCGAGCAGGGGCCGGCGCAGTCCGTGGTGGCGGGACAGGTCCTCCCAGTCGAGCGCCGGCCAGCGGGCGGGGTCGACGAAGTCGGCTGCGTCGGGCACCGACTGGGATCCGAAGTCGCCGACGAAGCGGACCCAGCGGGGCAGCCGGGCGGCCAGGCGAGACAGGTCGCGCTCGTCACCTCGTCGCCAGCCGAGCCACAGGTGGCTGTCGCTGCCGTCGAGCGCCGGCAGGTGCGGCGCCACGCCCGAGGCGGCCACCACCGGTCGGCTCCGATCGGCGGCGCGCAGCGCCCGGGCGACCCGCACGTCGACCACGCTGCGGCGCCAGCTCGGCAGCTGGTCGACGAGCGCTCGGCGTCGCTGCCGGCGTCGGCGGGCCCGGGGGTCGGCCAGCACCTCGGTCGAGGTGGCGTGGCGGGTGGGCTCGTCGTGACCGCACCAGAGGGCCACGCTCGGGTGGTGGCCGAGCAGGTCGACCAGATCGGTGGCCTGCCGGGCGGCGCTGCGTCCGGCCGAGGCCGGCACGGGTCCTGCGAGTGGGAGGTCCTGCCAGACGAGCAGCCCGAGGCGGTCAGCGGTGCGGTACAGCTCGGGCGGAGCGACGTGGCCCCGCACGCGGAGGAGGTCGAGCCCGGCGTCGACGGCCAGGCCGAGGTCGCGCTCGACGTCGGCCGGGGTGATCTCGGCGAGGGAGCGACGCAGCGGGGCTTGGCTCGCCCCCTTGGCGAAGATGCGCTCGCCGTTGACCGAGAGGACCCAGTCGTCGAGGGTCACCTCCCTCAACCCGGTGCGGCGCTTGCGGGCGTGGGAGGGCTCGCCGTCGACCCAGGTCTCCACCCGCACGTCGTACAGGGGCTGGTCGCCCATGGCCCGCGGCCACCAGCGAGCGGGATCCTCGACGACGACCCGCCAGTCGACGTGGTTGACCCCCGAGGCCAGCTGGCGCTCGACCGTCGTGGCGGCCGCCGAGCCTCGCCCGGTCACCTCGCCGGCCGGGTCGACGAGGGTCTGCAGGCCGACCACGGCGGGCTCGTCGCTCGTCAGGGCCGCCCGCAGGCCGAGGACGGCGCGCTCTTCGTCGACGCTGAGGCACAACATCCTCAGGCGGTCGAGGCGCACGGGGCCGGTCCGCTCGAGGCGCGGGGCTCGCCACAGACCCCCCGGGTTCCAGGTGGGGTCGATCAGCTGGCTGTCGGTGAACGCCCCCAGCAGGGCCGAGCGGGCGGCGTCGTCGCCGCCGCGGGGGCAGGCGACCTCGATGGTGATGACGTGGGGGCCAGGGCGGCGGTGGGCGTCGGTGATGTCGAACGAGCGAGACGAGAACCAGCCCTCGGTGGGGCCGAGGTAGGTGCCGTCGAGCCACACCTCTGCTTGCGCCAGGGCCCCGTCGACCACGAGCCACCAGCGGTCGTCGTCGGCGGCGGCCCGGTCCACCTCGATCGTGCGCCGGTACAGCAGGGGACCGTCGTGATCGGCGAAGGCGGCGACGTCGCGCCAGTGCCCGGGCACCGAGACGTCCTCCCACCCGGGGCCCCGCCCGCCGAGATCGAGGGCGGCCCGGCGCGACTCGTCATCGGCGGGGGTGGCCTGCCAGGTGCCGTGCAGGGCGATCACGTCGCCACGGTGATCTCGGCCCCACCCGCGGTCGGCGACCGCCGGGGTCAGGGGCCCGGGCTGTTCGGCACGGCGAGGGGCGGGGCTCACGGGCGGCGACGGTACCGGCGAGACGTGGGACCGACGCCGGGCGGGGTGGACGCCGGGCCGCCGGGAGGACCGTCGGCGACGCCCCGCCGGTAGGGTCGGCCCATGGGACGTCCAACCACGCTGGGGGAGCTGCGCAGGTCGGGCTGGCGGTCCCGACCCGTGAAGGAGGAGATCCGCCGCAACGCGGTTCGTCGCATCCAGAACGGCGAGGCCCTCGTCGAGGGGGTGCTCGGCTACGAGGACACGGTGCTGCCCCAGGTCGAGAACGCCGTGCTCGCCGGGCACGACATCATCTTCCTGGGCGAGCGGGGACAGGCGAAGACCCGCATGATCCGGTCGCTCACCGGGCTGCTCGACGAGTGGATGCCGATCGTCGAGGGCTCTGAGATCAACGACGACCCCCATGCCCCCGTCTCGGCTCACGCCAAGGCGTTGGTGGCCGATCTCGGTGACCAGACCCCCATCGACTGGGTGCACCGCGACGACCGCTTCGGCGAGAAGCTGGCCACGCCAGACACCTCGATCGCCGACCTCATCGGCGAGGTCGACCCCATCCGGGTGGCCGAGGGTCGCTACCTCTCTGACGAGCTCACCCTCCACTACGGGCTGGTGCCACGCACCAACCGCGGCATCTTCGCCATCAACGAGCTGCCCGACCTGGCCGAGCGCATCCAGGTGGGCCTGTTGAACGTGCTGGAGGAGCGCGACGTCCAGGTGCGGGGCTACAAGATCCGGCTACCCCTCGACGTCGTGCTCGTCGCCTCGGCCAACCCCGAGGACTACACCAACCGCGGCCGCATGATCACCCCGCTGAAGGACCGCTTCGGCGCCCAGGTCCGCACCCACTACCCGCTCGAGGTCGGCGTCGAGGCCGAGATCGTGCTGCAGGAGGCGCGCCGCCTCGAGGCCGAGGGCATCGAGGTGTCGGTGCCTGACTTCATGACCGAGATCGTCGTGCAGTTCACCCACCTCGCTCGTGGGTCCAGCCACGTGAACCAGCGATCGGGCGTGTCGGTGCGACTGTCGGTGGCCAACTACGAGACGTTGATCGCCAACGCCACCCGCCGGGCGCTGCGACGCGATGAATCCCGAGTCGTGCCCCGGGTGAGCGATCTCGAAGCCCTGGCCAGCTCGACCTCGGGCAAGGTCGAGCTCGACGTGCTCGACGACGGGCGTGAGGGTGCCGTGGTCGACCAGCTGCTGAAGGGCGCGGTGCTCACGGTGTTCAAGGGCTACTTCTCACCCGAGCGCACTCGACCCATCACCGAGGCCTTCACCGAGGGGCGGGTCGTGCACGTCGGCGATGACATCGCCTCGGCCGAGTACGTCGCCCTGCTCGAGGAGGTGCCGGCCATGCGCGAGCTCGTGGGTGAGCTGACCGACGACGAGTCACCGGCTGCGGTGGCCAGCGCCGTCGAGCTCGTCCTGGAGGGTTTGCACCTTTCCAAGCGCCTCAACAAGGACGCCCTCGGCGCCCGCGCCTCGTACCGGGGCCGGTAGCAGCGCCGTGGTCTTCCGACGGGGGCGCCACGCCCCAGCGGCCGATCCCGGCGCCCGGTTCCGCTACTCGGCCTGGGACGGCACCCAGACCGGCTTCGAGCTCGACGCCGACGCCCTGTTCGGCGAACTGACCGACGACCTGCTCTACCACGGCGACGTGAACGCCGCCCTGCGTCGCCTCCTCCAACAGGGGCTCACCACCGAGGACGGCGAGCGCATGCGGGGCCTGCGCGACGTCCTCGACGAGTTGCGGCGCCAGCGTCGTGAGCGCCTCGAGCAGCACGACCTCGGCGGTGTGTACGACGAGATCGCCGACGCCCTCGACGAGGTCGTCGATCTCGAGCGTGAGGCGCTCGAGGACCTGGCGGCCGAGGCCGATGCCAGCGGCGACGAGCGTCGGGCCGAGCTGAGCGAGCGCACCGCCACCGACAAGGGCCTCGAGCTCGACCTGTTGCCCAACGACCTCGCCGGCAAGGTCAAGGGCCTGCAGTCCTATGACTTCGAGTCCACCGAGGCCGCTGAGCGCTTCGAGCAGCTCACCGATCAGCTGCGCCAGCAGCTCGCCCAGCAGATGTTCGAGCAGATGTCGGGCGCCATGAGCGATCTCACGTCCGAGGACATGTCCCGCATGAAGGACATGATGGCCGAGCTCAACCAGATGCTCGCCCAACGGGAGCGGGGCGAAGAGCCCGACTTCGACGGCTTCATGGACCGCCACGGCGACTTCTTCCCCGAGAACCCCGAGACCCTCGACGAGTTGCTCGAGGTGATGGCCGAGCGCATGGCCGCCATGCAGGCGATGCTCAACTCGATGACCCCCGAGCAGCGGGCCCAGCTCCAGGGCCTGGCCGAGGCCCTGCTCGACGACGTCGATCTGCGCTGGCAGGCCCAGCAGCTGGCCCAGAACCTCCAGCAGGCTGTACCGCAGGCCGGGTGGGACCGCAGCTACGACTTCACCGGCAACGACCCCCTGGGCATGGCTCAGGCCGCCCAGATGATGTCCGAGCTCGGCGAGCTCGACGACCTCCAGAAGCTGCTCTCATCGACCTCTGATCCGGGCGCGCTCGCCGATGTCGACCTCGACCGGGTCCGCCAGCTGCTCGGCGACGAGGTCGCCGCCGACCTCGGTCGCCTGTCCGAGCTCAACCGCATGCTCGAAGAGGCCGGTCTCATCGAGCAGCGCGAGGGACGTTACGAGATGACGCCCCAGGCGCTGCGACGCATCGGCCAGAACGCGCTCGCCGACCTGTTCCGCAAGCTCACCCGCGACCGGCTGGGCCAGCACCAGCTCGAGCAGGTCGGCCACGGCCACGAGCGGGACTACTCGACCAAGCCCTACGAGTGGGGCGACCCGTTCAACCTGCACATCGAGCAGACGGTGCGCAACGCCGTGCGTCGCAGCGGCGGCGGCACCCCGGTAGAGCTGCTGCCCGAGGACTTCGAGATCGAGCGGACCGAGCACCTCGTGCGCACCTCGACGGTGCTGATGCTCGACCTGTCGCTGTCGATGCCGATGCGTGACAACTTCTTGCCGGCCAAGAAGGTCGCCATGGCGCTGCACTCGCTGATCTCGAGCCAGTACCCCCGCGACTACCTGGGCATCGTGGGGTTCTCCGAGACCGCACGCGTGCTGGAGGCCAGGGAGATCCCCGAGGTGTCCTGGGACTTCGTCTACGGCACCAACATGCACCACGGGTTCCTGCTGGCTCGTCAGCTGCTAGCCGCCCAGAGCGGCACCAAGCAGATCCTGATGATCACCGACGGCGAGCCGACCGCGCACCTGCTCGCCAACGGCGAACCGTTCTTCTCGTACCCGCCGGTGCAAGAGACCGTCGATGCGACCCTGCACGAGGTGATGCGGGCGACCAAGGACGACATCCGCATCAACACGTTCATGCTCGACGACGGGGGCCCGGGCAGCCACCTGCGTCGCTTCGTCGAGCGCATGGCCGAGCTCAACGGGGGCCGGGCCTTCATCACCACACCCGAGAACCTCGGCGACTACCTGCTCGTCGACTTCGTCGAGCACCGCCGCCGCCTCACCACCTCGGCCCGTCGGGGCTGACGGTCTGCCGGGGGCTTGGACGGTCCCGGCGAACTCAGAGCTCGACGCGGCCGGTCGGGCCACGGCGGCACCGGTACGGCCTCGCCCGCATCACCGACGTGAGGCGAGCTCGGCCTCGTAGCGCTCGAGGGTGGCGGTGTCGTAGGCCACGAGCAGGATCTCCTCGATCGAGGTGAGCTGAGCCGAGGTCACGACGTCGACGGCGATGCGCGCGGCGCGGTCGGGCGGGTAGCCGTAGACCCCGGTCGAGATGGCGGGGAAGGCGACTGTGCGGGCCTCGACCGACTCGGCCAGCTCGAGGCTGGTGCGGTAGCACGATGCCAGTGCTGCGGGCTCGCCTTCGGCACCCCCGGCCCACACCGGGCCCACCGTGTGCACCACCCACCGACCGGGGAGGTCGAACCCGGGGGTGAGGACCGAGTGCCCCGTGCGACACCCTCCGATGGCTCGGCACGCCTCGGCCAGTCGGGGCCCCGCCGCCCGGTGGATGGCCCCGTCCACACCGCCGCCTCCTCTCAGACCGGCGTTGGCGGCGTTGACGATCGCGTCGACGTCGAGGGTGGTGATGTCGGCCCGCTTCGCAGAGACGGTGCTCACGGCGCCCTCAGATGCCCACAGATGGTCGACGCACCGAGACCGGGTTGCGCACCATCGCTGCGTCGACAAGGATCACATGCGTGTAACTACAGCGATGTGATCCCGTGGCGCAGAGCCCGAGGTCACATCGACGTGGCGCACCCGGCAGGCACGACCGGGCCAGGACCGTAGCACCGGGGACACCACGAGGCGGTGGACCCCGGTGGAGGGGAGGTTGCCATGACAGCCCACAGCGACGAGGACACGCCCAAGGAGTGGTGGGACTTCGCCAACTGCCTGGGGGTCGATCCCGACCTCTTCTTCCCCGAGCGGGGGGCTTCGACCCGAGAGGCCAAGGAGGTGTGCCGGGGGTGCGTGGTGCAGGCGGACTGCCTCGAGTACGCCATCACCAACAGCGAGAAGTTCGGCATCTGGGGCGGCCTCAGCGAGCGCGAGCGACGGCGCATCCGACGGGCCCGGGCCACCGAGCGGCGCTCGCGCGAGACCGCGGTCAGCTGAAGCGACCCGATCGCCGGTTCCTTCCGGGGGGTACTACCCTCACCTTCGTGAACCTCGGCGGTCCTGAGATCCTCATCGTCATGCTCGTCGTGTTGCTGCTGTTCGGCTCGACCCGGTTGCCGAAGCTGGCCCGGTCACTTGGACAAGCGCAGAACGAGTTCAAGCGCGGCGCCTCAGAAGATGATGGCGCCCCCCGACCGACCCCCTGAGAGGCCTGTCGGTCCTCGAGGTGGGTCGGCCTCGGGGTGGGTCAGGTCGCTGACCGCTGATGGGCAGGTCAGCGGGTCGGCTCAGTCGTCGGCCGGCGCTCCGGCGGCGACGATCTGGCGCCGTGACTTGAGGATGCGGCGGCGTTGACGCTCAGAGGTCCCGCCCCAGACGCCGTGGTCGATGCGGTTGGCGAGGGCGTACTCGAGGCACGGACCCTGGACCGGGCAGTCCTCGCAGATGCGGCGAGCGATCTCGACGCCGACGCCGTCACTTGGGAAGAACAGCGACGGCTGACGGTCAGCGCAGCGGCCCTCGGCCATCCAGGTCATGGTCATGTTGGGTCGTTCCCTCCGTGTCGCCGTCTTGGACGTGCCAGACCAGCGATCGGTTCCATGTCGGTCCTCGGCGCACCGGCCCGGGGGTCCGGGTGCGGTGCTGACCGGTCCGTCGACCGGATCGTCGTCGCCATAAGTCGTGTTCGGCACCGAACCGTCGTTGGATCGCCAGATCGGCACGACCGGTCGCTGCTCTGAGTGTGGGGTCAGGCGTCTCGGCCCCCAACCCCGCAGTGCGATCGGTCACACGACGCACGCGGTCATCGGTCACACCGCGCACCGATCGAGGCGTCGCACGCCCGGGTAGGGTGTCTCGGGCTCAGGGCTGCCGCCACCGAGGAGGGCCAGGGACACGTGAGTGACGTCATCGTCGATCGTGAGCCGGCGATCGGCCACGTCCAGGTCATCTACCTCGGTCCTGTGGCTCCGCACTGGGACGTTCGGTCTACCTACGGCGACCCGGCGGTCATCGACGCCTTCCGGGTGCGAACCCTGGCCCGCCTGCAGCTGCTGCCGCCGCACGACCCGCAGTTCCGACGCAACCGTGAACGGGTCGTGCGTGACGCCGAGCGCACCAACTTCACCCTGGAGTGGGATCTCGGCATGCCCGACGAGGGCTGACCCGACGAAGGGGAACGCACCGTGCGCTCCTCGTTCAGCCCGCGTACGCCCGGCGGCCATCTCGACCACATAGCGTCACGATCGCTCAGCAGATGTGCCCGGCCCTCGGTGACCCGCCGAGCCCAACCCGGGAGGACGCCAGCCAATGGAGCACCGCCGGACCTTCAGCGATGAGCTGTCTGCGGTGTCAGACCGGCTCGCCCACATGAGTGCCCTCGTCATCGAGGGCATCGGGCAGGTCACCGATCTGCTGTTGGACTACGAGGTGGACCGGTGCCGAGAGATCATCGACGCCGATGACCTGGTCGACGCTGAGACGCTCGACGTGGAGGAGCGCATCTACCGGGTGATCGCCCTCCAGCATCCGGTTGCGACCGACCTGCGCCTCCTCGTCGCCGCCATGAAGATCGCCAGCGAGGTCGAGCGCAGCGCTGATCTCGTCGTCAACATCGCCAAGGCTGCGGCGCGGGTCGCCGCAGTCGAGCTGCCCCCGGGGCTGCGAGGGCTGATCGTCGAGATGTCCGAGCAGGCCGCGCACCTGTTCGGCGAGGCGATCGTGTCGTTGCGCCGCCGTGACGCAGTCCTCGCCGAGTCGCTGCACCGGGCCGACGACGTGCTCGACGATCTGCACCGCCACTTCATCGAAGCGGTGCTGACCTCGGCCGACGCGGGGGATCTCGCCGTGCACGACGCCATCCAGCTGGCGCTCATCGGACGCTTCTACGAGCGGCTCGGCGACCACGCCGTCAACGTCGGCGAGCGCATCCACTTCGTCATCACCGGGTCCATGCCGGCGGTGCCCGTCGGGGCCGAGGAGCGGGGCCGCCCGTGAGCGCAGGGCTCGCCGGAGCGCTGGTCCTGGTGGCCGCGGTCGCCTCGGTCTTGCTGTGGTCGGCGGTGAGGCGACGCCGCCGGATGATGGCCGCCCTGCACGCGGCCGCCGTGCGGCTCGACCCGTCGTCGACCGAACGGCCCCGCTCGATGAGCGAGGCCACGAGGTGGCTGTCGCGCGCTGTCGACCGGTCAGAGCGTCGGGCTGCCGAGGCGGACGCTGCGACCCAACGCGCGTTGGCGACCATCGACGTCGTCCCCCACCCGGTGATCGTCGGCGACGCCTCCGGCGAGGTCGTCCATCGCAACCCGGCCGCGGTCGCCGAGGACGAGGCGGCCCGCAGCGGGCCGATCGTGGCCGCCAACCTGCGTGAGGCCATGGACGACGCTGCCGGCGGCCTGGCGACGGATCGTCCGCTGCGGCTGTTCGGACCCCCGCGCCGTCGCTTGCAGGTGCTCGCCCGGCCGCTGCTCAGCGACGGCGATCTGCTCGGCGTGGGGGCCGCTGTCCTCGACACCTCCGAGGCCGAGCGGGCCGATGAGATCCGTCGGGACTTCATCGCCAACCTCAGCCACGAGCTGAAGACCCCCGTGGGGGCCGTGTCGCTGCTGGCCGAGACGTTGCTCGACGAGGACGACGCCGTGGTGCGTCGGCGCCTCCTCGAGCGCACCCACATCGAGGCCCAACGGATGGGGCGCATCATCGACGTCCTGCTCGAGCTCGCCGAGCTCGAGGCCGACGGCGAGCTGCGCCACGAGGTCGTCCGCATCGCCGACATCGCCGCCGAGGCCGCCGACCAGGCGGCCGGGCCAGCCGAGCGGTACCGCTCCAAGGTCATCGTCGGACACATCGCCGACGTCGCGGTGCTGGGCGACCGCCACCTCCTCGTGCGTGCCGTGGTCAACCTGCTCGAGAACGCCATGAAGTACAGCGGAGAGGGCTCTGAGGTGCGCATCGAGGCGTTCGAGCGCGGCGGGGAGGTCGACCTCGACGTGGCCGACGAGGGCATCGGCATCCCCGGCAAGCACCTCGACCGCATCTTCGAGCGCTTCTACCGGGTCGATCGGGCGCGCAGTCGGGCGTCGGGGGGCACCGGACTGGGCCTCTCGATCGTCCGTCACGCCGTCGAACGCCATGGGGGGGAGGTGCTGGTCGAGTCTCGCGAGGGGGTCGGGTCGACCTTCACCCTGCGCCTGCCCGTCGCCCCGCCCGATCCCCACGTCGTCTGAGGAGCAACCGTGACCGCGACCACCACCAACCCCACCGTCTCGGTCCTGGTCGTCGACGACGAGGAATCGATCGTGGACGCCTTGACGTTGGGGTTGCGCCGGGAGGGGTTCAGGGTCCATGCCGCCGCCGACGGCGCCGAGGCCTTGGCGGTGTTCGACGCCATGCAGCCCGATCTGGTGCTGCTCGACGTGATGCTGCCCAAGATGTCAGGTCTGGACGTGTGCCGTGAGCTGCGTCGCCGGTCCCAGGTGCCGATCATCATGGTGAGCGCCAAGGGGGCCGAGATCGACACCGTCGTCGGCCTGGAGGTCGGCGCCGACGACTACGTCTCCAAGCCGTACCGGCTGCGCGAGCTGGTGGCCCGCATGCGGGCGGTGATGCGTCGAGCCCCCCAGGGTGAGTCGACCTTCGATCTCGACGGGCCCATCACGGTCGGCGACGTCAGCCTCGACCCCGAGCGCCACGAGGTCGTCGTGCGCGGTGCCTCGGTGCAGCTGCCGCTCAAGGAGTTCGAGCTGCTCAACGTCCTGCTCGAGAACGCCGGGCGGGTCGTCACCCGTGACAGCCTCATCGACCAGGTCTGGGGTCACGACTACGTGGGCGACACCAAGACCCTCGACGTGCACGTCAAGCGGGTGCGAGCCAAGGTCGAGCACGATCCGTCGCGTCCCCAGCGCATCGTCACGATCCGGGGTCTCGGGTACAAGTACGTCGCCAGCACGGCCTGAGCGCAGACGTGGTGGGGCCGCCTCGGCGGCGTGCCCCGCTCCGGCGAGCGGGCTCAGCGGCGCCAGAAGCGCCGGGGGCGTCGGCCTGCCGGGACGATGTCGTCATCGCTGCGGATCCAGGGACCGACCTCGTCGTCACCGTCGTGCTCGCCGCCGGCCTCGTCCGCCAGGTCGTCGAGCTCGCCGAGGCCGGCGCCGCTCCCACCGGTTGCTGACCACATCTCGGCGGTGTCGTCGTCGAGGTCGAACGTCGAGGTCTCGGCGGTGTCGTCGTCGAGGTCGAGCGTCGAGGTCTCGGCGGTGTCGTCGTCGAGGTCGAGCGTCGAGGTCTCGTCGCCGGCGGGTCCGTCGTCGAGGTCGGCCCACGAAGGCTCCTCGGGTGCCGAGGGAGGCGCCAGATCCCATGCAGGTTCGCCTGCGCCGACCTCGTCTGGCTGTGGGTCATCGGACGGCCCCGAGATCACCGCGGGGGTCGGCTCGCCTGGGGGGTGGGGATCGTTGCCGTCAGCGACGCGGCTCGACGGCTCGTCACGACCCCGGTAGACGCCACCGAGCACATCAGAGAGGCCGCTCATGTGCCCCCTGTCGACCGGGGTGCCCTCGCGCTTGAGCGGTGCCGACGCCCGGGGCCTCGAGGCCACCGGCGGCCGCCACAGGTTCGGACCACCACATCAGCGCCCGAGGATAGCGGCGACCCGAGCGCCTCACGGCTCGCCCGCCGGCTTCGTAGGATGACCGGCGATGGTGGACCCGGGGCGCCGAGCCGGGGGCTTCGTCGTCACGCCGTTCACCCGGCTGGCCCGCACCCACGGGGTGCTCGTCGCCGGCGACGCCCTCGTCGCGCTGGCGCTGGCTGGTTCGCTGTTCTTCTCCATCGACCCCGATGCGGCCCGTGACCGGGTGGCGCTGTACCTGGCCTTCACGATGGCGCCCTTCGCCCTGCTCGCCCCGCTCATCGGTCCGGCGATCGACCGGGCTCGAGGTGGACGACGGGCGATGGTGATCACCACCGCCGCCGTGCGGGCCGTGGCGTCGGTGCTGATGGTGGGCAACCTCGACAGCCTGTTCTTGTTCCCCCTGGCCTTCACCACGCTCGTGGCCGGCAAGGGGTACCAGGTCGCCCGCTCTGCTCTGGTGCCCGCCTTGGTGCCCCGGCGTGACGACCTCGTCAAGGCCAACTCCCGTCTGGCGCTGCTGTCAGGCGTCGCCGGGGCACTGGCCTTCGTGCCCGGCGGGCTCCTCTTGGGCATCGGGGGCTCGGAGTGGGTGATGGGGTTCTCGGCGCTGGTCTTCTGCGCCGGGACCCTCCTCGCCCTTCGACTCGAGTCGGCGGCCGTGGCCCCGAAGCCCGCCGACGACAGCGAGCGGGCCGAGCTGCGTGGGGTCGGCATCATCGCCGCTGCGTCCTCGATGGGGGTGCTGCGCGGCGTCGTCGGGTTCGTCGTGTTCCTGCTGGCCTTCCACCTGCGGGCCATCGAGGCGGCCACCATCTGGTTCGGCGTGCTCGTCGGTGCGTCCACGGTGGGCAACCTCGCCGGCGCCTACATCGCACCCCTGTTGCGCCGGCGGCTGCGAGAGGAGCTCGTGCTGTTGGGGGTGCTGGTCGGCACCTCGGTGGTGGGTGCGGGCGTGGCTGCCATGGGCGGGCTCGGGGCGGCGGCGCTGTTGTCGTTCTCGGTCGGCCTGGCCGCCGGCGCGGGGAAGATGTCCTTTGACGCCATCGTCCAGCGCGACGCCCCCGACGCCAACCAGGGTCGGTCGTTCGCTCGCTTTGAGACCAGGTTCCAGCTGGTGTGGGTCGGCGCCGCGCTGGTGCCGACGGTGCTGCCCTTCGACGTGTTGTCGGTGCGACTCGGCTACATCGTGATCGCCGTGGTGACCGGCTTCGCCGCCTTCACCTACGCCGCAGCGTTGCGGGCCATGGCCAGGGGCGAGCGTCCCGAGAAGGTGCGGCTGCCGGTGCGGCTGCCGGCCCCGTCGTGGGTGGGGCGGGCCCGCTCAGGGGCGCGTCGCCGGGCGGACACGGTGCGCCGCCGCGTCGCCCGCAGCACCGTCGACGACGGCTGAAGGCGCCAGCGGCCCGGCCGGGCTGGGGTGCTGCGGGGGTCAGCCCGCCAGCGCCCCGGGGGCGGTCGGTGCGTCCAGCCGGCGAGCTTGGAGGGTGTCTGCGTCGGTCGGCGTGGCCGGCTCAGGCGTCGGGCAGATCGATGCGAGCCAGCCACAGGCCCGGGGCCCCCAGCTCGTTGGGCGTCGGCGTGCGGCCCGGCGCCTCCCACAAGCGGGCGAGGCCCTCGCTGCCGGCTCGCTCGATGACCCCGGCGACGAACGCCTCGCCGGCGGCCATCGTCTCGCGACCCACGTCGAGCCCGAGCAGCTGCTCGACGAAGCGGTCCGCATCAGAGGCCTCGACCCGTCGGCGGCGCAGGGCCTCAGAGAGCTGGTCGTGCACCGGGCCGATCAACCGCTCGCCGGCCTCGTCGAGCACGTGGTCGACGTAGCCGACGAGCACCCCGAGGAAGGCGGCCAGGTGCGGGCGCAGCGCGTCCTGCTCGGGGGTGGTCATCGCCCCGACGAGGGCCGAGGGGTCTCCGAGCAGGGACTGCAGGGCCGTCGGGTCCGACAGGTTCGACAGGTCGATGGCCCCGAGCTGGTCGTCGAGGGCTGACGGGTCGCTCCGGAACCCCCCGGCGTACTCGGTGAGCAACCGGACGGCCTCGTCCCCCACGTGGGGCACGGCCAGCACGGCGTGCAGCGTGAGTCGCTCGACGCACACCCACAGACGTAGGGCGTCGAGGTCGAGGGACCACTGCGAGGCGAAGCCGTCGATGGCGGCCGGGATCAGCTGCACCGTGCCCGACCGGGGGATGGGCAGTTCGTGGTCGCCGAAGGCGCGCGACCCGAGGTGCCCGACGAGGCCGCCGGCGGTGAACGCACGCGTCATCGGGCCGAGCAGCTGCATGAGCGGGCCGAGCAGCTGGGCCGTCGGATCGTCCTCGGGGAGGGCGAGGCCCCCGCCGAGGGCGTCGCCCAGGGCGTCGAACACCGGGCGGTAGGCGTCGATGGTGGCCGAGGTCCACTCGGTGCGGGTGACCGCGGCGACGGCGTCCGAGCCGCCGGTCGGCACCTGCAGGCCGGTGGTGGCCTCGACGTGCAACTGGGCGACGCGCCCGAGCTCCTCGTAGCGCATCCGCACCGGCGGCTCGACGTTGGCCTCGGACCCGCCCTGGGTGGCGATCGTGCGGGCGAGCTGGCGGGCGTTCTGCCACATCGCATCGCCGCCGGCTCCCCCGAGCAGCCGTCCCAGGTCGCCGAAGAACGGCAGCCCGAACGCCCCGAAGGGGTCCTGTCCGCCCTCGTCCCCCGGCCCGTCGCCGGGCTCCACTGGACCGCCTCCGCTCACGGGGGCATCGTAGGGCCGCCATGGCCCCCGCCCTCCCCGCCCCGCCGGCCGTGGCGGTCATCGGCGCCTCGGGATCGCTCGGGCAGCGGGTGCTGGCGTCGCTCACCGACGCCCCCGAGCTCGACGGGGTCCTCACGATCAGCCGGCGGTCCCCCGGCCTCGACCGCCCGGGTCGCCTCGTGCACCTGGGCACCGGTCCAGAGCCCCTCGACCTCGCCGAGGCCCTCGACGGCGTTCGACGCATCGTCCACCTGACGCCCTCTCCGGCCGAACGTCCCGGGCGCAGCGGTCGCAGCGGTCGCAGCCTCGACCTGGCCACGGTGCTCGACGCCGCTGGCCCCGACGCCGGGGTCGTGGTCGTGTCGTCGGCCGCGGTCTACGGCGCCTGGGCCGACAACGCCGTCCCGCTCACCGAAGGGGCGCCGACACGGCCCAACCCAGGGTTCGCCTTCGCCGCCGAGAAGCTGGCGAGCGAGCAGGTGCTGTCGACCTGGCGCCGGCGCCGGCCCCAGGCGACCGCAGCGATCCTGCGACCGGCTCCGGCGGTGGCCGAGGGCGCTCGTTCGTGGCTGGCCGCCCACCTGCTGGCCGCATCGACGGTCGAGTCGGCCCGGACCGATCCTCCCGCGCAGTTCCTGCACCTCGACGACCTTGCCTCAGCAGTGGCCACCGCCGCCCTCAGCCGCCTGGACGGGGTGGCCAACGTCGCCCCCGACGGGTGGCTGACGGGCGAGGAGCGACGGGCGCTGCTGCGCGGACAGGCCCGCGTGCGGGTGCCAGACGGCGTGCTCGGCATCGCCCGCCGGGGTCGTCAGCTCGTGCGGTGGGTGCCCGAGGGCATCGACCCCTACGTCACCGAGTCCTTCGTCGTGGCCAACGACCGCCTCCGCCGTGCCGGCTGGAGGCCGTCGTGGTCGAGCGACGAGGCGCTGGTGGTGGCGGAGCGGGTCCCCCGCTGGACCTCGCTCAACGCCCGGGAGCGCCAGTACGCCTCACTGGGGGTGGCCGGGGCTGTCGCCGCCGGGGTGGCCGGTGGGGTCGCGTACGGCCTGCGCCGCCTCGGCGACCGTTAGCCGAGCTCAGCGGGTGCCGAGCACGACCTGTCGATCCGCACCGTCGTGGGTGCTCAGCTCGACCTGGTCGCCGGGTTCGTAGCGGTCGAGGCGGGCGGCGAGCTCGGCCATCGTGGACAACCGCTCCCCGTCAAGGGCGGTGACCACGTCGCCGCGGTGCACGCCGGCGTCAGCGGCTGGTCCGCCGTCATCGACCGAGACCACCTCGATGCCCGGCTCGACCGACCCGTCAGCGACCGGTGCGACCGGCTGACCGGTGATGCCGAGCCACGGGTGGTCGGCGACGCCGTCCTCTGAGATCTCGACCGCCACGTCGTAGGCGACGTCGATCGGGGTGGCGAACCCGAGGCCCTCTGAGCCGGGGTCGCCGTCGACGATCGCTGTGGTCAGGGCGACGACGGCGCCTCGGGCGTCGACGAGCGCCCCCCCGGCCGAGCCGGGAGGCATGGCCGCATCGGTCTGGATGAGGCCGTGGAGCTGCTGGCCGTCGACGGTCTCGACGGCGCGGCCCAACGCCGAGACCACTCCGGCGGTGACCGTCGGCACTCCCTCGGATCCGAGCGGCGAGCCGACGGTCATGGCGTGCTGGCCGATGACGAGCCCCGTGGGATCACCCATGACGACGACGGTCAGGTCGTCGGCGTCGATGTCGACGACCGCCACGTCGGTGCGATCGTCGGTGCCCAAGACGTCACCGACGAACTGGCGCCCGTCGCTGAGGGTCACCTGCACCGAGGCGACCCCGTCGACGTGGCGAGCGCTGGTGAGCACCAGGCCGTCGCTGCGAACGACGATGCCCGAGCCGTCGGTGCGTGCCCGGTCGTGCTCGACGGTCAGTCTGGCGACCGACGGCGCGACCGACGCCACGACGGCGCTGATGTCTGGCGTCTCGCCGAGGCCTGCGTCCATGGCGAAGGGTGGTGACTCCATCCGCCGCTCGATGACCAGTTCGGCATCGCCCCCCTCGGTCACTCGCAGGGCCATGACGGCGAGCAGCGCTCCGACGAGCCCGGCACCCAGTGCCACCCCGGCCATGACCGGGGTGCCCACCGCCCGGGGCAGCGGCGCAGCGACCGGGGCCGCTGCGGTCGAGGCCGAGCGGTTGACCTCGGACGGATGACGCCACAGCCGGTCATCGGCGGGCAGGAGGGGCTGGCTGCCGAGCAGCTCGTCGAGCTCGTCGTCCCACCCAGCACCGGCGTAGAGGTCGTCTCGTGGTGGCGGACCCGACGGTGGGTCGCCGTCTTGGGGGCCCGGGCCGGGACCGGTGAGGTCACCTGCGGTGACGTCGTCGTCGGGCTCCTCTCCCGATCCGCTGCTTCGCACCGCCGGGGACGATACCGACGACATCCGCCCGCTTGCCCGCGGGCACCAGCCGGCTGTCACGCCCCTCGCTGGCGGCGACGGCCGGTGGCGGCGGCCGGCGGCGTCGGACGGGGACAGCACGTAGCATGGCTCGCCGTGGACCGCGCCGAGGGCGAGACGTACGTCGCGCTGACGGCCGATGCGCTGTCGATCGGGTCGCTGCACGACTGGGCCGTCGACCCCGGCTGCGGGGCGGTCGTGGTCTTC
The DNA here is from genome assembly GCA_965213525.1 of Acidimicrobiales bacterium. Classification (GTDB taxonomy): domain Bacteria; phylum Actinomycetota; class Acidimicrobiia; order Acidimicrobiales; family Poriferisodalaceae. The sequence goes on along the minus strand of OZ243889.1, from coordinate 2,223,615 downwards.
TCGGGGACCGTGCGCGACCACTCCGAGGGACGCCAGGGCGTCGAGCACCTCGAGTACGAGGCGTACGAGGAGCAGGCGGTGCCCCGCATGGGCGACATCGCCGCCGAGGCGAGGCGACGCTGGCCCGATCTCGGTCGGCTCGCCGTCGTGCACCGCACGGGCCGGTGCGAGCTGGGCGAGCCCACCGTGGTCGTCGCCGCGTCCGCCCCCCACCGGGCCGAGGCCTTCGAGGCGGCTCGCTTCGCCATCGACGCCCTCAAGGCGAGCGTGCCGATCTGGAAGCGCGAGCGCTGGGATGGCGGCGAGGACTGGGGCCTGGCCGCCACCGATCTCGTCGACGCCTCGTCGGTGGACGCCACTTCGGGCGGCGCTACGTCGAGGGACGCCACGTCGGGCGGCGCCCCATCCGTGGACGCCACATCGGGCGATCAGGCGGCGTCTCGGGGGGGGATGTGAGCCCGCTGGTGTTCCTCGTCCTGGCCGGTGTGTCCTCGGCGGTGGGGTCGGTCGGGATCTGGTGGTGGAGCCGACGCCAGCCGCCCATCGACGCCGGGGTGCGTGACTTCGCCCGTCACATGGCGGCGCTTCGGCCCGACGACCGGTCAGAACCCCGGCCAGTGGCCGAACCGCCCCGGGCGGTCGATCCGTTGCCGCCGGACCACGAGGAGCGGTAGCTGCCCCGCGATCTGGCCATCGACCTCGGCACGGCCAACACCCTCGTCTACGAGGAGGGATCGGGGATCGTGCTGAACGAGCCGTCGGTGATCGCCATGAACGAGCGGTCAGGGGACGTGCTCGCGGTCGGACGCGAGGCCTGGCAGATGATCGGCCGCACACCGGGCTACATCGTGGCGGTCCGGCCGCTGCGCAAGGGAGCCATCACCGACTTCGACACCACCCAGCGGATGATCCGCCTCATCCTCCAGCGCGTCGGCGTCGGACGCTTCGGCCGCACCCGGGTGGTGATCTGCGTGCCGTCGGTGATCACCCCGGTCGAGCGACGAGCCGTGGTCGAGGCGGCCCGGCGCGCCGGTGCCACCGACGCCCAGCTGATCGAGCAGCCGATGGCCGCAGCCATCGGGTCGGGCCTGCCGATCCACGAGCCCCTCGGCAACATGGTCGTCGACGTGGGCGGCGGCACCAGCGAGACGGCGATGATCTCCCTCGGTGGCGTGGTGGCGCTGAGCGCCATCCGGGTCGGCAGCTTCGACATCGATGCCGCCGTGCAGTCACACGCCCGTCGCGAGCACGGCGTGGCGATCGGCGAGCGGACCGCCGAGGAGATCAAGATGGCCATCGGATCGGCCGCCCCCGTGCCCGACATCCCCTCGGCCGAGGTCAGGGGACGTGACCTGGTGACCGGGCTGCCCCGCACCTTCGTGCTGACGCCCGACGAGGTGCGCGAATCGATCTCCGAGCAGACCGGCGCCATCGTCGAGTCGGTGCTCGACTGCCTGGCCCAGGCCCCACCCGAGCTGGCCCAAGACGTCATCGTCCGGGGCATCTTCCTCGTGGGCGGCGGGGCGATGCTGCGGGGGCTCGACCGCCGCCTCGCCGAGGAGACCCGGGTGCCGGTGACCCTGGTGGACGCGCCCCTCGAGGCCGTCGTGCTCGGCGCCGGGAAGTGCCTGGAGTCCTACGAGCTGCTGCGCGACCTGTTCTTGCCCTGAGTCGTGCCCCGGGCGTGGTCGGGGCCGACGTCGAGCAGCACCTCGGCGGCCTGGCGAACCTGCCAGTCGCGATCTTCCAGGGCTCGCTCGATGGCGGCCTCCACCTCGTCGCCCTCGAAGGCCGCCAGGGCGACCACGGCCCGCCGGCGGATCGCCGGCTTGTCCGACGTGGCGGCCAGCACGGCGACGACGCCGGCCGGGTCACCGAGGGCGCCGAGCGCAGCGACGGCAGCCTCCCGACAGGTGGGGTCGGAGTGGGTGCGGGCCATGCGGTCCAACCGGGCGACCGTGGCGGGCCGGGCGGTCACCTCGCCGCACGCCCACGCCGCGGTCTCAGCGACCACCGGGTCGGGGTCGTCCAGGGCCGCCGCAGGGTCGAGCACGGGGTCGCTGCGCCGGGCGATCAGCTCGAGGGTCCGCCGTCGCACCAGCGGTGACGGGTCTTCGAGGCCTGCAGCGAGGTCGAGGTGGTCGAGGGCGTCGCTGCGCTGCAGGGCGCCCAAGGCCAGCGCCCTGATCTGGGGCTCGGCATCGGTGAGGGCCCGTCGCGCCGTCTGGACGTCGTGACGGTGCCCGGCGGTCACCACCTGTGCTCGGCGCAGCGCGACGCTGCCCGGGCCGTCGTCGGCACCAGGGGGCAGCGGGGCGCTCACGTCAGCACGCGCTGGAACAACAGGGCCAGGCCGGCGAGCGTGGCGCCGACGATCGCCGCCAGCCCGAGCCCGATGCTCAGCCAGATGACGACCAGGGCCGGCAGGGCAAGGACCCGCCGCCACAGGGGTGCGTTGCGTCCGACGGCGACACCTCGGCTGATCTGGTGGATGCCGGCGCGAGGGCGTGAGCGAGATGTCGTGGCAAGCTCGCCAGAGGTGCGCGTCGACGCCACGACCGCCGCGACGGAGACCGAGATGACGGCCAGCACGAGCAGCAACGCGGTCACCGAGGGCGAGACCATATCGCCGTCGCGGGGTCCTCGTCCCGGGGGGCGCCGATCGGCGGTGCGCCCGGTGGCCCTGGTGGGCGTCATCGTCGTCGCCTGGCTGGCCTTCACGTGGCAGCTGGACTGGTTCGCCTTCTCCCCCGGGACGGCCACCCCGACGTCAGAGCTCATCGACATCGAGGGGGCCGAGGCCCATCCGCCCGACCACGAGCTGTACTTCACGACGGTCAGCTCGCGCCAGGTCACCCCCGTCGAGTGGGTGATCGCCCAGCTCGACCCCTCCACCAGCCTGGTGTCGGCTGATCAGGTGCTCGGCGGTCGCAGCACCGAGGAACGACGCCAGCTGAACCTGCAGGCCATGCTGTCGAGCCAGGACGTCTCTGAGCTCGTCGCCCTCGAGCGCCTGGGCTACGACGTCATCGAGCTGACCGGGGCGCTCGTCGTGTTCGTCGCACCCGACTCGGCGTCTGACGGCGTCCTCGAACCGGGCGACGTGGTGGTCGGCCTCGACGGCACTCCCATCTCGACCCAGTCCGAGCTGGTCGACGAGATCGCCGCCCGAGCCCCCGGGGACGGCCTGCTGGTCGAGGTGCGCCGGGTCGGTGAGGCACGGGGCGGTGACACCGACCTCGTCGAGGTCGTGCTGGGTGACGACGGGTCGGGGGGGCCGCTGCTCGGGGTGTCGGTGTCGAGCGATTGGCAGAGGGCAGACGATCTCGGCATCGAGGTCGACATCGAGGCGGGTGACATCGGTGGGCCCTCGGCGGGCCTGGCATGGACGTTGGCGGTCCTCGACCTGTTGACCCCCGGCGAGCTGCTCGGCACCGACGAGGTGGCGGTCACCGGGACGATGGAGCTGGACGGCACCGTCGGGCCGATCGGGGGGATCCGCCAGAAGACCTACGCCGTGCGAGAGCGTGGCATCGAGGTGTTCGTCGTGCCGGCGGCCAACGCTCCTGACGCCGAGGCCGTCGCTGGCGACGATCTCCGCATCGTGGTCGTGGACGACCTCCAGGGTGCGCTCGGCTCACTGGCTGAGCTCGGCGGCGATCCGCTGCCCGAACCATCACCGGGCGGGCAGCTGGCCGGGTCCTAGTCTCTCGGCGTGGTCGCCGAGAAGGCGTCGATGCACGACGCCACCTTCGATCTCGCCGAGCTCGACCGAGTCGAGCTGCCGACGGCGTTCCGCGGCCTTGAGAGCCACGCCGTTCGCTCACTGCTGGCCCGCATCGCCCAGGCATGGCGGGCCGAGCGGGAGGCGTCAGAGACGAGCGTCGAGGCGCCGGGCGGTCCCGTCGGGGTGCCCCGACCCAGCGAGGAGCAGGCGGAACGCCTGATCCGGGAGGCGCGTGACGATGCCGCTGGGACCCGTCGCCGGGCCGAGCTGGAGCGCGCAGCGCTGGTGGCCGGCGCCCGCCGAGAGGCCGGGGCCATCGAGTCGGCTGCCCGTCGGGGGGCAGCGCAGCGGCACGAGGCGCAGGAGGCCATCCTCCCTGCCGTCGCCGCCCTCGTCGACGCCCCAGCCCCCGTCCCTGGTGTGGCGGAGCTGCGGGCGCAGATCGATGCGCTCACGCGATCGCGCCAGGACGCCGCAGCACAGATCGAGGGCCTGACCGACGCCCTCGGTGCCCTGGCCGAGCAGCTGCGTGGCGGCTCGGCGCCCGCCGGGCACTCCGAGGAGCCCCCTCTCGGCGCTGGCCTCGGCCCGGGTGTCGCCGACGAGCACGAGGATCTACCCGCAGACGCCGTCTCGGCGGGCGGCCCGTCAGAGCCCATGCCGGTGCCGACGCCGCCCACCCCGCCAGCACCGCTCCCGGCACCGGATCCCCAGCCGATCATGGGCGCCGACCGGCCCCTGCTCGATCCGTCGGACCTCCCGGTGCGCCTCGGGGCGGGCGGGCCACTCGACCCTCGGCCCGGGGAGTACCTCGACGGTTGGGGGACAGGGGCACCGTCGCCGCCCGACGTCTCGACGCCGACGCCCTCGGCGGACCTCGACGGACTGTTCGCCCGCATCCGCCGAGGTGCGCTGGGGCCCGAGCCGCCCGAGACGTGCGAGCTCGCTGATGCCGCCGCCGATGCCCCCGCCGAGGCACCAGGTGCTGGCGCCACCGCGATCGACGCCACAGCCATCGACGCCACCGCGACTGACGCCGCCGTCGCTGGGGAGCGGGGTGGTCACGGGGAGAAGGCGCAGATGTTCCTCGAGCGGGACCGCATCGTCGCCGAGGTGGCCGCCGACGCCTGCCGTCGGGTCAAGCGGGCGTTGGCCGATGACCTGAACGACCTGCTCGACCGCAGACGTCGTGATGACGCCGTGCCCCCCGACGGCTTCCCTGGCGAGGACCACTACGTCGTCACCGTTCGAGACGGGCTGGTGGCTGCGGCCGCCGGCGGGCGTGCGCTCGGCTCGCCAGCGAGGGGGGTGGCGACGCCGCCGGTCGACGATCTCGCCAGGGCCTTCGCCGCCGAGCTGGTGCACCCGCTGCGTCGGCGGGTCGCCCACGTCGCCGCTGACGCCGAGCCCGACGAGTTCGCTCACCGGGTCAGAGCGGTGTTCCGGGAGTGGCGTGGCGAACAGGTCGAGTCGTTGGTGGTCTCGTTCGCACAGGCGGCGGTCGCCCGAGGGGCGCTCGCCGGGTTCGGGGCCGGTGAGCCGGTGCGGTGGGTCTGTGATCCCCGCCACCCCTGCGCCGAGGGCGCCGACAACGAGCTCGCCGGTGAGGTGCCCCTCGGTGAGCCCTTCCCGACCGGTCAGCCCGCCGCTCCGGCCTACCTCGGCTGCCCGTGTCTGGTGGTGCCCGCCGGCGCGCCAGACCGACGGCGCCCGGGCCGCGACCCAGTGGCGGTGAGCGCTGAGGCGGCCCCGGCGGGTGCCGAGCGGTCACCTGTCGCGCAGTCGTCGCCGAGGTCGCACCGGTAGCCTCCCGCAGTGATGCGCCCCGCCGAAGAGATGCGAGCACCCCGTCGCGGCGTCACGCGGGGTCGTGTCGCCCTGGTCGTCCTCCTCATCGGGTTGCTGGTCCTGGCCACCTCTGTGCGGGGCATCGCCGGCTTCTACACCGACTTCTTGTGGTTCGACGCCCTCGACTACAGCTCGGTGTGGCGCACCGTGCTCGGAGCCAGGGTCGGTCTGGTGGTCGGCTTCACGGCGCTGTTCTTCGTCCTGTGCTGGCTGAGCCTCTGGATCGCTGACCGGGTGGCGCCCGCGACACGCGACGAGGGTCCCGAGGAGGAGCTGATCGCCCGCTACCAGGAGCTGGTCGGGCGGCGCTCGTTCGTCGTCCGCAGCGCCGTGTCGCTGCTGTTCGGGCTGATCGCAGGGGCGGGCACCTCCGGGCAGTGGGAGAACCTGCTGTTGTTCTTCAACCGCCGTGAGTTCGGCGAGACCGATGCGCAGTTCGGCATGGACGTCGGCTTCTACGTGTTCCAACTGCCCTTCATCGGCTTCCTGGTCACCTGGGCGTTCTCGGCGATCTTCATCATCACGATCGTGACGACGGTGGCCCACTACCTCAACGGCGGCATCCGCCTGCAGTCCGCCTCCGGTCCGAGGGTCACCCCCCAGGTCAAGGCGCACCTGTCGCTGCTCGTCGGGCTGCTGGCGCTCGTCAAGGCCGTCGGCTACTGGTTCGACCGCTTCGAGCTCACCCTGTCGACCCGGGGCTTCGTCGACGGCGCCTCCTACACCGACATCGAGGCCCAGCTGCCAGCCCTCAACCTGCTGGTGCTGATCTCGCTGTTCTCGTTCGGGCTGTTGGTGTTCAACATCTGGCGTCGGGGCTTCACGTGGCCGATCCTCGCCGTGGGCCTGTGGGCGCTCGTCGCCGTCGTCGCCGGCACGATCTACCCCACGGCCATCCAACGCTTCCGGGTCGAGCCGGCCGAGTCGACCCGGGAGGCGCCCTACATCGCCCGCAACATCGAGGCCACCCGCGCCGCCATCGGCCTCGACGACGTCCAGACCCGCACGTTCGACTACGACCCGGTGCTCACCCAGGAGGAGCTACGCGAGGACCGGGTCAACCTCGACAACGCCCGCCTGCTCGACCCGACGATCGCCGAGGACGCCTTCCAGCGACTCGAGGGCATCCGCGGCTTCTACCAGTTCCGTGATCTCGACGTCAGCCGCTACCGCATCGACGGCGAGCTCCGCCAGGTGGTGCTGTCGGCTCGCGAGCTCGAGACGAGCGGGCTGCCCACCCAGACGTGGGAGTCGACGACCATCGCCAACACCCACGGGTACGGCGTGGCCATCGCCCCGGCCAACACCGTGGGCCGCAACGGCGAGCCGCAGTTCATCGTCGGGGGTGTGCCGCTGGACGATGACACCGACGTGCCGATCGACCAACCCCGCATCTACCACGGCGAGGGCTTCAGCGGCTACGCCATCGTCGGGGCCGACCGCGACGAGGTCGACTTCCAGACCGAGGACGGCGATCTCGCCCTCACCCGCTACGACGGCGACGGCGGGGTGGGCGTCGGCAGCCTGGTCCGGCGGGCCGCCTTCGCCCTGCGCTTCAACGACTTCAACATGTTGATCAGCTCGGAGCTCCAGTCCGACTCGAAGATCTTGTTCAACCGCGATGTGCGCGACAGGGTCGCCGAGCTGGCCCCGTTCCTGCGCCTCGACGCCGACCCGTACCCGGCGGTCGTCGGCGGCCAGCTCGTCTACATCCTCGACGGCTACACGACGACCGACCGCTACCCGTACGCCGGACGGGCCGACATCCGCCAGATCAGCGCCCTGAGCGGGCTCAACGGCACCTTCAACTACGCCCGCAACTCGGCCAAGGTCGTGGTGAACGCCTACGACGGCTCGGTGACGGTGTACCCGATGGATGTCGAGGACCCGATCCTCGACGCCTACCAGGACATCTTCCCCGACCTGTTCGCTGATGCGCCGCCGCCGAGCGACCTGGTCGACCAGTTCCGCTACCCCGAAGACCTCTTCCGGGTGCAGACCAACATGTGGGGCCGCTATCGGCTGTCGTTGCCCGGTGCCTTCTACGATGCCACCGGCGCGTGGAACGTCGCCCAGGACCCCGGCGACACCATCGGCGCCAACAACCTCGTCGCCGAGACCGACGAGGCCGGCGTCGTGCGCCAGACCGAGACCCGCATCCCACCGCAGTACCTGGTGTTGGAGCTCCCCGGCGAGGACGAGCCCGAGTTCGTCATCTCCCGATCGTTCGTGCCCTTCAGCGACGACGATCGACGCCGAGAGCTCGCCGGCTTCATGGTGGCGCGCTCTGAGGCCGAGAGCTACGGCGAGCTCGTCGTCTACGACGTCAGATCCGAGGACGAGGTCAACGGGCCATCGCAGTTCGACGCCGAGGCGAACGCCTCAGAGGAGATCTCCCGACGGATCACCCTGCTCGACCAGCAGGGCTCACGGGTGCGGCCCGGCAACGTCTTGCTGCTGCCGATCGCCGACACCCTCATGTACCTGCGCCCGCTGTACCTCCAGGCCGAGGGTGCGACGCCGTTCCCCCGCCTGCAGCTGATCATCGCCGCCGTCGACGATCGCATCGCCATCAGCGAGACGGTCGAGGGAGCCGTCAGCCAGGTGCTGGCCTCGAACCCCGGCGACGACGACGGCCGGCGAGAGGACCCGCCCCCGGGCGACGACGTCGCCGACGACATCGACACCTTGCCCGCCATCCCCGAGCCGCTCGAGCCCGACGATGACTCCCCGCCGTTGACGGCGTCCGAGGTCGCCGACCTGCTCCGCCGGGCAGATGACGCCTTCGTCCGGGCCGACGATGCGCTCCGTGGCGGTGATCTCGCCGGCTACCAGGAGCTCGTCGACGAGGCGCGTGACCTGGTCACGCGGGCGTTGACGAGCGAGGTGCTCGGGCCGCTGCCCGGCGAGGTCGAACCCGACCCGCCCGACGACGGTGCCCAGCAGGCCGACGCCGACGTCGACCCGGCGCCCGACCCGGGGGACGATCTCGACGCCGAGCCACCTGACGACGAGCCCGACGAGGGCACATCGGCCTGAGGTGCTCGCCCCGCCGGGGCGGTGCTCAAGGGTCGTCGAGCAAGCGGACGAACAGCCCTGATCGGGCCTTGGGTTCGAACGAGGTCGACTTGGGGGGCATGACCTCTCCGGCGTCGGCGACGGCCAGCAGGTCGTCGAGGGCCATGGCGTGCAGCAGGAAGGCGAGGCCGTCGTCGCCGGCTTCGTCCCGGGCCGCAGCGACACCTGCGGCGGCGGGCACGTGGCCAAGACGTGGGTCGGTGCGGGGGTCGTGCACGTCGAACACCGGGGCGAGCACGCCGCGCTGGAGCCGCACCACGTCGAGGTGGTCGACGATCTCGACACCGTCGACCACCGGCAGCGACAACCGACCGACGTCACCGCCACCCGCCCGACGTCCCGACCCGGGGCCGAGCACGATCACCTCCCCAGGCCTGGTGCGCAGTTCGTCACCGCCGGGTGCGCCAGCCGGCGCGGCGTCGTGGTCGGTCGCCAGGCCATCGAGTCGGCGGGCATCGGCCGGGCGCAGCACCCGGTGGAACGCACGCAGCTGCAGCTGATCGTGGGGGAACAGGACCGTCACCATCCCCGCCACCCCGGCGGCCCGGGCGGCGGCCACCCGGTGGTGGCCGTCGATGACGTACAGCACCCGCCGTCGGAACGCCTGGATGATGGCGGAGGTCTCCGCGGGGTCGTCGATGACCCACACCCGCTGCGCGGCGCCAAGACCGTCGTTGAGATCGAGGGCGGGGGGGCGCTGCTCGACGAGGCCGGCGACGAGGTCGTCGACCCGGCGGTCAGCCCGATAGGTCATGGCCACCGGGCTCGACCAGGCCCGCACCTCGCTCAGGTGGCGGGCGAGCACCTCGAGGCGGTCGCGGCGCACCGCCTCGTGCCCGAGCACCCGTCCGTCACCGGCTGCGGCGACGGGCAGCTCGGCGACGATGCCGATCTGGCGGTGCTCATCGGCGCGCAGCTCGTACAGCAACAGGGCAGGGCGGGGCGGGGCGAAGACGTCGTCGAGGAGCAACCGGGCGAGGGCGTCACGGGCGCCGGCGACCAGCTCATCGCGTCCGAGACCGGGCGCGTCTTCGGGTGACCGGGTGACGTGCAGGTACGAGCGGGGATGGGCGAGGGCGTGGGCGATGCGAGCCGCAGGGGTCCACGAGTCATAGGGCGGGCCGACGACCTCAGCGGCGCGCTCGGGACGTACGAGGCGCACGGGGAACGTGGCGAGCACTCGCCCCGACCGTAGGCGGCCGGGCCGCCGACCAGCACCGTCGGTGCGTGCACCGTTCACCTACCGCTCGCCGGTTCGATCACGCTGCGTCACCGTCGACGTGCGAGGCTCAGCCGGTCCGCTTCCCCGGAGGTCCCCCGTGCGACGAGCCCCGTCTGCCGTGCGCGCCGTGGCGACGACGACGCCGCCGGCCGCGGCGATCGCCGCCGCGGCGGTCGCGATCGCCCTGGTCTCGGCCGTGGCGCTGCGCGCTGAACCGGCCGGTGCGCAACAGGGCGACGTGTTCCTCTCCGAGTACGTCGAGGGGTCCGGCCTCAACAAGGCGCTCGAGGTCGAGAACCAGACCGGCGCCCCGGTCGATCTCGGCGCCGAGGGCTATGAGATCGAGATCTACTTCAACGGCGCCACCTCGCCGAACACGACGATCGCACTGGCGGGCACCGTCGCCGACGGCGACGTCTTCGTGGTCGCCGACGACGGCGCGGACCCCGCCGTGCTGGCCGCAGCCGACCAGATCACCACGTCGAGCCTGTTCAACGGCGACGACGCCATCGTGGTGCGCCGGGGATCGACGGTGGTCGACAGCTTCGGCCAGGTCGGCAGCGACCCGGGGTCGGAGTGGCCCGGCGGCGGGCAGGACGACACTCTGCGTCGCGGTTGCGCCGACGTCCCTGACACCGACGAGGACGACGCCTTCGACGCCGCAGCGGGCTGGACGGTGTTGGCCACCGACACCTTCGACGGGCTCGGCACGCCCGAGGGCTGCCGCAGCGACGGCGGTGGCGGGGGCGGCGGTCCGCTCGCCGAGGTGGCGATCAACGAGATCCGCCTCAACGTGAGTGGCCCCGAGGCGGACTTCGTCGAGCTCGTCGGCCTCCCCGGTGAGGCGCTCGGGGGCCTCGGCCTGGTGGTGCTGAGCGGCGAGTTCGCTCCGGGCCAAGTGGACGTCGCCGTCGACCTCGAGGGCACCATCGGTGACGACGGGTTCTTCGTCGTGGGCAACGACACCGTGACCCCGGCGCCCGATCAGGTCATCGACGCTGACCTCTTCGGCAGCCCCACGACCTACCTCGTCGTCGGCGGGCTCACCGGCGCCGCCGGCACCGACCTCGACACCGACGACGACGGCACGCTCGACACCACCCCGTGGGACTTGGTGGTGGCCGAGGTGTCGCTCGTGGACGGCGACGACGTCACCGACCGGAGCTACGGCGAGCCGGTCGTCGGCCCCGACAGCACCTTCACCCCCGCCCACGTGTACCGCTGCCCCGACGTCACCGGCACCTTCCTCGTCGGCGATTTCGGCGGCACCGACGACGACACCCCGGGCGCCCCCAACGACTGCGGCGGTGGCGGCGGTGCGGCGACGCCGGTGCTCATCAGCGAGGTGCAGGGCTCGGATGCCGACTCACCGCTGGAGGGCGAGGTCGTCGAGGTCACCGGCATCGTGACTTCGATCTTCCAAGACGACGACGTCGACGACGCCTTCTTCTTGCAGGAAGAGGACGCCGACGCCGACGCCGACCCGGCGACCTCCGAGGGCGTGTTCGTGTTCTGCCGAGGCTTCTGTCCGTCGCTCGACGTCGGCGACCAGGTCGCCGTCGTCGGCGAGGTCGACGAGTTCTTCGGCATGACCCAGATCGAGCCGGGCGACGTCGATGACCTCAGGGTGCTCAGCACGAACAACCCGCTGCCGACCCCGGCGCCGATCGAGCTGCCCGCCGACGGGCCCACCACGGCCGAGGCCACCTTCGAGGCCACCGAGGGCATGGTCGTGGCCTTCCCCGACACCCTGGTCATCAGCGAGTACTTCCAGCTCGAACGCTTCGGACAGATCGTGCTGAGCGCCGACGAGCGGCCCTACCAGTACACCCACCAGTTCCGGCCCGACGTCGCCGGCTACGCCGCCTACCTCGCCGAGCTGGCCACGCGTCGCATCATCCTCGACGACGACAACAACGACCAGAACGACGCCATCAGCGGTCCCGACGCCCCCGAGCCCTACCCCTACCCCACTGATGCCTGGCCCACCGGCGGGTTGTCCACCGAGGACCTGCTGCGGGGCGGCGACACGATCGCCGGGCTCACCGGGGTGCTGCACTGGTCCTTCGCCGGAGCATCGGACACGAACGCCTGGCGGGTGCGACCCATCGACGGTCTCGCCTACGACGTCGACGGTCCATCGGAGCGCCCGGCCGAGCCTGACGACGTCGGCGGGCGCCTCACCTTCGCCGCCTTCAACGTCTTGAACTACTTCACCACCATCGACGAGACCGAGAGCCGCAGCGAGGGGCCTTGCGGGCCTGACGGCACGCTCGACTGCCGGGGTGCTGACTCGGTGGCCGAGCTGGAGCGCCAGACCGCCAAGGTCGTGGCGGCCCTCGCCGAGATGGACGCCGACGTCGTCGGGCTCATCGAGGTCCAGAACGACACCGAGTCCGTCGATGCGCTCGTCGACGCGCTGAACGCCGAGGTCGGCGCCGGCACCTACGCCGCGATCGATACCGGCTTCATCGGCACCGACGCCATCAAGGTGGCGTTCATCTACCAGCCGGCCGCGGTGAGCCCGGTGGGCGACTTCGTCGTGTTCGACGGCGAGGAAGGCTGCACGCTCGACGAGGCCGACCCGTGCTTCATCCCCACCAAGAACCGGCCGGCGCTCATCCAGGCCTTCGAAGAGGACGCCACCGGCGCCCAGGTCGTGGCCACGGTCAACCACTTCAAGTCCAAGGGCTCGGATTGTGCTGACGTCGGCGAGGACGAATCGATCGTCGACGGCCAGGGCAACTGCTCACAGGTGCGCCTCGAGGCGGCCCAGGCCCTGGCCGAGTTCCTCGCCACCGACCCGACGGGCACGGGCGAGGACGACGTGCTGATCCTCGGTGACCTCAACGCCTACCGCATGGAGGACGCCATCGTCGCCCTCACCGACGCCGGCTACACGGATCTCGCCGAGGCCTTCATCGGCGACGAGGCGTACAGCTTCGTCTTCGACGGCCAGCTCGGCTACCTCGACCACGCCATGGCCAACGACTCGCTGCTGGGTCAGGTCACGGGCGTGACCGAGTGGCACATCAACGCCGACGAGGTGCCCCTCTTCGACTACGACGACGACGTGCTCGACCCCGGCGAGGCGTTCTTCGAAGAGGAGTCCGGCGCCCTGCCGCTCTATGCGCCCGACCCGTACCGCTCGTCGGACCACGACCCGGTGATCGTCGGTCTGGATCTCGGCGCGCCGTCGCCGAGCTTCGAGTGCGGACCGCTCACCTTCACCAGAGCCGAGCTGGAGGAGCGGGGCCTCAACGTCATCGTCGGCACCGACGACGGCGAGACGTTGACGGGCACCAACGGCCCCGACGCCATCCTGGCCCTCGGGGGTGACGATCTCGTGCTGCCTCGCGGCGGCGCCGATCTGGTGTGCCTCGGCGACGGCGACGATGCGGTGATCGTGGGCCGGGGCGACAACGTCGTGTTCGGCGAGGCCGGCGACGATGCGGTCTTCACCGGCAGGGGCGACGACGTCATCGACACCGGAGCGGGCGACGACTTCGTGCGCTCCGGCGCCGGTCGAGACCGGGTCGATACCGGCGGGGGCGACGACTTCGTCCTGGCCGGCGGCGGGAACGACACCATCGACGCGGGCGGCGGGTTCGACGTGGTGGCCGGTGGCGGGGGTCGCGACACCTGCATCGACGCTGAGCTGGCGTTCTCGTGTGAGGTCCGCCGCCGGGACTGAGCAGCTCGGCTGGGGTCGCTCAGCCGCCCGAGTGCGCGTCGCCGGTGTCGCGCACGGCGACGGGCTCGTCGCGTCGGAGCGGGTCGAGCCAGCCGTCGGGGAGGCTGACGACCTGGGGCCCCTGGGAGTGGCCACGCACGGCCGCTGTCGAACCAGGAGCCGGCACGAGCATCGGGTCGATGCCGCCGAGCACCTCGGCGAGCTCGTCCAGCGACGATACGAGCGACAGGCGCCTGCGGATCTCCCCGCCCACCGGGTAGCCCGTGCAGTACCAGGCGGCGTGGCGGCGGAACTGCCGGCAACCGTGACCCTCACCGGCCCCGGCGGCGAGCAGCCCGGCATGCTCGACCATGACCGAGGCGACCTCACCGAAGCGGGGGGCGGGCCGGGGCGCACGGCCGTCGAACGCGTCGACGAGGTCGGCGAACAGCCACGGCTTGCCGAGGCACCCCCGTCCGATGACCACGCCGTCACAGCCGGTGCGCCGCATCATCTCGACGGCGTCGGCGCCCGACCAGATGTCGCCGTTGCCGAGGACGGGCACCTCGGCGGGCAGGGTGTCACGCAGGCGGGCGATCTCGTCCCAGTCGGCCCGACCCGAGTACCACTGGGTCGCGGTGCGGGCGTGCAGGGCCACCGCCGCCACCCCGGCGTCGACGGCGAGCTGGGCGGCGTCGAGGTGGGTGGGGTGGGCGTCGTCGATGCCGACGCGCATCTTGACCGTGACCGGCACGCCGTGCGGGCGAGCCGCCTCGACGGCGGAACCGACGATGTCGGCGAACAGGCGGCGCTTGTAGGGCAAGGCCGCCCCTCCGCCCTGGCGGGTGACCTTGCGCACCGGACAGCCGAAGTTGAGATCGACGTGGTCGACGTCGCGACGGTCGACGAGCTGGCGCACCGACTCGGCGGTCGAGGCGGCCTCGGTGGCGAACAGCTGGATCGAGCGGGGGCGTTCGTCGTCGTCGAAGGCGGCGAGCTGCCAGGTGCGTTCGGACCCCTCGACCAGCGCCCGGGCCGAAGTCATCTCGCTGACGTAGAGGCCGGCGCCGAAGCGACGGCACAACCGGCGGAACGGCGGGTTGGTCACCCCGGCCATCGGCGCGAGCACGACGGGCGGGTCGACGCTGAGCCCACCGATGCGCAACGTCGCCGCGTCCACGGGCGCGACGACGCCCGGCGGGCTCACGTGTTCGAGCCGGCGGCCCCGGCCTCGGCGCCGCCCTCTGCGGGGGCGGCCTCATCAGCCAGGGACCGTGCCACGGCCAACGCCTGGTCGGGGTCGACGCCGCCGACGCCGATCATCCAGCAGGTGAGCGGGGCGGCGATGCGCTCGGAGTTGTGGGCGGCCACGGCGGCCAGGTCCAACAGGGTGGTGGCGACGTCGAGGTCGGGGGCCTCGAGCCCGAGGCGCTCGGCGAACAGGGCGAGCCACTCGTCAGAGGTCATGACCGACGACGGTAGCGGCGGCCGTCGTCGTGTCGGCGAGGCTCAGCCAGCTCGAGCCCCGGCGCGCACGTCGTCGGCAGGGCACGCCCAGCCACCGTGCGGTCGGCGAGGATGGCCCGGTGAGCGACGAACTCGGCGAGCTGCTGCGCCTCGAACCCCACGGCCCAGACACCTGGGTGGGGAGCGGGCCGATCTACCCGTGGGGCCGGGTCTACGGCGGCCAGGTCGTGGCCCAAGCCTTGCGAGCGGCCGCCCACACGGTGCGGTCCGACGTGGCGGTCCACTCGCTGCACTCGTACTTCATCCGACCCGGCACCAACGCCGAGCCGATCCGCTACGAGGTCGACCGCCTGCGCGATGGGCGCTCGTTCGAGACCCGCCGGGTGGTGGCCCGCCAGTCCGCGGGAGCGATCCTGACCCTGGCCGCCTCGTACCAGGTGACCGAGGACGGCGAGGTGGCACTACCGACGCCGGTCCCCGACGCGCCGGCGCCGGCCGAGTGCGCTGATCACACGTGGTCGTCGCTGTTCGAGCATCGCCAGGCCGATCTCGGGACCCGGCCGGGGCGGGCGTTGTCGTGGATGCGGTCGTCGACGGCGGTCGGCGACGACCCGGTGGCCAACGCCGCGGCGCTGGCGTTCATGTCCGACGATCTGCCGATGGAGGCGATCGCCGCCGCCTCTGAGGCCCATCCGCCACCGGCTGTCGCACCGGACCCGTCGCCTGGTTCCGGACTTGACGGCGCCGCCGACGGGGTGACCGGTGGCGACGACGTCGACGGTGGGGGTGGGGGCGGGTTCGACGAGGTGTGGATGGGCGCATCGCTCGATCATGCGGTGTGGTTCCACGAACCGGTGCGGGCGGAGCGGTGGCACCTGTTCGATCTGCGGGCCCAACGCCTCGGCGGGGCCCGGGGCCTGGCCACCGGGCACGTCTTCGACGAGACGGGCCTGCACGTGGCCACACTCGCCCAGGAGGGCTTGCTGCGCCGCCGTCGCTGAGCCGGGCCGGGTCGGCGGTGCGCTGGGACGTCGGCGCTCAGGCGGTCGGCCGATCCGAGGCGATCTGACCGTCGGTGACCTCGATCCGGCGGGTGAGGCGGACGCCTTCGAGCAGGCGCCGATCGTGGCTGACGAGCAGCACCGTGCCCGTGAACGCCTCCAGGGCCCGTTCGAGCTGTTCGATGGCAGGCAGGTCAAGGTGGTTGGTCGGCTCGTCGAGCACCAGGCAGTTCACCCCGGTCGCAGCGAAGGCGGCGAGCACGGCCCGGGTCCGCTCGCCGGGGCTGAGCGAGGCGGCCGGACGGTCGACGTGGGCCGAGTCCAGACCCAGCTTGGCGAGCTGGGATCGCGCCTCGGCGATCGTGAGGTCGGTCTCGTCGACGAAGGCGTCGAGCACGCGCGTCGCTTCCGAGAAGCGTCGGCGTGGTTGATCGAGGCGGCCGACCACGACCGAGGGGCCCCGGTGCTGGAGGCCGCCCTCGAGGGCGATGTCGCCGAGGAGGGCGCTCAGCAGGGTGGTCTTGCCCGAGCCGTTGGCGCCCACGACCGCCACCCGCTCGCCGCTGGTGACGGTGAGGTCGACAGGCCCGAGGGTGAAGCTGCCTCTGGTGACGGTGGCGCCGGCGAGCACGGCCACCTCGGTGCCGGCCCGTGCGGCCTCGGCGAAGCGCAACCGCAGCTCCCAGCCCTCGAAGGGCTTGTCGATCACCTCGAGGCGTTCCAAGGCCCGGTCGGTGCGGCGGGCCTTGCCGGCCATCTGCTCGCTGCGCTGCATCTCTCGGAAGCGGACGTTCTTGTCGTTCTCGCCCTTGGCGGCCTTGCGGACGCCCTTGGTCGCCCACTCCCGTTCCTGCTGGGCACGCCGGCGCAGCTCGTCACGGCGGGCGACGTAGGTGGCGTGGTCGGTCTCGGCGTGTCGGCGACGGGTGGCCCGCTCGGTCTGCCAGGCGCTGAAGCCGCCGTCGAAGCGGTGGGCGGTGCGGGAGTGCTCGTCGATCTCGAGGACGCCGTCGACGACGGCTTCGAGGAAGGCCCGGTCGTGGCTCACCACCGCCAAGGGTCGTCGTTCGGTGAGGCAGAGGCGCTCGAGCAGGGCGATGCCGTCGGCGTCGAGGTCGTTGGTGGGTTCGTCGAGCAGGACGACGTCGTGGGTGCCGAGCAGCAGGGCGGCCAGCCCGAGGCGTGAGCGCTGGCCGCCCGACAGGGTGCCGGCGGGACGGTCGAGCACGTCGGGGTCGAGCCCGACCTGGTCGAGGACGCGGTCGCGGCGCTCGTCGAAGCCGGCGACGTCGGCTGCGGTGAAGCGGGACAGGGCCCGGTCGTAGCGATCGGCGTCGGGGGCATCCTGTGCGAGCGCGTCGGCGGCGGCGGTCAGCTCGGCGTCGAGGGCGGCCACGCCGCTGCGGCGGGCGAGCACCTCGGCCGCGGTCTCGTCGGGGGCGTCGTCGAGCTGTTGGCGGAACAGCCCGACGCCGAGATCGGCTGGGATTCGCGTCACGCGGCCCCGATCGGGGTCGAGCTCACCGGCGAGGACGCGCAACAGGGTGGTCTTGCCCGAGCCGTTGGCGCCGACGACGCCGAGGCGGTCGCCGTCGGCCAGGGTGAGGTCGACGGCATCGAGGATGGTGTGCGGGCCCCGGTCGACCCCGGCCCCGGCCGCGACGAGCTGGGCCATGCGGGCGACGCTACGCCGGGCGGCTGCCGGCCTCTCGGCCGATACGGACGATCGCTGCAAAAGGACCACGCTGCGGAAGGACCACGCCGGGGAAGGACCACGCCGCAGCGGGACCTCGGTGCTGCGGGACCGGGCGCGGCGGGGTCAGGCGCGGCGGAGCAGCTCGTGGCGCAGTCGGGGCGGCAGCGGGCCGAGCAGCGTCGCCAGCCGCCGGGCCGTGCGGCCCACCACGACCCGCGGGCGGGGTCGGCGAGCGTCGAGCGCCTCGACGACGACCTCGACGACCTCTCCGGGTGCGACGGCCGAACGGGCGGCGTCGGCGAGCTTGGTGCGCGTCAGCGCCATGAGCTCGCCGTAGCGCTCGAGGTGGGCGGCAGTCGCCGAAGCCTCGAGGGCGTCAGCTGACGCCGTCGCCTTGTCCCAGATGCCGGTGGCAACCGCCCCGGGTTCGACGAGGGTGACGGCGATGCCGTCGGCGGCCACCTCGAGGCGGAGGGCCTCTGCGAGGGCGACCAGGGCGTGCTTGCTGGCGGCGTAGGGGCCGACGCCGGCGGCGGCGACCCGGCCAGACACCGAGCCGGTGATCACGATCCGACCCCGGCTGGTGCGCAACAGGGGCAGGGCGGCGCGCACGGTGCGGGCCACCCCGACGACGTTGACGTCGAGCACGTCGTGCCAGGTGCGGTCGTCGACGACCTCGATGGGTCCGCCGCTGGCGATGCCGGCGTTGGCCACCACGGCGTCGAGGCGACCGTCGGCGGCCGCCACCGCAGCGTCGATCTGTGCGGTGTCGGTGACGTCGCAGCGCACCGGCACCATCTGCCCGGCGGTCGAGGCGCCTTGGGCGAGACGAGCGGCGTCAGCCTCGCTGCGCACCCCGGCGAGCACCCGCCAGCCGTCGTCGACGAGGCGGTGGGCGAGCGCCTCGCCGATGCCCGACGACGCGCCGGTCACCAGGGCGGTGCGGCGGGTCACGATGGCGACGTTACCGACGCCCTGACGTGGGCCGTGCAAGCCCCGATGAGGCCGGGCGGCGGGAGGCGTTCAGGGGGTGCCGGCCCCGATGAGGCCGAGCGGCGGGCGACGTAGGCCGGTGCAGACGCCGGCGTCGGGTTCGTGGTCGGTCCGGCGGCGCCGGGGCGTGGTGGGTCGAACGTCTGGCGGGCGGTCGCCGTCAGCGCTGCTGCCTGCGCGCCGCTCACCGGACCGGGGGCGGGCGGGTGCGCCGTCGTGGACCACCCGGCTGTGAGCGCTCCGGTTGGCGACGGTGCGGCAGATCTCACCGCGCAGCAGCTCGCACCAGCGGTCGCCGTCGAGGGCGCCGGCGGTGCCGAGGTGTCCGGCGACCGGGGCGGTGCGCAGACCGATGCGATCGGGGTCAGCTGCGGCCAGGGTCGACAGATCGGCGAGATCGACGATCAGGTCGTGGAGCCCGGTGATCATGACGACGGGCCCGGTGGTGCGGGCGGCGTCGGCGACGGCGTCATCGACGGCCACCATGGAGCGCCGGGCGGCGTCGTCGCACAGCTCGGCGCTGATCTCGAAGCCGTCGGCGACGGCGGTGGCCAGGCGGCCGTGAGGTCGGCGGCGGCCGGGCCCGGCTCTGAGCCAGAGGTCGACGCCGACGGCCCGAGCGATCGAGGTGCGGGTCGACACCACGGGAGCGACGAGCACGGCCGTGGCCGGCGTGGCGGTGTCGGCCAAGGCGCGCAGGGCGGCTCGGGCGGCCAGGCCGACGGCGAGCACGCAGGTGGGCCGAGTGCGCTCGATGGCTCGGGCGATGTCCTCGGCGAGCGAGCCGAGGGTGAGGTCGACGATGCCGCCCGTGCCGTCGCCGACGTGGTTGCGGGCGTCGAGCCGGGCGGTGGCCCAGCCCGACTCGGTGAGGGCGTCAGCAAGGGGGGCGAGGGCGCGGGCGGGGGAACCGATCGGGGGGATGAGCAGGCAACGGCCGACGGGGGTGGTGCCGGGGTGGTCGTGGTGAGCGACGGCGTATCCGTCGGGCGCCCACAGGTGGCTGGGACGACTGCGCCCGTGGGCGACGTCGATGGGTGGCAGGTGCATGTGGGGCCCCGAGCTGCGAGGTGCGCCCGTGATACACCCGTCGGGGCCGTCGGTGCTTCACCTCGGGCCGCCGGACCGTGAACGAGCCCCTACGGTGCGGGCCGTGCCGAGCGCGCTCCACATCGTGCTGATCGGACCGATGGCGGCCGGCAAGACGACGCTGGGCCGGCGGCTGGCCGACCGTTCGGGGGCGACGTTGCGTGACAGCGACGTCGACATCGAGGCGCTGACCGGCCGGTGGGGACGAGAGATCGCCCGTGAGCACGGCGTCCCGGCGCTGCACGCGCTGGAAGCGGGTGTGCTGCTCGGCGCGCTGGCGGCCCCGGTCCAGCTGGTGATCACTGCGGCGGCGTCGGTGGTGGAGGCCCCGTGGGTGATCGTGGCACTGGACCGACGAGCGGTGGTGGTGCACCTCGACCTCAGCGTCGACGACCAGCTGTCCCGCCTGGACGAGGACGACCACCGGCGCACCACCGACCGCCGAGAGCTCGACGACCTGGCCGCCCGGCGCCGACCGGCCTACGAGGCGGTGGCCGACGTGACCCTGGACGCTGCCGAAGGAGTCGACGAGCTGGTCGCCGCAGCCTGGGCCGTCATCGAGACGAGATGAGGCCGCGGTGGCCCGGCGCTGAGAGGCGCGGGCCACCCGGGCCGGAGCACGATGGGTCTGCGCGCCGCATCCGAGCGAGCCGGTTGTGAGGCGGGGAGTCGCCGAGTACAGTTTCCAGTCCGCCGCGGGGTGGAGCAGTCTGGTAGCTCGTCGGGCTCATAACCCGAAGGTCGCAGGTTCAAATCCTGCCCCCGCCACTACTCGAGCCTCGGTCACAGCGTCGCTGCGGCCGGGGCTTCGTCGTACCCGGCTATCAGTCCGTGCGTGCTCACAGTGGGTCGATCCCTCCTCTCGGACGAAGACGCCGAGTCTCCTGGACCACACGCCGCCCGCAGCTGGCTCGGCGACCTCGGTCAAACGCCTGACTGGAGATGTCCGCCTGACCGTCGCGGTGCTCGCAGGACGCCGATGAGGACGACCTCGGCTGTGAACCCTCTGTGGTCAGCGATGGTGGAGAGTTCGTCGTCCTCGCGGCCGCAGACGACGATCACCTGTGCGTCGCCCCGTGCGGTGGCTGCTCGCAGGGCGTCGTCGAGCAGTGCGGCCCGGTCTCGGCCGACGATCTGATCGATGACGCAGCTGGACCCGCCGGGGTCATAGATCGGTGGCGACACGCTCGGCGAGCCGATCGCGTACCCGCCATCGGTGTCGATGACGACGAGCGCTCCTGGCGTGGCGGGAGCGAAGGCGCGACCGCCGAAGGTGTGGTGCGGTCTTTGGACCGTGCCGACATCGGGGATGGTCGTGGCGGCCAGGTCTCGGTGGGGTGTGATGTCGGTGGTGGATCGAACGTGGTAGGCGGAGACCTCCGAGAGTCCGATGGCCGCCATGGCCTGGCGCCGCTGCCGGTCGTGGGCCGACACGCAGGTGACCCAGGGCGGGCTGGTCGTCTCGGCGATCAGCTGGACGACCTCCAACCACCGGTTGGGATCGGTGGTGCACAGGTCGTCGATCCAGGTGTGCCCGGCCTGGGGGATCCGCACGTAGAAGGCGACCAGGTCGTTGCCTTCGACGGCCACCACCGGGTCGTGATCGGCTGAGCCGACGACGAATGCCAGGTAGCCGGCGTGGGCGTCGTCAGCCCCGTTTCGAGGGTTGAAGTAGACGGGCGACCAGCGAGCGAGTTGCTGTCGCTGCGCCCGAGTGAGCGACACGATGGCGGGGAGGTCGGCTTCGGCGGCAGGTCGGCTGCTCAACATCGGCTGTCGGCAAGGCGGACGTGCCCGAGGTGGGGTTGGCGGATGCGGGTCATGGCTCGTTGCCGGCGAGGTGGGCGGCGAGTCGTCGTTGGAGGTCGCCGTGGGTGTCAGCGTCGAACAAGGCGGCGAGTCGTCGTTGGAGGTCGCCGTGGGTGTCAGCGTCGAACAAGGTGCCGGTGCGGGTCTGGGCAGGATAGGCCCACACGGGTGCTCGCCGGTACTGGTCGGGTTCGTCGAGGAAGCGGGGGAAGAGGTGGGCGTGGAGGGCGGCGTCGCCGTTGCCGACGATCTCGTAGTTGACGCGAAATCTGTCGGTGCACGCGCGGAGGGCCTCGCCGATGCGGGCCATGTCGGTGAGGTATCCGGCCCGCGCTTCATGGTCGAGCTCGGTGAGGTGGTCCACGACGGGGTCCGGCAGCAGGAGGCTGTAGCCGCGAGCAGCTGGTGGTCACCGAGCACGGCCCATCCCGAGGGCATCCGGCAGATGACGGTCGGGTTCACGCCGCAGCGGGCGTCGTCGACACGTTCGCGGATGAGCGCAGGTGTCGACGTTGACAGCGAGTCAGTAGGCGGAACCGGTGTCGGTGCGGACGCCGCCGATGCTGACCCCGACGGCGAGATCGCCTCGACCACCGGCCAGCGGTTGCCCGTCGACCGGACCGACCGAGCGCTCGCGGCGGCCCGAGACCGCCAGGCGGTGCTGCGGACCATCACGGTGGACGGCGTCGACCACCGCTCGATCACCGACCACCTCCCCGGCGGTGGAGCGATCCAGGTGGCACGCTCGCTCGACGAGCCCATGCGGCTGCTCGACGACCTGCGCTCTCGGGCCGTGCTCACCGAGCACCGCCTAGGGCCAGTCGATGCTCGCCTCGACGTCGACGACGTGCACCCCGAGCAGCGGGCTGCGGTCGGTCTGACGCAGCGCTTCGTCAGCCCGCAGCCACCAGCGCACCGAGCGTCGCGCAGGATCGGCGACGACGACCTCGTCGACCTCGTGGGCCACGAAGAAGTCGAACTTCTCGAAGGTCTCGTCGTCGGGCGAGACGACCTCGATGACGATGGCCGCCGTCGACAGCCAGACGCCGGCGGGCACGCCACGGTGGAACCCGCCGTCGGGCACCCGGTAGTCCCCTGATGCGCCGAGGTTGAAGGGTCCCGTGCCGCGCAACCCCGCCAGCCGAGCCGGTTCGCGCAGCGTCGCGGCGAGCTCCTCGGCGACCATGCCGTGCGCCGCGCCCGGTGCCGGTGTCATGTGGAGCACGCCTTCCCACAGCTCGTCGAACAGGTCGAGCCCCAGCGTCCGGCGTCGGCGGATGAGCTGTTCGAGCTCGGCTGGGCGTCGGCCCACGACGACGGTCTTCACCTCTCCCATCGTACGATCCACCCGACGCGCAGGGCTCGTCGACGGTGGTGCCAGGACGGGGTGGCGACCGATGACCCGCCGGCCGGGTCCGTCGCTTCTGGCAGTGTGACGTGCGCTCGACGACGAGGGGGTCGCCATGATCGAGGTCCGCACCGTTCGCCGCTTTCGTGATCTGCTCGAGCCGCTGGCGGCGTGCGTCTACTTCGCCCCCGAGGTGCACGAGGCGTTCCAGGCCGTCGGCTTCGGCCCACCCAACCGGGGCCCCGGCGCCATCACGGGACCCAACGGCGAGGCGTACTTCACCAGCCGGGGCGCCTGCATGGGCGACGTCGCCGGTGAGGTGGTCGCCGCCGCCTTCGGGGTGTTCGACCCGGCCGTGGTGGTCCCCTCGGTGACCGCCGGGCGGGCCATCGCCGAGCGCGACGCGGTGTTGAGCGCCCGGGAGTCGGGCACCGTGGCGTTCCTGGAGCGGGCGGTGGAGGTGCCCGCCGCCGACGCCGCCCGCCTCACCGAGCTGTTGGAGCGAGGGGTCGCCGCCACCGAGGTGGCCGGACGCCCGCTGTCGGCCGGCCTGCGCTCGCTGGGCCGACCAGCCTCGGCAATGGGTGCGCTGTGGCGGGCCGCCGACATCGTGCGCGAGCACCGGGGTGACGGTCACGTCATCGCCTGGACCGCAGCCGGGCTCGACGGGGCCGAGGTGATGTTGCTGACCGAGCTGTGGTGGGGCCTGCCCCGCCGCTCCTACGCCCTCAGCCGGGGTTGGCCCGACGCGCGCTACGACGCCGCCGACGAGCGCCTCGCCGCTGAGGGATGGGTGGCCGACGACCGGCTCACCGAGGCCGGGCGAGCGCTCCGCCGGTCGATCGAGGCCACCACCGACCACCTCGAACGGGGGGTGCTCGCTGCGCTGGGCCCAGACCTCGACGAGGCCATCGCCCTGCTCGAACCGGTGACCCGGGCGATCCTGGACGCCGGCGGCTACCCGCCCAACGCCTTCCAGACCGCCTCGGACGTCTCGGGCTGAACGCCGCGGGGAGCGAGGCCGACGGCCCTCCGCTGGACGAGCAGCCTCCCACTTCGGTGCGCCGGCGCTCGGCGATGGGGGCACAAAAGGGGTCAAGCCCCCGGGGCTATGGGCACTACTGCACCGACGGCGATCGTCCGCCCCATCGGAGCGGGCGGGCGGCGCTGCGATGGCACCAGAAGGGGACCCCGTGACGTACACCACACCGACCACCTCGACTCGCATGGACCGAGACGACCAAGACCGAAGGCGCCGAGCCAACCTGTTGGGCATGCTGCTCGCCTTGGCGGGCATCGCGGTGTTCAACGTCTCGCCGTTCTTCGACTGGTTCTCCGACGCCAACAGCGACGCCACGGCCACCGGATACGAGGCCGACAGCCTCATCCCGTTCATCGCCTACCTGGGCGCAGGTCTCGCCGTCGCCATGATCTACGCTGCGGGCCGCGCCGAGCGGCGTCAGCACCGCGGGCTCACGCTGGTGACGATGGCGGTCGGCATCGCGGCGCTCGCCCAGGTCGTGGCGACGATCATCGACGCCCCGGGCATCCCCGACGGCGCCATCGACTCCAACACCGACATCGGGGTGTGGATCGCGCTGATCGGGGCTGCGTTGTGGGCCCTCGGCGCAGCCATCCAGGCCGCCGACGTCGAGGGCGATCCCGAGCCCGACCTCCGGGTCACCGAGCGCGCCACGACCCGCACCACGACCGACCACGACGCCACCGCCGAGCCGAGCACGGCAACCGGTGGCACCGCATCGGCTGGCTCGCTGCACACCGGCGGCGCGGCCGGCAGCGGAGCTGTGGGTCACACGACGCCGGGCGCCGCCGAGAGCACCGGTCCGGGCCGCACGACGCCGGGAGCCAACGAGGGCGCCGGTGCCGGCCGCCCGATGCCCGGCGCGGCCGACGGTCGCTGAACCGAGCCGGCCGGGCGCTGGGCAGGGCAGGGCGAGCCCTCACCCGGCGCCCGTGGGCATCGGCCGACAGCGCCAAGCCGTGGCGCTCTCGCCGTTCGGTTCACCGCGCCTCAGATGTTGCCGAGCATCGACGACCACTCGTTCATCGAGCGGCTGACGCTGCTTGCATCGACTGTGGGGCGGTGCGCCGACGGCCCGGTTGGGGGTGCCATCGGCCGTCCGGCTCTGACACACCCCCTCTCTACGATGGGTACATGTGTTCGATGACTGCGGTTCGGGCGGGTGGCGCTCGGGTCGGCGAGGTGCTCGACGTGTCAGCGACGCGGGCGGCGGTGCGGCGCCTGGTGGAGGTCACCGCTGACGTCGAGTCCATCGAGTGTGAGCGCACGGTGCTGGTGGGCGAGGTGTTGCGCACGAGCTGGTGGCGTCTGGAGGGGGCCCGCAGCCCCGCGGCCTGGCTGTCCACGCACCTCGGGCTGGGCGTCGACGCTGCCAGGGTGCTGGTCCGCCGGGCCGAGCTGTGTTCGCTACTTCCGCGCTTGGCTGATGCCTTCACCGCTGGTCGGGTCGGTGCCGCGCACCTTGACACCTTGGCCGGGGTGAGCACCGGTCGGTGGGAGGCGCTGCGGGCCGATGAGGAGGCGCTGGTCGAGGCGGCGACGGCCCAGGGTCTTGGCCGTTGGTCTGACACTTGTGCTGATTGGGCTGTGCGTCAGATCAGCGCCGACGCTGAGCAGCGCTACGCCGGGCGCGCCTTGCGTTTGCATCACGACCTGTTCGGCGATGTGCACGGCCGGTTCTGTCTGCCTGGTGATGACGGCCACCGGGTGGCCCAGGCCATCGATGCTGCCACTGCGGCCCCTGATCATTGGTCTGATCCCATGGAGCGGACCTTCTGGGCCCGTCGGGCCGACGCGTTGGTCGAGTTGGTCTGCGGCGACGGCGACGAGCGCACCACGACCACCACCACCGTCGTCGTCGACCGCGACGTGCTTGATGCCGCGGGGCTCGACCGTGACGTGTTCGACGGTGACGTGTTCGACGGTGACGGCCTCGACCGTGACGTGCTGGCTGGGGCGGCGCCGCCCAGCGGGGACCTCGGCGCAGACGATCATCAAGGCTGCGGCACGACCACCACGGTCACACCGGGGTCTGCGGGAAGGACCGGGCGCCGGTTCGACCCGCAGCAGCGTTGTGATCACCAGTCTTGGGCCATCGGTCCGGCCACCGCCGCCCGCTTGGCCTGTGATGCCCTCGTCGTCCGGGCCCACGTCAGCCAGGACGGTTCGACCATCGATGTGGGCCGGGCCAGCCGCACGTTCAGCGCCGCCCAGCGTCGGGCGTTGGCTGTGGTGCACCGGCGTTGCGGGTTCCCGGGTTGTGAGGTGGCCGTTCACCGGTGCCAGCTCCACCACGTCGTGGCTTGGCACGTCGGCGGGCGCACCGACATCGACAACGCCGTGCCGGTGTGCCGGTGGCATCACCACCTCGTCCACGAACAACGCTGGACCGTCACCCGCCGGGGTGACCGCTGGTGCTGGCACCCCCCACCTGACGACACCGGCTGAGCCCCCAGCGTCGACCCGGTCAACGACACCGCTGCCGCCCGGGGCTCCAGGCCTGCGTCCCGCACCACGCCCGACCCGGACCGCCGACACCGGCGGCCCGGCTCCGGCGCGCCCGCCCACGTGCACCGCTCGGGACGCCAGCTCCGCAACGAGCCCAGCGAGCCGTTCGGGCGCCTGCACATGGAGGGCGTGGCCGACGCCGTCGAGGAGGGCCCGCTCGTCAGCCGTCTCGTCTGCGGCGATGCGTGCGGGTGAGCCCAGGGCGGGCCACGGCCGCCGGCCCCCCGGGCGCCGTCGTTCGGGCGCGCCACGGACAGGCGCCAGCGTCCGCCGGCGTGCTGCGTGCTGCGGCGAGGTTCGCATCGTGTCTGATTGGCGCGTGACCGCTGACGCCGTGCTCCTGGCCGTCGCCGACTGGTTCTCGACCGCTCTCACCGCCTCGCTCGTGCTGCCCGACGGCAACCTCGATGACCCTGACGGCGAGGCGTTCGAGCTGACCTGGCTGACCTCGCGAGACGAAACGCTCTTCGTCGAGCTCGACCGACGGGTGCACCTGATGGTGTCCGAGCCCCGGGTGGCCAGGACCAGCGAATCCACGATCCGGTCTCCTGCCGCCAGCTCGTCGTCAACCGGCGCGACCCCGCCCCGGCCAGGGCCTGGCACCTGCGCTCCTACCCCGCCGGCGGCGAGCTGCGCCTCCGGGCCACCGGCACGTGAGGCGGCCCACCGGTCGGGCGACCGGCCCGTGAGGCGGCCCACCGGTCGGGCGACCGGCACGTGAGGCGACCTGTCGGCCGTGCCGGAGGACGCCGGCGGGCCCCGTCGCGCCGCCGTCTCGGGGCGCCGGGGGAGCGTGACGCACCCCGGGGTTACGGTGCCAACAGCGCCCACGAGGACCGCACGCCCCAGCAGAGGACGGCGTCATGACCCCACCGAGCGAACCATCCGACCACGCCGAGGATCGGACGATCCTGGACGAGGCGGACCTGCGCGCCCGCTACCGCGCTCCTGGCCAGGGGGCGCTCGACAAGGTCGTCGATCACCTCACCCCCGCGGCAGCGGACTTCGTCGCCCGGTCGCCCCTGGCCGTGCTGTCCACCGGTGACGACGACGGCATCACGGCCTCACCCCGGGGCGGGCCACCGGGCTTCGTGCGGGTGCTCGACCCTCGCACGCTCGCCTTTGGCGACCTCACCGGCAACAACCGCCTGGACTCCTACGCCAACCTCACCCGGCGTCCCGAGGTGGGCCTGCTGTTCTTCGTGCCCACCGCCGTCGAGACGCTGCGCGTCAACGGCACCGCGGCGGTCACCGTCGACGAGGACGTGCGTCGCGCCTGCGCGCTGGACGGCCGGGTCCCGAAGGTCGCCGTCGTGGTGACCGTCGGCGAGTGCTACCTGCAGTGCGGGGCGGCGCTGCGTCGTTCGGCGGTCTGGGACACCAGCACGTGGCCGACCGCCCCGCCCTCGGCGGGAGAGATCGTCGCCGAGGCGACCGGCGCCGACGCGCCCGCTGCGGCGATCGACGCCAGCCTGCAGGACTACTACGCCACCGCGGCGTGGACCGTCGGCGGCAGCGACGGGCGCGAGCCGGCCGACACCTGAGGCGGGGCACCCCGTCTCGGGTCAGCCGGCGAGCATGCCGCCGTCGACGGCCAGGGCGTGTCCGGTGGTGAACGACGAGGCGTCCGAGCACAACCACAGGGCTGCCTCGGCGATCTCGTCGGGTCGGCCGAAGCGGCCCAGGTAGCCCAACCGCCGGGCGACGGCGTCGGCGTCACGGCCGCGTCGCTGCACGGCGTTGCGCAACATGGGGGTGTCGATGGCCCCCGGACAGATGCAGTTGATGCGGATGTCATGGCGGGCGTAGTCGATGGCGGCGCTGCGGGTGAGCCCCAAGACGGCGTGCTTGGATGCGGTGTACGCCGGCTGGTCGTGCTGGGGTCGTGAGGCGTTCGTCGACGCGATGTTGACGATGCTGCCGCCGTGCCCTGCGTCGAGCATCGCTGCGATCTCGTGCTTCATCGACAAGAACGTGCCTCGTACGTTGACCGCCATCATCCGGTCGAAGTCCTCGTCGGTGCACTCGGCCAGCGGCACGGTCTCGAACTCGATCGCGGCCGCGTTGACGGCGCAGTCGACCCGCCCGGTCTCGCGCAGCGCCAGCTCGACGACGGCGGCCATCGCACCGGCGTCGGCGACGTCGCCGGAGCGGAACGCGACGGTGCCCGGCGCCCCCGCGCTATCGGCCACCAGTGCGTCGGCGTCGGCATCGGAGAGGTCGGTGGCCACCACCTGAGCCCCGGCGGCGGCCAGGGTGCGGGTGATGGCCCGTCCCATCCCACCGGTGGCGCCGGTGACGATGGCGGTGCGTCCGGCGAGCTCGCTCATGGTGATCTCCGGGGTCAGGGGCGGCTCGGCGAGCCGGTCAACCCCCCACCATGCCCTGTGGCGCCCCGCCCCTGCGGGGACGATCGGCCCTCAGCCCGGTCGACCACCATGCCGCCTGTGGGATGACAGCCCCACCCCGGTTGGCGCCCGAGTGACCGCCGGGTGAAGTCGCTGTTGCCACGCCCTCACCCGGCGTCGTGCACCCGGTCGGTCAGTCGTCGGCCTCGTTGGGGTCATCGGCGTCGGCGCTCACCACGGCGAAGTCCTCGTCGAGCTGGACGTCGACCTCGGTGCCGTCGTCGAGGGTGACCTCGACCTCGTACAGGCTGTCCTCGTCGCCGACCTCGGTGTCGGTGACGGTCCCCTCCCCGGTGTGGGCGAGAGCGGCGGCAGATGCCTCCTCGAGGGCGGGCCCGGTGATGGCCACGTCGACGTCATCAGACGTCGAGGAGGCGACGGACATGCCGGCGGTGCCGATCAGGGCAACCGTTCCGGCTCCGATGGCGGTCAGGATGATGGTTCGTCGGTTCATGACCCCACTCTGGCGGGTCGCTCCTGACAGCGACCTGACCGTCTGAGGCCCAGGCCAACCGGCGCCGAGCCGCCCACGAGAGTGTTCCGACCCGGGCCGGTCAGCTGGGCGTCAGGATGGCTGTGCGTTGCTGGTGCGCCCCGTTCCTGCGGTCCCGCACCCAACCCCGGGCGCCCCCGGACGCCCCCGGCGTCCCACCCCCGGGACGCCCCCGGGACGCCCCCGGACGCCTGTGACCTACGATCGACCACCACCTCGAGGGCCAGACCCGTGAAGCTGCTGCTCATCGAAGACGACCACGAGATCGCCGCCGCCATCCGCCGGGGCCTGCAGAACGAGGGCTTCACCGTCGACGTCGCCCTCGACGGCACCGACGGGCTGTGGCAAGCCACAGAGGGCCGCTACGACGCCTTGGTCGTGGACCTCATGCTCCCCGGGACCAACGGGTTCAAGATCTGCGCCGAGCTGCGCCGCCTGGGCGATTGGACCCCGATCCTGGTCCTGACCGCCAAGGACGGCGAGCTCGACCAGACCGAGGCCCTGGACACCGGCGCCGACGACTACCTGACCAAGCCGTTCTCGTTCCCGGTGCTCGTCTCCCGCCTCCACGCCCTGTTGCGACGCGCCACCGGGCCCGTGCCTGTCCCGCTCGCCGCCGGTGACCTGCGCATCGACCCCGCCCAACGCCGGGCCTGGCGCGGTGAGCAACCGATCACCCTCACCAGCCGTCAGTTCGACGTGCTGGAGTTCCTGGTCCGTCGAGCCGGCCAGGTCCAGTCCAAGGACGCCATCCTCGACGGCGTCTGGTCCTATGACTTCGAGGGCGATCCCAACATCGTCGAGGTCTACATCCGCCGCCTGCGCACCCGGATCGATGAACCCTTCGGTCGCCACGCCATCGAGACCGTCCGCGGTGCGGGCTACCGCCTCGCCCTCGACGGCGGTTGAGCGGACCGACGTGGCGCGACGGCCCCGGGCCCGCACCCTGAGGTTCCGCCTGACCGCGGTGGCGACCGCAGCGGTCGCCGTCGTGCTCACCCTCACCGCCGTCGCCCTGCTCACCGTGCAGCGCGGCCAGCTCACCGCCACCCTCGACGCTTCGCTCGACCGGCGAGCCGACACGGTGACCGCCGGCCTCGATGAGCTATCCCCCGGTGAGCCCATCGCCACCGACGCCGAGGACAGCGCCGTCCAGGTCGTCGGCCCCGGGGGCGAGGTCCTGGTGGCCAGCACCAACCTGGTGGGCGCGCCCGACATCGCCACCTTCGGCCGCCTCGACGACCGACGCCGGTTCTGGACGACCGACCGCCTCCCGATCGAGGACGACACCTACCGGGTGATGAGCCGCGACATCGACACGGCCGCCGGACCGGCGGTGCTGCACGTCGCAGAGAACAGCGACGACCTCAACGAGGCCATCGCCGATCTGGCCGTCGCTCTCACCGCCACGGTCCCCACGGTCTCGCTGCTGCTGGCGGGGGTCATCTGGTGGCTGACCGGTCGCACGCTTGCGCCGGTCGAGGCGATCAGGGCCCAGGTCGCGGCGATCAGCACCACCGACTCGGCCGAACGGATCGACGTCGAGCAGCGTGACGACGAGATCACCCGTCTGGCGGCGACCATGAACGACATGCTCGACCGGCTGCGTGACGCCTCGGAGCGCCAACGCCGCTTCGTCGCCGACGCCGCCCACGAGCTGCGCACCCCCATCACACGGGTCCGCACCAACGTCGAGGTCGATCTCGCCCGCCCCGACCGGGCCGACGCGGCAGCCACCCTGCGGGCCGTGCGCGAAGAGGCCGTCGGCCTGCAGGATCTGCTCGACGACCTGTTGCACCTCGCCCGACACGACGCCGGACACGGCTCGGGGCGCCGCCGCCCCATCGATCTGGACGACATCGTCCTCGACGAGATCGCCCGCCAGCGCAACGTGTCCGACGTGTCCATCGACGCCCACCGGGTGTCGGCCGCGCACCTGTGGGCCGACCCCGACCACATGGCCAGGGCGGCCCGCAACGTGCTGGCCAACGCCGTTCGCCACGCCACCTCGTCGGTCACCGTCGCCCTCACCGAACAGCGTGGCCGCATCGAGCTCACCGTCACCGACGACGGAGGGGGGGTGCCTGACGAGGACCGCCACCGCATCTTCGAGCGCTTCGCCCGCGTCGATGACGCCCGCGCCCGCCACGACGGCGGCACCGGGTTGGGTCTGGCCATCACCCGAGAGATCGTCGAGGACCACGGCGGGTCGATCACCTGTGACGCCGGCGTCGGCACCGGCGCCCGGTTCGTGATCACCCTGCCTGCCGACCCGGAGACGCCGTCTGCACCCTGACGGCGGAGTTGCGCAGGTGTTGTCGGCACGGATCCGCCAGCCACCCCGGCCCGCTCGGCACCATGGTCAGCCGCGTCGAGCGGGGCGCTCAGCACGGCGGGTCCCACTTGGAACGAGGAGGAGGAACGGTGAGCTCGGACACCATCGCGGGCGAGGAGACCGAACGGCCGGCACTGGCTCGGGAGCTGGGCCTCACCCAGATCCTGCTGTTCGGCATCGGGGGCATCGTCGGTGCCGGCATCTACGCCATCATCGGCGAGGCCGCCGCGTTCGGCGGGAACCTGCTGTGGGTCAGCTTCTTGGTCGCGGCGCTCGTGGCGCTGTGCACGGCTGGGACCTACGCCGAGCTGGTGAGCCGCCACCCCGACGCCGGCGGCAGCTTCGAGTACGTCAAGCAGGCCTTCGGGCTGCGGGCCGCCACTGTGGCGAGCGTGTTCATGCTGTTCACCGGGGTCGTGGCCGCAGGAGCCATCGCCATCTCCTTCAGCGACTACGTGTCGCGGCTCGTCGACGTCCCGACGCTGTTCGTCACCTTCGGCGTGATCGCCACCATGGGCGCGGTCAACGCGGTGGGGGCGGCCCAGGCGAGCTGGTTCAACACCGTGGCCACCATCGTGACGTTGCTCGGCCTGGCCGCGGTCGTCGTCGTCGCCGTCGACGACCTCGGCTCGGTCGATCCGTTCGACGCGTCCGGCACCGATCTGATCGGCATCCTCACCGGTGGCGCCCTCATCTTCTTCAGCTTCATCGGCTTCGAGGACCTCGTGAAGCTCGCTGAGGAGACCAGGGACCCCGAGCGCACCATGCCCAAGGGCCTGCTGCTGTCGGGTGTGGCCGTGATGGTCATCTACCTGCTGGTCGCCTTCGCTGCCCTGGCCACCCTCGGCGCCGACGGGCTCGCCGGAGCGCAGGGCCCGTTGGCCGAGATCCTGCGGGACCAGGCCGGCGGGGCGTGGGCCACCGGCATCGTGGTGGTGGCCCTGTTCGCCATCTCCAAGACGATCCTCAGCAACATCTTGGGGGCCAGCCGGCTGCTCTATGACGTCGGCCGTGACGTCGACCAGCCGTGGCTCGGCCACCTCACCAAGATCAACCGGGCGACCAGCACCCCCGTGCGAGCGGTGGTGGCGGTGTCGGTGGTGGCCGCTGCCTTCGGAGCCATCGGCAACCTGGGGGTCGTCGCGGCCGCCAGCAACATCTTCATCATGTTGGTGTTCCTCGTCGTGAACGCTGCGCTGCTGAGGATCCGACAGCGCTCCGAGGCCGAACCGGCGTTTCGCATCCCCGTCAACGTCGGCTGCTACCCGCTCACCACGCTGATCGCCGTCATCGGCGTGCTGGTGCTGCTGGGGTTCAACGTGTCGGCCCTGGTGCGTGGCGTCGCCTGAGCGCCGGTGTCGCGCTCGTCATGGCGCCGTCGGCGCCGCAGCCGGGGCGCCGGCCGTCGATCCTCGGCGTCGACGTCGGGCCACCAGGCCGAAACGCCCTGTTCACCGCCGATGCTCGCCGGACCCCGGTGCGTTCCCTAGGTTCCTCACATGATCACTGCGACATCTCGGCGTCCCCCCCGACGAGCCCGACGAGGGAGGGCGGCCCGCTGGGTGGCACCTCTCGCCGCGCTCACCCTCATCGCTGCGGCCTGCGGCGACGACGACACCGCTGACCTCGAGGCTGTGGCCACCGACGCCACCGACGCCACCGAGGCCGTCGACGACGCCGCAGGGGCGGTCGACGAGGTCGTGGAGGACACCGAGGAGGCCACGGCGGTCGACCCCGAGTCCCCCGACGAGGCCACCGGCGAGAGCGAGGCCCCGAAGCTGGCGATCGTGTACTCCGCGGAGTGGTTCGACGGGTCCTGGGGCGAGGCCGCCTACGAGGGCGCGCAGGCGCTCGAGGAGCAGGGCGTGGTGTCTGAGGTGGCGCTGGAGGAGAACGTGCCCCCCGGGGCCGAGGCCGAGCGGGCGCTCCGGGCGTGGGCCGAGCAGGGGTACAACCCGATCATCGCCCACTCGTTCAACTTCGGTGACGACGTGAAGAAGGTCGCCGAGGACTTCCCTGACACGATCTTCGTCTACGCCGGCGGCTTCGACGACGTCGAGGGCAACGTCGGTGACTACGAGCAGCCGTTCTACGAGGCGTCGTACCTGCAGGGCATCCTGGCCGCCGGGGCGGTCGGCGAGGGTGACGTGGCCGGCGCCGCGGGCTTCGAGATCCCCGCCTGCTACGCCATGTACGAGGCGTACCTGGCCGGGGTCCGAGAGGTGCTGCCCGACGCCGGCGGCAGCTTCGTCGCCGTCGGAGACTGGTACGACGTGCAGCTCGCCAAGGAAGCCGCCCTCGGCCAGGCCGACGGCGGGGCGACCATGTTCATCGGGTGCGGACAGGGCCCCACCTTCGGCCAGATCGAGGCTGCCAACGACGTCGGCGGCGTCTCGTCCGGGTACGTCGGCGACATGTCCGGCGTCGGGGACTCGGTGCTGTCGTCGTTCGAGTGGCGCCTCGACCGGCTGTTCGAGCAGATCGTGGCCGACGTCGAGGAGGGCGCCACCGAGGCCAAGTACTACGGGGTGTCACTCGGCGACGGGGGCATGGACATCGTCATCGACCCCGACGACGCCGACGACATCTCACCGGAGGCGATGGAGCTGTACGAGACCCGCCTGGCCGAGATCCAAGACGGCAGCTTCACGGTGCCCTTCGTGGCCGAAGCGCCCTAGGCGATGCGCGCCCCGAGTGACCCCTGTGCCGGAGTGGGGCAGGCGCGCACCCGCGCCGGGTCCCCGGGGTGGGGGGGCGACCCGCAGTGACCGGGGCCACCGGGGCCGCTTGTGCCCTCGACGCCGCACCACCGGGGCGCCGTCGTGGGCAGGGGCGGGGCGACGTCGCCGTCGACATGCGGGGGATCCGGCGCACCTACGGCGCCACGGTCGCCCTCGACGACGTCGATCTGACGCTGCGCCGAGGTGAGATCACCGCGGTGCTCGGAGCCAACGGCGCCGGCAAGACGACGCTGATGCGCGTCCTCGCCGGCCTCGAGCGTCCCGATGCGGGCACGATCGAGCTGTTCGGCGAGCCGGTCACCGACTTCGACCCCCGCCACCTGCGCCGTCGGGGAGTGGCCCTGGTGCAGCAGCACTTCACGCTGGTGCCGACCCTGACCGCTGGGGACAACCTGGCCCTGGCCCGACCCGAGGGGCGCCTCCGGCCCGACCGGCGCCGCACCCGGCGACGCCTCGGCGAGCTCGTCGATCGCTACGGCCTGGCCGTGCGCGACGACGTCCCTGCCGGCGAGCTGTCGGTCGGCGAGCAGCAGCGCCTCGAGCTGTTGCGGGCCCTTGACGCCGACGCCCGGGTGCTGCTGCTCGACGAGCCGACTGCGGTGCTCACCGACGAC
Source organism: Acidimicrobiales bacterium (assembly GCA_965213525.1). GTDB lineage: Bacteria > Actinomycetota > Acidimicrobiia > Acidimicrobiales > Poriferisodalaceae. The sequence goes on along the minus strand of OZ243889.1, from coordinate 2,188,523 downwards.
GAGGCCAACCAACTGCTCGGTGTGTGCCGGGGCCTCGCCGACGAGGGCATGGTCATCGCCGTCATCACCCACCGGTTGGCCGAGGTGTTCGCCGGATGCGACCGGGTCGGTGTGCTGCGCGAGGGCCGGGTCGAGGTGGCCGATGCTCCCGTGTCGGAGCGCTCCCGGGCCGATCTGGCCACGGCGATGGTCGGCTCGGCGTCCTCGGGCGCCTACACCGACCGCCAGCAGCGCGCCCGCACCGAGACCACCCCGCGCCTGGACGTGCGAGGCCTGAGCTTCGGTCGCCTCGCCGGCGTCGACCTCGCCGTGGCCGGCGGTGAGATCTGTGGCATCGCCGGTGTCGACGGCAACGGCCAGGCGGATCTCGAGGCGGTGCTGTCGGGGCGGCACGCGCCCAGTTGCGGGGTGGTCAGCGTGGACGGGGTGGCCCTGCCCGTCGGTGATCCCCGGGCCCGTCGGACCCACGGTGTCGCCTACGTGCCCTCTGACCGGTACCGGTGGGGCCTGGTGCGGGCCATGGACCTGGCCGACAACCTCGAGCTCGGCCGAGTCGCCTTCTGGCGCCGGCGACGCCGCGCCCGCCGAGAGGCGGCACGACCGGGTCTGCAGCGGTGGGAGGTGCACTGCAGCGGGCCCTCTGCCCGGGCGGCGAACCTGTCGGGCGGCAACGCCCAGAAGTTGGTGCTCGCCCGCGAGCTCGACGGTGAGCCGCCGGTCATCGTGGCGTGCTACCCGCACCGGGGTCTGGACCCCGGTGCGGCCGATGCCATCGCTGGACGGCTCGTCGCCCGGGCCGCCGACGGCGCGGCGGTGCTGTGGATCGGGGCCGAGCTGGACGAGCTGGTCCCGGTGGCCGATCGCATCTTCGTGCTCGCCGGCGGTCGCCTCGTCGGCCCGTTCCTGCCCCCCCACGACCGAGGCGCCATCGCCTTGGCCATGGCGCACGGTGACGTGGGCTCCGCTCGTGCTGCCCACGGTGACGAGGGCTCTGGTGGCGCTGCCCACGGTGGTGCGTCGTGACCTCGACGTTGGTCGAACCCGGGGCGGCCTCGACCGTCGGACCCCACCAGGGCCGGGCCCTCGGGGTGGTTCGGCGGGCCGGGTCGACCCGACTCGCAGCCGTCCTCGTGCCCGTCACCGCGCTGGTCGCCGCCCTGGCGGTGGGCGGGGTCCTGATCGCCCTGGAGGGCGCCCAACCCCTGGCGGTCTACGGCGAGGTCGTGCGCGGGGTGTTCATCGCCCCGCGGGGGATGAGTGACACGGCCACCTCGGCGACCCCGCTCGTGCTCATCGGGCTCGGCTACGCCCTGGCCTACCGGGCCCGGGTGTTCACCATCGGTGCCGAGGGCCAGTACCTGGTCGGCGCCGTCGCTGCGGTCGGAGTGGTGACCGCCTCGGGCGTGCGCGACCTGCCTGGCCCGGTCCTCGTCGTCCTCGCCGTCGTCATCGGCGCTGCCGCCGGTGGGGCCTGGGCGGGCATCACCGCCGCGGCTTGGGCCCGCTTCGGTGCCAGCATCGTCATCTCGTCGCTGATGCTGGTCTACGTCGCCCAGGCGCTGTTGCAGTGGGCGATCCGGGTCGGCATCCGCGATCCCGACTCGTTCATCCCGGCCAGCCGCACCGTCGAGGACGCCGCCCTGCCGCTCGTCCCCGGGCTCGACACCCACCTCGGCTTCTTGATCGCCGTCGGGTTGGTACCGGTGCTGACCTGGGTGCTCGGGCGACAGCGCCTCGGCTACCGCATCGACGCCCTGGGCCACAACCGCGAAGCCCTCGACGCCAACGAGGTGCGCTCGTCGCGCATCGTCGTGCTCGTGGTGGTCGCCGCCGGGGCGTTGGCCGGGCTGGCCGGCTACGTGGAGGTGGGCGGGGTCACCGGACGGGTCGGCGACGCCTTCAGCACCGGCCTGGGGTTCACCGCCATCATCGTCGCCCTGCTCGGCCGGCTGCACCCGGTCGGGGTCCTGCTGGCGGGCCTGGCGCTGGCCGGGCTGGGCATCGGCTTCGAGGTGGCGGCCCGGTCCCACGAGCTGCCGTCGTCGCTCGTCGGGGTGATCCTCGCCTTGGTCGTGGTGTTCGTCGTGGTCGGGGACGCCGCCGTCGAGCGGGTGCGGGGGCCCGTCTGATGGACGCCCTGTGGACCACCGCCACGCTGGCGGCGGCGTTGCGCCTCGCCATCCCCGTGGCGCTGGCTGCCCTCGGCGCGCTGGTGAGCGAGCGCAGCGGCGTGCTGAACCTCGGGCTGGAGGGGATGATGCTGGTCGGCGCCTTCGCCGGGTACACCGCGGCCGACGCGTCCGGCTCGCCCTGGCTCGGCCTGGTCGCCGGCCTGGTCGCCGGTGCAGCCTTCGGGGCGCTGCTGGCGCTGTTCGTCGTGCTCGGACGGTCGAACCAGATCATCACCGGCATCGCCTTCACCCTGCTCGCCGGCTACGCCACCACCTACCTGTTCCAGCAGAACTACGCCATCGGACAGGTGCCCCCGCGGGTCAACCGCATCGATCTGCTCGGGCTGGTCCTCGTCACCCTCGTCGTGTTGGCGGCCGTGTGGTTCGTGTTGACCAAGACGACCGCCGGGTTGGCCCTGGACGCCGTCGGCGAGTCGCCGGTCGCTGCCGATGCCCTCGGGTACCACGTCGTCGCCATCCGCTCGGCGGCCACGGCGGCCGGCGGCGCCCTGGCCGGGCTCGGGGGGGCGGCGCTGGTGTGCGGTCCGCTCGGGCTGTTCATCGAGAACGTCACCGCCGGGCGGGGATGGGTCGCCCTCGCCCTGGTGGTGTTCGCCGGGTGGAAGCCCGTGCCAGCGGTGGCCGGTGCGGTGCTGTTCGGCCTGTCAGACGCCGCCCAGCTGCGCCTGCAGGGCACGGCGACGGCGGTGCCCTACGAGGTGTTCCTCGCCCTGCCCTACGCCCTGACGCTGGTCGCGCTCGTCCTGCGGGCCCAGGCGAGCCGAACGCCCGCCGGCCTCGGGGTGGCCTACGTGAGGGGAGCGGCGTGAGCGCGCCGCTGCGCTCTTCTGACCGTGCAGCCGGTGAGCACCACCCCCCGCGGTCGGTCCCCCAGCTGTGATCACCCAACCACGAAAGCGGCGAACGTGAACCTGCCCACCTTCGATCTGACCCCCTTCGCCACGGGGCGCGCCCTCCCCAGCCCCGAGGCCCTGGCGACCGCCGGCGACATCGACGACGCTCTGAGGGAGACCGGCTTCTTCCTCGTCTCGGGTCACGGGGTGCCCTCTGGGGTGTGCGACGCGTACTTCGACGCCATGCGGCGCTTCTTCGCCCTGCCCGGCCAGGCCAAGGAGGCCATCGCCATCGCCAAGAGCCCCTGTCACCGGGGGTACGTCGGGTTCGGCACCGAGACCCTCGACGGAGCGCTCACCGGCGAGGAGGACCGCACGGCTGAGGTCCGAGCCGGCGACCTGAAGGAGACCCTCGACACCGGGACCGAGCACGGAGGCGACCATCCTCTGGTGCGTGACGGCACCCCGCTCCACGGCGCCAACCAGTGGCCCGATCTGGAGGGCTTCCGACCCGCCTGGGAGGCCTATCGGGTGGCGGCCATCGAGGCCGCGCAGCGCATCCAACGAGCGCTGGCCCTCGCCCTCGGGCTGGCCCCCAGGTTCTTCGCAGACCAGCCGGGCGAGACGATGTACCACCTGCGTCTGATCCACTACCCGCCCCAGGGTCAGGTGACCCCCGAGCCGGGCCAGCTGGGGTGCGGGGCCCACACCGACTACGGGACGCTCACCGTCCTGGCCGACGACGGGGTCGGGGGCCTCGAGGTGCGGACCCGTTCGGGCGAGTGGGTCAAGGCCCAGGTGCCCGCCGGACACCTCGTGGTCAACCTCGGTGACCTCATGGCCATCTGGACCAACGACCGGTGGGTCTCGAACCCCCACCGCGTCGTGAACCCGCCTGATGTCGACCGGTACTCCTCGCCGCTGTTCGTCACGCCCCCGTTCCACCTGCGCATCGAGACCCTCCCCACCTGCCTCGGCGATGGGTCCGCCCCCCGGCGCGAGCCGCTGATCAGCGGGCCGTACCTGTTGTCACGCTTCGACGGCACCCACAGCTATCGCAACGAGCTGCTCGAGGAGCACAACCGCAGCGTCTCGGCGGTTGGGTGACCGCTGTCGTCCCAGCCTGGACCACCTCGCACCCGGGGGCTAGGTGAGCGACGAGCACCGCCGGCAGCCGCCGGCCGACGAGCACCGCCGGCAGCGGCCGGCCGACGAGCACCGCCGGCAGCCGCCGGCCGACGAGCACCGCCGGCAGCCGCCGGCCGACGAGCCGAGCGCACAGGAGCGGCCGGCCGACGAGCCGAGCGCACGGGAGATGGGGGCGCTGGTGGGTCGTCGCTTCCCTGGGGGGACGCGGCGCATCGAGCGCTGGGAGAGCTGGCTGCTCACCGATTGCACCGCAGGGCCCCAGCTGCCCGACGGGCTGGTCCACCCCATCGCGCTGTTCCACGTGCCGATCCAGGGCGCGCAGACCTCGATCGCCGAGCTGTTCGAGTGGGGCCGGGTGTCTGGCGCCGGGTCGGTGGGCCTCGACGGCTACGACTGGCGGTACCCCGGGCGCCTGCACGTCGACGTCGACTACCAGGTGGAGGGCGGCGTCACCGAGGTCGAACGGGTCATCGACGGCCGGGGGCGGACGTGGGACCGCCTCGTGTTCTCCATCGCCCTCAGCGACCACGACGGGGTCGAGGTGGCCAGGGCGACGAACCACTGGCGGCTGCGGCGGGTCGGGATCGACGAACCAGCACCCGGGATGCCCACGGTCGACCCCACGCGCCTGGAGGCCGCCCTCGGTCTCGCCGGGACCGACGGCGACCCGGGGGCTGCGACCTCGGCCGGTGGGTCCGAGCTGATCCCGGAGTGGGCGGTCGGCGCCGTCGACGCCCAGCGGATGAAGACGATGGCGGCGCTGCTGCGCGACCCCTACGCGGTGCACTGGGATCGCCAGGCCAACGAGGCGCTGGGCCTCGGTGGGCGGACCATCAACCAGGGTCCGCTGAACGTGGGCTACATCGCCAACATGCTGATGGCCTGGCAGGGCCCCGACAGCATCCGCCGCCTGACGGTGACGTTCCGTGACCGGGTGCTCGACGGTGAGGCCGTGATCGCCCGCGGCCAGGTGCGCTCGGTCATCGACGCCGACGGCGAGCGTCGGGCGATCTGTGACGTGCGCCTCGACCGCGGGGCCGAGGCCGTGGTGGTGGGGCGGGCAGAGGTGACGCTGTCGCCCTGAGCGCCAGCGCCACCGCCAGCACCAGCACCAGCACCAGGCCATGAGCAGGGACGAGTCGCATCGCAGTCGCCTACCGTGCGGCCACCGCACGGCGTCTGGGCCTCGACGCCGGAGAGGTCATCGGCCCGGGGCCCCGAACGAGGACGTGACGCCATGCACCCACTGCACCCCCACCGAGCCGGGTCTCGCCCGTGAGCCGCCCGGCCCGCCGGAGCCTCTGCTCGACGGTCCATCGTGATGGAACCATCACCCTCGGCATCGACCAGCGAGACGTGCGCCCGCCCGGCGCCGACGAGGTCGTCGTCGAGATGCGGGCCGCCCCGATCAACCCCTCCGACATCGGGGTCCTGTTGCCCGGTCTGCGGGCCGACAGCCTGCGTGACGCCGACGGCGATGGCGCAGGCCTGGTGGCCGACGTGTCAGACGGGGCACTCGCCGGGCTCGGCGGACGGGTCGAGGTGGCGGTGCCGGGTGGCAACGAGGGCGCCGGCGTCGTGGTGGCGACCGGGTCCTCTGCGGCGGCAGCCGAGCTCGCTGGAACCCTGGTGGCCGTCTTCGCCGGGGGCGGCACCTACGGCACCCACATCACCGTGGCCGCCGACCGGTGCCTGCGCCTGAACCCTGGGACGACGGCCACCGAGGGGGCGTCGTGCTTCGTGAACCCGCTCACGGCCTCGGGCATGGTCGAGACCATGCGCCTCGACGGGCACCGGGGGATCGTGCACACCGCGGCGGCGTCCCAGCTCGGCCAGATGCTGCAGCGGCTCTGTGACGCCGACGGCGTGGGGTTGGTCAACGTCGTCCGGCGTCCCGACCAGGTCGAGCTGCTGCGCGGGCTCGGAGCCAGCCACGTCGTCGACTCGAGCGCGGACACCTACCGTGACGACCTCGCCGAGGCCATCGAGGCGACGGGGGCCACCGTGGCCTTCGACGCCATCGGCGGTGGGCCCCAGGCCGGTGAGATCCTGGCGGCGATGGAGGCCGTGCTGGTGCGGGGCGCCGGTCACCAGCGCTACGGATCTGACACCTTGAAGCAGGTCCACGTCTACGGCGGCCTCGACCGGGCGCCGACCGTCATCGACCGCAGCTTCGGCATGGCCTGGACGGTCGGGGGGTGGCTGTTGATGCCGTTCCTCGCCCGGGTCGGGCCCGAGGTCGCCGCCCGACTTCGCCAGCGGGTCGCCGATGAGATCACCACGACGTTCGCCACGAGCTACTCCCATGAGATCGGCCTCGACGAGATGCTCGACGTCGACCACGCCCGGCGCTGGTCCCGCCCGGCCACCAACACCAAGTACCTGGTCTCGTTGGGCTGAGCCTGCCGGGGCGCCCGGGCGGGCGGGTGACCGCTCGGTCCGGGGACGCCCCGGCGCCCGGGGGGCCGAGGGCGAGCGGCGCCCTTGGCCTCAGACGGCGGCCTCGTCGCGGTGGGCCTCACGGGCTGCCACGGGCAGGCCGGCGGCCTCGAGGGTCAGCCGAGCGACCCAATACACCAACGTCGATTCGGCACCCTCGTTGGAGCTGATGCGGCCGTCGTCCTCGAGCCCGTCACGGCAGCCGCCACTCGACGGGTCATACATCGGTGCCCTCGCCCGGTTGCGGCCGAGGAACCAGTTGAACGCCCGCAACGCCCGTTGGCCGTGGACGGGATCGCCGGTGGCCCGCAGGGCCTCGGTCTCGGCCTCGACCAGCGCGGCGGCGTCGATGGGCTGCTCGCCGCCCACGCCGGGATGGGGCTCACCCCGCCGGCGGCCGCCGTGGCCGGGCAGGAGCAGCACGGGACCGTCGATGTCGCACTCATCGGCGTACCATTCGAGCGACTCGAGACCGATGGCCACGGCCCGGTCGTCACCGAGGCGACGGCCGGCGAGCAGCAGCGCCCCTGGCAGACGGGCGTTGTCGTAGGCGACGATGTCTTCGAACCACCGCCAGCCCGGTCCCGAGCAGTCGTCGTACAGGCCGACGAGCTCGTCGACGAGGGCGGCGAGCAGCTCGCGGTGGGGCCCGAGGTCCTCGAGCACACCGAGGCCCAGCGCGGCGTAGGCCACGGTGCGCGGCGATCGTGGCCGGGCCTCGGCGACGACCTGGCACAGCTCACCGAGGAGCAGCTGGGCCGGTTCGGCGGTGCCCGGCGCCGGATCAGCAGCCACGACCTCACCGAGGGCCTGGATCGTCCGGCCGAGGTGATCACCTACGTGGGGCTCGTCGAGCCAGCGCCGGTCATAGGCCATGAAGTTGCGCATGCCCGGCGGGTTCGACGAGGCGGCGTGGGCGAGGAACGCCAACCCCCGTAAGGCGATCGTCGCCCACTGCCGGTCGCCCGAGCGTCCCGCCAACCGGTGGGCGACCTGGACGAGACGGGCGACGTCGTCCACGCAGTAGCCCGTCGAGCGATCGGGCACGAGGCCGCGTGCGTGCTGGACGATGCCGACGTCGTCGGTGAGGGTCAGCAGGTGGGTGTCGCGCAGCGGGGGCAACGGCTGCTCGTCGACCAGCGGCGCCTCGGGCGCCGTGGCCGACGAGCTGGCCGCCCGCAGCACCTCGGCGGTGGCACGGCCCACCGCCGACCAGCGCAGCCCGGCACCCACCCGGTGCGCCTCGGCCGCTGCGGTCGCCAGCGCCTCGGGCTCGTCGATGAGCTCACCGAGCGCGGTGGCCAGGGCGTCGACGTCGTCGATGTCGACGATGCGCCCGGCCCCGGTGCCGAGCAGCTCGGTGGCGTAGCGGTACCTGGTCGACACCACCGGCAACCCGGCGGCCACCGCGAAGGTCAACGCTCCCGACACGGCCTGGTCGGGGTTGCGGTACGGCGTGACGAACACGTCGGTGGCGCCCAGCAGCTCGGCCAGCTCGTCCACGCCGAGGAAGCGGTCGTCGAAGGTGACGTTGGCCCCGACGTTGAGCTCGCGGACCTTGGCTTGCAACGACAGCCGGTACTGCTCGCCGTGGCGGCGCGCCACCTCGGGGTGGGTGCGCCCGGCGATGACGAGCAGCAGCTCGGGGTGCTCAGGGGCCAGGCGGGCAACCGCCTCGATGGCCGCCTCGATGCCCTTGCCCGGCGACAGCAGTCCGAACGACGACGCCACGAACCGGCCCTCGGTGTCCACCGGACCCACGCCGGCCCGCCCCCGCACGGGGATGACGCGCAAGGGCCCGTCGGCCACCCGGCACACCTCCTCGGGCGCGCCGTGGGCGACGACGTGGACGCGCTCGGATGCCGCCACCCCTGCCGAGACGATGAGGTCGCGGTCTGAGGCGGTGAAGACCTGCACGGCCGCGGCCCGGCGGCCGAGCTCGGCCAGCACCCGCAGCTGGCTGGCCGTCGGCTCGGGCAGCACGGTGTGCAACGTGACGGCGAAGGGCACCGGCAGTTCGGCGGTGAACGAGAGCAGGTAGTCGCCGTCGCGCCCGCCGAAGATGCCGTACTCGTGCTCGACCAGGACGACGTCGACGCCGAGCCGTCCGGTGAGCCGCGCGGCTCGCACGTAGTCGGCGCGGACGCCCTTGTCGATCGTGACCACCACCGGCTCGGGGTAGAGCTCGGTCGGCGGTGCTGTCCCGACGCCGGTCCGGCTCGATCCGCCGGCCATGCCGAGACCGCCGTCGCCGACGGCGATCACCGACACCTGCTCGACGCCCGGGGCGCCGGCGAGGGATTCGACGAGATCGGACGAGAACGTGGCGATGCCGCACTCGGTGGGCGGGTAGGTCGCCATCACGCCGATGTGCACGTCCCCACCTCCACGATCGGTCGGGCAAGACTACCGGCGCCATGCCCCCCGACCGAACGACCCGTCCGCTGCGGATCGGGGTCATCTCACCCATCTCGTGGCGCACCCCGCCCCGCCACTACGGCCCGTGGGAGCAGTTCGCCTCCCACCTCACCGAGGGCCTGGTGCGCCGCGGCCACGACGTGACCCTGTTCGCCACCGCCGACTCGATCACCGCAGCGCGCCTCGTCGCCGTGGCGCCGACCGGCTACAGCGAGGACCCCGAGCTCGACGCCAAGGTGTGGGAGGCGCTGCACGTGTCGAGCGCGTTCGCCCACGCCGGCGAGCTCGATCTGGTCCACAACGGCTTCGACTTCGTGCCGCTCACCTACGCCGCCCTCGTCGACGTGCCGGTGCTCACCACGATCCACGGCTTCAGCTCCGAGGCGATCCTGCCCGCCTACGAGGCCGCTCAGGACCGCAGCGCCTACGTGTCGATCAGCGACGCCGACCGCCACCCCCGGTTGCGCTACGCCGCCACCATCCACCACGGCATCCCCATGGATCACTTCGCCTCGGTGCTCTCGAGCCGCGACGAGCTGGTCTTCTTCGGGCGCATCCACCCCGACAAGGGCACCCACCACGCCATCGAGGCTGCGTCCGCCGCAGGGCTGGCGTTGGTCATCGCCGGCATCGTGCAGGATCGCGCCTACTTCGACGAGCTCGTGGCCCCCCGCCTGGACGGCGATCGCGTGCGCTACGTCGGACCGGTCGGCCCCGAGGGCCGCCAGGCCCTGCTGGGTGGGGCGGCGGCGCTGTTGCACCTCGTCGACTTCGACGAGCCCTTCGGCTACAGCGTCGTGGAGGCCATGGCCTGTGGCACCCCCGTCGTGGCCTCGCGCCGGGGATCGATGCCCGAGCTCGTCGAACCGGGGGTGAACGGGATGCTCGTCGAGGCCACCGGTGACGCCGACCTGGTCGCCGAGGCGGTGCGGGCGTGTGCCGGCATCGAACGGGCCGGGGTGCGACGCTCGGTCGAGGTGCGCTTCGGCGTCGAGCGCATGGTCGACGACTACGTGGCGCTGTACCGCGAGGTGCTCGCCGGTCTCAGCTCAGCCCGTCGATGACCCGCTCCACCAGCTCGGCCAGATCAAACGACACGATGCCTGCGCCCCGGTCGGCGAAGCCGTAGGGCAGCACCAGGCGGTCACCGGCGATCATCCCGCCACAGGAGTACACGACGTTGGGCACGTATCCCTCCCGCTCCTGCGCGGTCGGCACGAGCAGCGGTTCGGGGAGGTGGCCGATGACGCGGCTGGGGTCGTCGAGGTCGAGCAGCAGAGCGCCGAGTGAGTACTGGCGGAAGGGGCCCACCCCGTGGGTGATGACCAGCCATCCGGCCTCGGTCTCGAGGGGTGAGCCGCAGTTGCCGAGCTGGACGAGCTCCCAGTGCCGCTTGGGCTCTTGGATCAGTTCGCTCTCGGTCCACACCCGCACGTCGTCAGAGACCATGAGGAAGTTGTTGACGTTGTCGTGGCGGGCCAGGGCCACGTACTGGCCGCCGAGACGGCGGGGGAACAGGGCGATGCCCTTGTTCTGGGCGCACGCCCCGCCGAGGGTGGCGATGCGGAACGAAGCGAAGTCCCTCGTCTCGATGAGCTGGGGCAGGATCGTCGTGCCGTCAAAGGCGGTGTAGGTGCCGTAGTAGGTGGCCGATCCGTCGTCGTCGGCGAAGCGGACGAGGCGGGCGTCTTCCATGCCGTTGGTCTCGGTCGGGCTCATCGGGAACAGCACCCGGCTGCCCAGCTCGACCTCGTCGGGGTAGACGACCTGGTAGTTGGACTCGGCGATCCACACCAGGCGTCGGGTGGCGGCGTCGAGGACGTCACGCTCGTGATCGTCGGGGCGCAGCGCGGCCAGGGCGGCGTCGAGCTCACCACGGGTGAAGGTGGGGTCGAGCTCGGCGAGCACGTCGTGGGTGGCCGAGCTGGCCGCCCCCATCTCCTCGAGCTTGCCGGCGAAGAACGAGCGGTCGTACCGAGCCGGCGACCAGCGCCCCGTCTCGACCTGGCGGGGGGCGACGTCGAGGGTGATGGCCCCGTCGGCGCCGACGACGCCGCGGCGGAACACGATCGAGGAGATGTGACCCTCGCCGACGGCCCGCAGGCTCATGACGAACGGGGTGGTGCCATCACGGGCCGAGGTGCCCGACGGTGCCGGCACCATCGACGGGTTGCCGAGAGCTGCGGCCTCGATGGCGTACTCGTGGCTGAAGTAGGCACCGATCAGTGCCCGACGCTCGGGGGTCAGCGCCGTGGGCAACCTCTGGTGGGCGTCGACGGCGGCGAGGCTGCGCTCGAGCACCTCGTCCAGCACCCGGTGGCGGCCGGCGAAGTGGGCCAGCGTCTGGTCGAGGGTGGTGGTGACCTCGTCGTCGGACATCTCGGCAAGGCGTTCGAGCACGACCTCGACGCGGGTGCGGCCGTCGGGCATGGCCTGGCCGCCGGGGACGAAGGGCCGAGCGATGACCCGGGCGGCATCGGGGAGGATCCTCAGGTCGTGGCGGCGGACGTCGGGCGGGGAGGGCATGTGCGGTGGGATCACCTGACGCGGCCGGGACGCCGTGTCGGTCCTGACCGCCGGCGTCGTGTCGGGTTGCGAACGTAGTGCCGTCGGGCCGGGCCGCGGCGCCACCGTCGCATCTGGTTCCTAACGTGTGGGCCATGGCCACCACCATCCCCCGGTCTGCAGCCGCATCCGCCGGAGCGATCGCTGCTGCGGTGGCGCTCGGGGTGGCCGAGCTCGTCACCGGACTCCTCGACGACACCCGGTCGCTCGTGGTCAGCGTCGGCGACCAGGTGATCGCCAACGCCCCCGGTGAGGTGGAGCGGTGGGCCATCGACGTGTTCGGCACCGCAGACAAGACCGCCCTGGTGATCGGCACCGTGGTGCTCTCGCTCGTCGTGGGGGCCCTCCTCGGCGCGGCCGCCACCCGCCGCTTCGCGGTGGCGGTCGCCGGGTTCGTGGCCTTCGCCCTGCTCGGGGTGTGGGCGGCTTCAGAAGATGTCCGCTCGGGCACCGGCGGTGCGTTGACCGCCGGCGTCATCGGGGCGGCTTGCGGGCTGGCGGCGATGGCGGCACTGTTCCGGTCCGCCCGCCCGGCGGTCGGCGCAGCGGAGCACGGCGTGACCGATGCGCCGCTCGATGCGCCGCCGCCGTCGTCGGCGATCGGGGCGGTCTCGGCTCGTCGACGACCTGGCGCGGGGTCCGGGACCGACGAGGCGCCGGCGCCGGTCGTGGCGGCGGTGCCGGGCGGAGTCGACCGGCGTCGCTTCGTGCTGACCGGGGCCGCCCTGGCGGCGGCGGCTGCGGTGTCCGCCGGCATCGGGCGCTCGCTGATCGACAGCGGCCGGATCGCCCGCATCCGTGAGGCGATCGGGCTGCCCGTGCCGACCCGTCCGGCCGGGCCGGTGCCCGAGGGGGCGAGCCTGTCCATCGAGGGCGTGACGCCGCTGTTCGTTCCCAACGACGAGTTCTACCGCATCGACACCGCCCTCACCGTGCCCGCCGTCGAGCCCGGCGGGTGGTCGCTCGAGGTGACCGGGATGGTCGACGAGCCGTTCAGCCTGACCTACGACGAGCTGCTCGACATGTCGACGTACGAGGCCGACGTGACGCTGTCGTGTGTGTCCAACGAGGTGGGCGGGGGGCTCGTCGGCAACGCCCGCTGGCAGGGGGTACCGCTGCGGAGCCTGCTCGAGCGGGCCGGTGTGCGAGACGGTGCCACCCAGGTGGTGGGCCGCTCGGTCGACGGCTTCACCGCCGGCTTCCCGACGGCGGTGGGCCTGGCGACCGAGGACGCCATGGTGGCGGTGGGGATGAACGGCGAGCCGCTGCCGGCCCGTCACGGCTTCCCGGCCCGTCTCGTCGTCCCCGGCCTGTACGGCTACGTGTCGGCGACCAAGTGGCTCTCGTCGATCGAGTTGACCCGTTGGGAGGACGTCGACGGCTACTGGATCCCGCGGGGGTGGGCCAAGGAGGGCCCGATCAAGACCCAGTCCCGCATCGACGTCCCCCGCCGCGGGGCCCGCATCCCCGCGGGCGAGGCCGTGGTGGCCGGGGTGGCCTGGGCGCCCACCCGAGGAATCGACCGGGTCGAGGTGCGCGTCGACGACGGGCCCTGGCAGGCGGCGACCCTGGCCGAGCGGTTGGACGTGGACTGCTGGCGCCAGTGGTTCATGACGTGGGACGCCGGGGCGGGCGAGCATCGGCTGACGGTGCGGGCCACCGACGGCGACGGCGAGACCCAGACCGAACGACGCACCGACGTCGCCCCTGACGGTGCCACCGGCCACCACCAGATCACGGTGCAGGTCACCGACGTCTGAACCGGCGCTGCGGTCAGCGGCGCCCACGCCGACGGTGGCTTCGAGGTGTGTCGGTGAGAGGGGGTGGGCACCACCCTGGGACGACCTGGCGCCACGCGGAGAACAGGATGACCTCCGGATGCCCCGAGCGATGCGTCACGACGACAGGACCTCTCGAAGATGACCCGTGCGGATGCCGACGACACCCTGGTGGTGTCGACCGAGCAGGACGAGGCGACCGACCAGGCCGGGATCGCTGACGCCCTGGTGGTCTTCGGCGTCACCGGTGATCTCGCCCACAAGATGTTGTTCCCGGCGCTGTACCGGTTGACCGACGCCGGCGAGCTGCCCCCGGTGGTCATCGGCGTCGCCCGGGAGGACCTCGGCGACGGCGAGCTCCTGGACCGCCTCCGCAGCTCGGTGGAGGCGGCCGGCATCGCACCCGCCGCCGAGGTGATCGACGAGCTCGCAGGTGCGCTCAGCTACGTGCGTGGCGACTACACCGAGGATGACACGTTCGCCGAGCTGGCCGCTCGGCTCGAGGGGTCTGACCTCCCGGTGGCCTACCTCGCCATCCCCCCGTCGCTGTTCGGCCGGGTCATCGAGGCGCTCGGCGACCACGGCTTCGAGGAGCGGGGCCGCATCGTGGTCGAGAAGCCTTTCGGGTCTGATCTCGCCTCGGCTCGCGAGTTGAACGATCTGGTCGGGCAGCGCTACCCCGAGCAGCGGGTGTTCCGGGTCGATCACTTCTTGTCCAAGGACGCCGTGCAGAACGTCATGGTGTTCCGCTTCGCCAACGCCATCCTCGAACCGATCTGGAACCGCCACCACATCGATCACGTGCAGATCACCATGGCCGAGGACTTCGGCGTCGACGGGCGGGGGTCGTTCTATGACCCGGTCGGGGCGGTCCGTGACGTCTTCCAGAACCACCTCCTCCAAGTGGTGGCGCTGCTGGCCATGGAGCCGCCGGTCTCCTCTTCGCCCGAGGCGCTGCGCGACGAGCGAGCCAAGGTCCTCGCGGCAGTGCGCCCCGTGCGCCCCGAGGACGTCGTGCGCGGCCAGTACGACGGCTACCTCGACGTCGACGGGGTCGAGGAGGGCTCGAACACCGAGACCTACGTGGCGTTGCGCACCGAGATCGATTCGTGGCGCTGGGCTGGCGTGAGCTGGTACATCCGGGCGGGCAAGCAGATGGCGGTCACCGCCACCGAGGCCACCGTGGTGTTCCAGCCCTCGCCCCGTCCGCTGTTCGCCGACCCACGCTGTGATCCCGAGCCGAACCGCCTGCGGTTCCGGCTCACACCCGACGACACGGTGCGCATCGACCTGTCGTCCAAGGCCCCCGGGGACGAGCTGGTGAGCCAGAACGAGACCGTGTCGTTGGATCCAGGCGGTGGCCAAGAAGGTGAGGACGATGCGTACCGGCGGCTGCTGGGCGATGTGCTGATCGGCGATCGGAGCCACTTCGCCCGTCGCGACGGCGTCGAGGCGGCGTGGCAGGTCGTCGCCGAGGTCCTCGATCTCGACGACGTGAGCTCCTATGAGCCCGGCACCTGGGGTCCTGGGTCGACCGAGCGGCTGACCCCACCGGGTGGTTGGCTCGACCCGTCGGTCGACGACGGGACCGGTCGATGACGAGCGGCGCCGACGGCGTGCGCCGCATCGAGGACCACGCCCTGTTGAGCGATTGCCGCTCGGCGGCCCTGGTGTCCAGGGGGGGAACGGTCGTGTGGATGTGCGTCCCCCGCTTCGATTCACCGGCGATGTTCGCCTCGCTGCTGGGCGACGTCGAGAACGGCTCATGGTCGATCGCCCCGACCGCGCCGGCGCGGGTCAGCCGCCGCTACCTCGACGGGACGCTGGTGCTCGAGACGACCCACCACACCGCGGACGGCGAGGTGGTCGTGCGCGACGGCTTGGTCGTCGACGAGCGATCCGACCCCGAACCGCACCGCCTGGTCCGGGTCGTGGAGGGGCGTCGCGGATCGGTCGAGGTGCACGTCGAGCTGCGGATCCGCTTCGACTACGGGTCGATCGTCCCCTGGGTCCGCCGGGTGGACGGCGACCTGCACGCCGTGGCCGGGCCCGACGCCGTCGTGGTGCGGTCACCGATCAGGCTCGAACCCCAGGGATTTGCCTCGGTTGCCACCTTCACCGTCGCCGAGGGCGAGCAGGTGGCGTTCGACCTCGCCTGGTTCGGCTCCTCTGAGCGCCCGCCGGCGGCGTGTGTGCCCGGTGACGCCCTCGACGAGACGGTCGCCTGGTGGCGGCGGTGGAACGACCAGCTGACCTACGACGGCGCCTACGCCGACGACGTGCGGGCCTCGATGACGGTGCTGAAGGGGCTGTCGCACCGCCGCACCGGGGCGTTCGTGGCCGCGCCGACGACGTCGCTGCCCGAGTGGATCGGTGGCCACCGCAACTGGGACTACCGCTACTGCTGGCTGCGTGACGCCACCTTCACCCTGGGGGCCCTCCTGGAGGGTGGGTGCCTCCAGGAGGCCGAAGCGTGGCGCGCGTGGCTGGTGCGCGCCGTGGCCGGCGAGCCGGCCAAGGTGCAGATCATGTACGGGATCGCCGGCGAACGCCGGCTGCCCGAGACCGAGCTCGACTGGCTCGACGGGTTCGTGGGCTCCACGCCGGTGCGCACGGGCAACGAGGCCGCCGACCAGGTGCAGCTCGACGTGTTCGGTGAGGTGATGGACGCCATGCACATCGCCCGGTCGCACGGGATGGACCACGAGGCGGACGCCTGGAGCCTGCAGCGCCTGATGCTCGAGTGGCTCGCCGATCACTGGCGCCAACCCGACGAGGGCATCTGGGAGATGCGGGGCGGGCGGTTGCACCACACCTACTCCAAGGTCATGTCGTGGGTGGCCTTCGATCGTGGCGTACGAGCGATCGACGAGCACGGCCTGCCCGGCGACGCCGACGCCTGGCGGTCAGAACGAGACGCCGTGCACGCCGAGGTGTGCGATCGGGCGGCCGACGACCGCGGCGTGTTCACCCAGTCCTACGGGTCAGATCAGCTGGACGCCGCGACGCTCATGATCCCCCTCGTCGGCTTCCTCCCACCCGACGACGACCGCGTGGTGGCCACCGTGGAGGCGATCCAGCGGGATCTCACCATCGATGGGTTGGTGCAGAGGTACTCGACCGACACGTGCGGCGACGGCGTCGGCGGCGAGGAGGGCACGTTCCTGCTCTGTTCGTTCTGGTTGGTCGACGCCTTGGCGTTGATGGGCCGGCGGGACGAGGCCACCGGCCTGTACGAGCGCCTCCTCGGTCTACGCAACGACGTCGGCCTGTTGGCCGAGGAGTACGACCCCGCGGCCGGGCGCCAGCTCGGGAACTTCCCCCAAGCCTTCTCCCACATCGCCATCGCCAACAGCGCCATCACGCTGTGCGAGCGCCATCTCAGCCCCGCCGAGGAGCGTGCCCGGCGCTGAGCCGTGGCCGGCCCAGCGCCGAGCGCCCAACGCTCACGCTCCCTGACAGACATCACGCTGGTGGCTGGTCAGGCTGCGTGGAGCCCTCCCAGCCCCAGGGGCCCGGCCAGGCCGCAGACCTGCATGACGCGCACCACGCACGGGCTCGCGCGAGCCACCGCCAGCGATCCACCAGACTCCTCGCAGCGGCGTTGCAGCTCGATCAGCAGCGTGAGGCCACGCCCGTCGATGAGGTCCAATTCGCTCAGATCGAGCTCGACGCGGTGTGCACAGCCGGTCACCCACGACAGCAGCGTCGGCCGGACCGCCGCCGACGACACGGTGCACATCGTCCCCGAGCACCGGACGGCGGTCCGGTCGTCGCTGCGCGATCGCCACACCGCCAGCCACGGCGCTCGTACGACGACGCTCTCGAGCGCCGTGCCATCAGACATCGAAGAAGGATCCACCTGTGCCCCGTGAGGTCGATGACCGCCGGCGCGTGCCGGCCCCTGCACATGCCACCGGGGTCCGGGGTGGACGACCTGAGGATAGCGTCACGATGTCGACGACGGGAGCGGACGCACGTGTTCGTCCGGGCCCGGCGCGACGCCGCCGGAGGTCGCGCCCGGGTGATCGGCCAGCGCGCTGGTAGGTTCGGGTTCGCCACGCCCCAGACCCCGGCGTCGGCTCGTAGGCACGCGTCTTCGTAGTAGGGGTCACATGGCGATCGACGACCTGGCCCGGGCGGCCCATCAGGAGCCGTCGGCACCCATGGGTCACGGGGCCAGTCGCGCCCCAGGACCGTCCCGCCTGCGCTCGGTGGGCCCAGTGCGAGCCGCAACGGCCCACGGTGAGGACGAGGTGGGCGGGCTGAGCACGCTCGATGGCGTCGCTGCGCTGGACCTCATGGACCAGCCCATCCTCGTCGCCGACGCCCGAGGCGACGTGATCCACGCCAACGCGGCCTGGGTCGAAGACTTCGGTGGCTCGGGCCCGGGTGACCTCGGACGCAGCTGGACACGCTGGTTCAGAGATGACGACGACGTGGCGGCGGCCGTCGATGCGGCGCGACGAGCCGCCCGTGGCCGTGCGAGCCAGCGCGACCTCTTCCTCCCGGCCCACGCTGGCGGCCGCTGGACCCGGTGGAGGTTCTGGGGTGCGCGGCCGGGTGGGCGCCCGTTGGCACTCATCGGGGTCGTCGACGTCCACGACGAGCGCCAGCAACGAGCCGAGCTGGCGCACCGGGCCGCGCACGATCCCCTGACGGGACTGGTCAACCGCCGACGGTTCCTCGAGCTCGTCGAGCGTGCCCTGACCGCACCCGGGGCCGACCGGTCGCGCACCGCCGTGCTGTTCGTCGATCTCGACGGCTTCAAGCAGGTCAACGACGCGCACGGACACCGTCTCGGTGACGAGGTGCTCGCCGCCGCCGCGGCCTCGCTGTCGTCATCGGTCCGCCCCGGCGACGTCGCCGGGCGTCTCGGCGGTGACGAGTTCGCCGTGCTCTGCCGGGGACTCTCGCGACCGTCTGACGCCGACGCCATCGCCGAGCGGTTCAGCGGGTCGCTCAGCCGACCCTTCGTCGTCAACGGCCGGACCGTCCGCGTGGCGGCGTCGGTGGGCATCGCTCATGCCGCCGACGGTGACGATGTGTCCAGGATCGTGGCGCGCGCCGACGAGGCGATGTATCGCTCCCGGAACCGCTCAGCCGGCGTGGGCGCTCGTCGGTCTGCCGATCGGCCCGGTGGCCGGGGACCAACAGGGCTTCGGCCAGCGTCTCGGGCGTGAGGCGGTGGTAGGGTCACCAGCGAGCGGACCTCGATCGTGCAGCGAGCACCCGAGGTCGTCTTCTCGCCCGGCGAGATCCTTCGAGAGCTGCCGACAACGGTTCGGTCGTCGCGACGTTCGTGAGTGCCCACCCGTGTGCGCAACGACGATCGAGGATTCTGGTGGCCGACCACACCGAGCTGTTCGCTGTGCTGCGTCACTTCAGCGCCGTCATGATCGACGACTACGACGTGTCCGACGTCCTCGCCGACTTGGCGTCGAGCACCACCCGCATCTTCGACGCCTCCGCTGGGGGGGTCTCGGTCGGCGTGGGGGAGCGCCTGCAGTTCATCACCGCCACCGACGAGACCGCGACCAGCGTCGAACGGGTGCAGGAAGCGTTCCAGGCCGGCCCGTGCGTCGAGGCGTTCACCACCGGCCAGGTCGTCACGGTCCAGCGCATGTCCAACGCCGGTCGATGGCCGGAGTACCGGGCGGCGGCGACATCGGCGGGGTACGCGTCCGCGGTGGGCGTGCCCCTCGTGGTGGGTGAGCACCGGATCGGATCGCTCAACGTGTACGACACGACCGAGCGCTCCTGGTCAGACACCGACCTCGAGGCCGCTCGGGTGCTGGCCGATGTGGCCACGGCCTACCTCGTCCGCTCGGGTCAGCTCGGCGAGGCTCGTCGGCTGGCCGGCCAGCTGCAGGTGGCGCTGGAGGGGCGGGTCGTGATCGAACAGGCCAAGGGCCAGCTCGCCGAACGTCACGGACTCGAGGTCGACCAGGCCTTCGATCTGCTGCGACGGCACGCACGCTCGAGGAACGTGAAGCTGCGCGACCTCGCACAGGAGGTCGTCGAAGGTCGTCTCGAGCTGCCGGGAGACCCGCCCTCGGTGGGTTGATCCGACGCCGGGTTCACGGACGCGCACGACGGGCCAGGCGCCAACGGACCCGGCGACGCCGGGGACCCGCCCGGTCACCCGGCGAGGCGCAGCCACCGGAACCCGTGGCCCGCCAGCTGCAGCCGCAGGACCCCGTCGTCGGCGGCGACCGGCTCGGCCCGCTCGAACAGGTCCCGGGCCGAGGCGGCGTCGGCGGCGTCGACGGTCAGCTCGACGGCGCCGGGGGACAGGTTGTGCAGGGTCACCACGTGGCGGGGACCCCAGCGGTGACGCAGCCCTACGACCGAGGACGCTCCGACGTCGAGCACCTCACAGGTGCCCCAGCCCACCTCGGGCAGCTCCTTGCGCAGCCGGATGAGCCGCTCGAACCAGTTGAGCAGCGAGTCAGGATCGGTCTGTTGGTCCTGCACGTTCACCTTCGCCGGCCCGTACGCCCCGTCGGGGAGGGCCCGGGTGAGCGCGTCGGGGGGTGCGGCGGAGAACCCGGCGGAGGCCTCGTCGGTCCACTGCATCGGGGTCCGCACCGCCAGCCGTCCCGGCACGTCGAGGTTCTCGCCCATGCCGATCTCCTCGCCGTAGAACAGCGTGGGCGTCCCCGGCATGGCGAACATGAGGCTGTAGGCCATCCGCAGGCGCTGGGGGTCACCGCCCAACATCGGCGGCAGGCGCCGGCGAAGACCACGCCCGAAGATCTGCATCTCGGGCTCGGGTCCGAAGGCGTCGAAGACCTCCTGGCGCTCGTGGTCGCTCAGCTGGTCGAGGGTGAGCTCGTCGTGGTTGCGCAGGAACGACGCGTAGGCGGCTTCGCGGGGCAGATCGGGGCGTCCCCCTATGGCGTCGAGCAGGGGACCGGCGTCCTCACGGGCCATCGCCAGGAAGGTGGCCTGCATGCCGGTGAAGTCGAACAGCATGTGCAGCTCGTCGGCGTCCTCGTTGCCGAAGAACCGGCGCTGGTCGTCGTAGGGCAGGTTGACCTCGCCGAGCATCACCGCATCGCCCCGTCGGCGCTGCAGGAACGCCCGCAGGTCGCGCAGGTACTGGTGGGGCTCGATCTCCATCTCGGCGTCGATGCCCCCGGTCTCGAGGAAGTACGGCACGGCGTCGACCCGGAACCCCGACAGGCCCTGGGCGAGCCAGAACCCGACCATCTTGCTGATCTCCCCGCGCACCTGGGGGTTGGCGACGTTGAGGTCGGGCTGGTGGCGGTAGAACCGGTGCAGGTAGTACTGGTCCGCCTCGGTGTCAAAGGTCCAGACCCCGTCCTCCTGGTCGGGGAACACCACGCCGGTCGGACCGTCCTCTGGCACCTCGTCCTGCCAGACGTAGAACTCACGGAAGGGCGACTCGGTACTGCGCCGGGCCTCCTGGAACCAGCGGTGCTGGTCCGAGGTGTGGTTGACGACCAGATCGGCGATCACTCGGATGCCCCGGTCCCGGGCCACCGCGAGCAGCTCGGTGAAGTCGCCGAGCGTGCCCAGCTTCGAATCGATGGAGTAGTGCTCGGCGACGTCGTAGCCGTCGTCGCGATCCGCCGTCGGGTAGAACGGCATGAGCCACAAGCAGGTGATGCCGAGACCGGCCAGGTGGTCGATGCGGTGGATGAGCCCTTGGAGGTCGCCGACGCCGTCACCGTCGGAGTCGGCGAAGGTCTGCACGTCGAGGCAGTAGATGACGGCGTTGCGCCACCACAGATCGGCGGTGTCGGCCAGGTTGACGTCGTCGTTCGGGCGGGTCGTCATGCCGCAGCGCCGACCGTGCGCAGCTCGGGCACGACCCGGGTGCCGAAGGCGTCGAGGAACGCCCGCTGCTCCTGGCCGACGTGGTGCAGCCACACGCCGTCGAAGCCGACCTCGATCAGCTCGCCGAGCCGGTCCCGGTGCCAGCCGAGGTCCTCAGAGACCAGCACCGAGCCCTCCACGTCGGCAGGGGTGACGTAGCGGGCCGCCTCGTCGAAGTGGGCGGGCAGCTCGAGGTCCCAGCACACCGGGGGATCGAACACGTTGGTGCGCCACTGGTCGTGGGCGAGGTACGAGGCCTCGTCGCGGGTCGGTGCCCATGACACGTGCACCTGGAGGTAGGCCGGCTTGTCATCCCCGCCGCTCGAGCGGAAGGCGTCGAGGACGCGCCGCAGGGCGTCGACGGGCTGGTTCACGGTGGCGAGGCCGTCGGCCCAGGACCCGACCCACGCTGCGGTCTCGGCCGACACCGCAGCCCCCACGAGCGCCGGTGGCACCCGGGGCAGGGTCCACAGCCGGGCCCGATCGACGTGGATCAACCCGTCGTGGCTGACCTCCTCACCGGCGAACAGGGCACGCATCACCTCCACGCACTCGGCGAGGCGCCGGTTGCGGACCTCCTTGCGCGGCCAGCCCTGGCCGGTGATGTGCTCGTTGGACGCCTCGCCGGTGCCGAGGGCGATCCACAGCCGGTCGCCGAACATCTCACACAGCGTCGCCGCCGCCTGGGCCACGATCGCCGGGTGGTACCGCTGGCCGGGGGCGTTCACCACGCCGAAGGGAAGCTCGGTGACCGCCATCGCCGCCCCGAGCCACGACCAGGCGAACCCCGACTCGGCCTGGCGCTCGCTCCACGGGGAGAAGTGATCTGAGCTCATGGCGGCGTCGAAGCCGACCGCTTCAGCCAGCCGCACGGCCTCGAGCAGCTCGCTCGGGGGGACCTGTTCGTGGGAGGCGTGCCACCCGATCGTCGTCATCAGCGCTCCTGGTCTCGGTTCGGGTCGGTCACCACCGTCCCCGCTCGCGCAGCACGTCGCGCGGGGCCGTCGGCTCGTCGGTCATGATGGCGTCGACGCCGAGATCGAACAGGCGTCGCACCTCGGCGGGATCGTCGATGGTCCACACGTGCACGGCCATCCGAGCCCGGTGACAGGCGCGGACGAAGGCCTCGTCGACCACGGTGATGCGGCCGTGGCGGGCTGGCACCTGGGCGGCGTCGGCCAGCGGTGGCAGGGGCAGGCGCAGCCAGACCGCCAACCGGGCGGCTGCGATCTCCACCATCGACAGCCCCGTGCACGTCTCGGGGGCGGCTCGGCGGCGCAGGCGGGTGACGGTGCGCCAATCGAAGGACGTGACGAGCACCCGGTCGGTGGCTCCCGCCACGTCCAGCAGCTCGAGCAGCGGGCCGACGGTCTCGGGCTGCTTGGCGTCGACGTTCCAGCGCAGGGTAGGCCAGTGCTCGAGGGCGTCGGCGAAGCGGACGAGGCCCTCGTCGGCCACGCCGCCATCGGTGCGGTAGCGCAGCGTCTGCAGGTGCGCCCAGTCGTGGTCGGCGATGCGGCCGGCGCCGGTGGTCTCGTCGTCGAGGACCTCGTCGTGGAAGGTGACGAGCACGCCGTCAGCGGACAGGTGCACGTCGGTCTCGATGTGGTCGTAGCCGGCCTCGACCGCCGAGGCGTACGACGACCAGCGGTTGCCCGGCGGCCGCCCGGATCGGTCGCCGCGGTGGGCGTACGCCTGCCAGCGGCCCGAGGTCAAGAAGGCCTCGCCCTCGGCCTGACGGGCGACCCCGAGGCGGCGGGCGAACCCGGCGACGCGGCTGCGGAGGGGACCGAGGGGTCCCGACCGGCTCATGATCGACCGCGGTCGTCGTCGGTGTTGGCGGCGTCGGCGGCGTCGTCTGAGCCGGTGGTGCCGGTGCCGGCGGCGTCGTTCGAGCCGGCGTCAGAGGCGCTGGGCTCACCGGATCTCGAGAGCACGTCGGGAGTGGCGGCGCCGACGAGGATGCGGCCGACCCGGCCGGCGAGGCGGGCGAGCCGCAGCCGCTCACGCCGGTTCAGGTCGCCGACGTTCGAATCCTCGGTGCGGATGCGCGAGGGGTCGCGCAAGGGGTGCCCGTCGAGACGCTCGCAGAGCGAGTCGATGTCGTCGGCACCGACGTCGTGGCGGGCGAGCCCGTCAGGGAGCCACTCCCGTGCGGCTGCCCAGCCGAGCTGGAAGTCGCTCTCGCGCAACCGGGGGCTGAGGAACCCGCCGAAGGCGCCGATGAGGTCACCAGCCAGCAGATCGTCGACCGCCACCTCACGCGAGCGGGCGATCTGGAGGGGCGAGATGACCTCGACGTCGATGCGCTCCTTGTCACCGACCCCGGCGGCGTCGGCCAGCACGGCTCGCAGGATCTCTGCTGGGGTGGCGTCGTCGGGGTCGATGTGGCCAGGCGCCCGGTCGGCGTCTGCGCCGTCTCCGGACGTGCCGCGGTCTCGAAGCCGTCGGGCGAGGGCCTCGACGACGTCGTCGTGGCCGTCGACGAGCGGGCCGAGCAGCTCGGTCAGGTGCTCGATGTCATCGAGGCGACCGTTGACCGCGGCGACGTTGCGCAGGTCGTCGTGCAGGGCCTGGGTCGGCAGCAGCGACATCGCTCGGCGCATGCCGGCCAGCCAGGAGGCATCGGCGTCGGGGTCCCCCCACCGCGCCGACCCCGACGGTCCCGACGAGCGGGGGTCGACCACCAGGTGCAGGCGCAACCCCTCGGCTCGGCCCGCCTGCCGTCGGGCCAGCTGGATGATGCGCCCGACCGGCTCGGACTCGGCGAGGCCGCCGTCAGAGAACCACAGCTGACCCCCATCGGGGAAGTTGGTGATGCCGTTGGACCGATATCGCTCCGCATCGGCTGACCGGTCGATCAGGCGGGGCTCGAAGGCACCGGGGTGCGACGCCGAGGCGATCGCGTGGTCGAGCGGCGAGCGTCCCTCGGGTTCGAGCAGCTGCTCGATCCCCCGGTCGGGCTCGAGGACGAACTGCGCCCAGTCGACGAAGGTGAGCGCCGTGACCGCATCGTCGGCGGTCTCGATCGGGTACGTCATCCCCAACAGGTTCGTGAGGCCGATGTGCAGCGCCACCGGGGCCGGGGCGACCGGCCCCGTCGGGCCGTCGTCGGAGAAGAACCCGGGGATCTCGTCTCGGAGGCGGCCCAGGCCGAGCGGCGAGCTCCTCGACTCGGGGCGCAGCAGATCGACGTCGACCTCGTCGACCCAGGCCCGGTGCATGACGTCGGCGACGTCGTGACCGGCCACCAGGCAGTGAGCGAAGAACAGCGCCACGAGCGACCCGGCCGATGCGCCGCCCACGGCATCGACGTGCACCTCTCGGCCCCGGTCGCGCAGGTGCTGCACCGTCACACCGAGCACCGAGGTGGCGCCGGCCTGGAACGCCCCCAGCGAGGCCGAACCGGGCAGCGTGAGCGAGAGGCGCAGCGGCGGGCGCTGCTCGGCCTCACCGGCGGGTCGGGTCGCAGGGTTTGACGAAGCTTCGGACACGGGAACTCCACCGTACGTGAGCCAGCACGACCCGTACCCCACAGCCCCCCACGGCTCCGATCCCGTGGAGGTCGACAGCGATGTCGCCGACGACGCCGAGCACGACCGCGACCAGGCCGATGACCGGGCCGGCGTCGAGGAGGCTCCGACCGGTGGCGACGGGTCCGACGCCGACGCCGCCTGAGGCGGTCCGGGTGGATCGCTCGTCAGCTCAGGTGGCGGCCCGGGGGCGTCCTGGGCTCTGATCTGGGTGGTGCGTCCGGACGGGCGCCGCCACGGGGGAGGCTGCCATGATCGATCTCGCCGGCAAGGTCATCGTCATCACGGGCGGCAACGGGGGCATCGGGCTCGGCATGGGTGAGGGCATCGCCCGCGCCGGCGGGGCGGTGGCGGTCTGGGGACGTGACCCGGACAAGAACGCCGACGCAGTCGAGCGGCTGCGCGCCCACGGCACGCCGGCCGAGGCCTACGTCTGTGACGTCGCCGACGAGGCCCAGATCACCGAGACCATGGACGCCACGATCGCCGATCTCGGGCGGGTCGACGGCGTGTTCGCCAACGCAGGTCGCAGCGGCACCGGCACGCCGTTCGTCGACCTCACCCTCGCCGAGTGGCGGGCGGTGATGGCTGTCAACCTCGACGGGGTGTTCCTCACCCTCCGCGAGGGCGCTCGGCGCCTGATCGACCAGGGTGAGGGCGGCAGCCTGCTGGCGGTGTCGTCGACCTCAGCGGTGCACGGGGCGGCGGGCAACGAGGCCTACGGCACGGCCAAGACCGGTCTGAACGGGTTGGTGCGCGCCCTGGCGGTGGGGTTGGCCCGCCATCGCATCCGGGTCAACTCGCTGCTGCCGGGGTGGACGATCACCGAGATGGCCTCGGGCGGCTACGCCAACGACAAGTTCCGTGACGCCACCACCCGGCGCACGCCGGTGCGTCGCTGGGCCGATCCGAGCGAGTTCGCCGCCGTCGGGGCCTTCCTCGCCGACCCTACCCAGACCTTCCACACCGGCCAGGAGGTCTGCGTCGACGGCGGCTACACGGTGTTCTGAGCGTCCGACGGCGGCGGGCGGCAGCGGGTCAGCGAGGCCGCAGGACACGCCGTGAGGTCACATCGCCGGGTGACGTGACCACATGGACGTAGCGATCCGGGAGCTCGAGGCGAAGCTCTCGGACTACCTCCGCCCCGCCGCTGCCGGAGAGCACCTCACCGTCACCGACCGCGGCGGCCCGTGACGGTCATCGGTCCGCTCGTCGGCTCGGTCGACCTCGACGCAGCGGCCGCCGCCGGCTGGCTGACGCCGCCGACCCCGACGGGCCTCGGACCGGTGCGCCGCCACCGGCCGACCACGACCGTGCGGTCGGCGCTCGACGAGGTGCGCGGGGGTTGACGCTGTTCTGCACCTTCGAGGTGCGCCAGGCGCAGTCCGCCCGGTCACTCGGCCTCTCCGTCGCCGGCGTCTGAGGGACCCGGCGGCGCACCCGTCCGACGTCGGGCGACGACCGGTCGGTCCGACGATGCTCACGCTACGGTCGACCGCACTGCTGACGGCCCGACGGCCCGACGACCCGGGGGAGGCGACCATGGACCAGGCGCTCGTCGATCGCATCCGTGCCCACATGCGCTACGAGCTCGAGCGCACCGGTCCGCCCGACGGCTTCCCGGCCATGCCCGACATCCCGACCGACCGTCACACCACCGAGGAGTTCTTCGAGCTCGAGCAGCAGCGGCTGTGGCCCCGGGTGTGGGTGCTGGCCGGCCGTGCCGAGGACGTGGCGGGCCCCGGCGACTACGTCACCTTCGACGATCTCGGCGTGCCGCTGCTGATCGTCCGGGGGACCGATGGCGTCGTGCGGTGCTTCTACAACACCTGCCAGCACCGGGGCGCGCCGGTGGTGCGCGAGGCGAGCGGCTCTGCTCGGCGGCTGCGTTGCCAGTACCACTCCTGGACCTATGAGATCGACCGGGGCGAGCTGGTGGCGGTGCCCGATGAGCGCGACTTCGTCGACCTCGATCGCACCCGACGCTGCCTGCCCCAGGTGAGCTGTGAGGTGCGGGGCGGGTTCGTGTTCGTCAACCGTGACCCCGACGCCGCCCCGCTGGCGGACTGGCTCGGGCCGGCCACCGAGATGCTCGACCCGTTCCGCACCGACGAGCTGCGGGAGGTGTACCGCCAGAGCGTGGTCGTGCCCTGCAACTGGAAGGTCACCGCCGAGGCGTTCCTCGAGGTGTACCACTTCAAGCACATCCACTCCCACGACGGGGTGTCGGTGCTCGACAACCGAGGCGCGTCGATGGGCCTGTACCCCCACGGCCACAGCCGCATGGTCACGCCGTACTCCGAGCAGAACGCCCGTCGCAACGACATGGCGGCCTGGGACGACTGGCACCACGTCGACCAGGGGCCGTTCCCCACCATCGACGGGGTACCGGCCATGGTCGACTGCACCTCGACGGCGGTGAGCCTGTTCCCCAACGCCATCATCCCGCTGGGGCGCATCGGCTTCCCCATCAACCTGTTCTGGCCGATCGACCGGCGCACCACCCGCCTCGACTGGATCTACTACGCCCCCAAGGACTGGGAAGGCGACGACCTGCCCGACCACTGGCGACACCGTCAGAAGGTCTATGACCAGATCATGGACGAGGACATGCAGAACATGGCGCCCATGCAGCGGTCGATGGAGTCGCCGGCGTTGCGCGGCCTCCCCCTCAACTACCAGGAACGACGCATCTACCACTTCCACGAGCAGCTCGACCGCACGATCGGGGTCGACCACATCGCCGAGCCGTTGCGGGTGCAGCCCGTCCTCGACGACTGGGTCGAGCGGCCCGCCACGTGAGCGCCGGGCCCCGGCCCGGGGGCGGCCCCGTCGCGTCCTGACCTCGCCACCGGGTCGGCGAGGTGCTCAAATGGCGGCCTCGACGAGTCCTGGGGGACATCCATGACGGCGCTGCACCCGAAGGGCGTGAACCACCTCGCCATCTCGACCACCGACATGAAGGGCCAGCTCGAGTTCTGGTGCGACGTGCTCGGCTGCCCGCTGAAGGCGCTGTACTGGATGCACGGCGTGGACAACACCTTCCACGGCTTCGTCGAGCTGTCCACTGAGAGCTACGTCGCCTTCGTGCAGCACCCCGACAACTCCAAGGACCTCACCTACGGGGTCACCCACGCCGCCAACCCCGGCGCCCCGGTGACCGGGGGAGCGATGCAACACGTCGCCTTCCACGTCGACACCCTCGACGACATGCTGGCCCTGCGCGACCGCATCCGCAGCCGGGGCGTGCAGGTGATGGGGCCGATCGACCACGGCATGGTCCAGTCGATGTACTTCGCCGGCCCCGAGGGGCTCAACCTCGAGATCGCCTGTGGCGGGGGCATCGACGAGCGGGCCTGGTGCGATCCCGAGGTCGTCGGGCTGTGCGGCATCACCGAGGCCGAGCTGGCCGACCTGCAGCACCCGGCCGAGCTCGAGCGCCCGAGCGAGCCGGTGCCCCAGCCCGCCACCGATGCGACCAAGCCCCAGATGCACTACCCGCCGCCGGTCTACGAGGCGATCATGTCCACCAGCGACGAGGACATGTGGGCCAGCGCCAGCGTGACCGACCCCCCGGTCGACGTCCACGCCGGCCCGCCGACCCCCTGACTTCGGGCCCCTTCCCGGCCGGAGGTGGGGCTGGCGGCCGGGGGGCCTAGCTGAGGCCGGCCTTGGCCGCCTTGTGGAGGGCCTTGGCCAGCTTCTTCCCGCTCACCCGCCGCCGCCGCAGGCCCTTGGAGAGCGCAGCGCCGTGGGCCGACGCGGCCAGAGCGTCACGGTGCTTGGCCTTGCGCACCTCGGCGATGACCACGGGCTGGTGACCGGCGGCGCCGACCACCGCCACCGGACCCTCGCAGATGCCGAGGCAGCGGACAGCGAGGATGTCGACCCGATGCTCGGTGAGCGACGTGACCAGGCGTTCGTGGTCTCGCCAATGATCCTTGGCGCAGTCGCTGCCCTGGCACAGCGCCACCCTCGGCCGGCTCGCTGCGCCGCTCACGGGTCGGGGTGCAGGAGCTCGGTGCGGCGCAGGGTGCCGTCGAGGGCCAACACGCCGAGGGCGAACGGTCCACTCACCGAGCACGTGAAGCGTCCGGCCTCGTCGAGTTCGATCACCGATCGCGCCCGCTCGGGGGCGAGCACGATCACCTTGACCGTCGGCGGCTCGACGCAACCGGCCACCGTCCAGGCCGCCGAGGCCGATGCGACCGACAGACCCTCCCCGCCCGCCGCAACCGGTTCGATCGTCACCTCGAGGGTCACGTCGTCCAGCTCGTAGGTGAGGTCGCGGACGACGTCGGTCGAACGCATGGTGGATGCGTACCCCGCCGAGTCGTAGGTGATCACCAGCAGCCGTTCGAGCTCGATGTCCCACGTGGCAGCCCGTTCGGCCACCTCCCTCACCCCGGCCGGCAGCGGATCGGCATCGGCGAAGGCATCGGCCAGCAACTCCAACAGCTCGTCGTCGCCCACCTCGGCGGTGTCGAGTCCGTCGTGGTCAGATCCGTCGCCCCCGAGGCCGTCGTGGGCGATCCCGTCGCCCCCGAGGCCGTCGTGGGCGATCCCGTCGGTTCGGTCGAAGGGGTCGCTGCTCATCACACCCCCGCCACGGCCCGCAGCTCGCCCAGGCAGCGCTGGCGGGTCGGCCCGATCGACCCCACCGGCATGTCGAGCGCCTCGGCGATCTCGACGTAGGACAGGTTGCCCGGCCAGCACAGGCTCAACAGCTCTCGACAGCGCGGCCGAAGGGTCTCGAAGGCGGCCCGCAGGCGGGCCCGCAGGTCGGCGGCGGCGACGGTCTGGTCGGGGGACGGCCCGGGCTCGACCACGTCGATCGGGGCGTGCTCCTCGGCGTCGTCACCGATCGGCACCGTCGCCCACCGCTGCCGGCGCTGGCGCACCCGCTGGGCCTCCCTGGCGGTGGTGGTCGCCAACCACCCGGGCAACCGATCGGGTTCGTCGATGAGGTGACCTCGGTCCTTCAGGCGGTACCAGACGGTCTGTGACACGTCTGCCGCCTCGTCGTGGGTGAGGCCCCGGCGTCGGGCCCACTGCCACACGGTGGGGGCGAACTCCTCGACGATGCCCACCCAGGCCGCTTCCTCGCCGGCCAACGCCGCTCGGAGTCGCCAGGGATCGTCCGACGCACTCACCCGCACGACGCTAATGGTTGTCTCCGCTGCCAGGCCCACGATCGCTCAGAGCACCACGAGGTGTCCGAGATACACGGGGACCATCGGCGCCGACGGCCAGCACCGAGGCGACGGTGGCCTGCACCGCCGGGCGGGAGTCGACCAGCGACGAGGCCGTCGCTCCGAGCGCCTCGGCGGCGGTGCGGCCGCCGTCCAGGTGGGCGTGGAGGACGTCGGTGACCTCGGCCATCTCTTGGTCGCCGACGGCGCACACCGGGGCGAGCACGGTCGCCACCCCGACGGCGATCCACCCCGGCACGGCGCCGAGCAGCTCGCTGCCGCCGACATCGACGTGTCGCCCGATGTCACAGGCGGCGAAGGTGACGAGCGTCGGCGCCTGGGCGACGGCGTCGAGGTCGCCGAGGGAGTAGGGGCCGTCGGCGAGGCGCAGCGAGGTGAACCGGGGGCTGTCGGGGCGGAAGGTGCCGTGGGCGACGACGTGGACGACGTCGCTGGCACTGATCACCTCCTGGGCCTCGCCGACGGTGTCGGCCCGGGCGAGGCGGTCGACGCCGTGGTGGGCGACGAGTCGCTGGACCTCCGCCTCGGCGTGCTCGAGGCCGGGTCCGACGATGACCCCGACCATCGGGTCGACGAGCTCGGCCGCCCCGGGGCGCAACCACACCGAGGCCGACGGTGACAACGTGACCGTCTCGGCCCGGTCACCGACGATGATCGACCACGGCGATCCGATGAGCGCAGCCGGGGCGGCCACCACCAGCCCCCGACCGTCGGGCTCGACGCCGGCGAGCAGCTCGGCTCCGAGGCCGGCCCCCCCGGCGCGCAGGGCCTGCCACCGGCGCTGCTGGGACGACGCCGACAAGCCCGGTCGCAACAGGCGGGCCAGGTCGGCCCGCAGCGATGCGGCTCGATCGGCGAGCGCCGCGAGCTGGCCGACGGCGCGGACGTCGGCGCCGCCCTCGCCGTCGACGACCACGGCCACCACGTCGCCCCGGTGAACGACCAGCTCGACGAGGCGGCGCGGACCGAGGCGCTCGCGGATGTCGCTGAGGGTGACCTGCGCCGGTTCGGAGGACCCGACCCCGCCGCTTCTTCGGGGCCAGGGGTCGGTGACCGAGGCGCGCAGCGACGCCATGCGCAGCTCGTGCTCGACGGCGCGCAGCTCGGCGGTCCGGGCGGGGTCGGGGTGTTCCGCCTCGGTGAGGCGGCGAGAGAGGTCACGCACCCGCCGAGACAGCTCGGCCACCTCTGGTCGCGAGGGCGCCGACGCCCGGGGCAGGGTCAACGACACCGCCCGGAACGCCTCGTCGGCGCCGATGACCGCTGCGGCCAGATCGTCCACCTCCCCAACTCGTGATCGCCTGCCGTCGAGGGCAGGGCCGTCGAGGGCAGGGCCATCGAGGACGAGGTCGAGGGCGATGCGGCGGAAGCGCTCGGCCAGGCGCCCGGCGCCCGCTCGCAACTCGGGGTCAGCGAGCCGTTCGGCGTGTCGGCGCAAGGTGCGGGCGGCCTCGTCCAGGGGCGGGGACGGGTCGTCGGCGTCGAGGCGCCGGCGGTGGGCGTCGTGCAGCAGCCACTCGAGTCGGTGCACGACCGGGGTGCTCGTGTCGTCGGGGGTCTGAGCGTCGCGATGAACGAACCGGTGCGCGGTGTCAGCGTCCACGCTCGCCTCGATGAGGCGGTTGCGAGCGGCGACACCCTCGCCGTGCCACCCGGCGCGCTCCAGGGCGTCGATGTCATCACGGAGCGCACCGGTGTCGGGGGGATCGACGTCGTCGTCAGACGCCGCGGCCTCGAGGGCGAGCAGACGAGCCCGGGTGGCCCATCGGGGACGCTGCTGGGCGGTGAACGCCTCGGCCGCCAGGGCGGCGGCCTCGACGGCGCCGGCGGCGTCGCCGTGGTCGAGGCGGCAGCGGGCCAGCCGGAAGCGGGCGTCGGTGAGCTTCTCGGCGTTGCCTCCGTCGGTGACCGTGGCGACCGCCGCTGCTGCAGCATCCACCGCATCGCTGGTCAGCCCGGCGATGCGGTAGGTCTCGGCGAGGTCGTCGAGGAGCGTCGAGAGGTTGCGCCCGGGGTCGCCGATCGCTCGGTAGTGGGCGCGGGCCTCCTCCAGCCGTTCAAGGGCGAGGGGGAGGTCGCCGAGCAACATGGCGGCGTACCCGAGGTTCTGGAGGCACCCGGCGACGAGCGTGGCCTCCCCGGCCTGGCGTCCGAGGTCGATGGCGCGAGCGAGTGGACCCGTGGCCCGCTCGGGTCGACCGAGGAGCAGCTCGCAGTACCCGGCGTTGCTCAGCGCCCGGGCTGCGGCGTCGCGATCGGCCGGGTGCTGTTCGAGCACCGGCACCGCCTCGCTGAGGACGTCCAGCGCGTGCTCGACCTCCCCGGCGTGGATCTGCAGCAGGGCCCGCTGCGAACGTGCCAGCGCCCCCGCCGCCGGCGTCGCGACCTGTGCGACCTCCTCGAGCAGGGCGATGGCGACGGGCGTCTGGCCCGCCGCGGCGAGCGCGGCGGCGTGGCTGACCTGGATGCGGTGGTGCTGGTCGCCGTGCGAGGCGGCCGCCGCCTCCGCGTAGTACCTGAGCGCCTCTGTGTTGTTCCCGAGCTCGAAGGCGGCCCGACCGCAGGTGGCGAGCGCCCACGCTCGACTGACCGGATCGGCGCCGGGGTCCTCGAGCAGTGCCCGAGCGGAGTCGTGCGCCGCCGTCGGATCCGCCTTGACGCTCCGCCACAGCGTCAGGACCCCGTCGTCGTCTGGCACGGTCCTCCCTGCTGCGGCCGACCGAGGTCCCGGCGGGTCACCGGGGCCGACCACCACATCATGATCGGTCGGACCGACGGTCCGCTCGGGTCGCGTCCTCGTACCGGTCGTGGTCGCGACGACGGGGTGTCAGACTCCCCGGGGCGGCAGTTCGAGTGGCTGCCAGGTGTCGCCGTGTGCCCGAAGGGAGGACCGACGTGCCCGAGCGCGAGGGGCCGATCTCACCGGATCCGTGGACGCAGTTCGTGGTCGCCGACGATGCCAGCGGGCGCCCGGTGATGTTCCGCCGCGACCGTCTCGTGGTGGCGGTCCGGTCAGCCGCCGAGCTGGAGGCGCTCGGGTCGGCCTGGGCAGAGCTCACCGACGGTCGTCTGCCGATCGTCGAGCCCGCGACCGGTCTCGATGCGACGGGGCGCGACGAGGCGCCCGCCGCTGCGGCGATCCGGCGTGGGTTCGCCGTGCTGGCGGTGGAGGTCGAGCCCGAGGAGCGGCTGCTGCGGCTCGCCGAGCGCCTGGTCCGACGGGGGTTCGACGCAGCTCCCGATCACCTGATGGCTGCCGGGGCGCGACCCCCGGCCTGGTACGCAGCCCCCGCGTCACAGGCCCACCCGGCGTCGCAGGCCCATCCGGCGTCGCAGGCCCATCCGGCGTCACAGGCCCATGCCGGGCCGCTCGGCGCGCAGGCCTGCACCGGTTGCTGTGACGGCCCCGGTCACGGGGTGGGTGCTGCGGCCCGTGACCTCCTGGCCCCACGTCACTCCAGCCTGAGCTACGTCGACGGCCCGGTACCGGCCATGCCCGTCGACGGGGACGTACCGGTGCTCGTCTGTGACACCACCCCGTGGGAGCGCGCCGGCGATCCTGCCGACGCCCTCGCCCGACGGGTCGAGATCGGGCGCAGCGTGCGAGCCGAGATCGCTGATCTCGGACCGATCCCGGCCTCGGTGACCGTGGCCGGTGACCTCGACGACGACGGCACCCTCGATCCCGTCTTCGGCCACCACCTGTTCATCGAGGGCGTCATCCGCCGGTGCTCGTCGGCATCGGCGGTCGAGCAACTCGGCGTCATGACGAGCTTCGGCGTCTCGACCGACGCCACCGTCGGACGAGCCCTCGCCGACTGGTGGGCCACCGTCGGCCAGGACGCCACGCCGGGTGTCATCAACATCTCCCTCGGTGCCTACACCTTCGACGACCGCCCGCCCCCGGCCACGTCGAACGTCATCGCCGACCTGCGCGACGCCGGCTGGGTCGTGGTCGCATCGGCCGGCAACGACGCGGTGTGCCGTCCGCTGTTCCCTGCCGCCCTCATCGACGTGATCGGCGTCGCCGCCCTCGGCCCCCACGGTCCGGCCCCGTTCACCAACTACGGCCCGTGGGTCAACGCCTGTGCACCGGGGGTCGACATCGTCTCGGTCATCCCCGACCCCTACCTCGCACTCGCCGACCCGCCCGACGACCTCGAGCTCGCGCCCGGCGTGCCCGCCCGCAACGGTCCCCAGCTCGTGCGCTGGAGCGGCACGTCCTTCGCCGCCCCTGCGGTGGCCGGCGCCATCGTCCGAGCCGTCGCCCGTCGCCCCCACGACAGCCCCGACCGCATGCGCGTCGCCCTGGCCGACGCCGTCGAGGAGGTCCTCGACCACCCGGCGCTGCTGCGCCTGGCGCACCTCGGCACGGTGGTCAACGTCGCCTGAGGGAACGTCGCCTGAGGGAACGTCGCCTGAGGGATCGTCCGGCCGCTCGATGCGGCCAGGACGACGCCACGGCGGGGCCAGCTAGCGTGGTCGTGACGCAGGAGAGGGGGGGCCGCCCGTGGTCGCTGAGGTCACCACCCGTGCCGCCGAGGTGCTCGTCGAGGGCCTGCACTTCGGGGAGGGCCCCCGGTGGCACGACCGACGGTTCTGGTTGAGCGACTTCTACTCCCACCACGTGCTGAGCGTCGACGTCGATGGCACCCGACGCATCGAGGTCGAGCTGGACGGCGACGAGCAACCCTCCGGTCTCGGGTGGCTGCCCGACGGCCGCCTGCTCGTGGTGGCGATGCGGTCGCGCCGGGTGCTGCGCCGTGAGGCCGACGGCAGGCTCGTCACCCACGCCGAGCTGGGTCACATCGCCACGGGGCACTGCAACGACATGCTCGTCGACGCCCAGGGGCGGGCCTACGTGGGCAACTTCGGCTTCGACCTCGACGCCATGGTGGCCACCCACGGCGTCGAGGGTCTGCTCGACACCCCCGGGCCGGTGCCGGCGTCGCTCGCCCTCGTGCTGCCCGACGGCACCGCCACCGCGGTGGTCAACGGCCTTGCCTTCCCCAACGGCATGGCTCTGCTGAGCGGCGGCACCACCCTCGTCGTCGCCCAGACCTTCAGCAGCGAGCTCACCGCCTTCGACGTGCGCGACGACGCCACGTTGCGCAACCGGCGCACCTGGGCCGCGCTCGGCACCGAGGACGGTCGCGCCATCGCCCCCGACGGCATCGCCGTCGACGCCGCCGACGGCATCTGGGTCGCCGACGCCACCGGCAGCGGGGTGCTGCGCGTGACCGAGGGCGGTACCGTCACCGACCGGGTGGTGACCGGCCAGCCGGCCTACGCCTGCGCGCTCGGTGGTGACGACGGACGCACCCTGGTCGCCTGCACTGCGGCCACGGCCTCCTCCGCTCAGGCGGCTGCCACCACGACCGGCCGGCTCGAGGTCGCCCGGGTCGGGGTCCCCGCCCCGGGGGCCTGAACCGAGCAGGGGCCTGAGCCGACCAGAGGTCCCAGCCGACCCCTGGGGTCACCGCGCCGCGCCGGGTTGCATACTGGCCGCAGGACCGAACCGCGAGAGGACGACCGTGACGCCCCCCACGACCGCCGATACCCGCCCCGAGCCCCGCCGCATCGCCGTCGCCCCCGGTGATGGGGTCGGGCCAGAGATCACCGAGGCCGTCCTGCGCATCCTCGACGCCGCCCAGGTCCCGCTGGCCGTCGAGGAGGTCGTCATCGGTGAGCGCGCCTACCTCGACGGAGTCGCCTCCGGCGTCCCCCAAGACGCCTGGGCGGCGATCCGTGAGACCGGCGTGCTGTTGAAGGGCCCGATCACCACCCCCCAGGGCGGCGGGTACAAGAGCTGCAACGTCACGCTGCGCAAGTCGCTGAACCTGTTCGCCAACGTCCGCCAGTCCAAGGCGTTCTCACCGTTCGTCTCGTCCTCGCACCCGGACATGAACGTCGTGGTCGTGCGGGAGAACGAAGAGGACCTCTACGCCGGCATCGAGCACCGCCAGACCCCCGAGGTCACCCAGGTCCTCAAGCTCATCACCCGGCCCGGCACCGAGCGCATCGTGCGCTACGCCTTCGAGTACGCCCGGGCCTATGGCCGTCGCAAGGTCACCTGCATGACCAAGGACAACATCATGAAGGTGACCGACGGGCTGTTCCACAAGGTCTTCGACGAGATCGCCGCCGAGTACCCCGACATCACGAGCGATCACATGATCATCGACATCGGCGCCGCCCGGCTGGCCGTGGCGCCCGAGCGCTTCGACGTGGTCGTCACGCTCAACCTCTACGGCGACATCATCTCTGACATCGCCGCAGAGCTCTCCGGTTCGATCGGCATGGCCGGATCGGCCAACATCGGTGAGTCGGCCGCCATGTTCGAAGCGGTGCACGGCTCGGCGCCCGACATCGCCGGCCGGGGGGTCGCCAACCCCTCGGGCCTGCTGGTGGCGGCGGTGCACATGCTGGTCCACATCGGCATGCCCGACGCCGCTCAGCTCGTCAAGAACGCGTGGCTGGCCACGCTCGAGTCGGGGGCGCGGACGCCCGACATGGCCTCGACGGTCGCCGAGGGCGACCCGATGAGCACCGGGGCCTTCACCGACGCCGTGATCGCCCACCTCGGCGAGCAGCCGAGCACCCTCGAGCCGGTGTCCTACGCCGGCGCCGGGGTGAAGGTGCCCGAGTCCTCACCGACTGCCCCGGTCGACAAGCAGCTCGTCGGCATCGACGTGTTCTGCGACTGGGATGAGGCCGGGCGTGATCCCGAGACCCTCGCCACCGAGCTGCGCCGCCAGGCCGGCGACGGCCTCGATCTGCAGATGATGACCAACCGTGGCGTCATGGTGTGGCCCGAGGGCATGCCCGAGACGTTTCGCACCGATCACTGGCGGTGCCGGTTCACGACCGTCGCCGGCGACGTGGCGGTCAACCCCCGTGCGGTCGTCGATCTGCTCGGCCGCCTGGTCGACGCCGGGGTCGACGTCATCAAGACCGAGCACCTCTACACCTTCGACGGCGAGGCCGGCTTCTCGGTGGCCCAGGGCCAGTAGCGAGCCGCCGGGCCGTTCGTCCCGGTTCGGCCGGGACGGCGACCCGCCCGCCCCGTCGGCCGCTCGGGTCGTCGAGGGCGGGAGGGAGGTCTGCTCAGTCCTGGGCGCAAGCGATGGCTCGGGCCAGCTCGTGCTTGTTCATCGACGAGCGACCGCTGATGTCGAGGTCCCTGGCCCGCTCGTAGAGCTCGGCCTTGGTGTGGCCTCGCTCGTCGACCCCGCCGGCCGTCTCGCCCTCGTCCGGGTCATCGCTGGCCGCCCGGTCATCGGACGGGCCCCTCTGGTCCTTGGCCTCCCAGTGATCGCCCACCTTCTCGAAGCTGTGCTTGACCGCCGACCAGGCCGTGCGGTGGGCCCGCTCCTCGGAGTCGTACTGGTCGCGGGCCGAGTCGAGGGTCTCGGTGTAGGTGCGCTGGGCCTTGTCCGGGGAACGCTCCAGGGTCCCGGGCAGGTCCTCGTCGTCGGTGGGCATCGCTTCGTGCTCCTCTCGTCGGGGTCGACGTGCGCCCGGCGTCCTCAGCCGCTCGCCGGGGCGAGGTCATCGGTCGAAGGACCGTGGACCATCACGCCGTCACGGTCGAAGCGAGAGCCGTGCAGCGGGCAGTCCCAGGTGCCGGCGGCCGGGTTCCACGCCACGACGCCGCCGAGGTGCGGGCAGATGCCCGACACCGCGCAGGGCGTGCCGTCCACCGCGGTCGAGTCGGCCACGGGGCGCACGCCCCGACGCCGCACCCGGGGTCCCTCGCTGCGAGCGGGCAGGAACGGGCGCGCCCACCCCTTGACGTAGTGCACGCCGACGTCGACGCCGCTGCTCACGAGCCCGGGCAGCCCCCGCACGGGCACCCGGGTCGTCGAGTAGACCTGCGCCCAATCCGGCGCCGGCCGGTCGGTGACGATCGAGGCCAGCACCGCAGCTGCGGCCGGGGCGTTGGCGAAGCCCCACTTGTTGAACCCGGTCAGGGTCAACAGGCTGGACGGGCCGGGGACCAGACGGCCGGCGAAGGGCCGCCGATCCGGTGTCGTGTAGTCCTCGGCCATGTAGCGGTGGGTGACGCGGCGCACGCCGAAGTACTCGTCGGCCCAGTCTGCCAGTGATCGCTGGCGCTCGAGGGTGTCACCGCCCTGCCCGGTCGAGTGGCCTTCGCCCCCGACGAGCAGCACCTCGGCGCCGTCGGCGCTCGTCGCCGTGCGCAGCGACCTCGTCGGACCGTCATCAGAGAGGTACATGCCCTCTGGCGGCGTGCGGTCGACCTCACAGACCACGACGTGGGAGCTGCGGGCCGCGGAGCGGGCGAAGAACAGGCCCCGGTCCATGAAGGGCAGGGCGGTGGCGAGCACCACCCAACGGGCGGTGATCTTGCCGGCGTCGGTGATGACCGTCGCCCCGCCCCCGCCGTCGTCGACGTCGACCGCTCGGACCCGGGGCACGACCGTGGCGCCGCCGTCGACGACGAGGCGGGCAAGGCCGTGGGTCAACGCCACCGGGTCGAGCTGGCCCTGGTCGCCGAGGCGCACCGCCCCGGCGGTCGGGTAGGGCAGACCGGTCTCGACGACGCTGGCGTCCTCGCCGGCGCGCCGCAACAGGCGCGCCTCGGCCTCGACGCGGTCGATGTGGGAGCGCTCGGTGACGTAGGTGAGCGCCGGGCGACGCGTGAGCGCGCAGTCGATCTCGGCGGACTCGACCTGGGCCGCCACCCAGTCGAGCCCGAAGCGGTTGGCCCGCACGTAGTCCAGCGCCATCGCCTCACCGTCTCGCCGTTCGATCTGACGGGCGGCGAGGTCTTGGAGGATCGTGACCTTGGCCGTGCTGTGGCCGGTGACCCCCGCCCCGACGTCACCGGCGTCGATGACGGTGACCCCCACGCCGGCGGTCACGAGCTGGGCCGCCACCGAGAGCCCGGCGATGCCGGCCCCGATGACGCACACGTCGGTCGACGACGGCAACGTCTCGGTGCGCGACACCGGCGGCTCCGAACGCCGGCGCCACATCGATTCGGACACGTCGGGGAGCGTCGTCGGCCCCTGGGCGCTCATCAGCCCGTCACCTCGTGTGACCGGGGCCACCATCGGCCAACGTGAGCGAGCGGGCAGGTGGGTGGTCGGGTCATCGATGCCTCCGGCATGGACATCGTCCCTTCCCCGGTGAGCCCCGCCCGAACCGTCACCGGGTCACACCGGCGGGTGAGGCCCGCCCAAACCGTCGCCGGGTCACGCCGGCGGGGTGGATCAGTCGGGCCGGGCCGACGCCGTCGGCAGTCCGACCGGGGTCTCGACGCCTCCGCCGGCCGCGACCTGTCGCAACCCGTCGGCGTCCAGGCCCATCTGGTCGAAGTAGAGCCGGTAGAAGTGGCGGATCTTGGTCTCGTTGTAGGAGGCGAGCACCACCTCCTGTTGCTCCTGGGCCTTCAGTCCTCGCTGCACGTGGGGCAGGTTGATCGAGTCCTGCTGGAAGATCTTGGTCGCCGCCCCCAGCTCGGAGGCAAGCGTCCAATCATCATCGATGTCCAGCCAGTGGATCTTCGCCGGGGCCGGCCGGTCCTGCGCATCGGGCGCCGGCGGGTACATCATCACTTCGAAGATGCAGGTGTCGGGATCGTTGCCGTTGGGGCGGAACCGGTAGAAGAGGTTGTGGAAGCAGCCCCACGGCGACCAGTTGGGGAACACCGAGTAGTACATCGCGTCGAGCATCTCGGCGTCGCTGACCGCCTCGACGTCGATGGCGTCGCCGAACTGGTCCGAGAGCGCTTGGCGCCGAGCCCGGGCGAGGCCGGCTCGCAGCTGGGCGGGATCATCGGTGGGGTCGGGCAGCATCAGGGGCACGTCCTCCATGCCCTCGAGCAGCGGCCCCCCCACCCAGCGGCACAGGTGCGGGTCGGGTTGGGTGACCGGCCCCTCCAACCACTCGCCCTCGCTCGTGGCCTGGCTCTCGTTGCCGTCGAG
Source organism: Acidimicrobiales bacterium (assembly GCA_965213525.1). Lineage (GTDB taxonomy): Bacteria > Actinomycetota > Acidimicrobiia > Acidimicrobiales > Poriferisodalaceae. The sequence continues at coordinate 2,148,605 of OZ243889.1, read as the reverse complement.
ATCGACGATGCGCACCAACCCCTCGGTGATGCGCTCGTACACGTGGCCGTTCATGGGATGGCGGTAGCGGGTGAACTGCCGGCCGTCGTCGAGACGCTCGTAGTGGGGCATGCCGTCGAGGTGGGGGCTCTCCACGCCGTGGGGTGAGATCGCACGCGAGTAGTTGCCGTAGGCGTCGTAGCGGCTGTTGGCGTCGCCGAGGTCGCCCATCAGCGTCGGGTGGGTCGCCACCACGTGGTACGACTCCATGAACGCCTCCTGGCAGGCCTTCCAGTTGACCCGCATCACCTTGGCGACGTGAGCCGACTTGTAGCGACGCTCGAAGGGCAGGTGGGTGAAGTGCTCGTCGAGGTCGCCGAGGAAGTCCTCGAGCGGAGCGGCGTCGCGATCTGGGTTGATGAACACCAGGCCGTGCCACCGACCGACCTGGGCCTCGGGCAGCGTCATGGTGGCGGCGTCGACGTCGGGGAAGTCCCACTCACAGGGGATCTCCTTCATCGAACCGTCGAGGTTCCAGGCCCAGCCGTGGAAGGCGCAGCGCAGGTTCTTGGCCCCGATGCCGTCGCGCTCACGCAGCTGGCGACCCCGGTGCAGGCAGGCGTTGCGATACGCCTTGATCTCGTCGGGCCCGGTGCGCACGACGAGGAACGACAGGTCGGCGACGTCATAGACCAGGTAGTCGCCCACCCCGGCCACCTCGTCCTCGTGGCAGGCGAGCTGCCACACCCGGCTCCAGAGCCGGTCGACCTCGAGGTCGTGGACGGCTCTTGAGGTGTACACCTGGGCCGGCACCCGGGTGTTGCCCGGCTCGAGCGGTGACTCGGCCCGGAGCACCTCGCTGACCGGGTGGGAGTCGCGGTCGAGCAGCTCGGTGTAGCTGACGCCGGCCGATCGGTCGGTGCCGGTGACGGTCTCGGTCATCTCCAGGTGCCCCCTGCGTCGGTCCGAGACGCCGGATGTCCCGACGCCCGCTGCCATCCTGCCAGCTCGATCAGCGGCGCGGTCGTGCGCGCCTACCGTCGTCGAAGACCCGCACGAGGAGCCCCGATGTCGTCTCGCCAGCCCGACGCCGAGCACGTGGCACCGGTGTTCCTCCAACGCTGGTCGCCGCGCTCGTTCTCGGACGAGCCGGTGACCGACGCCGAGCTGGCCACGGTGTTCGAGGCCGCCCGTTGGGCGCCGTCGTGGTTGAACAACCAGCCCTGGAACTACCTGTACGCCACCGAGGACCCCGACCGCACCGCGTTCTTGGACGTCTTCGTCGAGGGCAACCGGCGGTGGGCCCGCTCGGCGCCGGTGGTCGGACTCGTCGTGGCCCGCACCCAGCTGGAGGGCGAGATGGCCCGCTCCCGTGACTTCGACGCCGGTTCGGCGACCGGCTCCATGCTCACCCAGGCGACCATGCTGGGACTGTCGGGGCACCTGCTGGGCGGGATCGAGCTCGACGACGCGCGGGCGTTGGTCGGCGTCGACGGGGACTCAGCCGAGGTGATCTGCGGGTTCGTGCTGGGGCGTCGGGGCGACCCCGCAGCGTTGCCCGACGAGCTCCGGGAGCGTGAGCACCCCTCGTCGCGCCGGCCCGTGTCGTCCTTCGCCATCCGGGGCACGACCCTGCCGCCCCCGCCCGACTGAGTCCAGACGACGTCGCCTCAGCGGCCCAGGGCAGGGGCCAGCTCGGAGCGCCACCACTTGACGAAGCCCTCCTGGTCGGGCCCGATCTGGTGCAAGTACACGTGATCGATGCCGTTCGCCTCGGCCTCGGCGATCGCCTCCAGGATCGGCTGGGGGTCAGGGCCGCACGGCGTCGACTCGGCGATCATCTCGGGCGTCACCACCGACGAGGCCTGCTCGAAGTGCAGGATCGTCGGCAGGTCCTGGGAGAGCTGGCCCGGCACCCCGGTGTTCGGCCAGATGCGATGGGCGGTCTCGATCGCCCTGTCGGCATCGGTGTCGTAGCACAGCGTGATCTGGGCCCACTTCGGCCCCGTGCCCCCCGCCTCGGTGAACGTCTCCACCAGCTCCGAAGCGGTGGCGCTGGTCCACAACCCGTCGCCGTGGCGACCAGCCGCCTGGGCGGACTCCGGTCCGAACGCCGAGACCACGATCGGTGCGGGCTCGGACGGCACGTCGAGCACCCGGGCGTTCTCCACCGTGTAGTGGGTGCCCCGGTGGGTGACGCTGTCACCGGTCCAGAGCTGGCGGATGACGTCGATCGCCTCGATCAGCATCTCCAGGCGCACGTCGGCCGGCGGCCAGCGATCGCCGTGGATGTGCTCGTTGAGGGCTTCGCCGGTGCCCACGCCGAAGGTGAAGCGACCCTCGAGCATCACCGCTGCGGTGGCGGCCGCCTGGGCGATGACCGCAGGGTGGATGCGCATGATCGGACACGTCACCCCCACGCCCACCTCGATGCGCTCGGTGCGCTCGGCGATCCCCCCGAGCACCGCCCACACGAACGGGGCGTGGCCCTGCTCGCTGACCCACGGGTGGTAGTGATCAGAGATCGAGACGAACTCGAAGCCGCCATCCTCTGCCAGCTGGGCGAGGTCGACGAGGCGTCGGGGCCCGTGCTCCTCTGAGGACAGCGTCATGCCGATCTTCATGGTGTGGGCCCTCCCGGGCTCGTGGTGGCGGTGAGGGTCGTCGCGGTGCCAGCCGGCACGGCGTCGCCGTCACTGCCAGGGGTGAAGAGCACCTTGATGGCGCCGTCGGTCTTCTTCTGGAACATCTCATAGGCCTGAGGGGCCGACTCGAGACCGACCCGGTGGGTGGCGAGGTCCTCGGTGCCGAGCGGGTCGTCGTCGCCGGTGACGAGCGGCAAGATGTCGTCGACCCAGGCCTTCACGTGGGCCTGGCCCATCCGCAGCGTCAGCCCCTTGTCGAACATCGTCATCATGGGCATGGGGTCGACCATCCCCCCGTACACGCCACTGATCGACACCGTGCCGCCCCGACGCACCGCCGAGATCGCCAGTCGCAGGGCACTGAGGCGGTCCACGCCCGCCCGCTCGGTCAGCGGAGCGGCGAGCGGGTCGGGCAGCAGGCCCACGGCCCGCTGGGCGAGCCCGGCCACCGGGGCGCCGTGGGCCTCCATCCCGACGGCATCGATCGCCGAGTCCGGACCCCGCCCATCGGTGAGGTCACGGATCGCCTCGAGCACGACGGCGTCGGACGATCGACCGTCGAGGGTGTTCACGCCGTGGCGGCCGGCGAGGGCGAGGCGCTCGGGCACCCGGTCGACGCCGATCACCACCTCGGCGCCGCGGTGTCGAGCGATGCGGGCGGCCATCTGCCCGATGGGCCCGAGCCCGATGACCACGACCGAGCCGCCGGCGGGCACCGCGGCGTACTCGACGGCCTGCCAGGCCGTCGGGACCACGTCGGAGAGGTACACGAAGCGCTCGGCCGGGGGTCCCTCGGGCACCTTGATGGGGCCGAAGTTCGCATGGGGCACCCGCAGGTACTCGGCCTGGGCGCCGGGCACCTGCCCGTACAGCTCGGTGTAGCCGTAGAGGGCCGCCCCCTTGTCCTGGCTGGTGACCTGGGTGGTCTCGCACTGGGCGTAGAGGCTGCGGTCGCACGTGTAGCAGCTGCCGCAGGAGATGTTGAACGGCACGACGACCCGGTCGCCCGCCGTGAGGTTCGTCACCGCCGAACCGACCTCTTCGACGATGCCCATCGGTTCGTGCCCGAGCACGTCGCCGGGGTGCATGAACATCGTCAGCACCTCATAGAGGTGCAGGTCCGAGCCGCACAGGCCGCTGTGGGTGACCCGGATGATGGCGTCGGTGGGCTGCTCGATCGTCGGGTCGGGGACATCCTCGACCCGGACGTCCCTTCGACCCTGCCAGGTGACCGCTCGCACGTCGGTGGCTCCTCGTCTTGCCCCCTCGGGGGCGTGGTCGCCGGACCGAACCGCTCGCATCACGGGCCGGCCGGATCGGTGGCCAGTCCCCGCAACGGAGTCAGAGCAAACCGAGCGATCTGCGCGTTCTCGGTCGGCACACGTGCGAGTCGGGCCCCGATCGGGTAGGAACGAGCCTCACCCCCGCACAGCCAGGAGCGTCGTCATGGGTCTGATGGACAAGGTCAAGGGAGCGGTCAAGGGTCGCAGCGGTCAGGTCGCCAAGGGCGTCGACACCGCGGTCGACAAGATCGACCAGCGCACCAAGGGCAAGTACTCCGACAAGCTGCGCACCGGTGCTGACAAGGTCAAGAAGACCGCAGCCCGCTACGACGACGATGCGCCAGGGTCGTCGACAGGGCCGTCGTCGACGGGGCCGTCGTCGACGGGGCCGTCGTCGACGGGGCCCTCGGGCACCACCCCGGGCACCCCGGGACCCGCCGGCACCACGCCCGGCCCGGCCGACCGGTCACCGGGCTCCACGCCGGGCACCTCAGCGACTCCGGGTGAGCCGGGCGCATCGGGTCCGACAGGGGCGCCGGGCACGACGCCGGGCACCTCGCCGTCGTCGTCGGGGCCAGAGCGCCGCCCCGGCGAGACCCCGCCGGTCTGATCGAGACCCCCGGGCGCACACACGTCGCACCCGGGGGTCACGCACCGTGACCGGTCGATCTCGTTCCTCCAGCAGCGTGTCGCACCCGGGGCGCGAGCCGCGGCGCGCCGCCGGGCCGTCACCGACGACCGAGTGGCACGAGCTGCCCGTCGACGGGTGGTCCGACACCCTCGAGACGTTGCACCTGTGGACCCAGATCGTTGGCAAGGTGCGGATGGTCTGCGCACCGTGGGTGAACCACTCGTGGTCGGTCCCGCTCTACGTCTCACCGACCGGTCTGCGTACCTCGCTGGTGCCCTACGCCGGTGGCGGGTTCGAGCTGGCCTTCGATCTGCTCGTCGGCGAGCTCATCCTGGTGACGACCACGGGCGAACGGCGCACCGTCGAGCTGCGCCCGCGAACCGTGGCCGACTTCTACGACGCGGTGATGAGAGCGATGGCCGCGGTCGGGATGCCGGTCGAGATCGACCCCGTGCCGAGTGAGATCGTCGATGCCATCCCCTTCCCCGACGACACCATCCACGGGGCCTACGACCCCGACCACGCCCGAGCGCTGTGGCGGGCGCTCGTGCACGCCCAGCGGGTGATGACCCGCTTCCGGGCGGGGTTCGCCGGCAAGGCCAGCCCCGTCCACTTCTTCTGGGGCGGGTTCGACCTGGCCGTCACCCGCTTCAGCGGCGCCGAGGCGCCCGCCCACCCGGGCGGTGTCCCCAGCCTGCCCGACGACGTCACCAGGGAGGCCTACTCCCACGAGGTGTCGAGCTGCGGGTTCTGGCCCGGCACCCGCCAGAGCCCCACCCCGATCTTCTACTCCTACGCCTACCCGGCGCCCGACGGCTTCGCCGAGGGATCCGTCGTTCCCGCCCAGGCCAGGTGGCTCGAGGACCTCGGCGAGTTCGCCCTGCCCTATGACGCGGTGGCTGCGGCCCCAGATCCCGACGCCGAGCTGGCGGGCTTCTTCCAGAGCACCTACGCCCTGGCTGCGGACCTGGCGGGTTGGGACCGCCGTCGCCTGGAGCACGCGCCGCCCTTCGGACCCGACTGGCGGCACCTGCGTCGCGGCCTGACGCCCGGTCCCTGAGCCACCTCGCCACCGGCGTCAGGGGAAGCGGCGAGCGGCGTCAGGGGAAGCGTTGGCGGAGCTCGTCGATCTCACCGAGGCCGAGCAGCTCGGTCATCTCACCGACCCCGGCGGGCACCTCGGAGCGCGCTGGCGGCGTGCCCAGACGGCGCAGGTCAGCGAGGGTCGAGCGCATCGCAGATGTGGCCGCCAGCAGGGCCGTGAGGGGGAAGATCACCAGGGCGTACCCCCACTCGGCGATGCTGTGGAGGCCGACCGGGGGGGTGCGGCCCTGCTCGACCCAGTTGAGCACCAGCGGAACGTCGGGGAGATCACGGGGCAGGCGGGCCAGCTCGTCAGCGCCGGTGAGCGCCTCGACGAAGCACAGATCGGCGCCGGCGTCGCGGTAGCGGCGCGCCCGCTCGACAGCAGCGTCGTAGCCCTCGGTGGCCCGCGCGTCGGTGCGGGCGATGATCAGCGGGCCCTCGGGTGAACGAGCTTGGACCGCAGCGGCGATCTTGGAGGCGAACTCGTCGGCGGTCACGCTCGCTGTGCCGGCGGTGTGCCCGCATCGCTTCGGGCTGACCTGGTCTTCCAGGTGCAGCGCCGCCACCCCGGCTCGCTCGTGCTCTTGGACCGTGCGGACCACGTTGATGGCGTTGCCGTACCCGGTGTCGGCGTCGGCGACGACGGGCACGTCCACCGCTGCGACCACCCGTCGGGCCGTGTCGACCATCTCGGACAGGTCGAGCAGGCCCACGTCGGGACGCCCGAGGCGGGACGCCGCTGAGCCGAACCCCGTCATGTACACCGCCTCGAAGCCGGCGGCCTCGACGAGCCGGGCGCTCAGACCGTCGAAGGCGCCGGGAGCGAGCACCGGGCCGCCGGCGCCGAGCAGCGTCCGCAGGGCCACCGGACCCGACAGGCGGGGACGTAGCAGTCGAGCCACCCTCGCTCAGGCCCCGCCGTCGATCGGCGCGGCGGGGAGGTGGCGCGCACGCACGGGTGGGCCGGCGGAGCCGTCGGGCGACGTCATGGCCCTGCACGGTAGAGCGGTTCTGGGCGCCGGTCGCGCCGCTCAGGGGTCGACGATGACGGTGTCGGGTTCGAAGGCGGCGATGGCGAACCAGAAGGTGTCGAGGTGCTCGACGGGTTCGAGGCGCCGGCCGGCCAGGGGCCCCTCGACGGCGTGGCCGAGCACGTTCCAGGCGCTGGAGGTCTCGGCGTCGACGAAGCCCCCGCCGTCGGCTCGGCTGAAGCTGAGGGGCCGGCCGTCGATGGCTGGGCGGAACACCCCGACACCGCCGATGCTGCGCCCCTCGGCGATCTCGCGGGTGTCGAGGGCCGACACGGCGCCGGGTTCGAACAGCGCGACGACCTCCTCGCCGTCGACCTCCGCGACGGTGGTGCGGGCCTCGGCGAGCCCGTCGCGCACGATCGCCACGGCCCCATCGTCGCCCCGCACCGCGACGACGCGGGTCTGGGCGGCCAGACGCCCGTCCACCTCGCCGTCGAGGGCGAAGGGGGTGGTGTCGATGTCGTCGTACCCCGGGTAGGGGTTCTGCCCGTAGGGCCGGTCGACCCCGGTGTCACGGCTGAGGACCAGGCCGTCGGGATGTGCGGCGAGGAAGTCCTCCCAGGCGACGGTGGCCACCGGGATCAGCTCGAGGCGCTGCCCAGCGAGGTGCCCGACGACGGCGGCGCCGTCGAAGTGGGTCCACAAGCTCTGCGTCTGGCGGTCGTACATGACGAGCGAAGAGTTGAACAGGCTGCCCGAGGTGCCGAACGTGAGGGTCGTGGCGTCGTCCAGGCGACGCTCGTAGACCACCGCCGAGTTGCACAACGGGCAGTAGGTCACGGTGAGGGGGCGATCGCCGACGGTGTCGTTGACGATCTCGTGCCAGGTCATGATCTGCACCGGGTAGGCCCGGGACCGGTCGTCGAGCTCGACCGACAGCACCGGTTCGCGGGGTGAGATCCACTCGACATCGGTGGCGCGCTGGAAGCGGGGCTCGTCGATGGGGGGGATGCCGTCGGGAGGTGGCCCGCCCGCCACGATGCGTCCGGGGTCGACCAGCGGCGCCGGGAACGACGGGTCGAAGCGGTCGTCGAGGGCCGAGGCCACGTCACGGGGTGCACTACCGGGGATCTGGTCCACGGTGAAGGTCACCGGGCCGTCGTCGGCGGGCCCGTCATCGGCGCCGGCGACCACCAGGCCGAGGCCCAGGGCGCTCAGCGCCACGAGCAGGGCGGCGAGGACAGGGCGGCGGCGCACCACCCGAGAACCCACCGGATGGGCGGTGTCATCCCGAGCGCGGTCATCTCCGGCCCGAGACGCGGGGATCGACAGCTCACTTGTGGCCCCGGGAGCAGCCGGCCAGTGTGTCGTCGTGGACTTCTTCGAGGTGGTCGACACCTGCCGCGCCATGCGGCACCTCAAGCCCGACCCCGTGGCGCCCGAGCTGATCGATCGGGTCCTGCTCGCAGCGACGCGAGCCCCCAGCCCGGGCAACAGCCAGGCGTGGGACCTCGTCGTGGTCGACGACCCCGCCAAGAAGGTCCCCATCGCCGAGGCGGTGCGAGCCGCCATGGCCGACCGGGTGCGGGCCATGCCTCGGCCCGATCGCAGCACCCGGCTGATGCTCGACGGCACGGCCCGGCTGATCGATGCGCTGGCTGACGCTCCGGTGCTGATCTTCGTCACCGGCCCGGTCGTCTACCCCCCGGGACGTCCCGACGAGCGCTTCACCTGGTCCGCGCTGTACCCGGCCGCCCAGAACCTCATCCTGGCCGCTCGGGCCCTCGGGCTCGGCACCACCTTCACCACGCTGCACGGCGTGGCCGAGCCGACCGTGCGCGAGGTGCTGGCGATCCCTGACGACATCCGCATCGCGGCGACGATCCCCCTGGGTTGGCCCGAAGGTCGCTTCGGCCCGGTGCAGCGCCGCCCCCTCGCCGAGGTCGTGCACCGCAACGGCTGGCAGGGCGATCTGCGCTCGGGCGGCCCGCCCCCGCCCGCACCCGGCTGACGACCCGCCTTCGCCCGCCCCCGGCCTGGGGGCAGACCCATCACGCCCGCCGCGGCGTCAGGTGGTGGCGGCGATGAGCTCGACGATGACCTGGGCGAGCTCGGGCCCGCGGTCCTCCTGGAGGAAGTGACCCGCGCCGGCGATCGTGGTGTGGGCCTGTCCCCGGGTGCCCGGCACGCGGTCGAGGAAGACCCGCTCGCCGCCAGCGGTGATGGCGTCGGAGTCGCCGAAGGCGCACAGGAAGGGCCGCTCGAATCGCTCCAACACCTCCCAGGCCTCCAGCTGGTCGGCCCGAGCGGGGTCATCGGGCGCCGTCGGCACCAGCGAGGGGAGGATGCGAACCCCAGCCTTGTAGGTCTCGTCGGGGAAGGGGGCGTCGTAGGCGGCGATGACCTCGGGAGCGAGCTCGGTGGTGGTGCCGCCGTCGATGATGCGCCCGACGGGCATCTCGTCGACCTCGCGCGAGAACCGCTGCCAGCGCGAGAACGCCTCGGTCATGGGTTGGTCACCGGTGGGCAGGCCGGTGTTGGCCACCACGACCCGGGCGTAGCGGTCCGGATCGGCGGCCACGAGCCGCAGGCCGATCAGCCCGCCCCAGTCCTGGCAGCACAGGGTGATGCCGTTCAGGTCGAGGTGCGTCTCGACCAGGTCACGGGTCCAGGCCACGTGACGGGCGTAGGTGTGGTCGTCGACGGATGCGGGCTTGTCGCTGCGCCCGAAGCCGATCAGGTCAGGGGCGATGCAGCGGTGCCCGGCCTCGACCAGCACGGGGATCATGTGGCGGTAGAGGAAGCTCCACGTCGGCTCGCCGTGCATCAACAGCACGGGTGCGCCATCAGGCGGGCCCTCGTCGAGGAAGTGCATGCGCACGGCCGGGCCCTGGTCGTCGGTCACCTCGGCGTAGTGCGGCACGGGGTCGTGATCGGCCAGTCCTTCGAAGCGGTCCTCGGGCGTTCGCAGCACCTGCACGGGCGGTTCCTTCCTGGGGCGGGCGGCTCAGCGACGAGTGGGCCCCGGGGCGGGCGGCGGCAGGTCCCACCCCGGCGGGCTTAGGTCTCGAGCGAGCTCAGATCGGGCGGGACGTCGACGGCGTTGGCCTCGAGGGCGTCGATCGGCACGACGTCCAGGGCACGCTCGTGGGTCGCGGCCAGCACCACCGGGGCGGCGACGCCGTCGCGCTCGGCTCGCAACCAGTTGCGGGCGGTCACGCACCAGCGATCCCCGGGGGACAGCCCGGCGAAGCGGTAGGCCGGCACCGGGGTCGTGAGGTCGTTGCCGATGCTGCGCTGGTGGGTGAGGAACTCCTCGCTGACCACGGCGCAGATGGTGTGGCTGCCGAGATCCTGGGGGCCGGTGGTGCAGCACCCGTCGCGGTGGAAGCCGGTCATCGGATCGGTGCCGCACAGCTCGAGGGGACCGCCGAGCACGTTGAGGTCGTCGCTCACCACGCCAGTATCGCTGAGCGGCCAACCCTGGTCGCCCACCGGTGTGAGACCTCCGGGGACGTGCGGGGGGTGCGCACCGAAGACGGGGCGGTCGGGTGAGCGGACCGGGCAGGGCGCGAGCAGCTCCCGGTACGATGGCCACATGCGCCTGGACCTGCGACCCATCGAACGCCGGGTGATCGCCATGAGCGACGACGGGCTGGGCGTCGATGAGGTGGCCCAGCGGGTGCGCCGCTCGCCCGGACAGGTGCGCCGCATCCTCGAGCTGTCGGGCATCGAGCGGTCCGGGCCGGCGGCCCATCGCGCCCCGGCGGCCGTGGAGGCCCGGGTCCGGGCGCTGCGCGAGCGGGGCGAGAGCGACGAGGCGATCGCCCGCCGCTTCGGCCGCAGCGCCGAGTACGTCCGGCGCATCGACCGGTTGAGCGCCTACCGGGCGTCGCGGGCATGAGCACCGCGTTCATGGTCTGGATCGACCAGGACCTCTGTACCGGCGACGGGATCTGCTCAGAGATCTGCCCCGACACCTTCGAGCCTCGAGAAGACGGGTTGTGGGTCGTCCGAGAGGACGCGCAGCACTTCGGCGAGACGCTGGTGTTCGACGGCCAGAGCGGGCCGGGCCGGGGCCCTGATGGCCCCAAGGGCCTCGCCCGCATCCCCGACGCCGTGCTCGACGCCGCCATCGACGCCGCCGAGGAGTGCCCCGGCGAGTGCATCATGATCGAGCCGTACCGCGCCGATGCCATCGACGCTCGAGGCGTCTGAGTCGGCGAGCGGGCCGGCGAGCTGGCGAGGGGGCAACGGGGCGGGGCGCCGGTAGCTTCCGACCTCTGTGAGCACGCCGCACGAGCCCGTGACCGCTTCGACCGTGGCGCCCGAGGGTGCAGACGCTCGGTGGTGGGCCGACGCGGCGGTGTACCAGATCTACCTGAGGTCCTTCGCCGACGCCGACGGCGACGGCACCGGTGACCTCGCCGGCATCCAGGACCGCCTCCAGCACCTGCGCGACCTCGGCGTCGACGCCGTGTGGATCAACCCGTGGTACCCGTCACCGCTTCGAGACGGCGGCTACGACGTCGCCGACTTCTGTGACATCGATCCCCGCTACGGAACCCTGGCCGATGCCGAGGCGCTGATCGCGGCGGTGCACGCCTCGGGCATGCGCATCCTCGCTGACCTGGTGCCCAACCACACCTCGGACCGCCACGCCTGGTTCCAGCGTGCCCTGGCGGCCGCGCCCGGTGACCCGGCTCGGGACTGGTACCACTTCCGCCCCGGTTCGGGGCCCGACGGCACCGAGCCGCCCACCGATTGGCGGTCGGTGTTCGGCGGCCCGGCCTGGACCCGTCTCGACGACGGCCAGTGGTACCTGCACCTGTTCGACGTCACCCAGCCCGATCTGAACTGGGCCAACCCCGAGGTGCGGGCCGCCATCGACGACGTGCTGCGGTTCTGGCTCGACCGGGGTGTCGACGGCTTCCGGGTCGACGTCGCCCACGGCCTGGCCAAGGACGACGACTACCCCGACGTCGGCCACGAGGCCGGGCTGCTCGAGTCGGACTCCTCAGAGGACCACCCGTTCTGGGATCGCGACGAGCTGCACGAGATCGTGCGGGGGTGGCGGGCGGTGCTCGACACCTACGAGCCGACCCGGGTGCTGCTGGCCGAGGCGTGGGTCACCCCCGAGCGGCTCGGGCTGTACCTGCGGCCCGACGAGTACCACCAGTCCTTCGACTTCGACGTCGTCAAGGCCGAGTGGTCAGCGGCGTCGCTGGGGGCCACGGTCCGGGGGTCGCTGCGCACGGCGAGCGAGGCGGGAGCGGCCGCCACGTGGGTGCTGTCGAACCACGACGTCGTGCGCCACGCCACCCGCTACGGCCTGCCCCCGGGCACCGCCTGGCGGGCCTGGTTGCTCGACGGGCCCCACGACGCCCTCGATCGCGACCTCGGGTTGCGTCGCGCCCGGGCGGCGACGCTGCTGATCCTGGCCCTGCCGGGCTCGGCCTACCTGTACCAAGGCGAGGAGCTCGGCCTGCACGAGGTCCACGATCTGCCCCTCGACGTGCTCGACGACCCGGTGTGGGAGCGATCCGAGCACACCGCCAAGGGTCGTGACGGCTGCCGGGTGCCGATCCCGTGGACGACCGACGGCCCATCGTTCGGCTTCGGGTCGGGGGCGTCCTGGCTGCCCCAGCCGGCGTGGTTCGGCGACCGCTCGGTCGAGGCGCAGACCGGCGAGCCCGACTCGACGCTCGAGATGTACCGGGCCGCGCTGCGGTGGCGACGCGTCAAGCGCGATCGGGGTCTCAACACCGGCGAGGTGCGGTGGCTGACCATGGCCCCCGACGTGGTCTCCTTCGTCGATCGCTCGTTCGCCTGTGTCACCAACTTCGGCTCCACGACCGCCGATCTGCCGGCGGAGTGGTCCGAGGCGCCCGTCGTCATCTCCAGTGGCGGCGCGGTGGAGGGGACCGTGGCCGCCGACACCACCGTCTGGCTCGACCTCGACGCCACCGGCGGTGGGTGAGCCCTACGCCACCGGTGGGTCCGGCGCCACCGGTGGGTCCGGCGCCCGCCGTCCACGGTGGCGTCGCCGGCTCGGCGTCGTGTCCATCGTCGTGGCGCTCGGACTCACCTCGACGAGTTGCGCTGACGCTGACGATGCGGCGGGTCCGGCGCCCCCATCGGGCGCCGAGGCGCCAGCGTCTCGGGCTGAGCGCCCCGACGGCGCATCGCCCGGCGACGACGCGGCCCGGTCCACCGACGGGGCCCGGTCCACCGACGGGGCCCCCGAGCGGCGCTTTGAGCCCGGCGCCGCCCCCGACCCCGGGGCGGGCCCCGGCCTCACAGACTGCGAACGTCCCGACGAACGGGGTCACGTCGAGGGGTCGGTCGAGTTCGCCACCGCCGACCGGGAGTACGTGCTCTTCGTCCCCGATGACCTGGCGGCCGGTCCAGCGCCGCTCATCATGAACTTCCACGGTCTTGGCGGCGACGGCGCCAGCCAGGCCGCCTACGCCCAGCTCGACGACGACGCCGCCCGAGCGGGGGCCCTGGTGGTCTCGCCCGACGGAACCGGCCTGCCCCGGCGCTGGCCCCTCGCCGGGGTCGATGTCGATGACGCCGACACCGACTCGGTCGCCTTCGCCCGGGCGCTGGTCGACCACCTCGACCAGACGTGGTGCGTGGAGGAGTCCGCGGTGTTCGCCACCGGCATGTCCTACGGGGGCATCCTCAGCTCGGCGCTCGCCTGTCGGGCCCCCGAGCTCGTCGCCGCCGTCGCCCCGGTGGCCGCCACCGCCGCTGACCCCGACGGGTGCGCGCCGGGCCCCGCGGTCGACGTGGTGGCCTTCCACGGCACCGCCGATCCGGTCGTCTCCTTCGACGGCGCCGACACCCCGCTCACCAGCGCGCTGGCCGACCTGTTCGGCGCCGGCGCCGTGCTGGGTGACATCCCCGGCAACGTCGCCGCCCTGGCGGCTGCGGCGGGGTGCGAGGAGGCCCCGGTCGAGCTCGCTGACCTCACCGACGACACCACCCTGCGGCGGTGGCCGTGTCCGGCGGGCACCGACGTCGGCCTCTACGTCATCGAGGGCGGCCTGCACGAGTGGCCGGGTGCGCTCGCCACCCTCGGTCCGGCCGCCGACCTCGACGCCAGCGCCATCATCGTCGACTTCTTCGGCGAGCACCGCCGGCCGTCGTAGGGTCGAACCGATGCCGAGGCCGTCGAGAGGTGGTGGCTGTGTCCGCTGACGAACTGGTCCCGTACCGCATCGAGATCCCCGACGCCGCCCTCGACGACCTTCACGAGCGGCTGGGGCGCACCCGCTGGCCCGAGCCCGAGACCGTGGACGACTGGTCCCAGGGCGTGCCGCTGGCCTACGCCCGAGAGCTGTGCGAGCACTGGCGAGAGTCCTATGACTGGCGGGCTACCGAGGCGCGCCTGAACGAGTGGCCGCAGGTGCGGACGACCATCGACGGGCTCGGCATCCACGCATGCCACATCCGCTCACCCGAGCCCGACGCCCTGGCGGTGGTGATGACCCACGGCTGGCCGGGCTCGATCATCGAGTTCTGCGACGTGGTGGGCCCGCTGACCGATCCCGTCGCCCACGGCGGCGACGCGGCCGACGCCGTGCACCTGATCCTGCCGTCGCTGCCGGGGTACGGCTTCAGCGACAAGCCGACCGAACCGGGCTGGGACGTGGGGCGCATCGCCGGCGCCTGGGCCGAGCTGGTGCGCCGCCTCGGCTATGACCGCTGGGCCGCCCAGGGCGGCGACTGGGGGGCGGCGGTGACCACCGTGCTCGGCATCCAGGCCCCCGAGGGCCTTGCCGGCATCCACGTCAACATGCCCCTGGGGCTGCCCGTGCCCGACGACGGCGAGCTCTCTGCGGCCGAGGTTGCCGAGGTCGATGCGGCGATGGCCAGCTTCGCCCGCTACACCGAGCACGAGTCGGGGTACTCGACCCAGCAGCGCACCCGGCCTCAGACGGTCGGCTACGGGCTGGTCGACTCGCCGGCCGCCCAGGCGGCGTGGATCGTCGAGAAGTTCTGGGCCTGGTCCGACCACGACGGTCACCCCGAGGACGTGTTCTCTCGCGACCGGTTGCTCGACAACGTGATGATGTACTGGCTGTCGTCGGCCGGGGCGTCTTCGGCCCGGCTGTACTGGGAGAGCTTCGGGGTGTTCTCCGCTGAGAACCGCCAGGTGAGGGTGCCCGCCGGGGTGAGCCTGTTCCCCCAGGAGATCTTCCGACCGCCCCGGCGGTGGATCGAGGCCCGCTACCCCGATCTGCGCCACTTCGGGCGGCCGTCCGCGGGCGGGCACTTCGCCGCCATGGAGCGACCGGCGGCGTTCGTCGACGAGGTGCGAGCCGGCCTCGCCCACCTCCGGTAGGTCCGGCGAAGGCCCTCAGCGGCCCGGCGGCCCGGCGGCCCGCGGCCCGGCGGCCCGGCGGCCTTCGAAATTGCGGAGCGGGGCGGGGTGTCGTGCCGCTGCGGTCCGCAATTTCGGGGGGTGATGTGGCCTCGGCTGAATTGCGGGGCGGGGCGGGGTGTGGTGCCGCTGCGGTCCGCAATTTCGGGGGGTGATGTGGCCTCGGCTGAATTGCGGGGCGGGGTGTCGTGCCGCTGCGGTCCGCAATTTCGGGGACGGTGAGTGGGTGGGGCGGCGTCGCGCCACCCTTGTCGGGTGGACGTGTTCGACCCCGCTCGGCTCGGCGAGCTGCTCGGCGCCCATCTTCGGACCTGGGACGTGCTCGCCGACGACGAACGTGCCCGGGTGCTGGTCGTGGCCTCGGCGTTCGGGCGTCGGGTGCGCTGGCAGGCGGCGCGGGGGCTGGCGCTCGACGACGAGATCCGGGCGGTAATCGCCGGACAGGCGGGTGTCCTGGGCATGGGACTGGCCGCCGACGCCTTCGACGGGATCGGCACGGTGCTGGTCCGTCAGCGTCCCTTCGTCGACCGACGTCCCCGCCCCGGGCCCGTCGTCGGCACCATGACCGACGGGCCCCGTCACATCGCTGGGCAGATGGCGGCGGGACAGCCGGTGGTGGTGTCGTGGTCCGACGCCCGCCGGGCCGCCCGATCACCTCGCCGGGGCAGCGATGTCGTCGCCCACGAGCTCGCCCACCACCTCGACCTCGCCGACGGCCTGCTCGACGGCACGCCCCCGCTCGCAGACGCCTCCGTGACCCGCCGGTGGGTCGAGGTGTGCACGCCGATCTACGAGGCGCTGCGGGCCGGAGAGCGCGATGCGGTGCTGCGGCGCTACGCCGCCACCAACCCCGCCGAGTTCTTCGCCGTGGCGGTCGAGGCGTTCCTGGGGCGGGGCCCCGAGCTCGAAGCCGCTCACCCCGAGCTCTACGCGCTGCTCGCCGCCTACCTCGTACAGGACCCGGCCGCTCGCTGGGAGGGTGCGCCCCGTCGCTGGCCCTGACCGACCGCGATCCCCACCTCGGCGCGGCCGGCGCGGTGATCAGAACGTGAGGATGTCGTCGGGGGCGAGCAGGTGACGGACCTCGTTGAGGCACAGCACGACGCGACGGTCGTCCTTGGCGAGGATGCGGTGCACCGATGCGTGGGCGGGACGGAAGAACATGTCCTCGGCGACGCCGAGCAGCTCGGTGAGGTAGGCGTTGATCACCCCGCCGTGGCAGGCGATCACCACCGTCTGGGACGGGTGGGCGTCGATGATGCCCTCGATGGCGCCGTTGACCCGGCGGCGGAACTCCAGGCTCGGTTCGGTGTGCGGATAGACGTCCCAGCGCCGGACCCGGGCGAAGCGCTCCCGGTAGCCGGCCAGCAGCAGTGGGCCCACCACGTCCATCGCCGTCTTGTCCGCAGGGACGTCGCGGAACATGTGGATCTCCTCGAGCTCGGGCACCACGGTGACGTCGAGGTCGTGGGCCCGTCCGACCGCGGCCCCGGTGTCGTTGGCTCGGCGGAGCTGGCTGGAGTACACCGCGTCGACCCGCTCGCCGCCGAGGTGCCGGCCGGTCGCCTCGGCCTGGCGCTCGCCCAGCTCGGTGAGGGGCGGATCACGCCAGTCCTCTGGCACCGCAGCGCGCACGTCGGTCGGGAAGCGCTGCTGGCCATGGCGGACCAGGACCACCTCGGTGACGCCGTCGGTGTTGGTCAGGAACGCCCGGTCCATGGGCGAACGGGGCAGCTCGGTGGTCACCGGGCGATGGTAGAGGGCGGGCCGGCGAGCGCCGGGCCCCCTCGGTCCGAGCGGACGACACCGGCACGCTGTGACCGGAGCGGTCCGCAGCAGTCGTCGACGTGGTCGTCTCGGAGGGAGGTCGATGCCCTCGCGCACCAAGAAGGCGACGACGCCGAGTGCGGCGACGGGGTCGGCCCACCACCAGCCGAGGTCGAGCTGCTCGACCGGTCGGCCCGCTCGTTGCTAGCGCCGGGCTTGGCGCTGAGGGACCGACGACCTCGGGGCTGGGCGAGATCAGACCCACGATCAGCGACGGCTCGCCCAGGTGCGCACCTGTTCGATGAACGCGTCCAGATCGTCGAGGTCGTCGAGGTGCGCGACGACCAGGTCGTCGTCGACGTCGGCGTAGCCGTGCACCAAGACGTTGCGGAAGCCCACGGCGAGGGCCAGACGCTCGGCAAGCTCGCCGTCGACCACCCCGTGGCGGGCCAGCACCCGGACCGCACCCGCCGAATCGTCGGCCGGTCCCCACAGCTCGGAGGCGAGGAGGTGGTGGGCGATGTCGAGCACTGCCTCGGTCGCCGTCACGAACCGGTACTTAGCGCTGGACAGGCGGACCTCGTCGTGGCGGAGGCGCGAACGGTCCTCAGCGGCATGGGTGCGCAGGTGGGCGAGTTGGTCGCCGAGGCGCTGCAGCAACCGGGCCAGACGGACGGCGTCAACCACCGCCCAGGACCGTCTGGACGAGCTGGGCGCGGCGGTGCGCCTCGTCGAGGTACCGCTTGGATCGGTCGGCCTGCCACCTGACACGCACGGGGGGATCGTCGTCGAGGAGCAGCACGCCGTGTTGGGCGACCCGCCCGGCCAGCTCGAGGCCGGCCGTGTCGAGCACCATGAGGTCGACCCCGGGCGGCACGCGGATCTCCCAGGCGCCGACTACCCGGCCGAACCAGGCCGCCACGTCGAGGTCGGACCACTGGTGGTGCAGGCCGCTGACCCGGCTGCCGTGGACGTAGGCGAACACGGCACCGGCTCGTCGCAGCGCAGCGCGGAGATCGGCCGGGTCGACACCCTCGGGAAGTGCCACGCCGGTCAGCCGATCGTCGGGCAGCGGCTCGTCGCGCAGTCGCCCGTCGGGCAGCGGCTCCTCGCCCGGTCGCCCGTCGGGCAGCGGCTCGTCGGGTCCACCCACCTCGGCGATCCTACGAACTCGAGCGGCGACGTCGCCTGGGGGCGACCGGCGACAGGGTCAGGGCGCCTCGGGCATCGGGAAGTGGACACCGGGGATCCCCGCCGACAGCGCTTGGTACCAGTCGGGCCGCTCGACGATGCCGGGGTAGCCATCGCCGACGGGCTGCTGGTCGCCGTTCCACTCGAAGTGGATGGGCGGGATCTGGAACGTGCCGTTGGAGGCGTTGGTGCCCCCGTCGACGGCGAGGTCCACGCCGGTGATGTAGCTGGCGTCGTCAGAGGCGAGGAACATCACCGGCTTGACGATCTCCTCGAGCTCGCCGCAGCGGCGCATCGGCGTGCGACTGGCGATCCAGCGGTCCATCCCCAGCCCCTCCAGGGCCGGGCGGACCATCTCGGTGATGATGAACCCGGGCGAGACGGCGTTGACCCGCACCCCCCGGTCGGCCCACTCGGTGCCGAGCTGGAGCGTCATGTTGCGCAGCGCGCCCTTGGCGGCGGTGTAGGCGATCACGTTCATCTCGTTGCCGCCGTGGCCCATGATCGAGCAGATGTTGACGATCGACCCACCGCCGGCGCCCAGCATGTGGCGGCCCACCTCGCGCAGGTACATGAAGGCGCCGGTGAGGTCGATGGACAGGATCCAGTCAAAGGTCTGGCGGTCGAAGTGCTCAGGCGGCATGCCCCGCAGATCGCTGACCCCGGCGTTGTTGACGAGCACGTCGATGCGGCCATGGGCGTCGACACCGGCCTGGACCACCCGGGCCACGTCCTCCTCGACCGACACGTCACCCGGGGCGACGGTCACCTTGGCGCCCTGCTCGCGGCACCGCTCGGCCACCGCCTTCAACAGCTCGGCGCTGCGAGCGGTCAACACCAGGTCGGCCCCGGCTGCGGCGAAGCTCTCGGCGAAGCCCTCGCCGAGGCCGTAGGACGCGCCGGTGATGAGCACCGTCTTGCCGTTGAAGTCCTGCACAGTCTGTCCCTCCTGGGTCCGAGGGGTCGCACGATAGGACGCCGCGGGTCGCTGTGGTCTGGGTTGCGCCCGGCCCCGCCCGATCAGATGTGACCGGCGCCATGCGAGCGGCGAGACTGGCGGCATGATCGAGCACTACCGCGCCGCCTGGGACGAGCTGATCGCCCCGGGCGCCCCGTTCGCCATGACCGACATCGAGGTGCGTGGCGTACCCGTGCGCGTCTTCGCCCAGGCACCGCCGACGATGCGCACGGTGTGGGAGCTGACCGCCGGCAACGGCGACGCGCCCTACCTGGTCTACGAGGACGAGCACCTCAGCTACGCCGAGGTCGGCGCAGCGGTGCGCTCGCTGGCCGATCACCTGCACTTCCTCGGCATCGGGTCCGGTGATCGTGTGGCCGTCGCCATGCGCAACTACCCCGAGTGGGTGATCAGCTACTGGGCCACGATCTCGGTGGGGGCGGCGCTGGTCGGCATGAACGCCTGGTGGACCACGCCCGAGATGGAGTACGGGCTGCGAGACGCCAGTCCCAAGCTGCTCATCGTCGACAGCGAGCGCCTCGAGCGGGCCGCCCCGGTGCTCGACGGGCTGCGCGAGGAGATGTCGTTGCCGGTCATCGCCGTGCGCCACGACGGCGATCTGCCGGGCGACGCCTCGCACTGGGCCGACGTCGTTCGCCCCGAGGAGGCCCCCGAGGCCCTCCCCGTCGCCGACATCGACCCCGATGACGACGCCACGATCTTCTACACGTCCGGCACGACCGGCTTTCCCAAGGGCGCTCAGCTCACCCACCGGGGCTCGGTGCACAACCTCTTGCACTGCGTGTTCATGGGCCAGGTCGCCGCCGCCGGCGCGGCCCGGGCCACCGGTCAGGCCCCCCCGGCCCTCGCCGGCCCGCCGGTCATCATGGCGCCGACGCCGCTGTTCCACGTCACCGCCTGCAACTGCTTGTTGCACCCGGCCACGCTGGCGGGGGGCACGCTGGTGCTGACCTACAAGTGGGACGCCGAGCGCGCCCTCGAGCTGATCGAGCGCGAGAAGGTCAACACCTTCTCGGGTGTGCCCACGATGGCCCGCGAGCTGTTGACCCACCCGGACTGGGAGCGACGCGACACCTCCTCGCTCGTGGGGCTCGGCGGCGGCGGCGCGGCCGTCCAGCCCGACCTCGTCGCCAAGATCGGTGAGAGCCTGCGAGGCGGGGGACCCAACACTGGCTACGGCCTCACCGAGACCCACGGCATCGTGACCGCCAACGGCGGGGCGTACTTCCTGGCCAAGCCCGAGTCGGCCGGACCGGTGTGCCCCACCATCGACGCCCGCATCGTCGACGACGACGGCGTCGCCCAGCCCGCTGGTGCGGTCGGAGCGTTGCAGGTGCGAGGACCCGTCGTCATCAAGGGGTACCTCAACAAGCCCGAGGCCACCGCCGAGGCCATCGTCGACGGCTGGTTCGACACCGGTGACATCGCCCGCCTCGACGATGACGGCTGGGTCTACATCGTCGATCGCAAGAAGGACATGGTGCTGCGCGGCGGCGAGAACATCTACTGCTCGGAGGTCGAGGCGGCGATCTACACCCACGAGGCGGTGGTCGAGGTGGCCGTGTTCGCCGTGCCCGACGAGCGCCTCGGTGAGGAGGTCGGCGCGGCCGTGGTGACCCGCGAGGGGGCCGGTCTCGACGAGGAGGGCCTGCTGGCCTTCCTCGCAGAGCGCATCGCCCGTCACAAGATCCCGGCGCACGTGTGGTTCCTCACCGAGGGCCTGCCCCGCAACGCCAACGGCAAGTTCGTCAAGCGCGAGCTGAAAGACAAGCTGCTGGCGCCGTCATAGCGACGATCGACGGCGTTTGGAACGGGCCGGGACGGGGCACGTCGGGCGGCGTGGCAGGCGTCGATCTCTCCGACGGCCTCGACCGGGTTCGCCAGGCGATGCACGCCCACCGGCGCTTCGTCACCATCTACGTCACCCTCGTCGACGACGCCGATCTGCCTCGTGACCTCGCCGGGGTGGTCGCCCAGGTGGGTGCTGATCCGGCGATCGAGGGCGAGGTCGCCGAGGCGGTCACCGACGCCCTCTCGCACCCGGTGGCCGACGACAGCGCCGGACGCTTCGTCCTGGCGCCTGAGGGCGGCTCGGCGTTCCACGTCGATCTGCCCGATCCACCGGCCACCGACGTCGTCCACGTCGGCGCGTTGCCGTACGTGACCCCGCTGGTGGCCTGGTACCAGACGCTGGTCGACCATGCCGTGGTCCGCCTGGACGCAGATCCGGTGCGCATCGACGTGTTCCCCGCCAGCGGCGAGCCTGCCGGGTACGAGCTCGACGACACCGTGGTCACCTCCGATCACGCTGCGGTGGCCGACGGCCTGGCCGCCACCGTCGTGGCCACCGGGGTCGAGCTCGTCCTGCTCGTCGGGGGCGCCGAGGTCCTCGGCGCGGTCGGCGACCGGATGACCACCGAGGTGCCCACCAGCGTCCGGGTCCTCACCGTGGCAGCCGACGAGGTGCCGGGCGTGGACGAGCTAGCCGACCGCACCGTGCGCGAGGTCGCCGACCACGTTGCCCGCCGAACCGTCGAGCGGCTGCGGCGCTTCCGCTTCGACCGCTCCCACGACCTGGTCGTCGAGGGGGCGGCGCCGACCCTCAACGCCTTGCACCGTGGTCTGGTCGAGGTGCTCATCGTGCACGACGACCCACTCGACGATCGGGTCGCATCCTTCGTCGACGGTGAACCCGTCCTGGCGACGCCGCCCGGGGACGGCAGGCTCGTCGACGTGGCCGTGGCGGTGGCCATGCGCGACGGCGTGACGATCGAGACGATCCCCTCGGTCCCAGAGGAGCGGGGGCCGATCGGCGGCATCGGTGGGTTGCTGGCGCCCAGCGCGAGCACCCCCGGCGACGACGACCTCGTCGCCGCACCTGCCGGCTGAGCCGCCGGCCCCTGGGGCGGGGCGGCCCGTCGCTACGCTGCGCGGCCGTGCCCGACTCCGCCCCCTACCACCAGCTGCTGACCTACAACCGGTCGTGGGCGGCGGCCCGGGTGGCCGAGGACGCCGAGTACTTCGAGCGGATGGCCCGTTCCCAGCGCCCCGACTTCTTGTTCATCGGGTGCTCGGACAGCCGGGTCAGCGCCCAGGAGCTGACCGGCACCCACCTCGGCGAGATGTTCGTGCACCGCAACATCGCCAACCTCGTCGTGCACACCGACATGAACCTCATGTCGGTGCTGCAGTTCGCCGTCGAGGTGCTCGAGGTCGGCCACGTCATCGTCTGCGGGCACCACGGCTGCGGTGGCGTGCGGGCCGCCGTCGACGGGCAGTACCACGGCCTCATCGACAAGTGGCTGCGGACCATCAAGGACGTGTACCGCATCTACTCCGTCGAGCTCGACGCCATCGACGACCCCGACGAACGTCATCGCCGCCTCGTCGAGCTGAACGTCCGCGAGCAGGTGTTCCGGCTGCGGTCCACGTCGTTCGTGCAACGAGCCGTGCACGCTCGTGACCTCCAGGTGCACGGCTGGGTCTATGACCTCGAGCACGGCCTGCTCCGTGACCTCGAGATCGACTTCGAGCGCGACTTCGGTGACATCGGCATCTACCGGTACGACGATCTGTGACCGGTCCGACTCGACGCAGGCCTCGGGACGCGGTGGGCTCTCTGGCCCGAGACGGGCTCGGCCCGGGACCGACCCGGCGTCAGCTGATGGAGCGGCCCGGCTGCCCGCGCAGGCGATCGGTGTCACGACGTTCCCGCTTGGTCGGTCGTCCGGCCCCGGCGGCCCGTGGCGCGGTGGCCGGCACCCAGTTGGGGTGCAACGGGTCGTCAGCGCCTTCGGGGCGCGGCGGCGTCAGATCGTCGTAGCACCCCGCCGCCACGGGCGCCCCGACCCGCCGCTCGATGACCCGGCTCACCACGACGACGGTCTCGTGGGCCCGCCGGCGGATGCGCACCTCCTGGCCGACCGCCACCCGCCGGGCAGGCTTGGCCGGCTCACCGTCGACGGTGACCTCACCTTCCGCGCAGGCGCGGGTCGCTGCGGTGCGACTGGGGAACAGCCGCACCGCCCACGCCCACCGGTCGACGCGAACGGTCTCGCTCACCGTGGGATGCGGCTCAGACGCCGGCCGCTTCGAGCTCGATGATGTCGGCGAGCTTGGCCCTGGCCGCCGACTCCTTGGCCGGCAGGTACTCCCGGGGGTACACCTCGTCGCCGGCCTCGTAGTCACGCAGCACCTGGCGGGCGACGGTGATCTTGTGCACCTCGGTCGGCCCGTCGGCCAGCGCCAGCCAGGCCGCGGTGCTCATCATGTCCATGAGCGGCAGGTCCCAGCTCACCCCCATCGATCCGTGCAGCTGGGCGGCCCGGGCGGCCACGTCGTGGAGGATCTTGGGCATCGCCACCTTGACCGCAGCGATGTCCTTGCGCACCCGCACGTAGTCCTGGTGCTTGTCGATCAGCCAGGCCGTGCGCAACAGGAGCAGGCGGAACTGCTGCATCTCGATCCAGGAGTCGGCGATCTTCTCCTGGGTCATCTGCAGGCTGGCGAGCAGCTCGCCCTTGGTGTGGCGGCTGAGGGCCCGCTCACACATCATGTCGAAGGCCCGCTGCACCTGGGCCATGGTCCGCATGGCGTGGTGGATGCGTCCGCCGCCCAGACGGGTCTGGGCGATCGCGAACGCCTGACCCTCCCCGCCCAGCAGGTGATCGGCGGGCACCCGCACCTCGTCGTAGCGGACGTGGGCGTGGGCGGGGTGCTCCTCTCGGCCCACGCCGACGTTGCGGATGATCTCGATGCCGGGGGTGTCGGTGGGCACGATGAACATCGACATGCCCTGGTACGCCGAGACGTCGGGGTCGGTGACCACCATGACGATGAGGAAGTCGGCGTAGCGGGCGTTGGACGAGAACCACTTCTCGCCGTCGATGACCCACTCGTCGCCGTCGCGGCGGGCCCGGGTGCGAAACGAGGTGGGGTCGGCGCCGCCGTGGGGTTCGGTCATCGAGTAGCAGGACACGATCTCGCCGTCGAGGAGCGGTTGCAGCCAACGAGCCTTCTGCTCGGGCGTGCCGTAGTGGGCGAGGATCTCGCTGTTGCCCGAATCCGGCGCCTGGCACCCGAACACCCGGGGAGCGAAGGAGGCCCGGCCGAGCTGTTCGTTCAACAGGGCCAGCTTCAGCTGGCCGAAGCCCTGCCCGCCCAGCTCGGGCCCCAGGTGGCACGCCCACAGGCCCCGGTCGCGCACCTGGCGTTGCAGCGGCCGCACCGCCGCCATCATCGGGTGGTCCGAGGTGTCGAACGGGGTGGCGAACACGTGCTGGAGGGGCTCGACCTCCTCGGTGACGAACTTCGCCACCCAGTCGAGCTCGGCCTGGAACGCCGGGTCGGTCTCGAAGTCCCACGCCATGGTCGTTCCCCTCGCGTCATCGATCGGTGCGGCCCGACGTTACGTCGAGCCAGCCCGTCCTCGCTCGGGGACCGGCTCGGGCGGTGGGTGCCTCAGCGCCCGCCGATCCACTCGAAGTGCATGCCGTCGGGACGGGTCCAGGACCCTCCCCAGGCGAAGCCCCACGAGCGGAACACCTCGACCACTCGCAGGTCCATGGTCGGGGTGGCGCCGAAGCCGTTGGTGCGGGTGTTGAGGTCGACCGCCAGGCCCCAGGCGTGGCGGGACAGCGCGCCGCCGGCGGCGCCGCGGACCAGGCGGGGGGTCCAGCAGCCGCCGTACTCGTCGGCCCGGATGAGCCCGGCGAGGCCCCGATCGACGATCTCGGTGAGCGCCCCACGCAGGTCGTCGAGCATCTCGGCGTGACAGGTGACCCGCCCGAGGATCGGCACCCGTTCGGTGCGGATGGCGGCGGCCACCCAGCGGGGGTCCAGGGCCACTGCGCTCGACCCGGCGGGGCGGAACGACAACTGACCGAGGCGGCGCTCCAGCTCGACGTCGGGGAGGATCGCCCCCGGGTTCGGTCCATCCGCCGGCGTCGTGACCCGCACCCACCGGTCGCTCAGCGCGCCGTCGAGCCGGTCGCCGAGCGCTTCGAGATCGTCGACCCCCCAGGCGATGACGACCCGCCCCTCGTCGAGGCCAAGGCTCGCGGCGACGTCGATGCGGACCGCGGCCGAGGCGCCACCGTCGATGAGGTCGCCGCCGAAGCGGTCGCCGGACAGGCGGTCATCGGGGACGATCACGCCCACCCGGAGGCGGGCGCGGCGCCCGGCGTAGCCGATGACGTCGAGCTCGTCGCCGACCTGCACGCCCCGCAGGGCGGCCGCCCGGTGCCCGAGGGCGATCTCGCCGCGACGCAAGGCACGCTGGGCCGTGGCCCCGATGACCGGTCCTGTCGTCGCCGGGTCGACGGCCACGACGGTGAAGGGCCAGCGGCCGTCGCCTCCGGCGGCGGCGACGGCCCGACCACCTCGCCACACCGTGGTCAACCCGAAGGTCGCCTGGCCCGCCACCGTCGAGCGTGCACCCGAGCCCGCCAGGGTGGCCGCCACCTGCGCCGAGGTCGTCGGGGACAGTCCCCGGGGCTGGAACACGCTGAGGGAGGGGCCGGTGCCGTCGGCGGCCAGCCACAGGCCCTCGCCCACCCGGTCAGCGGCCACGACGTCACCGTCGACGGGGGTGGGCTCGATGGGGGCTGCGTCGCCGTGCGCGATCACGTCGCCGTCTCCGGTGACGAACCAGTAGCCGCCCCCGCTGGGGGTGGCGACGATGGCGGCGACCGGGTCGTCGCGACGATCCGCCATCGAGGATCCGTGGTGGACGGCGTCTCCGAAGGCGAACACCTCGCCCGAGGCGGTCACCAGCCAGTAGCCCAGAGCGCTCGGGGTCGCGGCGAGGGCGACCACCGGCTCGGGTGGCGGCCGGTCGCCGAGGCTGCCCGAGAACGCCGCGTCACCGAAGGCGAACACGCCGCCGTCGGCGGCCACCAGCAGGTACCCCTGCCCGCTGGGGGTGGGTGTGAAGCCGACGATGGGTCGGTTGAGGGGGACCGCGCCCATCGACCCCAGGAACGGGGCGTCGCCGAAGGCGAACATGCCGCCGTCGGCGGCGACGAGCCAGTAGCCGGCACCCGAAGTGGTGGGCCCCATGCCCACCACCGGTTGGTTGAGGGGGATGCCGCCCATCGAGCCGTGGAACGGGGCGTCACCGAGGGCGAACAGGCCCCCGTCGGTGGCGGCCAACCAGGCCCCGGTGCCCGACGGCGTCGCCGTCATCGCCACCACGGGTTCGATGGGGGCGACGCCCCGGGCGGTGGGTGCAGGGGGCGCTCCGGCCGACGCCACCAGCAACGCTGAACCCACCTCGGCCGCAGGAGCGGCCTGGGTCGCGACGTGGGCGGCGGGGACACCCGCCATGACGGGGGTGGCTGCGGCTGACGGCGTTGCGATCGCCGCAGCGACGGTCGCAGCGAGCAGGGCGGCAAGCGGGCGGCGGGCGATCAACGTGGTGAACCCGCGTCGCCACCGGTGCGGTCACCCGCCCTTGCACCGACCGGGGCATCGTCTGTGGCTGCACCGGGGCCGTCGCCTGCAACCCCAGAGGCGGGTGCCACCCCCGGGCTCGGCGCCGGTCGGGCGGCGAGGTGGCGGTGGTGGCGGATGACCTCGTCCACGATGAACCGCAGGAACCGCTCGGTGAACACCGGGTCGAGGCCGGCCTGTTCGGCCAGCGCCCGCAACCGGGTGATCTGCTCGGCCTCACGAGCGGGATCGGCCGGCGGCAGGCCGACCGTGGCCTTGTGGCGTCCCACCGCCTGGGTCACCTTGAACCGCTCGGCCAGCAGGTGCACGAGCGCAGCATCGATGTTGTCGATGCTGGCTCGGAACGACGCCAACGCCTCGTCGGTCATCCGGGCGACCGTAGCGGCCCTCCACCGCTCGTCCAGGTCCCCCGCCCCTCAGCCGCCGCCTCGCCCGCCCTCGCTGACCGTCGGCCGGCGTCGACCCCATCGGCGCGACGGTCAAGTGCGCGATGGATCGGCCGACCAGAGCCAGAGCACGAAGCTGAGGAGGGCGCGTGAGGTCGATCAGATCGAAGCTGATGGCTGTCGTGGCCGGAGCGGTGGTCCTCACCGTCGTGGCGCTGGTGCTGATCGGGGCCGACCGCAGCGCCAGCTTCGGGCGCGCCGCCGCCGAGGGCGCCGACGAACAGGTCCGGTCCGAGATCCGGGCGGTGACCTCGGTCTCCTACGATCTCGTCGAGACCTCGGCCGACGCCGTGCAGGCCAAGGTCGACAGCGATCTCAACGTCGCCCGCGACCAGGCTGTCGAGGCGGGTGGGTTCGGGCTCGACCCCGCAGCCACCTGGGCCTGGGACGCGGTCGACCAGTACACCGAGGACGTCACCGAGCTCGAGCTGCCCCAGATGACCGTGGGCGGAGAGCCGGTCACCGCCACGTCGTCGTTCGAGGACCGCGTCACCGTCGTGGACGCCACGCAAGATCTCGTCGGGGGCACCGCCACGGTCTTCCAGCGCATGAACGCCGAAGGCGACATGCTGCGCGTGGCCACCAACGTCGCCAAGCTCGACGGCACTCGGGCCACCGGCACCTACATTCCGGCGGTCAACCCCGACGGCACCCCGAACCCGGTGGTGTCGACGGTGTTGTCCGGCGAGACCTTCCGGGGCGAGGCGTTCGTCGTCAACGCCTGGTACGTCACCGCCTACGAACCGATCCTCGACGACGCGGGCGAGGTCATCGGCATCCTCTACGTCGGCGTCGAGCAGGAGGCCGAGGCCGTACGCCAAGCGTTGGCCGAGCGAACGGTCGGCGAGAACGGCTTCGTGGCCATCCTCCACGGGTCAGGACCCGAACGGGGCGAGTACGTGCTGTCGAGGGACATGCAGTTCGACGGGGAGAACGCCGCCGATCTCGTCGACGTCGACGGCGACCCGGTGATGGCCGAGATCCTCGACCGAGCCGTCGAGCTCGAGCCCGGTGAGGCCAGCTCCTTGTCGGCGACGGTCGCCCAGCTCGGCGACGACGCGCCGGCCGAGACGATCTTCGACTTCGCCTACTACGAGCCGTGGGGCTGGGTGGTGCTGACCAGCGCCTACGTCGAGGACTTCGACGGCGTGTTCGCGGCCCTGGAATCCGGGCGGTCGTCCATGCTCGCTGCGCTGATCGTGGCCGGTGTCGTGCTCGCCGCCCTCGGCGCCGCGGCGGCGTGGCTCATGTCACGCCGCATCGGCGACCCCGTGGCCGCCATGGCGATCGCGGCCGAGACGGTGGCGACGGGCGATCTGGACGTCGACATCACCCACCGGGCTGGGGACGAGACCGGCACGCTGGCCGATGCCCTGCGCGCCGTCGTCGCCCGCCAACGGGCCGTGGCCGCCGCCATGGACTCGCTGGCCGCCGGTGATCTGACCGTCGACGTCGACCCGGTGTCAGAGCGGGACCGGGTGGGCCTCGCCGTCACCCGGATGATCGGCGAGCTGCGGACCATGGTCGCCGACGCCGAGCGGGTCAGCGATGTCGTCGAGCGGGCCGCCAAGGAACTGGCCTTCGCAGCCGGTGAGACGGCGGACAGCTCGACCCAGACCGCCGGGATGATCTCCGAGGTGGCCGTCCTGGCCGCCGAGCAATCCGACTCGACCGACGAGATGGGCACCGCCACCGACTCGATCGCCGGCGGCATCGGGGCCACCAACGACTTCGTGCGCAGCGCCGGCGAGCTGTCAGCGACGGCCCAGCAGACGGCCCGGTCCGGCTCGGACGACGTCGTCGCCATCGGCGCAGCCATGCGACGCATCGTCGAGCGGATGGACTCGGCGTCCTCGGTGGTCGACGAGCTCGCAGCCCACGGCACCGAGGTCGAACAGGCGCTCGAGCTGATCCGCCAGATCGCCGAACAGACCAACCTCTTGGCCCTCAACGCCGCCATCGAGGCTGCCCGAGCCGGTGAGGCCGGGAGGGGGTTCGCCGTCGTGGCCCAGGAGGTCAAGAGCCTGGCCGAGGAAGCAGCGGGGTCGACCGAACGGATCAGCGAGATCGTCGGGCGCATGGCGCAGGCCACCGATCACGCCGTCGGTGAGATGGCCCAGGGTCGAGCAGAGGTCGACGCCGGCCGCCAGGTCGCCGAGCAGGCCGGCCGCTCCTTCGCCGGCATCTCCGATGCGGTCGTGGCCCTCGCCGAGCGCATCACCTCGGTCGGCGCCTCGACAGATCTCGTGACCGCCGACGTCGACACCATCTCAGGTCGGGCAGTGGCCCTGCGCTCCGCCGCCCAACGCACCGCCGATGCCTCGGGTGAGGTCGCCGCCATCAGCGAGCAGACCGCGGCCACCGCCCAGCAGCTCGGGACCACCGCCACCGAGCTGGCCGACAGCAGCGCCCAGCTGAAGACGTCGATCGGTCGCTTCCAGATCCGGTGACGCACCGACCCCGCCCGTGAGCGGGAGTTCCACTGGGTCGGATCAATCGTAGCTACGGTCCACAGCAGGCCCGAGGGGCCGGGGCGACAGCGGGGCGGGCGCCACGAGGGCACGCGCCTGGCACCGGCGATCGCGTCGACGCTGCGCACGGTCGACCGGGTCGTCTACGTCGCCGGCCGGCCCTCGACGATCATCGAGTACCGTCGCCCGGGCCCGGCTGAGCCTGCGCCTCGGGCGGCGCGCCGGCGGTGCTCAGCGCTCGGTCGGCCCTGACGATCGACCTGCCGCCTGGGCACCCGGGTCGCGCAGCAGCGACGGGCGCCAGGCCACGGCGAGGGCGCTGGCGATCGCCACCGCCCCCGAGGCGAGCGAGGCGGCGGTCGCAGCCCGATCGAGGGTCTCGAGATCGGTCGGCAGGAACGGGCGGGCGAACACGTCGAGGCGGCCGAGCGCCCACCCTCCGGTGGCGGCCCCGGCCACCGTCGCGGCGGCCCACCGGGCGAAGAGGGGTCGCACCACGACGGCCACCACCCCGGCGACCACGGCGGCGAGCGGCAGGACGAGATCGATGCCGACCCCCCGGCCCTCTGCTGGTTGGGCCAGCCACGCCACCGTCCCGGCGACCAGGGCCAGGGCGGCGATGGCGAGCACCACGGGAGCGACGAACCGCAGTGCCCGGATGCTCGCGACGGCCAGGGTGCCGGCGACGACGACCGCCGCCGCCCACCAGCCCCACGCTGAGTTGTCGGGGTGCCAGTCGAGGCGTCCGAGGGCGGCCGTGCGCACCCCGTCGACGACCATCGGCAGCTCCCAGTCCTCGATCGTCACCACACCGGTGGCGCCGTCGGTCGAGGCTGGCGCCTCGGACAGCATCCAGTGCGTGCGGTGGTCGTGCCAGACGTAGCTGCCGCCGACGCCCACCCGATCCCACCGCGGCTCGGCCTCGGGGTCGGCTCGGGGCGGGGCGTTCGTCTCGGCGAACCGGTCGTCGTTGAGGTAGGTGGCGGGGGAGCGGACGTTGCGCTCGACCAGCCCGGAGGCGCTCACCCGCAGGTAGGGCTCGAGGTAGTAGCCGAGCACGATCACCTCGACGCCTTCGGTCACCGACATCTCGACGAAGGCGTCGTTGCCGACGACGTCGAGCTGCACGCCCTCGGGTTCGTCGGTCACGGCGGAGGTGAAGTTGGTCGGCACCGCCGGGTCCGCAGCCACGGGGCCGGCGCCGACGACGACCGCCACCACGGCGATCACGAGTGCGGCCGCCACCCGACGCGTCGTCGAACCCACGCCGCCAGCGTGCCAGCTGCGGTCGACAGCGCCACGGCGCTGACCCTAGGGCGGACGGTGTGACCGACGGCTCGTCACCCGGCGGAACTCGGCGGCCGCCCCGGGCGACCACCCTGGGAACCCTGCAGAGGAGCACGATGCGGATCCCCATGGTCGCGGTGGCGTTCGGCGTCGCTGCGATGGCCCTGTCGGCCTGCGGCGACGACGATCTCGATGACGCCTCGTCGGTGGCCGCCACGGTCGCCGAACCCTGTGACGGCCTGACGATCGGCGACACGATGGTGCGCCTGCCGCCCGCGGAGAACACTGCGGCCTACATGACGATCAGCAACGAGAGCAGCGAGGACGTGTCGCTGGTGTCGGCGACGACGGACCTCGGCGAGACCGTCGAGCTGCACGAGACGACAGCGGACGACGACGGCGTCATGGCGATGCAGGAGGTGTCGGGCATCACCGTCCCGGCCGGCGGGGAGGCCGTCCTCGCGCCCGGTGGGCTCCACGTGATGATCATGGGGCTCACGCGCGACGTCGCCGAGGGCGAGGACGTCGACCTGTCGCTCGAGTTCGACAACGGCTGCACGACCGAGGTCGTCGCTCCCGTCGAGGTCGTCGCCGGCGGGACGTCGGGTGAGGATGGCTGAGCTGGTCCGGCGGTCGACCGGGGTCGTTCGTCATCTGGTCGGCGTGGCCGCAGCCGCCGTCGTGCTGGTGGCCTGTGGCGGCGATGGCGAAGCGGCGATCGCCGGGTACGAGCGAGAACCGGCGCCCCAGGTCGGCGATGTCGTGGTCGTCGACCACGCCGGTGACCCGGACGGGAGCCCGTTCCCGGTGCGGGCCGAGCCCGGGGGGTTGCTGGTGCTCTACGTCGGGTTCTTGTCGTGCCCCGACGTGTGCCCGCTCACGATGTCAGATCTCGCCGAGGCCTACGACGAGCTGCCCGCGGCCGAGCGGGAACGCCTGACCACGGCGATGGTCACCATCGACCCAGGTCGCGACGAGGGGGACGAGATCGCCGGGTACCTCTCGGTGTTCTTCGACGACCACCGGGCGCTACGGGCCCCCGACGACGAGACCCTCGCCGAGCTCGTCGAGCGCCTCGGGGTGACCTACCGCATCGAGGAGCACGAGCCGGGCGACGACCAGTACGGCATCGAGCACTCGGCGGTCACCTACGTCGTGGACGACGACGGCGAGGTGATCTGGGAGCTGCCCTTTGGCGTCGAACCCGACGAGATCGCCGACGCCCTGGACCGCCTGCTCGCCCGGGCCGACGTGAGGTGAGGTCGGTCTCCACCGTCCTCGGGTGCGTGGCGGTGATCGCGCTGGGCTCGCTCGGTTCGGTGTCGCCGGCCTCGGCGGATGCGCCGTCGGGCGCCGACCTCCTGGTCGAGGCGGCCCCCGGGCCCGATCAGATCGTGGCCTCGTCTCCCGAGACGCTCGATCTCACCTTCGGATCCGATCCCGGTCCGGTCGAGGTGCGGGTGCTCGACGACGCCGGCACCGAGCTCGCGGGCGGCCTGGCCACGGGTGTCGACCGGACGCGCTCGTTCGACCTCTCCGGGGCCGACGCCGACGCCGGTGCGGTGGCGGCTGCGTCGGGCCGGGTCGTGGCCTGGCTGGCACCCGAGCGCGACGCACGCGGCGCCTACCGCTACGTGGTCGACCCGAGCGGGCTCGGTGAGATCGAGGTGGGGCGCCAGACGTCCACCGGCACCGAAGCGACGTCGATCGTCCTGGCCGTCGCCACCGCCGCCGCCGGTCTCGTGGCGCTCGGGCTCGTGCGCTCGGGACGCCCCGGCGCGGCCGCAGCTGCTGCGGCGATGGGTCTCGGCGTCGCGGCGTTCGGCGCCGCCCGAGTCGGCAGCCCGCCCGGCGCCAGCATCGCCGAGTGGGCGCAGGTGTCGTCGTTCGTCGACGGGGTGCGCGCCGAGCCGGGGTGGGCGCTGGCGGTGGTCGCCGCGCTGGTGGCCATCGGGACCGGCGTCGTGCTCGGCGCCCCTGAGCTGGACCGACAGCGCACGCGTCCGTGGCGCGTCGTCGCCCCGGTCGTGCCGGTGGCCGGCATCGTCGTCGGGGCGGTGCTGGCCGGCGTCGCCTCGTTCGACCGTCAGGCTCCGCCCGAGACCGAGGTGCTGGCCGGTGACGACGGCTGGATCGAGCTGGTCGTCGATCCCGGGCGCCCCGGTGTGAACGAGCTGCACGTGTACGGCTTCGCCGCCGACGGCACGCTCGCAGCCTTCGGTGACACCTCGGCGTGGTTCGTCCACCCCCGCACCGGGGTCGGCCCCCTCGAGGTTCCCCTGTTGCGAGCCGGGCCCAACCACTTCCTCACCTACACCGCCACGCTGCCCTTCGACGGCGCCTGGCAGCTGGTCCTCGACACCGAGACCGCAGATGGACAGGACCAGACCTACCGCACCGAGATCGAGCTGTGATGCGCGCCCGCCTCGTCGTGGCTGCGAGCTGTGCCGTGGCAGCGATCGCCACCACCGCCGTGGCGCTCGACGTCGGTGAGGGACGGACCGCTGAGGTCATCGAGGTGGTCGTGCCACCGGGTGCCGGTGAGGTCCTGGCCGAGGGGGGGACGCTCGATCTGTTGCCCCAGCGCCTCGAGGTGCGGGTCGGCGATCGTCTGGTCATCGACAACCGCGACGACGAGGTCCACCAGGTCGGGCCCTACGTGGTCGCCGCCGAGCAGCGCCTCAGCCAGAGCTTCACCTCCGAGGGCTCCCTCGAAGGGGTCTGCACGATCCACCCGTCGGGCGAGATCCGCATCGTGGTGCGCCCGTGACCGGCCCTGCCCCGGGGGACTCCGCCAGCCCCGCCGGTTCCGTCGGCTCCGGCGACGGGTGCGCGCCGTGGCGCGTGCTCGCCTCGGCTCGTCTCGATGACGAGCTCACCGGCTCTGAGCGTCGGTCACTCGACGAGCACCTGGGGCGCTGTGACCGGTGTCGGACCCACGTCGGGCGTCTCGACGAGCTGCACCGTCGCGTGCGGGTGGCGCCCGCCGAGCCGGTGCCTGATCTGAGCGCCTCGATCCTCGGACGGGTGAAGGAGCGGTCCCAGGCCCGCGCTCGGTGGCGCAGCGGGCGATGGGCGGTGGCCGCCGGTGTGGCGGCGCTGCTGGCCGGGGTGGTCGTCTGGTCGCCGGGGGACGCGACGCCAGAACCGATGTCGACGCCCGTGGTCCTGGACGCCTACGCCCCCGAGTCGAGTCGCATCGCCGCGGTCTACCTGACGATCTCCAACGCGGGGGGCCGCGACCGACTCGTCGGGGCGTCCACCGGCGTCGCCGAACGGGTGACCCTGCACCGCACCGAGCGCCGTGACGGCCTGGTGAGGATGGTGCCGGTGGAGGGGTTCGACCTCGAGGGCGACTCGACGCTGGTGCTCGAACCCACCTCGGCGCACCTGATGGTCGAGCAGCTGGCCGGGGATCTGCACGCTGGGGAATCCCTCGACGTGCGGCTGCGCTTCGAGCGGGCGGGCGAGGTGCGCACCGTGGTGCGCGTCGTCGATCTCGACGAGCTGGTTCGACGGGTCGAGTCGGGGCCCGCCACGCCGGAGGCCTGAGCGGCCCCCGGTAGGTTGAGCGGCGTGGACGAGGTGACCCGCTGGGCGGTCGCCGCCCGCGACGGCGACGCCGAGGCCCTCGTGCGGTTCGTCCGGCGCACCCAGCCCGAGGTGTGGAGGTTGTGCCGGGCGCTCGGCGATCGTGAGGACGCCGACGACCTCACCCAACAGACCTACGAGCGGGCCCTCGGCGCACTCGCCCGGTTCCGCAACGACGCCTCGGCCAGGACCTGGCTGTTGTCCATCGCCAGGCGCACGTGTGCCGACCACGTCCGGCGCTCGGTGCGCCGGCGGCGTCTCGAAGCCCGGGTGGCGTCTGCTGGTGGCGGGGGGCGGGGCGCGGTGCCTGACCACGTCGCCGTTCAGGCCGTCGCCGACCTCGTCGACCGCCTCGGTCCCCGACGTCGGGAGGCCTTCGTGCTCACCCAGATGCTCGGTCTGTCCTACGCCGAGGCCGCCGACGTGTGCGAGACGCCGGTGGGGACGATCCGATCGAGGGTGGCGCGCGCCCGGGCCGAGCTCATCGAAGCGCTCGATGACGCCGCCGCAGATCGGCCCCGCTCAGCAGAGGGCTGAGGCCACAGGACCCGTTCAGTGAGCGGCGGAGGCCGACACCTGGGCCAGCGCCCGGTCGATGAGGTCATCGACGCCGGCCGGCAGCAGGTCACGCCGCAGGGCCTCGGTGGCCACGACCCGCAGGCCCCGGCCCTCGAGCAGGCGGGCCATCCGCCGGGTCGCCTTTCCGGCGTGGTGGGCGTAGGTGACGAAGGCTGCGGCGGGCGTGCCGTGCAACACCGGCAACCGGCGCAGCTTGGACGCCTCGCCGGGCCGGTGCCCGAAGAAGATCGCTCCGTCGCACCACGTGCCGACCACGACGAGATCAGCTGCGGCCAGCTCGTCGAGATCGGGTCGGGTGACCGGTCGGTGCACGGCGTGCAACGACCGCTCGGCGAGGGCCTCGACGACGAGCTCACCGGCTCGGCGGGTGGTCCCGGTCCGGCTCTGGGTCAACACCACCACCTGCACGACGAGCTCCTCTGCGACGCCGAGCCGCCCCGAGCGGGCGCCCGTGGCCCCAGAGCCTAGGCAGCGGGACCGGCGCCGGCCCGAGACGTCTCGGCGTCGACCCGCTCGAGGCGGCGCATCGCTGTCTCCCAGGCGTCCATCAGCTCGGCCGCCTGATCCTTGGCGGCATCGTGACGACCGGCGACCTCGGCGACCCGGTCGGCGTCGTCGTAGATGGCGGGGTCGGCGAGCTGTTGCTGCGACGCCGCCACCTCGGCCTCCGCAGCCTCCCAGGCTCGTTCGAGCCGGGCGACCTCCCGACGCAGGCCGTGGCGTTCGGCTCCAGACGTCGAGCTGGCGCGCCGGCCACCGTCGCTGGCTGCGTCAGCTCGTCTGGTGCCCGCATCCTCCGCTCCGCCGGTGCCGCCGGCGCGCTTCGCACGGGCGCCCTTGCCGGCGCGTGCGCCCTTGCCGCTCGCGCCCCCGCTCCGGCCGTCGGCGACCCGGCCACCCTTGGCCGGTCGGCCGGGTGTCGGTGAGCCTCGACCCGATCGGTTCGGGGCCGGTGCTGCATCGGCGGGTGCGGCCGGGGGAGGGGCGCTGGCGGGTGAGAGCACGTGCTCGTCCACCCCG
Organism: Acidimicrobiales bacterium; assembly: GCA_965213525.1. Lineage (GTDB taxonomy): Bacteria > Actinomycetota > Acidimicrobiia > Acidimicrobiales > Poriferisodalaceae. Next base: position 2,112,835 of record OZ243889.1, on the reverse strand, counting down.
GCGTGGAAGAGGGCGGTGCCGTCGCGCACGGCGACGAGGTCGTCGGCGACGTTGCGGATGAGGTGCCGGTCGTGGCTGACCAGCAGCACGGTGCCGGGGTATGCACCGAGGGCGTCCTCCAACAGGTCACAGCTCGGCAGGTCGAGGTGGTTCGTCGGTTCGTCGAGCACGAGGAGGTTGACGGGATCGGCCATGACCTCGGCGAGGGCGAGGCGGGTTCGCTCCCCACCGGACAGCTCGGCGATGGGGCGGTCAGCTGCCTCACCCCGGAACCCGAACGCTCCGAGCACGGTGCGCAGGTTGCGACCGTCGCGCTCGATCACCTTGCGCTTGAACTCCTCCAGCACGCTGAGCGACAGATCGAGGTTCTCGGTCTGGCGCTGGTTGAACGTGGCCACGTCGATGTTGGTCCCTCGCTCGATCGTGCCGGCGGTGGCGTCGAGCTCCCCGACGATCAACTTGATGAGGGTCGACTTGCCGGCGCCGTTGGGGCCCACCAGACCGATCTTCATGCCTCGCTCGACCACGAGGTCGACGCCGGTGAGCACGTCGACGCCGTCGTAGCCCACGCTGACGTCACGCAGCTCGGCCACGACCCGCGACGCCCGGCCGGGTGGGGGGAACCCGAACCGGGCTCGTAGCTCCGAGCGGGCAGGCACCTCGATGTGTTCGAGCTTGTCGAGGGCCTTGATGCGGCTCTGGACCTGGCGGGCCTTGGTGGCCTTGTAGCGGAACCGCTCGACGAAGCGCTCGACGTGGGCGACCTTGCGAGCCTGCTGGCGGGCGGCCGCCTCGGCCTGGGCGATGCGCTCCTCTCGGGCGACGACGAACTCGGCGAAGCCGCCGACGTACTCGGTGGCGACCCCCTGGTCGAGCTCGATGATGCGGGTGGCCACGGCGTCGATGAAGTCGCGGTCGTGGCTGACGAACAGCAGCGCGCCGCCCCAGCCGGCGAGGTGCTGTTCCAGCCAGGCGACGCTGTCGACGTCGAGGTGGTTGGTCGGCTCGTCGAGGACGAGCACGTCGGGCGACGAGAGCAGCAGTCGGGCGAGCGCGACGCGCATGCGCCACCCACCCGACAGCTCGGTGACCGGGCGTTCGTGGCTGTCAGCAGCGAACCCGAGCCCGGAGAGCACCCGGTGCGCCTCGGCTTCGAGGGCGTAGCCACCCATCTGCTCGAAGCGCGACGCCGCCTCGCCGTAGTCGGCCAGGATGCGGTCGTGGTCGGGGTCATCGACGTCGCCGAGGCGCGCCTCGAGGGCGTGGAGACGGTCGCCGACCTCGGTGACGTGGGCGGCACCCCCCATCGCCTCGGCGAGCACGGTGCCGGCGGCGGGCGCTTCGAGGTCTTGGGGCAGGTATCCGATGCGCAGGTCCTTGGGGCGGTGCACGTCCCCGGCGTCGGCTTCGCGCAGCCCGACGAGGATCTCGAGCAGCGTGGTCTTGCCGGCCCCGTTGCCGCCGACCAGCGCAGTGCGCTGAGAGCCGACCAGTCGGATGGACAGGTCGCGGAACAGGGTGCGGGGACCGTGCTGGACGGTCAGACCCGAAGCGGCGAGCACGTGGACCCAGGCTAGTGGTGTGTCGCCGGATCGATGGCGGGGCCCGCCGGGTCGTCTCGGCGCAGGTGGTCAGATCGCCAGGGGACGGCCGGTGGCCTGGGCGAAGAGGGCATCCACGTCGTCACGGCGGCACAGCTCGGTGCCCGGGGTGGCGTGGGCGGCAGCGGCGGCGACCACGCCCAAGGTGGCGGCGTCGGTGACCGACCACCCCCGAGCGAGACCGGCCGCCAACCCGCCGACCAAGCTGTCACCGGCGCCGACCGCGCTGCGCTTGGGTAGGGCGGGCGAGACGATGCGGCGGCACCCGGTGGCGTCGACGACCAGGGACCCTTGCGCGCCGAGGCCCATGACCACCACCTCGGCGGCCCCGCCGGCCACGAGCGAGCCGAGCGCGGCGTCCTGCTCGGCGGCGTCGGTCAGCGGTTGGCCGACCAGCTCGGCCATCTCGCCGTGGTTGCTCCGCAACACCGCCAGGCCGGTACCGAGGGCGGCCCGGGCCGGGGCCCCTCCGGTGTCGAGGATGAGACGTCCGCCTCGCTCGCCCACCCGGGCCGCCAGCTCGCCCCAGAAGGTGACCGGCGCCCCGGCCGGGAGGCTGCCGCTTCCCACCACCCAGCCGCCCGCGGCGACGGCCCCGGCAGCTGCGTCGAGCAGCGCCTCGATCTCGGTGGGGCGCAGCGCCGGTCCGGGTAGGACGAAGCGGTACTGCTCGCCCGTGCGCTCGTCATCGACGGTCAGGCTGTCCCGGGTCTCACCAGCCACCGCCACGGGGCAGACGTCGAGGCCCTCGGCTTCCAAGAGCGCACCGAGGCGCAGCCCGGTCGGGCCGCCGAGGGTGGTGACCACCGTCGCCGTGGCGCCGAGGCGCCGGACGACGCGAGCGACGTTGATGCCGCCCCCGCCCGGGTCGATGCGGGCAGCGGCGCAGCGCATCTTGGGTCCGGCCAGCACGGCGGCGGTGCTCGTCGCTCGGTCCAACGCCGGGTTGGGGGTGACGGTGACCACGTGAGGGAGCGCTGCGTCCACGGCGCCAGTGTGGAGGAGACGTCTGCCCTTCCCGCGCCGCCAGCGAGGGGCGTGGCGGATCGGGGCGGGTCGGGCGCGTCCACCACGTGAGATCCTCATCGACCGTGCGTCGCATGAGCTCGGCCGCAGCGCGCCGCCTCGCCCTCGGCGCCCAGGGCTTCGCCGCGTCCCGTCCCACCGGACGCATCGACGTCCGCCACCTCCGTCGCGCCGTCGAGCAGATGGCGGTGCTGCAGCTCGACTCGGTCAACGTGGTCTGTCGCAGCCACTACCTGCCCGTGCTCGCCCGCCTCGGCCCCTATGACCGTCGGCGTCTCGACGACTGGTGCTGGCGCAGCGGCGAGGCGTTCGAGTACATCGCCCACGAGGCGTCGATCTCGCCGGTGCGCCGCCACCCCCTGCTGCGCTTCCGGATGGCGACCGGGCGCTGGAGGGCCGGTCGACGGCTCGAGCGGGACCGGCCCGAGTGGGTGGCGTCGGTCCGGGCCGAGGTGGCCGAACGCGGTCCTCTGTCGGTGCGAGAGCTCTCTGACCCCGGCGGCCGGGGCGGGTCGTGGTGGGGCTGGTCACCGGGCAAGATCGCCCTCGAGTGGCTCTACGTCACCGGGCGCCTGGCGATCGCCGAGCGCACCAGCGCCTTCATCACCCGGTACGACCTGCCCGAGCGCGTCATCCCGCCCGACGTGCTCGACGCACCGACGCCAGAGCCCGACGAGGCCGTGCGCCAACTCGTGGTCACAGCCGCCCGGGCTGCCGGGGTCGGCACCGCCGGCGATCTCGCCGACTGGTTCCGCCTGCCGGTGCGCCAGGTGCGGGCCACGCTGGGCGATCTCGTGGCCACCGGACAGCTCCACGAGGTGCGCGTCGACGGCTGGGACGAGCCGGCCGTCGTGCACCCCGACGCCCGGGTCCCCCGACGCATCGACACCCGAGCGCTGCTCAGCCCCTTCGATCCCGTGGTGTGGAACCGAGACCGAGCCGAGCGGCTGTTCGGGTTCCGCTATCGCATCGAGATCTACGTGCCCGCCGCTCGCCGCGTCCACGGGTACTACGTGCTGCCACTGCTCGTCGGCGACCGTCTCGTCGGACGCTTCGACCTCAAGGCCGACCGCGCCGAGCGGGTGCTGAGGGTGCGCGCCGCCCACGTCGAACCAGGCGCCGACCACGCCGAGGCCGCCGAGGCCGCCGCTGACGCCCTCGACGAGCTGGCTGGCTTCCTCGGCCTGGGGGGAGTCGTCGTCGATGGACCCGGCCAGCTCGGCCCCGCCCTGACCCGGGCGGTCGTCCGACGTTGAGCTGGGTTCCCAGCGCTGAGCTGGGCGGCCATCCGACGCGAAGCCGGGTGCTCGGCTGCGTCGAGTCTGTCTCCCAGCCGACGCTGCCCGGGGCCGTCCTCGGGCGGTGAGCCACCGGACGGGCGACGGTCACCGGCGCTACGGTCCCCAGCCGTGGTGCCCCTCGCCGACCGCATCGAGCTGCTCACGCCGTCCTGGCTCACCGGGGCGTTGACCGACGCCGGCGTGCTGGCCGACGGCGCCCAGGTGTCGGGCCTGCGCACCGAGCTGGTCGGCACCGGCCAGATGGGTTCGAGCGTGCGCCTCCAGCTCACCTACGACGGCGGGGCAGGGCCCACCACGCTGGTCGCCAAGCTGCCCGCCACCGACCCGACCAGTCGCGAGACGGGGTTGGCCACCCGTGCCTATGAGAAGGAGATCCGCTTCTACCAGCAGCTGGCCTCGACCGTGCAGGTCCGCGCCCCGGCCTGTCACCACGCCGACATCGACGTCGAGACCGGCTCGTTCGTGCTGGTGCTCGAAGACCTCGCCCCGGCCCGCCAGGGCGACCAGCTCGCCGGATGTGACCCCGACGTGGCCGAGGTCGTCGTGCGCCAGGCCGCCCGCCTGCACGCGCCCCGCCTCGGCGATCGTGCCCTGGCCGAGCTCGACTGGCTGGCCTCGAGCACCCCTGAGCGCCGTCGTGACCTCGCCGCCGCCCTCCCGGTGCTGTGGGCGGGGTTCTGCGAGCGGTACGACGGCCGCCTCGACGCCGACACCATCGCCCTCGGAGAGCGCTTCGTCCCCGACGTCGCCCGCTACTACGCCTCGGCGAGAGGTGCAGAGACCATCGTCCACGGCGACTACCGACTCGACAACCTGTTGTTCGGCGATCCGAGCGGCGACACCCCGGTGGCCGTCGTGGACTGGCAGACCACCTCGCTCGGCGTGCCGGTGGCCGATGTCGCCTACTTCCTCGGCGCCGGCCTGACGACCGATGAGCGCCGGGCCGTCGAGCGCGACCTGCTCGACGCCTACCTGGGGGAGATGGCAGCCCTCGGCGCGCCACTCGATCCCGACGAGAGCCTCCTCGGCTATCGGGCCCACGGCCTGTCGGGCCTGCACATGGCGATCGTGGCGTCCATGATCGTCGAGCGCACCGACCGGGGCGACGAGATGTTCCTGGCGATGGCCGACCGCCACGCCGTCCAGGCCCTCGACCACGACGCGCTCGCCGCGGTGGCCGAGCTTACCGCCTGAGCCCCGGTCAGCCGGTCGACCGGTCAGCTGGTCAGCCCTCCAGGGCGTCTCCAGGGCGAGACGGCTCGGGCGGGGACGCGGGTAGCTTCGACTGCGTGGCGTTCGTCGACGATCGGGCCCGGCTGTTGGACGACGGCGCCGTGGGGGGTCGTGCGCTCGCCCGAGCGCTGAGCGACGCCGCCGACGCCTGGCTCGCCGAGCTGTTCGCCGAGGCCACCGCCGCAGCGGCTGACCGCCGAGACCCGGCCGCCGTCAGCGATGGGGCCGGGGCGGGGTCCGGGTCGATGGCGTTGGTCGCCGTCGGCGGGTACGGGCGCGCCCAGCTGTGCCCCTACAGCGACCTCGATGTCGTGCTCGTCCACGACGACGGGGTTGACGCCGGCAGGATCGCCGATGCGATCTGGTACCCGGTGTGGGACGCCGGCCTGCGCCTCGGCCACGCCGTGCGCACCGTGGCCGACACCATCGCCTTCGCCGCCAACGACCTCGAGACCGCCAGCGGCCTGCTCGAGCTGCGCCACGTGGCCGGCGAGCGACGCATCGTCGACGAGCTCGCCTCGGCGGTCGAGGTGATGTGGGACCGCTCGGCCGAACGCCTCCTGGGCGAGTTGGCCGAGGGCTCCGAGCGCCGCCACGAGCGTCACGGCGAGGTCGCCTTCTTGTTGGAACCTGATCTCAAGCTCGGTCGTGGCGGGCTGCGCGACGTCCAGGCGGTCTCGTGGGCCGACCGGTGCTGGCAGCTGTGCTCTGACAGCGAGCGCGACACCCTCGACGAGTGCGAGGGGGCCCTGCTGGGGGCGCGCGTCGCCCTCCACGCCCTGGTCGGGCGGGCCGATGACCGTCTGCTGCTCGAACGCCAGGACGCCGTCGCCGCCGCCCTCGGCCTCGACGCCGACGCCCTGATGGCCGACGTCGCCGGGGCGGCCCGTTCGATCGCCTGGATCGGCGACGACGTGATGCGCCGGGTCCGCCGCTGCGTCGACGGGCCCCGGCGCATCCAGGGCGACCGCGACCGTCCCCTCGCCCCCGGGGTCATCCGGCGGGACGGGGCGGTGCACGTCGTGGCCGACCCCTCCACCGACCCGGCGGTGGCGCTGCGGGCCGCAGCCGCCGCGGCGCGCAGTGACAGCCCGATCGCCCGAGAGAGCCTGGCCCTGCTCGCCGACCAGCTCGGCGAGTACGGCGATCCGTGGCCCGGCGACGCCCGTGACCGCCTCATCGATCTGCTCGGCCAGGGTCGCCCGGCCATCTCGGTGATGGAGGCCCTCGACCACGTCGGCGTGCTGACCCGCATCCTGCCCGAGTGGGCCCCGGTCCGCAGCCGACCCCAACGCAACGCCTACCACCGCTACACCGTCGACCGTCACCTGCTCGAGGCCGCCGCCGAGGCCAGTCGCCTGACCGAGCGGGTCCGGCGGGCCGACCTGTTGCTCGTGGCCTCCTGGTTGCACGACCTGGGCAAGGGCTCACCCGGTGACCACACCGAGGCCGGCGAGCGCCTCGTGCGCGACATCGGTCGCCGCATGGGCTTCCCCGCCGCCGACGTCGAGACGCTCGCCCGTCTCGTCGAGCACCACCTGCTGCTGGCCGAGGTCGCCACCCGTCGCGACCTGTCCGACGAGGTGACCCTGGACCGCGTCGCCGACGCTGTCGGTGACACCGGCACCCTGGAGCTGCTGAGCGCCCTCACCGAGGCGGACGGGCTGGCCACGGGGCCGTCGGCCTGGGGTGAGTGGAAGGCGAGCCTGGTCCACACGCTGTCCGAGCGGGTGATGGTGCGCCTCGGCGGCGGGCACCTCGAGCTGGGGGGCTTCCTCACCGAGGAGCACCGCCGGCTGCTCGCCGAGCGGGGCGTGACGATCCGTGGGCGGGGCGACCTGTTGACGGTGGTCAACACCGACCGGCCGGGCGGGTTCAGCCGCATCGCAGGTGCGCTGGCACTCAAGGGCCTCGACGTGCTGGAGGCCAACGCCCACTCCGAGGACGGCATCGCCGTGTCGGTGTTCAAGGTGGTGCGCTCGACGGGCGAGCCGCCCGTGTGGGACGGCGTCGTCGAGGCCGTCGAGCAGGCCCTGACGGGTCACACCGCCCTCGAGGCACGGGTGGCCGAGCGTGAGCGCCTGTACGCCCCCCGCAAGCCCGTGTCGGCCACCCCGGCCCGCACCTCCATCGAGGTCACCAACGCCGAGAGCGCCACCTCCACCATCGTCGAGGTGCGCACCGGCGACCGGATCGGCGTCCTGTTCGGCATCACCCGGGCGCTCGCCGAGCTCGATCTCGACGTCCGCCACGCCAAGATCCAGACGCTCGGCCACGAGGTCGTCGACGTCTTCTACGTCGCGGACCGGGCCGGTGACAAGATCGGCGACGAGCACGCCGATGAGGTCGTGCTGGCCATCCGCCACGCCTTGCGCCAAGGTGCAGGATGATCCCGGAGGGTCCGTCGCAGCCGACCAGCCAGCACCTGCGCAACTGGGCCGAGTCGTTGGCGGCGATCGCACGCACCGGGCTCGGCTTCACCGAGAGCCTGTACGAGCGGGAGCGCTTCGAGGAGGTGCTCAAGGTCGCAGCCGAGATCCGCTGCGCCGCCCAGGATGACTACGACCCCGCCCACGTCGTGGACGAGTGGATGCGCATGGTCGGTGACGGCGTCGCCGGGTACGTGACGCCCAAGGTCACCGTGGGGGCGGTGGTGGGCGACGACGTCGGCCGGATCTTGTTGGTGCAGCGAGCCGACTCTGGGGTGTGGCTGTTCCCCACCGGGTGGGCCGACGTCGGGTACTCCCCCGCCGAGGTGGCGGTCAAGGAGGTCTTCGAGGAGACCGGCATCCGTTGTGACCCCGTCCGGGTGCTCGGTGTGCAGGACGGCATGCGACTCGGGTTCACCCGCATCCCGCTGTACTCGGTGGTGTTCCACTGCCGGGCGACCGGGGGCGAGCTGCAGGCCCACCCGCTCGAGACCGCTGACGTCGGCTGGTTCGCGGAGGACGAGCTGCCCACGCCTCTGGCCGGGGCCGAGCGATGGGGTCCCCAGGCGTTCGCTGCCATCCGGGGCGAGGCGGTCGAGGTCGGATTCGATCTGCCCCGTGCTGCGCCGTGGGACCTCGCCGCCGACGACGGGTCAGGGGACGGCGGCGGGTAGCCTCAGGGAGCCCTGAGGACCCGTTCCGGGGTCGGTGGGGGAGAGATGTCGATGTCGCTGTCGGAGATCCGAACTGGTCTCACGTTCGATGACGTGCTGCTCGTGCCGCGCCGGTCATCGATCCGATCGCGCCAGGACGTCTCGCTGCGGACTCGGTTGACTCGCAACATCCCGGTCGAGCTGCCTGTGGTGGCGGCCAACATGGACACCGTGACCGAGGTCGAGATGGCGATCGCCCTCGGCCGGCTCGGCGGGGTCGGGGTCATCCACCGCTTCCTGCCCGTCGACGAGCAGGCGCACCAGGTCGAGGTCGTGAAGAAGCACGAGGGCGGGTTGATCGCCGCTGCTGCGGTCGGGGTGTCCTCTGAGGCCGATCTGTTGGAACGGGCCGCTGCCCTGGTCGCTGCCGGTGTCGATGCCCTCGTGCTCGACATCGCCCACGGTCACGCCGGTCACGCCATCGCCGGCGTCGAGGCCCTGAAGCAGCACTTCCCCGGCGTCGACGTGATCGCCGGCAACGTGGCGACCGCGGATGGAGCGCGCGACCTCGAGCAGGCGGGCGCCGACGCGATCAAGGTCGGGGTCGGGCCGGGTGGGGTGTGCACCACCCGTCTGGTCGCCGGGGTGGGCGTGCCGCAGCTCAGCGCCATTGACGACGTGGTGGCGGTTGCTCTCGGGGTGCCCGTCATCGCCGACGGTGGCATCCGATCGAGCGGCGACATCGCCAAGGCGCTGGCAGCGGGGGCCGATTCGGTGATGATCGGTTCGTTGCTGGCCGGCACGCGGGAGAGCCCGGGAGAGGTCGAGCAGACCTCCGCCGGTCTGGTGAAGCGCTACCGGGGCATGGCTTCGGTCGAGGCGGTCCAGCAACGGGCGGCCCGCTCGGGCGAGGTCATCGACGAGGAGTACTTCGAGCAGCGCGCCGCTGAGGGTGTCGAGGGCACGGTGCCCTACAAGGGCGCGGCCGACCGGGTGGTGGCTTCGCTGATGGGTGGGCTGAAGAGCGCCATGAGCTACCTCGACGCCCGCAACCTGGCCCAGTTCCGCCAGAACGCCGAGTTCGTGAGGGTCACCCCCGTCGGGCTTCGCGAGAACCACCCTCACGCCACGCTCTAGTGGATGTGTCGCCGTTGGCGGCGGCGGCGGGGCTCGGTCGAGCGCAGCGTGGTCGAGCCTGACAGACTCCAGCGTCCATTCGACGAACGGGGGATGTCGTGGCAGTCACCAAGATCATCGAGGTCGTAGGTCGGTCGAGCGAGAGCTCGGACGCCGCTGTCAAGAACGCACTGGCCGAGGCGTCGCGCAACCTGCGCGACGTCAAGGCGTGCGACGTCGTCTCGGTCGGGCTGCGCGGCGACAACCTCGACGAGTGGGGCGCGCTGGTGCGCATCTCGTTCCTCGTCGAGAGCGTCGACGGCTGACACTGCCAGTTGCCAGTTGCCAGTTGCCAGTTGCCAGTTGCCAGTTGCCAGTTGCCAGTTGCCAGGTTGCCGGTTGCCGGTTGCCGGTCGTCTCTCCGACGAGGAGGGGTGCTCCTCGTGTGAGCGCGCAGCAGCAGGGCGCCGGTGGCGCGCTGCCACGGTGTGTCGAGGCGAGTGGCCAGTCAGCTCGCAAGACGGCGGCGGCCCGAAGTGTCGGCCGGCTGACGGAGCATGAGAAGTGGATAGATCCGTCAGCTCATTCGACTTGGACGGTGCCGTCGGGTCGGACGAGGGTCACCCGGCCGTCGGGTTCGGTGCGGGTGGTCCAGCCGCCGTCGTGGAGGAGCCAGTGGTGGTGTGGGCACGCCCATCGGAGGTTGTCGAGGCTCGTCTCACCACCATCAGCCCAGTGGGTGAGGTGGTGGGCGTCGCAGTGTGACCAGGTGGTGTCGCAGTCGCCGATCTCACAGGTCGCTGAGCGGGCGGCCATGGCCCGTCGGATCGCCCGGCCAGGGAGGCGTCGGCTGCGTCCGAGATCGAGCACCTCGCTGTTGTTGACCGTTGCGCCGGTGACGGGGTGGTGACAGGCGAGGCGTCGGGCCCGGTTTCGGGTGGTGGGGGTGCCGTCGAGGTCACAGCGTGCGTAAGGGTCAAAGGGTCGCAGGGTGCTGGGGGTGGTGAGCACCTCAGCGGTGACGACCACGACGTGCTCGCGGCGACCGAGCGCACGGGTCCCGTTCGTCGAGGTTCGTTGAAGGTGGCCGTCGCCACCTGCGCCGGTGTCGGCGGGCGTCTCGCCGTCGCCGCCTGCGGCGGTGTTGGCGGGTGTCTCGTCGTCGGTGCCTGCGCCGGTGTTGGCGGTGCTCGCATGTGCGGTGTCACCTGTGAGGGCGCGGTGGCAGGTGTCGACGAGGGCGTCGGCGCGTCGTTGGGCGGGTCGGCGGTGCTCGTCGGCACGGTCGAGGCGGGTGTGGGCGTCGAGGGCGTCGATGATCACCTCGGCCTCATCGGGTCCCACCCGGGCGACCAGTTCGAGGCTGCCGAACAGGCTCCGCGACGCGTAGCAGTACCGCCCGTCGTAGACCGCCGCCGAGTCGACGCAGGCGAGGTGATCATCAGCGAGGGTGACCCAGCGGCGCATCACCAACTCGAACCCGGCCACATCTGCTGCGGTCTCCGCGGCGTCACACAGCACGACGGCGTCACGACAGGCCACATCGACGCGTTCGGGGGTGACCGCACCGGCCAACACGTCCAGCATCGCCACCCCCAACCGGCCCGCATCGAACCGGTCGGCCACCACGGGCACGCCCAGCAGCAGGCGGGCCCGGCGGACCAGGCGGCGGGCGTCACGCTCACCCAGGCCGCAGCGCAGGATCAGCCAACGCACCGCCGAACGGGCGATCTCATGAGCGCCCGAGCGGACCAGGTCGACCACCCCGGCGGTCAGTTCCCGTTGGGCCGCCTCCGCGCCCACGGCCGCATCTGACACCCGGTCACACACCCCCGCCGGCCCACCCCGATCGAACATGTGTTCAGCCTAGAGAGGGGGTGTGTCATCGTCGGCGTGGTCGCCGACGTCGGCCCCCCCGCTGGCGAACACCAACCTCACCTCGGTCACGGCGTAGCCGGCCCGGTCGAACGCCGCCACCATCGGGTGGTTGGCTGCGTCGGTCGTGGCCGTGATGCGGTCGACACCGTCGGCGGCGTGCAGCCGGGTGATCTCACCCAGGATGTCGTGGACGTACCCCTGCCCACGACGCTCGGGTACGACGCCGAGGTACCCCACGTTGCGGCGGTGGGGCGTCGCCGACGGGATGGCGAAGCCGATCAGCTGTCTGTCCACGGTTTCCGCCAACCGCCACCACGCTCGCTCCCCCGGACAGGCGAGGTAGAAGTCGAGCTCGCGTCGGGCGTGCTCGGTGACGTCCATGTCGACGAGGTCTCGCTGCGTGCCGGCGTCGAGGCTGCCCTCGGCCACCCGAGCGAACGCCGCCACGAGCTCGGCGTCGTCGGCCGAACGGAAGCACACTCGCTGCGACGCCGCAGGAACGCCAGCCCCGCTGGTCCACTCGTAGCGCGACCGCTCGACCAGATCGGTCAACCCGGCGGCCCGCGCAGCCTCCGAGCGCCACTCCACAGCGCTCGACACCTCGGGCTCGCTGCTGGGTCGAGGGTGAGCTGGTACTCCGGACGACGGCCGAGCTCGGCGTGCGCACGGCGCAGCAGCTCCGCGGCGAGACCGGACCGGTCCCGCACGTCAGCACCCACGTCGAGGGAGTCCAGCGTGAGCGGACCGTCGCCATCGTCACGACCCCACCACAGCGCCCGGGCGACGATGCGGCCGCCGTCCTCGGCGATCCAGGTCCACTCCGGGCGGTACCGTCCAGCGCCGAGCTCGGCCCGGAGCTGGTCGGGCGTCACCGGGACGACCCCTGCGTCGGCGGCGAACGTCCCGACCGTGGCCATCTCGGCTGCTGACGCCGGCCGGATCAGCACGAACCGGGGTCCTTGCTCTTGCGGTCACTGTCGTGTGGGGGCAGCTCGGTCCTCGTCGGCCGTCGCCCGGGCGGCGTGCCCGCAAGCGTCCTGCTCGGTCAGCTCTCGCCCTGGTCGCGCAGGTACTGCTCCAGCTCGACCATCAGCTCGCTGCTGGACCGGGCCGGGTCGTCGGTGAGCGGTTCGGACGCTTCGGCCTCACGGATGCGGGCCACGTACTCCTGCAGATCGGGATCCTCGGCGACGAGCTCGTCGACCTGGCGGGAGTACCCGGTGGCCGCAGCGCGCAGGCGGGTGAGGTCGGGGCGGGCGTCGAGCAGGCTGGCGGCCCGTTCGACCAGGGCGAGGGCGGCCTTGGGCGACGGCGCCGCCGACACGTAGGCCGGAACCGGCGCCCACAGCGACACCGACTCGATGCCGGATTCGCGCGCCTCCTGCTGCAGGATCCCCACGATGCCGGTGGGACCCTCGTAGGTGGAGGGTCGAAGCCCGAGCCGTTCGACGACCGCGGGGTCCAGGGCCGATCCGATGACCCCGACGGGGTCGGTGTGCACGACATCGGCGAGCAACGCCCCGATCGTGACGACCAGCTCGATCTCGAGGTCGGCGGCGACGTCGAGCACAGCCCGGCAGAACCGACGCCACCGCAGCCGGGGCTCACTGCCCTCGACGATCACCAGGTGACGCCCGTCCTCGGGCAGGCGTCCCAATCGGATCGTCGTCGCCGGCCACTCGATGCTGCGCCGTCCCTCGCCGTCGAGGCGCACCGAGGGGCGGTTCACCGCGAAGTCGGTGAAGGGCTCGGGGTCGATCGTGGCGATCATCTGGGCATCGGCGAGATCGGCGAGGGTGGCCAAGGCGGTGGTGGCGGCGTCACCGGCGTCGTTCCACCCCTCGAAGGCGGCGACGAGGACGGGGCGGTCGAGGGAGTCGGGGCGATCTGACCAGATGACGTCCTCCATCGCCAGCACGCTAGCGGCGGGCCCGTGCGACCCGGCGGGCGCACCCCCGGGCCGGTGGCACCGCCGTCGCTCGGTCAGCCGCACCGCCGTCGCTCGGTCAGCGACGCAGCGACGCCCGACGGCTGAGCTCGTCGCCCGGGTGGGCGGGTACGTTGGGGCGAGGAGGGGCGCATGGGGACCATTGGCGACATCATGAGCCGGCCGGTGGTGACCATCGGCGGGGGCGAGTCGCTGACGGCTGCTGCGACGCTCATGGGTCGCTGGCGGGTCAGCGCCCTCGTCGTGGTCGACGACGGCGCCCCGGTGGGGCTGATCAGCAGCTCTGACCTGGCCCGCTACCTCGCTGAGCGACCGTCTGGCCCGGCGTCTGAGCCCGGGCGGGTCGCCGGCCCCCCGGACCGGGGAGCAGTTGGCGCATCTGAGCTTGGCCCGGCGGTCGGGCCGTCTGAGGGTGAGGTCGGGGGAGCCACGACGGTGGCGGCGTGGATGGGCCCGACCCCGCCGCTGCTCGCGCCGGGCACCCGGGTGCAACAGGCGATCCCCCTGGTGCTGAGATCGACGACTCGCCACGTGTGCGTCATCGACGGGGGCCGCCTCACCGGCGTGGTGTCCGTCGGCGATCTCCTGGCCGCGGCACGACGACTCGACGACCTCGACCTGGCCGTGGCGGTGCGTGAGTCGTTCACCTCCCGCCGTCGCCGTCGCAGCGACGTCGATGACGGCCGCGGCCTGCACGACCGGTTGGTCGAGCTGGCCGGCGGCGCCGAGGTGGATGTCAGGGCGGCGATGGGTTCGGCGCGCCGTGCGCTCGCCCGCCACACCGTCCAGCTTCCCGGCGACGAGACCGATCGCATCGCCGCCGCATGGTCGATCGCCGCCCGGAGCAGCGACGGCGTGTCGACCGTGCTGGCCCTCGTGCCGGCGATCGGATGGGTCCGAGCCCGCGCCGACGGACCCGCGATCGGCTCCCCCCGCCCCTCACGCGGGATCGCCGACTCCGTCCTCGCCTCCCTCGGAGCGCCCACCGCGCCGTACCGGGTGGCCGCCCTGGACGAGATGCTCGGTGTGATGTCACGGGCGGCGCTCGACGGTCCAGCCCTGGCGATCTCCGCCGCGGCGGCCGCCGGGCTCGCCGTCAACGAGGCGCTGCCGCTGGCGTTGCGGGTCTCTGCCGGCGCGGGGGCCTTCGGGGGCAGCGTCAGGGACGCCCGCCGTGGTGAGGCCGTCGCGCCGGTCAGCGCACCGCCGTTCGACGAGGTCGACGCCGTGCTCACCGTGCTGGGGCGGGCCATCGATCTCGGCGTCCGCCGCCCCGGCCGCTGCCCGGCTGGAGCTGCGGCCGACCTGTTCGACGTGCTGGAGATCCCCGCCGCCTACGAGCCGGCGGTGCTGGCCCTGGGGTCGAGCATCGCATGGGCGCGACGCTGGCAGGTCGAGACGGACCGCCTCGCAGAGATCGACGCCGAGCTGGCGGTGGCGGGAGCGGCGATGCCGGCCAGCCCGCCGCGTGTGCGTCCCGCCGGGCCGGTTGCGCCCGGGCTGGCGTCACAGTCCTCTCACCGAGCACGCTCGAGCGGTGGCACCTGACATCGCTGTCGTCGACCAGGTCGACGACAGCATCGTCGAGGCCCTGACCCGACTCCTGCCCCAGCTGTCGAGATCGGCGCCCCCGCCCACGGCCGCCTCGGTCACCGCCATCGTCGAGCACCCCGCCTGCACGCTGCTCGTCGCCCGCATCGACGGGGTCATCGTCGGCTCGCTCACGCTGGTGGTGTTCCCGATCCCGACGGGCACCAGGTCCTGGATCGAAGACGTCGTCGTCGACGACGACGCACGGGGTCACGGGGTGGGGGCCGCGCTCAACCTGCGAGCGATCGAGCTGGCCGGGGCGGCAGGCGCCACCACGGTGGACCTGACCTCGAGACCGTCACGCGAGGCCGCCAACCGGCTGTACTCACGCCTCGGCTTCAGCCACCGTGAGACCAACGTGTACCGCTACGCCCTCGACGGCTGAGCGAACGAGGGCTGAGCGTCCCTCGATGGCCGAGCGCCCGAGACGGCCGAGCACCCGAGACGGCCGAGCGCCCGAGACGGCCGAGCACACCGGCACCACCAGGCGCACCGAGATGGGTGGGCGGCCCGAGCTGGGCGCGGCCTCGTCGGGCCCAGCTCAGCGGGGGGCGAAGAACTCCCGCACCAGCGGCTCGAAGTGCTCGAGGGGTTCGCTGCGATAGTCCGGGTCGAAGGCGACCTGGTCGTAACGGGCGCAGAACTCTTCGGTGTGGTCGTAGTACGGCGAGTCGGTGAAGGCGTCGCGGGCGTGACGGTCGCCGCCGAGGTGGTGCCAGAAGTAGTACCCCTGGAAGACGCCGTGGTTGGCGACCATGAAGTGGTTGGCTTCGGACACGTGGCGCTTCACGATGGCAGCGGCGATGTCGGGGTGGTTGGCGGGGGCAAGGGTGTCGCCGACGTCGTGGATGAGCGCGCACAGCACGTACTCGTCGTCTCGCCCGTCGCGCTGGGCTCGCGTGGCGGTCTGGAGGCTGTGCTCGAGACGGCTCACCGGGAAGCCGCCGTGGTCATCGGCGAGCGCTCGCAACAGGTCGAGGACGTGGTCGGCGACCTTGGCCTGGGTGTGGTCCTGGCGGTCGGCGATGAGGCGCCAATCCTCGGCGGTGGACTCGGCGAACGAACGGAACGTGGCCCGCTCGAGCCCGGTCTCGTGGCGCACGGTCAGATCGGTCATGGCGTCCCCCAGGGTGCTACGAACCACCCAGCGTAGTGAGCGGTAGCCGCAACGGCGCCCGGTCGTTGCACCGGGGAGGGTCTCAGATCACGAGGAGGTGGCGGATGACCTTGCCCGACGGGGTGCGGGGGATGGCACCGGTGACGATCACGTCGCGGGGCACGAGGTGGCGTCCCAGACGGCGCCGGACCGTGGCCCGCAGCTCGTCGGGATCGAGCTCGGCGCCATCCTCGGCCACGACGACGGCGCAGAGCCGTTGGCCGAAGTCGGGGTCGGGCACCCCGACGACGGCGACGTCGTCGATGCCGGGGACCTCGGCGAGCAGCTCCTCGACCGGACGGGGGTGCACGTTCTCGCCGCCCGAGATGATCATGTCGTCGGCCCGGCCTTCGACCCAGAGCCGGCCCTGGTCGTCGAGGCGGCCGATGTCGCCGGTGAGCAGGGCGTCGCCGATCCGCCCGAGCCGGGGGCCGCCCGTGTAGCGCTCGGTCTGGCCGGGGCCCCGGACGGTGATGCGCCCCCTCCGGCCGACGGGGACCTCGACGCCGTCGTCGTCGACGATGCGCACCCGCACCCCGACCGGGGGACGACCGACCGAGCCGGGCGCCTCGGCGAGGTCGGCAGGGGTGGCGATGGCGGCGACCCCGCACTCGGTCGACCCGTAGATGTCGTGCAGGGTGGGACCGAACCTCTCGCCCCAGCGGCGCACGACCTCAGGCGACAGCGACGACCCGCTCGACACGGCCAGGCGCGGACGGTGGGTCACCGGGTGCCCCCGCTCCACCGCCTCGAGCAGGCGCCGGAACATGATGGGGACCATGGCCAGGACCGATGGGCGATGGGCGTCGAGGGCCTCGAGCACCGATTCGGGGTCTGGACCAGCGGGAAGGACCACCGTGCCCCCGAGGCCGGCGGTCAGGTTGAGCTGCATCAGCCCGAAGGCGTGGAACAGCGGCGGGGCGACGAGCACGCGATCGGCGGTGCGGTACGGCAACCGTCGCATCACCTCGGCCGCCACCAGCGGGGACAGATCGGGGCCGCCGGAGCGCCGTGCGCCCTTGGGGGGTCCGGTCGTGCCCGAGGTGAGCAACACCGGGGACGGTGCCCGGCGGGTCCTCACCGGTCGAGCGCGCGCGCTCGGCTTCACCTCAGAGGTCGGACCGCCGCAGGTCGGGTCGACGACCAGGCGGGTCACACCCGGCCCGCTCGCCGCAGCCAGCGTCAGGTGGTCGGGGTCGCAGACGACGACGGTGACGCCCTCACGTGAGACCACCTCGGCCAGCGACGGCGCGGCGGTGCCGGTGTTGAGGTAGACGACTCGCACCCCGGCCTTGGACGCCGCCAGGTGGGCCTCGACGAAGCCTCGGTGGTTGCCGCACAGCAACCCCACCGCATCGTCGTCATCGACGAGGTCGGCCAGGCGGGCAGCCAGGGCCTCGGTGTGACGGTGCAGCTCGAGGTAGGACGCGGCCCCGTGGGCGTCGATGACCGCCAACCGGTGGGGGTGGCGCAGGAGCCCGGCGGTCCAGGGCGTCGCCGGGCCGGCCCGGTGCCAGGCCGCCGCAGCCAGGGTCGCCGAGCTGCGGAGAGGATCGAGGCCCCCGCTGCGGCGGATGACGTCGACGACGTCGCCGACCGTCCAGCCCATGACGCCCACCGCCTGGATCCTACCGGGGGGCTGTGGCCAGCTCATCTCTGGCGCAGCCGATCATCGGGACGAGGCGTGGGCCCGCGAGGTAGACGACGATCGGGCTCGCCCCCAAGAAGGTCTGCACGGTGGTGAAGAAGGCCTGGCCGATCACCTGCTGGCGACGGGTCACCTCGGCGAGTCGGCGGTTGGCGTCGCGGTAGCGGGCCACTTCTCGGCCCCGCTGACCGAAGACGCGCGACAGCACGATGCCCGACACGTTCAGCGTCTCCTGGCTGATCACCGACATCTCGGCGGTGGCGGCCTGGGCGTCGGCGGTCATCGCCTCTCGACGGCGACCCACCGCCCGGGTGGCGATGACGAACACCGGGACCGTGGCCAGCGACAGCAGGGTGAGCTGAGGACAGGCGGGACTGGAGATCCCCGGTGCGTGCCCCGGCGTAGAACGACAGCGACAGCTGTTGGAGGTGGCCGTAGAGGCGGTCGCGCAGGCCGAGCAGCACGTCTTGGCCCAGGCGGTTGGTGACCACGGTCTGCCACACTCCGAGCGCCCCGGCCACCACCGTGATGGCCAGCATGATCACACAGAGCAGGACGAGCAGGCCGACGTCGGGCTCGCCGTCGTCGGGGAACAGGGCCTGGTCGAAGACCCGTTGGATCAGCAGCGGGTTGACCACGCCGAGGCCCGAGGTGGCGAGCACCACGACGATCACCGCCCGGCGGCGGTGGGGGCCGAACAGCTCGAGGACCCGCCGCCACGAGAAGCCCCCCGTCTCGATGGAGGGCGTGGTCATCGGTGGAGTCTGGTCGCTACCGTCGGGGGCGGTGGAACGCTTGGCCGCGAAGGTGACCGGGTTGGCCGGTGTGCTGGTGTCGACCGAAGTCGGCCGGTTCGAGGCCATGCGGTCGTTCTACGTCGACGTGCTGGGGCTGACACCTCGGTCGGATCGACCCGGCTTCGTCAACTTCGAGTGGGGCGACCGGCGCCTCACCGTGCACACCCACGATGAGGTGGCGGGCCCCACGACCGAGCCGCACCGGGTGATGGTGAACCTCGCTGTGCAGGGCATCGAAGCGGTCGTGGCCCGGGCAGCCGCAGCGGGGGTCGAGGTGCTGCGCCCACCCGAGCGGGAGTCGTGGGGTGGGCGGGTGGCCAGCCTCGTCGATCCCGACGGCACCACCGTGCAGCTGTTGGAGCTGCCGTGACGGAGCTGAGGGCGGGTGCAGGCGAGGGTGCTGCTGCCGGTGCGGGTGCCGGGGTGAGCGTGCACGAGGTGGTGGGTGACGAGTTCTTCGTCCGGCTCGTCGATGCCTTCTACGACGGGGTCGCGCACGAACCGCGGCTGCGGCCCCTCTACCCGGAGAAGCTCGAGGAGTCGCGGCGTGACCTGGCCGAGTTCCTGGCCCAGTACTGGGGCGGGCCGCCGGTCTACAGCGAGCGCAAGGGCCACCCCCGGCTGCGGATGCGTCACGCCGGGTTCTCGATCGGGCCCGACGAGCGGGCGGCGTGGATGGCGGCCATGACCACGGCGGTCGAGTCGGTCGTCACCGCCGAGCTGGCTGACCTGGCCGACGGCGGGGCCGAGGTGCGGGACCGGCTGCTCGCCTACTTCGAGATGGCCTCGGCGCACCTGCTGAACGCCGGTCCGCAGCCGTAGCCACCTGGAGGGCGCCGGCGCTGCGCCAGCGCGACGCCGGCGTGGCGGCAGGCTGATGTCAGCGGGGGCGGTCCCCGACGATGGTGACGCGCTCCATCCTGCGGTGGGCGGGCCAGAAGTCGTTGGTGGCGAAGTGCTGGGTGCAGCGGTTGTCCCACATGGCGACGGTGTCGACCTGCCAGCGGAGGCGGCACTGCACGTTCGGGTCGGCCATGGCCCGCTCGAGGTGGTCGAGGATGGCCTCGGACTCGTCGGCGTCGACGTCAGCGATGTGGCTGGTGAACGCCCGGTTGGTGTAGATGCCCCGGGCGCCGGTCTCGGGGTGGGTGCGCACCACCGGGTGGCGGACCGGCGGGTGCTCGGCGCGCTTGCGGGCCAGCTCGTCGGCGTCGAGCCGGCCGCCGAACACTCGGGTGAAATCGTGGACTGCGATCTTGTCGTCGATGCGGGCCTTCCAGTCGTCATCGAGGCGGTCATAGGCGCTGCAGGCGTCGGCCCAGAGGGTGTCGCCGCCGACCGGGGGCACGACCCGCGCCCGCAGGATCGACCCGAGGGACGGCTCGGGGCGCCACGTGACGTCGGAGTGCCAGCGATCGGCGGCGTAGGTGCGTTCGGGGGTGGACTCCACCACGACGATCTCGGGTTGGTCCTCCACGCCCGGGGCGAACGGGTGGACCTCCAGGTCGCCCCAGCGTCGACCGAAGGCGATGTGCTCGTCGATGCTGAGGTGCTGGTCCCTGAACACCAGGACCTTGTGGTCGATGAAGGCCTTGCGCAACGCCTCGAAGGTGTCGCCGTCCACGTCGCCGAGGTCGACGCCGCCGACCTCGGCCCCGATGGTGGCGGTGAGCGGTTCGACGGTGATGGCCATGACGTCCTTCCGGTGCTGGCGTGGAAGCGACGTTAGCGACGGCGTCGGTTCGACTGCGGAGGCGCGATCGGTGACGCCACGAAGCAACTGCACGGTGAGCTCACGGTCCACTACCGAACGGAAGGGTGAGGTCGACCTTGCCTGACGATGCAGCATCGATCGCAGGAACCACTGACGGGCGCGCCGCCCGGGCGCGCCGGGGGGCACGCCCGAGTAGGGCGTGTTCGCGCAAGGGAAGCGACACTG
Organism: Acidimicrobiales bacterium; assembly: GCA_965213525.1. Taxonomy (GTDB): domain Bacteria; phylum Actinomycetota; class Acidimicrobiia; order Acidimicrobiales; family Poriferisodalaceae. The sequence goes on along the minus strand of OZ243889.1, from coordinate 2,092,520 downwards.
CAGCGTCGGTCGGCAGTCAGCTGCCGGGGGGTCGAGGCCGAGGGACGGTCACTCGCGTTGGGGGGTGCCGTCGGGTCGGACGAGGGTGAGGCGGCCGTCGGGTTCGGTGCGGGTGGTCCAGCCGCCGTCGTGGAGGAGCCAGTGGTGGTGTGGGCACGCCCATCGGAGGTTGTCGAGGCTCGTCTCACCACCGTCGGCCCAGTGGGTGAGGTGGTGGGCGTCGCAGTGTGACCAGGTGGTGTCGCAGTCGCCGATCTCACAGGTCGCTGAGCGGGCGGCCATGGCCCGTCGGATCGCCCGGCCAGGGAGGCGTCGGCTGCGTCCGAGATCGAGCACCTCGCTGTTGTTGACCGTTGCGCCGGTGACGGGGTGGTGACAGGCGAGGCGTCGGGCCCGGTTTCGGGTGGTGGGGGTACCGTTGAGGTCACAGCGTGTGTGAGGGTCAAAGGGTCGCAGGGTGCTGGGGGTGGTGAGCACCTCAGCGGTGACGACCACGACGTGCTCGCGGCGACCGGCCGCACGGGTCCCGTTCGTCGAGGTTGGTTCAAGGTGGCCGTCGCCACCTGCGCCGGTGTCGGCGGGCGTCTCGCCGTCGCCGCCTGCGGCGGTGTTGGCGGGTGTCTCGTCGTCGGTGCCTGCGCCGGTGTTGGCGGTGCTCGCCCATCTGATGTCACCGGCGGTGAGGGCGCGGTGGCAGGTGTCGACCAGGGCGTCGGCGCGTCGTTGGGCGGGTCGGCGGTGCTCGTCGGATCGGTCGGGGCGGGTGTGGGTGTCGAGGGCGTCGATGATCACCTCGGCCTGGTCGGCTCCCACCCGGGCGACGAGCTCGAGGCTGCCGAACAGGCTCCGCGACGCGTAGCAGTACCGCCCGTCGTAGACCGCCGCCGAGTCGACGCAGGCGAGGTCGTCGTCGGCGAGGGTGACCCAGCGGCGCATCACCAACTCGAACCCGGCCACATCTGCGGCTTCGGCGGCGTCACAGAGCACGGCGGCGTCACGGCAGGCCACATCGACGCGTTCGGGGGTGACCGCGCCGGCGAGCACGTCGAGCGTCGCCACCCCCAGCCGGCCCGCATCGAACCGGTCGGCCACCACGGGCACGCCCAACAGCAGGCGGGCCCGGCGGACCAGGCGGCGGGCGTCACGTTCGCCGAGGCCGCAGCGCAGGATCAGCCAGCGCACCGCCGAACGGGCCCCGTCGATCTCATGAGCGCCCGAGCGGACCAGGTCGACGACCCCGGCGGTCAGGTCCCGTTGGGCCGCCTCAGCATCCACGGCAGCATCTGACACCCGGTCACACACCCCCGCCGGCCCACCCCGATCGAACATGTGTTCAGCCTAGAAACGGGGTGTGTCATGCCGGGCCGGGCCCCGTGCCGGCGATCTCGGCGAAGCCCGCTGCCCGACGCCCGCACGACCGACGAACCGGCGGCACTGGTCGGGCGGCCCTTCGGGTGTCGATGGTCGGCTGCGACCCCGGCGGTGAGCTCCGCCAGGCGACGCCTCAGGTGGCCACCTCGGGAGCGGTGGTGAAGTGGCGCCGGAGGTGGGTGGTGTCGTTGTAGCGGCGCAGCACCCACCGTTCGGCTGCGGGGTCATGGGGCAGCGAACCGACGGGGATGCGGACGATGTGGTGGATCGAGGCGTTGTCGGCGCCGTTGAAGGCGAAGTCGCTCGCCCCGGTCGCCTGGGACAGCAGCGCGCCGATGACCCCGCCGTGCACCACGACGGCGACCTGGTCGTCGGGATGGGCGTCGGCGATGCGACAGAACCCCCGCCACACCCTGGCCCGGAACGCATCGCGGCCCTCGGCGCCGGGGATCACGTCCCACCGCTGCTCCCGGTGCATCTGCAGGTACGCGGGGTGGCCCTCGGCGGCGTGGTGACGGAACAACCCGCCCTCCCACTCGCCGAGGTGCACCTCGTGGAGGTCGGCCTCGAGGGTGGGCTCCAGCCCCAGCCGAGCCGCCAACGGCGCCGCCGTCTCGTGGGTGCGGCGCAGCTTGGTGACGTAGATGGCGGCGATCGGCTCGTCCGCCAGCCGTTCGCCCAGCGCCTCGGCCTGGGTACGACCCTCCGGAGACAGCGCGGGGTCACCGTGACCGTCGACGAGCTCGAAGGGCCGCGCAGGGTCAGCGGGCGCCGACTCGCCGTGACGGATGACGAGCAGCTCGGTGGCGCCCGGGGGGCGGGCGAAGCGGGACTGGGGGTAGGTCCGGGCGTCGGGCACTGGTCAGCTCCTGAGATGGGGGCGCCTTCGACGCGCCGGCACAGCGGGGACAGAACGTGGCCGTGTCAGCGAACGAGCAAGTCGAGGACGACGAGGGCGGGTGAGCTCACGAGCAAGTCGAGGACGACGTGGCCGTGTCAGCGAACGAGCGAGTCGAGGACGACGAGGGCGGGTGAGATCACGGGCGAGGCGGGCCACCACGCCGGCTGGGTGACAGAGCCTGACATCGGGGCTCACGGCAACGAGGCGTAGGTGCCGAGCACCTCGGACAGCGCGGTGGCGGTGACCACGCCGTGGGTGTCGACGACGGCTTGCAGCCACGGCGGGCGCAGACCGGCGAGCACGGTGAGGGGGTGGTCGAGCGGGGAGAGCTCGACGGCCTGGCGGGCGAACAGCTCGGCGTAGTCGGGCGGACGCAGGTCTCGACCCAGCTCGACGAGGGCGTACGGATCGGGAGGGAGGTGCGGTCCGGGTGGCACGTGGGCGACGGGGCTGACACCTGGGCCCGTACCGCCGCCCATGAGACCGGGTCCGTCCATCAGGGCCGCACCGAGCACCTCACCGGGGCGCGCTCCGGCCAGCAGCAGGGCGATGTAGGCACCCAAGCCCCGCCCGACCACGGTCACCTCACCCAGCTCGGCGATCACGGCGTCAGCGTCACCCAGCAACGCCTCGGCGCCGTAGCCGCCGCCGACGGGCACCGTCGACAGACCGTGGCCGGTGAAGTCGAGTCCGACCACCGGCCCCGGCCAGGCGTCGCCGATCCAGGTCGGCACCTCGGGCGGCGTCCGCTCGCCGAGGCCGTGCAGGACGAGCAACGGGCGGCCCTCGCCGCCGCGCAGCTCGTGGAGGGCCAGCTCGACGCGCAGATGGGTCAACCACCGCAGGCTCATCGCATCACCTGGGCCCGCCGGGTCACGCCGGCCCACCAGGCGCGACGGGTCGCCCCGGCCCGCCGAGCACGACGGGTCACCTCGGCGCACCGGGCGCGACGGGTCACGCCGGCCACCGGGCGCGACGGGTCACGTCGGCGCGCCGAGGAAGTCGAGGACCTCACCGGCCACCCGAGCCGGCTGCTCGATGTGGACGAAGTGACCGACGCCCTCCAGGGGGACGAACCGGCTGATCGGCGGGAGGAACGGCACCACGTCGTCGGGTCGGGTGCCCCATCCCATCTCTTCGACCTCGAGGCCGAGCACGCCGAGCAGCGGCTGGCCGAGGCCCTTCATGCGATACAGCATCCACTCGGGACGCCACGGCCCGAAGCCTCCGGGCCGGATGCCAGGGTCCAGCTTCCACCGCCAGCCGTCGGCGTCGCGGCGGGCGCCGGTGCTGACGAGGCGTCGCAGCCACGCCGGGTCGAGGCGAGGGTTCATGCGGCCCCGCCGCTCGGCGAGCTCGTCGAGGGTGCCCGGCTTGCGGGTGGTCGTCGCCGCACGGCGCCGAAACGACAGCCACCGGTCGGCCTCCTCGGCGAGCAGCTTCACCCGGTCGCGGTCGGGCACGTCGGGCACGGCGCGCCGTGAGGGCAGGCCGTCGAGGTTCACCACCGCGGTCACCCGGTGGGGGAGCACCTCGGCGAGGTGCATGACGAGACCACCGCCCTTGGAGTGCCCGATGGCCGGCACCGGGCCCGCCGTCGTCGAGTCCAACACGGCGACGGCGTCACGGATGTCGGCGTCCCAGGTGTAGAGGGCGGCGTGCTCGGAGTCGCCGTGGCCCCGCTGGTCCCAGCTGACCACCCGCCACCCGGCTGCAGCGAGCAGGGGCGCGAACACGTCGTAGGTGCGAGCGAAGTCGAGGCCCCCGTGTGCGAGCAGCAGGGGCGGGTCGAACGGATCGCCCCACTCCTTGACGTGGATGCGCAGACCCCCCGCCGGCACGGTCCGCTGACGATCGGGTACGGCGGCTCCGGGAAAGGGCAGCAGGGCCGGCTCGTCGTCCACGGGGCACGACCGTACTCAGCTGGCCCCGTGCTCGGCGGCGTCGCCTCCTCAGCACGCTGCGACGCCGGTCAGCACTCGGCGACGTGGACCACGGCGTCACCCCGGTTCACCAACGGCAACTGGGTGAGCCCGATGACGACGCCCGCATCCCGTGCGGTGACCCGGCCCAGCCGACGCCCGTGGGGGTCGAACAGCCGAGCGACGGTCGCTCCGGCGGCGACCCGGTCGCCGAGCTCGACGTCGAGGTGCAAGACGCCGCTCACCGGCACCCTGGCCCAGCGGCTGGACCGCGACAGCAGGGGCTCGTCCACCGACACCGTCGCCTCCTCGCCGTCGCGCTCGATCATGCCGAGGGTGGCCATGGTGCGCAGCACGCCTTCGGTGCCAACAGCGATCGGGTGCTCGTCGAAGCGGTTGGCCTCGCCGCCTTCGAACAGCAACACGGTCGCCCCCCGCTCGGTCGCAGCCTGGCGCAGCGAACCGTCGCGGGTGCGGGCGTGCAGCGCCACCGGCGCCCCGAAGCGTCGGGCCAGACGCAACGTCTCGGGGTCATCGAGATCGGCGCGCAGCTGGGGGAGGTTGGTGCGGTGGTCGGACCCGGTGTGCAGGTCGACGCCGACGTCGCAGCGAGCGACCACCTCGGTGATCAACAGGTGGGCGATGCGGGCCGCGAGTGAGCCCCGGGGTGACCCGGGGAACGAGCGGTTCAGGTCACGACGGTCCGGCAAGTATCGGTCGCCGGTGTTGAAGCCGTGCACGTTGACCACCGGCAGCACCACGAGCGTGCCGATGAGGCGGCCGACATCGACGCGCTCGAGCACCCGGCGGATGATCTCCACGCCGCACAGCTCGTCACCGTGCACCGCGGCACTGCACCACATGACGGGCCCGTCGGTGGCGCCGTGCAGCACCTGCACGGGCAGGGTGAGCGGGGTCCCCGAGGTCAGCCGGGCGACGAACAGCTCCGCGACGTGGGCCGTGCCCGGGGAGACCTCGACGTCAGCGAGGCGCCAGGCCGAACGGGCAGGAGCGGTCATCGCGCCTCGTCGGCCCGCACCGGGGGCACCGGCTGCGGCTCCTCCCCCGGGGGTGGCGGGGCCACCGGGTCCCCGGGGGGCGACGGGGCCACAGGGTCCCCGGGGGCTGGCGGGGCCACCAGGGTCGGTTCGGGCAGCGGCGGCTCGGGCAGGGGCTGCACCGTCGGGCGGGCCCGACGACGCCGCCGGGTCGGCACGAGGTTGCGCATGTCGTCGAGGCGACCGAAGCACAACAGGCGGTCGTCGGTGTCGAGCGTGCGATCGACCTTGGGGTTGGGCACCACCTGCGTGCCCCGGGTGAGGGTCAACACGCTGATGTCGCGCTCGAGCAGGCCCGAGGACGACAACGTCTGACCGACGAGCTGGGAGGCCTCACCGATCAGCAGCTCGGCGACCCCGTAGCCGGCGCTGACGCCGAGGCGCTGGCGCACGTCGAGCTCGGGGAAGCTGACCTGGTGGGCGACGTAGTCGACGATCGCCCCGGCGACGTCGAGACCGGTGGCGGTCTCGATTCCCTCGAGGCCCGGCGAGGAGTTGACCTCCATCACGAGCGGACCGTCGGCGCCTTCGAGCATGTCGACACCGGCCACCCGCAGCCCCATGATCTGCGCGGCGCGCACCGCGGTGTGCTCGAACTCGGGCTCGAGGTCGACCGGTTCGGCCGATCCGCCACGGTGGACGTTCGAGCGGAACTCACCCCCTGAGGCCCGCCGGCGCATGGCGGCGATGACCCGATCGCCCACCACCAGGGCGCGCACGTCGGTGCCCCGGCTCTCGGCGACGAAGCGCTGGATCAACACGTTCTGCTTTGTGCTCTGGAGGGTTTGGATGACCGCTTCGGCGACCTTGGTGTCCGGGGCGAGGATCACCCCGATCCCCTGGGTGCCCTCGAGCAGCTTGATGACGACCGGGGCGCCACCCACCCGGTCGATGGCGGGCAGCACGTCGGCCCGGTCACGCACGAAGGTCGTCTCGGGGATGCCGATGTCGTGGCGGGACAGGATCTGGGTGGAGCGCAGCTTGTCGCGGCTGTTGCTGAGGCCGTTGGACGTCGTGGGCGTGTACACGTCCATCTGTTCGAACTGGCGCACGAGGGCCGTGCCGAAGAACGTGATCGACGCCCCGATGCGGGGGAGCACCGCATCGAAGTCCGACAGCGGCTTGCCCCGGTACTGCAGGCCGGGTTCGTCCCGGGACAGATCGATGGCGAAGCGCAGGGTGTTCAGCACCCGTGCGGTGTGACCGCGGTCGGTCGCGGCCGCGGCGAGGCGTCGGGTCGAGTACGACCGGGGCGCCCGAGACAAGATGGCCAGCTTCACGTCGCGCTCCCTCGTCGATGCGTTGGTGCCCGCCTCACGAGCTCGGCAGCCCATCCTGGCGCAGCGATGCCACCCCGGGTGCCGGGGCGCCTGCGGTGCTCACCTGCGGGTGGCCCACCAGGTAGGACCGCCCGGGGTCGACCAGGAACCGCCGTCGCAGCGCCACCCGTCCCAACAGCATGCGAAAGCCCATCTGGTCTCGGCCGGTCAAGGTGAGCTCGAGATCGAAGGTCGCTGCGCCCAGCACGACCGGGGTGACGATCACCGGGCGCCGTTCCAGGTGCCCGGTCGACGAGCGCACGTCTCGGAACTCGTGCACCGGGTGGGTGACCGCTGTGGCATCGGCCCGGGATCGCTGGTGGGGGTGGACCTCGAAGGCGGCGACGGGGCCGTCGTCGCCGTCGTCGATCCGCAGGTCCAGGGCGTGCAGCGCCGAGGTGCGGGCGCCGGTGTCGATCTTGGCCTTGATCTCTGCGGCGCTGATGCGGGGCAACAGGACCCACTCCCGCCAGCCGATCGGGGTCGAAGGTGGTCGAGTGACCCGCCGGCGGCGGGGAGCGGGGGTGCTCACCGTGCGGTCATCTCCAGATCGACCACGACCCCCAGGTGATCGCTCGCCCAGACGCCCTCGACGGGCCGATCCCCGATCAGGTGGGCCGCCACCGGGTTGCCGAGCGGGGCGCGTCGCGGCCATGACACGGTGATGTAGTCCAGGCGGCGCTCGGGCCAGGTCGCATCGACGGTGTAGGGCACGGCGCGGGTCCAGGTGTGGCCCGGGTCGTCGCGCACCTGGGGCCAGCAGTCGGTGAACACCAGACCGGGCACCGGCGCCGCCGATCGGCCGGTCAACCGGCGCACCTCGTCGCTGTCGGGCGTGGCGTTGAGATCACCAGCGAGCACCATCGGCAGCGACGTCGCCGGGTCACCGGGCCCCCGCAGCTCCGCGGCGAGCGAGAGCACCTCGGCGATCTGGCGGCAGCGCAGGTCGGACTCGTCGAAGCGGTGCGTGAGGTGGGTGGTCATCACCACCAACGGCCCCGCTGGTGCGTCGAGGCGAGCCCACACGACACGGCGGTGCCCGGGGCGTCCGTCGGCTCCGCTCAGCGCACGGTCACCACCGTCGAGCACCGGCCAGCGGCTCAGCACGGCGTTGCCGAACGAGGCGCCTCGCACCGTCGGAGGCGTGCCGGCGTGGTGGTGCAGTCCGAGCCCGGCGGCGAGGCGCACGCCGTCGTCACCGGACCCGTCGCCGAACACCTCTTGCAGGCAGACGACGTCGGCATCGACCTCAGACAGCGTGGCGGCGATGGCGTCGGCCCGGCGGTCGGGCTCGTCGCCGAAGCGCCACCACACGTTCCACGTGACGACGCGGGCGTGACCCTCGCCTCTCGGCGGGATCACCGGCCTGGTGCGCCGGCTGCGGAGGGAGCGGTCGGGCTCACGGGGTCGCCTCGCCCACGTCAGAGAGGCAACGCGTGATGATCGTGTCGCTGATGACCCGGGCGAAGGCCCAGCTGCCGGTGGTGGTCAGGTGCACGCCGTCCTCACGTTGCCAGGCGGCCTCGTTCCCGTCGAGGCGATCGCCCCAGTCGGCGAGGTGCAGGTTCGGGTGCTCGGAGGCGACCTCAGCGATCGCCCGGGTGACCGGGGCGAGGTCGGTGCCACCGGGCAACGCCCGCTGGGGCCCGACCCACACCACGCAGGTGCTGGGATCGACGTCGTCCACGGCGTCAGCCACCTGGTCGACGTAGTCGCGTCCTGCCCCCCCGTCGTTGGTGCCGATCGCCACGACGAGCACCTCTGGTCGCCCGGCGGCCGCCTTGGCGATCGCCGGGGCGGCGTCGATGCCGCTGTCACGGTCGAGGGGGCGACCCGAGACGGCGTCGACGGTGAGCTCGGCCCCGGCCAGCACCCGGCGGATCTGGCTGTCGGCGTCGACGGTCAACGAGTCGCCGACGACGGCGATGCTGCGATCGAGGTAGGCCGTGGCGACCGGGTCGGGCTCGGCGGCGTCGGGTCGGGCGAGCAGGGCGATCGTGCCGATCATGGCGAACCACACGACGGGGATCAGCAGCAGGGGGCTCTGGCGGCCGCGGGGGGGTCCTCGCACCACCCCAGCGTGGTCGATCACGGCGCGTCGGGGGCGCCACGGCTCGGGCGGCCATCGTTCGGGCCGTCTGGGTGGGCGGTGCCAGACTCGGCCGGTGCCGTCTGAGGCCCCGTCCATCTCGCGCATCGCCTTCACAGAGCTGTTGGCCCTCGAGCCCCACGGGCCCGACACCTTCGTGGGCGTGGCGGCGCGCTACCCGTGGGGCCGGCTGTTCGGCGGCCAGGTGCTCGCCCAGGGCCTGCGAGCGGCTGCGGCCACCGTCGACGCCGACCGGGGCGTGCACTCGTTGCACGCCTACTTCATCCGTCCCGGCACCGACACCGAGCCGGTCCGCTACGAGGTCGATCGGTTGCGCGACGGGCGCTCCTTCGCCACCCGCCAGGTCGTCGCCCGCCAATCCGGGGGCGCCATCTTGAACCTGTCGGCGTCGTTCCAGAGCAACGAGGCCGAGGCCGACGCCCAGATCGTCAGCCTGCCCGACCACGTGCCGCCGCCCGACGATCCGCAGCTGGCCGACACCGGGTGGGGTCGCCTGCTCGACCGCCGGGCGCTGCCGACGCGGCGCGGGTGGGCGGCGCACTGGATCCGCCTGCGGGCCGACCTCGGCGATGACCCGGTGCTCGGGGCCTGCGGCCTGGCGTTCATGTCCGATGCCGCCCCGACCTCGGCGGCGAGATCGAGCCACCCCGACTCGGTCGGTGACACGAGCGACCGCCAGCGCTTCATGGGGGCGAGCCTCGATCACGCCATGTGGTTCCACCGGGTGAGCGACGTCAGCCAGTGGCACTACTTCGACATGGACAGCCACGGCCTGGTCGGCGGACGAGGCCTCACGACCGGCAACGTGCTGTCCGCTGACGGCACCCACGTCGCCACGGTCGCCCAGGAGGTGCTGTTGCGTCGCCGCCGCCCGTCGCCGGACTGACCGCGGTCCGGCTGACGGCGGTCCGGCTGACGGGCGGTCGCCCTCAGCTGTCGGTGTTCGGCGCGAGAAGATCCCCGGCCACCTCGGCGAGGTCGATCGGGTTCGGCTCATCGGGCTCGGTGACGTCGAAGGTGGCGCCGTGGTCGAAGACGTCGACCACGAACCCCATGGTCGCCTCGGCCCCCATCGGGGAGTCGGCGAGCCCACCGGTGCCCGTGAGCTCGGGGATGGAGACCTCGACGGCCAATCGCCGCAGCAGTCCGTCGTCGTCGACCCACGCGTCGACGACGGCGGTGGCCCCGTCGAGCGTGGGCGCATCCTCGGTGCCGGGCACGGGACCCTGCCCGGCGGCGTGGAGCACGGTCGGCACGTCGACCTCGGCGCGCATCTGGGTCACCTCGACGCCGTCGATGGAGCTGCGACCCAGGTCGGTGACCTCGGTCGCCTCGTCGAGCAGCGCCATCAGCTGCATCGGGTCGGCGTTCTGGGTGGCACCGAAGGAACCCATGCCACGGAGCCGGGTCATGGGCCCGACGCCGCCGTCGTCACCAGACAGCCCATCGAGGTCAGCGACGCCCCAGTGCTCGGCCAGGGGCGCCAGCGCCTCGATGGCCGGGTCGCCGCCGACCATCGGGCCGGCCTCAGCCAGCGCTGCGAACATCGGGGCCTTGACCCACACCCGCTCGCCGATCGTGCGCGCCTCGATGGTGAGGTCACCGGTGGGCAGCTCGCCGGCGAAGGCGGCGCCGGCGTCGCCGCCGAAGTCCTCAGAGAGGTGGTCCAGCACCTCGTCGACGAGCGGCCTGCCGTCGACGATCATCGTCGAGTCGCCTTCGGTGTCTGCGGCGCCGGTGACGATCGGTTCCTCGGGGGCGGCGTCGAGCTGGATGATGCCGAGGTCAGCGGCCATGGACATGGTCATCTCGTAGCGGAAGGCATCAGCGGTGGTGCGGTCGTCGACGGTGGCGAGGAAGGCCGGGGTCGCCTCGACCTCGACGTCGGGTTCGGTGGTGCGGATGTCGGTTGCGTCGTCTGCGCCCGAGCAGGCCGAGACGACCAGGGCCGCTGTTGCACCGGCGAAGGCGAGACGGAGGATCGGACGAGGTCCCATGAGGTCAGTATCGGTCGCAGCGACGGGCTGGTGATGCGCGCCGGACCGATTTTTCCCTGCACCTCCACCACACCGCCGCCGTCGTCGACGACGGGCACACGGCACCCCCGAACGTCAGCTGCGACGCAGGTGCGGGTCGTCCTGGAAGGCGAACGTGCGCACCGTGAACACCGAGTCGCCCGAGAGCACCCCGCCCCGCCCGAAGAGCCGGCCGTCCTCCCAGTTGGACAGGCCGAGCTCCGGGCGCCCGAGGGCGTACTGGCCGTCCACCCAGCGCGTCATGCCGTTGCCGACGAACGGGGCGTCCACGATGGCCCGGAACCGCTCGTGCTCAGCGCGATCGTCAGAGATCAGCGAGGCGACGAGGCGAGGCGACCAGCGGTTGTGCCACCGGATGGCCTCGTCGACGTCGGCGACGACGGCCAACGACATCTCGGGGCTGTCCTCCCACTCCCACTCGGTGCCGAGCTCTGACACGGCGATCGTCTCGGCCCGAGGCTCGGTGACCTCGCCGCCGGCGCGGCCGACCGGCACCTGGCGGTCGAACCAGCCGGGGGGGACGTGGGCCTCGCTGCCCTCGGCGACGTGCAGCTTGGACTCGGTCCCCCGCCCCCGCCCGGCCGCCACCAGGGCGTCGAGGACGACGGGCACGAGCTCGTCGGCCCGGTCAGCCGGTACGCAGCAGACGTTCAGCGTGTTGCAGACCTTGCGGTCCAGCGACGCCTCCACCGCGGCGGCGAGCGCCTCGACCGAGGCTGCGGCGCCGGCCACCATCCACGCTCCGCCGGTGCCGTGCAGGCTGACCGCCGTCCCGGCGGCTCTGGCCACCGCGCCGAGCTGGGAGACCGCCGGGCCCGACCCCCGGGCCACGGCCAGTCCGAGGCGCGGGTCGGCGAACAGCGCCCACCCGGCGGCCCGACTGGCGTCGTCGAGCAGGGTGACCGACCCGGGGGGCAGTCCGGCCTCGGCGAGCGCCGGGTCCACGACGTGGGCGACGACGGCCCGGGCGGTGCCGAGCGCATCGCTGCCGATCCGGAAGACGACGGTGTTGGCGCCCCGCAGCACCCCGGTCGCGTCGGCGAACACGTTCGGGCGGCCCTCGAACACGAAGCCGACCACCCCGAGCCCGGCGGTGCGCTGCTCGACCCTCCACGACCCGTGCTCGACGGTCTCGACGAGCCGGCCCCGGGTCGGTGCGGTGCCCGCCCAGCCCAGGAGCCCGTCGACCATGGCCCGGCGCGCCCGCTCGTCGAGGACGAGGCGGGTCGTGGTGCGCCCCCGTCGGCGAGCGTCGGCCACGTCGGCGTCGTTGGCGTCCAACACGGGCGCCATGACGTCGTCGTCGTCGAGGCGGCGGGCGAAGGCCTCGTAGAACGCCGTGATCGCGTCGTCTGGGGACGTCTCGAGCTCAGCGAAGGCGACCGAGGCCCGCTCGACCGCGGCCTGAGCCGCCAGTCGGGAGGCGGCGGGGACGTGCAGCAGCTCACCGGAGGCGCCACCGGCCAGCAGCTGGTCGCCTGGCTCGAACGCCGCTGCGAGCGGCGCGTCGACCTCGACGACGTGGTCGCCCCCGACGATGATCGCCATGCCCACCTCGAGGCGTTCGAGCGGGCGAGCGTGGCCCCGGGGGTGCCTCATGGCGTCGGTCGGGCGGTGCGCCGCCCGCGGACGACGAGACCGACAGCGGCGAGGGCCACGCCAGCCAGGACCAGTCCGACGCCGGCGGCCATGAGACCGCCACCGCGGTCGGCCCCGTCGGGTCGGGCATCGGGGTCGAAGGTGAAGGCGTAGCCCCCCGGCTGGCGGAAGCCCTCGTCGGCGGCCACGGTCTGCCAGCGCACGGCGTAGTCCCCCGGGCCGGGGAGCTCGTCGAGCACGTCGACCAGGATCGCCGAGCCGCTCGGGGTCTCCGGGGTGCCGAGCTCGACCAGGGCGCCGTCGGATCGCCGCTCGAGGGTGACCTCGACGCCTTCTGCGGGCAGGAACTCCCCGGCGAACAGCAGTCTGATGCCGTCGACGGCCGCCACCGTGTCGCCGGGCAGCGGATCGGCGTCGATCAGCTCGGTGTGGGCGGCGGCGACGGTGGCCCCCGTGAGCAGCGTCGCCGCCACGACACCGGCCGCGAGGAACGAGCGCACCCGGGGCAGGGCAGCGGGCGGACGGGCAGCGGGCGGACGGGCAGCGGGCGGACGGGCAGCGGGCGGACGGGCAGAGCTCATCGCCGGCGGCGGGTCGTGGGCAGCGTCACGGCCGGGCCAGGTCGATGGAGGGGTAGAGGGGGAAGCGGGCGAGCAGGTCACCGGCTCGGGCCCGGCCCGCCTCGGCGACGCCGTCGGCGGTGATCGCCCTGGCCTTGGAGGCCGCCCCCGACTGCGTCGGCGCCGCCTCGGTCGCTCGAAGCGTCGTGGCGATGATGTCGGCGACCTCGTCCATCTCGGCTGCGCCCATGCCGAGGGTGGTGACCGCCGGGCTACCGAGGCGCACCCCGCTCGTGTACCAGGCCCCGTTGGGATCGGCGGGGATCGAGTTGCGGTTGGTGACCACCCCGGCGTCGAGCAGGGCGGTCTCGGCCTGACGTCCGGTGAGGCCGAAGCTGCGGGCGACGTCGACCAGCACGAGGTGGTTCTCGGTGCCCCCGGTGACGAGGCGCACGTCACGACGCACCAGGCCCTCGGCGAGGGCGGCGGCGTTGGCGACGATGGACGCCGCGTAGTCGACGAACGATGGGGCCAGGGCCTCGGCGAAGGCCACCGCCTTGGCCGCCATCACGTGGGGCATGGGCCCCCCGAGCACCATGGGGCAGCCCTTGTCGACGAAGGGCGCGTAGGCGTCGTCGCACAGCACCATCCCCCCGCGAGGCCCCCGCAGGGACTTGTGGGTGGTGGTGGTGACGATCTCGGCGTGGGCGACGGGGTCGAGGTCACCCGTGAGGGCGCGCCCGGCCACCAGCCCGGCGAAGTGGGCCATGTCGACCAGCAGGGTGGCGTCGACGTCGTCGGCGATCTGGCGCATCCGGGCGAAGTCGACCGGGCGGGGGTACGCCGAGTACCCGGCGACGATGACGAGGGGCCGGAACTCGCGGGCGAGGCGGGCGACGGCGTCGTAGTCGAGCAGCTCGGTGTCGGGGTCGACGCCGTAGGAGCGCTGGTCGAACATCTTGCCGCTGATGTTGGGTCGGAAGCCGTGGGTCAGGTGGCCGCCGGCGTCGAGGGACATGCCGATCATGCGCTGGTCACCGAGCTGGCGGCGAAGGCGCGCCCAGTCGACCTCGGACAGTTCGCTGACGTTGCCGACCTCGGCGGCGGCCAGGGCGGGACCCTCGACGCGACGGGCGAGGATCGACCAGAACGCGACGAGGTTGGCGTCGATGCCCGAGTGGGGTTGGACGTAGGCGTGATCGGCGCCGAAGAGGGCCTCGGCGTGGCCGCTGGCGAGACGTTCGACCTGGTCGACCCACTCACAGCCGGCGTAGTACCGCTGGCCAGGCACGCCCTCTGCGTACTTGTCGGTCATCCAGTTGCCCATCGCCAGCAGCACCGCCGGACTGGCGTAGTTCTCGCTGGCGATCAGCTTCAGCTGGCTGCGCTGGTTGGCAAGCTCGCCGCCGATGATGCGGGCCACGTCGGGCTCGGCGGCGCCGATCACCTCGAGGGCGGCACGAAACGCCGTCGTCTCGGCGACGGCCCCGGCCGATGACGGGGCGTCGGTGCTGGCCGTGGGGGTGGGGGTGGTCGTGGGGGTGGGCAGCGTGTCGCTCATCGGCGCGCTCCTCCTGGGTGGCGTGCGGTCGTGCGTCTCGATGCCCAGGCGCACGGCGATGGCGGGGCCGCTCCCCGGTGGTCGGTTCCACCCACGGCGCCAGTCACGACCCGCCCATGAGGCTACCGGCGGCGGGCGGGCTGCTCGCTCAGGCCGGGCAGCTGTCGCGGTCGCCGCCGGGGGACATCCCCTTGGCGGCGTCGAACCGACGGCGGAAGGTGAAGGCGCGGCTCGTCGGGCCGTGTCGGCGGAGGTGGTCGAGGCGATCGAGCGCTTCGCTCACCGGAGGTCGGTGGTCAGCGGGCACCCACCACAGCACCACGGCGAGGTCGTCGAGGCGCTCGAACCACTCCCGCCGGCGGCGGAGGAAGGCGGCGTGGTCAGAGCGGTACACGTAGTCTGCGAGCGCCTCGGTCGACGACCACGTCGACAGGTTGACGAGGATCGTCTCGTCGGGGAAGGGGCGCTCGGCGGTGGCGTTGCCGTCCTCGGTCTGGAACCGCCAGCGGAACCCCGGGCTGGTCTCGGCGAGGGCGTTGATCTCGTCGAGGGCGTTCATGAACTCGGCCACGATCGGCGAGTCGACCGGTCCTCGCAGGCGCCCGACGTTGAGCTGGGCGAGGTCGTGGCTGGGCGCTGGCACCTCGGCGAGCGTACCGACCAGCGAGCGGACCGATCAGCCCCTGGGGACCAGGGCGAGCTGGCGGGACTGGGCCACGAGGTGCTCGCCTCGCTCGTCCCAGACCTCGCCGTCCTCTTCGAGGAACCCGCCGGTGATGAAGCGGGTGCGGAACGCGCAGCGCAGCCATGCCCCGGGGTCGGGTCGGGACCGGACGTGGGCGGTGAGCTCGACCGTCGGGGTCCAGGCCACCGGCAGGTCGGTGTTGAAGATCGTCGGCGGCAGGGCGTCGACGGCGACGAGCAGCGCCACGGTGTCGAGGGGCTCGCCGTCGGCGAGGCGGAACCACCCGCGCATCAGCGGCTCACCGCTGCGGCGTCCGTCGACGAAGCCGGCGTCGTCGGGGTGGGCGCGCAGCTCGATGCGCCCCATGAACGGCGGCGGGAACGTCTCGGTCGGGTGCACCGCCACGCACTCCTCGAGAGCGGGCAGCTCGGGAGGCAGGGCATCGACGCGCCGGGGGGCGGCGCTGGCGGCGTTGCCGGTGGCGCCGGCGCCGGTGGCGCCGGTGTCGGTGTCGGTGGCGTCACCGAGCTCGCCGAAGGCGCCCAGGGCCACCAGCAGGGTGCGATCGGCGCCGACCACCGTGGCGGTGGCGGTGCTGAACGCCCGCCCACGCTTGTGCACCGTGGTCTCGATGCGCACCGGGCCGGTCCGACCTGGTGCCAGGTAGTGCCCGGTGACGCTCACCGGGTCGGCCCGACCGGTGGCGGCCTGCAGCGCACGGCCGGCGATCGCCAGCAGGTAGCCGCCGTTGGCGTTGCCGGCGATGTCCCATCCCTCGGCGATGTGGCTGGTGAAGGTGGCCCGCCCCGTCGTCTCGTCGGGGTCGCCGATCGCCTCGACGGCGGTGGCTGCGACGAAGGACGAGGCGGCGCTCATCGGCCTGCGGCGTCGAGTCGCTCGCCGGTCAGCTCCTCGGACAGCTCCCAGAGCCGGCCGGCACCTTGTGGGTCATAGGCCCACGGCGCGTACCCCGAGGGGGCCTCGGCCGGGTCACCAACGGCGGCCACGGCGACCTGGCAGTCCTCCAAGAAGGCCCCACCGTGGTCGGTCGGTTCTTCGGCGGTGGCTGCCCAACACGTCGTGGCCGCACCTTCGGGGACCGACTTGAACGTGATCTTCTGCATCCGGGGCTCGGTGCGGAACGCCTCGACGTCGGCCTTGCTGAGGTGGCGGCCGAGGTCGGTCCTGATGCCACCGGGGTGCACCGAGAGCGAGAGGACGTTCCGCTCGGCGAGGCGGCGTTGCGCCTCGCTGGCGAACCAGATGTTGGCGGTCTTGGACTGGCCGTACGCGGTCCACTTCTCGTAGTCACGGGACTCGTAGTTGGGGTCATCGAGGTGCACGGTGTCGCGCCGGTGCGCGGCCGAGGACAACGTCACCATCCGGGCGCCGTCGCTCAACGACGGGGCGAGGCGCATCGACCAGGCGAAGTGGCCGAGGTGGTTGGTGCCGAACTGGGTCTCGAAGCCGTCGGTGGTGCGCCCGAGCGGACAAGCCATCACCCCGGCGTTGTTGATCAGGACGTCGATGCCATCGAGCCGACCTGCCAGCTCGTCGGTGGCGGTGCGGACCGACGCCAGATCGGCGAGGTCAACGACCAGGGTGTCGATCTCGGCGTCGGGCTGGGCCGCACGGATGTCGGCCGCCGCTGCGTCGAGCTTGTCGGCGCTGCGGGCAGCGAGGGTGACCGCCGCGCCCCGGGCGGCCATCGCTCGGGCGGTCTCGAGGCCGAGGCCCCCGGAGGCCCCGGTGACCACGACCCGCTGGCCGTCCAGGTCGAACCCATCCAGGACCTCATCGGCGGTCGAGGTGGCATCGAAGCGGCTCATGGCGTCTCCTTCCGTCAGGCCGCCCCGAACGGACGGGTCCTGGCGTCGGCGTCGACCCTAGGCCCACCTAGCCTGGACCACGGCCGGCGAGGAGCCCTGCGAGGAGACCCCATGAGCGTCGACGTCGACATCGCCCCCTTCGACCGGTTGACGTGGACGAACCGCTTCACCGGCGAGTTGCCCGCCGACGCCAGCGACGAGCGGGCGCCCCGCCAGGTGCCGGGGGCGGCCTTCTCCCGGGTGCGACCGACGCCGGTGGCTGCGCCCCGGGTGCTGGCGTGGTCGGCGGAGATGGCCGCCGAGCTCGGTCTGGATCTCGACGCCATCGACGCCGAGCACGCTGCCCAGGTGCTGTCGGGCAACGTCGTGCCCGCCGGCGCCGACCCCCACGCCCTGCGCTACGGGGGTCACCAGTTCGGCAACTGGGCGGGCCAGCTCGGCGACGGGCGCGCCATCGCCCTGGGCGAGGTGCGGGCCCCGTCAGGCCGTCACTGGACCCTCCAGCTGAAGGGCGCCGGTCGCACGCCGTACTCGCGCGGCGCCGACGGCCGGGCGGTGCTGCGCTCCTCGGTGCGCGAGTTCCTCTGCTCAGAGGCGATGCACCACCTCGGTGTCCCCACGACCCGTGCGCTGGCTCTCGTCAGCACCGGCGACGACGTGGTGCGCGACATGTTCTACGACGGCCACCCCCGGCCCGAGCCCGGTGCGGTGGTCACCCGCGTGGCCCCGTCGTGGGTGCGCTTCGGCAGCTTCGAGATCCCCGCCGCCCAGGGTGAGGACCGCCTGTTGGCGCGTCTCGTCGACCACGTGATCGAGACGGACTTCACCCACCTCGGCGCCCCGTCGCCCGAGGTTCGGGCCGAATGGTTCGCCGAGGTCGCCCGACGGACCGCAGCGATGATCGTCGACTGGCAGCGGGTGGGCTTCGTCCACGGGGTCATGAACACCGACAACATGTCGATCCTCGGGCTCACCATCGACTACGGGCCCTACGGGTGGCTCGAGGACTACGACCCGGGCTGGACACCCAACACCACCGATGCCGCCGGGCGCCGCTACCGCTACGGCAACCAGCCCCAGATCGGGCTGTGGAACCTCGTGCGGCTGGCCAACGCCCTGCTGGGTGTCATCGACGACGAGGACGCCCTGCGAGCGGGCCTCGACGGCTACGGCGTCGAAGTAGGTCAGCGGTGGTCAGAGGCCATGGCCGCCAAGTTGGGCCTCGAACGCCTGGACGGCGACGAGGACGCTGCCCTGGTCGATGACCTGTTCGAGACCCTCGCCACGGTGGAGACCGACATGACGGTGTTCTTCCGCCAGCTCGCCGACATCGAGGTGGGCGCCGGATCCGACGAGCTCTCGTCTGACCGCGAGCTGCTCGCCCCGATCGCCGACGCCTGGTACGTGCCAGAACAGATCACCGATGACGTCGCCCGCCGCTTCGCGTCGTGGGTGCGTCGCTACCTCGCCCGGGCGGCCCGTGATGCGCGCCCCGCCACGGAACGAGCCGACGCGATGCGGCGGGTGAACCCCCGGTTCGTGTTGCGCAACTACCTGGCCCAGCTGGCGATCGACGACGCCGAGGCGGGTGATCCGTCACGCATCGTCGAGCTGCTCGACGTGCTGCGCCGGCCCTACGACGATCAGCCGGGCCGGGAGGTGTACGCCGCCAAGCGACCCGACTGGGCCCGATCGAGGGCCGGGTGCTCGATGCTGTCGTGCAGCTCGTGAGCAGACCGGTCTCGAGCCGTCGGGCGGCCGCCCACCGCCGGGGCCGTCGAGGCGCTGACCCCGTCGCGGTGCGGCCCGGGCCCGCATCGGCGACGAGCGGCGCAGCACCGGGCCGGGGCCCGGCCTCGGTGCTGCGCGACGGTCACTCGTCCATGTCGTCCATCTCGTCGTCCATGTCGTCGCCCATGTCGTCCATCTCTTCGTCCATGTCGTCGACGCCCTCCTCCATGTCGTCGCCGACGTCGTCCACGCCCTCGCCGACGTCGTCGACGCCCTCCTCGATGTTCTCGCCGACGTCGTCGACACCTTCGCCGATGTCGTCGCCGACGTCCTCGAGGTCGTCATCGACGTCGAGGTCGTCGTCGTCGCCGCAGGCAGCGGCTCCGGTCAGCAGTGCACCGGCCAGGGCGATCGCGGCGAACCGCTTCCGTTGGATCATGTCGATCCCCTCTCGTTCAGGTTGCGCTCTGTGTACCCCAGGGGACGTCTGCGGAAACGGCACCCACCCGTGCTCAGACGATCGGGAGTCGTCGGCGCGGGGCGCTGAGGGCGGCGAACACGCCGTAGGCGATGAGCCCCAGTGCGGCCACGAACACCAGCACGGCCCCGAGCGGGGTGTCGGCGGTGTCTCGCAGCGCACCATCGATGCCGCTCGCCTCGTCGGGGTCAGAGGTGAGGGCGGCCTGCAGGACGAACACGCCGATGAGGCCGACGACGACGCCACGAGCGATCCAGCCTACCCGCCCGAGGGTGCGTAGCTGCTGGCCCGACACCGGGCCGACACCACCCGGCTCGAGCTCGTCGGCGAAGTCGGTGGTCACGCCCTTGTAGACGAAGTAGCAGGCCGCAGCCAGGACGGCCACGCCGACGACGCCGAGCAGCCAGCGGCCGCCGGTCGACTCCAGCAGGTCGCGGGAGAGCTCCTCGATGCGTGAGCCGCCGCCCGAGCCGGAGGAGCCACCCGAGCCCGAGCTGGTCGCGATGCTGAACGCCGAGAAGGCCAGGAACCCGTAGATCGCTGAGCTGGCCAGGTAGGCGCCTCGCTTGGCGAGGGCTTCGGGGTCGGTCTTGCCGGGCAGCAGCGCCGAGATGAGCCGCCAGACCGCATACAGCGCCAGGCCGACGGCGAGCACCCAGATGAGCGCACCCCCGGGGCCCGTGTCGGCGACCGTCGTCAACGCCCCCGACTGGCTGGCCGAGCCGCTGTCAGAGCCCGAGCCGCCGCCCGATCCGGACCCGCCGGCGCCGGAGCCGGCGCCGGCGCCGAGGGCGATCGAGACCGCCAGGATGCCGATGACCAGCCAGATCAACCCCTTGGCCACCCACCCCCACTTGGCGATGCGCTTGACGGTGCCGTGGGCGTCGGCGCCCGACGGGCGCCGGGTGGTCTCAGCAGCGGTCATGGCGGTCCCCTCGAGGAGTGGCGTGCACGAAACTGGGTACCACGAGGGTGTGGCACCGGTGCGCCGCGATGCCGGGTGACGGCAAGCTGTTGCCGAGGTGTTGTGGAGCGGCGGGCGGCCTGCCAGGATGTGCGAACAGGCGTTCGACCGCGTGCGGCGACCCCGGACGTCCGCTCGACTCAAGAGGAGCCCACCGTGGCAGACAACACCGACGAGACGACCAGTGGCCCGCTGACCGACGTGCCGGCCTCGGCCGAGAAGGACCCCGATCAGTGGGTGACCGGCGACGAGCCGATGACCGGCCCCCAGGCTTCGTACCTGCAGACCTTGGCGCACGAGGCCGGGCGAGACGTCCCCGAGGACATCTCCAAGGCCGACGCCTCCAAGATGATCGATGAGCTGCAGGACGAGACGGGGCGCGGCAGCAGCTGAGGACCAGGCGACTCAGCGCCGTCCGCCGGCCCTGCGCCGTCCCAGGCTCGTCCGGACGAAGGCGTCGAGCTCGCCGCAACGCCACGCCGACACGTACTCGGCGACGACGGCACGGTCCTTGGCGCCCAGTCGGGTGAACTCGACGGCGAACCCACCACGGTGTGACCGGCGGACCTGCCCGACGGCTCGGATCTCGTGGGCGCCGATCGAGAAGGCGACCGCCACCGGTTCGTCCGGTGCCGGGCGTGCCGATCGCAGCGCCAGACCGCTGATCGAGATGTCATCGGCGCGTCCGATGAGGTCTTCGCTGCGCGATGCAGGGCGCCAACGCACGAGGGTGTCGAGCGGCGCCCGGTGGTCGCGACGCTGGTCCACCATCCGCAGCAGCTCGATGCCGCTCACGTCCCATCGCCACGCGTTGACCCGACGTACCTCGGCCCGGAACTCCACGACGTCATCGACCAGCGCGATCCCGTGGATGGGCGCCTTGGCGCCGAGGTCGGGCAGACCTCGGGCCCGCACGAGCTGGTACCGGCCGGCGCGGGCCTGGCTGCGAAGCCCGGTGAGGGTCTCGGGCCTCGAGATCGCCACCTGCGCGCCGTCGAAGGTCCCGTCCCTCAGGATGGACATGGTCGGGCGCTCGACCTCGGTTCGTTGGCTCGTGCGGGTCGCCCGTGTCACCACGCCCCTGTCGCCAGATCGGTGCGGCATCTTCGCCGGGGCAGACACACGTTGGGCGAGACGTGTGATGCGACCACCGAGGCACAGCGCCATCGCGCCGCCACGGCTACCGGGGGGCGTCGTGAGGAAGAGGCCATCGCTGCAAGGCTGTCGCCCCGTGCCCACGCCGTCGCCCCAGGCCCTCGCCCACCACGACGAGGACGCATCGTTCCTGGACATGGCGCCTCTCGGTGAGGGCCGATGGCGGGTCCAGGTGGGGTCGCGCCTGCTCACCCCGCTCGGCACGCTGTACGGCGGGGCGGGAGTGGCGGTGGCAGCGGCCGCCCTCGAGGGGGCGGCGGGCCGTCCGTTGCGGTGGTGCACCGCCCAGTTCGTCGCCAGCGTCACCGAAGGTGACGTCCTCGACGTCTCAGCAGACATCGGGATGCGCGGCGGCCGGGTCACCCAGGCCTCGGTCGAGATCTCCTGTGAGGGTCGACTCGTCGTCTCCGCGCTCGGAGCGCTCGGTGAGACCCGACCAGAGCGCCCATCGGCGACCTGGATCGCCATGCCCGAGGTCGCGCCCCCCGAGGACTGCCCGCCCTTCGTGCCCCCCGCCGAGCTGGCGCCATCGCACTTCGAGATCACCGAGCGAAGGGTGGCCGCCGGGCCCGTGCCTTTAGAGCTCGCCGACGGCGGCTCTGGCCCCCATGACCGGGTCGCGCTGTGGAGCCGAGTCGAGGGGCACTCACAGACGACACCGGCGGTGGCGGCCTGGCTCGCTGACATGGTCCCCATGGCCATCGGCGCCCGCCTCGGCGAGCCCGCCGGTGCAGCGAGCCTCGACAACACCGTGCGCATCACGGGCCCGATGCCGGTCGCCGAGGGGTGGGTGCTCGTCGAGCTCGTGGCGCTGGCGGCGGGGCAGGGCTACGGCCACGGCGCCGCGCACGTGTGGTCACCTGACGGCGAGCTGCTGGCCACCGGCGACCAGACGGCGGTGATGCGCCCAGCATCGATCTGGCAGCCCCGCCAACCGTGACCCCCCCGTGAGGTGGGTCAGTCGCGCACCAGCTTCATGAAGGTGCTGTCGCCGCCGTCGGCCTTCTGTGCCTGGTAGAGGAACGTCAGCCCCTGCTCGTCGAACTTCTCGAACCAGTCGTCCCACGAGATGTGCTCCAGCTCGTCTTCGCCGGAGCCGCCGGGGAAGTCGATCCGCAGGACGCCGGCGTCGTCTCCCTCCTCGGTGTCGCGCACCGTGGAGGGCACGCCATCGTGAGCATCGACCCACTCCCTGATCTCGTCGTGGTCTTGCGTTCGCTTGGTCTCTGATCCGCTCATGCGCCGCTCCTACCCACCGGTCGGCCCCCCGATGCCTCGAACCCCATGATCAGGCGCCGGCGAGCGAGTGCCGCCTGATCGCAGGCTGCGAAGACCCCGCTGGCTCACCGGTGGGCGGCCATCTCCTCGGATCGCGCTGTCGTCACGTTCCGTGTCCGACTGGTTGCGGTCCGTACTCGACCGCGACAAGTGTTCGAGAAAGGCGTACCTGTGAGCTCCTCAGGGAACGACGCAAGCAGCCGCCCGGCGCCCTGCCGGCGACCGACGTCCCCGGGAGCATCCCCCGCCGTGACCGCTGTGCTCGGAGTCAACGCCGTCTTCCACGACCCTGCCGCAGCCATCGTCGTGGACGGCCACATCGTGGCGGCGGCCGAGGAGGAGCGCTTCTCGCGTCGCAAGCACGGCAAGACGCCAGTGCCCTTCAGCACGTGGGAGCTACCGGAGCAGGCGATCCGCTGGTGCCTCCGGCGGGCCGGGTGCTCGGCGGGTGACCTCGACGCCGTCGCCTACTCCTATGACCCGGCGCTCGGTCGGGCGCCGTCAGACGACCTCACCGAGGCCGAATGGGAGGGTCTGCGGACGCTCTACGCCCGGCGCGCCCCCTTGTTCCTCGCCACGGTGCTGCCCGAGATCGACCCCGACATCGTCCGGTTCGTGCCCCACCACGTCAGCCACGCTGCATCGGCGTGGGCGCCCTCGCCCCACGAGTCCTGTGCCGTCCTGGTGCTCGACGGACGCGGAGAGTCAGGGTCAGGGCTCGCCGGCCGAGCCACCCCCGACGGCTTCGAGGTGCTCTGGCACCAGGACCTGCCCCACAGCCTGGGGCTCCGGTACGAAGAGCTCACCGCCCACCTCGGGTTCAGGCGCAGCAGTGACGAGTACAAGGTGATGGCCATGGCCTCCTACGGCCAGCCCCGCCACCTCGATCGCTTCCGTCACCTGATGCGGGTCACCGACGACGGGTTCATCACCGAGCCGATCGACTGGCACGAGCTGGCCCCACCAGGGCGCGGCGAGACCGACGGCCCCGACACGCTCGATCCTGCCCACGCCGATCTGGCCAGCTCCGTGCAGGTGCGCCTCGAGGAGGTCGTGCTGGAGCTGGCTCGTCGGCTCCACGCCCGCACCGGCGAACGGGCGATCGCCCTGGCGGGTGGCGTCGCGCTCAACTGCGTGGCCAACGGCCGGCTGTTCGAGGAAGGACCCTTCGACGACGTCTGGGTCCAGCCCGCCGCCGGCGACTCGGGGACCGCTCTTGGCGCCGCGTGCCACGTCGCCACCGAGCTCGGCGACCGGGTCGAGCCGATGCGGACCGCTGCGCTCGGCCGCGAGTGGGACGACGATGCGATCACCTCCCTGCTCGCCCGGGCGCGGGTGGCGTCGGTTCGTTGCGACGACATCGCCGCTGCGGTGGCCGACGTCCTCGCTCGCGACGGCGTGGTGGCCTGGTTCCAAGGGCGCGCCGAGTTCGGGCCACGGGCGCTCGGGCACCGCAGCCTGCTCGCCCATCCCGGCCACCCCGAGAACCTCCAGCGCCTCAACGACGTCAAGGGCAGGGAGCAGTTCCGTCCGATCGCCCCGATGGTGCTGGCCGAACGGGCCAAGGACGTCTTCGACGGCGGGCCCTTCCCTAGCCCCTACATGCTGTTCACCCATCGCGTCCGGTCGGGTTGGCGTCACCGCATCCCGGCCGTCGTGCACGTGGACGGCACGGCCCGCATCCAGACCGTCGACCGGGCCGAGGAGCCGCTGGTCCACCGCATGATCAGCGCCTTCGAGGAGCGCACCGGGCTGCCTGTCGTGGTGAACACGTCGCTCAACACCGCGGGCCGTCCGATGGTCGATGACCCCCGCGATGCGCTCGAGTGCTTCGGGTCGGCGCCCATCGACGCCCTCGCCATCGGGTCTCACCTGATCCGACGCAGCGATCTGCACGCGACGTGACCGGGCAGCCGTCCGCGCCGTCTCGAACCCGCAGCACCTACGACGTCGTCGTGCCGACCATCGGGCGGCCGAGCCTGACTCGTCTGTTGCGTTCGCTGGCCGCTGAGCTCGGTGACCCCCGAGCCGGTCCTGCGCCTGGTGCGGTCATCGTCGTCGACGATCGGCCGGCACCGACGGGCCGGCTCGAGCTTGGTCCGGTCGACCTGCCGGTGCGGGTGACCACCTGTGGTGGTCGGGGCCCGGCCGCCGGCCGCAACCGCGGCTGGCGACAGAGCCGAGCGTCGTGGATCTGCTTCCTCGACGACGACGTCGAGATCAGGCCGGGTTGGAGCCGCCTCCTGGCCCATGACCTCGCCAGCTGTGACGACGGCGTCGCCGCCGTCCAGGGTCGCGTCGAGGTGCCCGTGCCAGGAGACCGGCGAATGACCGATCGCGAGCGCAACGTGGCCGGCCTGGCCACTGCCGCGTGGATCACCGCCGACATGGCGATCCGGCGCACCGCGCTGACCGAGGTCGGGGGCTTCGACGAGCGGTTCCCCCGGGCCTACCGGGAGGATGCAGACCTGGCCCTGCGGCTGCTCGACGCCGGCTGGCGGCTGACCGTGGGCGCCCGACGGGTCATCCACCCGGTGGGGCCGGCCCGTTGGACGGTCAGCGTCACCCAGCAACGGGGCAACGCCGATGACGCGCTGATGCGGCGCCTCCACGGGTCGGACTGGCGACGACGGGCAGGCGCCCCCAGCGGCGACCTGCGCGATCACATCGCCGCCACGGCCACCGCGGTGGCAGCCCTGGCCGTCATGGCGGCCCGTCGCGATGGAGCAGCACGGGCCCTGATCGCAGCCTGGCTCCTCCAGTGGGCCCGGCTGAGCGTCCGACGCATCGTCGGCGGGCCCCGTACCCCCCGGGAGATCGCCGCCATGACCGCCACCTCCGCGGTGCTCCCGCCGTCGGCGGTGCACTGGATGCTGCGGGGTCGGCTCCGGGCCCGGCGCCTCGCGGCCGCCGCCACCGCCGACCGCTGGGGCACCCGTCGACCGCAAGCCGTGCTCTTCGATCGAGACGGCACCCTCGTCGATGACGTCGCGTACAACGGCGACCCGGACCGGGTCCGGCCGGTGGACGGCGCCGGCGAGGCGCTCGACCGCCTCCGGGCCGCCGGAGTCCGCGTCGGCCTCGTCTCGAACCAGAGCGGCGTCGCACGAGGGTTGATCAGCGAGCACGACGTCGTGGCCGTCAACCGACGGGTCGCCGAGCTGCTCGGACCGCTCGACACGGTCCGGTGGTGCCCCCACGGTCCCGATGACGGCTGCACCTGCCGCAAACCGGCCACCGGCATGCTGCGAGCCGCCGCTGCCGAGCTCGGCGTCGCACCCACCTGCTGCGCGTTCGTCGGCGACATCGGCACCGACGTCGAGGCGGGTCTGGGGTGCGGCATGCGAACCGTCCTCGTGCCGACCGAGGTGACCCGGCCCGAAGAGGTCCTCGACGCCCCAGAGGTCGCCGTCTCGGTCACCGCGGCGGTCGACGCGCTCCTCGGCTCCCGTCGCCTGCCTGCCGGCCACCGGTGGCGTCCCGGGTCGGCGCTGGTCGGGGAGCAGGCGGGATGAAGCGGGCCCACGTCTTGGTCGCCCGGCTCGACAACACCGGTGACGTGCTGCTGGCCGGACCGGCCGTGCGGGCGGTGGCCGCCAGTGCGGCACGGGTCACGTTCCTGGCCGGGCCGGCGGGGGTCGACGCCGCCGCGCTGCTCCCCGGCGTCGACGACGTCTGGTCCTTCGACGCACCGTGGTGCGGGTACGCCGCACCAGGTGCTGACCGGGTGGCCATCGACGGCTTGGTGACGCGGGTCGCCGAGGCCGGCGTCGACGCCGCCGTCGTCCTCACCTCGTTCCACCAGAGCCCGTTGCCCCTGGCGCTGCTGCTGCAGATGGCCGGCGTCGCCCACGTCGCTGCGACCTCGACCGACCACCCGGGCAGCCTCCTCGACGTGCGGCACCCGTACCTCGACGAGCTCCACGAGGTCGAGCAGTCCCTGGCCGTGTGCGCCGACGCCGGCTACCGGCTGCCGGCGGCGGACAGCGGCCGGCTCTCGGTGCAGCTCCCCGGGCCGACGATCCCGCTGCCCGAGGACCTCTACGTCGTCGTCCACCCCGGTGCGTCGGTCAGCTCCCGCCAGCTCCCGGTCGGACCCACCCGGGACGCGGTGCAGCTGCTGACAGCCGAGGGCCGCCTAGTGGTCCTGACCGGTGGCCTCCACGAGCGCGAGCTGGCGGCGGCCGTCGCAGCAGCAGCGCCGCCTGATCGGGTCCTGGACCGCACCGGGCGCACCGATCTCGCCGGTCTGGCGCACCTCCTCCGCTACGCCGACGTCCTGGTCTGTGGCAACACCGGACCTGCGCACCTGGCCGCCGCCGTGGGGACGCC
This sequence comes from Acidimicrobiales bacterium, assembly GCA_965213525.1. Taxonomy (GTDB): domain Bacteria; phylum Actinomycetota; class Acidimicrobiia; order Acidimicrobiales; family Poriferisodalaceae. Next base: position 2,065,631 of record OZ243889.1, on the reverse strand, counting down.
GGTCGTGGCGGCGTTCGCCCCGGTCGTGCCGGCGCACCGCTGGCGCCCATGGGGAGTGCCCCACGTGCTGCTCGGCGACCAGGACGTGACCTGCGCAGGGTGTCGGGCTCGCACCTGCCCCATCCCGGGACAGCCCTGCCTCGCTCCCTACGACGCCCAAGCGGTCGTCGACGCCGTCCGTCGCCTGGCTGGGCCACCCGCATCTTCGCTGGCCGCCGACGTCGTCGGTCAGCGGGTGCCCGGGTGAACATCTTGATCTGGCACGTCCACGGATCGTGGTGCACCGCCTTCGTGCACGGGTCCCACCGCTACCTCATCCCGGTGGTGCCCGATCGGGGCCCCGACGGTCGGGGTCGGGCCGAGACGTGGGAGTGGCCCGACGGTGCCGTCGAGATCACGCCGGCCGAGCTGGCCGACGCCGACATCGACCTCGTCGTGATCCAGCGGACTCGTGACGTCGAGCTGGTGGCGCGGTGGTGCGGCGGGCGCCGGCTCGGACGAGACCTCCCGGCGGTCTGGCTCGAGCACGACGCACCCCAGGGGCCCGTCAACGACATGCGCCATCCGGCCGCCGAACGCCACGACATCGCCCGCATCGTCCACGTCACCCACACCAACGACCTGTTCTGGGAGTGCGGCGCCACGCCGACGTCGGTCGTCGAACACGGTGTGGTGGACCCGGGCCACCGCTTCACCGGCGACATCGCCGCCATCGGTGCGGTCATCAACGAACCGGTCCGTCGCCGACGTGTCACCGGCACCGACCTGCTGGACCGCTTCGGCGTCACCGGCCCGATCGACCTGTTCGGCATGGGCGTCGAACCACTCGCCGGCCCCGAGCGGCCCTGGCTGCAGATCCACGAGGACGTGCCGCAGGACAAGATGCACTCCGAGCTGGCCCGCCGCCGCCTCTACCTCCACCCGTTCCGCTGGACCTCGCTCGGGCTCTCGCTCATCGAGGCCATGCACCTGGGGTTGCCGGTGGTCGCGCTCGCCACCACCGACGCCCACGACGCCGTACCGACGGGCTGCGGGATCGTCTCGAACGACGTCGACGCGCTCGTCGACGCCTGCCGAGGGCTCCTCGCGCGGCCCGATGAGGGCGCAGCTCTCGGAACGGCCGCTCGTGCGCACGCCCTCGACCGCTACGGGCTCGACCGCTTCTTGTGCGACTGGGATCAGCTCCTCGAGGAGGTCACCCGATGAGGATCAGCCTCGTCTCCGAGCACGCCAGCCCGCTGGCGCTGCTGGGCGGCGTGGACTCTGGCGGCCAGAACGTCCACGTCGCCGCTCTGGCCTGCAGCCTCGCCGCACACGGGGCCGAGGTGGTCGTGCACACCCGCCGAGACGACCGCGCCCAGCCCCGGCGGGTCGAGCTCGCTCCCGGCGTGGTCGTCGACCGGGTCGATGCTGGGCCGCCGGAGCCGCTGCCCAAGGACACCCTCGCCGGCTGGATGCAGGCCTTCGCCGACGATCTGGTCGAGCAGTGGCGCAGCGACCCTCCCGACGTCGTGCACGCTCACTTCTGGATGTCGGGCCTCGCCGCGGTGCTGGCCGGTGACCGCACCGGGGTGCCGGTGGGGCTGACCTACCACGCCCTCGGTGCCGAGAAGCGCCGGCACCAGGGCGCCGAGGACACCAGTCCCCCCGGACGGGAGGCGGTCGAGCGATGGTTGGCCACAAGCGTGGACCACGTCCTCAGCACGACGGGACAGGAGCGACGGACCGTCGTCGCCATGGGCGCCGATCCGGCCGACGTGACCGTGGTGCCCTGCGGGGTCGACCTCGAGCGCTTCTGTCCCGACGGGCCGGCTCACCCGGCCCGGTCGACGGCTCGGGTCCGCATCGGTTGCGTCGGTCGTCTCGTCCCCCGCAAGGGCATCGCCGACGTGATCAGGGCCCTGGTGGCGCTGCCCGACGCCGAGCTGCTGGTCGCCGGTGGCCCCCCGCTCCCGACGCTCGACGATGACCCCGGAGCGGTCGAGCTGCGCTGCATCGCGGTGGGCTGTGGCGTCGCTGACCGCGTCCGGTTCCTCGGTGCCGTCGAGCGGGACGACGTGTCGGCGCTCCTGCGCTCCTGTGACGTCGTGTGCTGCTGCCCGTGGTACGAGCCCTTCGGTCTGGTCGCGGTCGAGGCGATGGCGTGCGGGGTGCCCGTCGTGGCCTCTGACGTCGGCGGCCTCGCCGAGACGGTCGTCCACGGCCGCACCGGCCTCCACGTCTCGGTCCGGTCGCCCGACGCGATCGCCGCCGCCATCGGGGCCCTCACCGCCGACGGCGCTCGCCACGCCGAGATGGCACCAGCGGCCCGAGCTCGAGCCGAGGCCTACGGCTGGGACGACATCGGCGCGCGCACCCTGGAGGTCCACCGGCGATTGATGCTCACGGGCCGCACCCGTCGAGCGTCCGAACCGCCGCCGTGGTGGGACCAGCGCCTCGCGACCGCTCCCGAGCCGCTCGACGGACGGGTGGCGTCATGAGTGCGCTCAGCGCCCACCTCGACGAGCTGGGACGCGCCCTCGACGGGATCCGCGCCGAGCTGCCCCGGGTGCGACGCTGGGCGGACCAGATGGGTGAGCGCCTCTTGGACGGGGGCCGGCTCCTCGCCGCCGGCAACGGCGGCAGCGCGGCGCACGCCCAGCACCTGACCGCCGAGCTGGTGGGCCGCTACCACCGCGAGCGTCGCCCGTTGTCAGCGCTCGCCCTGCACGCCGACACCTCGGCACTCACCGCCATCGTGAACGACTACGGGCCCGATGAGGCGTTCGCCCGCCAGGTGCGCGCCCACGGTCGGCGCGGCGACGTCTTCGTCGGTCTGTCCACCTCGGGCCACAGCACCAACGTGGTCGCCGCCGCCGGTGCGGCAGCCGAGATCGGGATGAGCGTCTTCGCCATCACCGGGCAGGGCCCGAACCCGCTGGCCGCCGCCGCCCACGACGCCCTCTGCGTCGCGGGCGCCACCCCGACGGTCCAAGAGGTGCACCAGGTCATCGTGCACCTGCTGTGTGCGTGCGTCGACGAGATCGTCATCGACGGGCGCTGCACCGATCGCCGAACCGCCGAGGAGGCCCCGGAGCTCTCGTCGTCGTCCCCAGACGGTCGTTCGGGTACGAGCCGATGAGCGGCGAGCGCGCCCGGATCTGCGTCGTCGGCGATGTCCTGGCTGACACCGATGTCGTGGGCCGGGTCGAGCGGCTGTCACCGGAGGCGCCGGTGCCCGTCGTCGACGAGGAGCGCGTCGCACACCGGCCCGGTGGTGCCGGCCTGGCTGCCACCGTGGCGGTCCGTCACGGTGTCGACGTCACCATCGTCACCGCCTTGGGCGACGACGGGCCGGCCGGTCGCCTGCGGCGAGCGCTCGCCGACGAACGGATCGACACCTGTTCGCTCCCGTGGACGGGGACGACCGTGGAGAAGATCCGCATCGGTGCCCCCGGGGTTCCGCTGCTGCGCCTCGACCGAGGTCAGGGCCACGTGGCACCCGACCTCACCGCACGCACCGTCGAGCTCCTCACCGGGGCGATCACCGGTGCCGACGCCGTCCTGGTGGCCGATTACGGTCGAGGCGTCGGAGCGCATCCGGCGGTGCGACGTGCGCTCTCGGCCGCCGGTGACGCCGGCGTGCCGGTGGTCTGGGACCCACATCCCCGGGGTCCGGCCCCGGTGCTGCGGGCGACGCTGGTGTGCCCGAACCGCGACGAGGCCGAGCGGCTGGTGCCCGAGCCCGGCGCCGGGGACGACGCGAACGGACCCGGCGGTGCCTTGGCCTCGGTGATCGCCAGGGCCCGGGCCCTCCACGTCCGCTGGGACGCTGGCGCCGTGGCCGTCACCCTCGGCGCCGACGGCGCGGTCCTGGTGCTCGGTGACGGCGCCCCGCTCTGCGTGCCGGTCGTCGAGCCCACCACCGTGGTCACCGACACCTGCGGCGCCGGTGATGCCTTCGCAGCCGCCGCTGCTGTGGCCCTGTCGAGGGGCGCCGTCGTGTCAGAGGCCGCACAGGCGGCTGTGCTCGCTGCCACCTCGTTCGTCGCCGACGGCGGCGCAGCCGGCATGAGCCGAGCCTCCGCGGCTGCCCCCGCCCCCACGCCCCTCCCCACCGCCTCTGGCCGGCGCCAGGCAGGCGGGGCAACAGACCGGTGCACCCTCGTCGCCACCGGGGGGTGCTTCGACATCCTCCACCCCGGCCACGTCCACACGCTGCAGGCGGCCCGCTGCCTGGGGGACCGCCTCGTCGTCTTGGTCAACGACGACGCGTCGGTGCGACGCTTGAAGGGTCCCGACCGACCGTTGCAGCCGGTCGAAGATCGCCGGGCGGTGCTCGAATCGATCGCCGCTGTCGACGAGGTGATCGTCTTCTCCGAGGACACACCGGTCGAGGTCCTGCGCCGGCTTCGGCCCAGCGTGTTCGTCAAGGGCGGTGACTACACCGCTGCTGAGCTCCCCGAGACCGCCGTGCTCGCCGGGTGGGGGGGCACCGTCGTCACCGTGCCCTTCCTCGACGGCCGCTCGACCACCGAGCTGCTGGCGCGCGCCAGCACCGACATCCGCTGACCCGGCACGCACAGGCCCCCCGCCCGACCGAACCCGGCGCCCAACCGACCCGATCTCGACCAGGAGAACCTCAGATGCCCGTGTGGGATGACCCGAAGCGATGGTCCGTCGTGGTCACCGGCGCCAGTGCCGGCCTTGGCGCCGCCACGTGCGCCCGCCTCCGCCAAGCCGGCGCCACGGTGGTGTCCCTCGACCGCCGGCCCGACGAGGGTGCGGACGGTCGGCCTCCGGTCGACACCGTCCTGGTCGACCTCGCCGACCCCGACGCCACCGTCGCAGCCACCGAGCAGGCGGTGGAGCGTCTCGGAGGCGTCGACGCAGTGGTGTGCTGCGCCGGTGTCGACGTCCCCGGCCAGCTGCTCGACGTCGACCCGAAGGAGTGGCGGCGTGTCATCGACGTCAACCTGATCGGCACCGTCTCGGTCGTGCGGGCGGCGCTGCCGAGCCTGCTCGAGCGACAGGGTCGCGTCGTCACCGTCGCCTCGACGCTCGCCCACAGGGCGGTCTCCGACGCCACCGCCTACTGCGCATCGAAGTTCGGCCTGGTCGGGTTCAGCCGCGCCCTGACCGCCGAGCTGCGAGGCAGGGTCGGCGTCACCATGCTGACACCCGGTGGCATGCACACCGCCTTCTTCGACGGCCGCGACGAGCAGTACAAGCCACCGGCGGACGCCGTGCTCGCCGACCCCGATGCCGTCGCCGACACGATCGTGTGGTGCCTGGGTCGCCCGGCCGGCCTCGAGGTGCGTGAGCTGGCCGTGATGGCGTCGGTGGAGAGCTCCTGGCCGTGAGCGGCGAGCGGGTCGTGGTCCTGCGCCCCCTCGGTCTGGGCGACCTGTGCTGCGCCGTGCCGGCCCTGCGCGCCGTCCGGTCGGCGTTCCCCGACCACCTCGTCCAGCTCGCCGCCCCCGCCTGGCAGTCCGCCCTCGCCCTCGGCGCCGGCGTCGACGAGGTCGTGGCGGCTGAGCCGCTGGCGTCCCTCGACCGGCGCCTCCACCGAGCCGACGTCGCCGTCAACCTCCACGGCCGTGGTCCCGAGAGCACCGCCCTGCTCGCCGCCACGTCGCCTCGTCGCCTGATCGCCTTCGACCACCCCGCTCGGGCGCGCCGGCCGACGGTGGCTGTGACGTGGCGGGCCGGTGAGCACGAGGTCACCCGGTGGTGCCGCCTCCTCACCGAGTCGGGGATCCCCGCTGACCCGGCCGACCTGCACCTCCCCCGGCCTGTGACCGCCGCCGACCGCTTCGACCACCCCACCGCCGTCGTGCACCCCGGCGCTGCGGCACCGGCGCGACGGTGGCCGATCGATCGGTTCGGCGCCGTCGTCCGCCACCTCGCCAGCATCGGCCTCGACGTCGTGGTGACCGGCGGGCCGGCCGAGCGATCTCGTGCTGGCGCCGTCGCCGCCGCCGGGGCGGGCTGCGCCGGGCGGGTCGGTGACCTCTCGGGCGCCACCGACCTCGCCGACCTCGCCGCGGTGGTGGCGGCCGCTCGCCTCGTGGTGGCAGGGGACACCGGCGTCGCCCACCTCGCCACGGCCTACCGGACCCCCTCGGTCGTGCTCTTCGGACCGGTGCCACCCTCTGAGTGGGGTCCTCCACCGGACGGGCGCCACGTGGCCCTGTGGTCGGGCCGCCGCGGCGACCCGCACGGCTGCCGGCTCGACCGTGGTCTCGACCTCATCGACGTGGCCGACGTGACCGCAGCGACCGATGAGCTGGTGTCCCGTGTCGTCCTCTGACGCGGCCCAGGGCACCATCGTCGTCGCCACGCGCGACCGCGCCGACGTGCTGGCGGGGACGCTCGAGCGACTGACGACGCTGCCGGACCGCTGGGACGTGATCGTCGTCGACGACGCCTCGACCGACGCGACGGCTGAGGTGGTCCGCCGCCGGTTCCCACAGGTGCGACTCGTCCGGCTGCCCAGCAGCGAGGGTGCCGGCGCCCGCAACGTCGGGGTGGCCACCGCCGACACCGAGGTGGTGGCCTTCGCCGACGACGACTCGTGGTGGGCGCCCGGCGCCCTCGATCGTGCCGCCGCTCACCTCGCCGCCCACCCCGACCTCGGCCTCGTCGCCGCCCGCTGCCTGGTGGAGCCGGCCGGGCAGGTCGATCCCGTGAGCGTCGCCCAGGCGGCCAGCCCGCTCGCATCGTGCCCGCCCGGACCGTCGGTGCTCGGGTTCCTCGCCTGCGCCGCCGTCGTGCGCCGAAGCAGCTTCCTTGCCGTCGGCGGCTTCCACCCGGTCATCGGGTTCCTCGGCGAGGAGGCCGTCCTCGCCGTCGACCTGCGGGCCGCCGGCTGGCGACTGGCCTACGTCGACGACGTGGTGGCTCACCACCACCCCGGTCTGGTGAGCGGGGATCGCCAGGGGCGGGGGGCCCTCCAACTGCGAAACGAGGTGCTTGCGACGTGGTTGCGCCGGCCGCTGCTCGTCGCGGTCGAGGCGACGTCGCGACTCGCTGTTCGAGCCGTCCACCAACCCGAGGCCCGTCAGGCGCTGGCCGGAGTCCTCGGTCGACTCCCCGCCGCCTTGGCCGATCGACGGCCCGTCGCCGCGGCGCTCGAGGCGGAGCTGTCCGTGCTGGAGCAGGTGTGAGCGAAGCTTCGTCGGGGCGCCGTCGGCCCGAACCGGACGGGCACCGCGTCACCGTGGTGGTGTTGACCCACCAGCGCCACGCCGAGCTGGGCCGGACGCTCGACCAGCTGGCGGCGCTGCCGGAAGCCCCGCCGGTGATCGTGATCGACAACGCCTCGTGCCCCGCCGTCGGACGGCTCGACGTCGAGCGTCGAGCGGGGTGGAGCCTGGTCCGACTGCCCACCAACCGGGGGGCGGCCGGTCGCAACGTCGGCGCAGCCACCGCCACCACCCCCTACGTCGCCTTCGCCGACGACGACACCTGGTGGGAGCCCGGATCCTTGGACCGGGCCGCCGACGCTCTCGACGATCATCCCTCGGTCGCCGTCGTGACCGCCCACATCGTCGTGGGGGCGGATGAGCGAGAGGATCCGATCTGCGTCGAGCTGCGGGACACCCCCCTCTCGGCCGCCGGGCTGCCCGGCCACGTCCTCGGCAGCTTCCTGGCCGGGGCGTCGGTCGTCCGCCGTCGGGAGTACCTCGACGCCGGCGGGTTCGAGCCCCGCCTGCTCATCGGAGGGGAGGAGGAGCTCTTGGCCGCCGATCTGCGGAACGCGGGCTGGCGGCTGCTGCACCTTCCCGAGATGGTGGTCCACCACCACCCCTCCACCGTCCGCGACCCCCACCTGCGCCGCCGTCAGGGACTTCGCAACCACATGTGGTTCCTCTGGCTGCGACGACCTACCCACATCGCCCTCGCCCGCACGGCAGCGGTCCTGCGCCGGGCCCCGCACGACCGCCACACGCTGGGAGCCGGGCTCGAGGCGCTGGCGGGACTGCCTTGGGTGCTGCATCGTCGGCGGGTCCTGGCCCCACCCGTCGAGGCCGAGCAGCGGCTGCTCGACGCCGCCCAGTCCCGCTCGACGGCCCGCCGCTACATCAGCTGAAGCGTCCGAGCGCCCCGCGGACGCGGGGAGCGGGCGCTCCGACGGGGTTCTGACCCGCAGACCGCCCGAGCGACCGGGGGCTTCACGTCTGGCCCCGGGGAGGCGGGGCGTGTCCGGGCAGGTCAGGGTGCCCGGGGCGGGGTTCGAACCCGCACGCCGCCGGAGCGACTGAGGGGTTTAAGCCCTCTGCGTCTGCCAGTTCCGCCACCCGGGCGCAGGCTCGAACCGTAGGTGGCCGCTGAGGATGGGCTCTACCGCTCAGCCTCGACGCGAACTGGTCCCTTGCGCGCCTACGTCGACGACAGCTCGCTGCCCGACTTCAGCACCTCGTCACCGTCGTCCTGCTCGACGAGGTAGGCCGGCTCGTCCTCGGTGGCGTTGCGGGTCACCTCGTTGCCCTTGATGGTGCGGGTGACCTTCTCGGTGAACTCCTCGGTGATCTTGCCGGTGCCCGTCCCGTTGCCCCAGCTCCACTCGACCTCGTCGCCGACATCGAACTTGTCGCTCATCGTCGCTGTGCCCTTCCTCGTTCGGTGACGTCCCTGGTGCCCACCGCCATCGGCCGCCCAAACGCCGACAGCCCGTCACACGACCAGCCGGTACCCCATGCCCCGCACGGTCTGGATGACGTCGTCGCCCAGCTTCTTGCGCAGGTAGCGCACGTAGACGTCCACCACGTTGGATCCGGGGTCGAAGTCATAGCCCCACACCCGGTCCAGCAGCTGCTCACGGCTCAGCACCTGCCCGGCGTGACGCAGCATCGTCTCCAGGAGCCCGAACTCCCGGGCGGTGAGGTCGATGTCGCGCCCGTCGACCCGGGCTCGGCGGGTGCGCACGTCAAGCAGCACCCGGCCGCCCTCCAACACGTTGGAGGCATCAGGACGCAGGTCCACCCGTAGACGGGCACGGATGCGGGCGAGCAGCTCCTCGAAGCGGAACGGCTTGATGACGTAGTCGTCGGCGCCGCCGTCAAAGCCCCGGACCATCTCCTCGACGCCGTCCCGTGCGGTCAGCACCACCACGGGCAGCTGATCACCTCGGCGTCGGAGCTGTCGCAGGACGTCCTGGCCGTCGAGCCCCGGCAGCCCGAGATCGAGCACGGCGAGATCGAACAGGTCGTCCCGGGCCATCTGCAGGGCCTGCAGGCCGGTGGCGGCATGGGTCGTGGTGTACCCCTCGGCCCTCAGCCCCTTCTCGAGGAACGACACGATGCCCGGTTCGTCCTCGGCGATGAGGATCCTGGTCACAGCATCGCCCGGGTCGTAGCGTCACGGGCCAGCCGGTCCAAGCTCAACACGAAGGTGGCTCCACCCCCAGGGGTCTCCTCGGCGTGCACGGTGCCGCCGTGGGCCTCGGCGATGGCCGCGACGATCGCCAGTCCGAGCCCCGTGCCCTCGGGCCGCCGGTGCCGGCTGTCAGCCGCCCGGGTGTTGCGTTGGAAGAGCTCGTCACGCAGCTCGGCCGGCACTCCTGGGCCCGTGTCCCGGATCCAGAGGCGGCACGTGTCGCCGTCGACCGCGACGCCCAGTCCGATGACGTCGCCAGGGCTGGTGTGCTGGACGGCGTTGGTGGCCAGCGCCAGAACGGCTTGCACGATGCGGTCCCGGTCACCGTCGGTGATGGCCTCACCGGGGTCCGGGGTGGCGTCGAGGCGCCACGCTCGGTCGTTGATGGCCTCGAGGCGGGCGAGGACGTCGAGGACGAGCTCTCCTAGATCGACGGGGCGGGTGCGCAGGAAGTCGGGCTGCTCGGCCCGAGCCAGCACGAGGAGGTCGTCGACGTAGCGGCTCATGCGTTCGAGCTCGGTGGTGACCATGTTGACCGTGCGCTCGTGCTCGACGGGGTCCTCGCCCATCAGCTCGAGGTGGCCCCGGGCGATCGTGATCGGCGTGCGCAGCTCGTGGGCCACGTCGTTGAGGAAGGCCCGCTGGGAGTCGAAGGAGTCCTCGAGCCGATCGAGCATGTCGTTGAACGTGTGGCCGAGGTGGGCGAGCTCGTCGTGGCCGTCGACCGGGATGCGCGCCGCCAGGTCGGTCTCGTTGATGCGCCGGGCGGTGTCGGTCAGCTCGGCGACCGGGCTGAGGACCCTGGCGGCCAGCCCCCAGGCCAAGGCGATGGCGACGACGAACGCAGCGATGCCGACGAGCCCGATGGCCTGGACGGTCTGGTCGATGTCGTGCAGCCCCGGGTCGACGAACCAGGCGATCACGAGCGTGCCCCCGGTGACCCCCTCGACGACGAGCGGAACCGCCAGCGTGCGCACCCGCCCGGCGCTGGTGCCGTAGTCGGCCCGCATCGGGGTGGTGATCTGTGACCAGTGCTCGACGAGGGGGCGGTCGTCGAGCAGCTGGGCGGGGACGTCCTGGGGGCTGTAGGCCTCGGGCTCGCCGTCCAGGATCGTGAAGAGGGTCTCGTCGATCGCCGGGACGTTGCGTCGCAGGAACGTGTCGAGGATGGATTCGACGTCGGTGCCGAACGGCTCTCCGGTGTCGGGGTCGCGGCCGGCGGCGAGCACCCGCAGCTCCTCGCTCTGGCGGGCGAGCTGCTGCTCGATGTCTTGGTCGAAGCGGTCGATGAGGATGATCCGCACGATCGCTGCCGATGACGCGAGCGCCAGGACGAGCAGCAACAGGTAGCCGACCACGACGCGGACTCGGATGGAGCGCAGCGACTGGGCGAGGTGCGTCCGACGATCTGACCGCCTCAGGTCGTCGTCCGGGTCGCCGAGGCGGCGCTCGCCGGGTGCGTCACGTCGGGCCACCGGTGGCGCGGGGTGCAGTTCGGGTGGTCGGGTGGCGGTCACGGGTCGAGGACGCCAGGACGCCGGTCGGAGGCCGGCACGACCGCAGGGGATCCTGGCGGCACGGGGAGGCCAGAGGGGCGGGACGAGCCCTTGCCGCCGTGTGGGCCAGACATCGCCGCCGATCGTGGCGCAGACGGGCTGGATGCCGGCGGGGCCGGTGGTGGACCGGCCGGCGCCGGGGGAGCTGTTGGTGGCGGGGCGGGCGTCCCGCCCCCGGGGGGCGGGACGTCGGTGCTGGGCTGGGTCGAGCCGCCGGCGTCAGGAGGGCCGCCCCCGCCCGGGTCCCCGGGATCACGTGGTGCAGGATCCGGACCGGGCTCGCCGGGGTCGCCGGGGTCACCCGCACCCGGATCGCCGGGGTCACTCGGACCGGGGTCGCCGGGGCCACCGGGACCGGGGTCGTCGGGACCGCCAGGGTCACCGGGGTCGCTCGGACCGGGGTCGCCCGGGTCACCGGGGTCGCTCGGACCGGGCTCGCCGGGACCGCCAGGGTTGTCAGGTCCGCCCGGGTCGACCGGGGGCGGGCTCGGGGGATCGGTCGGGGTGGGGTCACCGGGGTCAGCCGGATCGGGATCGCCTGGATCAGCGGGGTCGCCAGGTTCGCCCGGGTCGACCGGGGGCGGGTTCGGGGGAGTGGTCGGGATGGGGGCGGGATCGGTCGGGGTCGGGGTGGGGGGATCGGTCGGGGTCGGGTTGGGGGGATCGGTCGGGGTGGGGGCGGGATCGACCGGGATCGGGGGATCAGTCGGGGCGGGGGGCGGGGACGGAGCAGGCGGCACCGTCGCCGGGGGTGTGCGGTCGGGGAGGGGCCGCGACGGTGCGGTCGGAGGCGACGGCGGCCGCGACGGCGGTCGCGAGGTCGGGACGGTGGTCGGCGTCGGACGGTCGGGGGTCTCGACCGCTGGAGTCGACCGACCGGGCGCGGGCTCGACCGTGATCGGCCGCTGCGGTCCGGCCGGTCGCAACGGCCCGACGACGACACCGGGGCGGACCGCTGCTGCCGCCTCGTCGCTCCTGGTCGAACCGTCGCGGCGGTCCGAGGACCCGCCGACACGGGCCGGCGAGACGTCGGTGGTGCGGACATCGGAGCGCTCGCGATCTGGACGACGGTCGTCGCCCCGGCGAGTCTCGTCAGAAGCCCATGACGGCCGGGCTCGCACGGGTTCGATCTCCACGGCCACAGGGCCGTCCGGCTCGGGATCGGTGTCGGCCTCGGTCTCGGGCTCGTCGTCGGTACCGGCCGGGGCGAGCTCGTCGCTGGGGACCGGAGGGCCGCTGGCGGTGGCCTCGGCGGTGTCATCGGCAGGGGATGCCGCTTCGACCAAGACGATGGGTCGAACCTCGACTGCGGCGCTGCCGCCGGCTAGCTGCCCGGCGACGATGACGATGGCGACGACGACGACGACGACGAGGGCGCCGGCGACGAGATCGCCCGACCTGCGCATGTCCCACACCCTCGCCGCCACCTCCCTTCCGCCACGTGAGGGCGACATGAGAAGGCTCTCATGTTTCCAACGTCGAGCGCCGTCGGCTGTCGACCTCGGCCCCTGGTACCCAGACGCCTCAGGGGCATCCACCCCCCGACGACGGCCGGCGGGCCAGCGGTGAGCACACGGCAGGGGACAGCTCTCGGGCTACCGGGCGGGAGAGGGCTCCCTCGGCAGGCCGAGGACCCGCTCGCCCAAGATGTTGCGCATCACGTCAGAGGTGCCGCCCATGATCGTGTACCCCGGGGCGTAGATCGTGCCCAGCGACACGTCGTCGACGATGGCGGCCGCCGGGCCGAACGTCCGATCGACGAACTCCGCCACCCGCTGCTCGTGCTCGGTGCAGTAGCACTTGGTGGCGGCGCTGAAGCCCTTGGGCGCCTGGCCGAGCGCCTCTCGGTAGACCAGCATGCGTCCGACCCGGTAGCCGGTCTCGAGTGCCGCCACCTCCTGGCGCACCCGGGGGTCGTCGAAGTCGGCCCGGTCGCGGGCGAGCTCGTACAGCGCCCGGTTGGACACGAGGCGATCGATGCCGCCCCGCTCGTGCTCGAGCTGGCGCATCGTCTGGGAGAAGGCGTTGCCCTCCTGGCCAACCAGGTTCTCTGTCGGCACCTCGACGTCGTCGAAGAACACCTCGCAGAAGTGCCGGTTGGTGGTGATGTCGGTGATGCGGCGCACCTCGATGCCCGGGGTGTCCATGGGCACGATGATCTCGCTGATGCCCTTGTGCTTGGGCCCGTCGCTCGAGGTGCGACAGATGAGGTAGCAGTAGTCGGCGATCGCCGCGAACGAGGTCCAGATCTTCTGGCCGCTCAACAGGAAGCGGTCGCCGTCGCGCACCGCGGTGGCGGTGAGCGCAGCGAGGTCTGACCCGGCGTTCGGTTCGCTCATGCCGATGCACCAGGTGGTCTCGCCGGCGAGCATGGGCGGCAGGTACCGGCGCTGCTGATCGGCGGTGCCGTAGGCGATGAGCGTCGGACCCATCTGGCGGTCGGCGAACCACGACGCGGCGATCGGTGCGCCGGCAGAGATCATCTCCTCGCCGACGACGAGGCGCTCGATGGCCGGCCGGCCACCACCGCCGTGCTCGACCGGCCACGTCATCCCCACCCAGCCTTCGGCGGCGAGGATCTTGGAGAACTCCTTGGAGTAGCCGTTGATCCAGGAGTCGTTGTGACGGCCGAATCGGGCCACACCATCGGCGGCGACGGCTCGGGCTCGTTCCCGCAGCGTCTCGAGCTCGGGTCCCAGGCGGAAATCCATCGTCGACCTCACGAGCTCGAAGGTGTGGGTGCTGTGGGCGTGGCCATGATGCAGGGCGCCGTCGTCTGGTCGCCAACCGCTGCGGAGCGCCGGTGAGGACGTGGCGAGCCCACCGGGTCAGGGCGCCAGGTCGGGTCCGACGGGTTCGCCGTCGACGATCTGGTCGAGGTACTCGCTCATGCCGATGCCCTTGCGTCCGTCGCAGCTGAAGCGGGTCATCGCCTCGGTGATGCGGGTGACGAGCTGCTCGCCGTCGGGTGAGGTGCGGCGGTTGCGCAACGGGATGAGGGAGATGACCTCGCCGGTCACGTCATAGGTGTGATCGTCGGTCTCGACGTGACAGCGCATGGCGGTCTGGTAGCGGTCCTCGTCGACGTCGGAGTCGATGGTGCAGCTGCGGATGAGGTGGTACTCGCCGTCGCGCAGCACCATGCCGCCCTGGCGGTCGCCGATCACCGAGACCATCATGGCGAAGTCGGGCCCGAAGACCATCGGGATCCACCGGTACCACTCGATCGCCTGCCAGTATCGGGGGCCCCAGGACTTGTCACGCAGGCCGAGCCCGTCCAGGTCGATGGTCTCGTCGCCGACCCTGATGGTGCCGGTGGCGGCGCAGTGCTGTTCGTAGTGGGCCTTGGCGAAGCTGCGCTCGCTGTCGGCGGGCACGTCGGAGCCGTCGGCTCGCACCGGGCGGCCGCCGTACATGGGGGACACGCCCCGGAAGTCGAGGTCGACCTCGCACTCGACCCACGGGTTCTCACGGAACGCCGTGCGGGGGTCGGCCATCTCGAGCGGATCGTCGAGCAGGCACACCTTGCCCTGGTAGGTGAGGCGGAGGTGCTCGAAGGGTTCGACGACGTCGATGCGCAGGCCCCCAGCGTCCATCACCTCGTTGGTGGTGATCTCGGGCCGGGCGTAGGTGAACCCGACCCGGCCCCCGGGCAGGTAGACGCACACCGACAGCTCGGCGTAGCCCTCGTTGACCCTGTTGCCCAGGCGGAACCACCCCCCGACCTCCTGGGACAGGTCAAAGGCGTTGAAGTACATCGATTCGTTGTAGTTCGACGCCTCGTCGGGCTGGTGGGGGTACTCGTCCTCGGGCTCGAGGACGGTCGTGACAGCACGCTCGCTCATGGGGATGGCCTCCTCGCCCCCACCCTGCCCGATCGCCGTGGCGCCGTCGACCCGACCGGCCGGGGTCTCATGCCGCAGCCAGATCGGCGTCGGCCTCAGCGGCGACCTCGGCCCACAACGTCGCCCGGGCGGCGGCTGCGGCGACCCCGTCGAGGTCGTTGACGGCGACGATGCCCTCGACGAGGTCGGCGACGACGGCGACGAAGGGCCGGCTGCGGACCCTGACGGCGACGACCGCCGTCCCGCCGGGGCGTCGCCTGATGGTGCGGTCGAGGCGGTCATCGACCGGGGGGCTGCGGAAGTCGGGGACGTCCAGCCCCTCGGCGCGCGCCGCCTCGGCGAGTCGGCGGGCGACGTGGGCGAAGCGCACCGAGGGCGCTCGTTGCAGCGGGATCGGATCTGGCATCTGCGCCATCGTGACCGGGGGGTGTGACACGCCGGCCGAGACGCCAGACTGCTGGTCGAGATGACCACCCTCACCGGCCGGTTGCTCGTCTCGACGCCGGCGCTCACCGAAGCGAACTTCGATCGCACCGTCATCGCCGTCCTCGAGCACGCCCGCGACGGCGGGGCCCTCGGGGTCGTGTTGAACCGTCCCTCAGAGGTCCAGGTCGACGAGCCGGTCCCGGGGTGGGGCGAGCTCGCCGCCCCGCCCGGCGTGGTCTTCGTGGGCGGCCCGGTCCAGCCGACCGCCGCCATCGCCCTCGGTTGGTGCCGCTCCGGTGGGGCCACCGCCGACGGCCCGGCGTCGACGTCAGCGCGCGAGGCGGTGATGGAGGGCGTGGTGGCCGTCGACCTCGACGACGATCCCGTCCTGGGCGGCGCCCACCTGCGGGGCGTGCGCATCTTCGCCGGGTACGCCGGGTGGTCGGCCGGTCAGCTCGAGGACGAGATGGCCGAGGGCGCCTGGTTCGTCGTCGACGGCGACGCCGGCGACGTGTTCACCGACGACACCGAGGGGTTGTGGCGCCGGGTCCTCGGCCGCCAGGACGGGCCGCTGTCACGCCTACGGTTCTTTCCCGACGACCTCCGGACCAACTGAGGGTCGGGCTCGCTGCGGCATCACCGCCCGGTTCCGGGCCTCGGGCGGCTCACCCATCCGGGCCGACCGGCTCAGGTGAGGCGCAGCACCTCGCCACCGAGTGAGGTGGCCCACAGCTCGCCGTCGGGGCCGGCCACCAGCGACGTCAGCGACGGGACCCGAAGGCCCGTGTCGACCGCGGCATCCGAGCCGGCGGGCAGCGCCCACACCGTGCCCGACCCGAAGTCGCCGAACACGTAGGCCCCGCTCAGCCCATCGATCGCCGCACCTCGGTACACCGCGCCGCCGGTCACCGAGCTGCCGAGGCTGCGGGGATAGACCACGACAGGTTCGAGGTGGTCGGTGAGCTCACAACCATCGAAGCTGGCCACCCCCTCGTAGCAGCTCCACCCGAGGTTGGCGCCCGACGCACCGGGGGGCACCCGGTCGATCTCCTCCCAGGACGACTGCCCGACGTCACCGATCCACAGCTCGCCGGTGGGGGCGTCGAAGCTCATCCGCCACGGGTTGCGCAGGCCCCACAGCCAGATCTCATCTGCGCGGGCGGGGTCGCCGACGAAGGGGTTGTCGGCCGGGACGTCGTAGCCACCCTGGGGTAGGCGGGGATCGAGCCGTACGATCGTGCCGAGCAGGGTCTGTGGGTCCTGGCCGTTGCCGAACTGGTCGTTGGACCCCCCACCGTCACCGAGTGACCAGTAGAGGAGGCCGTCGGACGGTCCGATGGCCAGATCGCCGCCGTTGTGGTTGGCCGCGGGCTGGGCGACCGAGGCGATGTCGACCCCGGCATCGGGGTCGAGGAGGCTGCCCGTCCAGGCCCACGACGCGAGGCGACTCGTGCCATCGGAGTCGGTGAAGCTGACGTGCAGCCACGAGCCGTCGGGCTCGACGGCCAGGCCCAGCAGCCCGCGCTCAGAGCTCGTCGAGACCCGGTCGGCGATGTCGAGCAGCACCTCTGGTCCGTCGTCGCCGAGTCGCGAGACGAGGCCGGACTTCGACGCCACGAGCGGGTCGCCCTCAGGGCTCCACACGATGTCGAGCGGCTGATCGAGCTCGGCGACCACCTCGGACTCCAGGGCCACGGCCGCCACCTCGTCGGCGGTGGCGACAGCGGTCCCGGCGGTGCTGGCCGACGAACCGGGGGCCTCGGACCCGGGCGCCCCGTCGGACCCGGGCGCCCCGTCGGACCCGGGCGCCCCGTCGGACCCGGGCGCGCCGTCGGGTCCGGGCACCCCGTCGGTGGCAGCGCTCGACGCCGAGCGAGACGTCGTCACCGGGGCTGAGGGGACGTCGGTGCGGCCCGAGGCGTCGGTGCGGCCCGAGGCGCCGGTGCGGCCCAAGGCGTCCGTTCCGACGCCGTCAGCGTCGCCGCACGAGGAGCAGACCAGGGCGACAGCGATGACCGCTGCGCACAGGCGGGCGGGGCGAGATGGGGTCATGACCACCGCCTCAGTCTCGGCGACGTCCCGGCCGAGGGGCAGTCACGGGCGCAGTTCACCAGCGGCGGGCCGCCACCTTCGCCCCTGCGATCAGGCCGGCTCGACCGGGCGGATCAGCCCCTCCTGGACGACCGAGACGACCAGGTGGCCCTCGGCGTCGTACAGCTCGCCTGTGGCCAGGCCGCGGGCGCCCGAGGACACGTGGGTGCGCTGGTCGAACAGCAGCCACTCGTCGGCTCGGAACCGGCGGTGGAACCACATGGCGTGATCGAGGCTGGCCATCTGCACGCCCGTGTGGGGCCACCCGATGCCATGGGGCAACAGCACGGTGTCGAGCAGGGTCATGTCGCTGGCGTAGGTGACCACGCAGGCGTGCAGGGCCGGGTCATCGGGGAGGCGCCCGTCAGCCCGCAGGAACGTGCGCTGGTGATCAGAGGGGGGACGCTCAGCAGCGGGCCCCCCGTCGATGAAGCGCAGGTCGATGGGCCGGGGTCGGGTCGCCCACTCACCGATCACGTCGGCGAACGGGGCGAGGCGCTCCTGCCAGGTCGGCAGGCTCAGCGGGTCAGGCAGGCCGCTCGGGGCCGGTTCCTGGTGCTCGAAGCCGGCCTCGTGGACCTGGAACGACGCCTGGAGGTTGAAGATCGCCCGCCCGTGCTGGACCGCCACGACCCGCCGGGTGGTGAACGAGCGTCCGTCGCGGATGCGGTCCACGGTGTAGAGGATCGGCGCGTTCGGGTCGCCCGGGCGTAGGAAGTACGCGTGCAGCGAGTGCACGTGACGTTCGGCGTCGACGGTTCGCACCGCAGCGGTGAGGGCCTGCCCGGCGACCTGGCCACCGAAGGTGCGCTGGCGGTCCTCGTCGGGGCTGTTGCCCCTGAAGACGTTCACCTCGATCGGTTCGAGGTCGAGCAGCGAGACGAGCTCGTCCAGCGCGGCGGACACGAGCCGATGTTCGCGTACCCTCCGCCGCGTGGTCGCCATCCTCCAGACCCGCCGCACCCTCGTCATGCGGCTGCTGCGGTACACGGGCGTGTCGATCATCACGATCGTCATCACCCAGATCGTGCTGCTCGCCGGCCTGTGGGGGCTCGGCCTGGGTGGCGGCGCAGCCAACGCCGTCGCCGTGTCGGTCGGGGCGGTGCCGTCCTACCTGTTGAACCGGGCCTGGGTCTGGGAGCGAGTCGGCGCCCATCACCTGTGGCGAGAGATCGTACCGTTCTGGACCTACGCCGTGCTCGGGCTCGTCGTGTCGACCCTGGCCGTCGCCTGGGCCGACGCCACCTGGGGCACGGGTCTGGCCGCGGTCGGCGCCAACCTCAGCACCTTCTTCGTGTTGTGGATCCTCAAGTTCGTGTTGCTCGACCAGTTGCTGTTCGGCGCGCCCACCAGCGCTCTGGCCCCCGATCTGGCCGACGAGGGCGACGTGCGTGCGCGCTGAGCTCGTCGCCGCGGCCCGGGCCGCGGCCGGGTTCATGCCCGAGGCGGAGGGGCAGGCCCTGCACCGGGCCGGCCTCGACGTGGCCGCCGACGGACCCTGGGTCGAGATCGGTTCGTACTGCGGCAAGTCCACCATCTGGCTGGGTGCTGCGGCCGCCGAGCGGGGCGCCACGCTGTTCACCGTCGACCACCACCGCGGCTCAGAGGAGATGCAGGCGGGGTGGGAGCACCACGACCCGACCCTCGTCGATGACTCGGGCCAGATGGACTCGCTGCCGGCGCTGCGTCGCAACCTGCGCGACGCCCACCTCGAGGGCACCGTCGTGGCCGTCGTCGGCCCCTCCCAGGTGGTGGCCGCGCACTGGTCGACCCCGATGGCGCTGTGCTTCGTCGATGGCGGGCACGCCGCGGCGGTCGCCCACGCCGACTACGACGCCTGGGTGCCCCACGTGGCGCCCGGGGGCACGCTGGTGCTCCACGACGTGTTCCCCGACCCCGCCGACGGCGGACGCCCGCCCTATGAGCTGTTCTGCCGTGCGCTGGACGACGGCTTCACCGAGGCGGCGGCGACGGGCTCGCTGCGGGAGCTGAGGCGGCCGCCGATCCAGTCCGGCTGACGGCCAGGATGAGCGACGGCGCACCGAGGTGACCGGACGCGTCAGGTCCGTTCCGCTGGCTGGCTGGCTGGCCGGCTGGCCGGCTGGCGCCGCGACGGAGCTCAGTCGCCGATGCGGGGCTCGACGGCGGCGTCGTGGACGTCACCGGAGAGGTCGATCAGCTCGGGCAGCTGGTCGTCGTCGACGAACAGACCCGACGCCGGGGTGGCCCGGCTGAGGGCGTCCACGGCCAGCACCAGAGCGGCGGCGCTGTAGGTCGAGCGCTCGCGGTGGGGGAAGGTCACCTCGTCGGGGTAGACGATGCCGGTGTGGACGCTGCCGTCGTCGTGGCGCAGGTGGGCGATCTGGGTGACGAGGTTGACGGCCCGGTCGTGGCGTCCCACCCGGGCGTGGGCGATGGCGCACTCGCAGGTCTCCGCGGCGGTGATCCACGGTCGATCGCTGACGCAGCGCACGCCACGGCCGTCCATGACGAAGGTGTCGTAGCCGTCGTCGAGGCGGCGTCGACCGGCGTCCCCGGTCAAGGGGCCAGACAGCACCGGGTAGTACCAGTCCATCGCCCAGCGGTCCTTGGGGCTGAACCGTTCGGGGTGCTGGGCGATGGCGTCGGCCAGGCGGGCAGCGGCGAGCTCCCAGTCGGGGCGCTCGTCGCCGAGGGCCTCGACGATGGCGATGCCACAGCGCAGCGAGTGCAGGATCGACGACGATCCGGTCAACAGGGCAAACGTCCACGGCGTGCCGTCGGCGTGGCGTGCCCAGACGATCTCGCCGGTGGGGCGCTGCATCCTCAAGACGTCGTCGAGGGCTCGTTCGACGACGGGCCGGTAGGTGGCGAGGAACGAGCGGTCGTCGTGCAACAGGTGGTGGTGCCAGACGCCTGCGGCGACGTAGGCGCAGACGTTGGTGTCGATCTTGGGGTCCTCGACGCCGTCGCGCAGGTAGTAGTGGTGCCACCAGCCCTCGGGGTGCTGGTGGCGGCGCAGCCAGTCGTAGGCCGCCAGCGCCTCCTCGCCCAAGCCGCAGGTGTCGAGGGCCATGGCCGCCTCGACGTGGTTCCACGGGTCGGCGTGGCCGTCGTCGAACCACAGCACCAGGCCGTCGTCGGTCTGGTGACGCCGGATCGACGCCGCGGTGGCGGCCACGTCGTCGGCGCTGAGCACACCGGTGAGCTCAGGCCGCACGACGCCCCGACCGGTTCGCCACAGCATCGTGTCGTCGCATTGCAGCCGCCGACGGATCAGCGGCGCCCGGCCCGTCGCTGCCCGCGTCGGTGGTGGCGGTGCCTCCGTGGTCGACCGGCGCGGAGGCGAACGTCGCCGGGCGGCGGGCGTAGAGCACGAGGCTCTTGCCCAGCACGGGGTTGAGGGCCTGCTCGGCCCAGCGGGTGGCACGGGGGCGGTGGGTGATGTCCCACTCCAGCAGGCGCCGGTAGGGGCGCACGGCCGGGTGGTCGTCGTGGTGGGGGCCGACGGCGCAGCGCAGCCACCAGTACGGCGAGTGCAGGGCGTGGGTCCGGGCGGTCCCGGTGACCTCGAGGCCGGCTCGGCGCACCCCGTTGACGAGCTCGGTCTTGGAGTAGATGCGGACGTGTCCGCGCTCGACGGCCGGGGCGTGGTAGTCAGCTGAGAGGGACCAGCAGACCCATTCGGGCAGCCAGGCGGGCACGGTCACCGCCATCGTCCCACCCGGACGCAGCACCCGGGCCAGTTCGTCGAGGGCGGCCCGGTCGTCATCGACGTGTTCGAGCACCTCAGCGGCGATGACCCGATCGACGCTGGCGTCGGCGAGTGGCAGGGCGAGGGCGTCACCGAGGGCGACCCAACCGGCGGCGCACCCGGGGGGGCCAGGCGCGCCGGTCGGGTCGTCGGTGGGGCCGGGAGCGTCGTCGTCGAGGGCGTCGAGGACGGCCTTCACGTCGGCCAGATCGCCGGCGTCGAGGTCGAGAGCCAGCACCTTGGCCTGGCGGCGGCGGGCTTCAAAGGCGTGGCGTCCCCCGCCCGAGCCGAGATCGACCACGACGTCACCGGCGGCCACCCCGAGGCGATCGAAGTCGACGGTCAGCACGGGGTACCGGCCCCGGCGGCTGTCGCAGATCTGTCGTCGGCCCCGGTGCGGTGGGGGGCGGGCCCGTCGTGGGCGAGCAGCGCTCGGTGGTGGGCGACCGTGCGTTCGGCGGTGACGCGCCAGCTGTAGTTGTCGATGACCCGCTGACGACCGGCACGTCCGATGGTGCGGCGGAGGTCCGGTCGGTCGAAGGCCTCAGCGAGGCGCTGGGCCAGGGCGTCAGCGTCACCGGGGGGGACGTGCAGCGAGGTGCGGCCGTCGGGGCCGACCACCTCGGGCAGCGCACCGCCGGTGGTGGCGATGAGGGGGGCGGCGCACGCCATCGCCTCGACGGCCGGCAACGAGAAGCCCTCGTAGAGGGAGGGGACGACGGCCACCACGGCCTCGTTGTAGAGCTCGACGATGCGGCGGTCGGGGACGCCGGTGACGAAGTTGACGACGCCGTCGAGCCCGAGCCGAGCGATGAGGGCGCGGGTGTCGCTGTCGTTCTTGGGGGCGCCGATGACGACGAGGTGGGCGTCGGGGTGCTCGGCGCGCACCTTGGCCAGCGCCTCGAGCAGGAAGCGCAGGCCCTTCATGGCCACGTCGGCCGAGGCGGTGGTCATGATGCGCCCCGGCACCGGCTGGACGTGTTCGAGGGGCCGGAAGTGGGCCGGGTCGACGCCCGCGTTGACGACGAAGAGGCGGTCGGGGTCGACGCCGTGACCTTCGATGATGTCGTCTCGACTGGAGGCCGACACGGTGAGGATGCGGGGCAGGCGCCGGGCGACGCGGCTCTGCATGGTGGTGAACCCGTAGAACCGGCCCTTGGTGAAGCGTTGCCACGGCGTCGGGGCGTGGGCGGTCTCGATGCGACGGTCGACGGTGATGGGGTGGTGGATCGTGGCCATCACGGGCAGGCCGGTCCGCTGGATGCCCAGCAACCCGTAGCCGAGGCTCTGGTTGTCGTGGACGAGGTCGAAGTCGCCGAGGCGGCTCAGCAGGGCGCGGCGCGCTCGCAAGCTGAACGTGAGCGGTTCGGGGAAGGTGGCCGTGCCGGCGATCGCGAGCTCGAGGACGTGGGTCCAGTCCTCCAGCTCGGAGGGGCGGGGGATGCGGAACGGGTCGGGCGAGCGGTAGAGGTCGAGGCTGTGCAGGCGGTGCAGCGCCACCCGGCCGTCGATGTCGGGGTAGGGGGGGCCCGAGAACACCTCGACGTGGTGGCCGAGCTCGGCCAGCTCTCTGCTGAGGTGGCGGACGTAGATGCCCTGGCCGCCCACGTAGGGGTGGCCCCGGTAGGTGAGCAGGGCGATCCGCAGGGGCCGTTCGGGCATCGGGGCATGCTCGCCGGGCCCTCGCGCACGGGTCAAGCAGGGCGGCCGCTCACGGGTGGAGGGCCGGGCGAGTCGTTCGGTCGGATCTTGACCTGTGCGGGTGCCTGGGCTCAGGGGTAGCGGATGGTGGGTTGGAGTTCGGTGATGGGGTAGTTGGGGAGGGTGGTGGTGTGGGTGAGGGGGATGGTGCCGGCGAGGTCGGGGAAGTTCCAGGTGATGTGCCAGTGGTAGGTGGCGGTGATGGTGGTGGTGCCGGTGTGGGTGTAGGTGTGGGTGAGCTGGCCGTGGGGCCAGGGTTGGCCGGGTTGGGTGTGGCCGGTGGTGGTGGTGGTGTCGCCCCAGTTGATGGTGATGGTGGCGGTGCCGGTGAGGTGGAGGGGCCCGAAGGGGGTGGTGGTGGTGTGGTGGTTCCAGGTGGTGGGGGCGTCGGTGAGCAGGTACATGGGTTCGCCGGTGATGGCGTGGGGGGGGATGAAGTGGGGGTTGGGTGGTTGGGGGTTGTGGGTGGCGAGGTAGGTGCGGACCCATTGTTGGGGGTCGATGGGGGGTGTGGGGGGTTGTCCGGGGCAGGGGGTGGTGTTGGTGATGAGGGGGTCGATGAAGGCGGGTTGTTCTTGGGGGCTGCCGGGGCGGGTGATCCAGCGCAGGCAGGGGGCGCCGTCGGGGGCGGTGTCGATCTGGGGCCAGGTGACGATGAACCCGGCGGGGCGTTGCGCACCGATCACGCTGACCGGCCGACTACCAGGCCGCCCCGCGATCTGCCCGGACTCGGTCCGCTCGATCGTGACCGTGTCGACGTAGTTGCCCTGAGCCAGGGCCGTACTGGGCGCGATATGGAGCCCTACGAATACCAAACATGTTACGAGGAAGGTGCGGGACACCAGGCCTCCAGGTCCACCGCTCTAGCGTCGTCGGTCTGGACGTCATAGCTCCAACCAGACGGGTTATCGGGCGTTCGCTCTGCCGGCCGAAGCGCAGCCCAGGCCACCTCCGGCGGGTTCGGGTCCGACACGAATGCACTGTTGTCGTATACGATCTCAAGAACGACGCATTCGGGCCGTTCGCGGAGGATTGCGAGCACTTTAAGGTTCCGGTAAGCGAGTTCATCCTGAAAGTATTCACGGGGCAATGTCGCTGCAAAGGTGACCTCGCCTCTTTGCCGCTCCCTGTCAGCGTTCTGCGTTGCGGCATCGACGAGCTTCATCGCTTCCGACGTCGGTTGGCCCGCCTCGACTGCCGCGATGAAAGCGTCGCCAAGCGTGTTGTCGACCTCTGTGACAACTCGTTGCCAATAATTGACGTTCCCCGGTTCGCTTGGGCGGGCCCACGGGTCGGTGGTGGTCGTTGGCGGATTCGTGGTCGTCGTGGTCGTCGCAGGGGCGACCGTGGTCGCCGGCGTCTCAGCCAACGAGGTCGTGGCAGCCACGGCGCTGGGCGGGACCGCCCGCAGGCCGTCGTCGTCGCCGTCCCCACTGCAAGCGGCCAGCACTACGACGGACAGAACGGCGATCAGGCATCTCATGTGATGTCATGCCTACCTGCGCCGCTCGGTCGGCGCAAGGCCCGGCCCTCGAGTTGTGCGGAAATTGTCCTCGGGAGCGGAGGCTCCCCCCGGGCAGCGGTGGCAGCGTCGGAGGTGTATCGTTGGTGTATGAGCCGGACCAACATCGACATCGACGACGCTTCGTGCGCAGCGGTGATGCAGCGCTACGGCCTCGCCACCAAGCGGGAAGCGGTCAACCTCGCCCTCCGGATGGCCGCGGCCGAGCCCCTCGACCTCGACGCCGCTCGGGCCCTGCGCGGCACCGGGTGGGAGGGCGATCTCGACGAGCTTCGTGCGACGTCGCCGTGATCCTGGTCGACACGTCGGCCTGGGTCGAGTTCCTGCGCGATACCGGCACGCCGGTGTGTGACGAGGTCGACCGGTTGCTGGCCGAGGGGGCCGCCGTGTGTGACCCGGTGCGGATGGAGGTGCTGGCCGGAGCGAGGAGCGGTGCTCACCTCAACGATCTCCGACGGTTGCTCGCTCGGGCGACGGCCCTTGGCACGCAGGCGGTCGATTGGGACACCGCTGCGGCGTTCCACCGCCGGTGCCGCCACAACGGTGAGACGGTGCGTTCGTTGGTTGACTGCCTCATCGGGGCCGTGGCGGTGCGCCACGCCGTTCCCGTCCTCCATGCCGATCGTGACTATGACGCACTCGGCCGCCACACCCCCGTCGAAGCACACCGACCTGTCTGAGCACCTACGCCAGCTTCTCGGCGCCGTTCGCTCGCACCCGCTGGCTTCCCGGGCAACTGACGCGCATCGGCTTGCCGTCTCGCTCGGTGTGTCAGAGGTAGCGGTGGTGAGCTTCCTCGGGGGCTGACGGGGCGGGTGATCCAGCGCAGACAGGGGGCGGCGTCGGGGATGGTGTCGACCTGGGCCAGGTCACGATGAACCCGGCGGGGCGTTGTGCGCCGACGACGCTGACCGGCCGTCCGCCAAGCCGCCCGGCCGTCTGCCCCGACTCGGTCCGCTCGATCGTCACGGTCTCCGCTGGTCGAACTCTCCGTACGCGGAGTCCACAGGCGAGGTAGCGCTAGAGCCACCAGAGCTACGGTGCGACTGAGCACCAAGCCTCGAGGTCGACTTGACTCTCAAACTCGGTCTGTTCCGAGTACTGCCATCCCGTGGGGTTGATCTCTCCCTTGCGCACGGATCGGAGTGCGATCCAGCCCAGCTCTGGCGGATTCGGCTCCCTGACGATCTCGCTGTTGTCGTAGATAGCCTCCAGGACGACGCAATCACGGGCCTCTCGAAGGACGGCGACTACGTCGATCGTGCGATGACCGGGTTCGGGCTGGAAGGTCTCAGGCGGCATCTGCAGGCCGGCCTCAATCTCCTGGGCTTGACGTTGCCGGTCGAACCCTTGGCTCGTTGCGTCGAGGCGACGTACTACATCTTCTGTGACGGTTCCCTCGTCAAGTGCGATGAGCCAACCGTCTATCAGGATGTCGTCGACCGCCTGCAAGACCCGCTGCCAGTACGCGATGTCGCCTCGTTCGTCGGGGCGAGCCCAGGGATCAGTGGTCGTCGTTGGCGGGACCGTCGTCGGCGGAACGGTCGTCGTGGTGGTCGTCGCGGTCGTTGTCGTAAGGGCGACCGTGTTCTCAGGTGGGGCAGCGAGCGAGGTCGTGGTGGACACGACGCCGGGCGGGATCGGCCGCAGGCCGTCCTCGCCGCCCTCCCCACTGCAGGCGGTCAGGATCACGACGAGCAGGACGACGGCCAGACATCTCATGCCATGTCATGACTACCTGCACCTACCCTGCGGCCGCAAGGATTACAGACGAGGTTGTCCGGTAGTTGGGCATCGACGGCCGCCGCACCGGTTGCGTGCACGTCCTCGTTCTTGCGCAGTCGACGCACGGCATGCCGGCCCACCCGTGGGGATCTGCGCCGGGCGGCCAGGGCGGGGCAGGCGGCCGCCCGGGGTGACACCACGACGCAGTGACCCGACCGGTCCGATCGCCCGCGCCGCCGGCGTCGACCCACGCCGGCCGCGCCCCGGGCGAACTCAGCCCGACTGGACCTGCTTCCACGCCTCGAGCATGCCGTCGGCCATCTGGCTGTGCTCCTTGGCCAGTGCTCTCGCCTCGTCACCCTCCGCTCGCCCCCGGATTGCCAGGGCGCCGAACTTGTTGCCGAGGAAGTAGGGCCCGAACAGCTCGGTGCGGAACGCGCCCTTCTGCGCGACGTCCACGTCATCGTCGACCGGACCGCCGGCGGGCGCCTCGATGGCGTCGAGGCCGAGACCCTCGAGCGCATCGAACACGTCCTCGTCGTGGGTGCGGTCGGCGAAGTCACGACCCTCGTAGCGGAACGGCTCCTTGCCCGACGGGTCGACGAGCACCAGACCTGGCAGGGCGATCCCGCCCCGCTCGTCGGGGTCGAACAGGCCGAGCGGCTGCAGGAGCCGCTCACCCACGGGGTCCGACACGTAGCGGATGTGGGGGGTCGGCCACCGGGCGAACATGGCCGCGTTGCGCTCATCGGAGTCGACCGACAGGGCGATCACCTCACCGCCAGCGGCGTGGATCCGGTCGCTCACCGACGCCAGCTTCACGAGCTGGCCACAGCAGTACGGTCACCAATCGCCCCGGTAGGTCATCAACAACACGGCTCCCTCGCTGCGCCGCAGCTCGAGCAACCGGGCGTGCACCTCGTCCTTCGTCGACACGTCGACCCCTCTCTCGTGCCGGCGACCCCCGCCGACGCTGCGACTCTACGGTCCGGCGCCCACAGCCCGGTGCGTCGGTGCGCCGCGACCGCCAGGGGGCGTGTGGATCAGCGACGCGACGGTCGGGCGTCTGTGGTCCGGTGCGTCGGCGCCTGCGGACCCTCGGGGCATCGCCGCTCCGAGCGACGTGGCGGGCGCGGCTGTGCGCCGGTACCTGCTGGTCCGCCGAGACCGCAGCCGGGCTGTGGAAACCGAGCGCCGAGCCATCGTTAGCGTGGCCGGCGCATGAGGGCGGTCGTCCAACGGGTCACCTCGGCTGAGGTGCGCGTCGCCGGCGAGGTCGTCGGGCAGATCGAGCGGGGCTTGTGCGTACTGATCGGGGTAACCCACAACGACGGTCCCGCTGAAGCCGAGGCGCTGGCCGCCAAGCTGTGGCACCTGCGCATCGTCGAGGACGACGCTGGTGTCGCCAACCTCTCGGTCGCCGATACCGACCGAGCGTTGCTGGTGATCAGCCAGTTCACCCTCGCCGGTGACACCCGCAAGGGCCGACGCCCGTCCTATGTGGCTGCCGCCCGTCCCGAGCACGCCGAGCCGCTCGTCGAGGCCGTCGTCGTCGAGCTCGAACGGCTCGGCGCCACCGTGGCCACCGGTCGCTTCGGGGCCGACATGGACGTCACCCTGATCAACCGGGGCCCCTTCACGGTGACCGTCGACGTCTGAGGTGCCGGCGGCTGTCGCTGCGTCCCTTCGTCGTCGAAGGGGTCCGTGCCGCGGCACTCGGCGGCTTCTTGCGGGCCGGAGGGGTGTCAGGTGCTGCTGCGGTCCGCAGGTTTCGGACGGCAGGCGCCCAAGGCGGCTTCTTGCGGCCCGAGCGGGTGTCAGGTGCTGCTGCGGTCCGCAAGTCGCCGGGGGGACGGGGGCGCCCGAGGCGGCTTCTTGCGGCCCGAGCGGGTGTCAGGTGCTGCTGCGGTCCGCTGTTTCGCCGGCGAGACGGGGGAACGGGGGGACGGGGGGACGGGGGGCCGGGGGACGGGGCGGTGCAGGGCCGGCCTGGGTCCAGACAGGTTCTTGCGGCCCGGACAGGGGTCAGGTGCCGCTGCGGTCCGCAATTTCGCCGGTGCCGCGGGAGGGGCCCGAACCGGGAGAGGGTCCGCCAGTGCCGGCGGGGCCGGGCCGCCGGCCGGCGAGCACCGCCGCCACCCAGGCAGCGATCAGGACGGCTCCGGCCAGCACCACCAGCGGGGCCGAGCCCCAGCGCACGGCCCAGGTCTCACCCTCGCGAGGTTCGACCTCGGCCTCGATGACCGTCGGGGAGCGCAAACCGGTGCGCTCCACGACCCGCCCGTCCTCGGCGACGACCGCCGAGTACCCCGTCGGGGCGGCCTGCAGCACCCAGCGCCCGGTCTCCACCGCTCGCAGCCGGCTCGACGCCAACGTCTGGGCGGGCACCCGGTCATCGGGGTAGCTCGAGGCGTTGGTCGGGCCGAGCACCACCAGCCCCCCGTCGCCAACCCCGGTGCGCACGCGGCGGGCGAAGAACAGCTCGAAGGAGATGACGGTGGCGAGCCGCCCGACGGGCGTGTCGACCGCGGCCGGGTCTTCGCCGACGATGGCGTCTCGGGGCACCAGTGACGTCGCCCCGCCGGCGACCCGGTCGACGAGGTCGCGGAACGGGACGAACTCCCCGAAGGGCACCCTGTTGACCTTCTCGTACCGGTCGACCTCGCCGGAGGCGTCGACGACCACCGCGGCGTTGGTGAACCGATCGCCGAGTCGTTCGATCACCCCGACGACGAACGGCGCGCCCCGCTCGGCTGAGCGGCGGGCGAGCTCGGCCTCGATGACCGAGCCGGCGAACACCCCGTCGACGGTCACGGCGTTCTCGGGCCACACCACCAGGTCGATCGGCCCCTCGATCTGATCCGACGCCACGAGGTGGCGTTCGATGACCGGGCTCTGGTCGCTGTCACGGGCGTTGGTGCCGAGCGCACCGCCGCCCTGGACGAGCGCCGCGGTGAGGTCTGGCCCCGCTCGCTGGCCGTCGGGGGCCACGCCGGCCAACACCCCGACCACGATGACGACGGCCCCCGCCGCCGCCACGTCGCGCCACCGTCGACGGGCCAGCGCCACCAGGCCCACCGCCAGCACCGCCACGACCGCCACGACCGTCAGCGAGGTGAGCAGGCGGGCGGCGGGCAGCAACGGCCCCCCCGCCTGGCCGAGCGCCAGGTTGGACAAGGGCACGCCGCCCCACGGCCACGCCCCCCGCACCGCGGTGGCCAGGACCACCGCCGCCACCGCCCCCGGGGCGGCCAACGGCCCTCTGGCCGGTGCGGCCCCGACGATCACCCCGTCGAACGTCGCCAGGATCGGGATCAACGCCAGTGCCGCCACGTGCAGCGACCCGAGCCAGCTGAGGGTGACGGCGTGCAGCACCACGAAGCCGACCGACGCCAGTGCCGCCCTCGCGACGAACGATCGACCGGTCAGGCTGGCGAGCACCGACCCAAGTCCGACGGGGGCGAGCACCCACAGCCCCCAGGGCGGGGTGGACAGCGCCAGCAGCAGGCCCCCGAACACGCACGCGCCCAGGGCGACCGCAACGTCCAGCATCGGTCCATCGCCCGCGCCGACCACCGACGTGCCTGCGCCTCGTGCGCCCACGTCCGCCCCCGGGCGGCCGCCCGCCCCCGGAAGGCCGCCTGCGCCTGGTGCGCCCCCGCCCGGCCCGGGATGGCCGCCGGCGGTGGGATCGGCACCGGCGACGGGATCGTCAGCGTCGGCAGCGGCACCCGCCTGAAGGTCGGCGTCAGCAGCAGCGGAGGCAGCGTCGGGACCAGTGGCGCCGCCGGGCGCGGCAGGACTGGCAGCGGCGGAGGCAGCGTCGAGACCCGCGGCGCCGCCGGGCGCAGCAGGATCGGTGCGACGGCGGCGATCGGTCACCTCGGGGGGTCGCTCACCGATGCCGAACCTCAGCGGCCCGGTGAGGTGACGCTCAGCTGGCTGATCACGGTCGCCGCCGCCTCCTCGCCCTGGCGCACGCACGCTGGGATGCCGAGCCCCTCATAGGACGCGCCGGCCAGCACGACGCCGGGCAGCGCCTCGGACAGGGCGTGACGGATGCGGGCCACCCGGGCGGCGTGACCGGGCTCGTACTGGGGGAAGCCGCCGTCCCAGCGGATGACCCGGGTCTCGAGCGGCGGACCCGACAGCCCGACGAGGTCGCTCAGCTCGTCGAGCACCCGAACGGTCAGCGCCGCGTCGTCGAGGCGTTGGCACCGCTCGTCGCTGGATCGGCCCACCGACACCCTCAGCACGGTCTGCCCGGGCGTCCGGTGGTGGGGCCACTTGGTCGACGCCGCCGACACCGCGGTGACCAGACGCCCCTCGACCCTGGGCACCAACAGCCCCGACACGTCACCGGGCAGCCGCAGCTGGCCGTCGGCGACGGCGACCAACACGACGGCCACCGATGCGGCGCGCACGCCGCCGAGCAGCGTCGATGCCGTGGGAGCAGCGTCGGCCAGCACGTCGGCGGCCACCGACGCCGGGGTGGCGAGGACGACGGCGTCGGCGGGCAAGACCTCGTCGTCGAGGACCACCTCTGCCCCTGGGACCGGGCGGTCCAAGGCCACCTCACCCCCCGCCACCGCGGTGCCACCGCCAGCGGATCCAGGACCGCCAGCGGATCCAGGACCGCCGGCGGATCCAGCACCGCCGGCGGGACCGGCGGGGCGGACGGCGAGCGCCGGGGTGGCGAGTCGGACGTCGGCGTCAGCCAGTCGGGCGGCGAGCTCGTCGACGAGGCGGCCCAACCCGCCTCGCAGGCTCCAGAACACCGGCCCGGACGCCTGCAGCGACGAGGCGGCCCGGGTGCGCCGCAGGCCGAGCAGCAGGCTGCGCGAGCGGCTGGCGGCGTCGAGCAGCTGAGGGGCGGTGGCCGCTGCGGAGAGCTCGTCGGCAGCGCCGGCGTTGATGCCTCCGAGGAGGGGGTCGACGAGGCGGTCGCACACCTCGTTGCCGAAGCGGGCCCGAATGACCGACCCCACCGACGGGTCGTCCCCGTGGCGTGTGGCCGGCAGGAGCAGGTCGAGCCCGGCACGGGCCACGCCGGCGGGGCCGACGATGCCACTGCGAGCCAGGGCCACCAGATCGGTGGGGGCGCCCAACACCACCTGGGCGGGCAGGCGTCGGGGCCGCCCGTTCGACCACACCATCGCCCGGCCCGACGCCGGAGCCACCATCTCGTCGGACAGGCCCAGCTCGTGGCACAGATCCGTCGCCCACGGCACCCGGGCGAGGAACATGTCGGGGCCGTGCTCGACGGGCCGGCCCAGCATGCAGCCGGTCTCGAGCTTGCCGCCCAGGCGGTCGGCGGCCTCGACGACGGTGACCTCGACGCCCGAGGCGTGCAGCCGGTGCGCGGCGGTCAGCCCGGTGATGCCACCGCCGACCACGATGACCCGGGTCACCTCGGGCGTCCAGCGCTCGCACCGCCCAGGAGCGCCATGCGGGTCACCTCGGGCGTCCGGTGGTCGGATCGACCGAGTGCACCACCTCGACGACGCGGGCCAGCGTGGCCGGGTCGGTGTCAGGCAGCACGCCGTGACCCAGGTTGAACACGTGGCCCGGGCGGCCGGCGTTGCGAGCCAGGATGTCGAGCGTGGCCCGCTCGGCGACGTCGGGTCCGGCCAGGCACACCGCCGGGTCGAGGTTGCCCTGGACCGCCACGTCGGGGCCGAGTCGCTCACGGGCCGCATCGAGGGGGACCCTCCAGTCGACGCCGACCATGTCACAGCCGGCGCTGGCCATCAGTCCGAGCAGCTCGCCGGTGCCGACGCCGAAGTGGGTGCGGGGCACGCCGAGGTCAGCGACGCCGTCCATCACCCGCTGCGAGTGGGGAAGGGCGTAGCGCTCGTAGGTGGCCGGGTCCAGCGCCCCCGCCCAGCTGTCGAACAGCTGCACGGCGCTCGCCCCGGCCTCGACCTGAGCCCGCAGGAAGGCGACGGCGACGTCGGCCAGGCGTCCGCACAGCTCGTGCCAGGTGGCCTCCTCGCCCAGCATCAGCGCCTTGGTGCGTCCGTGGTCACGACTCGGTCGGCCCTCGACGAGGTAGCTGGCCAGGGTGAACGGGGCGCCGGCGAAGCCGAGCAGGGGCACGTCGAGCTCGCCGGCCAGGATGGCGCAGGTCTCGGTGACGTGGGCGACGTCGTCGGCTTCGAGGGGGCGGATGCGCTGGAGGTCGCCGGCCGAGCGGATCGGCGGATCGGTCACGGGCCCGACACCGGGCTCGATGTCGACCCCGACGCCGATGGCGGCCAGGGGCGTGACGATGTCGGAGTACAGCACCGCAGCATCGACGCCGTAGCGGCGCACGGGCTGCAGGGTGATCTCGGCTGCCAACTCGGGCACCCTGATGGTGTCGAGGATGCTGCCCGGGCGGCGCACCTCGTGGTACTCGGGAAGGTGTCGTCCGGCCTGGCGTTGGAACCACACCGGCACCGTCTCGACCGACCGGCCCCGGGCGGCCCGCACGAACGGCGCATCGGCGAGGCGGTGCGCCGGATGGGAGGGCGACAGGGCAGGAGCGGCGCGCATCGTGTGCAGCACGCTACCGACGCCCCCGCCCGTTCCCGGGGCGCCTTCGCTGCCTACAGGCCCAAGGCGAAGCGGCTCAGGCGGTCACGGATCGCGGTCGGCACCCAGGGACTCATCAGCTCCATGGCCACGGCGTCGGGCCCGACGAGGTAGCGGGCGCGGGGGGTGTCGTCGTCGATCACCTTGGCCACCCGGCGGGCGACGGCGCCGGGGTCACCCATCGCCCACCTGGCCCGATCGAGGTTGGCCCGGGCCCGGGCGAAGGCCTCGTCGTAGGCCGACCCGGCGTGGCGCTCGGCGTCGGCGGCCATCTCGTCGAAGATGCCGGTGCGGAAGAAGCCGGGCTCGACGAGCACGACCCGCACGTCGTCGCCGGCCACCTCTTGGCGGAACGCATCGGTCACCGCCTCCAACCCGTGCTTGGCCGCCTGGTACCAGCCGCTCAGCGGCACGGTCACCCGACCCAGGATCGACGAGATCATCACCACGTGACCTCCACCCCGAGCCCGCATGTGGGGCAGGGCAAGGCGGGCGAGGCGCACCGGGGCCACCAGCATGGTCTCGAGCATGAGGCGGGCCTCGTCGTCGCCGACCAGCTCGACGGGGGTCGTGCGACCGAAGCCGGCGTTGTTGACCACGGCGTCCGGGGCGACGTCGTCGATCACCTCCGCGCAGGCGTCGGCGTCGGTCACGTCCAACAGGCGGTGCTCGACGGTCACGCCGGCGTCGGCGGCGGCGGTGTGGAGGTGCTCGGCCTTGGCGTCAGAGCGCACGGTGCCGACCGAGCGGTGACCGCGTCGGGCCAGCTCGATGGTGGTGGCGAGGCCGAGACCGGAGTTGGCCCCCGTGGTCAAGATGGTGCGGGTCACACCTGCCATCATCGCCTGATGGCTGCGGGCGGTGTCGGCTTCTGGCTGTCAGAGGCGGCCCACGGCCCCCGGGCGCTGCGCAACTGGGTGATCGGTCACACCGAGGCCGACGTGCCCCGCACCCCCGCCCGGGCCGACGTGGCGGTGAAGTGGTGGGCCGACGAGGTCATGTTGCAGGCCGAGCTGGCCGCGGCCCGGGTGCGCCTGCCGAGCACCGACTTCCGAAGGCGCCTGCGCGACGAGCTCGACGAGGCCCTCGAGCGGTTCGCCGCCGAGGGGTGGCTCGACGACCCGAGGCGCTACCACCGCGACCCGCCGCCCCTGGAGGCGGTCAGCTCACGTCACATCGGGATGGGCCGCTTCGGCTTCGAGCACGTCCGCTTCGACAGCGGCTACGAACCGCACCTCGGCGAACCGGGACGCGACCGCTGGCTCGACTACCGCCGCAACCGCACCGCCCACGCCTGGGTGCTGCGCCACGACGACGGCGACGCCCGGCCGTGGATCGTGGCCGTCAACGGCTACCGCACCGGCGAGCCCCTGTCGGATCTGGTGGCCTTGCGGGCCCGGCACCTGCACCGCCGTCTCGGCGTCGATGTCGCCGTGCTCGTCCAACCGCTGCACGGTCCCCGCAGCGAGGGACGCTCCGGCGACCGGGTCATGTTCAGCGGCCCCATGAACACCGTGCACACCGCGGCCCAGTCCGCGTGGGATCTGCGGCGCCTCATCTCCTGGGCGCGGGGCGTGCACGGCGCACCGACGGTCGGCATCACCGGTCTGTCACTCGGTGGGCTCGTCGTCTCGCTCGTCGCCGGGCTCGAACCCGACCTCGACGCCGTCGTCGCCGGCGTGCCCGAGCCCGACCTGGTGCGGGGCCGCAAGCGCTTCGTCGAGCCCTACCTGCCGCCGTTCTACGAGCAGTGGGGCCTGTCGTGGGGACCTCTCACCCGCGTGCACTCGGTCGTCTCCCCGATGGCCATGCCCGTCGTGGTGCCCTCTGAGCGGCTGTTCATCTACGCCGGCCTCGTCGACCGGTGGGTGCGGCCCGGCAACGTCGTCGCCCTCGCCGGGCACTGGGGCGAGCCGATGGTGCTCTGGTACGAGGGCGGGCACCTGTCCTTCCCGTTCGAGGCATCAGTCGGTCGCTTCGTCGAGCGGGCCTTCGCCTCCCGGGGCGTGGTGGCCCCGGGTGTGGCACCGGCCGACGCCGACGCCGGCGCGGCGCGCCGAGGGCCCTGAACAGCGGGATGGGGAGTAGCATCGTCTGCTCCCTGGCCGGCGCCCATAGGAGCCTGACGGCAGCGGTGGTGGACGATTCGAGCGACTCCAGCGACTCCGGCGACTCCGATGAGCTGCGCCTCGAGCAGGCCCACGTCGACCGGGCCTACGAGGCCCTGGAGGCTGCCCGCTCCCGGGTGATGCGCATGCGCTCGATGGTCGAGGTCGGGCGGGGGGGCACCAACCAGGCCCGGGTCGAGGCCGAGGTCATCGAGGACACGATCCGGGACCGCCTGTCGCGCCTCGAGGTGGGTGACGCCGCGCTCGTCTTCGGGCGCCTCGACACCGACGACGGCGACGCCTTCCACATCGGGCGGGTGGCGGTCTCCGACGACGCCCAGGAACCTCTCGTGGTGGACTGGCGAGCGCCGGTCGCCGAACCCTTCTACCGGGCGACCGGGCGCGAGCCGATGGGCCTGGCTCGACGCCGTCACTTCGTCGCGCGGGGCCGTCGGCTCCTCGCCCTGGAGGACGAGCTGTTCGGCGAGGGCTCAGAGGAGCACCACCTGCGCGGCGAGGGCGCGCTGCTCGCAGCACTCGAGCAGGCCCGCTCAGGTCAGCTGGGCGACATCGTCGGCACGATCCAGGCCGAGCAGGACGAGATCATCCGTTCGCCGCTGCGGGGCACGCTGGTCGTCCAGGGCGGCCCGGGCACCGGCAAGACGGTGGTGGCGCTGCACCGGGCGGCCTACCTGCTGTACACCCACCGCTTCCCCCTCGAGGGACAGGGCGTGCTGGTCGTCGGGCCCAACCGGCTGTTCCTGCGCTACATCCAACGGGTGCTGCCCTCCCTCGGCGAGGCTGGGGCCGATCTCGCGGTGCTGGCCGACCTGGTCAGCGATCACGTGCCCCCCGGCACCGGCGGCACCGTCGACGCCGCTGGCACCCACCGCCTGAAGGGCGATCCCCGCATGGCCGCCGTGCTGCGGGCTGCGGTGCGCGATCGTCAGCGGCGCCTGCGCGACGAGGTCGTGGTCGACCACGGCATCCAGCGCCTGCGGGTCGGTGTCGCCGCGTCGGCCGACATCGTCGGTGAGGCCCGCCGGCGCGTCCGCCACCACAACGCCGGCCGGCGCATCGTCGAGGACCGGTTCTTCGAGCGCCTGGCGGCCAGCGCCCGTCGAGAGGTCGACGCCGCCGACGTGCGCCGGCGTGCTCGGCGTCACCCGGCGGTGCGGGCTGCGCTCGAGTGGATGTGGCCGGTGCTGACCCCCGCCCAGCTGCTGCACGACCTGTACGGGTCGCTGGCGCTCGTCCGCTCGGCGGCCCGGCGCCGTCTGTCCGAGGACGAGGTGCGGTCGTTGGTGAGGGAGCGCTCCGAAGAGCTCACCCAGGTGGCTTGGAGCGACGCCGATCTGCCGCTGCTCGACGAGGTCGACCGCCTGCTCGGACCCCAGCCCGGCCAGAGCGTCCAGGACTGGCAGCCCCGCACCTACGGCCACCTCGTCGTCGACGAGGCCCAGGACCTGTCCCCGATGGCTCTGCGGATGCTCGGTCGACGCTCGCTCAACGGCTCGATGACCATCGTCGGCGACATCGCCCAGGCGACCGCCCCGGGCGCCGTCGCCGAGTGGGACGACGTCATCACCCACCTCGGCCGCGACGCCCCCGCCCGCCGGGCCGACCTCACGATCGGCTACCGCATCCCGGCGTCGCTGATGGCTCCTGCCGCCGCGGTGCTGGCCGCCGCCGAACCCGAGCTGACCCCGCCGAGCGCGGTGCGCGAGGGCGGCACCCCACCGTCGTTCCACGCCGTGGCCGACATGGGTTCAGAGCTGGGGGCGATCGTCGCCGCCGAGCGGGCCGCGGTCGGCGAGGGGACCGTGGCGGTCATCGCCGCTGAGGGGACCGTCGACGAGGTCACCGTGGCGCTGCAGCGGGCCGGCATCGAGCACGCCAGGGCGGGCCGGGGGGGTCGTCTCGACCACCCCATCAACGTCGTGCCCGTGCGGCTCGTCAAGGGCCTGGAGGTCGACGCCGCGGTCATCGTCGAGCCGTCCACCATCGTCGGCAGCGAGGTCAGGGGCCTGCGGGCCCTGTACGTGGCGCTGACCCGGGCGACTCGCCGCCTGACGATCGTGCACGCCGAACCACTGCCCGATGCGCTGCGCGACCCCGCCCTCGGTGCGGACGGCGGTCTCGATGCGGGCGGTCTCGGTGCTGGCGGGGACGGTGCGGACGGCGGTCTCGATGCCGGCGGCGACGCCGGTGCCGGCGCCCAGCCGGCCGCCTGAGGGCGACGGCGACGGTGTCAGAGTTCGGCGTCGGCCCCCAGGACTGGCTCGAGCTCGACCTCGACTACGTCGACCGTGAGCGCCGTGACCGGGTGCTCGACCTGCTCGACGCGCACCGCCAGGGCGTCGAGCGCGTCGTCGGGGGCCCCTTCGAGGTGCTCGCCGACGACGACGGCCCCGTCACCCTCGTCGTGGAGCAGCAGCCGGTCGCCTCGGCCGAGCGCACCGTGACCGACCGGCTGCTCGTGACCCGCTACCAGCCCGAGGACGGCCCGCTGTAGGACCCGCCGCCGGGGGCCGGGAGCCTCGGGCGCACACCCCCTCCCTAGGCTCGTCACCCATGGCGAGCAGCGGCCCCGATCCGATGGCCAGCTTCTCCCCGGTCGTGCGCGAGTGGTTCACGACCACCTTCGCCGAGGCGACCCCGCCCCAGGTCAGCGGGTGGCCGGCCATCGACCGGGGCGA
This sequence comes from Acidimicrobiales bacterium, assembly GCA_965213525.1. Lineage (GTDB taxonomy): Bacteria > Actinomycetota > Acidimicrobiia > Acidimicrobiales > Poriferisodalaceae. The sequence continues at coordinate 2,028,289 of OZ243889.1, read as the reverse complement.
GCACGTGCTCATCACCGCGCCCACGGGGTCGGGCAAGACCCTCGCCGCCTTCCTGTCGGCCATCGACGGCCTGGTCAGCACCGAGACGCCCGAGCGAGACCGCCGCTGCCGGGTGCTCTACATCTCGCCGCTGCGGGCGCTGGCGGTCGACATCGAGAAGAACCTGCGGGCCCCGCTGCACGGCATCCGCCTCGCCGGTGAGCGCCTCGGGGCCGAGGTCAACGAACCCGTGGTCGCCCTGCGCACCGGCGACACGCCCGCCGACGAGCGGGCCCGCATGGTGCGCCACCCGCCCGACCTGTTGATCACCACGCCCGAGTCGCTGTACCTGATGCTCACCTCCAAGGCCCGCCAGATCTTGGGCGGCGTCCAGACGGTCATCATCGATGAGATCCATGCGCTGGCCTCGACCAAGCGGGGCTCGCACCTGGCGGTCAGCCTCGAACGCCTCGAGGAGGTCGTCGAGCAGCCGTTCCAACGCATCGGACTGTCGGCGACCCAACGTCCGCTGAGCGAGATCGCCCGGTTCCTCGGCGGGTTCGCCGCGCCGGGTCAGGCCCGCCCGGTCACCATCGTCGACGAGGGGTCCCGCCCCCACCTCGAGGTCCAGGTCGTGGTGCCCGTCGAGGATCTCGCCGAGATGGGCCGCCGCGGCGACGACCGCGACCCCAGCGGCTCGGCCTCCTTCGAACCCCAGCGGCGCTCGATCTGGCCGGCGATGCACCCACGGCTGCTCGAGCTGATCCTCGCCCACCGCACCACGCTGGTGTTCTGCAACTCCCGCCGCCTCGCCGAGCGGCTCGCCACCCGCCTCAACGAGCTGCACACCGAAGGCGCCGAACGGGCCGACAACTTCGACGGCACCAGTCCGCCCGAGGGCGAAGAGCTTGTCAAGGCTCACCACGGCTCGCTGTCCCGCGAGCAGCGCCTCGTGCTCGAGGACGATCTGAAGACCGGGCGGCTCAAGGCCCTCGTCGCCACCAGCTCACTCGAGCTCGGCATCGACATGGGCGCCGTCGACCTGGTCGTCCAGGTCGAGTCCCCTGGCGCGGTCAGCCGGGGGCTGCAACGCATCGGCCGGGCCGGCCATCAGGTCGGGGCAGCCAGCCGGGGCACCATCTTCCCCAAGCACCGGGGCGACCTGCTCGAAGCCGCCGTCGTCGTGCGGCGCATGCTCGACGGCGAGATCGAGCACATGCGCTACCCACGCAACCCCCTCGACGTGCTCGCCCAGCAGATCGTGGCCACCTGTGCCGTCGACGACTGGATGGTCGACGATCTGATGGGTCTGGTGCGTCGGGCCGCGCCCTACGCCGAGCTCTCCGATGAGGTGTTCCTCTCGGTGCTCGACATGTTGGCCGGGCGCTATCCCTCAGAGGAGTTCGCCGGCCTGCGGCCCCGGGTGGTGTGGGACCGGATCGCCGGTTCGGTGCGGGCCCGTGACGGCGCCGCCCGCCTGGCGGTCACCAACGCAGGCACGATCCCCGACCGGGGCCTGTTCGGCGTCTTCTTGCCCGACGGCAAGCGGGTCGGCGAGCTCGACGAGGAGATGGTCTACGAATCCAGGGTCGGCGAGTCGTTCCTGCTCGGAGCCACGACGTGGCGCATCGAGGAGATCGGCTTCGACCGGGTCGTCGTCACCCCCGCTCCGGGTCAGCCGGGCAAGATGCCGTACTGGCACGGCGACAAGCCTGGGCGTCCCCTCGAGCTCGGGCGGGCGGTCGGCGCGTTCTGTCGTCAGCTGGTCGAGCTCGACCGCTCCGACGCCCTCGACCGCCTCGAGCGCGACCACGGCCTCGACGAGTGGGCGGCATCGAACCTCTGGGAGTACCTGTTCGAGCAGCGCACGGTGACCACCGAGTTGCCGAGCGACCGCACCATCGTCATCGAGCGGTTCCGAGACGAGATCGGCGACTGGCGCATCTGCATCCTCAGCCCCTTCGGCGCCCAGGTGCACGCCCCGTGGGCCATCGCCTTGCAGGCTCGCCTCGAGGAGCGCTTCGACGCTCCCGTCGAGCTGTTGTGGTCTGACGACGGCATCGTGTTGCGCCTGCCCGAGGTCGAGGACTCGGTGCCGGTCGACGAGCTGCTCCTCGACCCCGACGACCTGCACGACCTCGTCGTCGCCCAGCTGCCCTCGACGGCGATGTTCGCCTCGCGCTTCAGAGAGGTCGCCGGGCGGGCCCTGCTGCTGCCCCGCCGTCGGCCAGGCCAGCGCACCCCGCTGTGGCAGCAGCGCCAGCGAGCCGCCGACCTGCTCACCGTGGCGGCCAAGTACCCCACGTTCCCCATGCTGTTGGAGACCACCCGGGAGTGCCTGCAGGAGGTCTTCGACGTCCCTGCGCTGCAGGGCCTGCTGCGCGATCTGCGCAGCCGCAAGGTGCGCGTGGTGTCAGTCGACACCGAGCACGCCTCGCCGTTCGCCCAGAGCCTGCTGTTCGGCTGGATCGCCGCCTACATGTACGAAGGCGACGCCCCCCTCGCCGAACGCCGGGCGGCCGCCCTGGCGCTCGACCGCGACCTGCTCGACGATCTGCTCGGTGCCGAGGAGCTGCGCGAGCTCGTCGACCCCGAGGCCCTCGCCCGTCTCGAGCTCGAGCTGCAGGGCCTGGTCGAGGGGCGCCGAGCCCGCAGCGACGACGACGTCGCTGATCTGTTGCGACGCCTGGGCGACCTGACCGTCGCCGAGGTCGAGGCCCGTTGTGAGGGCATCGACGCCGCCGGGGTGCTGCGCCGGCTCGCCGAGGAGCGTCGTGGCGTCGAGGTCGGCATCGGTGGTGCGTCCCGGTGGGTGGCCGCCGAGGACGCCGCCCGGTACCGAGACGCCCTCGGCACCGCCCTGCCGCCGGGGTTGCCCGCTGCGTTCACCGAGCCGGTCGACGATCCCCTCGGTGACATCGTCGCCCGCTACGCCCGCACGCACGGGCCCTTCCACGCCACCGAGATCGCAGGGCGGCTGTCGATCGGGGTCGACCGGGTCGAGAGGGCCGTGGCCGCCCTCGCCGAGCGCGACCGGGTGGTGCGAGGCGAGTTCCGACCCGGGGGCGTCGAGCGCGAGTGGTGCGACGTCGAGGTGCTGCGCCAGCTGCGTCGCCGGTCGCTGGCCGTGCTGCGCAACGAGGTCGAACCGGTCGACCAACAGACCTTTGCCCGGTTCCTGCCGGCCTGGCACTCCGCTGACCGCCCCCGCCGGGGGGCCGACGCGCTCGTCGAGGCCATCGAGCAGCTCCAGGGGGCGGCGATCCCCGCGTCGGTGCTCGAGGCCGACGTCCTGGCGGCCCGGGTCGCCGGCTATCGGCCCGGCGACCTCGACGCCCTCATGTCCACCGGCGAGCTCGTCTGGGCCGGCGCCGGCTCGATCGGCACCCGGGACGGGCGGGTGCGCCTCGCCTTCCGCGACCAAGCCGGTCTGCTGATCCCCACCCCCGGTGACGACGACCGTCCGACGACGAGCTGCACGTGCGCCTGCGCGAACACCTCGGCACCCGGGGTGCGTCGTTCTGGGCCGACCTCGTGGTGGGCGCCGGCACCGCCGAACCCGACGCCGTGCTGAGCGCCCTGTGGGACCTCGTGTGGGCCGGGGAGGTCACCAACGACACCCTGGCGCCGCTGCGATCGTTCGTCGCCGGCGTCGGTGGGCGCCGGGGTGGCGGTGGCGGCGGTCGTAGCGGCGCCGGTCGCGGCGGTGGGGGTCGGCGGCACTCGGCGGTGGGTCGCCGGCGTCCGAGACCTGGTCAGCTCAGCCGACTCGGGCCGCCGGCAGGCGCAGGCCGGTGGTCGCTCGTCGCGCCGGCGTTGGAGCCGCTGCCGACACCCACCGAGGCCACCCACGCCCGGGCGTTGCAGCTGCTCGAACGCCACGGGGTGCTCACCCGGGAGGGCGCCCTGGCCGAGGGCGTCGAGGGCGGGTTCGCCGGGGTCTATGGGGTCCTGCGACTGCTGGAGGAGCGAGGCCGGGTGCGGCGGGGGTACTTCGTGGCCGGGCTCGGGGGCGCCCAGTTCGCTCTGCCCGGGGCCGTCGACCGGTTGCGGGGCCACCGGGCCGATGCGGCCGGGCACCTCGTGGGCGACCCCGACGGTCTCGAGGACCCCGAGGATCTCCCCTCGGTCGTCGTCCTCGCCGCCGTCGACCCGGCACAGCCCTTCGGGGCCACCCTCGGTTGGCCCGAGACCCGTGGCCGACCCTCACGGTCGGCCGGTGCCTACGTGGTCATCGCCGACGGTCAGCCCCTCGTCGAGCTCGAACGGGGGGCGCGATCGGTGGTGACGTTCCCCGGCGCCGCCGATGACCTGCGCTGGATCGACGCCCTGCAGGCCCTCGTGAAGGACGGTCGCCTCCGCCAGCTCGAGATCCGCAAGATCGACGGGGTGGGCTGGGACGAGGCGGAGCTGACCGCGACGTTGCTCGACCACGGCTTCCAGCCCGGCTTCAAAGGCCCGATCTACCGCCCCTGATGCGGGGCGAGGTCGATCGTGCGGCGCAGCGGTGCGTGTCACATGGCGTGCGCATGTCATGGTGCGCACGCCAGCGGGCTCAGCGGCGGCGGGCCCGCCAGACCAGCTCGCTGGGAAACCGACGGGCCCACTCGGCGCTGACCGAGAAGGGGGTGCCGGTGACATCGGGCGGAGGTCGCAGCTCCCGGTGGTCGGTGACGTCGAACCCGCTGTCGACCAGCACGGCGAACCACTCGGCGACCGGCAGGGTGAACTCGATGCCGCCCGGATCCTCCTCCACCTCCCGCCAGTCGAGGCGCCACGTGTCGAACCAGGACCGCCGCAGGCAGACGTCATCGGCGGTGAGCGCCGAGCCGTCGTCGGGGTAGCAGATGACGGCGAGGGGATGGGCGCTCAGCACGATCAGCTCGCCACCGGGACGCAGCAGGCGGGCTGCTTCGGGCACCCAGACCCGGGGGTCACACCACAACGCCGCGCCGTACTCCGAGATGGCCAGATCGAAGCTGCCCGTCCGCAGCGGCGTCGCTTCGGCGTCGGCTTCGACGAACGCCACAGCGACCCGGTGCCGTGCCGACAGCATCTGAGCGGTGGAGAGCTGGGCCCGGGTCACGTCGAGGCCGACGACGTCGGCGCCCCGTCGAGCCAGCCACGACGACACGTAGCCCGTCCCGCAGCCGAGCTCGACGGCCCGTGATCCGGTGAGATCACGGGGGAGGAGGCCGACCTCGGTCTCGGGGAGCTGCCACTGCCCCCACACCGGCTCGTCACGAACCCAGTTGCGTGCGCCCCCGGCGACCCACTCCTCGGCCACCTCGCCCCAGTACCGGCGGTTCACGACGGCGTGCCTGCTCACACACGCCGACCGTAGCGACGCCGCCCCGAGTCGAGCAGCTGGAATTGCGGGTGGGAGCGGGACGTGGCGTTGGTCCGGTCCGCAGGTTCGGGAGGGTGGCGGGCGGCGGGCGGCGGGCGGCGGGCGGCGACGGCGACGGCGACGGCGACGGCGACGGCGACGGCGAAATTGCGGGTGGGAGCGGGACGTGGCGCCGGTCCGGTCCGCAGGTTCGGGAGGGTGGCGGGCGGCGGCGGAATTGCGGGTGGGAGCGGGATGTGGCGCCGGTCCGGTCCGCAGGTTCGGGAGGGTGGCGGGCGGCGGCGGAATTGCGGGTGGGAGCGGGACGTGGCGCCGGTCCGGTCCGCAGGTTCGGGAGGGCGGCGGGCGGCGACGGCGACGGCGGCGGCGGCGGCGGCGGCGGGTGGAGCGGGATGTGGCGCCGGTCCGGTCCGCAGGTTCGGGAGGGTGGCGGGCGGCGGGCGGCGACGGCGACGGCGACGGCGAAATTGCGGGTGGGAGCGGGACGTGGCGCTGGTCCGGTCCGCAGGTTCGGAGGAGGGTGGCGGGCGAGGCGGCGACCGACAGACTGCTGGGCGTGCCCGAGGGTGACACCATCTACCGGGCCGCCGCCCGCCTGCGTCCGGCGCTCGTCGGTCACGAGGTGCTCGAGCTGCGCGTCCACCGCACCCTGGCCACCCGGCTGCCTGCGGCCGGGACCACCGTGACCTCGGTCGAGGCCCACGGCAAGCACCTCGTCATCACCTTCGACTCCGGCCACGTGCTCGACTCGCACCTGTTGATGAACGGGTCCTGGGATCTCGTGGCCGCCGGACGACGCCTGCCCGGGCACCCCGGTGAGCTGCGAGCGCTCATCCGCACCGCTGAGCACCAGGCGGTGCTGCGGGCCACCCCCGTCGCGCGGCTGCTCCTCCCCGGTGACCCTGAACGGCCGTGGGAGCGACTCGGCCCCGATCTCTGCCACACCGACGTCGATCTCGACGCCGCCGTCGAGCGGGCCGGGTGGCTGCCCCCGGACACCGAGATCGGCCAGGTGCTGCTCGACCAACGACCGGCGTGTGGGATCGGCAACGTCTACAAGTCCGAGGTGCTCTGGGCTGAGCAGGTGCACCCGCGCACCCCCCTCGGCGCCCTCGGCGACGACGAACGCCGGCGGCTCTACGCCCGGGCCAACCGCCTGTTGCGGGCCAACCTCACTCGGTCACGCCGGGTCACCCACGGCCGCGGTCTGGCGGTCTACGGCCGTGAGCGGCGCAGCTGCCCTCGCTGCGCCGGGCGCATCACCGTCGAAGGTCTCGGCCCCCAGCGGCGTCCGACCTACTGGTGTGCCCGCTGCCAGCGCCGCCGTCCCCTGCCGCCCGTCGCCGAGGGGTCTGGTGCCCGGGGCGTGCCGCCGGCTGGCTTCGACGACCTCGGCGCCGCCGCCGACCTCGATGCCGCCGCCAGCCTCGATGCCGCCGCCGATCTCGCCGATCTCGACGCCGCCGCCGATCTCGACGCCCTCGAGGAGCGCTGACCAGTCGACGCCGTCGACGACCTCGGTGCGGCCGAGGAGCGCTGATCCACCGACGGTGACCCGAACGGGGTCAGCTCGATCCGAGGAGACGGGAAGAGCCCAGCACCCGCTCGACGGTGATCTCGATCGCCCGGCGGTCGGCGCCACGATCCTTCGGCGGCTGGTACCGCCGCGCGTAGCGGGCGATCGCCTCGGCGCATCGGTCGGCGTCGGCGGTGACCGTGGCGGTGCCCTCCAGGGTCAGCCACCGTCCGCCGTCCACCTGGCACACCGCGGCGACCGAGTCGCCGTGACGCTCCAGCAGGCGGGCCTTCGCCGAACCCGACCAGGTGATGATGCGGGCGAGCCCGGCGTCAGGGTCCCAGGTGACCCCGATGGGCGTGACGTGGGGGCGCCCGTCGGGGCGCACGAGCGTGAGGCTGGCGAGGTGCCGCTCGGTGAGGAACTCGAGCGCCTCGGGGCCGAGCTGGCCGGGGGCGGTCGACATCGTCTGATCATCTCAGACCCCCGGCGGCTGACGTGGCGGCCCCTGGCCCGACGACGGGCGACCGGTCGCCCGCCCGCTCACGACCGGTCGCCCGACGCCCGCCCGCCCGCTCACGACCGGTCGCCCGTTGCCCGCCCGCCCGGTCGCCCGTCGGCGTTCGCGCTCGACCGGCCGGCGCCTACCGGTGGCTGATGGCGTCCAGGACGTCGAGGCGAGACGCCCTCCGAGCCGGGTAGATGGCGGCGATCAGCCCGGCGATCCCTGCGATGACGACGTAGGTGACCAGCGTCCCCACCGGGACGGCGAAGTCGTTGACCACCGAATCGGGCAGGGCGACGACCACGGCGTAGCCGAAGATGATCCCCAACGCGACCCCGAGCAGGGCGCCGAAGATCGCGACGATCGCCGCCTCCCACCGCACCATGCTGCGGGTCTGACGACGTGACATCCCGACCGCCCGCAGCAACCCGATCTCACGTGTGCGCTCGAACACCGACAGCGCCAACGTGTTGGCGATGCCGAGCAGGGCGATCAGCACGGCGAAGGCGAGCATCCCGTTCACGATCGCCAGGAACGAGTCGATCTGGCTCTCCTGGCTGACGGCGAACTGGTCAGCTGTCTCGACGCTCACCTGCGGATACGACGCGGCGATCGCATCGATCTCGGCGGCGGCCTCGGCCAGCTCGACGCCGTCAGCGGCCGCCGCCGCCACGAACACGTCGTCGGTGGTGCTGAAGCGTCCGAGCTGCCAGCTCGACAGGTCGATCGTCCAGTCGCCGAGGATGGTGGCGTCGTCATAGATGGCGGCCACCCGCAGCTGCTCGGTGTCGCCGTCGGCGTAGGCGACGTCGACCACGTCGCCGGCGGCCAACCCTCGGTCCCCCGCCGGGTTGGACTGCACCAGGATGTCACCGGGACCGGCGTCGGCCAACGACCCGTCGACCACGTCCGGATCGATCAAGCCGTCGAGCTCGGCCAGGTCGGCGGCGAAGACGTCCTTCTCCAAGCCGCCGACGTCGGCCCGGCCGAAGCGGAACGGCGTCACCCGGTCGAACGACGGCGACGCGTCGATCTGCTCGGCGAGCCCCGACCCGAACGGCACGCCGAACCCCCCGCCCGACACGTAGAAGTCGGCCTCGATCGCCGAGTCGAGGGTCGCTCTGAACGTCACCTTCAGCGACTCACCCGCGGTCGAGACCGTCCCCACCAACGCCAGGCCGATCATCAGGGCCCCGGCGGTGGCTGCGGTCCGCTGGGTGTTGCGCGAGGAGTTCTCCCGGGCGAGACGTCCCGAGACACCGAGCCAGGGGATCCAGCGCAGCGGCGCCCCGATCATTCGGGCGGCCGGTCCCGAGAACAGGGGCGAGAGCAACGTCACCCCGACGAACACGCCGATCGCCCCGGCGGCCAGGTACAGCAACTGGGTCAGCGCCCGGTCGAACGACACGGACAGGCCGACGAGCAGCGCGATCACGCCGACGGCGAACAGGCTCGCCCCGATGAGCGTGCGGCGTCGTCCTTCGCCGCCGCCGAACACGAACCCGTCGCTCATCGCCGCCACCGGGGGCACCCGGCTGGCCCGCCGCGACGGGGTGATCGAGGCCAACATGGTGACCCCGATGCCCACCACGACCGCCAGGATCAACGCCACCGGCGACACCCGCAGGCCGAACGTGGGCAGATCGAAGCCGAACGCACCCAGCAGGCTGCGCAGACCGAAGGCGAGCGCCACACCGCCTGCGATGCCCACCACGGTGGCGACGACGCCCACCAGCAACGACTCGCCGAGCACCGCGACCCGCACCTGGCGGGCCGACGCACCGACGGCTCGCAGCAGCGCCAGCTCGCGCACCCGCTGACCCAGCACGATGTTGAAGGTGTTGTTGATCAGGAACGCGCTGACGAACACCGACACCCCGGCGAAGCCCAACAGGGCGTTGCGCAACACGTCGACGATGGCGCCGAAGTCGTCCTGGTCCTCGCTCGTGGCCACCTCGGCGCGAACTGCCTCGACCCCGTCGGGCAGCGCGACGCTCAGCCGGTCGACGAGCTCGGTGGGTGAGACCCCGTCTGCGGCGATCACCTGGATCCGCTGCAACCGGTCGTCGAGGTTCGTCATGCGCTGGAGGTCGCCGAGGTCGAAGGCCAGCAGGCTCGCGCCGGCGAGCACGTCGTCGTCACCGAACCGGAAGGTCCCGGCGAGCTGGAAGCTCTCCCGACCGCTGCTGGTGACCACGTCGTAGGTCTGGCCGACCTCGTAGCCGTCGTCGGCTGCGGTGGCCAGATCGACGGCGAACTCGCCGGGTCCTGGCCCCTGCCCGTCGACGATCTCGATGGCCGAGGCCGTCGACTCGTCGTAGTTGAACGAGGTGATGGGCGCTCCGCCGGTCTGCAGCGGGTCGCCGTCGGCGTCGAGGGGCACGATCGACAGGCTGTCCAGCACCGGGCTGGCCTCGTCGACGCCGTCGACCGACGCGACGACCTCGAGGACGCTCTCGTCGATCGGGGTGCCGAGACCGGTGCCGTCGTCGAAGTCGGTCGCCGCTCGCACCTCGGCGTCGAGGTCGGCGTTGATGCCCTCGACGATCTCGTCGAAGGTGTCAGAGAGGCCGTCGCTGATGACGAAGGACGCCACCACGAACGCCACGCCCAACACGACGGCGAACGCGGTGAGGGCGAAGCGGATCTTGTGGTCGAACACGCCCCGGAGGGTGAGCTTGAGCACGGGTCAGCCTCCGAGGCCCTTGATGTGGTCGAGCACCCGCTCGGCGGTGGGTTCGAACATCTCGTCGACCACGCGCCCGTCGGCGAGGAACACCACCCGGTCGCTGTAGGCGGCTGCGGTCGGATCGTGGGTGACCATCACGATGGTCTGGTCGAAGTCCTGCACCGCACGGCGCATGAACTCGAGGATCTCGGCGCCGGCTCGGGAGTCGAGGTTGCCGGTCGGCTCGTCGGCGAAGATGATCTCGGGCCGTCCGGCGAGCGCACGAGCGACGGCGACGCGCTGTTGCTGGCCGCCGGACAGCTCGCCGGGGCGGTGCGACAGGCGATCGCCGAGACCCACCGTCCGCACGACCTCGTCGAACCAGGCCTGGTCGACGTCGGCGCCGCCCAGCTGCTGGGGCAGCGTGATGTTCTCCTTCGCGCTCAGCGTCGGCACGAGGTTGAAGGCCTGGAAGACGAAGCCGACCCGGTCGCGCCGCAGTCGTGTCAGCTGCTTGTCCGACAGCTCGGTCAGATCGGTGTCACCGATGAGCACGCGCCCGCCGGTGAGCTCGTCGAGACCGGCGATGCAGTGCATGAGGGTGGACTTGCCCGACCCCGACGGACCCATGACCGCGGTGAAGCGCCCACGTTCGAAGGCCACGTCGACGCCGTCGAGGGCACGCACCTCGTCGCTCCCGCTGCGGTAGACCTTCGTGGCGCCCTCGGCCCGGGCGGCCGCCCACCCCGTCGTCGGTGAGGTGGCACGAGATGCGCTCGACGGAGTCGGGTGGGTCATGGCAGTTCCTCTCGATGGTCCGTGCACCTCGTCGACGGCCCACCCGTCGCGCGGACGCTAGGCCCGCCGGACATCGCCGGTGACCATGGCGACCAGCGCAGCGCCTCGGTGTCGGTCCGGTGGGCCCGACCACCATGGCTGACCCTCGGCCGGTGACCCGGGCGTTCCGTAGACTCAGGGGTCGTGACCTGTCCGTCGTGCGCCCAGCCGGTGCCCTCGGACGCCCGCTTCTGTCAGAACTGCGGTCACCTGCTGCGCGGCGCCGAGGAACGTCGCATCGTGACGGTGCTGTTCGCCGATCTCGTCGGCTTCACCGCCCTGGCCGAGCGGCGTGACCCCGAGCAGGTCAAGTTGCTGATCGACCGGTGCTTCGAGCGCCTCGTCACCGACATCGGTGCCTTCGGGGGGAGCATCGACAAGATCATCGGTGACGGCATCGTCGCGCTCTTCGGGGCCCCGGTCGCCCACGAGGACGACCCTGAGCGGGCGGTGCGGGCCGCGCTGCGCATGCAGCGCACGATGGCCACGCTGTCCACCGAGCTCGCCATCCCGGTGCAGATGCGCATCGGGGTGAACACCGGTGAGGTGCTCGTCGGGGCGCTGCGCGCCGGTGGTGACTACACGGCGATGGGCGACACGGTGAACCTGGCATCACGTCTCGAGGCGGCCGCCGCTCCCGGCGAGGTGCTCGTCGGGCCCGGGACCCACGCCGCCACCGAGGAGGTGGTGCGCTATGAGTCCAGGGGCACGATGGTCGTGAGGGGCCGGGCGGCCGCGGTGGCGGTGCACGCCGCGGTCGAGGAGCTGTCGCTCCCGGGCCGCAGGCCCCGCCAGGCCCGTGCCCCGCTGCTCGGCCGCGAGCCCGAGCTCAGCCTCTTGGAGAGCACCATCGAGATGGCCGCCGCCCGGCGCCACGCCCACCTCGTGCTCGTGCTCGGTGACGGCGGCCTCGGCAAGACGCGCCTCGCCGAGGAGATCGCCGTGCGAGCCGAGCAGCGCCACGATGCCCTGGTGTTGGAGGGCCGCTGCCTGCCCTATGGCGAGACGAGCCCCTGGTGGCCGATCGTGGACGCCTTCCACCAGCTGCTCGGCCTGGATCCCAGCTCGCCCACGGCCGAGGTGCGGGCCCGGCTCCACACCCTGGTCAGCGACATCTCCCAGGAGGCCGACACGCCGGGCCGCATCGTCGACGGCCTCGCCGTGCTGCTCGGCGGCGTCACCGACGGACCAGGACGCGACCGGGCCCGAGAGCGTGACGAGGCCCAGGGGGCCCTGGTGGCGTTCTTCGAGCTGTGCGCCGCCACCCGCCCGGTCGTGCTGTTGATCTCCGATGTGCACTGGGCTGATCCGCACCTGCTCGAGCTGGCCGAGCGCCTGCTGCTCGTCATGAGCACGTCGCCGCTGATCATCATGGCCACGACCCGTTGGAGCGTCGACGACGAACGGTGGGTGGCGCGCCCGGGCCGCCACAACTCGGTGCTGATCAACCTCGAGCCGCTCGACCGGGTGGCCTCGGCCCGTCTGGCCGCCACCTTGTTGGGCACCGACCTCAGCGACGACCTGGCCGACGAGCTCTTCGAGCGCAGCGGCGGCAACCCGTTCTTCTTGGAGGAGCTCACGACCCTGTTGAGCGAGTCGGCGGTCAACGCCGACGGCTCCGATGTCACCGGCCCGTTGATGCTCGAGCTGCCCGACACGTTGCGCGGCCTCGTCTCGGTCCGCCTCGACTCACTCACCGACCACGAGCGGCTGATGGTCCAAGACGCCGCCGTCATCGGGCGCGACGGGCCCGTCTACGCCCTGGTGCTCATGACCCAGACCCGGGGCGACGACCACGCCGAGCACACCTTCGCCCGGCTCGTGGCCAAGGACCTGTTCGAGACCGACGGCGCAGGCTGGCACTTCCGCAGCGATCTCGTGCGCGAGGTCGCCTACAGCACGCTCACCAAGCTGGCTCGCGCCGAGCGCCACGCCGAGATCGCCGACTGGCTGGAGGCCCACCCCCCCGAGGGCGAGCCCGATCTGCGTCGGGCCAGCCGGGTCGCCTACCACTGGTCGACCGCCGCCCGCCTCGCCGCCGAGCTCGGCGTCGTCGCCGACCTCCCCTCTGACATCGTCGACCGGGCCGTCGGGGCGTTGGAGCGCCTGGCCGAGATCGCCAGCGCCTCGGACTCCAACCTCGGTGTGGCCAAGGCCTACGCCCGGATGCTCGAGCTGGTCGACCCCGACGACGACGTGCGGCGGCTCGCTGCGCACCTCGGGCGGGCGACCGCTCGCATCGACCTGCACGAGCTGGACGGGGCTCGTCGCGACGGCGAGGCGGCCCTGAGCATCGCCGAGGCGATCCCCGATCAGGTCGCAGCCGCCCAGTCGCTCACCCTGTTGTCAGAGGTGGCGGTGCTGGCCGGTGACATCGCCCGGGCCCGCCGGCTCGTCGACGACGCCCTCGCCAGGTGGCGTCAGGTGGGTGACCGCTCCGGGTTGGCCGAGGCGTTGCGCCAGTCGGGCTTCGTGTCGATGCGAGCCGGTGACCGCATCGACGCCGAGCTGTCGTTCACGACCGCGCTCGATCTGTCCCGCGAGCTCGGTGACGTGGCCGCCCAGGGATGGTGCCTGCAGAACCTGGCCTGGCTCGCCTTCGAACAGGGCGACGTCGACGCCGCCGACCGGTACCTGGGGTTGTCGACCGAGCTGTTCGAATCGATCGGCGACGGCTCGGGCATGAGCTGGGCCCGGGGCCTCACCGCGTACGTCCGCTTCTACCAGGGCGACATCGCCCAGGCCGATGAGCTGGCCACCGTGGCGCTGGGTGAGGCCGAGCGGCGTGCCGAGCCGTGGGCCACCGGGATGATGGTCGTGCTGTTGGCCGCCATCGCCTTGTGGTCGGGTCGCACCCGTGAGGCCGTCGAGCTCGCCCGGAGGGCCCACGACCAGCTCGACGGGGTCGGCGACGACTACGGGCGGGTGCAATCAGCGTCGGTGCTCGGGCGGGCGCTGCTCGCCTCGGGACGGGTGAGGGAGTCCACCGAGGTCCTCGACCGGGCCGTGGGCATCGCCGGCGCCATGCCCGGCCGACCCCAGTGGGCGTTCGCCGTCACCGTCGCCGCGGCGGCCGCCGTGCAGCGAGGTGACGGTGAGGCGGCGCTCGAGCTGCTCGGCCGACTCGACGGCCAGCGCGTCGGTGCGCTCGTCGGCCACATCGACCGTGACGTGTCGGTCGCGCTGGCCGAGCTGCAGGTCGGGGTCGGTGACCCGGTCGGGCGCCTCGAGGCCGTGACGGCCGAGGCGTCATCGGCGGCGCGCACGAACCCCTCGAGCGCCCTCGCCCTCGCCTACGCCGTGACCGGCAGGGGCGACGAGGTGGCCGAGGTCGCCAAGGGGGTGCTCGCCGCCGGGCAGGCCACCTACGTCGACCGCCGCAACGCCGCCATCGCCTCGGGCCTGGTGGCCGCCCGGCGCCGCCAGCGCGACCTGGCCATCGACTGGCTCGAGCAGGCGGTGGCCGAGGTCGACCAGACCGAGAGCCGGCTGTCCCAGGCCGTCGTGCGGTTGGCTCGGGCGATCGCCTACGAGGCGCTCGAGCTTCCCGAGGCCGGCGAGCTGCGCAGCGAGGCCGACCGGCGCCTCGACGAGCTGGGCGTGCCGGCCAGGGGGTGGGAGCGGGTCTTTCGGGTCGCTGTGGCCGCTGACCCCGAGCCCCTGGTGTCTGCCCGGCGCTGACCGGCGCCTTGCGTTGCCCGCTCGTGGTGGGCGCAGCACCGAGCCGTTGGCGGCTCAGGTGGCCGGGTGCCACACTCGCCGGGTGGCAGATCGGGTCCTCATCGCCAAGGTCGGCTTGGACGGTCATGACCGGGGCGTCAAGGTCGTGGCCCGCATCCTGCGCGACGCCGGCTTCGAGGTCATCTACACCGGTCTGTTCCAGACGCCGGACACGGTGGCGGCCGCGGCGGTCGACGAAGACGTCGACGCGATCGGGCTGTCCATGCTCTCGGGCGCCCACGAGGCGCTGGTGCCGCTGGTGATCGAACGGCTGCGGTCGGTCGGATCCGATGCCCCCGTGGTGCTCGGGGGCATCATCCCCGACGACGACGCCACGGCCATGCGGGCTGCTGGGGTCGCCGAGATCCTCACCCCGGGTGCGACCTCAGAGGAGGTCGTCGCCGCCGTGCGCCGGGCGATCGACACGGCCCGCTCGGCCGACGATGCCGAGGTGGCCCGATCGTCTGAGGGCGCTGCGGGGGGATGAGCGGCGGCGTGCTGTCGGAGTTCGCTCACGATGCGCGAGGCGAGCTGGGCACGATCGTCGGGTTCGCTGTCGTGCTGGAGGACGAGCTCAGCGGCGAGCAGGCCGAGTGCGCCGCCCACATCCGCGCTGCAGCCGAGCGCCTCGTCGTGCTGGTCGACGGGCTGGGCGGGGCGCCGATCGCGGCGCCCGAGGTGTCAGATGCTGACCCGGACGCCGGCGCAGGCCTGACCGCCGCCACCCGCCTCCGCGACGACGGCCCGACCGAGGCCGGTGCGGTCGACCCGGTGATCGTGCTGGTCGAGGATCACCCGCCCAACGTCCGGCTGATCGAGCGCATCTTGGCGCACCGGCCCCACGTCACGCTGCGAGCGGTCCGTACGGGGGAGGCCGCCCTCGAGCTGCTGGTCGACGACCAGATCGAGTGCGGGCTCGTGCTGTTGGATCGGCACCTGCCCGGGATGGACGGTTCGACCGTGCTCGAACGCCTCGGCGAGCACCGGCCCGAGCTGGCCGTGGTGGTCGTGACCGCCGATGCGACCGAGGCGGCCACCACCGAGGCGACCGCCGGGGGAGCAGCCGCAGTGCTCACCAAGCCCTTCGACGTCGCCGATCTGCTGGCGATCGTCGACGTCCACGTGCCCGGCTCGACCGTCGCCTGACCGCTGTCCGGGCGCTGGAGCCAGATCGACGTCGACGTCGATCAGCGCACCTCGAAGCGGTAGACGCGCTCAGCGCACCTCGAAGCGGTCGATGTCGCTCAGCGCACCTCGAAGCGGTAGCCGATGCCCCGGACCGTTCCGATGCACACCGTCGAGGTGAGGGCGACGAGCTTGTTGCGGATCCGGCGCACGTGCTCGGTCACCGTCGCTGAGTCCTGCCACTCGCCGCTCGAATCCCAGACCTGGCGCAGCAGCTGCTCGCGGTCATAGACGGTGCGGGGCGTCCTCGCCAGGAACGTCAACAGGTCGAACTCCTTGGCCGTCAGCTCGACCACGGTGCCGGCGACGGTGACCTCACGGGTGGTGCGATCGATGCGCAGGTCACCCCGCTCGATGACGTCGCTCGTCTGGGCGCCCCGCCGCCGCAGCAGCGATCGCACGCGGGCGGCCAGCTCACCGGGGTAGAAGGGCTTGACGACGTAGTCGTCGGCGCCGAGGTCGAGGCCAGCGATGCGATCGGCCTCGTCGGCCCGCCCCGTGAGCAACACGACCGGCACGTCGCTGCGCTCACGGATGCGGACCAGCACGTCGAGCCCCGATCCTCCCGGGAGCCCGATGTCCAGCACGACGAGGTCGGGCTCGTCGCGAGCGATGAGCTCGACGGCATCGGGGGCGTCGCCGCAGTCGATGACGCCGATGTCGTCGACGCCGAGGGCCTTGCGGACGAGCAACCTGGTCGACACGTCATCGTCGACGACCAGGACCTTGGCCGTGGCGGCAGCGGTGCTGAGCATGGTGACCTCCTGTCGCTCCTGGGTGACCATCGGGACGAGCCCGCCGATGATGAGCGTGCGCCTGTGGAGCCCGCCGGCGACGAGTCGCGACGAACGACGGGAGGTCGGGTCAGGTCGTGGACGACTGACCGCGGCCGCGATGTCGAGGACGAGCCGCCGCCGCCCTTCTCGCTAGTGTCAGCCGGCGACGTGGGGGAGCGGCAGTGAGCGACGACGACCACCTGAAGGGCATCGACGTCGAGGCCCTCGAGCTCTGGTTCCCCGAGCACGTCGCGGGCTCGTCGGCGCCGCTGCACATCACGCTGATCGCCGGCGGGCACTCCAACCTGACGTACTCGGTGCGAGACGCCGAGGGTTCGCGGTTCGTGCTCCGACGCCCGCCGGTGGGTCCGCTGTTGGCCAGCGCGCACGACATGGGCCGCGAGCACCGCATCATCGCCGCGCTCGGGCCGACCGAGGTGCCCGTCCCGCCGGCGTTGGCCCTCTGGGAGGACGATGACGTCACGGGGGCGCCGTTCTACGTCATGGGCTTCGTCGATGGCCACGTGCTGGTGGACGCCGACACGGTGCGCGAGGTGCTGGCCGACGACCGACGCCGACACGCCGGCGAGTCGCTCGTCGACGTGCTCGCCGACCTGCACGCCATCGACCCCGCCGCCGTCGGGTTGGGCGACCTCGGCAAGACCGCGGACTACATCCCCCGTCAGCTGCGACGCTGGTCCGGGCAGTGGGAGCGGTCCAAGACCCGTGAGCTGGCGGCGATGGAGGACATCCACGCCTACCTCGACGGCCACGTGCCCGAGCAGCACGGGGCGTCGATCGTCCACGGCGACTACCGGTTCGGCAACTGCCTGACCGCCGCCACCGGTGACATCGCCGCCGTGCTCGACTGGGAGCTGTGCACCCTCGGCGACGCAATGGCCGATGTCGGGTACCTGCTCAACAACTGGATGGCGCCGGGCGAGTCGGCGCTTGGCCGGGCCGAGGCACCGACGGCTGCCGGGGGGTTCCCGTCGCGCGACGAGCTGTTGTCGCGCTACGCCGATCGGACGGGACGAGACGTGTCGCTGGTGGACTACTACCGGGCGTTCTCGCACTGGCGTCTCGCCGCCATCGTCGAGGGGGTGCTCGCCCGGTACCTGAACGGTCAGATGGCCGACGAGGTCGACCCGTCGATCTTCAGGGACCAGGTCGACGCCCTGGCTGCCGCCGCCGTGGACGCCATCGACCGCTTGGGCTGAGCCCGGTCAGCTTGCCAGCCGGGTCGGTTCGACCTCCCCGGGGTGGGGCGTGGGCGCACCGTCGGCGGTCAGGCCGAGCGAGCGGGGCGGCGTCTCGACCGCACCGACGACCGGAAGCACCTTCTTGACGTCGGCCCCGTGCTCGGCGATCCGTCGAGCCGAGGGGACCAGACGCTGATCGAAGGAACCGGCGGCGGCGTTGAAGCGGCGCATCGACGTCTCGAGGGACCGCCCGAGCTTGTCGAGGTGCTCGCCCATCGTGGCGAGGCGGTCGTGCAGCTCGCCGCCGAGCACGGCGATCTCTCGAGCGTGGTCGGCGAGGCGCTCCTCGCGCCAGCCGAGGGAGACGGCCTTCAGCAGCGCCACCAACGTGGTGGGTGTGGCCAGCACCACCCCCTCGCTGAGGCAGCGCTCGATCAGGCCCGGGTCGGCTTCACAGGCTGCGGCCAGGAACCCCTCTCCCGGCACGAACATCACCACGACGTCGACCGCTCCCTCGACCGCGGTGGTGTAGTCACGTCGGGCCAAGGCCCGGGCATGGCCGAACACCGCGGCGGCGTGGTCGCCGAGTCGGCGGGCCGCGGCCGCCGGGTCGTGATCGTCGCAGGCGTCGAGGAAGGCGTCGAGGGGAACCTTGGCGTCGACCACGACCGCCCGCCCGCGTGGCAGCCAGGCCACGAGGTCGGGGCGGACGTGACCATCGGGGGTGCGCATCGACGGCTGGGCGACGAAGTCGCAGTGCTCGACCATGCCGGCGAGCTCGACGACGCGCCGCAGCTGCAGCTCGCCCCACGCCCCCCGTGATCGGACGTCTCGCATGGCCGTGGCCAG
Source organism: Acidimicrobiales bacterium (assembly GCA_965213525.1). Taxonomy (GTDB): domain Bacteria; phylum Actinomycetota; class Acidimicrobiia; order Acidimicrobiales; family Poriferisodalaceae. The sequence continues at coordinate 2,009,702 of OZ243889.1, read as the reverse complement.
GGTGCGGGTCTCGGACTGCAGGCCTGTCGTGGTCGTCCGCAGCTGTTCGACGGCCTGACGGAGCGTGCCCTGGTCGCGCTGGCGCTGGCGTTCGACGGTGGCTATGACCTCACGGAGCTGATCGAGGTGGGAGCGCACCGGCTCGACCAGCGACTCGACCGCCCGGTGGCGGAGCTCGCCCTGGTGCTGCGCCGACTGCTCGAGGCGGCCGAAGCGCTCGTTGGCCAGATCGAGGAGCCGGTGAGCCGACGAGTCGAGCGCCCGGTGCGACAGGCCCTCGAACGCCTCGAGCAGGGCCGTCTCGCTGCGCAGTGACGCCTCGCTGGCGGCCAGGCGCGCCTCGAGCTCGCCGTGGGCCCGGGCGTGGGCCAGCTCGGCTGCGTCGAGGCGCTGGCGGTGGCGGCCCGATGCGACGAGCACGGCGACCAGCGCCCCGGCGAGGGCACCGGCGGTCAGCGCGAGCACGGTGGACATGGCGATCACCGTAGGTGGGGGGTGTGTCAGCGGCGCGGACCGCGACGGCCCGGCGGAGCGAGCCGTCCCAGATCTGAGCACCGCCGTTCGACCGTAGGTGCGGCGCGATGGGGCCCCCGGGCGCGATGACGGCCGGTGGCTCTGGGGCCACCGGCCGTCTGCGCCGCACGTCTGCGGCCCTGTGGTCGTCACCGCCGGATCGGCGGGTCGTGCTCGTCACCGAGGCGACCCGCGAGCTGGGTTCGTCCGCCGGGAGCCCCGGTGAGGGAGCGGGCCGGCGTGCTCACCGACCGCCCCGGTGGATCAACCTTCGAACACCCCGGTCTCGCCCTCGACCGAGATGAGATCGCTCACCGGCATGAACGTGAGCTCGCCGTCCTCGACGACGATCTCCTCGATGCGGGCCGCCTCGACCAGGAACGCGTCGTTGGTGCCGTCCGAGCGGGTCGTGATGCCATCGAGCAGGTAGGGGTTCTCGAAGTCGAGGTTCCACACCGACTCGAGGAGCGACACCCGGCTCAGCTCGCCGTACTCGAGCGCCCCCCGCAGGGTCTGCTCGATGGTGTAGGCGAACAGGACGCCGGTGCTCTGCGAACCAGCCGTCGCGGACAGTCCGGCGTCCTCGAGGACCTCGATGCCCTGCTGGATGGCCGGGTCATCGGCGTACGCCGGGTCGGTGAAGTTCTTGGTGTTGGCCGACATCCGCACGCCCGACCCTGCTTCGGCGAGCGCTCCGGCGGCGTCCTTGACCGGCTCGAAGAAGCTGGCCAGGTTCGAGCAGGTGTTCGACATGTAGAAGGCCGGGCGCCACGCCGACTGGGCGACCGCTCCGACCGCCTGGGGGCAGAAGGCCGCGGTGGTGCCGGCGAAGAACGCATCGGCGTCGCTGTTCACCATGTTGGTCATCTCGGCGGTGATGTCGGGCGCGGTGGCCTCGTGCACCTCGTTGGCGACCAGATCGATGCGCCCGTCGGCGTCACAGGCCTCGACGGCCTCCTGGTAGGCCCGACCGAAGTCGTTGTTCATGAAGAGCCCGGCCACGGTCGCGCCCTCGCCCTGCTCCTCCACGAAGTTCTCGCACCACAGGTTCGCCTCGGTGTTGTAGGCGAGCAGCCCGCCGATGGTCCAGGGCCAGTTGACCGGGTCGCCCCAGGCGGGCAGGCCCGTCGAGTTGAACAGCTGGGGGATGCAGGCATCGTCGAGCACCTGGCGGACCGCAGCGTTGTTCGGCGAGCCGATGATGTAGGTGAAGGCGAAGACGTCCTGGGTCTCCAGCATCTCCTCGACGTTGGCCACGGTGCGTCCCGCCTCGTAGGCGTCGTCACGGGCGACGAGCTCGATCGATCGGCCCGCGACCGGGTCGTTCTCGTTCACGAAGTCGAAGTAGGCCTGCATGCCGTCGGCGATGGGTCCAAAGGCTGCAAGCTGGCCGGACTGGGGCAGCGAGATGCCCAAGGTGATGGTGTCGTCACTGACCCCGGCGGTGGGTGACCACGTGTCGGGGCATTCGTCGAGATCGATGGACACGCCCTCGGCCACCTCGACCACGCCCTCGGTGGGGGCGGCGTCGCCGGAGGCCTCCGTGTCGGTCGCGCCCTCGGTCGCAGTGTCGGGCTCCTCGGCCGGGTTGTCGTCGGCCTCGACGTCGGTGCTGTCGCCGCAGGCCGCAGCGATCAGACCCAGGGCGAACAGCAACGCCAGCAGGCGCGTCCATCGTGCGTGTCGCAAACTCGTGCTCCCTCTCGTTGGACCGACCCCCTCGGGGTCGGTCGTTCCACACGGGCGATCGACACGCGGCGGGCCGTCAGGGGGCCCGTGCGTGCGATCGCCCGGCGGACATCATCGCCTGGGCGCGCACCGAGCGCCACATCACCCCGGGAGCTCTGGGTCAGGTGGCGCTCGTGACCCCGGGAGCTCCGGGCCAGGTGGTGCCCGTGTCGCCAGGCAGGGGATCAGCCGTCGAAGCTGCCGGTCTCGCCCTCGAGGGAGATGAGGTCGGTGATCGGGTTGAAGGTCAGCGACCCGTCGTCGTCGACGATGATCTCCTCGATGCGGGCGCCCTCGGTGACGAAGGCGTCGTTCACCCCGTCGGTCACGTTGGTGACCCCCTCGAGCATGTAGGGGTTCGCTGCGTCCTGGTTCCAGGTGGCCGCCATCACCGCCACCCTGTTCATGCCGCCGTACTCCTCGACGGCGTCCCGCAGGATCTGCTCGAGCGTGTAGGCGAACAGCACCCCGGTGCTCTGGGAGCCCGCAGCGGCCGAGAGGCCGGCGTCTTCGAGGATGGCGACGCCCTCTTGGATCGCAGGGTCATCGGCGTAGGTGGGGTCGGTGAAGTTCTTCGTGTACGACGCCATCCGCACCGCTGAGCCCTCGTCGGCGATGGTCTCGGCGTCGGCCTTGACCGGCTCGATGAAGCTCGCCAGGTTGGCGCAGGTGCCCGACATGTAGAACAGCGGCCGCCAGGTCGACTGGGCGACGGCGCTGACCGCCTGGGGGCAGAAGGCGGCGGTGGTGCCGGCGAAGAAGCCGTCGGCGCCGGTGTTCACCATGTTGGTCATCTCGGCGGTGATGTCGGGTGCGGTGGCCTCGTAGACCTCGTTGGCGACCAGGTCGATCGTGCCGTCGGCGTCGCACTGCTCGACCGCCACCTGGTACGCCCGCCCGAAGTCGTTGTTCATGAAGATCCCGGCCACGGTCGCGCCCTCGCCCATCTCCTCGGCGAAGTTCTCGCACCACAGCAGCGCCTCGGTGTTGTAGGCGATCTGGAAGCCGACGGTCCACGGGTACTCGGCCGGGTTGCCCCAGTTCGGCGCCCCGGTGCCGTTCAGCAGCTGGGGCACGCACGCGTCGTCGAGGGTCTCACGGATCGCCAGGTTGTTCGGCGTGCCGATGATCGACACGAAGCCGAAGACGTCGCCGGTCTCGAGCAGCTCCTCGACGTTGGCCACCGTGCGACCTGCCTCGTAGGCGTCGTCTCGGATCTCGAGCACGACCTCCTTGCCGTCGATCGGGTCGGTGGCGTTGACCCGGTCGAAGTAGGCCTGGATGCCGTCGGCGATGGCGCCGAAGGCGGCGAGCTGGCCCGAGCGGGGCATCGAGGTGGCGATGCGGATCTGGTCGCCGTCGGCCCCGGTGGTCGCCGACCAGGCGTCGGGGCACTCGTCGAGGTCGACGCTCACCCCTTCGGCCAGCTCGACCACACCCTCGGTCGCCAGGGCGCCGCCATCAGGAGCGGCGCCGGTGTCGGTGTCGGTGCCACCGCCGGTGTCGGTGTCGGTCTCCGCTGTGGTGTCGTCGACGACCTCGTCGACCGCATCGTCGACGGTCTCGTCACTGTCACCGCATGCCGTACCGACGAGCGCGCACGCCATCAACACGGCTCCGAGGCGTACCCCGAATCGGCTTGTTCCCATGTCGCATTCCCCCTCTGTATGTGGATCTGTGGTCGAGCTGGGCGGTTCTGGGTCGCGGCGATCCGAGTGATCACCCACGGCGGTCTGAGCGGCCGTGGGGTCCTCAGGGTCGTCGGCCCGCCTGCGGGGCAGCCGTCCGGGACGGATCAGCCCCCCGGGGCGGGCTGGGTCGCCGGCTCGCGCTGGCTCACCGCCCCGGCGTGAGCGGGCTCGTCGTCGGGCAGCGTGGGGCGCTCTGAGGCCGACGGAGGACCGCCCGGGGGCAGCCGGGGCGGCACCACCGAGACGATGCGATCACGCAGCTTGCGGACACCGGCCACGACGCCGCCGGGCAGGAAGAAGGTGATGATGATGAGCACCACGCCGAGGATGAACGTGCCGGTGGGGCCCTGCAGCCACCGCTCGGGCAGGGCGCCGACGCTGGTGGTCGACGATGCCCAGTCGGGGATCAGCGTGATGACGAAGCCGCCGACGACGGCGCCGGTCAAGGTGCCGACCCCGCCGATCACCAGACCGACGATGAAGTTGATGGCCATGATCTGGGTGAAGTCGTCGGGCGAGGCGATCCCGATCTCCATCACGTACACGACCCCGGCGACGCCGCCGAGGGCCGAGGCCACCCCGAAGGCCAGGGTCTTGGTCATGGCGAGGTCGACGCCGGAGACCGCAGCGCCGGTCTCGTTGTCGCGGATCGCCCGCATGGCCCGACCGGGCCGGCTCTTGACCAGGTTGGCCACCAGCCAGAAGCACACCGCAGCCACGATCACGAAGAGGAAGTACTTGTACAGGCCCTCGGCTTGGCGCTCGGACAGATCGCCGTCGCCGAAGTACTGGCCGAGCCACGGGATGCCCTGGAGCGCCCCGGCGACGCCGTCGATCGGCAACCACGACGGGGGGTGCAGCTCGGAGTTGTTGATGACCTTGCCGTTGGAGCCGTTGGTGATGTCAGCGAGCTGGTCCAGACGCACCAGCGACGGGAAGATGGCCGCCACGGCCAGGGTCACCAGGGCCAGGTAGAGGCCCTTGATGCGCAGGGCCGGCAGGCCGAGGATCATGCCGGCGACGAAGCACAGGGGCACCACCACGGCCAGGGTGGTGAGGTAGCCCCAGTCCTTGTCGGCGACCAGCCACGCCGTGGTGTAGGCGCCGAGGCCCACGAAGAAGCTCTGGCCGAGGGCGATCTGACCGGTGAAGCCGATGACCACCTGCAACCCGAGGATGGCGATCATGAAGGCGATCGCCTTGTTCACCCGGAACAGGCTGATGTTGTAGTCGTTGTCGAGGATGGTGACCTGGCCGACGTCGCTGTAGGCGAAGCCGAACAGGATGACGGCGAGCGTGAAGAGCCCCCAGGCGACCCAGCGGTACGTGCGGTGCTCGCTCGAGCCCATCAAGATCTGGCGTGCCACTGCTGCCTCCCTAGACCCGCTCGACCCGGGCGGTGCCGAACAGACCCGAGGGCTTGAACAACAACACCACCAGCAGCACGACCACCGCAGCGGCCAGGCTCATCTGGTTGGGGATGAAGTTGATGTACTGGACGACCACGCTCTGCACGAGCCCGACGATGAGCCCCCCGACCAGGGTGCCCCACATGCTGTCGAGGCCTCCCAGGGCGGCAGCGGCGGCGGCGAAGATGAGGACTCGCAGCATGAACGACGGCTCGATCGTCAGGATCGGGTTGGCGGCGTAGACGCAGGCGCCGAGCGTGCCGACCGCAGCGGCGAGCGCCCAACCGAACTGCAGGGTCGGACCGACCCGGATGCCGACCAGCTCGCTCGACTCGAGGTTCGACGACACGGCCCGGAACGCCAGACCCACCTTGGTGCGGTTCAACAGCACGGTGAGGGCCACCAGCACCAGCACGACGGTGATCAGGGTGCACACCGTGTACCAGGACAGCGTGGCGTTGCCCCACTCGAAGGCGTTGCCCTCAGGGAACAGCTGGGGGAAGCGAAGGGGGTCGAGGCGCCAGATCAGCCCGGCGAGGCTGTTGATGGCGAGGAAGAGCCCCAGGGTGATGATGACCAGGGGCAGGTGGTCGGCGGGGTCGAAGGGACGGATGAGCGTGCGCTCGATGACCGCGGCGCCGACGGCTGACAACACGATGGCGATGGCGACGGCCCCCCACATCGGGATGCCCCAGTTGAACCAGGCGGTGTAGGCGATGAAGGCGCCGAACATCGCCATCTCGCCCTGGGCGAAGTTGATGAGCGTGGTCGCCTTGTAGATGAGCACCAGGGCGAGGGCGACCATGGCGTAGGTCGAGCCGAAGGCCAACCCGTCGAACAGCCGCGCCAGCAGCAGCTGGAGGTCCATCGTGTCGCTACGTCCTCTGTCGTCGGTGGCGGCGGGTCTGCCGGGGGGCAGCCCCGCGTGAGGGGGTTCGTCGGGTCGTCACGGCTCAGATGCCGAGGTAGGCCTTGCGGATGCTGTCGTCGTTCATGAGGCGCTCGGCCGAGCCCTCGGTGGAGATCTCGCCCGACTCGAGCACGTAGCCGCGATCGGCGATGTTGAGCGCGAGCTGGGCGTTCTGCTCGACGACGAGCATGGTGACGCCGGTCGCCTCGTTGAGCTGGGCAAAGCGGTCGAACAGGTCGGCGACGATCAGCGGCGCCAGTCCGAGCGACGGCTCGTCCAGCAGCAGCAACTGGGGCCGTGACATCAGGGCGCGAGCGACCGCCAACATCTGCTGCTCGCCGCCTGACAACGAGCCCGCCGGCTGGTTGCGGCGGTCGGCCAGGACGGGATAGGTGTCGAACCACTTGGCGATGTCGTCGTCGACCTCGCCGTCGCTGCGGACGAAGGCGCCCGAGCGCAGGTTGTCCTCGACGGAGAGCTCGGGGAACGTGCCCCGCCCCTGGGGGACGTGGGCGACGCCGCGGCGCACGATGTCCGGGGTCTTGGCCGAGGTGATGTCCTCGCCCCGCAGCTCGACCACGCCGCCCGGCGAGAGCATGCCCGACACCGCTCGCAGGGTCGTGGTCTTGCCGGCCCCGTTGGCACCGAGGATGACGACGACCTCGCCCTCTGAGACGGTGAAGTCGAGCCCGTGCAGCACCTGGACCGGGCCGTAGCCGGCGGTCAGCCCCCGGGCCTCGAGCACGACGGTCATGCCGGGGTCCCCAGGTAGGCGGCGATCACGTCGGGGTTCTCCTGCACCTCGGCGGGCAGGCCCTCGGCGATCTTGCGCCCGAAGTCCAACACGACGATCCGCTCGCTGATGCTCATGACCATGCCCATGTGGTGCTCGACGAGCAGGATCGTCAGGTCGAAGCGGTCGCGGATGTCGACGATGACCTCGGCGAGCTTCACGACCTCGCTGTGGGTGAGACCGGTCGCCGGCTCGTCGAGCATGAGCAGCGTCGGTTCGCCGATCAGCGCCCGGGCCAGCTCGATGCGCTTCATCGTGCCGTAGGGCAGGCCGGCGCAGGCCTGGAAGGCGACGTCGGCCAGACCGAGTTGGCCGAGCACGCCGAGCGCCCGCTCGCGCAGGGCTCGCTCCTCGCGCCGGCGGCCGATGTCGAACATGGCGGTGAAGAAGTTCTGCGAGCTCTTGGTGTGGGCGCCGGCCATCACGTTCTCGAGCACCGACATGCGTGGCCACAGCGCCAGGTTCTGGAACGTGCGGTACACCCCGACGCGTGAGATCTGGTGCGGGGCCCGGTCGAGGAGGTTCTCGCCTCGGAACGTGACCGTGCCCTCGGTGGGGTCGTAGATGCGGCTGACGACGTTGAACAACGTCGTCTTGCCAGCGCCGTTGGGACCGATGAGCGCGGTGATCGAGCCCTCCTCGATGTCGAACGAGAGCTCGCTCAGCGCGATGATGCCCCCGAAGCGCACGGAGATGTCTCGAACCTCGAGCAGCGCCACGTCGTCGACCGTCTCCCTCTGGTCGGGTCCAGGGCGACCCGACCGGCCGCCGAAGCTAGCAGGTGACCGGAGTCACCCCGCAACGTCAGGGGGTGCGCGAGACTGCCCCGCTCACACGAGCGAGCGAGGGGACGTCGCATGGCTGGACCGCTGGAGGGGATCGAGGTCCTCGACCTGTCAGCTGTGATGTCAGGTCCCCTCGCCGCCACGATCCTGGGCGACCAGGGGGCGTCGGTCACCAAGGTCGAGCAGCCGGTCGTCGGCGACATCCTCCGCCACCTCGGGTCCAGCCGCAACGGCTTCTCGGGCATGTTCCACGTGGCCAACCGGGGCAAGCGGTCCGTCGTGATCGACCTATCGACTTCTGAGGGCATCGACGTGCTGCTGTCCCTCGCCGATCGCGCCGACGTCGTCATCCAGAACTTCCGGCCCGGCGTCGTCGACCGGATGGGCATCGGCTACGAGGCGATCTCGGCCCGCAACCCCGACGTGGTGTACCTGTCGATCAGCGGCTTCGGCCCCGAGGGTCCCTACAGCCGCCAGCGCGTCTACGACAACGTCATCCAGGCCGCCTCCGGGCTCGCCGACATCCAGGGTGACCCGGCGACCGGTGAGCCCCAGCTGCACCGCCAGCTGCTGTGCGACAAGCTCACCTCGGTCACCGCGGCCGGAGCGATCACCTCTGCGCTGGTGGCTCGCGAGCGGGGTCGGGGCGGCCAGCACATCGAGCTGGCGATGCTCGACGCCGCCATCGCGTTCCACTGGCCCGACGCGGCGGCGGACGCCACCCTCCTCGGTGAGGACGTGCAGCGTCACCCCACGATCGGCTCGAACTACTCGCTGATGCGCTTCGCCGACGGGTGGGGCACCGCCACCCCGCTCTCCGACGCCGAGTTCCGGGGGTGGTGCGCGGCCTTCGATCGCCCGGACATCGCCGAGGACGAGCGCTTCGCGACGCTGGCGGCACGCATGTCCAACCTCACCGACTTCCTCGCCGTGGCGGCCGAGGTCGCTCAGGTCGCCGCCACCATCGACAAAGAGGACGCCGCCGCCCGGATGGCCGACAACGACGTGCCCTCGGGCGTGGTGCGAACCGTCACCGAGCTGCACGAGGATCGCCAGGTCGCCCACAACGAGACGCTCGTCGTCACCGAGCACCCCGTCGGGGGCCAGCTGCGCGAGCCCCGCCCGCCGGCTCGCTACTCGGCGACGCCGGTGGCGCCGGGCGGACCCGCCCCGACCCTCGGTCAGCACACCGATGAGGTCCTCACCGAGATCGGCTTGGGTGACCGCCTCGCCGACCTGAGAGCGAGCGGCGTGATCGCCTAGTGGCGACGCACCACTAGGACGGATCGACGATGCCCACGGTGGGCCAGCGGGGCTCGTCGGCTCGCCAGGCCGGGCGCTCACCCCAACGCTCGGCGTGCGCGGTCTCGTGGGCGGCGCGGCGGCCGGTCACGTCGGTGGTCGCCCCGGCGCCCACCCCGACCAGGGCCACCAGTTCCCAGGCCTCGTGGTCGGGCAGCCCGATGTCGAGCTCGCCGGTGTGGCCTGCCACGGCGTCGGCGTAGCGGGCCCCAAGCCGCTCGCCACGGGCGGCCAGGCACATCGTCCAGGCGGCCATGGCACCATCGGCGGCGCGCCCTCGGGGAGCGAACACCGCCACCAGCAGCGGCGCCTCGTCCAGCAGGCCGGCGGCGCCGCCGGCCTGGCGGTGCGCCCCGGCGACCCGCGCCCGCACGTCGGGGTCGGTGAGGGTGACGAAGCGACAGGCGTCGCCCCCAGGCGCTCGCACGGCGGCGTCGACGAGTCGGGCGTTGATGTCGTCGGGCAGCGAGACCGCACCCAGCGGGGCGGGATCGTCGGTGGTGTAGACGGCCTCGCGCACCGAGATGCCCTCGAGCGCCATGACCTGATCGACGCGACGGGCGTGGCGGCCTCCGGCGAAGGCCGTGTCGAGGAACGTCTGGGTGATCTCCTCGGCCAGACCCAACCCGATGACCCGCCCGCCCATGGACAACACGTTGGCGTCGTTGTGCAGCCGGGCCATGCGAGCCGAGTACAGGTCGTTGCACAGCGCAGCCCGCACGCCCCGGATCTTGTTGGCGGCCAGCTGCTCGCCCTGGCCGCTGCCCCCGACGACGATGCCGAGCTGGGCCCGTCCGCGGGCGACGGCGCGGCCCACCGAGGCGCAGTAGGGGGGGTAGTCGACCGCTTCGGTCGAGTTGGTGCCGAGGTCGGCGATGGAGTGGCCGGCGGAACCGAGGTGCTCGACGAGGTGGGCCTTCAGCGGGTACCCGGCGTGGTCGGCGCCGATGGCGATGCGCATCTGGCCTCAAGCTCTCGCTGGTGGGGGTGGAGGAGGAACGGTGTCGGCGCCCTCAGACGATGGCTTCGACCACGAACGAGAAGCCCAACAGCACGAGCGTGAGGACGGCAGAGACGATCAGGGCCCGAGCCCAGGACATGGTTGCTCCTCGTGATGACGGGGTCAGCAGACCATATCGCCTGGGTAGATCGCCATCGCCTGGGTGGATCGCCATCGCCTGGGTGGATCGCCATCGCCTGGGTACATCGTTCCCAGGGCCGGCTCAGGGGGCGGTGACCCGTCGAGCCGTGGTGACCAGCTCGCCGTAGGTGGCGCCCATGGCGGCCGCCGCACCCAGGTCGTCGAGCACGCCCCGAAGGTTGCGGATGCAGGCGCCCTCGCGCAGCAGGTCGCGCAGCACGGAGTGCAGGACCGCCACGGGCATGAGCCCGCAGTCGACCTCCTCGGTCGAGTGGGGGCTGGTCGCTCGCACCGCCTCGATGAGCTCGATCAGCCCGCCCCGGGTGAGGGCGGCGGCGGGATGGGCCCGCACGACATCGCCGAGGTGGGTGATGAGCGCGTCCTCGCGGGTGACCGTCGCGTCGAGGTCGGCGTCGCCCAACCGCTCGGGACGCACCCAACCCACGATCAGGCCGAACACGGGCTCGGTGGCCGTGCGGACGTCGTGGTCGTCGGCGCCGGAGGTGGCGGACGTGCCGGACGTGGCGGACGTGGCGGACGTGGCGTCCTCGACGACGTCGAGGCCGACGGCCATCACGCGCCCCGAGGGCACCACGCCCTCGGCGACGCAGCGGCCATCGACGAGCAGCCTGTAGGCGCCGTCGGTGAGCCCTGGGTCGACCCGCACCACGACCTGCGGCAGCACGACCCCGACATCGTAGGCGAAGCGCTCCCGCAGCTCGGCGATGCGGCCGACGAGGGGGCCGTCTGGGCCGGGGTCAGAGAGGTCGGCGGCGTCGGCGGCGACGTGCACGGCGAACGGGTCGGCCTGGATGTCGGCGGCCAGGCGTCGGGCGGCGTCGGGTCGCGCCGAGGCCCGCTCGTGGGCCGGGTGCTCGCCGGGGCGGGCCGGGGCCGCCGGTCCGCTCGTGCTCGGGCTGTGCCCGACGTGTCCGTGGTCGGTCCGGTCGATCATCGTCGTCTCCCACTCCCTGGCGTGGTGGCACTGCGTCGCGTCCGTGCGGCGCAGGGGTGCAGTCGGCCGCGACGGCCCCGGGTTAGGGACTCGCGGCCACCCGCTGACCCGGACGCCGCCGCGGCGCCAGCGGCACGGCCGTCACCGGGCTGCTAGGACGAGGCGATGAGCGCCTACCTGATCGTCAACTACGACGTCGATGACCCCGACGGCTACGCCGAGTACCAGAAGGGCGCCGGGCCGGCGCTGCGGGTGGGCAGCGAGAGCGAGCTCATCGTGCTGGACACGAACAGCACCCGCCTCGAGGGTGACTCCGCAGGCCACCAGACCGTCGTGTTGCGCTTCGACGACGCCGATGCGGCCCGGCGGATCTATGACTCCGGTGAGTACCAGGCGGTGCTGCCCCAGCGTCTCGGATCCACCTCCAAGCACTTCGCCATCCTCGTCGACGGCTTCACGATGCCGACGTGACCGGCCTGGTCGATCAGGTCTCGGGCGTCGGCCACCCGGGGACGCCGGGGTCGAGCTCCACGCCGGTGGCGTTCAAGAACCCCGACACGAGTCGGTAGAACCCGGCGCACACGACCAGCTCGACGAGCTCGGCGTCAGACCACCGGGGGCGCAGCGCCGCCCAGGTCGCATCGCTGACGGTGTCGCGGGCGCACAGGTCGTCGGCCAGGTCGAGCAGGGCGCGATCCTCGGCAGACCAGCCGTGGGGAGCGCCGGCGGCCCCGGCGATCTCGTCGTCGGTCAACCCAGCGTCGCGCCCGATGAGGGCGTGCTGGCCGAACTCGTACACCGCACGGGCGTTGGCACCGACCCGCAGGATCACCAGCTCCCGCTCCCGTGCGGGCAGCAGGCCCTTGTTCAACAGGAAGCCCCCGAGCAGGTTGAACCGCTTCAGCAGCTTGGGGTGGTGGCCGAGGGCGGCGAAGATCGCCAGCGGGCGGCCGTCGCGGGTCAGTGCGCCGGCGAGCACCTCGGCCAGCTCGGGGTCGGGCTCGGGCATCGGGGCGAGCCGGGGCGGGTGACGACGGTCGGGATCGCTCACGGGCCCTCCTGGGGCGTTGGGGTCAGCGGACGCCGTCGAGCGTGCCACCTCGGGCGACAGCTGACGCTGTCCGGTACGGTCCCCAGCCGTGCCGGACGCTTCGACGCTGCGCCGCTTCAGATCGGCGACGGAGATCACGCTCGTCGGTGACGCCTACGGCGAGCGAGGCGACCCGCCCGTGTTGATGCTCCACGGCGGTGGCCAGACCCGCCACGCCTGGGGCGCGACGGCCGAGCGCCTCGCCGCCTCGGGGTGGTACGTGGTCTCGTTGGACCAGCGGGGTCACGGCGACAGCGACTGGGCTGGCGACGGTGACTACACCCACGACGCCTTCATCGCCGACATCGACGCCGTCGGCGGGGTCCTCTCCGATGAGGCCGGCGGCACCCGGCCCGTGCTGGTCGGTGCCTCGATGGGCGGCATCGTCTCGCTGCTGGGGATCGGCGAGGGTCGTCTCGACGCCCGTGCGCTCGTGCTCGTCGACATCGCCACCCGCATGGAGGAGCGCGGGGTCTCCAAGATCCTGTCGTTCATGCGCAGCGGCGCCGACGGCTTCGCCACCCTCGACGAGGCCGCTGACGCCGTGGCCGCCTACCAACCCCACCGCCCTCGCCCGCGCGACCCCTCGGGGTTGCGCAAGAACCTCCGCCGGCGCGAGGACGGCCGCTGGTACTGGCACTGGGATCCGGCCTTCATCGACGCCGATGGTCGCACCCCCCGGCGCACCCGCGACCCGGGCCGCCTCGACGACGCTGCGGCCGCGTTGCGCCTGCCGGTGCTGCTGGTGCGGGGCGGATCGAGCGACGTCGTGTCGGCCGAGGGTGCCGCGGTGTTCTGTCAGCAGGTGCCCCACGCCCGCTACGTCGATGTCGCCGACGCCCACCACATGGTGGCCGGCGACCGCAACGACGTGTTCAGCGGCGCGGTGACCGAGTTCCTCGACTCGTTGGACTGAGCGCGCCGTGGTCCGCTGGGTGATCGACGGGAACAACGTCATGGGCGCTCGACCCGATGGTTGGTGGCGCGACCGGCGGGGTGCGACACGTCGGCTGACCGCCGCGATCGACCGTTGGCAGGACGCCAGCGGCGAGCCGGTCGTCGTCGTCTTCGACGGTTCCGACGAGGAGCTGCTCGCCGCCGCCCGCCCCGGCCTGGAGATCCAGGTGGCGGGCTCGACCCGGCGCGACGCCGCCGACGACGTGGTCGTGGCGCTCGCCGCCGACGCCCCGGGGCCGGTGCGGGTGGTGTCCTCTGATGCCGGCCTGCTCGCCCGGCTGGCGCCGGGCACCCCGGTCGAGGGCGCCGGCGCCTTCCGTCGTCGCCTCGACGGTGCGCAGTGAGGCTTGCTCAGCGGCGGCGGGCCATGTCGGCGAGGGGGAAGATGTGGTCCTCGGTCGCCATGTCGGCGACGGCACCGGCCCGGGCGTCGTCGTCGAGGGGGTCGTAGGCCTCGGCGGCATCGAGGGCACGCCGGGTCACGGCGAGGTCACCGGGGGTGCAGAAGGCGTGGACCCCCGGGGTCGACAGGGCGAAGCGCACGCCCCTCGACACCTCGGTGGGCTCGGTGACCGGCTCGTACCAGGGGTCCGATGTCGGCGTCCGCTCGCCCCAGGGACGAGCGGCGCAGGCCTTGATGACCATGATCCCAAGATCTCGCTCGGCGGCCAGGGCGAGCAGTGCCTCGGCGTCGGACCGGTAGGCCTCGTCGGCCCACAGGCGGGGGTAGACGGGGAACATCACGGTGTCGAGGTCGTAGCGCCGCACGGCCTCGGCGTGGGCTCGGGGCGCACCGAGGTCGTGGCCGGTGACGCCGACGAAGCGGCACGAGCCCTCGTCGCGAGCCGCCAGGATCGCCTCGAAGGCCCCGTCTCGACCGTCGAGGTCGTCGAGGTCGGTCACGCCGTGGGCCTGGTACAGGTCGACGTGGTCGGTGCCGAGGCGCTCGAGCGTGGTGTCGAGCTGGGCGCGGATGCCGTCAGGGTGCGTGCGCCCGGTCTTCTCACCGATGAACAGCCGGTGCCGCACCGCCGGCACCAGCGGACCAACGACCTGTTCGGCGACGCCGTAGGTGGGCGCGATGTCGAGGTGGTTGACCCCTCGGTCGAGGGCCTCGCTGAACGCCTCGGCCGCCTCGTCGGGAGTCGCGTTCCAGAAGGCGGCGCCCCCGAGCACAGCGATCGAGCTGTGGTGATCGGTGCGACCGAGCCGGCGTCGTTGCATCCGCCGATGTTGGCACCCACCCGGCGACCCGGCGTTCCCCGCCGCCGTGCCCGCTGTCGTTTCCGTCGGCCCTGCGCCTCGACGCCGGCGCAAGGCCCTGCGCTCAGCAGCGGGTGAAGGACCACGAGCGGGCGACCTCGCCGTCGTAGGGCATCGTGGCGTGGAACGCACGGGGGTCGTCGTCGAAGACCAGCGGGACGAAGTGACGGTCGCCGTCCCACATCGCCAGGTCGGCCGCCGCCCGCTCGTCGGCGTCGGTGGCACACGCCCGCAGCAGCCGGTTCCGGGGCACCCGCACCAGGGTGCCCTCGTCGTTGGTCGGCGGGGGCACGCCGGTCCAGCCGTCGACGAGGAACACGAACCCCAGCCAGTCCTCGCCGGCGGACCCGAAGCCCGACCACGTGATCGTGCCCCGCAGGCAGAACGAGGTGAGGGCGAGCCCGGCCTCCTCGTCGAGCTCTCGTCGCAGCCCCGCCACCACGTCCTCGTCGCGCTCGAGCTTGCCTCCAAGGCCGTTGCACTTGCCGAAGTGGTCGTCGTCGGGACGGGCGTCTCGCCGGATCATCAGCACCTCGTCGGACGGGCGGTCCCACAGGTAGGCCAGCGTGCCGACGATCGGACGGAACGGCGTCACGCCCGCAGCCTGACAGGCGCCCGGCCCGATGACCTGACGACCGGACGGCTACGGTCGCCCGACGTGGGGGTGAGGGGAGCGGCGTCGATCGCCGGGGTCTACGAGCACCCGGGCCGCACGCTGGGCGAGCACACGGTGCCGATGATCCACGCCGAGGTCGCCGCCGGGGCGCTCGCCGACGCCGGACTCGGCTCCGACGACGTGGACGCCTACTACTGCGCCGGTGACGCCGTCGGCTTCGGCGGGCTGTCGATGGCGGAGTACCTGGGCCTGGCGTGCACCGAGACCGACACCACCGAGACCGGCGGCTCGTCCTACCTGGTCCACGTCCGCCACGCCGCCGCGGCCATCGCCGCCGGCCACGCCCGGGTGGCGCTGGTGACCCTGGCCGGCAAGCCCCGCACCGGCGGCAGCGGCCCGGGTGGCTCGGCCCGCTTCGACGACGCCCCCGAGGCCCCCTTCGAGAACCTCGTCGGTTCGACGATCGTGTCGGGCTACGCCCTGGTCGCCGCCCGCCACGCCCACGAGTTCGGCACCACCCCGGCCCAGCTCGCCGAGATCAAGGTGGCGGCGTCGCGCCACGCCCAGCACAACCCCCACGCCTTCTTGCGCGAGGTCGTCACCGTCGACGAGGTGCTCGACTCGCCCCTCATCGCCGACCCGCTGCACCGCCTCGACTGCTGCGTCATCACCGACGGCGGCGGCGCCCTGGTCGTCGTCGCCCCCGAGGTGGCCCGCGACCTCGATCGGCACTGCGTCGACGTGCTCGGCACCGGCGTCGGGGTCCACCACGCCGACGCCGGCCGGCTCGTGCTGACGACCAGCGCGGCCGGGCTCTCGGGCCCGGCGGCCTTCGCCGAAGCGGGGGTGACGCCCGCCGACATCGACTACGCCTCGATCTACGACAGCTTCACCATCACCGTGCTCGTCGCCCTCGAGGATCTGGGCTTCTGCGCCAAGGGCGAGGGCGGGCGCTTCGTCGCCGACGGCGGCCTCGTTGCGCCCCACGGGCGGTTGCCGTTCAACACCGACGGTGGGGGCCTGTGCAACAACCATCCCGCCAACCGGGGCGGCATGACCAAGGTGATCGAGGCGGTCCGCCAGCTGCGGGGCGAGGCGCACCCGGCGGTGCAGGTGCCCGACTGCGAGCTCGCCGTGGCCCACGGCACCGGCGGCAACCTGTCGACTCGTCACGCTGCCGCCACCCTCGTGCTCGGGCGTGACACGTGACCGACCTGCCCCGGCGGGCCCCGCAGGTCACCCTCGAGACGGCGCCGTTCTGGGAGGCCACCGCCCAGCGCCGCCTCGTGCTGCCCCGCTGTGACGACTGCGGCCTGGTGATCTGGTACCCGCGGGCGGTCTGCCCCGCCTGCCACTCGACCGAGCTCACCTGGACCGAGCTGAGCGGACGGGGCACGGTCCACTCGGTGACCGTGCAACGCCGGACGGGCGGACGATGGGCCGAGCACGCCCCGTACGCGATCGCCTACGTCGAGCTCGACGAGGGCCCGAGGATGCTGGCCAACGTCGACGCCGAGGACCCGGGGTCGATCCGCATCGACGACGTGGTCACCGTGGTCTTCGATCGAGTCGACGACGAGCCGGACTCACCGGCCCTGGTGCGCTTTCGGCCGGTGTGAGCGGCAGCCGGTCGCCGTTCACCAGAGGCACACGTCACGGCTGTGGTCGACGACGACCGACTCGCCGGCTGCGACCTCGGACGAGATCCGGCCCGTCTGCCGCTGCAGTTCGGCGCTGGAGATGTTGCGCATGCGCACGACGATGCATTTGGACCGGTGTGCGCTCCGGGGCCGGTCCCGCCTTCGCGAGCAACCGGCGGCGGCGCTACAGCGTGAAGGTCATCTCCTCGACCAGCGCCCCGGGCAGGCGCGACGACGCCGTGGACCGCTGACCGTAGGTCGAGGGGTCGAGCAGCACCTCGGTCTCGTCGGTCAGCCCGACGAGGCACTCACCGAGCATGCGGTAGGCGGTGTCGTCGAAGCGCAACACGTTGACCGGGGCGGTCACCTCGCCGTCTTGGACCCAGAACGTGGCGAAGCGGGTCATGCCCGTGGTGCGACAGGCCATGCGGTCGCTCCAGTTGAGGTACCAGAGATCGCCGACGTGCAGCCCCGTGCCGAGCTCGTCCAGCACCCGGGCGGTGGGCAGGTCACCGGCGGCCATGCGCAGCGACTCGGGTGACTCGTCCTCGGCAGCGCCGTTGGTGGCCACGCCGAACTCCGCCGCCGAGCGGGGTGACACGAGATGATCGGCGTAGCGGCCGGCGTCGATGAGCACGACCTCGTCGGGTCGCAAGAAGCCCTGGGGCTGCACGGCCGGCCCGACGCCCCCTGCGGTGTCCTCCACGCAGCGCACCTGGGGCGAGAGGGTGGCGCCCTCGGCGACCATGCGCAGCAGCGGAGTCTGCTTGGTGCGGTGGGCCCGCAGGCCGAAGCCGCCCCAGGCCAACATGTCGGTCAGCTCCTGGACGGCGGGCGGGGCGAGGAAGGTCCGGTAGCGGCCGGGTTCGAGGTCGATGGGACGGCGGTCGAGGACGGCGAGCTGTTGGCGGGTCCAGTCGAGCTTGGCGGTGAAGGCGGCGTCGTCCCAGGCCGTGCCGGCGTAGCGGTTCTTGGCCGCCTTGTCGGCGCGCAGGTAGCACGACCAGTCGAGGTTGAACGTCTGCGCCCTCGACCAGTTGCGCTGTCCGAGGCTGCTGGCGAAGCCGTGGTCGATGGACCCGAGGGCGAGGATGCCGACGAGGTCGAGACCCGCCGATGCCCGGCGGACGTCGGCGACCGCCGCCCCGGGCTCGGGCAGCACCTCGCCGACGTGGCGCACCGTCGAGGTCACCTCGGTGTTGACCATCAGGTACGGGTCATCGGGCACGAAGCGACGCTGGTCTCGCAACTCGTCGACGAGATCGCCCACCCGGGCCCGATCGATCGTGCGGTCACCGGTGAGACGTACCGTGCCGGTGGCGTGACGCCGCCCGTCGGCCAGGTCGAGGGCGAGGGTGCGCTGGATGACCGTGCCGGCCTGGCGGACGTCGCCGGCGTTGAAGCGCACGAAGTCGCTGGCCTCCCCGTCGTAGTTGGCGGTCAGGACCTCACCGCCACGCAGCTCGCTGGTCGCCTCGGTGATGAGCTCGTCGAAGCGCTCGAAGTCGGCGTCGGGACCGACGGGGGGCGCGGTCATCGGTCGCCTCCGAAGATCATCGTGTCGTCGAAGCGACACGGCGGGGAGGCGTGACCGACCAGCACCAACTGGTTGGGCTCGCCCTTGCCGCAGTTGGGCACGCCCATCACCCGGTGGGTCGATGGGTCGCCCACCGCGGACAGGTTGCGCCAGAACTCCGCCGAGATGCCCCGGTAGCCGGGGTTGCGCACCACGGTGGTCAGCTCGCCGTCAGTGATGAGCGTGCCCCGCTCGCAGCCGAACTGGAACTTGTTGCGGCTGTCGTCGATCGACCAGCTGTTGTTGGTCTGGAGGAACACACCCCGCTCGACGCCGCCGATCAGCTCGTCGAAGCTCGAGGTGCCCGGTTCGACGTTGAGGTTCACCATCCGGTCGATGGGTGGGCGGTTCCAGTTCTCGGCCCGGCTGTTGGCCACCCCGGCCATGCCGGCCCGTGACTGGGAAAGGGCGCCGCCGAGGGGACGCTCGAGGACGCCGTCTCGGATGAGGTGCTCGCGGGTGGCGGGCGTGCCGTCGTCGTCGAAGCCGTAGCTGGTCAGCTCGCCGGACACGGTGGGGTCGACGGTCACGTTCAACAGCTCGGAGCCGTAGCGGTAGGTGCCGAACATGTCGGGGGTGACGAAGCTGGTGCCGGCGTAGTTGCGCTCGTCGCCGAGGATGCGGTCGAGCTCGAGCGGGTGACCGATCGACTCGTGGATCTGCAGCACCATGGCGTCGGCGTCGAGCACCAGGCCCATGCGGCCCGAGGGGCAGTTCGGCGCCGACAGCAGCTCGAGGGCCTCCTCGGCCAGGCGGGGTGCGGCGTCAGCGAACCCGAACCGAACGAGCACCTCGAGGCCGCCCTGGCCGGCGAAGGAGAAGCCGCCGAGCGAGCGCGACTGGGTGTCGGCGCCGTCGTTGGCCACGGCCTCCATGGAGGGGATGAGCTGGCTCCAGCGTTGGCGGACGTCGCCCCCGCCGTTGGTGACGAGCAGCTGGGTGACGTCGCGGTGCACCAGCGCGGCGTGACGGTCGACGATGCGGTCGTCGACGGCTAGGCGGGCCTCGTGGTGGGTGAGCAGGTCGACCCGCTCGGCCAGGCCGACCTCGGCGAGGGGGCGCTCGACCGAGGGGGAGTAGCGGCCGACGGGGTGGCCGATCGGTGGATCGCTCACCACGCCGATGCCGGCGGTCATGCGCGCCCACCGACGGGCTGCGGTCACGGCGTCGGCCAGTCCGTCGTCGCTGAGGTCGCTGGTGGCGCCGTATCCGAGTCCGCCGTCGGCCCACACCGTGACCATCACGCCCTCGTCGAGTTCGATCGAGGGTGCTTCGACGACTCCCTGGCGGACGGCCAGGGACTCGGTGCGGGTACGGACCCAGCGGGCCGAGGCGTGGACGGCGTCGGCGGGCAGCACCGACCGGAGCCGTGCAGCGAGCCCGTCCAGTGCGTCGAGATCGTGGCGATCGACGTGGTCCATTGCCCGAGGTTACGACCCCGTCCCGCAGATCCTGCCCCGGGATGTGGCCCGCTCTGGTTGACCTCGGCGCACGTTGGCGCCGCTGCGGTCAGGGGCGGCGCAACGCACGGAGGACGTCGTCGACCACCGGGCGGGGCACGCCGTCGCGTCGACGGGCAGCCACCAGGTGCCGGCAGACGAGGGGCTCACCGGCGATCGGCTCCAGCGGCTCGGGTCCGCCGGCTTGGATGCGGGGCAGCACGGTCCAGCCGAGACCGAGACGGACCATCGCCGCCAGCACCTCGGGCTGGTGGGACTCCGCGACGACCTCCAGCGGTGCGGCGCCGAGGCCGGCGAGGGCCTCGTCGACGAGGGCACGGGTGTGGGACCCGCGGGGGAACAGCACCCAGGGCCCCCACCGCTGCAGACCTGCGGCGTGATCGGCGCCGGCGGGGGCATAGACGACCATCTCGTCGGTGGCAACCACCTCGACGTCGATGCCCGATGCGGGGCGGGGCGGTGCGACGCACACGGCCAGGTCGATCTCGGCGTCCACCAGGCCGGCTAGCAGCTCGGCCGACGGGGCGACGGTCAGGCGCAGCTCGACGTCGGGTCGGCGGCGCCGGAAGTCGTGCAGGACCTCCGAGTGATGGCCCGTGGCGCTGGCGTCGATCATCCCGAGGCGCAGCGGGCCGGTCCGTCCTGATCTCGTTCGGTCGGCCCAGCTCGCGAGGTCAGAGGTCAGACCCAACACGGCTCGGGCATGGGCGATGACCGGGGTCATCTCGTCGCGCAGGGCCCGTCGACGCCCCCGGCGCTCGAACACCGTCACACCCAGGCGTCGCTCGAGCTCGGTCAACCCCTGGGACAGCGCCGAGGGCGTCACGCCGAGGCCCGCCGCTGCTGCGGCCCAGGTGGGGGCGGCGTCGACGGCGACGAGGTACTCGAGCTGGCGGATCGTCAGATCGGGGAGCGCTGGCCGCACTCCGACACGGTAGTTCAGGGATCCTGAACGTGAGGTGGGGCGTGTGTCGAGTGTCTTATGCTGCGCCGATGACCGCTCGACAGATCGCCCCCGCCACCGGACGGCTCGGCGTCCTCACCCCCGGCCTCGGCGCGGTGGCGTCGACCTTCATCGCCGGTGTGCTCGACGCGCGGCGCAGCGGGCGAGCGCCCATCGGGTCGGTGAGCCAGATGGCCCACATCCGCCTCGGTGACCGGGCCGAGGACCGCAACCCGCTGATCTGCGACTTCGTCCCGCTCGCAGGGTTGGACGATCTGGCCTTCGGCGGTTGGGACCCCATCAGCGCCAACGTGTTGGAGGCCGCCCGCACCGCCGGGGTGCTCGACGACGGCGACCTCGCTGTGATCTCCGGCGAGCTCGAGGGCATCAACGGCATGGAGGCCGTCTTCGACCAGCGATGGGTGTCGAAGTTGACCGGCACCCGGGTCAAGCGCGGGTCGAAGTTCGAGCTGGCCGAGGCGCTCATCGACGACGTCGTGCGCTTCCGTGCCGAGGAGGGCTGCGATCGGCTCGTGGCGGTGTGGTGCGGCTCGACCGAGGCGTACCGAGAGCCAGCCGAGGTCCACCGGAGCTTGGCCGCCTTCGAGGCGGGGCTGAAGGCCGACGACCCCGAGATCTCGCCGAGCCAGATCTACGCCTACGCCCTGTTGATGAACGGCGTGCCCTTCGCCAACGGGGCGCCCAACCTCACCGTCGACACCCCGGCCATGCTCGAGCTCGCCGCCGAGCGGGAGGTGCCGGTCTCGGGCAAGGACTTCAAGACCGGGCAGACGCTGATGAAGACGATCCTCGCCCCCGGGTTCAAGTCGCGCATGCTCGGCCTGCGGGGCTGGTACTCGACCAACATCCTCGGCAACCGCGACGGCGAGGTGCTCGACGACCCCGAGAACTTCCGGTCCAAGGAGGTGTCCAAGCTCGGCGTGCTCGACACCATCTTGCAACCCGAGCTCTACGGCGAGCTCTACGGCGAGATCGACCACGTCGTGCGGATCAACTACTACCCGCCCCGGGGCGACAACAAGGAGGGGTGGGACAACATCGACATCTTCGGGTGGATGGGCTACCCGATGCAGATCAAGGTCAACTTCTTGTGCCGGGACTCGATCCTCGCCGCGCCCCTGGTGCTCGATCTCGCCCTGTTCATGGATCTCGCCGCCCGTGCGGGCGAGTCCGGGGTGCAGGAGTGGCTCAGCTTCTACTTCAAGAGCCCGCAACCCGGCCGTGACGAGCTGGGCCCCGAGCACGACATCTTCATCCAGCAGATCAAGCTGAAGAACACCCTCCGTGAGTGGATGGGCGAGGAGCCGGTGACGCACTCCGAGGCGTGACGGCGCCACGCCACGCGGCCCCCCTGGCCGGCCCCCCGCGGTCGGGCCGTCCCGGCGCATCCCAGAACTGCGGAGGACAGCGGCACCTGACACCGCTGCGGCCCGCAATTTCGGTTCGTGCCGCCGACGCCACCGAAATTGCGGTGCTGCGTGGGGCGACACCCCGCTGAGGTCCGCAATTTCGGGTCGGGTCGGGTCGGGTCGGGTCGGGTCGGGTCGGGTCGGGTCGGGTCGGGTCGGGTCGGGTCGGGTCGGGTCGGGTCGGGTCGGGTCGGGTCGGGTCGGGTCGGGTCGGGTCGGGTCGACGGGGTGAGGAGCGACGGTGCGCGCCGGGGATGGTGGCGGTGGTGAAGGGTTGGCGTGTGCTGAGAGGACTTGTCGCAGCGGGTCATCCGGTCACGGCTCGGGCGGCCGCCGAGCTCTTGTCGGCGGGCGGGAGCGCAGCCGATGCCGTCGTGGCGGCCGCCATGGCAGCGACCGTGGCCGAGCCGTGCCTCACCAGCCCCGCCGGGGGAGGGTTCTGCCTGTGGCGGTCACCGGGGGGCACCGTGGAGGTGCTCGACGGCTTTGTCACTGCCCCCGGGCTCGACGCCGCGACGATCGGGCCCGACGTCGCCCCCGCCGGTGCCGCCCGCCCCACCGCTGACGGCGGTGAGCCAAGGATCGATGAGGTCCCCATCCGCTTTGCCGGGGCGACGCAGCTGTTCGGCGTCGGCCCGTCCTCGGTGGGCGTGCCCGGCGCCCTGGCCATGTGGCTGGCAGTGCACGACCGCCACGGACGCCTCCCGCTCGCCGACGTCGTCGCACCGGCCGCAGCCGCAGCCCGGGCGGGCGTGACGTTGGACTCCGCCGGGGGGCAGCTCGTCGAGCTGTTGGCCCCGGTGCTGACCCGCACCCCTGAGGGCCGTCGCCTGTTCGCCCCGGGCGGCCGGGTGCTGGGCCCAGGTGACCGCTTCGTCGCCGCCGATCTCGCCGACCTGCTCAACGACGTCGCCACCGGGCGCCGCCGGTCCTTCACCGCCGCCGAGCTCGGCGGCGCGGTCACCGCGGCCGACGTCGCCGCCTACGAGGTGGTGGTGCGAGCGCCCCTGCGCATCGAGCACGCCGGGGCGGTGGTGCGCACCAACCCCGCGCCGGCGCTGGGCGGCCGGCTCGTCGCCCACGGCCTCGCCGATCTGGCGGCCGGCGCCACCCCCGTCGCCGCGATCGTGGCCCTCGCCGGCGCTCGGCGGCGGTTCGGGGCCGGTGCGGACCGTGGCACCACCCACATCAGCGTCGCCGACGCCGACGGGGCGGTGGCCGCCATGACCAGCTCCAACGGCAGCGGATCGGGGGAGTTCGTCCCCGGCACCGGGGTGCAGCTCAACAACGTGATGGGCGAGGCCGACCTGCAGCCCGCCGGTCCCGGTACCGCCGTGCCCGGTGAGCGGATCGCCTCGATGATGGCGCCCACGGTCATCGAGATGCCCGACGGCCAGGTCGTGGCCCTCGGCAGCGGGGGCAGCGAACGGATCCGCTCGGCGCTGACCCTCGTCGTCGACGCCATCGCTCGCCGGGGCGTCGACCCGGCCGAGGCGGTGCGCGCCGGCCGGATCCACTGGGACGGCACCACGCTGCAGATCGAGCCGGGCGCCGGACGACTCGTCGACGCCGCCGGCGACCTGGCCGTCAACCGCTGGCCCGGGCGTGACCTGTACTTCGGGGGCGTGCACCTCGTCGCTCCACCAGGCCTCGCCGTCGGCGACCCCCGCCGCAGCGGCGTCGGGCTCGTGGTGTCGTGAACCCCTGGGGCGTCGGGTGAGCCGGGCGCACCCACCGGCCCCGTGGGCCGCCATGCCTCAGGGTGCCCTCGACGCGCTCGAGCTGTCGATTCGGCGCTCGAGCTGTCGATTCGGCGCTGCGCTGTCGATTCGGCGCGATCTGACGCGTCATGGTGGTGTCGGCGAGGGTCGCCGACGACGACACCGAGGAGACCACCGTGAAGTACTTCATCCTGCTCGCCGGGAACGGTGACATGCCGGCCTGGGACGAGCTCTCTGCCGAGGAGCAAGCAGCTGGGATGGCCCAGCACGTGGCCTTCGGGGAGGCGTGCGAGGCCCGGGCGGGCGTGGAGATCCTGGGCGGCGAGGCCCTCGGGGACGGCTCGACGGCCACGACGCTGCGCACCCGCGCCGACGAGCTGACGATCACCGACGGGCCGTTCACCGAGGCGGCCGAGCACATCGGCGGCTTCTACCTGCTCACAGCTCCTGACCTGGACACGGTCATCGAGCTGTGCCGGGTCCTGCCCGGCTACGACATCGACCTCCGGCCCGTCATCGACGCGCCCTGACGTGACGATCGAGGCGTTGCACCGCTCCGAGTGGGGTCGGCTGCTGTCCTTGCTCGTGACCCGCACCCGGCGCCTCGATCTGTGCGAGGACGCGCTCGCCGAGGCGTTCGCCCGTGCCGCCGAGCGGTGGGGGCACGACGGGGTCCCGACGAACCCGCCCGGGTGGCTCTACACCACCGCCCACCGCCAGATCATCGCCAGCGTGCGGGCCGAGGCGATGGCGGGCCGCAAGGCCCCGCTGCTGGTCACCGCCCCCGGGTGGGTGCCCGGCGTCGACGCCGCCGACCCCGTCGACACCCTCACCGACGAGCGCCTTCACCTCATCCTGTTGTGCTGCCACCCGGCGTTGCCGCGCCCGTCCCGGTCGGCGCTCGCGCTCCGCCTGGTCGTCGGAACCCCGACCGATCAGATCGCACGCCTGTTCCTCGTCTCGACGCCGACGATGGCGGCACGGTTGACCAGGGCCAAGCGCAAGATCGTGCGAGCGGGCATCCCGTTGGGCTCGCCGGTCGCCGAGGAGCTGACAGCACGCCTCGACGAGGTCTGCCGGACCATCTACCTGGCCTTCACGGCGGGCTACGCACCCGCTACCGGCACGGACCCGACTCGCAACGACCTGGCCGGTGAGGCGGTGCGCCTCGCTGCGATCCTCGGCCACCTGGTTCCTGAGGCACCACAGGTCCGGGCCCTGCTGGCGTTGGTGACGTTGCAGCACTCGCGCCGGGATGCCCGGGCGAGCGGGGGGCGTCTGGTCACGTTGGCCGACCAGGACCGGTCACGTTGGCGCCACGACGAGATCCGGGTGGGGCTCGAGCTCGTCGACGGCCTCGAGCCCGTCGACGGGTACGCCGAGGAGCTCCGCCTGCAGGCACGCATCGCAGCCGAGCACGCCCGGGCGCGCATCGCGGCGGCGACGGACTGGTCCACCATCACCGGGTGCTACGCCGAGCTGGAGTCGAGGACGGGCTCGCCGGTCGTGCGACTCAACCGCGCCGTCGCCGTGGCCGAGACCGCCGGCGCAGGAGCCGGCCTTGCGTTGCTCGTCGGCCTCGACGATGCCCTGCCCGGCAACCACCGCGTGCCCGCGGTCCGGGCCGAGCTGGCCCGCCGGCTCGGCGACGTCGAGCTGGCCCGGGCCTCGTACCGCCTGGCCGTCGAGCTGTCGACCAACGAGGCCGAACGGGCCCACCTGGCGGCCCGCCTGGATCGGCTCCGGTGACCGGATCGACCAGCGGTCGTCAGCTCGTCCCGAGCGTCTGCCCGGTCGTCGGTCCGTCGCTGGAACGGGTGGCCGGCGAGCGGCCCCGGTTGGCGAGCGCCAACCACGCCACCGCCGCCCCACCGACGAGGATCGAGGTCCACACGTTGAGCCGTTGGCCGAGGATCTGCTGCGCCGGGTCGATGCGCAGCATCTCGATCCACACCCGCCCGGCGCAGTAGCCGGCCACGTACAGCCCGAAGATCGACCCGGGACGCGCCGAGGTCCACCGGCGTGCGACCAGCACGAGGACGCCGGCCAGCGCCAGGTTCCACAGCGCCTCGTAGGCGAAGGTGGGGTGGAACGTGGCGGCGTCGAGGAACGCCGGCGGTCGGTCCCCGGCCGGGATCTCCAACCCCCACGGGAGCTCGGTCGGTCGCCCGAACAGCTCCCGGTTGAACCAGTTGCCGAGGCGCCCGATGGCCTGGGCGACGAGCAGGCCGGGGACGACGGCGTCGAGGAGCGCCACCACGTCGAGGCCACGCTGTCGGGCGACGAACCAGCCGCCCACGATGCCGCCGGCGATGGCTCCCCAGATGCCGAGGCCGCCCTGCCAGATGTAGAGCGCCGAGACCGGGTCGTCGGTGTAGTCCCCGAGGTCGGTGAGCACGTGGTAGATCCGTGCGCCGACGATCCCCGCCGGCACCGCCCACACCGCGATGGCCGAGATGTCGTCGGCTGCGCCACCCCGTGCGGTCCACCGGCGCTGGGTGATCAGCACGGCGGCGACGACGCCGAGGGCGATCATCATGCCGTAGAGGCGGAAGTCGAGCGGACCGATCGACAGGGTGTTGGTCCCCGGCGACGGGATCGAGGCCAGGGGGCCGGTCATGGCCGCACGCTAGGAGACGGTGGGGCGCAGGGGGTCCCGGCGATGAGCCTCGACAGCGCCCCGACACCTCGAGCGGGCCGGGTAGGGTCGCCCGTCGTGGATCTCGGCATCGCCGGACGTCGAGCCCTCGTGACCGCCTCGTCGGCTGGTCTCGGGCGGGCCACCGCAGTTGCCCTCGCCGAGGCCGGATGCCGGGTGGCGGTCAACGGCCGTGACGCCGGTCGGGTGGCCGAGACCGTGGCCGACCTCGACGGCGCGGTGGCCGTGGTCGGTGACGTGGGCACCGCCGAGGGGGCCACCCGGGTGGTCGACGCCGCCGTCGACGCCCTCGGGGGGCTCGACGTGCTGGTCATCAACGCCGGCGGCCCGCCCACCGGTGACGCCGGCACCACCGAGGTGGCCGCCTACACCACGACCCTGGAGGCCGTGGTGATCGCCCCGGTGGCGATGTGTGCTGCGGTGGTGCCGGCCATGCGCGAGCGCGGCTGGGGCCGGGTCGTGGCGATCACCTCGATCTCGGTGCGCCAGCCGATCCCGGGGCTCGTGCTGTCCAACACCGCCCGCCCGGGCCTCACCGGCTACCTGAAGACCCTCGCCGCCGAGGTCGCCGCCGACGGCGTCACGGTCAACACCGTCCAGCCCGGCACCCACGACACCGATCGGATCCGCCAGGTCTGGGGCGATGACCTGTCAGCGCTCGCCGCCCGCCAGCCGACCGGCGGGGTGGGTGACGCCGCCGACTTCGGCCGGGTCGTCGCGTTCGTGTGCTCGGAGTCCGCCCGCTTCGTGACCGGGGCCTCGATCCCGGTCGACGGCGGCTCGTTCCTCGGGCTGCAGTAGCGGCAGCGAACCGACGCCCAGGAGGCACCGAGTGCTGCGTCACATCGCCATGTTCCGCTTCGTCAACGGCGCAGATCCCGGTGCGGTCGCTCGGTTGACCGCCGCGCTCGACGCCCTGCCTGCGGCGATCCCCGAGATCGTCGCCTACGAGCTCGGCCCCGATCTGGCCCTCTCCGACGGATCGTGGGACTTCGCCGTCGTCGGCGACTTCGCCGACATCGACGGATGGCGCACCTACCGGGACCATCCTGTCCATCGCGCCGTGATCGGCGAGCACCTCGCACCGCTGCTGGCCGATCGAGCGGTCGTCCAGCTCGAGGTCCCCGGCGTCGGCGACGACGCCATCGATCGCGACGCGACCTGAGGCCAGCGGAGCCAGCAGCCCGCACGACCGCCGGGCCGCACGACCGCCGGTTCGCCCCTGGCACCGGGGAGGGGCGGCGATAGGATCGCGCGTGTCCCTGGTCACGTGACCGGGCGCCGCCGGGGGAGGGCGAACACGATGACCTCGATCGACCGAGATCTCGACTGGGCCACCGACTACGACATCTTCGACCCGGCCTACGTGCGCGACCCGTTCCCCATCTGGGATTCGTTGCGGGCCCAGGGCTGCCCCGTCGCGCACTCCGAGCGGTACGGCAGCGCCTGGCTGCCCGTCGACTACGCCGACGTCCAGGCCATGGCCAAGATCGTGCCCGAGCTGTCCTCAGACGAGCCGACCGTGGTGCCCCTCACCCGCATCCTCGACGAGGACGACCCCACCTACGGGGTGTCGGCCCCGCCGATCAGCTCGGATCCGCCCGAGCACACCTGGGCTCGCCGGCTCATCCTGCCGTACTTCTCGCCCCGGGCCGTCGAGGACCACCGCCCCTTCACCGAGCAGCTCTGCCACCGCCTCGTCGACGATCTCGAGGGTCGTGACGTCGTCGACGGCGCCGCCGAGTACGCCCAACAGATCCCGCCCCGGGTCATCGCCCACATGATGGGCTTCGACGAGGCGCGCGTCGACGAGTTCGTCGAGTGGGTGCGTGGGGTGCTCGAGATCGGCCTCACCGACCCAGAGGTCCGCCTCGCCAGCCGCCAGAAGCTGATGGAGTACCTGTTCGCCGAGGTCGCCGATCGCCAGGCCAACCCTCGCGACGACTTCATCTCGTTCATGTTGGCCGCCACCCACGACGGCGAGCCCGTCCACGTCAAGCACGTCATCGGCACCTGCAACCTCATGCTGATCGCCGGCATCGACACGACGTGGAGCTCGATCGGTTCGGCCCTGTGGCACCTGGCCGGCCACCCCGAGGACCGTCGCCGCCTCGTCGCCGAGCCCGAGCTGGTGCCGACGGCCACCGAGGAGCTGCTGCGAGCCTATGCCCCGGTGACCATGGCCCGCATCGCCACCGCTGACGTGGAGGTCGCCGGCGTGCACA
Organism: Acidimicrobiales bacterium; assembly: GCA_965213525.1. Classification (GTDB taxonomy): domain Bacteria; phylum Actinomycetota; class Acidimicrobiia; order Acidimicrobiales; family Poriferisodalaceae. Next base: position 1,980,895 of record OZ243889.1, on the reverse strand, counting down.
TCCGTGAGGGTGACCGGGTGCTGATGAACTTCCCCGCCGCCAACCGTGATCCCAAGGTCTTCGAGCGAGCCGATGAGGTGGTCATCGATCGCGAGCGCAACCGCCACGTGGCCTTCGGCTCGGGCATCCACCGCTGTGCCGGCTCGAACCTGGCTCGCATGGAGATGAACGTCGCCCTCGGCGTGTTCCTCGAACGCCTGCCCGAGTTCTCCCTCGCCGACCCCGACGCGGTGACGTGGGCCGGCGGGCAGGTGCGCGGCCCCCGTCGACTGCCCCTGCGCCTCAGCGCCTGAGCGGCATCGCCAGGGGCGGGGCCGCCACCGGCTCGGCGTCGCACCCTGGGGCGACGACCGTCCCCTCGTCGGGACCGGGCACGGCGTCCCGCAGACGGCCGAGCAGAGCACCGAGGTCCCCGGCGCGGGGGGAGCCTCCCCGTTCGATGATCTCGGTGGCGATCTCGTCGATCTCCCGACACCGACGATCGAGGACGTGCAGATCGAGGAGCAGACCTCGACCCGCACGACACGGCACCAGCTCGTGGACGGCGTCGACGGCGAGGTAGGCCTGGAGGAACGTTGCTCCGACCGCCCGCTCCCAGGCGCCGAGCCACCGCTCGACCTCGTCGCGCCGGGTCGGGGTGAGCGCCCCTCGGCGGTGGGCCCGCAGCAGCGCACGGCGGGTGGCCGTCGAGTAGGAGCACAGCACGTCAGCCACGTCACGCAACGGCGAGTGCCTGATGCGGCGTTGCCCGGTGCTGAGCGCCGGGTCGCCGTCGAAGTCGGTGATCACCAGATCACCGGCGGGGGTGTGCAGCACCTGTGCGAGGCCGAGGTCGCCGTGCACCCGGATGCGGGTGATCGTGTCGAGGGAGCGCAGGCGTCGGGGACGCGCGAGCAGTGCGGCCTCGGCGCCGAGGACCGCTGTTGCCACCGGGGCATCCGACTCCGCCAGCGCCCCGCGGGCCTGGCGCAGGCGCCTCAGCGCCGCACGGATCGAGGCCCGCATCGACTGCTCGAGGGCCCGTCGGCCGTGCGCGCCGAGCTGGTCGGGGGCGAACGCCGGCCCGGCCCCCGCCGCCAGGGCGAGGTGCAGCTGGGCGACCCGCTGGCCGAGCAGCTCGGCGTGCTCGATGCTCTCGTCGACCAGCGTGGCCAGCTCGGGCGGGACGATCGTCGCGCCACCCTGGCCGAGACCCTGCGGTGAAGTCGCAGCGGGTGGGACGGGTGCCTCGACGACCACCCGGTCCACGAGGCGATCGAGCTCGTCGAGGGTGCGTCCGTACAGGTCGCCGTCGTGGGTGATGTGGTCGTGGATCACCGCCAGGGTGATGGGTGGCCCGTCGCCCACCGCCTGCACCGAGCCGAGCAGCTCGGGGACGTGGGCGAAGCGCTGGGCGGTGAGCTCGGCCCCCACCTCGACCTCGGGGTGCGGGTCGAAGTCGACCCGCCTCATCAACTTGATGACCGCCGCATCGTCGACGGTCACGGTCGTGCTGTCGATCTCGTACCGGGGACGGCCGATCATCCCAGGCGCACCGAGGAGCTGGCCGGTTCGTGTGGCCCACCGGACGTCGAGGTCGGCGTGGGGGTCACCGAGGGCGGTGAGGAGGGTGGCGACCGAGGCGTCGTCGACCATGGCGTCGACGAGGGCCCCGGTGGGGTGCCCGGCGGCGTCGACGGTGTGGGCCACCAGCGCATCGGGGTGGTGGGTGGCGACGTCATCGGCGCCGTCGGGTGTCAGCGCACCGAGCGTGACCAGGTACCTGGCCCGCCGCTGTTCTGGGGCCTGGACGTCGACCACGACGAGCGCGATCCGGCCGCCCGGCGGACCGAGCACGATCGACCGCTCGATGCCCACGGACGCACCGGGCGCCCTCGACCCTCGGTACCAGCGCTGAGCGATGACGTGGCGGGACAGGGCGGCGGCGAGCGCGCCCCCCGCCCTCGGGTCCAACAGGTGCTCCCACCGCTCGCCGACGGTGAGGGTCGGCACCGGCGCACCACCGGCGGCGTCGTGGCAGGCCTCGGTCAGCTCCAACCAGAACGCACCGTGAGGCCCCAGCGTGAGGTGGTAGCCGTGCTCGCCGACGGGTGCGAACCGGGTGCGTCCGAACACCTCGACGGGAACCGCACCGATGAGGTCGGACAGGTCGAGCTCGACGGCCTGGGCGTGGCGGGACAGGTTGGCCACCACGAGCACGGGGTGCTCGCCGTCGAGCTCGCGCACGAAGGCCAGCACCCGGGGGTTGTCGGGTTCGAGGAAGCGGATGGTCCCCCGGCCGAGCTGGGGCAGCTGCTTGGCCTGGGCGACGAGGCGCCGCATCCACCACAGCAGCGACGAGGCGTCACGCTCCTGGGTCTCGACGTTCAGCGACTCGTGGCGATACGGCCCGTCCGCCACGAGGGGGAGGTACAGCTGATCCGGAGCGGCGTCGGAGAACCCGGCGTTGCGGTCAGGGCTCCACTGCATGGGCGTGCGCACCCCGTCGCGGTCGCCGAGGTCGACGTTGTCGCCCATGCCGATCTCGTCGCCGTAGTAGATGACCGGCGTCCCCGGCAGCGAGAACAGCAGCACGTTCATCAGTTCGATGCGCCGTCGGTCGTTGCCGAGCAGGGGGGCGAGGCGGCGACGGATGCCGAGGTTGACCCGCATGCGCTCATCGCCGGCGTAGGCCCGGTACATGTGATCGCGCTCTTCGTCGGTGACCATCTCGAGGGTCAGCTCGTCGTGGTTGCGCAGGAACGTCGCCCACTGGGCGCTGCGGGGGATGTCGGGGGTCTGTTCGAGGATGTCGACCACGGGCATGCGGTCTTCACGCTCCACGGCCATGTAGAGCCGCGGCATGACGGGGAAGTGGAAGGCCATGTGGCACTCGTCGCCATCGGGGCCGGCGCCGAAGTATTCGACCGCGTCTTCGGGCCACTGGTTGGCCTCGGCCAACAGGACCCGGTCGCCGTAGTTCGCATCCACGTGGGCTCGCAGACGTCGGAGCAGGTCGTGGGTCTCGGGCAGGTTCTCGCAGTTCGTGCCGTCGCGCTCGTACAGGTAGGGCACGGCGTCGAGCCGCACGCCGTCGACGCCGCGTCGCATCCAGAAGTCACAGACGTCGAACACCGCGGCGCGCACCGCCGGGTTGTCGAAGTTCAGATCTGGCTGGTGGTGGTAGAAGCGGTGCCAGTAGTAGGCCCCGGCGACCGGGTCCCACGTCCAGTTGGACGTCTCGAAGTCAGAGAAGATGATGCGGACGTCGGGGTGGCGGTCCGCCGTGTCGTTCCAGACGTAGAAGTCGCGTTCGGTCGTCCCGGGGGCGGCTCGGCGGGCGCGCTGGAACCAGGGATGGGCGTCGCTCGTGTGGTTGATGACGAGCTCGGTGATGACGCGGATGCCCCGGGCGTGGGCATCGGCGAGGAAGGCGTCGAAGTCGTCGAGGGTGCCGTAGCTGGGGTGCACCTCGCAGTACTCGGCGATGTCGTAGCCGTCGTCGCGCAGCGGCGAGGGGTAGAAGGGCTGCAACCACACGGCGGTCACCCCGAGCGCCTCGAGGTGGTCGAGACGCCGGCGGAAGCCGGTGAAGTCACCGATGCCGTCGGAGGTGGCGTCAGCGAACGTCTTGACGTGCGCCTGGTAGATGATGGCGTCCTTGTACCAATCGGCCCGGCCGTCCACCTGCCCTCCTCGTCGGCGCGACGGCGGTCTGTCCATCATCGCGTCGACGTCTCGGCTCCCGGCGCCATCTCGCACCGGGTCCTCGTCGGGCCATCGACCCGTCGGCTGAAGGCTTCGGCCCCGACGGGCGCGTCCGGGGCGGGCGACATCGAGCAGCCAGCCGCTCCCGGGCGCTCGGGGGCGTGGTTCAGCCCGGCGGCGACGCTGCAGCGATCAGGCGCGGGCCTGCTTGAAGCGCTTGGCCTCACGGGCGCGCAACGTGGCGTCGCGCTCGACCTTGCGCAGCCGCACCGCGGCGGGGGTGACCTCGACGCACTCGTCGTCGGCGATGAGCTCGAGGGCCTGTTCGAGCGTGAGGCGTCGCGGCGGCGTGAGGCGGACGGTCTCGTCGGCGGCCGCCGCCCGATGGTTGGTCAGCTTCTTCTCGCGGCAGACGTTGACGTCCATGTCCTCTGACCGAGCGTTCTCGCCGACGATCATGCCGCCGTAGACCTTGGTGCCCGGCTCGACGAGCATCGTCGCCCGCTCCTGCAGGCCGAGCAGGGCGTGGGTGGTGACCGGGCCGTCCCGGTCGCTCACCAACGAACCCGTCCGGCGGGTGCGCAGCTCGCCGACCCAGGGCTCTGATCCCTCGGCGACCTGGTTCATGACCGCGGTGCCGCGGGTCTCGGTCATCAGCTCGGTGCGGAACCCGATGAGCCCACGAGCGGGTACGACGTGGTCGATGCGCACCCAGCCGGTGCCGTGGTTCACCAGGTCGATCATGCGACCCTTGCGGGCGGCCATCAGCTGGGTGACGGCGCCGAGGTGCTCCTCGGGGACATCGATCGTGACCCGCTCGGTCGGTTCGTGCAGCACCCCGTCGATCTCTCGGGTCACGACGCGAGGCTTGCCGACGGTGAGCTCGAAGCCCTCGCGACGCATCGTCTCGACGAGCACCGCCAGCTGCAGCTCGCCGCGAGCCTGCACCTCCCAGGTGTCGGGGCGGGCGGTGGGCTCGACCCGCAGGCTGACGTTGCCGACCAGCTCCGAGCGCAGGCGGGTCTCGAGCAGCCTGGCGGTGACCTTGTCGCCCTCGCGCCCGGCCAGGGGCGAGGTGTTGATGCCGACGGTCATCGACAGGGCCGGCTCGTCGACGGTGATGACCGGCAGCGACTGGGGTTCGGTCGGGTCGGCCAGGGTCTCGCCGATCATGACGTCGTCGAAGCCGGCGACGGCGACCAGATCGCCCGGCCCGGCTTCGGTGGCCGGGACCCGTTCGAGGTGACGGGTCATCAGCAGCTCGGTGATCTTGGCCCGCTCGATGGTGCCGTCCACCCGGCACCGGGCGACCTGGGCCCCCTTGGCGAGGACGCCCTCCACGACGCGGCACAGCGCCAGACGTCCGAGGTAGGGCGAGGCGTCCAGGTTGGTCACCCAGGCCTGCAGGGCCGCACCCTCGGTGTAGCTGGGCGGCGGCACGTGCTCGACCAGCACGTCCAACAGCACGGCCAGATCGCCGTCCTCGGCGAGTCGGGCGTCGTCGGGGGCATCGATGTCGCCGGGGGGTGGGGGGGCGGTGAGCGACGCCCACCGCTGCTTGGCCGAGGCGTACACGACGGGGAACTCGATCTGGTGCTCGGCGGCGTCGATGTCGAAGAACAGCTCGTAGACCTCGTCGAGCACCGCAGCGGTGCGGGCGTCGGGTCGGTCGACCTTGTTGATGACGAGGATGACGGGCAGGTCGCGGGCGAGGGCCTTGCGCAGCACGAAGCGCGTCTGGGGCAGGGGCCCCTCGGCGGCGTCGACGACGAGCACGACGGCGTCGACCATGGTGAGCGCCCGCTCGACCTCGCCACCGAAGTCGGAGTGGCCGGGCGTGTCGACGATGTTCAACACGACCTCGCCCCACGTCATCGACGTGTTCTTGGCGAGGATGGTGATGCCCTTCTCCCGTTCGAGGTCCATCGAGTCCATCACCCGGTCGGCGATGACCTCGTGGGCGCTGAACGCCCCGGTCCGGCGGAGCAGTCCGTCGACCAGGGTGGTCTTGCCGTGGTCGACGTGGGCGATGATGGCGAGGTTCCGCCGGTCCGAGCGCAAGGGCACGAGGGAGCAATGCTACCGGCATGGCGCCGGGAGGCTCCGGGCGCCGGCCCTGCCCGTGCTCTCACACGCCGGTCACCTCTGTGACCTCGTAGCGCGTCGCATCCTCGCCATGGGCTCAGCGCCCCGGTTCGGCGGCACACCACTAGCGTCGCACCGGTGACCCTCGGCACGTCGATCCCCATCGTCGAGATCGGTGACCTCGCCGCCGGGGACCCGGCCGTGCGCCGCCGCTGCGGCCAGCGCATCGGGCGGGCGTGCGAGCACGTGGGCTTCCTCGTGGTGGCCGACCACGGGATCGACGCCCACCTCGTCGATCAGGCGATGGACGCCACCCGGGCCGTGTTCGACCTTCCCGACGAGGCCAAGCGGGCCCTGGTCTGGGACGACGAGCACCTCAACCGGGGCTACGACCCGGTCGGCCGCCAGCGCCTCGACCCCCATGCCGACGTCGACGCCAAGGAGGCCTGGTCCTTCGGGCCCGAGTGGCTCGCCGCCACGTCGGGCTCGAGGATGCAAGGCGTCAACCGGTGGCCGCCGTTGGAGGGCTTCCGGGAGGTCATCGAGCCGTACCACGCCGCCACGATGGCCCTCGCCGAGCGCCTGCTGCGCGGCATCGCCCTGTCGCTCGACCTCGACGAACGCCACTTCGCCAGCTTCCACCGCGCACCGGTGTGCACGCTGCGCGTCATGCGCTACCCACCGCGCCACCCCTCGGCGGGGCCACGCAGCTTCGGGGCGGGCGCGCACACCGACTGGGGCGCCATCACCGTGTTGGCCCAAGACGACGCCGGCTCGCTCGAGGTCGCTGGCCTCGACGGCGAGTGGGCCGAGGTGCCGGCCATCCCCCGCACCTTCGTGGTCAACATCGGCGACCTGCTGCAGCGTTGGACCAACGACCGGTTCCGTTCGACACCGCACCGGGTGCGTGGGGTGGCCGGCCGCGACCGGTACTCCATGGCGACCTTCTTCGATCTCGACCACGACGCCGTCATCGAGACGCTGCCCACCTGCATCAGCGACGCTCGGCCGGCCCGCTACCCGCCGACGACCGCCGGAGAGCACCTGTCCGAACGCTTCGCCGCCTCGCTGGGCTGAGCTGGGGGTCGCCCCGGGCCGTGGTTCCGGGGTCAGCGCCCCGAGCAGCCGGCGGGTCGAGCGGCCGGTGTCAGCGGGGGATCTCGTTCCAGGGCCGGTCCTTGTCCACCCGGGGCTCGCCGGGCAGGCCGAGGACCCGCTCGCCCACGATGTTGCGCTGCACCTCATCAGATCCCCCGGCGATGCGGTAGCCCGGCGCCCCGAGGAGGTGCTCGGTCCAGGCGAAGGTGCCCCACTCGCCCGAGTCGGCGGTGATCCGAGGCCCCAGCGCGGCGGCGGTGTAGTTGCCGATGCGGCGGAGGTTGTCGGCCCAGAACAGCTTGCCGATCGAGCCCTCGGGCCCCGGCGTCTCACCGGCCCTGAGCTTGTCGCTGGCCCGCTGGGCGTTCCAACCCATCAGGCGGTACCGGGTGTAGAGGTCGGCCAGCTCCTGGCGGTGCACCCGGTCGGCGGTCGTGCCGAGGTGCTCGGCGAGCATGCGCACGTCGTGCCAGTTGCCGCCGACCTTGCCGTGCCCGCCACCCGAGGACGAGCCCCGCTCGAACCCCAAGACGGTGAGGGCGACCTTCCAGCCGAGACCCACGTCGCCGAGGCGCATGTCGTCGGCGATCCGCACGTCGTCGAACCAGACCTCGTTGAACGACGTCCCGCCCGACATCTGCTGGATCGGCCTGACCTCCATGCCGGGGAGGTCCATCGGGATGACGAAGGCCGTCATCCCCTTGTGCTTGGCGACGCTGGGGTCGTGGCGGGTGATGGCCATCCCCCACTCAGAGAACGCCGCCCCCGAGCTCCAGACCTTCTGGCCGTTCAGCACCCACTCGTCGCCGTCGCGCTCGGCCCGACACGACAGGTTGGCGAGGTCGCTGCCGGCGCCGGGCTCAGAGAACAGCTGGCAGCACAGCACCGTCGTCCGCAAGAAGTCCGGGATCCACCGCTGCTGCTGCTCGGGGGTGCCGAACGCCCGCACGCCGGGGGCCATCAGACCCGTCGTCACCGAGTGCGTCTCGTGACCGGGCGGCGTCCGGAAGCGGCTGAGCTCTCTGAACCAGGCCTTCTCGTGGTCCCTGGACAGCCCCGCCCCGCCCAGCTCCTCTGGCCAGGTGATGGCCCCGTAGCCGGCGTCGAAGACGCGCTGCTGCCAGTCCATCAGCGAGTCGAGGAGCTTGCGCTCCTCCTCGTAGGACAGCGAGTGGAACACCGACACGCTGAACTCGCCCTCGCCCCACACCGCCGTGGGCGACGCGTCGTCGTCGGCACGGCGGGGCTCGGCGTTGGCCTCGAGCCAGCGTCGGGCCTCGCTCGTCCAGTCCTCGAGATCGCTGCCCGTGCCGGCCACGCCGCCTCCTCGCCGTCGGCCGGGCTCACTCGAACCAGGCGTCACATCCGACGATACTGGGCCACCGGTCAGCGGTCCCACCCGCCTGGCCAGGGGAGCGGTGATGTCTGATCAGGTGCTGGTGCGGCGTGACGATCCTGCGGACCACGTGGTCCGCCTCACCCTGGACCGTCCCGACAAGCGCAACGCCTTGTCCAACGGTCTGCGGACCCAGCTGTTCGACCACCTCCACGACGCTGACGCCGACCAGGACGTGCGGGCCATCGTCATCCGGGGCGCCGGTGAGTGCTTCTCCGCCGGCTACGACCTGGGCCAGGACCCGTCCGAGGCGCCGTTCCGCCCGGCGTCCCAGGTGGACGGGTGGTGGGCCCGCCACCTCGTCGAGGGGTGGATCGAGATGATGCACATGGCCACCCCGATCGTCGGCCAGGTCCACGGCTGGTGCCTGGCCGGGGGCACCGAGCTGGCGGCGGCGTGCGATCTGCTCTACGTCGCCCACGACGCCCGCATCGGCTACCCGCCGGTGCGGCTGATGTCGCCGCCGGACACGACCTGGCAGCCGTGGTACCTCGGCTTGCGCAAGGCCATGGAGTACGTCCTCACCGGCGACTCGATGACCGGTGACCAGGCGGTCGAGTGGGGCTTTGCCAACGACGCCACCGACGCCGGCGACCTCGACGACCACGTGCTCGGGGTGTGCGAGCGCATCGCCAAGGTGCCGCCCGAGCTGCTGGCGCTCAACAAGCGGGTGGTGCGGCGGGCCTTCGACGTCATGGGCATGGAGACCTCGATGCGCGCCACCGCCGACATCCAGCCCCTCGGCTTCCACCAGGCGCCCTCCCGCGCCTACCTGAAGAGCCTGCGCGACAAGCCGCTGACCGAGGCCCTGTCAGATCGTGACCGTTCGTTCGGCGATTACCGCGAGGGCTGAGCATCGAGGCGCTCACTCGGCCGGTCCGCCGGGTCTCGATCGGTGGGATCGGATCCGGCGAGATCGGAGCCGGTGAGGTCGATGACCTCGGCGGAGCCGGAGCGGCCCGAGGCGCCGGGTTCGACGTGGCGGTGCAGGCGGGCCAGCCACGCCGGTGACCACCACACCCGGTCGCCGAGCAGGCGCATGAGGGCGGGCACCAGGGTGACCCGCACGATGAAGGCGTCGGCCAGCACGGCGACGGCCAGCCCGATGCCGAACAGCTTGATGAACGTCGTCCCGCCGGCGGCGAAGGCGCCGAAGGTGACCGCCAGCAGCACCGCGGAGGCCGTGACGATGCCCCCGGTGCGCTGCAGGCCCCGGGCGGTCGCGGTCTCGGTGTCGGCGCCGTGGTCGCGCTCCTCGCGGATGCGTGACAGCAGGAACACCTCGTAGTCGATGCTGAGGCCGAAGGCGACGCAGAACATGAGGATCGGCATCGTCGTGTCGATCGCCCCGGTGGGCGTGAAGCCCAACAGGTCGGCGCCGTTGCCGTCCTGGAAGATCCACACCATCGCCCCGTAGGTGGCGGTCAGGCTCAACAGGTTGAGCGCCACCGCCTTGATCGGCAACAGCACCGAGCCGAGCAGCAGGAACATCAGGGCGAGCGTCGCCACGGCGATGATCGCCCCGACGAGGGGGAGGCGGTCGGCGATGGCGGCCTTGGTGTCGACCAGCGATGCGGCGTCGCCGGCCACGAGCAGCTCGGGGACGGCGTCGAGGTCGCGGATCTCGGCCACCAGCGACTGGGCGTCGGCCGAGGTCGGCTCGACCGCCGGCACGACGTCCCAGCGCGTGGCGGTGGCCGAGGACCAGACGTCGCCGGGGGCTCTGGCGTCGACCCGGCTCCCCTCGACGAACACCCCGGCGCCGGACTCGACGCGAGCGACGTGGTCGAGGGTGGACAGGCGGGTGGCGAGGTCGGCTTGCACGTTCGCCGCCACCGCCGTCGGCGCTACCACGGAGAACGCTCCGGACCCTGCGTTGGTGAAGTCCGCCCGCAGCACCTCGTTGGCCTCGCGGGCGGCGTTGCCCTCGGGCAGCACCCGGTAGTCCGGCGTCGAGAAGCGTGCCCCGAGGAACGGCGCCCCGAGTGCCAGCAACACGGCCACCGCCAGGGTGGTGACCCCGATGGGGCGGCGCATCACGAGCCGTGCGAGGCGGGCGAGGCGACCCGTGTCGGGATCGCCCGGCGCGGTCGTCCGCCCGAACGAGAACCGGTCGATCGTCGTGCCGACCACCGCCAGCAGGGCGGGGAGGACCACGACGGCGGCCACGGTGGCGAAGGCCACGGTGGCGACGCCGGCGTAGGCGAAGGAACGCAGGAAGTAGAGGGGGAACACCACCAGCGCCGACAGCGACAGCATGGTGGTGGCGCCGGAGAAGGCGATGGTGCGCCCGGCGGTCTCGACCGTGCGGACCACCGCGCCGGCGACGTCGCCGTCGCCGGCGCCGTGCAGCTCCTCGCGGAAGCGGCTGACCATGAACAGGCTGAAGTCGATGCCAAGGCCGAGACCCAGGGCGGTGGTGAGGTTGATCGAGTAGATCGACACGTCGGTCACCGCGCCGAGGACGAACAGGATGAGCAGGGCTCCGACGATCGATGCCATCCCGATGGCCAGGGGCAGGGCGGCGGCCACGAGGCTGCGGAAGACCACGACGAGCAGCACGAGGGTGATCGGCACGGCGATCAGCTGGGCGACTGCCAGGTCGGACTGCACCTGTTCGCCGATGGCAGCGAACACCGGGCCGCTCCCGGCCCACGCCACGTCGAGGTCGCCGGTGTTGCCCTGGTGGTCGTCTCGCAGCTCAGCGATGCGCTCGTCGCGCTCGTCGTCGGTGAGCGTCGGATCCAGCACCACCACCATCACCGCTGCGGTGCCGTCCTCGCTGCGCAAGGACGCAGGACGGCCGAGGTCCCAGTAGGTGCTGACGTCGGCAACGTCGGGTGCGGTCTCGAGCTCGGCGGCGAGCCGGCCGGCGGCTGCGGCGACCGCCGGGTCGTCGACGTCGGTGCCGGCGTCGACCACCAGGACCGCTGCGGCGTCGGTCACACCGAGCTCGGCCTCGAGCAGCTCGGCTGCGGTGGCCGACTCGCTGTCGGGGTCTTCGAACCCCCCGCCTCGCAACACCCCGGCGGCGCCGCCGCCGAGAGCGCCGGCCACCACCACGAGGAGCGCCGACGCTGCCAGCACCGTCCGCCGGTGGCGGACGCTGAACCCTCCAAGACGAGTGAACATCGTCAATCTCCCGATCGTCGTCTGAGACTCGAACACCGTTCGGCGCTCGCCGACAGCTAAGCTGAACGCTGTTCAAATATCAAGGGGCGTTCGTCATGGCATCGGTCACGCGACGAGACCGGCTGCGAGCCGACCTGATCGCAGAGGTCACGACGGTCGCCCGCCGGCTGCTCGAGGACGGCGGGCCGGGCGCGGTCACGTGGCGGGGGATCGCTCGCGAGGTGGGCATGAGCCCCGCGGCGCTCTACACCTACTTCGACAGCCTGGACGCGCTGTTCACCCGACTGATCGCCGACAGCTTCAGGTCCCAAGCCGCCGCGGTGCGCCAGGGCATCGCTGCGTTCGAAGAACGTCCCATCGCCGATCGCCTGCTGGCCGGCACGCTGGCCTACCGGATCTGGGCGTTGGAGAACCGTGGGCAGTTCCGTCTGCTGTACGACAACCTCATCCCCGGATACGAGGCGCCCGACGACGGGCCCACGGTGGCGGCGACCCTCGAGGTGTCGGCCGCCTTCTTGACCGTGCTCTACCAGGGGTGGCGCTCGGGCGAGCTCCCGCCGGCTCCACACGGGCCGTGGGTCGACGCCGCGGAGGTCAACGCGCTGTTCGGTCTCGACCTCACCTCCGACGAGATGCGCACCGCCCTCGGTGCGTGGGGGTCCTTCCACGGGCTCGTGCACCTGGAGGTCAACAACCACCTGCGCCGCGACTGGGCCGACACCGATCAGGTCTACGAAGCCGAGATGCGTGAGATGTGCGCCCGGTGGGGGACGGCGCCCGCCGCTGACGACGTCGCCGAGCTCACCCGCCGGGTCGTGGGCGGTGCGAGCGCCGAGCATGCCTGAGGAGGGGAACAAGCTCCGAGGGCGCCGAGCGCGGTCGAGGACCCGGACGCGGGCTGTCAGACCACCCCGTCGCGGACCCACCGTTCGATGCCCGCGGCGATGAGCTGCACGGCGATGGCTCCGACGATGAGCCCGAGCACCCGGGACAGCAGGCGGATGCCGTTGTCTCGCACCACCCGGGCGACGACCTCGGCGAAGCGCAGGACCACGTAGACCGAGACCAGCACGGTTGCGAGGCCGAGGCCGACGCTGGTCAGCTCGGCGGTGCCGTCGGCCTCCTGGGCGAAGACCATCACCGTGGCGATGGCTCCCGGCCCGGCGAGCAGCGGGGTGCCGAGGGGCACCAGGGCGGCGTTGCCGTCGGTGGGCACATCGCCGCCGTCGCCGTCACCGAAGGGCTGGGTGAGCTCGAGGGCAAGCAACAGCAGCAACAACCCGCCGGCCACCTGCAGGGCCGGCAGGCCGATGCCCAACAGGTCGAGGAGCTGCTGGCCGAACAGCGCGAAGGCCACGATGACCCCGGCCGCCACCGCTGACGCCTGAGCTGCAGAACGACGCCGTTCGGCTGCCGTGGAGCCCTTGGTCAGCGCCAGGAAGATCGGGACGCTGCCGACGGGGTCGAGCATGACGAACATGGCGACGAAGCTGCGCGCCACGAGGTCGAGGTCGACGCTGAGCCCTTCCACGGCGGGAGGGTAACGGGGGCAGCGCCGGGTGGGGTGAGGGCACCGCCCGAGGCCCCTCCGGTACCGTCGACGACGTCTGAACCGAGGCCGGGAGGGTCTGTGACGCTGCGACGCCAGGTGGTGCCCGTGATGCTCGCGATGGTGTTGATCGCAGGGTGCGGCGACGGCGACGACGACACCGCCGAGCCCGCCACCACCGTCGCGGCGTCGGCCGACACGACCGGGTCGGTGGCGACCGATGACGACCCATCTGACGAGGCGACCGAAGTACCGGTGGGCGGGCAGGACTCGGAGTGGTGTGGGCTGGCCGACCGGGTCGACACCGAGCTCAACGCCGTCGAGAGCGACCCCTTCTCGGTGTTCACCGCAGAGGGCGTCGACCGGCTGGTGACGTTGCTCGACGATGCCGTCGACGCCGCCCCCGAAGAGATCCGTGACGCCGTGACGACCACCGCCGGGGGTTTCGAGAGCTTGGCGGGGTTGCTCGAGGACTACGACTACGACCTGTTGGCGGTGCCGACCGAGGAGCTGGAGTCGACCCTCGACCTGCCGGCGCTCGAGGCCGCCGATGCCGAGATCACCGCCTACAACACCGACGTGTGCGGCGTTTCGACCGAGCCCGACCCCGTGACCGACAGCGATCCGACGTCAACGGTCGAGGTGGAGATCGAGGGGTCCGCCACGCAAGGGGAGGACGCGACCCAGGCGCTCGTCCAGAACTTCGTCGCATCCCTGGGGATCACCGAAGACCAGGCGACGTGTCTGGTCGACTCGCTCGACTTTGCCGAGGTCGGCAACGACCCCGCCACGGTGGACCAGAGCTTGATCTTCGAGGCCTTCGGCGAGTGCGACATCGATCTGGCCGACCTGGCGGGGTAGCCCGGCACCCTGACCGGCGCCCCGCTGGTCAGCTCCGGCTGATCAGCTCGATTGCTCGGCTCCGGCTGACCAGCTCTTACTCGTCAGCCATGGCGGGTCACGGGCGCCCTCCGGTACGCTGACGCGTCCCGAGATGGGGGCGACCGACATGGCGCCCACCGCCGACGAAGGGGGCTGACGGCCATGCGCCGCCGGATGATGAAGTCCAAGATCCACCGCGCCACGGTGACCGGCGCCGACCTGCACTACGTGGGGTCGATCTCGATCGGACCCGAGCTGCTCGAAGCCGCCGACATCGTGCCCAACGAGCACGTCCACGTGCTCGACATCGACAACGGTGCCCGCTTCGAGACCTACGCCATCCCGGGCCAGCCCGGTGAGGTCTGCCTCAACGGGGCGGCGGCGCGACTCGTCCAGCCCGGTGACCGGGTGATCGTGTTGACCTACGCCGACTACGACGAGGCCGAGCTCGAGTCGTTCGAACCCGTCGTCGTCCACGTCGACGAGGCCAACGCCCAGGTGCCAGGTGACCTCGCCATCCCGCACCCCAGCCCCGTCCACCCGGCGCCGATCCGCTACGTCGAGGTGCCCGCCCCTCCCAGCTCGTCGGCGAACCGGCGGGCCACCGCCCGGGCCTGACCGTCGATCGACCAGAGCGCGCCGCCGAAGGTGACGCGCTGGCCGACGACCGCCAGCCCAGAAGGCAACGGCGAGGTGGTCCTGCCGGCCTCATCGAGGTGGACCAACTCGCCGAGCAGCTCGTCGAGGCGGGTGCGGTACCCCGTCGCCGCCACCACCAGGTCGGCCGGCACGTGTCGTCCGTCTGCGGTCACGACACCGCCCTCGTCGAGCCCGGTCGTGGCCCCGACGACCCGCACCTGGCCGTCTCGCACCGCGGCCACGAAGCCGTCGGCGGTCATCGGCTCGACCCCCCGGTCGAGGAGGGTGGCCATCCCGGCAGCAGGGGGCGGCAGCACGTCGCCGGTCCCGCCGTGCAGGACCCGTTGGCTGAGCTGGCCGACCGCGTCGCCGATGGGGCAAGGCAGGTGGTCGAGCACGGGTCCGAACGGCGTCGTCGCCACGCCGGCGACCCGGCGGGGCAGCACGTGTCGGCCCGTCCGGGCCGACACGGTCACGTCGACGCCGCTTCGGCACAGGTCCAGAGCGATCTCGCCGGCGCTCGACCCCAGTCCGACGACGACCGCCCGCCGGCCGACCCACCCGGTGGCGTCGACGTACTCGCTGCTGTGGAGCAGCGTCCCGGCGAACTCGGCGCGCCCCGCCCAGGCGGGTACGTGGGCCACCCCGTCACGACCGGTGCAGACCACCACGCCGTCGACCCGAGACGTCGTGTCGTCGGCGAGGCGCACGACCCAGGCACCGTCGTCGCGTTCGATCGCGCACACGAACCTCGGCCGGCGGACGTCCAGCCGATGATGCGCCTCGTAGCGCTCGAGGTAGCGCACCACCTGCTCACGGGTTGGGAAGCCGTCGGCCTCGTGGCGCCCCCACCTCCGGCCGGGCAGATCTGACATTGCCCGCACGGTGTTCAGCCGCAAGGCCCGGTAGCGGCCCCGCCATGACGTGGCGGGCCGCTCGGCGGCATCGAGGACGAAGGCGCCCATCCCGGCGCGTCCGAGGCAGGCCGCCGTGGCGAGGCCGGCGGGTCCGGCCCCGACGACGGCGACCGATGGACCCCCCGGGTTCGGGGCGCCGGTCCACGGACGGACCCTCTCTGCGATCCGGTGCAGCACCTGCCGATCATGCCGCCGTCTGCGCCATCGACGCCGCCGCCGCCGTCGTCTGCGCTCTTGACGACGCCGTCGCCGTCTGCGCCGATGGTCCGACGGACCGGGCCGGGTCAGGTCAGGCCCGGCGGTCGAGCCCTGTGGGGGCCGTGGGCAGCGTTGGATACGGTCCACCTCGTGGACGGCGCAGCGATGCGACCCGAATGGCCGGCGTTCGCCCACGACGACGCCTCCATCACCACCTCTGACGGGGTGGTGCTGCACGCCCGGCGATGGCGGCCCTCAACACCGGCGAGGGGACTGGTCGTCCTCGCCCACGGCCTCGCCGAGCACCTCGGTCGCTACCGCCACGTCGCCGAGCACCTGGCGGGGCGGGGGTGGGCCGTGGCCGGGGCCGACCACCGCGGGCACGGACGTTCCGCGGGCCGCCAGGGCGACCTGCGGGATCTGGCGCTTGCCGTCGACGACCTCGACGCCGTCGTGGCATGGGCTGATGTCAGCGGCCCGGTGGTCCTGCTCGGGCACTCGATGGGTTCACTCGTCGTCCTCGAGGCGGCTCGGCGCGCCCCGCAGCGCTGGCACGCCCTGGTCGTCTCGGGTGTGGCCCTCGATGCCGGCCACGACATCGCCGCCCCGGCCGTCGCCGTGCTGCGGAGACTCGCCGCCGTCGTGCCCACCGCCCGGCTGACCCCACCCCTTGACGTCGATCAGATCTGCTCGGACCCGGCTGTCACCCAGGCCTACCGCGACGACCCGTTGGTCGATCACGGACGGCCCCGACTCGGCACGGCCCGCGCCATCCTCGACGCCGTTGATCGCATCAGGGCCGGCGCCTCGGGTCTGGGTTCGCTGCCGATCCTGTTCGTGCACGGTCGGGACGACCAGATCACCCCGGTGTCGGGGGCCGAGTGGCTGGTGGGCGAGCTGGCCGGCGCCGACGTCACCCTGTCGGTGCACGAAGGGCTCCACGAGGTCCTGAACGGAGCGAGGCGCCACGCCGTGCTCACCGAGATCAGCGGGTGGCTCGAAGCTCGCACACCGCCGGCTCTGACCGATCGACCAGGTCGGGGTGGCGGGGACGACTGAGCGGGCCCGACGGGCCAGGTGCCTTCGGTACCATCGCTCGACCATGTCGTCGTCCTCACGGCCTCACGGCGAGCGGCCCGCCGGGCCTGCCCGCCTGCAGGTCACACCGGGTGGGCCTGCCCGCCCGCAGGTCACACCGGGTGGGCCTGCCCGCCCGCAGGTCACACCGGGTGGGCCTGTTCGACTGGGGGTCGCACCGGCGAACCAGGTCACCGACGATCTGCTCGCTCGCGTCGGTGACCACCTCGACGTGCTCTACCCCCGTCTCGACGCAGCCGCTCGAGGCGAGCTCGCCCGGCGAGCGACCACCGCGATCGGCCTCACCGAGCCCCTCGTGCCCCGTGACCCCGTCGACACGGGCGCCCCGGCCGACGACTGCGCTTCGAGCCGCCCCGTCCGCGCACGTCGGCCCGGCCGCTCGGCGAACCAGCTGTGGACCGAGGCCGACGCCATGCTCGTCACCTACGCCGACACGTTGCTGGCCGCCGACGAGGCCCCGCTCACCACGCTGCGCCGGTTCGTCGTCGACGACCTCGCTGGCGCGTTCTCGGCCGTGCACCTGCTGCCGTTCTTCCCGTTCAGCTCCGATGACGGCTTTTCGGTCGTCGACTTCGAGGCGGTGAGGCCCGAGGTCGGCACCTGGGACGACGTCGAGGCGCTGGCCGATGAGGTCGAGCTGATGTTCGATCTGGTGCTCAACCATGCCTCGGTCGGCTCGGCCTGGTTCGCCGAGCTCGTCGCCGACGTCGAGCCCGGGCGCCGCTGGTTCGTGACCGCCGAACCCGATGACGACCTGGACTCGGTGGTCCGACCCCGCTCCGCCCCCCTCCTGCGGCCCACCGACACCGCGGCGGGCCGCCGTCACGTGTGGTGCACGTTCTCCCACGACCAGGCCGACCTCGACTGGTCCCAGCCCGATCTGCTGTGCGAGATGTTGCGGATCGTCGGTCGGTACCTCCGCTCGGGCGCTCGCTACCTGCGCCTCGACGCCGTGGCCTACGTCTGGAAGCGGCCCGGCACCCCGTGCATGCACCTGCAACAGACCCACGAGCTGGTCAAGTTGCTGCGCACCCTGGTCGAGGCCCGGGCGCCGGGCTCGGTGCTGATCACCGAGACCAACGTGCCCAACACCCAGAACCTCAGGTACTTCGGCCACGGCGACGAGGCCCACGTCATCTACAACTTCAGCCTGCCGCCGCTGGTGCTCCACGCGCTGCTCGCCGGGCGGTCCGAGCACCTGCGGACCTGGATGATGTCGATGCCGGCGGCGCGCGACGGCACGGCCTACCTGAACTTCTTGTCGAGCCACGACGGCATCGGCCTGCGGCCCGCCGAAGGCCTCCTCGACGACGCCGACATCGACGCCGTGATCGACACCGTCTCGGCCGGCGGCGGGCTCGTGTCGTACTACGACTCGCCGTCGGGGCCACGTCCCTACGAGCTGAACACCTCGCTGTTCGATGCGCTGGGTCAGACCTTCCACGGCGACGAGGCCTGGCACCTCGAGCGCTTCGTCTGCGCCCACGCCATCATGTTGGCCATCGAGGGCATCCCCGCCCTCTACATCCACTCGCTGCTGGCCACCAAGGGCGACCCGCAGCTCGTGGCGGCGACCGGGCGCAACCGCTCCATCAACCGCCGCCAGCTCCGCCTCGACGACGTGCGGGAGGCACTGGCCGATCCTGGCGATCCAAGGGCGCAGGCCTTCGCTGCCATCACGACGCTGCTCGAGCTGCGCGGCACCCACCCGGCGTTCCACCCCAACGCCACCCAGTTCACCCTGCACCTCGGGCAGTCTCTGTTCGGGTGCTGGCGCCAGAGCCGTGACCGCCTCCGCAGCGTCTTCGCCGTGTCGAACGTGACCGCCGAGCCGGTCGACCTGCGCATCGACCAGCTCAACCTGGTGATCACCGAGGAGTGGGTCGACCTGTTGAGCGGTCAGCCGGTGCGTCACGACGACGACCGCCTGGCGCTGGTGCCCTACCAGACCGTCTGGATCACCAACACGGCGAGCTGAACGCCCGGGCGGGGCCGTGGCCGCAGGTCAGGCGGCGCCCACCTCGTGCTGGTCGGCTTCGACGGCATCAGCCAGCTGATCGAGCAGCTCGGGCATCGCCGAGCGCACCCGTGACCAGCTGGGCAGGAACGGCGTCTCCATGGGGTTGGCCAGGTAGGTGTCACCGGCGTGCACGACCGCCCCGGCGAACATCTCGACCATCCGCTCCTCGTTGTGGCGGTCGAAGTCGAGTCCGTTGATCGTGGCGTCGTCCTGGTACCGGTCGACCATCTCCAGCGCCTGACGGTAGTAGGCGGCCTTGACCGTGCGGAACACCTCGGGGCTGAGCACCGTGCCCTCGATCGCCAACTTGCGGTAGATCGCCTTGGTGATGTCGACGGCCATGCGGTGCAACCCGGCGTCGGGGTCCTCGGCGGACAGCGGCTGGTGCTTGTGGTCGTAGGCGTCGGCGATGTCGACCTGGCACACCCGGCGGGGGTTGAACTGGCGGAACACCTCGGACAGCAACCCGATCTCCAGGCCCCAGTCCGAGGGGATGCGCAGCGTCTGGACGACGTCGATGCGCATCGCCTGCTCGCCGGCGAGCGGGTAGCGGAAGCTGTCGAGGAAGTCGAGGTAGGCCCGTTGGCCCACGGTCAGCTCGAGGGCTCGTACGAGCGGGGTGACGAGCAACCGGGCCACCCGGCCGTTGAGGCGCCCGTCGGCCGAGCGGTAGTAGAAGCCCTTGCAGAAGGCGTAGTCGAAGCTCGGCTCGACGATCGGGTACACCAGCCGGGCGAGCAGGCCGCGGTCGTAGGTCAAGATGTCGCAGTCGTGCATGGCCACCGCCGTGGCCCGACTCGACGCCAGCACGTAGCCCAGGCAGTACCAGACGTTGCGACCCTTGCCGGGGTGGGGAGGGGCGAGGCCCTGCTCGGCCAGGGCGGTGTCGACGGCTCGCAACCGGGGGCCGTCGTTCCAGAGGATGCGGTGACGTTGGGGCAGGACCGAGAAGAACTTCCTGGCCCGGGCGAACTGGTCGGCGTCGGCCCGGTCGAGGCCGATCACGATCTCGTCGAGGTAGGGCACCCCGGCGAGCTGATCGACGATGTGACCGAGGGCGGGACCCTCCAGCTCGCTGTACAGCGAGGGCAGCACCAGCGCCATCGGGGTGTCAGCCGACCACTCCACGAGCTGGGACTCGAGGTCAGCGGTGCGCCGTTCGCCCAGGGCATGGAGGGTGGGGACCACGCCGTTCTGGAAGAAGTCGGCCATGTCCCGAGGCTAGGAGCAGCGGGCCAGCGCCCCGGACCGGCGTCGGATGAGCCGTCGGTAGCCGGCGATCGCCGTCGGTAGCGTGCTTCTGTGACGTGGCGGCAACGGTCGATGGCGTTGGACCTGGTGGCCGTCACGGTGTTCGCGATCCTGGGGCGGCGCTCCCATGACCGGGTCTCGTCGGTGGCCGGGATCCTGGAGACCGCAGCGCCGTTCCTGGTCGCGACGATCGTCGCCTGGGTGGCGTTGCGGGCGTGGCGGCGGCCCATCGCCGTACCGACCGGTCTCGGCGTCGCCCTGTTGACCGTGGCGGTCGGCATGGTGATCCGCCGAACGGCCTTCGACGCCGACACCGCCGCCAGCTTCGTGGTGGTCACCACGACCGTGCTGGTGACAGCGATGGTGGGGTGGCGGGTCCTGGCCGGGCGGCTCGTCGGAGGCGGCGACGACTCCGAGGTCCGACGGGGCGTGGTGCGCCGCAGTGCCGAGACGTTGTGAGGGGCCGACGCGCCGGGCAGGATGCGCCATGAGCACACCGCACACGTGTCCCTACTGCGAGCTGGTCTTCACCTTCCACAGCGAGGTCATCGACCACGTCGAGCACGACCATCCCGAGCACGAGCAGCAGCTGCTGTCCGCGCAGTCCGAGGAGGGTCGCTGAGCCCACCGCTCAGCTGCGTGGCGACGGGGCGCTGAGCACGACGGCCGGGTCAGCGAGGCGCCGCTCACCCGGCGTCGGCCGCTCGGTGCTGTTCGTCGCCGCCAGCGGCCAGGGCGGAGACCTCGGGTCGCACGAGCTTGCCCATGGCGTTGCGGGGGAGGGCGTCGACCACGGT
This sequence comes from Acidimicrobiales bacterium, assembly GCA_965213525.1. Classification (GTDB taxonomy): domain Bacteria; phylum Actinomycetota; class Acidimicrobiia; order Acidimicrobiales; family Poriferisodalaceae. Next base: position 1,960,146 of record OZ243889.1, on the reverse strand, counting down.
GAGGTCCCGGGGTCGCTTGTGGTCGACCAGGTGGGCGGCGCAGTGCGAACTGACGTCGTCGAGATCGATCGGCGATGAGCCCGCAGCGGCGACGACGAGGGCGACCACGCGCTCGCCCCACCGCTCGTCAGGCACGCCCGCCACGGCCGCCTCGGCGACCGCAGGGTGGGCGCACAGCACGTCTTCGACCTCGCGGGGGAAGACGTTGTAGCCCCCGGTGATGATCAGCTCCTTGGTGCGGCCGACGATCTGCCACCACCCGTCGGCGTCGCGCCGGCCGACGTCTCCGGTGCAGAACCACCCGTCGTCGGTGAACGCCGCCTCGGTGGCGTCGGGCTGGCGCCAGTACCCGCCGAAGACGTTGGGTCCGCTCACCTCGATCTCGCCCTGTTCGCTTGCGCCCCGTTCGCCCTCGCCCTGTTCGGCCTCGCCCCGTTCGCCGTCACCGGCCGTGCGGACCGACACCCCCGGCAGGGCCACCCCGACGGTGCCGGGCTTGCGCGGTCCGTCGTAGGGGTTCGACGTGAGCATCAGCGTCTCGGTCATGCCGTAGCGCTCGAGGACCTCGAGTCCCGTGCGCTCGGCGATCGTGGCGTGCAGCTCCGCTGACAGCGGCGCGGATCCGCTCACCGCCAGGCGCAGCGACGACAGCTCACCGACCCGGGCGTGCTCGACCAAGCGCGACCACATGGTGGGCACGCCGAACAGCATCGTCGCACCGTGATCGGCCGCCGCGTCGATGACGCCCCCGGGATCGAAGCGCTCGACGATCACCGCCGAGGCGCCGGCGGTCAGCGTGCCGTGCACGCCGACACCGAGACCGTGCATGTGGAACAGGGGCAGGCACAGCACGAGCCGGTCCACGGGCGTCCAGCGCCAGGCGGCGACGACGGCAGCGGCGCCGGCGAGCAGGTTGGCGTGGGTTAGCACCGCACCCTTCGGGCGCCCCGTGGTGCCCGAGGTGTACATGATCATGGCGGGATCGTCTGGGGCTGCGGCGTCGAGGTCGAGCGGCTCACGAGGGGACGTGTCGCTGGCGGGGTCGGCGTCGAGCTCGGGCGGCAGGACCACCGGGCCGCTTGCTCCGCCGACGTGCCCGTCCGGACTGCGGGCGTCGGGCCCGGGCCCGCCGGCGAGGCGGCGGGGATCGTCGAGCACGGCCACCACCGGCTCGGCGTCGTCGACGATGTGATCGAGCTCGCGTCGGGTGTACCCGGTGTGGGCGGGGACCACGACCAACCCGAGGCGCAGCGCGCCGACGTGGGCGATCACCAGGTCGACCGACGCCGCCGCCGACACCAGCACCCGGTCTCCCGGTCGTGCGCCGACGGCGTGCAGCACCCCGGCCGCCCGGGCGCTCAGGGAGTCGAGCTCGCCGCGGCGCAGCCAACCCCGCCGGGCGTCGTGGACGACGCGGGCCTCGGGGTCCGCGCGCCACAGCTCGGCCCAGCGGGCGGTGAGGCCACCGGCGGCCCAGTCGGCGGGCAGCCACTCGTGCCCGGGGGTCAGGAGGTGCGCCGCCCCGTCCGGTCGCCCCACGACCGGCGACGCTACCCGCCGGCGCCGATGGCTCCCGGGGGCAGCGTCGACCGCCACACTGGCCCGATGCCCGATCCGACGACCGCCCCCGTCGGCTCGTCCACCCCAGCAGACGAGCTGCCGGCTGATCCGTTGCGGGCGGTGGCAGGTGACGACGAGCACGAACGACGGGCCGCGCTGCGGCGGGCTCGCCTGCGGGCCACCGGCCTGGTCGTGCTGGCAGCGGCGATCTTCGTCGTGGCCCGCATCGCCCGGGGCCCCGGGTGGCTCGGCTACGTCGAGGCCGCTGCCGAGGCCGCGGTCATCGGAGGGCTGGCCGACTGGTTCGCGGTCACCGCGCTGTTCCGCCACCCGCTCGGCCTGCCGATCCCCCACACGGCGATCCTGCCCACCCGCAAGGCCGCCCTGGGGGCGAGCCTCGCCGAGTTCGTCGAGACCAACTTCCTCGACGACACCGTCATCGCCGAGCGCCTCGCCGAGCGCGACGTCGTCGGCACGATCGGCTCGTGGATGAGCGACCCCGACGACGCGCGGCGCCTGGTGGACGGCGCAGCCCGCACGCTGGCCGATGTGACCTCGACCCTCGATGCCGACCTCCTCGGCCCCGAGATCGCCGACCTGGTCGAACAGCGGCTGCGGCGGGTGCCGGTGGCCACCATCGCGGCCCGCGCCATCGAGACCAGCCTGGTCGAGGGCCGGGTCGAGCGCCTGGTCGACCGGGCCTTGTCCTTCGGGGTGCGGTTCTTGCAGCGCAACCGCCACATCTTCCGTCACCGCCTCGGCCAGGAGTCCCCCCGCTGGGTGCCGGCCTTCGTCGACGAGCGGGTCTACAACCGCATCGAGGGCGGGCTCGCCCGCTTCGCCGCCGAGATCGCCGATGAGCCCGACCACCCGTTCCGCGCCGAGCTCGCCGACCGGCTCGCCGCACTCGTCGAGGAGCTCGACCACGGCGGGCCGGCCGCTCGACAGCTCGAGGCGCTGTGGAACGAGGCGCTGGACCTGCCCGAGGTGACCGGCTGGATCGCCTCGCTGTGGTCCTCGGGGCGAGACGAGCTGAGCGCGGCGCTGCGCGACCCCGACAGCGACATCCGTCGCCGGGCGGTCGTCCAGGTGATCGAGCTGGGCGGCCGGCTCGTCATCGACGCCGAGCTCCGCGAACGGGTCCAGTCGGGTCTGGCCCGGATCGTCGACCGGGGGCTGGCCGTGGCCCGAGCCGAGCTTGGCGATCTCATCGTCACCACCGTCGAGCGCTGGGACGCAGCAGACGCCAGCGACCGCATCGAGCTCGCCGTCGGTCGTGACCTCCAGTTCATCCGCATCAACGGGACGCTCGTCGGGGCCGTGCTGGGCCTGGTCATCCACGGCCTCGGCGAGCTCTTGTTGTAGAGACACCCCCTCGCGCCTCGCCGGTGTGGGGCGCGGAGCGACATGACCTGCGACGGCCCGGAGCTCGCTGGCTCGGTGATGGAACGATCCGGCGACGGGCGCCGTCTGAGACGTGTGATGGGAGCGACCTCGATGGTGCGGCTACGAAGCTCGACAGCTCTTGACGAGCGGTCCTTCACCGATCTGCTCCGCCGCCACGACGACCGGATGCGCGCCCTCGCCCACGGCATGTTGGGCAGCGCAGCGGCGATGGACGATGCCCTGCAGGACGCGTACCTCCGGGCCTGGCGGGCCCGCGACACGTTCCGGGGTGAGGCCGCCTCGTCGACGTGGCTGCACCGCATCGTGGTCAACACCTGCATCGATCACCTGCGCCGGCGCCGACCGGTGCTGACCCTGGAAGGTCACGACGTGTCTGACCCCGGCGAGCGCCACGAGGCGCGGATCACCGACAACGACGCCCTGTCGAGCGCCCTCGGGTCGCTGCCGGTCGACCAGCGGGTGGCGGTGCTGCTCGTCGACGGAGACGGGCGGTCCTACGTGGAGGCCGGCGAGCTGCTCGACGTCCCCAAGGGCACGATCGCCTCGCGGGTGCACCGGGGGCGGGCCGAGCTGCGCCGGTTGTTGAGCGATGACGGGGAGGTGCGTCGATGACCGACCGAGACGACGAGATCGCCCGGGTGCTGGCCGGGCGGCGGGTGCCGCCCCACCGGGCCGGGTTCTGGGACGACGTCAGCGCGGCGGCGGCAGCCGACGGTGACGCCGCCGGGCGCCGCTGGGCTCCGGGGCGCAGCGGTCTCGCCGCTGCGGCCGCGGTCGTGGTGGCCGCCCTCGGGTTGGCGACGTTCCTCGCCATGCGCGACGGCGGTGACACCGAGGTGGCCGCCGTGCCCCCCCAACCCGAGGCGACGGCCCCGGAGCCCTCCGCGGCTGCAGTCGACACGACGCTGGTCGCCACCACCGTCGAGGCGTCCCGGGCGTCTGCCCGCTTCGTCGGCGGGACCGTCCTCGGCGAGGGCCGCCTCGCCGGGGTGTCCGCCGACGCCACCGTCGCCTGGCTCACCGACCCCGATCCGTCCTCTGACCGGGTGGGGTGCGAGGGAGCGCCCGCTCCGGTGCTGTGGGCCGTCGATGCCGACGGCGAGCGCGTCCGGGCCACCGCTGACCCCGAGGTGACCGGCGACGTCCTCACCGGACCCGACGACCGGGTGGCGGTGGTCCACTTCTGCGAGGACATGTTCAGTGGCCTGTGGGTGGGCACGAGCGACGCCGCCGGGCGCCTCGAGGTGTCCCAGGTCGACCTCGGCGTCCAGACCAACCTGACGTGGGGGACCGTTCGCTACGCACCCGACGGTCGCCTGACCGCCGTGGACCGCGGCGTCGACTTCGACCCGGCGTCGTCTGCCCTGGTGGCCATCGATCCCGACGCCGCCGCCACCGAGGTCCTCGCCGAGGGCGTCACCGACGGCGCCGTCCTCGACGGCGGGGCCCTCATGACCGTGACGGCCGCTCACGAGGTGCGCATCGGCGACGTCGTCGTCGCCGAGTTGGCGCCGGCGTACGTGGGCCCCTACGTCGTTGCCACCAACGGCACCGATCGGGTGGTGGTCAACACCGACACCGTCGAGGTGTTCGACGCTGCCGGCGACCCGGTGGGGTCCGCCGAGCCGGGCCTCCCCGCCGAGGTCGTGGCCGTGTCCCCCGACGGGCGCTGGCAGGCGGCGTCGACGGTCAACGCCGACCCACCAGCCCTGCGGTTGCTCCATGACGGCGAGCCGTGGGCGACACGATCGGGCGTCGGTCTCGGTTGGGTCATCGCGGTGACCGACGACGGCGTCGTCATCGGCGAGGACCCGACCATCGGCGGGGTGCGCACGGTGGCCTTGGCCGAGGACGAGGGTGCTGCGCCGCCGCCGGCTCCGGTCCAGGCGCCGTCGACCACCAGCCCCGAGACGACCGCGCCCCCGGCGACGGCGGCGCCCGAACCGTTCCTCGGTCCCCGTCCTGACGCCGGCGACGTCGTCGGCGTCGTCGGGGTCGCCGACGACGACACGTTGAACGTCCGCTCCGCGCCGGGCACCGGCAACGCCATCACCGCCGAGCTGGCCCCGCTGGCTTCGGCTGTCTCGACCGGGCAGGCCGTGCTGACCGACGATCAGGGCCTGTGGTTCGAGCTCGAGCTCGACGGCGGCACGACCGGGTGGGCCAACGCCGCCTTCCTGTCCGAGCTGGGCCGCGTCGATGACGTGACCGCCGAGGTCGTCGCAGCGTCGGGTGGTGCGCCCCCGGCCGCTGAGACCATGCGTGACCTCGGCCTGGCCGTGGCGGCGACCCGGACCTCTGACCAGCCTCCCAGCGAGGTGACCTTCGTCGACGGGCCCGTCGGTGTCGATCTCAACGAGGTGGTCGTCGACGTGATCGGGTTGGGCGACGACGCCCTCGAAGGCGAGCGGCTCCACATCTTCGGCGCCCCGGCCGCCTCGGGCGAGGGCTTCACGCTGGGGGCCGTCGAGCGCACTCTGTTGTGCGGTCGTGGCGTCGCCGACGGCGGCGCCTGCACCTGAGGCCTGCGGCGGACAGCACCGTCGCGCAACGGACCGCACCCGCTGGCGCGCGCCCCTGGGTCGGCTGCGTGCCGTTGCGGCGTTGAGTAAGGTTCTGCGCCGCGGGAGCTAACGGGCACTCAGGCAGGCGTTGAGCCAGCCGAGCCCGGAGAGACGGGGGCAGCGGGCGGGTGGAATTCGGCGAGTTCTTCGACACAGCCACGGGCTTCCGGCCGTACCCGTACCAGGTGCGTCTGGCCGAAGAGGGCCTGCCCGACGTGCTCGACGCACCGACAGGGTGCGGCAAGACCGAGGCGGCGATCCTTGCGTGGCTGTGGCGGCGGCGCTTCGCCGCCCCTGGGTCGACGCCTCGTTGGCTCGTCTACTGCCTGCCCATGCGCTCGCTCGTCGAGCAGACGATCGCTCGACGGCCAGCTGGGTACGGAGGGCATCTTCGTATGACCGTCAGGTCCCGCTACGAGCAATTCGTGTTAGGCGATTCGTCTGGCAGATACGTGGCACTCAGCGAGCACACGGGAAGGACGCCATGGAGATGATCAGCGCCAGTCAACTGCTGGACGTGAGCGATGACAGCAGCGTCGATAGCGCGATCCGCATCGAGGCGGAGATCGAACCGCAGGCCGGTCCGAGAACGCCGGTGAAACCGGCGGTCTACGAAGGCGGCCGCTACCAGCTCGACCGTCGATGGCCGTCGGGGGAAGGTAGCGAACCGGTCGACGTCGTCGTCATCGACAACGTCCCGTCGCAGGCCAACCGGCTTGAGGCCGCGCTTGACGCTTCCGACATCGGGCTGCCGCGATTGGTCCTCGACCTTCGCGAACTGCCGACCCTGCCGGCGCACCTCCCACGAGAGCTCTCCAGCTTCCGCTTCCCTCACCGCAACGCCGACGCCTACCTGCGCGACTCGATGCTCGATGGCAGGGGCTTCGAGACAACGGAGCTCGGCAAGAGCATCCTCGGCGCTACACCCTGGGCCGCAGGGCCGCTCGTGTCGTGGTTCCCACAGGCGCTGTTGTTCGGGTTCTGGCAATCGCATCTCGGCAAGCACCGCCAGCAGACCAAGCACGCCCGGGCCTGGGTCTCCGAGATCGTCGGCTGGCAGCCGGCGACGGTCGACACCCGGTCGATGGGTTTGAAGGGCGATGCGCTCAACCTCACGAAGGACGTGAAGATCACCTCGAACGAGGACGACCGGTTTCTGTGGGAGGTCGGCGAGGCACGGATCGAGGGCGCCAAGAAGGACAAGCTGAGCGAGACCGGCCACGGGCAGGTTCCCTTCATGAAGGACGGTGATGCCGCCCCGGCGGGCGTGTCCTTCTCGCGGATCACCCAGACGTCGACCGTGTCGTTCTCTCAGCTCCGACGGATCTCGACGGGTGTCGGCGCCGATGCCGATGCCGCCGCACGGGCCCTGGTCGTGGCTGTGGGCATCTACGCCCACGTCGCTGCGTTCGGCCGGGGGTTCTCGCTCCGCTCGGGTGCCGACCTCCGGGTGTCGTCCAAGCGGGTGACCTGGCTCGGAGGCTCCGCTGAGGACGACCGAGAGGTGGGTCTCCCCGATCTGTCGGTCGCCTCCGAGCTCGTTGCCGAGTGTCATCGGCGTGCCCAGGAACGAGGCGTGCCGCTCGAGGGGTGGTTGGCTTCGGCGCTCCGGCTCTCGCCGAAGCCCAACCTTCGCAAGGCCATCGAGTCGACCTGGCCGTTGGAGGCGTGAGCGGTGTTCGTCGTCGTCGTCGAACTGCTCCACGGCACCTTCCGCGCCGACGCGCTGGGGACCGCGCACACCGGAAACCTCACGGAGGGGGAGTGGCCCCCGTCGCCGTCCCGGCTGTTCGCTGCGCTCGTCGCAGCCGACGGTACGAGGGACCGCTGTCGCCACACCGACGGTTCGGAGCTTCTATGGCTCGAGGCGCAGCCTTCGCCGTCGATCCTGGCAAGCGGGCCCGGTGATGTTCGCCACTCCCGGGTCGAACCTCGCTATGTCGTGCAGCGCACGGAGAAGCCAACTGGGCCCGGCATGCAGGAGTACGTGGGTCGCAAGGGCGCCGAGGTTCGGCCTGGCATCCGTGTCTCCCCACCCAACCGCATGGTGGTCTACCGATGGCCGACCGATCCGCCGGAGCACATCCGGGCGGCTCTGAGCGTCCGGGCGGCCCGCATCGGCTACCTCGGCTGCGCCGACTCATCGGTGAGGGTCTCAATCGCTGGCGAAGCTCCCCCGGCGGCGCCGACCTTTGAGTTCTCGCCCTCGCCCGAAGGAGCAACTCTGATTGCCGTGCCCGAGGCCGGTACGGTCGATCGACTCGACGCTCACCACGACATCTGGTGTGAGCGCGGGCCCAGCGTCCGGCGCTCGCAGTCGCCAGGCTTGACAACGCTCGCCACCTATCGGGTGCCCGGCGAGATCCGCGCCCGCACCGAGCTACGGCCCACCGTTCTGTGGTTCCGACTCGAACGACCGATCAGCGGCCGACGGGTCCTGGCAGCCACCGAGGCGCTGCGCGGAGCGTTGCTGGCGCGGTATGGCCCTGAAGGCGCCGAGCGCCCGCCGGTACTGCACGGTCACGGCTACACAGAGAAGGGCCATGACACCGCTCGCTACCTGGCACTTCCCAACGTCGGTTCCGAACGCGCCGATGGTCGCGTTCACGGGATGGCCGTCTGGCTGCCCGCAGGTACTGCGCCCGAGGTGGCGTCTCGGTGCCGCGGTGCGCTCGGCGTCGGCGTCCACCTCCGTGGCCCGGGCATTGACGTCGGCCTGGTGCCGTGGGCCGGCGACGAGCGGCCCTGGTCGGCGAACCCTCGTCGCTGGCAGGAGTCTGCGAGGTGGTGGTCGTCTGCGTTCCCCGTCGTGCACGAGCGCTCGAACCGGCGCGTCGACCTCGGCGAGGTCGGGCGATGGTGCCGCCACGCCGGCCTGCCCCAACCTGTCGCCTACCGCTCCGGCCGGCATCCCTTCCTCGGCGGCGGGGTAGATCTAGCGCCGAGCGAGGTGAACCGTCGAGGGCGGCCCGCTCGTCGCTACGGCCACGTCGAGGTCGTGTTCGATCGTGATGTCCAGGGCCCCATCGCCATCGGGGCCGGACGGCAGTTCGGGCTGGGGCTGATGGCCGCCGTCGGGGACCGCCATGAGTGATAGCCCGTCCTTCGAGGAGTTCTACGAGGCGATCAACGGTCGACCTGCGTTTCCGTGGCAGGGGCGCCTCGCCGCCGGTGTCGCACAACGGGGCAGGTGGTGGGTTCCGAACATCGGCATCCCCACCGGGCTCGGCAAGACGGCGTGCCTCGACATCGCCGTCTGGTCCCTCGCTGTCGAGGCCGCCCGAGATCCCGGCGAGCGTCGACTGCCGACTCGGATCTGGTGGGTGGTCAACCGCCGGCTGCTCGTCGATGCGGCGACCGATCACGCGGAACGCCTGGCGGCACGCCTGACCGCAGCGCACGAGATCGGGACCTCTGACGTCGTGGGCGTCGTGGCGGCCCGCCTCGCCTCGCTGTCGCCCGAGGGCGTGCCGCTCGAGGTGGTGCGACTGCGAGGGGGCGCTGCGATCGGGCGACCCCGCGATCCGGCACAGCCGGCGATCCTGCTGTCGACCATTCCGATGTACGGCTCTCGGCTTCTGTTCAGGGGCTACGGGTCGTCGCGTTCGATGCGACCGATCGATGCCGCGCTCGCCGGAACCGACAGCCTCGTCCTCGTCGACGAGGCCCACCTAGCTCACCACCTCACCGAGCTGTTCGTGCCCCTCCATGAGTCCGATCCCGCAGCGGAGCATCCTCTGCCGCCACCGCGCCGTCGGCCTGCGGTGGTCGCTCTCACCGCCACGGGCGTCAACGATCCAGGGCTTCGCTTCGACCTCGACGAGCGTGATCGTGATCACCCCGTCGTGCAGCAGCGCCTACACGCCACCAAGCGCCTGGAGATCGAGACCTCGGGGGCGACGAAGCGGCCTGATCGGGTCTTGGCTGATGCGGCGGTCGAGTTGCTCGTCGCGTCGGCGCAACCTGCGTCGTGCGTGGTCTTCGTGAACACGCCGGCCGTGGCGAGAGCGGTCTTCGACGAGCTGACGAAGCGCACCGCTGGCCGGAAGCCGACGATCGACGCCGACCTCGCTCTCCTTACGGGGCAGATGCGTGAGCGCGAGGCGGTGGCGGTGCGGGAGCGAGTGCTCGGTGCGGTTGCCGCTGGCGCACGGACGGAGCGGGATCGGCACTTCGTCGTCGTCGCCACCCAGACGTTGGAGGTGGGCGCCGACGTCGATTTCGAGTTGCTGGTCACCGAGGCTTGCGGCGTGAGGTCGCTCACTCAGCGCCTCGGCCGACTGAACCGTCTCGGCCAGCACGCGACGGCCCGAGGGCGCTACTGCCACATCGAGACTACGAAGGGGGAATGGCCGGTCTACGGCATCGAACCATTGGAGGTGCTGAACCGCCTGCGGCGCCACAGCATCGACGATGCTGTCGATCTGAGCCCCGGGAGGGTGGGCGAGGTGCTCGGCGAGCCAGGAGATGATCCCGGAGTCGCACCGTCCCTCCTGCCCGCCCTTCTGTGGGAATGGGCGAAGACCACGACGCCGCCCCCGGGTGAGGCGCCCGTCGAGCCCTACTTCTCGGGCTTGCAGCCTCCGGACCGTCAGATCGCAGTGTGCTGGCGTGCGCACCTTCCCGTTCCGGGCAACCCTCTCTGGCCGCGCGTGCGGGAGGAGGAGACCGTCGAGATCAGCATCGGTGCGATGCGGGGGATCCTCGACGATCGACCCGTCCTGCGGCTCGCCACCGATCGTCATCGCACCGAGGAGGTCGACGCCGAATTGCTCCGTCCCGGCGACGTCGTCGTGCTGGGCGCCGACGGGGGCGACTATGACGAGCACGGATGGGCGCCCGGAGCGTCGGGCCCCGTGGTCGACATGGCGATCCTTCGTGCTGGGCTCCCGCTCGACCACGTGGCCTGGCGACGCCTGGTCGGTGCCGGCGCCCCGGCCGCAGCGGAGTTCGATCTGGTGTTGGCGCCGGCCGACGACGACGAGCGGTCCCCGGCTGAGCTGGTCGGCCCGCTCGTCGAGGTCCTCCGCAACGAGGTTCCCCCCGGCTATGGCGAGGAGGAGTGGCGAGAGCTCATCGACGACCTCGAGCTCGAACCCCGAACTCCCGTCGGTGAGGTGGCACAACTCAGGCGTCGTCGACCGCCGTTCGCCGAGGTACGCCTCGACGAGCTCGACGAGCTCTCACTCGCTGCGGTCGTTGATCTCGACGCCCACGGTGTCGGGGTCGGGGGTCGAGCCGGCAGGATCGCCCGTTCGCTCGGCCTCGACGAGCACCTCGTCGCCTCGGTCGAACTGGCGGGAACGTTCCACGACGTTGGGAAGGCGGACCCGCGCTTCCAAAGGTGGCTCGACCCCGAGGACCGCGAGCCGTCGTTGGTCGCCAAGTCCGACCCGAGGCGGCGGTCTCGTTGGCGCGCCGATCTGCTCGCCTCCGGTTGGCCGAGTGGGGGTCGCCATGAGGAGTTGTCCCGCCGGCTCGTCGAGAGCTGGCTGCACGGCGAGCAGCGAGCCGACGCTGACCTGCTGATGCATCTGGTCGTCACCCATCACGGGCACGGGCGACCGCTCGTCCTGCCCGCTCCAGACGATGGTGACCCGAAGCTCCGGTTCTCCCTCGACGGGCGTGAGGTGGTGGCCCCGGCCGACCTGTCGGCCGTCGACTGGGCACAACCCGGCCGCTTCGCTGCGCTTACGGCACTGCACGGACACTGGGGCCTGGCCCTGTTGGAGGCCATCATCCGCCAGGCCGATCACCGGGTCTCGGCCGGCAGCGCGACGTTGGAGGTGGCATGAGCGCCGAGCGGCGTTGTCCTGGGCTGCCCGTCGATTGGCTCAACGCCTGGTTGGCCGCGATCGGCGCCACGATGCTCGTCGACGGTCTTGGGCTGCGCTGGACCGAGCAGCCTCGACCGGTCGCCGTCCTGGTCTCACCGACCGGCGTCGACCCGGCGGACCTTCTTCAACAGGCGCTCCCGTCCGCCGGCGACACCGGCCGATGGCCGATCGCACGGGAGCTGGAGGGCTGCGAGCGCATCGGCCTGAATCCCTCGTTCGAGCAGTTCGCACAGCGTGCGGCGATCGCCCGTGCCGACCACGACGACGGATGGATGTGGTCGTCGTGCTACACGGACCTGCTGATGGAGAAGGGAACCCCAACAGTCGACAAGGGGCCGTTTCTTCCGGGCATGCCGGGCAAGGCAAACACGGTCGAGGACCGGCTCAAGAAGGTCATCAGAGCGTTGGCGGACGCTCGCGTCGAAGCAACCCTCGAAGGCGTCGGCAGCCGTTCGCAGCAGTTCGGGCTGGGTTTTGACGTGAGCCGCATCGGTTCGCTCGCCGACGAGACTGACCCGTGGATCGACCCGGTGATCGAGCTACTGGCCTTCTGGGGGCTGAGAGCGTTCCCGGTTCGGGGCGACCTCACCCAGGTTCGTCAGCGAGGCTGGCCGGGGCGCCGGCTTCAGATCGGTGGGTTCCGTTGGCCGGCCTGGGTTCCGTCGCTCGATCGCTGGGGGATTGACGCTCTCCTCGACGCCTGGGCCTCGCCCCGGGAGGGTGATGCGCGTCCGATCGGTGTCTTCGCATCCTGGGAGACGGTCCCCTACGAGGGACTTGGCACGAGTGATCCCACGCGCGGCTTGGGCTCACGGCGTTCGCCATGACGAGACCCCCGGAGCCCACCGTTGCCCTGCGCGCGCTGGAGCATCATGCGTACTGTCCTCGTCAGTGCACCTTGATCCACGGTGATCGTGTCTGGGAGCACAACGAGCACACGACACACGGCGTCCGAGCTCATCGGCGAGTGGACGCCGGTGAGCAGCGTGTCGCTCGGGGCGTGCGCACGTTGCGCAGTGTGCCGCTCTGGTCAGAGGCGCTCGGCCTGAGTGGCCGATCCGACGTCATCGAGCTCCACCAAGACGGCTCGGTCATCCCGGTCGAGTACAAGGCCGGCACCCGGCACGGTGATGCCGCCGATCTGCAGCTCTGCGGCCAGGCGCTGTGTCTCGAGGAGATGCTGGGCATCGCTGTCCACCACGGCTTCGTGTGGTTCGGGGCACCACGGCGTCGCAGCCGTGTCCTGCTCGACGCCGATCTGCGGCGTCGCACACTGCGGGCAATCGATGCCATCCGCTCGAACCTGCTGGCCGATCAGTTGCCAGCTGCCCCGAACGACCAACGGTGCCGCCAATGCCAGCTGCTGCACCACTGCCTTCCGGAAATCGTCAGCGTGGATTCGTTACGACTGCGTCGCGAGACGACCGAGGAGCTCTTCAGATGCGATACCTGAACACGGTCTACGTCGTCGAGCACCGGACCAAGATTTCGCTCTCGAAGGGCAGCCTCCTGGTCAGGGGCCCCCGGGGGCCTTCGCGCGTGCCGCTGGAGGCGATCGACGGCGTGGTGATCATCGGGGGCGCGTCCATGACCCTCAACGCCATAGCCGCGTGCGTCGAGCGGGGCGTCCGGGTCGCAGTGATGCGGCGGAGCGGGGCGCTGCGTTGGGTGGCCGGCCCACCGGTGAGCGGGAACGTGGCGCTTCGCCGAGCCCAGCACCGGGCGTCTGATGACGCAGCTTCTCGGCTCCATCTGTGCCGCCACTTCGTCGCCGGCAAGTTGCAGAACAGCCACCGCATCGTGCGACGTTGGGCACGAGACTCCGACGGCGATGTCCGCGCCCGACTCGAGCGGCGAGCCGACTTGATCGCCGAACGCATCGGCAGCCTGGCGCACGCGCCGACGGACAACCACGTGCGCGGGATCGAGGGCGATGCGGCCCGAGCCCACTTTGCTTGCCTGGGTGCTGTGCTCGAATCAGCCGGCTGGCGGTTCACGGAGAGAAATCGCCGTCCGCCTCGCGATCCAGTCAACGCACTGCTCGGGTTCTCCTACGGCCTTCTGGTCACCGAGATCACCGGCGCTGCCGAGGCGGTAGGGCTCGATCCGCAGATCGGTTTCCTCCACGGCGACCGGGCCGGCCGGCCGGCCCTGGCACTGGATCTTGCAGAGGAGCTAAGGCCGATCGCAGACCGCTTCGTCGTCGGGGTCCTCCGCCGGCGGCAGCTTGGGCCCGAGGACTTCATGACGACGCCGGGCGGAGCGGTCTACCTGTCGGACACCGGACGGCGGAGGTTCTTCGAGCTGTGGGAGGAGCACAAGAGCGCAAATGCCCACCATCGAACGCTCGGACGTGAGGTAGGCCGCTGGGCGCTCCCGACGATTCAGGCAACGCTCCTCGCACGTCATCTCCGTGGGGATCTGACCGTCTACCCGCCATACGTCGTCGCTGCGTGAACGATGGATGTGGTCGTGTGCTACGACATCGCCGACACAGATGGCGATGGCGCGCGTCGACTCCGCACCGTCGCGGCGGTCTGCTCCGCCTTTGGCAGCCGAGCGCAGTTCTCGGTCTTCGAGTGTCGGGTAACGCCGGCAGCCCTGGTTCGCCTCCTCCACGAGTTGGCAGACGCCATCGACCCCGCACGCGACAGCATCCATGTCTACCGACTGCCCGGACGGCTGGCCGACAGCCGGACGACGATCGGGGTCCAGAAGCACCACGACGTCGACGAACCGTGGATCTTGTAGCTTCCGGCAGGGCTGCGAACCGCCGGTGATCCTTGACAATCGAGGTGTGCGATGGGCTACCACCAGCGACTTCCACTGCGGGCAGTGGGTGCCACCGTCAGATCTGCGAGTTCCTGCCACCCTGGGTGGCTGGAGCCCCGTCGCCGGGGTTCACCCCCCGGCCTTCGTTGAGCGACGGCTCGATCCACCCGGCCGGGGTTCACCCGGCCGCCAGCAGGATGCGACCCCGTCGCCGGGGTTCACCCCCCGGCCTTCGTTGAGCGACCTCACGGCTTGGCGGTGTCGCCCGCTCGACTGACACCGTCGCCGGGGTTCACCCCCCGGCCTTCGTTGAGCGCCGTGGTCCCATGCGGAGTCGTCGACGATGTAGGCGCCCCGTCGCCGGGGTTCACCCCCCGGCCTTCGTTGAGCGCGTCGCAGCCGACCGTGCCCTCAGGTGGGTGCGGCGATCCGTCGCCGGGGTTCACCCCCCGGCCTTCGTTGAGCGCTCGGGGTCGGCGACGCCGGCCTCATAGAGTTCACGTCCGTCGCCGGGGTTCACCCCCCGGCCTTCGTTGAGCGTCCCCGCCGGTAGCGGGGTGGGTGGAGGGGGGGAGGACCGTCGCCGGGGTTCACCCCCCGGCCTTCGTTGAGCGAGGTGCCATCCCAACCTTCTGCGGCTGGTTCCTTTCGCCGTCGCCGGGGTTCACCCCCCGGCCTTCGTTGAGCGGGGACGCGCGGGCGGCGTTGCTGGCCGCCCAGTACGCCGTCGCCGGGGTTCACCCCCCGGCCTTCGTTGAGCGCTAGGGAACGCGGTGGCGTCCGGGATGTTCGTCGCCACCGTCGCCGGGGTTCACCCCCCGGCCTTCGTTGAGCGGGCACGATCGTCGCTCAACGCTCCACCGGACACGTCATCGCCGTCGCCGGGGTTCACCCCCCGGCCTTCGTTGAGCGAGCTGTTGGCGAAGTCGTTCCCGATCAGCCTCTGTCTCACCGTCGCCGGGGTTCACCCCCCGGCCTTCGTTGAGCGGTGAAATCGGCGGTCCAGTCTGGGGCAGGCAAACGGACCGTCGCCGGGGTTCACCCCCCGGCCTTCGTTGAGCGGAAGCCGCCGTCAAAGGGGAGAACTGAGCGTCGTGGCCGTCGCCGGGGTTCACCCCCCGGCCTTCGTTGAGCGCCGCTGCCAGCCGTCCCGCCGGTCGCCGGGTGGGTGAACACCGTCGCCGGGGTTCACCCCCCGGCCTTCGTTGAGCGCACTGGTCGATGTTGTCCGTCGAGGAGGTCCGCCGCGACCCGTCGCCGGGGTTCACCCCCCGGCCTTCGTTGAGCGGAGTCGAAGACGACCCCGTCCTTGCTCCGATTCCTGTATCCGTCGCCGGGGTTCACCCCCCGGCCTTCGTTGAGCGTACGAGAACTGTTCGTACCGGCGATACATAATTGAAAGCCGTCGTCGGGGTTCACCCCCCGGCCTTCGTTGAGCGGACACCAAACGGGAGGCCGTCGATGCGGTCCTCGTTCGCCCGTCGCCGGGGTTCACCCCCCGGCCTTCGTTGAGCGGAGACGACGGTCACCGGGAACGACGCCACGTTCACTCCCGTCGCCGGGGTTCACCCCCCGGCCTTCGTTGAGCGATCCGTGACCTCGCCGAGGACGTCGACCAGGCCCCCGGCCGTCGCCGGGGTTCACCCCCCGGCCTTCGTTGAGCGGTGCGCCGGCATGGTGACGCACCTAGCGTCGATGAGCTCCGTCGCCGGGGTTCACCCCCCGGCCTTCGTTGAGCGGTTGAGCGGTCCCTGCCTAGCGTCGCCGCCCCTCGTGCCGTCGCCGGGGTTCACCCCCCGGCCTTCGTTGAGCGCCGCCTGAGGCGCCGCTACGCCTCGACCATTAGGACCGCCGTCGCCGGGGTTCACCCCCCGGCCTTCGTTGAGCGACGTGACCCTCGACTTCAGCCGTTCCATGAGACGTCCGTCGCCGGGGTTCACCCCCCGGCCTTCGTTGAGCGGGCCGCCTCCCGTGGGGTGGGTCGGTCAACGGCTCGACCCGTCGCCGGGGTTCACCCCCCGGCCTTCGTTGAGCGCTCGTCGGTTCGGTTGACCGTGACCTGATCAACCCGTCCGTCGCCGGGGTTCACCCCCCGGCCTTCGTTGAGCGGGCCGCCTCCCGTGGGGTGGGTCGGTCAACGGCTCGACCCGTCGCCGGGGTTCACCCCCCGGCCTTCGTTGAGCGCTCGTCGGTTCGGTTGACCGTGACCTGATCAACCCGTCCGTCGCCGGGGTTCACCCCCCGGCCTTCGTTGAGCGCTCGTCGGTTCGGTTGACCGTGACCTGATCAACCCGTCCGTCGCCGGGGTTCACCCCCCGGCCTTCGTTGAGCGCTTCGTCGGCGTCGCCGACCCACATGCGGTCAGCGCCGCCGTCGCCGGGGTTCACCCCCCGGCCTTCGTTGAGCGCGGTCAATGACTGGGGGTGGGGTGTCGTCGGTCATTGCCGTCGCCGGGGTTCACCCCCCGGCCTTCGTTGAGCGCTTCGACGTCAGGGTCGATCCGGTCGACCAGGTCGGCCCGTCGCCGGGGTTCACCCCCCGGCCTTCGTTGAGCGGAGGACCTCGCCGCACGTCGGACACGGGAACGACCGGCCCGTCGCCGGGGTTCACCCCCCGGCCTTCGTTGAGCGTCGAAGCCCCGGCCCGAGCAGAACAGCAGGTGCCCAGCCGTCGCCGGGGTTCACCCCCCGGCCTTCGTTGAGCGCACCGAGACCGAGCGCAAATTCCTCGTCGTCGGGGGTGGCCGTCGCCGGGGTTCACCCCCCGGCCTTCGTTGAGCGGGCCTCGACGGGGTCCGCTCGACGGGGGTGCCTTCGCCCGTCGCCGGGGTTCACCCCCCGGCCTTCGTTGAGCGGAACGGCCAGCTCAGGTGGTTCCGTGTTCGGTTCTGGCCGTCGCCGGGGTTCACCCCCCGGCCTTCGTTGAGCGAGCAGCCAGCATCGGCAACGGGCCCGCATCCTCGGCGACCGTCGCCGGGGTTCACCCCCCGGCCTTCGTTGAGCGTCGACGAAAGCGTCGAACCCCTCAGCACGGAGCAAGCCGTCGCCGGGGTTCACCCCCCGGCCTTCGTTGAGCGACGTTCGACGTGCGGGCACGTAACGCTGTGGGTGCCGCCGTCGCCGGGGTTCACCCCCCGGCCTTCGTTGAGCGGACACCAAACGGGACGCCACCAATGCCGTCCTCGTTCGCGTCGCCCGTCGCCGGGGTTCACCCCCCGGCCTTCGTTGAGCGCGGGTGCTGGTCACCGCGACGAACACGATCGGGTCGCCGTCGCCGGGGTTCACCCCCCGGCCTTCGTTGAGCGCCGTGCGCCGTCCACCAAGATGAGCCGCTCGATGCGCCCGTCGCCGGGGTTCACCCCCCGGCCTTCGTTGAGCGGCCGCGATCGGCGTCCGGTTCGGTGACGGGGACACGCCCCGTCGCCGGGGTTCACCCCCCGGCCTTCGTTGAGCGGCGCAGACCGGTCACGGCTTCGACCTGGCCGACGACCCGTCGCCGGGGTTCACCCCCCGGCCTTCGTTGAGCGACGACGACGCGAACGCTGGCAGGGTCGGAGCGAACCGTCGCCGGGGTTCACCCCCCGGCCTTCGTTGAGCGGGTTGTGGTGGTAAGCCATTCCGGGACGTCGACCGGTCGCCGTCGCCGGGGTTCACCCCCCGGCCTTCGTTGAGCGATGTTGTGCGGGGCGTCGAGCAACGCTGAGATGGCCGTCGCCGGGGTTCACCCCCCGGCCTTCGTTGAGCGCGCCACTGGCAAGGCTGAAGCGCAGCGCGTTCGATGGCCCGTCGCCGGGGTTCACCCCCCGGCCTTCGTTGAGCGGTGGTGGTCGGTAGCGACGCTGAAGGTCCGACGGTGACCGTCGCCGGGGTTCACCCCCCGGCCTTCGTTGAGCGGACTGACGTTGCTTTGGCCCAGCGGGCCACGATGTCACCGTCGCCGGGGTTCACCCCCCGGCCTTCGTTGAGCGTGGCTGCTGCATGATGATGGTTCGTACGTGGCCGGTCCGTCGCCGGGGTTCACCCCCCGGCCTTCGTTGATCGGGCATCCGTCATGAGGAGCACGGAGTGTGGGGCGGTCCGTCGCCGGGGTTCACCCCCCGGCCTTCGTTGAGCGCGGGTCGGTCCGGTCGGTCCGTGCGCCGACGACGATCGGGCCCGTCGCCGGGGTTCACCCCCCGGCCTTCGTTGAGCGGAGATCGTCTGTGACGCGGCTGCTAGGGCGGGGGTCCCCCGTCGCCGGGGTTCACCCCCCGGCCTTCGTTGAGCGTCGCGGCTGTGGTCGCCGCTGCCGTCACCGTCCCAGCCGTCGCCGGGGTTCACCCCCCGGCCTTCGTTGAGCGGCCCTCTTGGAGGTGCCCATCATGGCCGTCAACGCCGTCGCCGGGGTTCACCCCCCGGCCTTCGTTGAGCGGCCAGCCGACCGCCGAGACGTACCAGTCCGAGCTGGGCCGTCGCCGGGGTTCACCCCCCGGCCTTCGTTGAGCGCTCTCGCCGCGATCGAGGTGACCACCGACGCGACCGCCGTCGCCGGGGTTCACCCCCCGGCCTTCGTTGAGCGGCCGGCGGCCCTCTGGCCGGTCACGGTACGGATGCTCCGTCGCCGGGGTTCACCCCCCGGCCTTCGTTGAGCGACGAGCCGGGGTTGACCTGGCAAGTCGTTGCGTGACCAACCGTCGCCGGGGTTCACCCCCCGGCCTTCGTTGAGCGGACACCCCAGACGGCGACCTTCCACTCCCTCTTGGTGTTCGCCGTCGCCGGGGTTCACCCCCCGGCCTTCGTTGAGCGTGGGTACCGGCGGTGGCGGGGATGTTCACGCCGAGCCCGTCGCCCGTCGCCGGGGTTCACCCCCCGGCCTTCGTTGAGCGACGAGGTTTCGCGCGTGGGCTGTTCTCCACCACGCAGCCGTCGCCGGGGTTCACCCCCCGGCCTTCGTTGAGCGGTCAGCCCGGCCGAACGGCACCGGTCAATGATCGCCGGCCGTCGCCGGGGTTCACCCCCCGGCCTTCGTTGAGCGGAGAACCTCCCCTGGGTTGATAACAATTTCGATGCTGCCGTCGCCGGGGTTCACCCCCCGGCCTTCGTTGAGCGCCCACCGAGTGGTGGTTCCCCGAACGGGACCTCCGCCCCGTCGCCGGGGTTCACCCCCCGGCCTTCGTTGAGCGGTCTCGCTCAAACGAGCGCACGGCCTTCAAGTCCACCCGGCCCCGTCGCCGGGGTTCACCCCCCGGCCTTCGTTGAGCGGCGGTCGTGGCCGCCGACGCCAGCATCGGCCCCGCTGCCGTCGCCGGGGTTCACCCCCCGGCCTTCGTTGAGCGTTCGACGGCTCCGTCCTCGACCTAGAGGAAGCGTTGTGCCGTCGCCGGGGTTAACGCCCCGGCCTTCGTTGAGCGTCGGGCAGCGATCGGTACCGACGCCGGTCCCGGATGGCCGTCGCCGGGGTTCACCCCCCGGCCTTCGTTGGGCGCCGGACCGTACCGACGCCGGTCTCGACGGGGCCGGCCCGTCGCCGTGGTTCACCCCCCGGCCTTCGTCGAGCGATGCCGTCAGGCAACGTCGACACGTCCGGTGCGAGCCGTCGCCGGGATTTTGGCTGGTCCCCGACTCGACCGGCTGACTCGCTCGCTCCGACGAACCGGTGCTGCCGGTGATGCTCGCCGACAGCCTTGGCCGGAGCCGTTCCGACGGTCGGTGATGGGCGCGCCTCGCGACGGACGACCACCATTCGACGGTAGGCGTTGGCCCCGTCCTCAGGCGGGCGCTCGATCGCAGCTACTCCCCCTCCGGTCGCCCGAGGCGGTCCGGACGACGATTTGGGAGGTGGTCGAGTCGAGCGCATCACATTCGTTATGCTCAGCGCACGCCGCAGATCGTGACTCGGATCGATCAGCCGACCGCTGATGCCCTGGACGCATTGGTCGCCACCGGCGTGGTCGGCAACCGCTCTCAAGCTGCCCGGCTCGGTCTCGATCGGCTGCTCGAGGACCACCGGAGGCGCCAGATCGGCCAGCAGATCGTGGCGGGCTACGAGCAGCGGCCCCAGTCCCTCGGCGAGATCGGCTGGAGCGACGCGGCCACCGCCGCCATGATCGATGCCGAACCGTGGTGATGCCACGCCAGGGCGACAATTGGTGGGCCGAGACCGAGGACCAACGTCGACCGGTGTTGGTCATCACCCGCAGCGAGACGGTTCCGGTGCTTGGCTGGGTCTTGACCGCTCCGGTGACCCGCACCGTCAGGGGGATCCCCACCGAGATCGGTCTCGGCCCCTCGCACGGCCTTCCCGCCGACTGCGTCGCCACCCTCGACGACCTCCAACCGATCCGCCGCTCCCTGCTGACCGACCGGGTCGGCGTGCTCGGCGTCGAGCAGCAGCCTGAGATCTGCCGAGCGCTCTCCGCTGTCACCGACTGCTGAACACCATCCGGCAGGGCGAGGACGGTCGTCCGCTCAGCGGGACCAGGTGAGCAGCTCGCCCTCGCCGGCTGTCAGCAGCGTGCCGGGGAAGACCCGCAGGCGGGAGGGGTCGAGGTGCAGCACGCCGAAGTCCTCGCAGTCCGGGCCCGTCCACCCTGGGATGACCGCCGGGTCGTAGCCGAGGGGGGCGGGGGCCTCGGCGAAGCGACGCCACAGGTCCACCGCAGCGGCAGGGTCGTCGTCGAAGGCGGCCACGCAGTCGGCGGTGCAGGTGTCCTGATCCGGCGCCCAGTAGGTGAGCGACACCCGTGGCTCGGCCGCCAGGTGCGAGGCCTTCGGCGAGCGGGGGCTGGTGGCGATGCGGCCCCGCAACACGCCGCCGTCGAAGTCCCACACCGGGTGCAGCACCCGGGTGCGGGGCTCGCCGTCGGCGTCGACGGTGGCCACCGTGCACCACACGATCCGGTGGGCCATGTCGACGAACGCGGGGGCGATGCTGGCGAGATCGGTCACGTGGGCCTCCTCGGGTCGAACCGGAACCTACCGAAGGACCCGAACTGATCTGGCGGTTAGTTTCGAGGCACCACGAGAGGGGACCCACGTGAGCGACGTCGCCGACATCGATCTCGACACCTACGACCCGATGGACCCGGCGGTCCAGCAGTGCCCGTTCCCCCACTACGCCGCCCTGCGCGAGCAGGCCCCGGTCTACCGGCATCCGGCGACGGGGATGTTCTTCGTGTCACGTCACGACACGGTCAAGCAGGTGCTGCTCGATACCGAGACGTTCTCGTCGCGCATGTCCAACACCGGCACGATCGGCTCGCCCGAGGTGATGGAACAGGTCAAGGCCATCGCCGCAGAGGGGTGGCCCCGGGCCGACACCATGCTGACGATCGACCCGCCCCACCAGATCCGCTATCGCAAGCTGGTCTCCCGCGCCTTCACCGCTCGGCGCATCGCCGCCCTCGAAGACGACGTGCGGGCCGTGGCCACCGACCTCATCGACGCCTTCCCCGACGCCGGCACCATCGACTTCCACGCCGACTTCGCCGTGGCGTTGCCGGTGCGGGTCATCCACCAAGCCCTCGACATGGCCCCCGAGACCGAGTCCAAGATCAAGGGTTGGTCCGACGATGCCGTCGCCAGCCTCGGCGCCCACCTCACCGACGAGCGGCGCCTGGAGGCCACCCGGGGCGTCGTGGAGACCCAGCAGTACATCCACGACGAGTACCAGCGGGTGCTCGCCGAGCCCGACGGCAGCATCCTCAGCGACGTCGCCCACGGGGACTTCGACGATCCCGACACCGGCGAGGTCCGCAAGCTCAACTTCCCCGAGGTGTTCTCCATCATCCAGCAGCTCATGGTGGCGGGCAACGAGACCACCACGAAGCTGTTGAACGAGACGATGAAGATGCTGATCGAGACCCCCGGGTGGTGGGACCGCCTGCGCGACGACCCGTCGACGATCCCGGCGGTCGTCGAGGAGGGCCTGCGCCTGTCGTCGCCCAACCAGGGCCTGTTCCGCACCGTCACCCGTGACACCGAGCTCGACGGCGTGGAGGTCCCCGCCGGGTCGCGGCTGTGGGTGATGTTCGGCTCGGCCAACCGCGACGCCGAGGTCTACCCCGACCCCGACGCCTTCGATCCCGAGCGCGACCGGCTGCGAGACCACCTCGCCTTCGGCAAGGGCCAGCACTTCTGCCCCGGCGCGCCGCTGTCTCGATTGGAGGCGCGTGTGTCGCTCGAGGAGCTCGCCCGCCGTCTCGTCGAGGTCGACTTCGCCGAAGGCAACACCTTCGAGTACGAGCCCAGCTACATCCTGCGGGGCCTCGCCAAGCTCGACCTCGACGT
This sequence comes from Acidimicrobiales bacterium, assembly GCA_965213525.1. Taxonomy (GTDB): domain Bacteria; phylum Actinomycetota; class Acidimicrobiia; order Acidimicrobiales; family Poriferisodalaceae. The sequence continues at coordinate 1,937,739 of OZ243889.1, read as the reverse complement.
CGTCAAGGGCTGACGCCGGCGCCGTCGAGGATGCGGCTGCACCGTCGCACGCTGAGCGCCGATGCGACGGCTGCGCCGTGGCTCAGGCGCTCGGCGGGTCCCAGGCGACGTCGAGGGCGGCGACGCCGCGCAGCACCGGGTTGGGGTGGTGCTCGATGACGAGCTGGTCGCCGGCGGGGCGCAGGCCGGGCAGGCGGGCGAGGAGCTGTTCGAAGGCGATGCGGCCCTCCAGCCGGGCGAGGTGGGCGCCGAGGCAGAAGTGCTCGCCCTTGCCGAAGTGCAGGGCCCGGTGGGCGTCGGGGCGGCGCACGTCGAAGGTGTCGGGATCGTCGAAGCGCTCGGGGTCGCGGTTGGCGGCGCCGTAGAGCAGCGCCACCCGGGCACCGGCGGGGATCGTCGCACCGCCCAGCTCGACGTCGACGGTGGCCTGGCGGAACAGGCACTGCACCGGCGCCTCGTAGCGCAGGATCTCCTCCACGGCGCCGGGCACCAGCGACGGGTCGTCGCGCAGCGCCTGCAGCTGGTCGGGGTGCTCGAGCAGCAGGGCCAGGCCGTTGGCGACGAGGTTGATGGTGGTCTCGTTGCCGCCGTCGAGGATCGTCATCACCATCGACATCAGCTCGGCGTCGTCGAGGGGCCGACCGTCGAAGCCCGACAGGCGGGCGTCGATGAGGTGGGTCAGCAGGTCCTCGCCCGAGTCGGCGCGTCGGGCGTCGACGAGGTCCACGACGTAGCGCTGGAACGCCACGTTCTGGCGGGCGAGGTGCAGCTGGCGGTCCCGGGGGACCTGGCCGACCGCGGCGGCGATCATCTCGACGTGGTCGTCGGTGAGCTGCTTGACGAGGTCGATGTCGTCGGTCGGCACGCCGGCCAGTTCGGCGAACACGAGCAGCGGGAAGGGACGGGCCAGCTCGGCGACGAGATCGGCCCGGCCCCGGTCGGCGAAGCCGTCGATGAGTCCCGCCACGATCCGCTCGATCGAGTCGGACAGCTCGGCGATGCTGCGGGGCGAGAACGGCTTGGACACCGCCTGGCGGTACCAGCGGTGCCGGGGCGGGTCGGCCGGGGTGAGCACCGCCACGGTCGCCAGCCCCTCGCGCTGGATGGCCGCCAGCTCGGGGTCCCGGGCCCGGCCCGTGGACCCGCCGCCCACGTTGCGGCTGCTGAACCGCGCGGTGTCCAACAAGATGGCCTCGACGTCAGCGAAGCGGCTCGCCACCCACGTGTCGATGTGCTCGAGGTGCACCACGCCGCGCTCGCGCAGGGCGGCGTGCACCGGGTAGGGGTCGCGCATCGCCTCGGGGCGGAACGGATCAAGCGTGGTCGTGGCGGTCATCTCCGGCCCCCCGGGTCTGGCGGCGCCGCCGGGTGCGGCGCGCACCGCCCATCCTCGCCGACGGGCCCGGCCGTCACCGGCGCAGGTCCTGCCAGCGCCACGGTGCGTCGGCCACGCAGAGCTCAGGGTCACCGGTCCAGGCCGCGGCGTCGACATCGACGGCGAGCGCCGCCGCGAACGCATCGGCGTAGGGCATCGGCCGATGCCGAGGTTGATGCACGACATCAGCGGGGGCCGTCGTCGAGGAGACCCTTGACCTCCTCTGCAGCGGGCCCGACGCCCCCGAGGTAGCGGAGCACCACCCACGAGTCGAGGACGACGGCGTTCACCGGGCGTCGTCTCGGCGACGGTCGGCCGATCGCTCGGTCTCGAGGACCGCCACGAGGTCGACGTCAGCGAAGCGGCCTCGCAGCGGTCAACCTCCCCGCGCTGGTCGGACAGCGACGTGATCGCCGTCTCTCCAGAGGTCGACCTCGTCGCCGGGCTCGATGCCGAGCTCATCGCGGAGCGCTTTCGGGATGACGACCTGACCTTTGGGCCCGACCCGCGAAGTCATACCAGCGAGTACGACCGTCCGCCGGCTGGTGCGCCTGTTCGTGCCGGCGCCGCCGGTGGTGTTGGATACGGAGGAGGGCGCCCGCCGGGCTGACCCACGCACGAGTGTGCCCACGAGGCAGTTCGATGGAGGAGCGCGCCGCATGCAGAAGCTGGCTTGGAAGGCACTGACGACGGGCTCGGCGATCGGCGCTGCGGTGCTGACCCGCAAGCTCACCGCGCTGGTGTGGGGCATGTTCAGCGACAAGGACGCGCCCCTCGACCCGTCGGATCGCAAGGTGCCGTGGCGCGACGCCCTCGCCTGGGGTGTCGCCGCCGGCGTCGGTGCCGGGGTGGCCCGGGTGTTGGGCCGTCGCGCCGCCACCGAGGCGTGGGTGCGTGCCACCGGGGAGGACCCGCCCGGCATTGACACCGCCTGACGCGTCGTCGGGCCCGGTCGCCACGCCGGCCCGGGGGGTGGCTCGGGGCGGCGGTCGCCGGGCGCTCAGCCCGTCCGGCTTGACACCCGGCCGACGGTGCCGTCCACGCCGCAGTGCGGGTGGTGGTGGGTGTCGGGCTCGACGTCGTCGTCGGCGAGGTCGTCGCCGGCCAAGGTGATCCATGCGCCGAGGCCGCCAAGGGCCACGAGGGCGGCACCGGCGAGCATGGCGGCGGCGAACCCGTCGTCGAGCTGGACGGGATCTCCGAGCGCGTCGCCGGTCAGGCCCACCAGGGGCGGAATGGCGGCGACCGCGAGCAGCTGGCCCGTTCGGGCGACGGCGTTGTTGGTGCCCGAGGCGGCACCCGAGCGGCCGTCGGGCACCGAGCCGAGGGCGAGCGAGGTCACCGGGGCGACGCTGGCCGCGAGCCCGAGGCCGAACACGACGATCGCGGGCAAGACGTCGCTCACATAGGACGCGTCAGGTCCGACCCGCACGAGCAGACCCATGCCCGCCGCGATGAGCACCGGGCCGAAGGTGAGCGGCAGACGGGGCCCGATGCGCTGGGCGAGGTCGCCGGCACGGGCGGACAGCACCAGCATGAGCCCCGTCACCGGCAACAGCGCCGCTCCCGCGGCCAGGGGGCTGAACCCGCTGGTGACCTGGAGCTGGATCGACAGCAGGAAGAACACCACGCCCATCCCCCCGTAGACCAACAGGGTGATCATGTTCGCGGCGGCGAAGGGTCGGTTGACGAACAGGTCGATCGGCACCATCGGGTGGGCGGTGCTGCGCTCGATGATGACGAGCACGCCGACGAGCACCACGGCGACGACGGCGGCGGTCACCTCCACGGTGGACCACCCGCCCGGGGGGCCTTCGATGAGGGCGTAGGAGGCGGCGCCCAGCGCACCGACGATCGCCACGGCGCCGGGCAGGTCGAGGCGCGTGCCCCGGGCGCCCGGGTCCGAGGACTCGGGCACCCGGGTGCTGAGCACGAGCACGACGAGGGCGACGGGCAGGTTGATGACGAACACCCACCGCCACGACAGATCGACGAGCAGGCCACCGACGAGCGGCCCGATCGCAGCCGCAATCCCACTGAGCCCCGACCACTGGCCCACGCCGCGGCCCCGGTCGTCGGGGCGCAGCGTGGCCTCGATGATGGCGAGGCTCCCCGGGGTCAACAGCGCGCCGCCGACGCCCTGGACGAGACGGGCGGCGATCAGCACCTCCACCGACGGGGCGATGGCGCACAGCAGCGAGGCGAGGGCGAACCACGCCACCCCGATGCGGTAGATGCGAAGTCGCCCGTAGCGGTCACCGAGGGAGCCGCCGATGAGGATGAGGGCAGCGATGGCGAGCAGGTAAGCGTTGACGACCCACTGCTGTTGGGCCGAGGTGGCGTCGAGGTCGTCGGCGAGGGCCGGTAGGGCGACGTTGACGACCGTGGCGGTGAGCATCGCCACCGCCGACCCGGCCACGGTCGTGGCGATGACCGCACGGCCACAGGGGGAGGCGAGCTCGATCTGCCCGGCGACGAGGCCGCCGCCGGGGTCCTGTTCATCAGCAGAGGTGGACACCCGGCGAGGCTACGAGCCATGGCGCGTCGTTCACTGCGCCTCGGCGACGACCGGGTCGTGGGGCGGGCCAGCTCAGACCGGGCGGGGGGTCGACGAGCTGGTGCCGAGGTAGCTGTCCTCGAGCACGCCGGCGGCGTCGGAGAGGTCATCGGCGGTGCCCGAGGCGACGATGGCCCCGCGCTGCATGACGTAGCCCCGGTCAGCCACCGACAGCGCAGCCCGCACGTGCTGCTCGACGAGCAGCACGCCGGTCTGGGTCTCTTCGGCGATCCGTCGCACCAGCGGGAGCAGCTGCTCGACGATGATGGGGGCGAGCCCGAGGCTGAGCTCGTCGATCAGCAGCAGCTTCGGGTCGCTCAACAGGGCGCCGGCGAGGGCGAGCATCTGCTGCTCACCTCCTGAGAGCAGGCCGGCCCGTCGGTTCGTCATGTCGGCCAGAGCCGGGAAGTAGCCGTAGGCGTCGTCCAGGCTGACCGTCGACGCGCCGTGGCGGCGCAGGCGCAGGTTCTCCGCCACGGTGAGCTGGAAGAAGATGCCCCGTTCCTGGGGGACGAGGGTGAGGCCCCTGCGGGCCACCCGCTCGGGGCGTCCCTTCTCGACGTCACGGCCGAGCACCTCCACCCGCCCGCCCAGCGGGGCCAGGACCCCAGCGACGGTCAACAACGTGGTCGTCTTGCCGGCCCCGTTGGCCCCGAGCAGGCACACCACCTCACCGGCTTCGACCGAGAGGTCGACGCCGTCGACGACGCGGATCTTGCCGTACCCGGCGTCGAGGCCGACGACGTCGAGCACCCTCATGACGCCGCCTCGGGCGCCGGGGGCCCGGGGGGTCGGCCGGTCCCGGGCGTCCCCGCCCGAGCCGCGGCGGGACCAGACGGGGCCGCGGTCGCCCCCGTCGCTGCCGGCTCGGCCTCGCCCCCCAGGTAGGCGGCGACCACCGCCGGGTCGGCCCGGACCTCGGCCGGGGTCCCCTCGGCGATCGTCTCGCCGAAGTCGAGGACGTGGATGCGGTCACAGGAGTCCAGCACCAGGGTCATGTCGTGATCGATGAGCAGGACGGCAACCCCTCCGGCGGCGATGCGGCGGAGGTGGGCGGCGAAGGCCTGGGTCTCGTCGACGTTGAGGCCGGCCGCGGGCTCGTCCATCAAGAGCACCTCGGGCGACATGGCGACCGCCCTGGCCACGCTCAGCAGCTTCTGCTGTCCGAGCGCGAGCTCAGAGGGGCGGAGCTCGGCCAGCTCGTCGAGACCCACCAGGGCGAGGGCCCGCTCGGCGGTGTCGGTGTGGTCGTGACGGTTGGGCGCCACCGCATCGATCAGCGATCCCAACCCGGATCGGGGGTCCACGGCCACCTCGACGTTGCCGCGCACCGTCAGCTCCTCGAACAGCTCGCCGGACTGCCACGTGCGGGCCAGGCCCGCCCGAGCCCGCCCGGCGGGGTCGAGGTCGCTGATGACGGTGCCGGCCACCGTGACCGTCCCGGTCGAGGGGACGAAGCCGGTGATCGCATCGACGAAGGTGGTCTTGCCCGCCCCGTTGGGTCCGATGAGGCCGAGCACCTCGCCGGCGCGCACCTCGAGGCTGACGCCATCGACGGCTCGCAGCCCGCCGAAGCTGACCGCGACGTCAGCGGCCACGAGCACGGGTCGGCCGAGGGCTCGGTCACCCGGGGAGGGTGGGTCCTCGAGGCCGGGGGCCGACGCCGACACGCCGACCCGCTCGGACACCGCGCCGCGCTGCGAGCCCGCCGCGACCGGCCCCGGGGGGGAGGCCGGGTCGGCGCTGGCCTCGGCGGCACGGGCGGCGTGGGCCAGGGCGTCGGCGTGCTCGCGCTCCCTGCGCTTGCGCTCGAGGTCGTCACGGATCTTGCCGGCGATGCCGATGGGGTTCAGCACGGTGGTGAGGATCAGCGAGACGCCGGAGAACAGCGTGTACCACGCGGTGCGACCCTGGGACAGGTCGAGCAGGTCGTCAGCGGTCACGAAGAACAGCCCGAGGGGGGCGATCAGCCCGCCGAGCACGGCTCCCGACAACAGGGTGATGCCACCGAGGTAGGCCGAGGCCAGGGCGGTCAGACCGACGATGACCCCGAACGAGGCCGGGGACAGCTGCCCTCGGCTGTAGCCGATCAGCGTGCCGCCGATGCCGGCGAGGAACGCCGACAGCCCGAAGGCGAGCAGCTTGGCCGACGTGGTGGAGATGCCGACGGCGGATGCGGCCCGCTCGTTGGAGCGCACCGCCAGGAACAGCTTGCCGGTGCGGCCTCGCAGCAGGTTGCCGGTGAGGACGAAGGCCACGACCACGATGGCCAGCGCCGTCAACCCGAACTCGAGCCGGGCGATGTCGCGCCCCTCTCGGATGGCGAGGTCGACGCCGAAGAGCGACGGATCGCCCAACGTCTCACCGAGCGGGTCGAGCAGCTCGCTGTTGCCGAACACGAAGCGCTCGACGGCCACCGCCGCCGCCAGGGACACCACGGCCAGCTGGATGCCCCGGATGCGGATGGCGGGCAGCCCGACCAGCACGCCGACGACGGCGGCGAACAGCGAGGCCACCACGATGCCGAAGGGGAAGGGCAGCGCCCCTCCCAGCTTGGCGAGGGCGAACCCGGCGGTGCCGGCGAAGGCCGCCTGGGCCAGGGAGATCTGGCCGACGAAGCCGGTCAGCACGACCAACGACAACGTGATCAGCATGAACGCCAGGCTCGTGATGAGCCCGAAGCGGTAGTTGCCGTCGAACAGCACGACGGCGGCCACCCCGACGGCGGTCCAGATGGCGATCGCTGCGGGACGGTTGCGGGGCACGAACACCCGGGGCAGCCCCGACTGGAGGGCCGAGCCGCGCACGGGCAGCTTCGTGCCCGCCACGTACAACGCGATGACGATGGCGAGGAAGGGCACGGCGTCGCTGAGCCCGATGCGGGCCCAGTCGGGCCACCAGTCCCTCGTGTTGGACAGGTACTGCAGCACCGACTGGACCACACCGAGGGCGAGCCCGGCGATGACCGTGGCGGTGATCGAGGTGAGCCGACCGAACAGCGCGGCGGCGAGGGCCGGGACCACGAGCAGCGACCACGTGAAGGGTCCGAGCACGGGCGTGACGGTGCCGGCGACGATGAGCACCAAGGTGGTCAGCACCGTCGAGGCCACCCAGGTGAGCGTGGCCAGCCGCTGGGGTGACAGCCCGGCGAGGGCGGCCGAGCGCTCGTTCTCCGCGGCGGCGCGCACGGCCAGGCCGGTGCGGCTGAGGCGCAGCCAACTCGACAGGCCGAGCGCCACGAGGGCCACCAGCGCCACCAGCGCCAGGCGCTCCCAGGGCAGCTGGACCTCAGCGACGGCGATCGTGTCGTCGGGCAGGATCGCCGAGCGGGGGCGGCCCTGGGTGCCGAAGGTGAGCGCCAGGGCCGCCTGCAAGGTGATGAGGACGCCGATCGAGGCGACCACCTTGCCGAGCGGCGGCGCGGTGCGCAGCGGCCCGAACACCAGGCCCTGGACGGCGAGCCCGAGCACCACCGCCACCCCCGTGGCGATCGCCAGGTCGGCCACCAGAGGCAGGGGCCCGGTGTCGATGGCGGGGAAGTACGGCAGCGGCAGCTCGAGCCGGTCGTTGCGGTTCAGCTCGTCATAGACGTGCGCCCCGACCGCAGCCATGGCCGCCACCGCGAAGTTGATGACCCCGGTGCCGGCGTAGGTGAGGACGAGGCTGGCGCCCAGGGTGGCGTGCACGGCGCCGATGCCGAGCCCGAGGACGGTGAACAGCAGCAGCTCGTCCACCGCTCAGCCGCCGGTGCCAGCCGCCCGGGTGCGGGGCCCGGTCACGGGCGCAGGTCAGCGACGTCGACCGGCGACCACGGGAACTCGGTGCGGGTGGCGTCGGCGTTGATCTCGGTGAAGATCATCCCCCCACGACATGACGAGGTGCCAGGCCAGGCGTCGCCGCTGCAATCGAAGGGCACCTCCGAGAAGAACACCGTGCCTTCGGCGTTCGGCAGTCCCGCCCGCACGCTCTCGGCGGTGATCTCGCCGTCGATGTCGTCGAGGGCCTCGGCGCCGAAGACCGCCAGCGCGAAGCCCAGGGTGGAGAACCCGCCCACGTACTCCTCGTTGGCGGCACCGACGTAGCGCTCGTAGGCGTCGATCTGGTCGAGCACCGACTGGGGGGTGTTCTCGTCGACCATCGAGGGCCAGATGTACTCGGCGTGGGTCACGACACCGTCGAGGGTCTCGCCGTCGAGGACCGACAGCATGATGTTGCACGACCCGGCGTGCAGCGGGCCGTCCCACCCGGCGGCCTTCATGGCCGGCACCATGCCCAGGCAGTCCTGGTCGGTGATGGCCGGGAAGGTGATGCCCTCGGGGTCGTTGGCCAGGATCGTCTGGGCGAACGTCGCCCAGTCGACCTCCGGCGGGTAGTACACGATCTCGACGTCGACGCCGAGCTCGTCGGCGATGTCGGGGATCAGGCTCTCGCCGAGGCCCCGGGCGGCGGGGGTGTCGGCCTGGCCGAGCACGACGCGGTCGGCACCGAGCTCCTGTTGGGCCCGCAGGGAGGCGGCGACGCCCTCCTCGGTGGCCCAGATGAAGGCGAAGGCGTCGCCCTCGGCAGCGTTGAGCGCGGGGCTGACGCCGAAGACGATCATCTGGGCGAGGCCGGCGTCCTGGTAGATGGGCAGTCCGGCGTCGGCGGCGGCGTCGACGCCCTGGAAGACGACGGCCACGTCGGCCTCGACCATCTGGTTGGCGCAGTTCACCGACGATTCAGGCGTCACGTCGCTGTTGCAGCTCTGGACGATCTCCAGAGGTCGTCCGTTGACGCCGCCGAGCTCTTCGTTCACGTAGGCGACGCCCTCTTCGAACCCCACGCGGATCTCGGGCAGGGAGATGGCGCCTCCCTCGAGGTTCACGAACCCGACCGGGATGGGGTCGCCCTCAGCAGCGCCGGCCGGGGCGGACGCCTCACCGTCGTCGGTCGCGTCGTCGGCGGGAGCGGCGTCCTCGGCGGGGGCCTCGTCGTCGTCGGGGGCCTCGTCGGCCGTCTCGTCGGCCGCGATGTCGACGTCGCCGGCGTCGACGTCGTCGCTGTCACCGCAGGCACCGGCGGCGAGCGCCAGCACCGCCACCACCAGCACCATCCACCGGCGCGACGGCGCGCCTGTCTCGTCGAGTCGCATGTGCGGCTCCTCCCTCGTGATCGCAGGACCATAACCCGCGCCGTGGGCCGAACCCGTGACGCCCACGTCGGCGACCCGCGTCATCCTGTGTCCGTGGCCGATGCATCGGATCGTCGACGTCGGTGGCACCAGGTCGACGTGTTCGGCGCCACGTCCCTGGCGGGCAACCCCGTCGCCGTGGTCCTCGACGGTGACGGGCTGAGCACCGCACAGATGCAGCGTGTCGCAGCGTGGACGAACCTGTCCGAGACCACGTTCGTGGTCCGGCCGACCAGGCCCGAGGCCGACTACGCCGTGCGGATCTTCACCCCGGCGGCGGAGCTGCCCTTCGCCGGGCATCCCACGCTCGGTACGTGCCACGCCTGGCTCGAGGCCGGTGGTCGACCGGCCGAGGAAGCGACGGTCGTGCAGGAGTGCGCTGCCGGTCCGGTCGAGGTCCGCCGCGGCGAGCACGGGTTGGCCTTCGCCGGACCGCCGCTGGTGCGCTCGGGCCCACTCGACCCCGACGAGCGAGAGCGAGCCCGGCGGGCACTCGGCGCCGACCCCGCCGACGTCGTCGACGCCGCCTGGGTCGACAACGGGCCGGGGTGGTGCGCGCTGTGGCTGGGCTCGGCCGAGGCCGTGCTCGCCCTCGATCCCGATCTCGCCGGTGCCGACGCCAAGGTCGGCGTGGCCGGCCCGGCCCCCGCCGGTGCGGCCCAAGCCATCGAGGTGCGGGCGTTCTTCGACGTCGCGGGCCGCACCGTCGAGGACCCCGTGACGGGCAGCCTCAACGCCTCGATGGCCGAGTGGCTGCTCGCCGACGGCCGGGTGCGGGCCCCCTACGTCGCCCGCCAGGGCACCCGTCTCGGCCGGGACGGTCGAGTCCACGTCGACGTCGACGACGGGCGCGTCTGGGTCGGTGGCACCACGGTCACGTGCGTGCGGGGCGAGCTCGTCACCGAGCCGTGAGCTGCCCTGTGCGCCGGCGATCCCGGCATGGATTCGTGTGCCGCCGCAGCCGAAGGGTCAGCGCAGCTGGGGGATGACCTCGGCGCCGAACAGGTCGAGGGTGGCGAACAGCTCGGCGTCGCCGATGCCGCCCAGGTCGAACATGAACAGGTGCCGGTCGAGGCCGAGCAACTCGTTCCATCGCCCGATGCGCTCGACCACCTCGGCCGGCGAGCCGCAGATCGACGGTCCGGCGCCGTCCATCAGCGCGATCTCGTCGAAGGGCAGGCGGGGCGCACCGGGGGTGAACTCGGCGACCAGGTCTTGCACGAAGTCCCAGTAGTGGCGGTACCAGACGCCGAAGCGGTCGCGGGCGACTGCGGTCGTCGGCGCGACGTGGGCGTGACAGCAGGCGCCGACGACGGCCGGGCCGGGGTGACCGGCGGCCGCCCAGCAGGCCCGGTAGTGCTCGACGACCGGCACGAAGGCCTCGGGCGACGCGAACACCGAGGGCAGCATCAGCGGCATCTCGAGGCGGGCGGCCAGCTCCACCGACGCCGATGACCCGCCGCCCCCGATCCAGATCGTCACCTGTTGCACCGGGCGCGGGCGGGTGGTGACGGCCTCCAGCGGTGCGCGGTGCCCGCCTGACCAGGTGACCCGTTCGTCGTGCAGCAGCCGGTCGAGCAGCTCGACGTTCTCGTCGAACAGCGTCCGCGAGTCGGCTGGGTCGCGCCCGAACACCCCGAAGGTCTTGGCGAAGTAGCTGCCCCGCCCGGCGACGATCTCGGCCCGGCCGCCCGAGAGCACGTCGAGGGTGGCGAAGTCCTCGGCCACGCGCACCGGGTCGAGCGTGGGCATCACGGTGACCGCGGTGGACAGGGTGATGCGTTCGGTGCGCTCGGCGATGGCGGCCAGCACCACAGCGGGGGAGGACAGCACGTAGTCGCTGGTGTGGTGCTCGCCCAGGTGCACGGCGTCGAAGCCGACCTCCTCGGCCCGCACCGCCTGGTCGACGATGCTGCGGTGGCGCTCGGCCTCGCTGCGGCGCACGCCGGTGACCGGGTCGGTCAACAGATCACCGAGGCTCAACAGCCCGAGCTGGGTCACCGGGAGCCCGGACGAGACAGGGGGTGGGGGCGTCGCACCCGCCCATGCTCGCCGTTCGGCCCGGCGCCGGTCGAGCCGGCCCACCACGTCCCCCTTCCCCGTCCGCGACGCCGACCGAGCCGGTGGCGCTCAGAGACCCCACCTGGCCGTGCTCCTGCGACTGCGACCACGGGGGGATGGCGCACCGCCCGTGGTCGGAGGACCGCCCCGGGGGCAGCGACCTACGGTGCGGCGGTGAGGTTGGTCGAGGCGGCGCGCGTCGACGTCGGGCGCCGGGGCCGACCCGTGGAACGCAGCGAGGCGCCGTTGCTGGCGTGCATCGCGTTCGGCACCGTCGTGGCGGCGCAGTGGATGGAACCGGGCACCGCCATCGACCTCGTGGCGCTGATCGGCGCAGGCGTGGTGCTCGTGTCGATGGCGGTGCTCGGCTGGGTCCCCGGTGAACCGCTCGTCGCTGCTGTGGCGGTTCCGGTGTGCCTCGCCGTCGGACACCAGGGCCATCTGGAGCTGTCGCTGTTCCTCGTCGGCACGGCGTGCCTCTACTCCTCGTGGTTCCTCGGGTCGGCGCTGCGCTCGGCGCTGATCGTCGCCGGCTGTTGCGTCGCGATCCTGGGCGCGTCGCTGGCGAGTGACGGTGGGTTCTCTTGGCTGCCGTGGTCTGCTGCCAACGTGTTGCTGTTCGCCATCGGCCGCACCTTGTGGCGCCGTGACCGGCTCGTCGCTGAGCTCGAAGCTGCCCGTGAGGCGCTGGTCGACCAGGCTGTGGCCGACGAGCGGCGACGGATCGCCCGTGAGCTGCACGACGTGGCCGGACACACGCTGGCGGCGGTGATGTTGCACGTGACCGGCGCCCGCCACGTCCTGGGCCGGGACCCCAAGGAAGCCGAACGTGCCCTGTTGGAAGCAGAAGCGGTGGGTCGGGCGAGCATGGATCAGATCCGCACCACCGTGGAGACCCTCCGCACGAGCGAGAGCGGCGTCGACCCGTCACTCCCCGAGCCCGACCGGCTCGTGGACCTCGTCGAGGACTACCGCCGAACCGGTCTGAGCGTGGACGCGACGATCGATCCGGCGCTGGCCGAGGTCCACGGTGCGATCGGTCTGGCGATCCACCGCATCGTTCGTGAGGCGCTGGCGAACGTCGCACGCCACGCTGCGACCAACCGGGTCGAGCTCCTCGCCGTGGTCGACGAGGGCGCCGTGCGCCTCGAGATCTCCGACCACGGCCGGCCCGCCGGGCCCGCTCGCTCGGATGGGGCGCTGCGGGATGGTTACGGCCTGATCGGCATGAGCGAACGCGCCCGATCGCTGGGCGGTGGCGTGTCAGCCGGGCCGTCCGCAGACGGGTGGCGGGTCGATGCGACCCTTCCGCTCGCCGGCGCCGGCGACTCGAGCCGGCCGGGTCGGTCGTGATCCGGGTGCTGATCGTCGACGATCAGCCGGTCGTGCGCGCAGGGGTGATGCGCATCCTCTCGCCCGTCGACGGCTTCGACGTCGTCGGCGAGTGCTCTGACGGTGACGAGGTCGTGGCCGCAGCCGCAGCCCTCGGCCCCGATCTGGTATTGATGGACGTTCGGATGCAACGCCTCGACGGCGTCGCGGCGACGCGCGAGCTGCGTTCGCAGCATCCGGACGCCGCTCCGGTGTTGATCCTGACGACGTTCGACGACGACGACGCGCTCTGGGGTGCACTCGACGCCGGCGCTGCGGGCTACGTCCTCAAGGACGCGCCCGCCGAGGATCTCCTCGCCGCGGCGCGTGCGGTGGCCGCTGGTGGCGCGTGGCTGGACCCGAGGGTCACGCCGCGCGTCCTCGAGGTGCTCCGCCGCGCCGGGACCAGCGCGCTGGCACGGACGACCAGCGTCGCCCGCCTGACCGGGCGGGAGCACGATGTGCTTCGTCTGATGGCACGAGGCGCCACCAACCACGAGATCGCCCACGCGTTGATCGTGAGCGAGGCGACGGTCAAGAGCCACGTCGGGGCGATCTTCTCCAAGCTCGGGGTGCGCGACCGAGCTGCGGCGATCGTGTTCGCCTACGACCATGCGATCGTCGCCGCCGGCCCCCTCCCAGGGGACGAGGAACCGCGTCGACGGTAGGCCGATGCCCACGGGCGCCAGTGCGCTCACGCTGTTGCCGTGACCACACCGCAGCTCGACCTGCACCCGCCCCTTGCGCCTGCTGGCGCCTCACCCTCCACCGATCCCGTCATCGTCGTCGAGGCGCTCACCAAGTCCTACGCCGGACGCCCGGTCGTCGACGACGTGAGCTTCTCGGTCGGCTCTGGCGAGATCTTCGGGTTGCTCGGCGCCAACGGCGCCGGGAAGTCGACCACCGTCGAGTGCCTGCAGGGGCTCCGCAGACCCGACGCCGGGTCGATCCGCCTGCTGGGCCTCGACCCGATCGCAGACCACGCCCGGTTGCGACGCTCGATCGGCAGCCAGCTGCAGCACTCGTCGCTGCCCGATCACCTCCGCGCCGGTGAGGCCGTGGCGCTGTTCGACCACTCGCGAGCCGGTGACGCCGCTGCCCACCTCGAGCGGTGGGGCCTGGCAGCGCAGGCCGACACGAGCTTCGCCGACCTCTCCGGGGGGCAACGCCAACGCCTGTTCATCGCCCTGGCGCTGCTCAACGAACCCCAGGTCGTGTTCCTCGACGAACTGACCCATGGTCTCGATCCGCCGGCTCGGCGCAGCGTCTGGCAGGTGATCCGAGAGGTTCGAGACCGTGGCGCCACCGTCGTCCTGGTCAGCCACCTCGCCGAGGAGATCGACGAGCTTTGTGACCGTGTCGCCGTCATGGATCACGGGCGCATCGTCGATTCGGGGACACCGCAGGAGCTCACCGACCGTCACGCATCGCTCACCTCGGTCTCCTTCACCCCGCTCCCGGGGTTCGATCGCGATCGCGTGGCGCGGATGAGGTGCGTGCAGCGGATCGACGACGACGCCGGACTGATCACCGTGTTCGGAACCTCGCCGATGATCGCACCCGTGTGCGCAGCGACGCTCGCAGCCGGGAAGGGCCCCGAGGACCTCCGCGTCGCGCATCCCACCCTCGACGAAGCCCTCGTCAACCTGATGGGGATGAACCGATGACGGCGACGTCGCCCTCGGCGACACCTCCGCCGACGTCGCGCTCGGCGACACCTCCGCCGACGTCGCGCTCGGCGACACCTCCGCCGACGAGGCGCAGCGCCACCCGCGCCGTCGGCCGCCTCATCGCCACCGAAGCCAAGCTGTTCGTCCGGGAACCGATCGGACTGGTCTTCGTCTTCGCCTTCCCGGTCTTGACCGTGTTGATCATCGGCTCCAGCTTCGAGCCTGGCGATCTGGCGTTCGGCGGCGTGGATCCCTCCGCCTACTACATCGCGGCGTACATCGGCGTCGTCCTCGCCGCCGTCGGCCTGGTCATGCTGCCGGTGCACCTCGCGTCGTATCGCGAACGGGGCGTCATGCGCCGGTTCCGGGCGTCGAGCTTCGCGCCGTGGGCGCTGCCGGTCGCATGGATCGTCGTCGCCACGGCGCTCACGGCGGCCGCTGTCGTCGCGCTGCTTGCGACCGCGCACGTGGCGTTCGGGGTGCCTCCGGTCGATGACGTCGCGATGACCGTCGTGGCGGTGGCACTCGGCGTCTGGGCGTCGATCAACACGGGGATCCTGCTGGGGACGGTGCTCCCCAGCGCCCGGGCGGCCCAGGCCGTCGGGCTCGCCCTGTTCTTCCCGTCGTTCCTGCTGGGCGGAGCAGGACCTCCCCCCAGCGTGATGCCGTCGATCATGCGGACCGTGGCCGAACTGGTCCCGACGACCCACGTCGTCAAGGCGATCCAGCTCCCGTGGCTGGGGGTCGGGTCGTCGATCGCTCCGCACCTCGTGGTGCTCGTCGTGATCGGGGTGCTCACCACGGTCTCGTGGATCACGCTCAGCGATCGTGTCGACACTCGCTGAGGCCCGCCGAGGCGACGGGCTGATGCTCGCCTCCACGTCGTGCAGACCCAGGACGGCGCCGGCGAAGCGACGCACCTACGCTCGGCGGCGTGCCACGCCCACGCCTCGCCCTGCTCGTGTGGTTCGCCGTGTGCGGCGTCGTCGCCGCCGGGATCGTGGCCGGTGCGCCGCCGGCCGCCTCGGTGGTCCGCGCACCGGCGGTCGACATCGAGCTCGACCCCGACGGGCTGGGCTACTGGGTGCTCGACGCCGAGGGCGGGGTCCGGGCCAACGGCGCCGAGGACTTCGGCGACGCCGTCGGTGCGCTGGGCGGGCAGCGGGCGGTGGCGATGAGCGCCACCGCCACCGGTGACGGCTACTGGATCTTCACCGACGCCGGCGCCGCCCTGGCCTTCGGTGCGGCGCCCGAGCTCGGCGACGTCGCCGAGCTGGCGCTCAACGCCCCGATCGTCGAGTCGGTCGTGACCGCCGAGGGTGACGGGTACTGGCTCGTCGCCGCCGACGGTGGGGTCTTCGCCCTCGGTGCCGCACCCTTCTACGGCTCGACCGGCGGCATGGACCTCAACCAGCCGGTCAACGGCATCGTGCCCGACCCTGACGGCAACGGGTACTGGCTGGTCGCCGCTGACGGGGGGGTGTTCTCCTTCGGCGCGGCGTTCCGTGGCTCGATGGGCGGTGCCGCCCTCAACGAACCCGTCGTCGGGGCGATCTCCCGGGGCGACGGGTACCTGCTGGTCGCCGCCGACGGCGGCATCTTCGACTTCTCGGGCCAACCGTTCCTCGGCAGCCTGGGCGACACCGCCATCAGCGCACCGGCGGTGGCGGTGGCGGTGACCGCCGAGGACGACCGATACCTCATCCTGCTCGCCGACGGGCGGGTCCACGTGTTCGACGGCTCAGAGGATGGCGGCACGCCGGTGGTGCTCGACGGCTGGCTGGTCGGGTGGTGGGGTGCGAGCGGTTGGGTGCAGGCACCGGCGGCGTTCGACAACGACGTCGACGAATCCCGCTATCCGCTGCCCGACCGCTGGGCGCTGGCCTCGGCCGACGGCTCGATCGTCGAGACCGAGGCCTCTGGGCTCGGCGCGGGGTGCTTCCGGCCCGGCGTGCCGCCGCGAGTCCGCGCTGACGCAGTGTTCGGGCGGGTGGGCGTGCCGACCGGGGTGAACGCCTTCCCCCGTCCGGTCACCGTCATCACGCCGACCGAGGGCCACGTCGCCGACGTCCGGGCGTGGCTCGATGCCAACGGCTTCGAGGACGAGCCGGTCGAGATCGACCGGGTCCTGCGCTTCGACGTCGAGGGCGACGGGGTCTTCGAGGTGCTGATCGAGGCCAGTCACGGCGATGTCGAGCGCAGCATCGACGCCGAGGCGGGCGACTACTCGGTCATCCGGTACCGCAGGGTCGGCCCCGACGGCGGGGTCGAGAGCCTCGACGTCGGCAGCCACCTCGTCACCGCCGTGGGAGGCGACGTGCAGTCGATCCTCTACCACCACCAGGTGCTGGGCTTGGTCGACCCGGACGTCGACGGCGTGTACGAGCTGGCTGTTCGCCAGAGGGGGTTCGAGAGCCGCTACGTGCGCCTGCTCGACCTGGCCGGGGCACCGACGACGCTGTTCGAGACCGGCTGCGGGGCCTGAGCGCCCCGGCTGGTGCCGCGAGGTGGGCGCCGATGATCAGCCGAGGTGGCGGAGGAAGCGCGCCGGCGCCTCGAGGAAGGACCGCCACAGCTCGACGACCTCCAGCTGGTCGTAGGCGGTGACGGCCGGGCCGGCTGCGTCGAGATGGACGATCCTGGCGCCCGGCAGTGCCATGAGGATCGGGGAGTGGATGGCGATGACGAACTGCCCGCCGGCGGCGACGCCGTCCAGCACCGCCTGCACGAACGCCAGCTGGCCCCGGAACGACAGCGCCGATTCGGGCTCGTCCAACACGTAGAAGCGACCGGCGTCGAACCACTCGCGGGCCACCGTGAGGAACGACTCGCCGTGGGACACGTGGTGGTAAGAGTCGGAGGGGTCGGGGTTGTCGGGGTTGCGGGCGTTGAGGTCGCGGTAGGTGGCCACGTTGTAGAAGCTCTCGGCTCGCAGGAACCATCCCGGGCGCAGCTTCGGTTGCCACGAGAGCCGCAGGTGCTCGGCGAGGGGTGAGTGGGTCGTCTCGGTCGAGAACTCCACCTGCCAGCTGCCGCCCTCGGGGTTGAGCCCTGCGGTGGCGGCGATCGCCTCGACGAGGGTGCTGTTGCCGCTGCCGTTCTCACCGACCAGCACCGTGATCGCCGGGTCGAGCTCGAGGGGCAGGCCCCGCACCGCCGGCAGGTCCCACGGGTAGCCCTGGCTCTGGCTCGGAGCATCGGCGTCGAGATCGACCCTCACCGCCCCCACACACCCACCGTAGAGACCGTGGTTGCTCGGACCGCATGGATGCCGCCTCACGACATCGCACGGGCGTGGCGTGCACCGCTCACAACGACGAGATCGCCTACCAACGGCGCGCCCTTCGGTGGCCACCGTCTACCGCAGTCCCATAGTGGCCTTGGTTTAGCGGGTAGCTGGGCGCCGCCCGGTGCGCCCACGGGCCGTCCAACGGCGCCGGCGTGCTCGCCGGAAGACATCAGCGCGCCCTGCGTCCACCGTCGGAGGACCTCGCCCGTCTTGTTCACCTTGCTCTTCAACGGGCCTACGACGCCGCGACCCGGTGACGATACGACCGGACCCAACACGGGCGCTGCGGGCAGACCATACGGTCTCGTACTGTCGGGACCGGTGGAGACGACGATCGATCGCCCGAGGGGCGCCGACCGGGTGCCCGAGCCGGGCCAGCAGGTCACGGTACGGGGCCACCCGTGGGTGGTGAAGGGCGTCGACCGCTCCCGGCTGCCGCCTCCGTCAACGCGTCCCGCCGACCATGCACCGACGCACCTGCTCACGTTGGTCTCCCTCGACGATGACCGCTGGGAGCACGAGATCCAAGTCATCTGGGAGCACGAGCCGGGTCGCCGCATCCACGAGCGAGCCACCCTGCCCACCCCCGACCCGCACCGCCTCGACGACCCCGACGAGCTGGAGGCCTTCCTCGATGCCGTCCGCTGGGGGACGGTGACCAACGCCGACAAGGAGGCGCTGCAGGCACCGTTCCGTAGCGGCATCACCATCGAGGACTACCAGCTCGAGCCGCTCGTCCGGGCGCTGCGCATGCCGCGGGTCAACCTGCTGATCGCCGACGACGTCGGCTTGGGCAAGACCATCGAGGCCGGCCTCGTTATACAGGAGCTCATCCTCCGCCACCGGGCCCGCACCTGCCTGGTGATCTGTCCCGCACCTCTGCAGCAGAAGTGGAAGGACGAGATGGCCGACAAGTTCGGCCTGCGCTTCGAGATCATCGATACCGAGGCGGTCCGCCAGCTCCGCCGCCGGCGGGGTGTGCGGGCCAACCCCTGGACCAGCTACCCGCGCATGATCACGTCGCTCGACTGGGTCAAGCGTGACCGCCCGCTGCGGATGCTGCACGACGTCCTGCCCTCCGCTCCCCGTTACCCGAGAGCCTTCGACATGCTGGTCGTCGACGAGGCCCACCACGTGGCGCCCTCGGCTACGGGCCGCTACGCCACCGACTCGCAGCGCACGAGGGCCGTCCGCAGCCTCGCCCCGCACTTCGAGCACCGCCTTTTCCTGTCCGCCACCCCCCACAACGGCTACCAGGAGTCGTGGACAGCGCTGCTCGAGCTTCTCGATCCGCAGCGCTTCGCCCGGGGGGTCGCCCCTGACGACGCCGTCCGCGACCAGGTGGTGATCCGACGCCTCAAGTCGCAGTTTGTCGATGAGGACGACGCCACCGACCAGGCGACCCGCTTCGCCCGCCGGGTCATCACTCCGCTGCCGGTCGACTACTCCGACGACGAGCGCGGTGCCCATGCCGACCTGCAGGCCTACAGCCGTTCCCGTCAGCGCGATGCGGGGGCCTCTCGCCATGCCGGTGACTTCGTCGGCAAGCTCCTGAAGAAGCGGCCCTTCTCCTCGCCCCGGGCGTTCCACGAGACCCTCCTCGTGCACCTGGAGACGCTGCAACGGGGCCACTCCGCCCTGGCCGTGCCGTCGGAGCGGAGCCTCCGTGCCGTGCTGGGTCGGATCGACGACGAGCACGGCACCGAGGAGGAGGCAGCCGAGGCCGAGCGCGACGCCCTGCAGGCCGCGGCCCGCACCACCCCGGATCCCACCGACGAGCAGCGCCAGCTCCTCGACCGGCTGCTGCGCTGGGCCGAGGGGGCCGCCGGGCGGGCCGACACCAAGTGCCGGGCGCTCGTCGACTGGCTCGGTGACGTCGTGCGCCCCGACGGCGAGTGGAACGACGAGCGGGTCATCGTCTTCACCGAGTACCGCGACACCCAGACCTACCTGGTCGACCAGCTCACCGCAGCCGGCCTGGCCGCTGACGGACGACTCCGGGTCCTCTACGGCGGACAGGACGACGACGAGCGGGAGGCCATCAAGGCCGCCTTCCAGGCCGACCCCCACCTCGACCCGGTCCGGCTCCTGGTGGCCACCGACACCGCCTCGGAGGGCATCGACCTCCAGCGCCACTGCCACCGCCTGGTCCACATGGAGATCCCCTGGAACCCGAACCGGCTGGAGCAGCGCAACGGCCGCATCGACCGCCACGGGCAGACCCATCCGACCGCCGACGTCTTTCACTTCGTGGGGGCCGGCTTCGACGCCGACGAGACC
Source organism: Acidimicrobiales bacterium (assembly GCA_965213525.1). Lineage (GTDB taxonomy): Bacteria > Actinomycetota > Acidimicrobiia > Acidimicrobiales > Poriferisodalaceae. The sequence goes on along the minus strand of OZ243889.1, from coordinate 1,917,966 downwards.
GGCACCCTCGAGGCCGACCTCGAGTTCCTGGCCCGAGCGGCGTCCAAGATCGACCGCATCCGCCACGACCTCGGCTCGGCCGGGCCCGTCATCGCCGACCAGGTCGAGGAGGCCATGCTCGGACGCCGTCGGACCTTCGACGAGGAGGCCGTCGACCGCCGCGTCGCCGCCCGGGGCCTCACTGCTGGCGAGCGCCGCCTACGGGAGAAGGTACGGGAGCTGGCCGACCGGGTCGAGGAGAGCCGCGACCTGCTCGGCCTCTCGCCCGATCGGGTCGAGCGGGCACTGCGGGTGGCGCTGCGCCTCGACGACCAGCCGGCGCTGCGCGCCGACGAGCTGGTGAGGGGAGACGACCGCCACCGGGTGCTGCGGGTCCCGGACCTCGACCGGGGATGGGCCCGCACCAAGGAGCACGGGCTCGTCCACCCCGTCATCGGCGACGAGCTCCCGGTCACCTTCGACCACGACCTGGCCGCCGGGCACGACGACGTGGCCCTGGTGCACCTGGGCCACCCGCTCGTCCAGAAGGCCTTGGCCACGCTGCGCTCGGAGATCTGGGTCGAGGACAACCCCCGCCTGGCTCGGGTCAGCGCCGCCGTCGCACCCGCCGGTCTGTTCGACGGCGCCCACGGCGCCGTGCTGGCCCACGGCCGCCTGGTCATCACCGGCGCCACCGGCAGCCGGCTCCACGAGGCGCTCATCACCGCCGGTGGGCTGACCCGTGACGGCAACTGGATGCGGCTGACCGTCGACCAGGTCGACGAGCTGACGGCCGCCGCCGAGCCGAGGGCCGTCGCCCCCGAGGTGCTGCGCCCCATCACCGACCGCTGGTCGAGCCTGGGTGACCGGGTCCTGTCCGAGCTGCGCCGCCGTCAGGCCGACGTGGCCAACGGCCTGGCCCGCACGTTCGAGGTCCGGGCCCACGACGACGCCGACGACGTGACCCGAATCCTGACCGAGCTGCGGGCCAGCATCGAGGCCATGCTGACCTCCCCCGACTTCGAGCAGCTCCAGCTCGATCTGCAGGCCCACGGCCGGGCGGACGAGCGCGATCAGCTCCGGGTCGACGAGCGGGCCCTGCGTCGCCGCTTGGATGACATCCCCGGCGAGATCGACGCCGAGCGGGCCGCCGTGCTGGCCCGCTACGAGGACCCCACCCCCCGCACCTTCCCGGCCGCCATCACCCTGGTCGTGCCGGCCGGCCGGGCGGGGGCGGCATGACCCGGCCCACCGACTACAGCGCCCTGTTCAACCAGCTCCTCGAGGTCGACGGGCCCTTCGTCACCGTGCCGGTGGCCCGCCGGGCGCTGGGCAAGGTCCTCGTGGGCGCCGACACCGACGTCGTCGACGAGCTGCGGGTGGCGATCGAAGAGTACGACGCCGACCGAGCCGGGCTGCACGGCCGCTGGGTGCGCTGGGTCCTCAGCCGGGTGCTCGGCTTCGAGGACGACATGGCCCGGGAGGGCCCATCCATCGCCCACCTCAGTCACCTCGTCGGCCGCCACGGCGTCACCCTTCGGCCCGCGCTGGCCGTCGTCAACTCCGACGCCGACACCAACCGCCCGGTCATGCTCGTAACCCAGTGGCCTCCCGGGGTCGAGCTGACCAGCCCACCGGGAACCGACCACTGGAACGCCTCGCCCATCGCACGGACGATGCAGCTGTGCGAGGGGCTCGACGTAGCGCTCGGTCTGGTCACTAACGGCATGGCGTGGACGCTCGTGCACGTCCCGCCCGACCCGCCGGCGTCCACCGCCACGTGGGACGCCGACCTCTGGCTGGAGGAGCGCGAGACCCTCGACGCCTTCGTGGCCCTCTGCGGGGCCCAGCGGTTCTTCGGCGTCGACGAGGCCGAGACTCTCGCCGCCATGCTGGCCGACAGCGTCGACAGCGGCGAGGAGGTCACCAACACCCTGGGCCGCCAGGTCCGTGCCGCCGTCGAGCTGCTGGTCACTGCGTTCAGCGACTCGAACCGTGACCGCCGCGGCGAGCTGCTGGCCGATGTCGAGCACCGGGACGTGTATCGGGCCGCCGTCACGGTGATGATGCGGCTGGTCTTCCTCCTCAGTGCGGAGGAGCGGCGTCTGCTCCTGCTCGGCGACGAGACCTACGACGCCCACTACGCCATCTCCACCCTGCTCGACGAGCTGGAGAGCGAGGTCGACCCCGACCTCCTGTTCGGCCGCTACGACGCCTGGCCCCGCGTACTGGCCACCTTCCGGCTCATCCACGGCGGAGTCCAGCACGACGACCGCCTCCAGCTCCCCGCCTACGGCGGCCAGCTCTTCGATCCCGAGCGGTACCCGTTCCTGGAGGGCCGCCAGTCCGGCGAGCGGTTCGAGGCCGGTGCCGGCGACCAGCGGGTGCTCACCGCTATCGACAACGGCGTCATGCGGGAGATCCTGGCCTCGCTGCAGCGCCTCCGCATCGATCGCTACGGCGAGGTGCGACGGCTCAGCTTCGAGCACCTCGACGTCGAGCAGATCGGCACCGTCTACGAGGGGCTCCTCGACTACGACTGCACGGTCGTGTCTGACACCACCCTGGGGGTGCTGGCCAAGCGGTCGAGGGCCAAGGGTGACGTCGAGCCCGAGATCGCCCTCGCCGAGCTGGAAGCCCACGCCGCCGAGGGCCGAGCGGTGCTGGAGAGGTGGCTGGGAGACGTCCACAAGTTCTCCACGTCCCAGCTCCGGAGGCTCGATTACGAGCCGACCGACCTCGAGCTGACCCGCCTGCTGTCGGCCTGCGACAACGATAGGGAGCTGGCCGACCGCGTCGAGCCCTTCCTCGGCATCGTCCGCACCGACCTGCGGGGCCTGCCGGTGGTGTTCCTGCCCGACAGCTTCGTCGTCACCGAGTCGACCGAGCGGGCCTCGACCGGCACCTACTACACCCCGCCCTCGATCGCCGCCGAGCTCGTCGGCCACGCCCTCGACCCGCTCGTCCACGAGCCGGGGCCCCGCACCGAGCCCGACCCCGAGCGGTGGCGGCTACGGCCGTGGGAGGAGATCGCCGATCTCAAGGTCCTCGACCCGGCCTGCGGGTCTGGGGCCATGCTGGTGGCGGCCTGTCGGTACCTGGCCGACCGGCTGGTCGAGGCGTGGGACGAGCAGGGTGTGCCCACCGAGGTGGGCCTGCCGCTGCCGGGAGCGGAGGGTGCGCCGCTGGTGGTGCCGGCCGACCGTGAGCTGCGGACCGTCGAGGCCCGGCGGCTCGTGGCCGACCGCTGCCTGTACGGGGTCGACGTGCAGGAGATGGCCGTCGAGATGTGCAAGCTCTCGCTGTGGCTGACGACCCTGGCCCGGGGCCGGCCGTTCTCGTTCCTTGACCACGCCATCCGCCACGGCGACTCGCTCCTCGGCGTGACCGACCTCGACGAGGTCGAGCACCTGCGCCTCGGCCGCCAGCCCGGCCAGACCACCATGGGCTGGTCCGAGGGGCTGCACGGCCAGGTCAAGCGGGCACTGGGCAAACGCCTCGACCTACGGGGCATGCCCACCGTCGACGCCGCCGACGTGCAGGAGAAGGCCCGGCTCCACGCCGAGGCGCTGAAGGAGCTGGAGACCGTCACCGTCGTGGCCGACGCCCTGGTCGGCGCCGTGCTGTCGACGACGAAGGGCGCCGACACCGACCGCGACACCCGCCTGGCCACCCTGGCCGGCGAGGTGGCCGACGTCATGGGCCGGACCGACCCGGACGAGCGCCGCATGGGTCTGGAGGACCTGCGATCCCTGGCCGGCTACTGGCTGGACAACCGAACGCCGCTGCACTGGCCGCTGGTCTTCCCCGAGGTGTTCCTGGAGGGCCGGGGCCGCTTCGACGCCACCGTGGCCAACCCGCCCTTCCTGGGAGGCCAGGGGATCACGGGCAGCCTTGGAAGGACCTACCGGGAGCATCTGGTCGAGCAGATCGCCCACGGCCGCAGGGGGAGCGCCGATCTGGTGGCCTACTTCTTCCTCCGGGGCGACGACCTGGCCACCAATCTCGGCTACCTGGCCACCAACACCATCGCCCAGGGCGACACCAGCGAGGTGGGCCTGGCCCAGATCATCGACCGGGGCTCGACCATCTACCGGGCCCACTCGGCCGTCACCTGGCCCGGCGACGCCTCGGTCGAGGTGGCCCAGGTGTGGATCACCAGCGACGACTGGTCGGCGCCGGTACTGCTTGACGGAGCCGAGGTGGACGGGATCGACGAGATGCTGTACCGGGCGTCGCCGACGGGGTGGCGAACGGAGCGGCTGGCCGACAACGCCGACCAGTCGTTCCAAGGTTCGATCGTCCTGGGGATGGGGTTCACCATGACGCCGGAGGAGGCGCAGGAGCTGATCGCCCGGGACCCCCGCAACGAGGAGGTCCTCTTCCCATATATGGGCGGGGAGGATCTGAACCAGTCGCCGACCCTGACCGCTCCCCGCTGGGTGATCAACTTCTTCGACTGGTCGGAGGAGCGCGCCCGCACATATCCGGACTTCTTTCGCATCCTCGAAGAGCAGGTCAAGCCCTTCCGTCAGGAGAGAGACCCGGATGGCGCCTTCAAGCGAAGGCCGCCTCTGCCTCAGCGGTATTGGCACCACGCAGAGAAGCGCCCGAAGCTCTACCGGACCATCGCCGATCTGGACCGGGTTCTGGCGATCTGCCGCGTCAGCAAGGTCGTCGCCCCGGTATTCGTCCCCACCGGACAGATCCTCTCTGAGGCCACCGTCGTCTTCGCCTACGACGACTACTTCCACTTCGGGGTGCTCACCAGCGGCTTTCACTACCGGTGGACGTGCCGCTACGCATCCACGATGCGCACCGACATCCGCTACACCCCGTCCGACGTGTTCGAGACGTTCCCCCAGCCCTCCTTCTCGGCCGAGGTCGAGGCCGCCGGGCGGGCCCTCGACGAGCACCGGTCGGCACGGATGGTGGCCGCCGACGAGGGCTTGACCGACACCTACAACCGGGTCCACGATCCCGACGACCGCACGCCCGAGATCGTCCGACTGCGGGAGCTGCACATCGAGCTGGACCTGGCCGTGCGGGCCGCCTACGGCTGGGACGACCTCGACCTCGACCATGGCTTCCACCCGGTGCGGGGCCAGGGCACCCGCTTCACGTTCAGTCCCGACGCCGCCGTCGAGGTGCTCTACCGGCTCCTCGAGCTCAACCGTCAGCGCTACGAGGGCGAGGTGGCCGCCGGTCTCCACGGCAAGGGTGCGGCCCGGCTGTTCGCCGAGACACCGTGAGCGCCCCATCCGACGTCGAGGTCCTCCGGCCTCCCACCCAGGCGGAGCTGCGCGACGAGCTGGAGTCACTGGCCGTCGACCACCTCCTCGGTCCCGAGGGCGGGCCCACCGAGGAGCTGTCCGGCGACACCACGGTGCGCGACTACTACCTGGTCGGCATGCTCGCCCCCCAGGGCGTCGTCAGCCCACCCGAGGAGCGCGACCGTACCGGCGTCGACAGCGACGACGACGATCCCAACGACGACGGGGGAGCGGCGCCGGCCCTCATCCCCTCGTCGATGGGGATGACCTTTGCCGTCGAGCCGGGCGTCGACGCCGTCGAGGTGTCCGCCGCCTGGGGCCGGTACCAGAAGGGGGAGGTCGACACCGGCGGCGACGGGCGCCCGGCCCGGGTCTGGCGCCGCCAGCCCTGCGGCGGGACGTTCCGCCTGCAGTTGGCCGACGGTCCTGTCACGCCCACCCCACCCGACCCGGAGTGGGGCGACGTGGTGGTCTCGGGGCGGGTCCGCCGCCGGGCCGACGCCACCAGCGTGACGCTGTTCCTCGTCAACGGCCAGGCCACCGTCGCGGCCAACCGCGACGAGCGGTGGCTGTTCCAGGTCGAGCTGGCCGTCGCCGGCGTCGACGGCGCCGCGATCTTCGTCCAGCCCGCCACCGAGCCCCCCGGTCGCGACACCGAGGCCCGGAGCCTGGCCATGCTCTACCGCCGCCACGTCGAGCTGGCCACCGGCCACGGCACCGCCGTGCACGTCACCACCGACCCGGCCGATCCGACCCGGGCCACCCGCGTCGCCACCCGGGCCCTGCCGACCCACGAGGTGCCCCGCACCGAGGCCCCCACCCTGGGCGACCTCCGCCTCGACATGGCCGCCCTGGCCGACGCCGACGACCTGGCCGCCGCCCTCACCCCGCTGGTGGTGGCCTACCGGGCTTGGATCGACGGTCGCCAGGCCGACCTCGACGCAGGCGCCGACGGCCTCGACGCCCACCGGGAGGCGGGCGCCGCCGCCCTGGGCGACTGCCGCCTCGCCGCCGGTCGGATCCAGGCCGGCATCGACCTGGTCGTCAGCGACGAGCGGGCCGAGCGGGCGTTCCGGTTCGCCAACCGGGCCATGGCCCTGCAACGGGTCCACACCATGGCCGCCGCCCGCCGCCGGGGCGACGACCCCCGCCGCCTCGCCGACGTCGTGGCCGAGGTCGACCTTCCCGAGAACCGGTCCTGGCGCCCGTTCCAGCTCGCCTTCGTCCTCCTCAACCTGCCGTCGCTCACCGACCCGGCCCACCAGGACCGGACCGGGCGGGGGGTGGTCGACCTCCTGTGGTTCCCGACCGGCGGCGGCAAGACGGAGGCGTACCTCGGTCTGTGCGCCTACACGTTGGCCACCCGCCGCCTCCAGGGGGTCGTCGCCGACCACGACGGCAGCGACGGCGTCGGCGTGCTGATGCGTTACACGCTGCGGCTTCTCACCGCCCAGCAGTTCCAGCGGGCGGCGGCGCTGATGTGCGCCTGCGAGGTCCTGCGCCGCCGGGCCGTCGCCGACGGCGACAACCCATGGGGCGAGGTCCCCTTCCGCATCGGCCTGTGGGTCGGCTACAACGTCACCCCCAACCGTGGCTCGCAGGCGGAGAAGGCCATCGACCGGGCCCGGGACCGGGGGCGCCAGGGGAGGGGTGCCAACCCGGTGCAGCTGGCCGCCTGCCCGTGGTGCGGGGCCGCCATCTCGGCCGCCCGCGACGCCCGCTACGACCAGGTCCGCCGCCGGACCATCGTCCACTGCGGCGACCGGCTGGGGCGGTGCCCGTTCAGCCAACGTCACGCCCGCGACGAGGGTCTGCCGGTCGTCACCGTCGACGACGAGCTGTACCGGCTGCTGCCGGGCCTGGTGATCGCCACCGCCGACAAGCTGGCCCAGCTCCCCTGGCAGGGGGCCCTCTCGACGCTGTTCGGGCGGGTCAGCCAGCGCTGCGAGCGCCACGGGTACCGATCACCCGATCTCGACGACGTGCTCGACGAGACCGATTCGCACCGGGCCCGGGGCTCGGCGCCGGCGGCCCGGACGGTGCCGGCCGGACCGCTGCGGCCCCCCGACCTGATCATCCAGGACGAGCTGCACCTCATGACCGGTCCCCTCGGGAGCCTGGCCGGGCTCTACGAGACCGCCGTCGACGACCTGTGCACGTGGGTCGTCGACGGCACCCCGGTCCGGCCCAAGGTGGTCGCCTCCACCGCCACCGCCCGCCGGGCCACCGAGCAGGCCGCCGCCCTGTTCGGACGTGACCTGCAGGTGTTCCCGCCCCAGGGCATCGACATCGCCGACTCGTTCTTCGCCCGCCAGGTGGCCCCCAGCCCGGAGACGCCGGGGCGCCGCTACCTCGGGGTCTGCGCCCACGGACGTCGCCTCAAGGCGGTCGAGATCCGCGTCTACGTCGCCCTCATGGGCGCCGCCCAGCTCCTCCACGAACGCCACGGCGCCGATGTCGACCCATGGATGACGCTGGTCGGCTACTTCTCGTCGCTGCGGGAGCTGGGCGGCATGCGCCGCCTCGTCGACGACGACGTCCGCTCCCGGCTGGCCCGCATCGACCGCCGAGGCCTGGGCCGACGTCACCTCAACGACGTCGCCGAGCTGACCTCCCGCATGGACTCGAGCGAGATCCCCGCCGTCCTCGACCGGCTGGGCGTCCCCTTCGACGGCTCGGACGGGTCGGGTTGGCCCATCGACGTGCTGTTGGCCACCAACATGGTCAGCGTCGGCGTCGACGTGCCCCGCCTGGGACTGATGGTCGTGGGCGGCCAGCCCAAGGCGACGGCCGAGTACATCCAGGCGACCAGCCGGGTGGGTCGGTCAGCGCCCGGCCTCGTCGTGACCATCAGCAACTGGGCCCGCCCTCGCGACCTCTCCCACTACGAGCGCTTCGAGCACTACCACGCCACCTTCTACCGCCACGTCGAGGCCACCACCCTCACGCCCTTCGCCCCCCGGGCCGTCGACAGGGGCCTGACCGGTGTCATGACCGGGATGATCCGACACCGCATTCCGGAGTGGAACGGCAACGACGCCGCCCGCCTCGTCGACGTCGACGACCCAGCCGTCGCCGACGTCGTCGCCACCATCCGTCGACGAGCCACCGACGTGACCGGACGCAGCGAGGCCGGAGACGACGTCGCCGCCGAGCTGCGCCAACGGCTGCAGGCCTGGTCGGCCCGCCAGACCCGCCAGCAGACCGGCATCCTCGGCTACCGAGGCCGCGACGACGGCGTCACCACCGGCCTGTTGCACCAGCCGGCCGTCGAGGCGTGGGACCTGTGGACCTGCCCCAACTCCCTGCGCGAGGTCGAGCCCGGCATCAATCTGCTCTTCGACGCCACCGACTACTCGGCGTTCTCCGAGCCCGACTGGTCCTACGGCGACGAGGGGTCCGACCGGGGCACCGCCGAAGCGGAGGAGCCGTCGTGAGCTCGCAGAGCTACGAGGGGCCGATCCGGGTGGGTCAGCTCCGCCCCAGCCAGCTGCTGCACTCGTTTGGCGTCGGTGCCCTGATCGACCTTCCCCACCTGTCGGTCATCGTCAACGGCCTGCACGACTGGGATCCGATCCGCACCCGGGAACTGCGCGAGGACCGGCTGCTGGCTGTCATCCGGCAGCGTCCCGGGATGAGCGGCGTCGGGCACCTCCGTCAACCACCGTGGGTCCCCGAGACGAACAGCCCCCTCGACGACTGGGTCCGGGTCGGCGTGCCGGTGGCCCCGTTCCCTCGGTGGTTGCGCTGCCCGTGGGGAACCTGCCAATACCTCGGACCGATCGCCGACGGTCAGTTCCGCCTCGACGCCAACCCCTACCGGCCCGACCAGGGTGCCTACCGGCACGCCAACTGCCGCAAGAAGGGCAGGGGCGCCACCGCCGTGCCGGTCCGCTACCTGCTGGCCTGCGAGCGGGGCCACCTCGACGAGTTCCCCTGGGTCGACTACGCCCACCGCCGACAGGTGTGCGACGCGCCGTTGCTGAACATGTCCGAGCGGGGGCTGTCGTCGGGTCCGGCCGACGTGTGGGTGCAGTGCCGGACTTGTGATCGGGGGCGGCCGATGTCGGACGCCTTCGGCGACCAGGCCGCGCGGAGCCTCCCCCGCTGCCGGGGCCACCACCCCCACCTCGGGCGCTACGACGAGGACCCGTGCCCGGCCCCGGTGCGGGCGCTGCTGCTGGGAGCCTCGAATGCCTGGTTTCCCGACAGCGTGTCGGTGCTGTCCATCCCCGCCGGGCACGATCCGGTGGACGCGACGGTGGCCGAGCTGTGGTCGAGCCTGGAGGAGATCGCCGACCGGGCCACCCTCGACCTGCTCCTGCGTCGAGACCCCGAACTGCGCCGCCTGCAACGTCACGATTCCGCCGACGTGTGGCGGGCCATCGAGGCGCACCGCGAGACCGACCGCCCCGCCGGCGGTGACGCCGACGACGGCCTCGACGTGCTCGCGCCGGAGTGGCACCAACTCACCCGCCCCACCGGCGGGCCCGACGGCGACGACTTCCGCCTCCGGCCCGAGGAGCCGCCGCCCCGGTTCGCCGCCTGGATCGACCAGGTGGCGCGTGTCGAGCGACTGCGCGAGGTCGTCGCCCTCACCGGCTTCACCCGGCTGTCGTCCCCCGACGAGCTGGGCGCCCACCGGATCGCCCCGCTCAGCCGTGACCGGCCCGACTGGGTCCCGGCCGTCGAGGTGCGAGGCGAGGGGGTGTTCTTGCGCCTGGCCGAGACCTCCGCAGTTGAGTGGGAGGCCCGGTTCCGTGAGACCGACCGGTACGAGCGGCTGCGTGACGCCCACCGCAACTGGCGCCGCCGTCGTGACCTGGACGACCTGGGCGGCTGGCCGGGGGCCAGGTACGTCCTCCTGCACACGCTCAGCCACCTACTGATGCGTCAGATGGCCCTCGACTGCGGCTACGCCGCCAGCAGCATCCGCGAGCGCATCTACGCCCGGGCCGGGGCCCAGCCCATGGCCGGCATCCTCCTCTACACCGCCGCCCCCGACAGCGAGGGCACCCTCGGTGGGCTGGTCAGCCTGGGCCGCACAGAGCGTCTCGGTGAGCTCCTGGTCGCCGCCCTCGAGCAGGCCGCCGTGTGCACGTCGGACCCCACCTGCGCCGAGCATCGCCCCGGTGTGCTGGGCGACGACCACCTCCACGGTGCGGCCTGCCACGCCTGCCTGTTCGCCAGCGAGACCAGCTGCGAGCGGGGCAACCGCTACCTCGACCGGGGCGTCCTGGTGGCCACCGTGGACGGCAGCGACATGCCCTACTTCGCCCGGGCCACCACCGCCTGACGCCGGCGCGGTCCCCGGGCAGCGTCAGGGCCAGGACAGCGCCTCCTTGACGATGGGGGGGCCGATCACGAACAGCAGAGCCCGGGCCCGGCTCATGCCGACGTAGGCCAGGACCCGGTCCTCGGCGCTGCTCAGCCGGGGCAGCACCACCACGACGGCGTCGGCCTCGAGGCCTTTGAACCGGTACACGGTCTCGACCGCGACGCCGCCCTGGTCGGGTGGGGTGAGCCGGTGGGCGCCGATCCGCTGGCCGCGCAGCTCGTCGACCATCTTGCGCTCGGTCGACAGGATGGCGATCTGCTCGGCAGCGAGACCGTCGTCGGTCAGGAGCCGCTCGATGAGGCGGCGGAGCCGCTTGGCCACCTGCGTCGGGGTGGTCGCCTCGACAAACACCGGTGGCGGCCCCTCGGCGCCGAGGCTGGGGTCGGCCCGACCGAACACGGCGTTCACCCGGGCCGCGATGGGCAGGGTGTTGCGGCAGTTGACGTCGAGCTCGAACGGCTCGCCAGCGAACGGGGCGGCCCACCCGACCCGGTAGAGGTCCTGCTGGGCGTCGGCGAACACGTAGAAGAACCCGTCGTCGGGGTCCGAGAGCAGGAGCTCGAGCGCCACCCACCAGGTGGGCTCGAAGTCCTGGCCCTCGTCGACCACCACGGCGTCGAACTCGACCCCGAGCCGGTCGGCGGCGTCGGGGAGCACGCCGGGCAGGGTCGTCGACCACCAGGTGGCGTCGCGGTCACCCGCCGGCAGCATCCCGGCGTCGCCCACGAGGCGGTTCGCCAGCTGGTGGAAGTGGCCGGCGGTGACACCCTCGACGTCGGCCAGGTCGGCGGCGAGCTTGGCGCCGAGCGGGGCGTTGTAGCAGACGAGCAGGACCCGATGGCCCTGGGCGGCGAGCTGACGGGCCCGCTCGGCGGCCAGCACGGTCTTGCCGGTTCCCGCTCCGCCGGTGACGAGGGCCCGCCGCTGACGGCGCAGGAACTGCAAGAGCTGGGTTTGCTGGGTGGTCAGCTCGAGCAGCGCCCGCCCGGCGTCCTCCACCCGGTGGCGCAAGAGCGGCCGGACCTCCCGCACCGGCGCCAGCGCCTGGCGGATGGCAGCCACCTGTCCGTCGTCGAAGGCGGTGAGACCCTTCCAGTGGGCGGCGGTGCGGTCGACCGCCCGGGACACGTCGGCGAGGTCGGTCCGGTCCCAGATGATCGGCCGGGGAGCGTTGGCGGCCAGGTCGTCTTCGACCTCCACGTTCGGGAAGGCCACGGCGTGGCCCAGCCGGATCCGGCCGTGCGATCGGGGCACTCGCTCGTCGAGGTGGTCCCGGAGGGCGTACTTGGAGTCCACCGCCTGCTCGAAGGGGTTACGGAGCCGGTGGGCTCTGCCGTGCCGGTCGACCGAGACCCACTGGCCGTTCTCGATCCGGATACGCCCGCCCTTGACCTCCACCACGAGCAGCCCCTTGTGAGGGTGGGCGAGGACGAAGTCGGCCTCGCCGTCGCCCTGGCGCCCGTGGCGGATGCCCTGCCAGGCCACCGAGTGAAACACTAGCCAGTCGTCGTCGAGGCCGGCCAGACGCTCGAACACCATCCGCTCCGAGCTCGGCGCCGAGCCCGGGGGCTGCGGCGGGTAGAGGCGCGCCACGACCGGTCGCCTCAGGCCGCCGCGGGTTCGAGCACGGCATCGAGCGCAGCCCGCACCCGCGCGAGTGCCTCTGGCCATGCGACGGGGTCGTCGCAGGCCTGCTGCACACCCAGCAGGTCGATCGCCACCCCGGTCACTCCCGCCATGGCGCGGCCGTCGACCCGGCTGATGGTCAGCTCGGGCGCTAGTCCGGTCGTGGCGGCGGGATAGATGACGCCGGCCCGGGCCGGGCTTACGTCGCCGGCGGAGAGGCTCTGGGCGTACAGGAAGCTCTGGTACACGTCGGCTGTCGAGATCTTGCGATCGAGGCCGTAGAGCTTGTACTTGCAGTCGAAGGGCACCTGGTGGTGGCCGTCGGACAGGACCAGGTCAGGGACGATCGAGGCGTAGGGCTGTCCGGTCGTACGGCGGATCACGGAGCCGTAACGCCGCTGCGCGGTGACCCGCCATCGGGTGCCGGTCAGGGCCTCGGCCACCAGCCGGGCCATGAACGTCTCGAAGAGGACGTTCATGTCGACGAGGAAGGCGAATGAGTCGAGCGGGCCGGCACCGTAGAGATCATCCACGCCCACCTGGTCGAGGAGCAGCAGGGCCAGCTCGTGGGCGGCGCGGTAGCGCTCGTTGCGACGGCCGTAGACGAGGCTGCGCCGGTAGAAGTCGACGTCGTGGGGGCCGACGGAGACGAGACCGGCAAGGGCGTGATCGACGCGCCGGAGGCGGCGGCGGGTGCCGTCGTGGCGGCAGATTCGCTGGGCGATGGTGAGCCCGGCCCGGAGGAGCTGGTTCTCCAGGACGTCGGCGTGGAGGTCGTCGAAGCGGCACTCGAGCTGGTCGAGGCGGCCGTATCGGCGGGTGGCCTGCTCCCGGTACCGCAGTGACCCTCGCAGCGTCGGGAGCGCCGACTCCTCCGTGCGGTAGTCGCGCAGGAGACCGTCGAGCACCAGGGCGTCGGCCTCGTCGGCCAGCAGCGCACCGACGACGTCGAGGAGGTCAGCGCCACCGGCGGGCAGGGATCGGCGGGCCGGGAGGGTGCGCAGGGTGCGGAACCCACCGGCGTACTCGACCATGCGGATCACGCCCAGCGCACCCCCCGCGTACTTCGGACGCACATCGATCTGGACGCCCGACAGCCGCACCACGCCCACCCACGACGACGATCGGATCTCGAGTCGACCGTTGCGGAGCCACCGCAGATCGAGGGTGGGCGGCCCGTCACCGAGCCCAGCGCACACGTCGAGATCAGCGGGCGGAGGGGGAGGGACCCGGACCACGGCGCGGTCCCACTCGGCCAACTCGACGTGGACGTTCATGCCGATCCCCGGAGTCCCAGGTGGGCGGCGAGCGCGGTGACCAGGCGCTCCGGGTCGGCGAGGACGCTCTGACGGGGTGTCTGGTGCTCCTCGTCGATGATCTCGGGGCCGAGCAAGGCGGTCAGCTCCCGGTAGTCGGCATAGACGTACTCCTGGAGGAGCGGCAGGATCTCGTAGCGGATGGCCGCAGCGAGGTCCCGGGCCCTGGCGATGGGCCGGCCGTCGTCCATGAGCAGGGCGTGGCCGATCTGCTTGTCCCGGCCGACGTGGTCACGAATGAGGGCGTTGAGGCCGTCGAGGAGCTCGTCGAGGGCGAGCCCACCGATCACCCGTCCGCCCAGCACCGAGGAGTCAGGGAGTAGCTCCACGAACCCGAAGCGTCGCCGTAGCGCCGCGTCGAGGACGTGGATGCTGCGATCGGCTGTGTTCATGGTGCCGATCAGGTAGACGTTGGGCGGCACCCGGAACGGCTCGCCCGATTGGGGGAGCGTGACCGAGACGCCGCGCTTGTCCTTCTCGATGAGCGTGATCAGCTCGCCGAGGACCTTGGCGACGTTGCCCCGGTTGATCTCGTCGACCACCACCACGTAGCGCCGATCGGGGTCGGCGATCGCCGCCCGGCAGACCCGCTTGAAGATGCCGTCCCGGAGCTCGAGCTCGAGGCCGCCCCGGTCGGTCTCGGCCGGCTTGTAGCCCTCGACGAAGTCCTCGTAGGCGTGGGAGGGGTGGAAGGTGACGCGGGTGAGCTGGGGCACCGGTGCCCTGGCTGGGCCCGCCGGAGGATCGTCGCCGATCAGGGTCCGCAGACTGGCCGCCTCGGCCGGTTCGAGTCGGAAGAGCGTGCCCTGCATCCGGTGGACGACCGGCTCCGACTGCGACAGCTGGTCGTCGCGCTGGAGATCGTCCCAGCTCGGCCCCTCGACCCGGACGGGCGCGCCGACCAGGATGCAGGGCTCGCCGTCGTCGCCGTCGTGCAGCCCCCGCTCGATCGTGGCCCTGACGATGACCGCCTTGGTCGGGGTGGCCTCGTAGCCGAACACCTCGTCGCCGGGCTGCACGTCCCGGTAGTTCCGCTGCAGCCGGCCGAAGCGGTAGTTGACGGTGCCCTGCGCGAACAGTTCGTCCCAGCTCCAGTGCTGGGGGTTGGCCACGAGCAACCACGATGGGCGCTCGTCACCGGCGGGAACGGTAGAGAACTGCTTCTCCAAGTCCGCCATCTCTCGGGGCGACTCGAACGCCCGGGCCGCCCCCCGTGCCGCTGAGCCGCCGGCCAACAGCCAGACGGCGTGGCGGAGGGCGGAGAACGTCTTGCCGGTGCCGGGCGGCCCGTAGAAGATGATCTGACCACGGCGCACCAGAAGCTGCTCGGCGGCGAGATGGACCTCGGGCACGGCGGGGAGCGGCGCCGTCACCGGCTGTTCGTCGTCGTCGGGATCGCCGGCCACCACCCGCCGATACTGCTCGGCGGGCATACTGCCGATCGGTGCCAGTGCTGCGGCCCCGGCGCGAAGCGGGCGGGCGTTCGTGTCGGACCACTCCACCGGGACGGTCTGGCGGAAGTCGGTCCGATCCTCTGACCATCGATACGGGCCGGTGGCCGTGCCCTTGCCGAGCAGCGTCGAGCCCCGGTAGGCGACCACGAGGTCGCCTCGGTCAGATGCGATGAGCGCCTGCAGGCCCCGGCAGGTTCGGCCCGCCACCGTGTCGGTGTCGCCGGGCCACAACCTGCGGTACGCCGCCGTCAGGGCTTCAAGGTCCTCGTAGAGCCGGAGATCGCCAAGATCGTCCCATCCGACGCGCAGCTCGGACCGGAGCACGCACGCATCCCAGGTGCTGCCGGGTCCGGGGTCGGCAGCGAGAATGCCTGGGCCGGTTCGCGACGGTGCCCATGTGGCGAGGAAGTGGCTGATCTCGATCGGCTGCCAGCCGGCGAAGACGTCGTTCTGCTGCAGCTCGTCGAGCAGACGGCGGTTCCGTCCGACCAGACCGCGTCCGTCGACCTTGACGTCGAAGATGCGCAGCAGGTGGTCGAGGTCCCGCTCGGTGTAGACCGGCAGGAGCTGGTCGGGGTGGTACAGCCAGGCGGTCTTGGCCCGGACGGACGGCGCCCCGAACAGGCTCTCGATCAGGTCGACGTCATCCCAGCGGCCTTCGGCCGCCAGACGCAGCAGGTCGACGTAGCCGGAGCGCACCGCTTCCCAGGCTTCGACCTCGGACCCATAGGCGGGCTCGTGGTACCAACCGGCGCTGCCCGGACGCCGGAAGACGAGATATCGCTTGGCGCTACCGCCGCCGAGGTGGCCACAGTCCTCCGTCCCATAGTCGAGCCACCAGCTGAAGGTCTCCTCATCGGACGGGGCTCCTGGCGCATAGCGCTCGAGGATCAGGTGCGGCCACTCCGTCGGGGGGAAGCGTTGAACGACCGCGTTGCGTTGGTCCGCAGCGGCCGTCACTCGGTCAGCCGCCGACGCACGGTCCCACTCGTCGGCGGCAGCGGCCAGGTCGGTGGACGGCCGCTCCTGCGTTGATCTCGCGCCGTCCTTCCCAGCGTCGAGTTCGTTCATGGTGCGGCCCTTCCCGTCCGTCCACTCCACCCGCCCGTTGGCGGATCGGCCAACAGCACCTCCGCCGCCCGGCTGGGCGAAGAGAAGGTGGTATCGCGCATCAACGTGAGCCCGGCACCGTCGTCGGTGAGTGCCCCGCTGTCGATCAGCTGTTGTCGCTCCCGGGTGACGCCGTTCGTGATCGACGGCACTTCGTTGCGCCTGGCCCTGGCTCCAGCCAGCACCACGAAGCCGTCCTCGACCTGGTAGCCGGAGCCAGCCGCCTCTGGACCATTCAGGCGCAGCGCGACCGGGGCGCCTCCGCCCCCAGATTGCTCGGCCGTCGTGGCCGGTCTCGCGCTCTCGCCGCCCACCCAGCGAGACGGTATCGGTTGGACCAGTCGCCCGAGCGGCCGCATGTGCGCCGAACGCCCTGTCTGCGGAACGCAACCCCTTCCGAACGGCGGATGGGCGACTGGACGGGCAGCTGCAGCTTGCTGGCCGGTCGCCGCGACATCCGGCGCGAAGGGGTTGTCGTCCACGGGCGGGCGATCGGCGACTGGCACGACCGGCGCAGTGCCTAAGCCCGGTCGCACGAGGGCCGTGGGCGAGCCACAGGTGTGCAGGTACCTGCACAAGGCCGAGGAGTTCCTCTCTGCGGCCGACGACCAGCTTCGATCCGGGCGCTTCATCGCCGCAACCAGCCTCGCGATCCATGCTGGGATCAACGCCGCCGACGCGGTCACCGGGTCGAGAACGGGTCGACGCGCCGCTGAGAACGACCACGAGGAGGTTCGCTCGCTGCTTCGTGAGTCGGGCAGGGATGGCGTCGAGCTCGACAAGGACATCGGCCGACGCCGACCGGGCCGTACCGGCAGGGCGACGCAACCACCTGTCAGCGGCCGACGTGCGGGGTCTGCCGCCGGGGTGGGACCTACGACGAGGCGGACGTGAGCTCGCGGACCGCGCCGGCCACACCGTCGAGGCGGTCCGGGGTCCTCGACAGGCCCGCCCCTCTGAGCGGCGGCTAGGGCCTGTCGGCCCGGGCAACCCTCGCCGGGCTTCTGGTCCCGGATGTGCTGGGGGCATGGAAGGATGAGCCGTGCCATGAGCTTGCGGGGCGCTTCGGGCGGGGCACCGTCGGCGGGACCGCCGGCGCGGGGGCCCAGCGACGTACACGTGTACCTCGAGGCGCCCTTCGGGTACGGCAAGTCCACCGAGCTGCGCCGCCGCCTGGCGGCCGATCCCGACGGCGTCGCCGTCACCAACCTCGCCGAGTTGCTGGCCCGCTCCCAGCACACCGAGCACACATCGGCGATCTACGTGGACGACGTCGACACCTGGCACGACGCTGATCAGGAGCAGCTGGCCGCCAGGCTGGCTGTGGCTGGGTGGCGGATCCGCCTCGTGCTCACCGGTCGGCGCTGCCTCCCGGTGCTGTTCGACGCCCTGACCATGGCCGGCACCGACGTCGTCGACATGAACCGGCTCCGGACGCCGACGTCACAGCTCCTCGCCGCCAGCGGCCTCGAGGATCCGCCGTCGGCCCTCGTCGACCACGTGGAGGACTTCGTCGGCGGCTGGACGATCCTGGGTCACCGGTTGGTGCGCCACGCACTCGCCGCTCCGGGTGGCCCCCGGCACGGCTGGGAGTCGCTGTCGGTCAACAGTCCCGTCGTCCTAGAGACGGTCGAGGCCGCGCTGCGTGACCTCGGGGGCGACGACCGCCGCCACGTCGAGCAGCTCGCCCACCTACCGGCGTTCACCCGCATCACCGTCGACGCCATCGACCCCGGCCTCCTGTACCGCCTGCGGCGCCACGGTGTGCCGATCGAGTCCGACGTCGACGATCGCCTCGCGCTGATCGCCCCCCTCCGGAGGGTCCTTCGCCAGCGGGGCCGCCTCGATCCGGCGACGGCCCGCGTGCTGTCCGGGGCCCTGGTGGCATCCAGCCAACCGGCCACGGCCGCCGCCGTCCTGATCCGCACCGGCCAGGCGACGGCGGCGGCCGAGCTCCTCGGCGGGCTGACCCTCGGCCAGCTCGACGCCGTGGCCCCGAGGGACATGCTGCGGGCCCTGGAGCTCCTCGGCGCCCTCACCGACCGGGACCCCGCCCTGCTGCTCATCCGGGCCCGGGCCCTCGGCGGCATGGCCCGACTCGACGAGCAGATCGCCGCCGTCGAGGCGGCCACCACCGTCGCCGTCGAGGTCGGCGACGAGGCCCGTCACGCCGAGGCTCGGGCCGAGCGCCTCTTCCTCCACGCCCTCATCGGTGACCTGCCCGACGGCATGAGTCGCACCATCGACGCCCAGATCGCCGACGCCCCCGGCGCGCACGTCATCACCCGCCTCGTCGAGGCCCGAAGCCTCGTCTACGCCCACGCCGGCGACCGGGCCTCGATCGATCAGGCGGTGGCCCTCGCCCGCTGGGCGACCGAGTCGTGGGCGGCGCTGGGTGAGGACGCCCGGGCTGCGACCACCTGCCGTCTCCTTGCCATGGGCATGTTCATCCCCGCGGGCCGGTACCTGGAGGCGGGGGAGGCCATCGACCGCTCGCTGCGCCTGTCCCCCGGGGCGACGCTCGATCGCCTCCGGTCGCTGACCGTGCGCTGCCGGCTCACCGCGCTGACCGCCCAGCCCGAACGCTCGGCCCTGTCCGAGACGCTGTTGCTGGCCCGTAGCTTCGACCTCCCCTGGGCCGAGGCGTACGTCCACTGGGCCGCCGCCCTGCTGGCCGGGGTCGACCGCGACCCTGCTGCGGTGCGCTGTGAGTTCGAGGCGACGTGGCGGCTACTCGGCGAGCTGCGTTCACACCCCACCGGGTCGGTGGTGCTCGCCGAGGTCAGCGAGGCGCTCGCCCGCAGCGGTGACCTCGATGGAGCGGTGGAGCTGCTCGACCGAGCCCGGGCCCGCCGGGACGAGAGCGCGTTCGACGTGGCCGTGGCCGAGCTGGCCGTGGCGGCGAGGGCGGGCGACGAGGCGGCGTTCCGGCGGCGCGAGCGGAGGCTGGTCACCGACTTCGGCCGGGATGCCGCCCGCCGGTGGCAGGTGGAGCTCTACCGGGGGGTGCTGGCTGTCAGGACCGGCTCGGCCGACGCCCCCACCGCCTTCGCCAGCGCACGGGAGCGGGCGGCCCCGCTCGTCGGGCCGGAGGTCGTAGATCGGCTCGAGCCGTCCCCGGCGCCAGACAGCACCGAGGTCCGTCCACCGATCACCCTCGTCCCGCCGGTCGCCGGGTCCCACATCGGCGCAGGCGCCGGATCGGTCGCGATCCGCGCGCTTGGGACCTTCGAGATCACGGTGGGCGGCGACCCCGTCACGCTCGCCGGCTCTCGGGTGACGGCCCTGGTCAAGACCCTCGTCGCCAGACGCGGGCGGGTGAACGTCGAGATCGTCAGCGACCGGCTCTGGCCCGACGCGCCGGGCGACGTCGCCCGGCGGCGGCTGAAGAACGTGCTGGCCCGTACTCGCAGCCAGCTGGGTGACGCTGTTACCCGTGAGGGGGACAACCTGCGGCTGGAGGATGCCGTGGCGCTCGACGTGGCAGTGTTCCACGACCTGGCCCGGCGGGCGGCGCACGCACTGGCGACCGACGCCCCCGAAGCCGCCTCCCTCGCGCTGCGGGCACTCGCCGCCTACGGCGGCCCGTTGCTGCCCGACGACCTCTACGACGACGGCATCGCACCGCTACGCCTGGTGGAGGCCGGTCGGGCCGCAGCCATCCTCGATGGGCTGATGGAACGCTGCCACGACGGCCTCGTCGCCCCGGTCCTGTTGGAGGCGATGCTGCGGATCGACCCCGACGACGTCGGTCGGTTCGTGACCATCGCCCAGTGGAGCGATGCCACGGGGCGGATCGACACGGCCCGTTCGGCTGCGAGCCACGCAAGGGCGGTGGCCGCTGAGCTCGGCGTGCCGGTCACCGGCCTCCCGGTCACGGGCACGACCGGGGGACCGGTGGCCGGCCGACCCGATCGGTCGATCGGTCACCGGGGCCGTCCTCAGCACTAGCAGATCCAGGGGAAGCCCTCGGGCTGGACAGACGGCAGGTTCGACGAGACCGCGTCGGCCGTGCGGTCGGGATCCGGTGCCGCAGCGGCGGCCGCCGCCGGAGCGAAGCAGATCGCCACGAGCAGCCCGAAGGCGGCGACCTGGCGGTGGGTCCAGCGGATCATGGGGCCTCTTTCGTCGGGCCGCACGACGCGGCGCTCCGTTCGACGAGCCCACCGTCTCGACGAGCTCATCGTCGGGTCTGCCGGTACCGCCCGAGTACCACCACCGGATCGCAGCCGGTACGAGGCGCCTCGGTACCGCTGCGGTACGGCGCCGGACGAGGGTGCAGCTGTCACGACGGACCGGCCAGCCGGGACGGATCGTGTCCGCGACCTGGAGGAGCGAGGACGTCATGGACGATCGGGACCTGAGCCGGTGACACGAGCGATCGACGCACCGACGTCCTGGTGCAACTTCTTCCACGACCTGCCGCGGCCGCTCCCGCCGGTCCGTGACACCGGTTCGCCTTCCGCGGCAGAGATCCGCTCGAGGGTCCGCCCCGAGGCCCTCAGCACCCAAGACGGATCGCCCGAGGCGTGGATCGACATCCCCGACCCGGTCCGGGAGCGGCTGCGCCAGATCGGCCGTCCGACCCCCCTGCACCGTGCGCACCACCTGGAGCGCCACCTCGGGACCGGAGCCCGCATCTACCTCAAGCGAGAGGACGTGCTACCCACCGGCAGCTTCAAGATCAACACGGCGATCCCCCAGGCCTTCTACGCCGCACAGGAGGGCCGCGAGGTCCTGGTGTCAGAGACCGGTGCGGGGCAGTGGGGCATGAGCGTCGCCTTGGCGGCCAGCATGTTCGGCCTCGGGTCCGAGATCTTCATGGTGCGCTGCAGCCTCGACCAGAAGCCCTACCGGCGCCACTTCATGGAGCTGCTGGGCACCGAGGTCCACCCCTCGCCCTCGCCGCTGACCACGTTCGGAAAGGAGCTCTTGAACGAGGTCCCCGACCACCCGGGGAGCCTCGGCACCGCCATCAGCGAGGCGATCCAGCGCTCGCTCGAAGTGGACTCGGCCGCCTACGTGGCCGGTAGCGGCCTCCCGCACGTCTACCTGCACCAGACGGTGCTCGGTCTCGAGGTCCAGAGCCAGCTCGCCGAGCTGCACGGTGAGGACCTCGGCGTCCCCGGGCGGGGCGACCACCTGATCGCCTGCTCAGGCGGGGGCAGCAACCTCTGCGGTCTCATCGGGCCGTACCTGCGCGCGAAGGCCGAAGGGTCCGACATCCGCCTGCTCGCCGCCGAATCCAGCGCCGCACCGCGGCTGACAGCTGGCCGGTACGAGTACGGCAGGTCCGACCTGGCTGGGTTCACGCCCGAGGCGCTGGGCTACACGATGGGCGCAGACTTCATACCGCCGCCCGTGCACGTGGCCGGCCTGCGCAACCACCACAGCTCACCGGTGGTGAGCCTGCTCCGCCACGATGGGCTCCTCGACGCCGTCGCCTTCGACGAGCGTCCGGCGATGGAGGCCGGCCGACTGCTGGTCCGGACCGAGGGGTTCCTCGTGGCGCCTGAGACGTGCCACGCCGTGGCCGCGGCGATCGAGGTCGCCACCCGGGCTGCCGAGGACGGCGCGGAGCCGGTCATCGTCGTGCTCGCCAGCGGGTCCGGCCACCTCGACCTGCACAGCTACGACGTGGTGCTCGGGAGCTCCCGGTGAGCGGAGTCGTCGCTGCGCCGGCCGTGCAGCTGCGCTCGTTCCGGGCCCAGCGCGGTGTGCACTGCGAGTCGACGATGGTCCGGAACATGTGGCACCACGCCGGCGTCGACCTGTCAGAGGCCATGATCTTCGGCCTCGGGGAGGGCATCGACTTCGAGTACCACGAGACGCCGGCCGCGCCGTCGATGCCGCCGATGCTGACGGGACGCACCAGCGGGAGCGACCTCGTCCGCACGGCCTGCGCGTCCATCGGGATCGAGCTGGTCGAGCTCCAGCCCGATGGGTCCGACGCCGCCGAGGCCAGCGCCCGTACCGCCCTCGCGGCCGATCGGGTGGTCGGCGTGACCGTCGACATCTTCCACCTCGACCACTTCGCGTCGACGAGCCACTTCTCGGCCCACTGCATCGCGATCACCGGCATGGACGACGCGGTCGCCCACGTGGTCGACACCTCTCAGCAGGGTGGTGCGCAGCAGCTCCCCGTCGAGTCGCTGCGCCGTGCGAGGGCCTCCGACGAGGGGTACATGCCGTCGCCGCACCGTCACTTCCACCTGGGTGAGGTGCACCCTGATGCGTTGGACGACCTCGACGCCCTCGTCGTGGAGCGGTCGTGGATCGCCATCCGGTCCACGGCCGAGCGCATGATCACCGAGCGGGGCGCGACGGTCGGCCCTGCCGGGATCCGGCGGGCGGCGATCGAGCTGCCGACCTGGGTGGACAGGGCCGACGATCCGGGTTTGTGGCTGGCCGACCTCGGGCGGTTCTGGCGGTTCGCCGGCACGGGGGGCACCAACTTCCGCGGGCTGTTCTGCGACTTCCTGGCCGAGCTGGAGGAGCGCTGCGGCGATCCCGACCTCCCCATGTTCGTCGAGGACTTCGACTGGATCCGGATGCGGTGGGTCGACGTGATCGACCTCCTGGTCGCATGCGCCCACGGCGACGACCACCGCGGCTGCTCGCAGGCCGCCGGCACGCAGCTCCTCGCCATCGCCGATGCGGAGGAGCGCTCGTTCCGGCGCCTCCTAGCGCTGGCGGACGAGCGGGTGCGGGGACGATGACGGGCCGAGGCGCAGCGGCGACCTCCACCGACCGCGTCGCCACGATCTGCCGGATGTGCCACGGCGGGTGCGGCGCGCTCGTCGACCTCGTCGACGGGGAACCGGTCGCCATCCAGGGTGACCCAGGCAACCCTACGAGTGAGGGGTTCTTCTGCATCAAGGGCAAGGCCTCGCTGGACCTGCTCCGGTCGACGGACCGGCTGCGCACCCCCCTCGCCCGCACCGGTCCCCGGGGCAGCGGGCAGTTCGAGCCGGTCGACTGGGCCACTGCGATGGCCAGGGTCGCCGACGGCCTGCGAGAAGCCGTCAGCGCCGGGGGCGCCGAGTCGGTCGTGCTGTGCCAGGGCACGGACCGGAACTACCAGGAGTGGGTCTTTCGGCTGGCGAACGCGCTCGGCACCCCGAACGTGGTCGGTCCGGCGCACGTCTGCTTCTACCCCCGGGTGATGGCGTCGATCCTGACCTTCGGGGCGTTCACCTTCTGTGACTACGACGGCGACCCGGAGGTCGTCCTCCTGTGGGGCAGCAACAAGCCCAGCACGCACTCCGACGGCGTGATCGGCATCAAGCTGGTGAAGGCCACAGAGCGGGGAAGCCGCGTCGTCGCCATCGATCCCCGGCGCACGCAGGCGGCGGCCCGTGCGTCAGCGCACCTCGCGATCCGCCCTGGCACTGACGGGGCGCTGGCGCTGGGGATGATCAACCTCGTCATCACCGAGGGGTGGTACGACGCCGAGTTCGTCGCCGAGCACACCAACGGGTTCGACGAGCTGGCCGAGCACGTCAGCCGGTACGAGCTCGACACCGTGGCTCGCACCACCGGGCTCGATCCCCGCCAGATCCACGAGGTGACGCGGGCCTACGCCCTCGCCTCCGGCGCCTGCATCGAGGCCGGCACCGGGCTCTCACAGAACACCAACTCGTTCGACACCCACCGGTCGATCGCCATCCTCTCCGCGCTGTGTGGCCACCTCGATGCGCCGGGAGGGGATCTCCTCTGGGATCCCATGCCCGTCGACGGGAGGCGGACCTTCCCCCGCTCTGACCTGCTCACCGCCGAGCAGGCGGACAAGCGGATCGGCGGTGACCGGCACAAGGTGCTGTCCATGACGGGGTGGGTCGCCCCGGGGGACCTGTGCGAGGCCATCCTGTCGGCGTCGCCGTACCGGCTCTCGTCGATCGTGATCTTCGGCAGCAACATCGTCGTGTCCCACGAGGACTCCGAGTCCGTCCGGCGGGCTCTGGAGCAGCTCGATCTCGTCGTCGTGTGCGACCTCTTCATGACTCCGACGGCCCGGTACGCCGACATCGTGCTGCCGACGTCGAGCTGGTTGGAACGAGACCAGCTCGTGGAGTTCAACTCCTACATCGCGGCTCGGCGCAAGGTCGCCACGGTCGAGGGATGCCGCTCAGACGAGGAGATCATCCTCGACCTGGCCGCCCGCCTGGGCCTCGAGGAGCACTTCTACCCATCCGTGGACGCTGCGCTCGATGCGAAGCTGGCGGACCTCGACATGACCTGGGAGGAGTTCAAGCAGGTCGGGTACATCGCCAACGAGCGGCGCTACCGCAAGCACCGGGTGGCGGGGTTCCCCACCCGATCCGGTCGGGTCGAGCTCGCCAACCGCGCCCTTGCCGCCATGGGGTACGAGCTCTTCCCGACCTACGTCGCTCCGCCGGAGCCGACCTCTGAGCTGCCGCTGATCATGACCAGCGGCCACCACCGTCGGTTCTACAACACCGAGTACCACCAGCTCGCCACGACGACCCGGAGCGGCGCCGGGCCGGGGGCGACCCTGCACCCGACGACCGCCGCGGGGAAGGGTCTTCGGGCTGGTGACGAGGTCGAGCTGTTCGCCGAGCCCGATGGGCCCACGGTCCGACTGACCGTGGAGCTGTCGAGCGACGTCGAGCCCGGGGTCGTGGTGGTCGACACCGGCTGGTGGTTCCCGCACGAGGCGTCGGTCGACGAGGCCATCTCGTCCTCGGTCAACCGCATCACCACTCGACAAGGCGCTGATGTGCACGTCGGGAGCGCGCAGATGAGAGGCGTGCCGGTGGGGATCCGTCGCCTCGTGCCAGCCCGTCCGAACGTGGGGCCCGGACGTGGCTAGCGCACCGGGAAGGAACGCCGTGCGGGTCCCCGAGACCGACGACGGCCTGCAGGGGACCGGCATCGCTGCGAAGTACGACGAGATGCAGCGCCACATCCGCGACCGCGGGTGGCTCCAGGAGAAGGTCGACGGCATCGTCGATGCCGGGATCGACCACGGGACCGCCCTCGAGATGGGGTGCGGGCCCGGGTACCTGGGTCTCGAGTGGATGGCGCAGTCAGACGGCGACGTCCGCGTGGTCGGCGTCGACATCTCCGACGCGATGCTCGACGTGGCCCGGGCCAACGCTGCCCGCTACGGCCTCGGCGACCGCTGCACCTACGACCTCGGCAGCGTGCTGGAGCTGCCCTACGACGAGGGGACCTTCGACCACGCGTTCAGCGCCAGCTCCCTCCACGAGTGGGCCGATCCGGTCCGAGCTCTCGCCGAGATGCTCCGCGTCGTCAGGCCGGGTGGCAGGTACTGCGTCAGCGACCTCCGACGCGACATCGACCGGACCACGTTCCAGTTCATGAAGTCGAACATCGCCGTCGACATGCGGCCCGGCTTCCGGACCTCGACCCAAGCGGCGTACGTCCGGGACGAGGTGGTGAGCCTGGCCGATGCTGCCGGCCTCGTGGGCGCACAGGTGCAGGAGGTGCAGATGGGGATCGTGATCTGGGGACGAAGGGACGCAGCGTGAGCACCCGGTCGGGAGGACCGCCCACGCTCGACCTCGGCACCGACGGCCGGTTGTGTCCGGCGGATCGGTTCGACGAGCTGTGGGCGGCGAACGTCGAGCTCTCCGCCTCGTGGCGGGACCTCGATGTCGCTGGCTACCTGCAGCGCTGGTGCGGCGGCGGAGCTGCCCACTGCGCCGGACGGTTCGTCGGGCTGCACCACATCGGCATCTACCTGGGCGACTACGAGGACGAGCGCCACGCCCTCGCCTGGAACGACTTCCTGGCGGCCCGGGTCGCCGACGGCTCGGCCGCCTGCGTCGAGGTCGACCCCTCCTACATCGCGCCGAAGCAGTACGGCACCCAAGGATGGCTGAGCTCGGTCACCATGCCCGACGGGGCGGTGTTCGAGACCTTCACGTGCAAGCGCTACGGGCCTTGGGCCGAGCGGTCAGTCGAGCAGCGCCGGACCCTCATGTCGCACGCCGCGCTCGAGGTGGACGACGTCGACGACGTCCGCTACGTCATCGACCGGCTCGCAGCGCACGCCGACGCTCTCGAGGTGATCGCCTTCACCGAGGCCGACGAGTTCGGTCACACCTACGGCCACCTGCGCGACAACCGCACGTCTGGCGTGATCGAGGTCGTCCACCAGGGCCCGATCGGCGACGGGGCGCCGCCGTCGTGACCGACTTCGAGCCGTACAGCGGCCAGCACTGTGAGTCGACGGCGCTCATCAACATGCTTCGCAACCGCAGGATCGACCTGTCAGAGCCCCTGGTCTTCGGGCTGGGCCGGGGCCTGTCGTTCCTCTACTGGGACGCGAAGAACATGCCCCACCCGTTCCTCGGTGGTCGGGTCAAGCCCGACCACCTGATGGTGAACGCCACCGAGGCGCTCGGGCTGGAGCTGATCTGCCAGGAGACGACCTCGAGGTCCAAGGCCGAGGCCACCCTCGTCGAGGCGCTGGACGACGGCGAGGTGGTCGGCCTGAAGCTCGACCGCTTCCACCTCGACTTCTGCCGCGACGACCACCACTTCGCCGCGCACTACCTGGCCTGCATCGGCCACGACGACGGGCAGTTCGTGGTCGTGGAGACGACGACGTACGGCGTCCAGACCACCAGCACCGCGAGCATGGCCGAGGCCCGTGCGGCCAAGGGGCCGATGAGCTCGCGCAACCTGTCCCTCCGGCTCGGGACCGCCCAGCTCGACCAAGCCGGTCTGTCCGACGCCTGCATCGCCTCGATCCAGACGACGGCAGAGGACTTCTTGCACCCACCGATCAAGAACCTCGGCCACAAGGGGATCGACCGCACCGCCTCGCTCATGCGGGACTGGTTCGAGACCCTCGACGAGCCCGACTCGGCGCTCGTGCAGATCGGCCAGAGCATGGAGGACAACGGGACCGGCGGGGGGTTCTTCCGCACCCTGTGGGCCCAGTTCCTCGAAGAGGCGGCCGACATCACCGGCCGTGACGGCATCGAGCCGATCGTGGATCGCTACCACGCGATCTCTGCGCGGTGGACCGAGGTCTCCGACCTGCTCAAGCAGGCCGACGAGGAGGCGCTGTCCGACGCGGCGTCGATCGTCGAGGCGCTCGCCACCGAGGAGCGGGAGGCGATGGAAGACCTGCTGGAGGTGGTCGAATGACCACCCTCACCGGGCGGCCGGCCACCGGTGGGACCCGGTTCAGCGCGGCCCTCCAGCAGCGGGCGGCCATCGCCGAGCGGGTCTTGACGGTGACGTCGCTCGATCGGGCCGCCCTCGACGCCTGGGTGGCCGAGGCGCTCCGGGCCACCGTCGCCCACGCCGTCGCCCACTCGCCCCTCTACCACTCCAGCATCCCGGGCGAGGTCGCCGACGCGGTGGCGGCCGGCTGGGACGGGGCCTTCGAGGCCCTGCCCTTCACGACCAGGGACGGTCTGGGCGAGGCCTACCCGCTCGGCCTCCTGGCCGTGCCGTTCAGCGAGGTCGTCCGGGTCGACGAGAGCTCGGGGACCAGCACCGGTTCGTCCATCGCTGCCTGCTTCACGTTCGACGACTGGCTGACCAACAACCGGACGGTCGCCCTCCTCCTGGCACCCGTCGTCCACGACGAGGTGGTGGCGATCGCGGTGCCGTACGAGCTGGCCGGCGTAGGCCAGGACCTGGACCGCGCCTTCGAGCTCGTCGGCTGCACCGTGGTGCCGCTCGGCGCGGCATCACCCGGCTGTCCTCCCGAACGCATGGTCGAGGCCCTACACCGCTCAGGTGCCACCACCCTCGTGTGCTCGGGGACCAGGGCGATGAACCTCGGCGAGATCGCCCGTCGAAGCGGCATCGACCCGCGGGTCGACCTGGCGGTCGACAAGATCCTCATGGCCGGCGAGGGGTCGTCGCCGGGCAAGGTCCGTCGTCTGCGGGACCTGTGGGGCGCCTCGGCGTACTCGATGTTCGGGATGACCGAGACGAACACGCTCGCCATGTTCTGCCGCCACCAGGACCTGCACCTGGTGGAGACGAGGACCTACTTCGAGGTGATCGACCCCTCCACCGGTGCCCGGCTGCCAGACGGCGCGGTCGGGGAGCTCGCCGTGACCACCCTGGCCAGCCGGGCGATGCCGCTCGTCCGCTACCGCACCGGCGATGTGTGCCAGATCGAGGCGGAGCCGTGCGCCTGCGGCTCGCCGCTGCGCCGCCTGCGCCACCGGGGCCGGATGGGCGACCGCATCGCGGTCGGCAGCGGGTGGGCGTCCCAGCTCGAGATCGAGGACGTGGTGCTCGGGGCCATGACCGAGCCGCCGTACTACTTCACCTTCGATGCCGATGGGCAGGACCTCGGGATCGACCTTCCGCCGTCGAGCCTCGGCGACCAGGTCATCACCGCAGCGATCTCCGGGGCGATGCGGCACCGGTACGACGTGGCGGTCCGGTTCGGTCGACTCGACGTCGACACCTTCGAGGCGGCGCTGCGAGCGTCGGCCAAGCCGACGATGCGCACCTTCCGGGCGCAGAGGGAGGGCCGCTGACGTGTCCGCCGATCACCCGATCCCCGACGACCTCCCGCTGGACGGGGCGTTCGGCATCGAGGGCAGCACCTGCATCGACTGCTTCTTGTGCCACGACCTGACGCCGAGAAACTTCGCCAGAGACAAGGAGAACGAGGTGCACTACGTGTGCAAGCAGCCGGAGACCCTCGACGAGCTGGACGCCGTCATCGACGCGCTCGAGTCGTGCCCGACCGACTCCATCCACTTCTCGGCGAGCCCCGGTGGCGGGCAGGTGGGTCCAGATGTCGACCACTGATGCGCCCGCAACCGACGCCGACGTGGCCGACGGTGACCCGGCGCCGGACTGCCCGGGTCGTGGCCGCACGCCGCTCGGGCCCATCGCCGAGAGCTACGACCAGCTCCATCGCATCGACCTGCTCGCCGAGGCCATCGCCGGCCGGGGCGTGCCCCAGGCGTCCTACGTGTCCGCCGCCTGCGCCGTCCTGCAGGCCTCCGAGGTGTGTCTGTTGAACCTGGCGCGGATGGTCGGGCGCACGAGCACCGCCGTCCGACGCGGCGACGTCATCGCCGCCTCGATCGATGTGCAGTGGATGGGTGGCTTCCATCGGCTCATGCGGGGACTGGGCCAGAGCATGTTCGCCGTCCGCAGCACCTTCGGCGTCGACGCCAGCCGCCTGGCGGCCCGGGCCAGCATCTCGGACACCCCCGGCTACGGGGCCTTCCTCTCCGGTCTCGAGGAGCTGGAGGATCGCCTGAAGGCCGACGTGCTCGACGGGCGGGGGCCCGAGGTCCGGGCCACGTTGGCCACCCGGCACCTCGACGACGAGCTGTTCCGGGTCCTCCACGGCCTCCGCATCGGCTACCACGATGCGACCAAGTGGGAGAACGACCTCTCCGACGTCGCCCTGCCCGCCGACGTCGACGTCGAGGAGCTCCTCTCGTCGCCGCTGCTGGCCCAGGCCGTGGCCGCCACCGAGCTCAGTCCCGACACCTTCCACGGAGAGTTCGTGGCGCTGCACCAGATCCCCGAGGTGCTCTGCGCGGAGGTCAACGACCACCTGGAGGCGGCCGTCAGGGCGCTGCGGGTCGACGAGCTCAGCGGGGCGGTGGAGCACCTGTCCACCTGCCGGGCGCTGCTGGCCCCGGTCGTGGACTCCCAGCGCGTCATGGCCGAGCTCCTCGCCACCTGTGAGTACCACGAGTTCCGGGAGAACCTCGGCCCAGCCAGCGGCATCCATTCGCTGGCCATCAAGCAGCACATGTTCGGGGACCTGTTCCGGCACTTCTGGGCCGGCATCGAGACGTGGGTCAGATCCCTCGGCCTTCCCGACCTGGATGCGGCCGTGCGCAAGGTCGAGGAGCACCGCCACGACGACCCCGAGGCGTGGCTCCGCCACTGCGTCCTCGACGAGGCGTTCCGGCTGCACGCCGCCCACCAGGAGTGGCGCCACGAGCACCTCCACATGCCCCGGAACTGCCTCGGGAGCGGCGGCACCAAGTCGATGATCGGCGTGCCCGACGGCCCCAGGGCCGTCTACAAGATGCGCGAGGCCGCCAACGCCGATCGGGCGCTCCGGGCCGTTCACCAGGCCCGACAGGTCCGGCTGGCCAACATCGTCGCCGAGTCACCGCTGGCCCGCCTCGTCACCGCTCGCGACTCGGTCGACGCCCGGATCATGCAGGTGGTGGGCGAAGCCACCCGGGAGTACTTCCCCGACGTGCAGCAGCAGGGCTACCAGCCGTTCCAGTCGACCGCGCCCGAGCGCAGGCCGTAGGGGGACCGATCGTGACAGCCACTCCAGCCGCTGCGGCGGTACCCATGACGACCGTCGCCGACCGGGCCAGGACCGGGTCCGGGGCCAGGACGGGGGCGGAGCTCGTCAGCAGCCTCGTGGACCGCCGCGAGGTCTGGAGCGAGGGGCGTCGGGTCGACGTCGTCCGCAACCCGAAGCTGCGTCCGATGCTGGACACGCTGGCGGCCCTCTATGACCACCAGTGGTCACCGGAGCAGGCGCCGCACATGCTCCACCGGTCCGAGACGTCGGGCAACCAGGTCAGCCTGTCCTACCTCGCCCCGACGACGCCAGAGGAGCTCGACCGCAAGTGGGCGAACTCCGAGCGGTGGGCGGCGGCCTCCCACGGCCAGCTGTCCCGCCTTCCCGACTTCATGGCCAACGTCGTGGTCGGGCTCTACGACTTCCGCTTCGAGCTGGCCAAGGTCGACGGCGAGTTCGGGCGCCGGGCCGAGGACTACTACCACCACTGCCGCGAGAACGACATCGTCCTCACCCACGGGCTGGGCGACCCGCAGATCGACCGGTCGTCGAGCCCGGTGGAGCGCCCCGAGCTCGCGCTCCGCGTGGTCGACCGCAGCGCCGACGGCATCGTGGTCCGCGGGGCGAAGAACATCGCCACGCTGGCGCCCCACGCCAACGAGATCCTCATCTACCTCTCGCCGGCCAACTACCTGCGCCAGGACCCGAGCCTGGTCTGCTGGTTCGCTGCCCCGATCGACACGCCCGGCCTGCGGGTCCTGTGCCGGCCGTCCTTCGTCGACGGCTCCGACCGCCTCGGAACACGTTTCGACGAGCAGGACGCGCTGATCGTGTTCGACGACGTGTTCGTCCCGAGCGACCGGGTGTTCCTCCTGGACGACGCGACCACGGCGGCCCGGGGGTTCCACGAGATCAACAAGTGGTCGCTCTACACCGGCCAGATCCGGTTCCTGCACCGGCTGCGCACCATGCTCGGCGTCGCGTCGCTGCTGGCGCGGTCGATCGGGGTCGACTCGTTCCGCCAGGTGCAAGAGGTGCTCGGTGAGCTGACCTCCTACGTCGAGGTCGTCCGCCTGGGCCTTGCCGGCATGAACGCCGGGGCGAGACGGACCGGGTCGGGCCTGCTGGCGCCGGCGTCGACCGGCCCGCTGGACGCCGTCGCCGGCCACTTCTCGGCGCGCGCCTCGGCCATCATCCGCGAGATCGGGGCCTCCGGGCTGATCATGCAGCCCACAGCAGCCGACCTCGACGCCCCCGAGTTGCGTGGGGTCATCGACACCTACATGTGCGGGCGGGGGGTCGAGGCGACCGACAAGACGCAGCTGTTCCGGCTCGCCTCGGACCTCGTCATCGACCGCTTCGGGATGCGCCAGGAGCTCTACGAGGCGTGGAACCGGGGTGACCCGGCGAGGGTCCGCTCGAAGCTCTACGCCGGCTTCTCGGACCTGGGGAGATGCGAGGCCCAGGTCCGCCAGCTCCTGGGGTCAGGGGGTGGTCGGCGGTGAGCGCGGGGAGCATCGTCCTCGAGGGCGTCACCACGCACAACCTCCGGTCGGTCGACGTGGAGATCCCCAAAGGGCGCTTCGTCGTCGTGTCGGGCGTGTCGGGCTCCGGCAAGTCGTCGCTGATCATCGACACGCTGTTCGAGCACTCGAAGTCGCTCTACCTGGGCGCGCTGTCGAGCAGGTCGCTCGACATGGGGGACGGCGACTACCACTTCGACCGGATCTCGGGCACCCAGCCCCCGGTGGCCCTTCGGCAGCGGGACGGTGGGTACGCCAACCCCCGCTCGACGGTCGGGACCCTGACCGGTCTCGACGGGCTCCACCGGATCTTGTTCGGGGCCGGTTCCCAGCCGGTGTGTCCCGTCTGCATGGGCAAGACGGCCGCCGACCTCCGGTGTCCGCGGTGCGGCGTCATCGCCGAGCCCCACACGGCGAAGCACTTCAGCCCCAACCGGGCCGAGGGCAGGTGCGTGGGGTGCGACGGGCTGGGCGAGATGGTCGGGTTCTTGCTCGACCTGGTCGTCCCCGACCGCAGCCAGACCCTGACGGAGATCTTCGACGGCGCCGACAAGGGCACCTTCGCCGTGCCCAACATGCGCAAGGCCTTCGAGGCCATGGCCGACGACGTCGGCATCGACCTCGACGCCCCGTTCGACTCGCTGACGCCCGAGCAGGTCGACGCGGTGCTGCACGGGACCGACGCCGTGTACACCTTGAAGGTCCGCAAGGTCACCAACGACCTCCGGTGCGACGGGATCCTCGGTTCGCTCGAACGGGCCCACCGCAACGCGTCCACCGCCGCCCGCCGCAAGGCGTTCGCCAACTACCTCACCACCACCACCTGCCCGACCTGCAGCGGGGGCCGGCTGCGCCCCGAATCCCTCCACGCCACCGTGGCCGGCCAGACCTTCCCGAAGCTCCAGCAGGCGGACCTGTCGACGTCGACCGCGCTCCTCGAGGAGGCCCTGGCCGACGGCGCGATCGCTGCTCAGGTCTGCGAGCTGGCGGCGTCGATCGTCCAGCACGGCCGCAACGTGGTCGACGTGGGGCTCGGTCACCTGAGCCTCCAGCGTCCCGTGGTGACCCTGTCGGGGGGCGAGCTGCAGCGGCTGCTCCTCGCGCAGCACCTGGCGAGCGAGCTGACGGGCGTCCTGTACGTGCTCGACGAGCCCACCGCCGGGCTGCACGAGCACGACACCGGCAGGATCATCGCCTCGCTCCAGCGGTTGCGGGACCTGGGCAACACGGTCGTCGCCATCGAGCACGACGAGTCCGTGATCCGGGCCGCCGACTGGGTCATCGAGATCGGACCGGGAGCCGGCGCCCGAGGCGGGGAGGTCGTCTACTCCGGTCCCGTCGTCGGCCTCCTCGACGTCGAGGACTCACCCACCAGGGCGGCCCTGTCGGCGGGGCCGGAGGCGACGAGCTGGGCACCGCCTGACGGCACCGGCTGGATCGAGGTCCGCGACGTCTCCCGGAACAACGTGTCGAGCCAGACCGTGAAGTTCCCCCTCGGCGGGTTGACCTGCGTCTCTGGGGTCTCCGGAGCGGGCAAGAGCTCCCTCGTCGCCGAGGTGCACGCCGCCGTCGCCCGCGCCGTCGAGGGCGGCCCGGTCCGTCACGAGGTGGTCGGGGCCGACGCCCTCCGGGACGTGATCCTCGTCGAGCAGCGACCGGTCGGCCGATCGAGCCGCAGCTCCGTGGCGACGTTCGTCGGGGTCAGCGACCACGTGCGGGACGCCTTCGCCGCCAGCACCGGGGCTGAGGAGCTGGGCCTGAGCAGGAGCGACTTCAGCACCAACGTGGCCGGCGGCCGTTGCGAGAGCTGCAAGGGCCTCGGCCTGGCCGAGATCGAGCTGACCCTGTTCAGGAGCGAGCACGTCGTGTGCCCCGAGTGCGACGGTCGCCGGTTCCAGGACCACGTGCTCGAGGTGGAGGTCGACGGCCGCGACATCTTCCAGGTCCTGTCGATGACCGTCGAGGAGGCGCTCGACTGGTTCGAGCAGCTCGGAGTGGACAGGGTCACCACCGCGCTGTCGATCCTCGTCGACTTCGGGCTGGGCTACCTGCAGCTCGGGTCCTCCACGACCACGCTGTCAGGCGGCGAGGCGCAGCGGCTGAACCTGGCTGGCGAGCTGCTGGGGCAGCGTCGCAGCGGGACGCTCTTCCTGTTCGACGAGCCGACCAGGGGTCTGCACAGCGCCGACATCGGCCACCTCCTGCGGCTGTTCGAACGGCTCATCTCGTCGGGCAACACCGTCCTGGTCATCGAGCACAACCTCCGGGTGATCTCGATCGCCGACTGGGTCGTGGACGTGGGCCCGGGTGCCGGGCTCGACGGCGGCGAGGTCCTCCACTGCGGGACGCCGGCGGACCTGGCCGAGCAGCCCAGGAGCGTCACCGGCAGGTACCTGCGCCCCTCGGGCGCCGGAGCGAACAGCTGCGGGCGGGCGGCCGACGAGCCGTCGCGTCGCGACGAGAAGGTGGCGGTGTGACGTGACCGACGTCCACGAGCGCTCGCGCACGACGACCCGGGGCGGGGCGCCACCGACCGCCGGCGACGGCGGCGAGACCCCGCTCGGCGCCCGCTACGGGGAGTGGGTCGATGCCGCCGGCTCGACCCGGGCGGGGTTGCTGCCCCAGGAGGACTTCTTCCGTGCCCAGGTCGACCTGGCCCGGGCCGTCGACGGGGTGCTCGGCGCCGAGGACGTCGTCGTGGTCGCCGTGCCCTACGAGCTGACCTTCGTCGGGCACGTGGTCGAACGGGCGCTCGAGCTGGTCGGAGCGACGCTGATCGGGATCGGCACCAGCAACACCATCTGCCCCATGCCCCGCACGCTCGGGCTGATGCGGCGCTACGGGGTGACGGCGATGGTCGCCTCGGCCGCCACCGCCCTGGAGCTGGCCCGGGCTGACCGCGCCCCTGGCGACGGTCCCCCCCTCCTGCGGACCCTGGTCGTCGTCGACGACGGGTGCGCACCGGCCCGCATCGACCGCATCGCCGCACTGTGGGGGGCGAGCGCGATCCCGGTGTTCGGGACCGCGGCGGTGCCGGTGATCGCGACGCCGTGCGGCGCCGGGGCGCTCCACCTCACCGAGGACCATCCCACCGCCGACCTCCTCGGCCCTTCTGACGCCCGGTCCCTCGCCGGGGGCCGACGGGGGGAGCTCGTCGCCGGCCCGCCCCGCCCGACGGTCGGCGGCGGCGAGGTCACCGCCACGGGCCAGCTGGTGGAGCTCTCGTCAGGGGGCTGGACCTGTGCCTGTGGCGACCCGAGCCGCGTGGTCGTCCCGCTGGGACGGGTCGTCGACGCCGTCACCACTGCGGCCGGTCCCGTCTCGGCGGTCGACGTGGAGCGCGTGCTGTTCGACCACGCCGATCTCGAGCCCGACCTCTCCTGTGAGATCAGGGGCGGACGCTTCCACGTCACCTGCACGCCGATCCCGGGGGACCGTCCCCGCCCGGTGGACCTCGACCGTTCGCTCCACGCCCGCCTGCTCGCGCATCTGGGGGTCGACGCAACCGTCGTCGTCACCGGGCCGCGCACCACCGAAGGAGGACACCGATGAAGGTCGCGCTCGTCCAGGCCCAGTGGGCCGACGACCCGGCGGAGGGTCTCGAGACCGCCTACCGATCGATCGGGGAGGCGACAGCGGGCGGCGACGTCGACGTCGTCTGCTTCCCGGAGTTCCTGCTCGGCCCTCCCTGGTACATGCCGGGCCAGGACCACCTCCGAGGGCGGACGGACACACCGATCCCCGGCCCGATCACCGGCCGGTTCCAGGCGCTGGCGGCCGAGGCAAGCACGATCATCGTGCTCGGCACGATCGTCGAGGCCCTCGACGGCGGCATGTACCGCAACACCTCGCTCGTCATCGGGCGGGACGGCCAGGTCGTCGGGCAGGCCGTCAAAGCGCACGCGTTCGGCAACGAGATGGTCGTCTGCGAGCAGGCGGACAGCATCGGGGTGCTCGACACCGACGTCGGCAGGATCGGGGTCGCCGTCTGCTCGGACTTCTGGATCCCCGAGGTCATCCGCATCCAGGCCCTGTGCGGCGCCCACACGATCTTCGTCCCCGGGGGGACGCTCCTCCAGAACCAGGACCTGATGGTCAACGCCCTGCGCACGACCGCCTACCTGAACGGGGTCAACATCGTCTACGCCAGCTCGGTCGGGGTCGTGCGAGGCATGCGGGGTGACCGGCTGGTCGAGATCAACTTCTCCGGCACCAGCCTCGTCGCCACCCCCGAGGGGGTGATCGCCCGGGCCGGCGACGATCGGCCGGAGATCCTCACCGCCGATCTCGGCACCGCCCTGGCGTGCGAGGACCCCGACGGCGACTGGCGCCTGTGGCGGGACCTGCGCAGGCCCGCTGCCTACGGGGCGATCATGGAGCAGTACGTGGGGGCCGAGCGTGACCTCGCCGCCGAGCTGCAGGCCAGCATCGCTGCGGTCCCCACCCCGACCGCGGCCGGCGCCGACGCCACCGCGCCGGCGGGCGGGAGGGTGTCGTGAGCATCTTCGTCGCACAGCACCGCCGCCGGGCCGACTCCGCCGGGACCGTCGAGGCGGCGCTGGGGGATCTCGAACGGCACGTCACCCCGGCGGCCTCCTTCGTCGTCCTCCCCGAGAACGCCTTCACCGGGGCCGACGGCTCGACGCCGACACCCCGTGCGGCGGCGCAGTGCCTCGAGCGCCTGGCGATCTTGGCCGTGAGCTGCCAGACCCACGTCCTGACCGGCTCCTGGCCAGAGCCCGGTCCCTCCGGGCCCACCCAGACGGCGAGGCTCATCGACCCGACCGGAGCGGTGCGCTGCGAGGTCCGCCGCGCCATCGAGGCCGACGGGACGACCGCCACCGGCGAGGACTTCCCGGTCGTCGAGACCGAGCTCGGCCGCGTCGGAGTGCTCCTCGGACCCGACGTCTGGCTCATGGAACCCCCGCGGATCCAGTGCCTCCGGGGAGCGGAGCTCCTCGTCGTCGCCGGCTCCCTCGCGGGGCGGGCGGTCGAGGCCCAGCGCGCTGCGGTCTCGGGGATCGCCACGCTGCACGTGGTGGCCGTCGCCGTCGCCAGCGGCATCGGGGGCGGCTCGCACGGGGGGAGCACGGTGGCCGTGCCGGAGGGGCCGGTCCTCGAGGTCGGCGACCGCGAGGGGGTCTTCGAGGCCCCGCTGGACCTCGACCGCATCCGTCACCTGCGCCAGCCCGACCTCCGCTTCCAAGAGAAGTTCTGGTTCGGCCTGTGGGGGCGCCGCCCCGAGCTCTTCACGCCGATCACGGATGCGACCGGAACGCTGGCGTCGGCCACCCGCCCCGCCCTCGGGAGGACGGCGTGAGGGCGCGGGGCCTCGCGGCCGACGTCGTCCGCCGTCGCGTCGCCGAGCAGATGGGCGACGACGTCCCCTGGCACCGCGTCCTCAACTCGATCTGCACCGAACCCCACCCGTTGAGCGTCGAGATGGCGCACCTCGCGGCCCACACCAACCTCGGCGACGTCCGGATCTTCGGTGGCACCAAGCGGATCGAGCGGCAGGTCGTTCAGATCCTCCTGTCGTTCCTGGGCAACGAGGGCGGCTCGGGGAACCTGGTGTCGGGCGGCACCGAGGCGAACCTGATCGCCGTGCACGTCGCCCGCGAGCTGGCCCGCCACGAGGGGCGGCTCACCGAACGGCCGGAGGTGATCGTCGGCAGCACGGTCCACTTCTCCTTCCACAAGATCTTCGCCCTCCTCGGCATCACCCCTGCCGTCGTTCCCGTCGACGAGGCGCTCCGGCTCTCGGCGGGCGGGGTCGAGGAGCAGATCAACGAGCACACGATCGCCGTGGTCGCCACCGCAGGCAGCAGCGAGTTCGGGGTCGTCGACCTCGTCGACGCCATCGGCCCGCGGCTGGCCAAGCTCGGCGTCCGCTTCCACGTGGACGCCGCCACCGGCGGCTTCATCATCCCCTTCGCACGAGAGCTCGGCCGCGACCTCCCGCAGTTCGACTTCACCGTGGCCGGCGTCGACTCCATCACCATCGATCCCCACAAGTACGGCCTCGCCAACGTGCCGGCCGGGGCGATCCTGTTCCGGGAGGCGGCTGACACCGGCACGTTCGCCGTCGATTCGTTCTTCGTCGACACGCCCGTGCACAGCACGTTCCTCGGCACCCGGCCCGGCAGCGCGGCGGTGGCCACCTACGCCGTCCTCGAGC
This sequence comes from Acidimicrobiales bacterium, assembly GCA_965213525.1. Taxonomy (GTDB): domain Bacteria; phylum Actinomycetota; class Acidimicrobiia; order Acidimicrobiales; family Poriferisodalaceae. Next base: position 1,879,909 of record OZ243889.1, on the reverse strand, counting down.
ACCTCGGCCGTGAGGGCTTCGTCGAGGTCACCCGAACGAACTTCGAGGTGACCGACCACCTCGTCGATCGCCTGCGGTGCGCAGGGTTCGAGCTCTTCATCGAACCCGAGCTGAACATCGTCACGATCCGCCTCCACCTGGCTCCGCAGGTCGCCGAGCGGCTCCAGTCCCGGGGGTGGATCGCCTCGACGTCGCGTCGGTACACCGACACGCTGCGGCTGGTCGTCACCCGCCACGTCACCCGTGCGATGGTGGACGAGTTCGTGCCGGCGCTGCAACAGGCGGTGCTCGACGTCGGATCCGACGTGGTGGCGGCATGAGCGCGCTCGGACCGGGGGTCGGTCGATGACGCTGTTCCGCGGACGGCCCACGACCCTCGCCGTGGCCCAGATCCACATCGATCCCGGCAACCGGGACGGCAACCAGCGGCGTGCGTCGGCCCTGCTGACATCGGCGGCCGAGCGTGGTGCCGACCTCGTCTGCCTGCCCGGCGCCTTCGCGACCGGCCTGAACTTCCCGACGCTGCGCACCGACGCCACCCCGCTCGACGGCCCCGTCGTCGAGTTCCTCTCCGAGCGGGCCGGCACCCTGCAGGTCCACGTCGTCGCCGGCGTGATCCTGGCCGACGGGCGGGACGTGTTCGACGCCGCCCTCCTCGTGGGACCGTCCGGCGAGGTGCTCGGCTGCTACCGGCGGGCGAGCCTGTGGGCGGGCGAGGCGGACTTCGTGTCGCCTGGTGAGCCGACCGACGTGATCGACACCCCCGTCGGGCGGATCGGTCTGCTGGCCGGCCACGACCTCCGCTTCCCCGAGGCCGGCAGGCACCACGTGCACCAGGGCGTCGAGATCGTGGTGTGCACGGCGAACGTCTTCGCCCCGTACTCGCACGCCGTGCGGTCGATCTGTCGCGCCCGAGCCGCCGACAACGAGTGCACCTTCGTCCTCGCCAGTGGTGCCGGGGAGAACCGGCTCGTCGGCATGGCGTACCTCGGCCGCAGCATGATCGTGGACGGCCTGGTCCACGACGCCGACGCCCCGGCCGATGCCGACATCCTCGCCGAGGTCGCACCAGGGGCGGGCGACGAGGTGATCGTCGGTCAGGTCTTCCTCCGCCAGCAGCGCAAGGTGCGGGCCGCGTTGCCGTTCCACGACGACCTGGCGTCGACCTGGTCGACGACGCACCGGGCGGTGTGCCGTGCGGTCTAAGACGAAGCCGGCCACCCCACCCACCGGGCCCTCCCGGGACCGGTGGGCTACAGACGTGCTCGATCTGGTGGCCATGGACATCAGGCAGTTCTTCGACAACCGCCTGTTCGCCGGGTCCACCTTCTTGACGTCGGTGTCGATGGTGCTGGCCTTCGGCGCCGCCACCGGTCAGATGGTCAGCCCGGACCCGGCCGCGGGCAGCTACTTCGCCTTCGTGTTCCCGGGGATCCTCGCCGCCGGCGTCATGTTCAGCTGCACCTACACCATCGGCTACACGATGATCCTCGACCGGAACCGGCGGACGATGGAGGACCTCATCCTCTCGCCGCTGTCCTACTCCGGGTTCCTCGTCGCCCGGATGCTCGGCGTCCTCGTCAAGTGCCTGTTCCAGTTCGTCTTCGTGCTGGTGCTCGGCGTGGTGGCCTACGACGCCGGGATCGACTCGTTCGCCCTCCTGGTCCTCACCTTCGTCTCGGGGTGCCTCGCCTTCGCCGGCCTCGGCGTCGTCGTCGCCACCTACACCAACGAGATCTCGTTCCCGGCCGTCGTGAACATCGTCGTCATCCCCCTCCTGTACTTCGCCGGCGTGTTCTTCCCGATCGACAACCTCGGGTGGGCGGGAGAGGTGCTGGCACGGCTGCCGCTGTCGGTCCACGTCGAGATGTTCCGGTCGGCGACCGGGCACGGTCCGTCGCCGTCGGCGGCGTCGATCGCCCTGACCGTCGGGTGGGCCGTGCTCGGCGTCGGCCTGTCGGCCTACCTCTTCCGCCGGAGGGTCGGTCGTCATGTGTGAGCACCGCTGCGGCACCGGCGATCCCGTGCTGTTGGTGGCGGGGGTCGGGCACCGGACGGGCCCCGCCTTCGCGCTGGGGCCGATCGACCTCACCGTGCGGCCGGGGGAGGGTGTGGCCGTCATCGGCACGAACGGGGCCGGCAAGACGACGCTGATCCGGCTCGTCGCCGGCCTCCTGCGACCTCACACCGGTGAGGTGCGCATCCGGGGCGTCCAGGCCCACCGCTCCCGCCAGGTGAGTCGACACGTGGGGTACGTGCAGCAGGTCAAGGAGCTGCCCGACGGCGTGACGGTCGAGGCCTACGTCGAGCACCAGCTGAAGCTGCGGCGGGCCGAGCCGGGGCGACGCGACGAGCTCATCGAGGTGGCCGACCTCGGGCGGTACCGCCACCAGTACGCCCGCCGGTTGTCGGGAGGGAACCAGCGCAAGGTGCACATCATCTGCGCCGTCGCCCACCGGCCCGAGCTGCTGATCCTGGACGAGCCGACCGCCGGCCTCGACCCACTCGCCCGCGAGCACCTCCTCGACCTCCTGCGCGGCCTCAAGGGGCACGGCGTCGGCGTGCTGTTCGCCAGTCACCACCGCGACGAGCTGGTCGGGCTGGCCGACTCCGTCATCGCCCTCCACGAGGGTCACCAGGTGCGCGAAGCGTCGCTGGGGGAGTCGATCCGGCTCGGTGCCCGGTCTGACCTCGTGCTCGAACCTCTCGATCCGTCCACCGTCGAGCAGCTGCGGTGCTGGACCGCGCAGCTCGCCGCAGGGCACGACCTGATCAAGACCGTCGACGCGTGCGACGGGACCGTGCGGATCGGGCTCTGCGGAGGGGAACGTGCCGGCTTCCTCGAGGAGGTCGTCACCAGGGCCGGACACGACGGCGTCGCCCTGCGCGCCGCTGCCTACAGCCGCCCGAGCCTCGCCGACATCGTCCGCGAACTAGCCGACAACCCGGGAGCGGAGTCGCCGTCATGACCATCTCGACCACCACGACCAGCATGCCGTTCTGGAAGGAGTACCCGGAGCGGGACAACGAATGGGTCCGCCAGTACCCGACCAAGCACGTCTCGGTCACCGAGGACGAGGTCTTCACGCCCGAGCAGATGGGGTTCTACGTCCACATCCCGTTCTGCAACCGACTGTGCTTCAGCTGTCCCTACATCAAGTTCCAGACGGAGAAGGACCTCACGACGACGTACCTGGCGGCGCTGAAGGCAGAGATGTCGAACTACGCCGGCCGCCCCTACGTCCAGGACCACGTCATGACGCTGGGCTACATCGGGGGCGGCACGCCGACGTCGCTGACCGCGCCGCAGCTCGACGACCTCCTGGGCCACATGCGCAACATCTTCAACTTCGCCGCCGACATCGACATCTCCATCGAGTCGACGCCGATCGACATCAGCGAGCGCAAGGCCCAGGTGCTGCTCGAACGGGGCGTGAACCGGATCAGCCTCGGCGTCCAGTCCTTCGTCGAGGAAGATCTCGTCAACATCGGTCGGCCGAGCGACCCCGAGATGTTGAAAGGCAGCATCAGGCTCCTCCAAGAGTCCGGGTTCGAGAACATCAACGTGGATCTCATGCACGGGATCAATGGGCAGACCATGGAGAACTGGCACCGCAGCCTCGACACCGCCATCGAGCTCGGGGTCACCTGCGTCTCCTTCTACACGTACATGGAGCTCGCCCAGATCTCCACCAAGCGCAGGAAGCTGCCACCGGTCCCCGCCCGCGAGTTGACCGACGAGATGTTCTTCGTGGCCGCCGAGAAGCTCACGACGAACGGCTTCCGCGGCTACTTCGGGGACTGCTTCGCCAAGCCGGGCTTCCAGCCCCGCTACGGCGAGACGTCCTGGAGCTATGACGTGCCGATCATCCCGATGGGCCCGACCGCCACGGGCCACATCCGGGATCACTGGTACTTCAACGAGCCCGACATCGGTCGCTACATCGCGACCGTCCAGGCGGGGAAGCTGCCCATCTCGATGGGCAAGCACATCACGAAGGAGGAGTCGATCCGCCGGACGATGGTGCTCGGCGTCAAGGCCGGCTACCTCAGCCGGGAGCGGTTCCGCCAGGTCCACGGCGTCGACTTCATGGAGATGTTCGGCACCGAGATCGACGACCTCGTCGACAAGGGGCTGATCATTGCCGGCGACGACGGCATCGAGGTCACCGGACCAAAGGGTTGGTACTACCTCGACAACATCTCCAAGACCTTCTACTCGCCCGAGTTCCGTCGCTACCCCCAGCACCTCGGGGCCGACATCACCCCCTTCATCAGCCCCGACCAGCACCCCTCGCCGCTGCAGATCACCTCGACGACGGAGAGCTCCTGTTGTGGATAGGACCATGATCACCGACGCACCGCTCCTGAACCTGTCGACGCGCGTCCCCCTGGAGGCGCCCTTCGACAGCCTCGACCTGGCCCGCACCTATGACCTCGGGATGCGTCGCTCGGCCCTGATGGCCTACAAGCGGCCCGCCGATCGGGTCCTGGCCAACGCCAGGGAGGGGATGACCGACTTCGTGGAGATCGGGTTCAACACCGGTCTGCTCTCCCTGCACCTCGCCGGGCGGCTCCCCGAGGTCGCCTTCTCCGGCGTCGACGAGGTCGAGAACCTCGTGGAGGTGGCAGAGGAGAACCTCACCCTCGGGATCTGGGCCAACATGACCGGTGACGTCGAGTTCGAGCTGGCCAAGCTCAGCCGGTTGCCGTTCGAGGATGACTCGGCGGACATCGTCTTCTCCTTCTCGTCCCTGCACCGCTGGCGGCGCCCCGTGCAGGTGCTCAAGGAGTGCGCCCGCATCTGCAAGTCGAACGGCCTCGTCGTGATCGAAGACGTCAACCGCCTCGCCGAGGAGGGCCACATCACCTTCATCCTCCAGTTCGTGAAGGAGGGTGGCGAACAGTTCATGCGATCCCTGCAGTCGGGCTACAGCCACGCCGAGGCGCTCGAGCTGGTGCAGGAGGCCGGCCTGTCTGACTGGCACGTCGTCGAGGAGGACCTCGGACTGGTCATCTCCTCTGCGCCCGTCGTCCCGGGGGTGGGGTGATGTCGACGGTCACGATCGCCGTGGTGCAGATGGAGTCGAAGCTGGGGCGCAACGCCTCGAACCAGCGGCGGGCGACTCGCTACGTCCGTCAGGCGGCTGCACAGGGCGCCGACCTGATCTGCCTACCGGAGGCCTACCTCACCTCCGGCAACATCCTCGAGGTCGCCGACGTCTCCGTGCCGATCCCCGGCCCCGAGACCGACGAGCTCTCCGACGTGGCGAGGGAGGCCGGCGCCCACCTCGTGGCCGGGCTCCTCGAACGTGGCGACGACGGCCGGTACTACAGCACGTCGGTCATCATCGATCCCGAGCTCGGGCTGATCGGTCGCTACCGGCGGGTGCACTGCCACGAGCTCGAGAGCCGCTACCTGTCGAGCGGGAGCGAGTACCCGACCTTCGACCTCCCGTTCGGGCGGGTCGGCCTCATGCAGGGCTACGACGTCAACTTCCCCGAGGCCGCCCGCGAGTACGCCCGGCGGGGGGTCGACGTCATCGTCTGCTCGGCCCTGGTGCCCGAGATGTTCGTCTACCTCGCCGAGCTGCGGCTCCCGGTGCGCACCGTCGACGCCGAGTGCATCCTGGCGTTCGCCTCGGGCGTCGGGAGCAACCTCTACGCCGGGTTCCGGTACATGGGCCGCAGCCAGATCCTGGCCGACCCGCTGTTCCTCGAGTCAGAGCGCTTCGACTTCATCGACGGCGACGAGCGGATGGTCGTGCTCGACGCGCTGGAGGAGGGCGTCGCCACCGTCGAGGTCGACCTGGACCGGATGCGTCGGTATCGCGCGAAGGCGACCCTGCTGAACGACCTGCAACCGACCACCTACTGGCGTCCGGTCGACACCTCGGCACCCTTCGCCGAGCCCGTCGCCGTCGGCGCAACGGAGGAGTGAACCCGTGCGAGTGCTGCTCATCTCGACCAACAAGATCAGGGTGCCGCGACCGGCGTTGCCCATCGGCATGGCCTACATCAGCGCCGCGCTGAAGCGGGTGGGCCACGACGTCGACGTCCTCGACCTGCTCTGGGAGCCCCGTGAGCTGAAAGCGGTGCGGGAGCAGCTGACCTCAGCGGACTACGACGTCGTCGGCATCGCCGTCCGCAACCTCGACAACCTCACGTTCGTCGACCCGATCTTCTTCGGGCCGATGACGGAGAAGATCGTCCGCTGCGTCCGCAAGTACACGTCGGCGAAGGTGGTGCTCGGCGGGTCCGGCTTCTCGGTGGAGCCCTTCGAGTTCTTCGAGTACGCACAGCCGGACTACGGCATCGCCGGCGAGGGCGAGATCGGGATCGTCCAGCTCATGCAGCACCTCGAGCACGATGGGTCCCTCGAGTCGGTCTCGGGCCTGTGCTACTTGGACGAGCTCGGCCGCTACTGCCAGAACGACGCCAACTCCGGCTTCGACCTGGGGGCGCTGGAACCGGACCGCAGCGTCTATGACCCGCGGTACTTCCAGGAGGGCGTCTCGGCTGCGTCGGACCTGACCCGCGAGACCCAGCCGGCGATCGAGACGCTGCAGACCAAGCGGGGCTGCAAGCTCTACTGCTCCTACTGCATCATCCGCAAGACCGAGGGAAAGGGGAACCGGTTCAAGGAGCCCGAGGCCGTCGTCGCCGAGATCCAGCGGGCGATGGCGGAGAACCCCGAGGTCAAGGAGTTCGAGATCGTCGACGCGACCTTCAACTTCCCCCTCGACTACGCCGAGTCGGTCTGTCTGGAGATGATCCGGGCCAAGCTCGACGTCCCCTGGTACTGCCAGCTGACCCCCAACGCCGTCACGCCGGAGTTCGTGGACCTGCTGGAGGCGGCGGGGTGCATCCGGGTCGACATCGGGACCGACGCCCTCACCGACGAGGCGCTCTCGAACCTGATGAAGGGCTTTGACCTCGACCGCGTCGTCGAGGTGGACGAGCTCTTCACCCGCAGCAACATCGAGCACACCCAGTGCGTGTTCCTCGGGGGCCCGGGGGAGACAGCAGCGGCGCTGCGCAACTCCATCGAGTTCACCGAGAAGTTCCTCCACCCGGCTCAGATCTACGCCAACCTCGGGATCAGGATCCTCAGCGGGACCAAGCTGCTGGAGCAGGCCATCAGCGTGGGGATCCTCGAAGAGGGTCAGAGCACCTTCGTTCCCGCCTACTACGTCGAGCCCGAGATCCTGGCCGACCCGGCCACGCTCGACTACGTCCGGAGCTCCTACCTCTCCCACAAGAACTGGTACCTGTGGTGGGGCCTGGGAGGCCAATCGCTCAACGATCGTGCGGAGCTCACCCGCCGGGCGGTGGCCGACATGCACCAGGAGCACGCGTACACGATGCAGGACAAGCCGCGGCTGCAGCGCGCGCCGAAGACGTCGGTCCGTCCGGTCGAGCTCGGCGTCCGGGTGCGGGCGTGATCGACGTCGACGGGAGGGCCGACCAGCTCCGCGCCGCACTGGCCCGCCAGGCCGACCCGACGTTCGTCGACGGCCTCCAGCGGTACTTCCCGCAGGAGGTCGTGGCCATCGGCGTGCCCAACGCCGAGGTGGCCGGGATCGCCGACCGGTTCGTGCGGGACCGGCCCGACCTCGAACCCGGTGACCGGCTCCTGCTGGCTGACGAGCTCGTCCTCGGCGCGGCCCACCACGAGGAGGTGCTCCTCGGCTTCGCCCTCCTCCACAAGGTGGCGAGGCGGGGTCTGGGCGAAGAGCTGCTCGACCACGCCCGGACTTGGCTGGAGGAGGCGGTCACCAACTGGGCCCAGTGCGATGACCTGTGCCTCAAGCTCCTCTACCCGTTCTTCCTCGGCCACCTGGACCTGATCCCCCGGACCCAGGAGTGGCTCCACCTCGACTCGCCGTGGGCCCGACGGGCGGCGAACGTGGCGGTGGTCAAGTTCGTCAGGCGCAAGGTCGGCCGCACGATCTACGAGCTCCCGGTGGAGCACGTCCTCGACAACTGCACCCGGCTCATGCACGACGAGGACGACTACGTGCAGAAGGGGTGCGGCTGGCTGCTCAAGGTCACCGCCGGGGTCCACCCAGAGGAGGTCGCGGACTTCCTCTCGAGGTGGCACGCCGAGATGTCGCGACCGACCTTCCGCTACGCCGTCGAGAAGATGGAGCCCGCCCGGCGGGCCGAGCTGATGGCGCTGGGGAGCGGGGCCGAGCGGTGACCCGGACCGCGACGTACGTCCACCGCCCGGGCCTGCACTGCGAGAGCGCCTGCCAGGTCAACATCCTCGCCGCCAACGGCCACGACGTGGCCGAGGACGACGTGTTCGGGTTGGACGGTGGGTTCGGTCTCTCGTTCTTCCCGGCTGCCGGCGGCGAACCCGACGTGGTCGTCGGCAAGCAGGAGATCATGCCGCTGCGGGCCGCCCGCCTCATGGGCATCGAGGTGCAGACCCGGGCGCCGCGGACCGCCGCCGGGCTCGCCGAGCTGCTCGACGACGTGCCGGCGGTGATGGTGCGGGTCGACATCGGCCGGCTCCCCCACTGGGGCCTGCAGGGACGGGCGGCGTTCGGCGGGTACTTCGTGAACGTCGTCCGGGCCGTCGACGGCAGCTTCGAGGTCTCTGACCCCGCACTTGACGCACCGGTGGTGATCGACGGCGCGGACCTCGACGACGCCCGGGGGAGCACTGCCTCGCCGCCGCTCAACCCGAACCACGTGACCCACACCTTCGGTCCCGGGCGCGCCGACCTTCGCCTCGACCTGGTGGGACCGGTGGCGGTGCGCACCACGTGCCGCAACGTCCTCAAGCCCGGCAACCGCAACCTCGGCGTGCCGGGACTGAAGGCGCTCAGGACGACCGCCCGGCGCTGGCCCGAGACCAAGCAGGGCGACGTCGAGGACGTCGACCTGGACGGTCGGGTCACCGCCACCAGCGCGCTCGGACGCCAGCTCGCCTACCTCGGCCGACAGATCGAGTCCTTCGGGACCGGGGGCGGGCTCTTCCGGCCGATGGTCGCGAGGTTCTTGGACCGGGTAGCCGACGCGACCGGCTGTGAGCCCTACCGCCAGGCGGCCGGCCTGTTCGCCGCCAGCGGCGAGCGCTGGCACCAGCTGGGCGTGGCGCTGCTGGCCGGGGCCGTCCACGGCTCCTCGTCCGAGCTCCACGAGCTGGTGGGTGTCGTCATCGAGACCGCTGAGGCGGCGTCTCACCTCGAGACGCAGGCGCTCGCCGCCGTCGTCGCCCTCTAGGAACGGGGTTTCACGTGCACAGCACCGACGAGGAGATCCTGACCCGGGGTCCGAGCGAGTGGAACGAACACGCCCGAGCCCAGAGGGCGAAGGGACGGTTCCGTCCCGACCTGCGAGCCGCCGCCCTCAGGGGGGCGGACCTCCAGGGCGCCGACCTCGCCGGCGCCGATCTGACCGGCGCGACGCTGAGCGAGGCCTACCTCATCGCCGCCGACCTGCGGGGCGCCGACCTCACCGGCTGCGACCTGGTCGAGGCGTACCTCATCAAGGCCGAGATGGGCGACGCCACCCTCGTCGCCGCTGACCTGGACGGTGCCGACCTCAGTGGCGCCGACCTCACCGGAGCGAAGCTCGACCCCGGGTTCCGCCGGTCGAGGGTCATCTCGGACATCCTCACGATCTGGCCGACGGCGCCCGAGCCGGTCCGATGAACCTGAACCCGTGCACGAGGAGCAACACACCGTGACCGTCGTCGTCGCGCAGCACCGACGCCGCGCCGACTCGGCCACCACCACCGCCGCGGTGCTCGACGACCTCGAGCGCCGGGTCGACCCCAGCGCGTCGTTCGTGGTCCTCCCCGAGGGCGCCTTCGACGGGGAGGACGGAGGCTCGCCGTCGCCGTCGCAGCAAGAGCGGTGCCTCGAGCGGCTGGCGTCGCTTGCCCGGAGCCGACGCACCCACGTCCTGACCGGATCGTGGCCAGAGGATGGTGCCGACGGCCGGGTCCAGGTGGCGCGGCTGCTCGACCGGTCGGGGTCGGTGTGCGCCGAGGTCGCCCGACCCGTCATCACCGACGGCACGACGGGCACCGGCGAGGAGTTCCCCGTGGTCGAGACCGACGTCGGCACGGTCGGCGTCCTCCTCGGCCCCGACGTCTGGCTGCAGGAACCACCCCGCATCCAGTGCCTTGGCGGGGCCGAGCTGCTGCTCGTGGCCGGGGCGCTCACGGGGGGCGACGTCGACGCCCAGCGGGCGGCCGTCTGGGGCATCGCCACGCTCAACAGCGTCGCCGTCGCCCTGGCCGGGTCGCTCAGCACGCGCAGCCACGGCGGGAGCGCGATCGCCATGCCCGACGGCTTCCTCGTCGAGGCCGGCAACGAGGAGGGGGTCTTCGCGGCGACGGTGGACCTGGACCGGATCCGGTACCTCCGAACGCCCGACCTCCGCTTCCAGCAGACGCTCTGGTTCGGGCTCTGGGCACGGCGCCCGGAGCTGTACTCGACCATCACCGATCCCGCCGGACACCTCATGTCGGCGGGAACGCGGTGACCGCCATGAGGGACCCCGAAGGGAGCAACCGATGATCGTCCTGGGCTACAACGGGTTCGGTCGGTCGGCCGAGCTGTTCGCACGCCTCTACCGTGCGACCGGGATCGACCGGAACCTCCTCTTCGGTCATGACTCCGGTGCGGCGCTGGTCATCGACGGCGAGCTGGTGGCCGCCGTCGAGGAGGAGCGGCTCAACCGCAAGAAGAAGACCTCGAGGTTTCCCGAGGAGTCGCTGCGCTGGTGCCTGGAGCAGGGATCGGTCACGCTCGACGACGTCGACCTCGTGGCCTTCCCGTGGCACTTCTCCGACGACGTCCTCGACAGGTGGATCGCCGAGATCACCGACGACCGCAGCGCGTCGACCGGCGAGAAGTTCGCCCGGCTCGGGCGGCTGGCGGAGACCTACGACGCCATGTTCAGCCCCGAGGCGATCCTGGCCGACTTCCACGACCACACCGGGCACCGGCTCGACCCGGACGAGCTCGTCTTCGTGCCCCACCACATCGCCCACCTGATGACCGGCTACCACGTGGCCGGCGGAGGGGACCGGGCCTTCCTCGTCAGCGACGGCCGGGCCGAGTGGTTGTCGGCGATCATGGGCGAGGTCCGCGACGGCGAGCTGCGGGTGTTCGACGAACTGAGCGTCGAGTCGCGGCACTCGCTGGCGATGCTCTTCTCCGTCGTGACCCGCTACCTCGGGTTCGTGCCGAACAACGACGAGTACAAGGTGATGGGCCTGGCGGGCTACGGCGCGCCGCCCGAGGTGAACCCCTTCCTCGTGCACGTGGTCGACGTCGGCCCGGACGGGGCCTACCAGATCCCCTACCCGGCGAGCGCCGTGCCGACCTACTACGAGCTGTTCGACCGCATCTTCGGCATCGGGCCAGAGGAGCGGGAGGACTTCGAGGTTCGTGTCCGGGTGGCCTGCGCGGCCCAGGAGATGATCGAGGTCGCCACCGCCGCCCAGCTCGGCGTCCTCGAGCGACGCAGCGATCTCCCCCGGCTCGTGTTCGAGGGGGGACTGGCGCTCAACTGCGTCAACAACTCCAAGCTGCTGCAGCGATCCGGGTTCCAGGACATCGAGGTCAGCTTCGGAGCGTCCGACGTCGGCGTCGCGCTGGGGGCGGCCCTCCACGCCAGCCGGGAGGTCGGCGACGAACCCCGGGTCGGTCGATCGCCCTACCTGGGGCCGGAGTTCTGCCGTGAGGAGATCCTCATGGCGCTCCAGAAGTCCGCCCACGAGATCGAGTGGCGGGAGGTCGAGCCCGGCGAGGTGGCGGCCGAGACGGCGCAGCTGCTCTGCGACGGCAGCGTCCTCGGGTGGTTCCAGGGGCGCACCGAGTACGGGCCGAGGGCCCTCGGCAACCGAAGCATCCTCGCCGACCCAAGTCGCCCCGGCGTGAAGGACCTGATCAACGAGCGCATCAAGCACCGGGAGCGCTTCCGACCGTTCGCTCCCGTCGTACTGGAGGAGCTCGCCCCCCAAGTGTTCGAGATGGGCAAGAAGCGTGCCTCGCCCTACATGACCTTCGTGTTCCCCGTCCGCGAGGAGCACCTGGACCAGGTCAGGGGCGCCTGCCACGTGGACGGCACGGCCCGCATCCAGACCGTCACCGACGACGGCAACCCGCTCCTCGCCGAACTGCTCAGGGCGTTCACCGACCTGACGGGCACCCCGTGCCTCGTCAACACGTCCTTCAACGTCGCCGGGGAGCCGATCGTCTGCTCCCCCGTGGATGCCCTGGGGTGCTTCCTCGCCACCGGGTTGGACCACCTGGTGATCGGCGACTTCATCGTGCGCCGTCCATCGGATGGCTCCGACACGGACGGGGCCGACCGTGGGTGACGGGGCGGTGCGCACCGTCGACCGACGACAGCAGACGGCGAGCACCTGGTCGCGAGTCATGGCAGGAGCGCCGGCGAGGCGGGCCACGTAGCGCACGACGAGATTCGAAGAGCCCGGCGGATCAACAGCCGGGGGTGCCGCAGAGCGCTGGTCCGCTTCGGGGCTGTGACCTGGCTGTTCGTGGCGCCCCCGGCAGGATTCGAACCTGCGACGCACGGTTTAGGAAACCGACGCTCTATCCCCTGAGCTACGGGGGCGAGGCGCGAGCGGGCCGTTGCCGACCTGAGCGCCGGGGCCAGCGTAGGGGCCACGCCTCAGCCGGCAGCGGCGAGGACCTCGGCCTGATCGTCGATCCACGCCAGCACCTCGTCGCCGGACGCCGCCCGGGGCATGGGGATCAGGCGGTCGACACCGAGCTCGGCGTAGGCGTCCACCTCGGCGGCGCCGAGGGCCATCGGCGGGGTGATGCTGACCTTCAGCTCACCGAGGTGCGACGGCCGCTCGACCTGGTCGGCGGCGGCTCGCAGACGGCCGAGGTCAGCGGCGGTGGTGTCGAGGTCACGGCGGAACCCGAACCAGCCATCGGCGCTCGCCACCGCCCGCCGAGCCGCCGCCTCGCTGTGACCGCCGACCACCACCGGGATCGTCGGCTGGGCCGGCTGAGGTCGCGCCGTCACCGACGAGAAGCGGGTGAACTCGCCGTCGAAGCTCACCGCATCGCCGGACCACAGGGTGCGCATCGCCGCCAGGTACTCGTCGGCCCGGGCGCCTCGCCGACCCATGGGCGTGTCACAGGCGGTCATCTCGGGTTCGAGGTAGCCGACCCCGAACCCGAAGATCAGCCGTCCACCCGACAGGTGGTCCAGGCTCGCCAGCGACTTGGCCAGCACCGCGGGGCGGCGCTGGGGGAGGATGACGATGCCGGTGCCGAGGCGCAGCGTCGACGTCGCGGCGGCCACCCAGGTCAACGCAGCCACCGTGTCGACCATGTCGAGCTCGGGCGGTGCCGGCGACGGGGGCGCCTGGGGGTCGGGCAGCACGATGTGCTCGCCGGTGAACACCGACTCGAAGCCTGCCGCCTCGGCCGCCACGGCCACCCGGCGCATCACCTCCGGGTCGGCCATCACCCCGTTGTTGATCCCGAACAGGCCCAACGCCGGTGTCGTCATCCTCAGCTCCTGACTCGTCGCCGGCGCCGACCGTAGACCTGTCCGATCGCCGGGACGGCGCTCGACCGCCCCGCCGCCCCGGCCACACCCGCCGCCCAGCGGACCCCGGCGCCCGTGTCCTCGGCGCCCGGCGGCGTCACACCGGGTGGTTAGTGTCCGGAACGGTCGGGGCGAGGACAGGGGACAGCAGATGAAGATCGGTGCGGTCTACCCACAGATCGAGCTCGGCGGTGATCCCGAGGCGGTGCGGCGCTACGCCACGGCCGCCGAGGAGCTGGGCTATGACCACCTGCTCGTCTACGACCACGTCCTCGGCGCCGTGCACGCCGATCGCCAGCCCCCGCTGCGTGGCCCCTACGACGAGGACGATCCGTTCCACGATCCGTTCGTCATGTTGAGCCACGTGGCGGCGCTGACCGAGCGCATCGAGCTGGTCACCGGCGTCATCATCTTGCCCCAGCGCCAGACCGTGCTCGTCGCTCGCCAGGCCGCCGACGTCGATCTGCTGTCGGGTGGACGGCTGCGCCTCGGCGTCGGCGTCGGGTGGAACCACGTCGAGTACGACGCCCTCGGCGAGGACTTCGCCACCCGTGGCGCCCGGGCCAACGAGCAGATCCCCCAACTGCGTCAGCTGTGGAGCGGCGAGGTCGTGAGCTACGACGGCGCCTTCGACCAGGTCGACCGGGCGCGCCTGGTGCCCGCCCCGAAGCGTCAGATCCCGGTGTGGGTCGGCGGGTTCGGCGAGGCGGCCTACCGGCGGGGCGCCCGCCTCGGCGACGGGTTCATCTTCGCCGGCGACGTGGGCCGCATCGTCGACGGGTGGCGATCGGTCAGAGGCCACCTGGAGAGGGAGGGACGCTCCGTCGCAGGCTTCGGCGCCGAGATGCTGGTGATGCGCACCGAGGGCGCGGCGGGGGTGGCCGAGGTGTTCGACCGCTGGCGCGACGAGGGTGGCACCCACGCGTCGGTCATCACGATGGGCCGGGGACTCGATGGAGTGGAGGCCCACATCGCCTTCCTCGCCGACGCCAGGGCCGCCCTCGATGCTCGCTGAGGTCCCCTCCGCCGAGCTGGGTCAACTCAGCCCCTCCCCGTCCGAGCGCCGCTCCGCTCGAGCGCACACCGCCTGACGTGCCCACCGAGCACGACCCCGACGCCCCCGACGGCCGTGACGGTGCCCGTGAGGTGATCGATGCGTTCTTCGACCTGCTCGGCGGCGGGGACGTCGACACCTGGCTGGCCCTGCTGGCCGACGACGTCTCGGTCGACACCCCCTTCGCCCCCGACGGCGATCCACAGCACTTCGATGGGCTCGACGCCGTGCGCACCCGCTTCGGCGACGCCCGGCGCCGCATGCGTGATCTGCAGTTCCTCGACATCGACGTCATGGCCACCGACCGCCCAGGCCGGTGGGTGGTGACCTGCCGCTCGACGGGCACCTTCGCCGACGGGCGCAGCTACCAGAACCGCTACTGCTGGCTGCTCGACGTGACCGCCGGCGGGCAGATCGGCGGGTGGGTCGAGTACTTCGACCCCCAGGAGGTGCTCCGGGCGCGGAACCCACCCGCCGGTTGAACCGACGACCGCCGCCCGTGTGCCGGCCTCGCCTGCGGTCGCGGGCCGGGGCCGGCCGACTTCACGGTCTCAGCGGCTGCGGAGACCCTCGGCCATGCGCATGACGTCATCGGCGTAGGCCTGGGAGATGCGGTAGGGACCGTCGCGTTCGACCGAGGCGTGCCCTTGCACGTAGGCCCACAGCGCTTGGCGCACGTCACCGTCGTAGCGCCCGGTCAGCCACGCCAGGTAGGCCGCCGACATCCTGAGGTTGTCCGCCGGGTCTCGGGGGTCGAGGTCGGGCTCGTCGAGGAACCTCTCGGCCACGTGATCTGAGGTCGACGGCATCAGCTGGGCCACGCCGACGGCGCCGACCGGCGAGACGGCGCGGGGGTCCCACGTCGACTCCCTCCACGCCAGCGCCTTGAGCACCTCGACGTCGACGCCGCTCTCGGCGGCCGCTCGTTCGAACAGCGGGGTGAAGGGGTGGTCGAGCCCGGGGATGTCGACCGCCCGCCACAGCTCCTCGGGGTCGACCGCTCGGGTGTCGCTGGTCTCCCACGACTCGGCGGGCTCGGGCCCCATCAGTGCCACCGCCACGACCGCCGCCACCACCACCAGCCCCACGACGCCCAGCACCGAGCGCACCAGGTGGGCGGGCGGGGCGGTCAGGGGGCGGTGTGGCACTGCGGCACTCAGATCGTGGAGGGGACGGACGGGAACGGCTCATCAACGCTACGGTCTGGCGGGCCGGCCGCAACCGCTACCGGGTCGTGCCGCGCACGCGTCGACCAGCGGGTGCGCTGCGAGGGGGAGGGGATCTGAAGATGACGTGGTTGCGCCTCGAGGAGCCGACCGGTGACACCCCGCTCCAGCAGGTCCTGGGCGTCCGACCCGATCTCGAGCGGCTCCTCGGTGACTACTACGGCGAGGTGTGGGCCGGTGGCCGGGTCGACCCGGTCGTCCTCGAGCTGTGCCGCTTGCGCATCGCCCAGCTGCACGGCGACACGTCCCAGCTCTCGTGGCGCCACGAGCCGGCCGTCGCCGCCGGGCTCACCGAGGCCAAGGTCGCTGCGCTGCCCCGAGCGTTCGAGTCCGTCGAGCTGAGCGAGCACGAACGGGCGTGCGTGACCTACGCCGAGAAGTTCGCCATCGACGTGCACTCGGTGACCGACGCCGACGCCGAGGCGGTCAAGGCGGGAACCGATGACGCCGGGTTCGTCGCCTTCACCATCGCCCTCGGGCTGCTCGACGGCCTCGGTCGCCTGCGCCTGCTCCTCGACGTCGACCCACCGGTGGCCACCGGCCCCGACACGGTCTCGCCCCCCGAGGTCCCGGCCCCGGCCCCCGGACGAGCGATCCCGTAGCGCACCGTTCTTGCAGGTCGCACCGGCGCGTGGTGCCGCTCCGGTCCGCAATTTCGGGGGGTGTCGGCCTCGGCCTCGGTCACGGCACCCGGCTGCGGCGGAGCACCCCCGGCGCTACGGTCTCCACAGACGGCAAGGCCATCGAACGGTGGGGGTGACGCCCCGGCCGACCGACCTCTGCGATCCGCCGGGGCCCACGGCGCGTCGGGCGCCGGCGGGCCCAGCACATCCGACGTCGTAGCGCCACGGACGCCAGCGCGACCACCGAGCAGCAGGAGCACCACCATGAGCACCGTCCCCCGGGTCCCGTCCGCAGCGGAAGGACAGCCCGCTTCCCTGCGCACAGTGCTCGCCCACTGCCCCGAGCTGGCCGAGGCGTTCCACACCCTCTACGGGACCATGTGGTCTGACGGGGTGGTGAGCCAGCTTCTGAAGGAGACCGCCCGGATGCGCAATGCACGGGTCACCGACTGCGGGTTCTGCAAGCACGTCCGCTTCGACGGCGCCCGCAGCGAGGGTCTCACCGAGGAGCAGGTGGCCCAGATCGTGGACGGCCACGAGGCTTCGGACCTCGGCGCCGACCAGAAGCTCGTCCTGCGCCTCGCCGACGCCTACCTGCTCGACCCCGGCCACGTCCCCCAGGATCTGCGCGACGACCTGCAGGCCCGCTTCAGCCCGGCCGAGATCGTCGAGCTGGCCGTCGCGCTGGCGATGTTCCTCGGCATGGCCAAGGTGCTGGTGTCCCTGGGCACCGAGCCCGAGCAGATGGACACCACGGTGCTGCCCACCCCGGCGATGCCCAGCCGGGTCTGACCGGCGCGAGACCCGGCCGGGGATCGGTTGGGTCCCTCACTTCGGCTCAGGCCGGTCTCGGAGCGGTCCCGGCGGCGTCGGCCGTCGAGCACCTGCAGCGCCGCCCCGAGCACGTCCAGCGGAGCCCGGAGCACCCCAGCCCAGCCCCGAGCACCTCCACCAGAGCCGCCGGCACCGTCACCGACCCGGTGACGACCAGGGCCAATGACGAGGGCTGTGGCCTCGTAGGGCCTGCTCGGGCGCGACGACGGGGGCGCAACGCCGGAGCGGTTCGCTCGACGCCACGCCCCCGTCGGGCGCAGATCTGGTGTTCGAGCGGTCAGACCACCCGGACGTCCACGGCCTCGGGGCCCTTGCGGCCCTGGCCGATCTCGAAGGCGACCTTCTGGCCCTCGACGAGGGTCTTGTACCCGTCCCCGGAGATGTTGGAGAAGTGGACGAAGACGTCGTCGCCCTCCTCCCGGACGATGAAGCCGTACCCCTTGTCGTTGTTGAAGAACTTGACGGTGCCTTCTGGCATTTCCTGGCCTTCCGGTGTGGCCCGACGTGCGGACCTGTGATCCAACGCGCTCGCTGGGTGGCGCCCGAGACCACACAAGACTCAGACGGTCGGCCCAGGGCCGTGCGAAGGTCGGACCTCGTGCCCGACGCGCTCCAGCGTACCGCCCCCGGGCGGTGATGGGTCCCGGTTCCCGGCCGCCCTGCGCCCGACGGCCCGTCACCCGGGCCGGGTGACGGGCCGGGACCGGGGGTGGGTGGGCCGGTGCGCGGCCCTGGGGGAGCGCTCAGCCCGTGGCGAGGGCCACCAGGAACAGGACCAACAGGACCGCGCCGAAGCAGCACCCGAAGGCCACGGGGTGGCGCAGCGGCCATGGCGTCGGCGCATCGCTCGACACCAGATCGCCGATCGACACCAGGGTGGCGTCGACCGCTGCGTAGGTGGTGGCGCGGGCCAGGCGCCGGCGGACGGGGTCGGGATCGTCCAGCGCTGCGATCCGGCGGGGCCTGACCTCGATGTGACGAGCGGCGATCTGTTCGAGGCGGGCCACCCGTCGCTCGACGATCGCCCCGATCATCGACGGGGCGTCGCCGACCAGGGCCTCCACGTCGAGGTCGTCGTCGTGGGAGCAGGTGCACACGAGGCTCTCGAGCAGGGCGATCTCGACCGCCTCGATCGTGCTGTCTCGTTCGGTGTGGGCCAGCACCCATGCCGCGCGGCGCAACACGTCGTCGACGATCTCGGTGTCGCCCCGCCGAGCCGCCTCGACGACATCGGCCGCCAGGAGGGCGAGCGTGCGGTGGGGTTCGAGCTCACGGAACCAGTCGGTGCCTCGCGGTGGCGGGTCATCACCCACGGCGCGCCCGGTGGCGTCGGCCAGCAGCGCGGCTGCGACCGCCGGGGTGGGATCGGCACCACTCACCGGGCCTCCCCCCGGCGGGCGAGCTCGGGCCGTACGGCCCCCTGACAGCCCCCGGCAGCCGGCGGGCGCACCGGCGCCCCGGCGACCGACGATCCAGTTCGAGCCGCCACCCGGTCATCGTAGGAACCCCGGCAGCGGGGGGACCGACAGCCGGTGCCGATCCGCCTCGAGGCGTAACGACCGGAACCGCCGCACCACCAGAGAGCGGACGGGAACCGCCGGCCCGTCAGCGGACGTCAGAGCCGAACGACCACGATGGAGGCAACATGAGATCCCTTCGACAGCTGGCCGTGATCGTCGCCGCGGTGACGCTCGCCCTGGCGGCGACGGCCTGTGGCGACGACGCCGAGGTCACCGCCGTCGCCGAGTCCGACCCCCGGGCCGCCGACGAGAGCCCGCTCGACGGCGACGACACGCTCGACGACGACGACGACGTCGTCGACCCCGATCGTCCCTTCGACGACGACCTCCCCGACATCGATCTGCCCGGCAGCAGCAGCGGCGGCGACGACGACGCCGGTGGCACCCGTCTGCGCGACGAGGACGGGGGCAGCGCCGCCGACGAGCTCCCGATCGCCACCCTCGAGATCGCCATCACCCACCCCGAACGTCCCGGCGTCGCCTACGAACTGTCGTGCCTGGGCGACACCGCCACGTTCTTCGGCGAGCCGGCTGGCCTCGAGCCCTTCTCGGCTTGCGCCCGCCTCGGTGACCCTGAGGTGCGCGCCCGCCTGATCGACGGCGCCGACCCCGGTCGCGTCTGCACCGAGCAGTACGGCGGTCCCGACGTCGCCCGCTTCACCGGCGTGCTCGACGGCAACGACGTCGACACCGCGATCGACCGGACGAACGGCTGTGGCATCACCGAGTGGGACGCGGTGCTCGCCGCGCTGCTGCCCGAGGCGGTGGGCCCCGTCGGCTGACCCGCCTCCGGCCGGCCGGGGCGCCAGAGGACCTGCCCACGCCCGGTCCGGTCGTAGGAGGAGCCTGACCCCGCACCCGGCCGGTCAGATGACCGTCGCCGCCCCCGCTCCGGGGGTGGGCGCCGGCGTCTGACAAGCTGGCGCCATGGGTGGCGTGTGGGGCCAGATCGGCCTGGTCGTGCTGCTCGTCGCGATCAACGCCGCGTTCGCTGGGGCCGAGATGGCGCTGGTGTCGCTGCGGGACAGCCAGCTGCAGCGCCTCCAGGAGGAGTCACGCCGCGGGCGCCTGCTGGCGCGTCTGGCCGGCGAGCCGACCAGGTTCCTCGCCACCATCCAGATCGGCATCACCCTCGCTGGGTTCCTCGCTTCGGCCTCCGCCGCGGTCTCGTTGGCCGCCCCGGTGGAGGAGCGCCTCGAGCCCCTCGGCGGTGCGGCCGGGCCCGTGTCGATCCTGCTCGTCACCCTGGCGCTCGCCTACGTCACCCTGGTGTTCGGCGAGCTCGCCCCCAAGCGGCTGGCGATGCAACGGGCCGAGCGGGTCGGCCTCGTGATGGCTCGCCCCCTGGCCGCCACCGCCACCATCACCCGGCCGGCGGTGTGGCTGTTGTCGGCGTCGACCGACCTCGTCGTGCGACTTGCCGGGGGCAACCCCGACCTCGGTCGCGACGCGCTGACCGACCAGGAGCTGCGCGACATGGTGGCCGCCCAGCCCTCGCTCAGCCACCACCACCGCACGCTCATCAGCGACGCCTTCGAGATCGGTCAGCGGACGCTGCGCGAGCTGGTGCTACCCCGGCCCGACGTGTTCGTCCTCGGCTCTGAGCTGTCGGTCGTCGACGCGCTGGACGCACTGGTCGCCAGCGGCCACTCCCGGGCACCGGTGGCGCCCGACGGTGAGCTCGACGACGCCATTGGCGTGGTGCACCTGCGAGATCTCGTCCGCCACACCCCGGGCCAGGTGGTGCGCGACGTGGCTCAACCCACCACGTTGTTCCCCGAGACGGCGCTGGCGCTCGACGCCTTGCGCCGCATGCAGCTCGCTCGGGTGCAGCTGGCCATCGTCATCGACGAGCACGGCGCAGCCGAGGGCATCGTCACCATCGAGGACCTGCTCGAGGAGCTGGTGGGCGACATCTACGACGAGACCGACCAGGACGCCTTCTCGACCCGGCGCCTCGCCGACGGGTCGCTGCTGGTGCCGGGCCGCTACCCGCTGCACGACCTGCCCGACATCGGCGTGACCCTGCCCGAGGGCCAGTACACGACCCTGGCCGGGTTCGTCCTCGCCGAGCTGCAGCGCATCCCCGAGCGCCCGGGCGACGTCGTGGAGACCGATGCCTGGCGGGTCGAGGTGACCGGGGTGTCCGAGCGGGCCATCACCGAGCTGCGCCTGACCGCCCGTCAGGTCCCCGGCACCGACGAGCTCACCGCAGCCTGAGCACCCGCTCGCCGGGGACGACTCGGCTCAGTCCCACCATTCCAGGGCCGTGCGGATCGTCTGCTCGAAGTCCTCGAACGAGCCCTCTGCCCGTACGGCGGCGATCAGCTCGGCGTCGGCGCCGACGAGGGTCCGCAGCGGGGTGGACGGGTCGATGAGGGCACCCACGATCGCGTCGGCGACGACCTGAGCGCCACGCCCACCGCCGCCGTCGCCGTCGCCGTCGCCGCCCCCGCCCCCGTCGCCGGCTCCTCTGGCGGCGCTGTCGTCACCCAGGCGGTCCAATCGCTGGCGGAAGGCCTCGAAGCGCTGCTGATCGGGCGAGCCGAACCAGCCATCGGCGTGGACGATGTTGTCGCCGAAGGCGGTGTCGAAGCGCCCCGGCTGGATGAGGTGCACCCGCACGCCCGAGCGCGTCACCTCGTGGTGCAGGGCCTCGGTCAGCCCCTCGAGAGCGAACTTGGACGCCGAGTAGGCGCCCCCGTAGGGCGAGGCGACCAGACCGGCGATGCTCGACACGTTCACCACGACCCCGTGACCCCGCGCTGACCACCGGCCCACGACGGCCCGCACCGTCCGCAGCGGACCGAGGACGTTGGTGTCGAGTTGGCGGCCCATCAGCTCGTCATCGAGGGTCGCCACCGAGCCCCGCACCTCGAACCCGGCGTTGTTGACCAGGCCGTCGAGGTCACCGGGGTCACCGACCGCGGCGCGGACCGACTCGTCGTCGGTGACGTCGAGGTGCCGGATCTCGACGGGCAGGCCCTCGTCCTCGGCGGTGGCCCGCAGCCCCCGACCCTTGTCGACGTCGCGCATCGTGGCCACGACGTCGTGCCCGGCGCGAGCCAGGGTGAGCACCGTCGCCAGGCCGAAGCCGCTGTTGCTTCCGGTCACCAACACGCGCACCGCCGTCGCCTCCTCGTCGAGCCCCCAACACCCTGCCCTCCGACGGTGCGAGGCGCAGCCCAGCGGCCCGAGCCGCCGCCCCCTCGGCGGTACCGTGCCTGCGTGTCCGTCGAAGAGCTGCCCGACCCGGTGCTGTGGGTGTCAGGCATCGTGCGACTGCCGTTGCTCGACGCTGACGACACCGACGTCGGCCGCATCGCCGATGTCGTGTTGCGCCTGCCCGGGGTGGGGGTGCCGACGATGAGCGGCATGGTCGCCACCGTCGATCGCCGCCGCATCTTCGTCCACGTCAACCGGGTCGCCTCGGTGCACCCCGACGGCGTGCGCCTGCGGGGCGGCACCGTCGATCTCCGGCGGTTCCGGGCCCGCTCGGGGGAGATGCTCGTCGAGGCCGACCTGGTCGGCACCCGCAGCCACGGGTCGGTGGTCGCCGATGCGTCGCTGCGGCGGCGCACCCGGGCGAGCCGGCCCACGTGGGAGCTCCACGAGCTCGCCGTGCGCCCTCGGGGCGTGCGCCTGCGCCGGGGACGACCGCGCACCACGCCATGGCGCGACCTGCTCGATCTGTTCGCCGTCACCGACGTCGACCGCCACGCCGCCCGGCTGGAGGACATGCACAAGGCCGACGCCGCCGAACGGCTCCGGGCGCTCGCGCCCGAGCGTCGTGCCGCCCTCGTCGAGGCTCTCGCCGACGACCGCTTGGCTGATCTGTTGGAGGAGCTGCCCGAGGCCGACCAGATCGCCATCCTGCGGGGGCTCGATGTCGGGCGCGTCGCCGACGTGATCGACGAGATGGAACCCGACGACGCCGTCGACCTGCTGCGAGAGTTGCCCCGCGCCGACCGTGAGCAGGTGCTGAGCGAGCTGCCCGATGCCGAGGCCGACGAGCTGCGAGGCCTGTTGCGCTACGACCAGGCCACCGCCGGCGGGCTCATGACGTCAGAGGCCATCGTCGTCGAGCCGGGCACCTCGGTGGCCGAGGTGCTGAGCCGGATGCGCTCGGTGGAGGGCCCACCGGCCCTGGCGGCGCGGGTCTTCATCGCCGAACCCCCCGCCGATGTGCCCTCGGGGCCCTACCTGGGTTGCGTCGGCTTCCGGCGGATGCTGCGCGAGCCTCCCAGCCGGGCGGTGGGCGAGGTGATCGACGAGTTCGCGCCCACCGTGCACGTCACCGCCCCCGAGCGCGAGGTCCTGCGCGCCCTCGCCCGCTACGACCTGCTGTCGGTGGCCGTGCTGGACGACGACCGGAGGGTCGTCGGAGCGGTCACCGTCGACGATGTGCTCGCCGCGCTCGTCGAGCAGGCGGCCCTGACCCGGCGGCCCACGTGACGGTGCTCACCGGCGTCGATGTCATCGCCGTGCGAAGAGGGCGCTGATGGTCTTCTCGCGCAGCCCCGACCTGTCGCGCCCCCGGGGACGCATCGGGCCCGGCGTGACGATCGATCCCGACGCCTTCGGCCGGGGCTCGGAGTCGCTGGCCCGCTTCTTCGGCACGGCCCGCTACCTCTTCATCCAGACGATCCTGGTGATCGCGTGGCTGATCTTGAACGCGTTCGTGGTCGACTGGGACCCCTACCCGTTCATCCTGTTGAACCTGTTGTTCTCGACCCAGGCGGCCTACGCCGCGCCGCTGATCCTGTTGGCCCAGAGCCGCCAGGACAACCGCGACCGCACCCAGGCCGAGCGTGACCGTGACGTCAACGCCCGCATCCTGGCGGACACCGACTACCTGTCGCGTGAGCTCGCCGCCATCCGCCTGGCGCTGACCGACACCATCACCAGCGACGACCTCGGCGAGCTGGCCGACCAGCTCGACCGCATCGAGCACCGCCTACCCCCCGAACGGGAGCGCTAGATCGTGGACATCGAGATCGTCGTCGAGATCCCCAAGGGCTCACGGAACAAGTACGAGATCGACCACGACACCGGGGCCGTGTGGCTCGATCGGCACCTGTTCACCGCCATGCGCTACCCGGCGGACTACGGCTTCGTGCCCGACACCCTCGCCGAGGACGGCGACCCCCTCGACGTGCTCGTCATGCTCGACGAGCCGACCTTCCCCGGCGTGCACATGACCGTGCGCCCGGTGGGGGCGGTGTGGATGCGTGACGAGGCCGGACCCGACGCCAAGCTGCTGTGCGTCCCGGCTCGTGACCCGCGCTGGAAGGGGTGGCACGATCTGGTCGACGTGCCCGACCACCTCCGCGAGGAGATCAAGCACTTCTTCGAGGTGTACAAGGCGCTCGAGCCCCACAAGCACACCGAGGTGCGCGAGTGGGACGGACGTGAGGTGGCCGAGCACCTCGTCGTCGAGGCGCGCGAGCGCTACCACCACACGCACTCCGACGGTTCGTGAACGAGGACCACCTCCGACCTCTCGCGACGGGGCTCTCGTCGGTCCTCGGGGCCGCTGATCGAGGTCACCCTCGGCACCGCAGCGGGGCTCGCCGGTGATCGTCGACCTCGCACTGGTCGTCGTCGGCCTCGGCGTGCTCGTCGTGGCGGCTGACGCCTTCGTCGTGGGCGCAGCACGATGCTCCCGGGCCCTCGGGGTGCCCACGGTGATCGTGGGGGCGGTCGTCATCGGCTTCGGCACCAGCCTGCCCGAGCTCCTCGCCTCGGTGATCGCCTCGTTGCGAGGCGATCTCGACGTGTCGATCGGCAACGTCGTGGGCTCGAACCTGGCCAACATCACGCTGCTGCTCGGCGTCGGGGCCCTCGTCACCCCCCTGGCGGTCAGCTCACGGGTCGTGCGGCGCGAGGCCCCCCTGGTCGTGGGGTCCGTCGTGGCCTTCGCCGTGGTCGCCGGTCTGGGCGCCCCTGCGGTCGGAGGTGCGCTGCTGGCGGTCGGCGGCGTCGTCGTCATCGCCGCACTCGTCACAGAGGCCAGCCGGTCCAGCGGCGACCCGCTCGGCGAGGCCGACGAGGTGGCCGGCCCGGCCAGCGTCGCGCTCAGCCTGGGTCGGGAGGTGGCGCGCACCGCCATCGGCCTGGCGGGCGTGGTCGGGGCGGCCACCGCCCTGGTCGACGGGGCGGTGGGGCTCGCTGACCGTGCCGGCCTGTCGGGCGGCTTCGTCGGGGCCACCCTGGTCGGGCTGGGCACCTCGGCGCCCGAGCTGGTCACGGTGGTGCAGTCCGCCCGCCGGGGCGAACCCGACCTGGTCATCGGCAACCTGTTGGGGTCCAACCTGTTCAACGCCCTGATCGTCGGCGGCGTCGCCATCGGCGTCGGGCCCGGCGACCTCGACGGCCTCGGCGTCCGGGTCCTCGGTCCCGTCGCCGTCGTGGCCGCCGCCGTCGTCGTCTGGGCCGCGCTGGTCACCGACCGCACCGTCACCCGCCGTGAGGGCACGGCCCTCATCGTGGTCTACCTCGCCTGCCTGCCCCTCCTGAGCTGACCTCTGCGCGCCCGGCACCGCTGGCGCCAGCGAGGGGATCACCACCGCTGGGCCACGAGCGTGGGAGCATCGGGCATGAGCGAGGTCGAGGTTGTCGTGCCCCGTCGCGTCTGGGAGCTGGTGCTCAGCCCCGACGTCGGCCCGTGGGCCACCCAGAACGGGCTGCCGGTTCCTGAGTTCAGGGCTCGGGGCCGCGGTGAGCAGGCGGTGCTGCGCGTCGACGCCGGCACCGAGGCCGCCATCTACGGTCGGGCCGAGGAGCGCATGTCCGCCATCGAGGTCCCCGCCGATCGACAACGGGTCCGCTCGTGGCTGAACCGGGTCAAGGGCGAGCCGTCCCCGCCACGCCGCGCCGGGCGCCGCCGTCGTGGCGGGGGGGACAGCACCGGACGGCGCCGCCGCAACGTCGACGAGTCGGTGCGCCACTACCTCGAGCTCGTCGACACCGGCTCGGTGCCCACGATCGGGTCGGATCGCTCCGCCGAGGAGATCCGGGCCGAGATGGACGGCGTCGACGAGCAGCTGTCGGTGACCGACGACGTGCTCGCCCGGCTGCACCTGTTGGCCCAGCGACGCCGTCTCGAGGGCGAGCTGTCCCCCCGGCCCGTCGGGACGCCCGATGACCTGGAGGCCGCCTTCGTGCGAGACGCAGCCGCCTTCGCCGACCAACACGGGTACGACGCCGAGGTGTTCGCCGAGTTCGGTGTGCCCGCCGAGGTGCTCGACCGGGCAGGGCTCGGGCGCATCGAGGGGTGAGCGGCACCCTCGTCGTGCTGGCGGCCGGCATCGGTCGGCGCTTCGGAGGTACCAAGCAGCTCGAGTCCGTGGGGGCCCAGGGTGAGGCGTTCCTCGATCTGACGATCGCCGAGGCGGCGGCCGGTGGCATCGAGCGAGCGGTGCTCGTCGTGCGCACCGATCTCGAGCAGGTGGTGACCGCCCACCTCGACGAGCACCCACCCCCGGTGCCGCACCAGCTGGTGTTCCAGGACACCTTCGGACCGGCCCGGACCCGACCCTGGGGGACGGTCCACGCCGTGCTCACCGCCGGCCCAGCCTTCGACGGCCCCTTCGTGGTCGCCAACGCAGATGACCACTACGGAGCGACGAGCCACCGTCTCGCCGCCCAGGCCCTGACCCAGGTCGGACCCGACCGAGCGGCGCTGGTGGCCTTCGAGCTCGACCGGACCGTCCCTGTCACCGGGCGGGTGTCACGGGGGGTGTGCGAGGTCGACGACGGGCGGCTGGTGGGCGTGCGCGAGCACCGTCGCATCGAGCGGTCTGGGGGGTCTGGGGGGGCCGGGCGGGCGATCGTGTCAGAGCACGGCGAGCTCGCTCCCGACACGCCGGTCTCGATGAACCTCTGGTGCTTCGACCACGCCATCCTCGACGGGCTCGGCGAGCGATGGCAGCGCTTCTTGGACGACGACCCTGGCCAGGAGGCCGAGTGCTTCCTGCCCGATGCCGTCGCCGAGCTCGTCGGCGAGGGCCTCACCGTCGAGGTGATCGCCACACCCGACCGCTGGATCGGGGTGACCAACCCGGCTGACCTCGAGACCGCCCGGCGCCACCTCGCCGAGGATCGGCCAGGGCCACCCGCAGGCGGGGACGAGGCCTAGTGGCGACACCCCACTAGGAAGCGGTTCCTCGGGCGGCGGGGACCGGCTCGGCCCACACCACCACGTTGTCGTCATAGCTCCGAGACGCCTCGTCGAAGCCGCCCCCACAGGTCACCAGTGCGACGACGGGATCGCCGCCGGTGCGGAACAGGTCGTCGACGGGCAGCTCCTCCTTGGGGACGTAGGCCGGTTCGGTCGTCGTGCGAAAGTGCCGCTGGGCACCGTTGACGGACTCGACGACGAACGTGGTGCCGGGCTCGAGGGTGCGCAGATCGAAGAACGGGCCCTCCTCGCCGTTCCAGTCGACGTGGGCGGCGAGCACGGCCGAGCCGGCGTCGGCACCGGGAGCGGGGCCGTGGCGGTACCAGGCGACCTCGACGGCTCCTGGCAGCTCCATCTCGCCCTCGGGCGTCACCCCGGCCTGGATGATCGGGGCGTCCACGCCGAGGGCGTCGATGCGCATCCGCACGGGACGCAAGGACGGGTCCGGTGCCGCATCGGCGTCGGAGCCCGCGGCGTCTGTGTCCGCGTCGGCCTCGTCGCCGGTGGCGTCATCACCACGATCCGCCAGACCACCTCGTCCCGGGACGGGGACGCCGCCCTCCGCGACCTGCGTGCCGGCGGCGTTCGGCGCCGGTGCCGCCGATGCGTCCAGCTCTGACCGCTGTCCGCAACCCGAGGCCACCAGGCCCACGAGGCAGAGCGACGCCGCGGCCCATCGCCCAGCCAACGGTGCCCAGGGGAGCAGCCGGCGAGCCCTCGAGCCGCAGGCGCGGTGCAGGCGACCGGCGCCGGCGGTCACGACGTCGCCGTGGGGACGGGGGGTGGGCGCCGCCTCGGCCCCCGCCCCCCGTTGCACCGCGATGTCGGGTGTCAGCTGCGCCGACGGGCGTCGCGCAGGCCCGGTGCGGCGAGCGCGGCGGCGAGGGCCAGGCCAGCGATGGCGACCATCACGACGATGGCCACCCCGAGGCCGTCGCCACTCGTTCCCTCAGCGGCCAGTCCGCTGTTGCCGGCGCTGATGGCCGTGGGGGGTGCGACGGTGTCGTCGGTGGCCGTGTCGCCCGCAGCGGCGTCGTCGCCAGCGGTGTCACCGGCAGCGGTGTCGTCGCCGGCGGTGTCGTCGGCAGCGGTGTCGTCGCCGGCGGTGTCGTCGGCAGCGGTGCCACCGGCAGCGGTGTCATCGGTCGTGGCCATCGGCATCAGGCTCTGCTGCAGCAGGGCCACCTGGTTGTCCTCGAGGGAGCCGATCGCGTAGACGATCTCGACCGAACCGGCCTCGAGCGACACCGGCGCCGCTAACAGCGGCTCGGTCGTGCCTGCGGCGGCGATCGAGGTGTCGTAGTCACCGGCGGGCAGCTCGCTCACGGCCTCGTTGCCGTTGCCGATGTCGGTGAAGCCCTCGACGGGAGCACCGCTGGCGATGATGTCCACGGGCGGCGCTGCCGCGACGTGGCGGATGGCAAGGCGGCCGTTGCCCTCGTCGATGGGGCTGAGGTCGTTGACGAAGACCGACAGGGTGGGCTCGCCGTCTGCGGTCAGGTGGGCGACCGCAGAGGCGCTCACGCCTCCGGGCAGCGGGGTGGACACGTCGATGACCGGCTCGGTGGTCTCGGGGTCAGCACCGGCCGGGTACACCTCGATCTGGTAGTCGGATTCCGGCAGGACGATGGGCCCTTCGATGGCCTCGGGCTGGAAGTCCTCCAGCGCGGGATCGCCGTTGACGTAGACGTCGACCGGCTGGCCGGGGATGGCGTGCACGACGTAGACGTCGCTGGTCTCGCTGGCATCTTGGGCGCCAGCAGGAGCGGCGGCGAGTGCCACCAGGGTCGTGGTGGCGAACAAGATCGCCGAGATGCGCCTCATGGGGCTCCTTGGTGGGTCGGGGTGACCGTGTCGACACGCCACGATCATCGAGACGAGCGCAGCGGGTACCGCCGTGACGGCGACACGCCGACATCATGGCCCAGAGGTGCTGGCGTGGGGTGGGCAGGGGGGCCACCTCCACGTCGGCGCTGGCCCCACTACCCTCGATCGCCGTGCGCGCGCCGTGGCTGATGCTGGTCGTCGCCGTGGTGGTCGCGCTGGTCGCCGCGCCGGTCGGGGTGCCCGCCGGGGCTCAGGGGCTGTCAGATCTCCAGGAGGAGCAGCAACGCCTCGAACAGGACCGTGCCGAGGTCGAAGGACAGAGGGGGGTCATCGACTCGGACCTCGACGCTGAGCGGGCCACGGCTGCCCAGGTCGCGGCCCGCATCGACGAGCTGCAGGCCGGTCTCGACCAGGCCCAGCTCAGGCTCGCCTCGGCCCTGGACGCCGTCGGGCGGGCCGAGGACCAGGTGGACATGGCCCAGGTGGAACGCCAGCGCATCCTCGACGAGGCAGACGCGCTGCGCGCCGACCTTGCTCAGCTGGCGGTTCGGGCCTACGTCGAGCCCCCCGGCGATGAGGTGCTGGCCGCGCTGACCTCGGGTCGAGCGCTGGACGCCCCGTATCGCAGGGTGCTGCTCGACGCCTCCTCTGAGGTCGGCGTCGATGCGTTGGACCGCTACCGGGGCGTCGAGGACGACCTGGCCGAGCAGGCCCGCCTCGCCGATGAGGCCCGTCAGCTGGCCGAGCAACGTCGCCGGGTCGCCGACGCCGAGCTGGCAAGCGTCGAGGAGGCCGAGGCCCGCCAGGTCGAGTTCGCCACCCAGGTCGAGCAACGCATCGATCACCTGTTGGCCGAGGCTGCATCACTCGAAGCCGTCGATGCGGAGCTGGCCGACGACATCCGCACCGCAGAGCAGGCGATCGCCTCGAAGGTCGCCGAGATCGAAGCGGCCGAGCGGGCACGTCGAGAGGCCGAGGCCGCCGCAGCGGCCGAGGCGGCGGCAGCCCAGGCCGCCGCAGCACGTCGCAGCGCAGAACGCAGCGTCGGCTCTGGTGGTGGGAGCAGCGGCACAGGTGGCGGCAGCGACTCGAGTGGGGCTGGAGCCGCCGGCGGCGGCGGCTTCGGGTCCGACGGCGGCGGCGGCGGATCTGGGAGCGGCCCGGGGTCTGGGAGCGGCTCTGCCTCCGGCGGTGGATCTGGCGGAGGCGCCGACACCGGGGGGGGCGACTCGGGCGGTGGAGGCGGCGGGCCGGTCAGCCGAGAGGAGTTTCCCGGCAACGCCGAGATCCTCAGCGTCAGCGGCATCAACGTCCACCGTTCGATCGCCGATGACGTGGCTGGGCTGCTGGCTGCCGCGGCCGCCGACGGCATCGTCCTCGGCGGGGGTGGGTACCGCTCGAACGGGTCCCAGATCGCCCTGCGGCGCGCCCACTGCGGGTCGAGCGACTACGCCGTCTGGCAGGCGCCTGCGTCGAGCTGCCGACCCCCGACGGCCCGGCCGGGCCGTTCGAACCACGAGCGCGGCCTGGCCATCGACTTCACGTTCGGTGGACGGGGCATCACCAGCCGATCGAGCCCCGCCTACCGGTGGCTCGCCGCCAACGCCAGCAGCTACGGCCTGTACAACCTGCCGAGCGAGCCCTGGCACTGGTCCGTCGACGGCAGGTAGCCACGCCCGTGCGCCCGGGTGCCCGTCGTGCGAGGGCGCAGCGCTCCGCCGCCGCTCTGGCGCCGGCCGCTCACACCGCCCCGGGTGACAGCACCGGGGCCGACCAGCCGTCGAGCTCGAGGCGTGCGATCTCGTCGGCGTGATGGGCCACCAGCACCCGGTCGACCTCGCTCGTCGGGATGCCCGACAGCACGAGCCGCCCGCCGGCGGCCACCCGCGCCACGAGGTCGTCGGCGAGTGACACCAGCGTGGCGGGCAAGATGTTGGCCACCACGACGTCGAAGGTGCCGCCGACGGCGCTCAGCTCGCCGTCGGTCACGGTCACCGTCGCACCGACCTCGTTGACCTCGACGTTGTGGCGGGCGACCCGTCGTGCGTCGGCATCGGTGTCGACGGCCACCACCCGTGTCGCCCCGAGGCGGGCCGCCGTCACCGCCAGGACCCCGGTGCCGGTTCCGACGTCCAGCACGGATGCCCCGTCGAGGTCGCTGCGCTGCAGCGCCGCCACGACCAGGCGCGTCGACGGGTGGTTGCCGACACCGAAGGATCGGCCGGGTTCGATGACCACGACGTGGGCGACGTCGGCGGGTTCGGGACACCACGCCGGCACCACGGCCACGTCCCCGACGACGGTGGGTTGAGCGTGGGCCCGCCAGGCGTCGGCCCAGCCGTCGTCGCCGACGGCCACGACCGTGGCGTCGCCCCCGAGGAACACCGCCGCCGCCACCGCCGCCGCCCGGTCGCCGTACCCGGCCACCAGCACCCCGGCCCGATCCTCCACGGCGCTCGGACGGGTCTCCCAGACCGCAGCCTGGCGGGGATCGTCACCGCTTGCGGTCAGCTCGACGGTCCAGGCGGGCTCAGTCGCGCCGCACCCACTTGCTGGTGCTCGACACGTCCTCGATGGGCTGACCGGCGGCCTCCCACCCGGCGAAGCCCGGTTCGAGGTGGGCCACGTCGGGGTAGCCCATCACCCGCATCGTGTCAGCGGCCAGGGCCGAACGGCCGCCGCCGGCGCAGTACAGCACGTAGCGCCGCTCAGGCGAGAAGACGTCGCGGTGGTACTCGCTGGTCGGGTCGATCCAGAACTCCAGCATGCCGCGGGGGGCGTGGAGCGCCCCGGGGATGGCGCCCCGCTGCAGCTGCTCTCGGATGTCGCGGATGTCGACGACCACGGCGTCGTCCGCATCGATCTCGGCTCTCAGCTGATCGACCGAGAGGTTCTCGATGCGGCCCTTGGCTGCCTCGACCAGGTCCCATGCCCTCGTGATGCCCTCCATCGCCGGGACCGTAGCCCGGCCGGTGGGCGGCGGTCACCCGTAGGCTGGACGACCTCAGCGCCACAGCGGCGCAGCCGCCGACGGAGGTCGTCCAGGTGCTGTTCTCACGTCGTCCCCGCGAGATCCCCTCTGTGACCGAGGCCCTGGCGGGCCGTGACGAGCCGATGACCGTCGATGACGCCCACCGCGTCCTCGACACGTCGCTCACCGGACCGTGGCCAGACGGCACCGAGGTGCTGCACGTGGCCATGGGCTGCTTCTGGGGCGCCGAGCGGATCTTCTGGCAGATCCCGGGCGTGCACGTCACGGCGGTGGGCTACATGGGCGGCTCCACGTTCAACCCGACCTACGAGGAGGTGTGCTCGGGCCGCACGGGGCACACCGAGGCCGTGCGCGTGGTGTACGACCCCGACCGGGTCGACGTCGAGACGTTGTTGCGGGCGTTCTGGGAGAACCACGACCCCACGCAGGGCATGCGCCAGGGCAACGACGTGGGCACCCAGTACCGCTCGGCGATCTACACCACGACCCCCGACCAGCTCGCAGCCGCCGAGCGCTCGCGGCAGGCCTACCAGGCCGATCTGTCGGCCGCTGGCTTTGGCACCATCACGACCGAGATCGCCGACGCTGACGACGTCGGGCCGTTCTTCTTGGCCGAGGACGGCCACCAGGCCTACCTCGATCGCTACCCCAACGGGTACTGCAACCACGGGTTCTGCCAGGTCGCCTACGCCGGGGCCTCAGCAGAGGGCTGACCCACCTCGAGCGCCGTGGGGGCTCAGGCCCCGGGCAGGTCGTCGGCGGCGTCGACCTCGTCGCTCGGTACGCCGAGCAGGAACAAGATGGCGTCGAGGTAGGGCACCGACACCGAGGTGTCAGCCACCTCGCGCACGACCGGCTTGGCGTTGAAGGCGATGCCGAGCCCGGCGGTGGCCAGCATGTCGATGTCGTTGGCCCCGTCCCCGATGGCCACCGTCTGCTCCAACAGGATGTTCTCCTGCGCCGCGATGTGCTCGAGCAGACGGGCCTTGGCCGGGCGGTCGACGATGGGTCCTGCGACCTCACCGGTCACCCGGCCGTCGCGCACCTCCAGCACGTTGGCACAGGCGTGGTCGAGGCCCAGGTCGGCGGCCACCGCATCGACGACGATGTCGAACCCGCCGCTGATCACCGCCAGCTTGTAGCCGAGGCGTCGCAGCGTGCGGACGAAGGTCCGGGCACCGGGGGTCAGGCGCACTCGGTCGCGCACGTCGTGGACCACCTCGACGGGCATGCCGGCCAGCAGCGCGATCCGGGCCCTCAGCGCAGCCTCGAAGTCGAGCTCACCCGCCATCGCCCGGCGGGTGATGACCGCCACCTCGTCGAGGCACCCGGCGGCCTCGGCCAGCAGATCGATGACCTCGTCGCGGATGAGCGTCGAGTCGAGGTCCATGACCACGAGGCGGGTGGCGCGACGCCCGAGGCCGCTGCGCTGCACCGCCACGTCCACCCGGTGCTCGGCCGACGCGGTCACCAGCGCAGTGCGCATGGCGTCGGCGTCGCCTCCGCCGACCGCCAGCTCGTAGGCCCACACGGGACGCCGGGCCAACCGCACGATGCGATCGATGTTGCCCCCGGCCCCAGCGATCGCCTCGGCGACGGCGCCCAGCTGCGCGGGGGTGACCTCGGCGGCCATGACGGTGACCACGTGGCCGGTGGGCCGGGACGTCGGCCGGTCCTCGATCACCTCGAAGTCGATGCCGACGCCCCGCTCCCAGGCGAACAGCAGCAGCTCCTTCAACACGTCGTGACCTTCTGGCACATCGACCACCAGGGCCAGGGTGAGTCGTCGTCGCACCACGACCTGCTCGACGTCGTGCACGTCGGCGCCGGCCCCGTCGAGCACCCGCATCAGCCCGGCGGTGATGCCCGGCCCGTCGGGTCCCGACACCCGCACGAGGATGGTGCTGCGGTCAGCCACGGGCGTCGAAGGCCCCGCTCGGCAGATCGACCTCCCCGTTGGCGATGGCCTCGACGATCCGGCGAGCGGTCACCTCGGGGGTCAGCCCTTGGGGGAACCCCGGTGACGTGCCGGCGATCGGGTGGCCGACGAGCCCGGTCTCGGTGTGGGGCGGCCGGGCGTCGATGACCCGCAGGCGCGAGCGGTGCTCGGCGGCCAGGCCCTCGTCGAAGGAGCGGGCCGCGGCCTTGGAGGCGGCGTAGGCGACGAGGCCGGGGAAGGACCGCTCGGCGATGATGCCCGAGACGTTGACGAACACGCCCTCGTCGGACAGCCGCGCCAGCCCGGCCCGGGCCAACATGATCGGGACGAAGGTGTTGGTGAGGAACAGCTCCTCCATCGTGTCGGCGCTGAGCTCGGCGACCGGTCCGAAGGCGACCACGCCGACGGCGTTGACGATGCCGTCGAGCCCCCCGAGGGCGTCGGCGGCGAACTCGACGGCCTCGTCGCACCCGTCGGGCGCCCGCAGGTCGATCGCCTTGCGCTCACCGGGCACGTCGAGCGCCTCGAGCGGCTCGGCCCGGCGCGACACCAGCGCCACCTTCGCCCCGCCGTCGACGAGCAGGCGGGCGATGTGAGATCCGAGCCCGCCGGTCGCGCCGGTGATCAAGAAGCGTGCGCCGTCGAGTCCGTCCATGACGTGCAGCGTAGGGAGACCCGCCGGCCGGCGACGTACCCGTGGCTGGTCAGAGGTCAGACGCCTCGTCGGCGCCGGCCGCCGGTGGCCACCCGCTGGATCCACGAGGCGAGATCGGCGATCACCTCGTCGCCGTTGATCTCGTTGACCAGCTCGTGTCGGGCGTCGGGGTAGCACCTGGTGGTGACGTCGTCTGAGGGCATCGCCCGGGCGGCCGCCAGCGCCCCCTCGGCGGGCACGAACGGGTCAGCCGAGCCGTGCAGGACCAGCACCGGCAGCGTCAGCCGATCGGTCTCGGCGGCGTAGCGGTCCAGGCACTCGACCTCGGCCTCGAGCAACCGCCGGTGGTACTGCCCGTGGTAGACGAGCGGGTCGGTGGCGTAGTCGCGAACCGCCTCGGGGTCACGTGACATGCCCGAGGGATCGCTGTCGGCGTCGGGCAGCTCGTCGAGGGCGAGCACCTCTCGGGCCCAGGCCCAGTCGCCGATGACTGCGCCCAGGAACGCCGCCCCGGCGAGCCGGCCCGGGTGGCGCTGGGCGTAGCGGGCGGTGATCAACCCGCCCATCGAGTGGCCCACCATCACCACCGGCGCCCCGGGGTTCGCGGCGCGGGCCAGGTCGGCGATCGCGTCGAGGTCATCGACGACGGTCTCGAAGTCCTCGATGAGGGCGCGAGGACCGTCAGAGAGGCCGTGGCCCTGGTGATCAGGAGCCCAGACCACCGCCCCGTCACGGGTCAGGGCGTCTGCGACGTGGGCGTAGCGGCGGCCGTGCTCGGCGTACCCGTGGACGATGACGACGACCCGGACCGGCGGCCCAGGTGGGTCCCACCGGTGAGCGATCACCTGCCCGACCCTCCCGGCGACCGAGTGGCGCTGCACGGCGGCGGACCGTAGCGAACCGCCGGGCGCCTCTGTCACATCAGCGCAGAACCCGCTCATCGGTCGGCGGGGGGCTGTGACATCATCGGCTGCACAGGAGAAAGGAGGTGGTCCACCGCATGTACAGCGTTGAACGGACATCTGAGGTGGTCGAGCGCTAGCGGCTCGCCTGGGTGAGCCGCTTCCCGGTCCGACTGGGCCACAGGTGGCGACTCCAACTCGGACCACCGGGACGATCGGCCTCGTGGGCTGGTCCACCACGAGCGGGCGATGCCCGAAACCGTCGGTCGTCATCATCAACCCATGGCACCGAACCCGCCGCGGCGGGTGAGGAGTCTTGGAGGCGAAGGGGGGTGGCACCCGCATGGGGCCGCCCCCCTCGTCGCGTCCGGGCCCCGCCCAGCCCGCCCCCGCACCGCGAGCTCGAGCGCTTGGCCGGGCCCGGACTCGGACGACGGGTGAGGTGTGACCGGTCTCGAGACCCTCGCCGCTGTGGCCCTGACCAGCGTGATCTGCGGCGCGATCAACCACCGGGGTCGCCAGAGGGCCCGCCGGCCGAGCCCACCCCGGCGCCTCGTGCGGGCCGAGGCGACGGGCCGTCGTCGCTTCGATCGTGCGGCCGCCCACGCCCTCGACCGGGCCCGCGCCGGACTCGCCGCCGAGGTCGGGGCACCGGTGGTGGGCCATGTGGTGGTGACGTCAGAGGGTCAGACGTGAGCGACCGGGCCGGGCCGACCCGTCGGGGACGAGCCCTGGCCGATGGCGCGCCTGATGCGCCCTGGGTGACCGAGCGGGTCGCCGTCGAGCTCGAGCACACCCGCGCTCGTACGACCGCCGTGTTGCACATGGCCCCCGACGCCGTCCTCGGGCTCGACCCCGCCGGGCACGTGACCCTGGTGAACGAGGCAGCCACCCGCATGTTCCGCAGCGAGGTGAGGGGCCTGCTCGGTCACACGATGTGCGAGCTGCTGGACGGGCCGTGGAGCGACCAGATCGCCCGGGCCCAGCGGGCCGGGGGCGGGGCCAGGGTCGTGGTGGAGGGGGTCGAGGTGACTGCCCGTCGCTCGGACGGCACGACGGTGCCCGTCGAGGTCTCGCTGGCCCGCACGCCGATCGACGCCCACCTCGTCTCGACGGCGTTCCTGCGCGACGTCTCCGAACGGGTCGCCGCTCGCCAGCACATGTCGGCACTGGTCGAGCAGCTGCGCCGGGCGACCGCAGAGGCCGAGGGGGCGAGTCGGGCCAAGACCGAGTTCCTGTCCCGCATGTCCCACGAGCTGCGCACCCCCCTCAACGCCATCCTCGGGTTCGCCCAGCTCCTCGAGATGGAGGCCACCGACGACCTCGATCGTGAGGCGATCGATCACATCACCGCCGCTGGACGCCACCTCGTGGGGTTGGTCGGCGACGTGTTGGACATCAGTCGCATCGAGGCGGGCGGGGCTCGCTTCGCACCAGCCCACGTCGATCCGGGGGCCTCGGTGGCGGCTGCGGTCGAGATGCTGACGGCCGAGATCGCCGAGCGGGACGTCGAGGTGGAGGTCACCCACCCGACGGGAACAGCCACCGTCGTCGCCGACGAGCGCCGCCTGGTCCAGATCGTGGTGAACCTGGTGTCCAACGCCGTCAAGCACGGCGGCGGCCGAGTGGTCGTGGCCGGCGAGGCCATCGCCGACGGATGGCAGATCTCGGTGACCGACCAAGGTCCTGGGATCTGCGCCGCTGATCTCGAACGGGCCTTCGAGCCCTTCGAGCGCCTGGGGGCAGAGGACCGAGGTGTGGAGGGCTCTGGCGTGGGCCTCGCCCTCAGTCGACAGCTCGCCTCGGCCCTCGGTGGGCAGCTGCGGCTGCGCAGCCGGCTCGGCCAGGGGACCCGAGCCGAGCTCGACCTACCGGTCGCCACCTGATCGGCGCATCGGTCCCGCTCACCGTGCAGCACCACGCCCGCCGGCGAGCCGCCGCCCCAGCCGTCGGGCTGGAGGCTCAGTGGGCCCGAGGCTCAGCAGGACCCGGATCTCAGCTGGGCCGGAGCCTCAGCTGGGCTGAGGCGTGGTGCGGAGGTAGGGCTTGATCGTGGCGTAGCCCGGGAAGCGCTCGGCGGCCTGTTCGTCAGAGACCGCAGGGGAGATGATCACGTCGTCGCCCTGGTGCCAGTCGGCGGGGGTGGCGACCGAGTGCTGGGCGGTGAGCTGGAGCGAATCGATGACCCGGAGGATCTCGTCGAAGTTGCGACCGGTCGACGCCGGGTAGGTCAGGCTCAGCTTGACCTTCTTGTCGGGGCCGATGACGAACACCGACCGCACGGTCAGCGTGTCGTTGGCGTTGGGGTGGATCATGTCGTACAGGTCAGCGACGGTGCGATCAGGGTCGGCGAGCAGCGGGAAGTTCAAGGCGGTGCCCTGGGTCTGCTCGATGTCGTCCTTCCAACGCTCGTGATCGTCGATGGGGTCGACCGACAGGCCCACGACCTTGGTGCCACGGGCGTCGAACTCGGACTTGAGCGCCGCGACACGGCCCAGCTCGGTGGTGCAGACGGGCGTGAAGTCCTTGGGGTGGCTGAACAGCACGCCCCACCCGTCACCGAGGTACTCGTGGAAGCGGATGGTGCCGGCGGTGGACTCAGCGGTGAAGTCGGGGGCCTCGTCGCCCAGGCGCAGTGCCATGTCGATCGCTCCTGTGGTTCGGATCGTCCGCTGCACCCTAACGGCAGGGGCGCTCCATTGTTGGCATCGTCGATCGACTAAGTCAGGTATCACCACCGACGTCGAGACGGCCGGCGCCTCACCTCCGAGGGCCCGGGGCGTCGGCGCGCGCACCCACGTAGGATCGCCGCGTGCAGGTCACAGCAGCCGTCGTCCGCGACCCCTCAGACGGGTTCGTCCTCGAGCAGCTCGACCTCTCTGACCCGGGCCCCGGCGAGGTGCGCGTGCGGCTCGCCGCCACCGGCTTGTGCCACACCGACCTGTTGGCCCTGGCACCCGACGCCCCGCTGCGGCGTCCCATGGTCGCCGGGCACGAGGGCGCCGGTGTAGTCGAGGCGCTCGGCCCCGGTGTGACCGAGCTGGCCGAGGGCGACGAGGTGATCTTGTCCTTCGACAGCTGCGGACGCTGCGCCAACTGCCGCAGCGGTGCCCCGGCGTACTGCGAGCGGTTCTACGAGCTCAACATCTTGGGCGGCGGTCGTCTCGATGGCACCACGTCGCTGTCTCGTGGCGGCGAGGCGGTGCACAGCCACTGGTTCGGGCAGTCGTCGTTCGCCGATCGAGCGATCGTGTCGGTTCGGTCCTGCGTCGTGGTCCCCGAGTGGTCAGCGGCCCCCCTCGGGGTGTGCGGCCCCCTCGGATGCGGGGTGCAGACCGGCGCTGGTGCCGTGTTGAACGTGCTCGACCCGGTCGCCGGTGACACGCTGCTCGTCGTCGGTGCCGGGGCGGTGGGCCTCGCTGCGG
Source organism: Acidimicrobiales bacterium (assembly GCA_965213525.1). Taxonomy (GTDB): domain Bacteria; phylum Actinomycetota; class Acidimicrobiia; order Acidimicrobiales; family Poriferisodalaceae. Next base: position 1,841,173 of record OZ243889.1, on the reverse strand, counting down.
TGATGGCCGGCTCGATCGCCGGCTGCGAGCGGATCATCGTGTCAGACCTGCACGAGTCGCGTCGAGATCTCGCCCGGGAGCTCGGCGCCACCGACGTCGTGGACGGATCCTCCGAGGCCGCCGCGCTCACCGCCGCCACGCTTGAGCTCACCAGGGGGCGCGGCGTCGATCACGCCTTCGACACCACCGGCGTCCCGGCGGTGATCGCGGCGACGGCGGCGGCGCTCGCGTTCCGGGGCACGTTGGCGCTGGTCGGCGTGGGCGACCCAGCGGTGACCATCGACGTCTCGCACCTCATGGCGGGTCGGTCGATCCGTGGCGTGCTCGAGGGCGATGCCGTGCCGCAGGTGTTCATCCCGAGGCTGCTCGCCCACCACGCCGCCGGGGGGTTCCCCTTCGACCGGCTCGTCGAGGCGTTCCCCCTCGACGCCATCTCCGAGGCCGTCGGCTCGTCCCTGGCGGGCGGGGCCGTCAAGCCCGTGCTGGAGATGCCCGGCTGAGGACAGAACCGTCGGTGACCGGGCCAGATCGTCACACCGAGGGGATCAGCTCACTGGCGGGGCTCGGGCGCCCGTAGGCATATCCTTGCAGCAGATCGCAGCCCAACAGCACGAGCTGACGCCCGATGGCGCAGTCCTCGACGCCCTCGGCGACCACCTCCAGGCCGAGCGCGTGGCCGAGGTCGATGATGGTGCCGACCAGGATCGCGGCGTCTGGCGAGTCCGCCAGGTCGAGGATGAACGAGCGGTCGAGCTTGAGCTCGTCGACCGGGAGGCGCTGGAGGTAGGACAGCGACGAGTACCCCGTGCCGAAGTCGTCGATGGCCAGTCCCACCCCGAGGTCGCGCAGCGCGGTCAGCACCGGCAGGGCGCGCTCGGGATCTGACACGAGCGACGACTCGGTGACCTCGAGGTGCAACCGGTCAGCGGGCAGACCCTCGTCCGAGAGCAGCTGCTGGACGTCGTCCACGATGGAGGAGTGCTCGACGTCGGCGGGCGAGAGGTTGACCGCCACGTGCAGATCGTGACCGTCACGGCGCCACTGACCGGCTTGGCCCACCGCCATGGCCAGCACCTGGCGGGTGAGGCGACGACCGAGTCCGAGCTCTTCGGACATCTTCACGATCTGGGCGGGCGGCACCCAGCCGACGTTGGGGTGCCACCACCGCAACAGGGCCTCGACCCGGGCCAGCTGGCTCTCGTCGGGACGGACGATCGGCTGGTAGGCCAGCTCGAGCCGCTCGCGCAACAGGGCCTCGCGCAGGTCGTGGGTGAGGCTCAGGCGAGCCGCCGAGAGGCCGTCGATGGCGGGGTCGTAGTGCTTCCAGCCGGTACGGGAGCGCTTGGCTGCGTACATGGCGATGTCGGCCCGTGACAGCAACACGCCCGGTTCGACGCCGTGCACCGGAGCTCGGGCCACCCCCATCGAGGCACCGACCGCCAGGGCCAGCCCGTTGCGGACCACCGGCCGCTCCAGCTCGGCCAACACGCGTCGGGCCACCGCGTCGACGCCGTCGACGTCGGTCTCCTCCAACAGCAGGGCGAACTCATCACCGCCGAGTCGGGCGACCAGGTCACCCGGCCGCAGCGTCGAGCTGATCCGCTCGGCCACGTCAACGAGGACGTCATCGCCGGCCTGGTGGCCGAGCGTGTCGTTCACCTCCTTGAAGCGGTCGAGGTCGAGCAGGACGATGGCCAACGGGGTGCGTCCGGTGGAGAGGGCGCTGCGCAGCTCCTGTTCGAACAGCGACCGGTTCGGCAAGCCGGTGAGGGCGTCGTGCAGCGCCTCCACGGCCAGGCGTTGCAGCAGCAGGGAGTTGCCGAGCGTGGCGCTCACGTGGTTCGCCATCGCCCCGAGGAGCTTGATCTCACCCGGGTCGAAGTCCTTTCCCGCCGCGGCCCGGCCGCTGACCGACAGGATCGCCCGGCCGCCGTCGACCCCGACCGGGGCGACCAACGTGCGGTCGAGGCGGTGGTGGTCCAACACGGCGGAGTCGATGAGGTCGTCTCGGTCGAGAGGTCGAGCGGAGTCGCAGCCGACGGCTCGCCATGGATCGCTCGGATCGACCTCGGCGGACTCGAGACGGCCGTCGACGCCGATCGAGCGCAAGGCGTCGGACAGGGGCCCGCCCGTGCCCATGACCACCAAGGTCGCCCGGTCGGCGCGCAGCACGTCGCGGGTGCGATGCAACGCCTCTGCCACGAAGTGCTCGAGTTGGAGACTGCGCCCGACCGAGCCGGTGAAGCCGTACAGGGCTTCGAGGTCACCGAGGCGTTGGGTCGTGCGCGTCGCCCGCTCGAGGGCGATGTAGAGACCTCCCACGGCGATCAGGGGGAACAGGGCGAGCGCCGGTTCGTCGACGAGCGCCACGGCGAGCGTCACGCCCAGGGCGGCGCTCGGCGCGCTGACCAGTGCTTGGAGCGGCAAGACGGTGCGGAGACGTTCGATGTGACCCGGCTCGAACTGGGCGATCGCCAACCCGGTGACGACGGTGGCCACCTGGTTGATGGCGATGACGATGGCCACGACGGTGCCCCACTCGAGCGCCGTGTCGGGTTCGCCGTCCACGAGCCAGGCCGCCGTGGCCCCGATGATCGCCGCCTCGCAACCGAACAGCGCCAGGTTGAACGCCAGCTTCACCCCGCGAGACCCCCGCACGTACCCCAGGGCGACCCCGCTGCCGATGATGCGGGCCGCCACCAGGGCGAGCGGGGACAACAGGACGGCCCCGAGCGCCAGGGGCAGCTCCACCAGCGAGAAGGTGTGGGCCTCGCGGCGACCCTCCAGGTGGAACAGGGTCACGTCGGCCTGCAAGAACCCGGCGATCACGAGCAGGAGGCCACCGACGCCCAGGCTGTGAGGTGCGACCTCGGGGTGGTCGAGCGCCAGGAGGGCTGCGGACCCCAGGAGCACGAGCACCCCGGCGATGGCGAGCACTCGTGCGTGGGCGCGGTCGGCCTGTCGGGATTCCCGTTCTTGCACCGGACCTGTCTCTCAGTCGGCGTGCCCTGGCTCGACCGCACCTTACCAAGAGCGACAGCGGCAGCACGTTCGGTGAGCGAAGGCGCAGTGGCGGCGGCTCAGGTCCAGGAGTTGCCGGTCCAGCTGTTGCCGGTCCAGCTGTTGCCGGTCCAGGAGTTGCCGGTCCAGGAGTTGCCGGTCCAGCTGTTGCCGGTCCAGCTGTTGCCGGTCCAGGAGTTGCCGGTCCAGCTGTTGCCGGTCCAGCTGTTGCCGGTCCAGCTGTTGCCGGTCCAGGAGTTGCCGGTCCAGGAGTTGCCGGTCCAGGAGTTGCCGGTCCAGGAGTTGCCGGTCCAGGAGTTGCCGGTCCAGCTGTTGCCGGTCCAGCTGTTGCCGGTCCAGCTGTTGCCGGTCCAGCTGTTGCCGGTCCAGCTGTTGCCGGTCCAGCTGTTGCCGGTCCAGCTGTTGCCGGTCCAGCTGTTGCCGGTCCAGCTGTTGCCGGTCCAGCTGTTGCCGGTCCAGCTGTTGCCGGTCCAGCTGTTGCCGGTCCAGCTGTTGCCGGTCCAGCTGTTGCCGGTCCAGGAGTTGCCGGTCCAGGAGTTGCCGGTCCAGCTGTTGCCGGTCCAGGAGTTGCCGGTCCAGCTGTTGCCGGTCCAGGAGTTGCCGGTCCAGGAGTTGCCGGTCCAGCTGTTGCCGGTCCAGGAGTTGCCGGTCCAGCTGTTGCCGGTCCAGCTGTTGCCGGTCCAGCTGTTGCCGGTCCAGGAGTTGCCGGTCCAGCTGTTGCCGGTCCAGCTGTTGCCGGTCCAGCTGTTGCCGGTCCAGGAGTTGCCGGTCCAGCTGTTGCCGGTCCAGGAGTTGCCGGTCCAGGAGTTGCCGGTCCAGCTGTTGCCGGTCCAGCCCCCGGTGCCGTCGTGGGCGTCGGGAGCGACGAACAGGCCAAGGGCATCCATGGCCGCAGGGATGTCCAGGGAACCCGTCGAGGCGGACAGGGCGGCCGAGATCGTGCCGGCCGGCGCCCCGGGCGCCGCCGAGCGGATGACCGCAGCTGCGCCGGCGGTGACCGCCGCTGCCTGTGAGGTGCCCGAACCTCGTACGGTGGCTGCCGAGGGTCGGATGGCTTCGGGGTCGGCTGACGCAGCCGACCCGGGGGCCAGGTCGCTCGTGAGGGAGGTGCCGGGGGCGAGTACGTCAGCGACCGACGCGCCCGAGGACCATGCGGCGACCCGCCAACCCTGCTCGGTCAGCGTGGTGGCGCCAACGGCCATGACCCGGTGCGTCGACGCTGGCCAGTCGATGCGTGAGTCGCGCTCGCCGTCGTTGCCGGCGGCGCCGACGACGAGGACGTCGCGCCGGGCCAGCTCGTCGAGGAGGGCCTCGGTGGCGGCCCGCTCGGCGTCGCTCGGGCGCAGATCGGCGGCGAGGACCACCACGTCGGCGATCACCGAACCATCGGCCACCCGAGCGAGCGCATCGATGGCGCGCTCGACCGACGGGGTGCCGTCGTCGCCGACGATCGGAAGGTCCACGAGGGTGGCGCCGGGCGCCACGTCGGCCACCAGGCCGGCCAGGTGGGTGCCGTGACCCACCTCGTCGATCCCGGGCCCGTGCACCGAGTCGGCGAGATCGCCGACGTGGGCGACGCCGGAGTCGAGGACGGCCACGGTGACACCTGTGCCGTCGTGACCAGCCGCCCACAGGCGCGGTGCTCCGACGGCTCCGGCGATCTCGCCGTCGGACAGAGGAACGGTCTCGGGCTCGGCGCTACCGGGGTTCATGACCGCCACCGAGCCGGTGGCCAGAACGAGGATGGCGAGCATCGCGACCACCACCGAGACGAGGTGCGCTGCGCCGCGGCGTCGAACGGCAGGCGTGGTGACGATCGACTCGTCAATGGACCCGCTCGCTGCGGGCGGGGCGGTGGTGGTGTTCATGGGGGACCTCCTCGTCCATCGACGGCGTCGACGAACGCCTGTCGCGCCTTAGTACCACCGTTCGAATGGTCATTGAACGGAAACCTGAAGATGACGATCTGGGAGGCTCGATCGCCGTCGGCGTTGCGCAGGCCCACGTGAGAGCCTCGTAGGATCATCACCAGACGTGACCGACCCCCACGGAGGACTCGACATGGACGCTCGTGATCGGTGGCAACAGGCCTACGAGGCCTCCCGCTTGCGGGACGAAGATTTCACGACCATGTCAGGGGTGCCGCTCGAGCCGGTGTACGGCCCTGCCGACGGCGAGTTCCCTGGGCAGTACCCCTACACCAGAGGCCCGTACGCGTCGATGTACCGATCCAAGGTCTGGACGATGCGGATGTTCGCCGGGTTCGGTACGCCCGAGGACACGAACCGGCGCTTCAAGGACATCCTGGCCTCGGGGGGCAACGGTCTCTCGACGGCGTTCGACATGCCCACCCTGATGGGCATCGACTCCGACGACGTGATGTCCATCGGAGAGGTCGGTCGTTGTGGCGTGGCCGTCGACACCATCGACGACATGGCTGTGCTGTTCTCCGACATCGATCTCGAGGCCATCACCACCTCGATGACCATCAATGCCCCCGCAGCGGTGATCTTCGCCATGTTCGTAGCCAACGCCGAGCAGACGGGGGCACGCCGTGATCGGCTGGGCGGCACGCTGCAGAACGACATCTTGAAGGAGTACCAGGCGCAGAAGGAGTGGATCTACCCGCCTCGTCCCTCGATGCGCCTCGTCGCCGACTCCATCTCGTTCTGCACCGCAGAGATGCCGCGCTGGCATCCAGTTTCGATCTCGGGATATCACATTCGAGAGGCCGGGTCGACGGCTGCCCAAGAGCTGGCATTCACCCTCGGTAACGGGTTCGCATACGTCGAAGCAGCACACGCTCAAGGGTTGGCCACAGATGCCTTCGCTCCACGGCTCAGCTTCTTCTTCAACGCCCACACCGACTTCTTCGAAGAGATCGCCAAGTACCGAGCGGCGCGGCGGATCTGGGCCCGGTGGATGACCGAGCGCTACGGCGCCAAGGACGAGCGGTCCGCCCAGCTGCGCTTTCACACCCAGACCGCCGGTGTGTCGCTGACCGCACAGCAGCCCGAGAACAACATCGCTCGCACCGCCATCGAGGCCCTGGCCGGCGTGTTGGGCGGTACGCAGAGCCTGCACACGAACTCCATGGACGAGGCGCTGGCTCTGCCGACCGAGAAAGCAGCCCGGATCGCGCTGCGGACCCAGCAGATCATCGCCGAGGAGACCGGGGTCACCAACGTGGCCGATCCGCTCGGAGGCTCCTACTTCGTGGAGGAGCTCACGAACGAGCTGGAGCGTCAGGCCGAGGAGATCTTCGCCCACGTCGATGAGGTCGGCGGCGGTTCGATGCTGGAGGGGGCGTTCCGGCTCGTCGAGGACGGCTGGTATCAGCGAGAGATCGCAGACTCGGCCTACGACTTCGAGAAGCGGATCAACGCCGGTCGGCGCATCACCGTGGGCGTGAACCAGTACACCGCGGGCAACGACGACGCCCAGATCGAGTTGCTCAAGATCACCAATGATGACGAGCAGCGACAGATCAAGCGTCTGCAGGCGACCAAGGCCGACCGAGACGCTGGCGCGGTGCGTCGCGCCTTGGCCGAGCTCAAGTCGGCGGCGTCGGATCCTGAGATCAACCTCATGCCGGTGCTCATCGAGACGGTTCGCTCACGCGCCACCCTGGGCGAGGTGTCCAACGCCATGGCCGAGGTCTTCGGCCGCCACGTGGAGCAGCCGTCGATCTGAGGCACCGACTCGCTGGCGGCGTTCAGGGGCCTACGTAGCGGGCCCGGGGCCGGAGTCGGCTGGGTCGCTCGAGCTCTTCGAGGGCGTGGGCGATCCAGCCGGCGGTCCGTGCCACCGCGAAGATGGCCTCCCCGGCGCCGGGGACCAGATCCAACGCCCGCACGGCGGCGCCGAGCCCCAGGTCGACGTTGGGCGGTGCCATGCCGCGCGCTGCGGCCACCTCGACCAGCTCCTCGACGACGGAGGTGTCGGCGACCTCGCCGACGCGGCGCAACAGCTCACGTCCCCGAGGGTCGCCTTCGGGGTAGAGCGGATGTCCCAGTCCCGGGACGTCGTCGCCCCGGGTCATCCAACGGGCGAGGGCGTCGGGCGCGCCGAGGGTGGCGGCATCGTCGAGCAGCTCCTCGACGGCGATGGACAACGCCCCGTGACGGGCGCCCGAGACGGGTCCGAGGCCGGCCGAGACCACCGCAGCCACATCTCCCCGGAAGCTGGCGGCGATGCGAGCGGCGAAGGTCGAACCGGCGAGCTCGTGATCCGCCAGCAGCACCATCGCCGCGTCGATCACCGCTCGCTGGGCGGGGTCGTGCGCACGGGTGGCGAGGCGCTGGTCGCACCACCCCACCAGCTCGTGGAGGAGACGCCGCCCCCCGTCGACGAACGCTGGCGGGCGCAGGTCGAGCCGGAACGGGTCTCCGGCGCCCATCACTGCGACGATCACCCGGATCTCGTCGAGCGGCCGACGGCCGGGCGGGAGGTCATCGACGATGCGACGCCAGCGCGCCGCGAGGTCTGGGTCGGTCTCCTGGGTGGGCCGGATGCTGAGCTCACCGGTCCAGAGCAGCTCGGCGACGGCGCGGTAGGGGTGCGTCTGGCTGAGCTCGATGACGTCACGGCCGCGGTAGCTGCAGCGGCCGTCGCCGATGCGGGTGATCGAGGTCTCGATCTCGAGGACCTCGCCGCCGGCGCCCGTCGGCCGACGGGCGGTCCGGCGGAGCCGGTCGACCTCGCTGGGATCGAACCAGCTGCCGGGCCGATCCGGGTGGGTCATGCGGGACAGGCGGCCCCGGGACACGTAGGCGTAGACGGTCTCGCGCCGGACCCCGAGCCGCTCAGCGACCTCTGAGGTCGACCACAGGCGTCGATCACCAGCGCCCGCCACACCGTTGATCGTACATCAACATTGATCAATGTAGGGCCGCATGTTGAGATGATCCCATGACCATCACGACACCGCACCACGACGTGCCACCTGGCCTGGACGGCGTCGTCGCCGTCACCACCTCGATCGGCGATGTGCTCGGCGACGAGGGCAGCTTCCACTACCGGGGCCACGACGTCCCGGAGCTGGCCCGCACCCGCAGCCCCGAGGACGTCGTGCACCTGTTGCACCAGGGGTCGCTCCCCGAGGGGGCCGCCGCCGCCCGCCACGCTCGGGTCCTCGGCGACGCCCGGCGCATGCCCGAGGGCATCGAGGCGCTGTGCGTCGAGATCGCCCGCACCCACGTCGATGGCGGGCCGCTCGACGCCGTGCGCACGGCGATCTCGGCGGTCGGCGGCCGTCTCGGGTGCCGGTCGTGGCTCGACGTCGACCGGGCGACCGTGGCCGACGACGCCCTGCGCCTGGCCGGCCTCACCCCGACGCTGATCGCCACCCTCGCTCGTGGCCGAGCCGGTCTCGAACCGGTCCCTAGCGATCCGAGCCTGTCGCTCGCCGAGGACTACCTGCAGATGTTGACCGGCCAGGCCCCTGAACCGGCCGGCGCCCGGGCGTTGTCGTGCTACCTGGTGCTGACGATGGACCACGGCAGCAACGCCTCGACCTTCGCCGCCCGGGTCGTCGCCTCGACCGGGGCCGACGTGGCGGCGGGGCTGACCGCGGCCGTGGCGGCGATGAGCGGACCCCTGCACGGTGGGGCGCCGAGCCGAGCGCTCGACATGATCGATGCCATCGGTGAGCCGGGGCGGGCCGCCGGGTGGATCGCCGCTGAGCTCGACGCCGGCCGCCGGCTCATGGGCTTCGGTCACCGGGTGTACCGGACCGAGGACCCGCGTGCCGCGATGTTGAGGGGCCTGGCGCTCGAGCTCGGGGGAGAGCTCGTCGAGCTCGCTGTGGCGGTCGAGGCCGCGGCGCTGGAGGCGCTGGCCGCTCGGTCACCTGATCGAGCGCTTCGCACCAACGTCGAGTTCTGGGCCGGGGTCGTCATGTCGACCATCGGCGTGCCCCGTGAGCTGTTCACGCCGACCTTCGTGGTGGCGCGGATGTTCGGCTGGACCGCCCACGTCCTCGAACAGATCGAGGGCAACCGGTTGATCCGCCCGGCGAGCCGCTACGTCCCCCGGGCCGCCTGAGCGGCATCGGCCGCCGCCCGTCGCCCACCTCGCTGACCCCGGCCGCAAGAGGGTCGAAAGAGCGCGAGCGGGCGGTGCGCTGCATCGGGCCGGCATGTCAGGCTGGGGGGGTGCTCGAGGTGGTCGGCGCCTCCAAGCGCTACGGCGGCGTCACCGCCCTGGCCGACTGCACCTTCGCTGCCCGTCCGGGGCGCCTGCTCGGGCTGCTCGGCCCGAACGGGGCGGGCAAGACCACCGCGATGCGGGCCATCATCGGGTTGGTCGAGCTGGACGGCGGGGAGGTCCTCTGGCGGGGCCGGGCCATCGACGCCCGTGACCGACGCGCCATCGGGTACCTGCCCGAGCAGCGCGGGCTGTATCCCCGGATGCCGGTGGGAGAGCAGGTGCAGTACCTCGGCCGTCTCCATGGGCTGGGCGCGGCTGACGCCGCCACCCGCACCGCCCAGCTGCTCACACGGGTGGGTCTGGACGGGCGGGCGGCTGACCGGGTCGAGCAGCTCAGCCACGGCAACCAGCAGCGTGCCCAGCTCGCCGCCGCCCTGGTCCACGATCCCGAGCTGCTCGTGCTCGACGAACCGTTCTCGGGCCTTGACCCGGTGGGCGTGGGCGCCATGCGCGACCTCGTCGTCGAGCACGCCGGCCGAGGCTCGACGGTGGTCTTCTCCAGCCACCAGCTGGACCTGGTCCAAGACATCTGCCAAGACGTTGCGATCATCGCCGCCGGCCAGGTCGTTGCGGCCGACTCGCTCGACGAGGTGCGCGACGCCGTGGGTCACCGGGTGCTGGTCGTGGACGCCGACGGGCCCCTCGCAGCCCTCACCGCCATCGGCGGCGTCAGCAGCGCCGGTTCGTCCTCGGCCGGCCGGCGCTTCCGCGTCGAGGATCACCTCGATCCCGTCACCCTGGTCGCCGCCGCCGCCCACGACTCGGCGCTCTCGGGGCTGAGCTGGGAGCGCCCCTCGCTCTCGGAGGTGTTCATCGAACGGGTGGGCGCCGCTCCGGAGGCGGCGGCGATGCCCGACGCGCCCGACGCCACGGACGCGTCCGGCCGGTCCGACAACTCCGGGGGCGCGACGGCTCGTCGCTTCGGCCGCCGTCGGCGGGGCTCGACGGCCGGCGTGATCGGTGGGGTGGGCCGATGAACGAGTGGCGGGCGGTCGGCATCGTCGCCCGGCGGGAGATCCGCGAGCGGGTGCGCAGCCGAGCCTTCCTCGGCACGCTGGTCGTGACCGTCGCCCTGGTGCTGGCCGTCTTGTTGCTCCCCGTGATCTTCGGCGGTTCCTCCGACGGCGGGGTGACGATCGGGCTCGTCGCCGACCCCGGGGGGGTCCGACCCGCCCTCGAACGAGCCTCGGACGGCGCCGGGGTCGACCTCGAGGTGCTCGACGTCGACGACGGCGACGCGGCAGCGATCTTCGCCCTCACCGAGGGCGGGGCTGACGTCGTCGTGGCGGCGGACCGCTCGATCCTCGTCGAGGAGGAGCTGTCGGGCGACGCTGCGCTCGTCGTGGGCGCCGCCCTCGGGGAGCTGGAGCTCACCGACCGGGTCGAGGGGCTCGACCCGGCTGAGCGGGCTGCCCTGCTCGCCCCGTCGGAGCCTCCGGTCATACGAGCGCTCGACCCGCTCGACGACGATGAGAGCGAGCGCCAGGTCATCGCCTTCGCCGTGACCATCGCCCTGTTCTTCGCCGTCAACCTGTTCGGTGGGGCCATCCTGAACGGCGTCTTGGAGGAGAAGACCAGCCGGGTCGTCGAGCTGGTGCTCGCCGCCGTGCCCGCCCGGGTGGTGCTCGCCGGCAAGATCCTCGGGCTCGGAACGCTGGCGCTGGCCCAGCTGGCGCTCCTGGGGGCCGTGGCGCTCGGGGTGACCGCCGTGGTCGACGACGTCTCGCTGCCCTCGACGGGGGCGGCCACCATCGCCGCCGGCCTGGTGTGGTTCGTCCTCGGCTTCGCCCTCTACGCCGTGCTGTTCGCCGTCGCCGGGTCACTGGCGTCGCGCCCCGAGGACGCTCAGGCCGCCGCCACCCCGGTCAGCTTGGTCGTCGTCGTCGGCTACCTCGTCACGGTGCTGTCGATCGGATCGGGCACCGACAGCCCCGTCGCCACCGCGGTCACCCTGTTCCCCCTCACCTCACCCATGGCCGTCCCCGCCCGGGTGGCCCAGGGCGCGATCGCCCCGTGGGAGCTGATCGCCTCGACGGTGCTGCTCGCCGGGTCGGCCGCGGTGGGCGTCGCGCTCGGAGGCCACATGTACCGCTCGACCGTGCTGCGCACCGGCACGCGCATCGGATGGGTGGAGGCGTTCCACCGCCGGCGCGACACCGAGGACCGACGAGGCGCACGTCGAGAGCCTGCCGATCGCCACGGGCTCAGAGGCCGGCGATCGCCTCGGGCAGCTCGGCCATGTCGGCGATGACGACGTCGGCACCGCCGAGACGAGCGACGGGGGTGCGCCCGGCGAAGCCGACGACGGTCATGCCCGCAGCGCGCCCGGCCTGGACGCCGGCGGGGGAGTCCTCGACGACCACGCAGCACCCCGCCACGACACCACGATCGGCCGCCACGTGCAGGAAGAGGTCCGGGGCCGGCTTGCTGTGGGCGACGTCCTCGGCGCTGTACAGCGCTCCGGCGTCGAAGCGACCGAGCAGGCCCACCCGCTCCAGGGTGCGGGCGATCCGGTCGCGGCTGCCCCCCGAGGCGACGCAGCGGGGTAGGTGCTCGAGCCTGTCGAGCGCGGTCGCGACACCCGGTACGGCTTCCAGGCCGGCGTCCACGGCGACGAACAGGGCCTGGTGGTAGCGATGCTCGAAGTCCTCGGCGAGGCGGCGACCCGACTCGGCCTCGACGGCCAGTCGCACGCCGCCGAGCGTCGACCCCAGGAACCGGTCGGTGACCTCGGCCGGACCGATCGGATGGCCGAGGTCATCGAGCAGCTCGACCAGCACGGCGTTGGCGATCGGTTCGCTGTCGACGAGCACGCCGTCGTTGTCGAAGATCAGCAGCTGGGGGTCGCCCACGTCGGGATGCTGTCATCGTTGCCATGCCCGAGGGTCACACCATCCATCGCATCGCCCGGCGGCTGCGGCGCGACCTGCGGGGGCAGACCGTTCGCAGCACCGCCGTCCAACCCCGCTTCGCCTCGACGGCCGCCGCCCTCGACGGCTGCACCCTCACCGACGTCGAGGCAGTGGGCAAGCACCTGTTCGTGCGCTTCGACGACACCTGCGTGCACGTCCACCTCGGCCTCTACGGCCGCTTCCGACGCCGCACCGGCGTGCCCGAGGCCAGGGGGCAGCTGCGGTGGCGCCTCGGCACCGAGAGCGCACCTGGGATCTGTCGGGACCGACCGCCTGTGAGGTGCTCGACCCCGAGGCCGAGGGGGCGGTGCTCGACCGGCTCGGGCCCGACCCCCTGCGGCGCGACGCCGATGCCGGCCGGTTCGTCGAGCGGGCGGCGCGCAGCCGGCGGGCTGTGGGTGCGGTGCTGTTGGACCAGGCGATGGTGGCCGGGATCGGCAACGTGTACCGCGCCGAGCTGTGCTTTCGCGCCGGCGTGCACCCCGCCACGCCTGCCCGCAGCCTCGGCGAGGACGTCCTGGCCGCGATGTGGGACGACGCCGTCGAACTGCTGCGCATCGGCGAGCGCCTCGGACGCATCGTCACGGTCCCGGCCTCTGACCCAGGTCGGCCACCCGGGCGCATCCCTCGGGGCGAGCGCCTGCACGTCTACCGCCGCAGCCACTGCCTGGTCTGTGCCAGCCCCGTCGAGCGCACCGAGATCGCGGCGCGGACCAGCTACCACTGCCCGGTCTGCCAACCCGGTCCTGGCCGGGCGGCTGCCGCTCCGACGCGTGCAGCGGCGACCTAGCATCGAGGCATGAGCCGCCGTCTCACCCCCCGCGGCGTCGGTGGGAGCAGCGACGACGTGCCGTCGCTGCGTCGCCGCAGCCCGGTGACCTTCTGGGTCGTGTTGCTGCTGGCCGCGTCGATGGTGGCGGGCCCGGTCCTGCTGGTGGTGTCGATGCTGCTGTGAGCCCCACGCGTGCCGGCCCGGTCGTGAGGTGTGGGCCCGTGGAGGAGCTCTCGCCCGTGGTGGTGCACGACATCGTTCGCCTGCGGGCTGACGTGTTCGTCGTCGAGCAGCGCTGCGCGTACGCCGACCTCGACGGGCGAGACGTCGAACCGGGCGCCCTCTGGTGGTGGATCGCCGACCCACCCGATGCCTGGGGCACCCATGAGAGCTCTGATGCTGCGGTCATCGCCGCAGCCCGCACGTTGGTCGAGCCGGGCGCCACCCGCATCGGACGTCTCGCCACCCGCCACGACCGCCGGGGCAGGGGCCTCGCCGCGGCGATCGTCACCCGGGTCCTGTCAGTCACCCCGGGTCCGTGGGTGCTCGACGCCCAGGCCCGCCTGCAGAGCTGGTACGAGGGCCTCGGGTTCGCCCCGAGCGGCCCCGTGCGTGACGTCGATGGCATCGCCCACGTGCCGATGCGCGCGGTCAGAGAGGTGCGACCGACACACCACTAGCGTCGACCTGTGACCTCGAACGACCCCTGTGCCGGTGACTTCGACTACGACGAGCTCGCCTACTTGGGCGACAACGTCGCTGAGGCGGGGCTCGACCTCGACGTCCTCCCGGTGCTCACGAGGGTCGAGCACGAGCTCGACGACGGCCGGGTGGTGGGGGCGTTGCGCTGGGGGGCGGCTGAGCCCCGGGTCGTGGCCCTGCACGGCTCCGCCCAGAACGCACACACCTGGGACACCACGATGCTGGCGCTCGGCGAACCGGCGCTGTGCATCGACCTGCCCGGCCACGGCGCCTCGGACTGGCGCGCCGACCGGCGCTATGACCCGGTGGCCCTCGCCGCTGACGTCGCCGTCGTGGTGGCCGCGCTGGCGCCCCGGGCCGAGGTCGTGGTCGGCATGTCCCTCGGCGGTCTGACCGCGACCGTGATGGCCGAGCGCCGTCCCGAGCTGGTCCGGCGCCTCGTCGTCATCGACATCACCCCGGGGGTGACCCGGGACAAGGCCAAGGCGATCCACGACTTCGTCGCTGGCCCCCAGTCGTTCCCCGACTTCGCCGCCATCTTGGCCCGCACGATCGAGCACAACCCCTCACGCACCGAGAGCTCGTTGCGCAGGGGCATCGTCCACAACGCCCGCCGGCTTCCCGACGGCACGTGGCGTTGGCGCTACGACCGCGGCGAGGCCGCCGAGGCCGCCGAGGTCGAGCGGCCGTCACCGGCCGAGCTGTGGGACGTGATCGAACGGGTGCCGGCGCCGCTGCGGCTCGTGCGTGGCAGCGAGTCGCCCGTGGTGGACGACGACGACATCGCCGAGCTCGTGCGCCGACGACCCGGGGCCTGGGTCGACGTGGTCGACGGGGCCGGCCACAGCGTGCAGGGCGACCGCCCCGTCGAGTTGGCCGAGATCCTGCGCACCGAGCTCCTGCGTGTCGGGCTCGACGCCACGGCGTGATGCCCGGAGCGATCGCAGGGACGGCCAGGGCGGCGGCGCCGGCCCGCCGGTAGCCTCGGGTGCCATGACCACGACCGACGTCGAGCCCGTGCTCACGATCTCCGGGGCGGCTCTGGACAAGATCAACGCCCTGCGCGACGGCGAGGCCGACGGCGACTCGTTGGCGCTGCGCATCGAGGTGACCGGTGTGCGAGGCGTCGACTACACCTATGACCTCGCCTTCGAGGTGCTCGGCGAGCGCGCCGAGGACGAGGCTCTGATCGATGCCGGTCTGCCGGTGCTGGTACCCCTCGACGATCTCGACAAGCTGCGGGGCGCCACCCTCGACCTGCCGTCGGCGCCCGGGCAGTCGGGCCTGGTGCTGAAGAACCCGAACCGGCCGACGATCCCCGAGCCGGCAGAGCTCGAGCTCACCGGCGATCTCGCTGACGACGTGCGTGCGCTGCTCGAGCAGCGGATCAACCCGGCCATCGCCGCCCACGGCGGCTTCGCCGAGCTCATCGGCGTCGACGACGGCGACGTGTACGTCCGTCTGGGTGGCGGGTGCCAGGGCTGCGCCATGAGCAGGGCGACCGTGGCGGCCGGCATCGAACAGACCCTCACCGAGGCCCTCCCCGGGGTCCGCCAGGTCATCGACGTCACCGATCACGCCTCGGGCGAGAACCCCTACTACGCCGGCTGAGCTGGGCCCGTCCTCGCGCTGACGACGTCGGCGGAATGGTGTCCGCACCGTCGGGGTTCGTGCCAGGGTGGCCACCCTGATGGCGACGGAGCGCCCCACCCCCGATGCGGCCACCCGGTTCGCGCAGCTGGTCGAGCCCGAGCTGGCCGTGCTCTCACGCGTCGCCTGGTCGCTCACCCGCAGCGCTCCTGACGCCGAGGACCTCGTCCAGGACACGTTGCTGCGGGCCTACCGGGGCATCGACGGCTTCGACGGCCGCCACCCGAGGGCGTGGCTGCTCACCATCATGCGCAACGCCCAGGTCAACCGCGTCCGGCGGCGCCGTCCCGGCTTGCTCGATGACCCCGATGCGACCTTCGAGCGCGGCCTCGAGGACCCCGAGCTGTCGGGCCGGCCCGAATCCGTCGTCGTCGACCCCACCTTTGACGCCGAGGTCGAACGGGCGCTGGCCGATCTGCCGGGCCGCTTCCGCCGGGTCGTGGAGCTGGTCGACATCGAGGGGCGTTCCTACGCCGAGGCAGCCGATGCGCTCGGCGTGCCCGTCGGAACCGTCATGAGTCGACTGCACCGGGCCCGACGCCGCATGCGGACCCAGCTCGAGTCGGCCGGGGTGACGAGGAGGGGCGGCGCATGATGGCGACGCGGTGGTTGCGTCGCCCGCCTGCGGAGTGTCGGCGGGTGGCGGCGGTCCTGCAGCTGTACCTCGACGCTGAGCTCGACGACCGCACCGCAGCCGAGGTCGCCGCTCACCTCGAGGTCTGCCGGGACTGCGGGATGTCAGCCGACACCTACCTCGACCTCAAGGCCAGCCTGGCCCGTCGGCGCCGCCCCGATGACGACGCCGTCGACCGCCTCCGGGCCTTCGTCCACGAGATGACCGCCCCCGATCCCGGTCTTTGAGCGTCGACGCCACGAGGGGGCCGAGACCGTTCCCGGCCGTGAGGTCACGACGCACCACTAGTGTCCGGCCCCGTCCACCGACGGGGGAGTCGCATCGATGAGAGGCATCGTCGCCTACGGGGCCTACGTGCCCCACCACCGCCTGCAGCGCTCGGCGATCACCGCCGCGCTGGGGCAGGGGGGTGGGCGGGGCACCCGTGCCGTTGCCTCCTTCGACGAAGACGCCACCACCATGGCCACCGAGGCCGCTCGGCGGTTGCTTCGCTCGACGCCGGCGCGTCCGGCCTCGCTGGTGCTCGCCACCACCGCCCCGCCCTACCTCGACAAGACCAACGCCACCGCGGTGCACGCTGCGCTGCTGCTCGACCAGGGCGTCGTCGCCTTCGACGCCGTCGGCTCGGTGCGCTCGGGCATCGGGATGGCGCTGTCGGCCCTGGACGGCGGTTCGGCCACGATGGTCTGCGCCTCTGATGTCCGCACCGGGCTGCCCGGATCATCAGATGAGGCCAACAACGGTGACGGCGCCGCTGCGGTGCTGGTGGCCGACGACAGCCCCGACGCGCCGGTGATCGCCGAGCTGGTCGGGCACGGATCGGCCACTGCGGAGTTCCTCGACCGTTGGCGGGTGCCAGGGTCAGCGGCGTCGAAGATGTGGGAGGAGCGCTTCGCCGAGCACGCCTATGCCCCCCTCGTCGAGGCGGCGGTCGAACGGGCGTTGACCTCGGCGGGCATCGACGCCTCAGAGGTGACCCGCTCGGTGGTGACCGGGCTGTCGGGGCGGGCGGTGCGCTCGGCGGGGCGGGTGGCGGGCGGCCTGGGTGGCGAGGTGGCGAGTGACCTGTCCGAGCGCATCGGGGTGTGCGGGGCCGCCCACCCGCTGCTGGCGCTGGCCTCGGTGCTCGACCAGGCCGGGCCCGGCGAGACGATCGCCGTGGTCTGCCTGGCCGATGGCTGTGACGTCGTGGTGCTGCGCACCACCGAGGCGATCGATGCCTACCGGGTCGACGAGCCGGTGGCCGAGCAGATCGCCGCCGGCGACGACTCGCTCGACTACGCCCTGTTCCTCACCTGGCGGGGCATGCTCGACCGCGAGCCCCCCCGTCGGCCCGATCCCGAGCGTCCGGCGGCGCCACCGGCGCTGCGTCGTGAGGACTGGAAGTTCGGCTTCGTCGGCAGCCGAGATCGCTCCACCGGTGCGGTCCACCTGCCGCCCCGTCGCGTCTCGTGGCAGGGCGGCACCGTCGACGACATGGAGCCGATCCCCATGGCCGACGTGCCCGGAACCGTCGTCACCTTCACCGTCGATCGCCTGGCCTTCAGCCTGTCGCCGCCGGTCATCGCCGCCGTCGTCGACTTCGACGGCGGAGGGCGCTTCCAGTGCGAGATGACCGACGTCGACCCGTCGGACGTGCGCATCGGTGGCCGGGTGCAGATGACGTTCCGTCGGCTGTTCACCGCCGACGGCGTCCACGACTACTTCTGGAAGGCAAAGCCGCTGACGGCTGAGGCAGCTGAGCTGGGGTGAGCGAAGCCGCTGGCCGCTGGGGCAGCTGAGCTGGGGGGTGAGCGAAGCCGCTGGCCGCTGGGGCAGCTGAGCTGGGGGGTGACCCGTGGCACCGTCGGGGGTACGCTGCACCCACGGTCTCACCAGGGGAGCACGCCATGGCCAGCAAGGGGATCAAGGACCAGGTCGCCATCGTGGGGATGGGGTGCACGCCCTTCGGCGAGCACTGGAACCGTTCGCTCGACGATCTCATGATCGACGCCACCCAGGAGACGTTCACGTCCTCTGGCATCACCCAGGACGCGGTCGACGCCTTCTGGTTCGGCACGCTCGGCTCGGGGGTCTCGGGCCTCACGCTCAGCCGGCCGCTCAACATCGACTACAAGCCGGTCACCCGGGTCGAGAACATGTGCGCGACCGGCTCCGAGGCGTTCCGCAACGCCGCCTACGCCGTGGCGTCGGGCGCCTACGACGTGGTCATGGCCGTCGGCGCCGAGAAGTTGAAGGACTCGGGGTTCAGCGGCCTCACCGGCACCCGGCCGCCCACCGACGGCACCGACTCGGCGCTGACCGCCCCGGCGATGTTCTCGCTGCTCGCTCCCGCCTACGCCGAGAAGTACGGCGTCGACGAGACCGAGATGAAGGACGTCCTCACCCGCATCGCCTGGAAGAACCACCACAACGGCGCGCGCAACCCCCGGGCCCAGTTCCGCAAGGAGGTGGGCAAGGACACCATCTGCAACTCGCCGTTGGTCGCCGGCCCCCTCGGCATCTTCGATTGCTCGGGGGTGAGCGACGGTTCGGCCGCCGCCATCTTGGTGCGAGCCGAGGATGCCTACGACTACACCGATCGTCCGCTGTTCGTGAAGGGCCTCGGCTTCGCCGCCGGCCCGGCGGCCGGGCCGATCGACTCGAGCTACGACTACACCTCGTTCCGTGAGGTCGTCCGCTCGGCCGAGGACGCCTTCGCGCAGGCCGGCATCACCGACCCACGCTCGCAGCTGGCCCTGGCCGAGGTGCACGACTGCTTCACCCCGACCGAGCTGGTGCTGATGGAGGACCTCGGCTTCGCCGAGCGGGGCATGGGCTGGAAGGAGGTCATGGCCGGCACCTTCGACCTCGACGGCGAGCTGCCGGTCAACCCCGACGGCGGCTTGAAGTCGTTCGGTCACCCGATCGGCGCCTCGGGTCTGCGGATGCTGTTCGAGTGCTGGTTGCAGCTGCGAGGCGAGGCCCCCGCCGAGCGCCAGATCCGCTCGGTCACCGAGATGGGCAAGACGATGGGCCTGACCCACAACCTGGGCGGCGCCCCCGGCGAGTGCGTCAGCTTCGTGGCCGTCGTCGGGTCTGAGCGGGGCTGACCGCGAACCTCACCCGCTTCGCCGAGCAGCAGCGGCCCCCCGAGCCCTTCCAGCGCAAGGTCCGCCTCCTCGGTCTGGTCGTCACCATCGGCCTCCTGGGTCTGGGCCTGGCGACGCTCGTCGACGACGTGGCCGGGGGTCTCGGCATCATCGTCGCGGCCCTGGTCGCCGGTGCGATCACCCGGTGGGCGGCGGTCTCGCCGGTCGTCATCGAGGTCACCGCCTCTGAGCTCCGTCTCGGGGCGCCGCCGTTGCCGTCCAAGACGGTGCCCCTCGTCGACATCGATGATGTCGAGGTGGCGACCGCCGACGGGTTCTGGGGCACCGGTGGGTACGGTCGCCGCTGGGTCGATGGAGGGTGGGGTTGGTACGGCGACGGACCCCACCTCGTGACCCTGCGCCTGCGCGGACCGCAGCGGACGTCGCTGCGCATGACCACCCACCACGCCGAGGATCTGCTCGACGCCCTGCGTCGTCGCTGAGTCGACATCGCGCCCGCGGCCCGGGGTTCACCCCGGGTCGAACCTGGCGCCCGGGCGGTGAGACCAGGGGACGTACCCTGCGTCGATGCCGTCCCCCGAGCCTGCACGACGCTTCGATCTGAGCGGGCGGGTCGCCATCGTCACCGGCGCCAGCCGGGGCCTCGGCCGGGCGGCGGCGCTCGGGTTGGCCGCGGCCGGCGCTGAGGTCGTCGTGGCCAGCCGGCGCATCGAGGCGTGCGACGCCGTCGTCGACGAGATCGTCCACGCCGGCGGTACCGGTCACGCCGTGGCGGTGCGCATGCAGGACCCTGGCGCGGTCGAGGCCCTCGTGGCCGCGGCGGTCGACCGCACGGGCCAGCTCGACATCGTGATCAACAACGCGGCCACGGTGCTCGACCGTCCACTCGAGGGGCTCGATCCCGAGGCGTTCGTGGGAGCGTTCACCACCAACCTCCTCGGCCCCCTGCTGCTCGTGAAGGCGGCCCGTCCCCACCTGGTCGCCTCGCCGCACGCCGCGGTCGTCAACGTCGTGTCGATCGCCGCCTTCGGGGCGAGCCCAGGCCGGTACCTGTACCCACCGGTCAAGGCGGCCCTGGCCCAAGCGACCCGCACGTTGGCCGCCGACCTCGGTCCCGACGGCATACGGGTCAACGCCATCGCCCCGGGCACGTTCCGCACCGACATGGTCACCAAGGCCTTCGACGACGCCACCCTCGACCGCATCGGGCGCATGACCGCCCTCGGCCGCATCGGTGAACCGGACGAGATCGTCGGCCCCCTCCTCCTGCTCGTCGCCGACGCCGGCTCGTACCTGACCGGGCACGTGCTCACCGTCGACGCCGGCGCCACCTGAACGCGGGCCCGTGTTCTGCGCCCCCGCGCCCCCGCGCCCCCGCGCCCCCGCGCCCGGACGCGACAGGGACGGGGCGGTACGGTGGCCGTGGTGGAGCCGGTCGACGTACGGCGACGCATGAGCCGCGCCGAACGGGACCTCTCGGACGGCTTCGCTCGCTGGCGGCTCTGGGCGCTCACCCATCCCGTGCGGGGTCTGATGGACGCCGGGGCGGCGGTGGCGTCCCTCGTCGGGGCGCTGTGGCTGTGGTTCGCCCATCCTGGTCCATGGTCACGCCAGCTCTCGCTCGGCGTCTACGGGGTCAGCCTGGTCGCGCTGTTCACCGTGAGCGCCGTCTACCACGCCGTGCCGTGGCGTCCGTCGGCCAAGAGCACGCTGCAACGCCTCGACCACTCCATGATCTTCATGGTGGTGGCCGGCACGTACACCCCGGTGGCCGTCATCGTCCTCGACGGGTGGCTGGGACCGGCGACGCTTGGGGCGGTGTGGGCCATCGTGGCCGTGGGGGTCACCCACAAGTGGGTCGCCCGCCAGGTCGGCCCGGGCGTATCCATCACCCTGCAGATCGTCCAGGGTTGGTTCGCCGTGGTGTTGATCGTGCCCCTCCTGGAGCGCCTCGCCCCCGAAGCGGTGCTCCTCACGCTCATCGGCGGGGTGCTGTACACGCTGGGAGCCCTCGCCCTGCTCACCCGCCGGCCCCGCCTCTGGCCCCGTGTCTTCAGCTACCACGAGGTGATGCACGTCTTCGTCATCAGCGCGGCGGCGTGCCACTTCGCCATGATCGCCCGCCACGTCGCCGATCACACCGGCTGATTCCCGGGCGGGCCAGTGAGGTGCGCCACCGCACGGACCGGGGTCAGCGCTCGACCTGTCGGCGGATGGCGGCGATCACCTCGGCCCCCTGGCGGCGGGCCTGAGCGAGGTCGTCACCGGCGGGGGTGATCGCCTCGACGTAGTACTTGATCTTGGGCTCGGTGCCAGACGGTCGCACCGTGAGGCGCACGCCATCGGCCGCAACGACGACGGCGTCGGTCGGAGGGTCGTGCGTGGCGAGGTCGGCGACCGAGCGCACGGGGCGTCCGCCCAGCTGACCGGGCGGATCATGGCGCCAGGCGGCCATGATCGCCTCACGGCGCGAGGCGCCGTCGGGGCCCTCGAAGCGGACCGACCACCCGTCGGGCAGGTGGACGCCGTGGCGGGCGGCAAGCTCGTCGAGCAGGTCGCCGACGTCTCGACCCTCATCCCGCAGGCGGGCCACCGCCTCGGTCGCCACCACCGCCGCCGACACGCCGTCCTTGTCGAGCACCACGTCACCGACGAGGTAGCCGAGGGCCTCCTCGTAGGCGAACACGAGCGGCGCAGCACCGGGGGCGAGCGCCGGCCGGACGATCCACTTGAAGCCGGTGAGGGTGCGGTGGTGGGTGGCGCCGTGGGCTTCGGCCATCCGGTCGAGCATCGCTGAGGAGACGATCGAGGTGGAGACGAGGCGCTCGCCCGAGGTCGTGGTGAGCACGTGGTGGGCGAGCAGCCACCCCAGCTCGTCGCCGCGCAGCACCCGCCAGGCGCCGTCACGGTCGGGGACGGCCATGGCGAGGCGGTCGGCGTCGGGATCGTTGGCCAGGGCCACATCGGCGCCGATCCGTTGGGCCAAGGCGAGCACCAGGTCCATGGCGCCCGGTTCCTCGGGGTTGGGGTAGTCGACCGTCGGGAAGTCGGGGTCTGGCCGGTGCTGTTCGGCGACCACGACCGGCTCGTCCAGGCCGGCACGCCGGAACGCCCGACCGATCAGCTCACCGCCGACGCCGTGCAGCGACGTGTGGGCCACCCGCAGGCGCACGGGCTCGTCCGTGGCGCGCAGACCAGCCACGGCACCGAGGTACTCCTCGACCAGGCCCTCCGGTGCGTTGGTGACGAGCTGGTCGTCGGCGGGGGCGAGATCGGCGTCGGCGACCAGCCCGACCTCGTCCATCGCCGCCGAGATGCGCGCATCGGTCGGCGGAACGATCTGGGCGCCGTCGCCCCAATACACCTTGAAGCCGTTGTCACCGGGCGGGTTGTGGCTGGCGGTGACCATGACGCCGGCGGCGGCGCCGAGGCGGCGCACGGCGAAGGCGATGACGGGGGTGGGCAGCGCCTCGTCCACGACGACGGCGCGCCGGCCGCGGGCGGCGACCACCCGAGCGGTGTCGTGGGCGAACTCGACGCTGCCGTGGCGGGCGTCGTAGCCGACCACCACCGGACCGTCGGCGCCCTCGTCGGCGAGGACCTCGGCGATGGCAGCGGCGGTGATGCGCACGATCACCCGGTTCATGCACGCCGGGCCGGCGCCGAGGGGACCTCGCAGGCCGGCCGTGCCGAAGCTCAGACGCCCGGCGAAGCGCCGCTCCAGCTCGCCGGGCCGACCGTCACCGGCGGGCCAGCTGTCGCGGTCGTCTGTGGCGCGATCGGCTGTGGCGCGATCGGCTGCGGCGCCGTCAGCTGCGCCGCGGTCATGTGTGGCGCTCACCAGGTGGTCGTCGATGAGGGCGATCAGCTCGGCCCGGGTGCCCTGGTCGGGGTCGACCGCCAGCCAGGCCCGGGCCCGAGCGACGGTGTCGTCGTCGACCTCGGTGTCGGGCGGGCTCAGCCCTCGTCCCCGAGATCGTCGGGCCCCTCGATGCCGGTCTCGTCGTCGGCGCCGGGGCCGTCGATCTGGTTGGTGTCCTCGTCGGTGACGGGCCCCTCGGGGTCGGTGACCGGGCTACCCGAGGCGCCGGCGCTGCCCGTCCCCTGGTCCAAGCCGCCGCCCTCGTCGTCGATGACCTCGCCGGAGGTGAACCCGGCGTCGCCGGGGTCGCGGTCGGCGCTGTCGGCGACGTCGGCCCCGCTGCCGTCATCGGACTCGCCGGTGTCGTCGGCCGGGTCGGCGATGTCGTTGCCGGCGTCGGCGCCCGGATCAGAGGTGTCGGTCTCGGTCATCGACGGCGGCAGCAGCACCCCGTCGATGACGTGGACGATGCCGTTGTCGGCGTCGAGGTCGGGATCGACGATCAGACCCCCGTTGAAGCCGTTGACCCAGACCTGGCGGGAGATGCCCCGGTCGAAGCGGACGACCTCGCCCTGCAAGGTCGTCGCCTCGCCGGCGTCGCGCGCCTCCTCGGCGCTCAGCTCACCAGGGATGACGTGGTAAGAGAGGATCGCGCTCAGCATCTCCTGGTCGGCGAGCAGGTCCTCCAGGCTGAGCCCCAGGGCGTCCAGCGCCTCGGTGAACGCCTCGTCGGTGGGGGCGAGCACCGTGAAGGGGCCTTCGCCATCGAGGGTCTCGACGACGTCGGCCGGCAGCGCCGCAGCCAACGCGCTGAGACGAGGATCGGCCACGACCAGGTCGACGACGCTCTCACGCCCGTCATCAGCCGCTGCGACCTCGTCGGCGGCGCCGTCGCTGACCGCGACCTCAGCCGACGCCTCATCGCTGTCAGACAGGGCGTCGGCCGCCACCACCACACCGACGACGGCGGCGACGAACAACGGCATCAGGAAGGCCAACACGTCCCAGGACGCCCGGCGACGCTCGACGGATTCGGTCACGTTCGCTCCTGTGAGGTGGCGGCGGGCTCACCGCACCGGCCGGCCCAGTCCGACGAGGAGCCTACCTGCGGGGCCCTCGGTCAGTCCTCGCTGGGCGGACGGAACTCGAGGCGCAGATCGCCCAGCTTGACGAGCATGGAGGCGATCCAGCCGCCCATCGCCGCGAAGTGCACGTCGATGGCGGTGCCGTCGCCGAGCGCCTCCTCTGACAGCTCGTAGCTGCCCTCGTAGGAGACCTCGATGGCGTACTCGGCCTCGTCGAGGCCGTGATCGTGGATCGTCTCGATGGTCGGACCGGTCCGGTCGAGCCGCTCGTCACCGATGGGGGGACTGGCGTCGGGCAGCACAGCCAGCACGACGCGGGGGTCAGGCGAGTCGACGAGGCGCTGCACCCGGAAGACCAGCTCGATGTCGATGCGCGGCGGCTCGTCGAGCTCCTCGCCGATGTACCAGAGGCGGTAGGCGGTCTGGCTCCACGTCGGCCACTCGAGGGTGACATCGGAGCGCACCCGGGGTGGCAGCCCCTCACCGGGAAGGCCGTAGCTCGTCTCGAAGGTGAGATCGCCGAGCAGGACGTCACTCTGGAAGTGCTCCTCGAAGGCCTGTCGTTCGAGGTGAGCGGCCTCGAAGACCTCTCTCATGGCGCCGATCGCGTCGGTGAAGACGTGGTCGAGCACTCGGGCAGCCTAGGAGGTCATCACGGCGACGGCGGTGCCGAGCCTGGCCCCCGGGCGGGCCGTGGCGATGCGCCGTCCCGGTTGCACGGCGTCCTTCCACGGGCCGAGGTGATCACCCATCACCTCACTGGCGCGGGCCTCGTCGGCGACCACGAGCACGAGCCCCCGCAGCCGGGCCGGACCGTCTCCGGCGCGCTCGGCGTCGCCCACGACCTCCAAGACGACCTCCCCGAGGCGGAAGAACGCCTGGCGGGTCGAGCTACCGGGAACCTCTCGGGTGCGCCGCAGATCGAGCCCCACCTCTCCCAGGCGACCGAGCGTGCGGGACAGGTCGGGCGTCATCGCCACGACGTGGTCGATGCGGGTGGCCCCGAGCGGGTGCTCGGGAGGCTGCGGGCCCGGGGCGTCGGCCGCTCGGGCGCAGCGCGTCGAGATGCCGTCGAGGTCGAACGCACCGTCGCCCGACGACGGGGCCCGCTCGTCCCCAGCCCGAACATCGGCATCGAGGATGAGGCCGTCGATCTCCCAGCCGAGGAGGCCCTCGCCGGTTCGCTCGCCGAGGAGATCGACCCGGACGGCTCCGACTCGCACGACCGGCCCGTCGCCCGCACCCGGGCCCCGGGCTGCGGCGGCGTCGACGATCAGACCGATGTCGGACCACGCTGGTTGTCCAGCACCCAGCTGGAGGGCGACGAGGGGGGTGCTCAGCGGCCGGCGTTGGGCTTGCGGCCGTGGTTCGCCTTGCTGCGACGGGCCTTCAGCTTGCGCTTCTTGGACTTCTTGGAGGGCACGAGCGTTGCAGGCTACTCCGATGTGACCGCCTCGAACAGCTCACCGGCGCGGTGGCGGGCCACCCAGGCCCGCAGCTCGGACGCCGACCAGGTGTTGACGACCAGGTCGGGGTCGGCGCCGGCCGCCGCGGCCCGGTCACAGCCGTGAGCCTGCCACTCGAGCTGGCCGGGGGCGTGGGCGTCGGTGTCGATCGAGAGGAAGACGCCCACCTCGACGGCCGAGCCGAGGATGCGCATCGGTGGGTCGAGCCGCTCTGGCCGGCAGTTGATCTCGAGGGCCTTGCCGAAGCGGTCGCAGGCGGCGAGCACGACGTCGGCATCGAAGGTGGACTCGGGCCGACCCTTGCGCTTGGACCCCTCCGGGGCCCGCATGCGGTTGGTGACGTGGCCGACGACGTCGGTGCGGGGGTTGGCGATGGCCGCCACGAGCCGCCGGGTCATCTCGTCGTGGGGCATCTTCAGCTCGGAGTGGGCGCTGGCCACCACCAGATCGAGGCGGTCGAGCAGATCGGGACGCTGGTCGAGGGACCCGTCGCCCAGGATGTCGACCTCGATGCCGGCGAGGATCTCGAAGGGGGCGAGTCGCTCGTTCAGCTCGGCGATCTCGTCGAGCTGGGCCTCGAGGCGCTCGGGCGTCAGGCCCCTGGCCACCGCCAGCCGAGGGGAGTGGTCGGTGACGACGAGGTACTCGTGGCCGAGGGCGGCCGCCGTCCGCGCCATGGCCTCGACGGGCGCCCCGCCATCAGACCACGTGCTGTGCGAGTGGAGGTCGCCGCGCAGCGCGGCGCGCACCTCGGCCCCCTCGGGGCTGATCCCGACGACCGTCCGGTCCTCCAGATCGTTGAGGTACGACGGCGTCTCGCCCCGCAGCGACGCATCGAGGACGCCGGCGATGGTGGGGCCGATGCCATCGAGCTCGGTGAGACGGCCCTCAGCGGCCAGGCGTGCCAGCTCATCGTCGCCGACGTCGGCGACGATGCCGGCCGCCTTGGCGAACGCCTTGACCCGATGAGCAGGCTCGTGTCCCCTGTCGAGCAGGTACACGATGCGTTCGATCGTCGCCGACGGACCCATGGCCCGATGCTAGGGCGAGGGTCGGCGGGCGCCTCGGCCTATCCTCCCGCAGCGATGGAGCGCTTCGGGTTCGTCGGCCTTCCCAACGCGGGCAAGTCGTCGCTGTTCAACGCCCTCGCCGGCGGTGGCGCCCTCGCCGCTCCCTACGCCTTCGCCACCACCGATCCGAACATCGGCGTGGCCCGCCTGCCCGACGACCGCCTCGATCGGCTCGCCGCCATGAGCGCCAGCCGCAAGGTCGTGCCGAGCCAGGTGCAGTTCGTCGACATCGGGGGCCTCGTCGAGGGGGCGAGCCAGGGCGAGGGCCTCGGCAACCGCTTCCTCGCCAACATCCGCGAGGTCGACGCCATCGTGTTCGTCCTGCGGGCCTTCGAGGACCCCGACGTCCCGGGGCCGGTCGACCCGCTGGAGCACCTCGGCATCGTCGAGCTCGAGCTCGCCCTGGCCGACCTCGAATCGGTGCAGTCCCGCGTCGACAAGCGTCGCAAGGCCGCCCGGGCCGCCAAGGGCGACACCGACCTGACCGCCGAGGTGGAGGCGTTGGAGGTGGCCGAGGCCGCGCTCGCCGCCGGCGTGCCGCTGTACCGCTCTGATCTCGGCGCCGAGCACCGAGCTGCGCTGCACGAACACTTCTTGTTGACGAACCGGCCGGTCCTGGCGGTGGTCAACCTCTCGGAGACCCAGCTCGCTGACCCGGACCCGGTGGTGTCACCGGTGGCCGAGGAGCTGACGATGGGCGAGGTCGTCGGCATGTGCGTCCAGCTGGAGGCCGAGGCGACCCAGCTCGACGAGGCCGACCGCGCTGAGCTGCTCGACGCCTACGGGTTGGGCGAGGGAGCGCTGCCCCGCTTCGTGCGAAGCGCCTACCACCTGCTCGGTCTGCGCACGTTCCTCACCACCGGCGAGAAGGAGTCACGGGCCTGGACGTTCCGTGAGGGCATGACGGCCCCGCAGTGCGCCGGGCGCATCCACACCGACTTCGAGCGGGGCTTCATCCGGGCCGAGACGATCGCCGCCGAGGAGCTCCTCGACCTGGGGTCGTGGGCCAAGGCCAAGGAGCGAGGCCTCGTGCGCCTCGAGGGCAAGGACTACGTGACCCGCGACGGCGACGTCATGGAGTTCCGCTTCAACGTCTGAGGACTGGTCCGGTTGGCCTGGCTGCTGCGTGATGACGAGGTCCTGGCGAGCCTGGAGATCGCCGACAGCCGCGCCTCCCGGCGACGGGGCCTGCTCGGCCGCGATGCCCTCCAGGGAGCGCTGTGGCTCGCCCCCGCCCGGGCCGTGCACACCGTCGGCATGCGCTTTGACATCGACGTGGCCTTCCTCGACGCCGACGGCGTCGTGCTCGACGTCTGCCAGATGCGCCGCCATCGCATCGGCCTCCCCAGGTGGCGGGCGAGGGTGGTGGTCGAGACCGAAGCGGGCGCCTTGGAGCGCTGGGGGGTGGTGGCGGGCCAGCGCCTCGAGGTGAAGGGAGCGTGACCGACGCCGACACGGTCGCCCCACCGGCCACGCTGGTCGTGGTCGCCACCCCGATCGGCAACCTCGGGGACCTGTCCGAGCGTGCCGGGCGAGCGCTCCAGACCGCCGATCTCGTCTGCTGCGAGGACACCCGACGCACCGGGCGCCTGCTCGAGCACCTCGGTGTGCGCCGGCCG
The DNA here is from genome assembly GCA_965213525.1 of Acidimicrobiales bacterium. Lineage (GTDB taxonomy): Bacteria > Actinomycetota > Acidimicrobiia > Acidimicrobiales > Poriferisodalaceae. The sequence goes on along the minus strand of OZ243889.1, from coordinate 1,813,078 downwards.
CTCATGCGCCTGGACGCCCACGTCGAGCGGGCCGGGGCCGGCCGGGTCATCGAGGTGCTGGGCGCCGGCGGGCGGGTGGCGCTGGTCGGTGACGCCGGGACGCCGGCGGTGTCAGACCCCGGGGCCCGCTTGGTGGCCGAGGTCGTCCGGGCCGGCTTCGAGGTGCGCGCCGTGCCGGGCCCGAGCGCCGTGCTCGCCGCGATCGTGGTGAGCGGCCTGCCCGCCGATCGCTTCGTGTTCGAGGGGTTCTTGCCCCGGCGGGGCGCAGACCGCCGGGACCGCCTGGCCGATCTGGCGGTGGAGCGACGGACCTCGGTGGTGTTCGAGAGCCCCCACCGCCTGGCCGACACCCTGGCCGAGCTGTCAGCGACGTGCGGGCCGACGCGTCAGGTGGCGGTGTGTCGCGAGCTCACCAAGGTGCACGAGCGGGTCTGGCGCGGTCCGCTGTCGGCAGCGGCTGATGCGCCGGGCAGCGAACGGGGCGAGGTCGTCATCGTGCTGGGCGGGGCCGAGGCGCCCGCCGGCGCCGACGACGACGTGGTGCGCGGCGCCCTCGAGGCCGCGCTGGCGACAGGGTCGTCGCGCCGCGATGCGGTGCGAGACGTGGCCCGGCGCCTGGGCGTCGCTCGCAACCGGGTCTACGCCCTGGCCGCCCCGGAGCGCTCCGACACCGGCTGACCGCACCGACCCAGCACCCGTGCCCAAGGGCGCGCACCGGTGTCACAGGCGCAGGGTCAGGACGCGGCGGCGCAGGCGGCGCGGTGGTCGCGGTGCGCGGCGAACGGCAGGACCACGGCGCAATGGGTGACGATGAGGTCGAGGGCGTCGTCGTCGATGACGCCGCCGAGCTCGCACCCGACCCGCCAACGGCTGTGATCGGCGTTGGGGACGACCGAGCGGACCTCCGCCGTCGCCTCGACGACCTCGATCGAGGAGTCGGGGGCGGGGAGGGGGAGTTCGATCGCCAGTTCGTCGCCCACGCCGGGGCGCTCGGTGGTCACGAAGGACAGGCCCCGCACCGAGAGGTCGACACAGCGCACCAGCGTCCCGTCGGCTCGGGCGGCCAGGTCGACCGAGGCCCGGGGCAGGCCGCGCTGTTGACGCCGGCGGACGAAGACCCCGAGGACGGCGAGCGCCGGCCGCAGGAACGCCGCAGCGACCACGAGCCCGACCACCAGGGTGAGCCCGTCGATGGCCGGCAGCGGTCCGCCTGCGACGGCGTCTGTGAGTCGGACGACGACGACCACCTCGACGGCGAGCGTGGCGGCGGCGAGCGCACCGAGTCGGTGCACGGCGTCGATCCCCCCGGCGTCACGGCCCGAGCGAGGGGTCGCTGCTGCCCGCTGCTCCCACCCGACGAGCGCCCCGAGGCCCCCCCGCAGGCGCGCCCCCCACAGGACCAGGTCCCGGCGGAGCCGCTCGCCCCGGCGCAGCCTGCCTCGACCCAGCGCCACCACGGCCGCCGGTCCGGCCACCGCCCAGGGCCCGAACCCGACGACGAGCTCGCCGGCGGTGATCGACAGCGGCGCCTGCCCGCTGAGGAGCACCCCCATCAACATCCCCACCAGCCCGAGGTGGACCCAGGCCGACAGGTCGTCGGCCAACTGCTGTGCGTGGGCGAGCCGGGCCGGCCCACCCAGGCCCCTCGACCACACCGATGGTCGGCCGCCCAGCGTCTCGAGGCGGCCCTGGCACCAGCGCCGCCGCTCGGCGAGCAGGGTCTTGAGGTCGTGGGGAGCGAGCGCCACGCTGCCGACCTGGGCGAGCTCGACGCCGGTCCAGCCGGCTGCGGCGAAGGCCAGGCTGGTGGCGTGGTCAGAGGTGGAGGTGGCGACCGGCCCGCCGATGTCGTCGAAGGCCCGGCGACGCACCACCGTCCCCGAGGCCCGCCAGACCGCTCCGCCGCGGTGCGAGCGTGCCGGTCCGAGGACCTCGTGCTCGAGTCGTCGTTCGTGCTCGGTGCGGTCGACGTGCACGACGCTGTCGTCGTTGAGGTACGCGACCGCCGGTTGCACGAAGGCGACGTCGGGGCCGTCGAAGGCCGGCCACACCAGATCGATCAGATCGGGCAGGGGAGCGGCCCCGGCGTCCAGCACGACGACGAGCTCACCGTCGGTCTGTCCCACGGCGTGGCGCAGCGCGCCGGAGCGAGCGCCGCTGACACCGGGGCGGGTGAGGCGGGTGACGCCGAGGGACCGGGCGAGCTCGGCGAGATCGTCCCGGTCGGCGTCGTCGACGAGGACGAGCTGGTGGGCAGCCCAGAGGCTGGCGCAGCCCACGAGCGAGGTGCGGACCTCGTCGACGCTCTCGTGGTGAGCGCAGACGATGACGTCGACGGTCGGCGCCGCCGTCGATCGGCCAGGGCGGGGTGGGGGCAGTCGCCAGGCCGCCCAGGCGTACAGCGCGAAGCGCACCCACACCGCGGCCTCGAGGACGAACAGCGGGAGCCACCAGGCCAGCGGCACGCCGGTGCGGGTGGCCACCACCCGGTATCCGAGCCAGGCGAGTCCGGCTCCGCCGGCGGCGAGGGCCAGGACCCGGGCGGGGGTGGCGCCGTCGTCGACCCGGCGGGACGCAGATGGCGGGACCGGAGCGCTCGGGGCGATCACACCCGCCTCTGTCGGCCACAGCTCCCCAGGCCATAGGACGAGCGGGCGAGATCCGCCGGTGGTCGCCAGCGTCGGCGCCGGTGGTCGCCGGCGTCGGTAGGGTCGCCGACGTGTCGAGCTTCTACGTGACGACGCCGATCTACTACGTCAACGACGCCCCCCACATCGGCCACGCGTACACCACCGTCACCGCCGACGCCCTCGCCCGCTGGCACCGCCTGCTCGGCGACGACGTCCGCTTCCTCACCGGCACCGACGAGCACGGCCTGAAGGTCATGCGAGCGGCCGAGCAGGCCGGGGTGTCGCCGCTCGAGTGGGCCGACCGCACCTCTCAGCGGTTCCGTGACGCCTGGGGGACCGTCGACGTCGAGCCCGACGACTTCATCCGCACGACCGAGCCCCGCCACCACGACACCGTCCAGGCCATCATGCAGGCCTGTCGGGACAACGGCGACATCGAGCTGCGCACGTACCGCGGGCTCTACTCGGTGGCCGACGAGGCCTACGTCGGCGCCGAGGAGGTGGCGGCGTTGGAGGCCCAGGGCCGCCAGGTCATCGAGATGGAGGAGGAGAACTACTTCTTCCTCCTCAGCCGCTACGAGGGCCGCCTCGTCGAGTGGTTGACGTCGGCGGCTGACCCGGTGCGCCCGGCCACCAAGCGCAACGAGGCGCTCGGTCTGGTCCGCCAGGGGCTCCAGGACTTCTCGGTGAGCCGCACCTCCATCGACTGGGGCGTGCCGATCCCGTGGGACCCCTCCCACGTCACCTACGTCTGGTACGACGCGCTCATCAACTACCTCACCGCCGCCGGGTACGGCGACGGCTCGGGCAGCTTCGAGCGGTGGTGGCCGGGCACGCACCTCATCGGCAAGGACATCCTGCGCTTCCACTGCGTCTACTGGCCGGCGATGCTGATGTCGGCCGGCCTCGAGCCGCCCCGCAACGTCCACGTCCACGGGTACCTGCTCGTCGGCGGCGAGAAGATGTCCAAGACCCGGCTGAACGCCATCGCCCCTGGCGACCTCACCGCCGACTTCGGCTCGGACGGGTTCAGGTACCACTTCCTGCGTGACCAGCCCTTCGGACCGGACGGGGAGTTCTCCTATGAGGGCATGGTCGCCCGCTACAACGCCGATCTGGCCAACAACCTCGGCAACCTGCTGGCTCGTACGACGACCCTGGTGGGCTCCAAGAGCGGGGGCCTGGGCCCCGCCCCCCGTGAGGGCTCGCCGCTGGCCGAGGTGGCGGCGGCTGCGGTGGCAGGGGCGACCGCCGCGTGGACCGAGGTGCGCCCGAGCGAGGCGCTGGCCGCCACCTGGGAGCTGGTGCGGGCCACCAACGGCCTGCTCGAGGACGCCGAACCGTGGAAGGCCGACCCCGGACCCGAGGTGGACGGGGTGCTCGGGGACGCCGTCGAGGCGCTGCGCATCACCGCCGTGCTCTGCTCCCCGGCGGTGCCGAGGGCGGCACAGGCCATCTGGTCACGCCTCGGGTTGGCGGGCTCGGTCACCGACCAGCGGGTGCCCGGTGACGTCGAGTGGGGCCGCTACCCGGGCGGGCTGGGCGTGACCAAGGGTCCGGCGCTGTTCCCCCGGCTGGCGACGTGAGCCCCGACGTCGTCTGGATCGACAGCCACTGCCACCTCGGTGACGAGGCGGTGGGGCTGGCCGCCACCGACGAGGCGGTCGACCAGGGGGTCGTCGGCTTCGTCACCGTGGCGGTCGACGTCGCTGACAGCCGCCAGCAGGTGCGCTTGGCCGCCGGGCGCCCCGACGTGGTGGCCACCGCCGGGGTGCACCCCCACGAGGCCCGCCACGGAACCGACGGCCTCGAAGAGGTGCTCGCCACCTCTGACGTCGTGGCGGTGGGGGAGTGCGGGCTCGACTACCACTACGACCACTCGCCCCGTGACGTCCAGCGCCAGGTGTTCGCGACCCAGATCGCCCTGGCCCACGCCCACGACCTCACCCTGGTCATCCACAGCCGCCAGGCCTGGGACGACACCTTCGACGTGCTGGGTGCCGAGGGCCCGCCCGAGCGCAGCGTGTTCCACTGCTTCACCGGGGGCCCGACCGAGGCCCGTCGGGCGCTCGACCTCGGAGCCCACCTGTCCTTCAGCGGCATCGTGTCGTTCCCCTCGGCCCCCGAGGTGCGGGCGGCGGCGGCGCTGTGTCCCCTCGACCGGCTGCTCGTCGAGACCGACAGCCCCTACCTGGCCCCCCAGGGACACCGAGGCCGCCCGAACCGCCCCGGGCTCGTCCCCGTGGTCGGAGCGGCGGTGGCCGCAGCCCGCCGCGAACCGGTCGGGGTGGTGGCCGCAGCGACGGTGGCCAACACCCGCAGGGTGCTCGGCCCGCCCGAGCCCGGCCCCCCGGCGGCTGGCCCTGCCCACGTCGCCTCGACGTGACGCTGACGGCGAGCCAGCTCACCGAGGCGTTCGCGGCCGCCGGTCTGAGGCCACGTCACGCCCTCGGTCAGCACTTCGTGATCGACCCGAACACGGTGCGCCGCATCGCTCGCCTGGCCGGGGTCGGCCCGGGGGACCGGGTCATCGAGGTGGGGGCGGGGCCGGGCTCGCTCACCCTGGCGCTCGTCGAGACCGGCGCCCACGTCACCGCAGTCGAGCTCGACGGGGGTCTCGCCGAGCTGCTGGCGGCGAACCTGGCTGGCGTGGCGGCAGGCGCTGAGGTCGAGGTGGTCGTCGCCGACGCCATGCGCCTCGACTGGGCGAGCCTGCTGAGCGTGCACCGGTGGGTGCTCGTGGCCAACCTGCCGTACAACGTGGGCACCCCGCTGCTGGCCGATCTGGTGCAGCACCGGCCCGAGATCGAGCGGTTCCTGGTGATGGTGCAGCTCGAGGTGGCCCGTCGCCTGGTGGCCCCGCCGGGTGACACCGACCGGGGGGCGTTGTCGGTGCGCCTCGAGCACCACGCCCGGGTCCGCATCGTCGGACGGGTGCCCCGGACGGTGTTCTGGCCCACGCCGGAGGTCGAGTCGGCCCTGGTCGAGATCGTGCGCCGGACCGACTCACCGATCGCCCCGGCCGATGAGCCCCGGGCCCTGGAGCTCGTCGCCTCGTCCTTCGCCCAGCGCCGCAAGATGTTGCGTAGATCGCTGGCGGGTCTGGTCCCCGATGCCGCCTTCGAGACCGCCGGCGTCGAGGCGTCGGCCCGGCCCCAGACCCTGACCCTGGACGACTGGGCGCGCCTGGCCGCCGCCGCCCGGGCCGCGAGCCCGGACCGGGACCCGTCATGACCCCCGGGGCGACCGAACGGGTGCGAGCGCCGGCCAAGTTGACCCTGTCGTTGCACGTCACCGGACGTCGTGACGACGGTCTGCACACCCTCGATGCCGAGATGACGACGCTGACGGTCGCCGACGTCCTCGACATCACGCCGGCCGAGGTGATCTCGTTGGAGGTCATCTCGATGCGGGGGTCTGGGCGGGGCTCGGAGTGGGGCCCGGGGGGTGGCGAGGTGCCCTCTGGTGACACCAACCTCGTCGTCCGGGCGTTGCGAGCGGCCGGTCGGACCGCTGCGGTGCGGTTGCACAAGCGCATCCCGAGCGAGGCGGGGCTGGGGGGCGGGTCGGCTGATGCGGCCGCAGTGTTGCGGTGGGCGGGCACCGACGACCTCGGCCTCGCCGCCCGGCTCGGCGCCGACGTGCCGTTCTGCGTGATCGGCGGACGGGCCCGGGTCACCGGCATCGGCGAGCGGATCGAGCCGCTGCCTCCGGCGTCGACGTCGGTCACGCTGCTGACCCCGCCCTTTGGGGTGTCGACCGCAGAGGTGTACGCCGCCTGGGACCGTCTGGGCGGGCCGGCCGACGAGGTCAACGACCTGACGACGGCGGCGCTCGACGTCGAACCCCGCCTCGGCGAGTGGCGTGACGCCCTGGCCGCCGCGACCGACGCGACGCCTCGATTGGCCGGCAGCGGGGGCACCTGGTTCGTGATCGGGGCCCATCACGGGGTGAGCCACCGAGGCGTGCCGGCGTTGGTGGCCGACACCGCCTGAGCGCTACTTGTTGCGGCGCTGGTACCGCGTCTTGCGCAGCTGCTTCTTGTGCTTCTTCTTGCGCATGCGCTTGCGGCGCTTCTTGATCAACGAACCCACGAAGGATCGAAGCTACCCAAGGCGGCCCGCCACCGCCAGCCGGACCGGCGCCCACCTCCCGCCGCCCTCCCCGCCGCCCCGATCCCCCTGTCCCGCCGGTCGCCGGCGGGGGCCACCGGTCGATGCCGGCCGCTCGGTACCGTGGAACCACCCTCTGATCGCGGGTCGTCCAACGGCAGGACATCGGATTTTGGTTCCGAGAATGGAGGTTCGAGTCCTCCCCCGCGAGCGATGACCCCACCTCTGTCCGTGATCGTGTTGGCCTCGGGCGATGACGTCGGCATGCGCAGCACCCGGCCCAAAGCCCTGCACCGCCTGTGCGGCCGCCCGATGATCTCCTACGTCCTGGACGCCGTTGCCGCCCCGCCCGTCGACCGGGCCGTCGTCGTCGTCGGCAGCGAGGGCGACCGCGTGGCCAAGACCCTCGGTGAGTGCTCATCCGGGGTCGCCCCCGACGTCGTCGAGTCGGTGCGCCGGCCGGGCTCGGCGGCCGCGGTGGCGATCGGCCTGACCGCCTTCGCCTCTGAGGATCTCGATGACGAGAGCGCAGATGTGGTCATCGCCCCGGCCGATCTGCCGCTGCTCCAGCCGGCGACGGTGGCCGGGCTCGTCGCCGCCCACCGCCACGCTGGCGCTGACGCCACGCTGCTCGGGGTCCCCCGTCGGCCGGGCGAGCGGGGCCCAGCGGCGAGCCGCGGTCGAGACGGCCGGGTCGTCGAGGTGGTCGAAGATCCCGATGTCGCTGGTGTGGCCACCGACGAGATCACCTCGTCGGTGCTGGTCGTGCGGCGCAGCCTGCTCGGGCCGGCGCTGCGGCGCCTCGTGGCCGCCAGCGAGCGCACCGCCGAGCTGACCGACGTCGTGGGTGTGCTCCACGGCGCCGGGTACCGGGTCGAGGTCCACGTCGCCGACGCGGCCGCCGAGGTCCGCCGGGTCGAGGACCGGGTCGATCTCGCCTCGGCCGAGGTCGAGCTGCGCCGGCGCATCAACCACCGATGGATGTCGGCCGGGGTCACGATGATCGACCCGGCCAGCACCTACGTCGACTCGACGGTGGTGCTGGCCCGGGATGTCACCCTGTTCCCCTCCACCATGCTGCAGGGCCAGACCACGATCGCCGAGGGCGCCGAGCTCGGCCCCGACGTGCGCCTCACCGACACCGTCGTCGGGAGCAGGGCCCGCATCGAGCGGACGACCGCGGTGGGTGCCTCGATCGGCTCGGGTGCGTCGATCGGACCCTTCGTCGCCCTCGGGCCGGGTGACGTGGTGCCACCAGGCGCGGCGGTCGGCTCGTTCACCCGAGGCGGTGACGTCAGTTGATGGGCGACTAGGTTCGAGGCCCCCGGGGCCCGGTCGGAGGTGGTGTGGAGGTCATCCCCAAGAAGCGGCTGCAGCTGTTCAGCGGTCGTTCGAACGCGGGCCTCGCCCAGGAGATCTCCGACGCCCTCGGCCTACCCCTCGGTGACGCCGGCCTGGTCGACTTCGCCAACGGGGAGGTCAAGTGCCGCTTCAGCGAGTCGGTGCGGGGCTGTGACGTGTTCGTGGTGCAGTCCCACGTGTCGACCGAGGGTCGCAGCCTCAACGATGCCATCTTCGAGCAACTCGTCATGATCGACGCCGCCCGGCGGGCCTCGGCCAAGCGGGTCACCGCCGTCGTGCCGTTCTTCGGCTACGCCCGCCAGGATCGCAAGTCCCTCGGACGAGAGCCGATCACCGCCAAGCTCGTGGCCAACATGATCGCCGTCGCCGGGGCTCAGCGCATCGTGTCGGTCGATCTGCACAGCGGACAGATCCAGGGATTCTTCGACGGACCCGTCGATCACCTGACGGCGCAACCGGTGCTGGTCGAGCACCTGCGCCGCACCGTCCAGGGCGATCTCGTCGTCGTCTCGCCCGATTCGGGCCGGGTCAAGGTCGCCGAGCGCTACGCCCGCCACCTCGTCGCCGACGTCGCGTCGATCTACAAGCGGCGCTCCACCGCACGGGCCAACGAGGTCGAGGCGCTCGGCATCATGGGCGAGGTCGAGGGCCGGGTCTGTGTGATCGTCGACGACATGATCGACACCGCCGGCACGATCGTGAAGGCGGCCCGGGCCCTGGTCGAGGCTGGAGCGGCCGAGGTGCTCGCCGCCGCCACCCACGGCGTGTTCTCGGGGCCGGCGGTCGACCGTCTGAAGAACTCCGATCTGTCTCGGGTGGTGGTCACCAACACGTTGCCGGTCGCCTCGGACCACCACTTCGACAAGCTCGAGGTGCTCTCGATCGCCGGGGTGCTCGCCGACGCGCTCGATGCGGTGTTCGAGGACACCTCGGTGTCAGAGATCTTCGGCGGCGAGAACCTGGGCTGAGGCCCGGGCTCGGGCGTACGCTCGGATCATGGGAGGTCGGGCGCTCGCAGAGTTGAGGCTCGGCGCGTTCAAGAGCGTGCGCGACGCCGTGTTGCCGATCGGTGACCTCACCCTGCTGGTCGGCCGAAACGCCAGCGGCAAGTCCAACGTCCTGGACGGGCTGTGGGTCCTCGCCCAGCTCGCCAGCGGTGGGGAGGTGCGCGAGCTCCTCGACGGTGGGCGCGATGGGCCGGCGATCCGGGGTGGTGCCGACGGCTGCGCCCCGCTCGGCAGCACCGCGTTCGCGCTCGGATGCGCCGTCGACCACGACGGCGCCCGTGTCGAGCTCGACGTGCGGGTGCAGACCGAGCCGGTGGTGCAGATCACCTGGGAGCGCTTGCAGGTCAGGGGGAGCAGAGGCCGGGAGCCGAAGGTGCTGCTCGAGACCGACGACGCCGACCCGCAGTCGGCTGACGTCGTCGCTCGTTGGAACAACGGCAAGCAGGGGCGGAACCCCCCGGTGACGTTCAGGGCCACGCACCTGTTGACCAGCCAGGTCCTCGGTCGGGTCCCGGCGTCGACCAAGGCGGGACAGAAGGTCCACGAGGCCGCCGAGACGGTCCTCTCCGTCTTGGCCGAGACCTTCGTCCTGGATCCGAATCCGCACTCCATGCGCCACTACGTCCCCGAGCGCGATGACCGCTTGCGTCGACAGGCAGACGACTTGTCGGCCGTCATCAAGCGGCTCCTCGCCGATCCGGCCACCGCTGGGCGCGCCCTCGCAGTGGTCCGGGACCTCTCCGAGACCGATGTCGTGGAGCTCGACGTGGTCACGTCCTCGTTGGACGACGTGATGTTGTGCATGCACGAGCGCATCGGCAGCGACGTCAGGACCGTTCCGGCCCGGCTCATGAGCGATGGCACGCTGCGCACGCTCGCGATCGTCGCTGCGTTGCTCGAACCACCGGCCGAGGCGCAGCGGTCGTCCCTGTCGCCACGCGATGGCCTGACCGGCGTCCCGTCCACGACGTTGGTCATCGAGGAGGTCGAGAACGGGCTGCACCCGTCCCAGGCGGCGCAGATGATGGGCCGCATCAGGGAAGGCACCACAGGCCGGCACGTTCGCACGATCGCCACGACCCACAGCCCGGCGATGCTCGATGCGGTGGGCGGCACCGATCACGGCGGCGTCACGGTGTGCGCACGCGACGCCGAGGGCTGGACGCGGCTGCACCGCCTGACCGAGATGCCCAACTACTTCGACGTCGTCACCGCCGGAACGCTGGGGGACGCTGCGACCGCTGGTCGGCTCCGACCCGGCGACCGCCCTGTGGTCTCGTCGGGACTGCTCGAGGACGTGCTCGGCCTGTTGTGAGCGGCGTCGTGGACTTCATCGACACGTCGGTCCTCTGCCCACTGGTCGGCGTGCAGGTAGGTCGCAGGACCGGCCCATGGTCGTCGAGGAGTTCCGGCAGCGGCAGGCGGAGGGCGTGCGGTTCGTGATCCCCGTGACGGCGGTCATCGAGACCGGTAACCGCATCGCGCAGGCTGATGGTGACAGGCGAAGCGCAGCCGATGCGTTGCGCCAATTCCTCGTCGCAGCGCTGGACGACAACCCACCGCGGAGGCTGAACGCCGTGACCGGGGATGCGCCGTTCCTGCGTGGGCTGCTCGACGGTGGAGGCACTGGTCTGAGCTCGTTGATCTGCTCGGGAACCGACAGATGGGCACCAGCGACCTCGCCATCCTCTGCGAGCGGGATGCGTTCGCCAGGCGAGGCAGCTTTGCCGATGTCCGGATCTGGACGCTCGATCACCAGCTTGAGGCCTACGCATGACCGGCTGAACCTCGCCGCCCCGACCGACGGAAGCGCCAGATGCTCTCTACCCCGGGAGAAGGTCGGCGTTCTGCCTGCGAGCGGCGCAGACGACTGCGTGTGGGTGGGGTCGGGCGCGGTACGGTGTGAGGCTGTTCCGAGGGGTGCAGGTCCCTGCGCCGGCGTCGAGGAGAACCGTCGAATGACAGCTCAGCTCACGGCCCGATCCGGGCGCCCCACCGGCAGCTCGGCGGCCCGCCGCCTGCGCGCCGAGGGCCGGGTGCCCGGCGTCGTCTACGGCAAGGGCCGTGAGGCGACCCCCGTCTCGGTCGAGTGGACCGACCTGCGAGCTGCCATCGCCGGCGGCGGGGTCAACACCGCGGTCGACCTCGAGCTGGACGGCGAGACGACCTTCGCCCTGGTCTACGAGCTCCAGCGCCACCCGGTGAAGCTGACGATCGACCACATCGATCTGCTGTTGGTCGAGCGGGGCGTGGCCATGGAGGTGAGCGTCCCCCTCACCCTCGTCGGCGAGGCCGAGGAGGTGTCTGCTGAGGGCGCCGTCGTCGAGCAGCAGCTCAACGAGATCCCGATCTCGGCTGCGCCGGCGAACATGCCCGCCGAGCTCGAGCTCGACATCTCCGCGATGACCCTCGAGCGCAACCTGACCGTCGCTGACCTTCCGGTGCCCGAGGGCGTGGAGATCCTCCTCGAGGTCGACCAGGTCCTGGCGGTCGGGAAGAGGACCGCCGCCACGATCGCCGCCGAGCGCGAGGAGGCCGCCGCCGAGGCCGAAGAGCTGCTCGGCGACGACGACCCCGAGGTCGACGAGCCCGCCGACGACGACGACGGCGATCGCGAGTAGTCGCATGGCGCTGCCCTCGGCGTTCCGTCGTGGGAAGGACCGGCGGGGGACCCCGGCGGACTGGCTGGTCATCGGGCTCGGAAATCCGGGTGACACCTACCGCGGCACCCGCCACAACGTGGGCGCCGAGGTGGTCGAGCGTCTCGCCGAGCCCCACGGCGGCCTGCGGCCCTCGCGACGTGAGGAGTCGCTGGCGGCCGACATCCGCCTCGGCGATCTGCGCGTCGTGGCGGCCTTCCCCCAGACGTTCATGAACGACTCGGGGCTGGCCGGTGCCGAGTTGGTCAAGCGTCGAGGCGTCGACGACCCGTCTCGTGTGGTCGTCGTGCACGACGAGCTCGACCTGGCGCCCGGGACCGTGCGGGTCAAGGCCGGCGGAGGTCTCGCCGGCCACAACGGACTCCGATCGTTGCGCCAGCACCTCGGCACCGCCGAGTTCGTCCGGGTGCGCATCGGTGTGGGTCGCCCGCCGGGGCGGGGCGACGGCGCTGGTCACGTGCTGTCCCGGCCGCCTGCGGTCGAGCGCACCGAGCTCGACGTCGGCGTCGCCGAGGCCACCGATGCCGTCGTCGACGTCATCACCCGTGGCGTCGACGAGGCGATGAACCGTTGGAACCGCCGCGACCGCTGATGTGGACCCGAGGTGACCGGTCCACTCGCGTCGGACGTCGGCGGGGTCCCGTATCCTCAGATCCGCTGCGATGCCGTTGACCGGGCTCTGTGACCTCCTCGCTGACGACGCCACCATCCGCTCGGTGCTGGCGCGCCGTGACGCCACCCTGGCGGTGGCCGAGCCGGCGCGCGCCCTGGTGGCCGCTGCGGTCGCCCGCCGTCGGGAGGGCACCCTCGTCGTGGCGGTGCCGAGCGCGGGGGAGGGCGAGCGGCTGGCGTCGGATCTCGGCGTGCTCCTCGGTGCCGACGCCGTGGAGTGGTTCCCGGCCTGGGAGACCCTGCCCTTCGAACGGGTGAGCCCGGCGGTCGAGACGATGGGTCGTCGGATCCGCACCATCGCCCGCCTCGGCGATCCTGCCCGTCGGCCCGAGGTCGTCGTCGCCTCGGCCCGTTCGCTGCTCCAGCGCATCCCCGACCACGCCGGGGCGGTCCGCCCGATCGTGGTCCGCCCCGGCGCCACCGCCGACCCGACGCGCCTCGTCGCCGCCCTCGTCGGCTGGGGGTACCGGCGTGAGTACCAGGTCGAGGCGCGCGGCGAGGTGGCGGTGCGGGGCTCGATCGTCGACGTCTTCCCCTCCACCGCCGACGGTCCGGTGCGCATCGACCTCTGGGGCGACGACGTCGACCGGCTCACCGCGTTCTCGGTGGCGGACCAGCGCTCCAGCGACGATCTCGCCGAGGTCGAGCTGTGGCCCGCCCGCGAGCTGCTCGCCCTGCCGTCGGTGCGGCGCCGCGCCGAGCAGCTGCTCGTCGCCGAGCCGTGGGGGCGTGAGCAGTGGGAACGTCTGGCGGCCGGCGAGCTGTTCGACGGCATGGAGTCGTGGCTGCCCTGGGTCGCCGAGCAGGAGCGCACGCTGGTCGACGTCCTCGACGACGACGCCCTGCTGTGGGTCGTCGAGCCCCGCCGGTTGCGTGACCGTGCCGATGACCTCGTCGCCGAGGAGGCCGACCTGGCCCGGTCGTTGGCGGTCACCTGGGGGGTCGACGGCGTCGCTGGCCGGTCCCACTCGTCCGGCGCAGCCCCCACCGACGGCGACGACGTCGACGAGGGCGAGGGCGCAGCTCGGCTGCCACGGTTGCACCTCGGATCCGAACGCGGGCTGGCCGCCCCCCGCTCGGCGACCTGGCGCATCGTCGGCGTCGCGCCGGGGCCCGACGCGCCGGTGGTCGAGACCAGGGCCTGGGAGACCGTGGTCGGCGGGTCCGACCGCCTCATGGCCCAGGTGCACGGCTTGCTCGCCGAGGGCACCGACATCGTGGTGACCGCCGAGGGCGCCGGGTCAGCGGCGCGCATCGCCGAGTCGCTCCGTGAGGCGGGTCTGCACCTCGACGTCGTCGTCGCCCCCCTCGAGCGGGGAACGATCCTGCCCGGTGTCGGTCTCGGTGTGCTCACCGAGACCGACCTCACCGGTCGCCGGTCGACCCACCGCCGTGCCCGACCCCGCCGCCGGGGCGCCCAGCGGATCTTCGAGACGCTGCAACCGGGTGATCACGTCGTGCACCACCAGCACGGCGTCGCCCGCTACGGCGGCATGGTCACCCGCACCCTGATGGGCGCCGAGCGTGACTACCTCCAGCTCGAGTTCCGGGGGTCGGACCGCATCTACCTGCCTTCGGATCAGGTCGATCTCATCCGGCCCTACACCGGCGGTGACACCCCGTCGCTGTCGAAGATGGGCGGCGCCGACTGGGCCAAGACCAAAGCCCGGGTGCGCTCGGCGGTGCGTGAGGTGGCCCAGGAGCTCGTCGTGCTCTACCAGGCCCGTGCCACCGCCACCGGCGTGGCCCACGACCTCGACACTCCCTGGCAGCGCGAGCTCGAGGAGTCGTTCCCGTTCACCGAGACGCCGGACCAGGCCACCGCCATCGAGGCGGTCAAGGCCGACATGGAGTCCGAGGTGCCGATGGACCGGCTGGTCTGTGGCGACGTCGGGTTCGGCAAGACCGAAGTGGCCCTGCGGGCGGTGTTCAAGGCCGTCCAGTCGGGTCACCAAGCGGCGGTGCTGGTGCCGACCACCCTGCTGGCCAGCCAGCACCACTCGACCTTCACCGAGCGCTTCGCGCCCTACCCGGCTCGCGTCGAGCTGCTGAGCCGGTTCCTCACCCCGGCCCAGCAGCGTGAGGTCGTGTCCGGGCTGGCGACCGGGGGGGTCGACGTCGTCATCGGCACCCACCGGCTGCTCGCCGCCGACGTCGCCTTCGCCGATCTCGGACTGCTGGTGGTCGACGAGGAGCAGCGCTTCGGCGTGGGCCACAAGGAGCGCATCAAGAGCTTCAAGAACGACGTCGACGTGTTGACCCTGACCGCCACGCCCATCCCCCGCACGCTCGAGATGAGCCTCACCGGCATCCGCGACCTCACCCTCCTGCAGACCCCACCGGCCGAGCGCCAGCCGATCCTCACCTACGTCGGGGAGTACGACGAGCGGGCGGTCGCCGAATCCATCCGGCGTGAGCTGCTGAGGGAGGGCCAGGTCTTCTTCGTCCACAACCGGGTGGCCGACATCGAGCGGGTAGCAGCCGACCTGCGGGAGCTGGTCCCCGAGGCCAGGGTGGCCGTCGCCCACGGCCAGCTCGACGAGGGCACCCTCGAGCAGATCGTCTTCGACTTCTGGGAGGGCCGCTACGACGTCTTGGTGTGCACCACGATCATCGAGTCGGGCATCGACATGCCTTCGGTGAACACCCTCGTCGTCGATCGGGCCGACCTGTTGGGACTCGGTCAGCTGCACCAGTTGCGGGGCCGGGTCGGTCGGGCGGGCCAGCGGGCCTACGCCTACCTGTTCCACCCCACCGACGTCTCGTTGTCCGAAGAGGCCTACGAGCGGCTGAAGACGATCGGCGAGGCCACCGAGCTCGGCAGCGGGTTCCGCATCGCCATGCGCGACCTGGAGATCCGAGGCGCCGGGCACCTGCTCGGCGAGACCCAGTCCGGCCACATCGCCGCAGTCGGCTACGACCTGTACGTCGAGATGGTGTCCGAGGCCGTCGCCGAGTTGAAGGGCGAACCGGTGCGACCACCGGCCGAGGTCAAGATCGACCTCCCCGCCGTCGCCTACCTGCCCGAGACCTACGTGGGGCGAGAGGAGCTGCGCCTCGAGGCGTATCGCCGTCTGGCTGCGGTGACCACCGACGACGCCGTCGAGGCCGTGCGCTCGGACTGGCAGGACCGCTTCGGCCCCGTGCCTCCCGAGGCCGAGGCGCTGTTGCGCATCGCCGCGCTGCGGGCGGCGTGCCATCGCATCGGGGTGCACGAGGTCGGGGTCACCCGCCCCGGGACGGTGCGCCTCGCCCCGGTCGAGCTGAAGGCCAGCCAGGAGATCCGCCTCCGACGTCTGGCCCGGGGTGCCAAGTACAAGGAGGGCTCGGCCGAGCTCATCGTGCCCGTGCCCGCCGGGGCCGACCCGGCGGCGGTGGTGCGTGATCTGCTCGACGAGCTCGTCCCCGTCGAGGTGGCGGCATGACCGACGCAGGGCCGTTGGACGTCGATGCGGTCGTGTTCGACGTCGGTGGCGTCTTCGTCGTGCCCCGCCCCGATCTGGTGAGCGCGGCGGTGCCGTCGACGGCTGGGCGCCCAGAGGGCGAGTTCGTGCGGGCTCACCACCACGGCATCGCTGCCTATGACCGCAGCGGCGACGCCCCCGAGCGCTGGCCCGCCTACCACCTCGCCTACCTCGCCGCCCTCGGCGTCGATCCAGAGCCCCGGTGGGTGGCCGCCCTCGACGAGCTGTGGCACGCCACCCCGTCCCGGCGCCTGTGGACCCACCCCGTGGTCGCCAACGTCGCCGCCCTGGCCCGTCTGGTCGACGCCGGGGTCCCCGCTGCCATCGTGTCCAACGCGGACGGCCACATCGCCGAGGTGCTCGCCGACGCCACCATCGCTCAGGTGGGACCCGGAGCGGGGACGATGGTGGCCGTCATCGTCGACTCTGGGATCGTCGGCATCCTCAAGCCCGACCCGGCGATCTTCGCTCACGCCGTCGAGCCGCTCGGGCTCGACCCGCAGCGATGCGCCTACGTCGGTGACTCCCACCGCAACGACGTGGAGGGATCAGCCGCTGCCGGGCTCGTGCCGGTGCACCTCGATCCCGAAGGCCTCGGCCCGGGTGGCCCGCACCGCTCGGTCCGATCGGTCGACGAGGTCGTCGACGCCGTGCTCGCTGCCCGCTGAGGCGGTCGCCGGTGGTGGAGCGCAGGGGGCGGGGCCGGCGTGGCCCGGCGGTGCCGTCGGCGGCCCGGTCCGGCCTACGCTCGGCGCCCGTGCCGTCGCACCCCACCTGGCTCCGCCCGCTGCTCCTCGTCGTCGCGACCGCCGCCCTCGGCGCATGCGGTTCGACGACCTCACCGGCGGCCACGGTCAACGGCACCGACATCTCCGAGGAGTCGTTGCGTGACGAGCTGGCGGCCGCGGCCGAGTTCGCCGAGGCCAACCCCGGTCTCGTGGCGTTGCTCGAACGTGGCCCGGGCGGCAACTTCAGCGGTGAGGCAGCCCGTCAGCTCCTCCAGCAGCGCGTCGAGGATGTCGTCCTCACCGATGCCCTGCGCGACCTCGGCGGCACCGTCACCGACGACGACCGCGCCCAGCTGGCCGACATCGATCAGGGCGTCGTGGCCACCGACTGGCTGGACACCTTCGCCGGGCGCCAGGAGACCCGGGTGGCGGTCCAGCGCGAGATCCTCGCCGAGGCGGGGGTCGCGACCACCGCTCGGGAGTGGTTCGAGCGCAACGCCGACCAGCTCGCCGACGTCGTCTGCGTGCGTCACCTGCTCGTCGAGGATGCCGATGAGGCCGCTGTGGCCCGCCGGCGCATCGTCGATGGGGCTGACCCGTTCGCCGAGGTCGCCGCCGAGGTCTCGATCGATCCGGGGTCAGCGGCAGTCGGCGGCGATCTCGGCTGCTCTTCACCAGAGCGCTACGTCGAGCCCTTCGCCGAGGCGGTCCGCACGGCCGAGGTCGGCGCGATCAGCGACGTCGTCGAGACCGACTTCGGCTTCCACGTGATCGAGGTGCAGGGGCGCGGGCCCGACCTCGACTTCGAAGCCGTCGAGGCCCTGGCCACCGAACGCTGGCAGCTGGAGAGCGCAGCGATCGCCGAGGAGACGGTCAACGAGGAGCTGTTGAGCTACCTCACCGACGCCGACGTCGAGATCTCGCCCCGATACGGATCGTGGAACGGGCGCACGGTCGTCTCCCCGCTCGCCCCCGAGGACGACGCACCGCTCGCCGGCGACGTGGCCGGCCAACCGGGTTCTTGAGGTGGCGCCCCGCATCACCGTCGTCGGTCTCGGCCCCGCCAGCGCAGACCTGGTGCCCCCGGCGACGACCGTCGCGATCGACGCCGTGGCGCCCGACGCTCGCTTCGTGCGCACCGCTCGCCACCCGAGCGCCGAGGTCGTCTCGGGGGCTCGGACCTTCGATGACGTGTACGAAGCGGCCGACGTCTACCACGAGGTCTACGCCACGATCGCCGAGCGCCTCGTCGACGCCGCCGGTCGCCACGGCGAGGTCCTCTACGCCGTGCCCGGTTCACCGTTCGTGCTGGAGCGCAGCGTGGAGCTGCTCGTCGCTGACCCCCGGGTCGAGGTCACCTGCCACCCTGCGATGTCGTTCTTGGATCTGGTCTGGGCGCGCCTCGGCGTCGATCCGGTCGACGCCGGGGTCCGCCTCGTCGACGGGCACCGCTTCGGCGTCGAGGCCGCCGGGCAGCGGGGCCCCCTGCTGGTGGCCCACACCCACGACCGCCAGGTGCTCTCTGACCTCAAGCTCGCGGTCGACGGCGATCCCGACGAGCCCGTCGTGGTGCTCCAGCGCCTCGGTCTGGCTGATGAGACCGTCACCGAGGTCCCCTGGAGCGAGCTCGACCGCAGCGTCGAGCCCGACCACCTCACCTGCTGCTACCTGCCGACGTTGGCGGCGCCGGTCGCCGCTGAGGTGGTGCGCCTCGACGAGCTGGTGCGCACCCTGCGCCTGCGGTGTCCCTGGGACGCCCGCCAGACCCACCAGAGCCTGGCCCCACACCTGCTCGAGGAGGCCCACGAGGTGCTCGAGGCCATCGACTCGTTCGACGGCACCGGCGACGACTGCGCCGAGCACCTCGCCGAGGAGCTGGGCGACCTCATGTTCCAGGTGGTGCTGCACTCGGTGCTCGGCGCCGAGGCGGGCCGCTTCGACCTGGCCGACGTGTGCCGGGGCGTGCACGACAAGCTCGTGGCCCGCCACCCCCACGTCTTCGGGCCCCAAGGGGCCGCCGATGCCGACGCCGTGATGGCCAACTGGGAGACGGCCAAGCGCCACGAGAAGGGGCGCGACAGCGTGATGGACGGCATCCCGGCCGCCCTGCCGGCCCTGGCCCGCGCCGCCAAGGTGCAGCGCAAGGCCGCAGCGATCGGTCTCGTCCCCCCCGACCACGCCACCGTCGTCGGCGGACTGGCCGTCGAGCTCTCCGAGCTGCGCCAGCCCGCGGACGTCGACGCCGGACGCATCGGCGACCTGTTGTTCTCGGTCGTCTCGCTGGCTCGAGATGCTGGCGTCGACGCCGAGGGTGCGCTGCGCCGGCGGGCGAGCGAGCTGGTCGACCTGGTGCGGGGGACCGAGGCCCAGGCTCGAGCCGAGGGGCTCGATCTGGATGACCTCACTCCTGCTGCCCTGCACCAGCTGAGCATGCGGGCGCGGCCGTGAGCACCGCTGGCGCCGACCGGACCGGCACGTCGCGGGTGACCCAGCGCGCCGACGACGTCGAGGTGGCGATCGACCTGGCGCATGGCGGCCGCATCGCCTCGCTCGTCGTCGACGGCTGCGAGCTGATGTTGACCGAACCTGCCCCTGGCACGAGCGGCGTCGAGGCCGCCGTGTCGTGGGGAGCCTTCGTCATGGCCCCCTTCGCCGGGCGGATCCGCCACGGCCGGTTCTCCTGGCGGGGCGACGAGCACGAGCTCCCCGCGAACTTCGAGGGCCACGCCATCCACGGCACGGTGTTCGACGCCGCCTGGACCGTCGTCGATGATCAGACCTTCCGCTGCGAGCTCGGGCCCGGGTGGCCCTACGGCGGCCACGTCGAGCATCGGGTCGAGCTGACCGGTGAGGCGTTGACCATGCGCCTCGAGCTGCACGCCGCTGTTCCGATGCCGGTGACGATGGGGTGGCACCCGTGGTTCAGGCGCCACCTCGACCGGGGCGAGCCCGCCGTGATCGAGCTGGAGGCCCAGTCGATGTACGTCCTCGACGACGAGGGGATCCCCGACGGCACGACGACGTCGCCGACCCCAGGGCCCTGGGACGACTGCTTCACCGACGTGCTGCGACCGCCCCGGGTCCGCTGGCCTGGAGCCCTCGAGCTCGAGCTGTCGAGCAGCTGCGTGCACTGGGTGGCCTTCGACCGCCGCGAGCGCGCCGTGTGCCTCGAACCCCAGACCGACCGCCCCGACGCCCACAACGGCGAGGTGGCAGTCGTCGAACCCGGCACGCCGCTGGTGGCGACCACGACCTGGCGTTGGTTCCGGCCCGTCTGAGCTGTCCGGTCAGCTGACGCCGAGACAGCCTGGTCGGCTGATCCCGAGCCAGCCTGGCCGGCCGCCCCGTCGGCCGCACCGGGGGCGGGCCGGGGGTGAACGAGCTCGCCGCCTCGGGGTGCCAAGCTCGACGCCATGAGCGCGATCTCTGACATCTTCGGACGCCAGGTGCTCGACAGCCGGGGCAACCCCACCGTCGAGGTCGAGGTCGTGTTGACCTCGGGAGCCGCTGGGCGGGCCATGGTCCCCTCGGGGGCCAGCACCGGCGAGTTCGAGGCGGTCGAGCTGCGCGACGGCGGCGCCGAGTGGCAGGGCAAGGGCGTCACGGGCGCCGTCGGCCACGTCGACGGCGAGATCGCCGAGGCGCTGGAGGGCCTGGACGGGCTCGATCAGCGGATGATCGACCGGGTCCTCGTCGATCTCGACGGCACCGACGACAAGGGACGCCTCGGCGCCAACGCCATGCTCGGTGTGTCCCTGGCGGTGGCCCGGGCCGCGGCCGATCACGTCGATCTGCCGCTGTACCGCTACGTCGGGGGCATCAACGCCCACGTCCTGCCCGTCCCGATGATGAACGTCATCAACGGCGGCGAGCACGCCGACAACAACATCGACTTCCAGGAGTTCATGATCGCCCCCGTCGGCGCCGCCTCCTACGGCGAGGCGCTGCGCTGGGGCGTCGAGACCTACCACGTGCTCAGCTCGGTGATCGGCGAGCGGGGCTTGTCGACCGCCATCGGCGACGAGGGCGGCTTCGCTCCCGATCTCGGTTCGAACCGCGACGCCTTGACCCTGTTGATCGAGGCGATCCAGCGGGCCGGCTTCGAGCCTGGGCGCGACGTGGCGGTGGCCATGGACGTGGCCGCCAGCGAGTTCCACTCCGACGGCACCTACGTCCTGGCCGGCGAGGGACGTTCGCTCGACGCCGAGGGCATGGTCGACCTGCTCGCCTCGTTCTGTGACGACTTCCCCGTGGTGTCCATCGAGGACGGCCTCGACGAGGAGGACTGGGACGGATGGGCGACCCTCACCCGCCGGCTGGGATCCCGGGTGCAGCTGGTGGGCGATGACCTGTTCGTCACCAACGGCGACCGCCTCGCCCGGGGCATCACCGCCGGGGTCGCCAACTCGGTGCTCATCAAGGTCAACCAGATCGGCACGCTGACCGAGACGCTCGAGACGGTCTCGCTGGCCACGGCTGCGGGCTACACCTCGATGATGTCGCACCGCTCGGGCGAGACCGAGGACACCACCATCGCGGATCTCGCCGTCGCCACCAACTGCGGCCAGCTCAAGTCGGGGGCGCCGGCGCGCAGCGACCGGGTGGCCAAGTACAACCAGCTGCTGCGGATCGAGGAGCAGCTCGGCGCCGACGCCCGCTACCTGGGCGCGGCCACCTTCAAGGAGGCCTGATGAGCCCCGTCGGTCTGGAGCACCCGCCCAGGTCGTCACCGCCGCTGCGACACCGCCTCGTGCGGATCGGGCTGCCACTGGTGTCGATGGTCGTCCTCGGCGCCGTGTTGGTGTTCGACGTCGCCCCGCTGGGGCTGTTCAGGGACCAGGGCGAGCGCATCGACGCCGCCGAGGCCGAGCTCGAGCGCCTCGACGTCGAGGTGGCCGCCCTGTCGGCCCGGGCCGATGAGCTGCGCGACCCCGACGCCGTCGAACTGATGGCTCGCGACCAGTTCCTGTTGACCAGGCCCGACGACGAGCTCTACGTCATCCGCCCGCCACGCCGGGCCCCGGTGGCCTGGCCGGCGGGTTGGCCCTTCCCCGGGCTGGCCCGGGCGCTCGACCCCGGCTGAGCCCCCTCGGCTGCCCGGGGGGCGCTCTCGCTCGGACGCACGGGTTCGGCGCACCGGGGGGT
Source organism: Acidimicrobiales bacterium (assembly GCA_965213525.1). Lineage (GTDB taxonomy): Bacteria > Actinomycetota > Acidimicrobiia > Acidimicrobiales > Poriferisodalaceae. The sequence continues at coordinate 1,791,298 of OZ243889.1, read as the reverse complement.
CACCGCTACGATCCGGGCGCTGTTCAGAGGAGGGGGACCACATGAGCATCCTGGGCAACCGAGTCCGGCGAGTCGAGGATCCCAGGCTCCTCACCGCCGGCGGCACCTACGCCGCTGATGTCGTCGATGACCTGTTGAGCGGCGCAGCCCACGTCGCCTACGTCCGTTCGACGATCGCACACGCCTCGATCACCGGCATCGACACCTCCGAGGCCCAAGCGGCCCCCGGGGTCGTCGCCGTGTTGACCCACGCCGACCTCGACCTGCCCGCCCCCGAGCCGGCCATGCCGTTCTACAACCCGGCCATGACCCGGCCGCTGCTGGCCGCCGACCGGGTGCGCTTCGCCGGTGAACCCGTCGCCGTCGTCGTCGCCGACAGCCCAGCCGAGGCCGAAGACGCCGCCGAGCTGGTCATCGTCGACTACGACGAGCTCGAGCCCGTCACCGATCCGGTCGCCGCCGCCGCCGAGGGCTCGCCCCTGCTGTTCCCCGAGGCCGGCACCAACGTGGCCTTCGACATCGCTGCGATGGGCGCCCCCGCCGTGGACGCCGACGGCTTCTTCGACGACTGCGAGGTCGTCGTCGAGCTGGCGATCCGCAACCAGAGGGTCGCCGGCGCGCCCCTCGAGGTGCGTTCGGCCGCCGCCGGGTGGGCCGATGACGGTCGCCTGCACCTGTGGACCTCGACCCAGACCCCCCAGCAGGTGCGTGACGTCGTCGTCGGAGGGCTCGGCCTCGAACCCGGCAGCGTGCGGGTCATCGCCCCTGACGTGGGTGGCGGTTTCGGTCCCAAGATCGGCGCGTACCCCGAGGAGGTGCTGCTCGGGTGGCTGGCCCGGCGGGTCGGTCGGCCCGTGCGCTGGACCGAGACCCGCACCGAGAACATGCTGGCGATGGGCCAGGGCCGCGACCAGCTCCAGACCGTGACGATCGGCGGCAGCCGGGACGGCCGGGTGCAGGCGTACTCGATCGAGGTGGTCCACGACTGCGGGGCCTACCCGGCCCTCGGCGCCTTCTTGCCCTTCCTCACCCACGTGATGGCCCTCGGCGTGTACGACATCGCCAAGGTTCGCACCAGCGGCCGCAGCGTGGTCACCAACAAGGTCTCGACCGTGGCCTACCGGGGGGCGGGGCGGCCCGAGGCGACCGCGGCGATCGAACGAGCCATGGACCGCTTCGCCGCCGAGATCGACATGGACCCCGCCGACGTGCGCGCCCGCAACCTGATCGGCGCCGACCTCGACGACGAGACCACCGCGTTCCCCGCCACCACCCCCACCGGGGCCACCTACGACATCGGGGCCTACGGCGCCAGCCTCGACCTGTTGAGGCGGTCCGCCGGGTACGACGACCTGCGCGCCGAGCAGACCGAGCGGCGCCAGCGTGGCGACACCCGCCAGCTCGGCCTCGGCCTCGGTGTGTACGTCGAGGTGACCGCCGGGCCGACCGCCGGTGAGGAGCAGGGCAAGGTCGAGATCGAGGCCGACGGCAGCGCCACGGTGTACACCGGCACCTCACCTCACGGCCAGGGCCACGCCACGGCCTGGGCGATGATCGCCTCAGAGGAGCTCGGCATCCCGATGGATCGCGTGCGCGTCGTCCACGGCGACACCGACCTCGTGCCCGTCGGCGTGGGCACCTTCGGGTCGCGCTCGCTGCAGCTGGGTGGCTCCGCGGTGTGGCAGGCCTCCCAGGTGGTCATCGAGAAGGCCAAGACGCTGACCGCCCTGTTGCTCGAGGCCAACGTCGATGACGTCGAGCTCGACAAGGCCGCCGGTCGCTTCCAGGTCGTCGGCACGCCGAGCCAGGGCCGTGACTGGGCCGAGCTGGCCCAGGCGTCGACCACCAGCGGCGGGTTGTCCGCCGATGAGGCCTTCAAGTCCGAGAGCCCCACCTACCCCTTCGGGGCCCACCTCGCCGTCGTCGAGGTCGACACCGAGACCGGCCACGTCGAGTTGACCCGCTTCATCGCCGTCGACGACGCCGGCAAGATCCTCAACCCGCTGCTCGCCGAGGGCCAGCGTCACGGCGGCATCGCCCAGGGCGTGGCCCAGGCGCTGCTCGAGGAGGTCATCTACGACGAGTTCGGCAACCCCCAGACGACCAACTTCGCCGACTACGCCTTCGTCACCGCGGCCGAGCTGCCCACCTTCGAGCTCGTACCCATGGAGACGCCCACGCCGATGAACCCGCTCGGGGCCAAGGGCATCGGCGAGTCGGGCACGATCGGTTCGACCCCGGCGGTGCACAACGCCGTCGTCGATGCGCTCACCCACCTCGGGGTCCGCCACGTGGACATGCCGACCACGCCCGAACGGGTCTGGCGCGCGCTCGCCGACGCGAGTTCGTGAGCGCCGATCCTCCGATCGTCGCTGTTGACCTGCAGCGACGCTTCGGCGAGCTGGTGGCGGTCGACGGCGTCGACCTGGAGGTCAGCGAGGGCGAGATCTACGGCTTCCTCGGGCCCAACGGGGCCGGCAAGTCCACCACGGTGCGGATGCTCACCACCCTGTTGGCGCCGACCGGAGGTCACGCGGTGGTCGCCGGGTACGACGTGGTCCGCCAGCCCGCAGCGGTGCGCGCTGCCATCGGGGTGGCCCTCCAAGACGCCGCCATAGACCCGCTGATGACCGCCGCCGAGCTGTTGAAGTTGCAGGCCGTGCTGCACGGCATCCCCAACAAGACGGTGCGCCAGCGCGGCGGGGAGCTGCTCGAGCGGGTGGGTCTGACCGCGGCGGCGGATCGTCGAGTCGGCACCTTCTCAGGAGGCATGCGGCGGCGCCTCGATCTGGCGATGTCGCTCATCCACGAGCCGTCGGTGCTGTTCCTCGACGAGCCGACGACCGGGCTCGATCCGACGTCGCGCACCGCCCTGTGGGAGGAGGTCAGTCGCCTCAACACCGAGCTCGGGGCGACGATCCTGCTGACGACCCAGTACCTCGAGGAGGCCGACCAGCTCGCCAACCGCGTCGGCATCATCGATCACGGCACGATCGTGCGGGCGGGCACGCCGGCTTCGCTCAAGGCCGAGGTCGGCTCACCGACCCTGCGCCTCGAGGTCCACGAAGAGGCCCAGGAGCGCACCGCCGAGCTGCTGGCGAGCTACGGAGAGACCCGCCCGGCCCGCAACGGGCGGGTGGCGATCGGCCTGAACGGTGGGTCCCCCGCCCTCGCCGACGTGCTGCGCACCCTCGGTGACGCCGGCATCCACGTCCACCACATCCAACTCGAGGAGCCGACGCTGGACGACGTGTTCGCCGAGGCCACCGGCCGTCGCCTCGAGGGTTCGGCGCAGGCCAACGCCACGGCTGCGCCGTGACCGCGGTCGCCGAGCGTCGGGACGCCCCGGCCCGTCGTCAGCGGGGCTGGTGGGCGCCGACCCGCACGTTGGCCATGCGCTCGATCCGGGGCCTGATCCGCCAACCCCAAGCGTCGATCCCCGGGCTGGCCTTCCCACTGTTCTTCGCTGCGGTCAACACCGCGGCGTTGACCAGGGCCCGTGATCTGCCCGGCTTCCCCGTGGTCGACAGCTACCTCAGCTTCTTGTTGCCGGCCACCCTGATGCAGGGCGTGATGCTCTCGTCGACCACGGCGGGCAACGACATCGCCGTCGACATCCAGAACGGGTTCTTCGACCGGCTGGTGGCCTCGCCGGTGCCGCGGCTGTCGTTGCTCCTCGGACGCCTCAGCGGCCAGGCCGTCTACGGCCTGGTCCTCGGCGTGGTGTTCAGCCTGTTGCTGGTGCTGTTCGGCGCCGGCGTGCAGGCCGGTGTGGCCGGGTTCGTCGTCCTGGCCATCACCGCCGGGCTGTTCGCCATCGCCATCGGGGCGTTCTCCATGGCGATCGGCTTCCGCAAGGGCTCGGTCGAGGAGGTCAACGGCTACTTCCCCATCTTCTTCACCCTGGTGTTCATGTCCTCGGCGTTCTTCCCGCCCCAGCTGGCGGGCGGGTGGTTCGAGGCGGTCGCATCGGTCAACCCGGTGAGCTGGATGATCAACGGGTTGCGCGAGCAGGTCATCGTCGGGTGGGATCCGGTGGGGGCGGTGGGGGCCATCGTCACCGCAGCCGGCGTCGCCGCCGCGTTCGTCGGCCTGGCTGCGCTGTCGTTGCGGTCGAGGCTGCGGTCGTGACGGCGACGCGGGTCGCAGAGCCGGTCACCGCCGTCGGCGGTCTGCGCCGCTGGGTGGCCAGCGTCGGCATCGTGTGGTGGCGGGGCAACCTGCGCACGTTGCGCTTCCCCGGCCTGCTCGTCGTCGTGGCGTTCTTCCCCATCTTCTTCTTCGTCGCCTTCAGCGGGCTGTTCCCCTCGCTGACCGACATCCCGGGCTTCCCCACCGACAACTACCGCAGCTGGCTGTTGCCCTTCGTCATCCTCCAGGGCGCAGGCTTCTCCGGACTGGGGGCGGGGTTCATGACCGGACGCGACCTCGGTGACGGCTTCTTCGACCGCCTGTTGATGATGCCGGCGCACCGCAGCGCCATCTACGTCGGCACGGTGCTGATGTCGGTCAGCCGGGCGGTGGTCGTCGGGGTCGTCGTGTTCGGCATCGGACTGGTGGCCGGGGCCGACCTCACCGGCGGGGCGCTCGGGCTGGCCTGTCTGGCCCTGGCGGTGATCGGCATCTCGTGGATGTCGGCCAGCTTCGCCCTCGGGGTGATGTACCGGGCGCGCGACGAGCGTGTCGCGCCGCTGTTCCAGCTCGGCATCTTCATCACGCTGTTCACCTCGACCGCCCAGGTGCCGTTGTCGATCTCGACGGGCTGGCTCCACGACGCCGCCCGCTTCAACCCGATCACCAACATCTTGGAGCTGGGACGCCAGGCCACCCTGCCCAACGGGTGGGCGTGGTCCTCGACCTGGCCGGGGCTGCTCGCCCTCGGGGCATCGGTGGTCGTGCTCGGCGCCTTCGCCCTCACAGGGTTGCGGCGGATCACGCCGTGAGCGCGCCCAGCCGTCCGGGTCGTGCAGTAGAACGGGCGCTCCGGCGCCACCAGAGGAGGGGTCATCCGTGGACGTCACGATGAACGTGAACGGCTCAGAGCATCGCCATGACGTCGAGCCCCGCACCCTGTTGGTGCACCACCTGCGGGAGCGGCTGGGGCTCACCGGCACCAACGTCGGATGCGACACCTCATCGTGTGGCGCCTGCACGGTGATCGTCGACGGCCAGTCGGTGAAGTCGTGCACGGTGCTGGCGGTCCAGGCCGACGGGGCCGAGATCACCACCATCGAGGGTCTCGCCCCCTCCGCCGACGAGCTGCACCCCATGCAGGCGGCCTTCCAGGAGCACCACGGCCTGCAGTGCGGCTACTGCACGCCCGGCATGGTCATGGCGGCGGTGTCGCTGCTGGACGAGCAGCCCGAGCCGTCCGAGTCCGACGTGCGCCACGGCCTCGAGGGCAACCTCTGTCGCTGCACCGGCTACCACAACATCGTCAAGGCCGTCCTGGCCTGCGCCGCCGAGAGCCACACCGTCCAGCCCCAGGGAGCGTCGTCGTGATCCCCGCCGCCTTCGACTACGTCCGGGCCGAGAGCGCCGAGCACGCCGTCTCGCTGCTGGCCGAGCACGGCGACGAGGCCAAGCTGCTGGCGGGGGGCCACTCGTTGCTGCCCATGATGAAGCTGCGCCTGGCCGTGCCGTCGGTGCTCGTCGACGTGGGCCGCCTCGACGAGCTGTCCTACGTGCGCGACGCCGGGGATCACCTGGCCATCGGGGCCCTCACCCGTCACACGGTGCTCGAGCACGACCCGCTGCTGTCCGAGCAGTGCCCGATGCTCGCCCACGTCGCCGGCGAGGTCGGCGACCCCCAGGTGCGCCATCGCGGCACGATCGGGGGCAGCATCGCCCACAGCGACCCGGCGTCGGATCTGCCGGCCGCGGCGTTGGCCCTCGGCGCCACCCTCGTCGCCCAGGGGCCCGACGGCACCCGTGAGATCCCGATCGGAGAGTTCTTCACCGGGTACTTCACCTCGGCGCTCGCCGAGACCGAGCTGCTCACCGAGATCCGGGTGCCGAAGGTGCCCGGGGCGGGATGGAACTACCAGAAGTTCACCCGCCGGGCCCAGGACTGGGCGATCGTCGGCGTGGCGGCGGTGCGCAACGGCACCACCGGGGTGGCCCTGGTCAACATGGGGTCGACGCCGGTGCGCGCCGGGCAGGTCGAGCAGGCCCTCGACGGCGGGGCGTCGGTCGAGGAGGCCGCCGAGCTGGCCGCTGAGGGCACCGAGGCGCCGACCGATCTGAACGCCAGCCCCGAGTTCCGCCAGCACCTCGCCCGGGTGCTCACCCGGCGGGCCTTGCAGGCCGCATCCTCCTGAGCCTCGACGTCGAGGACGTGCGGGCCGGGCTACAGGCCCAGGACTACCTCACCGACGAGGGTCTTGCCACGGTGGTGTTCCTCGCGCTCGAGCTGCAGCGCCCGCTGCTGTTGGAGGGTGAGCCCGGGGTGGGCAAGACCGAGATCGCCAAGGCGCTGTCGGCGTGGACCGGCGGCGAGTTGATCCGGTTGCAGTGCTACGACGGCATCGATGCCTCCCAGGCGCTCTACGAGTGGGACTACACCCGTCAGCTGCTGCACCTGCGCACCGCCGAGGCGGTCGGTGCCACGGGTGCAGACGCCGCAGCGCTCGAGGACGAGCTGTACTCCGAGCGGTTCCTCGTGCGGCGGCCGTTGCTGCGGGCCATCGGCGGTGCCGATGAGGGGCGTCCGCCACCGGTGCTGCTGATCGACGAGATCGACCGGGCCGACGACGAGTTCGAGGCGTTCCTGTTGGAGGTGCTGTCGGATCACTCGGTGACGGTGCCCGAGCTGGGCACCTTCCGCGCCGTGACGCCGCCGGTCGTGGTGGTGACCTCGAACCGCACCCGTGACGTGCACGATGCGCTGAAGCGGCGCTGCCTCTATCACTGGCTGGAGCACCCCGACTTCGAGCGTGAGGTGGCGATCGTGTCGCTGCGGGCCCCCGAGGTGGCAGCGACGCTGGCACGGGAGGTCGCCGCTGCGGTCGAACAGCTGCGCGACCTCGACCTCTACAAGCCCCCGGGGGTGGCCGAGACGATCGACTGGGCCGCGGCGCTGGGCCGCCTCGGCACCGTGCACCTCGACGCCCGGGTGATCGAGGTGAGCCTCGGTGCGGTGCTGAAGTACTCCGAGGACCGGTCACGGGTGGCCGGGTACGGCTTCGAGGCCCTGGCCCAGCACGCCCGGGCGAGGGCGGCCACAGGATCCCGAGCTCTCGAGGTTTGAGAGGTCCGAGAACAGGCGGCGCCGGCGGGCGGGCGGGCGCTCAGGAGATCGACGTGGCGGCGAGGACGAGGCCGGCGGTGGTGACGCTTGACCCGATCACGCCGAGCACCATCGTGCGGTGCACCTTCGCGGCCACTTCGTGCATCTGGCCGCCGAGCTCGGAGATGCGCCCGTTGATGCGCCCGTCCAGCTCGGAGATGCGCCCGTCGATGCGGGCGAACTCGCCCCGCATCTCGGCCATGCCGACGTCGAACCGTGCCCGGGTCACCAGCTCCGACGCCGGCGCCAGCGGCATCCGCGACATCAACAGCTCCGTCGTCCGGTCGCCGAGCTGTGACTCCAACAGCCCGTAGAGCTCGTGCACCTCTCCTGCATCACCGATCATGGTCTCACACCTCGCGCCACGTTCGACGGGGGAAGTGCGACGGACGCTACCGGCGGGGTGTGCCGCCGACTGCAACCACGCAGCGCAACAACACGGGGAAGGTGGCGATGTCGCGCTCTGGCCGGCCGCTCGTCTCTGCCGCCAGTTCAGCTCGGCTGCGGCCGGGTCGTGATCTGCGCGAGATCTCCACGAGTCGTCCAACGGGGCTCGACGGGCGTTTCCTACTGTGCGCTACGTGACGAGGGTGCTGGTGGTCGAGGACGAACCGGCGATCGCTGATGCGGTCGTCAGCCGGCTGCGCAGCGAGGGGTTCGTCGCCAGCGCTGAGGGCGACGGGCTGGCTGCGGTCGAGGCGTGCCGGCAGCTGCGGCCCGATCTGGTGGTCCTCGACCTGATGCTGCCCGGCATCGACGGTCTGGAGGTGTGCCGACGGATCCAGGCCGATCGGCGCGTCCCCGTCGTGATGCTCACCGCACGAGACGACGAGACCGACCTCGTCATCGGGCTGTCGGTCGGCGCCGACGACTACGTGACCAAGCCCTTCAGCCCCCGCGAGCTCGTCGCCCGGATCCGGGCGGTGCTGCGCCGGGTCGCTGATGCCGCTGAGGGTGTCGTGCTGCGCCACGACGATCTCGAGCTCGATCCAGCCACCCGCCGCGTCCGTCGCAACGGCACCGAGATCCACCTCACCCCGATCGAGTTCGACCTCCTCGCCCACCTCCTCGCACGGCCCGAGACGGTGTTCCGCCGTGAGCAGCTCTTGGGCGCCGTGTGGGGATACGCCGACGGCACCGGACCGCGAACGGTCGACTCGCACGTGCGCGCCCTGCGCCGCAAGCTCGGCGAGGACGTCGTGCGGACCGTGCACGGCATCGGCTACTCCTCGGGTGGGCGGGCGTGACGATGCGCCCACTCGATCGGCTCGGGTCGATCAAGCTCAAGCTCGGCGTGGCCATCGTCATCGCCGTGGTCATCAGCGCCGTGGTGTCCGCGGTCGGGCTCGGCCTCGGGGTCCCGACGTGGCTGCGCCTCGTCGTCGCGGCGGCGATCGCCCTCGCCGCGGTCCAGGTGCTGGCCCACGGGATGACCTCGCCGCTGCGGGAGATGGCTGACGCAGCCCGGCGGATGGCCGATGGCGACTGGTCCCAGCGGGTCACCGACACCTCCGCTGATGAGGTCGGCGAGCTCGCTCGGGCCTTCAACGACATGGCCGCCCAGCTCGCCACGGTCGATCGGATGCGTCGCGACCTCCTCGCCAACACCTCCCACGAGCTCCGCACGCCCATCTCTGCGCTCCAGGCGCGACTGGAGAACCTCGTGGACGGGGTCGAGGAGGCCGAGCCGAAGCTGCTGGGGTCGATGCTCGAACAGACCGAGCGCCTCGGACGGCTGGTGAACCAGCTGCTCGACCTGTCCCGCCTGGAGTCGGGCGTCGTCCCCTTGCGACGAGAGGTGGTCGACGCCGCCAGCGTGCTCGACGCCGTGGCGGCCGAGGCCCGCCTGCACGCACCGGGTCGCTGCCTCGAGGTGAAGTCCGAGCCCGCCGATCTGCGCGTCTCGGTGGACACCGACCGCATGCACCAGGTGCTCGCCAACCTGACGTCGAACGCCCTGCGGTTCGGCCCCCCTCACCGTCCGGTGGTGCTCGTCGCTCGCTCGACCCGTGACGGCGTCGAGCTCACGGTCACCGATGAGGGCCCCGGGATCCCCGAATCCGAGGCGGGTCAGGTGTTCGAGCGGTTCTACCGCTCCGACGCCGCCCGTCGCCCGGGCGAGGGCGCCGGGCTCGGACTGTCGATCGCCCGCTGGATCGTCGACCTGCACGCCGGGCAGATCCACGCCGAGGCGAACCAGCCGTCAGGTTGCTCGATGGTCGTCCGGCTCCCCGCTGCGAAGGCGGCATCGCGATGAGCCTCACCGAACCGGCCATCGACCTACCCGACGGCCGCCGGGCGCCTCGCGACCCCGCTCCACACAGGCTGCTGGGCTCTGCGCTCATCGTCGGAGCCGTGGCCGAGATCGGCATCCGCGGCGGCCCGGCGAACGCTGCGGTGGCGACGGCGATCGGCCTGACGCTCCTGTCGCTCCTAGCGGACCACCGCCTGATGAGGCCAGGAGCGAGGGTCCTCGCCGCCCTCTCCGTCGTCCCGGCGCTCTTCCTCGTCGTTCGTGCGAGCCCGTGGTCGGCGTGGTCCAACGTCATGCTTTCGGGCACCCTGGTCGTGGTCGCCGTGCTCCACGCACGACACGGATCGATCCTCGACGTGACCCCGGCCCAGCTCGGTGGTCGGGCCGTGTCGGGCCTTGGGCGCGGCCTGCGGTACTTGGTGATCATCGGGTCGGTCGCGCCGTGGATGTCGATCGGTCGTCACGGCCGGGCTGCCCAGCTGCTGCGGGGGGTGCTGGTCACCGGCCCCGTGCTGGTCGTCCTGGTCGCGCTGCTCGCCTCGGCCGATGTCGTGTTCGCCTCGCTGCTCACGCCCGACATCGACGCCAGCCCGGTCCTGGGGCACGTGGCGCTCACCGCGCTGTTCGCATCGCTCGTCGTCGTCATGGCCGGTGCCACCTCGGCAGCTGATGGCGCGCCGGCCCGCCAGGGTCGGTTCGGCGTGGTCGAGCTCAGCACCATCCTCGGCCTCGTCGCCGCCGTCCTCGCGCTGTTCGTGGTGTCCCAGCTCGTTGCGTCGACCGATGCGGGGACCGGGCTCATCGAGTCGGCCGGGCTGACGCCGGCGGAGTACGCACGCAGCGGCTTCTTCCAGCTCTGCTGGGCCACCGGGGTCCTGCTCGGGTTCCTTGGCGTGGTCCGGTCGTTGGCCGACCGGACGGTGCTCGGTCACCGGGTCGTGGTCGTGCTCGGCGCCGCGGTCCCGGCCCTGGGCCTGGGCCTGGTGGTGGTCAGCCTCCGCCGCATGGCCCTCTACGACGACGCGTTCGGGCTGACCATGTTGCGCCTCTCGGTGGTCGGGGCCAGCGTGTGGATGGGCGTGGTGCTGGTGATGACGGCGTTCCGCAACCTCGGCGTGGGATCGGATCGCAACTGGCTGGTGGCTGGTTCGGGTGCGGCTGCGCTCGCGCTGGTGGTCGTTGCCAACGTGGCCGACGCCGAGGGGTTCGTCGCTCGCCACAACCTGGAGCGGGCGCGCACCGGCGCCGAGCTCGACATCGGCTACCTGGCGACGATGTCCGACGACGTCGTGCCGGCCATCGCCGATGCCATCGACGCCGAGACCGACCTGGGCCGACGCGGCCAGCTCCGCCGCGCACTCGGCTGCGGGCACGACGCCCAAGGCGTCGCCGCGCTGAACCTCGCTGCGCAGCGAGCCGCCTCGTTGCGAGACCGGCACTGCGAGTGACTCTGCCCCCTCCGTGCCGACGAGCCGGGCGCCCGGGGGCGTCCGCCGTCAGGTCGTGACCGGTGTGGCAGGAAGGCTCGTCGGGTTCGGGCGGCCGGTTGGCCACCGGCATCGCAGAGGACGTCGGCATCGCAGGCAGCACCCAGCCAGACCGACATGACGACCCGACGGTCGCCACGGCCGGTGTCGGTACCCTGATCCCGTGGACGAGGCCGGCGACGGCGAGTGGGTGTCGGTCCGGCTGTCCGACGGCGTGCTCGCCGAGATCGACGCGCGCGCCGGGGCCGCCGGCGTCGACCGGGCGACGGTCGTGGCGGCGCTGGTCCGTCGTGCCCTGCGCACGGCGTCGGACGACGGCGTCGATCGGACCCAGATCGCCCGTCGGCTGCGCATGACGCCTGCCGAGCGCATCGCCACGATGGCCGACGAGGCGCAGCGGCTGGCGGCGCTGACCGGCCCGCCGGCGTGACAGGCCCCTTCGACCCTACACGCCTGGGGGTGGTGTTCCCGATCGACGCCGCGTTCCTCGCCGCCCAGCCGAGGATGCTGGACCTGACGACGACCGCCGGCGACCTCGATCTCGCCTTCGCTCCGGCTGGGTTCGCCGACGGCTACCCGCAGCTGCGGGCCGAGTCGTCGTTGCTCGATCTCGGCGGGGGGCCGTCGACCGCCGTGGCGTCGCTCCGCGCCGTCATCCGGTCCAAGGAGACAGCCGATCGCGAGAAGGACCGACGGGCCCTGCCGTACCTGTACCGCCTCCTCTCCGAGCTCGCACCGTGAGCCCGCCCCCGCCGACGCCGGCGCAGACCGCCGACGAAACCGCAGCCGACGAGCGAGGGGTCCGCATCGCCGTCGCCTTCTGCCACCTCCTGCGCCGGGCCGGGGTGGCGGTCTCGGTCGGCGCGGTGGCCGACTACGCCGAGGCGCTCGGACGCACCGGGCTCGGCGCACGAGACCCCGTCTACTGGGCCGGGCGGGCCACGCTGGTGCGCCGGCCCGAACACCTGGGGTCCTACGACAGGGCCTTCGCCGCGTTCTGGTGGGCGGCCGAGATCACCGATGGTGTCGGCGGCATGGAGCCCGCACCGCTCGCCGTCGCCGTGGAGGACCCCGGCTGCGACCCGGGCGGTGACGAACCGGCCGACGACCCAGCCGATGGCGACGTGCTGGCGGTGCGATGGTCGCGCCACGAGGTGCTGGCGGCCAAGGACTTCGCCGAGTGCAACGCCGCCGAGCTCGCCGAGATCCGGGCCCTCATGGGCGAGCTGCGGGTGGCAGGCAGCCGCCGACGGGCGCGCCGCCACCGGGCCGCGGCCGGCGTTCGGGGACGTCCCGACCTGCGGCGCACGGTGCGCCGGGCGATGCGCACCGGCGGCGAGCCGGTCCGCCGTCACGCCACGCGCCCCGGCGACCGACCTCGACCGATCGTGGTGCTCGTCGACGTGTCGGGCTCGATGCAGCCCTACGCCCGGGCGCTGTTGCGCTTCGCCCACGTGGCGGTGGCCGGACGAACCCGGGTCGAGGCGTTCACGTTCGGCACCCGCCTCACCCGGGTGACCCGCCAGCTCATGGCTCGTGACCCCGACGCTGCCCTGCACGCCGCCACCGATGCCGTGCGCGACTGGTCAGGCGGCACCCGCATCGGCGAGTCGATCCAGGAGTTCAACACCAGGTGGGGCGTGCGGGGGATGGCCCGGGGGGCGATCGTGGTCGTGCTGTCTGACGGGTGGGACCGCGGCGAGGCCGAGATGCTCGGCGAGCAGATGGCCCGTCTGTCACGGGTCGCGCACCGGGTGGTCTGGGTCAACCCGCTCAAGCACACACCGGGCTATGCGCCGCTGGCGCGAGGGATGGCGGCTGCGCTGCCCTACGTTGACGATCTCATCGAGGGCCACTCCCTCGACGCGCTGGCTGGCCTCGCCGAGCTGATCGACCGCTGAGGGACCAGGGCCGAGACGAGCGAGGAGGCGACGTGATCGAGGTGCTCGACGACATCGACCGCTGGCGCCACGCAGGCCGGCGGGTCGCCCTGGCCAGGGTCGTCGACGTCGACGGATCGGGTCCACGTGACCCCGGCGCCGCCATGGCGGTCAGCGACGCAGGCGAGGTCGCCGGCTCGGTCTCGGGCGGATGCGTGGAGGGCGCCGTGGTGATCGAGGCGCTGGCGGTGCTGAGCGGTGAGCGGGGCCCGGGGGTCATCACCTTCGGGTACTCCGACGACGAGGCGTTCGCCGTCGGACTGACCTGCGGGGGCACGATCCACCTGTTCGTCGAGGAGCTCGACTGGTGAGCACGCCTGACGAGGCGGACCCATCGGACCGGGCCGACCAGGCCGACGAGCGCAGCGCGGCCGGTCCGGGCACGGGGGCGGCCCCGACGCTGTTCGAGCGGTGGCGAGACGCCATGCGCGCCGAGCGTCCCGTGGCCCTGGCCACCGTCATCGACGGTCCCGACGTCGGGGCCAAGCTGCTCGTCGTCGACGGCGCCGAGCCTACCGGCGGGCTCGGGCACCCCGAGCTCGACAGGGTCGTTGCCCGTGACGCCGTCGCCGGGCTCGAGATGGGACGCAGCGAGCTGCGCCACTACGGCGCCCACGGAGAGGCTCGCCAGGCCGACGTCTCGGTGTTCGTCGAGTGCCGAGCGGCCCGACCCCAGATGCTCATCTTCGGCGCCGTCGACTTCACCCGGGCCCTCGCCCAGCAGGCCCGCTTCCTCGGGTACCGGGTGACGGTCTGTGACGCCCGGGAGGTGTTCGCCACCCGGGCCCGGTTCCCGATGGCCGACGAGGTCGTCGTCGAATGGCCCGACCGCCTGCTCGAGCGCGTCGGTGCGTCGCTCGGGCCCCGTGACGCCGTGTGCGTGCTGACCCACGATGCGAAGTTCGACGTCCCGGCCATCATCGGGGCGTTGCGCACCCGGGCCGGCTACCTCGGGGCGATGGGCAGCCGCCGCACCCACGACCGCCGTGTCGAGCGCCTGCGTTCAGAGGGCGTCACCGACGACGAACTGACCCGGGTCATGGCCCCGATCGGTCTCGACATCGGTGCCCGGTCCCCCGAGGAGACCGCGGTGTCGATCTGCGCGGAGATCATCGCCGCCCGGACCGGCCGCCAGGTCCCGACCCTGCGTGACGCCGAGGGGCCGATCCACTGAGCCGCCCCGGGGCCACGGTGGCGGTCGTGCTCGCCGCCGGGGCCGGGTCGCGCTTCGCCGGGCCGGTCCACAAGCTGCTGACCGAGGTGGCCGGACGCCCCCTGGTGCACCGCGCCGTCGCCGCAGCCCAGGCGGCGGGCCTGAGCGGGGGCGTCTTGGTGATCTCCGGGGCGGTCGCCCTCGACGAGGCGCTCGCTGACCTGGTCGGGCCCGACGTCGCCATCTGTGACAACCCGGACTGGGCGAGCGGGCAGGCCTCGTCGCTGCGAACCGGCGTCGACGCGGCCCGACGACGAGGGGCGGGTGCGGTCGTCGTCGGTCTCGGTGACCAGCCCGGCGTCCTCGCCGAGGCCTGGCGGGCCGTCGCTGCCAGTGCGTCCCCGATCGCGGTGGCCACCTACGGCGGTCGTCGCCGCAACCCCGTGCGCTTGGCGCGTGCCGTGTGGCCGTGGCTGCCGACCGGCGGTGACGAGGGCGCGCGCTCGCTGGTGCAGCAGCGGCCCGATCTCGTCGAGGCGGTAGCGTGTCCCGGCGATCCGAGCGACGTCGACCACCAGGAGGACCTCCGACGATGGAGCTGACCAACGAGTTCCGCGTCGGGGTGCCGGTCGACACCGCCTGGAAGGTGCTCACCGACGTCGAGCGCATCGCCCCGTGCTTGCCCGGTGCCCAGCTCACCGAGATCGATGGTGAGACCTACAAGGGTCAGGTCAAGGTCAAGGTCGGCCCGATCACCGCCCAGTACAAGGGTCAGGCCATCTTCGTCACCAAGGACGACGCCGCCCACCGGGCCGTGCTCGAGGGCACCGGGCGCGACACCCGGGGCCAGGGCAACGCCTCGGCGACCGTCACCGCCCAGCTGACCCCCGACGGCGACGGCACCCGCGTCGACGTGGTCACCGAGCTCAAGGTGACCGGCAAGGTCGCCCAGTTCGGGCGGGGCGTGCTGGCCGATGTCAGCAACAAGCTCCTCGCCGAGTTCGTCGACTGCCTGGAGGATCAGGTCCTCACCGAAGAGGCCCCCCCGGCTGGGGCCGACGCAGGTGCGGGGGCCGACGCCGGAGCCGAAGCGCCCACTGCGTCTGGCACCGCAACGCCGACGGCCACGGCACCCGGGGTGACCACGCCGCCAGCTCACGACGAGACGGTCGCGCCGGCTCCGCCGTCGGGCATGCCGAGGACCATCGACAGCCCCGAGGTCGCCCCCGTCGATCTGCTCGAGCACGCCGGCGCCCCGGTGCTCAAGCGCGTCGCCCCGGTGGCGTTGGGTGTCGCCGTGTTGGTGTTGGTGCTGAGGGCGCTGCGACGCAGCTGAGCGGCGGCGTCCTCAGGTGGCGGTGACCCGCAGGACCTCCTCGACCGAGGTGAGGCCCCGGGCGGCCTTGCGCAGCGCATCGAGGCGCAGGCTCGCCATGCCGTTGCGCTCGGCGGCCCGGTGGATGTCACGGACGCGAGCCCGCTCGGCGATCAGCTGGGAGATCTCGTCGTCGACGGTGAGCACCTCGTGAACGCCGATGCGGCCCGAGTAGCCGACGTCGTGGCAGGCCTCGCACCCGACCGCAGCCATCCACCTCACCTCGGCGCCGTCGGCGCCCGGCCACCGGTGATCGGCCCCCTCACCGGGCCACCCGGCCTCGGCCAGCACGCCGGGAGGGTGCTCGATCGGTTCGGCGCAGGCCGCACAGAGCCGGCGGCACAGGCGCTGGGCGACGAAGCAGTCGAAGCCGGCGTTGACCATGAACGGCTCGAGCCCCATCTCGATGAGGCGGGTCGGGGTCGACGCGGCCGAGTTCGTGTGCAACGTCGACAGCACGAGGTGACCGGTGATGGACGCCTCGGCAGCCAGGATCGCCGTCTCACGGTCTCGGATCTCACCGATCAGCACGATGTCGGGGTCGGCCCGCATGAAGGCCCGCAGCGCGGTGGCGAAGCCCAGCCCGGCCTTGACGTTGATCTGGATCTGCTTGACGCCCTCCAGGCGGTACTCGACGGGGTCCTCGATGGTGACGACGGCCCGCTCGGGCGAGTTGAGGGCCTCGAGCACCGAGTACAACGTCGTCGTCTTGCCCGAGCCGGTCGGTCCGGTGACCAGCACGCCCCCCGAGGGCGAGCGGATGGCGGCGCCGAGCGCGGCCAGCGGCTCGGGGGCGAGGTCGAGCTCGGTGAGCGCCGGGGCCGTCCCCCCGCCGCTGTCGAGCACCCGCAGCACGCAGGCCTCGCCGTCGACGGTCGGCACGGTGACGACCCGCATGCCGACCTCACGACCACCGGCGCTGACGGTGAGGCGACCGTCCTGGGGCGTGCGGCGCTGGGCGATGTCGATCTCAGCCATGATCTTGATGCGGCTCACGATGGCATCGCGCATCCCGGCTGGCGGCCGGCGGGCGTCTCGGAGGGTGCCGTCGATCCGCAGCCGCACCCGCATGCCCTCGGCGTCGGGCTCGAGGTGCACGTCAGAGGCGCCCCGGGCGATGGCGGTGCGCAGCAGCTGGCGGACGAACTCGACGACCGATCGATCATCGGACGGCGTGGCCATCCTCTCGGTCATGACCAGGGCGTCGTAGGTGGCCTGCTCGATGCTCGACGACGGATCGGGCGCCGGGTCCGGCCGTGCCACCTCGCTGCGCTCGCCCCCCGACCACGCCGTCCTGATGGCCCGCTCCATTTGGTCAGGGCTCGCCAGGACGGGACGCACGCTGCGACCGGTGACGGTCTTGAGGTCGTCGATGGCCCGCAGGTCCATCGGGTCGACCATGGCCACGACGAGCTGGTGCCCGTGCTCGCCGGTGGGCAGGGCACCGAGACGACGGGCCAGCGACTCGGGGATCAGCTTGGCGTAGACCGCGGGTGGGGGTTCGTCGTCGAGATCGGCGGTGTCGAGACCCATCTGGGTGGCGAGCACGTCGTACAGGGCGATGGGCGACACCCATCCCCGCGTCATCAGCACCTCGCCGAGGCGCCGGCCCGACGCCTCGTGCTCGGCGAGGGCCTGTTCGAGGCGATGGGTGGACAGCATCCCGGCCTCGACGAGCAGATCGCCGATCCTCATCTTGGCGCCTGCCGGCCGGCCGGTCGTCTCCTGCACCGAGCGCCTGTCGACCGCACGGGCGCCCAGCCGAGCAGACGAGGCGCCCAGCCGAGCAGACGAGCCGCTCCGGCGGTGCAGGACCGGTGACCGTCGACGGGTCCGAGGGGCCGTCCTCAGATGACGTCGCGGCGGTGACAGAGCTGCTCGGCCGGGTGCCCCGGGGGGCGTTCGAGGTGGTCGTGCGCCGGCCCGACGGCGCCCCGGTGGTGCTGCGCAACGCCCCCCTGCTCGATGACGGCACACCGATGCCGACGCGGTACTGGCTCATCGACGCCAGGTTGCGCCGCGAGGTCGGACGTCTCGAGGCCCAGGGTGGGGTGGGCGACGCCGAACGTGCCGTGGACCCCGGATCGCTGGCGTCGGCCCACGCCGCCTACGCCGCCGAGCGTGACGCCGCGCTGGCGCCCGGCCACGCCGGTCCCCGCCCGGGCGGCGGGGTCGGCGGCACCCGGCGGGGGGTCAAGTGCCTGCACGCCCACCTCGCCCACCACCTCGCAGGGGGCGTCGACCCCGTCGGCGCCTGGGTCGAGGAGATGCTCCCGCCGCTGGCATCGGCCCGGGGCGGGTTCGAGCCCCGAGATGACGAGGGTCAAGGCCCCAGCAGCGGGCGATACTGGCCCCGATGAGCGCCCCGGTCGCCGCCATCGACTGCGGCTCGAACTCGACGCGGCTGCTGGTGGGCGAGCCCGGGCGCGACGTCGAGCGGCTGGCGGTGGTCACCGGCCTGGCCCGATCGGCTGGCCCCGACGGCACCCTGGCACGCGACGCGCTCGACCGGACCCTTGAGGTGCTGGCCGCTCATCGGCGGCGTTGTGAGGACCTGGGGGTCGCCGCCATCGCAGCCGTGGCCACCCAAGCGGTGCGGCGGGCCCCGAACCGGGTCGAGCTGCTCGGCCCGGCAGCCGAGGTGCTCGGCGTCGAGGTCGAGGTCATCGACGGCCACGAGGAGGCCCGCCGGTCGTTCCGCGGGGCGGTCGAGGGCCTCGGCTTGACGGCCGGGCCGACGCTGGTCGTCGACATCGGCGGGGCCAGCACGGAGTTCGCCGTCGGTGATCCCGGCGACGGACCCGACGCCACGGTGACGGTCGCCTCCACCGACATGGGGTCGGTGACGCTCACCGAGCGCTTCGTCGAGCACGACCCTCCCGCCCCCGAGGAGCTGTCAGCGATGTTGTCGGTCATCGGCGTGCACCTCGACGAGGTCGTCGACGAGGCGGTCGCCGGCGTCGATCGGGTCGTGGCCGTGGCCGGCACCGCCACGACGGTGGCCGCGGTCGAGATCGGACTCGCCACCTGGGATCGTCAGCAGGTGCACGGCTTCGAGCTGTCTCGCGCAGCAGCCGAGGACGTCTTTCGCACCCTGGCCACCGAGTCCCTCGCCGATCGTCGCCACAACCCGGGCCTCGCAGCCGAGCGGGCCGACGTCATCGTCGCCGGGGCGGCCATCCTGGTCGGGGTGCTGCGTCGCCTCGACCGTGACGGCGCCACGGTGGCCGACAGCGACCTGCTCGACGCGACGCTGGCCGCGCTGTGGTCCACATCAGGTGGCGGTGGTGGCGGCCGTGGCGGCCGTCGCCCGTTCGGCGGTCCTGAGCGGTGAGCGCGGTCGGCTGAGCGGTGGCTTCCCCCCGGGTCGGGACCCGTCGCCTGTTGCTGCGCCCGCTGATGAGCGCGGACTGGGAGCAGTGGCGAGACGTGCGCGCCCGCAGCAGGGCGTGGCTCGAGCCGTGGGAGCCGCTGCGACCCAACGGCACGCTCGACCCGTCGACCGACGCCAGCGCCTTCGCCTCTCGGTGCAGCGCCCGAGAACGTGAGCGGCAGCTGGGCAGCAGCTACGCCTTCGGGGTCTTTCGCCGCGACGGCGGGTTCGTCGGCGAGGTCAACATCTCCAACGTGTTGCGCTCGGCGTTCATGAGCGGCCACGTCGGCTACTGGGTCGACGTCGACCACGCCGGCCACGGGTACGTGCCCGAGGCGCTCGTCGGGGTGTTCCGCTTCGCCTTCGACGACGTGGGCCTGCACCGCCTGCAGATCTCGATCATCCCCCGCAACACCGCCAGCCGGCGCGTGGTCGACAAGTTGGCCATCCGCGACGAGGGCGTCGCCGAGCGGTACCTGCTGATCAACGGCGTGTGGGAGGACCACGTCCGCTACGCCATCACCGCCGAGGAGTGGCACGCCCGCCGGGGTGAGCTCATCGAGACCTGGCTGGGCTGACCGGCGCCGGCCGGGCTCAACCCAGCGACACGACGGCGGCGGTGATCGTCACGACCGTCACCGCGGTCAGCGGCAACCCCAGACGCAGGTAGTCGGTGTAGCGGTAGCCACCGGGTCCGTAGACCATCGTGTTGGTCTGGTAGCCGATCGGGGTCAGGAACGAACACGAGGCGGCGACTGCCACCGCGATCACGAGGACCCGCGGGTCGAGGTCGGTGCGGGCTGCGATGTCCAGGGCGACCGGCACCGCCACCACGGCGGCGGCGGCGTTGGTGACCAGCTCGGTGAGCACCATCGTGGTCAGCACCACCGCGAGCGTGGCCCCCCACACCCCGTACCCGCCGAAGGTGTCGAGGAGGCCGTCGGCGATGCGGCTCGACAGCCCGCTCGCTGACACCGCAGCACCGAGACCGAACGACGCCCCGATCGTGACGATCACGTCGAGCTGGACCGCGGCGCGCGCCTCGGCGACGGTCAGGATGCGGGCGATGACGAGGCCGACGGCGGCCAACAGCGCGGACTGGACGAGGTCGAGCACCCCCAGCACCGGAAGGGCCACGACGGCGGCGAGCACGGCCAGGGAGAGGGGAGCGTGGCGGGTGGCGGTCAGGGACCGTCCGCCGAGGCGGGCGACGAGCAGGAAGTCGCGGCGGTCACGCATCCGGTCCCTGAAGTCGGGGCCGGCGAGGACGAGCAACGTGTCACCGCCCCGCAGGACGATGTCGCCGAGGCGGCCGCCGAGTCGCTCGCCCGAGCGGTGCACGGCCAGGACGGCCGATTGGTAGCGGCCCCGGAACCCGGCGTCGCGGATGGAGGTGCCGTTGAGGGGGGAATCGGTTCCGACGACGCACTCGAAGAAGATGTGATCGCCCCCGTCGGTGGCCAGGGCGTGCTCGAGCTCGGCGGACTCGAGGCCCCGGAGGCGCTGCAGGTCGATGGCGTCCTCGGCCCGTCCGACGAAGGTGAGCAGATCTCCACCCCGCAGCGTCTGGGTGGGTCCGACCGCCGAGATGGTCCGGTCGGCCCGTTGCAGCTCGACGAGGTAGACGCCCTGGAGGTGGCGCAGGCCGGCGTCGGTGACGGTGCGGCCGTCGATCGGACCGTCGGGCACGACCCGCATGGCCACCGTGAAGTCCCGCGCCTCGGCGTCGGTGGGAGCCGGGGCGCGCCGGTCAGGCAACAGCGTCGGCCCCAACAGGGCCACCGTGGCGAGACCCACGACGGCGACGGGCAACCCGACGGGGGTGAGCTCGAACATCCCGAGCGGCTCACCGGTGGCGTCGGCCAGCAGGCTCGACACCAACAGGTTGGTGCTCGTGCCGATGACGGTGATGACCCCGCCCAGGATCGAGGCGTAGGACAACGGGATCAACAGCTTGGAGCGGGCCTCGCCCCGGCGGTCGGCCCAGGCGCCGACCGGGGGGACGACGAGGGCGACGACGGGCGTGTTGGCGATGAACGCCGACGCCGCGCCGATCGGCACGGTGAGACGGGCGAGTCGCCGACGTCGCCCCGCGGTCGGACCGAGCACCAGATCGACCACGGGCAACAGGGCTCCGGTCTTCTCGACCGCTCCGGCCACGACGTACAGGCCGGCGATGGCGATCGGGGCGGTGGCGGCGAAGCCCGAGAACGCCTGGTCGGTGTCGATGACGCCGAGGACGAGCAACGCCACGACCGACCCGAACACGGCGAAGGCCGCCGGGGCGCGATCGGTCACGAGGACGAAGATCATGGCGGCGAGGACCGCAACGGTCAGCCACTCGTCGAGGGTCATGTGCGTCCGCTTCGCTCGGGGGGAGCCGACGGGCCGATCCGGGTCAGCTGCCCCGGTCGACCCGCTGTCGGATGGCGGCGATCCGCTCGGCGAACCACGGCTGGTTCAACGTCCACAGCTGATCGGTGAGCTCGATCGCCACGGCCTCGTCGTGATCGGCGACACCGGCCATGCGGGCCAGGTTGGCCTTGACCATCGTGGCGACCTGACGGGGGAACGAGGCGCAGCGCGACGCCATGGCCTGTGTGACCGGGGCCAGGTCGTCGGGTTCGACGCAGCGGTACACCAGGCCGAGGCGCTCGGCTTCGGCGCCGTCGATGACGTCGTCGAAGAACAGCATCGCCGCCGCGGTCTGCGCGCCGACGGCACGGCGCAGCATCCAGGTGTGGCCGCCCCCGGGGTGCAGGCCGAGATCGAGGAACCGGGTGACGAACTTGGCCCGGGTCGACGCCACCCGAACGTCACAGCACAGGGCCAGGTTCATGCCCGCCCCCACCGCCGCGCCGTTGACCGCAGCGATCGTGGGCAGCGGCGAGCGGGCGATGCGCAGGAACGCCTCGTAGACGCCACCGACCGAGCCGTCGCCGGCTCCCTCGAGCTGGCCGAGGTCGGCTCCGGCACAGAAGCCCTTGCCTGCCCCGGTCACGATGACCGCGCCCACCTCGTCGTCGGCTTCCAGCGCGTCGAAGATCACCCGGATCTCGTCGACCATCGGCAACGAGATGGCGTTGCGCCGGTCGGGGTCGTCGAGGGTGACGGTGGCGACGCCGTCGGCCACGTCGTGTCGGACCAGGCTCATGGTGCTCCTCGGGTCATCGGCCGCTGGCGACGGCAGGGGCCCATCATCGACCGGCGCGAGAGCCGTCGTCGACAAGGTGGGACCGTCCCGTCTCACAGCGCTCGACCAGCGAGCACCACGTACAGGCCGGACCTGCCCGTTCGACCGGCGCCGCTCCGGCGTCGAGGGCGCACAGGCGCCGGACCCCGGCGATCACGCGACGGACGGCGCTCTCGAGGACCCCTTCGTCGACGTCCTCGACGTCGACGAGCCCCGAATCCAGGTAGAAGCTGGCAACGCGGGCCGGGGGCGTCCCGTTGACCAGGGTCTCGACGAGGGCGTAGTACCGAAGGTCGTCGCGATCGCTCGCCCAGGGCCGGCCGGTCTTGACGTCGACGATCACCCGGCGGGCGATCAGCCCGTCGGCGACACCGAGGGTGAGATCGAACGCTGCGCTCAGCACGATCTGACCATCGACCAGCGGGGCCCGCCGACGGGTCTCGACCGCTGGGCGCCAGCGGGGGTCAAGACGGGGGAAGCCCTCGACGAAGCGTCCGACCAGGCTGATGGCGCGAGCGGTCAGCTCGGCCCGCTCGGGCCGGGGCAGCGATCTGAGGAAGCCGTTGGCGCCGTGGCGTCCGTCGCTGGCGAGCAGCGCCACGCCGTCCTCGACCAGCTCGACGGGCACCAGCTCGCCCCGCTGCGCGATCGACAGCTCGATCGCCTTGTGGGCCACCGTCCCCACCGCGGTCGCCACGCTCCACTCGAAGTCGCCGCCCTCGACGTGACGTCGCTCGCAGCCGTGCACCCCGCTGAGCGCGTGCTTGGAGACCCACAGCTCGTCGGCTCGTCCCTCAGCGGCGCCGGCCAGGCCCTCGGTGAGCCGCTGGCGCAGCTCGTCACGGAGGTCGGGCTGCCACTCCCGCCGCCGACCCGACAGGCGCTCGAGCACCTCGGCCTGGGCGGGGGTGGCGGCGGTCACGAACCCAGCACCTCGACCAGGGCGGCCACCATCGACTCGGGGTCGTGGCTGCCGGCCAGCTCACGCGCCGAGTGCATCGACAGTTGGGCGAGGCCCACATCGACGACCCCGACGCCGAGCTCGGCTGCGGTGACCGGACCGATCGTCGAACCACAGGGCAGGTCGTTGCGGTGCACGTAGCGCTGGTGGGCCACACCGGCGCGCTCGCAGGCGGCGACGAAGCGGGCAGCGGTGATGGCGTCGGTGGCGTAGCGCTGGTTGGCGTTGGACTTGATGACCGGGCCGCCGTTGATGGCGATGTGGTGGGACGGCTCGTGGCGTTCGACGTAGTTGGGGTGGGTGGCGTGGGCCATGTCGGCCGACACCACCCAGCTGGCCGCCATCGCCCGGTGCAGATCGTCGCGGTCACCGCCTGCTGCTGACACCAGACGTTCGAGCACCCGGGCCAGGGCCGGGCCCGACGCCCCGGTCGCCGTCGTCGAGCCGACCTCTTCGTGGTCGAACAGGGCGACGACCGCCGTCGATGATCGCTCCCCGGTCCGGTCGGCCCGCAGCAACGCCTCGAGCGCGCACCAGCACGAGCACAGGTTGTCGAGGCGGGGGGCGGCCACCAGCTCGTCGTGGCGGCCCAACAGCGCCGAGGGCGTCAGATCGTGGGTCATGAGGTCCCAGGACCGCACCGCCCGCGGATCGACGCCGAGCTCGTCGCCGATGAAGTCCACGAAGTCCCCGGACGTGGCCGAGCCGAGGCCCCAGACGGGCTGCAGGTGGCGCTGGCGGTCGAGCTGGAGCCCCCGCTCGCCGATCTCACGGTCGAGGTGGATCGCCAGCTGCGGGACCCTCAGCAGCGGACGGTCGACGAGCAGGAGCCGCACCTCGGGTCCGTCGCCGTCATCGATGACGACCCTGCCCGACAGACCGAGGTCGCGATCGAGCCACGAGTTCACCAGGGCGCCGCCATAGACCTCGACGCCGACCTGGGTCCACCCTGCTGCCCCCACGTCGGGCCGGGCCCTGACCCGCAGGTTGGGACTGTCGGTGTGGGCGCCGATGACGGTGTAGGGCGACGTCGCCCCCGCCCCCTCGGGCACCGACCAGGCGATGACCGACCCGCCATCGACGAGGTACCAGCGGCCGGGTCCCGAGGGGAAGGCGTCGGTGGCGCCGACCGATCCGTAGCCGGCGGCATCGAGACGTCGAACCACCTCGGCCACGGCGTGGTACGGCGAGGGGGCGGCGTCGATCAGCTCACACATCGCCCGGGTGGAGTCAGACCAGCTCACCGCACCATCCTCGCGTGGGTGCGGGTCGATGCGGCGGAGCTGGTGCGGGTCGCCCTGCCCCTGTGGCGGCCCCTCCTCGCTGCCCACGGGTTCGAGCACGAGCGGCGCCTGCTGCTCGTGCGGGTGATGACCGACGAGGGCGAGGGCTGGGGCGAGTGCCCGGCGCTGGTGGCGCCCACCTACGTGGCGGACCATCGGGCCGGCGCCGAACTGGTGCTGGCCGAGCACTTCCTGCCGGCGGTGCTGGCCGCGGCCGACGTCACCTCGGTGACCCTCGACGAGGTGTGCCCGCTGGTCGGGCACCCCACCGCCCGGGCTGCGCTGCACACCGCCCTGCTCGACGTCGAGCTGCGCCGCGACGACCGGTCGCTGGCCAGCCACCTCGGGGTCACGGCGACCACGACGCCGGTCGGGGTGGTGCTCGGCCTGGGGCGGATCGACGAGGTGGTGGCGGCGGCCGAGGCGGCGGTCGCCTCGGGCGTGGTGCGCTGCAAGCTCAAGATCGCCCCCGGTGACGACCTCGACCGCCTGCTCGCGGTCAGGGCGGTGGTCGGGCCCTCGACGAGGCTGCACGCCGACGCCAACGCCGCCTATGACCTCGACGACGCGGACGCCCTGGCACGCCTGGCCGAGGCCGACCTCGAGCTGATCGAGCAGCCCCTGGCCGCCGACGCCCTGCTCGACCACGCTCGCCTCGCCACGCAGATCACGACCCCGATCGCCCTGGACGAGTCCATCGACTCGGTGCGCCGAGCCCTCGACGCCGTGGCGCTCGGGGCGGCATCGTCGGTGTCGAACAAGCCGGCGCGCCTCGGGGGCCTCGACCGCTCGGTCGCCCTCGACGAGGCGCTGGAGCCGACCGCGGGCACCGCCTGGATGGGGGGGTGGTGGGAGAGCGGCGTGGGCCGAACGCCACTCGTCGTGCTCGCCGCCCGACCCGGACGCCAGATCATCGGGGACGTCGGCCCGACCGGTGCCTACCTCGCCGCCGACCTCGTCGAGCCGCTCATCCTCACCGACGGCCGCCTCACCGTGCCGACGGCGCCCGGAGCCGTCCCCACCCCCGACCGGGCGGCCCTGGCCCGCCACGTCGAGTCACGCCGGACGCTGCGCGCCCCCCGACCGGCGGCGGGCCGCTGACCCCTGGGCTGGCGACCCCGGGGCCGCTGACCCCTGGCTCGCGGCCGGTCCAGAGGGGCGTCGGGAACGCGTGGCGGTGGGGCGGGGTTGACGCTCGGGTGAGCACCGTCGATCTCGTCGTCCTCGGAGCAGGCACCGCCGGTCTCGTCGCCGCCCGCACCGCCCGCTCGCTGGGAGCGACGGTCGCCCTCGTCGAGCGAGAACGCCCTGGCGGTGACTGCACCTTCACCGGGTGCGTCCCGTCCAAGACCCTGCTCGCAGCAGCAGCAGCCGGCGCAGACCTGGGCGCCGCCGCCGGCCGGGTGCGGGCCACCGTCGAGCGCGTCGCCGCCACCGAGGACGCCGCGACCCTGCGCCACGAGGGCATCGAGGTGATCTCCGGCGAGGGTGAGATCGTCACCGCTGGGGCCGTGGAGGTCGACGGGCGCCGCACCTCGGCCCGCCGCGGCCTCCTCGTGGCCACCGGTGCGCGTCCGGTCCTGCCCCCCATCCTCGGCCTGGACGAGGTCGACGCGCTGACCACCGAGACGGTCTTCGACCACCTGGGCGAGCTCGAGTCGCTGGTCGTCCTCGGCGGCGGACCCGTCGGCGTGGAGATGTCCCAGGCCCTTGCCCGCCTCGGCGTCGAGGTGACCCTGGTCGAGTCCGCCGAGCGGCTCGTCTCGAGCACCGACGCCCGCGTCGGTGACCTCCTCGCCGCCCGGCTCGCCGCCGACGGCGTCGACATCCGCCTCGGGCGGTCCATCGTGGCGCTCCGCCGGGCCGAGGGGGGCCTGCTCGCCACCCTCGACGACGGGTCCGACCTGGCAGCGGGGCACCTCCTCGTGGCGGTGGGCCGGCGGCCGACGTTGCCGCCGGGGCTGGTCGCGCTCGGCGTCCAGCTCGACGCCGGTGGCGGGGTCATCGTCGACCAGAGGATGCGCACGACCGTCGAGGGGGTGCTCGCCGCCGGGGACACCGTGTCACCGGCCTACACCCACGTCGCCGGTCAGCACGGCCACATCGCAGCGAACACGGCCCTGCGCGACGGGTGGAGGAGGTGGACGCAGCCCGCATGGGACGGAGCAGTCGTCCCGTCGGTGGTGTTCACCACCCCTGAGGTGGCTACCGTCGGGCTGAGCGAGGCCCGGGCGGCACGAGAGGTCCCCGGAGCGAGGGTCGCCGAGGTCGAGGCGACAGACATCGACCGGGCCGTCGTCGAGGGCGAGACCGACGGCTTCGTCCAGCTCGTCACCGGGCCGCGGCACGGCACCGGTCACGCCGGGGGCGGGCGGGTGCTCGGCGCCACCATCGTCGGTCCCCGGGCCGGTGAGCTGATCGCCGAGGTGGCCCTCGCCATGCGCA
This sequence comes from Acidimicrobiales bacterium, assembly GCA_965213525.1. Taxonomy (GTDB): domain Bacteria; phylum Actinomycetota; class Acidimicrobiia; order Acidimicrobiales; family Poriferisodalaceae. The sequence continues at coordinate 1,764,546 of OZ243889.1, read as the reverse complement.
CCGGCGCCTTCGCCGGGCGCCTCGCCCAGACCGTGCACGCCTACCCGACGTGGTCGGTCGGCGTCCAGACGGCTGCGGCCAAGCTCGTCGCTCACGGCTTCGGCGACTGGCGCCCCGCTCGCGACCCCTCGGCCACCACGTGAGCTCGTGCGCTACGAGCGCGCCGTGTGCCGCAGCGGCACGCGCCCGTCGGTCCAGCGGTGGTGGACGACCTTGTGGCGGATCGCTCTGTCGACGCCCGGTGGCCGTCGATGGCGTCGGCTCACAGGTGGGCCATCCAACGTGACGCAGCCTCGACGGCTGCGAACCACGTCGCCAGCACCACGGCGAGCGAGGCGATCACGGCGGCGACCGCCCGTCGACCCCGGTCCGGACGCCACAGCAGCCACCCGGCCAGCCCGCCGACGGCGAGCCCTCCGAGGTGGCCGCCGATCGAGATGCCGGGGATGACGAAGGTCAGCAGCAGGTTGACGACGAGCAGCCCCCCGAGCCCGCTGTCGCTGGTCTCGACGCTCTGGGTCCTGGTGCCGAGGAACGCTGCGCCGAGCAGCCCGTAGATCGCTCCTGACGCCCCGACGGTCAACGCCAGCGGGTCGAGCAGGAGGGCCCCCGCTGACCCTCCGAGCAGGCCGGCGGCGTAGACGATGACGAAGCGGGCGGAGCCGAGGGCCGGTTCGAGCTGGCGTCCCAGGATCCACAGGAACAACATGTTCATCCCGAGGTGCAACAGCCCGGCGTGCAAGAAGCCGCCGCTGACGATGCGCCACCACTGCCCGGTCTGGTCGATCGCCGGCCCGTAGATGCCGTAGTCGCGCTGCAGCTCACCGGTGGCGACGAGCCCCCCGTCGACGACCACGCCGATGACGAAGACCGCCGCGTTGACGGCGATGATCGCCTTGGTGGCGGTGAGGGGGTGCCCACCGAGCACCCGTTGGAACCTGCGCACCTCGCTGCGGGGCGGGGTGGCCGCCCTGGCGCACTCGAAGCAGTGGCTGCCGACGGCGGCCTGGCGAAGGCAGGTGGCGCACGCCGGTCGTCCACAGCGGGTGCAGCGGCGACCCGTCGGTCGGTCGGGGTGCGAGAAGCAGGTGGCCATCCCCGCCGTCCCCGTTCCCGCCCCGGGCTCGTCCACGCTCATCGGCCCGTCACGGTATCGACGGCCCACCGGCGGGCCTCGGCGGGTGCGGCACCGGCGGCGATGCAAGGGTGACCCATGAGATGACCACCGGAGTTGGAACCACGCCGACGCCCGGGCAGCATCAGACACGTGCGCACCCGGGTCTCGACGCTGCTCCTCGGTCTGGTCGCCGTCGTGTCGATCGCAACCGTGGCGGGGTGCTCGAACGCCAGCGGCGTCAGCACCGACGATGCGTCGCCCCACGGGCTCGCCGGGGTCGAGTTGGCCGAACCGACCGCACGCCCTGACTTCGTCCTCACCGACACCTCGGGTCAGGCGTTCGACTTCGCCGAGCAGACCGGGGGGGAGCTGACCCTTATGTACTTCGGCTACACGTCATGTCCCGACATCTGCCCGGTGCACCTCGCTCAGCTCGCCGAGGTCCTGGAGCGCCCGGGCATGCCCGAAGCGACCGTCGTCTTCGTCAGCGTCGACCCCCTCCGCGACGATCCGGACACGATCCGACACTGGCTCGACCGCTTCGACGACGACTTCGTCGGCCTCACCGGCTCGCCCGAGCAGCTGGTGGCCGCCCAGGAAGCTGCCGGGGTCGTGCCCGCCGACCTCGACGACGCCCCCGACGACGCGGCCTACCTCGTCGGTCACGCCGGACAGTTGCTGGCCTACGCTGCTGATGACCGGGGCTACGTCGTCTACCCGTTCGGCACCCGCCAGAGCGAGCTCGTCGCTGACCTACCCAGGTTGGCCGAGATGACCACCAGCTAGCCAGAGCCCTCGAGCCAGAGCGCATCGGAGCCACCATGGTCCTCGCCGTCGACGTCAGCTTCTGGTGCTCGAGCATCGCCGAGCCCTGGTCGTGGGACCTTCGGCTGTATCCCGGCATCTGGGTGGCCGTCGCGGCGTTGGCGGTCCCGTACCTCCTGGCGGTCCGTCGTCGCGCCCGCACCGCCGGCCCCGACGCCGGCCGGCCCCGCCAGGTGGCCCTCTTCCTCGCCGGGGTCGCCGCGTTCTGGGTGGCCACCGACTGGCCCGTCGGCCTGCTCGGGGCGTCCTACCTGGCCTCGGCCCACATGATCCAGTACCTGCTGTACGGCATGGTCGCCGCGCCGCTGCTGCTGCTCGGCACGCCGGAGTGGATGGCCCGCCGGGTGCTGAGCCGCCTGCGGGCCTATCGAGCCGTGTCATGGCTCGCCCGTCCGCTCGTGGCCGGCGTCACCTACAACGTCGTGCTCGTCGCCACCCACGCCCCGGTCACCACCGATCTGCTGCGCGCCACCCAGTTCGGCTCGTTCGTGATGGATGCCCTGTGGTTGGCCAGCGGCGTGGTGCTGTGGCTGCCGATCATCTCCCCGCTGCCCGAGCACGTCCGCCACGGCTACGGGGCCAAGATGGCGTACCTGTTCGTGGCGGCCACGGTGATCCCGGTCTTCCCGGCCAGCTTCTTGACCTTCAGCGAGTTCCCGCTGTACAGCACCTTCGAGCTCGCGCCGCGGGTGTTGGGCATCGAAGCGGGCCAAGACCAGGCCGGTGCCGGTCTGGTCATGAAGATCGGGTCGATCCCGGTCATCTGGGGCACGTTGCTGGCGATGATGATCCGCTGGGCCCGTGAGGAGGGCACCCCTGGCCTCGGCGCCGATGCGCCCGCCCGCGCGACCGTGGCGCCCGAGGGCCCGCCGAGCCCGTCGCGCTGAGGGTCTAGGAGCGCATGAGGCGCAGCGCCTCGACGGGGTCGGCGTCGAAGCCGGTGGTGTCACGACACAGCTCGACGAGGATGCCGTTGGGGTCGGTGACGTAGATGCTCTGGCACCAGCCGTGGTCGAGATCCATCGTGGTCGCGACGCCGGCCGCTTCGAGACGAGCCATCAGCTCGGTCTGGCGGTCCTCGTCGACTCGGATGGCGAGGTGGTTGACCCACACCGGCAGGCCGAGGTCGGTGCTGATCGCCGTGCGGGCGTCCTCGAAGCCGGGCAGGTGGAAGAAGGCGACGCAGCTGCCGTCACCGAGGTCGTAGAAGGTGTGCTTCAGCGCTCCGCCGTCAGGCAGCGGCTGCACCTCGGTGCGGACCAGCTCGAGCTCGAGGGTCTCGCCGTAGAACTGATGGGTCGCCTCCAGGTCTCGGCACGCGTAGGCGACGTGGTGCAGTCCGGCCGTCATGACCCGAGCCTACGCACCCGTGCCCCCGGGCGCCGGGCCTCCTCCCATCCCGACACTGCGGGTGGGGGCGCGCTGTGGCACCGCTGCGGTCCGCGAGGACGGGGAGCGGGTCAGCCCTGCAGGGGCAGGACGACCTCGGCGAGGGCGTCGAGCTCGGACTCCCAGTCGTCGGGTTCGCTGATCGGCACGACGACGAACTTGGAGGCGCCGACATCGACGAACCGCCGCACCAGCTCGGCCAGACCACGGTGACCGACGGCCACGACGTCACCGACCGCGGCGTCTGGCTGGCGCCGGGCAACCACCTCGGCCACCGCTGCGGGCACCTCGTCGTGGACGTAGGGCACCAGCGCACCGAAGTGGTCGTCGTCGAGGTGGCGGTCGTGCTCGGCGGCGACCTGGCCGATCCTCGCCCACCCGGCCGTTGCGATCTCAGGGGTGGTGAACGAGGGCAGCCACCCGTCGGCGAGGCGCCCGGTGCGAGACAGCTCCCGGGGTGCGGCCCCGCCGAGCCAGACCTCCATCTGACCGACCGGGGTGGGCAGGACGCGGCAGCGATCGAGGTCGAAGCGCTCCCCGTGGTGGGTGACCGGTCCACCGGTCCAGAGGCGCCGCAACAGGGGGAGTGCCTCTTCCAACCAGGGTCCCCGATCACGACGCTGCACCCCGAAGGCCTGCTGCTCACCTGGGTCAGCGACGCCCAGGCCGAAGGCCGGCAACAGCCGCCCGCCCGACAGCCGGTCCAGGCTGGCGAGCGCCTTGGCGGTCAGCACCGGGTTGCGCCCGGGCAGCACCATCACGCTCATCCCGAACTTGAGCCGGTCGGTCGCACCGGCGGCCACGGCCAGGGCCACGACGGGGTCGGGGCACTCCCCGCCCACCCGCTCTGACACCCACAGCGAGTCGAAGCCCACCGCCTCGAGGTGCCGGCACACCCCGGCGAAGCGCTCGTCGTTCAGCCCCGTCTGGGTGCCGAGCCCGACCCCGATGCGCACCCTCACGCCGTGACCGTAGCGGCGGGCGCGAACCTAGGCTCGCACCGTGCCCGCCCCGATCGACCCGTTCGCCGCCTTCCGACTCGACGGTCAGGTGGCGGTGGTCACCGGAGCGTCCTCGGGCCTCGGGGACCGCTTCGCCCGGGTGCTGGACGCGGCCGGCGCCTCGGTCGTGGTCGCAGCGCGGCGGGCAGAGCGGCTCGAGGCGCTGGTCGCCGATCTCGACGACGCCCTGGCCGTGGCCACCGACGTCGCCGACGACGACGCCTGCGCCGCGCTGGTCGACGCCGCGCTGGACCGGTACGGGCGCATCGACGTGCTGGTCAACAACGCCGGCATCAGCGACGCTCCCGCCCGGGCCGAGACCGAGAGCGTCGAGGAGTTCCGACGGGTCACCCGCGTCAACCTCGACGCCTGCTTCTTGCTGTCGACGTTGGTGGCCCCGCAGATGATCGAGCGGGGAAGCGGGTCGATCGTCAACATCGCCTCGGTGCACGCCAGCGTCGCCTCGGCGCCCAACACCCAAGCGGCCTACGACGCCTCCAAGCACGGCCTGGTCGGACTGACGCGCGAGCTGGCCTGCCAGTGGGCCCGCCACGGCGTCAGGGTCAACGCCATCGCCCCGGGCTACGTCGAGACCGAGCTGACCGACGAGATGATCGCCGATGACGGCGGTTCGGCCTGGATCGCCCGCAACACCCCGCTGCGCCGCGCCGGCCGGGTCGACGAGCTCGACGGGGCCCTGCTCCTGCTGGCCACGCCGGCCGGGTCCTACGCCACCGGCAGCGTGGTCACCGTCGACGGCGGGTGGACCGCACGCTGAGGCCCTCGCGCCCGTCTCGGCCGCCGGGCGGGCGACGACCGAGTGCTCAGGAGCGGCTCGAGCTCACCTCGTCGGCGTGGTGGGCCGAGGAGATCTCGACCGGCACGTGGCGCATGACCTCGCTGTAGAAGTCGTTGCCCTTGTCGTCGACCACGATGAACGCGGGGAAGTCCCCGACCTCGATCTTCCAGACCGCCTCCATGCCGAGCTCTGGGTACTCGAGCACCTCGACCTTGCGGATCGAGTCCTTGCCGAGGCGGGCGGCCGGGCCGCCGATCGAACCGAGGTAGAAGCCGCCGTGGGTCTCGCACGCCTTGGTGACCTCGGCCGAGCGGTTGCCCTTGGCGAGCATCACGAAGCTGCCACCGGCGGCCTGGAACGCCTCGACGTAGGCGTCCATGCGGCCCGCCGTCGTCGGACCGAAGCTGCCCGAGGCGTAGCCCTCGGGGGTCTTGGCCGGCCCGGCGTAGTACACGGGGTGGTCGCGCAGGTACTGCGGCATGGCCTCGCCGGCGTCGAGTCGCTCGGCGATCTTGGCGTGGGCGATGTCACGGGCGACGACCATCGTGCCGGTCAGGCTGAGGCGGGTCTTCACGGGGTAGCGCGACAGCTCGGCTCGGATCTCTTCCATCGGCCGGTCGAGGTCGATGCGCACGACGTCGGGGGACAGCTCGCCTGCGGTGGTGTCGGGGAGGTACTTGGCCGGGTCGGTCTCGAGCTGCTCGAGGAAGACCCCCTCGGCGGTGATCTTGGCCAGGGCCTGGCGGTCTGCCGAGCACGACACGGCGATGCCGACCGGGCACGACGCCCCGTGGCGGGGCAGGCGGATGACCCGCACGTCGTGGCAGAAGTACTTCCCGCCGAACTGGGCGCCGATGCCGAAGCGCCGGGTCAGCTCGAGGATCTTGGCCTCCCACTCGAGATCTCTGAAGCCGTGACCGAGGCGGGCATCGCCCGAGGTGGGCAGCTCGTCGAGGTAGCGGGCCGAGGCGTACTTGGCGGTCTTGAGCGCCAGCTCGGCCGAGGTGCCGCCGATGACCACCCCGAGGTGGTACGGCGGGCAGGCAGACGTGCCGATCGAGCGGAGCTTGGCGTCCATGAAGTTCATGAGGCGCTCCTCGTCGAGCAGCGCCCTGGTCTCTTGGTACAGGAAGCTCTTGTTCGCCGAACCGCCGCCCTTGGTGAGGAAGATCAGCTCGTACTCGTCACCGGGCACCGCCTCGATCTCGATCTGAGCGGGCAGGTTCGAGCCGGTGTTGGTCTCGTCGAACATCGTCAGCGGCGCCATCAGGGAGTACCGCAGGCTGGTCTCGGCGTAGGTGGTGAAGATGCCTCGCGAGATCGCCTCGGCGTCGTCGGCCCCGGTCAGGACCAGCTCGCCCTTGTGACCCGAGACGATGGCGGTGCCGGTGTCCTGGCAGCCGGGGAGCACGCCGCCGGCGGCGATGTTGGCGTTGCGCAGCAGCTCGAGGGCCACGAAGCGGTCGTTCTCGGACGCCTCGGGATCGTCGATGATGCGCCGCAGCGACGCCAGGTGCCCCGGTCGCAGCAGGTGGCTGATGTCGTGGATGGCCTCGGTCGCCAGGGCGGTGAGCACCGAGGGATCGACCTGGACGAACCTGCGTCCGGCGGCGCTGAACGTCTCGACGCCGTCAAGCTCGAGGCGCCGGTACGGGGTCTTGTCAGGGCCGATCGGCAGGATCGGGGAGTAGGCGAAGTCGACCATGCCACAGACGGTATCCCCGCCGCCTCACACCACGGCGGGCGACCCCCGGTAGGGGACGGGATCGCCAGCCTGGGGCAGCTGGGGCTGGGAGCGCCAGGACATGTCGGCCTCGAGCACGGCGAGCGTCTCGGTCCACTCGTCGGGATCCCAGCCCTCGGCCGAGCCGGCGAGCGACGCGTCCTGGCGGAAGTGCAACAGGGCCGGCAGGCGCTGCACGTCACAGGCCCCCACGACCTGGCGGTCGGGATCGACGAGCACGAGGAACTCGTCGCCGAGGGGACCGAGGAAGGATCGAGCGGCGGCGGCGTCGCCGGTGACCAGGAACCCGACCCGCACGTCGGCCTGGTCGTAGTGGCGCATGATGCGCGACGCGGTGCGCAGGATCCAGGCGCTCTCGTGGGTGTAGGGATCGACGACGGTGACCAACAGGTTGAACAGCAACACCCACTCGCTGAGCGAGTACCCCTGACCGGTCGTCGTCTCGAGGCGGATCTCCGGCGGGGGGCTGGACGGCACGGGCGACGAAGGTAGCGCGGGGTCCCGGTAGCGTGGAGCCCTCACTGTCTGGGAGGACCGTGCACCCGATCGAGCGCCTGCGCTACGTCGCTCGAGCCGACGCCGCTCGCCAGTCGACCCTGGCCCGTGAGACGGCTGCCTCGCTGTCGGGCCTCGGCGTCGACCACGCCGGCCTGGTCACCTCGTGCCGGCGGGTCGTCCAGCGCCATCCTCAGATGGGGACGTTGTGGACGTTGTGCTCACGGGCGTTGACGTCGGTGGACGGCCTCGGGGCGGCATGGGCGTTCGTCACCGAGATCGACGAGGACCGTTCGGCCGAGGCCCTCGTCAGCGCGCTGGACGCCGACGTGACCGTGGCGGTCCTCGGGTGGGGTGAGCTGGCGCCCGGCGCCCTCGTGCGCCGGGGCGATCTGGTGGTGGCGGTCGTCGACGTCGACGACGACGCCGACGCGCTCGTGGCGAGGTTGCGACGCGTCGACGTCGACGCCCACGACGTGCCGCTTCGGGGTCTCGGGGCGGCGTGCGCCGACGCCGACGTCGTCGTCGTGGAGGCCGAGCTGGCCGGGGCGTCCGGCGTGGTGGCGGTGGCGGGCTCGCTCGCTGCGGCGGCGTCGTGTCGCAGCGCCGGGGGCAAGGTGGTGGCCCTGGTGGGCGCAGGACGTCTCCTCGCTGAGCGCACCTTCGACACGGCGGTCGCCGCGGTGATCGACGACGAGCCCGGCGAGGGCGATCTCGACCTGGTGGGTGAGCACCTCATCGACGAGGTGGCCCGCCCCCGGGGGATGAGCGGCGTCGAGGTCCTAGCCGGCGCCCCCGACGCCCCCGTGCCCCCGGAGCTGTTGACCCGCCTCTCCTGGTAGCGCCGGCCTCGCCGCTCGCGGTCGCGGCGCTCGTGGCACCAGCTGCGGGGCCGGCCAGACCTGTGGTGGCCCGCCCGGGTGCGACGTGGCCCTCGCTACGATCGCCGGTCATGGGACGCACGCTGGAGCTCTCGGGCGATGACCGACCGACGACCGGCTACCTCGCCGAGCCCGAGGGCGGAGGGCCGGGCGTCGTCGTCATCCAGGAGTGGTGGGGTCTCGTGCCCCACATCGTCGACGTGTGCGACCGCTTCGCCGCTGCGGGGTTCTGCGCCATGGCGCCAGACCTCTACCGGGGCGCCACCGCCGAGGAGCCCGACGAGGCCGGCAGGTTGATGATGTCACTCGACATCGAACGGGCGGCCGCCGATCTCGGGTCTGGCATCGACACGCTGCTCGCCCAGGACTCGGTGACATCGGAGAAGGTGGGCGTGGTGGGCTTCTGCATGGGCGGCAAGCTCGTGTACTTCGCCGCCGCCGCCCGCCCCACGGTCATCGGGGCGGCCGTGCCCTTCTACGGCGTGGTGCCCTGGCCCGAGCAGGGGCCCGACTACTCCGCCATCGAGGCGCCCATCCAGGGCCACTACGCAGAGGACGACGACTTCGCCCCGCCCGAGGCGGTCCGAGAGCTCGAGGCCCGGCTCGCCGACGTGGGCAGGTCGGTCGAGATGTTCATCTACCCGGGCACGCACCACGCCTTCTTCAACGACACCAACGCCGAGGCCTACGACGCCGCTGCGGCCGAGCAGGCATGGGAGCGCACGACGGCCTTCCTGCGGGCGTCGCTCGGCTGAACGAGCGCCGGGCCGGGGCCCAGCTCACCAGCGCTTCAACACGATCGGCAGGTCCCTGGCCGCCTGGATCCAGCGGCTCACCTCGGCCTGGCTGGGGGGCCGGGTGACGATGCGCCGCCGGGCGTTGAGCTCGACGAGCGCGCCGTGCAACTTGAGGGCGTCGCGGCGCCGGAGGTTGCGCACGGTCTCGACCCCGGCCGAGTCGAGCAGGCCCGAGTACCGCACGCTCACGCCCGGCACCCGCAGGAGATCGGCTCGCTTGACCCACTCGTGGATGCGACGCTCGCCGAGGCTGGTGATCTTGGACAGCTCGGCGCGTCCTCGGCGGTCGGCGCCGTAGGTCACGAGGTCGTCGGTGGTGAGGATGCCGACGTCTCGCAGCTTGGGCAGGACGCGCTCGGGGATGCCATCGAACTCGCCGATCCGCACCATCCGCCCACGCCTCCCGCCGGGCCCATGATGGCCCAGCGCCTCAAGCCCCGGCCAGGTGGGCGAGCCCAGCTCTGGCGGGCCTCCGCCAGGTGGTGAGCTCAGCCCCGGCGGGCCCCGGCGAGCAGCTTGCGACCGATGACCTTGAGGCACAGCGTCTCGTCGGCGCCCTCGAAGATCGACAGCACGCGGGCGTCGACGAACAGCCGTGACACCGGGTACTCCTCGGCGTAGCCGAACCCGCCGTGGATCTGCAGCGCCTCTCGGGTCACCCACTCAGCGGCCTTGCAGACGTAGGCCTTGATCATCGACGCCTCCATCGAGCCCTCACCGCCGGCCATCATGCGAGCCACGGCGTAGGAGTACTGGCGGCTGGCGGCGATGATCGCCACCATCCGGCCGAGCTTGGCCCGGGTGAGCTGGTAGTCGGCCACCGGCGCGCCGAAGACGACCCGCTCGTCGGCGTAGCGACGGGCCTCGTCGTAGGCGGCGCGCATGACCCCGACCGCTCGGGCCGCGGTCTGCAGGCGTCCGTTCTCGAACCCCGCCATCTGGAAGTAGAAGCCCCGCCCAAGCCCCTCCTCGCCGCCGATGAGGTCGTCTGCGGGGACGAACCAGTCCTCGATGGAGATCTCGAAGCTGTGCATGCCCCGGTAGCCGAGGGTGGGGATGGCCCGACCCTCCATGCGACCGCCGTCGTCCTGGTGGAACTCGAAGTGGTGCCCGCTCGCCCGGGGCTTGGGCACGATGAACAGGCTGAGGCCGCGGTGGGCCTTGGAGCGGTCGGGGTCGGTGCGGGCCAGCAGCAACAACACATCGGCCCGTCCGGCGAACGTGCACCACGTCTTGACCCCGTTGATGCGCCACCCACCCTCGACCGGGGTGGCCGAGGTGGTGATGCCGGCGACGTCAGACCCGAAGTCGGGCTCGGTGACCGCCACGCAGTTCATGACCTCGCCGGCGGCGATGCGGGGCAGCCAGTGCTTCTTCTGCACCTCGGTGCCGCCGAGCTCCAGCGCCCGGGTCAGGATCTCGGGCCGGGTGATGAGCGACCCACCGGCACCCAGCGACGCCCGGCTCAGCTCCTCGGTGGCGATGACCATGCCGATGTAGTCGGACTCGGATCCGGTGGCGAACCCGTCGTAGGACTCGGGCACGCTCAGCCCGAAGCACCCGATCTCGGCCAGCCCCGAGATGATCTCCTCGGGGATGTCGGCGTCGTGGCGATGGATGTGCTCGGCGTGCGGGGCGATCTCGTTGACGGCGAAGCGCCGGAACGTGTCGGCCACCATCTCGTACTGCTCGTCGAGGTGATCTGGTGGGGTGACGTCGGCGAGCGCAGCCAGGGCGTCGGCACTGCGGTGGGTGCGGAGGAAGTCGCGGGTGGTGTCGAGCGCACCGGGGTCGGCGCCCCAGTCGTCCTCGCGCCCCAGCATGGTGGCGGCCAGCGTGTGGACGGCGTCGGCGATGAAGACGTTGGCGATCCGGGCCTCGACCTCGCCGGAGGCGCCGTAGCCGAGCATCGAGCGGCTGATGTCGACCGCGCTGGCGGCGTGGGCCAGGTCATAGATGGCGACCTGGTGGGCGTCGGGATCGCCGGCAGCTGCGAGGTGGGCGGCGGCCCGGTCCACGATGCCCTGGGCGAGCTCGAGGGCCTGGGCTGCGGCGGAGAGATCGGGCGCGCTCATGCCCGCCAACGTAGAGCTGCGGCGGGGGCGCCTCACAGCCGACCGGCCGGGCGGCGGTCGTGCGGCTGGGCGGGTGTGCGAGGCCATGGGCTCGGCGTGCGTGGGCACGCAGCGCATCGACGCGCCGCCTGCGTCCTGGGAGGTGAACCTTCCCGCCGGGGTCGATCTCGTCGTCGCGGACCGCTTGCCGCTCGAGCTCGTCGGGCGCATCACCTGTGGAGGTGTCGTGCTCTTCGGCGACGACCCGCCGGCTCGGGTGCGCTGGGTGGCCGGCACCCCCAAGCGGTGGCTCGACGAACGCGACCGCTTCGCCGCCCCGGGCGCGTCGGCTGATCGGGCCGAGGCCGTGGACGGCCTCGGGCGCTCAGCGTGGGGCCGTGGCCTCGACGAGGGGGGCGACGGCGGTGGCGTCGAGGTACTCGTGGATGGCGGTGATCCGGCCGTCGGTCACGTCGGCGAACACCGCCGCGGGGATGGCGAGGCTGCGGCCGTCGTGCAGCTCGAGGCGCAGGACGTGGCGCTGGGCGAAGCCGGCGTCGGTGGCCGAGCGCACGATCTCTTCGTAGCGGCGGGCCGTCGTCGAGCGCACCAGCCAGCCGAGCACCCGCAGGTTGCGCTCACGGTCCTCGGTGACGCCGTCGGTGTTGTGCCACACCGCCACGTCGGGCGAGTAGATCGATCGGACCGTGTCGAGGTCACCGCTCTCGATGGCGGCGAAGAACCGGTCGGCCACGGCCAAGGCGTCGTCCACGCCGACAGTCAAGCCGAGGAGACTCGGCTCCGCTCTCTCGGACGGCAGCCGGCACCGCACGCTGCGCCACCCCGGCCGCACCCGGTCGTTCGCATCACGGTGTGAGAAGCGATGTGTGCGGACGACCGACGGCGTCCGCGCCCGTGTCATGGGGCCCTCGCGGCGCCGTGTCCGGGTAGCGTCCTGCCGCGATGGGCGTCCATCGGGGAGATGTCACCGCCACCGCACTGGTGGGCCTTGCCGGGCTGCACGTGGCGTGGGGCCTGGGTTCGTCGTTCCCGCTGTCGGACCGGGCGGCGCTGGCCGACGTGGTGGTCGGCTCCGGCGAGGTACCTCCGCCGGCGATGTGCCACGCCGTCGCCGGCGCACTGGTGGGTGCGGCTGCGCTCGTGGCCGACATCCCGGTCGGCTGGCCCGGGCTGCGTCGCCTCGGTCGTCGAACCGTGGCCACCGTGTTGGCCGGGCGGGCGCTGTTGGGGTTCGTCGCCCGGACCGACCTGGTGTCGCCCGCCAGCACGTCGCCGGGGTTCCGCCGCATGGACCGACGCCTCTACTCGCCGCTGTGCCTCACGCTGGCCGTCGGTGCTGCGACGGCAGCGGAGCGTTAGCGGCCCTCACGTCGCGCCGGCCGAGACGATCGCACGGTGGTCCCAGCCGCCCGTCGAGTACATCGCTGCCGGAGATCGCCCGCAAGCGCGTCCGGGTCAGGCGGCGGCGCGGGTGCGGCGCAACACCGGGTCGGCCAGGGCCAGGGCGCGGTCGGCGGCGGCGAGCACCCGGCCGGCGGCGCCGGGCGTCTCGGAGTCGACGAGGTTGCCCATCACCTGCAGGGTGATGTCGGCGGCGAGCTGGGTGCCGACGGCGAGGCGAAGGCCGGATCGCAGGACCCACGGGTGGCCGATGAGGAAGCTGAAGCGCCGGCCGGTGCGCAAGAACGCGTCGAACCGCTCGCCGACCTCGGCGTCGTAGCGGGCCGGGGCGGCGGCCGGGTCGCGCTCGAACAGGTCGATCGCCAGCATCGCCGACTCGAGCCCGTAGTCGATGCCCTCGCCGTTCATCGGGTTGACCAGGCCCGCCGCGTCGCCGACCGCCACCCACCCCGGGCCGTGCCGGGCCTGGGCGCTCATCGGCAGGCGCCACGCCCGGGGCCGCTCGAGGTAGTCACCAAAGCCCCACTCAGGCGCAAACCGGTCGCGGTAGGCGTCGAGCAGTCGGTTGAGGTTGAGCCGCTTGAACCCCTTCATCGTCGACAGGGCACCGGCGCCGATGTTGACCGTGCCGTCGCCGGCGGGGAACGTCCAGCCGTACCCGGGCACCGCCACCCCGTGCTCGTCGGTCAGGGTGAGGCACGCCTCGAGGTGGCGGTCGGCGTGACGGGGGGAGGCGACGTAGGCCCGGATGGCCAGCCCGAACGGCTCGTCCGGATCGCGCAGCGCACCGAGCGCCCGGGCGGCCGGGCCCTGGGCGCCGGCGGCCAGGACCGTCAGATCCGCCGTCACCCGCCCCGTCGGCGTGTCGACCCCGATCACCCGGTCGCCGTCGAGCACCGGTGCCGCCTCGGTCTCCCAGCGCAGATCGGCGCCGGCGTCGGTGGCGGCGTCGGCGACGGCGGCGTCGAGGCGCCGGCGGGGCCACACCGCCCCGTGGGCAGGGAAGCGGCTCGTCGCCGGCCAGTCGAGCTCTCGACGGGTGCGACCGGCGATCATCCGCAGACCGTCGATGAGGTGGGCGTCGTCGAGGTCGATCTTCAGCTCGGTGAGGGCGGCGACGGCTCGGGGGGTCAGGCCGTCCCCACAGATCTTGTCCCGCCCCCGCGGCGCCTTGTCGCACACCACCACGGACATGCCGGCCCGGGCGGCCCGGATGCCCGCCGCCGCGCCGGCCGGGCCTGCCCCGATGACGACGACATCGACGTGCTCCACGGCATCCAGGGTGCCCGCTCGGACGCCACGAACGGCAGTCGGGTGCTGCGAGACTCGTCACGTGAGCGACCAGCGCACCCGCATCGGGTTGATCGGCGTCGGCCAGGTCGGCATGGCGGCGGCGTACACCCTGTTCCAACGGCGGACGGCCTCAGAGCTCGTGCTCGTCGACCTCGACGAGCGTCGTGCCCAGGGCGAGGCCATGGATCTGCTGCACGGCCAGACCCTCGTCGGGCGGGTCGGCGTGCAAGCCGGCGACGTCGAGGACCTGGCCGGCGCCGATCTCGTCGTCATCACCGCCGGGGTGTCCCAGCGCCATGGCGAGTCCCGCCTCGACCTGTTGCAGCGCAACGTCGACGTCATGGCCTCGATCGTCGAGGGCCTCGACCGGGCCTGTCCCGACGCCGTGGTGCTCGTGGCCACCAACCCCGTCGACGTCATGACCCTGGCGGTGCAGGAGCTCTCGGCCCGTCCCGACGCCCTGGTCATCGGGACCGGCACGGTGCTCGACTCGGCCCGGCTGCGGGCCCTGGTCGGCGAGCGCTACGACGTCGACCCCCAGTCGGTGCACGGCCTGGTGCTCGGTGAGCACGGCGACAGCGAGGTGGTCGCCTGGTCGACCGTCGAGGTCAACTCAGCCCCGGTGGTCGCCGCCGAGGTGCTGGGGGTGACCTGGGACGACGCCGTGGCCGCCGACATCGCCGGGCAGGTCCGCTCGGCGGCGGCGGAGATCATCGACCGCAAGGGCCACACGAACTGGGCCATCGGCCTGGTCATCGGAACCCTCGCCGAGGCCGTGCTCAGCGACCGCCGTGCCGTGCACCCGGTGAGCGTGCGCCTCCACGGCGAGTACGGCCTCGCCGACGTCTGCCTGTCGGTCCCGGCGCGCCTCGACCGCAGCGGGGTCCGGGGACGGGTCCCGCCCCCGTTGACCGACCACGAGGTGGCCGAGCTCTGCCACTCGGCCGAGGTGCTGAGCTCGGCGGCCGAGAGCCTCCGGCTGGGTTGACCTGGCGCCGGCCGGGCTACGGTCGCCTGCGGCGTGAGATCCAGGCGACCCGGGAGGGTGACGTGAGCGTGCAGGACCGTCCCTTCGGCCGCTACCTCGAAGACTTCGAGGTCGGCGACGTGTACCGCCATTGGCCGGGCAAGACCATCACCGAGGCCGACGACCACCTGTTCTGCATGATCACCATGAACCACCACCCGTTGCACACCAACCAGTGGTTCGCCGAGAACGAGACCGTGCACGGCCGCAACGTCGTCGTCGGCAACCTCGTCTACTCCCTGGTGCTCGGCATGAGCGTGCCCGACGTGTCGGGGGCGGCGATCGCCAACCTCGAGGTCGAGTCCCTCGTGCACCGCAAGCCCACCTTCCACGGCGACACCATCTACGCCGCCTCCAAGGTGCTCGACGTGAAGCCCTCGTCGTCCAAGCCGGACCGGGGCATCGTCACGGTGGAGACCAAGGCGTGGAACCAGCGTGAGGAGGAGGTCTGCTCCTATCGGCGCAAGGTGCTGGTCTGGCGACGTGACGCCGCGCCGCAGCGGTCGTTCCCCTTCGAGGCCGAGGCCGGCTTCGAGGGGTGAACGTCGGGGCCCTGCTCGACTGGGCCTCCGCTCACGGGCGCGACCTCCCCTGGCGCCAGACCCGGGACCCCTGGGCGGTGCTCGTGGTGGAGGTCATGTCACAACAGACCCAGGTCGTCCGGGTCGCCGAGCGCTGGCCGGCGTTCCTGCAGCGCTTCGGCGATCCGACGACATGTGCCGAGGCCCCGCTCGCCGACGTGCTGCGGTGCTGGCACGGGATGGGCTACCCGCGACGGGCGCAGCACCTGCATCGGGCGGCGACGGCCTGCGTCGAGCGGCACGGCGGGGCGGTCCCCGATGACCTCGACGAGCTGCTCGACCTGCCCGGGGTGGGGCCCTACACCGCCCGGGCGGTGCTGGCCTTCGCCTTCGAGCGGGACGTCGGCCTGCTCGACACCAACACCGGGCGGGTGCTCGCCCGCCAAGGGGGACGCCGCCTCACGCCGTCGGCGGGCCAAGCGGCCGCCGACGCGCTCGTGCCCGCCGGGAGGGGGTGGGCGTGGAACCAGGCGATGCTCGATCTCGGAGCGACCGTGTGCCGCCCGAGGGCGCCGCACTGTGGCCGGTGCCCGGTGCGCTCGTCGTGTGCTTGGGCAGGCGAGGGTGCTGATCCGGCCGCAAGGTCAGCGGCGGTCAGCCGGCCCCAGGCGCGCTTCGAGGGCTCGCTACGCCAACGACGGGGCGCCCTCATGGCGGCCCTGGTCGAAGGTCCCGTCGCCGCAGCCGAGTGGGCCGACGACGTCGTCATCGGGCTCGTCGCCGACGGCCTGGTCGACCGCCGCCCCGACGGTCACCTCGCCCTCGCCGAGTGAGGACCGCCCACCCCGTCGCGGCGTCGGCGCGTAGCGTGGTGCGGTGGCGTCACGACGGATCGACGACGAGCTCCTCCGCGCCACCGATCCGCCGACGTCGCGAGAGATCCTCCAGGGCGCTCGGTCCCAGGTGACCGAGATGAACGCCGCCTGGGCCGGGGCGGAGCTGAGCCCCGAGGCTGAGGTCGAGCTGGCTGTTGGCAGCGACGGTGGTCCGCTCCTGCGCTTCACCGTTCGGTTCGACCTCGACGCCGACATCGCCGCAGAGGACTACCCGACGGCGAAGGTCCGGGCGCGGGTGGACGAGCTGCGCCAACGCCTGATCGGCAGCGATGCGGACGAGATCGGTTGGCTGGTGCAAGCGGCCAGCAGGTACACCGCCGAGGGCACAGCCGAACACCGGTGATCCGGCCCGAAGGCCTCGTCGAGCACGCGGTCGCGCTGGCCGGGTCGGGCCCTGGTCGACCGGGCGACGTCGATCTGCGGCGCGGCGTGAGCGCCTGTTACTACGCAGCGTTCCACCACCTGACCCAGGGAGCGGCCCGCCACCTCGTCGGCTCGGCGCCCGTGACGACGCAGAACGCGATCCGTCGCGCCTGGTCCCACGGTGAGATCGCCGCGGCGGCTCGCATGGTGGTCGAGTGGAGCCAGACGCTGCACACCGACCGACGGCGGGACAGGGATCAGGCGGCTGCCGGCCCGCTGCTCGACCTGGCTGCCGGTGACGCCAGCCTCGTGACCGCACTGCGCCTCCTGGTCCAGTTGCAGGAGCGTCGACACGCGGCGGACTACGACCACGACGTGTCGTTCGACAAGGTCATGTTGCTCGACGCCATCGACGACGCCGAGCGGTCCATGGAGCTGCTCGACGGGTGCGCGACCCCCGCCCGCGAGGCGCTCTTCGCCATCCTCACCGTCCGGCGCACCGACTTCGCGGCGCGGCGGTGACGGGTCAGTCGGGAGGCCCCGGCGAGGTGACGGCGGCGATGATCTCGGAGGCGGCGGCGTCGGCGAGGGCGACCATCTCGTCGTCGGTGCGGTCCTGGATCGGGTGGGGCAGGTAGACCGCGGCAGGCTCGAACCCCAGGGCCTCGCCCTGGGCGCGCGCCCCGTCGACGAACTCCACGGTGGCGACGAACACCCCGGGCACGCCACGGCGCTCGAGATCAGCGATGTCGTGCACACTGCACGACGTGCAGCTGCCTCAATCGGCGAGTGCCTCGATCACCAGGTCGCACTTGGTGGAGATCTCGTGGCGCAGGTCGACCGGGGCCGGCTTGGTGAACGTCGGCTTGGAGTAGCGATCGACGGCGGCGCCCGCCGTCATCAGGCGCTCCTGGAGGCGGTCGAGGAAGACGTCACCGCGAGGCTTGGAGATGTCGAGCAGGCCGACGGTGAGCCCCTCGAGCGAGCGGGGGCGTTCGAGGCGCTCCCTGCGGGCCGGGCGTGACTCTGCGGTGGGGTCGAGGATGGTCCGGGTCATGGGGTGGTCCCCTCTCGTGGGATCGGGACGGTCACCGGGGTCGAGCCGGTCGCGCCGTTGGCCCAACCGCCGATGATCGCCGAGAACAGCCCGGCCCCGCCGCCGGCGTGGACCAGCAACAGGCCGTCGTCGCGGAACTTGGGGATCGACGGCGCGTCGGCGAAGCGCTCGGGGAGCCCCTCGGCCATGCCGCCGGCCCCTCGGGCCCACTCGGCTCCAGGAGCGCTGGTCAGCTCGATCAGGCGTTCGCTGAGACGGGACCGATCCCAGCCGTCGTCGCTCAGCACCCGGCCGTGCTCGGGGCCGATGACCACCACGGCGTCGAAGCCGAGCGCCAGCTTCGGGTGGTACATCGAGCGCAGGCTGGCGGCGAGGGAACGGGCCAGGCTGTCGGCGTCGCGCGACAGCTGATCGACCACGCACCGGGGGCCCTCGCCGGCGAACAGGGTGAGGGCGTCGATGCCGGCGGGCAGGCCCCGGGAGACCGAGAGGGGTTCGAACGGTGAGCCCTCCTCCAGCTCGGCGACGCACAGCCCGATCTTGCCGGGGTTGCCGTGGGTGGCCCGGTCGACGCCTCCCTCGCCGGGCCGACCGCCGCCGACGTTGCGGATGACGAGCTGCAGGGCCCGGCCGATGGTGGTGTTGGCCCGGTTGCCCGGCCCGAGGACGCTGCGGCCCGACCACAGGCCGAGGCGTCGGCGGATCGGGCCGTTGACGATCAGCACCGGACCCACCGGCATCGTGGTGGCCAGCACCCCGTGGGCGTTGAAGGTGTCGGTGCAGGCGGCCTCGAGGGCGGTGAGGACCACGGGCAGGTACTCGGGCCGGCAGCCGGCCATGACGGCGTTGATCGCCACCTTCTCGACCGTGCACTCGACCAGGTCGGGTGGCACGATCGCGACGACGTCGTCCGGGTCGCGCCAGGTGCCCTCGAGCATCGACAGCACCCGGGCCTCGGTGGGGGGGACCACGGGCAACCCGTCAGACCAGCCCCGGTCGTGGGCGGCCTCCCACTCGTCTTCGAGCTCGGCGATGTCGACCCGGCGGCTCTTGAGGACCGACCCGCCGAAGCGGACCCTCAACTCGTCGGCGAGGCCGGGGTCGACGCTGAGCGACCCGCACCCGGGGCGCATCTCGGGGAGGTCGCGCCCGAGACCGGTGGCGCCGCTCAGCTCGGACCACTCCCGGCGGCTCCACCCGACGGTTCGGGCCTGCTCGGCGCCGTCGCTCACCCGCAACAGGGTCGGGACCGTCTCGATGTCGTGGTGCCACGACATCGCCAGGTCGACGTCGTGGATCACGCCGCCGAGGCCGTCGGGGAAGGACGGGTCGTCCTGGCAGATGACGGTGACCCCCGGGCCTGCGGCCAGCTCGGCGAGCACGTCGGTGACCATGACGCACGTCGGGCAGTCCCGCTTGACCACAGCGACCAACCCGTCGGGCAGCGGCGGCGATGCGACGGTGGTCACAGGGCGCACCGTACCAAGGCGCGGTGGCACGCACCTGGGCCGACGGGACTGACCCAGGTGACGCCGCGGCGGACCGGCACGCCCACAGCGGGGGCTCAGGCCACAGCGACGACGTGCCGATGGACCGCCATGTCGCGTGAGCTGCTCGATGACCTCCTGCGAGAGATGGTCCAGAGGGGCGCATCGGATCTGCACATCAAGGTGGGATCGCCCCCCAAGATGCGCATCGACGGGTCGCTCCTGGCCTTCGAGGACGCCGAGGTCCTCACCCCCGAGGTCACCGCAGCGATGGCCGAGATCGCCCTGCCCGCCAGGGTCGCCGAGCAGTTCGAGACCACCCACGACGGGGACTTCGCCTACAGCCGCCCCGGCGTCGGGCGCTTCCGCGCCAACGTGTTCCGACAGAGGGGCTCGGTGGCGATGGTCCTGCGGCACGTGAGCGACTCGCCGTTCGGGCTCGATGACCTCGAGATGCCCGACGTCGTGCGACGCCTCTGTGACGAGCACCGGGGGCTGGTGCTCGTCACCGGCCCGACCGGCTCGGGCAAGACGACCACCCTGGCCGCCATGGTCGACCACATCAACCGCTCCCGTGACTGCCACATCGTCACGATCGAGGACCCGATCGAGGTCTTGCACCGCGACCACCGGGCGTCGATCAACCAGCGAGAGGTGGGCGTCGACTCGCTGTGCTTCGCCTCGGCCCTGCGGGGGGCGATGCGCCAGGACCCCGACGTCATCCTGGTCGGCGAGATGCGTGACGCCGAGACGGTCAGCGCCGCCCTCGGAGCCGCCGAGACGGGCCACCTCGTCCTGTCCACGCTGCACACCATCGACGCCGCCGAGACCGTCAACCGCATCGTCGACTTCTTCCCGCCCCACCAGCAGAGCCAGACCCGCCACGCCCTCGCCGGGTCGCTGCGGGGGACGATCTGCCAGCGCCTCGTGGCGTCGGCCGGGGGCACGGGCCGGGTGGCGGCCATGGAGGTGATGGTCGCCCACGGACGCATCGCCACCGCCATCAGCGACCCCGAGCTGACCTCGACCATCCCCGACCTCATCGCCGAGGGCACGTTCTACGGGATGCAGACCTTTGACCAGCACCTGGCCGACCTGGTGGGCGAAGGTCGCATCGACCTCGCCGGCGCGCTGACTGCGGCCACCAAGACCCACGATCTCAGGGTCGCCCTGCAACAGCGCGGGTTGATCGACGCCGGCGGCCGAGCGATCGAGCCCGAGGCCGGCGAGCCCGTGGCCCACGACCTGCTCGACCAGGTGCTGAACCTCCACGGATGAGGCCGCCGGCCTGCCACCGGGTCGCGTCGAGACGCCGGTGCCGGTGGTCGGGTCGTGGCCTGCGGGTCATGACGAAGCGATGGCGGTTCGCCCACCGAGGGTGCCGGGGCGACACGGGGCGGCTACCGTCCGGCCACCGAAGCGGAGGGGGTCTGCTCGACGTGCAAGTCACGTTCCTGGGAGTACGCGGATCGACGCCGTCACCTGGCGGGTCGACCGCCGGGTACGGCGGCAACACGTCGTGTGTCTGCCTGCGACCGTCGTCGGGGCCGCCGATCGTGCTCGATCTCGGCACCGGTCTGCGCCGCATCGCCGGAGGCCCGGTGCGAGGGGTGGCGCTCGTCACGCACCTGCACTTCGATCACGTCCAGGGACTGCCGTTCTGCAACGGCCTGTTGCGCCCTGGTGCCGTCGTCGACGTCTACGGCCCACCCCAGGAGCGGGGCAGCCTCGCCGAGGCGTTCGCCGACTTCGTCCGGCCGCCGCTGTTCCCCCTCACCCTCGATGAGCTGCCCGGCACCTACCGCTTCCACGAGGTGCACGACGAGACCTTCGAGCTGCCCGGAGGGGTGCGCGTCACCGCCGCCCCGGCACCCCACCCGGGACCCACCAACGGCTACCGCATCGAGGCCGATGGCGCATCGTTGGCCTACGTGCCCGACCACCAGGAGCCGGTGAGCGACCCCGAGCACGTCGCCCCGTCGATCCTCGGGCTGGCCGAAGCGGTCGACCTGTTGATCCACGACGCCCAGTTCACCCGGGCCGAGCTGGCCGAGAAGCCCGACTGGGGCCACTGCACCGCCGAGTACGCCCTCGAGGTCGCCCGCCGGTCCGCTGCGGCCCGCCTGGCGCTGTTCCACCACGACCCCTCCCACACCGATGACGTGGTCGACGAGATCGTCCGCCAGACCCAGCTGCGCGCCGAGCGGGTGGTGGGGCCCGAGGTGTTCGGCGCCCGGGAGGGGGCCCAGCTCGAGCTGGCGGCCGGTGTGGCGTCGATGGGCGTGATCGAGGTGGGTTCGCTCGCCCTGGGCGGCTGAGGGGCCCGCCGGGTCGAGTCGGCACCGCTAGGGTCGCCGGGCGTGAGCTTCGACGGTTCCACGTTCCGCTCGGTCCTCGGTCGCCTGCCCACAGGCGTCACTGTGATCACCTGTGACCCTCCTGGCGGGCCGCCCCAGGGCCTCACGATCGGCTCGTTCACCTCGGTGTCGCTCGACCCGCCGCTGGTGGCGTTCATGCCGGCGCGGACCGCCGAGTCGTGGCCGGCGATCGAGGCGGCCGGGGCGTTCTGCGTGAACGTCTTGTGCACCGGCCAGGTCGAGTTGTCGAACCGCTTCGCCTCCAAGGATCCTCAGAAGTTCGCCGGCGTCGACTGGTCTCCAGCACCGGGCACCGGGGCGCCCGTCCTCTCCGGGGTGGCCGCGTGGGTGGACTGCCGCATCGAGGCGATCCACGAGGGCGGAGACCACTGGATCGTGGTCGGGCGGGTCGACGACCTCGGCACGAACGACGCCGCCCTCGAGCCCCTCGTCTTCCTCGGGGGCGGGTACGGGCGCTTCCAGGGTCTGTCGTGACCGAGGGCGCAGACTCGTCGTGATCGACGTGGCCGCCCGGGTGGCCCTGGGGGTGGTGTTCGCTGCCGCCGGCGCGACCAAGGTGGTCGACCGCACCTGGCCGGGCACCGCCGCCCGCTTCGGCCTGGCCCGGGTGCCGGCTCGACTGGTGCCGCCCGTCGAGCTCGTGCTGGGCGCGCTGCTCGTGGCCGGCATCGGGGGTGCGGCGCCGACGGTGGCTGCGATCGCACTGCTGGGCGGCTTCACCATCGGGCTGCTGCGCGTGCTGCGCAGAGGCGAGCACCCGCCGTGCGCCTGCTTCGGGGGGTGGAGCCGGCGCCCGTCGTCGTGGCGCACCGTCGCCCGCAACGTCGGCCTCGGCGTCCTGGGCGTCGTCGCCCTGTCCGGCTGACCGTCGTCGCACGGCCGGGCCGGGCTGTCGGGTCCCGCAGCCGTCTCCGCAGGCTCAGTCGAGCGATGCGACGCCGAGGCGCCACAGCAGGAAGGCGTGCACGAGGCAGGCCTCTCGCCACGTCTCGTAGCGCCCCGAGGGCCCGGCATGACCCGAGTCGAACTCGGTGCGCAACAGGATCGGGCCGCCGCCGGTCGAGCGATGACGGATGGCGGCCACCCACTTGGCCGGCTCCCAGTACGCCACCCGGGGGTCGTTCCAGCCGGCGAGCACGAGCATGGCGGGGTGATCGACGGCGCCCACGTTCTCGTACGGGGCGTAGGAGCGGATGACCCGGTAGTCGGCCTCGACCCGGGGATCGCCCCACTCCTCCCACTCGGTCACCGTGAGGGGCAGGCTGTCGTCGAGCATCGTGTTGACCACATCGACGAAGGGCACCGCGGCCACCACGGCACAGAACAGTTCGGGCCGGGCGTTGAGGACCGCCCCGACGAGCAGCCCGCCGGCGCTGCCGCCCCACAGGGCCAAGCGGTCGGGGTGGCCGTGACCGGTGGCGACGAGGTGCTCGGCCACGGCCACGACGTCACCGAACGTGTTGGGCTTGTTGGCCAGGCGGCCCTGCTCCCACCAGTCCCGCCCGAGCTCGCCGCCGCCGCGGACGTGGGCCACGGCGAGGACCACCCCACGCTCGATCAGCGACATCGCGCTGTGGGAGAACCCAACCGGGTGGCTCATCTCGTACGCGCCGTAGGCCCGCAGCACCAGCGGGGCGGTGCCGTCGACGGGGGTGTCGCGGTGGCGGGTCACGCTGATGGGGATCTCGACCCCGTCGCCGGCGGTGGCCCACCGACGCTCGGTGACCACCGACGTCAGATCGACGCCGAGGGCCTCGACCTGTCGGAGCTCTCGGCGCTGGTCGGGGCGATCGAGACCGACCTCGACCCAGGTGCGGGGCCGGGCCGGCGACTCGACCTCGAGGCGGTAGACGGACGTGTCGTACTCGAGCACCGGCGAGGGCGACACCTCGACGACGTCGCCGTCGCCGTGGTCGAGCTCGTGGTACTCGCCGGTCCGGCGGTCGACGACCACGGTCACCGGCGCCGCCCGGCGCCGTCCGTGCACCACGACGTGGTCGGCCAGGGCGTCGACGTCGTCCCAGCGGGTGCCCGCCTCGGCGGCCACGAGCTCGCCCCAGTGGGCACGACCGGGCCGATCGATCGACGTGCATGCCACGCGGAAGTCGGGGGCGCCGTCGTTGGTCAGCACGACCAGCTCGTCGCCGGCCGGCTCGACGGCGTACTCGAGCCCTTCGCTGCGGGGTTCGACGACGATGGGCGTCGCGCCCGGTTCGTCGGCGGGCACCAACCGGACCTCGGAGGTCGTCCGGGAGTCCGAGCTGATGACCAGCCACCGCCGATCCCTCGAACGCCACAGTCCCAGCCAGAAGCGCTCGTCGGGCTCCTCGACGACGAGCTGATCGAGGCGGGGCTCATCGCCGAGGCGGTGGCGCCAGATCTGCCACGGACGCTGGGCCTCGTCGGGCGAGGCGTACAGCACGGTGCTCGAGTCGCTGGCCCACGCCAACCCGTAGGTGACGAGCTCGATCACGTCGGGGAGGTCGTCTCCGGTGGCGAGATCCCGGATGCGCAGCTCGTAGCGCTCCGAGCCGTCGGTGTCCACGGTGTAGGCAAGCAGCCGGTGATCGGGACTGACGGCGGTGTCGCCGACGGCGAGGTGGTCGTGACCCTCTGACAGGGCGTTCTGGTCCAACAGCACCTGCTCGTCGCCGCCGGCCCGGGGCCGACGGCAGGCCAGCGGGTAGGCCTGGCCGGAGACCGTGCGGGAGTAGTACTCCCAGTCGTCGAGGGGCACCGCCACGGTGGTGTCGTCCTCTCGGACGCGGGCGCGCAGCTCATCGAAGAGCTGGTCCCGCAGCGGCTCCAGCGGGGCGAGCACCGCCTCGGCGTGGTCGTTCTCGGCCTGGAGGTGGGCGACCACCGCCGGGTCGTCGCGATCGGCCATCCAGGCGTAGGAGTCCTCGATGACCTCGCCGTGCAGCTCGCGCCGGTGGGGTCGTCGCGGCGCCACGGGAGGGGCGGGGGGTGTCGGGCTCACGCCGGGCGGGACCTCGTGGTCGGGGGCCCCGGCGACGCTACCGTCGCCGACATGGCCCTCTACGCCCTCGGTGACCTCGAACCCAAGATCCACCCCGAGGCGTTCGTGCACCCCGACGCCGTGCTGATCGGCGATGTGCGCATCGACGCCCGTGCCTCGGTGTGGCCCGGGGCGGTCCTGCGCGGCGACGAGGGCCACGTCGAGATCGGACCGCGCACGTCGGTCCAGGACGGCACGGTCATCCACACCACGCCGTTCCAACCGACCACCGTCGGCGCCGACTGCGTGATCGGGCACCTCGTGCACCTCGAGGGCTGCGTCATCGAGCACCACTCGCTGATCGGGTCGTCGTCGGTGGTGCTGCACCGGTCCCACGTCGGGCCGTGGGCGCTGGTCGGGGCCGGGGCGGTGGTCCCCAACGGCGTCGAGGTGCCCGAGGGCGCCCTCGCGCTCGGCATCCCGGCCAAGGTCCGTCCCGGCGCCGCTGATCGTGAGCTCATCGAGCACTCCGTGGCGTCGTACCTCGCCCGGGTGGACCGGTACTCCACCGACCTGCGTCGCCTCGGCTGACCCCCGGCGGCCCCGCCGACGTCTGCTCTGGAACCGCAAGCGTCGGCGGCTCCGGCGGCCCCGCCCTACGCCGAAACTGCGGACGTCGGCGGTGCGAGGTGCTGGTCCGGTCCGCAGTTTGAGGTGGGGGCGTCGTCACGTTCCGAAATTGCGGACGTGGGCGGTGCGAGGTGCTGGTCCGGTCCGCAGTTCCGCAAGGACGGGGGCCGCCAGCGCGGCCCAGCAGTCGGCGGAGCGGTCGGCCGGGCGCCGCTACGGTGCGCTCATGAGCACAACCGAGGCCATGGGACGCATCGGCATCTGGACCGGCGTGTTCGACGCCCACCCCTCGGCGAAGATGGCCGAGGCGGCCGCCGAGCTCGAGGAGATGGGGGTCACCGCCTTGTGGATCCCCGAGACCGTCGGACGCGACCCGTTCGTCAACGCCTCGGTGATCCTCCAGGGCACCCAGCGGCTGAACGTCGCCACCGGCATCGCCAACATCTGGGCCCGTGACGCCATGTCGGCCAAGTCCATCAACCACTCGCTCAACGAGATGTCGGGCGGGCGGTTCCTGCTGGGGCTCGGAGTCAGCCACCACACCCTCGTCGGCTTCGTCCGCAAGCACGACTACTCCAAGCCCTTCACCCAGATGAAGGAGTACCTAGAGGCGTACTCCCAGCGCATGTTCCGGGCCGTCGGCGCTGCTACCGAGCCCCAGGTCGTCATCGCCGCCCTCGGGCCCAAGATGCTGGCGCTGGCGGCCGAGGCCGCCGACGGCGCCCATCCCTACTTCGTGCCCCCCGAGCACACCGCCCAGGCGCGCGAGGCGTTGGGTCCAGATGCCTGGCTGGCGCCTGAGCAGATGGTGCTGTTCGAGACCGACCCCGCCACCGCCCGTGAGATCGCCCGGGCCCACGTGAAGGTGTACCTCGACCTGCCGAACTACCAGAACAACCTGGTGCGCCTCGGCTACGACCGCCAGGCGGTGAGCGACGGTGCCGACGAGGTCGTCGACGCCATCGTCGCCTGGGGCGACGAGGACGCCATCCGGACCCGTACGCAGGCCCACCTCGACGCCGGTGCCGATCACGTCTGCGTGCAGGTCCTCCAGGCCGACCCGGCCGCCATCCCCATCGAGGGCTGGCGGCGGGCGACCGAGGCCTTGGCGTAGGAGCGACGGCCTTGGGTGTCGACGACCGCCGCGCACGAACGACGACGGACGACGGCGGCGCAGGGGTCGCCTGGGATCCGGCGACCCACCCGGTGCCCTCGGTGGTGCGCCAGCTGCGCGCCAACCACCTCTTCTCGGGGCGCGACATCCCCTGGCTGCTCGACCTCCAGGCCGAGCGGCGCGCCGATCACCCGGTCCTGGTGTGGGAGCCCTTCGAGGGCGAGCCCCGCACCTGGACCTACGCCGAGCTGCGTGCAGAGGTCGACGCCGTCGCCGCCGGCATGGCCGCCCGTGGCCTCGGCGCGGGCGATCGCGTGCTCGTGCACCTCGACAACTGCCCCGAGCTGCTGATCGCCTGGTTCGCCTGCGCCCGGCTCGGAGCGGTGGCGGTCACGACCAACACCCACTCGGCCGGTCCAGAGATCGCCTACTACGCAGACAAGGCGGACGTGCGGGCCGCCATCACGCAGCCGTCGCTGGCCGGGCTCGTCACCGAGCACGCCGACGGCCTGGACCCCTGCTGCGTCATCGACCACGACGCCGGCTCGCCCCCCGAGGCCCACCCGCCGGCGGGCGCGATCAGCTGGGCTGAGCTGCACGGCGACCCGGCGTCGGTCCCGACCCGGCCGGCCGACCCGCTGATGCCGCTGTCGGTGCAGTTCACCTCGGGGACGACCTCACGCCCCAAGGCCGTGCTGTGGACCCACGCCAACGGCCTGTGGGGCGCCAAGGTCAACGCTGACCACGAGGACCTGCGAGCCGACGACGTCCACCTGACCTTCTTGCCGCTGTTCCACACCAACGCCCAGGCGTACTCGGTGCTGGCCACCATGTGGGCGGGTGCCACCGTGGTGCTCCAGCCCCGCTTCAGCGCGTCGAGGTTCTGGGACGTGTCGCTGCGCCACGGCGCCACGTGGTGCTCGATGGTGCCGTTCATGTTGCGGGCGCTGGCCGACCGGCCCGTGCCCGAGCACCGGTACCGGTGGTGGGGCAACGGCATCTGCGCTCCTCCCACCGACGGCCACTTCGGCGTGCGGACCCTGGGCTGGTGGGGGATGACCGAGACCATCACCCACGGCACCGTCGGCGACTGGCGCTTCGACGACGCCCCGATGTCGATGGGGCGGCCGGCGGCCGAGTACGGCATCGCCGTGTCGACGACGACGGCGAGACGACGCCGCCGGGTGCCACCGGGCACCTCAAGGTGCTCGGCACGCCCGGTCTGTCGCTGTTCGCCGAGTACCTGGGCGACCCCGGGGCGACCGCAGCGGCCTTCGACGACGACGGCTGGTTCATCACCGGCGATCGGGTGACCGTCGGCGAGGGCGGATGGCTCTACTTCTCTGACCGTGACAAGGACATGTTGAAGGTCGGCGGCGAGAACGTGGCGGCCTCGGAGGTCGAGCGGGTGATCGCCCAGGTGCCCGGGGTCGCCGAGGTGGCCGTCGTCGCCCGCCGCCACGAGATGCTCGACGAGGTGCCCGTGGCCTTCGTGCTGCCCGCCGACCGAGCCGTCATCGGCGACGAGGCACGGGCGGCGCTCGTCGAGAGCGCCCTCGCCGCGTGCCGGGCCGAGCTGGCGTCGTTCAAGGTGCCCCACGAGGTGCGCGTCGTCGACGAGCTGCCCCGCTCGACGTTGGAGAAGATCGCCAAGGCCGAGCTGCGCTCCCGCCTGGCCGCCGAGGCCTGATCCGGCGGGTGCGCCGGGGTTGGATCGATCAGGCCCGACTGCCGGGTCGTCAGCGGCCTGGGTCGCCACGGTCCGGGTCCGGCACCCGGGGCGTGATGCACCCCGGGGGTAGCGTCGCTGCGATGAGACGAGCGGGCGTCGGCCGAGACGGCCCGTCGGGCAACCGCCAACGGTCCCGCCGGCCGACCCGCACCTCGACGTTCGGGGTGTCTCGGCGCGAGAGCCACGACGCCGAGGCGTTCTACCGCCGCTTCGCTCCCATCGACGAGTCCTCCGACGACGACGTCGCCAGCCCCCGGCGCGTCGGGTCCGAGCTCGAGGCCCCCGCTGCTCTCGACCGGTTGTTCTGCGGTCCAGCGGAGGACATGACCGCCGACCAGGTGGCGCCCGCCTCGGTGGCCCTGGTGGTGACCTCGCCTCCCTACTTCGCCGGCAAGGAGTACGAGGCCGCGCTCGGCCAGGGCGTCGTGCCGGGCAGCTACATCGAGTACCTGGCGATGCTCGAGCGGGTGCTCGATCGTTGCGTCGAGGCACTCGAACCGGGCGGGAGGATGGCGGTCAACGTCGCCAACCTCGGTCGCAAGCCGTACCGCTCGCTGTCAGCCGACGTCATCGGCATCCTCCAGGACCGCCTCGGTCTGTTGCTGCGCGGCGAGATCATCTGGGTCAAGGCCGAGGGGGCAGCGGGATCGACGGCCTGGGGCTCCTACCAGAGCCCCACCAACCCGGTCCTGCGTGACGTCACCGAACGGATCATCGTGGCCAGCAAGGGCCGCTTCGACCGAGCCCGGCCGCCCCGCCGGCGTCGAACCGAGGGCCTGCCCCACGAGGCGACGATCCTCCAGGACGACTTCCTGGCCGACACGCTCGACCTGTGGCGCTTCCCGCCCGAGAGCGCCACCCGGGTCGGGCACCCCGCCCCGTTCCCCGTCGAGCTGCCGGCCCGGTTGATCGAGCTGTACACCTACCGTGGCGATCTGGTCCTCGACCCGTTCATCGGGGTGGGCACGACGGCGGTGGCGGCGATCCGGGCCGATCGCCACTACGTCGGCTTCGACACCGACCCCGGGTACGTGGCCCGGGCCGAGGTCCGCATCGCCGACGAGCATGACCACCCCTCCGGCGCTCCTGAGGTCGACGGCCTCGATGACGATGCGGCACGACGAGGCGAGGGCTTCGACGGCGACCGGTTCCGACGAGCGGCCCTGAGGGAGGGGACCCGGGCCCGCCTCCTCGCCGAGGAGCTCATCGCCGGGTGCGGCTTCACCGACGTGCGGACCAACGCCAAGCCGGTGCGCGGGGGGGTGCAGGTGCAGCTGGTGGCCACCGACGCGACGGGCGTCGAGTGGTGGTTCGAGCCTGCGGGAGCCCACACCTCCCACCGCCCCGGGCTGCGCCGCACCGAGGTCGCCTACCGGGCGGTCGGGCGAGCAGCCGCCCTCGCCCAGCAGTGGGTCGACCGTCATGGTGACGCCCCCCGGCCGCGCCTCGTGCTGCTCACCACCCACGCCCCCGAGCCAGGGTCGGTGGGCGCCGCTGCGCTCGCTGCGGTCACCGGCGAGTGCCAGCCGGTGCACGCCGTGGTCGAGATGTTCCACAGCTCGACCGTTGACGTCCTGTCGCGATGGGCGGCGGGCGGCGCCTGAGCCGTCTCGCGTGCCCGCCGATCGCACCGTCGTCACCGAGCTCTGCACGGCGCTCGGCCTCCTGGGCTACGAGCGGCTGGCCGGCGCGGTCGCCGACCGCAGCCACCGCCTCGACCTCGGTCGCGCCGGGTGGGCGCGCCTCGATCATCTCGTCGCCGACCCGGCCCACGCCCTCGACGCCGCCGAGGCCTTCGACCGGGGGACGACGTTCCTCGAGGCGCGCGGGGGCCTGGGGGGAAGGGCCCCCGGGCTGATCGAGTGGACCGGTGGCCGACGTTCACCGGGTGATGACGTCATCCCGGCCGATCTGCTGGTCGATCACGTGCTGCTCGTCAGCTGCAAGTACCGCTCGAAGGTGCTGCACAACGCCGCCCCGCCGCGCCTCTTCGACGACCTGCTCCTGGCCTCAGCGGCCCCCCGGGCCGCCGTCGACTGGTTCACCGAGGTGGCCCTCGTCGAGCACCAGCGCCTGTACGCGGCGTCGCGCCGGGTACTCGGCCTCGAGTCGCTCACCCCGGCCGAGGTCACCGAGCTCGACCCGCGCGCACGTCGCCGCCTCAAGGACGCCCGGCGGGCCCGACCCGAGGCCTACGACTGCCACGAGGTCACCGAGGCCTACGGCGCCCTCGTCGCTGCGGTGGCCGAGCGCACCGTCGCCCGGTGGCGTGCCCGCCTCGCCACCCGGGCGGTGCGTGAGCGCATGCTGTGGCGCCTGCTGCGCATCTACGGGGCGCCCTACGTCGTCATCGGCACCGACGAGCGACGAGCGCCGCTGGTGGCTCGCATCGGCACGCCGTGGGACTGGCGTCAGCGTTACCGCTTCAGCGACCTGAGCGTCACCGCCCGTCCCGCCGGTCAAGCCGTCATCGGGTGGACGGCCACCTACATCGACCACCACCTCGAACGAGACGGCGAGGTGCGGGGCCACGTCGAGATCCGCTGGAGCCACGGGCCCTTCGCCCAGGCGCCCGAGGCCAAGGTCTACCTCGACACCCCCCATCGCCAGGTCCCCGGGTACGAGGCCCTCGTCGAAGACGAAGCGCCGGAGGATCCCCCCTCGCTGTGGTAGCCGGCTCCTACCCTGGGTGGCGGTGGTTCGCTGGGAGGCCGAAGAGCTCGACGCCGATCGACGACGCCCCCGGCGCCCCCCGGTGCCGGTCGTCGAGGTCGACGCCCGCACGGTGCTGACCGAGCGCGCCTCGGGGTTCACCGGGCGCCTCGTCCGCTTCGGCAAGGGCTTGGTCGTCCTGCGAGACGAGCGGGGTCGCCAGCGCACGTTCCACGATGCGCCCGGGGCGTTCTCCCTCGGCGACCGGCCGGGCCGACCCGTCGTGCTGCGGGCTCCGGCGGCTGCCCCCCGTCCCCGTGCGGCGACGGCGTCGGGGTCGCTCGCTCCGGAGGTCACCGAGACCCGTGTAGCCCGACCGAGCCGGCTGCTCGTCGAAGGCCTCCACGACGCCGAGCTCATCGAGCGCATCTGGGGTGATGACCTGCGTGCCGAGGGCGTGGTGGTCGGGGTGCTCGACGGTGCCGATGAACTGCGCGACGTCGTCGCAGCCTTCGGTCCCGGGCCCGAGCGTCGCCTGGGCGTCCTGCTCGACCACCTGATCGCCGGGTCCAAGGAACGTCGGATCGCCGACACTGCCACCCACCCGTGGGTGCGCATCGCCGGCCACCCGTTCGTCGATGTGTGGCAGGCCGTGCGGCCGAGCGTGATCGGCATCGCCGCCTGGCCCGACGTGCCCCCGGGCGAGCCGTGGAAGGACGGGGTGCTCGCCCGCCTCGGGGTCACCGACGGGCCGGCGGCCTTCTGGCGCCAGGTGCTCGGCTCGGTGTCGAGCTACGCCGACCTCGAGCCCGAGCTGGTCGGCGCCGTCGAGTCGCTCGTCGACTTCGTGGCCCCACCCGATGGCGAGGGCGGCTGAGCGCCGGGGGGCGGGCTGACCGCCGCCGGCGACGCCGCGGCCGGCGATCGGGCCCCCTCGGGGCGTGGCGGCCACGACCGGGGTTGTTACTATCTGCGTAGGAGAAATCCGCCCCACCTGCGAGGAGACCCGCCGTGACCGACGTCGCCCTGGATCTGAGCCGCTACCAGCTGGGCTGGAGCGACGCCGAGGACTACGTCTACAAGCCCAAGCGGGGCCTCAGCGAGGAGATCATCCGCGAGATGTCGTGGATGAAGGGCGAGCCCGATTGGATGCTCGACTTCCGCCTCCGCTCGTACCGCCTGTACCAGCGCAAGCCGATGCCCAACTGGGGCGGCGACATGTCCGAGATCTACTTCGACGACATCTTCTACTACATCAAGCCGACCGACGGTCAGGTCGACGCCTGGGACGAGCTGCCCGACTCGGTCAAGCAGACCTACGAGAAGCTCGGCATCCCCGAGGCCGAGCGCAAGTACCTGGCCGGGGTGACCGCTCAGTACGAGTCCGAGGTCGTGTACCACAAGAACCGTGAGGACCTCGAGGCCCAGGGCGTGCTGTTCCTCGACATGGACGGGGCGGTGCGCGAGCACCCCGATGTGGTCCGCAGGTGGTTCGGCAAGATCATCCCGCCGGGCGACAACAAGTTCTCTGCGCTCAACAGCGCGGTGTGGTCGGGCGGCTCGTTCATCTACGTCCCGCCCGGCGTCGAGGTCGAGATGCCGCTGCAGGCGTACTTCCGCATCAACGCCGAGAACATGGGCCAGTTCGAGCGGACGCTGATCATCGCTGACGAGGGCGCCAAGGTGCACTACATCGAGGGCTGCTCGGCCCCGGTGTACACCTCGGACTCGCTGCATTCCGCGGTGGTCGAGCTCGTGGCCCTCCCGGGCAGCCGCATCACCTACACGACGATCCAGAACTGGTCGTCCAACGTGTTCAACCTGGTCACCAAGCGAGCCGCCGCCCACGCCGGCGCCCACGTCGAGTGGATCGACGGCAACATCGGATCGCGCCTCACCATGAAGTACCCGGCGGTCTACCTGCTCGGCGAGGGTGCCTCGGGCGAGGTGCTGTCGGTGGCCTACGCCGGCGAGGGCCAGCACCAAGACACCGGGGCCAAGATGGTCCACGCCGCCCCGAACACCACGTCCAAGATCGTCTCGAAGTCGATCTCCAAGGACGGCGGGCGCACGTCGTACCGCGGGCTGGTCCGGGTCGAGGAGGGTGCTGACGGCTGCCGCAGCCACGTCCAGTGCGACGCCCTGCTGCTGGACGACCACAGCCGCAGCGACACCTACCCGTACCAGGAGATCGGCGAGCGCGATGCCGAGATCGGCCACGAGGCCACGGTGTCGCGGGTGGCCGACGAGCAGCTCTTCTACCTGATGAGCCGGGGGCTCACCGAGGAGCAGGCCATGGGCATGGTGGTCAACGGGTTCATCGAGCCCGTCACCCGCACCCTGCCGATGGAGTACGCGGTCGAGTGGTCGCGGCTGATCGAGCTGCAGATGGAGGGCAGCATCGGCTGAGCCGGGGGCCATCCGGCGGCACCTCACCCGTCGTCGCGGGCTAGCCCTGACCTGCCTCATCACTGGCCTCGCAGCGCCGATGGGGTGAGGTGTCGAGATCGTGGCGGCCCCGCCTCCGCCGCTTCCTGTTGTTCGTCGTCGCGCTGCCCATGCTTTTGGCGGCGGGCCTCGGGGTCACTCGCATCACCGCCGAGCACGAGCGGGAGGACCGGGCCCTGCAAGCGTCTGCGGCCGTGGACACCGCCGTGGTCACCGGCGACCTCGCTCTGGCCGTCGGGCGTCTGGCCACCGCCATCGACAGCTACGACGCCCTCCGTTCCGAGACGGGCACCCCGATCACCAGGGCCGACGCTGCATTGTTGGCCGAGGCGACGCCGGGCGTGGCGACCCCCGGCGTGCGACGGCTCGGGCGCGACTACCTCTCGGCGTTCGTCGACGACGCCACCCATCAGCTCGACACGGCCGCCGAGCACCTCGACGCACAGCGCCCCCACCTGCCGGCTGACGTGGCGGCTCGACTCGACGACGTGTTCGGTCGCGTCACCGAGGGCCTCCCCCGTGCCCGGGCGGCGCTGACCGGGGAAGCCCCCGGCGCTCCAGCCACGATCCAGTTCGACGTGGCCAGAGACGATCTCGGCGAGGTGCTCGACGTGCTGTTGGACGGCACCGACCGGCGGGCGCTCGCCCTCGCCTCGGTCATCGACGTCATGACCACCTTCAGTGAAGAGGCCTCGCTGCGCTCGACGGCGACCCTGACCCCCGGGGCCGACGTCGACGCCGTGCGCCTCGGCGGCGTCGCGAGGCGCCAGGACGAGCACCTCGCCAACGTGAGCGCCCTGGCCCCCCAGGTCGCGGCGAACGCAGGGCTGGGCCCCGAACGGGCCAGCTCACCGGCCTACGCAGGGTGGATCCAGTTCGTCCGCGAACCCGGCGCCCCGTCGCCGGTCGCCCGTGCCCTCGTCATGTTCAACCTGGCCGGCGAGGTCGACGCCGCCCTCGTCGACGCTCGCGACGCCCTCCTCACGCCGCTGCGCGACGAGGCCGTGGCCTCAGCCAACAAGGCTCGGGGCGCGGTCGCCGTCGTCACCGCCTCGGTCATCGGGGCCATCGTCATCGCCCTGACGGTGGCGTTGACCGTGGCCAGCTGGCTCGAGCGCCGCATCCGCGAGCTCGTCGACTACGCCGGCCGTCTGGCCGTCGGCGATCTCGACGCCCCCGCACCCGGGGACCACCACGACGACGAGATCGGGGTGCTCGGTCAGACGCTCGTGTCGCTGGCCGAGGCCCTCCAGCTGGTCGAGTCCGAGGCCGAGGCGATGGTCGAGCAGCGTCCGGGCGAGCAGTCGTCGCAACTGACCGCCTCGGGCCCGGTCACCGCCGCCCTGGCTCGCACCCTCGAACGGGTGCGAGAGACCTCTCGTCAGCTCCACGACAGCGAGGAGCTGCACCGGTTGGTGGTCGAGACGGCGTCAGAGGCCATCGTCGTTGTCGACGAGCGCGACCTCGTGCTGTCGGCCAACGGGGCGGCCAGCCGCCTGTTCGGTCTCGATGTGGTCGGGTGCCCGCTCGATCAGCTGCTCGTCATCGACAGCTCGGCGGACGGGCCCGGCGAGGCCGTCGTGAGGGTCGCCGACGGCACGACCCTGCCGGCGTTGGTGTCGACCGGATCGGTCCTGGTCGCCTCGGGCTTCGTGCGCACCTACGTCGTCCGTGACATCTCCGATCGCAAGCGCATCGAGGAGCAGCTCGCCCACGACGCCACCCACGACGGCCTGACCGGTCTGCCCAACCGCTGCCTCGTCCACGACCACCTGACCGAGCTGCTCAGCACCACCACCAACGGGACCGTGGCGCTGCTGTTCGTCGATCTCGACCACTTCAAGGCCGTCAACGACCGCCTGGGACACGCTGGGGGGGACGAGGTGCTCATCGAGGTGACCCGCCGCCTGCGCTCGGTGGTGCGTCCCGATGACGTCGTCGGACGGATCGGTGGTGACGAGTTCGTCGTCGTCCTCGACGCCGCCGACGACCGTGCTCGGAGCGTCGCCGAGCGCATCGTCGAGATCGTGGCGCTGCCGTACGAGGTCGCAGGAGGACCGGCCCGGATCGGGGCGAGCGTCGGCATGTCCACGGCCCGTCGCGGC
The DNA here is from genome assembly GCA_965213525.1 of Acidimicrobiales bacterium. Taxonomy (GTDB): domain Bacteria; phylum Actinomycetota; class Acidimicrobiia; order Acidimicrobiales; family Poriferisodalaceae. The sequence continues at coordinate 1,729,360 of OZ243889.1, read as the reverse complement.
GAGGTCGACACCGATCAGCTGATGCGCCAGGCCGACGAGGCCATGTACGAGGCGAAGGAGGCCGGACGCAACCAGCTGCGCACCTTCGACGCCACGGCCGCCCCCCGTCGCGACCGTCGCAGCAGCGAGCGCGCCGCGTTCGCTGGCGCCCTGAGCGGGGGAGAGCTCGAGCTGTGGCTGCAGCCCGTCGTCGACGTCGCCACCGACGGGTGGGTGGGGGCCGAGGGGTTGCTGCGGTGGCGGCGCGACGGACGGCTGAGCCTGCCCGATGAGTTCCTCGGCGTGGCCGAGCGATCGGGCATGGCCGAGGAGCTGTGGTCTGAGGTCGTCGGATTGGGGGTTGCCATCCTGGACGACCTGCGAGATGTCCCCGAGCTGGTGCTCACGCTCAACACCCGCCCAGCCCAGCTGGCGCCGGGGCGGATGAGCGCCATCGTCTTCGAGCACCTCGGCGCCGCAGGTGTGTCGCCCCGGCGTCTCGGGCTCGAGCTGTCCGAGCGCCAGGGACTGCCCGCTGACCCCGGGACGCTCGATGACCTGGCGACGCTGCGCGGCGAAGGGGTCTCGATCGTCGTGGACGACCACACCGTCGGTGACCGGTCGGTGCTGGGCCTGCGCCGGTTGGGGGCGACGGCGGTCAAGGTCGACCGGGCATCCATCGCCGGGGTCACCCGGGAGGCGTGCGAGGCCCTCGGCGGTCTCATCGACCTGGCATCGGCGTTCGGCATCGAGGTCATCCCCCAGGGCGTGGAGGACGTCGCCCAGCTCGACCTCGTACGCCGAGCCGGTGCCCGCACCGCCCAGGGTTGGTGGTGGTCCAAGGCGTTGCCCGCCCCGATGTTCGCCGCGGAGATCCGACGTCGCGCGGAGCAGCCGCCCGGCCGTGGGGACGGCGGCGCCCCGGGCGCGGTGCTCACCTCGACCTGATGCGGTTGCGAGCGCCCGTCGGCCCGGCAGAATCGGGCCATGCCCATGCGGATCAACTGCCGCCACTACGAGAGCCGGAGCTATCCCAACGGCGACACGGTCCGCAAGTGCGACCTCGATCTCGCCCCCGAGGCGCCGTGGCGATGCCCCGAGGTGTGTGAGAGCTTCACCCCCCGGGTCATCGACGGTGGGTGGCACTACGGCAGCCTGCAACCCGACCTCGACGTCGCCGAACCCGCCAGCGTCGGCTCCGATGACTCCATCGCCGCCCTCTTGGACTCAGCCGAGGACATCGTCAACGATGCCGGCCCCCGCGTCCTGGCCGAGATCGAAGCAGACCGCGCCGCCAGCCGCCGCGGTCTGCGGGGCCTGTTCCGGCGCCTGCGCCGCCGCTGAGGGCGCCGCCCACCCGGGACTCGATGGGTCACGGGTAGGATCCACCGCGGGTCGCCCCGGCGCCGCCGAGCCCCCGTCGACACGAGGAGGACGCCCGTCGTGCACAAGACCCACGTCGAACGCGCCGCGGCGCTCGGCGGTCCCGACTGGCTGGTCGAGCACCGACGGTCTGCCGCTGAGCACGCCGACGCTGCGGCGATGCCGACCGCCGACGACGAGATCTGGCGCTACAGCCGCATCGACGAGCTGGACCTCGACGACTTCGACCAGGTCCCCGACCCCCCTGCGGGCTCAGGCACCACGAACGCCTCGGGCACCTCGGTGGGAGCGCCCACCGGTGGCGACCTCGCCCCGATCACCGATCCTGGCGCCGTCGTCGAGGTGGTCGACGGCCACGTCGTGTCGATCACCCTCTCCGACCACGCCCGAGGGCTCGGCCTGTCCGTCGTCGGCGCTGGCGACCTCGACGCCGACCCGGGCCTGCTCGGTGTCGCCATCAGCGAGCCCTTCGACCGCTTCACCGCTGCTGCTGCTGCCCTGTCGCCCGGTCCGGTCGTCGTGCGGGTGCCAGACGGCGTGCGCCTCGATCAGCCGGTGCTCGTGAGGATCACGTCGCTCACCGATGCCGCCACCAGCGCAGCCCGCCTGGTCGTCGAGGGCGGCGCCGGATCGGTGGCCACGGTCATCGAGGTGCACCGCTCGGCTGAGGTGCGAGCCCTCGCCACCCCGGTCACCGAGCTCATCGTCCGCGCAGGAGCCGAGCTCTCCCACGTGGTGGTCCAAGACGTCGGCGCCCAGATGTGGCAGCTCGCCACGCTCGTGGCCACGGTGGGTGAACAGGCTCACCTCACGGTGTCGGTCATCGCCCTCGGCGGCGACTACGCCCGCCTGCGCATCGACACCCGCATCGCCGCCCCCGGGGCGCGAGCCGACGTTCGCAGCGTCTACTTCGGCGAGGGCGACCAGATGCTCGACCTGCGCACGGTGCAAGACCACCTGGCCCCCCACACCCGCAGCGACCTGCTGTTCAAGGGGGCGGTCGGTGGCCGGTCCCACAGCGTCTACACGGGCAACATCCGCATCGCCGCCGACGCCAGCGACGTGGATGCGTTCCAGACGAACCGCAACATCAAGTTGTCCGAGCACGCCTGGGCCGAATCGGTGCCCAACCTCGAGATCGAGAACAACGACGTGCGCTGCTCCCACGCCTCGGCCATCGGGCCCATCGATGCCGACCACCGCTTCTACCTCGAGAGCCGCGGCGTGCCCCCGGCGGTGGCCGAACGGCTCGTCGTGCTGGGCTTCTTCGACGAGGTCCTCGACGAGCTCGGCGTCGTCGAGGTGGCCGAGGCCGTGCACGACCACCTCGCTCGACGTCTCGAGCGGGAGATCTCCTCATGACCGGCACCCGCATCTGCGCGCTCGACGACCTGGTCGACGGTCAGGCGCGCCGCTTCGATCTCGGCAGCGCAGCCATCGCCGTCGTGCGCCTCGGCGACGAGGTGCACGCCATCGGCGACCGGTGCTCCCACGCCAACTACTCCCTCTCCGAAGGTGAGGTGTGGCCTGAGGAGCGCAAGCTCGAGTGCCCCAAGCACGCCAGCAGCTTCTCGTTGGTGACCGGCGAGCCCGACACCTTGCCGGCCACTCGGCCCGTGGCGGTGCACACCGTCACCGTCGACGGGGACGACGTCGTCGTGGAGCTGGCGTGAGCGAGCTGGTCGTGTCGGGCCTGCGGGCATCGGTCGGCGGCACCGAGATCTTGACCGGCGTCGACCTCGTCGTCGGATCGGGTGAGGTCCACGCCGTGATGGGGCCCAACGGCAGCGGCAAGAGCACCCTGTCACACGTGTTGATGGGCAAGCCCGGGTACGAGGTCACTGGCGGTGAGGTCACCCTTGACGGCGTCGACCTGCTGGCGCTGCCCACCTGGGAGCGCGCCCGGGCCGGGCTGTTCCTCGCCCTGCAGTACCCCGTCGAGGTGCCCGGAGTGCGGCTGCGCGACGTGATCGAGGCCTCGTTCACCGCGGCAGGGCGCGATGCGACCGACGTCGTCGACCTCGTCGCCGCCGAGGCCGTGGGCATCGGCTTCGACGAGCGCATCTATGACCGTCCGCTCAACGTCGATCTGTCCGGCGGTGAGAAGAAGCGCAACGAGACGCTGCAGCTCGGCGTGCTGGGGCCCCGCATCGCCGTGCTCGACGAGCTCGACTCGGGCCTCGACATCGACGCCCTGCGCATCTGTGCCGCCCGAGTCGAGAGGGCCACCGAGACCGACGGCCTCGGGGTGCTCGCCATCACCCACTACACCCGTCTGTTCAGCGAACTGGCGCCCGATCGCGTCCACATCCTGGTCGGCGGGCGCATCGTGGAGGCCGGCGGGCCCGAGCTGGCCGACCGGCTGGAGGCCGGCGGCTACGCGGCGTTCATCCCCCCCTCCTCGGCGGCGTCGAGCGACGTGGGTGAGGACCCCTTCGCCGACCCCTTCGCCTGAGCCGGGCGCATCACCCGTGATGACGGCGCCGCGCCCGGGGGTCCCCCGCTGATCCGCAAGCGTCTCTATGACGTCGCACGGAGGTGGTACCGCATCCGCGGACCTCGGCTCACCCTCGGCGTGCGTGCCCTCGTGACCGACGACGACGGCCGGGTGTGCCTCGTGCGTCACTCCTACCGCAACGGCTGGTTCCTGCCCGGGGGCGGGGTCAAGACAGGTGAGTCGCTCGTCCAGGCCATGACCCGGGAGCTGCGGGAGGAGACCGGCATCGAGACGACCCGCAGCTCCCACGCCGTGCACGGGGTCTTCTCCAGCTTCGCCGAGCACAAGAGCGACCACGTCGTGGTCTTCCACGTCCGCGACTGGCACCAGGGCACGCCGCCTGCCCAGGCCGAGATCGCCGAGGTCCGCTTCGTCGACCCCGACGAGCTGCCCGCGGACACCTCCCCAGCCACCCAGCGCCGCATCAAGGAGCTCATGACGGGCGCCCCCATCGGCCACCGGTGGTGAGGCGTCGCCGAGGCGCAGCCGAGGCGGCCCTGCTCACTGCCTGGAGGGGCCACCCGAGGTCTCGGCGCCGCCGAGCGGCTCGCTCACGTCGGCGCCGTCGGTCGCCGCTTCGTCGAGGGCCTGGATGAGGGTGTTCCAGGACAGCGTGGCGCACTTGATGCGCACCGGGAACTTGACCACGCCGCGCAACGCCTCGAGGTCACCGAGCTTGATCTCCGCGAGGTCGTCCTCGGCATCGGCGTCGCCGCCCAGCTCGTTCTCGTGGATCGACATCATCGCCTTGAACGCCCGGACCAGGTGGCGCGCCTCGGGCACCGTCTTGCCGTTGACCGCAGCCGACATCATCGAAGCCGAGGACTGCGAGATCGAGCAGCCCTGACCGGCGATCTTCAGATCGGACACGACGCCGCCGTCGTCGACGTCGACGTAGACGACGATCTCGTCGCCACAGAGCGGGTTCATCCCCTCGGCCCGCACCGCCGGCGGCGTCGCCAGCTCGCCCCGGTTCCGGGGGTTGCGGTAGTGGTCGAGGATGATCTCGCGGTAGAGATCTTCAAGTCCGGGCACGGCGATCCTGCGGGGGGCAGTGGGCGGGGGAGGGCGGCGGGCGGCGACCGGTGCCCTCAGAGGGCGAACCAGTCGCCGGCCTTGGCGAGCGAGTCGGCGAAGGCGTCGATGTCGTCGGTGTCGTTGTAGACGTACCAGCTGGCACGGGCCGTCGCCCCCACCCCGAGGCGGCGCATGAGGGGCTTGGCGCAGTGGTGGCCGGCCCGAACGCACACGCCGTCCTGGTCGAGCACCTGTGCGATGTCGTGGGGGTGGACGTCGCGGTACGCAAAGGACATGACCCCGCCGCGCTGGGCCGGCTCGGGCGGGCCGTGCACGACGAGCTCGTCGCCGAAGCGGTCGCGCAGCACGCGCATGGCGTAGGAGGTGAGCTCGACCTCGTGGCGGCGCACGGCCTCCATGCTCAGGCCCTCGAGGTACTCCACAGCCGCTCCGAGCCCGACCGCCTGGGCGATCGGCGGGGTGCCCGCCTCGAACTTGGCCGGCAGCGGGGCGGCGTCGTAGCCGTCGAGGCGCACGTCGGTGATCATGCCGCCGCCGCCGAGGAACGGCGGCATGGCGTCGAGCAGCTCGGCCCGGCCCCACAGCACCCCGATGCCGGTGGGGCCGAGCATCTTGTGGCCCGAGAACGCCAAGAAGTCGGCGCCGAGCTCGGCGACGTCGGTCGGGGTGTGGGGCACGGACTGGCAGCCGTCGACCAGCACGAGGGCGCCGGCGTCGTGGGCCCGGTCGGCCAGGTGGCCGACGTCGACGACCCCACCCAACACGTTGGACATGGCGGTGACCGCCAACATCCGCGCCCCGTCGAGGAGGCGGTCGAGGGTGGACAGATCGAGCGAGCCGTCCTCACCGAGGGGGATCCACCGCAGCTCGACGCCGTTGGTCTCGGCGAGCTGCAACCAGGGGACGATGTTGGCGTGGTGCTCGACCTCGCTGAGCACCACCGCGTCACCGGCACCGAGGTTGGCTGCCCCCCACGAGCGGGCGACCAGGTTGATCGATTCGGTGGCGTTCTTGGTGAACACGACCTCGGACGGGGCCGCCGCCCCGATGAAGCGAGCCACGGCGGACCGGGCGTGCTCGTAGGCGGCGTCGGCCTCGGCCGCCAGGCGGTAGGCCCCGCGGTGGACGTTGGCGTGCTGGCGCTCGTCGTAGCACCGAACGGCGTCGATGACCGGACGGGTTCGCTGCGAGCTCGCCGCGCTGTCGAGGTAGACGAGGCGCTGACCGTCGCGACACGCCGACAGGATCGGCACGTCGGCACGGACGGCGGCGGCGTCGATCACCGGCGCGCTCACCGCCACGCCTCGTATCCGTCACGCTCCAGGCGCTCGGCCATCTCCATGCCCCCGCTGTCGACGATGCGCCCGTCGAGCATGACGTGCACGCGGTCAGGCGCCAGCTCGTCGAGCAGGCGCTGGTAGTGGGTGATCAGCACGACGCCGAGATCGGGCCGTTCGCGCTGCACCTCTCGCACCCCACCGGCGACCACCCTCAGCGCGTCGACGTCGAGACCCGAATCGGTCTCGTCGAGGACGGCCACCTCGGGTTCGAGGATCGCCATCTGGAGGATCTCGTTGCGCTTCTTCTCGCCGCCGGAGAAGCCCTCGTTGAGGTAGCGGTCGGCGAAGGACGGGTCCATCCCGAGGCGTTCCATCCACTCCATGATCGAGATGCGCAGCTCGAGCACCGACAGCTCGATGCCCTTGCGGGCCGACAGCGCCTGGCGCAGGAACTGCACCACCGAGACCCCGGCGATCTCCTGGGGGTACTGGAAGGCCAGGAACATGCCGGCCTTGCCCCGGACGTCGACCTCCCAGTCGGTCACGTCGTCGCCGTGCAGGTAGACGCGCCCGGCGGTCACCTCGTACTCGGGCGAGCCGAGCAGCGTCGAGGCGAGCGTCGACTTGCCCGAGCCGTTGGGGCCCATCACCGCGTGGACCTCGCCGGCCTCGACGGCCAGGTCGAGGCCGCGCAGGATGTCGGGGGCGGCCTCGTCGCCGGCGGGACGAGCGTGGAGGCCGTCGATGCGCAACAGGGGCTCGGACATGGGCCTCAGTGTATTGGCACTACGCCCGTAGGAGAATTCCCTCCGGGCGTCTTCGGCTCATGACCGTCGCCGACGCTCCGATGGCTCTGGGTGAGCATCCGAACCCGGAGGGTCAGCACCCGGACGTTGCTGGTGGCCGTGGCCCTGCCTGCGCTCGTCGGCCTGGTCGTCCTGTCGGTGCTGTGGACCAACGATCGCGACGAGGTGAGGGCCGTCTCGCGCGACCACGCCGCCCGCACGCAACTGAGCGTCGGGCTCGTCGAGCTCGAGATGGCCCTCCACGGCACCGAGCTGTTCGCCGTCGATCGCGTCCAGAGCGCCCTCGATGAGGTCGACGACCCCAGGTTCACCTCGGTCGTGGCGTCGATGGAGGCCCGCTTCGCCTCCAGCCTCGACAAGCACGTCCAGAGCCTCCCGAGCTCTGTCCGGGCCGTCGACGAGCCGGCGGTGCACGAGCTGGTCGATCGGGCGGTGGCCCTGACCCGGGGGGCCCAGGTCGGTCGCGTCGATCCCACGTGGGCGCGAACCGCAGCCCGCGAGGCCCTCGTCAGCCTCGGGGGGGGCAAGCTCGGCACCGAGGCGGCGATGCTGGTGACCGCCCACGTCCAGGACCTGCTGACCGACGAGGCGCGCCTGCTGCTCTCGAGCGCCGACCCGACCACGACGGGACCGAGGGACTCTGGCGCCGCGCTCGACGGGCGCCGGGCCCAGTTGATCGACTACGTCCGTTCGGCGGCGCCCCCGGCCCGGGTCGACCGCTTGCTGGAGGCACTCGACGGCCCGAGCGACGCCGAGCGCGCCCGAGCCCAACGCCAGCTGGATGCGGGCGAGGCCACGTTCATCGAGGTCGGCGCCTCCATCATGACCCGGGTGCTCGGCTTCGAGGACCTGCGTCAAGACATCGTCGCCTACTACGAGTCCAACGCCCTCGACGAGCTCGCGACGGCCGAGCGCAACTACTGGTTGTCGGTCGGCATCACCACGATCGCGGCGCTCGCAGCCCTGGGCGCCGCGGCGTGGGCGGGGCGCATCATCACCCGTGACCTCGGTGCCACCCGCCGCCTCGCCACGGCCATCTCCCGAGGCGAGATCGACACCGCCGTCGAGATCGGCAGTCACACCGACCCCCGCAGCCGCGAGGTCGCCGCGGTCCACGGCTCGCTGGTCAGCGCGGCCCGCATGCTGAGCGATCTGAGAGACGGCTCGGTGATGATCGCCGACGGGGTGATCGACGCCGAGAAGCTCACCGGCTGGTTGCCCGGGCCGTTCGGCGTCGACGTCGACCGCACCGTCCAGCGCATCAGCATCACGACCCACGCCCTGCGGGCCTCTCAGGCGCTGTCGGCCGCGCTGGTCGATGCTGCGGTCGACGCCATCCTCGCCGCGGACGCCGAGGACGTGGTCATCGACGTGAACCCGGCGGCGGTCCGGTTGCTCGGTCGCGGGGAGGACCAGCTCATCGGACGTCGCCTCGGCGACCTGGTGAACCTGCGACGGGGTCTGCCCGCTGGCACCCACGTCGACCGCGAGGACGTGCTCGACGGCCCCGACGGCCCCGTCGAGGTCACCGTGGCCACCCGGGTGCTCGACGGCGTCGGCGCGACGGCCGAGCGCGTCGTGTTCCTACGGGACGACTCAGAGCGGCGGCGCCTCGAGAACCGCCTGCGAGATGCCGCCACCACGGACTCCCTGACCGGTCTCGCCAACCGCTGGGCCCTGGTCGACGGGGTCAAGGCCCTGGCCGACGCCGGGCAGACCGCGGCGCTGCTGTACGTCGATCTGGACCGCTTCAAGATGGTCAACGACAGCCTCGGCCACGCCGCAGGCGACGAGCTGCTGCGCTCGGTCGCCGACCGGCTGTCCGCGCTGGCGGTCGAGGCCGGCGGGCGCGCCGGGCGCCTCGGCGGCGACGAGTTCGTGATCGTGGTGCCCGACGCCTCGATCGAGTCGGCCGCCGAGCTCGCCGAGCGGGTGGTCGAGGCGCTGCGGGTCCGCTTCGGCATCGCCGAGCAGGAGGTGTTCGTCGGGGTCTCGGTGGGGGTGGCGCTCATGGACGCCGGGGCGGCGGTCGACGCCGACGAGGCGTTCCGGCGGGCCGACCTCGCCATGTACAAGGCCAAGCAGAACGGCCGGAACCGCATCGAGGTCTTCGACGACGCCATGGGTCGCTGGGCGGAGTACCGGGCCCACGTCGAGCAGGACCTGCGGTCGGCGCTCGACTCCGGTGACCAGCTCACCACGGCGGTCCAGCCCATCGTCGACCTGCCGACGGGCCACGTCGTCGGCGGCGAGGTGCTCGCCCGATGGACCCGACCAGACGGCACGGTCGTACCTCCTGCGGTGTTCGTGGGGGTGGCCGAGGAGACCGGTCTCGCCATCGAGCTGGGGCGGTGGGCGCTGCGCTGCGCCGTGGACATGCTGGCCGCCTCACCCGGGGCGGACTGGTACCTGGCGGTCAACATCAGCGGTCTGCACGTCGCCGGAGGCGGTCTGGCCGCCGACGTCGACGAGATCGTCTCGCGGGCGGGGGTGCCACCACGGCGCCTGGTCATCGAGATCACCGAGAGCCACCTGCTCGCCGACCTCGACGTGGCCGCCCGCCAGCTGCGTCAGGTGCGCGAGCTCGGGTGCCGCATCGCCATCGATGACTTCGGCACCGGCTACTCGTCGCTGACCTACCTGCGCCAGCTGCCCGCCGACGTGTTGAAGATCGACCGCTCGTTCACCTCGAGCCTGCGCCAGGACGGCGGCGACGCCACCGTGGTGGAGATGCTGTGCGAGATGGCGACCCGCCTCGGGCTGGCGACCGTCGCCGAGGGCATCGAGGACGCCGTGACCGGCGAGGCGCTGGCCGACATGGGATGCGCCTTCGGCCAGGGGTACCACTGGGCCCGTGGGGATTCCTTCGATGCGTTCCTGGCCCAGGTCTCCGGGGTGGCGGCCGGCGCCGGCTGAGGCGGGAGCGCTCCGCCGTCGGCCACCAGGCGCCCGCCGTCGGCCACCAGGCGACCGCCGTCGGCGACGGGTGAGCCTCAGGCCTCGACGGGTGCGATCACGTCGAAGCCGAGCTCGGCGGCGGCGGGCAGCTGGCGGGCGTGGAAGGTCACGTAGCGCAGCGGACGAGGCAGTCGGTCGGCGGCGGCCAGGTGCACGGCGTCGACGGTGTCCAGGGCGAAGGCCGCGCCGAGCTCGGCGGCACGGGCGAGGCAGCGATCATCCACCGGGACGACCGCCACCGCGGCCCAGTCGGCTCGCAGGGCATCCCACAGGCCCGCCTGGGCGACCCGGCCCGTGGCGAGGCGGTGCAGCACCAGCAGCGCCTCGGTGCGCGCCAGGGCGCTCGCGCACCACCCGGCGTCGGCGGCCATGGTGGCGGTGACGAGGTCGTGGCCTGCGGTGGCGACGTAGCGACGCACCAGGGCGCTGGTGTCGAGGAAGGTCGTCACGTGCCCCCCTCGGACCGAGACGTCACAGGTCCGCCCCGCAAGGACGCGATGACCTCGTCGAGGCGCAGGTCCACGGGCAGGGGAACAGGAGCCGGGGCTGGGGGCCGAGCCGTGGTCGAGGGGGCCAGCAGCTGACCCGAGGCGACGAGGTCGTCGAGGGTGAGCTGCACCACCGGGGACAGGGGACCGAGGCGGGCGACCGGGCGGCCATCGACGGTGATCACCACGGACTCGCCCCCGGCGGCCCGTCGCACGTGCTCGGCGAGCCGCTGGCGCAGGGCCCGCACCCCGACTCGTGTCGCTGGGACCTCCACCGCGCTCAGCCTACTTGGGCGCCGACCCGAGGTGTACAGACGTGTACGCACCACGGCTGGCGCCGGGTGGGACGCCCGTCCTACGTTGGCCGGCGACGTCGTCTTCCCAGGAGGGGACCCCCGATGAACTTCGCCTTCACCGAAGAGCAGGAAGAGCTCCGCTCGATCGTCCGCTCGTTCCTCCAGGACAAGTCATCAGAGGCTGCGGTGCGTGAGCAGATGGAGACCGAGACCGGGTACGACCCCAAGGTCTGGACCCAGATGGCCGAGCAGTTGGGCCTGCAGAGCCTCATCGTGCCCGAGGAGCACGGTGGGCAGGGCTTCGGCTTCGTCGAGCTCGTCGTCGTCTTGGAGGAGATGGGTCGCGCCCTGCTGTGCGCGCCGTTCTTCTCGACGGTCATGGCCACCAACGCCCTGATGCTGTCGGGCAACGACGAGGCCAAGGGCGCCTTCCTGCCCCAGATCGCCTCGGGCGAGATCGTCGCCACGGTGGCGGTCACCGAGCCCAACGGCCGCTGGGACCTCGAAGGGGTCGAGATGACCGCCTCGGGGACCGGCGACGGCATCACGTTGAGCGGCGAGAAGATGTACGTGCTCGACGGGCACACCGCCGACCTGATCGTCGTCGCCGCCCGCCAGGACGGCGCCGTGCACCTGTTCACCGTGGCCGGTGACGCCCAGGGCCTCACCCGTGAGGCCCTGTCGACGATGGACCAGACCCGCAAGCAGGCCCGGCTCACCTTCGACTCGGTGCCCGCCCAGCACCTGGCCGACACCGCGGACGGGTCGATGCTGTCGACCCTCATGGACCTCACCGCCGTCGCCCTCGCCGCCGAGCAGGTCGGGGGGGCGCAGATGACCCTCGAGATGGCCGTGCAGTACGCCAAGGACCGCGTGCAGTTCGGACGGCCCATCGGCTCGTTCCAGGCCATCAAGCACAAGTGCGCCGACATGTTGCTCGAGGTCGAGTCGGCCAAGTCGGCCGCCTACTACGCCGGGTGGTGCGCCTCGGAGGTGAACGACGAGCTGGCGTCGGTCGCTTCGCTCGCCAAGGCGTACTGCTCGGAGGCGTACTTCCACTGCGCGTCGGAGAACATCCAGATCCACGGGGGGATCGGCTTCACGTGGGAGCACCCCGCGCACCTGTACTTCAAGCGGGCCAAGAGCTCCGAGCTGCTCTTCGGCGATCCCTCGTACCACCGCGAGCTGCTCGCCCAGCGGATCGGCCTCTGAGCCTCCGCCTGCACGCGCGGGCGTCGCCGGTCTCGACCTTGCGGGGTCACGTCCCCCGCAGGGCCGAGGGGCGCGATCGGTAACCTCGCACCCCGTGGCGGGGACCGTGGCCCTGGTGATCGCGGTCGGCCTGGTGGTGTTCGTCGTGGCTGCGGTGGCCATCGGTCGAGAGGCGCGCACGCTCGCAGCGCGCCAGCACCGGCCGACCTACCGCCTCCCTGACGCCCTCGCCTACGTGGCCGAGCGCCTCGACGCCCACCACGCCGCCCAGATCGGCTACGACGAGCTCGCCGAGCTGCTGCGCCGCCACATCGATCTGCTCCAGGACCAGGCGGTCAGGGGGGTGGGCGCCACTGCGCCGGTCGTGACCGACGATCCGGGGGTGGTGGCGGTGGCCCAGGCCGCCGATGCCGTCGGTCTGGATGTGCCACTCGAGACGATCATGGCGGTCATGAGCCGCCACCTCGACTACCTACGAGCCCTCGGTGCCCTGGAGGTGATCGACGGGACGTGACCGCGAGGCGAGGCCCCCGCTAGTCGGGACCCCGGGGGGCCGGCTCAACGTCGGGCGGCGGTGCCTCCGAGGCGCCGGCTCAGCCGGGCAGCGGCAGCCGCGGCCACCAGCCCGCACGTGGCGCTCCACCCCCAGGCCGCGGCGAAGGCGACCCGCTCGGCCAGCACGCCGAACACCAGCGGTCCCACCACCGCTCCGGTGAACATCCCCGACTGCGCCAGCCCGCTCATGGCGCCAGGACGATCCGGGGCCGCCCGGACGAGCCCCAGGAAGACCAGGCCCGGCCAGCTCCACCCGGCGCCGAAGGCGACCGCCGCCCCGGCCATCACGCCGAGCGGCGTACCGGTCGCCAGGAGCAGGTAGCCGATCGTCCCGACGGCCAGGAGGCGCACCACGTGGGCAAGGGGGTCGATGCGACCCCGGTCAGCGAGGTGCCCCCAGCCGATGCGAGCGATGACGAGGACGACGCTCCCGGTGGCCTGGACCAGCGCGGCGGTGGCGGGGTGCAGGCCCGCCTCCTCGCCGGTGCGCACGACGAACACGCCGATGGAGGACACCGCCGCCGCCCCTGCCGCCCCGGTCACCCAGGCCTCGGTGACCCCGGGACGTCCCCGCAACCCGGCGGCCGCCTTGTGGCGGGCGGCCGGGCCGACGGCGGGGACCGCCACCAGGACCGTCAGGGCGACCCCGGCCGCCAACAGGAAGGCGGGGCGCCAGGTCTCCCCGAAGACGGCGGCGAAGACCCCCGCCGCCCCCGTCGACACCGCGATCGCTGCCTGCTTGGTGCCAAGGGCCACCCCCTGGCGACCCGGGCGGACCCCTCGGGTCACCAGCACGTTGGCCCCGGGCTGGGCGATGGCGTTGCCGATGGCGGCGACGGCGAGCCCGACGACCAGGATGGTCACGTCGTCGGCGGCCGACCCGATGACCACCAGGGCGACGAGGCTGACCGCAGTCGCGCCGCGCAGCGCACGCCGGGGACCGGTCCGGTCGGTGAGCGCCCCCCCGGCGGCCGTCGTGGCCGCCGAGACCCCGAAGAACACCGCGACGACCAGACCAAGGGTGGCGTCGCCGAAGCCGAGGTCGTCTTGGATGCGTGGGGCCAGCGCCCCGGTCAGGTGCACCGGCAGCACGCCGGCGACCACGACCCCGAGGGCCACGAGGGTGGCCCTCGCCGACGCCGAGGTCGCCGGGGTGCGCACCGCCGCCATGGTGCACGATGCCCGAGGTCGTGGTGGACGTCACGACGTCGGGGTTCACCGGCGGGTGGCCCGATGGGCGGTAGCGTCGAGCTCTGACGCGGCGGAGGGCGAGGGTGGAGCGACCGAGGCAGTTCGAGGAGCGGCGCTTCGTCGGCGACAAGCGCAGCCTCGTGGTCTATGACCTCGATCAGCTCGACGATGAACGCCACGGCGAGGCGATCGCCGAGCTCATGGCCGCAGAGATGTACCTGTCGTTCGGGCCCGACACGCTGGCTGAGGCCCGCAACCGGGGGTTCCGGCTGTCGCGGTGGTGTGACCCCGTGGTGGCCGCCGCCCGCACGTGACCGGGCGCCGCTGATGGCGTCCCTGACCGAGCTGCGGGTCGAGGTCGACGGGTTGCGCCTGCGGGGGCACCTGGCCCGGCCTCCGGCGAGCGCGGCGGCCGGCGCTCGACCCGGACTGGTCATCTGTCACGGACTGCCCCACAGCGATCCCGCCCGCAGCGACGGCGCCAGCTACGGCAGCCTGGCCGAGCGCGCCGCTGACGATCTCGGCTACGTCGTGGCCGCCCTCACGTTCCGGGGGTGCGGCGACAGCGAGGGCCAGTTCGCCCTGTCGGGTTGGCTCGATGACATCGATGCCGCCATCGAGGTGCTGAGCGCCGAGCACGGCGTCACCTCGACGTGGTTGGTCGGCGCCGCCACGGGGGGGTCGGTCGCACTGTGCGCCGGCGCTCGCAACTCCGCGGTGCGCGGCGTCGCCACGCTGGCCGCCCGGGCGGACTTCGAGGACTGGGCAGCTCACCCCCGCCGGTTCCTCGAGCACTGCCGCCGCATCGGGGTGGTGCGCGACCCCCGCTTCCCGACTGACTACGAGGCATGGGCGGCGTCGTTGCGCACGTTGCGCCCGATGGATGCCGCGCGCCGGCTCGGCAACCGGCCCCTGTTGCTCGTGCACGGCGACGCCGACCAACTCGTCCCGATCTCTGACGCCCGACGTCTGGCGGCTGCCCACGGCGCCGCCGAGCTGAGGTTGGTGTCGTCGGCGAGCCACGCGTTGCGCCACGATCCCCGGGCGGTGGCCCTGCTGCTCGGCTGGCTCGACCGCCAGCGGGTGTCCGCCGGCCTCGTCTGAGTCGCGCCGGCCCGCTCAGCCTCAGGTTGCGGCGTCGTCGCTCGGCTCGGCAGCCCCGGCGCGACGCAGGATCGACGCAGCGAGCGGCACGTCATCGACGTCCAGAGCGATCCTCACCCGGTGCAGGTTGCCGATCGGCGCGCACTCCAGCACCTCCCCGTGCAACAGGGCGTGCTCGCCCCGGCCCAGCGCGACCTCGACGTCGATGTCGGTGTCGGCGGCGACCGGTGCGTCGACGAGCAGGCGCAGCCCGCCCAGCCCGAGGTCCTCGGTTCGCCCGACCCCGCCGCCCCGGGCGGTGTGCCACCGGACGGTCCGGAACACCGCGATGCGCCGGTCGGTCCGACGTTCGCGGGCCGGGGTGAGATCGAGCACGAGGTGCGGCCCTGAGCGTACGACCCGTCCGACCCGGATCGAGCGATCGGCGACCACGCGGACGACCTCGCCGGGTCGAGCGTCCAGCGCACGGCCGTCGGCGGAGCGGGCGGTGGCGAACCGGGCCCCCGCTGGTTCGACCAGGACCACCGAGCGCACCGTTCTGTCCCCGAGCTCGATCCACTGCCGCAGCCGGGGGACGAACCCCTGGGGCCGGGCCACATCTGCATCGGGATGGACAACGCTCATCGGGGTCATCGTACCGCGCTGGGTGAGAGACGGAGGGGCCGGGTCAGGATGTGCGACGACCCCGCCGGTCGCGACCGGCAGCGGCGAGGCGGCTCCGGTGCTGTCGCAGCCGCTCGAGGGCTACGGGGCCGTCGACGTCGGCGACGCTCAGGAGGTCACCGGCGCCGTAGGGATCTGACGCCACGACCCATCCCGAGGGCGCCCCGCCCCAGCGCTTGCCGAGCACCGCCAGCAGGATGCGAGCCTTGTCATCGCCGTAGCCGGGGAGGGCGACCAGGCGCCGCCGGGCGTCGACGGCGTCTACGGCGCCCGCCCACACCTCAGCGGCATCACCGCCGTGGTGGTCGACGAGGTGGACGCACAGGGCGGATGTGCGACGGGCCATGGCCGTCGGGAAGCGATGCAGCGCCGGCGGACCACAAAAGTGCCCGACCAGCTCATCGAGGTCACAGGAGGCGAGCTCGGCAGCTGACGGCCACCGGCTGAGGCGTCGGGCGAGCTCAGCGGGGGCGGCGAAGGCCCGCTCGATCGGGAACTGCTGATCCAGGAGGAGAGCGACGACCAGGGCGAGGGCGTCCGAGGCGACCAGCGCGTCGGCCTCGGGGTCACCGGTGACGGTCCACGACCTCGTCGTCGCGTCCGCTCTCGCACCCCCGGGGCCGGGCGCAGCGGGCTGGGCGGGCTGGGGCCCGACAGCCTCGGCGGGCTCTTCAGGCTGGACGGGCTCGGTGCCGGGCATGACGGCGCTGGGTGCTCGATCGGTTCGGTGCTCGATCGGATCAGTGCTCGATCGGATCCCAGGGGTCGGGTTGCTTGGCCTCGATGCCGTGGTGCTCGATGGCCTGGACGAGCACCGCCTGGTCGATCTCCCCGGCGGCGACCAGGCGCGACAGCACCGCCACCACCACGTGGGCGGCGTCGGTCTCGAAGAAGCGGCGCAGGGCGTCACGGGTGTCCGAGCGGCCGTAGCCGTCGGTCCCCAACACCGTGTAGTCACGCGGCACCCAAGGCGCCACCGAGTGGGGCACGGCGCGCAGGTAGTCGGTGACCGCCACGATCGGACCCGCCGAATCGTTGAGGGCCTCGGTCACGTAGGGCGTCCGGCGCTCCTCACCCGGGCGCAACATGTTGTGCCGATCAGCCGAGAGGGCGTCGTCGCGCAACGCCCGGAACGACGGCGCCGACCACAGCTCGACGCCCACGTCGTGATCGTCGGCGAGGATCCGTGCCGCTTCTCGCGCCGGGCCGTGGCTGACACCGGAGAAGATCACCGTGGCGGCGTGGGCGTGGCCCTCGGGGGCGCGAGCGAAGCGGTAGAGGCCCTTCAGCAACCCGGCGGTGTCGAGGTCGGCGGGGGCCTCGGGCATCTCGTAGTTCTCGTTGTACAGGCACAGGTAGTAGAAGACGTCGCGCTCGGCGACGAACATCTCCTCCATGCCGGCCTTGAGCACCGCCCCCAGCTCGTAGGCGAAGGCCGGGTCGTACACCCGGCAGTTCGGGATGACCGACATCAGCACGGGGGAGTGGCCGTCTTGGTGCTGCAGCCCCTCCCCGGCCAGGGTCGTGCGGCCCGAGGTCGCCCCCATGAGGAAGCCTCGGCCCCGGGCGTCGCCGAAGGCCCACATGAGGTCGCCGACCCGCTGGTAGCCGAACATCGAGTAGTAGATGTAGAACGGCACCATCGGGATGCCCCGGGTGGCGTAGCTCGTGCCCGCTGCGGTGAAGCTCGCCATCGACCCGGCTTCGGTGATGCCCTCCTCGAGCAGCTGACCGGCCTGGTGCTCGTGGTAGCTGAGCAACATGTTGTGATCGACCGGCTCGTACAGCTGGCCGCCGGAGGCGTAGATGCCGATCTCTCTGAACAGCGAGTCCATCCCGAAGGTGCGGGCCTCGTCGGGGATGATCGGCACGACCCGCTCGCCGAAGTCATCCTCTCGCACCAGGGTGCGCAGCGCCGAGGTGAACGCCATGGTCGTGGACACCTCACGACCCCTCGACCCGGCGTCGAGCTCGTCGAAGGCCTTCGTCGAGTACTCGGGCAGGCGCTTGCGGGTGCGTGTGACCCGGCGGGGGATCGAGCCACCGAGCGAGCGGCGCCGGTCCATCAGGTACTGGTGCTCGATCGTCCCCTCCTCGGGCCGGAAGTACGGCGGATCGTCGGGGTCGAAGTCCTCGGGGATCTCGTCGTGCAGGTAGAGCCGGTCTCGGATCGCGAGCAGCTGGTCGCGGGTGAGCTTCTTGATCTGGTGGGTGGCGTTGCGGCCCTCCAGATCGGGTCCGAGCGTCCAGCCCTTGACGGTCTTGGCCAAGATGACCGTGGGGGCGCCGTCGCGCGCCTCGACCGCGGCCTTGTAGGCGGCGTACAGCTTCCGGTAGTCGTGCCCGCCGCGGGGCAGGGTGCGCAGGTCGTCATCAGAGAGGTGCTCGACCATCTGGCGCAACCGGGGGTCGGGCCCGAAGAAGTGCTCACGGATGTAGGCGCCGGACTCGGTGGCGTAGCGCTGGTACTCGCCGTCGACGGTCTGGGTCATCTTGTTGACGAGGGCGCCATCGATGTCACGCGCCAGCAGCTCGTCCCAACGTGAGCCCCAGATCACCTTGATCACGTTCCAGCCGGCACCCCGGAAGTAGGCCTCCAGCTCCTGGATGACCTTGCCGTTGCCCCTCACCGGACCGTCGAGGCGCTGGAGGTTGCAGTTGATGACGAAGATCAGGTTGTCGAGGCGCTCCCGGGCTGCCAGGTGCAAGGCGCCGAGCGTCTCGGGCTCGTCGCACTCGCCGTCGCCGAGGAAGCACCACACCCGGCTGGCGCTGGTGTCGTCGAGGCGACGGTTCTGCAGGTAGCGGTTGAACCGGGCCTGGTAGATGGCGTTGATCGGCCCGAGGCCCATCGAGACCGTGGGGTACTCCCAGAAGTCCGGCATCAAGCGGGGGTGGGGGTACGACGAGAGGCCCACCCGGCCGATCTCACGACGGAAGTGATCGAGGTCGTCCTCTGAGAGGCGTCCCTCGAGGTAGGCCCTTGCGTAGATGCCGGGCGCGGCGTGACCCTGGTAGTAGACGGCGTCGCCGGAGGTGCCGTCGTCCTTGCCCCGGAAGAAGTGGTTGAAGCCGACGTCGTAGAGGGCGGCTGAGGAAGCGAACGTCGAGAGGTGGCCGCCGATGCCGTCGGCGACCTTGTTGGCGTTGGACACCATGACCGCGGCGTTCCAGCGGATGAAGGCCCGGATGCGCCGCTCGACGTGCTCGTCACCGGGGAACCACGGCTCGCGCTCGGTGGGGATCGTGTTGACGTAGGGGGTCGAGACCGACGCCGGCACCTGCACCTGCAGCTCCCGGGCCCGCTCCTTCAACTTGGAGAGCAGGAAGCGCCCCCGGCTCCGTCCCCGCTGGTCGACCACGGCCTCGAACGAATCGACCCACTCGGCGGTCTCGTCGGGATCGATGTCGGGCAACTGGTGGACGAACCCGTCGAAGATCATGTCGTCATGGTGCCACCGCACGCGCCGATCGGGGCGCGCCCCGGCCGTCTCGATGTGTCCGCGAGCCCCGGTACGGTCTCACCGTGGCGACCACGGCGTACACCGACGGGGCCTGCATCGGGAACCCCGGCGCCGGGGGATGGGCCTGGGTGGTGCCCGACGGGGCGTTCGCCTCGGGCTTCGAGCCCCACACCACCAACCAGCGGATGGAGGTGAGCGCGGCCCTGGAGGCGGTGCGCGCCATCCAGGGCCCCCTGCTGATCACGAGTGATTCGACCTACGTCGTGAACTGCTTCCGCGACCGCTGGTGGGCCGGGTGGATCAAGCGGGGGTGGAAGAACTCCAAGAAGGAGCCCGTGGCCAACCGGGACCTCTGGGAGCCCCTCGTCGAGCTGGTGAACGAACGGGGCGACGTCACCTTCGCCTGGGTCAAGGGTCACTCGGGTGACCGCTGGAACGATGTCGCAGACCGGCTCGCCACCGGCGCGGCCCAACGCCGGGTCGGAGCTGCTGGCGAGCGGGGGGCGTGCGATGTCGCCGCCGACCTGCCCGCCGACGAGCCGAACCGCCGCACGGCCGCGACGCGAGCAGGCACAGGCGGCCCGGGCGGCGCAGCTCGACGTCCGCCAGGGCACCTCGTCGTGGTCACCGGCCTCGGCGGCGAGGCGCTCGGTTACGACGACACCGCACGCCACGACGACGTCGGTCGGCGTCTCGGCGAGGTGCTGGCGGCGTCAGCGACGCTGCAACCCGACCTGCGGGTCCTCACCGGCATGGGCCTCGGGGCCGAGCAGCTGGGGGCGGCGGCGGCGGCCGCCGCGGGGATCCCCTACGTCGCCGTCCTCGCCTTCCCCGACCCCGATGCCCGCTGGCCGGCGAGCTCGCGACGCCGCTACGCCGAGCTGCTCGCTGGCGCCGACGACGTCGTGACCCTCGACGCGGGCCCACCTTCGACACCCCGCCAGGCCGGGGCGGCCCTGCGGTGGCGCGACGTGACGATGGCCGGGTGGGCCGACGGGGCGGTCGTGGTCGTCGACGGCCGTGACCGCCGCGCCGAGTCGGCGTTGGCCGACCTCCAACGCGCGCTTGGCGACGATCAGGTCTGGCGCCTCGACGCCTGACCGTGGCCGGGCCGCGGCGCGCCGATCAGGTGTCGGCGGCCACCGACGCACCGACGAGTGACCTGCGCTCTCGGGCGGGTCGGCCGTTCGGTGGGATCACGATCCGCATCGCCCCCAGACCGGCCAGGGCCATGACGGCGCCCACCGCGAACGTGCCCGATTCGCTGGTGAGGGCCGCAGCGGCGCCCATGACGAGGCCGCCGATGCCGTTGGAGATGTCGAAGAACATCGTGAACGTGGCCACGACGCGCGCTCGTTCGTCGTCGTCGACCCGGTTGACGGCCTCGGCGAACAGGCTGGGGTACAGCAGCGACATGCCAAAGGCGTAGACGGCGGTGCCGATGTGAGCGCCGATGCTGGTGTCGAGCACGGCGATCAGGCCCATGCCGGCTGCGATCAGCACGAGGGCGAGGGGAGCTGCGATCTGCACCCCGACCTTGTCAGGCAGCTTGGCCCCCAGGATCCGCACGACGAGGACGCAGGCCGAGTACACGGCGAAGAACGTGCCGGCGTCGTCGAGGCCGAGCTGGCCGGCCCGACCGGGGAGGAACGCAGCGAAGGCGGCGTAGGGCATCACCCCGAGCAGCAGCACCAGGCCGGGGCCGAGCCCGGCTCGGTGGACCAGCCGGTCGAGGCCGTGGCGGGGGGGCTGGTCGGTGAGGCGCTGGGGGACTCCCACCCTGGCCGGCACGCCGAGGGCGACGAGCCCGCCGGCGCCGACCGCAGCTGCGGCGAGCAGCCACGCTGTGGTGAACCCCATGGGACGCAGCACCTGCTCGGACAGCACCGGACCGATGCCCAGGCCCCCGTACACCGCGATCGAGAAGTAGCTGGTGGCCTCGCCTCGCCGCTCGCGGGGGGCGAGGTCGTTGGCCAGGGTGGCCGCCCCGACGAAGAAGAGCCCCTGCCCGGCGCCCATGAGCAGGCGGAACGGGACGAGCGCGGCCACCGTCGGAGCGAGTGCGTGCCCGGCGATCGCCACTGCGGTGATGCCGGCGCCGGTGACCATCAGCCAACGACGTCCGAGCCGATCACCCCACCCACCGGCCAGGGGCCGGATGGCCACGGCCGACACCGAGATGATCCCGAAGATCAGCCCGATCGCCACGGCCCCGCCGCCGAGCTCGTCGGTGACGAACCGGGGCAACAGGGGGATGGTGGCGCCGAAGCCGATGAACACCAGCGACGCTGCCGCCACGACGGTGATGAAGTGCCGGCTGAGGAGGCTGTGGGCCTCGGAGTCGGACCTGTGGGTCGGGTTGGGGTCGATGTCGCCGAACGCCACTGGCTGCACGGTACAACATCGCTCCCAGGGTCAGCCGGTGACTCCGGTCACCGCAGCGGGCGCCCCGGGCTCACCGATCTCCTCGTCGCACCGGACGCCCGCCGCCCATCGGGCTCACCCCTTCCGGCGCCAGTAGGTGCAGTGCTCGTCCCGGCCGACCTCGATGAACGATGCGGCCCGTAGGGCCCGCAGGACCCCATCGCCAGCCGGCAGTCGGGGGCGGGCGCAGGCGACGTCGATCGCCAGACCCGCCAGGGCGTCGGCGGCGAACCCGTCGGCGATGGCGTCTGGCGAGCCGTGCTCGAGCGATGCCGACAACGACCGCCGCTCGTCGGCCAGCAACGAGGGCACCACGATGGGCCCCTTCAGGGCGTCGTCTCGGGGAGCGACCGAGCGCACGTCGAGGGTGATGGTGGCCAGCGTCGAGGAGACCTCGGGCGGGGCGGCCACGAGGCCTCCGGGAGGGGCGAGTTCGACCAGGCGCTCGGCGGCCTCGAGGGCGTCGGGTGGCACCTTCCAGGCCACGGGGACCACGATCTGGGCCCCCCGGTTCTCCGCCGATCCGATCCACACCCCGTCGACGGCGAAGGCCCCGACGAGCCCGGCGACCGCCATGGCGCCCACGGCCCGTCGCGCGCCCGGTGACGACAGCCCGGCGAGGCGGGCGGCGACGATCGGCCCGACGACCAGCGTCGAGCCGATCGCCGCCGTCGCCGGGATCGCCCAGGGGAGGCGCCACAGCACGGCGTCGGCTGCGGTGAGCTCGTCCAGTCGGCCGAGCGCCGTCGGCGCGGAGGTGAGGGCGGCGACGAGGCCGGTGACGGTGGCCAGGGCGATCGCCGCGAGACGATCGCCGACCCAGGCCCAGGCGGTGAGCACGGCGAACATCCCGAGGGCGAAGCCGACGCCCCGTCCGAGCACGGAGTACCAGGCGGTCGCAGCGTCGGTGTCGGGAAGCGCCACGATCGACCTGACCGTGCCCGTCGCTGCGGCCAGCACGGGAGTCGGGTCACCCCGCTCGGCCACCAGTCCGACGATCCCGGCTCCGAGGGGGTAGGCCGCCGGCAGGGCGAGCCACGGCACCCGGCGAGCCGCTCCGGTGAACGTCGCCGCCACGGCGACAGCCGCCACGAGGACCAGCGGCACGAAGACCCCCGTGCGCGACACGCCCACCGCGGCGATGCCCGCGCTGGCGGCCAGCGCGAGCGCGGGCACCGAACCGTCTCGGCACCACCGCATCACGTGGTGCCAGAGCACCGGCACGATCACGACGAGCAACACCGTCTTGCCCTGCCAGGCCCGGGTGATGCCGGTGTTGCCGAGGCTGCGCAGCACCTCGCCGTCCAGCGACGACCAGACCGCAGCGGCGGCGACCGCCAACGCCGGGGCCGGCGCCCGGGCTGTCACCAGCAGCCGGTGCAGCGCCACCACGCCGAGCAGCGACACCGCCGGACCGAGCCACAGGTGGGCCACCGTGGTCGCCGAGACCGGCACGAGGGCGGCCACCATGCCGACGAGCGGCTCGATGGCGGTGGCCGGGGTCTCGGGACGATCGGCGAGGTACACCTCGTCGGCGAGGACGGTGTCACGGGTGGGGAGGGGCCCGGCGTCCTGCTCGACGTGCAGCGACCGGTTGACCAGCTCGACGTCGTCGACGTCGGCGCGGACGATGACGAGCGACCCGGCGGCGGCCAGGGTCGCAGCGGCCAGGACCAGCCAGCCACCGGCGTCTCGTACCGCCCCGGGGGGCCGCCACCGCCCGGAGGCGACCGACCACACCGCCCCCGCCGTGATGGCCGAGATGGACGCCCACACCGTGACGAACGCTGGACCCGTCGGCCGCCACAGCGCGGTCGCCCCGGCGGTGACGAGCGCCGCGCCGAGGAGGCCGACCGTGACGGGGTGAGGCGACCCCCCGGTGCCAGAGGTCGATGCGGTCGTCCTGGTGACGGCGGGGGCCCGGACGCGGAGGCCGGCGGCCGGGGCGTCGGCATCGGGCCCGAGGTCTGACCCGCCGTCCGGCGCGGGCGGCCACCGCTCTAGGCGCCGGGCCCGCCAGGCGGCCAGGGCGACGAGGGCGATGACCGCGACCGCCGCCCAGATCGCCGCCGTGGGGTCACGCCGCCACCCCGCCACCAGCGACAGGTGCACGACGACGGTGCCGACCGCGCCGGTGACCACGGCGGCGTCGAGGACGATGCGGGCCGCTGACAGCACGCGGTCGATGACCGGTGGCGCACCCGTCCGGGTGGGGGTGCAGTCGTCGAGGTCGGTCACCGGGTCGACGAGCGCATGCGCTTCGACCCGCCCGAACCCCCTGCGGCCGAGTCGACCAGCACGGTCAGCCGGATGGTCATCGAGGTCCCGCTGCGGTGCGTTCCGGGGATCTGCGTGTCATCGCCGTCGCGAGCGGTCAGATCATGCTGACGAGGCCGGCGACGGCCGTCACGAGGCCGACGTCGACGCCGAGGAACGTCCCGAGCAGGAACCGCCGCCGCCTGTTCGCCGAGGTGGAGGGCCGACGTCTCGTGCAGGATGCGTTCTCCCTCGCATGGGTCGGCATCGTAGGGCTCGCTCATCGGCGCTGGGGGAGGTGCGGCGACGAACCTACCGAAGGGGTTCGCCGGTGACGGTACGAGACCTGCGCGTCGGCCTGCGGCCCCGTGCGCGGTGACCGCCGCCACTACGCTCACCAGCGGTCATGGGCACTCGCCGCAGCACCGAACGCCGGCCGGTCCATCCGGCTGAGCCAGCCTCGCGCACCGTCGGCGCGACGGTCGGCGACGCCGCGACCGCCCGCCGAGAGCTGATCCCGGGCACCGAGTGGGTGGTGCACCGGCTCGGGCGGCCCCTCGCCTTCCTCTGGGGTCGCGGGTTCCGCTTCCTGTTCGTCCTCGACGCCGTCGTGCTGGGCGCCCTGCTGATCGCCATCAGCCTGGTCCGCCACGGCTGGGAGTGGCCCACCTACCCCCGTAGCCACTATTGGGTGGGGTTCTCCATCGCGGTGGCGATCCACCTCGTGGTCGGGTACTTCGCCGGCCTCTACGAGCGCGAGCCCCGTCTCGGGCGCCGGCCGTGGTTGCCGAGGGTGGTCGTGGCCACGGGGGCGGCGGTCGCCGTGGACGGGCTCGCGGCGGTGCTGTTGGAGCGCTACCTCATGCCCCGCTTCAGCCTGGCGGTGTTTGCGGTGACCGCAGCGATCGCCCTCGCCGCCAACCGCCGCCTCAGCCGAGCGCTGGCCCGCCGTCGTGACGGCCCGCCCCGGGTGGTGCTCGTGGGCACGCCCGACGACGTGGAGATGGCTCGTTCGCACCTGGCCACGAGCGACCGCGACGCCGCCGTGGTCGCCACGCTCCCGGGCCCGGCCCGGTTGCTGGCCACGGTCGAGGCGACCCGAGCGAACGAGGTGCTGCTGTTGGACACCTCGTCGTTCGACGCCGTGTTCCCCGAGCCGCTCACCTCCCTCGAGCGTCGGGGGGTGGGCGCCCTCCAGCGCGTGTCGGCCAAGGAGACGCTGCTCGGCCTGCAGGCGGTGCGCGAGGTCGCCGGCATGCCCTTCGTGAAGCTGCGCACCCACGCCCTGGCCGCCCACGAGCTGCGCCTCAAGCGCATCCTCGAGCTCGGCTTGGTCGCCGCCACCACCCCGGTGTGGGTGCCAGTCCTCGTGCTGACCGCGGCCTACGTGCGCCTCGCCGCCGGCCCGCCGGTGCGCTACCGCCAGCCCCGGGTCGGTCGCGACGGCGTCGTGTTCGACATGGTCAAGTTCCGCACGATGGTGCGTGACGCCGAGACGATGAGCGGCCCCATGCTCGCCACCGCCCGGGATGCTCGGGTGGTGCGGGGCCTCGGGTGGCTGCGCGGCACCCGCCTCGACGAGCTGCCCCAGCTCTGGCACGTGCTGACCGGCGAGATGGCGTTGGTGGGCCCTCGACCGGAGCGGCCGGAGATGACCGAGAGCTTCTCCCGGCTCATCCCCGGCTACGAGCGACGCCACGAGCTGGCGCCCGGCATCACCGGGCTGGCCCAGGTGCAGGGCCGCTACGACACCGACCCCGGGTACAAGCTCGGTCACGACCTGCAGTACCTCGTCAACTGGTCACCGGTGCTCGATCTGCAGATCCTCGTGCGGACCGTGGTCGTCGTGGCGACCCGGCGTGTCTGAGCTGACCGAGGCTCAGAGGACCCCCGCGCAGCTCGACGCCGTGGCCGAGCCGGTCGTGGCGGTCGTGGTGGCGGTGAGGGAAGGGGCGGCCACCCTTGGCCGCTGCCTGCGTGGCGTGCTGGACCAGTCCGTGCCGGGCGGGATCGAGGTCGCAGTCGCCGTGGCCCCCTCGTCGGACCGCACCGCAGAGGTCGCCGCCGAGGCCGCCGCCGGTGATCAGCGGGTACGGGTGGTGGCGAACCCGTCGGGGACGACCCCGGCCGGGCTGAACGCCGCCATCGCCGCCACGGGCGCACCGGTGATCGCCCGTGTCGACGCCCACGCCGAGCTGCCGCCCGGGTACCTCGAGCGGGCGCTCAACACCCTGTCTCGCACCCGTGCGGCCAACGTCGGCGGCGTCCAGCGCCCCGTCGGTGACGGCCCGTTCGGCGAGGCCGTCGCTGCCGCCATGGCCAGCCGCTACGGCGCCGGTGGAGCCACCTACCGCAGCGGTGGCGACGAGGGTCCGGTCGACACCGTGTACCTCGGCGTCTTCTGCCGTGCGGCGCTCGACGAGGTCGGCGGCTTCGACGAGGCGCTGCTGCGCAACCAGGACTACGAGTTGAACTGGCGCCTGCGGGCTGCCGGGCACGTGGTCTGGTTCGATCCCGGCCTCGTCGTCGCCTACCGGCCCCGATCATCACCGGGTGCCCTGGCGCGCCAGTACTTCGACTACGGCCGGTGGAAGGCCGAGGTGCTGCGCCTCCATCCCCGATCGCTGCGCTGGCGCCAGCTCGTGGCGCCGGTCACGACGGTGGTGGTGGTGGGCACATCGGCGCTCGGGGCCGACCGTCGTCGACGCTGGGCCCTCGCCGGCCCGGCCGGCTACGCGCTGGTGACGACGGCGGTGGCGGTGCGCCTCGACGCCCGGCCAGTACGAGCCGCCCGGGTGGCGTCGGCGTTCGCCGTCATGCACCACGCCTGGGGGGCGGGACTGCTGGCGGGCCTCGTGCGGCGGCCCACTCGGCGGCGGCGCATCCGGCGCTGGCCCATCCGGCGCCGGCCCACCCGGCGCCGGCCCTCCCAGCGCTGGCGCTCCCAGCGCCGGGCATCTGAGCCGGCCGGACGCTCGACCCGAGCCACCCCCGGCGCGCTCAGGGCTCGAACGCTGGTGGGAGGGGTGCGACGGTCCGGGTGAGCACGGTGGCGGCGACGACGCCGATGACGACGCAACCGGTTCCAGCGCAGAGCACCGCCGTGCGGGGCGTGGTCGCTTCGGCGAGGAGGCCACCGACGGCCGCCCCGGCGGCGTGGGCCCCGAGCACCACGCCCTGGAGGACCCCGAACACCGCGGCCCGCCGCTCGGGAGGCACCCGACGGCCGGCCACGGCGTTCGCCGGCGGCGAGGCGGCGAACACCAGGCCGATCGCGGCGTAGCCACCGACGAGCAACCACCACGACCCGCTGGTCGCGAACAGCACGGCCGCCCCCGCCCCGCCTGCCACGACGGCCATCGCCGCCGCCATCAGCAGTCGCCGGGCGCCACCCGAGGCCGCTGAGGTGGCGGCGGTTCCGAGGATGGTCCCGAGGGGCACCGCTGCGGCCAGCAGGCCGACGGCCCCGTCGGGCACCTCGGCGTCGAGGGCGACGACCACGACCACGCCCTCGGCGACCATCGCCGCGAACGCCGCCGCGGCGTACAGCACGAGCGCCCCGCCGACCCACCGGTCCCCGGTCACCACCCCGAGGGCGCCGGCGAGATCGGCACGGGCCGGCGGGCGCACGCCGTGGCCGTCGTGCCCGTCGGCGGGCAGACCCCGTAGCACCAGGGCGCTGAGGACGAAGGTGAGCGAGTTGACCGCCAGCGCCGCCCGGGGGTCGACCGATCCGGCGAGGGCGCCGCCCGAGGCGTAGCCCACGAGCAGCCCGCCTTGGTTCACGAACGTCGAGATCCCGAGCGCGGCGGTGTACTCCTCGTCGGGTACGAGCTCAGGGATCAGCGCCGAGCGGGTCGCCTCGAACGGCGGATCGGCGCATCCGGCGACGAAGACCAGGGCCAGCACCGCAGCGGCCGGCAGCTCGACGACGGCGATGAGGCCGAACACCACCGCCCGGGAGGTGTCGGCGGCGATGAGGATCCGTCGACGATCGAAGCCATCGGCCAGGGACGCCAGCCACTGCCCGAGGCCCACCCATGGGGCGAGCGACAGCGCGATGGCCGCTGCGGCCAGGGCCGCCGACCCGGTCTGCTCCAGCACGAGCAGCGAGACCGCCACCCGAGAGGCCCAGTCGCCCACCTCTGACACGGCCTGGGCGATGACGAGCCGACAGAAGCCGTCCCGGCTCAGCGCAGCGGCCCGAACCCCCACGACCACGTAGTGTGGCGCACCGAACACCGCCACTTGTGACGGCCGGGTGTGGCAGCGACCCGTTCCAGGGCGGCGACGAACTCCGGGGCGGCTCGGGCCCAGTCGAGGTGCTCGGCGGCGTACCGGTGTCCCCTGGTGCCGGTCGCCAGTCGGCGGTGCGGGTCGGCGCGCCACCGCTCGATGACCGCGGCCGCACCTGCGGCGTCGTCGAAGTCGACGATCTCGCCGCCACCGGACGCCTCCACCAGGCGGACCGCCTCGGGGAGCGGCGTCGACACCACCGGCACGCCCCGGGCGAGGTACTCCACCACCTTGGTCGGAGTCGAGTGGCGGTAGTTGGGTCGGTCACGCAACAGCGACACCCCGGCCAGCGCACCGTCCACGATGCCGAGGGCCTCGGCGTTGGGCAGCTCACCGTGCCAGCGCACCAGCCCGGAGGCGTCGGCGGCCCGGAGGCGGCGATCGTCGACGGCGGTGCTGGTCCCGCCGATCACCTCGACGGTCACCTCGTCGTCGAGGCGTTCGGCGAGGGCCAGCAGCGCATCGAGCCCGCGGGCGGCGTTGATGCGCCCGACGTAGACCACCCGCTGCGCACCCGGCGCCGCGACCTCGACGGGCACGTCGGTGAGGTTGGGCACCACCGGGTGGGGATGGCGGAACCGGGTTCGGTAGGCGGGTTCGGCCAGCAGCAGCTCGGCGCAGATGACCTCGGCGGCCAACGTGCCCGCCCGGGCCGTCAGCGCCAGCGGCCGGTGCGCCCACCTCGGCAGCCAGTCCTTGTCGACGACCTGGGCGGGCAGGTCGTCGTGGACGTCCCACACCACCGGCGCCGCCGAGGCCGCCGCCACCGCCACCAGCTCGGGGTCGTGGAGCACCACGACGTCGTGGTCCTGGCTGCGGCGGCACACCTCGGTCCCTGCGGCGCGCACCGCAGCGAGCCGGCGTCGGCCGACGCTGCGAGGCACGTCGACGCCGGTGACGCCGGGCGGTGGCCCAGCCCCGGTGGCGGTGAACGGCGCCACGAAGGTGACGGCGTGCCCGGCGCCGACCAGCGCGGGCAGCTGGCGGGCGGCGATGCGGGCATCGGCGGGGTGGTGGACGGTGGTGACGACGAGGACGCGCACGGTGCGACGGGGCGGAGGCGGGGCGGCGGGGGGCGGAAGACGCGAGGGAGGCGGGGGCGGGGCGCCGACGGGGCGGCGGGCCCCGCCGGTGCCGGCCGACTAGAGCCGTTCGACCCCGTCGCCGGTCAGGCGGCCCCGGGTGTCGAGGATGGCGACACCCGTGCTCACGAGCTTGTCGAGGTGGGCGGCGTGGTGGTGCTGCAACACGACGACGACGTCGACGTCGAGCGCTGCAGGGTCGAGGTCATCGATGCGGGGGACCCCGACGCCGTCGACCGCCCAGTCGGCCACGAACGGATCGTGGTAGCTGAGCTCGGCGCCGAGCTCACGCAGCCGGCGGGCCACCGGGCGCGCCGGCGACTCCCGCTCGTCGGCGATGTCGGCCTTGTAGGTGACCCCGGCGACGAGCACCCGGCTGCCGTTGACGGCCTTGCGGTCGTCGTTCAACAGGCGCTGCACCCGCTGGGTGACATAGGCCGGCATCCGCTCGTTGATCTCCTGGGCGAGCTCGACGAAGCGGAACGGGTAGCCGAGCTGGCGGACCCGGTACGACAGGTAGTTGGGGTCGATGGGGATGCAGTGGCCACCGACGCCGGGACCGGGATGGAAGGCCTGGAAGCCGAAGGGCTTGGTGGCCGCAGCGTCGATGACGGCCCACAGGTCGATGCCGAGCTCGTCGCAGAAGATCTTCATCTCGTTGACCAAGGCGATGTTGACGTGGCGGTAGGTGTTCTCCAACAGCTTGGCCATCTCGGCCTCCCGGGTGCCGGCCACCACGACGACCCGATCGACGATGCGCTCGTAGAAGGCCACCGCGGCGGCGGTGCACGACGGGGTCGTGCCGCCGACCACCTTGGGGGTGTTGCGCAGGCCCCAGGCCGGGTTGCCCGGATCGATGCGCTCGGGCGAGAAGGCGAGGTGCAGGTCGATCCCGACCCGTCGGCCCCCGACCTCGAGCAGCGGCCGCACCACCTCGTCGGTGGTGCCCGGGTAGGTCGTCGATTCGAGCACGACGAGGGTGCCGTGGCCGGCTCTGGCGGCGATGGCCCCGGCCGCGTCGATGACCGCACCGAGATCGGGCTGGCGCTTGTCGTCGAGCGGCGTCGGCACGCAGATGACCACGGTGGCGGCCTCGCCCAGGACCCCGGGGTCCGTGACCGCGACGAACCCGCCGTCGAGCATGGCTCTTACGTCGTCGTCGGCGACGTCATCGACGTGGGATCGCCCGGCGGCCAGGCCCTCGACGACAGCACTCGAGCGGTCGAGTCCTCGCACCGACAGGCCGGCGCGCACCGCCTCGCGAGCGAGGGGAAGACCGACGTAGCCGAGCCCGACGACGACGAGGTCACAGGTCATGGCGCTCCTGTGGGCCGGTGCGTACGATCGCCGCACCCTACTGCGGGGTCATGGCCCCGACGGTCTTCGCAACGCCCGTCACCCGGCACGACCCGCCGGGGCAACTGCGGCGCCCTTGGCTCGGACGCCGCTGCGTCACGATCGCAGGACCCACCCTCGCCGTGGTCCCGGCTGCCTCGGCCCCGAGCGCCACGGGCGGCCGACAGCTCAGGACGCCTCGTAGGCCTCGATCAGCTCGTCGGTGGGCCCGTCGGCGACGATCTGGCCCTTGTCGAGCCACACCACCCGATCACAGGACCGGCTGATCTCCCCCAGGTTGTGGCTGACCATCACCATGGTGCCCGCCTGGTCGCGATGGGCGTCGAGGCGGGCGGCGCTGCGTGCTCGGAACCACCGGTCCCCGACGGCCAGCGCCTCGTCGATCAAGAGGATGTCGACGGGCACGGCGGTGGCGATGGCGAAGTGGAGGCGGGCCTTCATCCCCGAGGAGTAGGTCTCCATGGGGAGATCGATGGACTCGCCGAGCTCGCTGAACTCGATGACCGATTCGGTGATCTCGTCGACGTCACGTCGCCGCAGCCCCTGGGCCAACAGGCCCACCTGGATGTTGGTGCGTCCGGTCATCAGCGGTCTCAGGACGGCGTTCACCCCGAGCAGCGCCGGGGTCGAGCGCACGAGGATCTCCCCTGAGGTCACCGGCAACAGGCCGGCGATGGCGCGCAGCAGCGTCGTCTTGCCCGAGCCGTTGGGTCCGATGAGCCCGACGCTCTGCCCGGCGGTGACGTCGATGCTCACCCCCCGGGTGGCCTCGACCTGGCGACTCGGCGGGGTGGTGCCCCGCAACAGGTCGCGGACGCTCCGCTGGTGGGCCCGCACCCGGTAGGTGACGTGGACGTCTCGACAGCGGATCGCCACCGCCGGATCGTTCACCCCGGCCGCCCGTAGGAACGCTCACCGGCCCGGAACACCTCGAACCCGATGACCAGGCTGAGCATCGCCCACAGGGGCGCAGCGACCACGATCTGGGTGGCGACCGGCACGTCCATGAGGGCCCAGCGGAACAGGCTGATCCACACGTAGAACGGGTTGAGCACGAAGAGGCCCCGGACCGCCTCGTCGGTGACCAGCCGCTCGACCGAGTACAGGACGCCCGAGAGGTAGAAGGCCAGGCGGAACACGAACGGCAGCGTGTTCTCGACGTCGCGGTAGTCGTGGTTCAGCCGGGCGGCGAGCAGGGCCAGGCCGGCGCTGGTGGCGACGGTCCCGGCGAACACCAGGGGCAGCGCCAGCCACGAGGCGTCGGGGAGGTGGCCGTGGGCGCCGACGACGAGCACCATCACCCCGAGGGGGGCGGCGAAGCCGATGACCTGGCCGACCACGGCGGTGAGGGGCAACACGGCACGGGGGAAGCGCATGGTGCGGATCAGCCCGAGCGAGCTGGCGATGGAGCGGGCGCCGGCGATCACGATCCGCTGGCAGAAGGCGAAGACGAAGACGCCGATCGTGAGGAAGGCCAGGTAGTCCTCCACACCCCGGTCGGCCCGGACGATCAGCCCGAACACGACGTAGTAGACCCCGACCTGCAGCGTCGGGTTGAGCACGAGCCAGACGTTGCCGAGGAGGGTGTGGGCGTTCTGGACCCGCAGCTCGTTGAGCGGCACGGCGAGGATGTAGTCACGCCGCCGCCACAGCTCACGCAGGTAGGTCGCCAGGGGGTCGGTCCGGTCGATCGGCCGCAGTCCCCCGTCGGAGGGGTCATCAGCAACCGTCACGGGCGAGATCCTCGTCCTGTCGCCCACCGCTGCGGGCACGTCGCGGCCGCTCGAGCCCGCCTGTGATGCTCAACGGGTCTCGTCCAAGATCGAGAGGGGGTGGACCTCGAAGCGCTCGATCCGCCCGAGCGACCCGCCGACCTGCACCCCGACGCCCGCCAGCACGTCGTCGAGGGTCGTGCCGGCGCCCTCTGCTGCGTCCACGGGCCCGCACCCGCCGGCGAGCAGCAGTGACGGGGATCTGAGGCCGCTGGCCCACGACGAGTCGACGGCCTCGGTGATCGCAGCGCGGTCGGCGACGTAGACCGAGGCGTCGGGGGCGGCGCGGTGGATGACGGTGGGGACGTACCCACCCCGGGGACAGTCGATGACGAGGGAGCCGGCTGCTGACACCTCGACGGACAGCGCACGCTGGGTCGTGCGAGCCGCCGTCCAGTCCGACACCCAGCCGAGGGTGCCTGCAGCGATCACCGCCACCAGGGCGAGGGCCCCGACCTCGCCGCCCCGCCGTCGCCCCAACCAGCACGTGGCGCCCACCGCGATCGGGGCGGCCAACGGTGCCACGTAGCGCGAGCCGTTGGCGTGCTCGGGGGCCTGCCCCGTCGCGTACAGCACGGTCATGAGCGCGCCCACCCCGACCGCGAGCGCCACCGAGGCGGTGAGGACGGGGTCGGCGTCCAGCCGCCCGAGGTGGTGGCGGCCGAGGTGGCGGAGCACCGCCAGGGCGACCAGCGTGATGGCCGCAGCTGCGAGCCAGCGGGCGGCGATCGCGTCGCCCCCCCTCATGGTGACGACGTCAGCGACCCCGCTCGCCCACCGGTCGGCCAGCTCGGGCACCTCCGCGGGGCGCAGACCCGGCACCCGTCGAGCGAGCCGAGCCCGCTGGTCGAGCGTCCACGGGAAGGCCGCCGCCCACACCACCAGCCCGATCCCGACGCCTGCGCCGATCCGGGCCGCCGCCCGCAGGCGGTCGGTGCCGCGCACCACGCTGGCGGCCACCACGACCGCTGCCACGGCAAGCCACACGGCCATGACGTGCACCGTCAGGAGCCCGCCGGCGACGGTGACCGCCAGCGCCACCGACGTCTGACGGCTGGGCTGGCCGCCCTCGGCGACGAGCCGGGCGGTCACGGCGACGATCGAGGCGGCGAACATGGCCGCCAGGCCGTACTGGCGAACCTCGCCGCTCGCTGCGACCACCGCCGGCGAGAACAGGTACGCCGCGGCCCCAGCGGCGCCGAGCGTCTGGCGCCTCGTGCTCCAGGTGACCAGCCAGGCGATGATGGACGCCGCCAGCGCTGCTGCGGTCACGTTGACGACGAGTGCCGCCCCCACCGCTCCGTCGGTGACGACCGACCCCATCTGCAACGCCCAGAAGTACAGCGGCGGGTGGATGTCGTGCTCGCCGAGGCCCCTGGCGGTGGTGACGGGGTCGATGCGGTCGATGCGCTGCAGGTCCTGCCAGGTCGAGGCCGTGGTCCAGCGGCCGGCCGGGGCTGCGCCCTCGTGGCGGATCGCGTCGTAGTCATCCTGGCTGCCCGCAGCCGCCAGCACCGAGATGGCCTCGTCGTGCCACAGGGTCCCGCGTCCGTCGGCCACCCCATCGGCGAGCACGGCGTGCGCGGCGACGGCCAACCCGATCGCCACCGCCGCCGCCAGCGCTCGGCGACGACGGGTCGGTCGATCCTCGGGTCGGGCACCACCCACCGGGGGTGCAGACCTCGATGGAAGGGCCACGAGCGAGGCTGTGGCAGCTGCGACGCCGGTCGGATCGTCTGCGGCGCGAGAGATCGGCGTCGGCACGGCCCGACGGTAGGTCACCGACGGCTTCCCACCGGTGGCCACCCACCGTCGCGGCTCGGCCGTGCAGCCAGCGGCGGCGGCGGGCGCCGTTAGGGTCTGCGGGCGTGCGAGGTCCCGAGGCGGCCGGCGACGCGGCCGGGGCCGCCGAGCTCGCCCGCCTCTCGACCGAGCTGCGGATCGCTCGCCGCGAGGGGGCTGCGGCGAGGGCGGTCGTCGCCCGGCTCGAGGCCGAGGTGGCAGCGGCCTCCGAGCGTGCCGACCGCGTCGAACGAGACCTGGG
This sequence comes from Acidimicrobiales bacterium, assembly GCA_965213525.1. GTDB lineage: Bacteria > Actinomycetota > Acidimicrobiia > Acidimicrobiales > Poriferisodalaceae. The sequence goes on along the minus strand of OZ243889.1, from coordinate 1,695,216 downwards.
CCGCCTCGCCGGGCTGCTCGCCGACCAGCTCGACGGCTCGACCCGCCAGACCTTCGGTGCCCGGGCGTGGCGTCGGGCCCGACGGGAGCTCTCCGCTGCGGGGCCACCGGCGGCCAGACGCCTCGGGCGGGTGGTCGCCGACGCCCCCGGGACGTCGAACGACATCGCCCGCCGGGCTCGTGACACCGGCCGGGTGGCTGCCTCGGTCCTCGTGCGCCAGGCGTCAGCGGACCGCAGGGCCCGGTCGGTGGCGGCCCGCCTGCCGCCCGCCCAGCGGCGTCGCCTCGTCGCACTGGCGCTTCGGTGGAGGTCCCAGCCGCCGGCGTCACGACCTCGCCGAGGGGCCGCGGCGCGGGGTGAGCACCCGGGTCTGCGGGTCGCGGTCGGCGGCGGACGAGCGGCCGCCCTGCTCGACCGATCGGTGACGGTGTGGACCGGCCCGCCGGGTCCGCCACCGATCCCCGCACCACCGGGGACCGGGGCCGGCCCCCCGGGCACCCCGCTCGGCAGTGAGGCCGTCGATCCCAGCGAGCGCGTCGATCTCGTCGTCGTCGACCCCGCCGTCGGACCTCCGCCCTGGTACGCCGCAGCGATCGCCCGGGGTGCCACCGAGGTCGTGCTGACCGACGCCGACCCGGTCGGGTTCTGCGTCCCAGGCGGGCTCACCCCGGCGGGCAGCGCCCCGAGGCCACCGGGTGGGTTCCTGGTGCTGCCCAGCCAGCCGGGCGGATCGGTGGACCTGGCGGCGCCCCCCGGGTTCGAGGTCCGTGCCGTCGACGCCGAGGACGTGCCCTCACCCGAGGACGCCCCCGCCGCCTTCGCGGCGCTCGTCCAGGGCCACCTCGCCGTGCTCGATGCGCCCGGCGCGCACCACGACGTCCTCGCCCGTGCCCGTCGACTGGTGGCGGTGGCCGCCGCCGGGGTGCCCGTCATCGCCACCGGGACCGACGACCTGCGAACGGTGCTGCCCGGTCGGGTCGTCGATGCCCTGGCCGCCGCCGACCCCCGCCGCGTCATCGACCCCGTGCGCCAGGAAGCCCTCGCCCGCGCCCAGTGCGGGGTCGTGCACGACGAGCTGTCGAGCCTGGCGGTGTGGAACGAGGTGCTGGGGCGGGCGGGCCGGGCGCCGTTGCCGACGCCGTCGCTCACGGTCACGATCGCCACCCGCCGTCCCGGCCTGGTCGAGCGGTGGTCATCCCAGCTCGCCGCCCAGGACCACCCGCCGTTCGAGGTGGTGGCGGCGCTGCACGGCGACGGCTTCGACGACCACGCCCTGGGTCCTGCTCGTGAGCTGCTCGGCGACCGCCTCGTCGTCGTGCCCGTCGCCGCCCACCTGCCCCTGGGGGAGGTGTTGGCCGCAGCGCTGGGCGCCTCGTCGGGCGATCTGGTCGCCAAGTGGGACGACGACGACCTCTACGCCCGCGGGCACCTCCGCGAGCTGGCCCGGGCGCACCGCTACTCCGGGGCGCAGCTGGTCGGCAAGGCCGCTGACTTCGCCTACCTCAGAGCGGCGGGGGTCACGGTGCGGCGCTGGGGCGACGTCGCCGAGGGCTCCTCGGCCACCGTCGCCGGCCCCACCTTGTTGGTGGCCCGGCGCGACCTCGTGGCGCTCGGGGGGTGGCCCCGAGCGACGGGGCGGGTCGACTCGTTGTTGATCGACGCCGTGCTCGCCGCCGGCGGGACGACCTACCGCACCACGGGGCGGGGCTTCGTGATGGTGCGCGACACCGCTGGGGCCCACAGGCACACCTGGGGGGTGAGCGATCACGAGATGCTGACCCGCGCCGTCGAGCATCGGCGCGGTCTGGCTGCTGAGTGGGCGGGCCTCGATCACGACCCCGCCGATCTGGCCCGGTGGGCGTGATCGATTCGGGTCCGCTGGTGGGGCCACACGGTCCGCCGGGCAACCGGTGGTGCGAGCTCGACGTGGCCGGACCTGCGGATCGGCCCGTCGAGGCGTCGATCTCGGTGATCGTGCCCGTGCGCGACGCCCCGGTCGAGCTGGCCCGCACCCTGGCCGCCCTCGGCGAGCAACGCCACCTGGCCGGCGACGTCGAGGTGATCGTCGTCGACGACGCCTCGGACCCCGGCGTCGTGGTGCCCGACCGGGTGGGCGACGTCGAGGTGCGCTGCGTGCGCCAGGAAGCCGACGGCCGCTTCGGGGCGGGCCGGGCCCGCAACGCCGGCGCCCGGGCGGCCCGGGGCGAGGTGCTGGTGTTCCTCGACGCCGACGTCATCGCCGACGTGGAGGCGGTCGCCCGCACGGTCCGCTGGGTGCAGGCCTGTCCGCACGCCGTGGTGACCGGGATGCTGTCCTTCGTCGACGTCGCCGATCTCGACGCCGCCGCGGTCGCCGAGGCGGCCCGGTCCGGACGCCTGGCCCAGGTGCTGTCGGCCCGAGGATCTGATGACCAGGCCTGGCGGGAGCGCCACCTCAGCCGCACCCACGACCTCAACGTCGAGGCCCTCGACCTGTTCCGTGTCGTCATCGGGGCGTCGATGGCGATCGGACGGGACCTGTTCGATCGCGTGGGCGGCGTGCGCGAGCTCGGCGTGCGGGGCATCGAGGACACCGAGCTCGGCTACCGCTGCCAGAACGCCGGCGCCCTGTTCGTCGTCGATCGCAGCGCCCTGCAGTGGCACCAGGGCCGCCGGTTCTTCGATTCGGCGGCCGCGGCCGCCGCCAAGCGGGCTCGAGAACCCCTGATGGCCGACCTGTTGCCGGTCAGGGGCATGCGCCCCTCTCCCGCCCTCAGCGCGCACCGCGTGCCCGGGGCCGTCGTCGAGCTGACCGAGCCCGACCACGCCCAAGGGGGCGCAGCGGCCTCGGGTCGGCCCCCGGTGGGCCACGACGCAGCGCGCCAGCTCTCGATCGATTCCTTCGCTGCGGTCGAGGGCGCAGACGTCGTGTTCGTGGTGGCGGGGTCATCGGGCCGGGCCGGCAGCGACGACCTCCGGCTCATCGACCCGTCCGGCCCCGGCCACGTCGGTGTCGAGGCCTTCGACCTCGGCGCGGCGCCGGTGGTGGTGAGGGTGCGTCCCGGGGTGCGCCTCCACCCGGGCACCATCAGCGCGGTGCGGGCCCGCCTCGACGACACCGTCGGGGTGCTCCACGTCGTGGCCCCGGACCACGCCGGTGACCTCGTCGTGGCGGCCCGGCGCCGGGCGCTGGCCCGGGCGGCCCTCGTCGATGACGACCCCGCCCGCCACGTCGAGATCGCCGGAGCGCTCTTCGGCGAGCGGTGGGTGCCCGCCGAGGACGTCGGCATCGCCGCTGGTTGACGCCTCCGGGCGGCCCGGCCGCTCGGTCGTCGATTCCGACGCCGGCTCGGCGGCGAGCCATGGCGCCGGCTCGCTCGCCACCCATGGCGCCGGCTCGGGGGTCGAACCGGTAGCATCGAAACCCGCGGGCCGGTGTGGCCCGGCGCATGGTGCCGGCGTTGCTGTCGGGACCGTCTCGATTCCGCTCCCCCCGGGTGTCGTGCTCGAGCGAGTGCGCGCACGAAGACCCGGCGCGCGGCGCCGGTGGGAGTGAACATGACCACGTTCTCTGACCTCGGCCTGCCCGAGCAGATCGTCGCCGTCCTGGACGACCTCGGCATCGTCGAGCCCTTCCCGATCCAGGCCGCGACGATCGCCGACGCCCTCGACGGGCGAGACGTCATCGGCCGAGCCCCAACCGGCTCGGGCAAGACCCTGGCCTTCGGCGCCCCGCTGCTCGTCGGGCTCGACCGGGCCGAGCGGCGTCGGCCTCGCATGTTGGTGTTGGCCCCGACTCGTGAGCTGGCGACCCAGATCGCCGACGAGCTCACCCCCCTGGCCGCGGCCATGGGCCACCGCATCTGCGCCGTCTACGGCGGCGTGGGCTACGGGCCCCAACTTCGGGCGCTCGAGCGGGGCGTCGAGGTGCTGGTGGCCTGCCCGGGCCGCCTCGAGGACCTGCTGTCCCAGGGGGCCCTCACCCTCGATGCTGTGGACCGGGTCGTGCTCGACGAGGCCGACCGCATGGTCGACATGGGCTTCCTGCCGGCGGTGACCCGCCTGCTGGGCGCCACCCCACAGCGACGCCAGACCCTGATGTTCTCGGCGACCCTCGGGCCAGCGGTCGACAAGTTGAGCCGCACCGAGCAGCACGACCCGGTGCGCCACGAGGTCGACGACGCCGACGACACCGGCGATGTCCGCCACGCCGTCGTCGAGCTGCCCCGGGCCGATCGCGTGACCAGGACCGCCCAGATCGTCGACCGCCACGGATCGACGATCGTGTTCTGCCGCACCCGCCACGGAGCCGATCGGGTCGCTCGCCAGCTCGCCAAGGCCGGCGTCCAGGCTGCGCCCATCCACGGCGGGCGCAACCAGAACCAGCGTCGCAAGGCCCTCGACTCCTTCGTCAACGGTCAGGTGGCGGCCCTGGTGGCCACCGACGTGGCCGCCCGGGGCATCCACGTCGATGACGTCGCCTGCGTCATCCACTTCGACCCGCCCGAGGACGACGAGACCTACCTGCACCGTTCGGGCCGCACCGGCCGGGCGGGGGCCGACGGTGCGGTGGTCAGCCTGGTCGAGCGGTCCGACGCCCGCGTCGCTCGCAGTCGGTTGCGGACCCTCGGCCTCGAATCCACCGACGTCGACGCCCTACCCGTCGCCCCGCCTGTCGAGCGGGTCGCCCCCTCGCCACGCCACGGCGAGCGTGCCGACGGCGACACCGCCAGGACCGGTGGCTCCGGGCGCAGCCGGGGTGGTGGTCGCCGCGCCGGCGCTGGCTCCGGCGAGCGAGGTCGCCCCCGAAGCTCTGGGCCGGGCGGACGTCTGGGTGGTTCGGGCGGACGTCGCGCCGGCGCGTCGGGTGGCGACGAGCGCACCGATCGCAGCGCACCGACGACGCCGCGCCGCAGGTCGTCGGCTGGTGAGCACGCCGGGACCGTCAAGTTCTACGACACCAAGCGGGGCTACGGGTTCATCGAGGTCGCCGACCGCGACGACGTGTTCGTCCACCGCACCCAGCTGCAGGTGCCGGCGCTGCGTGCCGGCGAGCGCGTCCGCTTCGAGCTCGCCGACGGGCGCAAGGGCGACGAGGCCCGCAGCGTCGAGACGGTGAGCTGACGCCCGACCGCCGACCCACCGCGGGGCGCGCCGCCCGAGGCGAGATGGGTCGCCGGGGCGCCGAGGTCGGTCCTGGCGGGGCCGGTGTCAGGCGGCGGGGTACTCGGCGGGTGGGCGGGCCGAGAAGTGGGCGACGAGGCGGTCGAGGGTGGCGGCGATGGCCTCGGCGTTGCGCGTGTGGAACCGCACCAGCTCGATGGCTTGGGGCAGCTTGGCCGTCGACCAGTCGAAGGACTCGGTCACCCGGGTGCCGCCCTCGTGGGGTTCGAGCTCCCAGCGCCAGCGGTGCCCACCGATGTGGGTCCAGGCGATGCGGCGGTCCTCCTCCAGCTCCACCACCTCGTTGGTGATGCGGTAGGGGATCGGCCCCATGCGCATGCTCATGGCGAACTTGGACCCCAGCGCCAGGCGGTTCGGTTCGCCCCGGGCGGCGCGGACCATGCCCGATCCGTCGATCAGCGAGTGCTGGGACGGATCGGCCAGCAGATCGAAGACGGCCTCGGGCGGAGCGGGCACGAAGCGCTGGTGGAAGACGACTCGTTCGTTCACAGGTGTCCTCGTGGTCTCAGGCGAGCTCGGCTCGCAGTCCGGTCTCGATGTCGGGGTGCACGAACGGGTACCCGTGCTCGCTCAGCACGCCCGGCACGACCCGCTGGCTCGACAGGGCCAGGCTCTCGGCCGCCTCGGCGCCCAGGATCGCCTTGAGGGCGAACGGCGGGACGGTCAACAGCGTGGGCCGCCCCAGCACCCGTCCGAGGGCCTCGGTCAGCTCGGCGTTGCGAACGGGTTCGGGGGCGGTCAGGTTGACCGGTCCGGCGACGTCGTGATCGATCAGCCACCGGATCGCCGCCACCTCCTCGATGAGGGTGACCCAGCTGACCCACTGGCGTCCGCTGCCCAGCTTGCCGCCCAGTCCGAGGCGAAACGGCAGCAGCTGGCGGGCGAGCGCTCCGCCGTCGGGGCTCTGGACCACCCCGGTGCGCAGGTAGACCACGCGCAGGCCGGCGTCGACGGCCGGCGCGGCCGCCTCCTCCCAGGCCTCGCACACGTCGGCGAGGAAGCCCTTGCCCCGGGTGGCGGTCTCGTCGACGGCCACGTCGTCGGGCGTCGGTCCGTACCAACCGATGGCCGAGCCCGACAGCAGCACCTTCGGGCCGCCGTCGACCCGGGCGAGCGCCTCGGCCAGGGTGGTGGTGCCCTGCACCCGGCTGTCCATCACCGCCCGCTTGTGGTCATCAGACCAGCGCGCATCGGCGATGCCCACCCCGGCGAGGTGCACCACGGCGTTGACGCCCTCGAGCGCAGCGACGTCGATGCGTCCAGCGGCAGGGTCCCACCGGGCGGTGTCGGGCGCGGCATCGTCGTCGGAGCGGACCAAGCGGGTGACGGTCTCGCCCGAGGCTCGCAGTGCGTCGACCAGGGCGGTGCCGATGAGCCCGCTCGAACCGGTCACGGCGACGTGCACGTCGAGGCCTCCCTGGTCGTCGTCCCTGCGCGACATCGTCGCCCGGCGAGCGTGGAGTCTGCCACGGCGCCCGACCGGCGCTCCCCACACCGACCGAGGCAGGGCCGGTTGGCTCGGTAGCGTCGACGCCGTGAGCACCCGCCACCTCATCCTGGCGTCCCTGGTCACGGGCATGGTCATCCTGGTCGCCTTCGCCGTCCAGGTGCTGTTCTTCTTCTGATCGACGGTCGCGGCCGGGCCCCCCGGGGCAGCCTCGGTGCAGCGGGCGGCTGGCTACCCTGACCTGGTCGAAGCAGGGAGCGAGATGAGCGAGGAAACCGAGCACGTCGACGTCGTCATCATCGGCGGCGGACCGGGCGGCGAGGGTGCAGCCCTCTATGGCAGCGCGGCGGGGCTGAAGATCGCCGTCGTCGAGAAGGACAAGATGGGCGGCACCTGCTTGCACCGGGGCTGCATCCCCGCCAAGCGCCTGCTCGAGACCGCAGCGACGTTCCGCCACATCTCCGCCGCCGCCGACTTCGGCATCACCGTCGGCGAGCCAGAAGTCGACATGGCCGAGGCCGTGGCCCGCAAGCAGAAGGTCGTCGACACCCTCCATGGCGGCCTGCGGGGCCTGTTGAAGCGCCGCAAGGCCGACGTGCACGAGGGCGTCGGATGGCTGCGGGCCGATGGCACCGTCGGGGTGAGGTACCACGACGGCGACGAGGCGACCATCACCGCGGACAACGTGATCCTGGCCGCGGGGTCGGTCCCCCGCACCATCCCGGGCTTCGAGGTCGACGGACGCCTCGTGATGACCTCAGACGAGCTGCTCGAGATCGACGTCGTGCCCCGGCGCGCCGCGGTCATCGGCGGCGGGGCCATCGGGTGCGAGTTCGCCTCGATGCTGGGCGACCTCGGCGCCGAGGTGACGATCCTCGAGGCGCTCGACCGCATCGTGCCGGGATGCGATCCCGACGTGACCAAGGAGCTGACCCGGGCCTTCGCCAAGCGCGGCATCGACGTGTCGACGGGGGTGAAGGTGAGCGGACACACGCCCTCGTCGGACGGCTCGAGCACCACCGTGCACATCGACGGTGCCGAGGACCTCGAGGTCGATCTCGTCGTGGTGTCGGTCGGGCGCCGCCCCTACAGCGACGGGCTGTTGGAGGAGGGCGCGGGCATCGAGCTCGACGACCGCGGCTACGTCAAGATCGACGAGTGGTGTCGCACGTCGGTGACCGGGGTCTACGCCATCGGCGACCTCGTGCCCACCGCCCAGCTCGCGCACATCGGCTACGCCGAGGCGATGCTGGTCATCCGCCAGATCCTGGGCGAGCCGGTGGCCCCGATCGACTACGACCGCGTGCCCTGGTGCATCTACACCCATCCAGAGGTCGCCTTCGCCGGGCTCACCGAGGAGCAGGCCACCGAGCGGGGCTTCGACGTGGTGGCCTCCAAGCACAAGTTCTCGGGCAACGGACGGGCGATGATCGTCGGCGAGACCGAAGGCCTGGTCAAGGTCATCGCCGAACGGGGCCCCGACGGATCGGCCGGACGCCTCCTCGGGGTCCACATGATGGGCCCGTGGGTGACCGAGCAGCTCGGCCAGGGGTACCTGGCGGTCAACTGGGAGGCCACCGTCGACGAGGTGTCGGCCTTCATCCAACCCCACCCGACGATGTCGGAGCTGTTCGGTGAGACCGTGCTCGGTCTGACCGGGAGAGGCATGCACTCCTGATGGCCGATGTCGAGCTGCCCCAGCTGGGAGAGACCGTCACCGAGGGGACGATCACCCAGTGGTTCAAGGAGGTGGGGGATCGCGTCGACATCGACGAGGTCCTCTTCGAGGTCTCGACCGACAAGGTCGACTCTGAGGTCCCCTCCCCGGTGTCGGGCTTCGTGAGCGAGATCGTCGTCGCCGAGGGCGAGACCGTCGACGTCGGGGCGGTCATCGCCCGGGTGTCAGACGAAGAGCCCTCCGCAGCTGACGGCGGGGGTGACCCATCAGGCGGCGATGCCGCCGCTGCCGCCGGTGACGCCGGGGCCGGTGACGACGGCGTCGGCGAGGCCGAGGGCTCACCCGAGCCCGCCCCGGCGCCCCCGGCGCAGGAGGCCGCGCCCGCTCCCCAGGCGCCCGAGACGCCGCCGGGCGCCACGACCCCCCAGACCGAGGCCCAACAGCCCGACCAGTCGGCCCCGACCGACCAGAGCCCCAGCCAGGCGCCTCCGCCTTCGGCCGCCCCGTCGAGCGGCGGGTCCGACGGCGGACGCCCCGACGCCTCCACCGAGGGGCGGTTGCTGTCTCCGGTCGTGCGCCGCCTCATCAACGAACACGACCTCGACCCCGATGCCATCGAGGGCACCGGGGTCGGCGGGCGCATCACCCGCAACGACGTGCTGAGGGCCATCGACGATCAGGCATCGGCCCCGTCGGACCGCTCGGGTGGGTCTGACGCCGGCTCCGTCGACGACGGCGACGCCTCGGCGTCGGCCCCGGCGGCCGCTCCGGCGATGCCCGAGACCCAGCGCCAGGCCGAGTCCCCCCAGGGCCCGACGACGGTGGGCACCACGCCCCAGCCGGATCCGGCCCCCGAGCCTCGACCGGCGGCGGAGCCCGCCCCCGAGTCCGAGCCTCGGCTCGCCCCCCAGGCTCGCTCCGAGCCACCGGCACCTGCGCCCCAGCCACCGGCCCGCCGCGCCGAGACGGCGCCGGCGACCAGCTCGGCGTCGGACCGTTCGATCGTCGTGCCGTTCAACAACATCCGGCGCCGCACCGGCGAGCACATGGTGATGTCCAAGGCGACGTCGCCGCACGTGCTGACCGTGATGGAGGTCGACTACGAGAACGTCGATTCGACCCGGAGGGCCCACAAGGAGGACTTCCGCCGGGCCGAGGGGTACTCGCTCACCTACCTGCCCTTCCAGGTGCGAGCGGTGGTCGAGGCGCTCGGCGACTTCGGCGACCTCAACGCCTCGGTCGAGGGCGACCACCTCGTGGTGCACCGCGACGTGAACATCGGCATCGCCGTCGATCTCGACCACGAGGGCCTCATCGTCCCCGTGCTGCGGTCAGCGGACACCAAGAACCTCAAGGGCATCGCCCGGGAGATCAACGAGCTGGCCGCCAAGGCCCGGGGCAAGCGCCTCGCCATGGACGACATCTCCGGCGGCACGTTCAGCATCTCCAACAACGGCAGCTACGGCACGTACACGACCGCTGCGATCATCAACCAGCCTCAGGTGGCGGTGCTGTCCACCGACGGCATCGCCCGCCGCCCGGTCGTCGTCGAGGACTCCTTCGGCAACGAGACCCTCGCCGTGCACTCGGTGGGCCACCTCTCGCTCAGCTGGGACCACCGGGCCTTCGATGGCTCCTACGCCGCATCGTTCCTGCGGCGTTGCAAGGAGGTCCTCGAGACCCGCGACTGGGTCCAGGAGCTGTGAGGGGCGAACCGGCGGGGGAGCGGTGACCGGCGACCGATAGGACTGAGGCCATGGGGTTGCACGTCCGCTGGCTCGGCAGGGTCGGCTACATCGAGGCGCTCGACCTCCAGCACCGGTTGCGCTCGACCTCGCCGGCAGACCACCTGCTGCTCTTGGAGCACCCGCCGGTCTACACCGCCGGCGTGCGCGCCGATCTCGCCCACGTCCTGGTCGACCCGGCCTCGGTCGGCGCCGAGCTGCACCGGGCCGACCGGGGTGGCGACGTCACCTACCACGGCCCCGGGCAGCTCGTCGGCTACCCCATCCTCAGCCTGGCCGGCAAGCGGGGTGGCGGCATGGCCGACACCGTCGCCTACGTCACCTCGGTCGAGCAGCTCGTCGTCGACGCCCTCGACGCACTCGGCCTGTCCGGGGCGGGCCGCCTGGCCGGCCACCCCGGGGTGTGGTTGGACGCCAGCGGTCCCCGCCCCCGCAAGATCGCAGCGATCGGGGTGCGCCTGACCCGGGGGCGCACCATGCACGGCTTCGCCCTCAACGTCGACCCCGACCTGGCCATGTTCGACCACATCGTCCCGTGCGGCATCCCCGACAAGGCGGTCACGTCGCTCGCCGCCGAGGGGGTCGACGTGGCGATGCAACAGGTCGTCGACGTCGTCGCCGACCTTGCCGCTGACCGCTTCGGCCAGGGCTCGGCTGAGCGCCAGGACGTGGCGTTCCGGCATCGACCCGACGACCTCTCGACCTTCAGCCGGGGCGGGGGTCGGGGCGAACGGGTGACGCCCGGGCCCATCGGCCCCGCCGCGCCGGCGTCATCGTCGGCACCGGCTCCGTCGCCACAAGGCTCTTCGGCACCGGCCCCGTCGGCACCGGCCCCGTCGGCACCGGGCCCGTCAGCAGGCAGCGGCGTCCCGGGGGGCAGCACCAGCGTGCGCCTGCTCGGTCGGCTGGCCCAAGCGGGGGTCGACGACGGGATGGCGATCTCGGCTCGCAAGCCCGAGTGGCTGCGGGCGCCGTTGACGATCGGCCCCGAGTACCTGCGCCTCAAGCGGGTGATGCGGGAGCTCGATCTGGTCACGGTCTGTGAGGAGGCGGCCTGCCCCAACATCTCGGAGTGTTGGGGGGCGGGAACGGCCACCTTCATGATCAACGGCGAGCGCTGCACCCGGGCCTGCGGGTTCTGTGACGTCGACACCCGCAAGCCCGAGGCCCTCGACCCGGCCGAGCCGGCCCGCGTCGCCGAGGCGGTCGAACGGATGGGTCTGCGCCACGCCGTGGTCACCGCGGTGGCTCGCGACGACCTCGACGACGGCGGCGCGGGGGCCTTCGCCGCCACCATCGCCGCCATCGCCGATCGTTGCCCCGCCACCCGGGTCGAGGTCCTCATCCCCGACTTCGGCGGCGATGCCGCTCAGCTCGACGTCGTCCTGGCCGCCCGGCCCGACGTCGTCAACCACAACGTCGAGACCGTGCCCCGCTTGCAGCGGGCCGTGCGCCCGTCGGCGGGGTACGCCCGCAGCCTGACCGTGCTCGCACGGGCAGCTGATGCCGGCTTCGTGACCAAGTCCTCGATCATCGTCGGGATGGGTGAGACCGACGACGAGGTCGCCGGCGTGCTCGCCGACCTGCGGGGCGTGGGCTGTGGCATCGTGACCGTCGGCCAGTACCTGCGGCCGAGCACCCACCACCTGCCCGTCCACCGCTGGGTCGAGCCGGCCCGCTTCGACGAGTACCGCCAGGTGGGCGCCGTGCTCGGCATCCCCCACGTCGAGGCCGGCCCGCTGACGCGCTCGAGCTACCACGCCGCCGAGTCCGCCCACGCTGCAGGGGCCGTCGACGCCGTCGGACCGACCGAGGCGGCTCCGAGCCACGAGCACCACCAGGCGTAGGTCGCAGCTGCTGACGGGTGTAGCTCCGCGCCTGTGGACGTGTCCCCGTTCCCGGCTCGCCAGCGTGACGGCGGATGCGTGGGCCGCGAGGCAAGTCGAGTGACGGGGCCCGCCGGTAGCGTCGAGCAGGTGATCGACACCGGCCCCGACGACGCCGTGCTGGCTGACCGCATCGACCGGGTGCGGGCCCGCCTCGACGACACGGGCGTCGACGCCGTGCTGTTGTCGGTCGGCGCCGACCTGCCCTACCTCACCGGCTACCGGGCGATGCCGCTCGAACGGTTGACCATGCTCGTGGTCGATCGCGGCGGTCTGCCCACGCTGGTCGTGCCGGGGCTCGAAGCCGCCCGGGTCCGCCAACGGCCCGAGGTGTTCGAGCTGGTCACCTGGGCCGAGACCGAGGACCCGATCGCTCTGGTCGACCGCCGCCTGGGCGGGGCTCGACGTGCGGCGATCGGCGATCAGACCTGGGCGGGCTTCGCCGTCGACCTGCTGGCCCGACGGCCCGGGCTCGAGCTCTCCCGGGCGAGCGCGGTGATCTCCCCGCTGCGCAGCGTCAAGGACGATGCCGAGGTCGCCGCCTTGGCCGCAGCAGCAGCCGCTGCGGACCGCGTGCAGCAGCAGCTGCGCGACGGCGAGATCGCCCTGGTGGGCCGCACCGAGGCTGCGGTGGCCGCCGAGGTGTCACGGGCCCTGCTCGAGGCCGGCCACGACGAGGTCAACTTCGCCATCGTGGCGGCCGGGCCCAACGCCGCCAGCCCTCACCACCACCCCGGGCCCCACGTCATCGAGTCCGGCCAGAGCGTGCTGTTCGACATCGGCGGCACGCTCGACGGCTACTGCTCTGACATCACCCGCAACGTGTTCTGCGGCGACCCTCCGCCCGGGTTCGTCGAGCTGCACGACGCCCTCGAAGCAGCCCAGCGGGCCGCGGTCGCCGCAGCCACGGTCGGCACGCCCGCCCAGGAGATCGACCGGGTCGCCCGCCGGACCCTCGAGGCGAGCGATCTGGCCCGCCACTTCATCCACCGCACCGGTCACGGCATCGGGCTCGAGGCCCACGAGGACCCCTACATCGTCGAGGGCAACGACGACGCGCTGGCTGCCGGGCACGCCTTCTCGGTCGAGCCGGGCGTCTACGTGCCGGGCCGCTGGGGGGCGCGCATCGAAGACATCGTCGTGGCCACCCCCGACGGCCCCCGGGCCCTCAACCTCGTCGACCACGGCCTCGCCGTGCTCGCCTAGCCGACCTCAGCCGGCCCCGACCTCCGACCCCCACCGCACGTGATCGAGCTCGACGCCGCCACCGTGCTGTTGCAGTGGTCAGCGGGCGGCATGGTCTTCTGCTGGGTGACGACCCGGCACCGCACCGTGTCACTCGGCTACGGCTGGCTGCTGCGGGGCACGTACCTCTCCCTCGCCGTCCTGGCCCTGGTCGCCGGGCGTCGATGGGATCCGTCCACGGTCCGCGACGCCGGCATCGCGGCCTTTGCGGTGGCCGTGGCCGTCGCCCTCGTGGTGTCGGTCGCCCGCCGCTCGGCCGGCGTCTCGGGGCGGCGCGCCGATCACGACCGGCGCACCGCCCGGGTCGCCGCCATGACCGGCATCGAGCGCAGCATCACCGCCGGGCCCGACGACGCCACCCGGCCCGGCGGCTCCGACGGGCCCGGCCGCCTCGAGTTCCCGCCCGTCCTCGACCTGGTCGCTGCCGGCATCGGCATGTCGTTCGTGGCGGTGGCGGCGATCGACACCGCCGAACCGGCGTTGGCCCTGGTGCGGTTGGTGGTCGGGGCGCTGTTCTTGGGGGCGGTCACCGACGCCATGTTGCTGGGCCACTGGTACCTGGTGCAGCCGGGCCTGCAACGGGGGCCACTGCTCGAGCTCGTGCGCTGGACCGGGTGCGTCTGGCCCTTCGAGGTGGCGGCGCTGCTCGTGCCCACCGGCATGGTGTCGGTGCTCGACGGCACCATCGTCGATGGCTACAACGGCATGCTCGGGTGGTTCTGGGTCGCCTGCGCCATCAGCACGATCGTGCTCGTCGTCGTCACCCGGGCCGCGTTGCGAGAGCGCGCCTACTCGGCGGTCATGGCCGCCACCGGGCTGCTGTACCTGGCCATCCTCACCGCCTTTGGCACCGACCTCGTCGCCCGAGCCGTCCTGGCCTGAGCCGGACCGGCCACCACCACGCCCAGCTGCGGCCGGGTCGCCCAGGGCTGGTGAACCCGGGCCGGCCCTCGACACCGAGGAGGCAACACGTCCGTGCGAGGTCCGATCGCCCCGATGCTGGCCGTGCCCGGCGAGCTACCCGCTGACCCCGGGGGCTGGTCGGTGGAGATCAAGTGGGACGGGGTGCGCGCCGTGGTCCGCACCGCCGAGGGCCGCCACCGCCTGTGGAGCCGCAACCTGATCGACCGCACCGCAGCGTGGCCCGAGCTGGCCGGCCTGCCCGACGCCCTCGGCGGCGCCGACGCGGTGATCGACGGCGAGGTGGTCGTGCTCGACGCCAGCGGGCGGCCCTCGTTCGGCGCCGTGGCCCAGCGGATGCACGTGAGCGACGAGGGCCAGGCCCGTCGCCTCGCCGACGGCGGGCTGGCAGCCACCCTGATGATCTTCGACCTGCTCGAGGTCGACGGTCAGGCCACCTTCGACCTCGCCCTGTCCGAGCGGCGGCGGTTGCTCGAAGCGCTGGTGACCCCGGGGCCGAGCTGGCGCATCTCGCCGACCAACGACGACCCCGCCGGCCTGATGGCTGCGGCCCGAGACGCCGACCTCGAAGGCGTGCTCTGCAAGCGCTCGGACAGCACGTACCGGCCGGGACGCCGATCGTCGGCGTGGCGCAAGGTCAAGGTCGACCGGCGAGACGACTTCGTCGTCGGCGGCTGGTTCCCGGGGGAGGGCCGGCGCGCCGGGTCCCTCGGCGCGTTGGCGCTCGGCCAGGTGATCGGCGACGACCGCCCCGACCGGTTGCGCTTCGTCGGCCGGGTGGGCACCGGCTTCGACGACCGCACCCTGGCCGACCTGCACCGCCGCCTCACCGCCGCCGCCGCCGACCGGTCGCCCTTCGTTGCGGGGCACCCCGGACCAAGCCTGCGGCCCGTGCGTCCGTCGATGGTCGTGGAGGTCCGTTACGGTGAGTGGACCAACGACGGCGTCTTGCGCCACCCCTCGTTCCTGAGGGTGGTGGACGAACCCCCCGGGTGAGCGTCGGTGGGGCGGGGTGTCGCCCGGACCTCGTCTGGGAACGAGCCCGTCGATGAGGCGGGCGCAGCGGCGAAAGGCGAGACGATGCCAAGAGCGGTGTGGAGCGGGGCGATCAGCTTCGGTCTGGTGACCATCCCCGTGAAGCTCTACAACGCCGTGTCCCGCAAGAGCGTCCGCTTCAACCAGCTCGACGAGCGCTCGCACTCACGGATCCGCTACAAGAAGGTGGCGGCTGACACCGGCGACGAGGTCCCCAACGACCACATCGTCAAGGCGTGGGAGGCCTCCAAGGGCAACTACGTCGTGATCACCGACGAAGAGCTCGAGGCCATGAGCCCCAAGGGCGGTCGGGCCGTCACCATCGAGGCGTTCGTCGAGCTCGACGAGATCGACCCCGTGTTGTGGGACCAGGCGCACTACGCCGCTCCTGACGAGGGCTTCGAGAAGGCGTACGCCCTGTTGATGGGCGCGCTGGAGCGCAGCGGCCGCGTGGCGATCGCCACCTTCGTGCGCTCGTCCAAGCAGCACCTCGCCGCCATCAGGCCCAACCACGGCAAGCTCGACGTCTGCACGCTGGTGTGGGCCGACGAGGTCGTGTCACCCGCCGAGGTCGACGGGCTGGGCGGCCTCGCTGACGTCGCGGTCAGTGACGCCGAGCTAGCCATGGCCGATCAGTTGATCGAGCAGCTCGTCACGAGCTTCGATCACGCCGCCTTCCGGGACACCCATCGCGAGGAGCTGGTGTCGATGCTGCGGGCCAAGGCCGCCGGCGACGAATCGGTGGCGGCAACCACCGCCGCGCCCAGCGAGGACAAGGTCGTCGATCTGCTCGCCGCCTTGGAGGCCAGCGTCGCTGCGGCCAAGGCGTCTCGCACCAGCGCCGGCGCCGCCACGGGTACGCCCGGCGGTGCTGGCGCCGCCACGAACGGTTCGGCCGGGGCTTCGGGTGCGCTCGACGACGAGGCGGCCGACGAGCCCGTGGCGGCCACGGGCACCTGAGCGACGTCGTGGCCGGGCCGTCGGAGTTCGCGATCGGCGGGCGCCGCCTGCGCCTCACCAACCTCGACAAGGTGCTGTACCCCCAGACGGGCACCACCAAGGCCGAGGTGATCGCCTACTACGTGGCGGTCGCCGACGCCATGGTTCCCCACCTGGCTGGGCGACCCCTCACGTTCCGCCGTTGGCCGAACGGCGTGGAAGCAGAGGGCTTCTACGAGAAGAACTGCCCGGAGCACGCTCCTGGGTGGGTGCCTCGGGCCGAGGGGCCCGGCGGGGTGCGCTCGTGTGTGCTGCAAGAGGCGGCGGCGTTGGCCTGGGCGGGTCAGCACGCCGCCCTGGAGGTGCACGTCCCCATGGCCCGAGCCGAGGACCTCGATCGACCGACGACCGTGGTGCTCGATCTGGACCCCGGCCCTCCCGCAGACGTCATCACCTGCTGCCAGGTCGCTCTCGAGCTCGGCGAGGTGCTCGACGCCCTCGGCCTGGTCGCAGCGGCCAAGACGTCGGGGTCCAAGGGCCTCCAGGTCTACGTGCCCCTCAACGTCGAGGGGGTCACCTACGACCAGACGTCGTCGTTCGCCCTGGCGCTCGGGCAGCTGATGGAGCGGCGCCGCCCCGAGCTCGTGCTGACCGACATGACCAGGGCGCTGCGTCCGGGCAAGGTGCTGGTCGACTGGAGCCAGAACTCCCACCACAAGACCACCGTCGGCGTCTACTCCCTGCGGGGCCGCACCCGGCCCACGGTGTCGACGCCGGTGAGCTGGGACGAGGTCGCCGACGCCCGACACGCCGACGATCTGGTCTTTGACGCCGACGCCGTCGCCGTGCGGGTCACCGAACGAGGCGACCTGTTCGCGCCGGTGAACGACGTCACCCAGGAGCTGACGATCCCGACGCCCTGAGCACGCTCAGGTCGCGACCCCATCGGCCCCCGGGCCCGGCCCGGTCGGAAGACGTCGGGCGACCACCGAGGCGGTGAGCAACGAGGCCAGCATCAGCACGCCGATGATGCCGATGGCCTCGGCGATGGGCCAGGCCTCCCGCTCGCCGTTGGCGAGGACGGCCCCGCCGACGCCGGCGGCGACGGCCACGCCGATCACGTCGGCGAGGCTGAGCGCCGTCGAGACCTGCCCCTCCTCACCGGTGCGGGCGTGGTCCATGGCGGTGGCGTTGGCCGAGTTGAACGCCAGTCCCATCCCGATGGGGGCGATCGACCACACGACCAGCGCCCACCACCACGCCAGGTCGGAGTCGAGCATGCCGGCCAGGGCCGTCACCCCGGCCGCCAGCACCACGATGCCGGATCGGGCCAGGCGCCGGGGGCCGAACCGGCCGACCGTGCGGGCCTGCACCACCGACCCGATCGTCCAGGCGACCGAGCCGGCGGTGAGCGTGAGACCCGCCCGGGTCGCGGCGAGCCCGTGGATCTCGGTCAGGGCCTCGGGGATGAAGTAGTCCGATCCGAAGAACCCGGCGCCGACGAGCAGCTTGACCCACACCGCAGCCCCCAGCGGGGTCCGCGGCGTGAGGGTCGACGCCGGCAACAGGCGGCGCAAGCCCACCACGGCCAGCGCCACCCCTACCGGGGCGACGACGACCAACGACAACGCCGAGCCCCTCGACAGCCCCACCTGGGCGAGGCCGATGCCCGCCGCGACCAAGAGCCCGTCACCCACAGGGCGCCCGAGGGCGATGGGTCGTCGCGCCGTGTCGAGCCGAGACAGCGGTCCCAACGTGAGGCCGGCGACGACGGGGACGACGGGCACGATGCCGGCGAACACCCACCGCCAGCTCAGCTCCTCGGCGAGGAACCCGGCCACCGGCGGGGCCACCAACGCCGGGGCCACCCAGGCTGCGGACACCAGGGCGAGCACGGTCGGGCGACGCTCGGGTCCGAAGGCTCGGTTGACCGCCACGAACACCACGGTGCTGACGGTGCCGGCACCGAGCCCCTGGACGACGCGGGCGCCGACGAGCAGCTCCATGGTCGGGGCGGCGGCGGCGAGGCAGAGACCGACGGTGAGCAACCCGAGTCCGACGGCGAAGGTGCGGGCGATCGAGCGGCGGTCGGCGAGGTGCCCGGCGACGGCGATCGCTACGACCTGGGCCAGGGCGAAGGCCGAGAACACCGCCCCGTAGAGCGCGTCACCGTCGAGCTCGGTGGTGATGACCGGCATGGCCGCAGCGATGCCGAGCAGCTCGAGGCCGATCAACGTGATCGCCATGACGAGCCCCACCACCAGGGCCCGCCCGGGGTGCGTCGGACCGGCTGGCGACCCCGGGTCGGGCGCGGTGGCACCCGGGGGCCGTTCGTCGCCGGCTGCGCGGTCAGCGACGGCCCGGTCACTGCTCCACGCCTCGTTCACCGGCCCACTCTCGCATCGACCCCAGCGGTGGCCACACCCGCTCCGCTCCGACGGCACCGCACGGCCGGGGTGAGCTCGACCCTGGGGCCACCGCAACCATGCCCTGGGCGTCGTGGGGTCGGTGGGACCCCGGTGACCAGGTGGTCACGCCCCTTCGACGTCGATCTGGTCGCGCCCTGGCGGTCCCGTGAGGGGCCAGTACGCTCACCGGCGGTGGCCCGGCCGGAGCCTCCGCTGACGGAAGGGGGCAGTTCGGTGGCGATCACCGCAGACGACGACCCCGTCCCCCGCCTCGGCGGACTCGATCTGAGCGACGCCGTCCGGCGCTACCAACTTCCCCTGCTCCGCTCGGCGGCCCGGCGCCTCGGCGACCTCGCCGCCGCCGAGGACGCCGTCCAGGAGACCTTCCTGCGAGCCCACAAGGCCCAGCACCGCTTCGTCGGTGATGACCCCCGGCCGTGGCTGCACACCATCCTCGCCAACGTCTGTTTCGACGAGGTCGCCCGCCGGTCCCGCGAGCGCACCAAGGTGGACCGGGCGGTCGCCCTCACCGACGTCGATCGCCCCTTCCCCGGCGCCGACGAGGTGCTCACCGATCGTCTCGTCGACCCGCGCCTGGCCGATGCCTTCGATGACCTGTCCCCTGAGTACCGAGAGGCGCTGGTCCTGCGGGTCCTGCACGGGCTGTCCTATGACGAGGTGGCCCGCAGGGCTGGCATCACCGAGCAGAACGCTCGAGCCCGGGTGAGCCGGGCGACCAGGGTGCTGCGCCAGATCGTTCGGGGGGTCGCCGCCGTGCCCGCACTGGTCGCCGGTTCGTGGTTGCGCCGCCCGGAGGGGGCTGCGGCCGCCGGGCGGGTGCGCCCAGGTGACCCCGCCCTCGCCCAGGGCCCGTTCGCCGGCGTGACCCACAGCAGCGCCGGGGCGGCCGGCTCGATCGGCCAGGCCGGCTCGGCGTTCGCCCCCGTCGCCCACGTGGTGCCCGCAGCGGTGCCCGCGACGCCCACCGCCGCCCAGCTCGTCGCCAGCGCCGTGCCCCTCGCCGAGTCCGCCCAGGCCGCCGTCGCTGTCGCCGCCCCCGCGGCGGTGCCCCTGGCGGCCAAGGCGGTCGTCGGTCTCAGCCTCGTGGCCGCTGCCGCCGCCCCGGCCGCCCCGGCGCTGCTCGACGCCCACCAGGAGGCCGGGATCGCAGCAGAGGCCCAGCAGTGGCCTGACACCATCCTGTACGCCCCCGGCGAGCGCGTCGTGACCGACGCTCGGGGTCCCGCGGCCACAGCTGCGACGCCCGTCACCGCCGAACCCGGCACCGCCGCGCCCCCGGCCCGAGAGGGTGGCCCGTCGGAGCTGACCCGTAGCCCCGTGGCCCTGGCGACCAGCCCCCCGGCGACGCCGGGGCGCAACGTCGCCGCTGCAGGCCGCCCCGGCGTCGAGCCCGGCGAGGTCAAGCAGCAGCCTCGACGAACCCCAAGCTCGGCGCCTACACCTGCGATGCCGGTGTCTGGGCAGCCAGCACCCGGGTCCGCACCGGGGGTGGAGCCGGCGAGCGAGCCGGTGGGTTCACCGGGGGTCGGGGACGAACGGCCGGCGGGTGACGACTTGGCGGCGCCGGGTGACGGCGCCACCTCGAGCGCCCCGTCGGACCCTGGGCGCGACGCCGGCGGACCGACATCGGGCGGGCTCGGTGAGACCCCGCCGGGCGGCGGGTCCGTGCCGCTGCGCTCGCCCGGGTCCGTCGAGACCGCCCAGCTCGAGGTGTCCAAGGCCGGAGCGCAGGTCGAGCTGGCGGGCCCGGCCAGCCTCGCCGTCGGCGGGGTCACGATCAGCGGTGAGATGTCGGGGCGCATGACGCTCTCGGCCCGAGCCGAGGGCGCACCTCTGGCGCTCCAAGGGCATCTGACCCTGGTGCTGCGCACGGGCGACATCGTCGAGATCCGCCTCGACGGTCAGGTCGACCCGCCCGAGAGGGGAGATCCCATCGCTCTCGAGGACCGTGTTCAGCCCGCCGACGATCAGGCGGGCCCGACGCACCCGCCGACAGGGGCCGTGCCAGAGCCCGCCCCGTCGACGTCCACGGTGGAGCCGCCTTCAGTGGCGGCGCCCTCGTCACCGCCGGCCACCTCTCCAGCCCCTGGTGCCTCAGCAGGCGTCGCCCCGCCGCCGGCGCGATCCAAGCCCTCGGGCCCGCCCGACCTGAGCGTCGAAGTCGCCGAACCCCCGGGCCCGGCGGGGCGATCGACGGTGAGCGGCGTGTTCGAGGCCGAGAGCAGCACGGCGGTGGCGCTCCTCGATTCGGGAACCTTCTTCGGTGTGCTTGACATCGCCGCCGGTTCCATGACGCTTTCCTTCTCGGTCTGAGCACCGCCACCGGGGCTCGGCAGGGGTGTCCTCAGGCCTCGGGTCCGTGGGTGAGCTCGACGGGGTCGTCATGCTGGGCCTGGATGAGGTCCGGCACGCTGTGCCAGCCGACTGCGTAGCGACCCCGGCCGGGGTCCCAGGACCGGTAGGCCTCCAGCGCCGCTCGCTTGGCGGCCCGGGACGGTCCATCGAAGACGACGGACGTGGTGCCGTCAGGAGCGGCGGTGTCAGGGGGCCAGGGCACCACGAACCTGCAGTCGACGACGTCACCGGCTCGCCACGCCGCCAGCACCGCCGTCCCGGCCGCTCGATGATCGGGGTGGGGGTCTCGAGGTGAGGTGGTCCGGTGGCTCGCCCCGGGGTGGCGTCGCTCCATCTCGGTGATGATGGGCCGGATGGCCGCTGGGCTCAGCTGACCGTCGGGCAGGTCGAGCACGTGCAGGTCCCCGGATGCGACACCCAGAGCGGTGACGGCCTCACGAAGCTCGCGCTCGCGGGCGGCGACCAGCTCGTCGACGTCGATCGAACGGCCGAGGCGGTCGTTGATGCGACCGAGCGCCACGGTCGCCCCGCCCCGACTGAGCGCCACGACGACGTTGCGTGCGTCGCGCTGGGCGACGATCGCCCCGCCCATGTAGATGGTCTCGTCGTCGGGGTGCGGGGCGTACCAGATGACCGTGGGAGGGGCGCCCCGGTGACGGGTCCGTCGGACGGCGCGACGGACCCGGCCGACCGCCAGCCGGACGGGCGCCAGGCGGGCGCCGATCCGCCGTCGGGTAGCCCTGCCGGCGCGGCGCGGGTCACCGACGGCGACGAGGACGTAGCCCAACGCTCGCCGCTGACGGCCTGCCGGCGGGCGGGCCCCGGTTACCGCAGCGCGATGGGCGGGGGTGCAGGGCGCCGCCGCCGGCGCCCCTGATCGCGATTGGGCGGCCGATGCGGCGGGGCGGGACCCCGGATGCGTCGCCACCGCCGGCGATCGGCGCAACCTCAGCCGATAGGTCGGCTCGAACCGGTCGGTCCACTCGAACTTCCACGGGTAGCGACCGGCGCCGAGGTCGAAGCGGTCGGCGATGTCGTGATCGGCCAGGTGGTCGAGGATGTCGAGCTGGAGCACCTTGCCGAGGCGGTAGCGCTCGTGGTCGGGGTGGTAGGCGCTGTTCCAGGACAACAGCGTGCGACGATGCCAGAAGCAGGTGCGGTACGCGATGAGCTCGCCCCCCGGGGCGCTCAGGGTGAAGGTGAGCGCCACGCCGGGCCGTGCGTACAGCGCTCGCAGGTGCGCGCGGCGGCGTGCATCGTCGAACAGCGAATGCCGTTCGCTGCGACCGTGGCGTTCGACGAGGTGCGTGCGTTCGAGGCGGTGCAGCTCGGCGAGGCGATCGAAGATCCCGCCGGCGTCTCCAGCGACGACCTCGAAGGTGGGAGCGATCTCCCGGCGCAGCTTGTTGCGGTACTTGGGCGCCTTGTCGGGGATCCGCGCCGTGGCGCCCCCCGGTGTCAGCTCGATGTAGGGGCTCTCCACATGAGGTTCGAGCGCCTGGTGATGCGGTGACCGCAACAGGTGGGCCAGCAGCGGTGATGCGGCGGGGATGTTGCCGAGTGACAACACGTCCCAGTCCGAGGCGACGACGGCCTCCATGAGGTCGCGCAGGACGCGGGTGGCATCGACGTCGGGGTCGACGAGGAAGGTGCGATGATCCCCCCGGCCGGCGAAGCGGAACGTCCATGCCGCACCGCCCGGGGCCGCCGGTCCGTGGCGAGCCAGGGGTGCGATGCCCACGACTCGTCCGTCGTGGTCGTCGGTGATGACCACGACACGCAGCTCGACGGAGTCGTCATCGGAGTAGGCCCCCCACCATGCGGTGACCCAGGCGTATGAGTCGTAGAAGGTCGCTGCGGGGTCGCTGGCGTCGAGTCGCTCCCAGTCGGCGTGGAGCTCGACCAGCTCATCAGCGCTGGTCAGGATCCGGGTGCTCATCGCCGCCGGGAGGTCCGAGACGGGTGCGTGAGGGCTGCCCGGGTGGGTAGGGCCACCGTCCGGTGTGCCGCAGGGAGGTGCACCAGCCGACGAACGGGCCGGAACCCGAAGGCACCGAAGGACCGGATGGACGCCTCGTTGGTGTCGGTGATGATGGTGATGGCCCGGGTCGCGCCTGCTGTTGCGGCCGCTGACAGCCGCGCAGCGATCGAGTGGCGGTGATGGCCCCGGCGCCGGTGCGGAGCGAAGACGTGGCTATCGAACAGGTACACCTCGCCAGCTCTGAGGCGAACCCGGTAGCCGATGCGGTCGTTGGTGTCGTCGCTGGTCACGAGGTGGGAGTAGCCGACGATTGAGCCGTCCGCCCCACGGGTGACGAACAGGCGACGATGACCAGACCCCACTCGGCATCTCAGGATCTGCTCCTTGCGGTCGGTGAGCTCTCGCTGATGTTGGCGGGCCATGGCGTCGAGGAGCTCAGTCGTGGCTTCGACGACCTGAGAACCCCCCGGGGCCGTCGACCGCGCGGGTCGGCCGTCGCCGTCCAGGTCCAGCGCGTAGACGGTCAGCCGTTCGATCCGGACCTGCCGACGGAACCGTCGCGCTGAGGCGGCGATGCGAGCGGTACCCCGCCGGCGGCTGCCCTTCAGGCCCCGCAGCAGCCGCGCCATGCGCCGACGGATCACGACGCCCTGAGCCGCTCGCGACCGGTTGGGGAGTGGGAGTCTCATGCCCGAGGAGCGCTCTCTGGTGGTGCGGGGGCGACGGGTCAGTACACCACGCGGACCGGTGGGGGCCCGTCCCGGGCGGAGGCGCGAGGGGACCCCGCCCCCCGGTGGGGAGCGGGGCCCCGGTTCATCGCTCAGAGTTCTGATCGACTCGGTTGCGCGGAGCGGGCGGGACCGACGGGGCGATCAGCCGCTGTCGTCGTCGCCGTTGTCACCGGCGTCGACGCTGACGGTGAGGGTGGTGACAACGGCTGCGCTGGGGTTGTTGGCGAGGTCGGTGACCGCACCGGGGCCGAGACGAGTGGTCGAGGTGCCGGCTTCGGGCAGCTCGATCACCGTGGTGTCATCGGTGGTGAAGGTCGCCCGCAGGATGCCCTCCAACGAGTCCTCGAGGTCGACCCTGGTGGCGTTGGCGACGGTGTAGTCGTCGAACCCGTCGGCGTCGACGTCGATGCCGTGCAGCGAGGCCATCGCGTTGGCGATGGGCTCGCTCCACTGGAACGTCACCGTGGCCGTGTCGGTGCCGCCGGCCAAGATCGCCGACGTCGGACCGGTGATGACACCGGCGGTGTCCACCGAGGCGGTGATCAGGTCGGACAGCGTGTCGCTGCCGTTGATCACGGCGGCGACGTCGGCGGCCGTGGTGGTGCCGGCGTCGACCGCGATGGTGATGCGCCGCAGCGATGTGTTCACGCTGACCGCGGCGCTGACGCCGTCACCGGCGTCGACGACCTGGACGCTGTAGCCGTTGGCGACCGCACCGTCGAGGTCGCCGTCCGCCGTGGCGGTGACGGTGAACGCAGCACCAGCGGTGACGGTGGCGGTGGCCTCGGCCTCGCCGGTGGCTCCGCTGACGGTGGCCGCCTGCGGGGTCGGAGCCGTGTCGTCGGCCTCGACGGTCGTCGTCGCCTCCGCGACGGCGTTGCCGGCGAGGTCGGTGAAGCCGCTGACGGTGACCTCGTCACCTGCTTCCAGCGGCGTGGCCAGACCGGAGACCTGGACGGCGGTGACGTTGTTCGTCGGGGCGTTCGCTGCGTCGAACGTGGCCAGTGCCGGGTCGAAGGTCACGGTGCCGGTGACGTCGGTGCCGTTCACCGAGACGGTGACCGAATCCGAGACGATGGCCTCGTCGAAGGCCACGGCGAACTCGGTGTTGTTCGGGTACGCCAGGATCTGCGCCGTGGGAGCCGTGATGTCGGCCTCGACGGTCGTGGCCACCGACCGGCTGGCGTTCGCGGGGTTGGCCGCGCTCGACACGCCGGTGATGCGGACCACGTCGCCGGGGGCGAACGGGCTTCCACTCGTTGTCACGGTGACCGTGGTGGCCGCGCCGTCGGTGTCGACGTCGATGGTGCCACCGGCGGCGAACGCCCCGTTGTTGAGCCTGAAGGTCGCGGGGATCGGACCGTCACTCAGGTCGACCGGCTCGGAGAAGGTCACCGTGAACACGTTGGTGCCCTCGACCAGGCCCGAGATCGAGGCGGTCACCGGCGCTGCGGTGCTCACGGCGACGGCGGTGTCGACGGCTGCGGCGCTCACGGCTGCCTCGCCACCGAAGACGAACAGGTCGACCTGGGTGGCGTCCAAGAACTCATCGGAGTCCAGGAACGTCACCGTGCCCGACGGCAGGCTGTCGATGCGGGTGAGCAGCAGCGGGGCGCCCTCGCCGTACAGGAACGGCGCCGAGGTCAGCGCATCGGCGAAGTTCTCACCGGTGGCCAGGCCGTAGTCAGAGCCGTCATAGACCGTGGGGGCCACGAGCTGCAGCGTGGCGGCCAGCAGGGCAGCCGTCTCGTAGCGGTCTGACCCGGCCACCCGGACGACCCCGATGCCGAGATCGGTGATGGCCTGGGCGACGACGTCAGAGGCTGCGGCGGTGCCGCCCATCAGCACGACGCGTTCGATCTCGCCGTCGGTCAGGGCGGTGGCCGTCGCCTCGGGCAGCGAGTCGGCGCGGGTCAACACGATGGGGTGGCCGTTGGAGGCAAGGGGCCCGGCGGCGAGGGCGTCGGCGAAGTTCTCGCCGGTGGCCACGATCGCGGTGGCGAGGCTGGTTCCCGGGAAGTCTGCGGCGTCGACCTCATCAGCGGCATCCGCCGCCGTCTCGTAGCGGTCGGCGCCAGCGATCCGCTCGACATCGAGGTCAAGAGCGTCGACGGTCAGCTCGATCTCGGCCGACACCGCAGCCTCTCCACCCAGGATGATCACGTCGTCGAGGTCGTCGCCGTTCTCCGTGCTCAGGTAGGCGAGCACCGAGGTGGGCAGCGTGTCGCTGGGCGTGAGGATGATCGGGACGTCGAAGCCAGCAGCGGCGAGGCCGTCGGGGAAGTTGGTGCCGTTGACCAGCACCACGGTGTCGGGGCTGTCATCCACCTCGGCGGCGATCGCCAGCGCGGTGGCGTAGCGGTCACCGCCAGCGATGCGGGTGGTGTCGACGGAGGCGGCGTCGCCGGCTCCGGCGGGGGCTGCCACGGCGATCATCGACGTCACGCCGGCCGCCATGGCCGCCGTGGCGATCGAACGCCGCTTCGTGCGGTTCAACAAGGTCGACTCCTCGGAGAGAGCTCGGATTCCTCTGCGGTCGTTCGTGTTCTCACGTGTGCGTCGATGGTCGCCGCGCCGACACGTGCGTTCGTCGGCTCGGAGCAAGGACGCCCCGAGAGCGGAAAGGGCCCCGTCCCCCGGGAGGGGGAACGGGGCCCAGGTTCACTCTTGGCCGAAGCCGAGTGGTTCAGGCGGTCAGACGCCGATGTGGCGCCGACTGCGACCGGTCATCAGTCGCTGTCGTTGTCGTCGCCGTCGTCGCCGTTGTCGCTTCCGGTATCGGGTCCCATGATGGTCACCGAATCCTCCTCGACGACGTTGCCGGCGAGATCGCTGATCGAGTCGGTCACCATGAGCTCCGAGGTGCCGAGGATGATGATGTTGTCCTCGTCCTCGATGGCGGCCGTCAGAGTGATCATCCCGTCGAAGGCGTCGGCCGCATCGATGGTGAAGGTCACGTCGCTGTCGTCACCGTCGATGTCCTCGTCGCCGTCACCATCGGTGTCGATGGCGAAGTCGTCCTCGTCGACGGTCGTGTCGTCGATGCCCTCGCTGAACATCACCCGGATCGCAGCGTTGCTGCTCCCGGGCGTGCCGTCGCTGAAGGTCACGTCAGAGTTGGCCTGGAACGCCGCGCCGTTGATCGGGCCGCTTCCGTTGGCCGAGGCGATGAACAGCGCCTCGAAGGCGTCGTCGCCGTTGAGCTCGGCAACCAGTTCCTGCACGGTGGTGCTGTCGTCGTCGTCGACGGTGATGGTCACCGTCTCGTCGTCGAGGTCCACCTCCACGCCGGCCTCGTCATCTGAGTCGGTGCTGAAGGTGAAGGCGTTGCCGACCGCTCCAGCCGCCGAGCCGCTCCGACGTGCCGTGATGGTCACACCCGGGTTGCCGACGTCCACCGAACCCTGGGTGGTGGTGACGGTGGCCGTGGCGCTCGACAGTGCGGGATCGCGGTTGTCGATCCTCGGTGAGAGCGTCTGGCCCTGGATCGAGTTGCCCGCCGTGTCGGTCAGGCCGGTCTCGAGCTCCAACGTGTCGCCCGTCTCGACGGTGCCACCCAGGGTGAGCCGCACCGCTGACTGCAGCGGAGCGCTGCCCAACGCCGTGGCGCTGGTGACCGCTGCCGTCGAGCCCGCCGAGGTGTCGGTGAACTGGTAGTTCGCCGTGTCGGTCAGCGTCGTGGTGTCCATGGCCCGGCTGAAGGTGACGACCGCAGTCGTACCTCCGGTCGGGAAGAACACCGACTCGACCTCGGGCTCACCGACGAGGTCCTCGATGGTGATCGACGTCGAGCCGACGAACGCCGAGCTCTGAGCGGTGACGCTCTCGCCGCTGAGCGTGATGACGTCACCGACGTCCAGCTCACCGGTCGACAGGGTCACCCGAGCGAGCAGTCCGCTGGCGTCGACCGTGACGCTACCGATCTCGGTGTCGGGGGCGACGTCGGCGATGACGAAGTCGTCTTCGTCGAGGGTGTCGGCGTCGATCTGCTCGCTGAAGGTGATCTCGAAGCCCTCAGCGCCCTCCGGCGCTTCGAACGTGGCGGTGGGCGTCGGCAGGGTGGATGCCTCGACCACCTGGTTCAGCACGTCGTCGGAGATGGCGGCGGTGCCGCCCAGGGCGGTGACCCTGCCGATGGTGGTGATGAAGGCGTCGAGGAACGCTGCGGTCGACGACGGGACGCTGTCAGGGCGCACGCCGAGGATGGGCGCACCCGTGGATCCAGCGAACGCCGATGCGGCGAGGGCGTCGGGGAAGTCGGTGAGGTCGGCGATCACGATGCCGGCGCTGGTGAGGTCGAAGCCGAAGCCGCCCTCGGCGACCGGGGTCACCAGGACAGCGGCGAGTGCCGCAGCCGTCTCGAAGCGGTCGGCCCCGGCGAGTCGGAGCACGAGCCCATCGTCGATGCTCTCGGAGATGTCGGCGAGGACATCGTCGCTGACAGCCGCAGTCCCGCCCAGCACGACGACCTGCTCGATGTCGAGGTCGGCGAGCGCAGTCGCAGTGACCTCGGGCAGGGAGTCGGTGCGGGTGAGCAGGATCGGGTGGACGCCGTCCTCGTTCACCGGCGCAGCGAAGGCCGCAGGACCGGCCGCGAGGGCGTCGGCGAAGTTCTCACCGGTCACCACGAACGCGGTGCGCAAGCCGTTGAAGTCGGCGACCATGTCGGCGCCGATCGTCTCGGCGATCTCGACCGCGGTCTCGTAGCGGTCCGCACCGGAGATGCGGTTGACGTCGTAGCCCTCGTCCTCGATCTCGGTGGCGATCTCGGCGGAGACAGCAGCTTCGCCACCGAGCACGTGGACCGTGTCGGGGTCGAGGTCGTCGAGGGCGTCCTCGACGTCATCGGGCAGGTCGCCGTCCGTCGGAACCAGCAGGATCGGGCCGTCCACGGCGCCGGCGAGCGCCGATGCGGCGAGTGCATCGGGGAAGTTCTCTCCCGTGGCGACGATCACGTCGTCCACGGTCCCGGGGTAGGCCTCGGTGGCGAGCTCAGCAGACGTCTCGTAGCGGTCGGCTCCGGAGATCCGAACGCTCGTCACGGTCTGGGCGGCGCCCACGGGGGTTACTACGGCGAACGTCGACGCCACGAGGGCCGCTGAGGCCGTCGCAACGATCGAGCGCCGCATCGTGCGGTTTCGCAAGGTCCACTCCTCTGGAGGGTCTGTCGGTGCGTTGTCAATACCCGGACCCGGGAGTTCGGGCACCGGCTGCGCGGACGACACCTCGGTGCGAGGGGTCGGGCCGCCTGGTTGTTGAACTGACCGCGTGACGTCGTTGTGACACAGAGAGCGCAACGGCGGGGACCGTACGGGCTCAGACATGCCGGAGCAAGCACCCCTGCCGGCGATGTGCGGCTCACCCCGCGCGGTCGTTCCCAGCAGACGGCGGTTCACCGCGACGGGCCGGGCGGACGAGCGATCCGGCCGCCCACAACGCCAGGGCCGCATCGGGGTCATCGAGGGTGGCCGGCACGACCGTGGCCGCCGCCACCTCGGTGGCGATGATCCGCAGACGTCGCGCCACGTAGGCGCCCCAGGGCTCGTCGCGCACGACGTCGAGCCGGTCGCGCAGCCGCCGGGTGGCCACGCCCCGGGCGGCGGCGGCCGGGCAGTCGTCGGTCACCACCAGCACGGGGGTGAAGGAGGTGTCGTGATCGCGATGGTCAGCGACCTGCACGGCGATGCGTCCCAACTCGTCACCGGCGAGCCCGGTGGCGGCCACCACCACCGTCGGGCGCTGGGCGGCGTACCCGGGGGGCAGGACGAGCGTCGGATCCGGGGCCGCCCGATCGTGGGGAGCACGGGGCGCACCTGCCAGGGCGGCCAGCCGCTCGACGTGGGTGTGGTGGGAGAACCGCTCGTGCACCGCAGCGACGCCACGTGCCGACCGGGCCCGGAACGTCGTCGGCTCACGGGTCACCTCGGCGACGAGCGCCGGCACCTCGGCGGGGGTGGCGTACGCAGCAGCGTCGCCGAAGATGGGCTCGAGGTGCGGTGGCAACACGGTCACGCAGCCCGCAGCGAGCGCCTCGAGCACGTTGCGGCCGAACGCCTCGATCTGGTCGGGGTGGTGGAAGTAGGCGTACACGTCGAGCCCGGAGAGGAACGTCAGGGGGTCCTCGGCGCCGAACCCGAGGACCGTCCAGGCGACGGGCACGTGGCCGAGCACGTCGGCGACGCCGTCGGCCCCGCCCAGCACCCGCACGTCGAGGCGGCCGTCGTCGGGGTACACCGCCAGCAGCTCGGCTGGGTCGTTCGGCCATTTGCGGGCGCTGGCCCGGGCGTGACGTCCGATGACCGGCGGCGTCTGGGGTCCGCCCCGGTCAGGGACGGCCCAGGCGTCGGCGTCGATGACCTCGACCCAGTCATGGGCGGCGAGCGGGACGCCCGAGCCGGCCAGGTGCCGGCGCACGACGGCGCTCACCGGGTGCCAGCTCGGCGTCACCTCGAGCGCCTCGGCGACGTGGTGGTGCACGGCGGCCGGTTCGTAGAATCGGGTGCCGTCGCCGTCGACGGGCACCTGTCCGGCGGTCACGATCACTCGCACCGCCTCGACGGGCAGCCGCCCGCCGAGGGGCTCGGCCAGGGCCATCGGGTGCTTGACGACGGCGACCGACGCCGTCACCGGCTCGCCGGGGACGACGAACACGAGGCGCCCGTCGTCGATCAGCTCGCGGACGCCGGGGTGCAGGGGCTGCTCGGACACCAGGCGTGGGGAGCGCAGCTGCAACGCTCCCACCCGGTAGCCGGCGGCCGTGGCGGCGCGCACCTCCTCGACGAGGCTGGTGGAGGTGCCCCCCGGGAAGCGCAGATCGGTGAGGTAGCAGACGTCGAGGGTCGTGCGGGGGCTCGGCACCTGCGCCAGCATGCCTGGTGGTCGCCGACGGTCGTCGACGCCCCCGGTCGGGTGGTCGCCGACGGTTGCCGACGTGGTCGGCCCGACAGTCGCCTACGGTCGCCGACGTCGCCGGCTGGGTGGTCGCGACGGGGGAGGGTCGATGGCTGGCTGGGATCTCGTCGTGCGGCGCGAGGAACTTCGGACGGCCGAGGTGGTCGAGGCGCCCGGCGCGGGCACCGAGCTCGCCGACGGCGAGGTGCTGGTGGCCGTCGAGCGCTTCGCCCTGACCGCCAACAACGTCACCTACGCCGTGGCCGGCGACCTGATGTCGTACTGGTCGTTCTTCCCGGCCGCTGAGGGGTGGGGCCGGGTGCCGGTGTGGGGCTTCGCCGACGTCGTCGCCACGACCGTCGACGGCGTCGCCGAGGGCGAGCGGCTCTACGGCTACCTGCCGATGTCGACCCACCTGGTGATCCGCCCCGACAGGATCGGGCCGCACCGCCTCACCGACGCCTCGGCCCATCGGGCGAAGTTGCCGAGCGTCTACAACTCCTACGCCCGGGTGCCGGCGGGCCGTGATCGCCACGACGAGGATCTCGAGGCGCTGCTGCGGCCGTTGTTCACCACGTCGTTCGTCATCGACGACGCCCTGGCCGACGCCGGGTTCCACGACGCCGAGGCGGTCGTGCTCACCAGCGCCTCGTCCAAGACCTCCTTCGGCACGGCGTGGTGCCTGCACCGCCGGCGGGCCCATCCGGTGGAGATCGTCGGGCTGACCTCTGCGTCCAACGTCGACTTCGTCGAGGCGC
This sequence comes from Acidimicrobiales bacterium, assembly GCA_965213525.1. Classification (GTDB taxonomy): domain Bacteria; phylum Actinomycetota; class Acidimicrobiia; order Acidimicrobiales; family Poriferisodalaceae. Next base: position 1,664,012 of record OZ243889.1, on the reverse strand, counting down.
TCGGCGTGTACGACACCGTGGTCACCTACGACGACATCGCCCGGTTACCCGCCGACCGCCCGGCGGTGTCGGTCGACATGGCCGGCGACGGCGAGGTGCTGCGAGCCATCCACACCCACCACGGCGAGGCGCTGCAGGCGTCGATCACGGTGGGGGCGACCCATTGGGAGGACCGTGCCGGCGCCGGGGGCGGGTTGCCCGGGCCGACGCCGTCGCTGTTCTTCGCCCCCGACCAGATCGTCAAGCGCAACGCCGACTGGGGGCCCGGCGGCTTCGACACCCGCCTCGGCGAGGCGTGGGACGCCTTCGTGATCGACGCCGACGGATGGCTCGACGTGGTCCACCACGAGGGCCCCGACGCCGTGCTGGCCGCCTACCTCGGCCTGCTCGACGCCCGCTCGTCCCCGGCCACCGCCACCATCGCCCTGCCCCGATGAGGGCTCAGGTGCGTCGATCACCCTTCACCGGCTAGGGACCCACCGCTTCCAGGATGCGGCATAGCCTGGCCCCAGTGCTGCCTGACGAGATGGACGAGTTGGCGGAGCCGGCGGGACACCACAGGCGCCTCGGGACTGAAGAGAGCTGTAACGCGCTCCGCCTTCTGCGCAAGTACTGGTGTGGAGGAAGCAGCCCCACACTCATGCTGAAACTTGAAGGTTGGTCGTGGTCCGAACTCGGAGGACGAATGGATACGTTTAGGGGCGGAGGTCTCTGTGGTCTCTCTCGCCCGAGGTCGCTGCTCGTGGTGGCGGCTCTCACAACGCTGACCGGAGGGGCGGCTGGAGCCCAATCCGGCGAGCCGGCGGTGGAGGGCTCTCGTTCAGTCATTGCGCTCGGTGCCGCCGAGCATTATGGGGAGCCCGACTTCCCGCTGAACGGATCGCTGGTCGACGTGGCTGCGACGCCGTCGGGCGAGGGCTACTACTTGGCGGGGGAGGATGGGGGGGTGTTCGCTTACGGGGATGCGACCTTCGCCGGATCGATGGGCTCAGTTCCGCTGCGAGCGCCGGTGGTGGCGATCGAGACGTATGGAGATGGGTACTGGCTGGCGGCTGCTGACGGGGGGGTGTTCAGCTTCGGCGTGCCATTTCACGGGTCAGCGGCTGACCTCGACTTGGCCGGGCCGATCGTTGACATGGCGGTCCACCCGGAGGGAAGTGGGTACTGGCTGTACGCCGAAGATGGTGGTGTGTTCGCGTTCGGCGACGTCGGCTTCTATGGCAGTGACATCTACCCGGTGCGGCTGTCTGAAGGGCTCGAAACGGGTATCGCAATCACCCCGACGTCGGAGGGCGACGGCTACTGGATGACCCTTTCCCTCGGGTCCATCGGCGCAGCGGGCGACGCGGCGGTGGTTCAGGAGGAACACGACCTGGGCGACGGCGAAGAGGTCATCGCGGTTGCGGGCACGACCACAGGACAGCCCGGTTTCTGGTCGTTGACGTCGTCCGGGGATGTGATCGCTCTGGACGACGCGCAGGATGTCGGGCCGGCGGGACTTGGTGCAGTCGCATTGGACGGCAGATCGGACGATCAGGTCTGGGTCCTGTTCGACGGCACCCGATGAACGCGGCGGTACAGTTGGCGCATCGTTAACGTCGCTCGGTGAAGGATGACGCGGGCGTTGCCGGGGGTGCACCCAAGGTGGTCTGCGATCGCTCGCCCATCGCCGTCCGTGAGCATGCGGCAGAGGAGGGCGTCGCGCTGCGTGCTCGGGAGACGGGGTAGTAGCGAGGCGAGCGCACTGCCTTCCATCCGGTCGAGCACCCGCTCAACCTCGGGGAGCGCCGTTGGGTCCGCAGGAACATCGTCGAACCGTCGACGCACCAGGACGTCTGCCCGCACCGCTCGCTGGTGCTCGCGCAACACGTTACGGGCGATCCCGAACAGCCACCCCGCAGGCCTTCCTCGAGCCGGGTCGAACCGCCCAAGGTGCGCGAGCGCACGAGTGAACGTCTCCGCGGTCAAGTCGGCTGGAACATCTGAGCCCACTACTCGGCGAGAGAAGTAGAGGCAGATGCTGCCCTCGTGCCGTCGATAAAACTCATCGAACATCGCCGACGATGCTGCCGGAGCTTGCGCGCCGAGCAGCAGGTCTGCGTCGCCCCTCGCCCGGACCGACCGCTCGAACCGTCGTCGTGTCATGAGACCCCCCCGGCGCCGAAGGGATCGTAGCAGATGCGATTTCTGCCGGTCCTGGGAGGCGGGAGGCGGGACGACAACAAGCGATGCTATTCGCTGACCCCAGCGTCGAGAGGACGTTGCCGGTCGCTGAGGGCCTGGCGATCCTGGTCGCTCACGGTCTCGACGAGGCATGGACAGAACAGAAAGTACGAAACGGTTGTAGGGGCCCCCTGAACTCCCCGAACATCCGCAACCGTCGGTCGCCGACGTCGGCGGCCGGGTAACTGCGACGTGGGGTCGATGGCTGAGTGGGATCTCGTGGTGCGCCGAGACGATCTGCGAACTGCCGAGGTCATCGAGGCGCCCGGTGCCGGGGTCCAGGTCGGCGACGGCGAGGCGCCAGCGGCGCTTGTGGAGACTGCGCGTGTTCATGGGGTGAGGGCGGCTGGTCTCGGTGGGGGTGATGGTAGGGGTGGGCAGGCGAGGATGCCGCGGGCTTGGTAGTTGGCTCGGTTGGTGAACCCGTAGGCGACCCGGCGCAGGACTTGAAGCTTGTTGTTGGTGCCTTCGAGGCGGCCGTTGCTGATCCTGGCGGCCTTGGGGTGGTGGAAAGCGGGGATCTCTGGTGCCCACTCGACCAGGGCGTCGAGGACGCCGTCGAAGGAGGGGATCTCGCCGGTGGCGTAGATGTCACAGAAGCGGTCCATCGCGGCGATCGCCTCGTGGTGGGTGGCGGCGGTGTAGAGGCCGTAGAGCTCTTGGAGCGCCGCCCAGGCCTGACCGAGCCCGCGATGTCGTTGGAGTAGGTCCTCGAGGCGAGCTCGTTGGTCATCGTCGAGGTGATCGGCGCGGGTGAGCATCACGAACCGGGCCCGGAAGATCTCGGGCACGAACGCGGGGCGGACCTTGCCGCGGGGCTCACGGCGCTGGGTCTCGCGGCGGGCCAGGGTCAACCCGGCCGCGAACCATCTGATGACGTGGAAGCGATCCAGCACGTGGACTGCGCCGGGCAGATGGGCGCGCACCGATGCCCGGTACGAGCGCGAGCCGTCGGTGACCACGACCTGCACCCGACGTCGCCAGGCAGGGCCCTGGGAGATGAGGAACCCGTTGAGCGCAGCGGCGTTGCGGTGGGCGATCATGGGGGCGAGCACCTCGCCGGTCTCACCGCTCATCACGACCGTGACGTAGCGGTGCCGGCGGCGCATGGCGGTCTCGTCGATGAGCAGCACCCGGCACCGCTGGGACCGGCGATGCTCACCCACCAGCACTGCCCACGCCGAGACCAGCGCCATGATCGAGGCCCACGAGATCCGATGCCGCCGGGCGACCGCCCGGATCGGCATCACCCGGGCGTCACGGACCAGGTCCCGGGCCAGACGGCGGGTGAGGCGTCCCTCGAACTCGGGATGGGTCTCGAGGTGGCGCCGGTCGCAGTTGCCACAAGCGAAGCGCCGTCGGTCCCACACCAGGGTCACCGCAGGCCCGAGATCGGCAGATCCCGGATCTTCTGCGGGCGGCGATCATGGACCCGCCGGCAGACGAACCCGCAGTCCCCACACCGCGACCACGACCGGGTCGACCCAACCCTCACCGTCACCGCCGACGCCGTGTCGGCTTCGACCTCGATCACCCTGATCAGGCGCAGGTGCAGACGGATGTGCATAGCATCGGGAGCCATCGGGGCCTCTCCTGGTTCGGCGTGTCGCAACACCGATTCCAGCGGGGCCCCGACCCGCGCCGGTGGACCCCTACCCGGCCCTCACCCCACGTTCCCGCGCAGCGCCGGGTTGCCCGGGCCGACGCCGTCGCTGTTCTTCGCCCCGGACCAGATCGTCAAGCGCAACGCCGACTGGGGGCCCGGCGGCTTCGACACCCGCCTCGGCGAGGCGTGGGACGCCTTCGTGATCGACGCCGACGGATGGCTCGACGTGGTCCACCACGAGGGCCCCGACGCCGTGCTGGCCGCCTACCTCGGCCTGCTCGACGCCCGCTCGTCCCCGGCGACGGCCACCATCGCCCTGCCCGGCTGAGCCGTTTCTCGTTCGGCCCGCCCGGCTCGGCCTGCCCGGCTGAGCCGTTCCCGGTTCGGCCTGCCCGGCGCTGCGGTGCGGGCCCTGCGGCTCACCGGATGACGAAGTACTTGGCCTGGGGGTGGTGGCAGATGATCGCCGACGTCGTCTGCTCGGGCTGGTACTGCCATGACGACTCCTCCGAGCAGACCACGCCGATGCGGTCGGCGTCGAGGAGGCGGGCGATGGTGGCGTTGTCCTCCAGCTCCGGACAGGCCGGGTAGCCGAAGGAGTACCGCCCGCCCCGGTACCGCTGGCGGAACAGCCCACCGAGCGTCGGGCCGTCCTCGTCGACGAAGCCCCACTCGGTGCGGATGCGACGGTGCCACATCTCGGCCAGCGCCTCGGCCATCTCGACCCCCAGGCCGTGCAGCAGCAGGTAGTCGCCGTAGCGGTCGGCGGCGAACAGCTCGGCCGCCCGCGCCGACACCGCCTCGCCCATCGTCACGATGTGGAACGCCACGGTGTCGGTCTCGGCGTCGTCACAGGGCCGGAAGAAGTCGGCGATGCACAGGTGCGGCGCCCTCGGCTGGCGGGGGAAGGTGAAGCGGGCGGCCACCTCGGTGCGGTCGCGGTCGGTCCACACGACCAGGTCGTCCCCGTCGGCGCTCGCCGGGAAGTACCCGTAGACGACCTGGGGCACGAGCAGGCCCTCGGCGGTGGCCCGGGCCAGCTCGGCGCGCAGCACCGGACGGATGCGGGCCCGGAACGCCTCGTCGTCCTCGCCCGCCTCGGGCCGGTACTGCCACTGGTTGCGGAACAGGGCGGTCTCGTTGACGAACCCGGCGATCTCGTCGAGGGACAGGCCCTTGACGAGCTCGGAGCCCAGGAACGGCGGCTCGAACAACGGGTTGGTCGCCTCGACAGTCGGCGAGCGGCTCGGCGCCGGCGCCTCGTCGGGGGCGTCGTCGGGTCGCGCCGGCCGCGCCGGCAGCACCCGCCCGGTCGCTGCTCGTCCCAGCTCCGGGTCATCGACGCCCGAGGCCTTCATGGCCATCAGGCGGTCCATCGTGTGGAGGCCCTCGAAGGCGTCCCGGCCGTAGAACAGCCGGCCGTCGTACACGTCCCGCAGGTCGCGCTCGACGTAGCTGCGGGTCAGCGCCGCCCCGCCCAGCAGCACGGGCACGTGGGAGAGGCCCCGGTCGTTCAGCTCGACGAGGTTGTCGCGCATGATGAGCGTGCTCTTGACGAGCAGTCCGCTCATGCCGATGGCGTCGGCCCCCACCCGTTCGACCGCAGCGATGATCTCGCCGATCGGCTGCTTGATGCCGAGGTTGACCACCTCGTAGCCGTTGTTCGTGAAGATGATGTCGACGAGGTTCTTGCCGATGTCATGGACGTCGCCGCGCACGGTCGCCAGCACCACCTTGCCCTTGGAGGTCTGGCCGTCGGCGCGATCCATGTGCGGCTCGAGGTGGGCGACCGCGGCCTTCATCGTCTCGGCGGACTGGAGCACGAAGGGCAGCTGCATCTCGCCGGCGCCGAAGCGCTCACCGACCACGCGCATGCCGTCGAGCAACGTGTCGTTGACGATGTCGAGCGCCGGCGTCCCGGCCGCCATGGCGGCGTCGAGGTCGTCGGTGAGCCCGTCGCGGTCGCCGTCGATGATCCGCTGGCTGAGGCGCTGCTCGATCGTCCAGTCCGAGCGATCCTGCACCTCGACCACGGCGGTCTCGACGTCGGCGAACACCTCGAGCAGCCGGGTGAGGGGGTCGAAGGTGCACCGCCCGTCGGCGTCGAAGGTCCGGCGATCGAAGACGAGGTCCTCGCACACCTGGCGGTGTTCGGGGTCGAGGCGGGCCAGCGGTCGGATCTTGGAGCCGTGGACGATGGCGGAATCCAGACCGGCGTCGACGGCCTCGGCGAGGAACACGCTGTTCAGCACGTGGCGGGCGGCGGGCTTGAGCCCGAAGCTGACGTTGGACACCCCGAGGGTGGTGCGCACCCCGGGCAGCTCGGCCTTGATGCGCCGGATCGCCTCCAGGGTCGCCACCGCATCGCCGCGCAGGTCGTCATCCCCGGTCGACAGCGGGAAGGTGAGGGCGTCGAAGATGAGGTCAGAGGCATCGAGGCCGTAGCGGCCGACGGCCAGGTCGTGCAGGCGGTGGGCGATCCGCAGCTTCCACTCGACGTCACGGGCTTGGCCGTCTTCGTCGATGAGCAGGCAGATCACCGCCGCGCCGTGCTCCCGTGCCAGGCGCAGCACCCGGTCGAGGCGAGACCCGGACGCCTCGCCGTCTTCGAGGTTGGCCGAGTTGACGATGGCCCTGCCCCCGACGAGCTCGAGCCCGGCGGCCATCACCTCGGGCTCGGTCGAGTCGAGCACCAGCGGCACGGTCGTCGTGGTCGACAGCCGTGACACCACCTCGGCCATGTCGTCCACGCCGTCGCGCCCCACGTAGTCGACGCACACGTCAAGGACGTGGGCGCCGTCTCGCACCTGGTCGTTCGCCATCTGCGAGCAGGTATCCCAGTCGCCGGCCAGCATGGCGTCACGGAAGCGCCTGGACCCGTTGGCGTTGGTGCGCTCGCCGATGATGAGGAACGAGGCGTCCTGGTCGAGGGTGACCGGGGCGTAGGTCGAGGCGACCTGGGGGACGAAGTCCGGCGAGCGCTCGGCTGGGACCAGCGCCGCGCAGCGCCGGATCACCGCCTCGAGGTGGGCGGGGGTCGTGCCGCAGCACCCGCCGATGACCTGCACGCCCATGTCGCGCACGAACCGCTCGAGGGCGGCGGCCAGGGCTTCGGGGGTGAGGTCATAGACGGTGCGGTCGCCCTCGACGTGGGGCAGGCCGGCGTTGGGGATCACCGAGATCGGCACGGGGCAGTGCGCCGAGAGGTAGCGCACGTGCTCGACCATCTCACCGGGCCCGGTGGCGCAGTTCAGACCCAGCACGTCGGGCCGCATCGGCACCAGGGCGGCGACCGCCGCGCCGATCTCAGAGCCGACGAGCATGCGCCCGTTCGTCTCGATGGTCACCTGCACCTGCAACGGGACGGCTCGCCCGACGTCGGCCATGGCCCGGCGCGCCCCCTGCATCGCCGCCTTGGCGATCAGCAGGTCCATCATCGTCTCGATGATCAACAGGTCGCTGCCGCCGGCGAGCAGGCCCCGAGCCTGTTCGTGGTAGGCGTTGCGCAGCTCAGCGAAGGTGATCTGGCCGATCGAGGCCAACTTGGTGCCCGGCCCCATGGATCCGGCCACGAAGCGTGGACGGCCGGGGGTGGCGTGCTCGTCGGCTGCGGCCCGGGCCAGCTCGGCCGCCCGGCGGTTCAGCTGCTCGGTCCGATGGCCGAGGCCGTACTCGTCAAGGGTCAGGCGGGTGCCGCCGAAGGTGTCGGTCTCGATGACGTCGCAGCCAAGCGCGAGGAACGACCGGTGGATGGCCGTGACGACGTCGGGACGGGTGTCGACGAGCACCTCGTTGCACCCCTCGAGGTCCGCGCCGCCGAAGTCCTGTGCGACAAGGCCGGCATCTTGGAGCGAGGTGCCCATCGCCCCGTCGACGATGACGACCCGCTCGGCGACGGCGCGCAGGTAGGGGTCGTCGGGGCCAGCGGCCACCAGGGGCGTCGGGGCGTCGGGCATGTCGGGGCGGCTCCTCGGGAACGCACCGGAACTCGTCGATCTCGTCGATCTCGTCGCGGTCGACCGAGGACCGGGGGGCGTGAGGGTCGCGACCCCTCTGGGCCCCGGCCTGCGACGACGAGCGTACCGGGTGAGCCTGCTTGCGCCGGGTGTCGACCCTCGCCGGGCTCGGGCTGACCCGTCGGCGCTGGCCGCCGGCCGCTCGCCGGCTGGGGGACGGCCGTAGGGTGCTGATGTGAAGATCACGACCAAGACCGGCGACGACGGCACCACCGGGCTGCTCTACGGCGGCCGGGTCGCCAAGGATTCGGCACTGCCCCAGGCCTACGGCGCCGTCGACGAGGCGCAGGCCGTCATCGGGTTGTGTCGGGCCGAGACCGGTGACGCCGAGCTGGGCGACCTGCTCGGTCGCATCTGCAAGGACCTCTACGTCGTGATGGCCGAGCTGGCCACGTTGCCAGAGAACCGTCACAAGCTCGACGACGGCACCACCCGGACGACCCCGCAGATGGTCGAGGCGCTCGAGGCCATCCAGGACGACGTGGCCGGGCGCTTCGAGCCCATCACCGACTTCGTCCTGCCGGGGGAGTCGCGCCCGGTCGCGCTGTTGGACCTGGCCCGAACGGTGGTGCGGCGCGCCGAGCGCCACGCCGTCAGCGCCGATGCCGGTCCCGAGGCCCTGCGGTACCTGAACCGCCTGTCCGACCTGTTGTGGGCGATGGCCCGGTGGCAGGAGGAGTCCTCGACCACGGCCAGGGAGGCCGACGGCACCGCCGAGGCCTGACCCGCCCGCCGCGACGTTGGCAGCTGGGCCACAGGCGCCGGCGGGTGAGATGGGCTCGGCAGGGGTGTGGACGGGCGCGGAGCGGGGCGGGCGCTGCCGGGACCGTCGGTAGCCTCGCCCGTCATGGCCATCTCGCTCGATCCCGCCGCCGTCCGCCTCGTCGACGCCCTGCCCGACGCCGAGGCCACCGCCGTGGCGGTGGCGAGGGGCACGGTCGAACAGGTGGGCGCTCCGCTCTCCCCCAGGGCCCTCGTCGCCCAGGACTTCGACGGCTCGCCCGGTCAGGTGGCGCTGAGCACCGACGGGGACCGCCTCGTCGTGGCGGTCGGTGGCGGGGACGGCGACGCCGATCCCGCTGCGCTGCGGGCCGCGGCGGTGGCGGCGGTGCGCGCGGCGGGCAAGGTCTCGTCCCTGGCCCTCGACCTGTCGGCGATGGTGCCGACCATGGACGCCGACGCCGCTGCCCAACTCGTCGAGGGCGCGCTGCTCGCGACCTACGTGTACGACGCCCACAAGAGCGAAGCTGCCGATCCGACCACGCTCACCGAGGTGACGATCCTGGCGCCCGGGGTCGACGCCGGGGTCGTCGAGCGGGCCGCCGCGGTCGCCGGGGGCGTGGCGCTCGCCCGCGACCTCGTCAACGAACCAGGCGGCAGCCTCACCCCGACGGTGCTGGCCGAGCGGGCGCTCGAGCTGGCCGGTGCCGGACTCGACGTCGAGGTGTGGGACGCCGAGCGCATCCGGGCCGAGCGGTGCGGCGGCCTCATGGCGGTCAACCAGGGCTCGACCGAGCCGCCACGGCTCATCCGCTTCGCCTGGGAGCCCGACGGTGCCGAGCGCACCGTCGTGGTGGTCGGCAAGGGCATCACCTTCGACTCCGGCGGGCTGTCGCTCAAGACCGGCGAGGGGATGATGACCATGAAGTGCGACATGGGCGGCGCAGCCGCCGTCGTCGGCGCCGCCTCGGCCCTGGCCACCCTGGCCCCCGCCACCCGGGTCATCGGCATCATCTGCGCCACCGACAACATGCCCTCGGGCGCCGCCCAGCGTCCCGGCGACGTCTTCACCGCTCGCAACGGGACGACCGTCGAGGTGCTCAACACCGACGCCGAGGGACGGCTCGTCCTCGCCGACGGTCTCAGCCTCGCCGCCGAGATGGAGCCTGACCTCATCGTCGACCTCGCCACCCTCACCGGAGCGTGCATGGTGGCCCTCGGCGGCGACGTCGCCGGCCTCATGGGCAACGACGACGATGCGATCGGCGAGGTGCGAGCCGCCGCCGACGCCGTCGGCGAGGAGGTGTGGCCCCTGCCGTTGCCGCCGGCCTACCGCAAGCAGCTCGACTCCGAGGTCGCCGACCTGAAGAACATCGGCGGCGGCCGCCTGGGCGGGGCCCTCACCGCCGGGCTGTTCCTGTCGGAGTTCGTCGGCGACGTGGCCTGGGCGCACCTCGACATCGCCGGCCCGGCCTTCGTCGACAGCGCCGACGGCGACCGGACCAAGGGCGGCACCGGCTTCGGCGTCCGCACCGTCCTGCGCCTGGTGGGGGCCTGACCTACCGCTGACGTCGCCGGCGGCGGGGCAGGGTCACGCCGAGGGCTCGGCTGGTCCTGGGATGGCGGTGAGGTGACAGGTCGCTCGACCTCCCGTGCTCGAGCGCGCCTACGTGGGTGGCTCGTCTACAATCGAACACATGTTCTGCGGAGGGGACGGGACGTTCGGGGGGGGCTCTGGACGGGTGGGTCGGCGCCGGCGACGGGGCGGGGTTGTGCGACCTGGTCGCCGAGTCGGTGACGATGGCGCGCGACGCCGAGGTCGAGCTGACCGGGCGGGTCGTCGAGTTCGTGAGAGCCGGTGCGTGCGAGTTCGACGGGGCTCGCTCGCCGGCCCGGTGGCTGGTGTGGCGCTGCGGTCTCGGCGAGGGCGACGCCCGGGCGCTGGTCGCCCGGGCCCGGCTGCTGATCCGGGTACCCGAGCTCGCCCCCGGTCTGGCCGCCGGCCGGCTCAGCCTGGCGGCGGCCGACCTGCTGGCCGGTGCGGTCACGCCCGACCGAGTCGAGCTCGCCAGACGCGATGCCGGGGTGCTGGTCGACGCCGCCGAGCGGTGCGGCGACCCGGGGGCGTTCGCCACGGTCCTGCGGGCGTGGCGGGCCCTCGCCGACGACCGCCTCGCCCGCGCCGACGAGCGAGCTGGGCGCTAGGGCCGCTACAGCTACACCCAGCGCAACCTGTTCGGAGGCATGGACGTGCAGGCCCGCGTCGACGCCGACGTGGCCGACGTGCTCGACGCCGCCCTGGCCGCCCACGCCCGGGCCGACCACGACGACGAGCACCGTGAGCCCTGCCAGCGGCGAGCTGACGCTCTCGGCGACGCCCTTCGCATCAGCCTCGAAGACGATCGCGACGTCGACGACCCGGTCTCGGGCACACACGGTCCAGCTTCGGGCACAGATGGCCTGGCCTCGGGCCCCGGTGGGTCAGACGTCAGCCCGGGCGGTCCGGCGTCGACACCGTACGAGTCCGCGACCGGCGCCGAGGGTGTCGCTGTGGCGCGGCGAACGCATCGAGCCCGACGTCGCATCGATCACACCGTCCTGGTCAGTGCGCAGGTGCTCGTCGATGCCAGCAGCGGCGGGTTCGAGGCCGATGACCGCTGCGAGGTCGACGGTCATCCGGCCGGCCGAGCTCGACGGTTGGCCTGCGATGCGGCGATCGCCCGGGGCCTCACCGGCAACCTGATCTGGGCGTGTTCGCACCACCACTGGCTGGTCCACGAGGGCGGGTGGAACCTCCGACGAACGCCGATCGGCACCGTGGTGCTCGTGCGACCCGACGACACCGTCGTCCGAGAGTGACCCCGCCGGTCTGACAGCCGGCCTCGACGCACGTCGTGGTCGCTTTGGTGAAGCCCGGCGCGGCCGACGTCTCGTGCTGTTCGGTCCTTTGGGGCCGTGACGCCTGCTGACGCCGAGAGGATCTGCGATGCGCCTTCGACCCGTCGACCGACCGGGCCCGCCGTCGGTCAGCGTCGTCATCGTCGCCGACGACCGGGCCAACCACCTCGGTGACGCCGTCGCCAGCGCGCTCTCCCAGTCGGTCGCCCCTGCCGAGGTGGTCGTCGTCGACGCCGGTACCTCGGGAGGTCCGGCATCTCGTCTCCGTGGGCTCGCCATCGAGGGCCTCCGCTACGTGCGGTCGGGTCGTACCGGTACCGACGCCGACGCGTGGGGCGAAGGCATCGCCGCCACCGACGGGGACGTCATCGTCACGTTGGATCCCGACGACCTGCTCGCCCACGACGCGCTCGAGCACCACCTCGGCTCGCTGGCCCACCCGGGGACGGTGAGCGTGGGCGCGGTCGCCGAGGTCGACGCCGGTCTCGGACTGATCGGGGTGCTCGGGTGGGAACCCGGGGAGCCGCCGGCCCGGCTGGCGGGCCGGCTGGCGTCGGGCGAGACCCCGCCCCGAGGTTCCCTGGCGATGCGACGTGACGCCCTCGACGCCTTGGCCGGTCCCGCGCCCGGCACGGGCGAGGGCTGGCACCTCGAATGGCTGACCAGAGCGCTGGTCGCAGATCGGGTCGTCGTCACCGCTGCCCCGGTCGTCCTGCACCGCCGTGGCCAGAGCTCGGGTGGCGGCGCGATCCACGTCGCACCCGAGGTGATGGCGGCGGTCGTCCGTCAGGTGCTCGAGCAGTTCCCCCTCGCTCGGTTGGTCGACGGCGGCGAAGCAGAGGCCGCAGCTCGCTTCGGCACGATCCTGCTGCGCCTCGGCGACCTCGAGGCGGCGCTCGCCTGCTTCGAGGTCCTCGCCGAGGTCGAACCCGGAGCGACGACCGACAGGCTCATCGCGGCGGTCCAACAGGGCCTGGACGACCCGACGATCACCCCGGTCGCACCGGTCGAGCTCGGTGGCGAACCTCCGACCCCGTCAGCTCCGTCGGCTGGGGCTGCTCCACAGGGTCGGGCTGACCCACCCAGCTCGCTGGCTCTGACTGGTCCAGCTGACCTGCCTGGCCCGGTCACCCCGGTCTGCCCCGCCGGTGCGGCCGCTGACGGAGCGCGCCCGGCGGCCGGTGCGGCCCCCCCGCCTGTCACCGCCCGGCCGGTGGCCGGCTCGATCTCGATCGGCGTCGTCACCGCGGGGCGCGCCCACCTGCTCGACGATGCGCTTCGCAGCGCCCTCGCCCAGACCTCCCCCGCCGAGGAGGTGCTCGTCGTCGACGACGCGTCGATCGCGACCGGCGCCACGGTCGTCGGCGCTGCCCGCGTGATCCGACTCGCCGACGGCGGCATATCAGCAGCGCGCAACCGGTGCGTGGCCGAAGCGACGAGCGAGCGCCTCCTGTGGCTCGACGCCGACGACGTGCTGGAACCGTGGACGGTCGAGGCGCACCGGGCGGCTGTCGTCGCTGACCCGTCGCTCGACGTGACCTACGGCGACCTCGTCGTCACCGACGAGCGCCTCGTGCCGGCCGGTTTGGCGCGCTTTGAGGACTGGCGTGGGCACGAGGGCGGCAACCGTCTCGTCGCTGCGCTGATCGCCGGGAACCAGGTGCCGAACCCGGGCACCCTCCTGCGTCGTTCGACGGTGCTCGGAGCCGGCGGCTACGACACGGCCTTCGAACGAGCCGAGGACCACGAGCTGTGGACACGGTTGGCGCCCGCCGCCTCGTTCGCGCACATCGGCGTCGTCACGGCCCGCCGCCGGTCAGGCGCCGAGGAGTGGGGGTCGCTCGGGCCGGCGATCGCTCGGCACCCGGCCGAGGAGCTCACGATCGTGCACCGCCTGCTCAACCGCCACCCGATGGTCGAGCTGATGGGCACCGCCCAGCTGGCCGACGGGCTCCAGTCGACCGGTGCTGACCCAGCCGAGCGCGAGGCGGCTGCGGTGTTGCAGATCGCCGTGCGCCTGCTCGATCTCGGCGACCTCGATGGTGCCCGCCGCGCGGTGCGGTCGTCGCCTGAGGTCTGCTCGACGCCGCAGGGGGCCGAGATCGTCCGGCTGCTCGACCTCGCCGGCGCGGAGGACCTCGGAGGGGTGCGAACCCTTTCGCGGCCTGCACCGGGCGGTGCGGGTGTGGCGGTGCTGTGAGCGGCCTGCCCGGCCCCACATCTGACGTCGGGTCGAGGCGGACCGCTATCTCGAATCGCCCCGCCGGCCGGTCAGGCCGGTCGAGACCGGGCGGGGTGGCGGTCATCACCGAGCGCGTCAGCGCCGAGACGGCGTCGGCGGTGCGGTCGGGCCGAGCCGTCGCCGACACCGTCGTCCTCGATCGATCGATGGTCGGGGGCGGGTCGGTCGAGGGCGCAGAGATCGTGGGCGTGGACTGGCACGACGACGACGCCGTCGACCGATGGATGCACGAGCGCGGCTGGACGTGGGCGCTCGTGCTCGCCGACGGCGAGGAGCTGCTCGTCGACGATCCGACCCGGATCGTCGAGGCGGCCGCCGCCGGTCCCGCCGCCGCCCTCGCCACCTGGCGGGGTGACGAGGTGCGCCTCGTCGGTCGTGGTCACCACCTCGGCGCCGTCGGGACGACCCCGGCGCCGACGGTGCCCGGCACGATCATCCGGCCGGTGACACGGGCCGCCCCCGACGTCACGATCGTCGTGGCGACCTTCAACCGACCCGAGACCCTCGTCGACGCCGTCCTGTCGGCGCTCGGGCAACGCCACGAGCGGATCGAGGTCGTCGTCGTCAACGACGCCGGCCTCGACCCCCGGCCCACGCTGGGCGGGCTGACAGCCGGCGCTGCGCTGCGCTGCGTCGACGCTCCGGTCAACGGCGGGCTCGCCGCGACACGCAACATCGGGCTGGGCGAGGCCCGGGGCTCGACCGTGCTGTTCCTCGACGACGACGATCGCATCGGCCCCGATCACGTCGCCGATCTGGCCGCCGGGCTCGGCGACGCCCCGCTGGTCCACGGCGGCGCGCTGATGGTGCACCTCGACGCCGACGGCACCGAGCTGGCCCGCGTCCGCCGGGACGCGCCGCCCTTTGACCGACGCCGCCTGCTCGTGCGCAACGAGATCGTGGTGCACACCGCGCTGGCGCACACCGAGGCGCTGCGAGCCGTCGGCGGGTTCGACGCATCGCTCGAGGTGCTCGAGGACTGGGAGGCGTGGCTGCGCCTCACCGCCACGGCCGACGCCGTGACCGTGCCCGTCTGGTCGGCCGAGTACCGCCTGAGCGGGCGGCCGGGGGCCAACGTCATCACCCACTCCGCCGTCGCCCAGCACGAGGCGATGGGCCGCATCCACGCCGCCCACCCGGTGACCGATCCGCACCTCGTCGACGCCCGGAACCAGGTCCTCGAGCACCACCGCCTGGCCGCCGAGCAGGCGGTGACGCCGTGGACCCACGTGGTCGGGGTGTTCGGCGCCGCCGACCCCCGCCGGACCGTCGAGGTGCTCGACGACCTCGCCGCCGACGCCTCGCACCGGTCGGCGCGCCTGGTGGTGCACCAACCCGCCCACTCCGGGGCCGGGGCGGTGCTGGCGCCCTGGGCGAGGCGGGCGGTCGTGTGCATCGATGCGGTGGGCGACATCGAACGGGTGCGACGGCGCCTCGATGCCCAGGCCCTGGGCGCGCCGCTCGCCGTCGTCGACGCGACCGAGGGCGCCCGGGCGGTCGGTCCTCAGACGTCGACCTCGGCCGCCTGATCCGCACACCTGACCGAGCCGCCTGGCCTCGGGTGGCCCCGCACGCTCGACCGGCGCGCTCAGGAGCGCCGTCTCAGTCGGTCCAGGGCCGTCCGGCGAGGCGTTGGAAGGTGGCGTCCAGGGCGCGCACGGCGTCAGCCGCCCCCGGCGCCAGGCACAGCGCCGACACGGCCGGCCCGAGGACCTCCAGGGCGTCATCGGCCTTGCCGTGCTCGGCCAGCAGGCCGGCCAGGGCCTGAGCGGCTCGGAGGTTCCACGGTGCGCGACCGACGACGGACCTGAGGACGCCGACGGCCCGGGCGGTGTCGCCGGCCCGGGCCGCCGCCCCGGCTGCCAGCACCGCCAGATCGGGGTCATCGGGGCGAGCGGCAGCGCAGCGGTCCACCAGCTCCAGGGCCGCCGCAGCGTCGAGCCGATCGGCCGCATCGACCGCCCGGCGCACCGGTTCTGGCCACCAGGGCTTGGTCCGCAGCGGCTGCCACACCAGCTCGGGGTGGAGGTCCCAGCTGAGACCGAGGTCGGTCGCCTCGGCGGTCATCTGGTCCCAGGCGGCGCGGTCGAGGTCGTACTGGCCGGGCGCTCGCACCCCCTGGGCGGGGTGGAGCCGGTACTGCGTCAGCGGCTCGACGAGGGCGACGACGTCACCACGAGACAACAGGTTGATCCACATGGCGACGTCACCGGCTGCCGGGACGGGGTCGGTGACGAGTGCCTGGGGGGGCCCCGGGGGGAGGTCGCTGCGGCGGAACAGGCTCATCGTCGGCGCCGTCAGCCAGTTCAGGCGGGTCCGCAAGACATCGGCCACGGCGGTGGCGCCGTCGACCGTCGCGTCCTCGGGCAGGCGCATCCGCTGGAAGCGTCGCGACGACGAGCGCTCGTCGCAGTACGAGTAGCGACACACCGCCAGCGTGGCCCGCGGGTGGGCCACCAGCGACGTGACGAGGTGCTCGACGCACGTCGGCTCCAAGAGATCGTCGTCGTCGAGCATCTTCACCAGATCGGCGCCGCACGCCGCCAGGCCGTGGGCCAGGTTGGCCGGCCCCCCGGGGCGCGGGGGCCGCCCGACGTAGCGGATGCGGCGGTCCTCAGCCGCGTGTCCCTCGGTGATGGTGCGCACCTCGTCACCCCGGCAGTCATCGGCGACGACGATCTCGAGGCGGGTCCAGCTCTGGCGTCGGGCGCTGTGCAACGCCTCGTCGAGGAAGTCGGGCCGATAGCCCTTGACGAGCACCGACACCAACGGCTCGTCGTCGACGGGAGGTGGCACCCGACTGCGCAGCCGGTGCGCCCCGCGGCCTGCCGGCGACGGGCCGAGGTCGTGCCAGCCCGTGCGCCACAGGCGGCCCAGGTCAGGGACCTCGTGGGCGGCGAGGTCGATCTCGGTGCCGGGCTCGACCCGTCGACGCAGGTCGCGCAGCTCGGCGAGGGGGTGGACCACCTCAGACCCCGACGGCGACGTCGGGGACGGTCTGATCTGTGGCGGCGGCCGTGGCGGCGCTGTCGGAGGAGGCGTCGGCGTGCCGGCCAGGATCGGCCCACGATGCGGTGGCCGATCCGGCGGCGGCCCTTCCGAGCAGCTCGGCTAGGAGCTCGCCGATCAGGTTGGCGTCGGTGACCGAGATCGAGTCACCGGTCGGCAGGGCCAGGCACGAGGCGGCCAGGCGCTCGGTGGTGGGCAGCTCGGCCCCGGGGTCGACGCCGGCGTAGACCTCGAGGCGGTGGACGCCAGGGGTGAAGTATCGACACGCCTGCACCCCCTCGGCCCACAACGCTCGCCAGAGGTCATCTCGGTGGTGCCGGTGAGCGGCATCCAGCTCGGCCACGACGTAGGGACGGGCTGTCGTTCCGGTCGGCCCGGTGTCGACGAGACGCACCCCCGGGACTCCGGCGAGGGCTGCGGCGTAGGCGGCGTAGCGGGCCTCGTTGGCGGCGGCCAGCTCATCGATGCGCTCGAACATCGCCAGCGCGTACGCGGCGTGCAGCTCGGAGAGCTTGGCGTTGGTGCCCACGGTGGGGACCGACACGGGGCCGGTGAAGCCGAAGTTGCGCAGCTGGCGGCACTCGTCGAGCAACCCTTCGTCGGTCGCGGCGATCAGACCGCCCTCGACCGCAGAGAACCACTTCGTGGCGTGCAGGCTGATGGCGGTGGCGTCACCGAACGCGGTGACGTCGCGTCCCGAGGTCGTGGTGCCAAGGGACTGCGCTCCGTCGTAGAGCACCGGCGCTCCGAGGGAGGCGCCGATCGTCCCGATCGAGCCGACGTCGCACGCCCGACCGAACAGGTGCACGGGCATGATGCCGTCGATCGGGCCTCGTGTCGCCCGGCTGGCCAGGTCGATGGGGTCCATGACGTGGTCGTCGTCGACGTCGACGAAGACCGGTTCGGCGCCCAGCAGCTTCACGGCGTGTGCGGTGCCGACGAAGGTCCAGCTGGGCACGGCGATCCTGCCCCCCAGCCCGAGCGCCCGGCCGGCGACCAGCAGCGCCTGGGTGCCGTTGGACACGGCGATGGCGCCGACGCCGAGGTGGTCGCTGATGCGCTCCTCCAGCTCGGCGACCAGTGGTCCGTGGTTGGTGAGGCGGCCACGATCGAGCGCGCCGTTCAACCGTTCGAGCAGGGCGCTCCTCGGCACCACGTTGGGGACCCCGGTGATCCGAGGCTCCTCGAAGGCCGGCCGCCCGCCGTCGATGGCCAGACGGCGGGTCACCTCGTCGACCCGGCGTCGGCGGCTGCGAACTGGACCGCCATGGTCATGGGGAACCGGTCACCGTGATGGGCCGGCGACCAGCGCGATACGCGGGGAACCAGCTGGTGTCCACGCCCTCGGACAGGCGGTCGTAGCGGTCACGATCCAGCACCCGTCCGCCCAGCAGGGCGAGGGTGTGGTGGGTGGACCAGCCGGCCTTGAAGGCATCGAGTCCGTCGCCGGGGCGGTCGCTGGTGCCGGCGGGCCCGCCGAGGTCGACGAGCTCGACGCCGTCGTCGCGCAGCTCTGACAACGCGGTGGCCATCAGGCCGAACAGCGCCCAGGCCTCCCGTCCGGCCGGGGTGGCCGCGGCCAGGTGGTACCAGGCGAACCGGCCGTCCCGAACCCACAGCGCCACCGCCAGGTCGACACCGTCGGCGGTGGCGATCCAGGCGCTGACACCGTCCAGAGCGACCTGTCGGCGCAGCTCGTCGGGGGTGAGATCGGACCCCTCGGACAGCTCGACGCGCGCCCGCAGCGCCGCATAGGCCACGACGAGGGCGTCGCCGACCCGCGCCGTGTCGTCGCATCGCTCGATCGTCAGCGAACGGTGAGCGCGGCGGGCGTAGCGGCGGTGGTGGGCGCTGGCCGAGTGCGCGCCGTCGGTCAGATCGACGAGGTGGTGACGCTTGAACGGCACCAACAGGTCGGGGAACGCCGTCCCCAGCGCGACGGCGTCCGGGCAGCTCAGCGGGTCGATGACCGCGGTGACGCTGATCGACGGACCGCCGTCCAGCTCGGCGAGGTCGGCGGCCAGCCCCGCGGGGCGGGGCACGACGAGGAGGGGGTACGGCCCGGCGAGGTCATGTCCGCCACCGTCGATCGGCCGTCGCACCAACACGGCGCCCGACCGGGAGAGGGGGACGACGTCATCGGCGTGACAGGACGTCTCGACGAACTTCGTCGATGCGAACCCTGCGCCGTGGCTCGGCGGGGAACAGCGGCGCGGCTGGTGCGCGGTCACCATGCCGCTGAGGTCGACCGCATCGGCGGCCGCTGAACCGTCGGTTCGCACGTCGTGTCCCACGCCGCCCGCAGCTCGGCTCGCACCTCGGCCGGGAGCGCCGGCGGGTCGCCGGCGCCCAACTGGGACGTCGATGCCAGCGGGTGGCGGCCGGGGAGGGCGACGCCCAGGGGGCCGAGCCAGCCGCGCACGCGCTCGTGGGCGGCCTCGGGGTCAGCGATGAGGTCCTCGAGCCTCAGCTCGAGACGCCGGTGCGGGTCGAGGGCGGCGAAGCTGTCATCGAGCGCGTCCTCGATGGATCTCACCTGGGCGGCGATCTGATCGGCGACGGGAAGTCGCTCCAGCTGTCGTGACCCGGGCGGCCGGAACGACCACCACGTCGTCGCGTCGCCGTTGCGACGTCGTCGCGCTCGCCAGATCGACGCCATCGTCTCGTGCGGGTCCCGGCGGACCCTCAAGAAGGCGGCGTCGGGCAACGCAGCAGCGAGGAGCCCCACGTTCCAGTTCATGATGAGGGCCTTGGCCGCCACCGGCTTGGCGAACCCGGCCTCGAGACCGCCGAACATGGCCCGCAGGCCGGCGGTGTCGAACCTCGCTGCACGTTCGGCGTCGAGCGCGTCGTCTGGACCGGGTGGGATCAGGTGCCGCCACGCACCCCAGCACTCGTGCACCGCGCCGGGCCCGGAGGTCTTCCCCAGATCAGCGCGCAGCTCACCGCGGCCGGCCGGGGTCATCTCGTCGCCGATGCCGAGCTCGGGGTCGAGCAGCAGGCGGTGCACGACGGCACCGAGCCACGGCGCGGTCGGGAAGCGGGCGACCACGTTGGACGGTGAGGCCAGTGCCCCGGTGGCCACGAGCCACTGCAGCGTCACGGTCGTCCCGCTGCGCGGACACCCGTGGACGAGGACCGTCGGGTGCTCGGGAGCGCGATGGCAGCGTCGAAGCAGCTCGGCGGTGGGGGTCAGCACCTCGGTGAGCTCGGCGATGGTCGCCTCCAGCGCGGGGTTGGGCCGGTGGCGGTAGGGGTCGGCGGTCACGACGCCCCGTCGACGGGTCGAGCGGCCCCGGCCCACACCGCCAGGCTCGGGCTCTCGGGTGACACGGTGCGACACGTCGGCCGCCGGGCCGCCGCCTTGAGGACCTGTGCCGGGTGCAGACACCCGTACCGCCGTCGGTCGCGGTCGCTCCGGCTGCGGGGGTCCTGTTCGCCGTCAGGCCGCGTCGAGGTCCTGGTAGGCCTCGAACAGCGCCTGCTGACGGGTGCGTTGGTCCACCTGCCAGCGGGCCAGCTGGGCGTCGGCCTCCTCGAGGGACTCACCGAGCTCGAGCAGCGCCCGGGCCAGCTCACCCACCCGCACGGCGTCGATCTCGGCGGCGGTGCGGGCGCCGGCGTCATCGCGACGCTGGCGGTCGTGCTCGACGCGCAGGTCCTCGGGGAGGCGGGCGAGCTGGTTCAGGGTGAGCGGCGGCAGCCGGCGGCGCACGGCGATCATGGACGGGTCCAGCGCCGAGGCGAGCCCGAACGTGCACGCCCGCCCGAGCGCCCGCTGGAACGGGGCGTGGCGACTCGACGAGACGAGTCCGAGGCTGCGAGCCGTACCAGCGACGTCCATCCACCACCCGTCCGGAGCCCGGTCGAGCTCGGCGGCCGCCCGGCGCAGGAACAGCGTCGTGGCGGGGCCGAGGATGCCGAGCCAGTAGCGCTCGACGTAGCGCGAGCGGGGGTCGAACCCGGGGTGGTCGCCCGGGCGAGGGTCCTCTCCGGCCACCACCCGGATCCGATCGGTGCGGAACTGCGGTGCCTGTCCCATCCTGTGTGTCCTCCCCGGGCTCGGCGCCCGCTGGTGTTCCGGGGGAAGTGCGCACGACCGCCCTTTCGCGGCCTTCGATGTATCTCATGACGTTCTAGTACAGCCCGGGGGTGGGGGCCAGCGGATCGCTTCCCCTAGCTTCGGAGGCGCCGACCACGCCGGCACGGGCACGACCGTCTGGCTTGCACCCAGCTCACCGGTGGCGAGGAGCTCCGTCGATGACCGATGCCCCCCCACCACCGCCCGACGAGGCCATCGACCGCGTCCGGGGGTGGATCGACACCGCCGAACGGGTGGTGGTGCTGAGCGGGGCGGGCATCTCGACCGACAGCGGCATCCCGGACTACAGGGGCCCTCAGGGGCTGTGGACGCGCAACCCCAAAGCCGAGAGGCTGTCCAACATCCGGCACTACCTCGCCGACCCCGAGGTGCGCCGCCTCGCCTGGCAGAGCCGGGTCGATGCTCCGGTGTGGGTGGCCGAACCCAACGACGGCCACCGGGCGCTGGTCGACCTGCAGCGTCGAGGCAAGCTGCACGCCCTGTTGACCCAGAACGTCGACGGGTTGCACCACGCGGCGGGCAACGATCCCGAGCTCGTCGTCGAGGTCCACGGCACCATGCGCGAGGTGGTCTGTTGGGACTGCGAGGCCCGTGGGCCCATGAGCGAGACGCTCGACCGGGTGCGAGCGGGTGAGACCGATCCGCCGTGCCTGGCCTGTGGAGGCATCCTCAAGTCCGCGACGATCAGCTTCGGCCAGAACCTCGTCGCCGGTGACCTCGAGCGGGCCGAGCGAGCGGCGATCGAGGCCGACCTGTTGCTGACCGTCGGGTCCACCTTGGCCGTCGCCCCGATCAACGGGGTCGTGCCGGTGGCCCGCCGGCACGGGGCCCGCATCGTCATCCTGAACGGGTCGCCGACCGAGATGGACGCCCTGGCCGACGAGGTGCTGCTCGCACGCATCGGTGAGACCCTGCCCCGCCTGGTGCGGCCCCGCCGCCCATCATGAGCACCGCCCAGGCGCGCCGACGACGCGCCCGGTGAGGAATACCTGACCTGTCCGGTAGGTTTTGGGTGGGCAGGACGACCGGGGAGCGACGATGGCCACCTTCCGTGATCTGCTGCGTGACGCCAAGGCGCGCATCGACGAGGTCGACACGGCCACCGCCGCCGAGCGCATCGCCGCCGAGCCCGAGCTCGTGGTCCTGGACGTACGTGAACCCGACGAGCACCAACAGGGAGCCATCCCCGGGGCCATCCACATCCCCCGGGGCCACCTCGAGAGCCAGATCGAGAACCGCCTCCCCGACCACGACGCCCCCGTCGTCGTGTACTGCGCCGGCGGGGCGCGCTCGGCGTTCGCGGCCGAGACGCTCGGCCAGCTCGGGTACGACCGAGTCGTGTCGATGGAGGGCGGCTTCGGCAAGTGGAAGGACGAGGGCCGTGACTGGAAGGTCCCGGCCACGCTGAGCCCCGACCAGAAGGCCCGCTACAGCCGCCACCTGTTGCTGCCCGAGGTGGGTGAGGCGGGCCAGCGCGAGCTGCTCGACGCCCGGGTGCTCCTGCTCGGTGCCGGCGGCCTCGGCAGCCCTGCTGCGCTCTACCTGGCTGCGGCGGGCGTCGGCACGATCGGCGTGGTCGACATGGACGTCGTCGACGAGTCCAACCTCCAACGCCAGGTGATGCACAACATCGAACGGGTCGGTGACCGCAAGGTCGACTCGGCCAAGAAGACCCTGACGCTGTTGAACCCCGACGTCGACGTGGTCACCTACGACACCCGCCTGTCGGCCGACAACGTTCTCGACATCCTTCGTGGGTGGGACGTCGTCGTCGACGGCGCCGACAACTTCCCCAGCCGCTACCTGCTCAACGACGCCTCGGTGAAGCTCGGCATCCCCGTCGTGCACGGCTCGATCTTCCGCTTCGAGGGCCAGGTGACCGTCTTCGATCCCAAGGACGGACCGACCTACCGCGACATGATCCCGGTGCCGCCGCCGGCCGAGCTCGCCCCGAGCTGCTCTGAGGCTGGGGTGCTCGGCGTGCTGCCTGGCATCGTGGGGACGATCCAGGCGCTGGAGGCCATCAAGCTCATCCTCGGCATCGGCACCAGCCTGAAGGGCCGCATCGTCGCCTTCGATTCGCTGGAGATGACGTTTCGGGAGTACGCCCTGCGCCGGGACCCCGACGTCGAGGTGACCTGGGAGAACCGGGACCGCATCGAGATCGCCGAGTACGACGACCTCTGCGCCCCCCGCCTCTCGTCCTGAGAGGGTCGGCGCCGTGAGGGGCATCGTGTTGGCCGGGGGAGCGGGCAGCCGGCTGTACCCGCTCACCCAGGTGGCGAGCAAGCAGCTGCAGCCGGTCCACGACAAGCCGATGATCTACTACCCCCTGTCGACGTTGATGCTGGCCGGCATCACCGACATCATGTTGATCTCGACCCCGGCTGATCTGCCCCGCTTCCAGGCCCTCCTGGGCGACGGTTCGGCGTGGGGCATCACGCTCACGTTCGCCGAGCAGCCGGCTCCCGAGGGCATCGCCCAGGCGTTGGTGATCGGGGCGGACTTCCTCGGCGGTGAGCCCGTGTGCCTGATCCTCGGCGACAACGTCTTCTACGGCCGGATGGGTCTGGACGCCATCGTGTCGGACTTCGACGCCGGGGCGGTGATCTTCGGCTACCCGGTGACCGACCCCCAGCGCTACGGCATCGTCGTGCTCGACGACGCCGGCCGGGTGACCCACCTCGAGGAGAAGCCGACGCGACCCCGGTCTAACCTCGCGGTCCCCGGGCTCTACCTCTATGACGGGACTGCGTCCGAGCGGGCGGGCGCGCTGTCACCCTCGGCCCGAGGCGAGCTCGAGATCACCGACCTCAACCGCAGCTACCTCGACGCCGGTGAGCTGCGGGCGGTGCCCCTGGGCCGGGGCGTGGCGTGGCTCGACTCGGGCACCCACGAGAGCCTCCTCGACGCCGCCAACTTCATCGCCACCGTCGAGGCCCGCCAGGGGATGAAGATCTCCTGCCCCGAGGAGGTCGCCTGGCGCAAGGGGTACGTGGACGACGACGGCCTCCGGCGTGCCGTCGAAGCCATGCCGACGAGCCCGTACCGCGACTACTGCGCCGCGCTGGCCGAGGAGCCCTGACCCTGCTCGCCTCCGATCGATGGGCGCCGCCGCAACGAGGGGCACGCGCCCTGGGCCACCCGGGGGTTCGCGATGACGGGGCCTCTCAGCGCTTCAGATCTCACTCTTCGTGACGTTAGGATGAGGGTGGTGGATCGATCGGCACGCACGGGCGGCATCGGGGGCTCAGGCGCTGCGACGACCCCGTCCCGACGGCGCCGTCGCAGGGTGGCCATCGCCGTCGGCGTGCTCGCCAGCGGCCTGTTGGCCTTCCCACTCGCCTCGGCGTTCGACGCCGACACCTCCGGTCCCGCCGCCGACGACCCCACCGTCCCGGCGACGAGGTCGGACAAGATCGTCGGCGGCGTCGACGATCCCGGCGCCACCGGGGTCGTGCGACTGGCGGTGCGCCAACCCGGGGGCGGCGCCACGTGGTCCTGCACCGGGGTGGTCGTCGGGCTGCGCCACGTCATAACGGCCCGCCACTGCCTCGGACCCGACCCCCTCGTCGACGTGACCGTCGTGACCGACACCCGGGCGTCGGCCGCCGGCGTCGAGGCGGTCGAGGTGAGGTCCCTGTCTGACGGGCTCGACGCCGCCGTGCTCGAGACGGCGGCCCCGTTGGCCACCGAGCCCCGTCCAGTGATCGGCCCGCAGGTCGATCTCGGCCTCGGCGCCCGCCCGGTCGACGGCGTCGTGGTGGGGTGGGGCGCGACCGATCAGGACGGTGGCACGTACCCCGACGTGGTGCAGCGAGGCGAGGTCACCATCGCGCCCGACCCCGCCTGCGCGGCGGCGTGGGGCAGCGCCTACGTCGTCGGCACCCACCTGTGCACCGTCGGGCCCGCCCCGTGCTTCGGTGACTCGGGCGGTCCGCTGCTGGTCGAGGTGGACGGGACGCTCGCCCTCGCCGGTGTCGTCTCGTACGGGTCGTCGCGCTGTGGTGACGCGCCCACCGTGCACGTCGCCGCCCCACCGCTCGTCGACGCGCTCGGACAGATCGTCGGCGACCTCGTCCTCGCCGGCTCGTCGCCGGAGGCGCCGTCAGCCGACGAGCTGGTGGCCCGAAGCGCCGGGGGCGAGGTCGTCGGGTACTGGGTGCTCGGTGGAACCGGTCACACGACCGGCTTCGGCGCCCCTGACCTCGGGTCGGCCGCCGGGCGGGCCGTGGGCATCGAGGCCACCCCCGACGGCCAGGGGGTGTGGGTGCTCGACGCCAGCGGCACCATCACCGCCCTCGGGACCGCCCCGCCCATGCGCCTCGGTGCCGGCCGATCGATCGGGCCCGGTGACGGCGCCGCCGCGCTCGCAGCCACCCCCGACGGGGCCGGGTTGTGGGTGGTCACCGAACGGGGGCGGGTGCTGGAGATCGGGACCGCCGCAGACATCGGTGACCTGTCGGCGCGAACGCTGAACGCCCCCATCATCGACGCCACCGCGACCGCGACGGGAGAGGGGATGCTGCTCGCCGCCGCTGACGGCGGGGTGTTCGCCATGGGCGATGCCGCCTTCGCCGGATCGCTGGGGGGGTCGACCCTCAACGCGCCGGTCGCCGGCATCGCCGCCACGCCCGAAGGCCAGGGGTACTGGATGGTCGCCGCCGACGGTGGTGTGTTCGCCTTCGGCGACGCCGGCTTCCACGGCTCGATGGCCGGAGCACCGCTCGTGGCACCGGTCGTCGGGATGGTGCGCTACGGCGACGGGTACCTGCTGGTCGCCGCCGACGGGGGCGTGTTCGTCTTCAGCACCTCGCCCTTCGTCGGCAGCCTCGGCGACCGCGGGGCCAACGACGTGATCGTCGACGTCGCGCCCCGCGCGATCCGCACCCTGTCCGCCCAGGCCGGTTGACGCCGCCGCACCCCGTCCTCACGGGCCAGGTGACGCCGTCCCAGCCGGTCACTCCGACGACGCCGCCGGGGTGATCACACAGACCACGTCGCCGGTGCCGACGGTGTCGCCGGCGCTGACCCGCAGGTCCGAAACGGACCCGGCCACCGGGGCGCTCACGTTGTTCTCCATCTTCATGGCCTCGAGCACCGCCAGGGGCTGGTCTGCGGCGACCTCGTCGCCCTCGGCGACGAGCACCTTGACGATGGTGCCCTGCATCGGCACGACCACCGTGCCGTCGCTCGCCGCGGCGCTGCTGCGACCACCGCTGCGGCGAGGACGGGCCCCGCGTGCTGCGCCGCTCGCCGGGGCCGTCGCCGCGGAGGCGGGCGCCCAGGTGGTGACCTCGAAGCGACGTCCGCCCACCTCGACGGTGGTGTCACGACGCACCTTGGGCTCGTCGTCCTCGTCGTCTGCCTGGGCGGGAGCGTCGGGGGAGGTGACCGAGCTGAGATCGAGGCGCTCCTCCACCCACTTGGTCGAGTGCTCACCGGCACGGAAGTCGGGGTGGGCGAGGATTGCCACATCGGCGGGGATCGTGGTCTTGATGCCGGTCACCTCGAACTCGCGCAGCGCCCGCAAGGTGCGGTCGATGGCCACCTCGCGGGTCGGGCCGTCGACGACCAGCTTACCGACGAGGTTGTCGTAGTACTGGCTGATCTCGTCGCCGGCCTCGTACCCGCCGTCCCAGCGCACGCCGGGACCGCCGGGCACCCGCAGCGTCGTGATCGGCCCGGGGGAGGGGGTGAAGGCGCCGGCGGTCGGGTCCTCGGCGTTGATGCGGACCTCGATGGCGTGTCCCCGCCGCTGCAGCGAGTCCTGGGTGAACGACAGCGCCTCGCCCGAGGCCACCCTGATCTGCTCGTGCACCAGATCGACCCCGGCGACCACCTCGGTGACGGGGTGCTCGACCTGCAGGCGGGTGTTCATCTCGAGGTAGAAGAACTCGCCGTCCTGGAAGAGGAACTCGACGGTGCCGGCGTTGACGTAGTCACAGCCCCGGGCGACGTCGACGGCCGCCTGGCCCATGGCCTGGCGGACGGCATCGTCGAAGTTCGGTGCCGGGCTCTCCTCGACGAGCTTCTGGTGGCGGCGCTGAGCCGAGCAGTCGCGCTCACCGACCCACACGCAGTTGCCGTGGCTGTCGGCGATGATCTGCATCTCGATGTGGCGGGGCCAGGTGAGGTACCGCTCCATGTACGCCTCGTCGCGACCGAAGTACGCCTTGGCCTCGCGCTGGGCGGACTCGAGGGCGGCCGCGGCCTGAGAGGCCTCGCGGACGACCTTCATCCCGCGCCCGCCGCCGCCGTACGCGGCCTTGATCGCCACCGGCCAACCGAACTCCTCGCCGAAGGCCACGACGTCGTCGGGACCGGTGATGAGGTCGGTGGTGCCGGGCACGCCGGCCACCCCCACCCGCTCGGCGGCCAGGCGGGCCGAGATCTTGTCGCCCATCACCTCGATCGCCTCGGGGGGTGGGCCGATGAAGGCGACGCCGAGACCTGTGATGGCTCGGGCGAAGTCGGCGTTCTCGGAGAAGAAGCCGTACCCCGGGTGCACGCCGTCAGCACCAGACCGCTCGATGACGCCCAGGATCGACTCGGTGTCGAGGTAGCTCTCGGCGGCGGTCTGTCCGCCCAGCGCGTACGCTTCGTCGGCCAGACGGGTGTGCAGCGCATCGCGATCGAGCTCGGAGTACACCGCCACGGTCGGGATGCCGAGCTCGCGACAGGCGCGGATGACGCGCACGGCGATCTCGCCCCGGTTGGCGATGAGGATCTTCTCCAGCATGTGCGACAACCCCGTGGTCGGTGGATGAGCCGCGACGACCCTGACGCAGCGAACGGCGATGATGCCAGATCGGCGCTCGGCGGCTCGCGGTTCGCCGACCTGGCCTGGGTCACCGAGGCGGGCAGCACCAACGCCGATCTGGTCGAGGCCGCCCGCCGAGGCGACGGCGAGCAGATCCTCGTCGCCGACGCCCAGACGGCGGGACGGGGACGTCGGGGCCGGAGTTGGACGTCGCCGCCCCGATCGGGCCTGCTGATGTCGGTGCTGGTGCGGGCCGGGGTCCCCCGAGACGACCTCGTGGCGCTCACGCCCGCCGCCGCCCTGGCCGTCGTCGAGGCGGCCGAGGCGATGGGCGCCGCCGGTGTGGCGGTCTCCTGGCCCAACGACGTCGTGGTCCCCCTCGCCCACCCGGGGCCGCAGGGCCACCGCTACGCCAAGCTGGCCGGGGTGCTCGCCGAGCTCGTCGAGGCGCCGGGTGCGCCGGGTGCGTGGGGTGGGTCGGGTGCGCCGGGTGCGCCGGGTGCGTGGGGTGGGTCGGGTGCGCCGGGTGGGTCGGGTGCGCCGGGTGGGTCTGGTGCGCCGGCGGTCGTCGTCGGGGTGGGCTGCAACGTCGAGCTGCCCCCGGACTTCTCCACCGATCGAGCGCCTGCGGTCGACCTCGCCCAGCTGATCGGGCAGCGCCCGTCACGGGTCGAGCTGCTCGTCGCGATCGTCACCGCCTTCGAGCGCCGCCTCGTCACCCTCGAGGCGAGCGGGCGGGGGCCGGTCATCGACGAGCTGCGGGAACGTTGCGAGACGATCGGCCGACCGGTGCGCCTCGACGATGCCCCCGCCTCCTCAGACAGGCCCGGCGGGCCGGGATGGGGGGTGGCCACCGGGCTCGACGACGACGGGGCCCTCGTCGTGGAGGTCGAGGGCCGAGCGCGCCGGGTCCTCGCAGGGGACGTGACCGTCGGGTGAGCGGACGACTGCCTCGGGTGCGCACCCCAGACCGGCGTCGGATGCGACGCCGACGCGTGATCAGCCGGTGGGGCGGGGGCGTGCTACCACTAGCCGAGTGGCCGTCGTGCGCGAGTCGTCGCTGATCGCCGGCGTCTACCACGTCGTCCCCAAGGTGTTCGGCGACGAGCGGGGCGTGTTCGTCGAGACCTACCGGCGGGA
Source organism: Acidimicrobiales bacterium (assembly GCA_965213525.1). Classification (GTDB taxonomy): domain Bacteria; phylum Actinomycetota; class Acidimicrobiia; order Acidimicrobiales; family Poriferisodalaceae. Next base: position 1,635,293 of record OZ243889.1, on the reverse strand, counting down.
GTGGATCCCCACCGGCGCCCGGGAGATGGTCCAGGCCAACCGCTCGGATCGCCGGGCGGGCAGCGTGGTCGGCATGCACCACCACGCCCACCAGGCCGACTACTGGTACGTGCCCACCGGGGTGGCCCGGGCGGTGCTGCACGATCTGCGGCGGGGGTCGCCGACCGACGGCGCCACCGAGAGCTTCGAGCTCGACGGTGAGGCCCACCACGGGGTCTTCATCCCGCCGGGGGTCGCCCACGGCTTCGCCGCCCTCACCGACGTCACCGTGACCTACCTCGTCGACGGGTACTACCAGCCGGCTGACGAGCTCGGCGTGGCGTGGGACGACCCCGAGATCGGCGCGGACTGGGGGGTCAGCGACCCGGTCCTGTCCGACCGGGACCGCTCGAACCCCACCCGTGCGGCCATGCCAGAGGCGCAGCGGCCGTCGTGGCCGATGCGCAGCTGAGGGCGGCCTGCGCATGCGTCGCCTCGTCACCGGAGGAGCCGGGTTCATCGGCTCTAACTACGTGCGCCACGTGCTCGACACGACCGACGACGAGGTGGTCGTCCTCGACGCGCTCACCTACGCCGGTCACCGCTCGACGATCGCCGACCTGGTCGATGGCGACGAGGTCCGGTGCCGCCTCGTCGTCGGCGACGTGCGCGACCGCCAGGCGGTGGCGTTCGCCTCCCAGGGATGTGAGGTGGTCGTGCACCTGGCCGCCGAGAGCCACGTCGACCTCTCGATCGCCTCCTCCGACGAGTTCGTGTCGACCAACTGCGTCGGCACCAACGTCGTCTGCGACGTCGCCCGCCAACTCGGGGTCCGCCGTGTCGTGCACGTCAGCACCGACGAGGTCTACGGCTCACGAGCCGACGGCAGCTTCACCGAGCAGAGCCCCCTCCGGCCGTCGTCGCCGTACTCCGCCTCCAAGGCCGGCTCGGACCTCATCGCCCTCGCCCACCACGTCACCCACGGCCTGGACGTGGTCGTCACCCGGTCGTCGAACAACTACGGGCCCCACCAGCTGCCCGAGAAGGTCATCCCCCTGTTCGTCACCAACCTGCTCGACGGTCGACACGTGCCGCTCTACGGCGACGGCCGCAACGTGCGCGACTGGATCCACGTGAGCGACAACGTCGCCGGCATCGAGACCGTCCTCGAGCGGGCCGAAGCCGGGGAGGTCGTCAACCTCGGCGGTGGCCACGAGCTGACCAACGGCCAGCTCACCGACGCCCTGTTGGAGCTCTGCGGGCGAGACGGGTCCTACGTCGACCACGTGGCGGACCGCCTCGGCCACGATCTGCGCTACAGCATCGACACGACCAGGGCTCGGGCGCTCGGGTGGGCGCCACGGACCGACCCGTCGGCCGGGCTGGCCGACACCGTCGACTGGTACCGCGCCAACCGCAGCTGGTGGGAGCCGCTGGCGGCCCGCGTCCGAGCACGGCGGTGAGCAGGCCCCTGGTCGTCACCGGGGCCGCAGGGCAACTGGGCGTCGAGATCCTTCGCCTGCTCGGCGACCGGCCCGTCACCGCGCTCACCCGTGCCGAGCTCGACCTCACCGACCCGGTGGCGGTGCGCGAGGCGATGGTCGCGCTCGCCCCCGAGGCGGTCATCAACTGCGCGGCGATGACCGACGTCGACGGTTGTGAGTCCGACCCGGCGGCGGCGTTCGCCGCCAACGCCTGGGCCGTGCGCAACCTGGCCCGGGCAGCCGAGGCGACGGGCGCGCACCTCGTGCACGTGTCCACCGACTACGTCTTCTCGGGTCGGCTCGGGCGGCCCCACCACGAGTGGGACCTCACCGATCCAGAGGCCGTCTACGGGCGCTCCAAGCTCGCCGGCGAGCACGAGCTCGCTCCCTCGGCGACGATCGCCCGCACGGCGTGGCTGGCCGGAGCCACCGGATCGAGCATCGTGGCCACCGTGTTGCGCCTCGCCGACGCTGATCCCCACCGCCAGCTCGCCTTCGTCGAAGACCAGATCGGCTCGCCGAGCTTCGCTGATGACGTCGCCGGGCGCATCGTCGAGCTGTGCGATGCCCGGCTCAGCGGCGTCCACCACGTCGTGAGCTCGGGGCAGGCCTCGTGGTACGACGTCGCCCGGGCGACGCTCGATGCGAGCGGGCACACGTCGGTGAGGCTGCGGGCGATCACCACCGCCGAGCTCGACCCGCCCCGCCCGGCCCCCCGCCCCGCCGACTCGCGCCTCGAACCGCTCGCCTCGCGCCTCGCCGGGCTGGACGACCTGCCCGATTGGCGTGACGGCCTCGCCCGCCTCGTCGCCCGGATGCGGGCTGCGGCGTGACCCCGAGGCAGGCGACCACGGGCCTCGTCAGCCCTGCGGCGTGGCTGGCGGCGTTGGCGTGACCCCGGCCGGGGTCGACGAGCACCGCCCCGTCGTGGCGGTCGCCTGGCGTCCGACCGATCTGGCCTCGGGCCTCATCGGGCTGGTGCTCGACCTGCAGCTGCGACGACGTCTGGGTGACGTGCGCATCGTCGAGTGGCGGCCCGGGGTGGCCGCCGACGGGCTGGTCGGCTCCGACGCCGACGTCATCACCGCTGCTGGTGGGGCGAGCGTCGTGCCCCTCGATGCCTCCGGGTCGACCCCTGACGGGTCACTCGGCGCCCTCGCTGCGGACGTCGACGGCGACGCCCTCGACCGGCGCGTCGCCCTGGCCCGGCGCCTCGGCTGGTTCCCGCCGGCGAAGGATCCGGCCGTCGTCGTGGTGACCGCCCCCGGTGTCGGGGCCGCCGTCCCTGCCGGTCGCACCCCGGTCTCCTTCGGCGGTGCCGACGTCACCGCCATCGCCCCCGGCGGGCCATACCGCCTGCCCGAGCGGGTGCTTCCCCTCGACGTGCTCGGCGCCCTCGGTGCCGCCGCCCACGTCATCACCGACCAGCCCGCCGTGGCGTCGGCCGCCCGGGCCCTTGGCACCGACGTGACCTGGGCCGCCGACGTCATGGAGCCGACGCCGGACCGTCCCGCCCTGGTCCGGCGCCTGGACGCCTTCGCCGGGGGTGTGCACCTGCGGGCGCTCACCCGACGCGACCCGGCCGAGCTCGGAGCCGAGCTGGCGGCCGAGCTCGCCCTCGCCGGGCGTCGCGCCACCGTCGACCGGCAGCTGCGGGGACGCGTGCGCGCCGCCCGCGACGAGCTCGCCGACCGGGTGGTCGCCCACGAGCTCGACCTGGCTCGCGCTGCGACCGCCGACGTGCGAGCCGAAGCAGCCGAGGCCCGCCTCGAAGCGGCGACCGGCCCCGGTGCGAGCCGTCTGGGGCGCCTCGTCCGCCGGTTCGGGGGGGCGAGGTGATGGCATCGGCGCTGCCGCCCGTGACGTTCCCGGCGGCCGATGACCCCGAGGTCAGCTGCATCGTCGTCGCCCACGGCGGGCTGGACCTGCTGCGGCGCACCGTCGCCGACCTGGCATCCACCGTCGACGCCGCCGCCGAGTTGATCGTCGTGGACAACCCAACCGCCTCGGGACCCGCCGATCTCGGGTGGCTGTCAGGGGCCCAGGTGATCGCCAACCCGACCAACGTCGGGTTCGGCCCGGCGGTCGATCAGGCCACCCTCGTCGCCCGGGCGCCCGTCGTGGTGCTCGTCAACCCCGACGTGCAGCTGACCCCGGGGTGGCTCGACCCGTTGCGACGAGCTCTCGCCGAGGGGGCGGTCGCCGCCTCACCTCGCCTCGTCGATCCCGACGGCACGACCCAGGAGCTCGGCTCGGTCGTGGGCCCCGACGGCGAGACGCTGGCGTTCGGGCGGGGACCCGCCGACGCGCTGGCCGATGACCGGGTCCGCCGACCCGTCGACTACGCCTCGGCCGCCTGCCTCGCTGTCGCCCGGGCCGAGCTGCTCGCCGTCGGTGGCTTCGACGCCAGCTGGGGCGCCGGGTACTTCGAGGACGTCGACCTCGCCCAACGTTGGGGTGAGGACGGCCGACGCATCGAGATCGTCCCCGAGGTGGCCGTCGTGCACCACCGCCACGCCACGACCTCGGCGAGCGTCGCCGCGGCCATGATGGATGAGCGGCGAGCCGCCTTCGTCGCCCGCTGGGGCCGGCGGCTGCGGGGACGACCCTCGCTCACCGACGTCGTCTCACGTCCCCACCGCCTCCGCTCGGCCGTCGAGCTGGCCCGCCCGGATCGGCTCCTGGTCCTGGCCGGTCGAGACGATCGCCTCGTGCGGGTCGCGCTCGGTCTGGCCCACCACCGCCGGGACCTGGCCGTGACGCTCGTCTGCCTCGGCGCCTCCAGGGTCGACGACGACCTGGTCGAGGTGGTCGACGACCGACACCTCGACGAGGCCTGGTTCGCGACACGTCGCCTCGTGGCCCTCTACGCCGTGACCTCGGTCGACGCCGCCGCCCGGTGGGGTGAGCTGCTCGACGGCGTCGTCAGACCCGTCGTGACCCTGGTCGTCGACGACGACCGCCTCGTCGACGCCGCCGAGGCCGACGACCGCTCCGCTGACCTCGCAGAGGCCGAGGACGGTCGCTGGGCCATCCCGGTGGCCGGGCGCGTTGGCGCCGGAGGCGCCACAGCCGGGGGCAGGGCCGCCGGGGGCGCCACAGCCGGGGGCGGGGCCGCCGGGGGCGCCACAGCCGGGGGCGGGGCCGCCGGGCCCGCCCACCGGCGTTGGGCGGCGCCCCTCGTCGAGGGCGAACCCGGAGCCGAGTGGTGCGAGCGACTGGCCGACCGGTTCGGCCTCGTCCCCGGAGGGCCGACGGGGTCGGCCGGCCGGTAGGGTCCGGGCCTCGTGAGCGGGGTCACCGAGGGCGCCGGTCGGTCCCGCCGAAGCTGGGGCCAACGCCTCACCATCGCCGCCCTCGTGATGCTCAGCCTCGTCGGGCTCGGTGGGGCGGGTGTGGCTGCGTACGTGGCGAGCGTGCTGGCCCGCGTCGACCGGGTCGAGCTGGGTCTGGACGCCCAGGACCGAGGACCGCCCCCGCCTCGCGCCGCGGACCTCGAACGCCAGATGGGCCCCGACGACGGGGATGACGCGCCAGCCGCAGCCGACGCCGCTGACGGGTCCGAGGGCACCGGTGGCGGCGACGGGGTCCCCGAGGACGACGCACCGGAGGCCCCGGAGCCGCCGGGCGACGTCGGACCACCGGTCAACGTGCTGCTCGTCGGGTCCGATGACGTGACCGGGGTCGGTGCGGACGAGGCGATCCTCACAGGTCGCGACGCCGAGGCCGCCAACTCCCTGGCCGACACCATCATGGTGCTGCGCCTCGACCCGTCGACCCCCGAGGCCACCCTCGTGTCGGTGCCCCGTGACCTGTGGGTGCCCATCGCCGGCACCGACGGCTCCCAGCGCGTCAACGCCGCCTTCAGCTTCGCCGACGACGACGACGACGCCCGGGCCGACCGGTTGACCGCCACCGTCCGCGACGCCCTCGAGATCCCCATCCACCACTTCGTGCACGTCAACTGGGCGGGCTTCAGGGAGCTGGTCGACATCACCGGCGGCATCGAGCTCTGCTTCGACGCACCACGTCGTGACGTCGAGACCGGGTTCTCCGTGCAGGAGGCCGGGCGGGTCGAGCTCGGCGGCGATGCGGCGCTGGCCTACGTCCGCAGCCGGTCGATGCAAGAACAGGCCCCTGATGGCACCTGGCACACGATCGACCTGCGGGCCGATCTCGACCGGATCCCCCGCCAGCAGGCCTTCCTGCGGGTCGTGCTCGACCAGACCAAGGATCTGCGCGGCCTCGGTGACGTCGTGCAGCTGCAGCGACTGGTCGAGACCGGCCTGGCCAACGTCCAGCTCGACCAGCGCCTGTCGGTGGGTCGCATCGTCGACCTCCTGCGCCGCTATCGCAGCTTCTCGGGGGAGGAGCTGAGCACCTCGACCCTCGACGTCGTCGATGACACCGTCCGCTTCAGAGGGGTCGAGGCCTCGGTGGTCCGTCTCGTCGACAACGAGGCGAACCGGCGCGTCCTGGACGTCTTCCGGGGGCTCGATCCCGATGACGTGGTGCCCGCCCGGGTGCAGGTGCGCCTCCGGGGGGCGACCGAGGAGGCCGCGGCCCGCCTCGAGGCGCTCGGCTTCGTCACCTCCGCCGGGGGTCTCGGCGCCGCCGTGGAGGGTGGGGCCGCCCTCATCGGTCACGGACCGGGCGGGGAGCGAGCTGCGCTGTTGGTGGCCGGGGCGATCGCCGGACCGGTCCGCTACGAGCTCGATCCCCGACGGGCGCCCGAGGTGATCACCGTGACGGCCCCGTCGACCGGCCTGTCGATCGGGGACGCCATCGTGGCGCCCGCCACCCGGCCGCCGACGGCAGGGGCCGCCGACCCCGCCGACCCCGCCGACCCCGCTCCGTCACCTGAGCCGGGGCCGGTCGACCCCGGCGGCGGCCTCTGCGGTCCACGAGCGGCGGCATAGTTGAGGAGCCCGGGTTGGGCGGCGGCTGGGCTGGGCCGCAGCCGCAATGCGTCGGCCGGGGTCGTTCATCCAAGCCGCTTGCGACGGCCCCATGGGTGTGGTGGGATGAGCGCCGTGAGCGATCCTCGCACTGAACTGGGGGTCATGATGGAGCTGCAGCACATCCGGGGGGGGCGTCGGCGGGGTACTAGCCTTGCATCACGGAGGCGTCTGGCTGGCGCGCTTGCCTCCGTTGCTCTGCTCGTGGTCATGGCCTCGCCGGCAGCTGCCACCGTTGGCAAGACAGGGACCAAGTACTGATCATTGCGTGGATACTCACATTCCTACTCGACGGGCTACACCGAACACGTCCCGCCCGGTGGGGGCTATGGCGTCTTCGGCAACGGGGGCACCTGGACAGTTCGTGAGAAGACTGCCACGAGTACCGGAGGGGGGACGTGGTACGTGCGTACCAACGGGTCGATCAGCAACTCGGGTACGTGGGCGGGATGCAGGCCATACGGGTAGATCCCTTGTTCCGTTCCGGTGACCTCGACGAGGTACGTGTGTTCTCACGACGTAGCCGGGGTGTCCGGTTGAGTTGTGTGCTGCTTCTTTCGTTCGCCAGTTGCACGGACCGTGGTGGCGTAGAGGCAACCTCGGAAGGAATGGGGTCTGCAACCGACCCACCCACGTCTCAAGTTGCCAAGCCTGAGCCTTCTGTCGGGGTTTCTGGTGCGACGTCGGACGATTCGGAAGTCAGCCCGGAGGATGGCCGACTCGAGCGGATGGCGGCGTGCCTCAAGGAGCGTGGCGTCGCGACGACGGTCAACGGTGATGGGAGCGGGTTCTCCGCCGAGCCTGGGGCGCTTGATGGTGAGCAGTTTCAGACGTTGATCGATGAATGCAGGAGCCTGAGTGGGGTGGGGAGCTCCCCGCCGGCGCAGCTGAGCGATGCAGAGATCAGGGCCGTCTACGAGCGGTGGCTCGGCACTGCTGAGTGTCTGCGCGAGCAGGGATACGAACCGGATGAGCCGACGAGTGTCGAGGCGTTCGTCGATGCGTGGCGGGGCGAAGGGCCGTGGAACCCGTACCAGTCGATCCAGGCGGATGGGCCGGGGGACTTCGAGAGACTGAACCGGCTCTGTCCTCAGTGAGCAAGCCGACCTCGGCGGGGATGGGCACGGTCGTGGCGGTGGTCGTGGTGTTCGGGGTGGCCGGCGGTGCGTTGTGGTGGGCGGCCACAGAGGTGACGGATCCGCCTGCTGATCCGGTCGGAGCGGTGGAGCCGGTCATCTATGAGGTTGAGACCGGTGAGGTCGGCCGCACCATCGAGTTCAACGGCTTCGCCGAGTGGTCGACCGTGCTGGAGTTGGCTGGCTTCCCGGGCGGGGTTGTGACGGAGCTGTTCGTTGCCGACGGTGACGTGGTGAGTTCGGGTGATGTGGTGTTGTCGGTCGATCTGTCCCCATCAGTGGTCCTCGCGGGGGCGGTGCCGGCGTTTCGTCGGATCGCACCGGGTGCCGAGGGGGCTGACGTCGCCCAGCTCCAGCAGTTCCTCCTCGATGGTGGGTGGTACTCGGGTGAGGTCGACGGGACGTTCGGCGCTGGCACGCAACAGGCCATCGTGCGGTGGCAGACCGCCGCCGGCATGGCCGACGACGGGATCGTCGACGTCGGTGAGGTCGTGTTCGTCGACCAGTTGCCGGCCAGGGTCCGGCCGCTGGTTGCGGTCGGGGAGCGCGTTTCCGACATCGACTCAGTGGTGCTGGCGGTGCTCGATGAGGAGCCCGACATCTGGACGCCTCTGGCCTCCCAGCAGCAACAACTGATCCCTCCGGACGCGCCGCTCGAGCTGGGCTTGCCGGGTGGTCGGTCGTTGCCGGCGGCGGTAACAGGGGCAGTGGAGACCGACAGCGGTGTCAACCTCTACCTCAGCGGGGCCGATGAGGGGGTGTGCGACGAGGGGTGCCCGGAGTTGTCGGTCACCGAGCGGACCCCTGTCGATGTCACCGCCGAGATCGTCGAGGTCACCCACGGCCCGGTCGTGCCTCTCAGCGCCATCGAAGTGGGCCCAGACGGGATCGCCACCATCCGGTTGCCCTCCGGTGACGTTCGCGACATCGAGATCCTCGCTGAGGATCGCGGCCTGGCCGTCGTCAGCGGCCTCGAGCCGGGGTCGCCGATCTTGTTGCACCCAGCGGGTCGGCGGTGATGGTCGAGACCGAGGCGCTGTCCTTCTCCTACAGACGCCGGTCAGCGTCGGTCATCACCTGTCGCTCGCTCACTCTCGGTGCCGGCAGCGTCGTTGGGCTCGCCGGGCCGTCGGGCAGCGGCAAGTCGACGTTGTTGTTCCTTCTGGCGTTGATGCTGCGACCGTCTTCGGGGGTGTTGCGCATCGACGGGTGCGACGTGAGCGGCTGGTCTGACCGGCAGCGCAGCAACATGCGACGCGACCAGTTCGGTTTCATCTTCCAGGACGCCGTCCTCGACCCCACACGCACGGTGCTGGACAACATCATCGAGGTGGCCGCGTACGGCGGTAGCACACGGCGCCGCCTACAGGCCCGGGCGTTGGAGCTGCTCGAGTACTTCGACGTCGACCTCCCCGCCCGTCGGCGACCCGGCCAGATCTCTGGGGGTCAGGCCCAGCGGATCGCCCTGTGCCGGGCGCTGATCGCCCAGCCGTCGATCGTGTTCGCCGACGAACCTACCGCCAGCCTCGACCCGGTCAACGCCGATCGCGTCGTTGGCGCCTTCACCCAGCACGCAGCGACCGGCGGACTCGTGGTCGTCGCCTCTCACGATCCTCGGACGCTGGCGGCCTGTGATCGGGTGATCAATCCGTGAGGACGGCGTCCGTGCACCGGCTGCTCGAGCGGTGAGCCTGCCGCGCGTGGTCGTCGAGTCGGCCCGACTGCTGGGCGCTCAGCGCGTCTTCACGCTGTTGATCGCCCTGGTGTCTGCGATCGGGGTGTTCGCCGGAGTCGCGGTCAGCGGCCAGGGGATCGCCGACGAACGACAGGTGTTGGCATCCATCGACGATGCCGACACCACCACCATCGTCATCCGAGACGTCGACGGCAACGCCGACCTGACCTCAGAGGCAGTGAACCGGATCAACGCACTGTCACACGTGCGCTGGGCGATCGGACTTGGCCCCGCGCTCGACGCAGCCAACGCTCGGATCGGATCTGCGCCTGATACGCCCGTCAAGTTGGTCGTCGGAACAGCGCCGCCGCTTGAGGTCCTGGCGAGCGACGGCGTCGGAGCGTGGCTCTCCCCGGACGTGCGACGCTCCCTGCACCTGCAACGGGCGGCTGGGGGCATCCGGCGTAGCGACGCCAACGAGTACGCCGTGCTCGGCGAGTTCACCGCTTCTGAACCGGCCGAGCACCTCAACGGCTTCGCCCTCATCAACGATCCCGACGACATCTCCCCGCTCAGCGAGATCATCATCAGCGTCAACGGGCCCGGCGCCGTCGCCGTGGTCTCAGACGCCGCCCGAGCCGTCGCCGGCCCCGAGGCGCCGGCCTCGATCTCCGTCGAGGCCCCGCAGGTCCTCGCCGAGGTCCGGCAGGTGGTCTCAGGTGACGTCCGAGCGCAAGGCCGCCGCTCGGTGCTGGCAGTGCTCGCCACAGCCAGCGTGATCACCGCCGTAGTCGCCTTCGCTGCGGTCTCAGCCCGGCGCCGAGACTTCGGGCGACGCCGCGCCCTGGGAGCACGAAGAAGCGACCTGGTGATCCTGATCGTGGCCCACATCGTGATGGCCTCATCGCTCGGCAGCATCGTCGGCTGGGCCGCCGGCACGGTGGTCGTGCGAACGGTGACCGATCAACCCGTCGATCTCGCCTATCCCGCTGCTGTGGCCACGCTCATGATCCTCACCAGCGCCCTCGCCGGCTTCTGGCCTGCGGTCCTCGCTGCGGTGAGAGACCCGCTCAGCGTCCTCAGATCCGCCTGAGTTGGCAGCGATGACGGCTGCGAACGCCGGTCGAGACGGCGACGGACGCTAGTGGAAGAGAGTTGCAGCAGGCGGCGACCCTGATCCGTCAACCCGGAATCGACTCCGTCGGCCTGTGCCGCCACGCCCGGACGCTGCTGGCTCAGCACGTGTCGGCTCAGCCCGTGTCGGCTCAGACCGGGGCGGGGCGCTCGGCCTCGGCTCGGTGGGCCAGGTACCACTCGACGGTGCGGGCGAGGCCCTTGTCCAAGGCGGTGGTGGCGGCGAACCCGAACGCCGCCGCAGCACGGGAGGGGTCGACCCGCCGGCGGGGCTGGCCGTCGGGCATCGACGGGTCCCACACCAGCCGGCCGCCGAAGCCGGTGTGGTGGGCGATCCGCTCGGCCAGCTCGCAGATCGAAACCTCCTCGTCGGCGCCCAGGTTGACGGGTTCGGGGCTGTCGTAGTGCTCGGCGGCGGCCACGATGCCCTCGGCGGCGTCGGTCACGTAGAGGAACTCCCGGGTCGCCCGACCCGACCCCCACACCACGATCTCGTCCTCTGAGGCCTCGACCGCCCGCACGCACTTGCGGATCAGCGCCGGGATGACGTGGGACACCGACGGATCGAAGTGGTCGCCCGGGCCGTACAGGTTGGTCGGCATCACGTAGGCGACCCGCTGGCCGTACTGGGCGCGGTTGGCCTGGGCCTGGACGAGGTGGGCCCGCTTGGCGATGCCGTAGGGGGCGTTGGTCTCCTCGGGGTAGCCGTCCCAGAGGTCGTCCTCGCTGAAGGGCACCGGGGTCGAGCGGGGGTAGGAGCACACCGTGCCGGCCACCACCGTCTGGGTCACGCCGCGCCGGCGCGCCTCGTCGATGACGAAGGTGCCCATCAGCAGGTTCTCGAGGTACAGGTCGGCCGGAGCGGCCCGGTTCGCCCCGATGCCGCCCACCCGGGCGGCGAGGTGGATCACGACGTCGGGCCGGGCGGCGTCAAAGGCGGCGGCGGCGGCCTCGGCCCGGGTGAGGTCGTGCTCGGCGCGACGGGGCGCGACGACGTGCGCGCCCCGGTCGACGAGGCGGTCCACGACGTGGCGACCGAGGAAGCCCGAACCGCCGGTGACCAGCACCCGAGCGCCGTCGAGGCTCGTCGGGACGCTCATGCGCCCGACCCTAGCGAGGCGACGTGTCGCCACACCTCGACGAGACGCCCGACCGCCACCGACCAGTCCGCGGCCTGGGCCCGCTGTCGACCCCGGCCCACCAGCCCGGCCCGGTGGTCGGCGTCGACGAGCACCCGGTGCACCGCAGCACCGAGGGCGTCGGGGTCATCGACGGCCACGACTGCAGCCGCCCCACCGGTGGCCTCGACGACGGCGGGCACGGCGGTGACCACCGCAGGCACCCCGGCGGCCATGGCCTCCAGCGCCGGCAGGCCGAAGCCCTCGTCGGCCGAGGGCATCACCAGCGCGGCGGCACCGGCGACGAGGTCGAGCCGGGTGGCCTCGGTGACGTAGCCCGTCAGGTGGACGCGGCCACCCAGACCGTGACGCCGCACCCGTTCGGTGATCGCAGGGGTGTCAGGGCCGTCCGCCCCGACCAGCACGAGGCGGACCTCGCCGAGCGCGGCGGGCAGGCTCGCCACGGCGTCGACGAGCTCGGGCAGGCGCTTGCGGCGCTCGTGGGTGCCGACGGCCACGAGGTAGGGCGCGCCCCCGATGAGGGCGGCTCCGGCGGCGGGGTCACCGGTGCGGGTCGAGTCGACGCCGTTGGGAGCGACGTGGATGCGGCCCGGGTCGACGCCCAGCTCGGCGGCCAGCTCACCGGCGACCGCCTCGGACACGGCATGCAGGTGAGCCCCTCGGCCCAGGGCCCGCTCGACCAGGGCGGGAAACCACGAGCGGGGCCACCCCAGGGTCGGGTCACGCCACGGCCCGAGGTCGTGCGCGGTGACCAGCTCGGGCACCCCTGCCCCGGGCAGCACCGTGTAGTTCGTGCCGTGCACGAGCGCGGGGCGACGACGTGACCACCGTCGTGACGGGCTGTCGAGGTGCCGCCACGCCCACAGGCACCCGGCGGCGGGAACCGGCACCCGCCACACCGGGTCCGCACCCGCGTGCGCCGTGGGCCCCGGTGCGCCCGGTCTGCCCAGCTCGATCGGTGCCCGTCGGCTGACCACGTACGGCCACAGCGCCACCCCCCCGATGGCGGGCGCATGCTCGACGACCGCTGACACCATGCGGGCCACCCCGGTGCGCTCCCCGGCCAGGGGGGTGACGTCGAGGAGCACCGAGAGGGCCCGGTCCCCGCCAGCCGACGCGGTCGACGTCGCAGGGACGTGGCTCGGTGCGGCGGTCACGGCTCCGTATCATCGCCGGCCGTGAGGTCAGGGGTCCGTCGCGTGGCGGTCACCCTCGATGCCTGTTGGACCAAGGTGCCGGGGGGGACGGCGGTGGCGGCGCTGGCGTTGACGGCGCGTCTCGCCGCCCGCGACGACATCGACGTCGTCGGCGTAGCCGCCGCCCACCGGGCCCCGCCGCCGGTGGGGCTGCGCCCGGACGTGTCGATGCGACACCACCGCCTGCCCCGCCCCCTGCTCGCCGATGCCTGGCACCACCTCGGCCGGCCCCTCGTCGAGCGCCTCGTCGACGTCGACGTCGTCCACGCCACCTCGATCGTGGTGCCAGCCACCCGACGCCCCCTGGTGGTCACCATCCACGATCTATTCTTCCTCGAGCACCCCGAGTGGTTCACCCGCCGGGGCGTGCGCGTCATGAGCGCCGGTCTCGCCGCGGCCCGCCGGCGCGCCGATGTGGTGCTGGCTTCATCGGACACCACCGCCCGGGCGTGTCGTGCCGCAGGCATCGAGCCCGGGCGGGTGCGGGTCGTGCGCCTCGGTGTCGAGGTGTCGCCCGTGGATGACGCCCGCCGGGACGAGGTGCGGCGGCGCTTGGGGCTGCACGGGCGCTACGTGCTGTGGAACGGGACGATCGAGCCCCGCAAGAACCTCCCGGGTCTGCTCGACGCGGTGGCCCTGCTCGACGACGTGAGCAGCCTCGACGACGTCGATCTCGTGCTCGTCGGCCCCCGGGGCTGGCACGACGGCCTGCCCGCCGATCGGCTCGCCGCCGTGCGGGCCAGCGGACGGCGGGTGCACCTGCTCGGCTTCGTCGCCCGGGCGGACCTCGACGCCCTGCACGCCGGCGCTGTGGTCACCTGCCTGCCGAGCCTGGCCGAGGGCTTCGGGCTGCCGATCGTCGAGGCCATGGCCCAGGGCACGCCGGTGGTGGTGGGGGAGGGGACCGCCAGCGCCGAGCTGATCGGCGACGATGGAACCGCCGAGCTGATCGGCGCTGATGGCACCGCCGGGTCGAACGGCCACGCCGCAGGCATCGCCGTCGACCCGACCGACCCCGCGGCCATCGCCGCTGCCCTCGTGGCCCTGTTGACCGACGACGACCTGGCCCGGCGTTGCGGGGCTGCCGGTCGACGACGCGCCGCCCAGTTGAGCTGGGACTCGACGGTGGCCGCCACCGTCGACGCGTACGAGGCGGTGTCATGAGGCGACCGCTGCGGGTCGGGGTCAACCTCACCTGGCTCGTCGCCGGCGAGGTCGGCGGCACCGAGAGCTACGCCACCCGTCTGCTGGGGGGCGTGGCCGAGCTTGGCGATCGCGACCTCGAGGTCACCCTCTTCGTCCTGCCCGGCTTCGAACCCGCCCACCCCGGTCTGGTCGAGGCGTTCAGGACGCGCTGCGCCCCGGTGCGGGGCCACCGCCGGATCGCCCGGGTCGCCGCCGAGTCGAGCTGGCTGGCCGTCGCCGGCGCCCGGTGCGACGTCGTGCACCACCTCGGGGGGACCGTTCCCCCCCTCCACAGCGGCCGACCGATCGTCACGATCCACGACGTGCAGGTCCTGGACCACCCCGAGCACTTCTCGACGCTCAAGCGCCGGTACCTCACAGTGATGGTGCCCGCAGCGGTGCGGTGGGCGGCCCGGGTCTCGACCCCCAGCCAGTCAGCCGCCGAGCGCCTCGCCCGGGCGACCGGCCTCGACGTCGATGACATCTGGGTCGTCCCCCACGCCGTCCCCGCCCCCACCTTCGCCCCCAGCTCGCCGTCGACGGCGCCTCCGGGCACCACCGCCATCGGTGGCGTCGCTGCGGGCGCAGCATCGGGGCGACGGCCCTTCCTGCTGTACCCGGCGATCACCCACCCCCACAAGGGCCACCTCACGCTGCTCGAAGCCCTCGCCCGGGTGCCGACGCCGCGACGCCCCCGGCTGGTGCTGACCGGCACGCCGGGCGCCGCCCACCGACGTGTGCTCGACTCCGTGGTCGACCTCGGTCTGTCCGATGACGTCGAGCACCGGGGATGGGTCAGCGAGGCCGCCCTCGGTGAGCTGTACCAGAAGGCGGCCGGCCTGGTGTTCCCCTCGGAGTACGAGGGCTTCGGTGCCCCCGTCATCGAAGCGATGGCGGCGGGGACGCCGGTGGCGGCATCGGCTGGGACCTCGCTGCCCGAGGTGGCCGGGGACGCAGCGGTGCTCGTCCCCCCGGGGGATCCCAGGGCCTGGGCCGCGGCCATCGAGCTGCTCACCGGCCCCGGGGGGCGCGACCGCGTCGCCGCCGGGCGGGCCAGGGCTGCCCGCTTCGCCCCGTCGCGCTCGGCCGGGCGGCTGGTCGAGCTGTGGCGATCGGTGGGCGGGACACCGCCGGGTTAGCGTCGCCTCACCGTGCGGTTGCTGCTCGTCGTCCCCCACTTCCCCCCCGACGACGCCCCCACCGGCGAGGTGGCCGGCCGCTGGGTCGACGCCCTCGCTGGCGCGGGGCACCGCGTCGAGGTGGTGACCTCGCTGCCGTGGT
Source organism: Acidimicrobiales bacterium (assembly GCA_965213525.1). Classification (GTDB taxonomy): domain Bacteria; phylum Actinomycetota; class Acidimicrobiia; order Acidimicrobiales; family Poriferisodalaceae. The sequence continues at coordinate 1,620,126 of OZ243889.1, read as the reverse complement.
ACCGGTCCCACGCCGTCGAGCCCGGCTGGCGGGGTCGTCCGGTGCGCATCGAGCGCACGCCGTGGGGACGTGTCGTGCGCCTGCACCCCATGCCGGCGTCGGACAAGACCCGGTTGCGGTGGCGGGCGGCGAGCTTCGTCGGGTTCTCGGGTCTCGCCGGGATCGCGGCGCTGGCCGGCCGACGTGTCGACGGGGTCATCGCCATGTCCCCGCCCCTCACGCTGGGAGTCGCCGGGTGGGCTGCGGCCCGGGCCCGACGGGCACCGCTGGTGCTGAACCTCCAAGACGTCTACCCCGACGTGCTCGTCGACACCGGTGCGGTCGCGCCCGGGCGTCTCGTCGATGCGCTCGGGCGCCTCGAGCGGTGGTGCTACGCCCGGGCCGACGCCGTGACGGTGCTGTCGACAGACCTCGCCGACAACGTGGCCCCCCGGGTGCCTCACCCCGCCAAGGTGCGGGTGATCCCCAACTTCGTTGACCTCGACCGCATCACCCCCGGACCCCGTGACAACGCCTATCGCGACGAGCTCGGACTCGGCGAGCGCACCGTGGTCATGTACGCCGGCAACGTCGGCTACTCCCAGCCGCTCGAGCTGCTCGTGGAGGCCGCCGATGCCCTCTCTGGCCGCGACGACGTCGTCTTCGTCGTCAACGGCGGCGGCAGCGGGCTGGGCGAGGTGCGCCGGCTGGCCGAGGGTCGAGGCCTCACCAACGTGGTGTTCGTCCCCCTCCAGCCCCGTGCGCGCGTCGCTGAGGTGCTGGCCGCCGCCGACCTGCACCTCATCGCCCTGCGACCCGGGCTGGCCAAGGCGTCGGTGCCGTCCAAGCTCTACTCGATCATGGCTGCGGGCCGCCCGGTGGTGGCCAGCATCGACCCCGGCAGCGAGGTCGCCCGGGTGCTGGCCGACTCTCGGGCGGGCCGAACGGTGCCGCCCGGTGACGCCGCCGCCCTCACCGCCGCGATCGGGGCGATGGTCGATGACCCCGCCGAGCTCGTCGCCGCCGGGCGACGGGCCCGCCAGCACGTCGAGGGGTGGCTGTCGCCCGACGGGGTCGCCAGGGCCTACGTGGCGCTGCTCGATGAGCTGACCGGTGGTCGCGGCCAGCCCGAGGCGTCCGCCCACGGCGCTCGGGGGGGTGGGGTGGGGCGACGCCGGCGGCTCGTGGGCGCCCGGTAGGGTCGACGAGGTCATGGCACGTGAGAGCTCCGCCAAGAAGGTCGCCAGGGTCGCCCAGTCCCAACGAGCGCGAGGCCGATCCATCGGTCGCCAGCGCCGCCTGGGCTTCCCGCTGCTGATCGCCGGCATCATCACCGTCGGGTTGGCGCTGGTGTTCGTCGCCCGAGGCGAGCGCGAGTCCACCGCCGGCGAGCGTCCGCTGCTCAACGTCGCCACCAGCGACGGTGGCGTCCAGGGCGATCACTGGCACTCGCCCTACGGCGTGTACCTGTGCACCACCGGCGAGTTCGAGCCGCCCTACGTCGACACCCGCGGCGACGAGGTCGGCATCCACACCCACGCCGACGGCTTCATCCACATCCACCCCCACAGCACCCGGGCTCGGGGCAGTCGGGCCACGCTCGGGGTCTTCTTCGACGAGATCGGCGTCGACGCCGGCGAGGACGAGTGGGAGCTGCCCGACGGGACGACCCTGGCGAACGGCGACGACTGCGCCGACGGCTCTGACGGCGAGTGGCGGGTCTACAGGTGGGACGACGCCGCTGACGACGAGCCCCAGGTGTTCGAAGGGGGCTTCGATCGCATCTCCCTGCGCGACGACGGTGAGATCTACACGATCGCCTTCGCCGGCGACGACTACGAGCCCGAACGCCCCCCGACCGCCACCCAGACCGCAGACGGCACCGACCTCGTCGTCGACGACGAGGGCGAGGTCGTGTCGCCCGACGTGATCCCCGACGCCGAGACCGAGGGAGCCGCCGAGGACGAGGGCGGGGCGATCGACGACGTCGACACCGAGATCGACGAGACCGACACCGAGACCGACGACGTCGACACCGTGGGCGCCGGGGGCGGTGACGCCGAGACCGGTGACGCCGAGCCGGCCGACGGTGACGACGTGGCACCCGCAGATCCGGACGACGGCGACGGCGACGACGCCGACGAGTCCGGCTCCGGCGGCTGAGGGCCGGGTGCACGCGGTCGTCCTGGTCGGCGGCTTCGGGACCCGGCTGCGTCCCCTCACCCTCACCCGTCCCAAGCAGATGCTGCCGGTGGGCAACGTCGCCATGCTCGAGCGGGTCGTCGGCCGCCTGGCCGATGCTGGGGTGCACGAGCTGGTCCTGGCGCTCGGCTACCGCTCCGACGCCCTCGCCGCGGCCTACCCCGACGGCACCTGCGCCGGCATGCGGTTGCGCCTGGTCGTCGAGCCCGAGCCGCTCGGCACCGCCGGAGCGATCCGCTTCGCCGCGGAGGCCGCCGGGGTCGACGACACGTTCCTCGTGCTGAACGGCGACGTGCTGACCGACCTCGATGTCGGCGCGGTCATCGACGGCCACCGACGTTCCGGCGCCGCCGCCACCATCGCTCTGCAACGGGTCGACGATCCGTCGCGCTTCGGGGTGGTGGTCGCCGACGCCGACGGCCGGGTCGAGCGCTTCGTCGAGAAGCCCGCACCGGGGACGGCGCCGTCAGATCTCATCAACGCCGGCACCTACGTCGTCGAGCCCGAGGTGGTCGAGACGATCGAGTCGGGCCGCGCCGTGTCGGTCGAGCGGGAGACCTTCCCCGCCCTGGTCGACGCCGGCTCGTTGTTCGCCCACGCCGCCGACGTGTACTGGTTGGACTGCGGCACGCCCGAGGCCTACCTCGACGCCCACCGCCACCTGCTCGACGGGGTCTGGGCCGACAGGGCGGGCGTCGAGGCCGTGCTGGGCGAGGTCGGTGCGGGTGCCACCGTGACGCGCTCGTGGGTCGGCGCCGGTGCCGTCATCGCCGAGGGCGCCACCGTCGATGATGCCGTGATCCTCGCCGACGCCCGCATCGAGGCCGGGGCGACCGTGCGGTCCTCGGTGGTCGGCGAGGGCGCCGTGGTCGGCGAGGGCGCCGAGATCACCGAGCTCACCCTCGTCGGTGACGCCGAGCGCGTTCTCGCCGGCGAGGTCCTCGTCGCCGCCCGGGTTCCCGACCCGGGCAGCGGCTGACCGCCCCCCTGGCCCCCTGCCCGCCGTGCCGCATCGGTGATGCGGCGATGTAGTGATGCAGTAGGCTGGGATGGGTGCGGACGACCGTCGACCTCCCCGACGACATCCACCACCGGGCCGTCGCACTGGCTCGCGAGACCGATCGATCACTCAGCGCCACGCTGGGGGCGCTGGTGAGCGCTGCGCTCGAGACCGATCCGAGCGGCGGTGTCGACGTCGACAACGAGACCGGCCTGCCGTTGGTGCGTTACGGGCGCACCATCACGTCTGCAGATGTCCGAGCAGCCGAAGAGGAGTGAGCTTCGCGCTCCTCGACGTCAACGTCCTGGTGGCGCTGACGTCTCCGGATCATGCCCACCACTCGCGAGCCCGCTCCTGGTTCAGCTCGCGACGGCAAGGCGGCTTCGCCACGTGCCCGTTGACCCAGCTCGGACTCGTTCGGGTTGCGATCAGCCTCGGTCGGTCGCCAGCCGAGGCGTCCGAGCTCCTGACGCTGACCACCGGCCACCCCGATCACGAGCTCGTCCCGGCCGATCTGCCCGTGTCGCCGTCGGTGCTGCGGGGCGTCGCCGGGCATCGTCAGGTCACCGACTTCTACCTCGCATCGCTCGCACGGCGTCATGCCGCCGCGCTCATCACCTTCGACCGGGGTCTGCACCTCGCCCACCCCGACGTCGTCGAGCTCGTCGAGGGGTGAGCGCGGGGTCGGCCCGCGTTCACGATGGGCCACCAGTCCGAAGCGGCCGACCACCCCAAGACTCCGGTCCGGGGCGGCCCATCCCCGGAAGCTCCGGTTCGCGGCGGCCCACATGGGCCGGTACCTAGCGGTGTCCGAACCAGGGCCTTGGTGGGGGAGAGCGAGCAGTCAGTGCTGTTCTGCGCTGATCGGGACGCCCGGTGGCAGGGGTGTGCAACTGTGAGCGTTGGACGGGGGCGGATCGGCGATTGTGGTTCGTCTCGGAGGCCATCGGGCAGTCGCTCTCGGGCTGCACCGGGCCGTCTCCGAAGCTCGGGCGCCGACGTCTGATGTCCCAGAACGGCGCCCCCGGCCCAGATGGTGAGGGCGGACAGGGTGCCGAGGAGGGCGAAGAGCCGGGGTGCGGGTGCAGGTGGCCCGGCGTCGGTCGTAGCGGCGGATGGCGGCGGTCGTGATCCGGTGGTCGGCGGAGCTGCTCGGTCGGGTGGCCGTGATGCGGGCGAGGCCGATCATGAGGACGAGCGCGAGAGCGCCTGCTGCTCAGAGGCGTCAGAGGGCGGTCGTCACGGAGTGGGATCGAGGTCGAAGAGCTCGATGAGAGCGACGGCCTGTGGTTCCAGCGGGGCGTGTCGGAGGGCTTGGTGGACGGGGGCAAGCAGTAGGCGTGCGATGGCGCGAAGGATCTGCTCCGCGACGAGCCTGACGGTGCCGGCTCGGAGCTCGCTTGCCGTGTCGAGCAGGCTGTCGATCATGGTGTCGCCCCGCCGCGAGAGTTGGGCGGCAGAGTCCAGCGCGTGTGGGGGGTGCTCAGCCGACGATCCCGGTGAGGTGAAGGATCACCATGGTGATCACGAGGGCGAGCACCACCGTGATGGGCAGGATCCATGCGGGGCGCGCAGGTGTGGGGCCGGGCTCGTTGGTGTCGGGGTGGGGCTGGGTCATGGTGGGCTCCTCGTGGCGGGGGTTGCGTGGTTCGGGGTCGGTCGCTCATGCGTCGCGGGTGCGGGTCACGTGGAGTCCCATGGCGCTGGCGAGCGCGGCGTAGGTGGCGAGGAGGGCGAGGGCGCCGGCGGGTGGGAGGAGGTCTCGGTCGGGTGCGCGGACGATGGCTTGGCCGGCTACGCCGGGGAGCCACTGGGCGAGCGGCTCGGAGATGCCGACGAGGATGTTCTCGATGATGAGCAGCCAGGCCAGCGCCGCGAGGATGGCCACGATCTGGTTGCGAGTGATCGCGCCAAGGGTGGCGCCGAGGATGCCGAAGGCCACGGCGTAGCAGATGGCACCGCCGAGGATGAGCCACGTCTCGGCGTCGTCGAAGGGGTAGGTGACCCCTTCGACCCGGTAGAGGGCGACGGCCACTGCGAGCGCCGTGGCGGCGGAGATGAATCCGGTGACCAGGCCGACGAGCGCAGCGAAGCCGAGCTTGGCGGTGAGCACCGCAACTCGGTCGGGGGTGGTGAGGAAGGTCTCGGTGGCCACCGCGGTGCGGTACTCGCCGGCGGTGATGATGATGCCCACGACGAGGACAAGCATCGAGCCGAGCGTTGTCACGTGCAGGGCTCACCGGATCCCGTCGGTGCTGTCGAGCGCGACGCCGGCGCCGTCGGCTGATAGCACTGCGCCGGCGACCGCAGCGGCGGAGATGAGGACTGCCGCAGGCACGGTGGCGACCAGCAGCCGGGACGTGCGGGCCTTCAGCCACTCTGCGGCGAGCAGACGACCCATCACGCCACGCTTGGGTCGCTGGAGGTGACGGAGAGGAAGAGCTGCTCGAGCCGGGCGGGATCCCGGTCGGGCTGCATGGGGCCGTGGTGGACGGCGCGTCCCCGGTCGATGATGACGACGTCGTCGACGGTGAGCGCGATCTCGGCCAGGAGATGGCTGGCCACGATCACGCAGCGCCCATCAGCGGCGAGGTTGCGGACCAGCGCCCGCACCCAGGCCACGCCGACCGGGTCGAGGCCGTTCGTGGGCTCGTCGAGCACGAGCACCTGCGGATCGCCCAACAGCGCCGACGCCAGACCCAGTCGTTGGCGCATGCCGAGCGAATAACCCCCGACCGCTCGGCTGGCGGCACCGGCCAGTCCGACCTCGTCGAGGACCTCGTCACATCGTCGCCACGGCAGCCCGGCAGCGGTGGTCACCACACGGAGGTGGTCGCGACCCGAACGGGTCGGGTGGAACCCCGAGGACTCCAACACCGCACCGACTCGCTCCTTGGGCCGGGCCAGGGCGGCGTAGGGCTGCCCGTCGATCAGCGCAGTCCCGGCGTCGGCCGTGGCCAGGCCCAGCAGGATCCGGAACGTGGTCGTCTTCCCAGCTCCGTTGGGTCCGAGGAGGCCGGTCACCCGACCCGGTTCGGCACGGAAGGACAGCGAGTCGACGGCGGTCGTGTGGTCGTAGCGCTTCACCACGGCATCGAGTTCGATCACCCCCGCACCATTGCATAGACAGAATGTCGCAATCAAGACAGAATGTCAGTCCGGGTCGTGGTGGGCTGATCGCTAGAATGTGCACCGATGCCGAGGATCTGGGCAGACACCCTCGAAGAGCACGGGCAACAGCTCCGATCGGGCGTCGTACGCGCCACCGTCGAGCTGGTCAGCGAGCACGGCATCGCCAACCTCACCATGGCCGGTATCGCCCAACGCGCCGGCATCGGCCGAGCCACGCTCTACAAGCGCTTCGGTGACGTCGACGGAGTGCTTGAAGCCGTCCACACCGACCTCGTCCGCGCCCACATCGACGGACTCGACCTCGATGACGCGGACCAGGACGCCGACGAGGTCCTCCACCACGCACTCGCTGCCCACGCCCAACTGCTCGCCGAGCATCCCCCAGAGCTCTTCCTCGCCGCCCCACACCTGCACAGCGACGCCCACAAGATGCTCGTCGAGGCGTTCGCTCAACTGATCGAACGCCTGGACCCCGCCCCCGAGCACAGCCGAGAGCTCGCCGACTACGCGCTCGCGGCGATCACCGCCGCATCCCACGCAACCAGCCCCGGGGCCGTCGAGCGACTCGTCGATCTTGTCTGGGCCACGGTCGTGACCCGCTGACAGACGGTCGGCGCACCCAGACCGACACGCCTACCTGCACCCGCCGACCTTCACGTCGCCACTTGGGCACCCGAGCGAGAACCGGCAGGAGCCCGGCGGGCCGCCGGCCCGGCCGTGGTCTGGCCGGCGACCGCTTGGGGGACTGCTGCAGCGCGTGTGTCCAGCGGTGACACGGCTGGGCATCCGGGCGTTCAGGTCCAGGGGTCGAGCACGTCGAGGTCGGCGAAGCGGTCGAAGTCCTCGATGTCTCGGGTGACCACGGTCATGTCGTGGATCAACGCGGTCGCGCCGGGGCGCCACGAGCTCGACGTCGGCGATGCCGGCGGGTTCGGCGAGCAGGTCGAGGACCCGATGAGGTCGGAGTAGCTCCTCGTAGGCGTCGAAGGTCAACAGCACGTGCGCGGGGCGGCCCCGGTCGGTGATGTAGACGGGGCCGTGCTCGGCGCCTTCTTGGCGCCGCTGGTGTCCTGGTTGAACTCACGGCCGCTCATCTGCGTCGCCATCCCCGCTCCCGTGTAGCTACATCTCTACAGTAGGTGGGAACGACGGCTGCGGCGACTGGTCGAAGCCGCACTCACGGGGTGGCGGTCGCCGATCGACGGGTCACGCTCGGGCCGGATCGCCGACTCAGCGGAACAGGTCGTCGGCGGGATCGCGCACGATCTCGTCGGCGACCGACCCGACGCGCAGCCACGAGGCATCGACGCCGCGCACGACCGCCACCGGCACCCCGGTGGCCTTGCCCATGACCAGATCGGCGGCAGCGGCGATCTCGTCGACGATCGCCACCTCGGTGACCACCAGCTCCCGGCCGAGCGCGTCGGTCGAGCCCCGCAGATCGAGGATCGGGCCGATCCCGGCCGACCCGATCGCCACGTCGGTCACCCCCCGCCGCCAAGGCCGGCCGAAGGTGTCCGAGACGATGACCGCCACCTCGACCCCCCCGAGGGCCCGCACTCGGTCGCGGATGCGCCGGGCCGAGCGATCGCTGTCCTCGGGCAACAGCGCGCACCAGCCCCGGTCGACGTTGGAGAGATCGATGCCGGCGTTGGCGCAGACGAACCCGTGGCGGGTCTCGGAGATGACCAGCTCCCCCCGACGCCGCAGGACGCGCACCGATTCGCGCTCGACGAGCGGCTTGTGGGAGAGCGGATCGGCCGGGTCGATCTCGGCCATCGCCCCCTCGGCCTTCGACACGATCTTCTGGGTCACCACCAGCACGTCGCCGTCGTGCAGGCTCGGCCGGTGGGGCGCCGAGCCGTCGGCGGCGCCGAGGATCAGCTGGGCGAGGTCGTCGTGGCGGTGGATGTCGCCGATGCCCTCGAGGGGCACGATCTGCAGGCTCACCCGGTCACCGCGGCCAACGTGACCCGGGCCAGGGCGGCCGCCCGGCCGACGTCGACCATGATCGTGTCGGTCACCACGGTGCGCATGCCGGCATCGGCCACCGCCGGGGCGGCGTCGGCGTCAGCCTCGTCGATCACCAGGGTGGCGGCGATCTCGGCGTACCAGCGGGCCACGCCCACCACTGAGGCCTCGACCCCGCTCGCCACCATCAGCTCGGCGGCCGGACCCTTGATGGCCCGCCCACCCACGATCGGTGAGACGGCGACCGTGGCCTGACGCCGAGCGATGACCGCCTCGCGCACGCCGGGCACCGCCAGCACCGGGTCGATCGACACGACGGGGTTCGACGGCGCGATCACCACCAGATCGGCGTCGGTGATGGCCTCGATGACCCCGCGGGCGGGACGGGCCGAGTCAGCGCCGTCGATGCGCACCGAGGTGACCGGCACCGAGTGCTGGTGGGCCACGAAGTAGGTCTGGAAGTCGATCTCGCCGAGCTTGGGCACCACCACCTTGGTGCGCAGCGCATCGTCGGTGACGGGCACGACGGCGACGTCGACGTCGAAGCGGACCGCAAGCTCGGCGGTGACCTCGCGTAGCGTCGCGCCCTGGCGCAACCGGTGGGTGCGGTACAGGTGGGTGGCGAGGTCGCGGTCGCCGAGGCGGAACCACGTCGGCCCGCCGAGGCGTTCCAGCTCGTCGAGCACCCGCCACGACTCGTCGGCCAGCCCCCAGCCGCGGGTCGGATCGATCGCCCCGGCGAGGGTGTAGACGACGGTGTCGAGATCGGGGCTGACGTGCAACCCGTGCAGCTCGAGATCGTCGCCCACGTTGACGATCGCAGTGATGCTTGATGGCTCGATGACGGCGGCCAGGCCCCGCAGGAAGCGGGCGGCCCCCACGCCACCCGAGAGCACCGTCACCTGCACCGCCACGACCGTACCGGGTGGGCCCGCCACACATGTCGCCCGGTGTGCCGGCCCGAGCGCGACGCCGGTGGCGACGACCCGGCCGCGGGGCCGGCGGGAGGTAGGTTCGCCTCGGTGACGCCAGCAGACGACGCCCCGGCGGCGTCACTCGATCACGCGCGGCTCCTCGCCGAGATCGACGCCGAGGCGAGGCGCCTGCGCAGCTCGGGTGAGCTGCCCGCCGACTACGAGCGTCAGCTGCAGGCGGTGTTCGAGCGCTTCGCCCCCCCGGTGGTCGTCGACGACGATCTCGACCGCCTGGCCGAGGCCGTGGACCGGGCCGCCATCATCGACGTCGGCGCCCCGACCACCTCGGTGCTGCGGGTGGTGGCGGGCGCCAAGGTGGCGGTCCGCAAGGCCGTGGCGTTCCAGGTGCGCCACGTCGCTGACCAGATCGCCGGCCTCGGTCACACCACCGCCCAGGCGTTGCGGGCCACCGCTCGTCGCCTCGACGCCATCGACGACGTCGTGGTCGGCCTCGCCCCGGTCGTGGCGAGCGAACGTGCGGCGCTGGCGCCCCGATCCCCGACGGCGCCGGTGGACGAGGTGCTCGCCGCCCTGGCCGGTGTGGACGGCCGGGTCCTGCACGTCGGCGCCGGCGCCGGGGAGCTGGTGGCCGCAGCCGGGGCCGCCGGACACGACGCCTTTGGCACCGAGGCCGACGAACGCCTCGTCGATCTCGACGGCCGGGTGCGCCACGCCAGCGCCGTCGAGGCGCTCACCTCGGTGGGCGACGCCACGCTCGGGGCGGTCGTGATGAGCGTCGAGGACCGCCCGACGGCCGAGCAGCTGCGCCTCCTCGACGAGGCGGTCCGCTGCGTCGGTCCGGGTGGGAGGATCGTGGTGAGTGCCGCCGAGCCGGCGTCGTGGCCCGAGGTCGTCGGCCCGGTGGCCCTCGACCTGGTCGTCGGCGGCCCGTTGCACGCCGCCACGGTCGCCGCTGCCATGGAGCACCGGGCGCTGGGGGCGGTGACGACCGTTCGCGCCGCCCTCGTCCGGTCCGCGCCCGAGCAGCTGGACCGAGCGGGCGGCGTCGGGCCGGTGACGCCCGGTGGCGGCGAGCCGACCGCAGCGGGGCCCGGCGCCTACGTCGTGTCGGGCACCCGCTGAGCGGTGGGGCTGCGAGCGGTCCACCAGTGGGTGCCGTCGTTCGTCGGACGTGACGCCATCGGCGGGCACGCCCTGCGCCTGCGCGACGAGCTGCGCTCCCGAGGCCTCGAGTCCGAGGTCTACGTCGAGGAGACCCGGGGCGAGGTCGCCTCGATCGCCCGGCACCATCGCAGCGCCGTCCCCGACCGCTCGGGCGCCACGGCGATCGTCTACCACCTGTCGACCGGCTCGACGATGGCCGACCGCCTGGCTCGCCGACCCGAACCGCTGATCGTCGACTACCACAACATCACCCCGCCCTCGTGGTTCGCGCCGTGGGACGGTGTGGCGGCGGCCACGGCCACGGCGGGACGCCGGGCGCTGCGGACGCTGGCCCCGGTGGCGTTCGCCGCCATGGCCGACTCGTCGTTCAACGAATCCGAGCTGGTGTCGGCGGGCTACCGGCGCACGGGCGTGGTGCCGGTGCTGGCCGACATCTCCGCCGGGACCGATCCGGCTGCGCCCCCTGCGCCCGCCGCGCCCGCCGCTCTGGCTGCTCCTGCCGGTTCGGCTGTGACTGCCGGTTCGCCCGTTCCTGTGGCGGGGGTGGATCCCGTTCCGGGGGTCGGTGCGTCGGCGGATCCTGCTGTGTCCACCGGTCCGGTGGGCGGTGGTGGGGGGGCGTTGTGGTTGTTCGTGGGGCGGTTGGTGCCGAACAAGTGCCAGCACGATGTGGTGGCGGCGTTCGCGGCGTATCGGCGGGTGTTCGATGCGCGGGCGCGGTTGGTGTTGGTGGGTGGGGTGAGCTCGGCGTCGTATGCGCGTGCGGTGCGGGCTCAGGTGGAGGGGTTGGGGTTGTCAGGGGTGGTGGAGCTGGTGGGGTCGGTGTCGGATGTGGAGCTGGTCCGGTGGTATGGGCGGGCGTCGGTGTTCGTGTGTGTGAGCGAGCACGAGGGGTTCTGTGTGCCGTTGGTGGAGGCGATGGCCCACGGGGTGCCGGTGGTGGCGTTCGGGGCGGCGGCGGTGGGTGAGACGGTGGGTGGTGGGGGGTTGGTGTTGGGGGACAAGTCGCCGTTGGTGGTGGCGGCGGCGGTGGACAGGGTGGTGGGGGATCGGGTGGTGCGTGAGGGGTTGGTGGGGGCGGGTCGGGCTCGGGTGGGGGAGTTGTCGTTGGGTCGGGCGCGGGTGAGGCTGCACGAGTTCTTGGACCCGGTGCTCGCCGACCTCGATCAGGGTCCGCCGTGACGACCACACCGGCGCAGCCCGCTCCCCGGCGGGTGATCCATCAGTTCCTGCCGACCATCGCCGATCACGACGCCACCTCGAACCACGCGGTGGAGATCCGTCGGGCGCTCGACGAGGCCGGCATCGGCGGCCGCATCTGGGTCGATCACGACCGCACGTCGACATCGGGGCGCCTCGCCCGTCCGGCGAGCGGGCACGCTGCGATGGCACGCCCGGGTGACGTCGCGCTGTACCACCTGTCGATCGGCTCGGAGATGGCTGACCGGCTGCTCGCCCGTCCCGAGCCGCTGATCGTCGACTACCACAACCTGACCCCAGCGCACTTCTTCCACCGGTGGACGACTGACCCCCGTGATCCCGATCTCGCTTGGGCCACCGAGTGGGGCCGACGCCAGCGTGACGCGCTGGCCGGGCGGGCGTTCGCTGCCATGGCGGTCTCGCACTTCAACGAGGCCGAGTTGGTGGCGGCGGGGTATCGGCGCACGGGGGTGGTGCCGGTGCTGCGTGATGTGTCGGTGCCGGGTCCTGGCTCGGCTGGGCCGGTTGGTGAGCCTGGGCCGGTTGGTGAGCCGGTGCCGGGTCCTGGCTCGGCTGGGCCGGTTGGTGAGCCTGGGCCGGTTGGTGAGCCTGGGCCGGTCGGTGAGCCTGGGCCGGTTGGTGAGCCTGGGCCGGTCGGTGAGCCCGGGCCGGTTGGTGAGCCCGGGCCGGTTGGTGAGCCCGGGCCGGTTGGTGTTGCTGGGCCGGTTGGTGCTGGGCGGGTCGGTGGTGCTGGGCCGGGTGGTGTTGCTGGGCCGGTTGGTGCTGGGCGGGTCGGTGTTGCTGGGGGTGAGGTGGCGGGGGGTGGGTTGTGGTTGTTCGTGGGGCGGTTGGTGCCGAACAAGTGCCAGCACGATGTGGTGGCGGCGTTCGCGGCGTATCGGCGGGTGTTCGACGCGGGGGCGCGCCTGGTGTTGGTGGGTGGGGTGAGCTCGGCGTCGTATGCGCAGGCGGTGCGGGCCCAGGTGGAGGGGTTGGGGTTGTCAGGGGTGGTGGAGCTGGTGGGGTCGGTGTCGGATGCGGAGTTGGTGCGGTGGTATGGGCGGGCGTCGGTGTTCGTGTGTGTGAGTGAACACGAGGGGTTCTGTGTGCCGTTGGTGGAGGCGATGGCTGCGGGGGTGCCGGTGGTGGCGTTCGGGGCGGCGGCGGTTCCTGAGACGGTGGGTGCTGGGGGGTTGGTGTTGGGGGACAAGTCGCCGTTGGTGGTGGCGGCGGCGGTGGACAGGGTGCTGGGTGATGGGGTGGTGCGTGAGAGGTTGGTGGGGGCGGGTCGTGGCCGGGTGGGGGAGCTGTCGCTGGCCCGGGCCCGGGCGCAGTTGCACGAGTTCTTGAACCCGGTGCTCGCTGAGCTCGACGCAGCCGGCCCGTGAAGGTGGCCATGGTGCCGCCGCGGTACGGAACCCGGATCGTCGGCGGGGCCGAGCTGGCGCTGCGGCTGTTCGCCGAGCACCTCGTGGTCGCCGGGCACCAGGTCGAGGTCCACACCACCTGCGCCACCTCCCCGGTCAGCTGGGCCGACGAGCTCTCGCCCGGAACGACCACCGAGGCGGGGGTCACGGTCCACCGCTACCGCTCGGCCGGCGGTCGCACCCTGGACTTCGACGCCTGGGGCGCGCCGGTGCTGGCCGACCCGGCCGCCCAGCTGCCCTCGGTCGTCGACGAGTGGCTCGTGCGCCAGGGCCCGTGGTGCCCCGAGGTCGTCGAGGCGGCGGCCGCATCGAGCGCCGAGGTCGTCGTGGCCTCGCCGTACCTGTACTGGCCCACGGTCGAGGTGGTGCGCGCCGTCGGGCGACGGGCGGTCGTGCATCCGGCCGCTCACGACGAGGCCCCGCTGCGACTGCCGGTGTTCGCCGAGGTCCTGGGAGCCGCCGGGGGCTTGAGCTTCTACACTTCGGGCGAGCGGCGCCTGGTCCACGCCACGCACCGGGTCGGGCACGTCCCCCACGTCGTCGTCGGCACCGGCATAGAGGCCCGTCCGGCGGCCGCCGACGCCGCCGTTCGGGTGGGCGTGGACGGTCGGCCGTTCCTGCTCTGCCTCGGGCGGGTCGAGGCGGGCAAGGGCACGACCACGCTGGTGAGGTTCTTCGAGGCGTACAAGGCCCGGCGCCCCGGTCCGCTGGCGCTGGTGATCGCCGGGCCGGTGCACGGCACCCCGCCGTCGCATCCCGACGTGGTGCTGGCCGGGCTGGTCGATGAGGACCTCAAGTGGGGCCTGCTGTCAGACGCCGCGGCGTTGGTGTCGCCCTCGGCGTACGAGTCGTTCTCGCTGGTGCTGCTGGAGGGGTTCGCCGTGGGGGTGCCCGGGCTGGTCAACGCCCGCTGCGCAGCCACCGTCGAGCACGCCGGCGCCTCGGGGGCGGCGGTGCCCTTCGCCGACTACGCCACCTTCGAGGTCGCCCTCGACCGCCTGCTCGGCGATGTCGAGCTGCGTACGGCGATGGGGGAGCGGGGCCGGCGCTACGTGGCCGAGCGCTTCGCCTGGCCAGCGGTCACCGACCGCTACGCCGACTTCCTGGCCTCGGTGGCCGCCCGGGCCACGGCCTGAGGTCGGCGGACGGGCTCAGCGCCCCACGAAGGCGGCGATCTCACCCTCCGGGTGGTCGGCGGTCGGCTGCGTGCGGTGGGCCTCGGCGAACAGGGCCTCCCACCCCGTGCGGGTCTCGACGTACGCGCCCCCCGGGTAGGCCATGTGGTGCAGGGGCGCGCCCGGCGGACGGCCTCGGTCCGGTTCGACCAGCACCCGCTGCTCGGAGAGCCAGCCCCGCTCCCGCAGCGCTGCGGGCTCGGTCGGTGCGTCGGCGAGGAAGAGCAGCACGCCGGGCACGGGGAGCACGTCCTGGCTGACCGACAGTGGCACGTCGGCTGCGTTGGGCCAGATCCACTCCAGGTACACGGAGTCGCCGATGGTGATCTTCGAGCTCGGCGACGAGGCCTCGGCGTCGTGCACCCGCTCGACCAGCAGCTCAAGCACGACGTGAGCCTCGACATCCCAGTCGTTACGGGTCGAGCGCACCGAGCGGCCCTCGCGGATGGCGACGATGGACCCCGACACGACGAGATCGGACATGGCGACGATGTCGTCGACGTCCTCCACGGGCTCGTAGTCGACGGTGTAGCTCCACAGGAGGTCGGTCAGCGGGGCGATGTCGCCGAGCTCTGCGACCAGTTCGACCTCGACCGGACCGGCCGTCCCGGGGGGCGCCGCCCCTTCGCCAGTTGGCGCAGCCGCCGGCGGTGCGCTCCAGGTCGTCACCGCCCCTCCGCCAGATGTCGCAGCCGTCCCGTCGCCGGTGAGCGCGGCTGCCGCCGGCGGTGCGCCTTGGGTCGTCACCACAGGGTCTGCCACGTCTGCGCATCCCATCAGCGCCAGCGCAGCGGCGCACCCTGGGATGCACCACACTGCTCGTCGTGGCCACCTCCCGGGGGAGTGGGGCAACGTTTGAAGGCGGCGTGACATCGCTGGCTCCCGGCATCGTCGATACCACGTGTGACGATGGATGCATGCTTCCAGTTCCGTCCCCACGACCACGTTCACGGGAAGCAGCCCAGCGCAGCCGTCGTGTCGAGATCGATGCCGCCTACTCGGCCTATGACCCCCTCACCGGACCGGACGAGTGGGGCGACCTCTCGTCGTTCCGTGAGGCCGCTGGGCGGACGTGAGCAAAGCGCCTGCGCTCGGCCACGTCTGGTGGTGCGCTCTGCCCGACGCGGCCCGACGCGGCCCGACGCGGCCCGACGCGGCCCGACCGGCCCGACCGGCCCGACGCAGCCCCAGCCGCGACGCGGCGCCACCGTCGTCGACGAAGGTCTCAGGCCACGGCCAGGCCGACGGCGGCGGCCGCCAGGGGCACGCTCACCGAGGCCGTCAGCACCAGGGCCGAGCGGGCCGTCCCACGACCGACGCCATTCGGTCCGGTGACCGGCCCCACCGCCACCGCCGACCACGTGGTCAGCGCGCCGAGCCCGCCCGTGCCGACGACGGTGGCGACCTCGGGCGCGACCTCGACCCCGACGAGCCAGCCGAGGACGAACGAGCCGGCGGCGTTGGCCGCCAGCGTCCCGACGGGCCACCGGCCGTCCAGCTGCCCGGCGAGCGCCCGCACGACCGCGCCCGCGCCAGCGGCGACGACGAACGCCACGGCGCCCACCACGACGCTCACGTGCCACCTCCGAAGCGTCGGCCGGCACCGGCGGCCAGGGCGGCGGCCCCCACGCCGGTGGCCACGGTGACCACCAGGTAGACGACCGAGGTGACGACACGTCCCTCGGTGCCCAGCTCGGCGAGCTCGACGGCCAGGGCCGACATCGTCGTCAGCCCGCCGCAGAAGCCGGTGGCCAGCGCCGCCTGCCACCGGGGCGAGCGCGACCGATCCGTGGCCACCAGCCACCCCAGCAGCCCGGCGCCGACGACGTTGACCACCAGCGTCGCCCACGGCCAGTCGCGCGCCGTCACCGACGGATCGAGCGCCTCGGCCACGCCCCAGCGCACCACCGAGCCGGCGGCGCCGCCGACCGCCACGGCCGCCAGATCACCGACGCGGGGCACGAGACGAGGACCGTAGCGCCGGGCCACGTCGTGCCAATCTCGCTCGTGCCGAACGTTGCGGAACGTACGTCGCACGTCGGTCGCCGCACCGTCGCGCCGCCGAACGTTGCGCAGCGCGCCTCGCACGTCTGTTGTCGAACTGCCGCCCCGCCGGACGTTGCGCAACTGGACGTGGCCGGTCGTTCGCCGGACGGCTCAGGGTGTACGAGGCGCGCCGGTGCCCCCGGGGACGCCGGGGGTTCAGCTCGTCGGTCGATGACCACCTCTGGTGGGCGGCAGCCGCTCGGCGGCGGTTGGAGGGCCAGCGGCGTCGCACCGCGCCCGCCGTATCGGGGCGGGCTGCGCAGCACCCCTTCCGGGTTCATTCGAGACGAACTGCCGTGTGGGGTCGTGGGGCGGGCGTCGTCGTGGAGGTTCGGATGGTGGTGGTCGCCGGGGCGGCGCCGATGCGGTGGTCGGGTGGGTCCCATGGGCTGTCGGGGGGTGGGTGCCAGTCCCGGGTGCCGTCTGGGTCTTCGGTGATGGTCCAGCGGGCTTCGTGGACGAGGTGGTGGTGCCAGCGGCACAGGGGGACGGCGTTGTCGATGTCGGTGCGCCCGGCATCGTCCCAGTGGCGGAGGTGGTGGAGCTCACAGCGGGCGTAGGCGACATCGCAGTCATCGAAGGCACAACGTCGGTGGCGGGCGGCCAGGGCCCGGCGTTGGGCTCGGCTGAACGTGCGGCGGGAGCGGCCGAGGTGCAGGGGAAGGCCGGCCGAGTCGACGACGAGGTGGGCGACCGTGGCGTCACAGGACAGGCGAGCTGCGGTGGCGGGGCTGATCGCCACGGACTGGTGGTCACAGCGTCGACGGGGGCCGAACGCCGCCGAGGGACCTGCGGTGGTGGGGTCGGCCCGTGGATCCGAGACGTCAGCGGTCCCGGCGGCGCCGGTTCGCTCTGAGAGGTCGGCGCGGCTGGCGCGGTCGGTGGTGCCAGTTGGGTGGGTGCGGTCGGTGGTCGAGTCGCCGTGGGCGAGGAGGGGTCGGTCGACCACGACGACGGTGGTGGTGACCCGGAGGTCGTCGCCGTCACCACAGACCAGGTCGACCAGGGCGTCCGCGCGGCGGGCGTGGTAGCTGCGTGCTGCGGGGTGGTGGTCGCACAGGGCGGTGTCGGGGTCGGTGTTGGCGTCCAGGGCGGCGAGGACCCGCTGTGCGTCCTCACCGGGGAGGCTGAAGGCACCGTGGAGGTCACCGAACAGATCGGTGCGGGTCCGCAACGACCGGGCGGCGTAGCGCTCCACGGCGTCAGCGGGTGCACGCCGGGCGGCCCAGTCAGCACACGTGTCGGACCAGGCGGTCAAGCCCTGCGAGCAGGCGGCGTCGACGAGTCGGCCTTCGTCGGACCGGGCCTGGTCCCAACGCCCGGCGACCGCCCGGGACAACACGTCGAGGTGCGCGGCGGTGGTCGAACCGTCGGTGTAGGCGACGGCGACGACGGGCAGCCGGTCACACACCTCGGCCAGGCGGACCAGCCGGCGGGCGGTGTCGTCGCCGAGGCGTAGCCGTGATCGGAGCCACGCCGCAGGGCTGCGGGCCCCCTCGAGTTGCCACCAACCGGTGCGGAGCACCTGACCGGTGAGGATCACCCGGCGGCGTTCGGCGTCTTCGATGTGCGCCGACACGCGGTCCAGCTCGTCGACGGCGGCCCGGGTGGCCACCGCATCGACCAACACCGGCGCACCGTCGCGGTGCGTGGCGCCTGGCGAACCCGGTCCGATCGATCGCATGGCCACAACCTACGAAGGGGGTGTGTCACCACCTGCCGGCCTCGGGGTCGACGGGAACGGCGCCCCGACGGAGCGGTCCGACCTGCGAAGCTCGGCGCCTGGAGATCAACGTCGACGAGAGCGACGTCGACGTCCAGCGGTTCTACGACCGTCACGGCTTCGCCAGCGCCGACGAGGACGGTGAGCGGGCGTTCCACTTCCATCTCGCGTTCGCCGAGTGACCGAGTGTGGCGGACTGCTCAATGCGAGACCACGGCATCGCCCCGCTCGACGAACCGCCGCACCTGGTTCGCCGTCGTCGTGGCGTCCTGGTGAGAGGCGTCGATGACCTGGCGCTCGAACGGTCCGAGGCCGACGAACCGGTCGTACTTCGCCTCGACCGGCGCCGACTCCTGCGGAGATCCGACCAACGCCCGCCGAGGGCGTGTCGGTGCTCTTTCGGGGAGGTCGGGTAGCGTCCGGCCGTGCCCGTCGAGCCCCGTCTGCGCACGCTGTGACCGAGGTCGTTCGCCGGCGACGCAGCCGGGACGGGGGCCGCCTCGTCACCTCCCGCCTCTCGGTGCTGGGCCAGGTGCTGGCGGTGTGGAGCTACCGGGAGCTGCTCGTCGGGCTCGTCCGCCGCGAGCTGAAGGTCAAGTACCGCGACAGCACGCTCGGCTTCTTGTGGTCGCTGTTGAACCCCGCGCTGTCGCTGGCGGTGTTCTACGTCGTGTTCCAGATCATCCTGGGTGCCGGCATCCCCGACTTCGCCATCTTCTTGCTGTGCGGGCTGTTGGTGTGGAACCTGTTCTCGGGCTCGCTCGCTGCGGCCACCGGGTCGATCTCCGGCGCCGGGGGACTGGTCAACAAGGTGTGGTTCCCCCGCCTCATCCTGCCGTTGGCCGCGGTGGGTGCGGCGATGGTGCACTTCTTCCTGCAGGGCGTGGTGCTCGTCACAGCCTTGGCCATCACCCGCTACGACATCGCCCTCACCTGGCTGCCCCTGTTGGCGCTGGCCTTCGTCGCCACCGTGGTGCTGTCGGCGGCCCTGGCGATCGTGCTGTCGGCGGTCAACGTCTATGCCCGCGACACCCAGCACTTCCTCGAGCTCGGTCTGCTCGCCTGGTTCTGGATGACCCCGATCGTCTACCCGGTGTCGCTGCAGGCCAACCAGCTCGCGGTGCGCCCGAACCTGCCCGACTGGCTGCACCTGCTCAACCCGGTGACCCCGCTCGTGCTCGCCTTCCAGCGGGTCCTGCACAACCAGACCATCGAGACCGAGCGCCAGCTGCGGGCCGAGGGCGGGGTCGACGTCATCATCTCCGGCATCCTGCCCGACAACCCGTTCCTCTGGTACGCCGGCACCTGCGCGGTCGTGCTCGTCGTCAGCCTCGTGGCTTGTGTCGGAGCCGTGGCGTTGTTCAGCCGCCTCGAGGGCAACTTCGCCGAGGAGCTCTAGGTGGGGGCTGCCATCGAGGTCGACGAGGTCACCAAGCGGTTCAAGATCCGAGAGGCCCCGGCCCGCACCATCAAGGAACGGGCGCTCGCCCTCGGGCGCCAGACGCCGTCACATGACTTCTGGGCTCTCGAGGGCATCAGCCTCGACATCGCCGTCGGCGAGACGGTCGGACTGATCGGCCACAACGGCTCGGGCAAGTCGACGCTGCTCAAGTGCATCGGCGGGATCCTCCAGCCGACCAGCGGGACGATCCGCACCGTGGGCCGCCTCGCCTCGCTGCTCGAGCTGGGCGCAGGCTTCCACCCCGACCTCACCGGTCGCGAGAACGTCTACCTGAACGGTTCGATCCTCGGCCTCAGCCATCGGGACCTCGACGTCGTGTTCGACGAGATCGTCGGCTTCGCCGAGCTCGAGCGCTTCATCGACAACCCGGTCAAGACCTACAGCTCGGGCATGTTCGTGCGCCTCGGCTTCGCCGTGGCCGTCAACGTCGACCCCGACATCTTGCTGGTCGATGAGGTGCTGGCCGTCGGCGACGAGTCGTTCCAAGCCCGCTGCATCGACCGGGTCCGCCAGTTCCAGACCGAGGGCCGCACCATCGTGGTGGTCACCCACGGCGTCGATCTCGTCCGCCAGCTCTGTGACCGGGCCGCCGTGCTGCGGGGCGGGCGCCTCGTCGCCCTCGGCGAACCCTCGGACTGCATCCGTCACTACCGCGACTCGATGCTGAACCGGGCTGCCTGGTACGACGACCCCGACGGCGGTCCGGTGGCCAGCGGCGAGCCCCGCCACCTCGCCAGCCTCGACGTGCAGATCTCCTCGGTGGCGGTGCAACCCATCGACGGCGGCGCCGTCGACGCCCCCGTGCGCTCCGGCGAAGGTGCCCTCGTGCACGTCGAGTGGGTGAGCGACCAGCGCGTCGACGACGCCGTCGGGTCCTTCGTGATCTTTGATCCCGAGGGCCGCACGGTCTACGGCACCAACACCCACGAGCTGGGCGTCGACATCGATCCCCTGCGAGGTCGAGGGCGCCTGACCTACGAGCTGCCCCGGCTGCCCCTCATGGGCGGGGTGTACACGTTGTCGGTCGGCGTGCACACCAGGGACGGGCGCACCGTCCATGACGTCGCCGAGCACGAGCTCACCGTCGAGGCCGACGGCCGCGGCGTCGGCCTCGTCGACCTGGCGCCGCGCGTGCACGTCGAGCAGCTCGACCCGACGGCGCGGTGAGCGCTCGACACGTCATCGGGGCCCTCGTCCCGGGCCGGCGGGTCCGCCAGCGGGCTCACACCGCCGAGGTCCGCCTCGACCGCCTCGAGGCCAGGGCTCGACACCTCGACGACCTCGTCGCCGCTCTCGCCGGCCAGCTCGCCGACGTCACCCGCCACCAGGGCGAGCTCGCTTCGGTGGCCCAGCAGGTGAGCGAGCTGCGCCGCCAGGTGATCGAGCTCGTCGAGGCGTCGAGCGAACACGTCCGCGCCGCCGAGCGGGCCGAGGTCGTCCACGACGAGATCATCCGCCGCAGCGAGCACGCCGACGCCCGTCTGGTCGAGCAGTTGCACGTCCTCGAAGATCGCGTCCGAGCGGTCGAGGGACCTCGGACGTCGCCGGGTCGCTGAGGGTGCGGCGACGGTGGGCGGTCGTCGCCCCTCTGCCCCCCGCCCGCAGCGGCCTCGCCACCTACGTGACCGCCCAGCTCGGCGTGCTGGGCGACGACGTCGAGGTCGTGGCGGTCGCCGCCGACCCGACCGCTGTCGATCGCAACGCCCTCAGAGGACGGACCGTCGTCGGGTCTGACGCCCTCGCCGGGCTCGACGTCGACGCCGTCGTCTACCACCTCGGCAACAGCATCGAGGCGGCCCACGTCGCTCGCGCCGTCGAGCACGGCCCCCCCGGCGTGGTCGTCTGTCACGACCTGTCGGTGCACCACCTGGTGCGGCACCTGTCGCTCGGCAACGGCGACGACGCGGCGTACGAGCGGGCGGTGCGGGTCGCCCACGGAGACGCCGCCGCCCCGCTCGCCACCCACCGTCGACCAGGCCAGCCCTCTGAGGTGGACATGGCGCTGTTCGACCTCCTCGGGCCGTTGCTCGAGCGTCACCGGGCGGTGATCGTCCACGACCGGGCCGCCGCCGGGGTGGTCACCCGCCGGGCCCCAGGGGTGCCCGTGCACGTCGTGGCCCACCCAGCCCCCGCGCCCCTCCCGCCGCTGCCACGACGGGCGCTGGATCTCCCCGACGGCAGGTTCCTCGTGGCGATGATCGGCCACGCCGTGCCGACCAAGCGACCCGAGGTCGTCGTGGGCGCCCTGCGCCAGCTGGTGGATCGGGGGGTCGACGCCCACCTCGTGGTGGCCGGCGAGGACGCCACCCAGGGCGAGCTGGGCCTCTGGGTCGACGAGCTCGGCGTGTTCGACCGCACGACCATCACCGGGTGGCTCGACGACCGTGACCTGGGCGCTGTCGCGGCCACCGCCGATGTCGTGGTGGCGCTGCGCTCACCCCACCTGTGCCAGGCCTCGGGGCCGGTGACCCTGGCCGCGGCGGCGGGCACGCCGCTGGTCACCTGGAGGACCGGCGCCGCAGCCGACATCCCCGACGCCGCCACCGAGCGGGTCGCCCCCGACGGCGACCCCGCCTCCGGGGTCGCCGCCGCCCTCGAGCGGCTGGCCACCGACCCGGCCCGCAGCGCCGCCACAGGAGCAGCCGCCCGGCGGTGGGCGCAGGACCACCTCGACGCCAGAGCCTGCGCCACCCGCTTCAGCGCCATCGTCGATGGGGCCGGGTCGGTGCGCCCGGTCGTCGAGGTCTGGGTGCTCGGCCACGTCATGCGACGTCGGGCGGGCCGAGCGGTGCTGGTCGGTGACGGCCTGGACGACGACGCCGCCGCCCTCGCCGCCGCCGGCTGGACCGTCGAGCGCGACGGGCACCCGGCGTCGGCTCGACACCGCCTCGGCTCAGCAGTCGCCGAGCTGGTCGTCTGGGCGCCCGCGCCCGACGCGCGGCTCGACACCGCCGACCTGGTCGCGCTGGCGCGCCTGGCCACCGCCGGGGCCCACGTCGCCGTCGTGCCCACGGGCTCGGCGTCGGTGCTGGCTGTCGCGATGGCCACGGCGGGTCTCGGCGGGGGAGCGGGGACGCCGGCCCGCCGGCGTGGGAGGGCGGTGTGGGCCGTGCCGGTCGGCCCGTCGGCGGCGGTCGGCGCCGGTGGGCCCGCCGGCGACGGTCGGGTGAGCGGCTCGTGGACGTGAGCGGAGCCGGTCGGCCTGGCGGCGTCGTGCCCGCGCACGGCCCGCCGCCCTCACACGGGGGCGGGCGGGGCTACTGGTTGATCTCTGCAGCCGGGGGAGTGTTCGGCCTCGGGGGGGCACCGCTGTGGGGCGCCCACCTCGACCCGGATGACCCGGCGGTCGGCTTGGTCGATCGCCCCGGCGGCTACTCGATCGTGCGGCGGTCGGGCCGGGTGCAGCATCGGGGGCCGGCGCGGGCGCCCGGGCCGGCTGATCTCGGCGGCCAGGTGATCCGCGTGCGGCGCCTGGACGGCGAGTGGTGGGCGCTGCGCGACGACGCCGTGGCCGTAGGCGTGCGCCACGACGAGGCGCCGGAGGTCGCGGTGTCGCCGGGGTCGGTCGATCTGGTGGGCGGCGACGACGGTTCGACACCGACGGGCGTGATCGACGACGACACGGTGCCCGGGGGTCTGATCGGCGTCGTCACAGCAGGAGCGGGGGGGTGGTGGCTCGTCGGCGGGAGCGGGGCGATCGTGCACTGCGGCGCCGCGCCCGCCCTCGACACCATGGAGCTCGCCGAGTCCGGCGGGCCGTTGAGGGGGGTCGGCGCGGGCGCCGCCGGAGGCCTGCTGGCGGTCACCGCCACCGGGCAGGTCCACACCCGGCTCTGCCCCCACGGCGGTGGGCTGCCCCGCGCCCCGTCCAGCGGACCCGTCGTGGCGGTGACCGCTCGTCGCTGAGCGCGGCCAGGCTCGGTCGGACCCAGTCCGGTCGAGCTCGGTCATGATCGGACCCGGTCCGGTCGGACCCGGTCCGGTCGAGCTCGGTTCTGATCGGACCCGGTCCGGTCGGGCTCAGTCCGGTCGGGCACGTGGACCCGCGCCCTGGCGGGGGGCGAGGCCAACAGCGGCGAGATCGGCCAGCGCCTGGGTGACGTGGTGGGGGGGAGCGTCGTGGTCGCGCAGTCCGAGGCGGCGCTCGGCGGCCGCCACCTCCTCAGCCGAGCGTACGGGACGTCGCGGGATCTCGACCCCGTCGTGGGCGAACAGGTAGCAGCACACGAACTCCCGCTGGCCGTAGCGGGCGAGGTCGACGTTGATCTGCAGCTCGAGCGAGCCGACGCGTCGCAGGCCTGCGTCGGCGAAGCGCTCGGTCCACCAGCGGTACGGGGCGATGGTGAGGTGCCCCTCGACGGGCAGGCCCCGATCGTCACGGGCGAGGTCGGCGCGAGCCACCGGCCCCTCGGGTGGGCCGTCCGGCCCCGTGAGGCGGGCCAACGCTCCAGGGGTCACCTTGCCCTCGAGCCACCCGTCGGGGCCGCTGGCGTTGGGCCCGAAGCTCGGGATCGTGGCCGCCACCCACGCCGAGCTGACCCGAGCGAGCTCGGCGATGGCCTCCGGCACGTCTGCGGGCGCCAGGTGCTCGAGGGTCTCGGCGGCACACACCAGCGGCACCTCGCCGTCGGTGAGGGGCAGTCCGTCGCGGACGTCGGCCACACCCAACCGGGCCCGGGTCGCCGGATCGGCTCGGGCGAAGGCCGCATCGCTGAGGTCGAACCCCCGGGCGTCGATGCCGAGCTCGCCGAGGGCCTGGACGAAGAAGCCCGCCGCGCACCCGACGTCGACGGCGGCGTCGACGTCCAACCAGGTCCACCAGGCGACCGCCAGGGCGTCAGCGTTCGAGGTGCCCCGGCGAAGATCGGCGTAGCCCCGGCCGACCGTCGGCCCCGCTCCGTAGTAGTCGACGTCGTAGCGGGCGTCGGCGAGGGCCCGCCGAGCCGCTCGACCCAGACCGCTGACCCCGGCATCATCGGATCGATCGTCACCGGCGAGGCGGCCGAGCACGATGTGGCCCAGCCGGTGCCGGGCGAGCCGGGCTGGCAGGCGACGCCAGCGCCGGCGTACGACCTCGACGAGGCCTGATCGGCGTCGTGTCCGCCGGTCAGGGGCGCCAGGTGTGGGAGGCGCCACGGCTCAGGAGGGTACCGCCGGCGGTGACAGGGCTACGGTGGCGGCGCGATCGGGGCCGGGGCTCGGTCTGCCCGGACCAGGAGGGGTGGTGCGAACGGCGCTCATCACCGGCATCACGGGCCAGGACGGCTCGTTGCTGGCCGAGCTGCTGCTGGGTCGCTCGTACCGGGTGGTCGGCCTCGTCCGATCACAGGGCGGCCACGCACCCGGCGTCGCCGAGATGGCGGCGGGGCCGGTCGAGCTCATCGTCGGAGATCTGGCCGACGGGGCGTCGCTGCACGCCGCCGTCGAGGCCGCCCGGCCCGACGAGGTCTACAACCTCGCCTCGACCAGCTTCGTGCAGCGCTCGTTCGAACAGGCCGAGCTGACCGCAGAGGTCACCGGGCTGGGAGCGCTGCGACTCCTCGAGGCGTGCCGGTCGCTCAGCGATCGCACCGGGCGCCCCGTGAGGTTCTTCCAGGCGTCCAGCTCGGACATGTTCGGCGACGTCGACGAGTCGCCCCAGGACGAGGGCACCCCCCGCCGACCCCGTTCGCCCTACGGGGCGGCCAAGGCGTTCGCCCACGACGTCACCCTCGGGTACCGCGCGAGCTACGGCATGCACGCCAGCTGCGGCATCCTGTTCAACCACGAGAGCCCCCGGCGGCGCATCGAGTTCGTCACCCGCAAGGTCACCGACGGGGTCGCCCGCATCGCCCTCGGCCTCGCCGACGAGCTGGTGCTCGGCGACCTCGACGCCCGGCGCGACTGGGGCCACGCCGCTGACTACGTCGAGGCGATGTGGAAGATGGTCCAACGAGACGAGCCCGGAGACTTCGTCGTGGCCACCGGACGCACCCACTCGGTCCGCGAGCTGGTGGCTGCGGCGTTCGGCGCGGCCGAGCTCGACGACTGGGAGCGCTACGTGCGCGTCGACCCCCGCTTCGTGCGGCCCGCCGAGCCCGTCGAGCGGGTCGGCGATGCCTCCCGGGCCGCCGAGGTGCTCGGGTGGTCGCCGACGACCGGGTTCACCGAGATGATCACCGAGATGGTCGTCGCCGACCTGGCCCGCCACGCTGGCCCACCGGGCGCTCCGAGCGGCCCCTCCCCCGACGCCGACCTGTCGGGCTGATCGCGCTCGCCGCCCTTGCGGCCCGCTGCCGGCCGCCCCCCGTTCGCCGGCCCGGGGGACCCGACGGCCGCTGCGAGCCCGCGGGGAGCTGACGGCCGCTGCGAGCCCGCCGGCGCTACGTTGCCCTCGGTGTGGGCCCCGGCGTGGACGTCTGCGGTGCTCGGCGCCCTCCTGCTCGCCTCGCTCGCACCCCCCGCACCTGCGACACCCGGCGCCCCCTTCGCCCCCGAGTCCACCGTCGGCGCCGAGTCCACCGTCACCGCCGACGCGCCCGCAGGTCTGCCGGTACGGCCTGGACCGCCGGCCCCGCCAGCCCCCCCGGAGCGTCTGATGGTGGCCATCGACGGTCAGGTCGACTGGGTCGACGAGGTGGGCGGCCAGCAGATCGCCCCGGGGTGGGTCGTCGTCGAGGCACCCGAGGGGGCTGACGCCATCGCCGAGCTCGTCGCCCGGCCGGGTGTCGAGACGATCCGGCCCGAGCTCGACTACGTGGCGGCTGCCCTGCCCGACGAACCCTGCCTGCGCCGCGGTGACCGGCGGTGCCTCGACGACACCGGCTCGTCGTCGTGGCAGTGGTACCTCGACGCCCTCGGGGCCGACGAGGCGTGGGAGGTCACCAGGGGTGACCCCGAGGTCGTCGTGGCGGTCCTCGACTCGGGGGTGCGCCGCACCCACGCCGAGCTGGCCGGGCGCGTCGAGGACTGGTCGTCGTGTGGCATGGCCGACCCGAACGGCGCCAGCGCCCACGCCACCCGGGTCGCCGGTCTGATCGGTGCCGCCGTCGACGGCGTCGGGGTCGCCGGCCTGGGATGGTCGACCACGGTGGCCGACGTGGCGGTGCTGCAGGTGACCGACGGGCTGCTGCTGGCCCGAGAGGCCGACGTCGTCGCCGCCCTGCGATGTGTCGCTGACCGGGGCGTCGAGGTGGTCAACATGTCCTTCGCCGGTGGGCGCAGCGATGCCTTGCAGGAGGCCGTCGAGCACGCCCGCCGGCGTGACGTCGTGATGGTCGCCGCCGCCGGCAACGACCGGGCGACCGACTCGCTGCGCTACCCGGCGGCCTACGACGGGGTGCTCGCCGTCGGCGCCGTCGACGCCACCGGGGCCGTGACACCCTTCTCCAACACCGGGGACTGGGTCGACCTGTTCGCCCCGGGCCACGACCTGTTGACCCTGGGCGCCGATTCGGACCGGGACTACGACAGCGGCGTGAGCGGCACCTCGTTCTCCTCTCCGCTGGTGGCGGCGACCGCAGCGCTCGTGCGGGCCGAGCATCCGGAGTGGACCGCAGCGGAGGTGCTGGCCCGGTTGCGGCGGGCGGGCCGTGCCACCCCGGGATCTCGCCACGGCACGCTCGCCGCCGACGTGGCCGCCACGGCCGAGCCGGTGCGCCTCCTCACCGTCACCGACACCGGCCGGGTCGGCGCCTACGGTGACGCCATCAGCTGGGGCGACGCCCCCCCCGGCGCCGTCGTCGTGGGCGCGTCCGCCACGCCCTCGGGGCGGGGGTACTGGATGGTCGAGGCCGATGGGACCGTCCACGCCCGAGGTGACGCCCCCGACCTGGGAGGTCTGGACGGCTTGACCCTCGCCGCGCCGGTGGTGGGGATGGCGGGCTCGGCGGGTGGTGAGGGGTATTGGTTGGTGGCGGCTGATGGTGGGGTGTTCGCCTTCGGTGGTGCGGCGTTCGCCGGTTCGATGGGAGGGTCGTCGTTGGTGGCGCCGGTGGTGGGGATGGCGGGCTCGGCGGGTGGTGAGGGGTATTGGTTGGTGGCGGCTGATGGTGGGGTGTTCGCCTTCGGTGGTGCGGCGTTCGCCGGTTCGATGGGGGGGTCGTCGTTGGTGGCGCCGGTGGTGGGGATGGCGGGCTCGGCGGGTGGTGAGGGGTACTGGCTGGTGGCGGCTGACGGTGGGGTGTTCGCCTTCGGTGGTGCGGCGTTCGCCGGTTCGATGGGAGGATCGCCGTCGGTGGCGCCGGTGGTGGGGATGAACCGTTCCCCCGGTGGCGGCGGGTACTGGATGCTCACCTCCGACGGCGCCCTGTTTGACTTCGGCGACGCGCCCAGGGTCGATGCGGGGGGCCCCACGACGTCGATCTCCGGTCCTGGTCTGGCAAGCTCTGCGACAGGCGCCCCGGAACCCTCCACGTGGACCGACGCCCGCCTCGACGGCTCGTCCGGGCGGTTGGCGGCCACCGTCGAGCTGCCCGGGGGCCGTCACGTCGCCGTCACGGGGAACTAGATGCGGACGCGCTGGCTGCTCACGTCCATGATCCTGGCGGCGCTCGTCGCCCCGACCGCCGTCGCCGCCGAGCCGGCCACCCCACCACCGCCGGGCGGTGTGGCGCCCCTCGCCGTCGATGCCCGCCCCGACCCGCCGACGCCCAAGGTCGCCGCCCCCGGTGCCATCCGGGTGGAGGGTCGCGGCTGGGGCCACGGGAGGGGCATGGGTCAGTACGGGGCGCTCGGCTACGCCCTGGACGGCTGGAGCTCGGGGCGCATCCTCGATCACTTCTACGGCAACACCAGCCACGCCACGACTCCCGACGTCGACATCACCGTGCACCTGAGCGCCAACGACGGGCCCGCCGGAGACGGCAAGGTCGTCGTCGTCCCCGGCCACCCCTACGAGGTCGGTGATCAGACCGTGGCGGCCGGTACCTACACCCGCATCACCTGGGACGGATCTGCAGCCATGGTCCAGACGGGGCCCGGTTGTGCCGGGCCGTGGACGGTGCCCCGGCCGGTCTCCTCGCAGGCAGGGACCCGTGCCAGCGGTCCCGGCTACCGCTACGTCGCGATCACCCCGGGCGCGGGGGCCTCCGATGACCCCGCTGACCTCGCACAGATCTGCCAGTGGAGCCGCGATGGCGTAGCCCTCGGACGCACCGCCTACCGCGGGGCGCTGTGGGCGTCCAAGGACGACGGACGCAGCACCTGGGTCGGCAACCGGGTCAACCTTGAGACCTACCTGATGGGGGTCGTGCCCCGGGAATCGCCGCCGGGGTGGGGATCGTTCGGCGGGGGCGCCGGCCAAGCTGCGCTCGAGGCCCAGGCCGTCGCGGCCCGCTCCTACGCCGTGCGCCTGTCCCGGGTGCGCCGGGCCGGGACGTGGGCGACCGACACGTGTGACACCCAGGCCTGCCAGGTGTACGCCGGGGCGTGGTCGACCATCGACGGCGGCCGCGACCACGGCGGGACCAAGGAGAACACCCGGCGAGCGGTGCGCGACACCGCCGGTCACGTACGGGCCTTCGGTGACGGCCGCGTCGCCTTGACCGAGTTCGCTTCCTCGACCGGGGGTTGGACCTCTGATCAAGCCGACGGCAACCCCTTCGGCGCCGTCGTCGATGAGGGCGATTCGGTCTCGGCCAACCCCAACCACACGTGGTCCACGACGATTCCCCGGGCGGCGATCGAGGCCCGGTGGCCCTCTCTCGGCACCCTCGAATCGATCGAGGTCACCGATCGCAACGGCTTGGGCGCCTGGGGTGGGCGCGTCGAGGGCATCCGCCTCGTCGGCAGCGACGGCAACGTCGACGTCGGGTTCGGGCTCTCGGAGTGGAGCTGGTCCAACGACCCGTTCCGCCGGGCGTTCGGGCTCCGCTCGGACTGGTACCGCTTCCCCGACTTCCTCGGCGGTGCCGCGCCCGCCCCCCCGCCCACCTCCGAGCCAGACCCGGCCCCCGATCCGCCGGCTCGACCCCGGGGCGAGGGCTTCTGGGTCGTGCGCGCCGATGGAGCTGTCGGCGCCTTCGGCGACGCCGCCCACGCCGGCGACGCCGCCGGGCTCGCACTGAACCAGCCGATCGTCGGCATGGCCGTCCATCCCTCGGGACGGGGGTACTGGTTGCTGGGGCGCGACGGCGGCATCTTCTCCTACGGTCGCGCCGGCTTCCACGGCAGCACGGGCAGCCTGACGTTGAACGAACCGGTCGTGGCGATGGCGCCGCACCCCTCGGGTGAGGGCTACTGGTTCGCCGCCTCGGACGGCGGGATCTTCAACTACGGCCGCGCCGGCTTCCACGGGTCGACCGGCGACATGCGGCTGGTCAGCCCGGTCGTCGGCATGGCCCCCACCCCCACCGGGCGGGGCTACTGGCTCGTGGCCGCCGACGGGGGCGTCTTCGCCTTCGGTGACGCCCGCTTCCACGGCTCGATCGGCGGGAGCGAACGAGACGACCCCGTCGTCGGGATGGCGACCCTGCCGAGCGGGCAGGGCTACTGGATCATCACCAGGGGGGGCGACGTGTTCGCTTTCGGGGCTGCCGAGGACCACGGCTCAGCACCAGATGGTGTCGCAGTCCCGGTGATCGGCATGGCCGTCCCGATGAACGGCGAGGGGTACTGGCTCGTGCGCAGCGACGGGCTGTCCTACACCCGGGGTTCGGTGATCGACCATCCGAGCAGCCGCTTCGGCGGCCCGATCGCCGGGACCGCCAGCCTGCCCTGATCTCGGGGTGGTGACGGCCCGTTCGGCGGGTCCACGCTCGACCTTTCGGCGTCGACCACGGCCGGACGTCGGCCCCGGCCCCGGCGGCGGTGTGGCGTCAGCCCGGCGTGTCGGTGCCGGCGTCGACGTCACCACCGAGGGCTCGGCCCCGCAGGCGACGCAGGCCCGTGCGGGAGCGACGCAGCGTGGCTCGCACCTCGGCGGGCAGCTGCCCCTCGAGGGGGGCGGCGAGCTGGTCGACGGTGCGGTCCACCGCCTGGGCTCGGGACTCCACGGCCTGGCCCACCGCCCGGGCCCGGTCGCCGAGGGCGTCGGCTCCGAGGCGCTCGCCGACCTGGCGTCGGGCGATCTGGGCTCGCTGGTACGCGAGGAGGCCTGCGCCGACCGAGACGTACAGCACCTGGCGGGCCCGCTCGCTCGGGTCACCGCCGGAAGTTCGGCCGCCTGCCGGGCGGTCACCAGGAGATCGGTCGCTGGGCGGACGGTCGGCCACGTTCAGATCACTTCCGGTCCTCGGTGCCTGTGCGTCCCGCACGCTACCGGTGACCTCGCACGGGGCCCCACCTGGCACACCCGAGCCAGGCGCCCCGCCAGGCGTCGAGGCCACCACTAGCCTCGCCAGACCGTGAGCGAGCCCAGCACCGCGCCGGCCGTCGTGGCGGTCGTCGTGACCCGTGACGCCGGCGACTGGCTCGCCGAGATGCTGACCTCCCTCTCGGACCAGGACTACCCCCGCCTGGCGGTCCTCGTGATCGACAACGCCGGCGACGCCGACCCGGCGCCCCTGCTGGCCCGCCACCTGCCCTCGGCGGTGCTGCGACGACTCGACGGCGACGAGGGCTTCGGCGCCGCAGCCAACCAGGTCACCGAGCTCGTCGAGGGTGCGGCGTTCTACCTGTTCTGCCACGACGACATCGCCCTGGCCCCCGACGCCGTGTCGCTGCTCGTCGCCGAGGCGGTGCGTGGCAACGCCGGCATCGTCGGACCCAAGCTGGTGCGCTGGGAAGAGCCTGGCCGGCTCCTGGCGGTCGGAGCGACCGCTGACCGGTTGGGCGTCGTCGCCCCCCTCGTGGAGAGAGACGAGCTGGACCAGGAGCAGCACGACCGGGTGCGCGACGTCGTCGTGGTCCCGGGGGCCTGCACCCTCGTGCGAGCTGACCTGTTCGACGTCCTGGACGGCTTCGACGCCGAGATCGACTACCTCGGCGACGACCTCGACCTCTGTTGGAGGGCCCACCTCGCCGGCGCCCGGGTCGTCGTCGCCCCCGACGCCCGGGTCCGCCACCTCGAAGCCCTCGGGCAGCGTCGCGGCGACGATCGCCGCCGTCTCCAGCACCGACACCGCCTCCGCTCGCTGCTGGCCACCACGTCGACGATGCGCCTCGTCGCCCTAGCCCCCGCAGCCATGCTGCTCAGCGTCATCGAGGCGCTCTACGCCCTGGTCAACGGGCGTCCGGGCCACGCCCGAGACGTGCTGGGCGCCTGGACGTGGAACCTTCGGCGCGCCCGCTCGCTGCGAGCCAAGCGCCGCCAGGTGCAGGGCACCCGCCAGGTGAGCGACAGGGACCTGGCGACGTTGCAGGCCAGCGGGAGCGCCCGGATGCGTTCGTTCCTGCGTGATCGGGTCGATCGCGACGACAAGATGACCGCCCTCGGCGATGCGGGCCGGTCGTTCGTCGGATCCATCACGACCGGACCTCGGCGCCGCTCGGCGGTTGCCTGGGTGGTGGTGCTCGTCGTGGTCGCCACCGCCACCCGCCACGTCTGGACCCGCGGCATCCCCGCCATCAACGAGATGGCCGCCTGGCCGAGCGGCGGCGAGCTGAGAAGCGTCGCCGTCTCGGGGTTCCGCTCGTCGTGGCTCGGCACCGCGATCGAGCCGCCGCTTGCCGCCGGGCTGGTCGGTCTGGTCGATCTGGTGCCGCTCACGACGGCGACGTTGCGGACGGTGGTGATCATCGGTGCGATCCCGCTCGGCCTGCTCGGCGCATGGCGTCTCGTCGGCGCCTTCGGGTCTCGCCACGCGTCGATCGCTGCCCTCGTCGTGGCGGCGGCCTCCCCCCTGCCCTACGCCGGGCTGGCGCAGGGGTCCTGGACGTTGCTCGTCACCTGGGCCGCCATGCCTTTCGTGCTGGCCCGGGTGGCCCGCATCGGCGGCTTCGCTCCCTTTGACACCGCGTCGGGGCTCGGTCGCCAGGGCACCCGGCGGACCCGCACCGCCCAGATCGCCGGCCTGGCCCTGTTGCTGGCCGTCGTCGGTGCCACCGCCCCGGTGGCGGTCGGCGCCGCTGCGGTGCTGTGCGTGGCGCTGTTCGTCGGATCGGTGCTCGCCGGTGACGGGGTGCGGGCAAGCCTGGTCGGACTGGTCGCGCTCGTCGTCGCGGTGGTGTGGGCAGCGGCGCTGCACCTGCCATGGGTCATCGGGGCGGTCGAGGCCCCACCGCCGCTGCACCACCTGTTCGGTGCTGGCCTGTTCGACGGCCCCGACGGGGTCGGGGCCATGGTGCGCGCCGACGTCGGGCCCCTCGGCGGGGTGCTCGGCTGGGCACCGCTGGTCGTCGCGGCCGTGCCCGTCCTGGTGGGTCGGGACTGGCGGCTGCACTGGGCGATCCGAGCGTGGGCGACGTTGGGTGCGGCGACGGCCCTGGCCTGGGCGGTCGGCCAGACGTGGTGGGATGGTGCCGCGCCGGACCCGACGGTGGTGCTCGCCCTGGCCGGACCGATGCTGCCCGTGGCCGCCGCCGCCGCCGTCGTGACCCGCGAACGCGACGTGCCCGCCGCCCGTCTGGGCTGGCGCCAGCTCGTCGTGGCCATCGGTGTCATCGCCCTGGCCGTCACGCCCCTGCCCCTGTTCGCTGAGCTCCCCGACGGAAGGGTCGACGTCCCGGCCGCGGATCTGTACGAGTCGGTCGGCTTCCTCGACGCCGACGTCATCGCCGCGCCCGGCCCGACCTCTGAGGACGGTGCCGCCGCCGGCCTCGAGGTCCCCCCCGCCGAGCGGGTGCTGTGGATCGGCCACCCCCACGCCCTCCCGCTGCCCGGCCAGGTGGTGCTCGACGACGTCGAGGTGGCCGTCACCGACGGGCTGCCCGACCTCATCGACCAGTGGCCGGCGATCGATGACGACGCCACCGCCCCGGTGCTCGACGCCGTCGGCGAGCTGATCAGGGGCGACACCTCGCGCGTCGGCCGCCGCCTCGCTCCGGCGGGCATCGGACACGTCGTGGTGGCCGAGGCTCCGGCCCCGTCGTTCACCTCGGTCCAGCCCCGCCCGGTCGACCCTCGGATCCTGGACCGCCTCGACCAGCAGCTCGACCTGCGGCGCGTGCCCACCGACCGGGCGGTCGTCGTCTACCGCAACGACGCGGCGATCCCCGTCGACGCCGTCGGTCCGGCGGGTGCCTTCGACGACGCCGACGACGTGGCCTCTGCCGTCGCGGCCGCCGAGCCCGCACCGGACCGGGTCGGGTCCGGCACCGAGATCTACTCGTCCCGCCGGCCCCTGGACCGCTTCGACCTGACCGTCAGCGGGTCGACGCTGCGCGCCACGCCGGCCCTCGGGGTGGGCCAGGCGGCGTTGGCCGACGCTGGGGGCACGCTGGAGATCTCCCGGGACGACCCCCCGTGGCGGTGGGCGATGCTGGCCGCCCTGGCTCTGGCGTGGATGTGGACCTGGTGGCGGTCGCTGCGCGGCATCACCGATGAGGGTCGTGCCGTCGGGCGACAGCTCATCGCCGACATCGAGACCGCTGACCCGGTGGCCGGGCTCGACGACGAACCTCCTGGTCGTCGAGCGAGACGCCGCCGACGACGCGAGGAGCGCCGCCGCCGGCGTCGAACCCGACCTGACGCCACGAACGAGCCCATCCCCGCCGGGGTCACGTGATCCGTCGCATCGTCGTCGTGGCGCTCATCTGCGCCGGGTTGGCGGCCGCCGGCGTGGTCGACGCAGCCGAGGACGGACCTGCCGCCACCCGTCTGGCCACCGTCGGCGAGGCCCTCCCGGTGGTCGGCCGGCCCGGCACGCCCCCCGTGTGGTTCTGCCCGACCCTGCGGACATCAGAGGTCACCGACGCCGAGGGCACGATCACCGGAGCGGCGGTGGAGGGCACGCTGTTGCTGTCCAACCCCGCCGCCGAGCCGGCCATCGCCGAGGTGAGCGTGGTGAGCGCCGCACTGCCGGCCGAGGCCGTCGAGGTCGAGGTCCCCCCGCTCGGGCTCGTCGAGCTCGCCGCCGAGGACCTGGGGGACGACGTCGGGCTCGCCGCGGTGGTGGAGGTCGATTCGGCCCAGGTGATCGTCGCCCGTGAGCTGACCAGCGAGCTGGGCCGTGACATCGCACCGTGCCTCGATCGCATCGAGAGCGACTGGTTCGTCTCGACGGGCGCCACGACTGCGGACGCCGAGCTGTTGCACGTGGTGTTCGACCCGCTGAGCGAAGACGCCGTCATCGACCTCCAGGTGGTCTCTGAGGCCGAATCGGGGCTGGTGGCCGGGGCCGCCCTCGACGGGGTCGTCGTGCCCGCCGGGCGCTCCCGGGCCCTGGACGTCGGCGAGCTCGTGCGACGCCGTGAGCGGGTGTCGGCCCGTCTGGAGGTCCGCAGCGGCCGGGTCGCCGTCGATCGGGTGCTCACCCGTGACGGCAGTGACGGCCGCCGGGGCCTGTCGGTCGCCCCGGCCGCTCGGCTCGCCGCCCCCACCTGGTACCTGCCTGGGGGTCGTCTCGAGCTGGGCGTCGTCGAGGAGCTCGTCGTCCACAACCCCAGCGAGCGCCCCGCCGAGATCGACATCGAGGTCCACGCCGACGGGCTCGACGTGTTGCCCCAGCAGCGCACTGTCGCCCCCCACGACGCCCTCGTCGTACCCATCGACGAGGCCACCTTCGGCCTCCCCGACGGCGTCGATCACTCGCTCGTCGTCACCACCCTCACCGACACCGACGTCGTCGCCGAGCTCGCGGCCCGGTCGGTGGCTGACGTCGAGGTCGCCGACGGCACCGTGATCGCCGGCGGCGACGACGCCGGTCCGGGCACGACCTCACTGTCGACAAGGTGGATCGCACCGCTGGCGACCAACACCGCCGAGGGGGCCACGACGATCGTGATGCACAACCCGGGCGCCACGGCCGCCGACGCCAGGGTGATCCGCTTCGGCGACGGCCGACGGGTCCAGGTCGCCGAGCAGGAGATCCCCCCGGCATCAGAGCGCCGAGTCGACGTGTCGACCATGTCGATCGAACGGGCCTCGGTCGAGGTCATCTCCGACGTGCCGATCGCCGTGGGGGCCGGCGGCCCCGGGCCGGTGCCGCTGAGCACGGCCTGGACCATGGCGGTCCCGGTGGACGTGCGGTGAGCTCGGCGTCGGTTCGTCGCTGATGGAGCGGTGGCTGTTGGCCGTCGCGGTGCTGGTGGCAGCGGTCGGCGTCGCCGCGCTGGTCGATCGCCGTCGGCGGCCGGCCCTGGCCCCCTCGCTGAACCACCGGCTCGCCACCCACGTGGATCGCGCCGATTGGCCCCAGGCGACGGGCGCGTGGGCGTTGGTCGTGTTCTCGTCAGCGACCTGTGACGCGTGCGCATCGGTGCGTCGTGCCGTCGCCCCGCTCGAGTCCGAGAGCATCTCGGTGATCGACGTCACGTGGGAGCGCGACCGGGCGGTGCACGAGCGGTATCGGATCGAAGCCGTGCCCGCCACGCTGCTCGTGGATCGGGGGGGGGAGGTGCGCCGCTCGTGGGTGGGCGTCGTCGAGCCGGGTCAGCTCTGGTCGACCGTGACCGAGATCACCGGCGGTGACGCTGACCCGGGCACCCCCGCCGGTGCCGCTCGGTGAGCGTCCGTGTCAAGGGCGCGTCGGGCGCCTCGTCGGATCGGAGACCGGCCGCGCCCTGGGGGCTCGGCCGCCGCAAGGTCTCGGTGTCAGTGCGGCTCGCTCACCGACGCGTCGTCGCTGGCGTGCCCGACGGCTGCGGTGTCGTCACCGGGATCGCCGCGGCTCGGGCGGTTGGCGGCAGCGGTCTCCTCGATGCCCTGATCGATGAGCTCTCGCACCCGGGCCCCCGAGATCGTCTCGTCGACCAGCAACGCCTCGGCGACCAGATCGAGGCCTCGACGATGGCTGATCAACAGATCACGGGCCCGATCCTCCTGCTCGCGCAGGATGCGTTCGACCTCTTCGTCGATGACCCGGGCGGTGTCCTCTGAGTACTCGCGCGAGCTCATCAGCTCGTCGCCGAGGAAGACCTGCTGGTTGGAACCCCAGGCAAGCGGCCCGATCTTGGCGCTCATGCCCCACTCGCGGACCATCTTGCGGGTGAGCTCGGTGCCTCGGACGAGGTCGTTGGCCGCCCCGGTGGACGGCACGCCGTACACCAGCTCCTCGGCGAGGCGCCCGCCGAGCATCACCGACAGCGTGTCCTCGATGTAGTCGCGCCGGTAGCTGTGACGCTCCTCGGGCAGCTGCTGGGTGACACCGAGCGCCATCCCGGTCGGCAAGATCGTCACCTTGTGCACCGGGTCGGCCGACGGCAGGACCGTGGCCAACAGGGCGTGACCGCCCTCGTGGTAGGCCGTCGCCTCCTTCTCGGCGTCGGTCATGGCCACCGATTCGCGCCGCTGGCCCATGAGGATGCGGTCGCGAGCCTGGTCGAAGTCGAGGTTCTCGATGCGATCGGCCCCCCGACGCACGGCGTAGAGGGCGGCCTCGTTGACGAGGTTGGCGAGGTCGGCGCCGCTCATGCCCGGGGTGCCACGGGCGATGGTGGCGAGGTCGACGTCGTCGCCCATCTGCTTGTCGCGGCAGTGGGTGCCCAAGATGGCCAGCCGCTCCTCCATCTCGGGCAGGGGCACCACGACCTGGCGATCGAAGCGACCGGGCCGCAACAAGGCGGGATCGAGGATGTCGGGCCGGTTCGTGGCGGCCATCATGACGATGCCCTCGGTGGCCTCGAAGCCGTCCATCTCGGCCAGCATCTGGTTGAGGGTCTGCTCGCGCTCGTCGTGCCCGCCGCCGAGGCCGGCCCCGCGCTTGCGCCCGATGGAGTCGATCTCGTCGACGAAGATGATGGCCCGCCCCAGCTTGCGGGCGTTCTGGAACAGGTCGCGGACGCGACTGGCGCCGACGCCCACGAACATCTCCATGAAGTCGGAGCCCGTGACCGACAGGAACGGCACACCGGCCTCACCGGCGACGGCTCGGGCGATGAGGGTCTTGCCCGTGCCGGGCGGGCCGACGAGCAGGACGCCCTTGGGGATGCGGGCCCCGATGGCGGCGAAGCGCTCGGGCTCCTTCAAGAAGTCGACGACCTCGGTGACCTCACGCTTCACGCCCTCGTAGCCGGCGACGTCAGCGAAGGTCGTGGCCGGCCGCTCGGTCGTGTAGGTCTTGGCCTTGGAGCGCCCGATCGACATGATGCCGCCCATCTGGCTCTGTTGGCGGCGGGCGATCCACCAGAAGAAGCCGATGAGCAGCGCCACGGGCAGCAGCAGGGGCAAGAGGTTGGTGAAGAAGTTGCCCTGGGGCGTCTCGAAGGAGACCTCGACGCCGCTGTCGTCGAGGCGGGCGCGATCGGTCTCGGTCAGCTCGAGCGGCCCGGTGGTGCTGAACCCATCGCCGGCGCGGGTCTCGCCGGTGATGTCGCCGTTGGTGTTGTCGATCACGATGGACTCGACCCGGCCGTCGGCCACCCACTCGAGGAACGTCCCGTACTCGATGTCCTCGCCGTCACCGGACGAGCCGAGCAGGGGCGGCAGCGCCATCGTGGCCAACACGACCCCGACCAGGATCCAGATCGACCAGCGCGGGAACCCTTGGCCGGCACGACCCTTGCGAGAGCTGACATCGTCCTTGCCGTCGGCCATGCCAACAGGCTAGGGGTGGGGTGGCGCGTCGCGTGTGGCAGCGCCGGGTGCTGACGGCTCGTCTGGGGCCCCGACCTGGCCGGCGATCGCCCGGCGGGCGACGTCCGTAGGATCGCTCGTCGTGCCCGCTGAGCCCACCGCCGAGCCCGACGGCCCGGCGGTCACCGGTGTCGGCCTCGGCGTGGCCGCGCTCGCCCTGTTGGCAGGGCTCATCACGAGCACCCTCGTGGCGACCGGCCTCATCGCCGCCCTCGGCCTCGACGACCCGACCGAGCTGGCGCTGTGGGCCTTCGTCCCCATCCAGATCGGGTTGTGGGTGCCCATGCTGGCGATCCCCGCCCTGGCGGCTCGCAACGCCGGCCGACCCCTGCTGCCCCCCGGCTGGGCCCGGGTCACCCGTCGCGAGGTGGGGCTCGCCGTGCTGGTCGGGGTCGGGCTGCAGCTGTTCGTCATCCCGCTCGTGTACCTGCCCATCCTGCAGCTGCTCGACGACGCCGACCTGTCCGAGCCCGCACGGGAGCTCACCGACCGGGCCGACGGGTCGGTCGGGGTCGCCGCCCTCGTGCTCATCACGGCCATCGGCGCCCCCGTCGTCGAGGAGATCTTCCACCGCGGCGTCGTCCAGCCCCGCCTGATCGCTCGGCTGGCGCCCCCCGGGGGGGTGGCGGTCGCCGCCGCGGTGTTCGCCGCCACCCACCTGCAGCTGCTGCAGCTGCCGGCGCTCACGATCTTCGGACTCGCCGTCGGGTGGTGGGCCCACGTCAGTGGGCGGGTCGGTCCGGCGATCGTCGCCCACGTCGCCTTCAACACCACCGCCCTGGTGGCACTGGCCCTCACCACCTGAGCCGGCCGACGGTCCGGCGCACGCCCCGGAGGACGCCCTGGGGACAGCCCGCTGACGGCGCGGCCTGCGGCGCACCGCTTGAGGTGCCCCCCGTCGGGTCGACGGCACCACCGCGAGCGGAGCCCAGGTCCGCCGATCCCGAGGAGGACGACCGTGGAGCGAGGCACGCACTGCCCCGTCAGCGACCGTGGCCACGTCATGGTGGCCGACGAGAGGGCGACGCCGGCTGGTCCGGTCGTCGTGGAGTCCTGCATCGCGTGCCAGGGGCAGTGGTGGTACCTGCACGGCGAGCAGGTCGACCGACACGGCGCCCTGGCGGGCGTGGCGGCAACCCGCCGTCGCTGACCAGAGGCGCCGGAACGCCTCAGGCGATCGGTGTCAGACTGATCTGACCGTGACGGTCCCCCCGCCGCCTCCCCGGCCGGACGCTTCCCCCGACGGCGATCCACCCCGCGCCGGCTCCGCCGCGGACGCGACGAGTGGCCCGCTGCCTGACGCCAGGACCCCCCCGGCCGGGGACCTGGTCGGCGCCGAGACCCCGGCCCTGTGGGGCTCGACCGAGGGGGAGACCTGGTCGGCCCGGGGCTCGGTCGCTCAGTCGAGCGACGTGACCGACCGCACCGACCACGTGGCGCACAGCACCGGTCACGGCAGCGTCGGCGGCGATGGCGGCGATGGCGGCGACGGCACCCGCTTCTGGGGACCTGCGCCCGACGCACGGCCCAGGACCGAGCGTCGGGGGTGGCGACGCCGCCTCGCTGAGGCATCGCCGCAGACGTGGGTCGCCGTCGGGGTGCTCTGCGCCTGCACGATCCTGGTGCTGGCGGCCATGGGCGGCGACCGCCTCCTCACCGACACGACCGCCACGGGTGGGGACACCGGCGGCCACGTGTGGGGCCCCGCCTACCTGCGTGACTCGCTGCTCGCCGACGGGCGCCTCACCGGCTGGTCGAACGACTGGTACGCCGGGTTCGCCGCCTATCGCTTCTACATGGTCCTCCCCGCGCTGGCGGTGGTGGCCCTCGACGTCGTCATGCCCTATGACGTCGCCTTCAAGCTCATCAGCGTCGCCGGTGTGGCGGCCATGCCGTGGGCGGCGTGGGGGATGGGCAAGATGGCGGGCTGGCGCCATCCCACGCCGTTGCTGCTCGGGGTGTTCACGCTGCCGTTCCTGTTCGACACCAACTTCTCGATCTACGGCGGCAACCTGGCATCGACCCTGGCCGGCGAGTTCGCCTTCTCCATCAGCCTCGCCGTCGCCCTGCTGGCCATCGGGGCCCTGCTCCAGGTGCTGCGCACCGGGCACGGACGGGCCCGCCTCGCCGTGCTCATCGCCCTCACGGGCCTGTGCCACCTCATCCCCGGCATCTTCTTGGTCGGGGTGGTCGCGGTGGCCCTGGTCGCGCACCTCGTGCCGCCCGATCCGTGGTGGGCGCGCCTCGGGCTGCTCGGGTTGTGGGTGGCGGGCGGGCTGGCGTGGGCTCGGGGCGTGACCGTCGGATGGCCGCTGCCCTCCCAGGCCGGGGCAGCCGCGGTGGTCGTGTGGATCGGCGTGCTGGTGGTGGCGAACGGGCTGCGCGAGCGGGTGGGGCGCCGACGGATGTGGCTCGTCATCAGCTCGGGGACCGTCGGCGCGCTGTTGTCGGCGGTGTGGGTGCTGCCGT
This sequence comes from Acidimicrobiales bacterium, assembly GCA_965213525.1. Lineage (GTDB taxonomy): Bacteria > Actinomycetota > Acidimicrobiia > Acidimicrobiales > Poriferisodalaceae. The sequence goes on along the minus strand of OZ243889.1, from coordinate 1,579,649 downwards.
TCTGGGCGAGCTCGGCCTACGTCAACGACATGGGCTGGGAGAAGATCGAGGGCGGCACGGCGCCGTTCCAGGTGCTGAACAACCTGGTCCAGCCCCACGAGACCGTCGACGCCGGCGGCAAGGTGATCGTGGTCTTCTTGGTGCTGGCCGCGCTCGGGGCGATCGCTGCACTCGCCAGGGGTGATCGCGCCGCCACCACCTTGGCCCTGGTGGGGGTGGCGAGCGCCGTCGCGTTCGTCGTCGTCCCCCAGTACCGGCTGTGGAACGCCCGGCTGCTGCCGTTCTGGTACTTGATCGTGTACCTGATGGCCGCGCTCGGCGTGGCCGCGCTGATCGGCGCGCTGCGGCGCATCATCGAGTGGAGCGACGTCGGGCGACAGGTGCTGGACTCCCACAAGACCCCCCGTCGTGCCGACGACGCCCCGGCGGCGGCCGATGATCCGGGCACGGCGCCCGCCGGCGAGCGCATCGGTGCGGTGGCCCGGGTCCGGCCCGGCCCCTGGGCCAGCCGGGTCTCGGTCGGGGTCCTGGCGCTCAGCGCGCTCGCCGCCTACGTCCACGCCGCCCAGCCGGTGCGCCTCGGGCTGCCGCTCATCGCCAGCGCCTCTGACGGCGCCAGCAGCTGGGGCATCCCCGGGCTGCGGACCACCGACAACAGCTACATCGACGATTGGGCTCGGTGGAACTACGGCGGGTACCAGGGTCGTCCCGCCTATGACGAGTACCACGGGGTCATCACCCGCATGGGCGAGGTCGGCAGGGAGGTCGGCTGCGGCCGGGCGCTGTGGGAGTACGACAAGGAGGTCCTCGACACCTACGGCACCCCGATGGCGCTCATGCTGTTGCCGATGTTCACCGACGGGTGCATCGATTCCATGGAAGGCCTGTTCTTCGAGGCGTCGATCACCGTGCCGTTCCACTTCATCGCCCAGGACAACCTGTCGGTCGACCCGTCGCGCCCGATGCGCGACCTCCCCTACCCCGAGGCCGTCGACGTCGCCACAGGGGTCGAGCAGCTGCGCCTGCTCGGCGGTCGCTACTACATGGCGGTCAACGACGAGACCGTGACCCAGGCGCTCGACCACCCCGATCTCGAACTGGTCGCCGTGTCAGGTCCGTGGCGCGTCTTCGAGCTGGTCGACCACGCGCTGGTGGCCCCGTTGGCCTACGAACCGGTGGTGGCCGTCGAGCTGGGTGAGGCCGGCAGGGAGTGGATCGACCCGGCCGTGTCGTGGTGGAACGACTCGGCGGCGCGCGCTGTCCCCCTCGCCCTGGACGGCCCCGCCGGGTGGGCTCGCATCGGCCGTGACGGCGAGGTGCCCCGCCAGAGGTTGCGGCCGGTGACCGTCGGCGAGGTCGTCGAGGACGACCACGAGCTGTCCTTCAGCGTCGACACCGTCGGGGTACCCGTGGCGGTGCGCTCGTCGTACTTCCCCAACTGGACCGCCGAGGGGGCCGACGGGCCCTACCGGGTGACACCCAACACCATGGTGGTCATCCCCACCCGCAACGACGTGACCCTCACCTTCGAGCGCTCGGGGACCGACTGGCTGGCCATGGTGCTGAGCGTCGTGGGGCTCATCCTGGCCGTCGTGCTGGCCCGCCGTCCTCTCGACCCCGAGCGGCGGCCGGCTCCCGACGACGACCTCGGGGAGTGGCCCTTCGAGGGCGTCGCCCCCGTGCGCGCCGGACTGGCGAGCGGTGCTGACGACGAGCCCGAGGCGCCGGACCCGGTGGGGCCCGTCGGGCCGGACCGATGAGGCGTCGGTTGCGGCGCTTCGTCGCGGTCGGCACCGTCGTCACCGCCGTCCACCTCGCCACGCTCGTCGTCGCGGTGTTCGCCCTCGAGCTCCCCGTGCCGGTGGCGGCCGCCGCCGCCGTGCTCGTCGCCGCGACGCTGTCCTTCGTCGGTCACCGACACCTGACCTTCGCCGATGACCCGTTCGCCTCGGTCGACCACCGCCTCTCGACCTTCGCCGCCGCAGTGGCGCCGGCGGCGGTCGTCGATGTCGCCATCGTCACGCTGTACACGCTCGGTCCGGGTGACCTCACCCCGTGGCGGCTCATCGGCGCCGAGCTGGTCGCGCTGACCGCGGCGGCGGCGGTCAGGCTCGTCACCTACCGCCGCGTCCTGTTCGCGGCGGTGCGCGCCGGGCAGGCCGCCAACCCGTGCCGGCCCCCGCTGGCTGGGCCGATCGAGGTCAGCGTCGTCGTGCCGGTCGTCGATGACGCCGAGCGCATCGCCACCAACCTGACCCGTCTGCGCACCGAGCTCGGGCCCCTCGTCGGACCGCTCGAGATCGTCGTCGTGGACGACGGGTCCAGCGATGGCACCGCCGCGGCTGCGGCGGGTGGCGCCGACGTGGTCGTGCGCCACGAGACCAACCGGGGCAAGGGCGCCGCGGTGCGCACCGGCATGCTGAGCGCCCGGGGCCGCAACGTCGTGTTCACCGACGCCGACCTGGCCTACCCACCCGCCCAGCTGGCTCGCCTGGTGCGTGCGCTCGACGACGGCGCCGACGTCGTCGTCGGCAACCGGCGCCACCCCTCGACCGATCTGCGCCGACGTCCGCCGCGGGTTCGCGAGCTCGGCAGTGTCGTGTTCAACCTCTTCACCCACCTGGTCCTGTTGGGCCAGTACCGCGACACCCAGTGCGGCCTCAAGGGCATGCGTCGCGACGTGGCCCGCCTGGTCTTCTCCCGCAGCACCGTCGACGGCTTCGCCTTCGACGTCGAGGTGCTGCACCTGGTCGAGCGTGACCGCCTGTCGCTGGTGGAGGTGCCGGTGGTGCTCGAGGACCACGAGGTCAGCACCATCTCCGTGGTGCCCGTGGCGCTCGACATGGTCGCCGAGGTGCTGCGCGTCCGCCGGCAGGGCTCCCACGGTCGCTACGACCTCGACGTCGACCTCCCGGCTGCGCTGGCCCGGGCCGATGCGGCGTTCGGACCGTCGCCTCGCACCACCGAGGTGGCGCAGGGGACGACACGCACCGAGAGGTGGTCAGGGGCAGACGGGTAGCATCGCCGGCCGTGGCCGACCCCGACGCCGTGTTCAAGGCATACGACATCCGCGGCGTCGTGCCCGACCAGCTCGACGCCGAGCTCGTCGGGCGCATCGGCGCCGCCGCAGCGCGGTTCTTCGACGCCGAGACCGTGCTCGTCGGGCGAGACATGCGCCCGAGCGGCGTCGAGCTCTCCGCGGCTCTGCGCCACGGCATCACCTCCCAGGGTGTCGACGTCGTCGATCTCGGGCTCGTATCGACCGATCTGTTGTACTTCGCCTCGGGCTCCCTCGGCCTGCCGGGTGTGGTGCTGACGGCGTCGCACAACCCCGCCCGCTACAACGGCGCCAAGCTGTGCGGACCAGGCGCCACGCCCGTCGGAGCCGACACCGGCCTCGACCGCATCAAGGCCGACGCCGTCGCGGGTCTGGAACCAGCCGAGCGCCGGGGCACGGTCACCGAGCGCGATCTGCTGGGCGCCTACGTCGAGCACGTCCTCGGCTTCATCGACGTGCCCGCCGTGCGACCGCTTCGCATCGTGGCCGACACCGCCAACGGGATGGGCGGCCTCGTCGTGCCCCCGGTCATGCAGCGCCTCCCCGTCGAGCTCGACCTCCTCTACGGCGAGCTCGACGGCACGTTCCCCAACCACCCGGCCGACCCGCTGGACGCCACCAACCTGGTCGACCTGCAGGAGCGCGTGCTGTCCACCGGCGCCGATCTCGGGTTGGCCTTCGACGGCGACGCCGATCGGGTCTTCCTGGTCGATGACCAGGCCCGACCCGTGTCCGGTTCGACGACGACGGCCATCGTGGCCGCCAGCGTGCTCGAACGGCACCCCGGGGCGACCATCCTGCACAACCTGATCTGCTCCAAGGCGGTGCCCGAGGTGGTGCGTGAGCGGGGCGGCACCCCGGTGCGCACCAAGGTCGGGCACTCCCACATCAAGGCTGACATGGCCGCCACCGGCGCCCGCTTCGGCGGCGAGCACTCAGGTCACTACTACTTCGCCGACAACTACCGGGCCGACTCCGGGCTCATCGCCGCCTGCGTGGTGATCGAGGCGTGCTCGATCGCCGGCCGGCCCCTGTCCGAGCTGCGCCGGCCCTTCGAGCGCTACGCCGCCTCGGGCGAGATCAACTCCACCGTCGATGACGCCGCTGCGGTCCTCGAACGCATCTCCCAGCGGTACGCCGAAGCCGACCAGGACCGCCTCGACGGGCTCACCGTCGATCTCGGCGAGTGGTGGTTCAACGTCCGACCCTCCAACACCGAGCCGCTGTTGCGGCTGAACCTGGAGGCGCCGACCGAGGCGGAGAAGGACCAGCGCGTCGCCGAGGTGCTCTCGGTGGTGCGTGGCGGGTCCGACGCCGGATCGCCACAGCCGCCAGACCCAGCAGCCGATCCCCAGCCGGAGGCGTCCAGGTGACCCTCGACCCCGTCTTGTTGTCGATCCTGGCGTGCCCGCAGGACAAGGGCCCGCTGTGGTACTTCCCCGACGAGCAGCGCCTGGTCAACCCGCGCCTGTCCCGCTCGTACCGCATCGACGACGGCATCCCCGTCATGTTGATCGACGAGGCCGACGACCTCGACGGGGCCGAGCTCTCCCGGCTCACCGCCAAGGCCGAGGCCGACGGCATCGACCCCACGTTCGACCCCGACGCCGAGGGGACGTGAGCGCCGCGCTCGACCGGCTCGGACTGCGCGACGCACTCGCCGCGCTGCCCGAGCAGATCGCCGAGTCCGCCCAGGTGGCGGCGGCGGTGCCGCTCGGGCCGGTGGGGGACCGTGACGTCGACCGGGTGGCGATCGTCGGCTCGGGCGTCGGCGGGCTGGCCGGTGACCTCGTCACCGCGGTGGCGGCGCCCATGGTGCCGGTGCCGCTGGTGGTCTGTCGTGACTACGAGACGCCCGGTTTCGTCGACGAGCGGACCCTGGTGTTCGCCCTCGCCCACGACGGCGACACCCCCGAGACCGCCGAGGCGGCCGAGCAGTCGGTCGAGGCAGGGGCGTCGGTGGTCATCGTGACCGGGGGCGGCGCCCTGGCCGCCTTGGCGGCTCAGCACGATCTGCCCCTGGTGCCCGTCGTCGGACCGGCTCCAGTCAGCCGGGCGGCGCTGGGTTCACTCGCCATCCCGCCCCTGGTCGTGCTCGAACGGGTCGGGCTGTTCACCGGGGCCTCGGTGTGGGTGAGCGACGCCGTCGACGTGCTCGCCGCGCGCCGCGACGAGCTGGTCGCCGACGGTTCGCCGGCCGAGCAGCTCGCCCGACGCCTCGCCGGCCGGTTCCCCCTCGTCTACGGGGGCGGGCCCGTCGGGGGGGTGGCCGCCGCCCGGTGGAAGCAACGCATGAACGCCGACGCCAAGACCCCGGCCTTCTGGGGCCAGCTGCCCGACATGCGCCACCACGAGCTGGCCGGGTGGGGACAGCACGGCGACATCACCCGCCAGCTGCTGGCCATGGTGCTGTTGCGCCACGACTACGAGCACCCCCAGGTCGACGCCCAGTTCGACCTGGTGGTCCGGTACCTCGAAGAGGTCGTCCACCGCTACGACGTCGTCCGCGCCCACGGCGATGGTCCGCTCGCCCAGCTGCTCGATCTCGTGCAGTACGGCGATCACGTCGCCGTGCACCTGGCCCAGCTGATCGGCATCGATCCGGGCCCGGCGCCCGTGCTCGACGAGCTCGAGCTCGCCGGACGGGCCGCCTCCTGAGCGACCGGGCGTCGGTAGCCTCACCAGCGATCGGGTCTCGCACCCTCTCGCTTCGGGTTGCCTCGACGGCGCGGGTGGTCGGCCCCTTCGACATCGACCCCAGGAGCCCCACGTGAACGATCGCGACCGCCCCGTGCTGCCGGGTGATCAGTACCGGGTGGCCGATCTGGCGACGGCGGAGCTGGGCCGCAGGGAGGTCCGTCTCGCCGAGCACGAGATGCCCGGCCTGATGGCCTTGCGCGAGCGTCACGCCGACACCCGGCCGCTGGCGGGCGCCCGGGTGACCGGATCGTTGCACATGACCACCCAGACCGCGGTGCTGATCGAGACGCTCGTCGCGCTCGGCGCCGAGGTGCGCTGGGCGAGCTGCAACATCTTCTCCACCCAAGACCCGGCGGCGGCTGCGGTCGTGATCGGCCGTGACGGCACCCCGGACGAGCCGCGAGGGGTACCGGTGTTCGCGTGGAAGGGCGAGACCCTCGCTGAGTACTGGTGGTGCACCGAGCAGGCGCTGCGCTGGCCCGACGCCTCTGGGCCCGACCTCATCGTCGACGACGGCGGGGACGCCACGCTGCTGGTGCACCTCGGCGCCCGCTACGAGCGCGAGGGCGCGGTCCCCGACGCCGTCGAGGGTGCCAGCGCGGACGAGGGCGAGATCCACGCCCTGTTGGCCCGCACCTTCGGCGAGGACGACGGGCTGTGGAGCCGCATGGCCCAAGGCATCCGGGGGGTGTCCGAGGAGACGACCACCGGCGTGCACCGACTCGACCAGATGGCCCGCGACGGCGAGCTGGCGTTCCCGGCGATCAACGTCAACGACTCGGTGACCAAGTCCAAGTTCGACAACCTCTACGGGTGCCGCCACAGCCTCATCGACGGCCTCAACCGTGCCGTCGACGTGATGATCGGCGGCAAGACCGCGCTGGTGTGCGGCTACGGCGACGTCGGCAAGGGCTGCGCCCAGGCGCTGCGAGGCCAGGGCGCCCGGGTGCTGATCGCCGAGGTCGACCCGATCTGCGCGCTGCAGGCGGCGATGGAGGGCTTCGCCGTGGTGCGCCTCGACGACGTCGTCGGTGACGTCGACATCTTCGTCACCGCCACGGGCAACAAGGACATCATCTCGCTGGACTCGATGCGGGCCATGAAGCACCAGGCGATCGTGGCCAACATCGGGCACTTCGACAACGAGATCGACGTGGCCGGCCTCGAGCGCGGCGACGGCGTCGAGCGCCGCAACATCAAGCCCCAGGTCGACGAGTGGGTGTTCCCCCACGGCAAGGCGATCATCCTGCTGGCCGAGGGGCGGCTCATGAACCTCGGGTGTGCCACCGGGCATCCCAGCTTCGTGATGTCGATGAGCTTCACCAACCAGGTGCTGGCCCAGCTGGAGCTGTGGCGCAACGAGGGCGAGTACGCGACCGACCGGGTGCGGGTGCTGCCCAAGCACCTCGACGAGGAGGTCGCCCGCCTGCACCTCGACCAGCTTGGAGCCCAGCTCACCGAGCTCAGCAAGGACCAGGCCGCCTACATCGGCGTCACCCCCGACGGCCCCTACAAGTCCGACCACTACCGCTACTGAGGCGGTGGTCGTCGGATGATCGGGCACGCCTGTCACCGCTGTCCGGGCGCCCGCCGTGGCGCGCCGGGCGGGCCATGACCGACCCCACCGACGTCGAAGGGGGGTCGGGGCCGCTCGTGGCCGGCGTGGAGATGGGCGGCACCAAGGTGTCGTGCCGGCTCGCCCGCCATCCCCTGCGGCCGCTTCACGACGCAACCTTCCCCACCACCGGGCCCGACGAGACGCTCGGCCGGGTCGTCGAGCACCTCGGACGGGGCCGGTCGAGGTGGGGTCCGGTGCGCGGCGTCGGTCTGGGGTCGTTCGGCCCGGTCGAGATCCGGGTCGGCCACCCCGGCCACGGTCGCCTCACCGCCACCCCCAAGCCCGGGTGGCCGGGCGTCGACGTCGTCGGCCCCGTCGCCGAGGCGATCGGCGCGCCGGTCCACCTCGACACCGACGTCAACGCCGCCGCGCTGGGCGAGTCGGCCCACGGCCACGGCCGCGACGTCGACTCACTGGTGTACCTCACGATCGGCACCGGCATCGGGGGTGGTCACGTCGTCGGCGGTGAGATCGTCGGCGCGCTCGGCCATCCCGAGATGGGTCACGTAGCGGTGGCTCGCCGGGCCGGCGACGACGTCGAGGGCACGTGTCCCACCCACGGCGACTGCTGGGAGGGTCTCGCCTCGGGGACCGCCATGCGGGCGAGGTGGGCTCGACCTGCCGAGGCGCTGACCGGCGCCGAGCTCGACGAGGCGGTCCGCACGGAGGCCTGGTACCTCGCCGCCGGTCTCGAGCAGGTCGTGTTGACGATCGCCCCCCACCGGATCGTGCTCGGCGGAGGGGTGATGTCGATGCCGGGCCTGCTGGAGGCGACCCGGCTCGAGCTGGCCGATCGACTGGGCCGCTACCCGGGCATCGCCGAGCACACCGAGCCCGGGTTCGTCCGCAGCTCTGGTCTCGACGGCCTCGCCGGACTGGTCGGCGCCACGTCGCTCGGCCTCGCCGCCGCCGGCGCAGCCGCGACGACGAGGCGGGCGAGTGATCGCCGCCCGCGCCACGAAGGTTGAGCGAGCCCCGGCGTGGGCACTCCCGGGCCGGTGCCCGCACGTCGCTCACGCGCACGTCTCGACGGTGGCGTCCGGTTCCTACGTCTGCGGGCGGTTCTCGACGGCCTCGTGCACTCGTTGTTCTTCTTGCCCGCGGTCCTCGTTGCCATGTCCATCCTCGGGGCCTATGGCACGCTCGAGGTCGATCGACGCTTCGAGTCGAGCACGTTGCCCGCCTTCCTCGACACCTCCGTCGACAACGCCCGCACGATGCTCGGCGTGCTCGCCGGCGGCACCATCACCGCCGCCTCGATCGTGTTCTCGCTGACGCTGCTCACCGTGCAGCTGGCGTCGAGCCAGTACGGGCCACGCTCGTTGCACAACTTCCTCGGGGACCGCTTCACCCAGGTCGTCATCGGCGTCGTCATGAGCACGTTCTCGTTCTGCGCCGTCGCCCTCCGGGGGGTAGAGGGCCCGACCGCCGACACCGCCCCCTTCGTCCCCCGCCTCACGGTCGCCACGGCGTGGGTCCTTGGAGTCGTCGCGCTGTTCGCCGTGCTCGCATCCATCAACCACACCGCTCGGGGCCTGCGGGTCGCCACCATCGCGAACCGCGTCACCGACGAGACGCTCGACGTGATCCGCCAGCGCTACGGCGACGTCGAGGAAGCTCCGGCCGACCCTGTGTCGGCCGACGACGATCGCACCGACGCTGATCTACCCGCTGCCCTGCCCGCGCCCCCGGACGCCCTGGTCGTCGGTTCGCCGAGTCGTGGATGGGTCCAACAGATGAGCATCCGGCTGATGGTCTCGGCCGTGCCGCAGGGCTCGACGTTGCGCTTGGTCGTGCACACCGGCGAGTACGTGCAGGAGGGCCAACCGGTGCTGCTCGTCACCCCTACGCCCGACCGTCCCGACGACGTCCGCCGCCAGCTCCACAGGGCGGTGGTCGTCGGTCCGCATCGGACCATGCAACAAGACGTCGCCTTCGGCATCATCCAGCTCATCGACATCGCGCTGCGGGCCCTCTCCCCGGGGGTGAACGATCCCCAGACCGCACAGGAGGTCTTCCCAAGGCTGACGGCGATCATCACCGAGCTCTTGATCCGTGACCTGACCCCCCGCCGGGTCGAGGACGACGGTCGCGTCGTGATCCGCACGACCGAGCTCGAGCACGCCGACTTCGTCGATCTCGCCATCTCGTCGGTGCGGCGGGCGGCCCGCACCGACCCGCTCGTCCTGGCGGCGTTGGTCGTGGCGCTCGGTACCGCCCGGGACGAGACCCAGCGGCGACGGCCCGGCGCCGACGTCGGTCCGCTCGCCGATCAGGTGTCGGCCATCCTCGCCGATCTCGACGGGCTGGCCCAGCCCCACGACGTCGCCCACGTGCGAGAGGCGGCACGGCGAGCCGGCTTCGGTGGCGACACCAGCGCTGGGCCTCGAACGCAGGCGCCGACGGCGGCGTGAGTCACCCCGGCGTGGTGAGGCACTCGGATACGTTGCGAGTCGGCGCCGGAGCCAGCCGCCCCCCGCGGCTCGGGTGCGCCGCCCGTCGGTTCCGTCGGTGGATGTCTCGCACGGGGGTTCGACGGATCGGCCGCCCACTCCTGCAGCGAGACGGTGTACACCGCGAGGTCGTCGAAGCCGAGCACGGTCATTCGAAGGCGTCTGACGAGGCGGCGATGCCGCCCCCGTAGGAGGCGATGGTGCGGGCGGACCGGTCGCCGTCGAAGCGAGCGCCGAGGTCGTCGACGGGCCGGAAGCGCCGGTGTCGTCGAGCAGATCGAGGGCCGAGCGGACGGCCCTCGGCTCGCCACCGTCGCAGCCCGCCCTCGAGCACGGCGACCCGGTCGAAGCCTACCCAGCGCAGCATCCACCACACCCGGGCGGCCCAGGCGGCGATGCTGCGGTCACAGCAGACGATCCAGCTGTCGTCGCCGACGCCGAGGGCGCCCATGGCGGCGCAGAACCGCTCGGGGCTCAGCACGGCGAAGCGGTGCGGGCTGTCGGGGTCACACAGCTCATCGGTGAGGTCAGCGAAGCCGGCGCTGCGGATGTGCCCGGCCTCGTGGGCGTCCCGGGCGCTGGTGACGACGAACCCGCCGTCGCGGGCGGGCTCCATCACCCGTGCGGGAGTACCTGGCCGATCACGACGACCAGGAACGGCGGCGCCGCTACATCAACGGCTACCGAACGGTGCCGCCGGCCGACCCCGACGGGTGGGGCGACCTCGCCGCTTCGGCCGACCGGGACGGCCACGAGCTGGCCCAGCGGTTGGAAGCCGAGGAACGGGCCCACGTGCTCACCCTCGACGACCTGCTGGTCGTGCGTGCCAGCCTGCTGACCGAGCATCAGGACGCTCGCCCACAACAAGATGGCCACACCCCACCCTGCCCCATCTCTAAAAGATCTAACGACTTCTAAAGCTAGCGGGAGAGGGTCCGGCCGTGGCTCGCAACCCGTTCACGCCGACCTTCGGCGTCTCCCCCCCGTTGCTGGTCGGTCGCACGGACCTGCTCCACGACTTCGACGCTGGTCTCAGCGACGGCCCCGGCGCTCCCGAACGCATGACGATCTACACCGGGGCCCGAGGAACCGGCAAGACCGTGATGCTCAACGAGGTCGAGGACCTCGCCCGCCAACGGGGATGGCGGATCGTCGCCGAGACCGCCACCACCGGGCTGGTCGACCGCCTCGTCGACGAACACCTCCCGGCGTTGCTCGCCGAGACCGAGCCGGCCGCCGGGATGACCACGATGACCGGGCTCAGCGCCCCGCTGGTCCTCGGGGGCGCGACGTGGCGAACCCGACAGGCGCACAAGGCCGCACCTGCGTTGCGCACCCGGCTCACCGCCATCTGTGAACTGCTCGCCACCAACGGGACCGGACTGCTCCTCACCGTCGATGAGATCCACCGCCAGGTGCTTGCCGAGCTCCGAGAGGTCGCCACGGTGCTGCAGCACCTGGTGCGAGAAGAACGCGAGATCGCCTTCGCCGGGGCCGGTCTCCCCTCGGCGGTCAGCGCCGTCCTCAACGACGACGTGCTCACCTTCCTCCGTCGCGCTGACCGCCGTCTCCTGGGCCCAGTACCGATGGACGAGGTCGCCACCGCCATCACCGAGCCGTTCGAGCGGGGCGAACGGCAGATCGAACCCGCGCTCAGCGCCCGGGCGGCCGAGGCGACCGGGGGCTACCCCTTCTTGATCCAACTCGTCGGCTACCACATCTGGCGCCAACCGCCCGGCGAAGGCGCCGTCGCCGATGCCGCCGTCGACGCCGGCATCGCAGCCGCTCGGCGCCGACTCGGCTCCTTGGTCCACGAGCCGGCGCTCGCCGATCTCTCGGAGGTGGACCGGACGTTCCTCCTGGCGATGGCCCTCGACGATGGGCCCTCGACCATGAGCGCCATCGCCGCACGGCTCAACGTCGACGCCAACTACGCCAGCCAGTACCGGCTGCGCCTGATCGCCACACAACTCATCGAGCCGGTCGCACACGGCAAGGTCGACTTCACGACGCCCTACCTGCGCGACCACCTCAGAGAGCACGTCGCTCTCGATGCGCAACGCCACGTGCCCGCCGCTGACCGGCCCACGAAGGGCCTGCGGCGTGACTGATCGGGCAGCGGTGCTGGAGTTGCCCGAGCGGCGAGCGCTCTGGATCCGTTCGCATCGGCTGCGGGCTGTGGCCCGCCCTCTGGGAAAAGTCCACTCGTCATGAACGCCCGTCGCCCTTCATCGCCGGGTGACGAGTACTCCCCTGAGCCCCGACCGCTGCGTCCGGCCACGAGGGCTAGCGAGCCATGACTGATCCCGACGGATGGTCCCGGCGGGTCTACGAGCGACATCTCGACCTTCTGCTGGCCGAGGAACTGGAGTGCCGGCCGTCGTTCGCAGGGTGGTTGCTCAGCCGCGGGGTACTACACGGCCACCCGCCGACAGAACGCCCGGTGGAGTGCACGGTCACCGTCAGCAACATCGACTCGACGATCGATCCCGATGCGGCAGGTGAGGACGATCTTCTCGCCGAGCTGCGCTGGGCAGACGGGACGATCGGCCGCCTTCTGATCGAGGACAGGTTGGACGCAGTCCTGCAACCGCGCCAGTTCGAGCGGTACGCGCTCCGAGCGGCGGTACATCAGGAGGAAGTCGACGTGGTCGGCGCGGTCGCGATCGCACCGCGCAGCTACCTCACCTCGAACGAGCAGCACCTGGCCGGGCTGGGCGCAGTCGCGATCGAGGAGATCGTCGGGGAGCTCGAACGAGCGGCGGAAGCGGAGCACCCAGACGTTGCTGCGCGGTTGGAATGGCGGGCGCGACGCCTGGTCACGTTCAAGGCCGCAGCCCGCACAGCTGCCCCGGACAACCCGGCGACGATCGCGACACGGGACTGGCTCGTTGACCGGCTCGAAGCGGCGGACGAGATGATCGATCCGCAGGTGAGCTCCATGAGGACGGTCAACACGACGTGGCTGTACTTCAACACGCCGGCCGGACTGATCTACAAGATCGAGCACGGGCTCGTGGATCTCTACGTCCGCGACGTCTGGCCTCACGATGGATCTCGCCAGCGAGCTGTCCACGACCGAGCCAGAGGGCCAGAGGGTTTCAGCGCCGACGTCGACTCGAAGGGCAACCGGCTGTTCCGACGTGCTGTTCACCCACCGCTGCGGCCATCAGACGTCCATCTCCCTGGCGAACACGGGGCGATGCTCCAGGTCGGCGTGGACGCGTGTGCAACAGCAGCCGCTTGGGTCAGATCGGCGAAGGACTCGTGAGCGGCTGGCGGGTCACCTCTCGGCGAGGCCGGGGTGGGTCCTGCTCCCGACCGGCCAGCGGACCGAGGCGTCCGCGCCCAGCCTCGTCGCTGCTGGGCCGGTGCCCGACTCACATCGCGATCCTACGAGCGCGCCGTGAAGGTGACCGGCATGTGCTTCAGGCCGTGCAGGACGTAGCTCGGCTCGGCGACGCCGGGCTGGCCGGCGGGGTCGAGGGCCAGGTCGTCGAGTCGCGCCAGCAACGCCTGGGTGGCGATGCGCGCCTCGGAGCGGGCGAGGTTGGCGCCGATGCAGTAGTGGGCGCCCTGGCCGAAGGACAGGTGCTGGCGGGTGTTCTTGCGTTCGGGGTCGAGCCGCTCGGGCTCGGCGAACTTGGCCCCGTCGCGGTTGCCCGAGGCGTACACGCACATCAGCGACGAGCCGGCCGGTACGTCCACCCCGGCGATCTCGGTGTCGACGTTGGCGGTGCGGTACAGGCCCTGCACGGGAGCCTCCAGCCGCAGCACCTCTTCGACCAGGCCGGGCACCAGCTCGGGGTCGGCCCGCACCCGTGACTGCAGCTCGGGGTCCAGGCACAGGTGTCGCACGAGGTAGGTGATGAGCTTGGTCGTGGTCTCGTTGCCGGCCACGAGGAACTGCTGCAGCATGGCCAGCATCTCGTGGGTGCTCAGCTCGTCGCCGTCGAGGCGGGCCTGCACGACGTCGCTGATGAGGTCGTCACGGGGGTTCGCCCGGCGGTCCTCCAGCTTCTCCTCGAAGTAGTCGTTGAAGGCGGCGTTGGCCCGGATGTAGTCCTCGATGCGCTCCTCGCTCGGGTCGTGGTCACCGACGGGGATGACCAGGTCGTCGGACCACCGCTTGAAGGTCGCCAGGTCGCCGTCGGGCACGCCGAGCGCCCGGGCGATGATCGTCAGCGGCAGGGGCACGCCGAGCTCGGTGACGATGTCGACCCGGCCCCGACCGGCGAAGGCGTCGATGAGCTCGGTGGTGAGGGCCTCGATGTCGTCTTCGAGCTGGCGGACCCGCCGGGGGGTGAAGGCCTGGTTGACGAGCAGGCGCTGGCGTTGGTGGGCGGGCGGGTCGGCGTTCAAGAGCACCGCCGAGCGGTTGCGCCGCCCCGACCGTTCCAGCAGCTCGGCCAGCTCGGGCTTGGCCGCCACCACCGCCATCATGCGCTCGACGAGGGTGTTGCCGGCGTGGGGCCCGGTCGGCGCTCGGGACGAGAACGTCTCGGGGTCGCGCACGATCTGCATGATCTCGTCGTAGCGGGTCACCACGAAGTGCCCGGTCTCGTCCACCCAGTGGATCGGTCCGGCGTCGCGCACCGGCTGCCACACCTCGTGGGGGCAGCGCAGGGCATCGGGGTCCAGGGCGAACAGGTCTTGCATGGTCGGACCGGCCGCCTCGGGGGCGGGGGTCTCGGTGGTGGCGCTCATGTCGGCTCCTCGGGGTGATGGCCGGCGGTCGTGCCGGCAGGCGACGTGGCCGCATCGGCCCGGGCCCGTGGCTCGGTCGACGCCGATGCATCGGGCGGGGCCGACGCTCCGGACGGGGCGGCCACCAGCTCGGGATGAGCGGCGGCGAGCAGCTGGTAGTCGTCGGCGGTCGGCAGCTTCTGGGTCGACCCGCCCCCATCGACGCGGATCGTCTGACCGGTGACGAAGGCGGCATCGTCGCTGGCCAGGTAGGCGCAGCACGCGGCGACGTCGCCCACGGTGCCCATCCGGCGCAGCGGCGTCTGGCGGGTGATCGCCTCCACGACCAGCGGCATCTGGAAGAACCGCTCGGTCATCGGCGTCTCGATGAGGTGGGGGGCGATGGCGTTGATCCGCACCCCGTCGGGTCCGTACTCCAGCGCAGCGATCTCGGTGACGTACTCGAGCCCGGCCTTGGCGCCGGCGTAGGCGGCCTGACCGACCGAGGGGGCGTGGGCGGTGAACGACGAGATGTTGATGACCGACCCACCGCCGCTGGCCGCCATCGCCCCGGCCATCTGCTGGAGGAACCAGATGGCCCCGGTGAGCTGCACTTCGATCATCGGTCCGAGGATCTCGGGGGTGAGGTCACGGATCGGGGTGCTGCGCTCGTAACCGGCGTAGTTGACCGCCACGTCGACGCCGCCCCGCTCGGCGACCACCCGCTCGGTGGCGGCGATGACGCTGGCGCGGTCGGTCACGTCGACCGGTCCGCCGCTGCCGCCGAGGCGTGCCCCGGTCTCGGCGGCCAGTTCGCCCCGGCGTCCGAGCACCACGACGTGGGCGCCCTCGGCGGCGAAGCGCTCGGCGGTGGCCAGACCGAAGCCCGACGCGCCCCCGACGATCACCGCGGTGCGGCCCTCGAGGCGTCGCACCTAGCTCGCCCCTTCCCAGTAGGGCGCTCGGAGGGCCCGCTTGTTGATCTTGCCCATCGTGTTGCGGCCGAGGTCCTCGACGATCTCCACCGAGCGGGGACACTTGTAGTGGCTCAGGCGCTCCCGACACCACGAGACGAGCTCACCCGGGTCGGGCGGCGCGGCGACGTCCTCGGCCACCACCAGCGCCCGCAGGGACTCGCCCATGTCGGGGTGGGGCACGCCGATGCAGGCGACGTCGGCCACCCCGGGATGCTCGATGAGCACCTGCTCGGCCTCGGCCGGGTAGATGTTGGCCCCGCCCGAGACCACCATGTCGCTGAACCGATCGGTGATGAACACGTAGCCGTCGGCGTCGACGTAGCCGATCTCCCCGAGGGTGAACACCCCGGGGGCGATGTGAGCCGCCGCGGTCTTCTCCGGGTCGTTGGGGTACACGACGCCCCGCCCGGTGGTGTCTCTGAAGAACAGCCGGCCCTCGGTGCCGGGGGACACCTCGACGTCGTCGTCGTCGACCACCAGCGCCTCGAAGGGGGGCACCGCCCGCCCCACCGAGCCCGGGTGCTCGAGCCACTCCTCGCTGGAGATCGTGCACGTCGTGCCCACCTCGCTGGCGCCGTAGGCGTCACGGAACACCGGCCCCCACCACTCGATCATCGCCCGCTTCACGTCGATCGGGCACTTGGCGCCGGTGTGGGCCACCAGGCGCATCGACGAGACGTCGTAGCGGGCCCTCACCTCCTCGGGCAGCGCCAGCAGGCGCACGAAGTGGGTCGGCACCATCACCGCGGACTCGGTGCGGTGCTCGTCGATGCTGCGCAAGGTGGCCTCGGCATCGAAGCGCCCGAGGATGACCGACGGGATGCCAGCCACCAGCAGCCGCATGCCGCTGAGGGGGCCCGTGTGGTACATCGGCCCGACCACCAGGTGGGTGCCGAAGGCGGCGAAGGCGTTGCGCTTGAGCTCCTCGAGGTGCTCGGCGATGGTGACGCCCCCGGCGAACATCGTCGGGGGCAGCTCGGTGCCCTTGGGCCGGCCCGTGGTGCCCGAGGTGTAGAGCAGGTTGGGCAGTGGTTCGACGTCGTCGGGCGGGGCGCCCTGGGTCGATGAGGCCAACCAGTCGTCCCAGTGGCGCACCCCGGCAGGCAGGTCGTCGCCCCAGCCGATGACCGTGTCGACCCCGGCCGCCGCCGCGGCGGCGACCCCGACCTCGGCCGTCTCGGGTCCGACGAACACGATGCGGCTCTCGGAGTCCTCGAGGATGTAGGCGGTCTCGTCCGCGGTGAGGTGGAAGTTGACCGGCACCGTGGAGGCCCCGCCGAGCAGCCCGCCGAGGTGGGCGAGCGCGGTCTGCGAGGCGTTCTCGGCGAACACCGCCACCCGACGTCGATCGCCGAGGTCGGCGGCCAGGACGGCGTTGGCCACCCGGTCCAACACGTCGTCGACCTCAGCCCAGCCCATCGGTCCGTCGGGGTCACGCAACGCCACCTCGTCGGGACGGTCCTCGGCGAGTCGTCGGGCGAAGGTCGGCAATGGGGGCTCCTCGGCGAGAGACGTGTCAGGTCGCTGCGGCGGTGTTGGCGAAGGGGGCGGACAGGTCCGGGGGCCCGCCGTAGTGGACGACGAGCTCGCGGGAGGCGAAGCGCCACCCGTCGTCGGTGCGGACGTAGGTGTCGTCGTAGTGGGCCAACAAGATGCCGGGGGTACCGTCGGTGCGGCGGTACGCCTCTTGGATGTAGCAGCGTCCCGTGCCGGTGCCGGCCACCTCGTCGAGGTCGACCTCGCTGTTCAACACGTTCTGCACGACCGCCTCGAAGCCGCCCATCGCCGACAGCCACAGCTCGAGGATGGCGTCGCGCCCCTCGACGAAGCGGTCGCGACCCAGGTTCCAGCGGGCGTCGACCGCCCAGGTTTCAGCCCATCGGTCGGCGTCGCGGCGCACCACCGCGTCGGCGTAGCGGTGCGTCAGCTCCTCGATCGCGTCTCGGCTCAACGGACCCCCTCCTCGCCACGGACCGTCGCGCCCGTGCTGGCGGTCACATCGTCGCACAGCCGAGCCCACGGTTCGCCAGGCGCGCCACGGTGGCTCGGCCGAGGTTGTCCACGGGTACGGTGACGCCCGATCCGGGTCGAGGGGGCAGCGGGATGGAACGGTTCGAGGGGCGCACGGCGCTGATCACCGGCGGGGCGAGCGGCATCGGGCTGGCGCTCGGACGGGCCAGCGGTGCGGCGGGGATGCGGGTCGTGCTGGTGGACATCGAGCAGGGCGCGCTCGACGAGGCCGGCGCGGACCTGACCGCCGACGGGGTCGAGGTCCACGTCCGGCGCTGTGACGTCAGCGACGGGGACGCGGTCGAGGCGCTCGCAGCCGAGATCAGCGAGACCGTCGCCGTGCCCCACCTGGTGGCAAACAACGCCGGCGTCGTCGCCCGCCACGACGCCTGGGGCCCGCTGGCGGACTGGGAGTGGGTGCTCGGCGTCGACCTGTGGGGGGTCGTGCACGGGGTGCGGGCGTTCGTGCCTCGCATGCTGGCGGCGGGGGACGAGGGCCACGTCGTCAACACCGCCTCGACCGCCGGGCTGCTGGGCTTCCCGAGCATCTCGTCCTACGTGGCGGCCAAGCACGCCGTCGTGGGGCTGTCGCAGTCGATGTTCCACGAGCTGGCTGCCACACCGGTCGGCGTGTCGGTGCTGTGCCCGGGGGTGGTGTCGACCAACATCGGCACGAGCGAGCGCAACCGCCCCGACGCCGCCGGCCCCCCGCCGACGCCGTTCGAGATGACCGGCGGCGAGGCCGTCACGCCCGAGGCCGTCGCCGAGCAGGTGCTGGGGGCCGTGGCCGACCGCCGGTTCTGGGTCCTGCCCCACGAGCACTACGCCGAGCAGGCGGCCGCCAACGTCGCCGGCATGACCACCGGCGGCGAGCCGGTGATGCCGATGGTGCGCCGGTAGCGAGCGCTGGGCAACCTGGACGACCCGGGCGACCGGCGGGATCCGGTGGTGCCGGCGGTGCGCTGGGTGCGGGGTTCCCGGGCGGCTTGGGGGTGAGCGCTGCGGCCCCGGCACCGGTCCGGTGGCACCACTAGGTTGCCCGCCGTGCAGCACGTGACCGGAGCCCCACCCGCCGACGGCGACGCCCGCGCCGCTGAGTACGCCGCCACCCGGGGCCGGGTCCGCGAGTTGCTCGCCGGCGCGTCCGGTGGCGACGCAGCCCGCACCGTGCCGGCCTGTCCGGACTGGACGGTGCACGACGCCGTCGCCCACCTCGCCGGGGTGTGCGCCGACCTCGCGGCCCGCCGGTTGCCCGACGGTGACACCCAGGCGTGGGTGGATCGCCAGGTCGCCGAGCGCTCCGATCACAGCGTGGCCGAGCTGCTCGACGAGTGGGATGCCAACGGCCCCACCTTCGAGGCGGCCATCCGCAAGTCGCCGGTCAACATGGGCGGGCTGCTCTATGACGTCGTCGCCCACGAGCACGACCTGCGGGGTGCCCTCGGCCGACCCGGAGACCGCGACACCGACGGCGTCCGGTTGTCCAACGAGATCATCCTCGGGATGGTCGACGCGGACCTGCGCACCAACGACCTGCCGGCCGTCACGCTCTGCGACGGCGACACCGCCTGGACCGTGGGCGAGGGTGAGCCCGAGCTGCGCGTCGAGCTGTCGCCGTGGGAGCTCATGCGCTTCCTCGGCAGCCGCCGCACCCGTGAGCAGATGCTGGCGGTGCCCGCCGAGGGGGACACCGAACGGTTCCTGCCCGGGCTCGCCCACCTCCCGCTGCCCGAGCACGACCTCGGCGAGGCCTAGTGGTGTGTCACGGTTCGCCACCGTCCGGCAGTGATGTTCGCGTCGCAAGTGCAGTGCGCCAGGCCTACGTTCTACAATGGAGCACATGTCGACGGTCGGGATCCGTGCGCTGAAGCAGAACGCATCGGCGGTGGTCGCCGAGGCCGTCTCCGGTATCGTCGTGGTGATCACCGACCGGGGGCGTCCGGTGGCCCAGCTGACGACGATCCCACGGTCACGTCTGAAGAGCTTGATCGAGGCCGGTCGAGCTCGACCGGCGCGCCAGCGACTCGCCGACCTCGCACCGCCGCCGACGGGCCCACCGCTCAGCCCGGTGCTCGCTGAGCTGCGCGACGGCGAGGACCGCTGAGGGCCGCTGGCGCCATGGCCCACTACCTCGACACGTCGGCGCTCGTGAAGCTGGTGGTCGCCGAGCCCGAGAACCCCGCCCTGAGCGACTGGCTCGCTGCCAACGACGTAGACGCCGCGGCGTGTGACCTCGTGCGGACCGAGTTGATGCGGGCGAGCCGGCGCCTCGATCCTGCGTCGACGGTTCGCGTACGAGCGGTGCTCGGTGCGGTGACGCTCACCGAGGTGACCACTGCGATCTTCGAGGCCGCCGGCCGCCTCGAGCCGTCGGGTCTCCGCTCGCTCGATGCGGTGCACCTTGCCGCTGCGCTGGATCTCGGCGACGACCTCGACGCGTTGGTGTGCTACGACGACCGCCTGATCGAGGCCGCAGCGGCCAACGGCATCACCGTCATCGCCCCCCGTTAGGCCTGGTGGCGCACGCCACTCCCGCCTCGACGGACCTCTCCGTCCGGCGCACCGCCGATGCGACGGCGCCGGGACGGCGCGCGAGGCGGGACGGGCCGGACGTCACGAGTGCCGGGCAGTCGGACCCGGTCGCCCGTGCATCGTGCCGTCGGGCCGCTGCGGTCGGATCAGACGGTCGCAACGTCGGCCCGGTGGCCGGGGGCGGCGGTGATAGCTCCGCGCTTGCGAGCCGTCCCCGTGCCACCAGGCGGCGCAGGGCGTGCCCGACCTCGACGTCGACGAGGTGAGGGGCCGCCGCCCCGTCCCGGAGCAACCCGCGCACCGCCGCCCCCGGTTCCCGGTGTCGACCACGGCCAGCACCAGGGCCGAGGCGTCGGCAACGATCAACGTCGAGCGCGCTGGGTCTCGAGGTCGGCCACGAGGTCGGCGGTGTCCAACTCGACCGGCGGCGAGGCGGTGAAGTCCTCGTCGAGCTCGGCGAGCACCTCTTCAGGCGTCGG
Source organism: Acidimicrobiales bacterium (assembly GCA_965213525.1). Classification (GTDB taxonomy): domain Bacteria; phylum Actinomycetota; class Acidimicrobiia; order Acidimicrobiales; family Poriferisodalaceae. The sequence goes on along the minus strand of OZ243889.1, from coordinate 1,559,136 downwards.
ACGACGCGCGTGGGCGACGACGAGACCGAGCAGGTACCCCTGCATCGACTGCCCGTTCGCTGGCGCCCGGCGGCGGATCAGCTCGTAGGCGTCCTCGGGGACGTCCCGGACCTGGAGCAGCGCCATGTAGGGACCGTAGCGGCATGCATGCACTAGGCGCCGCGGGTCGGTGGGCCGAGGCCACCAGGCGACGGCGCGCCCGGCCATCTCGGCCGGCGGCGACGATCCAGGGGTCCGTACACAGGCGTCACACGTGCGACTGCAAGGTCCTACAGGGACCCGCCGGCCCACCACTGCTCGAAGCGGGGCAGGGCCACAGAGGACACGAGCTCGACGATCATCCCCGACGGCGGCGCCACGTAGGTGAACAGGCCGTAGCCGTCCTCGGCGGGCGACTGCGCGGCCACGAGTGACCACCCGGCGTCGATCGCCTCGGTCGTGGACGCAGCCACGTCATCGACCCACACCCCGACGTGGTGGTGCCCCGGGTGCTCGCGCCCGTCCCAGATCGTCCCGGCCGGGCCCTGCAGGAGCTCGACGTGGTCGGGCCCCTCGCACGAGTACGTGAACCGCAACGCCAGGACGCGGGCGCCCTCGGCGGGCGTCCACACGGGCTGATCACGGGTCTGGGGCTCGGCCCAGGTGAGGCCGAGGGCGGGACCGAGCTCGGCCATGGCCGCGTCGAGGTCGGCCACCCGCACCCCGTGGTGGAACGCCCGGCCGAGATCGATCGCCACCCGCTAGCGGGCCAGGATCGTCACGCCCGAGATGCCCGGCGCGCCGTAGACGTGGGTGTAGGCGACCTGCGGGTCGTTCGGCACCTGGCGCTCACCGGCGTCGCCGCGCAGCTGCAGCACGTTCTCGTACACCTGGCGCAGCCCCGACGCCCCGATGGGCTCGCCGTTGGCGAGGCACCCGCCGTCGGTGTTGACCGGGAACCGTCCCCCGATCTCGGTCTCGCCGTCCTGGATCATGCGCTCCTGCTCGCCGTCGGCGCAGAACCCGTTCTCGGCCATGTGCATGATCTCGGCGCCGGTCTCGGTGTCCTGCAGCTGGGCGACGTCGATGTCGTCGGGGCCGATGCCGGCCATCTCGAACGCTGCGACTGAGGCGTCTGCGGTGGGCCCGGCGGCCGACTCGAGGGCCACCGAGGGGGCCATCACCTCGAAGCTGCCGAAGCGGCGTGAGCGCACCACGGCCGCCTTGAGGTACACCGGCGTGTCGGTGTACTCCTTGGCCTTGTCGGCCCGGCACAGCACGAGGGCCACGCCGCCCTCGCCCGGCGAGCAGAACATGTACTGGGTCAGCGGGTAGGACAGCATGGCCGAGGAGAGGATCTCGTCCTCTGACAACGGCTTGCGCCGCCACGCCATCGGGTTCTTGGCTCCGTTGCGGAAGGCCTTGGCCCCCACCTTGGCCAGCGTCTCGTTCGAGATGCCGTGCTGAGCCATGTAGCGGTTGATCTTCATGCCGAAGAACTGGGTGGTGAGCGCCAGGCCACTCGCCCCGTACCAGTCACCGAGGCCGCTCGACTTCGTGTTGACCCTGAACGCGCCCCGCTCGTGCTTGTCGAAGCCGATGGCGATGCCGAGGTCGAACATCCCCGACTTGATGGAGTTGTAGGCGCTGAACAGCGCACTGCCGCCGGTGGCGCAGCCGTTCATCACGTTGATGAACTGCAGGCCGGTGAGACCGAGGTGCGAGACCATCGTGTCCGCAGCCCCCGCAGCGAGCGAACCACCGAAGGCGAACTGCATGTCCTCCCACCTGGCTCCGGAGTCGGCGAGCGAGCGGCGCACGGCGGTGACGCCCTGCTCCATGCCCGACACCCCGTCGTGACGGCCGAACTCGTGCATCCCGATGCCGACGATGGCGACGTCGTCAGAGCTCATGAGCGATCTCCCTGGTTCTTGGGTGCGAAGGCGAACGTGACGACCTCGTTGCCGTCGGCGTCGACGTACAACGGGTCCATGACCATCTCCATCTCCATGCCGATCTCGAGCTTGTCGGGGTCGGCTTCGGTGAGGCGGCTCTCGACCTTGACCTGGCCGGGCAGCTCGACGTAGCCGACGCCGTAGGGCTTGAAGCTGGCCGGGTCGGCGTCCCCCATGAACGGCGGCGCCTTGGGCGGGTAGCCCTGCACGGTCCAGGTCCACAGCGTGCCGTGGTCCTCGAGCTCGATCGTCTCGGTCGAGTCACCGGTGCAACGGGGGCAGCCCCCCTGGACGGGGAACATCACGTTGTCGCAGTCGGTGCAGCGGCTGCCGAGCAGCCGTGGACGATCCGAGGGCCAGGTGAAGACCCCCTCGGCGACCGGGACCTGTTGGGCCATGGCGTCTCCCTCGTCGTTCGTCCTCGGTCGAGCCCGGCCCGTCCCACACCTGCTGCGGAGCCCGAGCGAACCGACCAACGGATCGATTATGGACCGCCGGTCGCTGCGGCGTCGACTGACCCGCAGCTCGGAGCGAGCCGAGGCCCTCCCGTCGTGGTGTGGCGGCAGCGGCGGGTCCGCAGCACAGGGCGGGGGCGGACCCACGAACGCAGGCGTCAGGAACCGCCGGCGACGTCGAGCACCTGGCCGGTGATCCACGCCGACGCCGGGGCGCAGAGCCACAGGGCCGCCAGACCCAGATCGACCGGTGTGCCGAGCCGGCCCATCGGGATGCGGGCAGCCATCTTCTCGACACCGGCGCGGTCGAGGTCGAGCGCCTCCATCACGATCTCGGTGGGCACCCAGCCCGGCGCGATGCAGTTGACCCGGATGTCGGGCGCGAGCTCCCTCGCCATCGTCATGGTGAGCGAGTTGACCCCGGCCTTGGCTGCGGCGTAGTGCCCGCTGCCCGGCGTGGGGCCGTGGGAGGCCATCGAGGAGATGTTGACGATGGCGCCGGTGCTCATGGCCTCGGCGGCCACCACCGAGGCCTCCCACACCGCGGTGAGGTTGAGGTCGAGGTCGCCGTCCCAGGCGTCACGGGGCATGTCGGTGAGGGGCATGCGGTTCGCCGAGCCGCCGGCGTTGTTGACCCACGAGCGCAGGTCGCCTCGTTCGGTGGCGTGGGCGGCGAGGCGTTCGAGCTGGTGCCGATCGGTGACGTCGGTGCTCACCGAGCTGGCCGAGCCTCCGGCGTCGGTGATGCCAGCAGCGACCGCCTCGATCTCCGCGACGCGGCGGGCGGCCACCACGACGTGGGCGCCGGCCCCGCCCAGCACCCGGGCGATGCCCTCGCCGATGCCGCGTCCTCCGCCGGTCACCACGGCCACGGTGCCGGTGAGATCGAACGCGCCCGGCACGTCGAGCCCCTCGAAGGGGTCCTCGGGGTGGTCCATCTGATCGCGCCGAACGTCCATGCCGGCGCGAGCCTGTCAGGCCCGGGGGTCGACGAGCACCTTGGCGACGGCCGGGTCACCGTCGGCGATGCGGCTCAGGGCCTCGCCGAGGCCGTCGAGCCCGACGGTGTCGGTGTGCATCGGCGTCAGGCGGACCCGCCCGTCGGCGACGGCGGACATGGCCAGCTCGAACTCCTCGTGCAGGTAGGCCAACGCCGCGGTGACGGTGATCTCCTTGACCAGCCACACCCTTGGGTCGATCGGCACCTCGCCGTGGGCGAGGCCGATCAGGCAGACCCGGCCGCCCCGGCGGGCGAGATCGACCGCCCGCTGCACGGTGGCCGCTGCGCCGACGCACTCATAGACCGCATCGGCGCCGAGGCCACCCGAGCGCTCGGCCACCGCCTCCTCGGCATCACCTGGGGCGACGGCCACCGTGGCGCCGAGCTCGACGGCCAACGCCCGGCGGCCCTCGCTCGGTTCGATGACGACCACCTCGCCGGCTCCCGCCGCCCGCACCCACTGCAAGGTGGTGAGCCCGATGGGGCCAGCCCCCTGGACCACGGCGAGGTCACCCAGGCGCAACCCGCTGCGTCGCACGGCGTGCAGGGTGACCGTGGCCGGCTCGATCTGGGCGGCCTGGACGTCGTCGAGGCGGTCGTCGGCGCGCACCACCCGACCCCGGCCGACCGCGACACGTGGGGCGAACCCGCCGTGGGGCGGGGCGAGGCGGTCGTGTCCGAGCTGGTGCAGGAACGTCTCCTCGCAGTGCTCGGTGTGGCCGGCCTCACAGGTGCGGCAGCGCCCGCACGCCGGGGGGACGGCCACCACGACCCGGTCGCCCTCGGACAGGTCCCGGACGTCGGCCCCCACCGCCGAGAGGTGGCCGGCCCACTCGTGGCCACAGAGCGCCGGGTGGTACGGCTCGCCGGAGACGAAGGCGTGGACGTCGGTGCCGCACACCCCGCACAGGGAGATGTCGACGACCACCCCGCCCGGAGCCGGCTGCGGGTCATCGAAGTCGACCAGCTCGACGCGACGGTGACCGGTGATGAGTGCGGCGTGCATGGCGTTGGAGTCTCGCGCCGCTGGGTGGGGCGCCGCCGTGGACGCGTCGCCGGCGGCGGCGACACCCCCGCCCTAGGGTGAACGTCACACCGCGAACGTCACGGGGGGAGATGCGTGAGCAGCGACGAGGGGACCACGGCATGACCGGCGACCGCCAGATCGTCGTCGCCGCAGCGATCGAGTACGCCGACCGGCCGACCCGTGATGCGGCGGTGGCCGCCAGCGTCGAGGTCCAGGCCGCCACCCGCCGGGACGAGCCCGGCTGCCTCGCCTACTGCTTCGGCCCCGACCCGGCCGAGGATCGCCGCGTCCAGGTGTACGAGCTGTGGGCCGACCAGGCGGCGCTCGCCGCCCACTTCGAGCACCCGAACTACCTCCAGATGGGTGAGCTGCTGCGTTCCTTCGGCATCACCTGGACCGAGAACCGCAAGTTCGAGGTGGCCCGTTCCGAGCCCGTCTACGACGACCAGCGCCGGCCCCGGGCCGACTTCACCGACGCGGCCGCCGAGGCCGCATCGTGAGCGCCGGCGCCGTCGAGGGGCTGCGAGCCACCCACGCCGACCTCGCCGGTGTGCTCGCCGGCCTCGCCGACGACCAGTGGTCGGCGCCGAGCGGGTGCGCGGGGTGGCGGGTGCACGACGTGCTCGCCCACGTGACGTCGAACTTCGCCGAGATCGTCGAGCCCAGCCCACAGCCGCCCGGGCCACCGCCGGAGATGACCGCCGAGCAAGCCATGGAGGCCCTGGTCGCACCACGCCGCGACTGGACCCCCACCCAGCTGCTCGACGAGTACGAGCGCTTCGCCGAGCCGGCCCTGGCCACCCTGGCGGTGCTGCAGGACGAACCGGTCGCCTCGGCGCCGCTGACCGTCGCTGACCTCGGTACCTACCAGACCCACCAGCTCGCCGATGCGTTCTGCTTCGACCACTACTGCCACCTCCGCCACGATCTGCTCGCCCCCGGCGGGCCCCTGGCGGCCCAGGTGCCACCACCCGATGACCTGCGCCTCGCCCCGGGCATCGGTTGGATGCTGGCCGGCCTGCCCCAGATGTGCTCGGCGTCGCTGGCGCCGGTGCTGACGGCGCCCGTCGTGCTCGACCTCAGCGGCCCCGGCGGCGGCACCTGGACCGTGCAGCCAGCGGGCGACGGAGGCCTGGTGAGCATCGAAGACGGTGCGGTAGATCCCGCAGCCACGGTGCGCTCGAGCGCTCACGACTTCGTCAGCTGGGGCACCAAGCGGTCGGCCTGGCGCGACGCCTGCGAGGTGTCAGGCGACGAGGCGCTGGCGTCCGCCGTCCTCGACCGCCTCGACATCATCTAGACGGGCGCAGGCGTCGATGAGCGCGCCGATGGCGGTGGTGTTCGACTTCGGCGGGGTGATCATCACCCCGATCACGAACCAGCTGGGCCGTGTCGCCGAACGCCACGGCACCGATCTCGCCACGATGCTCGAGGTGCTGATGGGCCCCCGCCACGAGTCGGGTGATCATCCGTGGCACCGGGCCGAGCGGGGTGAGCTGGCCACCGCCGACATCCAGGCCGCACTCGGCCCGTGGGCCGAACCCCACGACGTGGTCCTCGACGGCGACGAGATCGACGCCCTGCTCGCCCCCGGCGCCTACCAGGTCCGCCACGACGTGCTCGACCGCATCGCCGACCTGGGACGACGGGGCGTGCGGACGGCGCTGTTGACCAACAGCGTCCGAGAGTTCCGTCCCACCCTCGAGCGCGACGTCGATCTCGCGCTCTTCGACGTCGTCGTCGACTCCTCTGAGGTCGGGGCCCGCAAGCCCGAGCCGGCGGTCTACGCCCGCACCACCGAGCAGCTCGGCGTCGCTGGCTCACGCACCGCCTACCTCGACGACTTCGAGCACAACCTGGGTCCGGCCCGAACCCTGGGCTGGACCACGATCCACGTCACCGACCCCTCCCTCGCCCTCGACGAGCTCGAGACGTGGCTCGCTTGGCCACCAGACGACCCCGCCGTCGCCGTGGCACCCCTTCGGTGAGCATCTTCGACGGGTTGCAGATGGACGGCCGGGTCGCGGTGGTCACCGGCTCGGGCCAGGGCATCGGGCGGGCCATCGCCTGGGGACTGGCCGACGCCGGCTGCGACGTCGTCCTCAACGCCCGTCGAGCCGACGATCTCGAGCGCACGGCCGAGGGGGTGAGGGCCCGTGGCCGTCAGGCGTTGGTGATCGCCGGCGACGTCCGGGACCGCTCCGAGGCCATCGCCGAGGCGACCGAGCAGCGCTTCGGGCGCCTCGACGTGTGGGTCAGCAACGTCGGTGGCTCCGACGACAAGGTCACCCGGACCCTCGTCGACACGCCTGACGAGGTCTTCCGCTCACAGCTCGAGCTCAACCTGGTCACGGCCTTCCAGGGAGCCAAAGCCGCTGCGGCCCGGATGGGTGGCGGCGGAGCCATCGTCAACATCTCCTCGGGCGCCGGCACCCGGGGGTCACCCTTCACCGGCCCCTACGCCGCGGCCAAGGCGGGCATGAACAACCTGACCGAGACCCTGGCGCTCGAGCTGGCGCCCCACATCCGGGTCAACGCCGTGGCGCCGGGCCCGGTCGCCACCGAGGCCTTCGCCGAGGTCCTCGGCACCGAGGGCCGCCTCGACGAGATCGCCGCCACCATCCCGCTGGGGCGCATGGGCACCCCAGACGACATCGCTGCCGCCGTGGTGTTCCTCGCCTCGCCGGCGGCGAGCTGGATCACCGGGCAGCTGCTGCTGGTGGCGGGTGGTCGCACCCACCGGACGTTCCACTACGCACCACCACCGCTCGCATCGAACTGACCGGGCAGTTAGTTTCGGGGTCGCTCGACGGCGGGGGCTGCGACGAGCCGACCCCCGCACAGCCGCCGCACGCGAGCGTTCCGATCCTGACGACGACGAAGGGGTGCACGTGGCCACCATCGAGGACCCTCCCGTCCGGCGGTCGCCGGGCATCAGCTACGCACAGCTCCTCGATGCCGATACCCGGCCGGTGCCCGAGGTGCTGCGGTGGGAGTCGCCGCCACCCACCGACGACCTGTCCGACGTGCCCGTCGAGCGGTACACCAGCCGGGACTTCCACGACCTCGAGAAGGACCGCCTGTGGAGTCGGGTCTGGCAGTTCGCCTGCCGCGAGAGCGACCTCGTCGAGGTGGGCGACCACGTCCTCTACGAGATCGCCGGGCGCTCCTACGTCGTCATCCGCAGCGCCCCCGACGAGATCAAGGCCTACCCGAACGCCTGTCTGCACCGGGGACGGCGCCTCAAGGATCACGACGGGCACTGCAGCGAGCTGCGCTGTCCGTTCCACGGCTTCACCTGGACGATCCAGGGCCAGCTGAAGGACATCCCCGCCGCATGGGACTTCCCTCAGCTCCGCCAGCAGGACCTGCGCCTGCCCGAGTGCGCCGTCGGCACCTGGGCCGGGTTCGTGTTCATCAACCCCGACCCCGGCGCCGAGCCGCTCGAGGACTTCCTCGGTGACCTCGACGCCCACTTCGCCGGTTGGGACCTCGCCGACCGCTACACCGAGGCCCATGTCGCCCGGGTCATCTCCGCCAACTGGAAGATCGCCCAGGAAGCGTTCTGCGAGGCGTTCCACGTCAACGCCACCCACCCTCAGATCCTCACCTACCTGGGTGACACGAACAGCCAGGTCGACGTGTGGGACACCTTCAGTCGGGTCATCACCGCCGGCGGCACCCCCAGCCCGCTGCTCGGCTGGGAGCCGACACCCGACGAGATGATGCGGGCCATGCTCGACGTCCGCCACGACCAGGACTCCCCGGTGCGACTCGACGACGGGGCTTCGATGCGCGCCGTGGCCGCCGACATGAGCCGCACCCGCTGGCGCCAGGTGGCCGGTGACCGGGTCGACGACATGTCCGACGCCGAGATGATGGACTCCATCGACTACACGGTGTTCCCCAACTTCCATCCGTGGGGCGCCTTCGGGCGCATCGTCTACCGCTTCCGGCCCAACGGTGACGACCACCGCAGCTGCATCATGGAGTGCTTGTTCCTCAGCCCGTTCACCGGTGAGCGCCCGCCGAACGCGCCGGTCCACTGGCTCGACGACGATGAGACGTTCACCGACGCGCCCGAGCTGGGGATGCTCGGCAAGGTCTTTGACCAGGACCTGTTCAACATGGCCAACGTGCAGCTCGGGCTCGAGTCCGCTCGCAAGCCCGGGGTGACGCTGTCGGCCTACCAGGAGGGCAAGGTCCGGTGGCTGCACCGCCTGCTCGACGAGTGGATCGATGCACCGTCGTGAACGGCATCCGCCACCCGTTGAGCGGGGCGCTCTACGAGCGCGACGGCGAGCACGAGGGGGCGACGGCGGTCAAGGTCACCGACGGGGACCGCTCGGGTCGCTTCGCCGCCGACGGCCGCTGGTTGGAAGGTCCGCTGCGCGAGTGCGACCCGCAGCTGTGCGGCTGGGTCGCCGGACCCCAGGTCGCCAACCACCGCACCGACGTCGGCGCCGACGGCTGAGCCGGCCGGCACCGGCCGCGTCACCTCGCCCACCTCGACCGGGAGGACCCATGAGCCACGAACAGCTCGTCGACATCTACCGAGACGTGCTCGACCACGCCTGCGCCGGCACCGTGGAGCTGGCTCCCGACGTCGCCCGAGTTCCCGTGTTGCGCTACGTCGACCCCGAGCGCTGGACCGCCGAGGTGAACCGCATCTTTCGTCGGGTGCCGGTGGTGCTCGCCGTGGCCGCCGACGTCGCCGAACCGGGCTCGTACCGGGCGCTCACCATCGCCGGGGTGCCCGTGCTGGTCAGCCGGGGCCACGACGGCGAGTTGCGGGCCTTCGTCAACATGTGCAGCCACCGCGCCGCGGTGGTGGTGCCCGAGGGCAACGGGACCGCGCGCCGGTTCACCTGCCCCTACCACGCCTGGAGCTACGACCAGACCGGCGCACTGGTCGGCGTGCTCGATCGGGCCGACTTCGGCGAGATCGACACGTCGTGCCTGGGTCTGGCCGAGCTCGCCGTCGCCGAACGGGCCGGGCTCGTCTTCGGTTGCCTCGACCCCGGGCGGGAGCTGCACCTCGACGAGTTCCTTGCCGGCTACGACGACCTGCTCGCCCACCTCGGCATCGCCGATCACGTCGTGGTCGGGCGACAGGCCATCCCGGGCCCCAACTGGAAGGTGGCCTACGACGGCTACCTGGACTTCTACCACCTGGCCACCTTGCACAAGGACACCTTCGGCCCGGACTACTCGAACAAGGCGATCTACCGGAGCTGGGGGCCCCACCAGCGGGTCCTCTCGCCGGACCACCGGGTGGCGGCGATGGCCGAGGTGGCCGAGCAGGACTGGCCGGTGCGCAAGCTGTGCGGCGGCGTGTGGACGATCTTCCCCCACGTGTCGGTGGCGAGCTTCGACGTCGAGGGCGAGCGGATGCTGATGCTGAGCCAGCTCGCGCCGGGCGACACCGTCGACGAGTCGCTGACCACCCAGCACTTCCTGATGGACGGCGAGCCCGACGGGGCCATGCGCGAAGCGATCGCCAAGGTCATGGCCTTCCTCGACCACGTCGTGCGTGACGAGGACTACGCCACGGGTCTCGGCATCACCAGGGCGATGCGCACCGGCGCCAAGGACCACGTGCTGTTCGGTCGCAACGAGGGCGGCGGCCAGCGCTTCCACCGTTGGGTCGACGCACTGGTCGCCACCGACGACGACGACCTCGTCGAGCTGTACGCGACTGGGGTGGGCTGAGGGCGTGGGGCACCCCCGCGTGCTCGTCGTCACCGGCGGGCACCCCTTCGAGGCCGGGCCGTTCGCCGAGGTGTTCACGGCGAACGACGCCATCACCGCCGAGCACGTCACCCACCCCGAGGCGCGCCGGCGCCTGCACCCAGACCGCCTCGACGCCGACGTCATCGCCTTCTACGACATGCCGGGCCTGCGCTTCACCGGCGCCGATCCGCCCGTCGAGCTCGAACCCGTGCCCGCTGAGGTGCTCGACGGCTTCGCTGCGCTCGCGTCGGCCGGGGTGGGGATGGTGTTCGTGCACCACGCCATCGCCGGGTGGCCGTCCTGGTCGGGCTACGCAGAGATGGTCGGCGGACGCTTCCACTACCGTCCCGGCTCGCTCGGCGGGCGTGACTGGCCCGATTCGGGCTACGCCTTCGACGTCACCCACACCGTCGAGGTGCTCGACCCGGACCACCCGATCTGTGCCGGCCTGCCCGAGCGCTTCGAGCTCACCGACGAGCTCTACTGCTTCCCGGTGCTGACCGAGCGGGTGGTGCCGCTGCTGCGGACCACGGCGCCGATGACCGACGACGTGTTCTGGTCAGCCGACCTGGCCATCCGGGGGAGACGTGAGGCCAGGGACGGCTGGTCGCACCCGCCGGGCAGCGACCTGGTGGGGTGGGTGACCTCGACCGGGCGGGCGCCGATCTGCTACCTGCAGTTCGGCGACGGACCCCAGACCTACGCTGACCCAGCGTTCCGGCAGGTGCTCGCCAACGCCCTGGCATGGGCGGGCTCGACCGCGGCGGGGGAGTGGGCAGCAGAGCGACACGAGCGGGCCGCACGAGAGGCGACGGCGCGCTGATGGACCTGCACGAGGCGATCTACACGACCCGGGCGATGCGTCGCCTGGCCCCCGACGCGATCCCTGACGACGTGTGGCCCCGGCTGTTCGACGCTGCGATCAGAGGCCCCAACAGCGGCAACCAGCAGCAGTTCCGCTTCGTCACCGTCACCGAGACGGCGACCAAGGCCGAGGTGCAGCGCCACTACCGGGCCTGCCTCGACGAGTTGAACGCCACCCGCTACGCCGATGTCCAGGCCAGCCTGGCCGACGGCGACCCCGACGATCCCGAGGTGGCCCGGTCCGCTCGGGTCAACCGGTCCTCTCAGCACCTGGCCGATCACCTCCACGAGGCGCCGGCGCTGATCTTCGTCTTCGGCAAGCCCGGCGGCGAGACCACGACGTTCCCCTGCCTGTGGAACCTGTGCCTCGCCGCGCGCGCCGAGGGGCTCGGCACCGCCATCACGACGCTGCTGAAGATCCGCCGTGAGGAGGTGGAGGCGCTGCTCGGTGCGCCCCGGGACGGCGTGTGGACGATGCACGGCATGGTGCCGATCGGCTATCCGCTCGGCAACTGGGGCGTGGCCCGGCGCCGCCCGGCCGAGGAGGCGGTGTTCGCCGAGCGGTGGGACGAACCGGTGCAGTGGTCGGTGCCCGACCCGCTGTGGCCGGCGGACGAGCGGACCTCGGGGGCGGCGCCGACGCCGGGGACCACCGGGGCGACACCGATCTGACGCCGGGTGAGCGCACCTCGGGGTCGGCGCCGGCGTCGCCTCAGAACTGCCGTCGGGGCGAGCTCGCGTCGGCGATCAGCCCGGGGCGAGGATGTCCGAGGCGAGCTCGGTCGCAGACACGCCGAGCACCTCCGAGCGCTGCGCCAGCTCGTAGGCGCCGGCGCGCAGCCGGTGCAGCGTGACCGTGTTGGCCTGCGGGTCGACGACGAGCAGCTCGTCGACCCCGGCTTCGGCGTAGAAGCCGAACTTGTCGTACGTCATGTCGCCCGGCGAGACGATCTCGACGACCATGGCGGCGGTCGAGGCGAACGTGCCGGTGTGCAGCGCTCGGTGCACGCCCCGGTCGGGAACCCGGAAGTCGTCGGGCACGCCGAGGTTGAACTCGCCGGTGGCCACGAGGCCCCGACGGCGGACGTGGGGCTCCAGTGCGACGGCGACGCGTTGGTCGTGGAGCCCGTGTGACGGGCCAGGACCGGGGACCACGTGGTGGACGCCCTTCCACACCTCATCGTGGCGGTCGAGGCCCTTGCGGCGCCGGTCCTCGAGCACGACGTCGATCGCCGGTGGCCGTGGCTCGCGCACGACGATGGTCACGACACGACAGCGTAGCTCGATGCCATCGACGAATCTCACACCCCGGGCCGAGCAGCGTCGTCAGACGAGCGCCAGTGCCGGCAGCACGTGCTGGCCGACGTCGGCCACGACCGCTTCCTTCTCGGCCAGTGGCGGCAGGATCACCACCTCGTCGAGCCCGGCGTCATCGAGGGCGCCCAGTCGGTCGACGAGCTGCTCGGCGGTGCCGACGAGGCACGACCGCTCGATCAGCTCGGCGGTGACGAAGCGCTCCTCTTCGGGGATCACCCAGCAGTTGTGCCCTTCGTGGATGCGCAGGTGGCGCCGCTCGGGCGGGGTCTGTGATACCAGCTCGAGGTAGTCGTCCCACATCGGGCGCAGGTGCGCACCGGGCTGGCGTCCGAACTGGACCCACTGGTCGTGGGCGTAGTGGAGGGCGGCGATGGCGAAGGCCCCGCACTGGCGTCGGCTGCGCTCGCTGTCGACGGGCTCGCCGGGTTCGAGCACGACGATCGTGGTCAGCGTGGCGAGGCGGAAGCCGGTCTCCCGACCGGGCAGGCCGTCGCGCACCCGGGCCACCGCCGAGGGCGTCGGGGGCACCGAGGTGATGACGCCGTCGCCGTGGGTGGCGGCCAGGCGCATCGAGCGCGGTCCGAAGGCCGAGACGTGCAGCGGGATCGGCGGGTCGAAGGCGACGAAGCCGTCGTCGGGCATGAGGTGGCGCACGGGGCGGGTGTCGCCCCGCCAGGCCAGTTCGACCTCCTCGCCGCGCAGCAGGGGCCGTAGGTCCTCCAGGTAGGCCTCGAACTCGGCGAGGCGCATCGGCGGGTGGCCCATGATGCGCATGGCGGTGTTGCCCGTGCCGATGCCACAGAACGTCCGACCGGGCGCCAGCTGGTTGATGGTCGCGATGGCCGCCGCGGTCACCGGCGCTGGCCTGGTGCCGGCGACGGCCACCCCGGTGCCGACTCGCATGGTGGTGGTCCGGTCGGCCAGCAGGGCGAGCACGGCGTAGACGTCGGACCAGATCATCTGGCTGTCGGCGGCCCACACCGAGGTGAACCCGAGCCGCTCGGCCTCGAGCACGTAGTCGAGGTCGCCGGGTCTCGACGCCAGGCAGATGCCGAGCTCCATGCAGTCCGAACCTACAGCGGCCCCCGCCCGGCGAGCCGCTCGACCTCCCGCCACAGCTCGTCGAACGAGGGCGATCGGCTGCGAACCAGGTGGAGGTCGACCACGGCGCTGAGCGCTGCTTGATCAGCGGTGGGGCTGTACGACAGTCCGTCGATCCGCTGCTTGCGCAGCCAACCCTTCGCATCACGAACGCTCTCGGGGTCAGGCGGGGCGACGAGGTCCGGACGGAGACCCCGCCGGTCGGCCAGCGAGTCGGCGCCGGCGACCAACCAGGCCTCGTACTCCCGGATGGCGATGACGGCGGAGAACGCACGGTCGGGACGAGCCGCCGCAGCGGCTGGCCGCCTCGGCGGCGAGCTCACGTGCGCAGTCGTCATCGGCGTCGAGCACCAGGAGGACCGCAGCGAGATCGGACCGACCAGCAGCGAGCTCGAAGGGCTCGTTCCAGCTCCCCGGGCTTCAATACCTTGCTGCGACTCACCCGGACCGGGCGGGCCACCTCGACGTGCTCGTCCGCGGACAGGTCCTCCAGGATCCGGCGCAGGAGGATCGGCACCGCCTGGACCTCGCCGTGACCCTCGACGATGGGCGCGATGACGGGTGTCCCCGGCTTAACCGAACAGACCCAGCTGTTGCTCTGCCGCATCGCTCACCGAACGGTCGTCGGGGCGCAGCTCGTCCATCCTCAGCAGCTCGCCGGCGGTGAACAGCTGCTCTCGCAGGGACCGGCAGTTCTGAACATCGACGCGGCCGATCCGTGTGATGCCCCCGCTGGCGACCACCGCCAGCAGCTCGTCCTCTGTGATGTCCTCGCGATCGAGCAGATCCGGACTGTGTGAGGTCACGACCACCTGCGTCGCCGTCGTTGCGTCTCGGATCGCGTCCACGAGCACGGCGACGGCCGCTGGGTGCAGTGCGGTCTCGGGCTCTTCGACGGCGATCAACGTCGGGGCCCTCGCGTTGCGCTGCAACAGCGCGACGAGCACACCGAGACTGCGAAGGGTGCCGTCGGACATGCTCGACGCAGGGAACCGCCACGGGTCCTCGCGACCCTCCATTCGCTGGCGGAACTCGATGGTCTCCATCGGTCCGAGCCGCTTCGGCGCCACGTCGGTCACTCCGGGTGCCACCTTGCTGACGTACTCGACGATGCGCTCGAGGACGGGGCCGTGGCCCTGGCGGAGATGACCGAGCACACTGGCCAGGTTGCTCCCGTCAGGACGGAGGAGCACGCCCGGGTCGGGTTGTTGCAGCTGACGGATCGTCGCGGGTGAGAGGCTGTAAAGGCCCATCTGCGTCAGCGACCGGTAGACCTCGGCGAACGCGGGGTCGCCGCCCATCCGCACCAGGAACAACTGGTCCGGTGCGACCGCGGGCAGCCGCTCGGTGAGGCTGTGATCGACGACCTCACCGGCCCTGGTCCGGTAGTGGGCGGGAACGGGACCGCTGGTCTTGCACTCCTCGTCGCTCACGACGAACCGCTGACCGCGTGAGCTGCCGACCTTGAAGGAGTAGTGGGCGTCGGCTCCGCTGGGGAGGGAGAGATCGAGTCGAACGCCGAAGTGGTGTGGGTGCCCGCCGGAGCGCCGGCGAACCTCCTCGATGCCGCCCCGGTCGCGCAGCGCATGATCGAGGCTGCTGCTCAGGGCATCGCCGGTGAGGCGCAGCGCGTCGACGAAGTTCGACTTGCCCGAACCGTTCGGTCCGACCAGCAAGGTCAGGGGACCCAGCTCGACATCGCACGCCTTGATGCTGGTGAAGTCCTTGAGGCGCACCCGCCGAACGAGGGTCGTGCCCCGAGCCACCTCCCGTTCGTGTCACGACCAGGGCGCAACGGCACCCAGGGCTAGGCCGGCCGGACGAACGCCTCGACGCCGTCCCAGGTCTCGGCCGCCCGGCGGACCGAGGCGTAGAAGCCCGTGAGCACCTCGTCGGCGACGTACACCTCCACGAGGTGGCCGAGGTCGGCGCGGGCGTCACAGAAGGCGAAGGTCGTGCCGCCGGTCGTCACCGCCCGCAGCGCCTCGGGCCAGCCCCCGCCGGCCGCCTCCTCCACCGCGTCGTCGACGTCGTCGACGAAGCAGGCCACGTGGTGGATCCGGGGCGGCGTCAGTCCCCAGTTCGGCGTGGCGGCGTGGTCGCAGATGAGCTCGACCATCACCTCGCCCCACCAGCCGTAGGCACTGGAGTGGTCGAAGGGGGTCTCGGCGCCGTCGAGGCGCGACGACGCCAGCGCGATGTGGTCGGCCACGACGAACGGACCGACCCCCCGCGCCGCCCACGCCTCGGCGGCGGTTCGGACGTCGTGCACCGCATAGGCGACCTGGACCGGCGGACCCGGGAGCCACCCGGCCCCGGTCAATGCTGTGAAGCCGCGGCCGCACCGATGGCCGGCGCCGACGGCGAGGTCACCAGCGTGCCGTGGAGCAGCTGACGCAACCCGTCGACGGCCACCCGATGCCACTCGACGTGGTCGCTCATCGCATCGTTCAGCCCGACGGTGATCACGCCGATGACCGCCATCGCTCGCTCCCGGTCCTCGGGGGCCAGCTCGCCAGCGGCGATGCCGTGGTCGACGAGCTCGGCGAAGAAGGTCCGGTGCGTTGGTCGTCGCCGGTCCCGCAGCGCAGCACGCAGCTCGGGGTGGCGTCCGATGTCGGTCCGCACCGCGGCCAGGAACCGAGCCAGGGTCGGATCCTCGACGTTGAGGGCGTGGGCCTCTTCGAGCACGGCCTCGACCCGTCCGAGGAAGGTGGCGGGCTCGGCGGCAGCGGCTGCGGCGGCGAAGCGCCCGTACACCAGGCGCCGGACCTCGCCGTGCACGGCCACGTAGGTCTGCGCCTTGGACTCGAAGTAGTGGTAGATCGCTCCTGTGGTGATGCCGGCGCGGGCGGCGAGGGTCCGGTTGGTCGTGGCCTCGTAGCCGAGCTCGGCGAACGATGCCCGAGCTGCCTCCAAGATGCGCGCCCGCGTCTCCGCGGAGTCCGACGCCGGTGGCCGGCCCAGACGGGATCGGTTCGAGCTCCCCACCATCGCCTGAGCCTAGGCGGACGATCTGTCAGAAGGACCGGGGGGCACCAGCGCCGGGCCGCCGGCGGCGGTGACGCCCGAGGGTCTTTGGTAGACATCTGATCGAGCGGTCAATAACGCCGCGCTCGCGATGAAGGGGAAGCGCCATGGATCTCGGACTGTCCGGCAAGCGGGCCATCGTGACGGGGTCGACCAAGGGCATCGGTCGTGCCATCGCCGAGCGGCTGATCGCCGAGGGCGCCTCGGTCGGCATCTGCGCTCGCAGCGCCGAGGAGGTCGACAAGGCCGTCTCCGAGCTCGGCGCGAGCGGCACCGCCGTCGGGTCGGCGGTCGACGTGGCCGACACCGACGCCCTGCGGACCTTCGTGACCTCCACCGCCGACCAGCTCGGCGGCCTCGACGTGTTGGTCCACAACACCTCGGCCAAGCCCCAGAAGAAGCTGGACGACTGGGTCAAGAACCTCGACATCGACCTCAAGGCCCTCGTAGCGGCGGCCGAGGCGGCCGAGCCGTCGATGTCGGACGGCGGCGGCTCGCTCATCAGCATCGGCACCACCGCGGTGGCCGAGCACTTCGCCTCGGGCTCGGGCAGCTACAGCGCCTTCAAGGCGGCGGTCACCAACTGGACCCTCGGTCAGGCCCAGGTGCTGGGGGCCAAGGGCATCCGTTGCAACGTCGTGTCGCCCGGGCCGATCTTCATCGAGGGCGGCGACTGGGACCAGATCCGCCAGCACATGGAGCCCTTCTTCTCCGCCACCCAGAAGGCCCACCCGATGGGTGAGCTCGGCAGCGCCGACGACGTCGCCAACGCCGTGGCCTTCCTGGCCGGCGACGCAGCTCGTCACGTCAACGGCGTGAACCTCACCGTCGACGGCGGCTTCCTCAAGCGCGTGAACTACTAGGCCGCCCGCCCGTGGACCTCGGACTCGACGGCCGTCGCGCCGTCGTCACCGGCGCCAGCCGCGGCATCGGCCGCAGCGTCGCCCGACGCCTGATCGACGAGGGGGCCAGGGTGGCGATCTGCGCCCGTGGCCAGGAGTCCCTCGACGCCGCCCTCGCCGAGCTCGGACCCTCAGCCATCGGCCAGACCGTGGACGTGCGCGACCACGAGGCGCTGGCGTTGTGGACCGTCGATGCGGCCGAGGCGATGGGCGGCATCGACGTCGTGGTGTCCAACGTCTCGGCGCTCGGGGGCACCAAGCGCACCCTCGACGGGTGGCGCAAGCAGTTCGAGGTCGACATCCTCTCCTCGGTCGCCCTCGTCGACGCCGCCCTCCCGTCGCTGCTCGACAGCGACGCGGCATCGATCGTCCAGCTCGGCACCATCACCGCGGTGGAGTACCACGGCTACCCGGGCGGGGGCTTCAGCTACGGGGCGCTCAAGGCCGCGCTCGTCAACTGGATCAGCCAGCTGGCGATGGAGCACGCCGCCGAGGGCATCCGGGCCAACTGCGTGTCGCCCGGGCCGATCTACATCGAGGACGGCTCGTGGGGGATGATCCGCACCCACCTGCCCGACTACTACGCCGAGAACGTCGCCCACCACCCGAGCGGGCGGATGGGCACCCCCGAGGAGGTCGCCAACGTGGTCGCCTTCCTGGCCAGCCCGGCCGCCTCGTGGGTGACCGGTGAGAACGTCGTCGTCGACGGCGGGTTCACCCGCCGGGTGGCGTTCTGATGCTGGCCGGTGAGGGCGCTGGCACCGATGGCAGCCGGCCGTCCAGGGTCGACGCCACCCTGGTCGCCGGGGGGCGCTTCCACGACATCGACTACGCCCGCCGCCAGCTGCTCGACCTGCTCGGCGAGCACCCCCACGTGAGGGTGCGGGTCTGTGCCGACTACGAGGACACCGAGGCGCTGTCGAGCTCGGCCTTCCTCGTCAGCTACACCTGCGACGTCCGTCCCAGCGAGGCGGCCCAGCGAGCCACCGCCGAGTGGGTGCGCGCCGGGGGCCGGTGGCTGGCCCTGCACGGCACCAACGCCGCGCTCGATCTGCCCCGCCCGAACGGGGTCGAGGCTCCGCGCATCTTCCCCACGTGGGCCGAGACGCTCGGCAGCCAGTTCGTCGCCCACCCGCCGATCCAGCCGTACCCGGTCACCGTCGCCGACGAGGACCACTGGCTGGTGGCCGGCATCGAGCCCTTCGAGACCGACGACGAGCTCTACCTGATGGAGCTGCACCACGCCGACGAGCTCGAGCCGCTGCTCGTCACCCGCTGGTCCGGCGAGGCGACCGGTTTCGCCGAGGCCGACTGGCACGATGGCGACGGCAGCCACCTCGTGTCGTACCTGCGGCCCCTCGGGCAGGGCGCGGTGCTCTACAACACCCTCGGTCACTGCCGGGGCCACTGGGACATGGCACCCGTGGTGGACTACTACCCCCAGATCGAGCGTTGCTCCTGGGAGGTGCCCCAATACCACGAGCTGCTGCGTCGGGGCATCCGCTGGGCTATGGGTGCGACCGGCGCCCAGGGGTCCGTCGAACCGGCCGCTGTCGAGACGTAGAGGACGAGGAGCACACGTGGAACCGACCGATGACATCCTGCACGACCTGCATCGCCGGATGATCCGCATCCGGCTGTTCGAAGAGGCCGCCGGCAAGCTGGCCGAGGGCGCCAAGCTGCCCGGGTTCTTGCACCTCTACGTCGGCCAGGAGGCCGTGGCCGCGGGGGTGTGCGTCGCCCTCACCGATGACGACCAGATCACCTCCACCCACCGGGGCCACGGGCACCTGGTGGCCAAGGGCGGTGACTTCAACAAGATGATGGCCGAACTGATGGGCAAGGCCACCGGGTACTGCAAGGGCCGTGGCGGCTCGATGCACATCAGTGACCTCGACCTCGGGATGCTCGGCGCCAACGGCATCGTCGGGGCCGGTTCGCCGATCGCGGTAGGTGCGGCGTTCGCCAACAACTACCGAGGCGACGGCAACGTGGCTGCGGCCTTCTTCGGCGACGGGGCCACCAACATCGGCGCCTTCCACGAGGCGGCCAACATGGCCGCAGCCCTCGACCTGCCCGTCGTGCTGGTGTGTGAGAACAACGAGTACGGCGAGTTCACGCCACGGGACAAGACGATGCGCATCACCGACATCATCGATCGGGCCGCCGGCTACGGCATCCCTGGCGTGATGGTCGACGGCATGGACGCCGTGGGGGTGTGGGAGGCCGCCACCGAGGCGGTCAGCCGGGCCCGCGAGGGCGCGGGGCCCACCCTGATCGAGGCCAAGACCTACCGGTACTACAACCACCACGGCGTGCAGAACCTCGGTCTGAAGTACCGCACCGACGACGAGGTCGACCTCTGGAAGGAGCGCGACGCCATCAAGGCGCTCGAGGCCCGCATGATCGACGCCGGTGTCGCCGAGGCCGACGAGCTGCGCGGCGTGTGGGACGAGATCGCCGCTGACATCGAGGCCGCCATCGCCTTCGCCGAGGACAGCCCCACGCCAGACCCCTCGGCGGTGACCCAAGACGTGTACTCCGAACCGCTCGCCGACGCCGTGGAGGTGGGGGCATGACCACGACGGAGGCCCCCGCCGAGACCGAGACCCGCGAGCTGAGCTACGTCATGGCCTTCAACGAGGCCGTCCGGCAGTGCATGCGAGAAGACCCCGACGTGTTCGTCGCCGGCGAGGACGTCGCCGCCTTCGGCGGGGTGTTCGGCACGTTCTCGGGGTTGCAAAAGGAGTTCGGCGAGCGGCGCGTCGTCGACACGCCCATCAGCGAGCAGGCCATCGTGGGCCTTGGCGTCGGCGCAGCCGTGAACGGGCTGCGGCCCATCGTCGACATCATGTTCATGGACTTCATCTGTGTCGCCTTCGACCAGATCGTGAACCAGGCCGCCAAGCTGAAGTACATGTTCGGCGGCTCGGCCCGCATCCCCCTCACCATCACCACCGGCGGGGGCGGGGGGCTGTCCGCCGCGGCCCAGCACAGCCAGAGCCTCGAGGCGCTGCTGTGCCACATCCCGGGGCTCAAGGTCGTCCTACCGTCCAACCCCTACGACATGAAGGGGCTGATGGTCAGCTGCATCCGTGAGGACAACCCCACGGTGATGGTCAAGAACAAGCGGCTGCTCGGCTCGACCGGCCCGGTGCCCGAGGAGCTGTACGCCGTGCCCCTCGGGGTGGCCAACGTCGTGCGCCCCGGTGAGGACGTGACGATCGTGGCCGTGGGTCGCATGGTCGACGAGGCCACCAAGGCGGCCAAGAAGCTGGCCGAGGACGGCATCGAGTGCGAGGTGATCGACCCCCGCACCCTCCAGCCCCTCGACTCAGACACCATCGTGGCCTCGGCCCGGCGGACCCATCGCATCCTGGTGGTGCACGAGGCGGTCCGCTTCGGGGGCATCGGTGCCGAGATCGCCGCCCAGGTGCAAGAGGAGGCGTTCGACCACCTCGACGCGCCGGTCGCCCGGGTGGCGGCGCCGTTCTCGCCGGTTCCGTTCAGCCCCGTGCTCGAGGCCAACTACATCCCCGACGCCAAGCGCATCGCGGCCGGGGTCACCGAGCTGCTCGGCCGCCCCGCCCCCGGCGCCTGAGCCCGCTGCGTGCCCGTCGTCGGTGTGATCGCCAACCCCGCCGCAGGCCGAGACATCCGCCGCCTGGTGGCCGAGGCCTCCCCGACGTCGGACATGGCCAAGGTCGGGGTGATCCGCCGGGCGGTGATCGGCGCCGCTGAGGGCGGCGCGACCGAGGTGATCCTGAGCGGCGATCAGCGCCGCCTGGCCGAGCGAGCCATCGCCGGTCTGCCCGTCGAAGCCCGCTGCTCGATCCTCGATCAGGCGGTGACCGACACCGGGCGCGACTCCGCCCAGGCCGCCGAGAGGCTGCGAGACGCCGAGGTCGGCGCCGTGGTCGTGCTCGGCGGCGACGGCACCCACCGCGACGTCGCCACCGGTTGGCCCGACGCCCCGCTGGTGGCGGTGTCGACGGGGACCAACAACGTGTTCCCCCGCTTCGTCGAGGCCACCGTGGCGGGCGAGGCAGCCGGACGCGTGGCCGCCGGGCGCGTCGACATCGCCACGGTGTCGACCGCGTCGAAGGTGCTGCGGGTCACCCTGGCGAGCGGGCGCCGGGACCTGGCGTTGGTCGACGTCGCCCTGGTCACCGGGCGGTTCACGGCCAGCCGGGCGGTGTGGGAACCTGAGCGCCTGCGCGAGGTCGTGGCCTGCATCGCCGAACCCGACGCCATCGGCCTCTCTGCGATCGTCGCTGCGGTGGCGCCCTGTCGACGAGACGACGACGGCGCCGTGCACGTGGTGCTCGGGTCGTCGAACGGGCGGCTGCGCCGCGTGCCGATGGCGCCGGGCCGGTACGCCGATCTGAGGGTGCAGACCGTGCGCCGTCTCGCCGTGGGCGATACCGCCGAGCTGGTCGGGCCGGGGGTGCTCGCCTTCGACGGTGAGCGCGACGCCGTCCTGAACGACGGCGAGCGGGCGCATCTCGAGCTGTGCCGTGACGGACCCCGGGTCATCGATGTCGCTGCGGCGCTGGCGGCATCGATGCCCACCGACGACGAGGAGTGACATGGCCGTCGAGTTCAGGATGCCCAAGCTGGGTCTGACGATGGAGGCGGGCACGATCCGCGAGTGGCTGGCCGGGGACGGCGATGACGTCACCGGCGGGCGACCCGTGCTGCTCATCGAGACCGACAAGGTCGAGACCGAGGTCGAGGCGTCCTCCTCGGGGCGCCTCCACGTGACCGGCGAGGTGGGCGAGACCTACGCCTGTGGTGAGACCATCGCCTGGATCCTCGCCGAGGGCGAAGCGCCGCCGTCGGGCGGCGACGCCACGGCGGGCGCCGCTCCGGCCGCCGGTGGTCCTGAGGTCGCTTCGGCCGCCGACGCCGCCACCTCCCGCTCGGCGGCCGCACCCGGAGCATCCGCGCCGTCCTCCGATGCTCCCGTCACCGCCGCCGCCGGCGCCGGGTCGAGCGCTACGACCAACGGGTCGGGCGCAGCGGGCGTCGGCGCCGCCGAGGTCCGGGCGGGCGGGGCCGACGTGGCGAACCGCGCCGCCGACGGCCGCCTGCTGGCCTCCCCCTACGCCAAGCGGATGGCTGCCGATCTGGGCGTCGAGCTGACCCGGGTGGTCGGCACCGGGCCCGGGGGGCGGATCACCGCCGCCGACGTCGAGGCCGCCGATGCCGCCGGAGACGCCCGGTCAGCATCCGCCGGAACCGGGGCGGTGGGTGCAGCCGCGCCCGCCGCAGGTGGCGTGACCGGTGGCGTGACCGGTGACGGGGCGGGTGTCGGGGCGGGCGTGCCGGCCACGATCGCTGCCCGCCAGCTCGCCGATCTCGTCGGGGTCGATCTCACCCAGGTCGCTCCCTCTGGGGCCGATCCCCGGATCACCCGTGACGACGTCGCCGCCCACGTCCGCGCCGCACTGGCCGAGCTGGCTCGCCTGCGCGCCGGGGGTTCGGGTTCGAGCGGCGCAGCCCCGTCGTCACCTCCGGCGGGTCTGACCCAGACCCCCACCGAGGTCGTGCCGCTCACGGGCATGCGCGGCACGATCGCCCAGCGCATGCACGCCTCGCTCGCCGAGATGGCCCAGCTCACCCTGTTCACCGACGCCGACATGCGGGCGGTGGTGGCCGACCGTTCGGCCCGCAAGGCCGCCGGCGACGAGGTCGTGCCGGGCTTCACCGACTACGTCATCGCCGCGGTCGCCGCCGCGCTCGGCGAGCACCCGCACGTGAACAGCCAGATCACCGCCGACGGGGTCGCCCACCTGCCCGACGTCCACGTCGGCTTGGCCGTCGCCCTCGACGGCGGCCTCGTCGTGCCGGTGGTTCGTGACACCGCCCGGCGTGACCTCGTCGAGCTGGCGTCTGAGACGAGCCGGTTGGCCACCGCCGCCCGGGCCGGCAAGCTGCAGCTGGCCGAGATGGAGGGGGGCACGTTCTCCGTCACGGCGTTGGGCATGTTCGGCGTCGACGGCTTCACCCCGGTGATCAACCCCCCGAACACCGCCATCCTCGGCGTCGGTCGGCTGCGTGACGAGGCCGAGTGGACCGACGACGGCATCCGTCGTGCCACCAAGCTCACCCTCAGCCTCACCTGGGACCACCGGGCCTTCGACGGCGCCCCCGCCGCCGAGTTCGCCCGCAGCGTCGTGCGCCACCTCGCAGCCGTCGGCGCCTGAGACGTCGGTGGCGTCGCCACGCCGCCTCAGACACAGCCTCGCCGTCGGCGGGAGGCTGGGGGGTCCGGCCGCTGGGTCAGCGGCGGGGGTAGGCGGGGGCGTGGCGGCCCCGTTCGTCGCGCACGTCGAACTCGCGCGAAAGGTCCTCGACCCATTGGATCGAGCCCGAGCGGTCCATCACGTCGGGGGCCATGGCCAAGGCGACCGCGGCGCGGCCGACACCGAGGGGGGTCTGGGCCTCGTCGAGGTCGGTGCCGCGCTCGCCGGCGGCGGCGCGGATGAACTCGGTGGCCACCGAGCCCGGGTACAGCACGCAGGCGGCGACGCCCTTGGGTTCGAGCTCGAGGGCCATGTCGGCGGTGAGGCGATCCAGCCCCGCCTTGCCGGCGCCGTAGGACGAGCTGAAGTGGTAGCTCTGCCCGCCCGGTGACGACACGTTGACGATCACCGACCCCGGCGCGGCGGCGAACAGCAGCTCGGCGGCGTGCCAGGAGGCCACGTAGTGGGCCCGCAAGCCGATGCCGACCTGGTCGTCCCACACCGAGACCGGGTGGTCCCAGAAGCCACCGCCCCACGCCGGGGGGTCGGGGATCTTGTAGACGTTGTTGACGAGCAGGTCGAGACGCCCGTGATCGTCTCGCACCCGGGCGAACAGGGCGGCGACCTGATCGTCCTCGCCGTGGTCGACCCGCACGGGCACCCCGGTGCCCCCGGCCTCGTCGACGGCCGCCGCCGCCGAGTCGATCGTCAGCTCGCCGTCACCGGTGCTGCGGCCCGTCACATAGACGGTGGCGCCCTGCTCGCCGAGGGCGACCGCGGTGCCCCGCCCGATGCCCCGGCTCGACCCGGTCACCACGGCGATCTTGTCGCTCATCGCGCCGCTCATCGACTCACTTCCCGGTCATCTTCTCAACGACCGGGGCGAAGTCGTCCAGCAGCTTGCCCGACACGGTCACGTAGTTGATGCCGTAGCGCTCACGCCGCTCCTCGAGCAGCTCACAGATCCGGTCGACGGACCCGACGAAGGCGTGCGGGTAGGCGTCGAAGGTCTCGGTGTCCATCCCGAACCCCTTGGCCATGGCGGCCAGGGTGGCGTCCCGCGCATCGGTGACGGCGGTGAAGTACCCACCGATCTCGATCTCGAGGTCCTCGAAGCGGTCGCCGGCCCCCTCACGGATCCAGTCCACCTTGGCGGCGGTGCCGTCCGCGGTGCCCGACCCGATGCCCCGGGCGCCGATCTTGCCCTCGGAGTTGTCGAAGTTGATCGACACGATGTCGGCGATGCGCCCGGCGGTGCGCAGCACCCGGGGCGAGCCGCCGCCGAGCATGATCGGCGGGCCGTCGGCACGGGGCGAGCGGGGGATGGCCGCCATGTCCGAGGCGTGGACGTGGGTGCCGTCGATGTCGAGCTCGGCGCCGGTGAACCAGGCCCGGGCCAGCTCGACCACCTCGACGAGCTTGTCGATGCGCACCCCGGCCCGCTGCCACTCGACGCCGAGGGCCTCGTACTCGCTCTTGATCCACCCGGCGCCGAACCCGGCCTCCAGTCGACCCTCCGAGAGCATCTCGATGGTCGCCAGCTGCATGGCCAGCACGGCGGGGTGGTGGTAGTCCACGCACATCACCCGGCTGCCGACCTTGATGCGCTCGGTGAGCGCGGCGACGGTGGCCATGGCGGGGATGGCCGCCACGGTCTGGGGTTGGTGCGACGCCGCCTCGGCGGCGGGGCCCGGGCCGAGGTAGTGGTCGGCCAGGCTGAACACGTCGTAGCCGGCGTCCTCGGCGGCGTGCACCTTGTCGCGCCAGGTGGCGGCGTCGGGTGGGTTGAAGTACTGCAGTCCGAAGCGGAAGGGGTGATGGGCCACGATGCTCCTCAGTCGGTGGCGGGGGCCTCGAGGACGGTGACCCGGCCGGTGTCGCCGTCGACCTCGACCAGGGCGCCGTCGGGGATTCGCTCGGTCGCCGACTCGGCCGACACGACACAGGGCAGGCCGAGCTCTCGGCTGACGATGATGGCGTGGGAGATCTGGCCGCCGACGTCGACGACGACCCCCCCGGCAGTCATGAACAGCGGCGTCCAGGCCGGGTCGGTCACCGGGGCGATCATGATGTCGCCGGGTTCGAGGGCAGAGGGGTCGCCGGCATCGACGACGACTCGGGCGATGCCGCGCACCACGCCCGGGCACCCCGGCACGCCCTGGAGGACATCGCCGACCTCGGCGACCGTGGCCCGGGTCTCACCCCGCCTGCGCCACGTCGTGAGCGGCGGCACCTTCCCGTCTCGGATGATGAACGGCGGCTGGATCTGCCACAGCTCCTGCCAGCGCCCGTAGCGGTCGGCGAGGGTGTCGGTGAACGAGGCGGGGTCGTCGACGAACGCCTCGACCTCGTCGTCGAGCAGCATCCACACGTGGGCCCACTCGGCCAGGGCGCCCGACTCAGCGTGGCGCCGGCCGAGCTCGCGCAGGGTCATGCGCACCTCGTGGACGGCGCGGATGATGTTGGTCTTGGACCGCTCCCGGAACGCCAGCTGGCTGGCGGCCACCAGCGCCGCCTCGAACTGCCCGGCCAGCTCGGGGTCGCCGAGGTCGGCCACCTCCTGGCGCACCTCGGTGGTGAGGCGCCGCCGCTCGTCGGCCCGGCGCTTGTTGCGGATGGCGGGCGACTCGGCGTCGTCCTGGAAGCGGGTGCGGTCCAGGGCGGCGAGCGCGAGTGCGGGCTTGGTCTCCCACACGTCAGAGCTGAGCTCCCACTCGTTGGGCCCCCGGGAGCCGAAGTCGACGAGGAACTCCGACCATCCGGCGAGGAAGGCGTCGGCGTCAGGGGACCCCGACGCCCGCAACCGGTCGCACAGCCCGTCGAGGCCGGCGTCGAAGGCGGCGGTCAGCTCCTCAGAAGCCGCCACCTGGCGGGACAGCTCCCACATGCGGTAGCTCGGTTCGGCCGAGTCGACCTCACCGATGCCCGCCACCAGCTTCATGGCGATCGACGGATCACCGATGGCTGCTCCGACGGCGGCGAGGATGCCCGGCGCCACGCCCGAGCCGCTCGAGGTGATGGTGTGGGTCTCGAACAGCTTGGCGAGCAGGGGTTGCAGCGAGCGGGCCCTGGCGACCAGATCGGCGTCGGACAGCGATCGCAAGTCGGGCCGGTCGGCTCGCAGGCGCAGCGTCTCGGCCTTCTCGTCGTCGAGCTCGGGCCACGACGTCGTGCTCATCAACCAGCCGAGGTGCTCGCCGGCCTCGGCGGTGAGGTCGGGGCGCTCGTCGAGGGGGTGCTCGACGTGGGGCGGCACGTCGGGGTGGTCGCCGAAGAAGGCGAGGTCGAGCTGCTCGACGGTGACCGCCGGGCTGCGGACGCCCTGCATCCGCACGTTGGACAGGTTGATGAAGAAGTAGCCACCGAAGAACGCTGCACACTCGGGGAACTCGGGATCGAACTCGGCGACGTCGTAGTTGCCGGTGCGCACGTAGCCGTCGCGCCAGCCGGGGATGATGCCTCGATCCCAGCACAGCTGCTGGCCGAGCGGGGTGGCCGGGGTGGGCAGCACCTCGCCCGCGTTGGCCCGGGTGAAGTGGTTCCACCGTTCGCCCACCGGCCAGTCGGCGATCCAGGTGTCGTCCACCGCCATGTCCCTCCAGCGTCGTTCCGATGGCGATGTGGGAAGCTAGCCGACGCCGCCGCTGGCCAGCCGAGGGGAGCGAACCATGACGGTCCAGGTGCGAGGTGCGAGACGGTCGGGCACCGTCGACGAGGACGAGGTCGTCACCACCCGATCCATCTGTCGGGTGTGCCACGCCGCCTGCCCCATCGAGGTCGACGTCGCCGCCGGAAGGGTCACCAAGATCCGCGGAGTCGACGCCGACCCGCTGTTCGAGGGCTACACCTGCATCAAGGGCCGCCAGCTGCCCGACCAGATCCATCACCCCGACCGGCTGGTGCGGCCCCTGCGGCGTCGACCAGACGGCACCTTCGAAGAGATCGATCCTGCGACCGCTCTGGACGAGATCGCCGAGCGGATGCGAGCGATCCTCGATCGTGGTGGTCCCCGGGCGGTCGCCAGCTACACGGGCACCGGCGGCTACCAGAACTCCGTGGCGGTCGAGACGGCCCGGGCGTGGCACAAGGGCCTCGGCTCGCCGTCGTTCTACACGTCGGTCACGATCGACCAACCCGCCAAGACCACCGCCCCGGCCCGCATGGGCACGTGGGAGGCCGGGTTCCACAACTTCTCTGACGCCGACGTGATCATGGCGATCGGCTACAACCCGATGGTCTCGAGCTACGGCGCCGTCGGCGGCTTGCAGGGCACCAACCCCTTCACGGTGATGCGCCGCGCCAAGGAGCGGGGCATGCACCTGGTGGTCGTCGACCCCCGGCGCAGCGAGCTGTCGACCTTCGCCGACGTCCACCTCCAGGTTCGCCCGGGTGAGGACCCGACCCTGCTGGCCGCCATGTTGCGCATCGTGCTCGCCGAGGATCTCTTCGACGATGCGTTCTGCGAGCGCTGGGTCGACGGGCTCGACCGGCTCGCCGACGCCGTCGAGCCCTTCACCGTCGAGGTGGCCGCCGCCCGCTGTGAGATCGACCGCGACGACCTGGTGGCCGCCACCCACCTGTTCGCCGCTGGCCCCCGAGGCACCGTCGGTACCGGGACGGGTCCGAACATGGCGCCGCACTCGGGCCTGACCGAGCACCTCGCGCTGGCCCTGAACGTCGTGTGCGGACGGGTCAACCAGGAGGGCGACCGGCTCGAGTCCGGGTGGTTCCTGTACCCGGGCACCCCGCGACGAGCCCAGGTGCTGGCGCCCAAGGACCCCCAGTCGGGGGCGCCGCACCGGTTCCGGGGGCTCACCGGCTACCGGGGCGAGATGCTGTCGACGGTGCTCGCCGAGGAGATCCTCGAACCCGGTGACGGCAGGGTGAGGGCGCTGGTCGTGAGCGGCGGCAACCCCGCCGTCGCCTTCCCCGACCAGCAGCTCACGATGCGGGCGTTGCGCGACCTCGAGCTGCTCGTCGTGGTCGACCACCGCATGACCGCCACCGCCGCCGAGGCCGACTACGTGCTCCCGCCCCGGCTCTCGCTCGAACGGGCCGATGTGCCCCACCTCATGGACCGCTGGTTCGCCCAGCCCTACACCAACTACACCGACGCCGTCGTCGAGGCGCCCGAGGGTTGCCTCAACGAGTGGGAGGTCTTCCACGGGCTCGCCCGCCGCCTGGGGTCGACGATCCGACTGGCCGGGGGTGATCTCGCCGCCGTGGAGGCGCCGAGCGACGGTGACGTCATCGACCTGCAGTACGCCGCGGCTCGGATGCCCATCGAAGAGGTCCGCCGACGTCGCAACGAGGTGCACCCCGAGCTCGCCCTGGTGGTCGAGGCGGCCGACCCCGGGGCCACGGCTCGCTTTGACCTCACCCCACCCGGCATCGGCGACGAGCTCGCCGAGGTGGCCTCTGAGCGCACCGGCGCCGAGGCCGTGGTCGGCGTCGACGCCGACCAGTACCCGTTCCGCCTCGTCTCGCGTCGCTTGAAGTCCGTCCTCAACTCCCTCGGTCCCGAGCTGCCCGGCCTGGCCCGCAAGGGCACGACCAACCCGGCGTACCTGCACCCCGAAGACCTCGCGGAGCTCGGCGTCGACACCGGTGACCTCGTCGAGATCACCTCGGCGGCCGGTCGCCTCGTCGGGGTGTGCGAGGCAGCGCCCGACATCAAGCGGGGCGTCGTGTCCATGGCGCACTCGTGGGGCGACGGGTCGCTGCGCGACGACAGGGTGCGCGACATCGGCGTGCCGACCAGCCGCCTGACCTCGACCACCATGGGCCACGATCCGATCACCGGGATGGCGGTGCTGTCGGCGATCCCGGTGCAGGTGCGCGCGGCTGCAGCCGAGCCGGGGCCGGACGCAGATCCGGATGCGGCCGGGGCCCTCCAGCCCGTCGCCGGCCGGGGGTGAGGTGGTCGAGCTCGACGCCATCTTGGTCTCGGCCGCCCCCGACCCGACGTCGTGGGCCCGACGCCGCGAGACCGAGGGGTGGCACGGCGTCGCCGTCGCCGACCACCTCGTCACCGGCGGGCGCCCCTACCCCCACCTGTGGGTGGCCGCCACCGCAGCCGCAGCGGCGACCCGGGCGGTTCGGGTCACCTCGGCGTTCGCCAACAACCTGTTCCGTTCACCAGTCGAGTTCGCCCAGGCCGCGGTCACCCTGGCGGTCGTGAGCGGCGGACGCTTCGAGGCGGGCCTCGGCGCAGGGTGGGCCCGCGACGAGCTCGAGACCACCGGGCGGTCGTTCCCGTCACCCGGCGAGCGGGTCGAGCGCTACGTCGAGGCGTTGCAGATCGTCCGGGCGCTGCTGCACGAGGGTCGGTGCGACTTCGACGGCGCCCACCACCAGGTGCACCTCGACACCTTCCCCTCGGCGCCGGTGACCCCACCGCTCGTCGGATCCCTCGGCGGGCCGCGCATGATGGCCGAGGCCTCACCGTTCGTCGATCGCATCGAGCTCAAGCCAGCCAGCCGGGCCACGCGCGACGGTGCGCTGGACATGGCTGCCCTCGCCCAGGTGAGGGCCGACCACGTCGACGAGCTGGTCGAGGCGGCGCACCGGCACCGTCCCGACGTGCCGCTGTCGATGTTCGTGCTCTGCGGGGTCGCCGAGGGCGAGGCCGGCCGGGCCATGGCGGCGAACTTCGACGAGGGTTCGCTGTTCGGTGGGTTCTTCGGCGAACCGGCCCGGGTGCTCGATTCGATCCTGGCCCTCGGTGACGCCGGCATCGACCGGGTGTCGGTGAGCCCGATCGCCGATGACGGCTACGAGCTGCTGGCCGAGGCCATGCGCTCAGCCGGGGTGCGAGCCTCAGCCGGCGGGGGCAGCGCCCCCGGGGCGAACGACTCACCAGCAGCGGGCCTGGCGTGAGTCGTGGCGTGCGCGACGGGTCGGTGGTGGCGGTGCGGTGGACCGGGCCGACGACCGAGGGGGCACCGCCATGACGTCGGGGCCGCGGGCTGACGATCGAGCCGCCATCACCGAGACGGTGCACCGCTACGCCACCGGCGTCGACACCCGCGACTGGGACCTGTACCGCTCGATCTTCGACGAGCGGGTGACGATCGACTTCTCGTCCTACAGCGGACGGCCCGCTGCGGAGATGGGCGGGGACGAGTGGGTGGCCTCTGTGCGCCCGCTGTTCACGGGCCTCGCCGCCACGCAGCACCAGATGAGCAACGCCATCGTCGAGCTCGACGGCGACGAGGCGGTCTGTTGGATGTACATGGTGGCCGTGCACGTGGGCGATCACGACGAGCCGTCGAGGCGCTTCACCATCGGCGGGCGGTACCGCGACGCGCTGCGCCGCTCGGAGGACGGGCCCGCCGGCTGGGTCATCACCGCGGTGACCCTCGAGGTGTGGTGGCGTGATGGTGACGCTGCGGTGATGGCCGAGGCCGTGGCTCGTGGCGCCTCCGGTGCGCCCGGTGGGCCCTGAGCTGGTGCGCACGACGACCCGGCAGCACTGACACACCCCCGCGCTGGACTGGCGCCCATGTGGTGGTCACAGAGCTGCGCAGGGTGCGGTGCCGGCGGGACGTCGCCGTGCTCGACGTGCCGGGCGTCGGCCCGGCCGGCTGGGGCTCTGGTCGTCCCTGGTGGGCTCGACGCCTTGCGAGCGCCGTACGAGTACGAAGGTGCGGTCCGCGAGGTGCTGCTCGCCGCCAAGTACCGGGGTGACCGCACCGGGCTGAGGTGGCTGGCGTCGGCGGCTGCAGACACCGTGGCCGACCTCGTCGAGGGCGCGGGCAGCTCCGTGGTGGTCACCTGGGCGCCCACGACCGGCTCTCGTCGACGGCGCCGGGGCGTCGACCAGGGCGAGGTCCTGGCCCGCTTCGTCGCGGCCGACCTCGGCCTGGACGTCTCCCGTCGGTTGCGCCGGCTCGACCGGGTCGCCCAGACCGGGCGCAGCGGCGACGAGCGCCGGCACGGGCCGCACTTCCAGGGCCGCGGACTCGACCGGCGCCACGTCCTGGTCGTCGACGACGTCTGCACGACCGGGTCGACCCTCGGTGCCGCCGGGCGCGCTCTGCGCTCGACCGGGGCACCTGGGGTGGTCGGTCTGGCGGTGACCGCGGTCGTTCGCACGGCGGGCGGCGGCCCTGAGCTGGCCACCGAGGTGGCGGCGGCGAACGTCCTGCGCCCGGGAAGTGAACGGCGGGCATCGTCTACCGTGGGTCGACCCAGGGGAGGTACGGCATGGACGTGAGGGTCAGCGGCCGGCGCACCGTCGTCGAAGACGACGTTCGAGAGGCGCTTCGCACCAAGCTCGACAACCTGGCCCGCATCGTGAGCGGCATGGAGAACGCCGAGGCCGTCTTCGTCGAAGAGCACAACCCCCGGCGGTCAGAGCAGCGGTTCTGCGTCGAGATCACCATGGCGGGCCACGGCCACCACGTGCGCTGCACCGCCCACGGTCCCGACCCGGTCACCGCCGTCGATCTGTCCTGTGACAAGTTGGGCAAGCAGCTCCGCAAGTTGAAGACCAAGCTCGAACGCCGCACCAAGGGCAACCCCAAGCGCAACGACCGGCCCGTGCCGCTGCCCGTCGAGGAGATCGAGCAGATCGAGAACGGCGCGGCCCCGTCCAAGAAGATCGTCAAGACCAAGAGCTTCGAGCTGACCCGCATGGTGCCCGAAGAGGCCATCGAGCGCATGCACCTGCTCGAGCACGACTGGTTCCTCTTCACCAGCGACGAGACCGGGCGCCCCTGTGTGGTCTACGTGCGCGACGACGGCGACATCGGCCTCATCAACGCCGACGCCTGATCCGAGGGCCAGCCGCACGGCCGGCGCGCCGTCTGGCGGGCGAGGTGGGCGCCCGGTCGCCACGACGGGGCGCCGGTAGCCTCGCAAGATCATGGGACTCCTCTCCAAGGTCCTCCGCGTCGGCGAGGGCAAGAAGCTCAAGGTTCTCTCGGGGCTCGTCCCTGACATCAACGCCCTCGAGCCCGAGGTCGCGGCGCTGAGCGACGACCAGCTGCGGGGCCGCACCGCGGCGTTCCGCGATCGGCTCGACAACGGCGAAGACCTGGACGACCTGCTGATCGAGGCCTTCGCCGTGGTGCGCGAGGCCGCCCAGCGCACGATCGGCCAGCGCCACTACGACGTCCAGCTCATCGGCGGGGGAGCCATGCACTCCGGGTGGGTGGCCGAGATGCGCACCGGTGAGGGCAAGACGCTCGTGTCGACGCTGCCGGTGTACCTCAACGCCCTGGCCGGCCAGGGCGTGCACCTCGTCACTGTCAACGACTACCTCGCCACCCGTGACGCCGAGTGGATGGGCCAGGTCCACCGCTTCTTGGGCCTCGACGTCGGTCTCATCGTCCCCGGGCGCAACGACGCCGCCCACAAGCGGGCCCAGTACGCCTGTGATCTCACCTACTGCACCAACAACGAGCTGGGCTTCGACTACCTGCGCGACAACATGGCGACCAAGCCCGAGCAGCGCGTCCAGCGCGGTCACGCCTACGCGATCGTCGACGAGATCGACTCGATCCTCATCGACGAGGCTCGCACCCCCCTCATCATCTCGGGCCGGCTCTCTGACGCCCAGCAGCTGTACCCGCGCTTCGCCGAGATCGTGCGCTCGTTGCGGCGCGACGAGGACTACGAGGTCGACGAAGAGAAGAAGACGGTGCACCCCACCGAGGCCGGCATCGAGAAGGTCGAGGCCGACCTCGGGGTCGACAACCTCTATGACCAGGTCTCGTCGAACCTCGTGCACCAGCTGCAGGTGGCGTTGAAGGCCAAGGAGCTGTACCGCAACGATCGCGACTACGTCGTAGCCGACGGCGAGGTCAAGATCGTCGACGAGTTCACCGGCCGCATCCTCGACGGCCGGCGCTGGTCAGAGGGTCTGCACCAGGCGGTGGAGGCCAAGGAGGGCGTGCACATCAAGGAGGAGAACCAGACCCTCGCCACGATCACCCTCCAGAACTACTTCCGCATGTACGACAAGCTCGCCGGCATGACCGGCACGGCCCAGACCGAGGCCGCCGAGCTCGGTGCCACCTACGGCCTCGACGTCGTGCCGATCCCCACCAACCAGCCCATCGCCCGCGCCGACGAGGGCGACCTCATCTACAAGACCGAGCAGGGCAAGTTCGACGCCGTCGTCGATGACCTGGTCGAGCGCAACTCGGTCGGCCAACCGGTGCTGGTCGGCACGGTGTCGGTCGAGAAGTCCGAGCTGCTCAGTCGCCTGCTCGATAGGCGCGGCGTGCGCCACGAGGTGCTCAACGCCAAGCGCCACTTCTCCGAGGCCGAGGTGGTGGCCCAGGCCGGGCGGCCCGGGTCGGTGACCGTCGCCACCAACATGGCCGGCCGCGGCGTCGACATCGTGCTCGGTGGCAACCCCGAGCCGCTCGCCCAGCGCGACCTGGCCGCAGAGGGCCTCGAGCGGGGCACCGACGAGGGCGACGCCCGCTTCGCCGAGCTGCTCGCCCACCACGACGAGCACTGCCGGGCCGATGGCGAGAAGGTGCTCGAGGTCGGCGGGCTGTACGTGCTCGGCACCGAGCGCCACGAGTCGCGCCGCATCGACAACCAGCTGCGCGGCCGCTCGGGGCGCCAGGGCGACCCCGGCGAGAGCCGCTTCTACCTGTCCCTCGAGGACGACCTGATGCGCTTGTTCGCCACCGGGGCGATGAGCTGGGTCATGGGCAAGGCCCTCCCCGAGGATCAGCCCATCGAGGCCAAGATGGTCACCAAGGCCATCGAACGAGCCCAGACCACCGTCGAGCAGCGCAACGCCGAGATCCGCAAGAACGTGCTGAAGTACGACGAGGTCATGAACGAGCAGCGCAAGGTCATCTACAGGCGCCGCAACCAGATCCTCGAGGGCGAGTCGCTGCGCGACGAGGCCGACGAGTACCTCGACGAGGCCGTCGACGACGTGGTCGACACCTTCTGCCCGGCGGAGTACTCCGAGGAGTGGGACGTCGACGGCCTGCTCGTCGAGGTCGGTTCCTACTGGCCGACCGAGCTCGACGAGGCGGCCGTGCGCGCCGCAGACACCCGTCCGGAGCTGCGCCGGTTGCTGCGCGCCGACGCCGCCCGGCTCTACGACGAGCGCGAGGCAGAGCTGGGCTCCGAGGTCATGCGCCAGGTCGAGCGGACCGTGCTGCTGCGGGTCATCGACCAGCGGTGGAGAGAGCACCTGCAGGACATGGACTACCTCCGGGAGGGCATCAACCTGCGGGCGATGGGCCAGAAGGACCCCCTGTCGGAGTGGCAGCGCGAGGGGTTCGACCTGTTCGGCAAGATGATGACCGCCGTCGCTCGAGACTTCGTCCGCTACGCCATGCGCGTCGAGGTGGTCAAGCCCGACGAGGCCCGCACCGAGCCCAAGGCGGTCTCGTACTCTGCACCAGATCTGTCCGACACGGGACCGGTGGCCCAGCCAGCTCGGGCACCTGCTCCGGCGGGCGTTGGCACCGCCGCCGGCCGCTCGAGCGACGTCGCCCCCGCCGCCGGGCCGTCCGCATCGCCTCGGGCGGTGGCCACCGCCCCGCCGCGCCCGGTGGTCAGGACGGCCGAGGAGCGCGTGGGTCGCAACGCCCCGTGCCACTGCGGCAGCGGCAAGAAGTTCAAGCACTGCCACGGCCGGGGCGCCTAGGTGCGTGACGTCGCCGACGACCTGGCGCGGTGTCGGAGGCGGTTGGCGTCAGCTGAGACCTACCTGCGCCTCGACGAGGCGCGCGTGCGGAGGGCTCAGCTCGAAGCCGAGGCCGGCCGTCCCGATCTGTGGGACGACCCCGACGCAGCCCGGGCGCTGACCGCCGAGCTCGCGTCGCTCACCGACGACGTCGAGGGGTTCGAGCGCCTCACCGGAGACCTCGACGACGTCGACACCTTGGCCGAGCTGGCGGCCGAGGAGTCCGACGAGACCGTGGCCGCCGAGATCGACAGCGCACTGGCTGACGTCGCCCGACGCCTCGACGAGCTCGAGCTGAGGTCGTTGTTCACCGGCGAGCACGACGAGAACGA
The DNA here is from genome assembly GCA_965213525.1 of Acidimicrobiales bacterium. Classification (GTDB taxonomy): domain Bacteria; phylum Actinomycetota; class Acidimicrobiia; order Acidimicrobiales; family Poriferisodalaceae. The sequence continues at coordinate 1,523,525 of OZ243889.1, read as the reverse complement.
CGCGGTGTGCACCGTGCAGTCAGGGGCCGGTGGGACCGACGCCCAGGACTGGGCCGAGATGCTGCTGCGCATGTACGTGCGCTGGGCCGAGCGCAAGGGCTTCGGCGTCACCGTCGACGAGGTCACCGAGGGCACCGAGGCGGGCATCTCGTCGGCGTCGTTCCAGGTCAAGGGGCGCTACGCCTTCGGTCTGTTGCGAGCCGAGCGGGGCGTGCACCGCCTGGTGCGGATCTCGCCCTTTGACGCCAACGCCCGACGCCACACCGCCTTCGCCGCGCTCAGCGTCGTGCCGTTCTTCGACGAGGTCACCGACGAGGTCGACATCGACGACAAGGACCTGCGCATCGACACCTACCGCTCGTCGGGCGCCGGCGGTCAGCACGTCAACGTCACCGACTCGGCCGTGCGCATCACCCACCTGCCGACCGGGGTGGTCGTGGCCTGCCAGAACGAGCGCAGCCAGCACCAGAACAAGGAGCGGGCCATGACCCTGCTGGCGGCCCGCCTGGCCGACCTGGCGCGCACCGAGCGCCAGGCCGAGATGACCGCTCTGGCCGGCGATCAGCGCGAGGTGGGCTTCGGAAGTCAGATCCGCTCGTACGTGCTGCACCCGTACCAGCAGGTCAAGGACCTGCGGTCAGGGCTCGAGGTCGGCAACGTCGACGCCGTGCTCGACGGCGACCTCGACGAGCTGATGGAGGCGTTCCTGCGCTGGCAGCGCGAGACCGCCGGCGCCACCGCCGACGCCTGAGCGCTCAGGCGCCGCTGACGGCGTGTCGCCGGCGATCGTTCCTTCGCCCGCCCCACCCGGGCGCTGTCTCACAGCTCCACCACGCCGCTCGTCGGTGCTCAGCCCGTCCGGGCGGCCCCGAAGGCGTGGCGGGTGCCCTCGGCGTCGATGAGCCAGTACCCGTCGCCGTCCTCGGTGGGCAAGATCCCGACGACGGCCACGTCGAGTCGGACGCTGCCGAGGCTGCCGTGGAACGCCGCCGAACCGAAGTTGAACACCCCACCGTCGGCGCCGACCAGCCAGTACCCGGCGCCGTCACAGGTGGGTGCCATCGCCACGACCGGCTGGTTCAGCGCCACGCCACCCATCGAGCCGAGGAAGGGTGCGTCGCCGAAGGCGAACACCCCGCCGTCGGCGGCGGCGAGCCAGTACCCGTCGACGCCGTCACACGTGGGGGCGAGGCCGACGACGGGCTGGCGGAGGTCCAACGCACCGGTCGAGCCGTGGAACGGCGCGTCGCCGAAGGCGAACACCCCGCCGTCGGCGCCGACGACCCAGTACCCGCCACCGGTCGGGGTGGCGGCGATGCCGACCGCCGGGGCGCGCAGCTCGACCTCGACCAGCGAGCCGTGCTGCGGTGCGCCGCCACCGGGGGTCACCGCCCCATCGGGCGTGACCGACCACGTCCCCCCGCCGGGACGTCGGGTGGTGGGGTGGGCCGAGGGCGCGGCGCCCCCGTCGCTGTCGTCGTCGCCGCTGACGCCACCGCCGCCGACCATGCCGATCGAGCCGCCGAGGCGGATCTGGGTGCTCGCCGGTTCCGAGCGCCGACCGTCGGCCACGGTCACCACCCGGAACCGGTGGATGACGCCCCGGGTCGAGCCGTCCACGGTGACCGACGTCGCACCGGGCGCCACGGTGACGGGTCGCCAGGTCGTGCCGTCGGTCGACGTCGTGACCTCATAGGTCGCCATGCGGCCGGTCGGACCGGCGGGGGGGTTCCACGAGAGCACGATGCTGTCGCCGGGGGCCTTGGTCGCCTGCAGCGCCCGGGGGGCCGGCGGTGCCATGTCCGGCACCGGGGCCGAACCGCCGTCGCGGTGGGTGGCGGCGACGACGAGCTGGGTCCGGCGGGTCGACGACGGCGAGTTGACGGTCACGTCGAAGCGCACCGTGGCCGGCCCCGACCGCGCGGCCAGCGAGGCCGCATCGGGCTCGAAGCGGTAGGTCCCGGTGTGGGGGTGCAGACGCATGGTGCCAAGAGCACTGCGGACGACCAGCTGGCCGTCGGCGTCCACGGTGGCTCCCTGGAGGGCGAAGGAGTACGGTCCGCCGTCGGGATCATCGGCGACGATGGCCCCGGTCACCGGCGTCGGGCTGTGTCCCGAGCCGATGCGGTAGGAGATCGGGGCGAGCGGGGCGAGGCGCATCTCGTCCTCGACCGGTGTGACCCCGAGCGTGACCGACCCGGTCACGGTGTCACCGGACCGGGTGGTGGCCGTCACGTCGATCGTGCGGCGCGCCGCCGGGCGGTCACTCGAGTCGGCGAACGTCACGAGGCCTAGCACGTCAGACGCCACCGCAGCGTCGACGCGGTTGCTCACGACCCGGACGTCGTCGACGTAGAGGGTTCCGCCGGCGGCTCGGCCGCCCGAGGCGTCCCAGGTGCCGTTGACGAACACGAAGCGGTAGGTGCCGCCGGCGGGGATCGTGGCTTCGGCGGTGGTCCACTCGGTCGTCGAGGCGCCGTTGGCGTCGACCGCCTCGATCTGGGCCCCGCTGTGGGTGTCGACGACGTAGGCGAAGGCGTCGAAGTCGTCATCGCCGTTGCGCGCCCGCCAGTCGAAGCTGATGACGTCGCCGGCGGACGCTGTGAACTCCGAGGAGTGGACTGCCGGGCCGTGGACGACGTCGAAGCCGTTCAGCGTCGTCATCGCGCTCGACAGCTCGAGGGCGTAGCTGCCACTGCTGACCTCGGTGCCCTGCACCCGGCTGGCGAAGTCGGCGGACTGCGGCACGTCGTCGTCGTCGCCCCCAGAGTTGGTGTTGTCTGCGTAGTCGCTGGTGTCGATCGAGGCGTGCCCGGCGATGACGGTGGCGCCGAGGTCGATCTGGTGGTCCAACGCCGTCCATCCGGTCAGGTCACCCGTCTCGAAGCTGGCGTTGGCGAACTCGGCGACGAAGCGGATGCGCAGCGGTGATCCCGCCGCGCCGTCGGCTTCCTCGTCGACCACTCCGATCTGGACGGCGGTGCCGCCCTCACCGAGGTAGACCCGGGAACCGACCGCTGACACCACCCCGGCTGTGGTCACCGGCGCGCTGGCCTGGACGAGACCGATCTGCTCGGTGCCGGTGGGGCGGGCCGGGGCGATCTCGATGGCCTCGCCGTCGTAGGTGCCGCCGTGGACCGTGGCGCCGTGCAGCAGCAGCACGGGCGGGGCCTGCTCGACATAGGTCGGCGCGTGCGGCCCGGGCGAGAACGAGGGGCCCGGCCTGGCGGCGACCGGACCGGCCAGCGCGGTCGCCACGGTGGCGGTCGTCGCCACTGCGGCGGCGATGGTGGCAAGGGGACGTCGCATCAGGCTCCTCGACAGACGACGCGGGGGACCGCGGGCTGACACACCGGCAGATCCCGTCGACCACGTCCTGGTGGCCTCAAGTGCTGGCGCCGGGGCAGGCGAGGCCGCTGCTGAGGGCCCCGGACGCGCTGGTACCGTCCGGAGGTGCCGTTCGCAGAGCGCAGGGCCATGACGTGATCCGCCTCGACAACGTCTCCAAGATCTACAAGGGCAGCACCGTCGCTCTCAGAGACGTCAACCTCGACATCGCCAAGGGCGAGCTCGTCTTCCTCGTCGGGCCGTCAGGGTCGGGCAAGTCGACGATGATCCGGCTGTTGAACAAGGAGGAGAACCCCGAGCACGGCGCGGTGTGGGTGGCGGGCAAGGAGATCGACAAGCTGCCCCGCTGGCGGGTGCCCCAGCTGCGGCGCAACATCGGCTGCATCTTCCAGGACTACAAGCTCCTGCAGAACAAGACGGTGTACGAGAACGTGGCGTTCGCCCTCGAGGTGATCGGCCGGCCCCGCCACGTGGTGCGCACCCAGGTGCCGGCCATCCTCGACCTCGTCGGCCTGGGGGCCAAGACCGACAGCATGCCCGACGAGCTGTCCGGCGGTGAGCAGCAGCGGGTGTCGATCGCCCGGGCCTTCGTCAACCGGCCGCTCATCCTGTTGGCCGACGAGCCCACCGGCAACCTCGACCCCGCCACCTCGGCGGGCATCATGCGCCTGCTCGACCGCATCAACCGCACCGGCACGACCGTCGTGATGGCCACCCACGACCGCTCGATCGTCGACTCGATGCGCCGCCGGGTCATCGAGCTCGACGCCGGCCGGGTCGTGCGAGACCAGGCCAAGGGGGTCTACGACTGATGGCGTTCAAGCCCGAGTACATCCTCAGGGAGACCGCCACCAACCTCACCCGCAACATCACCCTCACGATCGCCTCGATCATCACGATGTTCGTGGCCCTGGTGCTGTTCGGGTCGGCGTTCATGTTCAACCAGGGCACCGAGAACGGCACGCAGCGCTTCCGCGACGGTGTCGAGTTCGTCGTGTTCCTCGACGCCGAGATCACCGGCGAGCAGTTCGACTCGGTCTCAGCGGACCTGCGCGAGCACCCCCAGGTCGACGAGATCGAGTTCGTCACCCAGGAGGAGGCCTACCAGACCTTCCTCGAGTGGTACGGCGACGAGCCCGAGTTCCGAGATGCGGTGTCGGTCGAGATCATGCCGCCGTCGTTCGAGGTCAAGCCCACCGTGGCGGACCCACTGCTCGTCGAGTCGTTGGCCGACCAGTTCCGGGGTCGCGCCGGGGTGTTCACCGTCGAGACCGCCCGCGAGACCACCGAGACCATCGTCGGCATCGCCGACGCCGCCCAGCGCTGGATGTTCTGGGGCTCGTTGGCCGCCCTGCTGGGCGGTGCGCTGCTCATCTACAACACCGTGCGCGTGGCCATGTTCGCCCGCCGCCGTGAGATCGAGGTCATGAAGCTCGTCGGGGCGTCCAACTGGTACATCCGGTTGCCGTTCGTGCTGGAGGGCCTGCTGCACGGGGTGGTCGGCGGGGCCGTGGCGGTCATCGTCATCCGCTTCCTGCGCAGCTCGCTCGAGAACGACGTCCTCAACAGCGAGGCCCGTCTGTTCGAGCAGTTCTTCGTGACCAACAGCCAGGTGATGGCCACCTCGCTCATCGTGCTCGCCGTCGGCGGCGTGGTCGGCGTGCTGTGCTCGGCCTTCGCCGTCGGGCGGTTCCTCGACGTCTAGGCCGTTCGCCAGCGGATCGGAGCTTCGCCGGCGGACCGTGCTGGGCAACGGGCTCTCACGACGGGTGGAACGATCTCGAGGGTCGGGCCATCTCCGCCCCGCACCCCCGCCATCGCCATGAGCGCGGCTGGGTGAACGCACAGCCCCTTCGTCGTTGGCGGTCTAAGGCGTTGGGGTGCGGTCGGGGGGATCGAGGTACTGGTCGTAGGCGCTCGTGACCTTGGTCAGGTAGGAGGCGATGGCGGCCCGTTCGACGTCGGTGTAGTCGGCGTCGATCGCCACGAGCTGTTCGAAGAGCGGCTGCAGCGTCAGGAGCAGTCGGGCGCTGGCCTGCTCGGTGACCACGATGCGCTTGCGGCGTCGGTCATCCGGATGGGCATGGCGTTGCACGTGGCCAGCGCGCTCCAGTCGATCGACCAGAACCGTCGCTGACGCCGTGGAGATGCCCAGCAACGTGGCGAGGTCGCTGGGGCCGAGCTCGGGACGTTCGAGGAGGTGCTCCAAGGCGCTGACGTCCCGCGTCCCCAGCTGCATCCTCTCGGCGACGTGGCGCTGGACCCCGTTGTACTGCCACAGGACAGCCCGCAGCGCCCACGACAGGTCGGACCCCTCGGTCTGGGACCGCTCGAACTCCTCCCGCTCAGCGGAGGGGGTTGTCTTCTCCACGTTCAGATCCTAGCTTTCAAGATCACTAGATGATCTAGATATATGGCAGGAACGACCCTCACTCCGGAAGGACCATGAGCCATGACCAACACCCTTCGAACCGACGTGCTGGAGATCGCCTACGAGCGATGGGATGGCGCCGAGCGCTCCACAGGTGCTCCGGTGGTCCTCGTCCACGGCTTCCCCGACTCGCCCGCCAGCTGGGCACCCGTCGCCACCGCACTCACAGAGCGGGGGAGGCAGGCGATCGCCCCGTACCTCAGGGGCTTTGGTCCCACCCGGTTCTTGAGCGACAGCTTCGAGCGGAGCGGCCAGCTCGCAGCGATCGTCCAGGACCTCACCGACCTGCTCGACGGGCTCGCCCTCGACGAGATCGTGCTCGTCGGCCAAGATTGGGGTGCTCGCGCTGCTCAGGGCGTCGCTGCGACCCAACCCGACCGCGTCGCGAGCCTCGTGTGCGTCGGGGGATACGCGCTCAGCTGGAACGTCGGCGACGGTCCGCCCTCGTACTCCCAGGTTCAGGCGCTCTGGTACCAGTTCTTCCTGCGGTCCGGGTGGGGCGAGGGCGTCCTGCACGCCGACCCGATCGCGTTCTGCGAGCACCTCTGGCGCATCTGGTCACCGGCCTGGCCTGACCGCGCTCGCGTGTTCGGCGAGAGTCGGGCCGCCCTGGGTGGTGAGGAGTTCGCCCGGATCGTCCTCAGCGCCTACCGAGACGACCCGACCGACGATCGCTACCGCGACCTGGAGACCTGGCTTGGGAAGGGCCCCGAGATCAGCGTCCCCACGACCCTGCTCCACGGCGCCGACGACCCCCTCGAAGCCGACGGCCCCGACGTGGTCGCCGACGCGAAGATGTTCACCGAGCTCCGCGACCAGCGCATCATCGACGGCGCTGGGCACTTCCTGCACGCCGAGCGACCCGACGTCCTGGTCGACGCCATCGAAGGCTCCAGATGAGCACCCTCGAACGTGACCCGGCCGTCGCGCCGCTGACAGGGGGGTGGTGGTGGGACGGTAGGTTCGCTCTGACCGTTGCCAGGGGGAGTGCGCGTGGAGACCAGCCAGATCGCTGTCGAGGTCGAGGATCGCATCATGACGATCACCCTCGATCGGCCCGAGCGGCTCAACGCCTTCACCGAGGTGATGATGCGAGAGCTGATCGGGGCGTTCGACGCCGCGGACGCCGACGACGCCGTGCGAGCGGTCGTCGTGACCGGTCGGGGCCGTGGCTTCTGCGCCGGAGCCGACCTCGAAGCTGGGGGGGCCACGTTCGACTACGACGAGCGTGGCGCCGGCGACGCCCGCTCGCCCGGCGGTGTGCACCGCGACGGCGGCGGACTGCTCACCCTGCGGATCTTTCGCTGCACCAAGCCGGTGATCGGTGCGGTGAACGGCGCTGCGGTGGGCGTCGGGGCCACCATGACCTTGCCCATGGACCTGCGCCTCGCGTCGACCGAAGCCCGCTTCGGCTTCGTGTTCGCCCGCCGCGGCATCGTGCCCGAGGCCGCATCGAGCTGGTTCTTGCCCCGCGCCGTCGGCATCCAACAGGCCACCGAGTGGGTGTACACCGGCCGGGTCTTCCCGGCGACCGAAGCGCTCGATGGCGGCCTCGTGCGCAGCGTCCACCCGCCCGACGAGCTGCTGGGTGCCGCTCGGGCGCTGGCCACCGAGATCGCCGAGCACACCTCGGGGGTGTCGGTGGCGCTCAGCCGCCAGATGCTGTGGCGCATGCTCGGCGCCGCCCACCCGATGGATGCCCACCGGGTCGACTCCAGGGCAATCCAAGCCATGGGGGCGAGCGCAGACGCCGCCGAGGGCGTCACGTCGTTCCTCGAGAAGCGTGCGCCGGCGTTCCCCCTGTCGCCCTCGGCCGACACCCCCGACGTCTTCCCCGACTGGGTCGAGCCCGAGTTCTCGTGACCTCGTCGCACACCGACCAGATCGTCGGCTTCCACGACGGCGCACCCGGTGACGGCAACGCCCCCGATCTGCTCACCATCACCTGCCCACGCTGTGGCGCCGAGGTGACCCAGCGCTTCTACGGCCCTTGCGCGGGCTGCGTCGGTTCGCTGCGCGTCGAGCAGCGACGCACCGGCACGGCCACCGTCGACAGCGAGTACGTCCCCAAGGTCAACGTGACGCCCAACCAGGTGGCGACCAAGGACTGACCCCGAGGGCGAGCTGGGCGAGCGACACGTTCGGTGAGAGGTCGTCGGGGGTTCACCTCACCCCCGGTGGCGCGACACCCGTGCTCCCTAGGTTGCGGCGCACCGACGCCCGACCAGGAGACCAGATGCGCCCCACCCGAACGCCTCGCCGCCGCACGGCGACGGTCGCCGCCCTCGCTGCGCTGGCGATGCTGGCCACCACCACCGCTGCGGCCCAACCCACCGACGATCCGACGACCGGCCCTGTCGCCAGCGACGGTCCCGCGCTGCTGATCGACCCGTTCCTCCAACTGCCGACCGACGACTCGGTCACCGTCGCCTGGGTCACCGAGTGGGAGGGCGCCGCCCACGTCGTGCTCGTCGGCCCCTGGGTCAAGACGCTGACCGTCGAGGGCGTCCAGCCCTTCGTCGAACGCCTCGCCGCCAGCTCGGACCCGGCCTCGCTGTTGCGTGAGGACCTGCGGGTGGTGGACGCCGAGACCCTCACGTTCTCCCACACCCGCGAAGACGACCGCTCCAACGTGCCGGGCCGCACCTTCGACGAGGTCACCGATCGCGATCTCTGGCGCCACGAGGCCACCGTCGACGGCCTGACCGCCGGTGAGCGCACGCCCTACCGGGTGCTGAGCGTCACCGAGGACGTCGAGGTGGTGATGAGCGAGGTGTTCTCCCTCGCCCCCGCCCCGCCGCCGGGTGAGCCTCAGCAGATCCTGCTCACCTCGGACCACCAGCTCCGGGAGATGACCCCCGCCAACCTGCAGCTCGTCACCGAGACCGTCGGCCAGGTCGATGCGGTGCTGTTCGCCGGTGACCTCGTCAACATCCCCGACCGGGCGTCGGAGTGGTTCGACGACGAGCGGGGCTTCGCATTCTTCCCCTCGCTCCAGGGCAACACCGACCTCGAGATCACCCGGGGGGAGACGACGACCCGCTGGCAGGGCGGGGAGATCCTCCAGCACGCCCCGGTCTTCCCGGCCACCGGCAACCACGAGGTGATGGGGCGCCGTGGCCTCGAGGGACTCAACGACGAGTACAACAGCCCGCTGCCGCCCGAGGTGGCCGAGCGCCTCTACGCCGAGGTGGCCGACGAGATCAACCCGACCGGCGATCCCGAGGTGAAGGCGGCCTGGCTGGACGCCAACACGTGGAACACCACCACCTACGAGGAGCTGTTCACCCTGCCCGGTGAGGAGGTGTACTACGCCACCACCTTCGACGACGTCCGCATCGTCAGCCTCTTCGCCACCCGCATCTGGCGCACGCCCAACGCTGACGCCGACCGCACCGGTGCGTTCCGGGAGGCCACCGAAGACCTCGACACCGAGATCGACCAGGGCTGGGGACGCTTCATCTTCGAGCCGATCGCCCCGGGCAGCGAGCAGTACGAGTGGCTGGTCGACGAGCTGGACAGCCCGGAGTTCGCCGCAGCCGAGCACCAGGTCGTGATCATGCACCACCCGATCCACACCCTCGGCGACAACGTCAGCCCGCCGTTCACCGATCCCGAGCGCTACGTCGAGACCGGGCCCGACGGCGAGACGTCGTTCATCCGCTACGAGTACCCGGCCGACGAGGACGTCTTGTTGCACGAGATCGCGCCGCTGTTCGACCAGGCCGGCGTCGATCTGGTGCTCAACGGCCACAGCCACGTGTGGAACCGCTTCGAGACCGCAGCCGGTGTCGACTACCTCGAGTCCTCGAACGTCGGCAACACCTTCGGCGCCTACCACCCTCTCAGCGGGCGGGAGCGCACGGTGCCCCCGGGTGCCCCGTGGGATCTGTCGAACTACACGATCCAAGGCGACCCCGGTGGGCTCGAGCCGATCGTACCGACCGTCGCCCCCTACATCGACGAGGCAACCGGTACGCCGCTGCCGTTCCTGTCGAGCAACGACGTGACGGCCTTCTCGATCCTTGACACCGGTACCGGCGTGGTCACCACCTACGCCGCCGACCTGTCAGATCCCGACGGCGGCGTGTTCGTCTTCGACGAGTTCTCCATCACCGAGGACTGAGCCCGCCTCGCCGAGCCCGCGCTCGCCACGGCGGCGCCCGACGGGTTCGGTCAGCACCTCGACGGCCGGCAGCACGGCGCTGCCGGCCGTCGTCGCGCCCCAGGGCCAGCGCAGTACCGGCGACGGCGGGAAGAACGCAGGCCGTGGCACCATGACCGGCGTGTGCGGTGCCCCGACGCCCCAGGTCAGACGGTGATCCGCCGGGGGCTGGCCGCCATCGTCTTGGTGCCGTCGCTGCTGCTCGGCACGGCGGCGTGGACCGGGTTCGTCGCCCTGCGAACGATCTTTGACCCCGGCCGTTCCCAACAGGTCGCCGAGGACCTCATCGACGACGAGGTCGTGGTCGGACAGCTCACCGATGAGCTGTCAGAGACCATCGTCTCCCGGGCCCCACCCGAGGCCGGCGTGACCCCCGAGCAGGCTGACGAGATCGCCACCGCCGTGCTCGACGACCCCGCCACCCGAGGGGTGCTGCTCGACTCGCTGCGGTCGGCCCACGGGGCGTTCCTCGGCGAGGGCGACGCCCCGTCGACCGTGGCGCTCGACCCGGTGGTCGCCCAGCTCACCGAGCGGGTGGCGGCGTTCTCACCCGAGGCTGCCCAGGTCATCGCCCAGGCCGGGCCGGTCGAGGTCGAGCTGCCCACCGACTGGATCCCCGACGCCTCCCCGGTGCGCGACGCCCTGCAGACCGGGGTGCCCATCCTGGCGTCGGCCTCGGCGTTCGGGTTCGTCATCGCTCTGTTGACCACCAGCCACCGGCCCGCGATCTTGCGTCGGGCGGGCCTGTGGGCGATCGGGTTGGCTGCGGGCACGATCGTGCTCGGTGTCGGGGTCCCGGCCCTGCTCGAGCTGCTCGCCCCGCCGGGCACCGCCGTGCTGGCCGCGCTGGCTTCGGCGCTGGCTCGGGCCGTCATCGGGCCGGCACTGGTCATGGCGGGGCTCGGCGCGCTCGCGCTCGTGGCCTCGTTCGCCTGGCCGTCTCCGCGACGCTGGCCGGCCGGTGAACACGACCCGGCCTCCGTCCCTGTGTCGGCGAGACCGTCGGGTGGCGGTGCGCACCACTACCACCATCCAGCCGGCTGGGCACCCGGGTCCGAACCGGCACCTGCGCCCCAGCCGCACGCGGCCGGGTGGGGCGGGCCGGCCGAGCCGACCATCACGATGGACCCGATCAGGGTGTCCCCGGCGTCGGGGGCTCCTGGCGGGTCGGCGGGGTCCCAGAGCCGCCCGATCGCACCCGCAGGGTGGTCCTCGAGCCCGTCGGCGCAGCCGGCCGAGTCTGGTGGCCCACGACTGCCGCCGAGGTGGGTGCAGGGCCACGGCTGGGTGATGGATCCACGGGATCCTGGGCGGCCACCCCGGGACGCCCGCTGGGTGGCCGGCGTCGGCTACGTGTTGGCCGATCAGGCACCCCCACCGGGGTCCTGACCCACCGAGCGGCGGGGGGCGCGCCCCTGCCCGGGCGACGACGGGGGGACGGGGACGAGCACGGCGCCCTCGGCCGGGTCGCCGAGCCACAGGTGCTGGCCGCCGAGGGCGATGATCCCCGTGAGGGCGGCCAGGGCCGCATCGACCTGATCGGCGCCGGCCAGTGTGCTGGCGTCGACACCCTGGTCGTCGAGCACACGGCGGCGGAACCTCACCTTGGACTCACCGGGCCGGCGCACGCCGCCGAGCATGACGGCGGTGGCATGGGGGAACACCTCGGCGCTGGAGCCTCTGGGGTCACCCCGACCGGCCTGTGGGTAGCGGGCGCCCAAGGCAGCGAACACCTCGAAGCCCGCCCGCATCCACCGGTAGAAGGGGTGGTCGCCGGGGTCGGCTGGGGTGGCGAAGGCCTGCGCGCCGATGGCCCGCAGCTCGGCTTCGGCCACCCGGCTGCGCCGCCGGGGGGCCGCCCAGCGGGCGGGCGCATCGATGCAGACGACATCGGGGGCCAGTTCGCCGAGGACGATGCGAGCGAGCTCGTCGACGCCGAGGTGCCGGTGCCGGGCGACGACGCGACGCCGACCGTCGAGGGCGACGAGGTCGTGGCCCTTGCGGGCCTCGGCGACGTCGATCCCCACGGCGAGCACCCCGCAGCATCGCTCATCGGCCTGCGGCGCGCCGACCGGACGATCGGCGCCGACCGGACGATCGGCGCCGGCCCGGTCACCGTCGCTTCGGCGGGACGACGATGATGGGGACGGTCTGGCCGAGTTCACCCGAGCGATGGAGTGCACCAGATGAGCGCTGACGACGTCCACCACGAGGTCCGCGACTACTACCGAGCGGCGGTCACCTCCCGCAGCGCATCGGTCATCGACGACCAGCGATGGGGGGCGGCCCGCTACGACGACGATGCGCTGGTCGGCGCCACCGAGGGCGCCACCGAGGTCTCGATGGGGTGCGGCAACCCCCACGCCATGGCCGACCTCGAGCCCGGGGAGACCGTGCTCGATCTGGGGTCGGGTGGCGGATTGGACGTGATCCTGTCGGCCCAGCGGGTGGCTCCGACCGGACGAGCCATCGGCGTCGACTTCCTGACCGAGATGCTCGAGCTCGCCCGAGCGAACGCGGCCGAGGCGGGTGTCACCAACGTCGAGTTCCTCGAGGGATCGATCGAGGATCTGCCGCTGCCCGATGCCAGCGTCGACGTCGTGATCTCCAACTGCGTCATCAACCTGGTGCCTGACAAGGCGCCGGTGTTCGCCGAGATGGCCCGGGTCCTCCGACCCGGCGGGCGGGTCGCCATCTCCGACGTGGTCGCTGACGACGGCGTCACGCCTCGCCAGGACCGCACCGGGTGGGTCGAGTGCGCAGCCGGCGCCCTGCAGCACGGCGCCTACCTCGAGGTGCTGGCGACCGCGGGGCTGGTCGAGGTCTCCATCGAGCACACCCACGACACCGGACCGGGGCTGCACGGCGCAACGATCCGAGCCCGCCGCCCGACCTGACGGTCCGCCCCGTCAGGGCCGGCTGACCAGGGGAGCGGCCGGCGTGCGATGCGGACGGCGACGGCGTCTCCTCCACCTGGGTGCGTGTCATCGCCGAGCGCATGTCGAGTCGTGGAGGTGGCGGGAATCGAACCCGCGTCCTACGACGCATCGATGAGTCTTCTCCGAGCGCAGCCGGCGATCGAATCTCGGCCCGCCCCCGGATCACCGGCAGTCGAGGGGCAGGCCCAGTCAGCTTTGGTGTCCCGCTCGGGCCGCTGACGGTCCCGTGCGGTGAGCCCCACTCGATGATGGTCGTCTCGGTCCGTGGGGCTGGGACCGGTTGACCATCGCTACTTGACTAGGTCAGGCAGCGAGCGCGAGGTCATCCTCGGCGTGTGTGTTGTTGCCGCTTCGTTTACGTGGACTCGGCGACCACGGCTCGCTTCTCTCATCTCAACCGTCGAAGTCGAAACCGATCACCCCCGTGTGACGTGGCTGCCCATGCTACCGGCGGCGGCGCCGCACTGCCGCCGACATCGCCCGCTCGGCCTCCCGGTCGGCGTCACGCCGCTTGATCGTCTCGCGCTTGTCGTGCAGCTTCTTGCCCCGGGCCAACGCGAGCTCGATCTTGGCCCGCCCGCTGCTGAAGTAGATCGACAGCGGCACGAGCGTCAGGCGCTCCTGGGCGATCCGGCTGCCGAGTCGTTCGATCTCGTGGCGGTGCAGCAGCAGCTTGCGGGACCGGTCGACCTGGTGGGCGCCGAAGCCAGCCGAGGTCTGCCAATGGGGGATGTGCAGGTTGTGCAGCCACATCTCGTCCCGCTCGACCCGGGCGTAGGCGTCGGCGAGCTGGGCGTTGCCGTCTCGGAGCGACTTCACCTCGCTGCCGTGCAGCACCATGCCCGCCTCGACGGTGTCGAGGATCTCGTACTCACGCCGGGCCCGTCGGTTCGACGCCACGAGCCCGGTCATGCTGTCGCGCCGCTTCTTGTCCTTGGACTTGCTGGTCGCCACGCCGACCACGGTAGGGCCGCCGGGCAGCCGGCCCCTCTGCGCCGGCGCAGACCCGCCGGGGAACACAGCGGCGGGCGCGTCGGTTGTCCCCGCTACGATCCTGACTGATCCGATCGGAATACTGGACTGGTCCGCCGTGAGCGGGCCGTCGACCGTCAAGGCCCTGCAGGTGCGGCGGCTCGACCGGTCCGAGATGTCTCAGCCGTCGACGAGGAGCCGCAGTGTCTGTCACCGTTCGCCTTCCCACCGTGTTGCGGCCCCACGCCAAAGGCGCCACGACCGTCGAGACCGAGGGCGACACGGTGCGTGAGGTCGTCGACGGCCTCGTCACCACCTACCCGGGGATCTCGCCCAACCTCCTGGCCGATGACGGCCAGCTCCACCGCTTCGTCAACGTCTACGTCAACGATGAAGACATCCGCTACCTCGACGCCCTCGACACCACCGTCGCCGACGGTGACGAGGTCGCCATCCTCCCGGCCGTGGCCGGGGGCTGAGGCACCTGCTGACGTGCGCGACGTGACCGACACCATCGAGCTGGACGAACCCGCCTCGGGGCGCATCGGCGACACCCCTGGGCCAGGTGCGGCCACCCGAGCCCCGGCTGCGGTCCCCGGTGCACCTCGGCCCGGTGCTGCGGGCGGGCTCATGACCGGCGACGACCCTGCCGCCCGTCCGGCCCGCCCTGTGGCCTCGTCGGTGCTCGACCTCATCGGCGAGACGCCCATGATCGATCTCTCTGCCCTCAGCCCGGTCCCGACGGTGCGCATCATCGGCAAGCTCGAGGGTCAGAACCCGGCCGGTTCGGTCAAGGACCGGATCGCCAAGGCGATGATCCTGGCTGCTGAAGCCGACGGCACCCTGTCGCCGGGTCAGCGCATCATCGAGCCGAGCTCGGGCAACACCGGCATCGCCCTGGCCATGATCGCCAGGGTGCGGGGCTACCCGATCACCGTCGTGCTGCCCGAGAACGTGTCGATCGAGCGCCGCCAGCTGCTCGAGGCGTTCGGCGCCGACATCATCGCCACCCCCGGCGGCGAGGGCTCCAACGGGGCGGTGCGGCGAGCCCAGGCGCTGTCCGAGCAGCACCCCGAGTGGTGCTTCCTCTACCAGTACGCCAACGAGGCCAACCCGAGGGCTCACTACGAGACGACCGGCCCCGAGATCTGGCGCGACGTCCCGGACCTCACCCACTTCGTCGCCGGGCTCGGGACCAGCGGCACGCTGATGGGCGTGGGCCGCTACCTGAAGGAACGGCGCCGTGACGTGCAGCTGGTGGCGTGCGAGCCGCCCATCGGTGAGACCGTCGAGGGCCTGCGCAACCTCGACGAGGGCTACGTCCCGCCCGTGTTCGACTCGTGGGGCGGCGGCGAGCTGCTCGACCGCAAGATGATCGTGCGCCCCCGGGAGTCGTTGGAGTGGACGCGCCGCCTCGCCGACGTCGGCGTGTTCGCCGGCATCTCGTCGGGGGCGTCGCTCGCCGGAGCGGTCAAGGTGGCTGCGCGGCTCGACGAGGGCGTCATCGTGGTGATCGTGTGCGACGGCGGGTGGAAGTACCTGTCGACCGGGGCGTGGACCGACGATCTCGACGTGGTGACCGAGCGGGCCAAGAAGATCATCTACTTCTAGCCGTCGACACCCGGCGTCTGGTTCTAGCCGTCGACACCCGGCGTCTGGGGGTCAGACCGCCGGGCGTCCGGCACCGGGCGACGGCACCGGGTGCCGGCAGCGGGTGCCGGACCGGACCCGCGCCGGATCAGCACCGCGCCTGATCAGGACGGACCGGTGCGCAGCTCGGTGCCTTCGAGCAGGTCGATGCCGGTGAAGTTCTGGCGGAACGGCACGAGGCTCTCACCGTCCCACTGCGTCGCGGACACCACCGAGTTGCACACCGCGATGTAGGGCTCGGGGGCGGTGGCGCAGCTGATCGGCGTGGAGTTGTACAGGTGGTGGTCCTCGGTCGAGGCGAAGGCTTCGGTGAGCGCGTCCTGTGTGAGCTCGCCGCCCCCTCGGGTCACCTCCGCCGACATCTCCCAGATCGCCATCGTGGCGTTCCAGCCCTGGGTGGCGAAGCCCTTGCGCAGCTCGCTCTCGGGCAGGCCGTACTCCCGGGCCTTGGTCTGGTAGTTCGTCGCCTCGATGAGCTGACGCTCCTTCTCGATGGCGTCGAGGGAGGTCAGCTGGTTGCCCGAGGCCCCGATGAAGTAGATGCCCTCGGCGAGGCTGCCGGCCTGCTCCATGGCCTCGAAGTCGACGCAGGCGCCCGAGAGCACCAGCGGCGTGTCCTCAGCGGACCAGCCGAGCCGGCCCATCGTCTCGACGAAGTTCCAGCAGTCAGCCCCCTGGGCCGAGTACATGATGACGTCGGGTTCGTACCCCAGCACCTCAGAGACCTGCGGGGTGATGTCGGGCGTGGCGGGCACGATCGGGACGCCGATGTGCTCGAGGTCGGGCATCGAGCCAGCCCGCTCCGAATCGCTGTCGACCAGCCCGGCCAGCACGTCGAGGGGCTTGGACTCGAGGTCATAGAAGCAGACCGCCCCGGGAGCGTTGTCTGACCACGGGACGGCGATCCGGCGGCCACCCAGGTCGTTGGCGGCCAGCTCGACCATGCCGGTGTGCACGCCGAGGCAGCCTCCACCCGCGCCGATCGAGAACGCGGCCGGGCTGGTGAAGTCGGCCACGGTGATCGGCGTGCCGACGATGACGGGCACGCCGGCGGCTTCGTAGACGGGGAAGTGGTTGCCGAAGAAGTTGATGGTGGACAGCACCACGAACGGGTCGCCGCTCGCGAGCTCGTTGGCGCAGCGCTGGGAGTCGGCCGGGTTCACCGGCATCGCGCAGACCTCGATCTCGATGGGCCGGCCGGGCACGCCGTTGGCGAGGTCGGCCCCGAGACCGCCGAGCTCGGTGTTGATGTAGTCGGCGGCCGCCTCGATGGCCTGGCTGTACTCGGGGAACGAGCCCGCAGGATCACCTTCGTGGTTCTGTACTCCGACGGTGAGCGGCTCGCCCTCGGCCTGCAGCGGGTTCGAGGCGGCGCAGTCGAGCGCGGCCAGGAACTCGCCTGCTCCTTCGCCCTCCTCGGCGTCGATCGAGGTGTCCGGCTCGCCGCAGCTGCCGATGCGACCGTCGTCGGGATCGCCATCACCCGCTGCGGGCGCCTCCGTCTCGTCGTCGGTGGGGTCGCCCGCAGCAGGCGCCTCGTCCTCGGCGGGATCGGTGTCCGCGGCGGTCTCAGTGTCGACGACCTCGTCATCGACGGCGGTCGCCGCCGAGTCGGCGGTGTCGTCGGTGTCCCCGCACGCTGCTGCGACCAACGACAGGGCGAGCACGACAGCGAGCCCCCGCCACGACGTTCCTGCACGGCTGCCCATGGTGCTCCCCCTCAGGTGCGGGGCCGGGCCGATCCCGGGCCACCGCTGCGGCGCGACGCTCGGTGAGCGTCCTGGCGCCGTCTTCCCCGGACGGCGACGCCGGCGGGACAGTAGCCCATGGGGACCCCAGGGTGACGCCGGTCACGCCATCGCTCGGTGTGCCACGGGGCGGGGGAGCGGGGGGCCTCCCCTACGATCCCGTCATGGGGTTCCCCGAGCGGCGCATGCGGCGGTTGCGACGCACCCCCGTCCTGCGCAGGATGCTCGCCGAGACCTCGATCGGGGTGGATGACCTGATCGCCCCGCTGTTCGTCCGAGAGGGCATCGACGCACCGCTGGCGGTCGAGTCGATGCCCGGGGTCGTCCAACACACCCGCACATCGCTGGTCGCCGAGGTGCGCCGCCTCGTCGACCTGGGCGTTCCCGCCGTCGTGTTGTTCGGCGTGCCCGAGCACAAGGACCCCACCGGCACCGGTGCCGTCGACCCAGACGGCATCGTGCAGGTGGCGCTCCGGGAGCTGCGCGACGCCTGCGGGGACCAGGTCGTGCTCATCGCCGATCTGTGCGTCGACGAGTACACCGATCACGGTCACTGCGGCGTGCTCGGCGCCGACGGCGACGTCGACAACGACGCCACCCTCGCGGTCTACGCAGCAGCAGCAGCCGCCCAGGCCGCAGCCGGAGCCGACGTGGTGGCCCCCTCGGGGATGATGGACGGCCAGGTCGCAGCGATCCGCTCGGCGTTGGACCACGCCGGCGCCACCCACGTGTCGATCCTCGCCTACGCCGCCAAGTTCGCCTCCGCGCTCTATGGGCCCTTCCGAGACGCCGTCGAGGTGACCCTGCCGAGGGGCTCGGACCGCCGCTCCTACCAGCAGGACCCGGCCAACGCCCGGGAGGCGATGCTCGAGATCGCCCTGGACCTCGACGAGGGCGCCGACATGGTGATGATCAAGCCCGCCCTCGCCTACCTCGACGTCATCGCCGCCGCACGGGCCCGCTTCGACGTCCCCCTCGCGGCGTACCACGTCTCTGGCGAGTACGCCATGATCAAGGCCGCCGGCGAGCGGGGCTGGATCGATCCGATCGCCGTCGCCGCCGAGCACCTGTTGGCCGTGAAGCGTGCCGGCGCCGACGTGGTGCTGACCTACCTGGCATCCGAGATCGCCGAGCAGCTGAACGGCTGAGCTGTCAGACAGCGGCCCCGCAGCTCAGGCGCCTCCGCCTGGCTGGCGGGTCATCGGGGTGACGATCGGACCTCGGTCGTCGACCTCGATCGAGGCGACCGCCTCGAAGCCGTGGCGCTCGTACAGCCCGATGTTGCGGGGGTTGGACGAGACCAGGTGGGCGACGTGGCCCTCGGCGTCACACACCTCGAGGGTGCGGCGCAACAACGTCGCCCCAGCACCGCCACCCCGGCGCTCTGGCACCACACCCAGCCATCCCAGGTAGAAGTGGGCGGTGTCCGGTCGGTGGGTGCCGAGACGTTCGAAGGCGCCGCCGACGACGTCGCCCCAGCCGGGGTCCAGCGCGATGGCGGCGCCGATCGCCGCTCCGGTCTCGTCGTCGTACAAGGCGACGTCAGGCGGGCTCCACACGGCGACGCCCCCGCCGCCGACCAGCAGGTGGGTCCATCCGAGCTGCAGGCCGCGCCGCACCGTGAGGGCGGTCATCAGTCCGAGCCGCTCGGCTCTGGTCGGCGGGTCCCGGAAGATCCAGGTCATGAACGGGTCTTCGGCGAACGCCACGGCCAGCTCGCGACTAGCCCGCTCGACGTCGGCGGCGGTGAGCAGTCGCGTGCCCACCACGGTCGGCGATCGTAGTCGTGGGGCCTGCGCCGGTCTCGGGCCGCAAGCCCCCCGCCGTCGCGGCGGTCGCAGCGGTCTCGGCCTGTGGGCACCCCGCCATAGGCTCGCTGCGTCGCCACGCCCCCGGGAGCCCCGCATGGCCATCAAGCTCGGATATCAGATCCCCAACTTCACCTACCCCGACACCGACCCGGCTGCCCTGTTCGACGCCGTGGTCGCCCAGGCTCGCGCCGCCGAGGGCAGCGGCTTCGACACCGTGCTGGTGATGGACCACTTCTACCAACTGCCCGGCATCGGGGCGCCCGAGAACGAGATGCTCGAGTGCTACACGACCCTGGGGGCCCTGGCGGCGGCGACCGAGCGGGTGCAGCTGTCGGCGCTGGTCACCGGCAACACGTACCGCAACCCGGCCATGTTGGCCAAGACCGTCACGACCCTCGACGTCGTGTCCAAGGGCAGGGCGGTGCTCGGCATCGGTGCCGGGTGGTTCGAGCTCGAGCACATCGGCTACGGCTACGACTTCGGCACCTTCAGCGACCGGTTCGTCCGTCTCGAGGAGGCGTTGCAGATCGTGACGCCGATGCTGCGCGGCGAGCGGCCCACCGTCGACGGGCGGTGGTACCAGGCCAAGGACGCCATCAACAACCCGAGGGTGCGTGACGATCTGCCGGTGATGATCGGCGGATCCGGTGAGCGCAAGACGTTCCGGCTTGCTGCGCTGTACGCCGACGAGCTCAACATCATCTGCGCCAGCGACGAGCTGGGCCGCAAGCTCGAGGCGCTCGACGCCCGATGCGCCGAGAACGGGCGCGATCGCTCGACCATCGCCACCAGCTACCTGGCCTTCGTCGTCATGGCCGACACCACCGACGCCGCCGAGCGCATGCTGGCCGAGCACCTCCGCCGCACCCAGGGCGTCGACTGGGACGCCCTGGACGACGACGGCAAGGCCAAGGTGTCGGGGCGCATGTTCTGGGGCGACCCAGAGACCGTGGCGGCGGCCTTGAACGAGAGGGTGCTCGACCTCGGCATCGACGGGCTCACCATCAACATGGTCCCCAACGGCCACCACCCCGAGGAGGTCGCCCGGGCCGGTGAGACCCTGGCGCCGCTGGTCGGCCTCGCCTGAGGCTGGTCCGGGGGACCGACCGCTTGGCCCGCCCCGCGGGTGGCGGCATCGACGTCTGCACGACACACGAGTCGACGAGCCGTGGACGACGGGCGATCGCCGGGGGATGATCGCAGGATGCTCGAACGGATCCGCGGGCGTGCCGACCAGACGGCCGGTCCTCCGCCGCGGTGCTTCGAGCCCATCGCGAGCGACGCCGCCGACCGCTGACGGGCCGACCGGCGGCCCCTTGGTCCGTTGGCCTGATGTGGTGACACACCCCCTTCCTAGGTTGGGGGCATGCGATCGGTGGCCTCGGGGGAGGTTCCTACGGCTGGGCCCGAGGTGGTCGTCGACGTCGTGGCGACGCGGGCGGCGATGGCGCACCTGCGCGACATCACCGACATCGCCGAGGCGGTCGACCGCCGTCGGGTCGAGCTCGTCGGCCAGCTCGTGCGCACCGGTTGGTGGCGCCTGGAAGGCGCTCACACGCCGGCGGCGTGGCTGCGGATCAACCTGGGCGTCGACGACGACACGGCCCGACGCCTGCTGCGTCTCGCCGAAGCCTGTGCCGAGCTGTCCGAGCTGGGCCGGGCGTACGCCGAGGGCGAGCTGCCCGCCAGCCACCTCGACACGCTCGCCCGGGCGGTAGCGGGCCGGTGGGATGATGCCCGCGCCGACGAGGCGGCGTTGCTGGCTGCGGCTCGCCGGCGGTCGCAGGTCGGGTGGGCCGACCTGTGCGCCGACTGGGCGGCGCGTCGCACGCCGACCGATGCGGCCGAGCGGTACGCCGAGCGGTCGCTGCGCACGCGCACCGACCTGTTCGGCGACGTGCACGGATCGTTCCAGCTGCCCGGGGACGACGGTCAGCGGGTGTTGGCGGCCATCGATGCCACCACCGATCGGGAGGGCCCGAGCCACCTCCCCGGGGCTCGCAGCTACCCCGCCGGGCGGGCCGATGCGCTCGTGGAGCTCGTGTGCGGGGAGGGCGCCGATGCCGACCGTCGGGTCGCCACCACCGTCGTCGTGGTCGACCGCCCGCTGCTCGACCGTGGCGTCGGCGGCGACGCCGGGCCGGTCGACCTCGGGGCCCGATGCGATCACCAGTCGGCCGCGGTCGCCCCCGACATGGCCCGGCGCCTCGCCTGCGATGCGTCGGTGGTCGACGTCGCCGTCGATGGCGGTGGCCTCCCGCTGCGCCTCGGACGGACCCGCCGCACGTTCGGTATCGCTCAGCGACGGGCGCTGGCGGCGACGTACCGGCGGTGCGTGTTCCCAGGGTGCGACGTGGCGTACCACCGGTGCCAGCTCCACCACGTCGAACCGTGGCAAGCATCTGGCCGCACCGACCTCGACAACGCAGCGCCGTTGTGCCGGTCACACCACCACCTGGTGCACGAGGACGGCTGGGCGATCACCGGCGACCACGTCGCCGGGTGGACCTGGCACCCACCGCCCGGACACGATCCCCCGGCCCCGCCGCTCCAACAGTCAGCCTGAGGCGACTCAGCACCGACGCCGGCGATGACGGCTCGCGAGCCATGTCGATGACGCCCGATCAGCGACCTCTCGCGCTCGGGGTGATGTGGCACGCACGCGTTCGCATCGACGGACACGGTGCGCTGCCACGACGCCCACGTTCGGCGGAGTCGACGTTGCCCGTCCGGGTTCCGAGGGAACTCGCCGCCGACGTGTGATCGTCGTAGCCGACATGGCGATGCCGACACGCTTCCCCGCAGCCGTCCTGGTGCTCCTCGTGCTCGCTGTGGCGTGTGGCTCGGACGGCGACGCGGCCGGGACCGCCGCCGACGCAGCGACAGCGGCCGCCATCGACGCCGCCCTCGGGTTCCCCGACGGCCCGGCCGCTCACGAGGGCTGGAACGCCATCGACCACGCCATCGCCTCCGCAGCGCACGACCACGAGGGGCTGACCGTCGCGATCGCCAACCGGATCTGGCCCCGCACCGGCCTACGACCCGACCAGGCGTGGGTCGATCTGCTCGCCACCCACCACGGGGTCGACGTCCATCCGCTCGACTTCGCCGGCGACCCGTCGGGCAGCCGCGAGGTCATCAACGCCTGGGTGAGCGAGCGCACCGAGGCCCTCATCCCCGAGCTGCTGCCCGGGGGGATGCTCGAGCCCGACACCGTGACGGTGCTGACCAACGCCATCTACCTCGAGGCCCGGTGGGAGCGCCCGTTCGGCAAGTACGGGCCGGTGACCACCGACTTCCGGCGCCTCGACGGCACGACGGTGCCCGTCGAGATGATGCGAGAGCTGGAGCTGGAAGCTCCCCGCAGCGTCGGTGACGGGTACGTCGCCGCCGAGATCCCCTACGTCGGTGGGGAGCTCTCGATGCTGGTCGTGGTGGCCGACGAGGGCCGCTTCGCCGAGGTGCGCAGTCGCTTGGGCGAAGGACTGACCGACGAGATCGACGCCGCCCTCGAGCCTGGGCCGTTCGAACTGCTGCTCCCTCGCTGGACCGACGAGACCGGACAGCTCGACCTGCTCGGGTGGCTGCAGGAGGTGGGAGCTGCGCCCGGGCACTACCCCGCCATCGCCCCCGACGTCGTCCTGGGCGCCGCGGTGCACGGCGCCGACATCGCCGTCGACGAGTGGGGCACCGTGGCCGCTGCGGCCACGGCCCTCGAGTACAGGGTGTCCGCACCGCCGCCACCGCACCTGGAAGTGGCCGCTGATCGCCCGTTCCTCTACCTCATCCGCCACGTCGACAGCGGCCTCGTGCTCTTCCTCGGCCAGGTCACCGACCCCACTTGACGTCGCCGCCCGCACTCACCTTGTGGAGCGCGCCTCGCTCCCGCTCGACCGCCATGTTGCAGTCGATGGTCCAGGGGCGCTCCCTAACGGAGCTCCAGGCCCTCGAAGCGGCCCGAGGCGCGCCACTCGTCGAGGTAGGCGAAGTAGGCAGCTGCGCCATGGGGGTAGCCCACGAACGACGCCGCGGCCGGACCGGGGTCCTGGCCCTCGTTGTTGTAGTAGCCGGGGGTGCAGTCCGGTGATCCGAGCATGCGCCCACCGCCCGACAGCAACAGGTCGACCCAGGCCTGCTCGGCCTCGGCGGTCACCTCCACCTCGACGTGGCCGCCGGCCTCGGCGTGGGCGACGACGGCGGCGATCGTGCGGCCGGCCTCGGTGAGGTTGTGCGGCACGTTGGAAATGAGGTTGGCGCCCTGGGTGGGCTGCACGATGTGAAGGTTCGGGAAGCCGTGCACGTGGGTGCCGTGCAGCGTGCGCATCCCGTCGACCCAGTGCTCCGACAGGGTGCGGCCGTCGCGACCCGTGACGTCGAAGCCCCTTCGCCGGGTGTGGTCGGTGCCCACCTCGAAGCCCGACGAGTAGATGATGCAGTCCACCGGGTACTCGATGCCGTTGGCCACCACCCCGGCCTCGGTGATCCGCTCGACGCCCCGACCGTCGGTGTCGACGAGCTGGACGCCCGGCTCGTTGAACGCCTGCAGGTACTCGTCGTGGAAGCACGGCCGCTTGCAGAGCTGGCGGTACCAGGCCTTGAGGCGCTCGGCGGTCTCGGGGTCCTCGACCACCTGCTCGGCCCGGCGGCGGATCTCTGACATCTTCTCGAAGTCGGCGTCCTCGAACGCCGCCAGCATCTGCTCGGGGGTCCGCTCGTCGGGCGCCAGCGCGGCGAGGCGGCTGGTGATGCGCCTCGCCAGCTCGGTCCAGCCGTCCATCACCAGGTCCTCGTCGGCCATCACCCCGGTCTGGTTGGCCGTGAAGTTCTCCAGCCACCGCTGCTGCCAACCCGGCGTGGCCATCTCGGCGAACCACTCAGGGTCGATGGGCTCGTTGGCCCGCACGTCCACCGACGACGGCGTGCGCTGGAACACGTGGAGCTCACGGGCCGCCCGGGCCAGGTGGGGCACGCACTGCACGGCGGTGGCGCCGGTGCCGATGATGGCGACCGCCTTGTCGGCCAGGCGGTCCATCGGCGCGCCGGTCGGATCGCCGCCGGTGTAGGCGTAGTCCCAACGGCTGGTGTGGAAGCTGTGACCGGCGAAGTCCTCGATGCCCTCGAGGCCCGGCAGCTTCGGCACGTGCAGGGGGCCCGTGCCGAGCCCGACGTGGCTGGCGGTGAAGGCGTCGCCCCGGTCGGTGCGCACCAGCCACGCCGACCGCTCGGCGTTCCAGGTCAGGTCGGTGACGGTGGTGTGGAACAGAGCGTCGTCGTACAGCCCGTAGTGGGTGGCGATGCGCCGGGAGTGCTCGAGGATCTCCGGCGCGTGCGCGTACTTCTCGGTGGGCATGTGCCCGGTCTCTTCGAGCAGCGGCATGTACACCAGCGAGGCGGTGTCGCACTGGGCACCGGGGTAGCAGTTCCAGTACCAGGTGCCGCCGACGTCGCCGCCCTTGTCGATGAGGCGGACGGGCCCGATGCCGGCCTCGGCGAGGCGAGCGCCGGTGACCAGCCCGGCGAACCCGGCGCCGATGAAGGCGAACGTGACGTGGTCGGTCACCGGTTCTCGTTCGGTCACCGCAACGTAGGGATCCTCGAGGTAGTGCGACAGCTGGTCGGTGAGCTCGAGGTACTGATCGTTGCCGTCGGGGCGCAGCCGCTTGGCCCGCTCCTCGGCGTAGCGCTGTCGCAACGCGACCTTGTCGATGGTGGTGCTCACGTCGTGCTCCGATCGGTCAAGGCGGCGAGGAGGACCGACACACCGCTAGGAGCCCCCGGCGCTGTCTCGCTGGCCTCGCACCGAGCTCTCCGCTGCGTGCAACAAGATGTTGCGGGCCATCGAGCTCTCCTGGGCGGCCGAGCGCTCCCGGTAGATGTCGGCCCGGGCGCCGTGGGCATCGGTCGAGGTCGGGTCGGCGAGCACGGCGAACTCGACGAGGTGGCACGCCAGGCGCAGGTCGCCGCCGGCGGCGAGGTCTCGAGCCCTGGCCAGGACCGCCTCGACGCCGCCGGCCAGGCTCACCCACTCGGTCGCCTGGGCCGTGCGAGGTGCCGGCAGCAGCTCGTCGGGCTCGCCGCTGTACCACCCGCCGTACCGACGCCACACGTTGCGCACGAGGAACTGCGGGTGGTCGTACACCGGGCGCAGGTACGGCCGGTCGGCGAGGTGCTCGGGGACGGTGACCTCGTGCAGGACGTGGTCGAGGCTCTTGCCCTGGTTCATGAGGGCCAGCGTCTGTGACTCGATCGAGTCCAGCAGCTCGGCGGTGTCGGTGAGCGCCTGGCGGATGCGGTCGGCGCCGAAGATGGGGAGCCCGTGCCCGGACAGCAGGATCTCGGCGCCGCAGGCCGCCATCTCGCGCAGGGCGACCGCCCAGTCCGACAGGTAGCGCTGCACCTTCTGGGGGTTGCCGGCGTTGGGAACCGCCCAGATGAACAGGTCGCCCGGGTGCACCAGCTTGCGCTCTGGGACCCACGTCCAGGTGGCGTCGTCGGTCTCGCCTCGGGCGTGGCGCAGCTCGAACGTGCAGTCGCCCCTGGTGAAGGTGAGGGACCGCCGGTAGGTGACGTCGGGCAGGCGGTAGGTGTCGGGCCAGCTGAACTCATCGATGACGATGCCGAACTGGCGGCGGTTGATGGCCTCGTTCCACCCGAGGGTGCGCTGGTAGCGGGCGAAGTGGGCGGGCACGTCCTCGTGGGCGTGCACCCGAGGCGTCGGCCAGGCCCGCTCGGACGCCTCGGCTTCGAAGCGCGTCGTGCCGAAGACGTGGTCGATGTGGTGGTGGGAGTAGACGGCCTCGGTGAGCGGGCTGTCAGGACGCCAGCGCCGGACCTCGCCGTGGAGCGCGTCGGTGTCGAAGGGGCCGCCGGTGTCGAGCATGACCAGCCCGTCGCCCGTGTCGATGGTGTTCGCCGAGGCGATCGACTTGAACACCTGGACGCCGTCGGCGATCTCCTCGCCGAAGCGGTGCGTGGCCTTGACCGGATGGTGCTCATCGGCGAGGTCGCCCTCGCCCTGCCAGAAGCGCTCGGCGTCCTCGACGATGCTCGCCACCTGTGCCCCCTTCGCATCCGAACGGGCGCCGACGCTAGCTGCCGGCACGGGCGGATCACCCGAGGGCGGGCAACTCGGTGGCCCGATCCCCGAAGGCCCGCACGAAGGTCTCGATCGCCACCTCGTAGCCGTGGGCCGGACCGACGAAGATGTTCCAACGCCCGTCGGGGTAGGTGAGGTGCCACAGCACCTGGGCGTCGCGCCCGCCACGGGCCCAGCGGTGAGCCAGGGCGCAGTCGGCGATGGGGGCGAACAGCACGGCCGCCTGCGGACGGTTCCACAGGCCGCCCCGACCGATGACGACGAGCTCGCCGTCCACGGTGGTGGCCAGGGCGTAGGCGGTGACGGCGACCCCGGGGCCGAAGCGGGCGTCGACGTCGAGGTCGACCTCGACCTCGTGGGTCGTGACGAAGCCCGGCACCGAGCCATGGCGGATCCCTGGCGTGCCGACGCCGCCCCGTCCCACCGCCAGGACCGCGAAGGAAGGTCCGCGATCGCCGAGCAGGCGGTTGACACGAGCAGCGAGGTCAGCCACTGGAACGGGGCAGGGGTCAGGGCGCCGCCAGACGGCACGGCGCCGTCCGCTCCTATGGAGCGGTCGCTCCGGCGGCCACCCCGCCGGGGGTGAACTCGGCCCGCAGGTGCTTGATGCCGTTGATGAAGTTGGACCGCAGCCGGTCGGGCGGCGAGGTGGCGACGATGTCGGGCAGGCGGCCGAAGAGCTCCCGGTACATCACCGTGATCTCGCGTCGCGCCAGGTGCGCTCCGAGGCAGAAGTGGGGCCCGGGGCCTCCGAAGCCGACGTGGCGATCAGACCGCCGGGTCACGTCGAAGGTGTGGGGGTCGTCGAACACGGCGGGATCGCGGTTGGCCGCCTGGTAGAACAGCACGACCTTGTCCCCGGCGGACAGCTCGTGGCCACCGAGCACGGTGTCGGTGGTGACCGTGCGGCGGAAGTGGATGACCGGCGAGGCGTAGCGCACGATCTCGTCGACCGCCGAGGGGGCCAACGCCTCGAAGTCGGCCTGCCAGGCCCGTCGCTGGTCGGGGCGCTCGGTCAGCTCGTGCAGCCCCCAGCTGATGGCGTTGCGAGTGGTCTCGTTGCCCGCCACGGTCAACAGCACGAAGAAGCTGGCCAGTTCGTCGAAGCTGAGGCGCTCCCCGTCGACCTCACCATGGACCAGCATCGAGGTGAGGTCATCGGTCGGGTCGGCCTGTCGGGCCTCGGCGAGCTCCTTCATCAGCGCCGCCAGCTCGCCGCCTGCGGTCAGCAGGGCGCCGATGAAGTTCTCGGGGTCCTCGGCCCCGACGTACTCGGGATCGCCGGCACCGAGGATGACGTTGGTCCGGTCGAACACGAAGCGGTACTGGCTGTCGGGGATGCCCATCATCTCGCAGATGATCTGCAGCGGCAGCGCAGCGGCCACGTCGGTGACGAAGTCGATCTCGCCTCGTTCGATGATGTCGTCGACGATGCGCGTCGCGGTCGTGCGCACGCCCGCCTCGAGGGACTGCAGCATCTTGGGCGTGAAGCCCTTGGCCACGATGCGTCGCAGACGCCCGTGTCGGGGGTCGTCCATGTTGATCATCGACCCGAAGAACTCGTTGAACTCCTCGGGCAGATCGGTGATGTTGGAGCCCTCGCCCGAGCAGAAGACCGTCGGGTTCGATGACGCCTCGACGACGTGATCGAAGCGAGTGAGGGCGTGGTACCCGGGCCCCTGGGGGAAGGGCCCGAACGGGACCTCGTCGAAGAAGGCGAACGGACGCTGCTGGCGCAACAGATCGAACGCCCCGTGACGCTGCTCGAGCGGGCGGGTCCAGAACTCCTCGACGTCGCTCAGGTCGATGTCGTCGATCGTCCCGGGCCAGTGCGCTCGATCCACGGGTTCCCCTTCGTCGCCGGCGGCTTCGCCGACGTCTCGCTCCCGTGTGACGCTACCCGCCGCCCGCAGACGGGCGGGCGACACACCACTGGTGGCGACACACCACTAGTGCAACGCCTTGGTGTCGACGTCGCTCAGGCGCTCGGCGACGGCGAACAGCATCTTCTTGGTGATCGACGGGATGTCGTCGAGCAGCGTGAGGAAGCCCCTCCGGTCGATGACGAGCGCGGTCAGAGGTCCGTCGGCGACCACGGTGGCGGTGCGGGCGCGATCCTGCAGCAGGGCCAGCTCGCCGGCGAAGTCACCGGGCCCGAGCGTGGCGACCTTGCGGCCCTTCTTGCGGACGACCGCCTCGCCGTCGACCAGCACGACGAACGAGCTCGCCCGCTGCCCTTCGGCCATGAGCTCCTGGCCGTCCTTGAACGACAGCTCGGTCGACATGCGGGCGATCTCGTTCAACTCCTTCTTGGTGAGCTTGGAGAAGAGGGGGACCTCTCGGAGGTGGTCGACGTACTTGTCGCGACGGGCCATGGCGGCATGGTATTGACTCGCCGGTCCTCACCCGGCGATCCGCCCGGGCAACTGTCCGGTGGGGGCGGCGGCGTGGGAGGATCGATGGCCATGACACCGCCCGTCGTCGTGATCGGAGCCGGCCTGGCCGGCCTGGCCTGTGCCCGCCGGCTCACCGACGCCGGCGTGGAGACCATCGTGCTCGAGGCCTCTGACGGCGTCGGCGGGCGGGTCCGCACCGACGTCGTCGACGGGTTCCAGCTCGACCGGGGCTTCCAGATCGTCATCACCTCCTACCCCGAACTGATCGCCCAGTTCGACGTCGAGGCCCTCGAGTTGCGCGCCTTTGACCCCGGGGCGGTGGTGCGCGTCGACGGCGGGCTGCACCGCGTTGCGGATCCGCTGCGCCGGCCCGGTTGGCTGCCTGACACGATCCGGGCCCCGGTCGGCTCCCTGCTCGATCGGGTGCGCCTGGCCCGCCTCGTCCTGGACGTCCGCCGGGGCGACGCCGACGACCTGCTGCGAGGACCCGAGCGGACGACGCTCGCCGAGCTCGAGGCGCGTGGCTTCGGGACCATGATCGACCGGTTCTGGCGTCCGCTGTTCGCCGGCATCCAGCTCGACCCCGACCTCGAGGTCACCAGCCGCCGGTTCCTCTACATCTTGAAGATGCTCGCCACCGGAGAAGCGGCGGTGCCCGCGGCTGGCATCGGTGAGATCCCCCGCCAGCTGGCGGCCCGGCTTCCCGATGACGTCGTGCGCCTCGGTGCCGAGGTCACCTCGATCGCGGATGGGGCCGTGCAGGTGCGCGACGGCGACGAGGTGGCCGCCCGGGCCGTCGTGGTGGCAGCCGAAGGCACCGCTGCGGCCAGGTTGTGCGACCTCGACGCCCCGATGACCCGGCCCGTGGCGGCCATCTGGTTCGCTGCCGATGAGCCCCCCGTGCGGGACAAGGCCATCGTGTTGGACGGCGACGCGAGCGGCCCGGTCAAGAACCTGGCGGCCATGTCGCTCGTGGCGCCGTCGTACGCCCCGGCGGGCCGGTCCCTGGTGGTGGCCCAGATCCCCTCGGGGATCGGCGCCTCAGACGGCATCGACGACCTCGTCGGACCGGCCCGTGAGCAGCTGACCGGGTGGTTCGGGCCGGTCGTGTCGTCGTGGGAGGTGCTGCGCGTCGACCGCATCGACCACGCCCACCCCGATCAGCGCCCGCCGACGGCCCTGCGCCAGCCGGTGCGCCTGGCCGAGGGCCGCTACGTCTGCGGCGACCACCGCGACCACCCCTCGAGTCAGGGGGCGCTGCTGTCGGGACGGCGCTGCGCCGAGACGCTGCTCGCCGACCTCGGGATCGCCGAGCGCTCCGAGCCCGTCGCCACGACCTGACCGTGGCGTCCTGGTTCACCGGATCGACCCCATCAGCGCCGGCGCCCGAGGCGTCCCGGCAACGGTGGGACGACCGGCCGGTCCGGCGGGACGGCCGGCTCGGCGGCGTTCAGTCGGCCAGGGTCTCAGCGAGGAACCCCAGGGTGGTCTCCCAGGCGGCCGCGGCGGCAGCCGGGTCGTGGAAGTGCGGGGCGAAGGAGTTGTCGAAGGCGTGCCCGGCCCCGTCGTGGAGGTGCACCTGCAGCTCGGGCCGGTCACCGACGGCGGCGGCGACCGCCTCGGCGTCGTCGCGGGGCAGGTAGGGGTCGTCGGCTCCGAAGTGCAGCAGCATCGGGCACGACACCCGGCCGAGCTCGCCGGCCAGTGCGGGCACGCCCGAGCCGTAGTACGACACCGCGGCGGCGGGGTCGAGCTCGATGGCGACCCGGGCGGCTTCGGTGCCACCGAAGCAGAACCCGATGACCCCGACCGGGCCGTCGACCTCGGCCAGCGCTCGGACGTGGGCCAGGGTGGCGGCGAGATCGGTGATGCCGAGCGTCGGGTCGTACCCGCCCGCCACCTGCATCGCCTGGGGCATCAGGTCGGGGTCAGACGAGTCGACCTCGTGGTTGGGCACGATCCGCCAGAACAGGTCGGGGGCGACGACGACGTAGCCGGCGGCTGCGAGTCGGTCGGCGACGTCGCGCACGTAGTCGTTCACGCCGAAGATCTCGTGGATGAGCACCAGCCCCGGACCCGTGCCCCCCTCGGGCACGGTCACCCGGGCGTCGAGCGTGCCCCCGTCGGTGGCGATGCGGTCGGTGCGTGACGGCGTCGCCATGGTCGCACCGTAGCTGCGCCCCCACGCCACGACGCCCGCCGGGCTGGCGGGTGAAGGCCCCCGCCCTCAGCGCTGGTCGTCTCGGGGCCAGAGGTCACGGGCCTCGCTGGCCAGCCGGCCCACGAGGTCGGGGCCCGAGCGCTGCTGGGAGAGGCCGGCACGCTGGGCGATGACCGCGTTGAGCTCACCGCCGACCAACAGGGCGGTGATCATCAGGAACAGCCAGGTCAGGGCGACGAGCACCACCCCGATGACCCCGACCACCTGGTTGCCACCCTGGGTGAGCGAGACGTAGACCCGGAAGCCCAGCGAGAGCGCCACCCAAATGACCGCGGTGGCCGCCGCCCCGGGCAGGTCGTATCGCCAGGGGGTGTGGTGGTCGGGGCCGACGTGGAACACCGTCGCCGCCCACAGCACCAGCAGCACCAGCACGACGGGTCCGCGGGCGAGCTGCCACGCCCGGACGAAGGTGTCGCCCTGGCCCAGCGCCGCTGCGACCTGCTCGCCCACGCCGAGGAACGGCCCGACGGTCAACACGGTGAGGGTGAGCGACAGCATCACGACCGTGCCGACCGAGAGCACCAGGGCGGTGAGGCGCACGTTGACGAACGACCGGTGGTCATCGAGGTCGTACACGGCGTCCAGGGCCCGCACCAGGCCGGCGAAGCCCCTGCTCATGGTGAACAGGGCGAGCACGAGGGCGAAGGTGAACAACCCGGCGCTGCGCTGATCGAACAGCCCTTCGACGGCCCCGACGAGCTGGGGGTCGGGTGAGATCTCGTCGCGGACGAACCCTGCGACGGTGTCGCTGGCCTCGTCGCGCAGGCCCGCCCCGAGGACCGGCTCGACCAGGCCCAGCAGTGCGGTCAGCGCCAGGGCGGCGGCCGGGATGGCGAACACCATGTAGAAGGTGACCCCCGCCGCGTTGTCGGTGACCCGGTCCCGGGAGATCTCGCGGGCCACCTCGACGACCAGCTCAGCGGCCGGGCGCAGCCGGGGCGGCAGGCGGCTCGAGATCATGGCATCGAGGCAACCACACCCCGGTCGTGCTCGGCGCCGCTACGGTCCGGCGTCGTGTCGGCCTCGGACCCGTCCGACGAACCCGGGCCGCACGCCTCGGCGACCCAGGGCCCGATCGCCATGTTCGACAGCGGCTTCGGGGGCTTGACCGTGGCCCGCGCCGTCATCGATCTGCTGGGCGGACACGATCTCGTCTACTTCGGTGACACCGCCCGCTACCCGTACGGATCCCGCGACCTCGACGAGGTGCGCGGCTTCGCCACCGAGATCGGCGATCTCCTCGTGCGGGACCACGGGGCGCGCGCCCTGGTCGTGGCCTGCAACACCGCAGCGGCCGCCGCGCTGTGCGAGCTGCGTGAGCGACTCGACGTGCCGGTCCTGGGGGTGATCGAGCCGGGTCTGCGGGCGGCGGTGGCGGTGTCGCGGACTGGTCGGGTCGGGGTGATCGGCACCGTGGCCACCATCTCCTCGGGTGCCTACCAGCGCAGCTTCGACGCCAGCGGCGCCGCTGGCGAGCTCGTCTGTGCCGCCTGCCCGGGCTTCGTCGAGTTCGTCGAGCGGGGCCGCACCGACTCCGACGAGGTCCGGGTGCTGGCCGAGCGGATGCTGGCTCCCATCGTCGAGGCCGAGGTCGACACGTTGCTGCTGGGCTGCACGCACTACCCCTACCTGGCCCGGGTCATCGGCGATGTCGTCGGGCGCGACGTCGTGTTGGTCTCGTCGGCCGAGGAGACCGCCTTCGAGCTGCGCCGCCACCTCGGTGAGGGCCGGCCCGACCACCGGGGCACCGCCCGGTTCCTGTCCTCCGGTGATCCCGCCTGGTTCGCCGACCTCGGGCGGCGTCTCCTCGGCCCCGAGCTCGCCCACGTCGACGCCCACGACTGGGCCCGCCGGTAGGGTCGGCGCCCGCCCCACGAGGAGACGCCATGACCCGGTCCGACGGCCGTGCCCCCGACGAGCTGCGCCCCGTGCGCTTCGAACGGGGCTTCACCGACGCCACGCCAGGCTCGGTGATGGTCGCCGTGGGCCGCACCCGGGTGCTGTGCACCGCCTCGGTGGACGAGGAGGTGCCGAGGTGGATGCGTGGCACCGGCACCGGTTGGGTCACCGCCGAGTACTCGATGCTGCCGGGCTCGTCACCCGAACGGGTGCGCCGTGAGGCCAAGGCCGGCAAGCAGAGCGGTCGCACGATGGAGATCCAGCGCCTCATCGGCCGGGCGCTGCGCTCGGTCGTCGACCTGCAGGCGCTCGGTGAGCGGGAGATCACCGTCGACTGCGACGTCCTGCGCGCCGATGGCGGCACCCGCACCGCCTCGATCTGTGGGGGGTGGGTGGCCCTCGCCGACGCCTGCGCCTCCCTCGGCTTGGCCCGTGACCCCCTCGTCGAGGCCTGCGCCGCCATCTCGGTCGGGGTGATCGACGGCGAGGCCCGTCTCGATCTGCCCTATGAGGAGGACGCCCGGGCCGAGGTCGACATGAACGTCGTGATGACCGAGGGCGGGCGGTTCGTCGAGGTGCAGGGCACGGCGGAGGGGGCCGCGTTCGACCGGGCCCAGCTCGACGAGCTGCTGGCCCTGGCCGAGGCCGGCATCGCCGAGATCGTCGGCCTGCAGCGCCGGTCGCTCGCCGGTGGGTGACACCGCCGCCGGACCGGGGGACGCGCCGGGTGTCGAGCGGTCCGGTGACGGCGGGCGGACCAGAGACGATGGGCCCGACGACGCCCCGCCACCGCCGGGGAGCAGGTGGGCCGGGCTGGACGGACCGGTCGTGGTGGCCTCGGCGAACCCGGCCAAGGCCGCCGAGATCGCTCGTCTGCTCGTCGGGGTCGACGTCCGCCCGGGGCCCACGGGGCTGGGTCCCGTCGAGGAGGACGCCGCTGATCTCGACGGCAACGCCCGCCTCAAGGCCACGGCCGTCGGTGAGGCCACCGGCATGTCCGCCCTGGCCGATGACTCGGGCCTGGAGGTCGACCACCTGGGCGGCGGTCCCGGCGTGCGCTCGGCCCGGTTCGCCGCCGACGAGGGCGCCGGCGACCCCGGTGACGATGCGGCCAACCGGGCGGCGCTGCTGCGGGCCATGGCCGGCGTCGAGGACCGGCGGGCCCGGTTCCGCAGCGTCGTGGTGCTCCGCCGCGCCGACGGCAGCGAGGTGGTGGCCGAGGGCACCGTCGAGGGCGTGGTGCTGGCGACCACCCGGGGCAGCGGCGGCTTCGGCTACGACCCGCTCTTCGTGCCCGACGACGGCGACGGGCGGACCTTCGCCGAGATGACCGCCGACGACAAGGCCGCGCTCAGCCATCGAGGCCGAGCCTTGGCGGCCCTGGCACGACGCCTCGACGAGCAGCCCTGAGCGCCGACGGGGCGGGCGCCGCTGACTCCGGTCGGGCGCGTGGTGGGGTGGTGCGAGCGGGGGGATTCGAACCCCCACGACCTGAGGTCACCGGGACCTAAACCCGGCGCGTCTGCCAGTTCCGCCACGCTCGCCCGATGCCGTTCTCGTCGGCCTCGTCGGGGCCCCTGATCGTGCAGGCCCCGTGGCGGAGGGTAGCCACGTCGTCGGGCTCCAGATGGTCCTCAGAACCCCAGTCGCGGGCGTAGCCAGGTGCCGATGCGGGCGATCGCCTCGTCGGCCTCGGGGGCGTTGCCGGCCATCCCCTGGAAGACGTGCTGCATCTCGGGGAACGAGTCGAGGCGCACCTCGACCCCGGCCGCCGCGGCGTTGGCGGCCAGGCGGAGGGCGTCGTCGAGCAGCGTCTCGTCGGCACCGACCTGCACGTAGAGCGGAGCCAGGCCGGTGAGGTCGGCGTGCAGCGGGGCGGCGAGGGGGTCGCGGGGGTCGTGCCCGGCGAGGAAGTGATCGCTCATCACCTTCAGCCCGTCGCGCCCGACCACCACATCGGCATCGGCCTTGGTGTCCATCGAGGCGCCGGTGCCCTCCAGGTCGATCCAGGGCGACAGCGGAACTCCGCCGGCGGGCTGGGCCACCCCCTGGTCGCGCAGGTTGACCAGGGTGGCCACGGTGAGACCCCCGCCCGCCGAATCACCGGCGATCGCCAGGTGGTTCGCCTGGTACCCGCCGTCGAGCAGCCAGCGATAGGCGGCGGTGGCGTCGTGGACCGCGGCGGGGTGCGGGTGCTCGGGGGCCAGGCGGTAGTCGACGTTCAGCACCCGGCACCCGACGGCAGCGCCGAGGTGGGCGGCCAGGCGGGAGTGGGTGTGGGCGGAACCGAGGACGTAGCCGCCGCCGTGGAGGTACACCAGCGCCCGGTCCTGCACCGCGCCGGGCGTCGACACCCACTGGCTCGCCACCCCGCCCGCATCGACCTCGGTCACCGTCGTGCCCGCCGGCTCGGTCGCCAGGTCACGCCAGGCGTCCATGGCGGCGCGCTGCTCGGCGAGGTCGGGCTGGGGCCCGGTCCCGATCGCCTGCTCACGAAACGCTCGCAGCGCGTCCTTGACGGCCTCGGCTTGTGGACTCGCCATCTGGATCCCCCTGCTGTGGAAGGCGCCGAGCGTGTCACGTCCTCGACGGCCGTGACCCCGTCACAGGACCGGCGGGCGGGAGACCGGGCACGGCCCCTCCTCGTGCACGGCTCCGGGCACGCGCCCACCAACAACGGTTGTCGTTTGACCGGCGTCGTCCTAGGTTTGGACCATGCGATCGCCGGACGAGCTCACCACGCTGTTCCGGCAGCGCAACCTCAAGGTGACCCCGCAGCGCCGGGCGGTCTTCGACGCCCTGCACGGCGAGGCGGGCCACCTCACCGCCGATGCCGTCTGGGCCCGGGTGCGGGCCCACATGCCCACGGTCTCGCTCCGCACCGTGTACCAGGCGCTCAACGACCTGGTCGACCTGGGCGAGGTGCGTCCGGTCACCGTCGGCAGCGGCGGCACCCGGTTCGACCCCAACACCGGCGGTCACGACCACTTCGTCTGCCGAGCGTGCGGGCGCGTCGACGACGTGATCGCCACCCGTCCCCAGGTGCTGATCGGTCCCGCCGCTGCGCCCCGAGACGATGACGCCGGTACCGGCGCACCCTGTGCTGGCGAGCCCGATGGTGCGGCACTGACCGTCGCCGACGCCCCGCCCGGGTGCTCGATCGACTCGGCCGAGATCGTCTTCCGGGGCCTCTGCGCCACCTGCGGCGCCAGCGCCGGCACCGCCAGCACCACGGCCGCTGAACCCGACCCGACGTGACGTCTCGCCGAGAGCCGCCACCAGCGGGCCACCACCTGACTGCCAATCGAACGCAACGAGGAGCGACATGAGCGACGACGATCCCGTCTGGGCGATCAACGACGGCGAGAAGAGGTGCCCGGTCATGCACGGGCCCGACGCCAAGCGCACGGGCGTGCGGGCCATGGCCAACCAGCACTGGTGGCCGAACATGTTGGATCTGCGGATCCTCCACCAGCACTCGCCGGCGTCCAACCCCATGGACCCGGACTTCGACTACGCCGCAGAGTTCCAGACCCTCGACCTCGCCGCGGTCAAGGCCGACCTCGCCGAGGTGATGACCGACTCCAAGGACTGGTGGCCGGCCGACTACGGCCACTACGGCCCGTTCATGATCCGGATGGCCTGGCACAGCGCCGGCACCTACCGCATCGAGGACGGCCGGGGCGGTGCGGTCACCGGTGGCGAGCGGTTCGCCCCGCTCAACAGCTGGCCCGACAACGGCAACCTCGACAAGGCGCGAGCGCTGCTGTACCCGGTGAAGCAGAAGTACGGTCGCAAGCTCTCGTGGGCCGACCTGATGATCCTGGCCGGCAACGTCGCTCTGGAGACCATGGGCTTCAAGACCTTCGGCTTCGGTGGCGGCCGTGAGGACGTCTACCAGCCCGAGGACGACATCTACTGGGGTCCCGAGCGCGAGTGGCTCGGCGACGAGCGCTACAGCGGCGATCGTGAGCTGCAGGACCCCCTCGGTGCGGTCCAGATGGGCCTCATCTACGTCAACCCCGAAGGTCCCAACGGCAACCCCGATCCGCTGGCCTCGGCCCAAG
Source organism: Acidimicrobiales bacterium (assembly GCA_965213525.1). Classification (GTDB taxonomy): domain Bacteria; phylum Actinomycetota; class Acidimicrobiia; order Acidimicrobiales; family Poriferisodalaceae. Next base: position 1,486,782 of record OZ243889.1, on the reverse strand, counting down.
ACATCCGTGAGACCTTCGGCCGCATGGCCATGAACGACGAAGAGACGGTGGCGCTCATCGCCGGGGGTCACACCTTCGGCAAGATGCACGGCGCCGGCGATCCCGACCTGGTCGGCCCCGAGCCCGAGGGCGCGCCCATCGAGCAGATGGGCTTCGGGTGGAAGAACGCCCACGGCACCGGCAAGGGCTCTGACACCACCACCAGCGGGCTGGAAGGTGCGTGGACCTCGACGCCCACGACCTGGGACGAGAGCTACTTCTCCACGCTGTTCGGCAACGAGTGGGAGCTGACCACCAGCCCCGCCGGCGCCCAGCAGTGGGTGGCCACCAACCCCGAGGTCCAGGGCAAGGTGCCCGACGCCCACGACCCCTCGGTGACCCACACGCCGGTGATGTCCACCGCCGACATGGCCCTGCGGATGGACCCGGTGTACGAGCCCATCTCGCGCCGCTTCCACGAGAACCCCGCCGAGTTCGCCGACGCCTTCGCCCGGGCCTGGTACAAGCTGACCCACCGCGACATGGGCCCGATCGACCGGTACCTCGGGCCTGAGGTGCCCGAGGAGCGGATGATCTGGCAGGACCCCGTTCCCGCCGTCGACCACGAGTTGATCGGCCCCGGCCAGGTGGCCGAGGTCAAGGCCAAGCTCGTCGACTCGGGGCTCAGCACCGCCGAGCTGGTGCGCACCGCCTGGGCCTCGGCATCGTGCTACCGCGACAGCGACAAGCGGGGCGGGGCCAACGGCGCCCGCATCCGCCTCGCCCCCCAGAACGATTGGGAGGTCAACGATCCGGCCGAGCTGCGTCGGGTGGTCGGACGCCTGGAGGAGATCCGGTCCGAGCTCGACGGGTCGGGCACCAAGATCTCGCTGGCCGACCTCATCGTGCTCGGCGGGTGTGCAGCGGTCGAGGCCGCAGCCAGGGCCGCCGGGCAGCAGGTGACCGTGCCGTTCTCCCCGGGGCGCACCGACGCCACCGAGGACCAGACCGACGCCGAGTCCTTCGCCCCGCTGGAGCCGACCTCAGACGGCTTCCGGAACTTCCCCGGCAAGGGCCTCGACAGGCCGACCGAGGACCACATGGTCGACCGGGCCCAGCTGCTGACGCTGAGCGCACCCGAGATGTCCGTGTTGGTCGGGGGCCTGCGAGTCCTCGGCGCCACCACCGGCGGCACCCAGCACGGCGTGCTCACCGAGCGACCCGGCACACTGTCCAACGACTTCTTCGTCAACCTGTTGGACCAGGATCTCGAGTGGACGGCCACGACCGAGTCCGAGGACCTCTTCGAGGGGCGCGACCGGGCGTCGGGCGAACTGCGGTGGACCGGCACCCGTTGTGACCTCATCTTCGGCGCCAACTCCCAGCTGCGGGCGATCACCGAGGTCTACGGAGCGTCTGACGGCGGGGCCAAGTTCGTGCGGGACTTCGTGGCGGCGTGGGACAAGGTGATGAACTTGGACCGGTTCGACCTGCGCTGAGCCGCGTCGGCTGGGCGGACCGTGCGATGGTCCGTCGGCCCGACGATCAGACGTCTGGACGTGGCCTGAGCCCGTCGTCACCGGAGAGCACCCGGGGCGGCGGGCTCTGCCGTCTCGCAGCGAGGTCTGTGCGCCGTTGACGTCGGGCGGCGTGGGGCTCAGTCCAACCCGAGCAGGCCGAGCAGCCAGCTCAGGGGGGCTCGTTCGATGGCGAAGCGCAACGGGGCGGACAAGAAGCCGGGCACCCCGGCGTCGTCGAGGGCGTCGTCGACCGAGCGGGCCAGACCGGCCTGGACGGCGTCGACGACGACGTCGGAATCCCAGTCGACCTGGTCAGAGAAGCCAGCGTCGGGCACCAACGACAACACCATGACCTCTCGGCTCACCCCGATGTCACACGCCGCGCCGTTCAGCGAGGACAGCGCGATGCGCTGAGCCAGCCCGTCCATGCCGCCGCGATCGAACGAGGACGCATCGGGGTCGCACGGGTCGGCAAGATCCAGCTCCCCGACGTCTCGGGCCCCGGCTGCCACCTCGGCGCCGATGAGGGCGACGGGCAGCACCGCCGCGACCGCCACCGCCCTCGGCACGGCCGCCCACCTCGCCCCCCGCACCGCCACCACGCCGAGGGCGGGGATCGCCGCCGCGACCGCCAGCAGCGCAGCCAGTGCGAAGGCGGGACGGAACGCGCGGGTGAGCGGCTCGTCGACGGCCTCGAGCAGGGCGTCGCGGGCGCCGGAGAGCTGGCCCCCCTCGACGACGTCGGCGCCGAAGACGGCGTCGAGATCGGGGACCTCCCCGTCGGGGGTGCCGAGCACCTCGTCGGCGAGGTCCAGGGCGAGGGGCACCTTGGTCGACAGGCCGATCTCGGCGTCGAGGACGGTGGCGGTGGCGCCGAGGGCGGCGTCGTCGATGGCGTCGTCGATCGTGGTCGCCAAGACCGGGGCCACCAGCACCAGACCGAGCACGAAGCCGGCGTGGCGGGCACCCACCGTGGCCGCGCTCGACCGCAGCGCCGGTGCGCCTGGGGGGGTGGACGCCGGCCCGAGGACCGCGGAGAGGGCCCCGAGTCCGGCGCCGCAGAGCGCCAGGGATCCCACCACCCACACGACGTCGGCTCCGGGCAGCAGCGCCGCCCCCACCAGCCCGCCGGCGAGCAGCACCGACCCACCGGTCACCAGCGCCTCGGAGGTGAGGCGACGCCCTGCCCACCCGGCCAGGAGCGTCGCGACCGGGAGCACCGAGACGATGGCCGCCCCCTCGATCGGAGAGAACCGCCACACCACCACGACGAGCAGCACAGCCAGGAACAGCGCGCCGACCAGGGCCCCGAAGACGAACACGTAGGCCCCGTTGGCCAACCACGAGCGCCAGCCGAGACCGGCGGCCGGCTCGGGGCGCAGCTCCCGCACCCGCCGGTCAGCGAGGACGAGCAGCGCCAGGGCCGCGACCGGGGCCTGGGCGAGGAAGATCGCCCGCCACGAACCGAGCTCGGTCAACACGCCGCCGAGGGCCGGGCCGAGGGCCGTGCCGACCGTGGCGGCCAGCGCCCAGGTGCGGGTCGCCCCCCCGCCGTCGGTGCCGCTGACCCGGGCGATCGCCACCGCGCCGACCAGCGCCCCCGCCGCCCCGACGCCCTGCAGGGCGCGCCCGATGAGCAGCAGGCTGAACGAACCGGCCACCCCGCACAGCAGCGAGGCCAGGGCGAAGCAGGCGAAGCCGGCGCCGATCAGGCTGGCCGGCCGGGTGCGGGGCACGATCGCCCACACCACCACCGCCGCCACAGCGATGGCGACGTTGTAGACGGTGATGACGTTGGACACCTCGACGATCGTGAGGTCGAACTCGCCGTACAGCTCGGGCAGGGCGAGCACGACGATGGCGCTGTCGGCGAAGGCGATGGCCACCGCCGCCGCCACGACCAGGCGGACGATCGATGACCCCTGACCCGGGCCGGACCGGGCGTCGGTGGGCGGTGCGGTCGACGTCACGGGCGACACCGTAGAGACCGGGTGTCCCGCGTCGGGTGCACGACCCCGGTGCACCCGGGCGGCCGTCCAGACCGACGGCCACCACCCCGGGTCGCGTGCTCGTGCATCCGGCCGCGCGTCGCCACGACCGGGTGGCGGCCCCCGGTCAGGTGGGCGGGGCGCCGACGACGGTGGTGCGGTGGAGCTGGCGGCGGTGGCCGTCGTAGTCGTTGACGGCCAGGTGCTGGGTGCAGCGGTTGTCCCAGATCACCAGCGTCTCGGGCGCCCACCGCACCCGGCAGGTCATCTCGGGGCGGGTGCCGTGGTCGTACAGGTGCCCGAGCAGGGGGGCGCCCTCGGCTGCGGTCCACCCGTCGAGGCGGACCGTGTAGGTCGGGTTGCAGAACAGGGCTCGCCGTCCGGTCTCGGGGTGGGTGATCACCAGCGGGTGGACCTGCTCGGCCCGGGCCTCGTCACTGGTGTCGATCGGCATCGTGCGACCCCGGCTCGTGGCGGCGAGGATGCCGGTGGGGGCGTAGGCCCGCCCGGCGCTGTGCACGGCGCGCAGGCCGTCCAGGGTGTGGCGCAGTCCGGCGCTCAGGGTCTCATAGGCGCGGTGCTGGTCGGCGAACAGGGTGTCCCCGCCCTGGGGAGGGACCTCGGCGGCGTGCAGCAGGGTGAAGCTGGGCGGGCTCTCCTGGAAGCTCCAGTCCGAGTGCCAGGCCCCGCCGAAGGTGACCAGGCTCGCCTCGTCGGCCTCCTTGACCACCTCGACCACCCCGGGGTGACCGGGCACCGACCGCAGGAACGGGGTCTCACCGAACCCACCGAGCTCGACGGTCAGCGCCGACAGCCGCTCGAGATCGATGCGCTGGTCGCGCACCGCCACCACCTGGTGCTCGACGACCAGGCGGCGCAGGGCGGCCACGGCGGCGCCGTCACCGGAAGCGAGGTCGAGCCCGTGCACCTCGGCGCCGAGCGACCCGGTCAGCCGGGCGACCTCGACACCGTGGTCGACGTCACCGGCATTGCCGCCCGTCGGTGGGGGCGCAGAGGGGTGCCGGGAGGTGGCGTCGAGCTCGATCACGTGGCCGCCTCGGTGGTCGCCGCGGCCGCAGTCGGTCGAGGACCGTCGGTCGGGGGGCCGGCGAAGGCCTGAGCCTGCTCCATCCATTCCCGGGCCGCCTCGCCCTCGGTGACCAGGCAGGTGTCGTCGACGTGGCGACGTTGGGTGACGACGAGGCAGAAGTCCTCCGCCGGTCCCGTGACCGAGCACGGCGCCTCGTCAGCACCCCAGGTCCATTCGGGCCCGCCCGTCGGATCGGCCACGGCGACGCGCACCTCCTCGGCGGGTGGCTCGGCTCCCCGGTTGCGGTAGGTCCAGCCCCGGGTGATGACGCCGAGCTGGGCGATGTGGCGCAGCCTCGCGGTGGGCGCACGGGTGAGGCCCACGGCGTCGAGGACGTCCTGGCCGTGGGCCCAGGTCTCCATCAGGCGGGCGGTGAGGAACGACGTGGCCCCCATCGACGGCCCGTACCAGATGACCCGGTCGCCATCGTCGAGGGTGGCGCCGGCCTCGGCGAGCTGGCGGCGGTTGGTCCGCCAGGCCTCGACGAGCTCCGGCGGGGACATCGCCCGGTACGCCTCGAGGGTCACGGCGTCGGGGTCGCGATCGTCACGCCCCTTGGCTGCCTCGAGCATCTCGACGAGGTGGACGCCGAACGCCTCGGGGTCGGTGATGGCGATGGCGGCCGTTCGGTCGAAGTAGGCGAGGTGCCCCAGCTGGTCGGCGACGGACCAGCCCTCGCTCGGGGTCGGCTGGCCGAACGCTGCGTCGTCGAGCGGGGCGAGCAGGGAGTCGAGGGCGTCCTGCTCGGCCACCAGGTCTGCTGCCACCTCTCGCACGCCCACGATGGCCCCTCTCCTCGGTGGTGCCGGGGCGTCGGGGCCCCGGTCGGTCGTCTCGAGACGTTAGCGTCGGCGCCCGATCGAGGATCGGGGAGGATCAACCCGATCGAGGATCGGGGAGGACCGCATGGAGGGCACCGTCGAGCGCGTCGGCGTGGCGGGCTGTGGCCTGATGGGCTCGGGCATCGCCGAGGTGTGCGCTCGAGCCGGGCTCGACGTCGTGGTCCTGGAAGCCGACGACGAGGCGCTCCGCCGTGGGGCCCAGCGCATCGAGCGATCCCTCGACCGGGGCGTGGCCGCCGACAAGCTCGCCGACGACGAGCGGATCGCCGCCCTCGGTGGCCTGCGCTTCACCACCGACGTCGGCGATCTCGGCGACCGCCAGGTCGTCATCGAGGCGATCGTCGAGGACGAGGAGATCAAGACGGCCACCTTCGCCACCCTCGACCAGGTCGTCGAGGCCGACGATGCGGTGCTGGCGTCGAACACCTCGTCGATCCCGATCATGAAGCTGGCGATGGCCACCCAGCGGCCCGAGCGGGTCATCGGCATGCACTTCTTCAACCCGGTGCCCGTGCTGAAGCTGGTCGAGGTGGTGCCCTCCCTGCTCACCGGGGAGCGGGCCGAGCAGGTGGTGTCGTCGCTGGCCGTCGACCGCCTGCACAAGCGGGTCGTGCGCAGCAAGGACCGCGCCGGCTTCGTCGTCAACGCCCTGTTTGTCCCGTACTTGTTGTCGGCCATCCGGATGTTCGAGTCGGGCTTCGCCTCTGAGGGCGACATCGACGCCGGGATGGTGCTGGGCTGCTCGCACCCGATGGGACCCCTGGCGCTCACCGACCTGATCGGCCTCGACACCACCCTGGCGGTCGCTGACTCGCTGTACGAGGAGTTCAAGGAGCAGCTCTACGCCCCACCGCCGTTGCTGTCGAGGATGGTCGAGGCCGGGCTGCTCGGCCGCAAGAGCGGCCGGGGCTTCTACGGCTACGAGCGCTGAGCGCCAGCCGCCGGTGCGCCCCGGGGTGGCGGTACCCTCGGCGCCCATGACGATCGAGCCCCGCCTGCTCCAGCCGGCGAACGACCAGCGCACCTTCGACATCTACGCCCGCCTCCTCAACGACCGCATCGTGATGCTCGGCAGCGAGGTCGACGACGACATCGCCAACCTGATCACCGCCCAGATGCTCTACCTGGAGGGTCAGGACTCTGAATCCGACATCTGGCTCTACATCAACTCGCCCGGCGGCTCGGTGACCGCAGGCATGGCCATCTACGACACGATGCAGTTCGTAGCCTGTGACGTGTCCACCATCTGCATGGGTCTGGCCGCCTCGATGGGCCAGTTCCTCCTCTGCGCCGGCGCCGAGGGCAAGCGCTACGCCCTGCCCCACGCCCGCATCATGATGCACCAGCCCCTCGGCGGCGTTCGCGGCCAGGCCGCCGACATCGCCATCCAGGCCGAGCAGCTCGCCTACATCAAGCAGCTGATGGCCGAGCGGATCAGCCACCACTCGGGTCAGCCGGTCGATCGCATCCGTGAGGACTCCGAGCGTGACCGTTGGTTCACCGCCGAGCAGGCCAAGGACTACGGCCTGATCGACAGCGTCATCCTCAAGCGCGGCGAGATCGCCTGAGCGACCCCACCGTCGGCCAGCATCCGGAGGGCCAGCACTGGGCGGCGAGCTCGGCCGAGCGCAGCTTGGGAGCGAGCGGCGGCTCGTGGGCCGTGGCTGGGAGCCCGGGCATCAGGCGCCGGGCAGCTCGAGGCGGCAGGCCCGCTCGCCGTGTGAGCGGATGCGGGCGATGGCTGCGGTCGGATCGGGCACCGAGGCGGCAGCCTCGGTCAGGCGGGTGGCGTCAGCGAGCGGGTCCACGCCCAGCTGCCCCTGGGCCTCGACGACCGCATCGACCCAGAGGGCCAGCAACTCGACGTCATCGGCGATGTCGGACGGGGCCTCGGTCGCAGCCACGTCCAGTGCTGTGACCAACCGCTGCGCCTCTCGACCTGTGTCCTCCGGATCGCTCAGATCGATCCTCGCCAGGCGGGCGTCGACGGCGACGACCTCGCCGAGGCCCGAGCAGTAGGCCTCGACGTCTCCAGAACCGTCTGCGCACGCCGAGGCCGAGACGGTCACGGCGAGAGCGGCGGCCCACGCCCGAGGGTGTGGCGGCCGAAGTCGGCGTGTCACGGCGAGGTGGCGAGGGCCCGCAGGTCGGCGATGGCGGGGGCGAGGCCGCGCCGGTCGCCGTACAGCGACGAACCTGCCACGAACACCCGGGCCCCCGCCCGCGCCGCCCCACCGATCGTGTCGGGACCGATGCCGCCGTCGACCTCGATGTCGATCGATCGCCCGGCGGCGGCGGCCAGCTCACCGACCTGGGCGATCTTGGCCTCCATCGTGGCCAGGTAGGCCTGACCGCCGAAGCCCGGGTTGACGGTCATGACGAGCACCACGTCGACCAGATCGAGGACGTGCTCGACCGCCGAGGGCGGGGTCGCCGGGTTCAAGGCGACCGCCGCCCGGGCGCCGAGGTCGGCGATCGCGCCCAGCGACCGGTGGAGGTGGGTCGTGCTCTCGGCGTGCACGATCACCAGCTCACACCCGGCGTCGACCCACCGGGGGACCAAGACGTCGGGGCGGGCGACCATCAGGTGGGCCTCGAAGGGCAACTCGGTGTGGGTCCGACATGCTGCGATCACGTCGGGGCCATAGGTCATGTTGGGGACGAAGACGCCGTCCATCACGTCCCACTGGATGCGATCAGCCCCGGCGGCCTCGAGGGCAGCGACCTCCTCGCCGAGGCGGGACTGATCAGCGGGCAGCATCGACGGAACGATCTCGACGTCGGACACGTCGATCCAGCGTAGGGCTGGCCCGCCACCGAGCCGGGGAGGGTCCTGGCGGTTCGGGCCGGGGAGCGGACCCGGGTGGGTAGCGTCGCCCGGGTGCCCGGGCAGGACGAGGTCGTCAAGGTGTCCGGGCAGGACGAGGTCGTCCGGGTGCGCGGCGAGCGGCCCGTCGCGGGGGGATCGACGCTCGCTCACCTCGATGACGGAACGGTCGCCCTCGTGCGAGGGGCGTTGCCCGGCGAGCTCGTCGATGCCGACGTCCAGCGCCGCACCCCCCGCCGCGTCGACCTGGCCGTCCGCCAGGTCATCGAGCCGAGCCCTCGGCGCACCGTCGCGCCGTGCCCGCACGTCGCGCGGGGTTGTGGCGGGTGCGACTGGCAACACGTCGCTGTCGCCCACGCCGTCGATCTGCGAGCCGAGATCGTGATCGACGCCCTGCGTCGCATCGGACGTCTCGACCCGACGACCATCACGATCGACACCGGGCCTGCCGCCCCTCTCGACAGCTACCGCACGACGATCCGCCTGGCGCGGGTGGGCGACCAGGTGGGATTGCGGCGCCACAGCTCACACAGGATCGTCGCCCTGGGGCGCTGCCTGGTGGCCCACCCGCTCGCCCAGGAGGTCATCGACGGCCTCGATCCCGGTGAGGCCGACGAGCTCACGGTGCGTGTCGGGGCGGGTACCGGGGACCGCCTCGTCGTGGCCGCCCCCACCGCCACCGGCGTACGGGTGCCCGGCGGGGTCGACGTCGTGGGCCTCGACGAGCTGCGGGCGGGCCGCCGGGCCTGGATCCACGAGGAGGCGGCCGGCCGGCGGTGGCGCATCTCGGCCCTGTCGTTCTTCCAGTCCGGACCTCGGGCCGCCGATGCCCTCGTCTCCGCCGTCCGCCGGGGGGTCGAGGGTGTCGACGAACCTGCTCGGCTCCTCGACCTCTACGCCGGGGTCGGGCTGTTCGCCGGCACGATCGGCGCGGATCGCCGGGTGACCGCGGTCGAGCGGTCCCCCGATGCGGTCGCTGACGCCAAGGTCAACCTCCATCACGCCCGGGTCGTGCGCACCGACGTGCGGCGGCTCTCACCTCGACGGGCCGAGATCGTCGTCGCCGACCCGGCACGGGCCGGGCTCGGAGCCGGTGGCGTCGCCGTCGTCGTCGCCGCTCGTGGCGAGGTCGTGGTCCTGGTGTCCTGTGACGCAGCGGCTCTCGGTCGCGACGTCGGGGCCCTCGTCGCCGCCGGCTACGTGGCCGAGCGGATCGAGCTGGTCGACGCCTTCCCCGGGACCTCACACATCGAGGCCGTCACCACCCTGCGGCGTGGGAGGTGAGGGGGTCGGCGCTGCGGAGCGGCGCGCGCCGGGTCGCTCCGATCGCCGCTGGGGTGGTGCCCTTCGGTCTGGTCTTCGGGGCGACGACGGTCGACGCCGGCTACGGCCTGGCCGCCGTCGTCGCCCTCTCGGCAGGGGTGTTTGCAGGGGCCTCCCAGCTCGCCGCCGTCGAGCTGCTCGACGGTGGCGCCACCGTGGCCGTGGCGGTCACCGCCGCGCTGGTGGTCAACCTCCGGATGGTCCTCTACGGCGTGTCCCTCGCCCCTGAGCTCGCCCACGAGCCCCTCCACCGTCGCCTCGGCGCTGCCTACTTCCTCACCGACCAGGCGTACGCCGTGACCATCGCCGAGCGCGACCTGCGACGGGGCGACCGGCTCGGGTTCTTCGTCGGTGCCGGGGTCACCCTGTGGTCGGTCTGGCAGGTCTCCTCGGTGTCAGGAGCCGTGCTCGGCAGCGGCATCCCCGACGTCGTCCCCCTCAGCTTCGCCGTGCCCATGATGTTCCTGGCGTTGGTGATGCCCACCGTCACCGACCGCCCGGCGCTGGTCGCTGCCGTCGCGGCGTCGGTGGCGGCGGTGGGGGCAGCACAGGTCGGTGCCGGCGATCTGGCGCTGCTCGTCGGCGCAGTGGCCGGCATCGCGGTGGGCACCCTGGTCGACACCGCCCGGAGCGAGCCCTAGTGCCACCCGAGGTGGCCTGGACCGCGGTGCTCGCGGGGGTCGGCACCTACGTCATCCGCAGCGTCCCCCTCGCTCTGGCCCGGCGGGTCGCCGGACTCGCCCCGGCGGCCCGGCGCCCCCTGAGGATGATCCCCCCTGCTGCGCTGTCGGCGCTCGTGGCGCTGGCGGTGCTGCGTCCCGGCGGCGAGCTCGAGCTCTTCGGACCCCGCGCCCTCGCCGCCGTGGTGGCCGGGGTCGCCGGGTGGCGCACCAAGAACCTGCTGGTGACCGTCGTGGTCGGCGTCGCCGTGCTGGGTGTCCTGGACTGACCAGGGCGTCGAGCAGACCAGCACCTCAGGAGGTGGGCTCGGCCTCGGCGGCGTCGTGGGCCCTCGCCCGGCTCGGCGCCACCCTCGGTGGCTCGTGCGGCTGCTTTGGGTACACCGGTGGCCATGGCGCGTCGCCGCGCCGTTCGAGGTCGCCATCGAACCAGGCCAGCGGTTCGGCGAGATCCGACGGGCGGTCGCCGATGTCGGCCCACGGGTCCCCGTCGGCGGCGACCCGTGCGGGCACCGTGGCCAGGGTGAGCGCGTCCGGATCGAGGCTGGCGATGTCGTCCCAGTGGAACGGCGTCGACACCTGCGCCCCCACCCGGGAACGCACCGACCACGCCCCGAACACCGTCTTGTGGGGGGCGTTCTGGTTGTAGTCGACGAACACCCGGCGACCCCGTTCCTCCTTCCACCAGGCAGCGGTGATGCGCTCGGGGTGGCGGCGCTCGAGCTCACGGGCCAGCGCCACCGCGGCCGCCCGCACCCGGTAGCTGTCGAGCCCGGCCGCCACCCGGACGTGGACGTGGATGCCACGGCTGCCGGTGGTCTTGGGGAACGAGGCCATGCCCAGCTCGTCCAGCAGCGCCTTGGTGTCGGCGGCGGCGGCGCGGACGTCGTCGAAGCCGAGCCCGGGTTGGGGGTCGAGATCCAGGCGCAGCTCGTCGGTGTGCTCGGGGGCGTCGGCGAGGAACGGCCACGGATGGAAGCCGAGGCAGGCCAGGTTGACCGCCCAGGCGACGTGGGCGAGGTCGCGCAGCACCAGGGCGTCAGACGGGGTGCCGTTGACGGTCTCGACGGTGGTGGTGCTCAGCCACTCCGGAACGCTCTGGGGCACCCGCTTCTGGTAGAAGCTCTTGCCCCCGGCACCGTCGGGGAACCGCTGCAGCATCGTCGGACGACCGCCCACGGCGCGCAGCAGCGGCTCGGCCACCGCCTCGTAGTAGGCGACGAGATCACGTTTGGTCTGGCCCTCACGGGGGAAGAACACTTTGGACGGGTTGGTGAGCCGCACCCGACGGCCCGCCAGCTCGAGCGTGAGTTCCTCGTTGCGGCTCACGCCGACGACGGTACCGCCGCGGTGAGGAACGAGAGCGGGACGGGCCCCGCCCGCCGTGGCTGGCGGGCTGAATCGAGCGGACCGCATCGGGTACCAAGACACGTCGGCAGGGAGGTCCTTCCTGCCCGTCCACCCACCGACACGGGAGACACCGAACATGGCAGATCACGACATCGACACCTACGAGCGCTGGGCCGACAAGAACGTCTACGACCGCGACGGCGACAAGATCGGCACGGTCGCAGACATCTACGACGACGTCACCACCGGTCGGCCCGAGTGGATCGCGGTGTCGACGGGCTGGTTCGGCACCAACGTGACCTTCGTCCCGATCGCGGGCTCGTCGGCCCACCAGGACGGCCTGCGAGTCGGGTACGACAAGGCCACGGTCAAGGACGCCCCCAACGCCGAGGCCGACGGACGCCTCAGCGAAGCCGAGGAGCGCCGTCTGTACGAGCACTACGGCATCGCCTACGAGGGTGGCCCCGAGGTGTACGACCGTGAGAACCGGGTCGATCGCGACTACCAGGTGCCAGAGCGGGCCGGCGACGGCGAGATGACCGTCTCTGAGGAGGAGCTCAACGTCGCCAAGCAGGAGCGGGCCGCGGGCACCGTTCGCCTGCGCAAGTTCGTGACCACCGAGGACCAGACCGTGACGGTGCCGCTGCGCAAGGAGAAGGTGCGCATCGAGCGCACGCCGGTCGAGGGCACCACCCCCGGCGAGATCTCCGACACCGACACCGTCGAGGAGATCACCCTCAGCGAGGAGCAGGCCGTGGTGACCAAGAACACGGTGGCCAAGGAGAAGGTCAGGCTCGAGAAGGACGTGGTCACCGAGCAGGAGACCGTGCACGGCGAGGTCCGCAAGGAGCACGTCGAGGTCGAGGGCGCCGAGGTCGACGACCGCAAGCGCTGAGCTGAACTGGTCGAGCCGGAACCGGTCGAGACCTGACCGGATCCACGCTCACAGAACCGTTGTCGACGAGCCTCCGTTCCGGTCCCACTCGGGCCGCAGCGGAGGCTCGTTGGCGTCGGCGGACGTGCTCGTTCGCATGAGCAGAGCCTCGTCGCACGGGCAGAGCCCCCCGGGGGACGCAGGGTGCGGGCTCGCCAGCCTGCGCCCACCACGGCGTCGGCCGGCCGCTGACTGGTACGCCCCCTGGGACTCGAACCCAGAACCCGCGGATTAAGAGTCCGCTGCTCTACCAATTGAGCTAGAGGCGCACGATCGACCGGCGGGCGCAGAGCCCGCCGTCGATCACGGGTGACCGAGGGGACTCGAACCCCCGACCTCCAGGATCACAACCTGGCGCTCTAACCAAGCTGAGCTACGGCCACCAAGAACGTGAGACGATAGTGGACCGGGTGCCGGTGCGGCGAGCCGCCCCGGTCACCAGGCCTCCGTAGCTCAGCTGGATAGAGCGGATCACTTCTAATGATCGGGTCGCAGGTTCGAGTCCTGCCGGGGGCGCCCGCACTCATCAGCGGACGTCGCGGCCCGGCTAGCATCGCCGCCTCGGACGGGGAGTGGCGCAGCTTGGCAGCGCGCCGGCTTTGGGAGCCGGAGGTCGGGGGTTCGAATCCCCCCTCCCCGACGCCGTCGGCCTGGCGCCCCAGACCGAGCCGCACCTGCGGAACGACGCACGCCCGGCGGAGCGGCACGGGGCGCGACCACACCACCGCGATGGAGCCGAGCGGGTGACGGGAATCGAACCCGCATCATGAGCTTGGAAGGCTCAGGTTCTAGCCATTGAACTACACCCGCGACGCCCCTGGGGCGGCGGCGACAGCGTAGCGCCGGTCGGTGGCGGCCACGGCGGGGTGAATGGGAACCCCCGCCGCCGGGTACGTGCCGCCGGCAACCCCAGAAGGGACGACACCATGATCCTCGCCGTCGAATACGCCCAGGGAGTCGAAGACGCCTGGGCCGACATCGCCCAGTTCGTGCCCAAGCTCGTGGCCTTCCTGTTGATCCTGGTCATCGGTTGGATCATCGCCCGGATCATCGCCCGGATCGTCGACGGCATCCTCGAGCGGGTCGGGTTCGACGGTGCGATCGAGCGTGGCGGCGTGAACCGGGTCATGGGCCACACCAAGTACGACCCGTCCGACGTCATGGGCAAGCTCGTCTTCTACACGTTGTTCCTCTTCGTCCTGCAGGCCGCCTTCGGGGTGTTCGGCGACAACCCCATCTCCGACCTGCTCGAGGGCATCATCGCCTACCTGCCCCGCGTCTTCGCTGCGGTGCTGATCATCGTGGTCACCGCCGCCATCGCCGCTGCGGTCAAGGAGATGATCGAGGCGGCCATCGGCGGACTCTCCTACGGCCGGGGCCTCGCCTTCGCAGCCTCCGCCGTGATCCTGGCCGTCGGCGTCTTCGCAGCGCTGAGCCAGCTCCGCATCGCTCCCGCCATCGTCAACGGCCTCTTCTACGGCCTGCTGGCCATGGTCGTCGGCACGGTGATCGTCGCCGTCGGTGGCGCCGGGGTCACCGAGATGCGGCCGTTCGTCCGGCGAGCGCTCGAGTCCGCTGATCGCGAGAGCGGTCGCATCGGAGAGGCGTCTCGGGGCGCGAGCGGTCGCATCAGCGAGCGCGCCGAGGAGGCTGCGGGCACCGGTTCTGGCGGAGCTGTTCGTCGGGACCGCAGCTAGCCCGCAGGTCCAAGGGCCCCGCCCGCTCGCTCGACGGATCGCCGATGTCGAGCGGGGAGCGGGGCGACCAATGGCCGTCGTCAGGCCTTCCACCAACCAATGACCGAGGAGAGAACCATGGCAACCAACGATCCCCGATCCACCGGCAGCGGTGCGAGCTCCAAGCGTCCGGCCACGACGTCGGGAACCACGCGAGGTGAGAGCGCAGCCCGTTCCGAGCGTGGAGGTCGAGCGCGCAAGACCCCGCTCACCGGTGTGATCATCGGCGCCCTCTTGCTGTTGCTGGCCATCGCCGCGGTGGTGGCCCTGTTGCTGTTGAACGCCAACGACGACGAGGACGACCCGGGCATCGACCTCGAAGACGACGAGAACCAGAACGCCCTGGTGGTGGAGTGGCCCGCCGTCGCCTGACCTGACCCCTGTCGTCGCGCCGATCGCGCCGGTCGCGCCATGACGGCGCCGGGTTGCATCGGGGCGCTGCTCACAGGGCGGCGCCGGGTGGGCCCGGCGTCGTCGCGCGCCCGGGGTCGACCTCTGGGTGAGGCGTCCGGGTGCTGTCGGACGTCGCAAGGACGTACCGATCAGCGCCGTTGCCCCTCCAGCCCCACACGCACCCGATCCGGCGCCCCCCGGTGGCGTGCTGGGGCTGTCACCAGGAGCGAAGGCGTCGCGGGGCCCGCCGTGGGGCGGCCGTTACACTCGGCCGCCTGTGAAGAGCACCGTGACCGACCTCGACGACAACCGGGTGAAGCTCAGCGTCGAGGTGGACGAGACCGAGTTCGACGTCGCGTTGGACCAGACCTTCCGCAAGATCGCCCGTGAGGTGCGCATCCCGGGCTTCCGTCCTGGCAAGGCGCCACGCCGCATCCTCGAGGCTCGCATCGGGCGTGAGGTCGCCCGTGGCGAGGCGCTGCGCGACGCCATCCCCGACTACTACGGCGCTGCGGTGCGCGAACACGCCGTCGATGCGATCGCTCCGCCCGACATCGACATCACCGGGGGCGAGTCCGACGGTCCGGTCGTCTTCGACGCCGTGGTCGAGGTCCGGCCCCACGTGCAGGTGCAGGGCTATGAGGCGCTGCGCGTCGAGCTGCCCTCGCCGGTCGCTTCGGACGCCGAGGTCGAGGTCCAGATCGACCGCATCCGCGACCAGTTCGCTGATCTGGTCGACGTCGATCGTCCCGCCATCGACGGCGACCACGTCCTCATGGACATCACGGGCTCGGTGGACGGTGAGGAGATCCCGGGCCTCACCGCTGACGACTACAGCTACGAGGTCGGGCTCGGAGCCCTCGTCCCCGAGCTCGACGACAACCTCAGGGGCTCGGCGATCGGCCACATCCTGGCCTTCACCGCCGAGCATCCCCAGACCGCCGATGTCACGATCGACTTCAAGGTGCTGGTCAAGGGGGTGCGCGCCAAGGTGCCACCCGAGCCGACCGACGAGTGGGTGGCGACCAACACCGAGCACGAGACCCACGCCGAGCTCGTCGCTGACACCAGAGCCCGACTGTCGGCGACCCGCCGTGCCCGTAGCGCATCGATGCTGCGCGACCGGGTGGCCGCCGCCGCCGGTGCGCTCGTCGAGGGCGACCCGCCCGAGGCCATGGTCGACTCGGCCATGGAGGACCAGCTCCAGAACCTCGTGATGGCCCTCCAGGCCCAGGGCGCCCGCCTCGAGCAGTGGTTGGCCATGACGGGCCAGACCCCAGACGACTTCAGGTCACAGCTGCGCGAGACCGCAGCCGAGGCCGCCAAGGTCGATCTGGCGCTGCGGGCTGTGGCCGACGCCGAGGCCATCGCCGTGACCGAGGATGACGTCGACGCCGAGATCGCCCACATGGGCGAGCCGCCGGCGATGGTCCACCAGCGCCTGGTCGCCGGCGACGGGCTGATCGGTCTGCGGGCCGAGCTCGTCAAGCGGGCCGCCCTGGACTGGCTGACCGAGCGCGTCGAGATCTTCGACGACGAGTCCGGTGAGCCGATCGATCGCGAGGCGCTCGACACCTCCGACGACGAGGTGCTCGCCGACGATCCGGTCACCTCACCCCACGAACCGCCGGCGACCGGCCACGTCGCACCGGCGAGCGCCGAGGCCGCCCCGGCCCCCGACGACGACCAGGAGGTCCACCCGTGATCGAGCCGTCGCTCTACGTGCCCAACCCCCAGGTCGAGTTCAAGAACCCCCAGGGCCAGACCGGGTTCGCCGACCTGTACTCCAAGTTGCTGCGCGACCACATCATCTACCTGGGCACCCCCATCGACGACACCGTCGCCAACCTGGTGTGCCTGCAGATCCTGCACCTCGAGAGCGAGAACCCGGATCGTGACATCTCGCTGTACATCAACTCCCCGGGCGGCGACATCACGGCGCTGTTCGCCATCTACGACACCCTGAGGTACGTGAAGAACGACGTCGCGACGTTGTGCCTGGGGCAGGCAGCTTCGGCCGCTGCGGTGCTGCTGGCCGCCGGCACGAGGGGCAAGCGCCTCGCCCTGCCCCACGCCCGCGTGCTGTTGCACCAGCCGTACGGCCAAGCGATGGGTCAGGCCACCGACATCGAGCTGGTCGCCCGGGAGATCGAGCGGATGCGCAGCCTGCTGGAGGAGATCCTGGCCTCCCACACCGGCCAGCCCGTCGATCGCATCCACGTCGACACCGACCGCGACTTCGTGATGAGCGCCACCGAGGCCAAGGAGTACGGCATCGTGGACGACGTGATCGAGAACCGCAACGTCGTCGAGGACGGTCCCATCCGCGCCGCCTAGGCGGGGGGGGCCGAGGAGCGCGGATGGCTGACCAGAGCGCAGGGGGACGTTGAGGTGGCCAAGTTCGGCGATTCGGGCGAGCTGTTGAAGTGCTCGTTCTGCGGCAAGAGCCAGAAGCAGGTGCGCAAGCTGATCGCCGGCCCCGGCGTCTACATCTGCGACGAGTGCATCGATCTGTGCAACGAGATCATCGAGGAGGACCTCGCCGAGCCGGTCGACCTGGGCGTCGGTGACCTCCCCAAGCCCCGTGAGATCTGCGGCTTCTTGAACGAGTACGTCATCGGCCAGGACGAGGCCAAGAAGATCCTGTCGGTCGCGGTGTACAACCACTACCGCCGGGTGCAGGTGGCGGCGTCGTCGTCTGCAGATGACGTCGAGCTCTCCAAGTCGAACATCTTGTTGATCGGACCGACGGGGTCGGGCAAGACCGAGCTGGCTCGCACGCTCGCCCGGCTGCTCGACGTCCCCTTCGCCATCGCCGACGCGACCGCGCTCACCGAGGCCGGATACGTCGGCGAAGACGTCGAGAACATCCTCCTCAAGCTCATCCAGGCCGCTGACTTCGACGTCAAGAAGGCCGAGTCGGGCATCATCTACATCGACGAGATCGACAAGATCGCTCGCAAGAGCGAGAACCCGTCGATCACCCGGGACGTGTCGGGTGAAGGCGTCCAGCAGGCGCTGCTGAAGATCTTGGAGGGGACCCAGGCGTCGGTCCCGCCCCAGGGGGGGCGCAAGCACCCCCACCAGGAGTTCATCCAGATCGACACCACCAACGTGCTGTTCATCTGCGGTGGGGCCTTCGCCGGGCTCGAGCGCATCATCGACGCCCGCCTCGGCCACAGCGGGGTGGGGTTCGCAGCCCAGGTGCGCAGTCGCTCTGACGGCGACCTGGCCGAGCTGTTCTGCGAGGTGCTGCCTGAGGACCTGCTGAGGTTCGGCCTCATCCCCGAGTTCGTCGGTCGGTTGCCGATCGCCGGGGTGCTCGGCCCCCTCGACCGTGACTCCCTCGTGCGCATCCTCGTCGAGCCCCGCAACGCCCTCGTCAAGCAGTACCGCAAGATGTTCGAGCTCGAGGACGTCGATCTGCGCTTCACGCCTGACGCCCTCGAGGCCGTGGCCGAGCAAGCGATCCTGCGGGGCACCGGGGCGAGAGGGCTGCGAGCGATCCTCGAAGAGGTGCTCATCGACGTGATGTACGAGCTGCCGTCCCGGGACGACATCGAGGCCGTCGAGCTCGACCGGGCCGCGGTGCAGCGTCAGGTCAACCCCACCCTCGTGCCGATCGCCCCCGGGAAGGCGAGCTCGGGTCCCAGCCGGGCGGCGTCGTAGCGCCGCCTCGACGGCCCCGACGACCCCGACGCCGACGACCCCGACACCGATGGATCACGCTGCGGCGATCGAGTGGTTGCGCTCGCACATCTCCACCGACGTGGAGCGACTGGGCCGCGCCGCTGAGGTCACCCCCACCCTCGACCGGATGCGCGCCCTCGTCGGGGCCCTCGGCGACCCCCAGCACACCGCTCCTGCGGTGCACATCACCGGCACCAACGGCAAGGGCTCGACGGCCCGCGTGCTCACCGCCCTGCTCGTCGAGCAGGGCTTGACCGTCGGCACCTACCTGTCGCCCCACCTGCAGCAGATCAACGAGCGCATCGCCCTGGACGGACGCCCCGTCGCTGACGACGAGCTGGCCCGGGCGGTCGAGCTGGTGGCGGCCGCAGCCCCGCTCAGCGGGGTGGAGCCCACCTACTTCGAGGTGCTCGCTGCAGGCGCGTACGCCCTGTTCGCGGACGTCGCCACCCAGGTCAACGTCATCGAGGTCGGCATGGGCGGTTCCTGGGACGCCACCAACGTGGTGGCCGCCGACGTCGCGGTGGTCACCAACGTCGGCCTCGACCACCTCGAGCACCTCGGACCGACCCGCCGTCACATCGCCGTCGAGAAGTCCGGCATCATCGAACCCGGGGCCCACCTGGTGTGCGGCGAGACCGATCCCGAGCTGGTCGACGTCTTCACCGCCCGCAGCCCGGCGACGACGTGGATGCTCGGCACCGAGCTCGTGCTCGACCGCAACGACGTCGCGGTCGGCGGCCGGGTGATCGACCTCACCACGCCCGGGGCGATCTACACCGATCTGTTCCTGGGCCTGCACGGCGCCCACCAGGGTCGCAACGCCGCCCTGGCGGTCGGGGCGGCCGAGGCGTTCTTCGGCCGGGCGCTCGCCGAAGACGTGGTGCGAGCCGCGCTCGCCGAGGTGCGGGTGCCGGGCCGCTTCGAGGTGGTGGGCCGACACCCCCTGGTCGTGCTCGACGGGGCCCACAACGCCGCCGGGGCGGCGGCGGCTGCGGCGACGATGCGTGACGACTTCTCCCCGCCCGGTGACATCGTCGTGGTGTTCGGGTGCAACGAGGGGCGCGATCCGGCTGATCTGCTCGCCGAGCTGGCAGCGGTGACGCCGCGCACCATCGTCGCCACCCGCGCCGACTGGGAGCGCGCCGTGCCCGCCGATGAGGTCGCCGCAGCCGCACGAGCGGTCGGGCTGGACGTCGAGGTCGTGGGAGACGTCGCCCAGGCGGTCGATCGGGCCCGCTCGCTCGTCACCGAGGAGGACACGATCCTGGTGACCGGATCGCTCTACGTCGTGGGCGCCGCCCGGGAGCACCTCGGGGTGGCGCCGGGCGCTGAGGCGGCGCCCGAGCCGGACCCCGGCGGCGACCTCGGGGCCTTTGACGACTAGCGCGACCACTGCGGTTGGACGTCACCTCGTCGTCACATACGCTCGGACGGCCATCCCCCCTGTCGCCTCTGGAGCTCGCGGTGTCGCGCACCTTGGTCATCTGCAAGCCCGACGCGGTCGAGCGGGGTCTGTGCGGCGAGATCGTCGGGCGTCTGGAGCGCAAGGGACTCACGCTCGTGGCCGCCGAGCTGCGCACGATCGACGCCGACACGGCTCGCCAGCACTACGCAGAGCACGTCGACAAGCCGTTCTTCGATGATCTGCTCGCGTTCATCACCCGCTCACCGTCACTGCTGGTCGTCGTCGAGGGCCCACCTGAGACCTTCGCCGTGGTCAGGGCGATGATGGGCGCGACCAACCCAGCAGGTGCGGCCCCCGGCACCATCCGGGGCGATCTGGCCACCGAGACCACCGAGAACCTCGTGCACGGCAGCGATTCCGACGGGGCCGCCGCTCGTGAGGTGGCGTTGTTCTTCCCGGGCCTGGCGTGACGGGGCGCCCCGGCGGACCGGGAGTGTTGAGCGGCCATGGCGGGCGCCGTAACGTGCCGGGCGACCCGCTGCGTTGGAGGCCGTTCGTGAACGACTCGGTGTTCACCACGTTCACCGGCCGCGACATGGCCGTGGACCTGGGCACGGCGAACACCCTGGTCTACGTGCGAGGCCGGGGCATCGTGTTGAACGAGCCGTCGGTGGTGGCCATCAACGTCCGCGACGGCCGTCCGTTGGCGGTCGGCGTCGAGGCCAAGCGCATGATCGGTCGCACCCCTGGTCACATCCAGGCGATCCGGCCGCTCAAGGACGGCGTGATCGCCGACTTCGACATCTGCGAGAAGATGTTGAGGTACTTCATCCAGAAGGTCAGCCCCCGCCGCTGGGCCAAGCCACGCATGGTGATCTGCGTGCCGTCGGGCATCACCGGCGTCGAGCAGCGGGCCGTGCAGGAGGCCGCGGAGTACGCCGGGGCCCGCAAGCCCGCCTACATCATCGAGGAGCCGATGGCTGCGGCCATCGGGGTGGGCCTGCCGGTGCAGGAGCCGACGGGCAACATGATCGTCGACATCGGCGGCGGCACCACCGAGGTGGCGGTCATCTCCCTCGGCGGCATCGTCGCCAGCCAGTCGGTGCGCCTCGGCGGTGACGAGCTCGATGATGCGATCATCACCTACATCAAGAAGGAGTACAGCTTGGCGCTGGGCGAGCGGACCGCCGAGGAGATCAAGCTGGCGATCGGCACCGCCTGGCCGGTCGAGGAGCGCTACGCCGAGATCAGGGGGCGCGACCTCGTGACCGGGTTGCCCAAGACGATCGTGGTGTCCTCGACCGAGGTGCGCGAGGCGATGGCCGAGCCGCTCGCCGCCATCACCGACGCGGTGAAGGTCACGCTGGACAAGACGCCACCCGAGCTGGCCGCCGACATCATGGAACAGGGCATCGTCTGCACCGGCGGGGGCGCCCTGTTGGGTGGGCTCGACCAGCTGCTGCACGACGAGACCGGCATGCCGATCCTCATCGCCGATGATCCGCTCGACTCGGTGGTCATGGGCTCAGGTCAATCGCTCGAGGAGTTCGATGCCCTGAAGGGCGTGCTGTTCTCGTCTGATCACGACTAGGCCGGCGGCCCCGACACGGTGGCCCGTCGCCGCTCCACGAGGCCGTCGAGGACCACGCTCGTCGTGTTGGTCCTCGCGTCGGTGACCTTCCTCACCCTCGACTTCCGAGGTGACGACGGCGTGCTGTCCGGTGTGCGTGACGGCGTCTTGGGCATCGTGGCCCCGATCCGCGGCGGGGTCGAGTGGGCGACCAGCCCAGTCGCTGACGCCTGGGGCGGGGCGTTCGGCTACGACGATCTCGAACGTGAGAACGAGGCCCTGCGGGCCCAGGTGCAGGAGCTGGAGAGGGAGGTGCTGTTGGCCGCCGAGCAGCGCCGGCGCCTCGACGTGTTGGAGCGCCTCGACGCCATCACCGCCGGTTCAGACGTCCCGGGGGTGGACGCCTCGGTGGTCGACGCCCCGGTCATCGATTTCGAGCGCACGGTCGAGCTCGACGTCGGGGCCGACGCCGGCATCGCCGAGGGCATGCCCGTGGTCGGTCCCGGCGGCCTCATCGGACGGGTCACCCAGGTGAGCGGGGAGCGGTCCCGGGCCCAGCTGCTCACCGACGCCACCTTCGCCGCCGGCGTGCGTCTCAGCCGCTCGGGGGAGACCGGTGTCGCCCAGGGCCGGGGTCGGGCCGAGCCGTTGCGGGTCGAGCTGCTCGCCTCGGACACGCCGGTCATCCCGGGTGAGACGGTGACGACCAGCGGCCTGGCCGGGTCGACGTTCCCCGCTGGACTGCTCGTGGGGACGGTGACGCGCGCCAGCTTCGACGACCTCGACGACCTGCTCGTCGTCGAGGTGGTGCCCGCCGCCGACCTCAACCGGCTCGACATCGTGTCGGTGCTGCTCTGGCTCCCCGACGACGAGCCGCCGGGCGTCGACGGGCCGGCGCCGACCGACGCCGTCGCCGGCCAGCCGACGCCGTGAACGCCCAGCCGACGCCGTGAACGCCCAGCCGACGCCGTGAACGCCCAGCCGACGCCGTGAACGCCCAGCCGACGCCGTGAACGCCCAGCCGACGCCGTGAACGCCCAGCCGACGCCGTGAACGCCCAGCCGACGCCGTGAACGCCCAGCCGACGCCGTGAACGCCCAGCCGACGCCGTGAACGCCCAGCCGACGCCGTGAACGCCCAGCCGACGCCGTGAACGCCCAGCCGACGCCGTGAACGCCCAGCCGACGCCGTGAATGCGAGGATGGCACTGGTGATCGTCTCCGCGGTGGTCGTCCAGGCCGCGGTCGCCCCCCAGCTCCGCCTGCTCGGCGCCACCCCGGCGGTCCTGGTGCTCGTAGCCGTTGCCGGGGGCGTCGTCGGGGGCGCCGAACGGGGCGCCGCCATCGGCTTCGCCAGCGGCCTCGGCATGGACGTCTTGGTCCAGACCCCCTTCGGCCTGTGGGGGCTCACCTGCACCCTGGTGGGCTGGGGCACCGGGCACCTGGACGAGCTCGTCGACGCCACCGGTCCGTCGGCTCGCGCCGTCGCCGCCGGCGTCGGGACCGCCGTCGGGCTCACGTTGCACGTGGCCATCGGATCGATCCTCGGCCAGCGCCATCTGGCCGGCGTGCCCCTTGGCCAGCTCGTGGTGGTGCTCTCGATCGTCAACGTGGTGTGCATGCCGTTGGCCCACCGCGCTCTGCGCTGGGCCCTTGGCCCCGGAGCGGGAACGCCGGCGAGGTGAGCGGCTCCCACGTCGTCAAGGGCCGCCTCGGGGTGATGGCGGTGGTCGTGGTCTCGTTGTTCGCAGCGCTCTTCGCTCGCCTCTACTACCTGCAGGTGCTGACCGGGCCCGAGTTCGTGGCCCAGGCCGAGCAGAATCAGGTGCGCGAGATCCGGGTGCAACCCGTGCGGGGCCGCGTCCTCGACCGCAACGGTGTCGAGCTCGCCGCCAACCGCCTCATCGGGCAGGTCACGGTCGACCGTGCCGTCGTGCGGTCCCTCGGCGACGCCGAACGGGACGCGCTGTTCGGCTCACTCGGGCGGGCGCTGGCCATGACGGGCGATGAGGTGGCCGACATCTACCGCGACCCTGCGCGCGATCAGCTGCTGCCCGTCGTCGTGGCCACCGACGTGGAGGAGACGACGCTCACCTACCTGCGGGAGCGCCAGGGCGACTACCCGGGGGTCACCGCCGAGCAGGCACCCCGCCGGGTGTACCCGCTCGGACCGGTCGCCGCCCACGTCGTCGGCTACGTCGGTGAGATCGCCCCCGACGCCGCTGCCGGACTCGCCGACCAGGGGTACGCAGCGGGCGACCAGATCGGCAAGACCGGGGTCGAACGGACCTTTGAGACCGACCTGCGCGGCGAGGCAGGCGAACGTCGCCTGGAGGTCGACAGCGGGTTCTCGGTCGTCGACGTCCTCGAGGAGGATCCGGCTCGGCCCGGCGACGATGTCGTCCTCACCCTCGACGTCCGGGTGCAACAGGTGGCCGAGCGGGCCCTTGATGACGCCCTGCGAGCGGCCCGCTCCAGCGCAGGGGACTTCCGCACCACGCGCCCGGCGCCGGCGGGCAGCGTGGTCGTGCTCGACGTGACCGACGGCTCGGTGGTGGCGATGGCCTCGGCGCCGGCGTTCGATCCCAACGCCTTCGTCGGGGGCATCGATCCCGAGCTGTGGAACGTGCTCGCTGCGCCGGGGTCGTACTCGCCGCTCACCAATCGGGCCGTACGGGGCCTCTACGCCCCGGGCTCGACGTTCAAGCCCGTCACCGCCGTCGCCGGGCTCGAGTCAGGGGTGCTGGACCTCACCACCACCGTGTACGACCCCGGCTTCTTCGTGCTCGAACCTTGCGGGGGCAACAAGTGCGAGTGGCAGAACGCCGGGCGGACGCCCTATGACGTGGTCGACCTGCCCCGTTCGCTGGTCGTCTCGAGCGACGTGTACTACTACACGATCGGAGCGTCGATCCAGACCGACCTGGCAGCCGGCGAGGACGAGGCCATCCAAGACGTGGCCCGCCGCATCGGCTTCGGCCAGCCGACCGGCGTGCAGCTGCCCGGCGAGCTGGCCGGGCGGGTACCGGACCGCGCGCTCAAGCAGGAGCTGTTCGACGAGGGGGTGTTCGGGTCCGGCGATTGGTCGGTGGGCGACACGATCAACCTGGCCATCGGGCAGGGCGAGATGGTCGCCACCCCCCTCCAGCTCGCCAACGCCTACGCCACGCTGGCGACGAGGGGCGTCCGCCACCAACCCAACATCGCCGCCAGGGTCGTGGACCGGATGGACGACGACACCCGCCGGGAGCTCGAACCCCGGGTCGCTGACCCGCTCGAGCTGGAGGTGGGCGATCCAGGCGCCGTCTGGGACGTGATCCACGGCGCCCTGGCGGGAGCGGTGTCGAACCCGTCGGGCACCGCCCGCACCGCCTTCGAGGGCTTCCCCCTGGACGACTACCCCGTCGCCGGCAAGACCGGGACCGCCCAGCAGTTCGGCCGCAACCCCGTGACTGGCACCCGCAAGGAGGACACCGCGCTGTTCATCGGCTACGGCCCCGCCGACGACCCCCGCTACGTCGTGGCCGTGGTGCTCGAGGAGGCCGGCTACGGCGGGTCGGTCGCAGCGCCGGCGGCCCGGCGGATCTTCGACGCCCTCCACGAGCTCGACCGCACCGGTGACATCAGTCCGCCCGGGGCCGGTGCCCGGTGACGACCACCGCCCCCCGCGGGTCGGCCGCCCGCAGCCGGCGCGACCCCCGAGCCCCCATCCACCACGTCGACTGGACCCTCGTCGGGGCTGCCGCCGCCCTGGCCGCCGTCGGTGCCGCCGCGGTGTACAGCGCCACCCAACGCAGCCTCGAGGTCGCCGGGACCTCCCCCACCTTCTACCTGGAGCGCCAGCTGCTGTTCCACGCCGCGGGGGTGACCGTCGCCTGCGTCGTGGCCGCCGTCGATCATCGCCGGGTGCGTGACCACGTCGTGGTGCTGTACCTGCTCGGGGTGCTGTCGCTCGTCGGCGTGCTGTTCGTCGGGGTCGAGGTGAAGGGGGCCCGATCCTGGTACCAACTGCCGAACTTCCAGCTGCAACCCTCAGAGCTCGTCAAGCTGGTCGTCATCGCCGCCGTCGCTGCGTTCTTCGCCGAGGTGGGACCGTCGGCACCCTTGCGGGGGTTCGTGGCGGCCCTGGTCATCCCAGGGGTGCCCGCCGCGCTGATCCTGCTGCAGCCCGACCTCGGCACGACCCTGGTGATCGTGGCCATCACCATGGGCACGTTCCTCGTGGGCGGGGCTCGCACCCGCCACATCGTCGTCGCCACCCTGTTGGCGGTCCTCGCCATCACCTTGACGCTGCGGCTGGGTCTGCTGCCCGAGGAGCAGGCGTCGCGGCTGACGAGCTTCCTCAACGACGAGGCCCCAGCCGACACCCGGTACAACTACGAACAGGCCGAGATCGCCATCGGAGCCGGCGGGGTCTCGGGCAGGGGCTGGTTGGAGGGCACCCAGACCAACCTCGACTTCGTCCCCGAACAGCACACCGACTTCATCTTCACCGCGGTGGCCGAGGAGTTCGGCTTCGTGGGGTCAGCCGGCGTGCTCGCTCTCTTCGGGCTGCTGGGTTGGCGGCTCTGGCGCATCGCCGCCCTGGCCACCGATGCGTTCGCCACGATCGCGGTCTTGGGGCTGCTGACGATGCTGGTGTTCCAGATCTTCCAGAACATCGGCATGACCATCGGGCTCATGCCCATCACCGGGATCCCCTTGCCGCTGCTCAGCCACGGGGGCTCATCGACGGTGGTGGTCTGGGCCGGGCTCGGGTTCGCCGCGGGCGTCCACTCCCGCCGATACCAGCGCTGACAGGGCCCCGCAGCGAGCGACAACCACTAAAGGTGACCAGCGGATTACTCTTCGTTGTCGGGCGGGGGTGGCGGGGAAGGGTAGCGTGGAGAGATCATGTCTGACGTCTGGCCGCGCCTCGAGCCGCTGCTGCCCCGGGTGCAGAAGCCGGCGCGCTACATCGGAGGCGAGGACGGGGCCGTCGCTCCTGGGTGGTCGACAGGTCAGGTGGCCTGGCTGTTGTGCTACCCCGACACCTACGAGATCGGTCTGCCCAACCTCGGGCTGCAGATCCTCTACGAGATCCTCAACGAACGAGACGACGCCCTGGCCGAGCGGGCGTACGCCCCGTGGGTCGACCTCGACGACGAGATGCGGCGTCACGGGGTGCCGCTGTTCTCGGTCGACACCCACCGCGCCGCCGGCGACTTCGACGTCATCGCCTTCAACCTCTCGGCCGAGCTCACCTACACCAACGTGGTGAACTGCATCGACCTGGCCGGGGTCGAGGTGCGGGCCGACCGCCGAGACGACGCCGCCCCGCTCATCGGGGTCGGTGGGCACTGCGCCCACAACCCCGAGCCCCTCGCCGACTTCTTGGACTTCGTCGTCCTCGGCGACGGTGAGGAGGTCGTGGGCGAGATCACCGAGGTGGTGGCGGCGTGGCGACGCTCGGGGTCAAGGCGCGGGTCACGCCAGCAGGTGCTGGTCGATCTGGCCGGCATCGACGGGGTGTACGTCCCGTCGCTGTACGACGTCGCCTACGACGGCGTGCACCTGCGCGAGGTCACCCCCCGCCACCCGGGGGTGCCACCGGTGGTGCACCGGCGGGCCGTCGCGGACCTGGGTGAGTGGCCCTACCCCCGTCGGCCCCTGGTGCCCCTCACCGAGGTGGTCCACGACCGCCTGAGCGTCGAGGTCTTCCGGGGCTGCACCCGGGGATGCCGGTTCTGCCAGGCCGGCATGATCACCCGTCCGGTGCGCGAACGGCCGGCGGCGCAGGTCCAGGCGATGGTCACCGACGGGCTGGCCCGCAGCGGCTACGACGAGGTCAGCTTCAGCTCGTTGTCGACCGCTGACTTCTCCGGCATCGAGCAGGTGGTGGCCGACACCGTCGCTGACCCGGTCAACGGCGGTCGGGTCACCGTGTCCCTCCCCAGCCTGCGGGTCGACGCCTTCACGGTCGGGTTGGCCGCCCAGGTCTCGGGCGCTCGTCGGAGCGGGCTGACCTTCGCCCCCGAGGCGGGCACCTGGCGGCTGCGCCAGGTCATCAACAAGCTGATCACCGAGGAGGACCTGTACGCCGCGGTCGACGCTGCCTACGCCCAGGGCTGGCAGCGCATGAAGCTGTACTTCCTCACCGGGTTGCCCTCTGAGACCGACGAGGACACCCGGGGCGTCGCCGAGCTGGCCCGCCACTGCGTGGAGATCGGCCGCCGGCACCACCCCAAGGCGTCGGTGACCGTGTCCCTCGGGGGCTTCGTCCCCAAGCCACACACCCCGTTCCAGTGGTTCGGCATGGTCGGCCCCGACGAGCTCGGCCGCAGGGTGGGTCTGGTGCGAGACGAGCTGCGAGGCAGCCGAGCGCACCTGAAGTGGCACGAGCCGGCCGCCACCTTCGCCGAAGGCATCCTCAGCCGAGGTGACCGCCGCCTCGGGCCGGTGATCGAGCGGGTGTGGCGAGCCGGGGGCACCTTCCAGGAGTGGGGCGAGCGCTTCGACCTCGACCGCTGGACCGAAGCCATGGCCGCCGAGGGCCTCGACCCGGCGTGGTACACCACCCGGCACCGCCACGAGGACGAGGTGCTGCCCTGGGACCACCTCTGGGCCGGACTGCACCGCGACTTCCTCTGGCAGGATTGGCGTGACGCCCTCGAGGCCCACGGCGTCCCCGACTGCCGTTGGACGCCCTGCTACGACTGCGGGGCCTGCACGACCCAGGGCCTCGAGCACGTGGTGGCATCCCCGGTGCCGCCCAACGGCGGCAGTCAGGGGACGGGCCAGGACCTGAGCCGAGGCGGCGAGGTGCCGGTGCACCTCGGCCCGTCCCGCCGGGGGCCGGGCCGCCACGCCACCTCGCCGAGTGCGCCCACCGCCGCCGGGTCGGCCCGGTGATCGATCCCACCATCCGGATCCGCTTCACCAAGCGAGGCAAGATCCGCTTCACCGGGCACCGCGACGTCGCCCGCATCTGGGAGCGGGCGGTCCGACGGGCCGGCATCGCGGTGGCCTTCACCCGAGGCTTCACACCTCGGCCCCGCCTGAGCTTCGGCCTCGCCCTGCCAACCGGTGATGAGTCCGACGGCGAGTACCTCGATCTCGTGATCGACGGTGCGCACGTGGTCGACCCAGGGCACGTGGTCGACCCAGGGCACGCAGGCGAGACCGGCCGAGGCCCGGGGTTCGGCGGCGGGCTGGTGCTGGCCGGGGTCGCCACGGCGGCGGGCACGACGATGCCGGTCGTCGAGCTTCCCGATCGGCTGACAGCGTGCCTCCCCGACGGCATGGAGGTCGTCGCCGCCTCGATGGTCGCCCCCGGCGGCCCGTCCCTCCAAGAGGTCATCACCTCGTGCTCCTGGGACTTCGACGTGAGGGGCATCGATGCCGGCGCAGCGGCGGGCCTGGTGGACCAGGTCCTGTCCGCCGAGGCGTTGGCCTTCACGCGACGACGCAAGGGGCGTGAGGTCCCCGTCGATCTGCGCCCCGCCGTGGTGGCGCTGACGGTGGCCGAACCCACCCAGCGGGGAGCGGCGCTGCGGGCCGAGCTGCGCACCCAGCCGTTCAGCGTCCGGCCGGCCGAACTGCTCGCCGCGGTCGACCCCGGGCTCGAGCTCGGGGTGGCGCGGCGCACCCACCAATGGATCGAGGGAGTCGAGCGGCGGGAACCCCTTCCCGTCGGGTCGACGTCACCTGTCGGCGCAGGCGCGTCGAACGGGTGATCGTCGCCCCCGCCGCCCTCCCCACGGCAGCGCCGAGCGGCGCGCCCGACACGAAGGGACACACATGAACGACCAGGGAGACCGGCCCGCCGGTCGAGATGACGGCGGCGGCGCACCGCACCTCATCCCCAAGGTGCCGCCGCCCCAGCAGGCTTCGAGGGCAGCCACCGAGTCCACCGCCGGCCCCCGTCGGCCCTCTGAGGATGCCGGTGACGCCGACGGCCGTTCGTCGAGGCGACGCCGTCGCGGCGGTCGGGGTCGGGCCGGCTCCGGCGCAGGGGGTTCGGATGCAGGGGGTTCGGGCGCAGGGGGCTCGGCTGCAGGGGGCTCGGCTGCAGGTGGTTCGGGCGCAGGGGGTTCGGGCGCAGGTGGTTCGGGCGGCGCTATCGCCCGGAGCCGGACCGCTGGTCCGGGTGGCGCCGACGGGGACGCCGGCGCAAGCGGGGCGTCCACGATCGCCCGCGACGGCGCAGGCGAGGGCGGGTCACCGGCGTCGTCGCCCGACGGTGCGCGCAGCGGGAGCGGTGGGCGTCGCCGCCGTCGTCGCCGGGGTGGTCCCGGCGGGGGCCGGGAGCGTCTGGAGGGGGGCGGCCCGGAGCGCTCGGAGGGCGGGCGCATGCGTCCGGTCCGGGCGACCGATGCGCTCGGGCAGGACGAGCCGGTCGAGCTCGACGACGACGAGCTCGAGAAGCGCCGGGGGCGGACCCGCGACGGGCGTCCCGTCGGTCGCTATCTGATGGCCGTGCACGGTCACCGAGGCGACGGCCCCACCCAGATCGCCGTGCTGGAGGGACGCACGCTGATCGAGCACCGGGTGTCTCGGCCCCAAGACGCCAGCACCGAGATCCACGGCAACGTGTACCTGGGCCGGGTCAAGAACGTGCTGCCGGGTATGGAGGCCGCCTTCGTCGACATCGGCACCCCCAAGAACGCCGTGCTCTACGCCGGTGACGTCAGCTACGACCCCGATGAGGTCGACGTGGCCAAGGGCCAGCGACCCCGGATCGAGCAGATCCTTCGCGCCGGCCAGCAGATCCTGTGCCAGGTGACGAAGAACCCGATCGACCACAAGGGAGCACGCCTCACCACCGAGGTGTCGATACCGGGCCGCTTCGTGGTGCTGGTTCCGGGCCAGTCGGGCACCCTGGGCATCTCCAAGCGCCTGCCCGATCCTGAGCGCAAGCGGCTTCGCAAGGTCCTGGAGCGGGTTCGGCCCGACGGCGACGGCCTGATCGTGCGCACGGCGGCAGAGGACGTGACCGCAGCCGAGATCGAACGTGACGTCGCACGCCTCGGCGAGCAGTGGGCGGCGATCGAGGCGTTGGTGAACCGGGCATCTGCTCCTGCGCTGCTGTACTCCGAGCCGGACATGGCGGTGCGCATCATCCGCGAGGAGTTCAACAAGGACTACCGAGGCGTGGTCATCGACGACTCTGAGCTGTTCGACCAGGTCGACAGCTACATGCGCGCCATCACCCCGGCGTTGGCCGAGCGGATCGAGCTGTATGACCCCGAGCGCGAGCGCCTCAGCCTGTTCGAGCGTCACCACGTCCACGAGCAGCTGGTCAAGGCGCTGGACCGCAAGGTCTGGCTGCCCTCGGGGGGCTCGATCATCATCGAACGGACCGAGGCGCTCACCGTCATCGACGTCAACACCGGCAAGAACGTCGGACGTTCGAACCTCGAAGAGACCGTCTACCGCAACAACCTCGAAGCCGCCGAGGAGATCGCCCGGCAGCTGCGGTTGCGCGACATCGGCGGCATCATCGTCATCGACTTCGTCGACATGGAGGTCGCGCCGCACCGCGACGAGGTGCTGCGGGTGTTCCGTCAGGCGCTGGCGCGCGACAAGACCCGCACGCACGTGTTTCCCATCAGCGAGCTGGGGCTCGTCGAGATGACCCGCAAGCGCATCGGCGAGGGCCTCGTCGAGTCGCTGTCGACGAGATGTGAGCGGTGCGCCGGCCGGGGCATCGTCATCGACGACGACGCGCTGCGCGACACCCTGGGGGAGCGCCCACGATGATGGCAGCGGCGGCTGCGCCAGGCACCGGTGCAGCGATGGGCGGGTACCGCTTCCTGTCAGGTACCATCGGAGCCCGTATGTACGCAGTCATCTCCTCCGGCGGCAAGCAGGCCCGCGTCGAGCAGGGTCAGACCGTCGACGTCGAGCTCCTCGACGTGTCCGACGGCGACTCCGTCGACCTCTCACCCGTGCTGGTCGTCGACGGCGACACGGTGTTGGCCACGCCCGGCGAGCTCGCCGCAGCGTCGGTGGCGGCTCGGGTCCTCGGCGAGGTGAAGGGCCCGAAGATCACCGGGTTCACCTACAAGGCCAAGACCCGGTCGCGTCGGCGGTGGGGTCACCGCCAGCGCTACACCCGTCTCGAGATCACCGGCATCACGAAGGGCTGATCCACCATGTCCAAGACCAAGGGCGCCGGCTCCACCAAGAACGGGCGCGACTCCCAGTCCAAGCGTCTCGGCGTCAAGCGCTTCGCCGGCGAGGCGGTGACGGCGGGTTCGATCATCGTCCGCCAGCGGGGCACGCGCATCCACCCCGGCCGCAACGTCGGTCGTGGCGGCGACGACACGCTGTTCGCCACCGCCGACGGCACCGTCCGCTTCGGCGCTCGCCACGGCCGCAAGCTGGTCGAGGTCGACGCCGCCGACGCCCCGGTCGCCGGCTGACGCCGAGCCCACCCTCAGGTCGTCTTGTCGGGCGGGGCTGGTTCGTGCGAGCGGGCCGGCCCCTGTTCGCGTCCGGCCCTCGCTCCGCGACGAGGCGCCTGGCATCGTGACCGTCTTCGTCGACGAGAGCCAGCTGCACGCCAAGGGCGGCGACGGCGGAGCCGGTGCCGTCGCGTTCCGGCGCGAGGCCCACGTGGCCAAGGGCGGGCCCGACGGGGGTGACGGCGGCTCGGGTGGCGACGTCTGGCTCGTCGCCGACGCCAACGTGGCCTCGCTGCTCGGCTTCCGGGACCATCCCCACCGGCGGGCCGGCGACGGCACCCACGGCCAGGGCAAGCGCCGTCACGGGGCGGGCGGCGACGACGAGATCGTGCGTGTGCCGGCCGGCACCCAGGTGCGCCGCCGAGCCGACGGCGAGGTTCTCGCCGATCTGGCCGATGCCGGCGCTCGCTGGATGGCTGCCCAGGGCGGCCGGGGCGGCAAGGGCAACGCCCGGTTCCTGTCGAACCGTCGTCGGGCGCCGGCGTTCGCCGAGCAGGGCGAGGTGGGCCAGGAGGAGTGGTACGACCTCGAGCTCAAGCTCCTCGCTGACGTGGCGCTCGTCGGCATGCCCAACGTCGGCAAGTCCACGCTCATCTCGGTGATGTCGGCGGCGCGGCCCAAGATCGCGGACTACCCCTTCACCACCCTCGTGCCCAACCTGGGCGTGGTGCGCCACGGCGATGCCGAGTTCGTCGTCGCCGACGTTCCCGGCCTGATCGAGGGGGCCAGCGACGGCCGTGGTCTCGGGCATCGGTTCCTCCGCCACGTCGAGCGGGCCCGCGTGCTGGCCGTGCTCGTCGATCTCGCCCCCGTCGACGGAGTGAGCCCCGCTCGCCAGCACGACATCCTTCTCGACGAGCTGTCGTCCTATGACATCGACCTGGCAAGCCGCCCACGGCTGGTGGTCGGGACCAAAGCCGATCTCTGTCCGCCGGATCACACCCCGGCCGGGCTCGACGTGGCGTTGCAGATCAGCTCGGTGACCAGGGCCGGTGTCGCCGAGCTCACCGGCGCCCTCGCCGAGCTGGTGGCCACCGAGCGCTCGGTCGACCAGAACACCCCGTCGTTCGTCCTGCACCGACCCGAGGGCGCCGGCGTGCAGGTGACCCGGGCCGACGACGGGGCCTTCGTCGTCGAGGGTCGCGACGCCGCCCACGCCGTGGGCCTGACCGACCTCACCGACCCCCAGGCCATGGACGTCGTCCGAGACCGCCTCGATCGCCTCGGGGTCCCCAAGGCGCTGCGTCGGGCCGGGGTCAGCGAGGGCGACACGGTGCGGATCGGGCGCATCGAGATGACCTGGGAGCCCGAGGACCTCGACGGCCTCGACAGCAGCGGCCGTGGCCGCCGCTGACGGTGACGGGGTCCTCCCGCCCGACGGCCACCGCGACGTCGTCGAGCCGGGTGGCGCCCCCCGGCGGCGGGTCACCGACTCCGATCCCATCGCCAGCTCACCCCGTCGCCGGGTGGTGGTCAAGGTGGGCACCAGCTCGTTGACCGATGCCGACGGGCGCATCGATCCCACCGCCATCGACCGTCTGGCGTCCCAGATCGTGGCCGTCGCCGACCGCCACGACGTCGTCGTGGTGTCTTCAGGGGCGATCGCCGCCGGCCTCCCGTTGCTCGGCATCGACCGCCCGACCGATCCGGTGACGTTGCAGGCCGTGTCGACGGTCGGCCAGATCGATCTGATGCGCGCCTGGGCGGACCGCCTGGGCGGGGCGGGTCGCATCGCCGGTCAGGTCCTGCTCGCGCCGCTCGACTTCATGGTGCGCCAGCAGTACCTGCACGCTCGTGAGACGTTGCATCGGCTGCTGGTGATGGGTGTCGTGCCCGTGGTCAACGAGAACGACGCCATCGCCGACGACGAGATCCGCTTCGGTGACAACGACCGCCTCGCCGCCCTCGTCGCCCACCTCGTGCACGCCGACACCCTGGTGCTGTTGACCGACACCCCCGGGCTGCTGACCGGGGACCCTCGCCTCGATCCAGACGCCACCCTCGTCGCCGAGATCGAGGCGGTCGATGCCGCCGTCGAGGACATGGCCGGATCGTCCACGTCGGGTCGAGGAAGCGGGGGGATGGCCTCGAAGCTGGCGGCCGCCAAGATCGCCGCCTGGACCGGGGTGCGGACCGTCATCGCCCACGCCGAGCGGCCCGGGGTGATCGCCGATGCCGTCGACGGGGCCGAGGGCGTGGGCACCACGGTGCGACCCCACGCCCGTCGGTTGCCGGCCCGCAAGCTGTGGATCGCCTTCGCCACCGAGACCTCTGGCCGGATCGTCGTCGACTCGGGTGCCCGCTCGGCGCTGTTCGAGGGCGGCCGGTCGTTGCTGCCCGCCGGGGTCACCGGCGTCGAGGGAGCCTTCGAGCGCGACGACGCCGTCGAGCTCTGCGGACCCGACGGGGTGGTCTTTGCCAAGGGCCTGACCCGCCTCGCCGCCGGACCGTTGCGGGCGGCGTCGGGGCGTCACACGTCAGAGCTGCCCGACGGGGAGGCGGGGGTGGCGGTCCACCGGGACGACCTCGTGATGCTGCCCCGGTGAGGCGCCCCGATCCGACGATACAGCGCTAGCCGCCTGAGGGGTCGGGATCGCCGGCGGCTGCAGCACGCAAGCGGCGGGCCCGACCGAGCTCGTCGAGCACCGTGTGGGGCGACAGCTCGGTGCCCGATCGATATGCCGCCCGCCCGATGAGGTGCACCGCCGAGGGGATCGTGACCAGGGCGAGGGCGCCGGCCAGGGCAAGCTTGCCCGACGTGCCGGTCTCGCCGATGCGCAGCGCCGCCCCGGCCAGTACGAGGCCGAACCCCAGGGTCGAGGCCTTGCCGGCGGCGTGCATCCGGGCGAACACGCTGTCGAAGCGGTGCAGACCGATGGCCGACACGGCGGCGAACAGCGCGCCGACCAGCATCACGATCGTCCCGAGCACGCTCACCTGTGCTCCTCGGGTCGTGAGGCGGGCGGGGTCACGCTGGGGTGGGCCGTGGCCGGAGGCGGGGGAGCAGCCGCTCCCCGGTGCTCGATGAAGCGGGCCACCGTCAGCGTGCCCACGAACGCCAGCCCAGCGATGATGACGATGACGTCGAGGTAGTACGGCACGCCGGTGACCGCCACCGCGGCGGCCACGCCGGTGGCCAGGATCGTCGTCGCGGTGTCGGCGCCCAAGATCTTGTCCGCCAGGCTGCCGTCGCGCATGGCCCGGGCCACCGCGGCGGCGAACGCCGCGCCGAGCACGCCCAGCAGCACGACGTCCAGCACGTCGAGCAGGGTCACCGTCCCCTCCTCCTCGTGGGGGCGTCCGTCACCGAGGTCGCCGGCGCCCCACCCGGCATCGGCTCGTCCGTCTCACCCGTCTCGGCCGTGGCGTACCGGGCGTCCACGTCGCGCGCATCCTCCACGTCGTTCGCTTGGGTCATCGTCGCCTCGTCGACCGGACCGGGCGCTCCAGACCGAACGCCTCGACGACGAGGTCACCGAGGCGGCGGACCTCGGCTCGCAGCTCGTCGGGATCGTCCAGGTGGAGGGCGTGCACGTACAGGACCGTCGGGTCGTCCTCGACGTCGACGACGAACGTGCCCGGCGACAGGTTCACCGCGTGGTTGACCACGGTGGTCACCATCGGGTGGTCGTGCCCGAGCTCGACCCCGATGATGCCCTCTGCGACCCTGCTGCCGGGCGTGATGACCTCCCAGGCGACGACGAGGTTGGCCTTGATCACCGAGGTGGTGAACACCCACAGCAGGCGGAGCATCGCCACCGGACGGGGGCGCAGGCCCCCCGGCGCGTCGGGGAAGGGGAACAGCGCCAACAGGGCGGCAGCGACCAGGGCCCCCCCGACGACGTTGGCGACGCTGGGGTCGCGCCACAGGGCCTGCCACGCCGCCACCAGCCACACGAAGGCCAACACGTCGCGCCTCATCGTGACCCCCCGCGGTGACCGCTGTGCCGGGACACCCGGCTCAGCCGGCTCACCCGAGCACCGCGGTGACGTAGGCGGTCGGGTCGACCAGATCCAGGGCGGCGCGCTCGCTGAGGTCGTAGACGGCCATGGCGAAGATCGGCACGATGAAGGTCACCGCCACCATGGCACAGGTCGCGGCGGTCATCAGCAGCGGGGCTCGCAGCGGCTCGTCCTCAGAGCGTTCGAGCTCGGGCGTCGGGTCATCGGGTCGGCCCCAGAACACCCCCGACCAGGTCTTGCTCATCGAGAACACGGTGCCGAGCCCGGCGAGCAGCGCGGCGGCGACGACGAGCCACTGCTCGGCTGACAACCCGGCCTCGACGATGGCCAGCTTGGCCAGGAAGCCCGACAGGGGCGGGATGCCGGCCAGGCTGAGCGCCGGCAGCACGAACAGCGCCGCAACCACCGGCGCCCGGCGGATGAGACCGCCGAGGCGGTGCAGCTGGGCGCTGCCGGCGGTGTGCTCGACCAGTCCGGTCACGAGGAACAGCGCCGTCTTCACGGGGATGTGGTGCACGACGTAGAGCACCGTGGCGGCCAGGCCGGCGACCGTGTAGAGACCGACGCCGACCACCATGTAGCCGACCTGGCTGATGATGTGGAAGCTCAGGATGCGCTTCATGTCGTCTTGGGCCATCGCCCCGATGACGCCGATCACCATCGTCACCGCTGCGGTGAACAGCAACAGACCCGAGAGCTCACGCAGCTCGAGGATCGTCGTGGTGCGGATGATGGTGTAGATGCCGACCTTGGTCAACAGCCCGGCGAACACCGCGGTGATCGCCGTCGGGGCGTTCGGATAGCTGTCGGGAAGCCAGAAGAAGAACGGGAACAGCGCCGCCTTGGTGGAGAACACCGCCAGCAGCATCACCCCGAGGGCGATGCGCAGGCCGTCGTCGAGCTCGCCGAACTTCCCGACGAGATCGGCCATGTTGACCGTGCCGGTGGCGGCGTAGACGAAGCCCACGGCCACGAGCAGCAGCGACGAGGCCACCATGTTGATGACCACGTAGGTCATGCCCGAGCGGATCTGCGCTCGGCGCGCCCCCAGGGTCAACAGCACGTAGCTGGCGATGAGCATCACCTCGAAGGCGACGAACAGGTTGAACAGGTCACCGGTGGTGAAGCTCATGGCCACCCCGGCGGTGAGCACGAGGTAGACGGGGTTGGCGATGCGGGGCGAGCCGGTGTCGGCCCCCTGGCCGATGGCGAAGACGTGCACGATGACGATGACCACCATCGAGATCGTGAGGAACATCGCCGCCATCAGGTCGACGACGAGCACGATGCCGACCGGGGCGGGCCACGAGCCGACGAAGTGGGTGGCGATGCCGTTGGCCTCGACGTCGATCAGCACCGCCACCGACGTGGCGAGGGTGGCGACGAGGAACGCGAACGTCACGAGGCGCTGCAGCCACAACCAGCGGGCCGCGACCAGGGCGAGGCCGGCTCCGAGCAGGGGGAGGATGACGGGGAGGGGGACCAGGCTCATCGGTGCACCGGGTCCTCTCGGTCCGGCACGTCCCGGGCGCCGAAGCGATCGTCATGACCCTCGGCGTCGGCGGCCAGGCGGGCGATGTGGGCGTCCTCGATGTCGTCTTCGACCTCGTCGGCGTCGGTGGTCACGAAGCTGCGGTAGGCCATCGCCAACAGGAAGGCGGTGGCGGCGAAGCCGATGACGATGGCGGTCAGGGCAAGCGCTTGGGGGAGGGGGGCGGCGAGACCGGGTTCGGGGCCCTCGGCGCCGACGATGGGGACGGTGCCGGCTCGGCCGCCGTCGACCTGGAGCAGCAGCACCGCGCCGTGGCCTAACAGCCCGACGCCCAAGATGATGCGGGTCAGGGTGCGGCTCAACAACAGGTAGGTGCCCGTGGCGAACAGCCACGCCACGAGCACGGCCAGCATCAGGCTCACGGCGTGCCCGCCTCTCGGGCCGAGGTGGCCGCCCGGCCACGGCGTGGCGGGCCGGGGGCCATGGCGTCGGGCACCCGCCCCTGGGTCGGGCCGAGCACGTCCAACAACGTGGCGACGACGCCGACGACGATCAAGAAGATGCCGGTGTCGAACACCAGGGCCGAGGTGGCCTTGACGTCGCCGAACACGGGCAGCGCCACCTCGACGGTGTGGTGCTCGAGCAGGGTGTTGCCGAGCGCCAGGCTCGTCAGCGCGGTGGCGGTGACGAGCACGATCCCGACACCCAGCAGCACAGATGGGGGCAGGTGCACCCGGGCACGGAACTGCGGACGGCCGGTGATGAAGCGCAGCACCAGGGCCCCGCCGGCGACGAGGCCACCGATGAAGCCGCCGCCGGGGGCGTTGTGACCGTCGAGCAAGAAGTAGACCGCCAGCAGCAACAGCGTGTGGAACACGGCGCGCAGCACCACGTCGAGCGCCACGGCGGGTTCGCCGAGCGCGACCTGGTCGGCGTGAGCGGGATGCATCGCCTCAGGCGTCGACACGGGTCTTGTCCTCTGGTCGAACGGGGGCGTCGGCCTCTGGGCGGGTCTGGTCCGGCGTGCTGCGGCGGCTGCGGTGTCGGGCCGTCACGAGCGACACCACCCCGAGGGCGGCGACGACGAGGACGACCGATTCGCCGATCGTGTCGTAGCCACGGATGTCGACCAGGGTGACGTTCACGACGTTCTTGCCCTCACCCACCGGGTAGGCGAGCTCGACGATGGCGTCGTCGACCGGTGGGGCGACCCGTGACGACACCGACGTCAGCGCCAGGACGAACACCGACGCCCCGACCACCCCGGCGACCACGAGGCGCATCGAGCGGGCGAGCGTCCAGTCGTGGGGGGTGAAGTAGGTCGGCAGGTGCCGCAGCACCAGCACGTACACCGCCAGCACGACGATCTCGACGATCACCTGGGTGAGGGCCAGATCGGGGGCGCCCTGCACCACGAAGAGCCCGGCCACCCCGAAGCCGACGGCTCCGAGCAGCAACACGGCTCCGAAGCGGCGCCGAGCGATGGCCACTCCGGCGGCGGCGGCCATGACGGTCACCACCAAGAGGGCCTGGGTCGGGGACTCGGCGGCCACCAGATCGTCGGGCAGGCCCACCTCGGTGAGCGCGGCGACGCCGGGCACGAGCAGCACCCCGAGCAGGATGACCCCCAGGTACACGGGCAGCGAACCGTTCTGGACGAGGCGGGTGGTTCGTCCGGCGAGGCGCAGGGTGCCGGCGAGCCCGGCGGCGAACAGCCCGGCGGCGTCGGTCGACCAGGCGAGGCGCTCCTGGACGACGGCCACAGGTCCCCGCAGCACCCACAGCGTCGCCCCGATGGCCAGGGCGGCGACCGATAGGTACAGACCCGTCACGAACCCGGGCCACAGGTGCAGGTGGTGCTCGCCCGCCTCGGCCGACAGCGTCTCGGCCGCAGGTGAGACGAGCCCGTCGGCCAGGGCGGGCACGACGCCGAACAAGATGGTCGGCACGCTCAACACGATGGTCGGCAGCACGAACCACGGCCCGGGCAGGTGCATGCGCTCGACCGGCGCCACGACAGCTCCGTACGCACCGGCGCTGGCACCGGCATCGGCGTCGACGTCGGTGACAGCACCGTGGTCGGGAGCGCCGTCGACGTTCGCACTGGCGTGGCGGCTGGAAGGGGTGGCCGGCGTCGGCGCCTCGGTCGCGAAGCGATCGGCACGCCCGAAGGCCCCGTACAGGAAGCGCAGCGTGTAGGCGGCGGTCAGACCCGAGCCGATGACGATGCCGGCCAGGGCCACGGTCGCCGAGGTCGAGCCGTCGTAGAGGAACCCCCCGATGATCGTCTCCTTGGCCACGAAGCCGAACAGCGGGATGACCCCCGCCATCGAGGCGCCGGCGAGGATCGACGCCCCGGCCAGGACCGGGAGCTGGCGTCCGAGCCCGTCGAGGCGGTGGATGTCGCGGGTGTGGGCGGTGTGATCGACGATGCCGACCGCCATGAACAACGTGGCCTTGAACAGCCCGTGGGCCACCAACATGGCCACGCCTGCGACGTACAGCTGCGGGGTCTGGGCGCCGAAGGTGGCGATCAGCATCCCGAGCTGGCTGACGGTGCCGTAGGCCAACACCAGCTTGAGGTCGTCTTGGCGCAGCGCCCGGTACCCGCCCCAAAGCATCGTCACCACCCCGACGGTCAGGGTCAGCGCCCGCCAGGTCACCACGTCGACCATCACCGGGCTCATCCGGGCGACCAGGTAGACGCCGGCCTTCACCATCGTCGCCGAGTGCAGGTACGCCGACACCGGGGTGGGGGCGGCCATGGCTCCCGGCAACCACCCGTGGAAGGGCACCTGTGCCGACTTCGTGAACGCGCCGATGAGGATGAGCACCGCCGCAGCGGTCGCCGTGGCCCCGCCGTCAAGGGGTGCGGCCGTCAGCTCGCTCAACGAACCAGCGCCGGACTCGAGGCGGACGAGCAGCAGACCGGCCAACAGGGCCAGCCCGCCACCGCCGGTCAGGACGAGGGCCTGGGTGGCCGATGCCCGGGCGGCGGCGCTGGTGTCGTTGAAGCCGATGAGCCCGTAGGACGTGATCGAGGTCAGCTCCCAGAACACGAACACCGCGACGAGGTCGTCGGCGGTGACCAGACCGGTCATGGCCCCGGCGAAGGCGACCAGCAGCGCCGCGAAGCGGGGCAGGCCGGCCTCGTCGCCGGAGAAGTACTGGCTGGCGTACACCATCACCAGCACGCCGATGCCGCCGATCAGGCCGAGCATGACGAGGCTGAGGGCATCGACGGCGAAGGAGAGCTCGAGCCCGAGGCCGGGCACCCATCGGTGCGACTCGCGCACCGACGACCCGTCGAGCACCCCAGCGCCCTCGGCGACGACCCACGCCACGGTGCCGAGCGGCGCCAGCGCGCACCACCAGAACACTCGGGCTCTGAGTCGCGGTCCGATCGCCGCCGCCACGGCGGCCACGGCGACGTGCAGGACGAGGACAGCTGTCACCGGCTCGTCACCGTTCGGTCGGGGGGCAGAGGCGTGTGGGGGGCCACAGGCATGGAGGTGTCGGCTCCGATCGGCTCAGATCAAGGTCGCGGCCGCATGCGAGGCTCGGTCGACCAGTTCGCCCAGCGGTCGCGGTCATCGTAGGTTGTGCCGGCCGAGGAGGTCCCCGCATGTCCGAGCCCCGTTTCGCTGACGTCGACGCCGTGCGCCGTCGCCTCGCCGACGTGCGGTACCTCGCCGATGATGCCATCGGCTCGGTCGTCTACCTCGCTGATCGCCTCGGCAAGCCCGTGCTGGTCGAGGGGCCGGCGGGCACCGGCAAGACCCAGTTGGCCAAGTCGGTCAGCGAGGCGCTGGGCGCCCGCCTCGTGCGCCTGCAGTGCTACGAGGGCCTCGATGAGGCCAAGGCGCTGTACGAGTGGAACTACAAGAAGCAGCTGCTGCGCATCCAGGCCGAGCGCTCGGAGTCCGGGGGCCCCGGTTGGGGCGAGATCTCCGACGACATCTTCTCCGAGGAGTTCCTGCTCACCCGGCCGCTGCTCGAGGCCATCCGGGCGACCGACCCCGTCGTGCTCCTGATCGACGAGGTCGACCGGGTCGAGGTCGAGACCGAGGCGCTGTTGCTCGAGATCCTGTCGGACTACCAGGTCTCGATCCCCGAGATGGGCACGGTCGAGGCCCGCCAGATCCCCATGGTGTTCCTGACGTCGAACAACACCCGCGAGCTGTCAGAGGCCCTCAAGCGCCGGTGCCTGTTCCTCCACATCGACTACCCGACGATCGACCGTGAGCGAGAGATCGTGTCGGCCAAGGTCGAGGGGATCTCCGAGCACCTCGCCGACCAGATCTCGCGCATCGTGCGCTCGATCCGCCAGATCGAGCTGAAGAAGCCGCCGTCGGTGTCAGAGACCCTGGACTGGGCTCGCACGCTCGTGCTGCTCGGCATCGACAGCGT
Organism: Acidimicrobiales bacterium; assembly: GCA_965213525.1. Lineage (GTDB taxonomy): Bacteria > Actinomycetota > Acidimicrobiia > Acidimicrobiales > Poriferisodalaceae. Next base: position 1,445,140 of record OZ243889.1, on the reverse strand, counting down.
GGGCGAGGACGTGGCGAGGGAGACGCTGAACGTCTTGTTGAAGTACCAGTCCGACATCGAACGGGCCAGCAAGGACCTGTCGGTCGAGTGAGCGCACCTGTCGCAGCTGACGCCGCCGCGCCCCGCGACCGCACGCTGCTCGAGCTGCTCAACGGCTTCGTGCGCGAGCTGCGGACGGCGGGCATCCCGGTCTCGCTGACCGAGAACCTCGACGCCCTCGAGGCCGTGCGCCACGTGCCCGTCGTCGACCGCCAGGCGTTCAAGTACGCCCTCGCCACCACGATGGTCAAGAACGACGCCCACTGGCGGGCGTTCGAGACGGTGTTCGAGGTCTACTTCTCGCTGCGGGGCTCGCAGTACAACGTGGGCGACGACAACGCCGACGACCTGCTCGACCAGCTGCTGGCCGGTGCCGAGCAGCAGCGCGACGGCGACGGCGGCCTCGACGGGCTGACGCCCGAGGAGCTGGCCGAGATGTTGTTCCGAGCCCTGGCCAGCGGGGATGACATGACGACTCGAGCCGTCGCCCGCCAGGCCGTCCAGCGCTTCGCCGGCATGGAGCCGGGCCGCCCGGTCGGCGGCACGTACTACCTGTACCGCACCCTGAGGAACCTCGACCTCGACGCCATGCTGCGGCGCCTGATGGACGAGGCCGACGACGAGCACCGGCGGGCCAACGACGGCGAAGGTCTGACGGGTTTGGCCGAGCGACTGCGCCGCGAGGAGCTCGAGCAGCGCATCGAGGAGCTCAAGAAGGAGGTCGAGGCCGAGATCCGACGCCGACTCGTGGCCGATCGGGGCGCCGAGGCCATGGCTCGCACGCTGCGCAAGCCCCTCCCCGAAGACGTCGACTTCATGCACGCCAGTCGCGAGGAGATGGCCGGCATCCGCAAGGCGATCTCACCGCTCACCCGCAAGCTTGCGTCCAAGCTGGCCCGGAAGCGTCGTCACAAGCGGCGGGGGCCCCTCGACTTCCGTCGCACGGTGCGTGCTTCGCTGTCCTATGGCGGTGTGCCGGTCGAGCCGAAGTTCAAGGCGCCCCGGCCCTCCAAGCCCGAGATCGTCGTGCTGGCCGACATCTCCGGATCGGTCGCCGCCTTCGCCCGCTTCACCCTCCACCTCGTGTACGCCATCTCCAACCAGTTCTCCAAGGTTCGCGCCTTCGTCTTCATCGATGGCATCGACGAGGTGACCCGCTTCTTCGACGGCGAGGAGGACATCGGCGAGGCGATCCGACGCATCAACACCGAGGCCGACGTCATCTGGGTGGATGGCCACAGCGACTACGGCCACGCCTTCGGTGCGTTCTGGGATGCCCACCACACCGCGATCACGCCCAAGACGACCCTGCTCGTGTTGGGTGACGCCCGCAACAACTACCACGCGGCCAACGCCTGGGTGCTGAAGGAGGCGGCCAAGCGGGCCCGCAACGTCTTCTGGCTCAACCCCGAGCCCCGGTCGTACTGGGACACCGGCGACTCGATCGTCTCGGAGTACGGCGCCCACTGCGACGAGGTCTTCGAGTGCCGGAACCTCCGCCAACTCGAGGGCTTCGTCGAGCACCTCGCCTGAGATCTCGCGCCCCGGTCGCCCGTGTGGGTCGCCGGGCGGGCGCCCCGACGGCGAGCGTGGGCCGCGGTCGCCTCAGGCGCCGTCGGCGGCGGACCCCAGGGCGGCGAGCTCGTCGGCGAAGAGATCCATCATCCACCACAGGTCGGGCACGAGCTGGCGGTCGGCCACCAGACCGAAGTCGAGCCCGTCGCGGTAGCTCTGGACCGTGATGTTGAGCCCTACGCCGTCGACGATGGTCGAGACCGGGTAGAAGTGCTGCAACTCGGCCCCGGCGTGGTACAGCGAGTGGCGAGGCCCCGGGACGTTGGAGATGACGACGTTGACCGGGGCGTTGACCCGATCGGCGATGCGTGTGCGCCACACCAGGCGGTTCGCCATCGCCGCCACGGCCGGTGTGGCGAACTGTGAGAAGTCCTGGAGGACGGCGGCAGGGACGGCGTCGTGGGTCTCCTTGGCGCCGGCCATGGCCCGGTGGATCGCCATGAGGCGCTCGACGGGGTCCTCGACGTCGGTGGCGAGCGGGGTGAAGACCGCGGACACCCGGTTGGAGTACGTGGCCGCCTCGGTGTCGCCGCGGATCGACACCGGGACCATCGCGACCAGCGGGTCGGGCGGGAGGACCCCGTGCTTGAGCAGGTACGAGCGCATCGCCCCGGCCGAGATGGCCATGACGACGTCGTTGAGCGTCACGCCGAAGGCGGACTTGATCCGCTTCGCTTCGGCGAGGGGAAGGGTGGCGTAGGCGTAGCGGCGCCACGCCGTGATGGGCTTGTTCCAGGGCGTCGGTGGGGCGCTCACCCGGGGCAGCATCGGGGCGACCACCCCGTCGCGATCTTCCCGCTCGCGCAGCGCCCTGGTGCGCTGGCGACGCAGCGGCTCGCCGAGGGGTCCGGGGACGCCGCGAGCGATGAGGTCGGCGAGCCCGTCGATGCCATCGCTGCGGGTGGTGGCGGCCACGGCGCGCAGGGCCCGGACCTGGACGCGCAGGGCCCGTCGCGGTTGACCGATCAGCGACACGGCGGTTCGCTGCAGCAGCTCGCCCTGCGATGGCACCCGCTCGGGGTGGATGGGATCATCGGCCGGCTCGAAGGACGGTTGGTCGGGGTCGGTGTCGAGCAGCCGGGCGAGCATCTGGGCGCCGGAGGCCCCGTCGATCGTGGCGTGGTGGATCTTGTTCAGGTGGGCGATGCGCCCGTCGGCGAGACCCTCGATGACGTAGTACTCCCAGAGGGGCCGGGAGCGGTCGAGGGGACGGGCCACGATGCGAGCGACCTGCTCGGCGAGCTGCTCACGGTCACCGGGTGGGGGCAGGCCGAGGTGGCGGACGTGGAAGTCGATGTCGAAGTCGGGATCCTCGATCCAGTAGGGGTGATCGAGACCGAACGGCACCTCGACGAGGCGACGCCGGAACGGCTCGAGCAGGTGGAGCCGGTCGAGGATGACCTGGCGCGTGGCTTCGAGCCCCGCCCCGCCAGGACGGCCTGCGGGGTCATAGATCGTGACCGAGCTGACGTGGCCGAACTGCCGGGGCCCCTCCATCGCCAGGAAGCTCGAGTCCATCCCGGTGAGCTGTTGCATGCACGCACTCCTCGACGCGACGTGCCCGCATCATCGCATCGCCGATCGAGCCGTGCTCGCCTGCGTGCCCTCAGGTCGTCCGACCTCGCACGAGGTGCTCTGCGACCCGGAAGGCGACGTCGAGCGCCTGGCGGGCGTTCAGCCGTGGATCACAGACCGATTCGTAGCGCACGCCGAGGTCGGGCTCGACGGTCTCGCTGGACCCGCCCAGGCACTCGGTGACGTCGTCACCGGTGAGCTCGAGGTGGACGCCGCCCGGCCAGGTGCCGAGCCCGTGGTGCACGGCGAAGAACGCTTCCAGCTCGGCCAGCACGTCGTCGAGGCGGCGGGTCTTGTGGCCGTCGTCGGTGGTGAAGGTGTTGCCGTGCATCGGGTCGCTGGCCCACAGCACGGGGTGCCCGCCCGCCTCGACGGCCTCCACGACCGGCGGGAGGGCGTCACCCACCCGGTCGGCGCCCATCCGGGCCACCAGGGTGAGCCGTCCGGGGATGCGCCCGGGGTTGAGCGCCTCACAGATCGCCACCGCCTCGTCGGGGCTCGTCGAGGGCCCGAGCTTGCAGCCGACCGGGTTGTGCACCCCTCGGAGGAACTCGACGTGGGCGCCGTCGACCTGGCGGGTCCGCTCGCCGATCCACAGCATGTGGGCCGAGCAGTCATAGAAGTCCCCGGTCAGCGAATCGCAGCGCGTCAACGCCTGTTCGTACCCGAGCAGCAGGGCCTCGTGGGAGGTGTAGAGGTCGACCTGCTGCATGGCGTCGTTGTCGAGATCGACGCCGCACGCCGCCATGAACCGCAGGGCGGCATCGATCCCGTCGGCGACGGCGTCGTAGCGCCGCCCCTCGGGAGAAGCAGCCACGAAGGCTTGGTTCCAGCCGTGGACCTGCCGCAGGTCGGCGAACCCGCCCCGGGTGAAGGCCCGCAGCAGGTTCAGCGTCGCTGCCGACTGGTCATACGCCTGGAGCATGCGGGCGGGGTTTGCGGCCCGGCTGACCGCGTCAAAGGTCGTGTCGTTGACGATGTGGCCTCGGAACGACGGCAGCTCGGTGCCCTCTCGGCTCTCGGTGTCTGCTGATCGCGGCTTGGCGAACTGACCGGCGATCCGCCCGACCTTGATGACCGGGAGACCTGACGAGTAGATGAGCACCGCCGCCATCTGCAGGATGACCTTGAGCTTGTCGCGGATGGCATCGGCGGAGAACGAATCGAACGACTCGGCGCAGTCGCCTGCCTGCAACAAGACGGCCTCGCCCCGCACCACCCGGGCCAGATCGTCGGTGAGGCGCCGGGCCTCGCCGGCGAAGACCAGTGGCGGGCGGGTCGACAGCTCCTTGCACGCCCGCTCGTACTCGTCTGGGTTGGGCCACGACGGCTGTTGAGCGGCAGGACGGCGGGTCCACGATTCCGGGCTCCAGGTCACCGGGCCATCGTCGCCCGAGCCGGGCTCGGCCGCAACGTCGGTCTGGACCGCCCGACCCCGAGTCGCACCGTCGGGTGCGCTCGGGGGCTGGTCGGCGCCGATCAGGCCGCCAGGGCGTCGGCGTCGAGACGCAGCTCGTCGACGGCGCGCTTCACGAGGCGACGAGCGGCCTCAGCGGTGACGCCGAGCTCGTCGCCGACCTCACGGTAGGACCTCGTCTCGCCGTCGCTGAGGCCGAAGCGGCGCTCCACGGCCAGGCGGGCACGGGGCTCGAGGCGGTCGAGCAGGGCGACCACCATCTCGGCCTCGGCCCGGACCAACGCCTCGCTCTCGGGCCCCGGCCGGTTGTCGGCCAGCAGGTCGATGAGCTCGCTGTCGCCGTCGTCACCGACCGTGCGGTCCAGCGAGGTCGGGGAGGTCAGCCGCTGCAGCCGAGCGTGCTCGTCGTCGAGGTCGCTGCCGTCGCGAGACGTCTGGCGCAGCGCCGCTCGGAGGCTGGCCGACCGGTCACTCGGTAGGCGCACCAGGCTGGCCTTCTGGTCGAGGGCTCTGCCGATGGACTGGCGGATCCAGAACGTCGCGTAGGTGGAGAACTTGAAGCCCTTGCGCCAGTCGAACTTCTCCACGGCGTGCTCCAGGCCGAGGTTCCCCTCCTGGACCAGGTCGAGCAGCTCCATGCCGGGGGGCAGCGGGTAGCGGCGGGCGATGCTGACGACCAACCTCAGGTTGGCCCGGATGAAGCGGTCGCGGGCGACCTCGGCGTCGCGCACGGCACGCTTGAGTGCGACGCCCCGCTCGCCCTCTTCGAGCTTGCGGGCAGCATCGCGCCCTGCTTCGATCGTCTGCGCCAGCTCCCTCTCGTCTGCTGCCGTCAAGAGGTCGACGGCGCCGATCTGGTTGAGGTAGAGCCCGACGGAGTCAGTCATGTCACCCTTCCACGCCGACCGGGGACGTCGGCGATGCTGTCGTGTTCGTGTCCGGGTCGCACCGCATCCGAAACCACGTGGACCCCACGTGGGCGAGCTTGGCGGCGTCCCGGTGTATCTCGTTCAACGCCGTTCATGGGTCCAACATTCCGTTGCACGTGGTGACGTCGGTCACCACGCAGGACGTAGGCCCGAGGTCAGCCGCCCAGAAGGCGCCCGACGTGCTCGGTACGATCAGCGCTGTGGGCCCGCGCCGCATCGGCATCTTCGGGGGGACGTTCGACCCGCCCCACGTCGGGCACCTGGTCGTGGCGGTCAACGTCGGCCACGCCGTCGGTCTCGACGAGGTGCGCCTCGTGGTGGCGAACGAGCCGTGGCAGAAGGTGGCGGGCCGGGCGATCACCCCGGCCGCGGAGCGCTTGGCCATGGTCAAGGCCGCGGTGGCCGACGTGGAGGGGCTGGCGGCCTCTGACGTCGAGATCTGCCGCGGCGGGACCAGCTACACGATCGACACCGTGGACGAGTTGGAAGCGACGGGCGACGTCGAGGCGGTGGTCGTGCTGGGCAGTGACGCAGCGGCAGGGGTGACGAGCTGGAGGCGTGCTGAGGAGCTGCGGCGCCGAGCCCGCATCGTGGTGGTCGACCGGCCCGGGGCCACCGGGTCGAGGCCACCGCCCGGGTGGGACTGGGTGAACGTCGAGGCGCCGCGACTCGAGGTCTCCTCGACCGATCTGCGCGCCCGCCTCGTCGACGGACGACCCCTCGACTTCCTCATCACGGCGCCGGTCCTCGATGCGATCCGGCGCCGTCGCATCTACCCGCTGGGTGAGCGGTGGGCGCCGTGAGCGAACGGGGGGTGGACCCCGAGGACGCCTGGTGGATCTCGCCCGATGATCGTCCGGTCGTCGCGGCGACCGACCTCGGCGCGCCCGATCCCGGTGGCGTCGCCGATCGCGATCCCGGTGACGACGACCCCGATGCCCGGGCCGTGCCCGGGCACGGGCCCGGCGGCGAGGACAGCGCCGCTCCGGGTCCCGAACCCCGGCCAGCGGCGGCGCCGGCACCCTCTGCTCCACAAGGCGACGACGTCCGCCGGGGGGCTGCTGCGGTCATGCTCCCGTCGTCGGGCACCGGACGCCGCGCCCGGCGTCGAGAGGACGAGCGCCTCGAGCGGCGTCGGCGTCGGGGGGTGGCCCTCGCCGGGGGGGTGTGGGTGCTGTCACTCGTCGGGCTCGCGATGGTCATCGGCCCCCGCCTCGTCGAAGGGTCCGGCGACGACCCCCCGGCGGCGACCGTGACGTCTCCGACACCCGAGCGGGTCACGGAGGTGGCTCCCACCGCAGCTGTCGTCCAGGTGGACGGTGACGAGCTCGTAGGGGTCAGCGTCGCCGTGTTGGCCCCGGCGGGCCAGCCCGGGGGTTCACTGGTGCTGGTCCCGGTGGGAACCTGGGTCGACGTCCCCGGCCTGGGTCTCGAACCGCTGCGGCGGGCCCACGAGCTGGGTGGCTCTGACCGGGTCGCGCTCAGCCTGGAGAACCTGCTCGGGGTCGGGCTGGACCAGGTCGTGGTGCTCGACGCCCGCAGCTGGGCTCGTCGCGTCGAGCCGGTGGCCCCGCTCGTGATCGACAACCCTGCGGCCATCGAGCGCATCGGCGACGACGGTCGGGTGCTGACCGTCTGGCCCGAGGGTGAGGTGGTGCTCGACGCCGACGAGGTCGGGGCGTTCCTGGCCGCCTCGAGCTACGACGAGCCCGACCTGGACCGCCTGGTGCGTCACGGCGTCGTGTGGCGAGCCTGGCTGGAGGGTCTGGCCGGCATCGAGGTCGCCGCCGGCGACGAGCGGGCTGACCTCGACGCGTTCCTCGACCGGCTGGCCGCCGGGCCGCTCGACGTGCGGCTGGTGCCCGTCGAGACGCTCACGGGCACCGGTCGCGACACCGAGTACAGCCTCGATCGCGACGGCGTCGATGCCCTCGTCGACGAGGTCCTCCCCGGAGCGGCGTCGGCGTCGGCCGAACGGGTGCGGGTGCAGCTGCTCAACGGGGCCGGGGCCCCCGGCCTGGCGGCCCGGGCGACCGAGGTGCTGGTCCCCGCCGGGGCCCGGGTCGACGTCCGTGACAACGCCCAGGACTTCGACCACGAGGTCACCCAGTTCGTCTACTACCGCGATGACCAGCGGGCCGGCGCGCTGCGGCTGCGCAACGCCCTCGGGGTGGGTGACGTGGTCAAGGGCCTGGAACCGCTGGACGTGATCGACGTGACCGTCGTGTTGGGTCGCGACTTCGCATCGGTGAGCGCGGACCCGACCGGGGTGGCCCCCGCCAACGACCTGGTCGGGCCGTGACGCCGGCGCCGTTCGGATCGCACCACGCCCCGCCCGGGGGCGGTCGTCGCCGGGCCGCGGGTGTGGTTGCATGGTGAGGGTGCACGAGCGGATGCGACCCTGAGCGACCCGACGCCCGAGGGCAGTGGCCGCCTCGGTGAGGGCGCCCTCGAAGACGTCTCCCGCGTGGCGGTCGACGCCCTCGTCGACAAGTCCGCCGCTGACGTCGTCGTCCTCGCCGTCGGCCCGGTGCTGGCCCTCGTCGAGCAGTTCGTCGTCGCCTCGGGGGTCAACACCCGCCAGGTGCGAGCACTGACCGACGAGGTGGAGGCCAGGGTGACCGTCGAGCTGGGTCGCAAGCCGTTGCGCATCGAGGGCGCCGGCGAGCGCCAGTGGGTCCTGATGGACTACGGCGAGGTCGTCGTGCACATCTTCGCCGAGCAGGTCCGCCGGTACTACGAGCTCGAGCGCCTGTGGGCCGATGTGGCGGCGTGGCGTCCTGTCGTCCAGGGGGGTTCCCTCTGAGCGCCGAGGGGGTGCACGAGCGGGCAGGGCAGCCGGCCGCCGACGCCGATCTGGTCGACCTACCCGCCCTGGTCACCGCGTACTACGCCCGCCACCCCGACCCGGGGATCCCGGGCGAGGCCGTGGCGTTCGGGACCTCTGGCCACCGCGGATCCAGCCTCACCGGGTCCTTCAACGACGACCACGTCGCGGCGATCGCCCAGGCCGTCTGCGATCACCGGGACGCATCGGGGGTCCGGGGGCCGTTGTTCTTGGGTCGCGACACGCACGGGTTGAGCGAACCCGCGTGGACGACCACCCTCGAGGTGCTGGCGGCCAACAGCGTCGAGGTGCGCATCGACCGCGACGGTCGCTACACGCCGACCCCTGCGGTGTCACTGGCGATCACGTCGCACAACCGCAGGAGCCCGGCCGGCGCCTCCGGGCTGGCTGATGGCATCGTCGTGACGCCCTCGCACAACCCCCCCACCGACGGGGGCGTGAAGTACAACCCGCCCCACGGCGGCCCGGCCGACAGCGCGACGACGACGGCCATCGCCGGTCGGGCCAACGAGCTGCTGGCCGGCGGGCTCAGCGGGGTGCGACGCACCACCCTCGACCGAGCCCGTCGAGCCTCGACCACCTCGACCCACGACTTCTGCGGACGCTACGTCGACGAGCTCGGCTCGGTGGTCGATCTCGAGGCCGTCCGCCGGGCAGAGGTGCGCATCGGGGCTGATCCCCTGGGCGGTGCGGCGGTCGACTACTGGGCGGCGATCGGCGAGCGCTACGACCTCGACCTCACCGTGGTCAACCCGGTGGTCGACGCCACGTGGCGGTTCATGACCCTGGACTGGGACGGCAGGATCCGCATGGACTGCTCGTCGCGCCACGCCATGGCCGCAGTCATCGCCGGGCGCGACGACCACGATCTGTCGACCGGCAACGACGCCGACGCGGACCGGCACGGCATCGTCACCCCCGACGGCGGCCTGATGGACCCCAACCACTTCCTGGCGGTGGCCATCGAGCACCTCCTCGAGCACCGCCCGGGTTGGGCGTCTGACGTGGCGATCGGCAAGACGTTGGTGTCGTCATCGCTGATCGACCGGGTCGTCGCCGGCCACGGTCGTCGTTTGGTCGAGGTGCCGGTCGGCTTCAAGTGGTTCGTCGAGGGGCTCTCTGATGGGACCCTCGGCTTCGGCGGGGAGGAGTCGGCTGGGGCGTCGCTGCTGCGGCGGGACGGCACGACGTGGACGACGGACAAGGACGGCATCGCCATGTGCCTGCTCGCTGCCGAGATCGCTGCGGTCAGCGGTTCCAGTCCGAGCGAGCTGCACCGTCGCCAGACCGAGCGCTTCGGTGCCCCGGCCTACGAGCGGATCGACGCGCCGGCCACCGCCGAGCAGAAGACGGCGCTGGCGGGCCTGTCGGCGGATCAGGTGCGAGTCGATGAACTGGCGGGATCAGAGATCACCAGCGTGATCTCCGAGGCGCCGGGCAACGGGGCGCCGATCGGCGGCATCAAGGTCTGCACCGAGCGGGCCTGGTTCGCGGCCCGCCCGTCGGGGACCGAGGACGTCTACAAGATCTACGCCGAGAGCTTCGACGGACCCGACCACCTGACCGAGGTGCAGCGTGCGGCGCGCGCACTGGTGTCGGAGGTCCTCGGCGGCTGAGAACCGGGAGGCCCGGTGCCGACCGATGAAGCCCCGCTCAGTCGGCCGCGGTCGCCAGTCTCAGATCGGGGCGTGGTGCGGTGTCGTCGAGCTCGGACCCCCGACGCTCGGCGTTGACGTGCAACGTCGCCGGGATGCGCTCGCCGGTGCCGACGACGGAGTACCAGCGCGTCGCGCGACCCGTCCCGATCCGACGGATCAAGCCCGTGGTCTCGAGTCCGCTGAGGTGGTACTGGATCGCCTGGCGGCTCACGTCGAACCGCACCGCCAGATCGCCGGTCGACGACGGCCCGCTTCCGAGCGCTCCCAACACCTGACCTCTGCTCAGCCCCCTCGGAGCCGCCATCGTCGCCCGCCCTTCGCTCGCCTGCAACGGATTGTGGTCGAACGGGACCCATCCGTGCCACGCTCGCGCCCGAGTCGCCCACTCCGTGGTGGCGCCGTCACCGGAGGTGGCCGTTCGTTCGCCACGGACGCCGACTGAGCGTTCAGGCGACCGCTCAACGCAATGATGCAGCCGGGTCGACACGGAGGCCGTGCGGCGGAGGTCCCGCCCGAACGATGATCCCGAAGCTGGTGATCACGTGGCCCTCCAGCGCCACCTTGAGGTGGGTGTTGGTGAAGGGGACCACGTCGATGTGGCGGTCAGCGGGACCGGAGCCGAGGCCGAACGTGAGCTCGATCTCGTGCCCGGCTGATCGAAGCGCACGGGCGAGCCGGCGAAGATCTCGGCGCCGGTAGGCCACCGTGTCGCCCGTCTCGACCGTGTCGTCGTCGCTGCTCACGTTGTACTCGGTGGTGTGCACGGCCACGCCCCCTGGCGACAGGCAGCGCATCGAGCGCTCGACGAAGGCGATGCCGGCGTCGAGGTCTCCAAGGTGCTCGAGGGCGCACGACGACCAGGTGAAGTCGAACCCGGTCAGATCAGCCGGCACGGCGTTCATGTCGACCGGCTGGAACGTCACCCGTTCTCTCAGCACCGCAGGGTCACAGAGCCCGTCGCGGTTGATCTCCTCGAGGGAGTCGGCGTGCTGGCCGGTGCTCGCCCAGCTCTCGTGGTGGTGGTCGGTGGTGGGCAGGTCTGTGGCGGTGATGTGACAGCCGTGGGCGGCGAGGTAGGCGGTGAGGGGCTCGGTCCCGACGCCGAAGCCCAGGCCACGGCGGCCCTCGCCGATGGCCCCGTGCTCGTACAGGGCCTGGAGGATGTAGCACCACTCCCACTTCTTGCGGTGACAGAGGTGCTGGCGGCGCAGCTCGGCGCAGAGCCACGCGAAGCGGGCGCTGTCGATCTGTGCCGACGTGCACGCCTGGGAGATCACACCGGGGAACGTCGGCACGGGCTCGCCTGTCGGCTCCCAGGACGGGTCATAGGTCGGTGGACCCGGCGCCGGGCCAGCCGCCCGGGAGGGGACCGCCCAGGGAGCGGCGGCGCGCACGGTCCTTCGGACGCTGGCCGGGATGCGCACGTGGCGGGACCCTATCGGGGGGGGAGGTCCGGCGCCGTCGTGACGGCCCGGTCGCAGGGGATCATGGGGCAGCCACGAGGCGCCCGCCGCGACGCCGGCGGCGCTCGGCCAGCAGCGACACCGCAACACCGACACCTTCGGTGAGGGCGCCCGCAGTCGACGGGGAGGAGATGACCGCACATCTGGTGAGGGCGCTCGGTTCGACCCTGGCGGCCCTGGTGGTGGCGGCCGCCGCTCCAGGGCCGGCGGGAGCGGCGCCGAGCACGCTCGAAGCCGTCGAGCGCTACGAGACCGGGCTGGTCCGCAACTCGGCGCCGGCGATCGGGGACGTCGACGGCGACGGACGAGACGACCTGGCCATCGGGGGAGAGGATGGCGTGCTGCGGGTGTTCGACGGCGGACACCTCGACGCCCAGGTCCTGGCGGTGTCCGCCGTCCCGCCGCCGGCGCCGGGCTGCACCCCCCAGGCCACCCCCTCGGCGATCGACTCGACGCCGGTCATCGCCGACCTCGACGGCGACGGGTCCAACGAGATCGTCGTCGGCATGGGATCGACCTACGTCCCGAACCAGAACGGTGGCCTCATCGCCTTCCGGTCCGACGGGACCCCCCTGTGGCGGTGGTCCTCGGGGATCGACAAGTTCAACGTGTGGGACCCGACGACGGGCGCCACCCCCGACGGGTGGTGCGAGGGGGTGTTCTCGACGCCGGCCATCGGCGACGTCGACGGCGACGGGTCCGCCGATGTGGTGTTCGGAGGCTGGGACCACCACGTGCACGTGCTCGATGGCCGCACCGGCGCCGAGCTCGCAGGCTTCCCGTTCAACAACCACGACACGATCTGGTCGTCTCCGGCCCTGCACGACGTGGACGGCGACGGGCGCGACGAGATCTTCATCGGCGGGGACGACACGCCGGGCAGTCCCGGCCACTTCGCCGGCGGGCAGTTCCACGCCCTGGACTGGTCCGACGGCGTGGTCCGCCAGCTCTGGAAGCGCAACCCCGACGAGGCGGTGATGGGATCGGTGGCCCTCGGCGACCTCGACGGCGACGGCCGCGCCGAGGTCTACGTCACCACGACGCTGAATTACCACACCGGTGACACCCGGCGCGTCCTCGCCTTCCACGCCGACGACGGATCGGTGGTGCCGGGCTGGCCGGCCGACCTCGGGGCCATCGTCACCGGCAACGTGGCGATCGGAGACGTCGACGCCGACGGGTCAGACGAGCTCGTGGTCGGGGCATGGGATGGCAGCGTCGTGGCCTTCGACGCTCGCGCCGCAGAGGTGTGGCGCACCACCTTGTGCTGCAACCCGGCCGCACCCGCGCTCGACGGGGTCGGTGGCGACCCGGTCATCGCCGACCTGGACGGCGACGGCGACCACGACGTCGCCATCGGCAACGGCTGGTCGATGCACCTCCTCGACGGCCGCACCGGCCAGCGCTTCGCCGAGATCGCCGTCGGGCTGTCCAACGACTCGTCGCCGGCCGTGCTCGTCGCGCCCGACGGCTCCCGCTCGCTCATCACCTCCGGGTACTCCCTGCCCATCCGCCAGCAGGTGCTGTCGCGCTTCGAGCTGCCTGCGTCCACCTCGATCGCGCCGTGGCCCCAGGCGCGAGGCGCCGGCAACGGCGTGCCTGCGGCCCCGGCCTGTGACGACCAGCTTCCCGACGCTCCCACGTCGGGTCCTGCTCACCCCGACGGGTACTGGATCCTCGATCGCGCCGGACAGATCACTGCCTTCGGTGACGTCGCCGACCACGGTGACGCGGTGTCCGCCATCGCGTCAGCGCCGGGGGTGAGCGCCGTGGACGTCGAGCCCGCCGTCGACGGGCGGGGGTACTACGTCTTGGACTCCCGGGGATGCGTGCACGCCGCCGGCTCGGCCGTTCCTCACGGTCACGTGCCCCCTGGGGTGCTCGCCGGGGGTGAGCGGCCGGCGTCGATCTCCAGCATCGACGGCGGCTACCTGGTGTTCACCGACCGGGGGCGGGCCCTGGCCTTCGGAGCGGCCCGCCACCGGGGTGACATGGCCGGTACGCCCCTCAACGGTCCCGTCCTCGGCTCGGCGGTCACCGCCTCGGGCCAGGGGTACACGATGGTCGGTTCCGACGGCGGCATCTTCGCCTTCGGCGATGCCCGCTTCCACGGTTCGATGGGAGGCCGTCCGCTCAACGAGCCCGTCGTGGGGCTCGTCGCTGACCCCGACGGGCAGGGCTACTGGCTCATCGCCGCCGACGGCGGGGTGTTCGCCTTCGATGCGCCCTTCCGGGGCTCGGTTCCAGGGGTGCTGTCGCCTGGCGCGCGATTGAACGCCCCGGTCGTCGGGGGCATCCCCTACGGCGACGGCTACGCCATGATCGCATCCGACGGCGGGGTGTTCGTCTTCTCGGACCGGCGGTTCCGGGGCAGCCTGGGCGGCGACACCCTGGCCCGACCCGTCGTCGACATCGGCGCGACCTGAGGGAGAGGGGTGGAGCCGATGGGAATCGAACCCACGACCTCTTCCATGCCATGGAAGCGCTCTGCCAACTGAGCTACGGCCCCGAAACGAGACCCCGACGCTACACCCACGGTCTCGGGTGCGTCACGCCACCGCCGGTGGCCACACGGTGGCGCCCCGTCCCGCTACGTCAGGCCTGCGCCACGCCGCTCAGGGCACGACGTTCACCGCCCGCCCCGGGACCACGATGACCTTGCGGGGTGGTCCGTCCAACCGCTCGGCCACGCCCGGTTGGCCGAGTGCGGCGTCGGTGATCGCGGCGTCGGACGCCCCTGCCGCCACGGTGATCTTGGCCCGGACCTTGCCGTTGACCTGCACCGGCAGCTCGACGGTGTCGGCGACCAGGTAGGCCTCGTCGGCAACCGGGAACGGCGCCCGGGTGAGCGACTCGTCGTGACCGAGGCGCGTCCACAGCTCCTCAGCGACGTGGGGGGCCAGGGGGGCCAGCAACAGCACGAGGGGCTCAGCGACGGCCCGGGGCGTCGGTGCTGCGCTCGATGACGAGCGGGTGAGGTGGTTGACCAGCTCGGTGATCTTGGCGACCGCGGTGTTGAAGCGCAGCGACTCCATGTCAGCACGCACCCCGGCGATCGTCCGGTGCAGCTCTCGCTGCGTCGCCTCATCAGCAGCGGCGTCGCTCACCGCCGCCGCGCCGGTCTGCTCGTCGACGACGAGGCGCCACAGCCGTTGCAGCAGGCGTTGCGACCCGCTCACCGCCCGGGTCTCCCACGGGCGGTCGGCATCGAGGGGCCCCATCGACATCTCATAGAGGCGCAACGTGTCGGCGCCGTAGGTGGCGTACATGTCGTCGGGGGTCACTGCGTTGCGCAGGCTCTTGCCCATCTTGCCGAACGTGCGGGTGACCGGGCGGCCGTCGTGGTGGAACGACCCGTCGTCGCCGGCGGTGACCTGCTCGGCGGGCACGTAGGTGCCCCGCTCGTCGACGAAGGCCGCAGCCTGGATGTAGCCCTGGTTGAAGAGGCGGTGGAAGGGCTCGGGCGTCGACACGTGCCCCAGGTCGAACAGCACCTTGTGCCAGAACCGGGCGTACAGCAGGTGCAACACGGCATGCTCGACCCCGCCGACGTAGAGGTCGACCCCGCCGTCGTGGTCTGACGAGCCCATCCAGTACCGCTCGACCTCGGCGTCGACGAACACCTCGTCGTTGCTCGGGTCGAGGTAGCGCAGGTAGTACCAGCACGATCCGGCCCAGTTCGGCATCGTGTTGAGCTCGCGTCGGTAGGTGGCGGGCCCGTCGCCGAGATCGAGGGTCACCTCGGCCCAGTCAGCAGCGCGACCGAGGGGCGGCTCGGGGTCGGAGTGCTCGTCGAGGGCCCGAGGGGCCCAATCGGCGATCTCGGGCAGCTCGAGGGGGAGGGCGTCGTCGGGCAGGCGGATCGGCGCCCCGTCGGCGTCGTAGACGATGGGGAAGGGCTCACCCCAGTAGCGCTGGCGGCTGAACAGCCAGTCGCGCAGCTTGTAGGTGACCGTCGCCTCGCCCCATCCCCGCCCGTCGAGGTGGGCGATCATGGCCTGTGTGGCCTCGGCGGTGCCCAACCCGTCGAGGAAGCCCGAGTTGATCGCCGGACCGTCGCCCACGTAGGCCTCGCCGTCGAACCCCGCAGGGGGCTGGACCGTGCGGATGATCGGCAGGTCGTGCTCGGTGGCGAAGTCCCAGTCGCGCTGGTCTTGGCCGGGCACGCCCATGATCGCGCCGGTGCCGTAGCCCATCAGCACGTAGTCGGCGACGAACACCGGGATGCGACGGCCGTCGACCGCCACGATGGCGGTGGCGCCGGTGAACACCCCGGTCTTGTCCTGGCCCTCACGGCGCTCACGGTCGCTGCGACGCCGGGCCTCGGCCCGGTAGGCCGCCACCGCGTCGGTAGGGCTCGACGCCCCTGCGGCCCAGCTTGCCGGGGTCTCGTCGGGCCAGGACGCAGCGACGATGGCGTCGAGGAGGGGATGCTCGGGCGCCAGGACCAAGAACGTGGCGCCGAACAGGGTGTCGGGCCGGGTGGTGAACACCTCCACGGGGGTGTCGGCCCCGTCGAGCTCGAAGCGGATCCTGGCGCCGGTCGAGCGTCCGATCCAATTGCGCTGCATCGCCTTGATCGGCTCAGGCCAGTCGATGGTGTCGAGGTCCTCGATCAGCCGGTCGGCATAGGAGGTGATGCGCAACATCCACTGGCGCAGGGGCCGTCGAAACACCGGGTGGTTGCCCCGCTCGCTGCGCCCGTCGACGGTGACCTCCTCGTTGGCCAGCACGGTGCCGAGGGCCGGGCACCAGTTGACCGGGGCCTCCGCGAGGTACGCCAAGCGGTGCTGAGCCAGGATGCGCTCGCGGGTGGTCCGGTCGGCGGCGGCCATGTCGACCGCATCACCGGTGGAGGGGTCGACGGCTGGCCGTCGACCGTCGCGCATCTCAACGACGAGCTCGGCGATGGGGCGGGCCCGGTCGGCCTCGACGTCGTACCAGCTGTCGAAGAGCTGGAGGAAGATCCACTGGGTCCACCGCAGGTACGCCGGGTCGATGGTGGAGATCGACCGGCGCTGGTCGTGACCGAGCCCGAGGGCGCGCAGCTGGCGGCGCATCGTGGTGATGTTGGCCTCGGTCGTCAGCCTGGGGTGCTGACCGGTCTGGCGGGCGTACTCCTCGGCCGGCAGCCCGAAGGCGTCGTAGCCGAGGGTGTGCAACACGTTGTCGCCCAGCATCCGGTGGAAGCGGGCGGTGACGTCGGTGGCGATGTAGCCGAGCGGGTGCCCGACGTGCAGGCCCGCCCCGGACGGGTAGGGGAACATGTCCATCACGAACAGCTTCGGGCGCCCGGCCCCCCGCTCGTCCCAGCCGTCGCTCAGCTCGCCGACGGGGTTGGGGGCGAAGAAGGCCCCTTCGCGCTCCCACCGGTCCTGCCAGCGCCGCTCGATCTCGCCGGCCAACTCGGCGGTGTACCGGTGGGCGGGCACCTGGCCCCGCGGGCCGGCGACGGCGGTGGCCTCGATCATGGGCCTCGACGCTACCGAACGCTCTGGTGCGCTCAGCCGGCGTCCAGCTCGCCCACCCGCACGGCCGAGTAGTGCGGCGCGCCGTCGCCGATGCAGGCCTCCAGCGGACGCACCAGGGCGCCGGCGTCAGGAGCGACGTCGACGACGATCAGCCCTCCACGCTCGGCGGCCGGGCCGACCACCACCGTTGGGCGGCGGATCGCATCGTTGCTGAAGCGGCCGAGCACCGGACCGGCGATGGCCACGACGGACCCGTCGGTGACGTCGTGACCGTCGACGGCGAGGGCGTCTGACCCGGCGACCACGGCCATCGTGATGGCCGCGGCGGCCACGGTGGGGGGGTGCTCGTCGGTCAGGTGGCCGGCGACGGGGAGGCGCACGTGCACGCCGGGATGGGCGGTGATGCGGTCGAAGAACCCCGGCCGCTGTCCGAGCACGAGCGACACGCCTCGCAGCACCACCAGCGCCACGTCAACCATGGCTGCGGCGAGCGGTTCGAGGCGTGGGTCCGCGCCGTGGACGATCTCACCGTCACCCAGTCCGACGACGGCGGCGTCCACGAGTTGGGGGTCCAGGTCGTGTCCGGCCACGACGACCGCTCCGCGCGTGCGCAGCGCACCCGAGAGCCGGTCGAGCAGCGCCGGGAGATCGCCCGGTCCCTGGGCGAGGGGCGTGACGTCGATTCCCACCAGATCCGACATGGGCGGAACGTAACGCCACCGTGTTGCGGGCGGGTTGCCGAGACGGGCTGAACCGCCGCAGCCCCCTGCCGCCGCAGCCCTCTATCGCCACAGCCCTCAGCCGTCGTCGAGATCGGACAGGAAGCGCTGGATCTCCGCGGCGAGATCGTCACCGGTGGGGAGGTCGGCGCCCGAGGCCAGCGCGTCGACGTGGCGCTCGAGCTGGCTGACCAGGGCAGCGGCGTCGGGCCGGTCCTCGATGAGCTCGTCGATGCGACGGGCGGTGGCGGCGGCGGGCTCGTCGAGCTCAGAGGTGTCGATGGGGGTGCCGAGACGCTCACCGAGCGCGACGAGCAGCGCGATCGAGGCCGCCGGGTATGGCATGGCGGCGGCGTAGTGGGGGACCTGCGTCCACAGACCCGTGGCGGGGACGTCGCGCCGGGCGAGGATGAGCTCGATGAGGCCGAAGGCGCTGGCGGGAACGTCGATCTCGCCGTCGAGCACGCCGACGGCGGCCGCGCACGCAGGGTCAGCGCTGGTGGCCACGACCGTGACCGGACGGGTGTGAGGGGCCGGCGCCGGATATGCACCCAGGCCGTGGACCTCGCTCACCCCGAGGCCGGCGCACATCTCGGCGACCGCCTCGGCGAACGCCGACCAGTGGTAGTCGGGTTCGGGCCCGTGCAGGACCAGCACGGGGGCGTCACCCAAGGTGCCGGCCTCGACGATCAGGCGGGGCAGGTCGACCCCGGTGTTGACCCCGTCACGCAGGTGCAGGACGGGACGACGGGCCCGGTGGTCGACGAGGCCGTCGGCATCGAAGGTGACGATGGGGTCCTGCCGGGCCGCCATCTGGGCGCGCAACAAGCCCAGGGCGCTGGCGGTCGCCCCGCCGGCGTCGACGAAGCCGGCCAAGACGATGACCAGGGGGGTGCCCCGGGGGACGTCGTCGTCGTGGACCGTGAACAGCCCGGGCATCAGATCGGGGCCCCGTCGAGCACGTCACGGGCGCGGGAGGCCAGCTGCTCGACGCGCACGGCGTACGAACCGTCCTCGTCGCCAGAGGAACCCATGACCCCGGCCTGGAAGCGGGCGTGGACCCCCTCGAGGATGCAGGCCAGCTTCCAGTTGCCGAAGGCGACGTAGAAGGCCAGGTGCTCGTCGTCGAGGCCGGCGCACCGCAGGTAGCTCTCGGCGATGTGAGCTCGCTCAGCGAAGCCCGGCGCGACCGTCGGCGTGTCGGGCAGGGCGAGGAAGGCGTCAGAGCCCTGCCCCCAGTAGGTCAGCAGGATCCCGAGGTCCGCCAGCGGGTCGCCGAGCGTGCAGATCTCCCAGTCGAACACGGCCACCACGACGCCGTCGTCATCGACCATGGCGTTGTCGAGCCGGTAGTCGCCGTGGGCGATGCTGGTGCGGACCTGGGCGGGCACCTGGGCGGCGAGGCGGGCGTGCACCTCGTCGACGACGGGCAGGTCGCGGGTGCGGCTCTGCTCCCATTGACCGTGCCACCGACGCAACTGACGCTCGACGTAGGCGTCGTGGCGTCCCAGGTCGGCGAGGCCGACGTCGGCGGGATCGATGGCGTGGAGGTCGACGAGGACGTCGACGAGGGAGCGACCGGCAGTGGCGCGGGCCTCAGCAGGCAGCCCCATGGCGGCGTCGACGTCGCGCAGCACGTGACCGGCCACCTCGTCCATGACGTAGAACGGCGCCCCGGTGACGGCGTCGTCACCGCAGATGCCGAGGGGCCGGGCGACGGGGACCGCCGAGCCCCAGAGGGCTTCGATCACCCGGAACTCCCGGACCATGTCGTGAGCCGATGGCAACACGTTGCCGGTCGGCGGGCGGCGCAGGACGACCCGGCGCCCGTCGCCGCAGCTCGTGCGGTAGGTGAGGTTGGACCGTCCACCGGCGATCTGGGAGAGCTGGAACGGCGGGACCAGGCCGAGCTCGTCGGCGAGCCACCGGTCGACGGCGGGGCGCTCGATGCCGGGCGTCGCCACGTCCGCCGTTGCCTGATCGCTCACCGGTGACCGGTCTCCCACGTGCCCTCCTCCCTGTCCCGGCCACCGTACCCGGGGGGCGCGCGCCGCCCTTGGGACGCGGCCCGGGTGGCGCCGGCGCCCCCCTTCGGACCAGCTCGCTGGTGGCTCGGGCCTGCGGTCGATGTGGGTAGCGTGGACCCCGTCGCACGCAGCCGGTGGGCTGCAGGGAGGTGTGCCGGGGTGCTGGACGTGACCGATGCGACGTTCCAGGTCGAGGTGCTCGACCGGTCGGTCCACCTGCCGGTCGTCGTCGATCTGTGGGCCGAGTGGTGCGGGCCGTGCAAGACCCTGGGGCCGGTGCTCGACCGGGCGATCGCCGGCACCGGGGGCAAGGTGGTCGGCGTCAAGGTCGACGTCGACGCCAACCCCCAGACCTCGGCCATGTTCCAGGTGCAGTCGATCCCGGCCGTGTACGCCCTGCGGGACGGTCGTCCGGTCGACGGCTTCCTCGGCGCCCAGCCCGCCCACGTCGTGGAGGCCTTCGTCGAACGCCTGCTGCCCACCGAGCAGGAGGATCGCCTCGCCGCCCTGGTCGCCGCCGGTGACGAGGCGTCGTTGCGGGCGGTGCTCGACGAGCGCCCGGACCACGAGGCCGCCGTCGTGGCGCTGGCTGGCCTGCTCGTCGATGCCGGGCGGGGCGACGAGGGCCTCGAGCTGTTGGCCCGCATCCCCGAGACGCCCGAGACCCGCCACCTCGCCGCCCTGGCCCGCCAGGGCGACGTCGCCACCGACGGCGATGTCGAGCAGCAGTTGGACGACCTGCTGGGCCGGGCGAAGGAGGACGAGTCGGCCCGCACGGCCTTCGTCGACCTCCTCGAGGTGCTCGGGCCGTCAGACCCCCGGACCGCCGAGTGGCGTCGTCGGCTCAGCGCCCAGCTGTTCTGAGCACGCCGGCGCCGTCGAGCCGGGTAGCCTCGGCGTCGCTTCCCCCAGCGCTGCGGCTCGCCGCGCCTGGAGCACGCCGTGCGCGACGACCGAGGCGACCGGCGGTCGGCCCCTGCTGACACCGGGTCACGCCCCGACGGCTCCGGACCGTCGGCGAGGTGGCCGTCGCCGGTGCCACCTGCTGGGGACGCGAGCGTCCATGACCCGCCCCCGGGTTGGCCCCCGCCGGCCCCATCGGCCGACGACGAGCCCAGTGACCCCTTCGTCGTCGGTCGATCACACGGGGTCGCTGCCGATGTCTGGCGTCGTCGGGCCCTGTGGTGGCGCGGCGATCTCGTCGCTGCGGCCCTGGTGGCCGTCGTCGCGGTCGTCGCCGGGGTGTGGTGGTGGTGGCCCCGGGCCGACGACCCGGGCGTGCGCGTCGAGGCGGCGCTGCCGATGGCGACCGCCCCAGCGCCGGTGCCCGCCCCCGTCGTGGCCCACGCCGCCGGTGCGGTCCTGCGGCCCGGCCTCTACGAGCTGCCGCCCGGTTCACGCGTCGATGACCTCCTCGATGCGGCTGGCGGACCGCGTCTCGACGCCGACCTCGATCGGGTCAACCTGGCCGCGCCGCTCACCGACGGCGAGCGCGTCGCAGTGCCCCGCGTCGGCGAGCCGGCGCCGCCCGAGGTGCCGGCGCCAGGTGCAGGGGGTGGGTCCGCTGAGGTCCCCAGCCCCGCCTCGCCGCTCGACCTGAACACCGCCACGCCCGCCCAGCTGGAGGAGCTGCCGGGGGTCGGGCCGGCCATCGCTGCTGCGATCATCGCCCACCGCGACGAGATCGGGTCCTTCGGCGAGGTCGACGATCTGCTCGACGTCACCGGCATCGGCCCGGCCAAGCTCGCGGCGCTGGTCGACCTCGTGGTGACGGGGTGACCGCCCGGCGCCGTGTGGCGGGTGACGCTGCGATCCCGGCTGCCGTCGTGCTCGGTGCGCTCGCCGGCACCGCCCGTCCGACGGCCCCGCCACCGGGGCCGGCGCTGGCCCTCGCCGTGATCGCCACCCTGGTCGTGGTCGGCCTGGTCGCCTCCGGTCGCCGCTGGTGGGCGGTGACGCTGGCCGCCGGCGTGGTCGCGGTGGTGCTCGGCGGACGAGCCCAAGCCGGTCTCCTCGACCCCCGACCCGGCCCGGTGGCGAGCCACGCCGTCATCGTGGGTGACCCCCGTCCCCTCGGCGCCGGCGTCCGCATCGACGTGCGCCTGGCACGACGACGGTTCGAGGCGACCGCGCACGGCGGCGCCGCCCGGGTGCTCGACCGGGTGGCGATGGGCGACGTCGTGCACCTGTCCGGACGCGTCGTCGCGCCCACCGACGACGAGCGGCGGTGGTTCCGGTCCCGCCACGTCGTCGGACGCCTCGTGGTCGATCGCGTCGCTCAGCACCGGCCGGCGGGCGGCCCGCTCGGGGTCGCCACCACCATCCGCTCGACTCTGGCGAGGGGGGCGTCGCCCCTCGGGGCCGACGACCGGGCGCTGTTCCTCGGTCTCGTCGTCGGGGACGACCGGGAGCAGCGACCCGAGGTGCGGGACCGGTTCCGAGACGCCGGGCTCAGCCACCTGCTGGCGGTCAGCGGATCCAACGTCGCCTTCGTGCTCGCGGTGGCGGCGCCGGCGCTGGCCCGCCTCCCACCGGCCACTCGCCTCATCGTCGGTCTCGTCGTGCTCGGCGTCTTCGCCCTGGTCACCCGCATCGAGCCCTCGGTCCTGCGAGCCACGGTGATGGCCGCCCTGGCCCTCGGCGCCTCCATCGGTGGCCGGCCCACGTCATCGCTGCGCCTCCTCGGGGCGGCGGTCGCGGTGCTGGTGCTCGTCGATCCGCTGCTGGTGCACTCGGTGGCCTTCCGGTTGTCGGTGGCGGCCTCGCTCGGCATCGTGGCGCTGGGAGGCCCGCTGCGATCCGCCCTGCCCGGCCCGTCGTGGGTTCGCACCCCGCTGGCGATCACCCTGGCCGCCCAGATCGGGGTGGCGCCGCTGCTCGTGAGCACGTTCGGGGGCGTCGCCGTCGCCAGCCTCCCCGCCAACCTCCCGGCGGTGCCGGCCGCAGGACCGGTGATGGTGTGGGGGGCGACGGCGGGGTTGGTCGCCGGGGTCGCACCCCCGGTCGCTGGGCTCGTCCACGTGCCGACTGCGGTGCTCGTCGGGTGGATCGACGCCGTCGCCCGCGCGGGGGCGGCCGCCCCGTTGCCCACCCTGGGGCCGGGCGGGGTGGCGTTGGTGGCGGCGATCGTCGGGGCGGTGCTGGTGCTCGGCTCACCCGCCCGTCGGGCGAGAGATCGCTAGCGTCGCTCGTGGTGGCGGGGGCGCAGATCGTGCTGTTGCACGGCGATGACGAGACGCTGCTGGCCAACGCCGTGGCTCGGGCGGTCGCCGAGGCCGTCGGTGACCGGATGCGCACCGACACGGTGCACGAGCTGCGGGGTGAGGACGTCGAGGTCGCCGAGATCATCGACGCCGGCGCCACCCCGCCGTTGTTCGCCGATCGTCGGGTGGTCGTGGCTCGTGAGCTCGAGCGGTTCGGCGTCGACGAGCTGGCGCCGCTGTGCGAGGCGCTGGCCGACCCGCTGCTGACCACGTGGTGGGTGCTCGAGTGGCGGCCCGGGCAGACCAGGCGTCGGCCCAAGCGCCTCGACGACGCCGTGCGCGCCGGTGGGGGACAGGTGCTGTCGGCGTCGGCCCCCGGCCGGGCCCCGGCGCGGCGCAGCTGGGTGGACGAACGCATCGCCGCGGCCGGGATCGATCTCGAACCGGCGGCTCTGCGCCTGATCGTGGACCACCTCGGCGAGGACGTGTCCCGGCTCGAGGCGATCCTCGACACGCTGGCGGCCGTGCACGGCCCAGAGGTCCGGGTCGGGGCAGATGACGTGCGGCCCTACCTGGGTGAGCGCGGCGGGCTCAAGCCCTGGGACCTGACCGACCCGATCGACGACGGCGACGTCGCCGCTGCGCTGCGTGCCCTCGGTCGGCTGCTCGAGGGCGAGATGCACCCCCTTCAGGTCGTCGCCCTGTTGCAACGTCACGTCGAGCAGGCCCTGCGACTCGACGGCAGCGGCGCCACCGACGAGCGAACGGCGGCCGAGGCGCTCGGTACCAAGGGGTCGACGTTCCCGGCCAAGAAGGCGCTGGCCCGTCTGCGGCGTCTCGGCCCGGCGACGCTGCGCGACCAGGTCGGTCTGTTGGCCGGCGCCGATCTCGATCTGAAGGGAGCGAGTGGACTCGATCCCCGGACCGTCATCGAGGTGGCGGTCGCCCGCATGGCCGACCCCCGTCGACGACGCCGCTGAGATCCCCCGGCCGCGGCTCTCGCTGATCGGACCCGGCACCCGGTGCGCGCCAGGTCGTCGTCGCCGGGGCCCCGCCCGGCGCGGTCGCCTCAGCTCAGGCCGATGTCGCCTGCTCCTCGCCGGCGCGGGCGAGGCGGGCCATGAGACGTGACTTCTTGCGGGCGGCGGTGTTGCGGTGCAGCTGGCCCTTGGCTGCGGCCTTGTCGATGCGACTGATGGCGGCGCGCCGCGCCGTCTCGGCGTCGTCGGTGCCGACGGCCTCGGCGGCGGCCTTGGCGCGGGTGCGGATCTCCGAGCGGACCGCCTTGTTGCGCAGGCGTCGTCGTTCGTTCTGGCGGTTGCGCTTGATCTGGCTGGCGATGTTGGCCATGTCGGCCCTCTCAGATGATCGTGGCGGTCAGCGCAGGCGACGACGGCACGGGCCCGCCGTGGGGCAGGCGTCGGTCAGCGATGTCGAGCCGGCGAGCCGGTCACGGTAGCAGCGCCTCGCCGACGCCGTCGTCGCCCTCCCGCCGGGGCCGACTCGCCACGGGTGGTCGGTAACGTGGCGACCAGCTCATGGACCTCGCCCGCATCCGCAACTTCTCGATCATCGCCCACATCGACCACGGCAAGTCGACCCTGTCAGATCGCATCCTCGAGCTGACCGGGGCGGTCGACGAGCGATCGATGCGGGCGCAGTACCTCGACTCGATGGACCTCGAGCGCGAGCGGGGCATCACGATCAAGGCCCAGAACGTGAGGGTTCCCTGGCGGGAGCACGTCCTGCACCTCATCGACACCCCCGGCCACGTCGACTTCGGCTACGAGGTCAGCCGTTCGCTCGCTGCGTGCGAGGGAGTCGTCCTCGTCGTCGATGCCGCCCAGGGCATCGAGGCCCAGACGCTGGCCAACTGCTACCTGGCGCTGGAGCACGATCTCGAGATCGTCGCCGTGCTCAACAAGATCGACCTGCCGGCCGCCGATCCCGAGCTGTACGCCGGTGAGATCGAGCAGGTCCTGGGCATCGCCGCCGACGACGTGCTGCGCATCTCGGCCAAGACCGGTGAGGGCGTGCCCGAGTTGCTCGACGCCGTGGTGGCCCGCATCCCCGCACCGAGCGGCGATCCCGATGCGCCGACGAGGGCGTTGGTGTTCGACTCGAACTTCGACCAGTACCGGGGCGTGGTGTCCTCGGTGCGGGTGGTCGACGGATCGCTGCGCCCGGGTGAGCGCATCCGCTTCTGGCACGGCGGCACCACCCACGTCGCCGAGGAGATCGGCGTCCGCAGCCCCGTGAGCACCCCGGTCGCCGGCCTCGGGCCGGGCGAGGTCGGCTACCTCATCGCCGGCATCAAGGATGTGGGCATCGCCCGCTCGGGTGACACCGTCACCACGGCCACCGATCCGGTCGAGAAGCCCCTCGAGGGCTATCGCGACCCCCAGCCGATGGTGTTCTGCGGGCTCTACCCGATCGAGGGCGACGCCTACGGCGACCTGCGCGAGGCGCTCGACCGCCTCAAGCTCAACGACGCCTCGATCACCTACGAGCCCGAGACCTCCGTCGCGCTCGGGTTCGGCTTCCGGTGCGGGTTCCTCGGCTTGTTGCACATGGAGATCGTGCGGGAGCGGCTCGAGCGCGAGCACGACCTCGATCTCATCGCCACGGCTCCATCGGTGGAGTACCACGTCCGCCTCGACACCGGCGCCGACGTCGTGGTCGACAACCCGAGCGAGGTGCCGCCGATGGCTTCGGTCGGGGCGATCAGCGAACCGACGTTGCGCATCTCGGTCATCGCCCCGTCGTCCTACACCGGCACGATCATGGACCTGTGCGTCACCCGGCGTGGCGAGATGACCAACATGGAGTACCTGTCACCCGAGCGCATCGAGTTGCGGTACACGATCCCGTTGGCCGAGGTCGTCACCGACTTCTTCGATCAGCTGAAGAGCCGCACCCAGGGCTACGCCAGCCTCGACTACGAACCCGCCGGCTACGCCGAGGCCGACCTGGTCAAGGTCGACGTGCTGTTGAACGGCGATCCCGTCGATGCGTTCTCGTCGATCGTGCACCGTGACAAGGCCTACGACTACGGGCGGCGGATGTCAGAGAAGCTGAAGGAGCTGATCCCCCGCCAGATGTTCGACGTGCCCATCCAGGCCGCCATCGGGGGCCGGATCATCGCCCGTGAGACCGTCAAGGCCAAGCGCAAGGACGTGCTGGCCAAGTGCTACGGCGGGGACATCACTCGCAAGCGCAAGCTCCTCGACCGCCAGAAGCAGGGCAAGAAGCGGATGAAGAACATCGGCCGCGTCGAGGTGCCCAACGAGGCCTTCGTCTCGGCGCTGCGCCTCGACGACTGACCCCGCCGGGCCCGGCTGAACCCCGGGGCCGCTCGACGTCTCGGTACGCTGTGGGGGATCCCCGACGACGACGGGTGGGAGGTGAGAACGTGGGCGACCTCGACGATCGCAAGGCCGCCATCCTCAGCGCCATCGTCGAGCAGTACATCGAGACCGACCAACCGGTCGGATCGGGGCGCATCGTCGCCCGTCTCGCCACCTCTGTCTCATCGGCCACCGTGCGCAACGAGATGGCCGCCCTCGAACACGAGGGCTTCTTGCACCAGCCCCACACCAGCGCCGGGCGCGTGCCGACCGAGAAGGGGTACCGGCACTTCGTCGACCACCTCCGCCCAGGGGGCCTGACGGGCCCCGACGCCCAACGGGTCCGCGACTTCTTCGACCAGGCCCACGGCGAGGTCGAGGCCGTCCTCCAGGAGACCTCGGCCCTGCTCGCCGGTCTCACCTCGTTGGCTGCGGTGGTGGTCCCCCCGGGCAACGAGGCCGCCCGGTGCGCTTCGGCCCAGCTCGTGCCGCTCACCCCCACCATGCTGCTGCTCGTCACGGTCTCGACGAGCGGCTCGGTCGACAAGCACACCGTCATCAGTCCCGTCGAGCTGAGCGAGGACCAGCTCGATGACGTCCGCAGGATCGTCGCCGAGACGCTGGTGGGCGAGTGCGGCAGCGATGTGTTGACCATCGCCCGCCGTTCGGGCGACGCCGTCGTCGACGACGTGGCCGGCGCGGCGGTGGCGGTGGCGTGCGGCGGGCACGACGAACGCATCTACGTCGGCGGCGCCTCGGCCGTCGTCGAGCAGTTCGACGCCATCGAGAGCGTATCGAGGGTGTTGCGCATCCTCGAAGAGGAGTACGCCGTCATCGCGATGCTGCGCGAGCTGCTCGACCGGGGGCTGTCGGTGGCGATCGGTTCGGAGACGGGGCTCGAGCCACTCGCTGACTGCTCGGTGGTGCTGGCCCCCTATGACGTCGAGGGACAGCCGGCTGGCACCATCGGGGTCCTCGGGCCGACGCGGATGAACTACCCCCAGGCCTTGGCGGCGGTCGGGGTCGTCAGTCGCCGGCTCGGCCGGTCGCTCAGCGACGACTGAGCCCCAGATCCCCACCCAGGTGTGTGGCGGGTCGGTCAGACCGCGCCGGTCCGCTCGGCCGTATCCTTGACCGCGATGACCGACCCCTACGAGCTGCTCGGGGTGTCCCGGTCGGCGGCCCCTGACGAGATCAAGCGCTCCTACCGCAAGCTCGCACGCGAGCTGCATCCTGACGCGAACCCCGGCGACCCTGCGGCCGAGGCGCGGTTCAAGGAGATCTCGGCGGCCTATGAGATCCTCTCTGACCCCGAGAAGCGGCGGCGCTTCGACCGGTTCGGCACCACCGGGGGCGCCGGCGGTGGCGATCCCTTCTCGGGCTTCGGCTCGGTGTCAGACATCTTCGACGCGTTCTTCGGCGGCCAGAGCCCCTTCGGCGGCTCGAGAGGCGGCTCGAGCGGCCCGCCCCGGGGCGTCGATCTCGAGGTGGTCGCCGAGGTCGAGTTCGTCGAGGCGGTCTTCGGCGGCGAGACGTCGGTCACGGTGCGCAGCGCCACCCGGTGCGAGACCTGTGACGGCACGGGCGCCGCGGAGGGCACGAGCCCGATCAGCTGCGTGCGCTGCGGCGGGGCCGGCCAGGTGCGCCAGGTGCGCCAGTCCTTCCTCGGTCAGGTCGTGTCGACCGCGGTCTGTCCCGAGTGCTCAGGCCTCGGCGAGGTGGTCCGAGACCCGTGCGGCGACTGCCGGGGCGAGGGCCGCACCATCGGCGACGTCGACTACCAGGTTCGGGTGCCTCCCGGCATCGACGACGGCGCCACGCTGCGCCTCACCGGTCGGGGCGCGGTGGGACCGCGGGGCGGTTCGGCGGGTGATCTGTACGTCCACGTGCGCGTCCGCCCCCACGACCGGTTCGTGCGCCGGGGAGCCGACCTGCACGAGGAGATCGAGGTTGCCTTGACCCAGGCCACGCTCGGCGCCCGCCTCGCCTTCTCGACCCTCGACGCCGAGACCGATCACGGTGAGGACGGGCTCACCGAGCTCGTGGTCGAGCCCGGGACCCAGTCCGGTGACGTGGTGCGCCTGCGGGGACGGGGCGTGCCCCGCCTGGAGGGACGAGGACGGGGCGACCTGGTGGTCTCGCTGCGCGTCGTCGTGCCCCACGACCTCGACGAGCGCCAGGAGGAGCTGTTGCGAGAGCTCGCCGAGCTGAGGGGTGAGGCCGTCGCCGAGGCGCCCGAGGGCGGGTTGTTCTCCCGGCTGCGCTCGGCGTTCCGGTGAGCCAGCCGAGCTGCGCGATGTCGAGCACGCCGAGTTGAGCGAGCCCGGGGCTGGCGGCCACGGGGCCCGACCTCCTGATGGGACGGGTGGCCCGCACGTGTTCGTCGGCTCCCTCGACGAGCCGGTCCTCGACGACGGTGACGCCCACCACCTGGTGCGGGTGAGGCGAACGAGGGTCGGGGACTCGTTGACGATCAGCGACGGGCAGGGGGCGTGGCGGCCGGCGGTGCTGGGCGCCGGCGCGTCGCTGGAGATCACCGGTGAGGTCGTCGTCGTCGCCGCGCCCACCCCCTCGATCACGATCGGCGTGCCCGCCACCAAGGGTGATCGCACCGAGTGGATGACCCAGAAGCTGACCGAGCTCGGTGTCGACCGGATCGTGATCTTGGCCTGTGACCGCTCGGTGGTGCGCTGGGACGGCGCTCGGGCGCGTCGCAACCTCGAGCGGCTGGCGCGCATCGCCAGGGAGGCGGCCACGCAGTCCCGTCAGGTGCGCCTGCTCACCGTCGACGGCCCGGCCCGGCCGTCTGAGCTCGACGGCGTGTGCACCTCTCACGCCGACCTCGGTGGGGCGGCGAGACCCACGCTCGATCGTCCGACGGTGCTGATCGGTCCGGAGGGAGGTTGGTCAGACCACGAGCGCGCCGCCCGAGGCGATCGGTCGCCGATCGGCCTCGGACCGCACGTGCTGAGGGTGGAGACGGCTGCGCTCGCTGCCGCCGTCTCGCTCACCCAGCTACGGCATGACGGGATTCGACGCTACGGAGAGTGCTGCTAGTCTCCATGCGACAGCGAGTTTGGTCCCGGAGCGTCATGGGCCGAGCCTGAGCGTGACGGAGGTGGTGGTATGGACGAGACGGACGAGCTTCAGACCGTCTATGGGAAGCGGGTCGGGGAGCGTCTGCGAGCGATCCGCCGCCAGAAGCGCATGTCGCTCCAAGACGTCGAGGCCGACTCCGAGCACGAGTTCAAGGCGTCGGTGCTCGGCGCCTACGAGCGGGGTGAGCGAGCGATCTCGGTGCCGCGGCTGCAGCGGCTGGCCCGGTTCTACAACGTGCCGGTGTCACAGCTGCTGCCCCGCACCGACGACGACGCCGACCTCGACGTCATCGACCTGCGCGACGAGTCCAACGTCACGATCGACCTCACCCGGCTCGAGTCGCTGACCGGGCCAGAGGCCGCCATGCTCGGCCGCTACCTGCACATGGTCCAGATGCAGCGCCAGGACTTCAACGGTCGCATGCTGACCATCCGCCGCGACGACCTGCGCGCCATCGCCTGCATCCTCGACACCTCCAACGAGATGGCAGCCACCAAGCTGGCCGACCTGGGGCTGCGCCTCGGCGCCTGAGGCGTGATCCCACCTCGGTCCCTGGCGTCGCACCGGGGTCCAGCCGTCGGCGCCTGGCGCGTCGCTGCCCGGTCGGCGAGGCCGGCGGGCACACTGGGCCCGTGACGTTCGGGGTCTACGTGCACGTGCCGTTCTGCGCGTCACGTTGTGACTACTGCGCCTTCGCCACATGGACCGACCGCCACCACCTGATGACCGCCTACCTCGAGGCGCTGGCCACCGAGGCGCGGCGGGCCGCCGCCGAGCTGGACGAGGTGACCTCGGTCTTCGTGGGCGGCGGCACCCCGTCCCAGGCGCCCCCTGGTGCGCTGGTCGACGTGCTCGGCGAGCTCCCCCTCGCCGCTGGGGCCGAGGTGACCGTGGAGTGCAACCCCGATGACGTCGACGCAGCGATGTTCGGGGTCCTGCGCGACGGGGGGGTGACCCGCATCAGCCTCGGGGTGCAGTCACTCGTCGACCACGTCCTGGTCGCCCTCGGCCGCACCCACGACCCCCGGCGCGTGGCGCTGGCGGTCGAGGCCGTGCGAGAGGTCGGCGGTCTGGCGCTGAACCTCGACCTCATCTACGGCGCGTCCACCGAGACGACCACCGATTGGCGTGCCAGCCTGACCGGCGCCCTGGCGCTCGGACCCGACCACATCAGCGCCTACGCCTTGACCGTCGAGGCCGGGACGGGTCTGGCCGAGGACCCGTCACGACACCCCGACGACGACGACCAAGCCGACAAGTACCTGATCGCCGACGAACTGCTCGCCGGGGCCGGCCTGGCGAACTACGAGATCTCGAACTGGGCTCGCCCGGGCCAGGAGTGCCGACACAGCTTGTTGTACTGGCGGATGGGGGAGTACCTCGGCCTCGGGTGCGCTGCGCACTCCCACCGTGACGGTCGTCGGTGGTGGAACGTCCGCACCCCCGAACGCTACGTGTCAGCGATCGCCGCAGGCCGCTCGGCCGAGGCGGCCGGGGAGCGGCTGGACGCCGGCGCCCGCCGCCTCGAGGCCCTTCAGCTGAGTGTTCGGACGATCGACGGCGTGCCCGCCGGGGCGGTGCCCGACGAGGTCGCCCACCTGGTCGAGGTGGACGACCTCGGCACCGCCCGCCTCACCCGCGACGGGCGCCTGCTCGCCAACGAGGTGGCGGTCCGGCTGAGCTGAGGCGGGGGCGAGGTCGGCCAGCCCCGCCGGCGGCCGGCGGCCGCCCCGAGGTCACAAGCCGGCGGCCTTGAACCCCAGGGCGAGGTCGTCGGTGATGTCACCGATCGACTCGATGCCGACCGAGAGCCGCACGAGGTTGGGCGATACGCCCGAGGCGGTCTGCTCCTCGATGCTGAGCTGGCTGTGGGTGGTGGTCGCCGGGTGGATGGCGAGGCTGCGCACATCGCCGATGTTGGCGACGTGGCTGTGCAGCTCGAGCCCTTCGACGAAGCGGCGTCCGGTGTCGGCGTCGCCCTTGATGCCAAAGGCCAACACCGATCCGGCGCCCTTGGGGGTGTACTTCTTGCCCTTGTCGTACCACCGGCTCGACGGCAGTCCGGCGTAGGCCACCCAGTCGACCCCGTCGTGGGCGTCGAGGTACCCGGCGACGGCCCGGGCGTTCTCGACGTGGCGATCCATCCGCAGCGCCAGGGTCTCGATGCCCTGCAACAACAAGAACGCGTTCATCGGGGCGATGGCGCTGCCGAGGTCTCGCAGCAGCTGCACTCGGGCCTTGATGATGAACGAACCGGCGCCGAGGGCCGGCCAGTAGGCGAGGCCGTGGTAGCTCGGATCGGGCTCGGTGAACCCGGGGAAGCGACCGCTGGCGCCGTAGTCGAAGGTGCCCCCGTCGACGATGAGCCCGGCGATCGAGGTGCCGTGGCCACCGAGGAACTTGGTGCCAGAGTGGACGACGACGTCGGCGCCGTGGGCGATCGGGTTGCACAGGTACGGGCTGGCGACGGTGTTGTCGACCACGAGGGGGACGCCCGCCTCGTGCGCGACCCCGGCCACGCCCTCGATGTCGAGGACGTCGTTCTTGGGGTTGCCGATGGTCTCGCCGTACAGAGCCTTGGTCTCGGGCCGGATCGCCGCCCCCCAGGCGTCGAGGTCGTCGGGGTCCTCGACGAAGGTGCAGTCGATGCCGAGCTTGGGCAGGGTGTGGCGGAACAGGTTGTACGTGCCGCCGTACAGCGAGCTCGCCGACACGATGTGGTCGCCGGCACTGGCGAGGTTGAGCATCGTCATCGTCTCGGCCGCCTGGCCCGAGGAAACCGCCAAGCACCCGGGCAGCCCGACCGCGGTGCGCACACCGCCCTCGAGCGCCGCCACCCGCTCCTCGAGCACCTGCTGGGTCGGGTTCATGATGCGCGTGTAGATGTTGCCGGTCTCGGCCAGAGCGAACAGGTTGGCCGCGTGCTGGCTGTCGTTGAAGACGTAGCTCGTCGTCTGGTAGATCGGCACGGCCCGCGACCCGGTCGATTCGTCAGGCACCTGGCCGGCGTGGATCATCTTGGTCTCAAAGCCCCAGGCGTCGCTCACAGGCGGCCCTCCTCGTGTCGGTCGTGCGGCTGTTCGGCGCACGCTACGGTACGCCAAAGCCGACCGACAAGGTCAAGAATCAACCCTCTGGACGGCACGCTGGCGGATCGCCGGCGGGGGAGCAGCCCGGGACGTCCCCGGGGCCAGGCGCCGGGTACGGTGCGTCGCCCCGGGGCGGTAGCTCAGTGGTCAGAGCAGGGCACTCATAATGCTTCGGTCGTGGGTTCGATCCCCACCCGCCCCACGGGTTCGAGCCCGCGTCGAAGGCGGGGGTCAGCCGCCGGCCCCACCAGCCGGGTGCCCGCCGGACCGTCAGCGGGGTGGCTGCGACCGCTGGCGCCCACCAGCCGTCGCAGGTGGGCGGTGACGTCGTGATCGATCAGGTCCTCGGTGCTCACGTGCATCCGGTAGGACCAGACGTGATCGGGATCAGACGGGTCGTTGATCTGCTCGGCGCCGGGGTCGTCGTGGCGGATGTCGGCATCGGTGGCCAACAGGTCCTGCAACGGCAAGATCGCCCACAGCGCCGGCGAGGCCAGGTGCCGGGCGACGACAGCCGAGGCGACCTGGGCGGTGCAGGTCGCCGGGGCGGGGCCGACGTGGCCGAGCTGGGCCCACACCTCGGCTGCCTGGTCGGGCTGGGCCTCCCACCACGACCGCAGCGTGGGCATGTCGTGGGTGCCGGTGGCCACGACGGCCAACTCGGGGGCGAGGGCGGGGTCGCCGACGGTGAGGTCGTGGTCCTTGGGCATGCGTTGGATCTCGAGTGACAGCACGCCGAGCTCGCGCAGCACGCCCGGGACGAAGTCGGGCACCATGCCCAGGTCCTCCCCGCACACCATGAGATCGGTGGCGTCGAGGAGGGCGGGCAGGGTCGTGCGCCCCCGGCCCTCCCAGAGGGCGTCGTGGCGGCGTTGGTAGAAGTCGTCGTAGACGGCGGTCCAGGCGACGCGGTCGATCCGAGGGAGAGCGGCCAGGGACCGGGTGCGGGTGGGGTCGACGCGGGGGTGGTGGCCGACCGTGCCGTCCTCTCGTCTGACCTCGATCGACAGCACCTCGCCGGGCAGGCGCAGTGCGGCGGCCAGCTGGGGATGGTCGGGTCCGAGCTCGGCCGCGATCGCTCGTTGGGTGCGCAGCGACGGCTGCAGCCGCCACCGGCCGTCGGGACCGAGCTCGCCGAGGCGGGCCATGAGCGCGTCGTGATCCTCACCGAGCAGCGCCTCCACGGTGCGCGTCGGCAGCCAGGGCTCGCACAACCGGGCCCGGTCGAACCAGCCGAGGCGGGCGGTGATCTCGGTCTCGTCGAGGGGCAGGCACGGATCGAAGTGCCCGAGCATGCCGTGGACCTGGTCGGTCGGCACCTGCCAGATGCGGAAGAAGCCCAGGACGTGGTCGATGCGGTAGGCGTCGAAGGCGCGGGCCATCGACCGCAACCGACGCCGCCACCACAGGTACCCGTCGGCGGCCATGCGATCCCACCGGTAGGTCGGGAAGCCCCAGTTCTGGCCCTCGGCGGAGAAGTCATCGGGCGGGGCGCCGGCGGACGCTCCCGTGTCGAACAACTCGGGCGATTCCCATACGTCGACGCTGTGGGGCGACACGCCGATGGGTAGATCGCCCTTCAAGATCACGCCGATCGAACGGGCGTGGTCGACGGCCTCGTCGAGCTGGCGGTGCAGGTGCCACTGCACCCAGCGGTGGAACCGCAGCTCGTCGGCGGTCGTCGTGTCAGCCACCTCGAGCGCAGCAAGGGCGCTGTCGACCGACGCCCCGGCCGGCCCCCAATCGGCCCGATCGGGGCCGTGGCGGTCACGAAGGACGCAGAAGGCGGCGTAGGCGTCGAGCCAGGCGCTCTCTGCGGCGCAGAACGTCGCGAAGTCGCCGTCGTCGTCGAGGGTCGCGCACGCCTGGCGGTAGAGGGCCCCGAGCTCGGTCCACACCACCCGCATCACCCCGGCGTGGTCGAGGTGGTCGAGCGCCTCGAGGCGGCGGCGCTCGGCGCGGGCGCGTCGGGCCAGGTCGGGGTCGGCGATCTCACCGATGCGGGACGAGTCGACGTGGAGGGGGTGCAGCGCCACCGAGGAGATGGGTGAGTACGGGTAGGAGTCGCCGGTGTCATGGGTGAGGGTCGTGTCGTTGACCGGCAGCAGCTGCACGAGGTGCTGGCCAGCCGCCGCAGCCCAGTCCGAGAAGTGGGCGAGGTCGCTGAAGCGTCCGACACCGGCACCGTCGGCCACCCGGATCGAGGCCAGCGGGACCGCCACGCCCGAGCCCCGCCACCGCCGCCCGTCGATGCGCAGCTGCTGGTCGACGATCACGGTGGACGACCGGGGGCCGGTCAGCGCCCCGGGCAGGATGCGGTTGTCGTCACGCTCCCAGTTCGTCGCGCCGTCGAGGCCCCCGGTGACGACGTACTTGTACTCCACGGCACCGGGATCGTGGCCGAGGTCGACCTCGACGGACCACCACGGCAGCTCCTCACAACCCATGGGCAGACCACGGGCGGGGTCCCAGCTTCCGAGGGCGGGGTGGTCTCCGACGAGGATGACGTCGCGGTCGGGGTCCAGATCGGGGGCGAAGAGGCAGAACCGGTGGGTGGGTTCGTCCACGCCGTGTCGCAGAGGCACCGGGACCCGGCGCCGCAGCACCCGACCGAAGGCCCCCGAGGACAGGGCGCGGTCCCGGGGCTCGGGCGCCTTCCAGTGGTCGATGACCGCGGTCGACGGCGCCAGCGCGGTGAGGTGGCGCCACCCGCCCGCCTCGCGGTGGCGGCCCCCGGTGCGCTCGTCGACCACGGCATAGCGGTACCCGTCGTCGCCGGTGTCGAGGTCGGCCCTCCACCACCCCCGCCCCGACCAGCTGGCGTCGACATCAGAGGCGTCGGGCCGCTCGACCACGATCCGCTCGCCGGGGACGGTGACGTAGTGGACGAAGATCGTCGGCACGCCGGTCACCGTACCGCCGGCCCTGTCCGCCCCTCGGCCGGCTCGGTCTGTTCCTGTTCTCGCCCTGGGCGCCCCGGCGGGCCCCGGTACGATCGCCAGGTCAGCGCCGCACCCCGGCGGACACGACGACCTGGCGGAGAGCCGATGAGCACCGTGGTGATCGAGGGCGAGCAGCGTCACGTCGACGACGGAACCACCGTCGCCGACCTGGCCGCCGATCTCGGGGGGCGGGCCGGCCGCACGGCCATCGGTGCGGTGCTCGACGGCGAGCTCGTCGACCTCGCCCGCCCGGTGCCCACAGGGTCAGAGGTGCGCCTCGTGACGCCCGAGTCCGACGAGGGCCTCGAGATCATCCGGCACTCGACCGCTCACGTGCTCGCCCAGGCGGTGCTCGAGCTGTGGCCCGGGGCGACGTTCTCGATCGGCCCAGCGATCACCGACGGCTTCTACTACGACTTCGACCTCGGCGAGGGCGAGACGATCTCTGATGACGACCTCGAGCGCATCGAGGCCAAGATGCGCGAGATCATCTCCGCCGATCAGACCTTCGAGCGCGACGAGCTCGACCGCCAGGCCGGCCTCGAGCTGTTCGCCGACCACCCGTACAAGCGAGAGATCATCCACGACGTCACCCTCGATCCGATGGCCGGGGTCTCCGACGCGGTGCTGAGCGTCTATCGCAACGGCGACGGCTTCGTCGATCTGTGCCGGGGTCCCCACGTCCCCTCGACCGGGCGTCTCGGGCACTTCCGGCTGATGCGGGTGGCCGGGGCGTACTGGCGCGGCGACGAGTCACGACCCATGTTGCAGCGCGTGTACGGCACGGCGTGGGCTGACCGCAAGCAGCTCAAGGCCCACCTCGACCGGCTGGCCCAGGCCGCCACCCGAGATCACCGCAAGCTCGCCACCGAGCTCGAGCTGTTGAGCTTCGATGACATGGTCGGCCCCGGTCTGGCGCTGTGGCTGCCCAAGGGGGCGGTGGTGCGCGAGGTGATGGAGGACTACTCGCGGGAGCGCCACCGCGCCGGCGGCTACCAGCCGGTGTACTCGCCCCACATCGCCCGCTCCGATCTGTGGAGCACCAGCGGGCACCTCGACTTCTACGCCGAGAACATGTTCCCCCGCATGGAGATGGACCACGCGTCCTACCACGCCAAGCCCATGAACTGCCCGATGCACTTCCGCATCTTCGACAGCACCCAGCGCTCGTACCGCGACCTCCCGCTGCGGTTGTTCGAGCTGGGCACGGTCTACCGCTACGAGCGCTCGGGGGTGATGCACGGGCTGATGCGGCTGCGGGGCTTCACCCAGGACGACTCCCACATCTTCTGCACCCCCGACCAGGCCCAGGACGAGATCATCGGTCTGATCGAGTTCATCACCAGCGTGCTGCGGGCCTTCGGGTTCAGCGAGTTCGAGGCCGACCTGTCGACCCGCCCGGCCGGGAAGTCCGTCGGCGAGGACGCCGACTGGGAGCGGGCCACCGCCGAGCTGCGCCACGCCCTGGAGCGCACCGGGCTCGACCACGGCGTCGACGAGGGGGGCGGTGCGTTCTACGGGCCCAAGATCGACATCCACGTCAAGGACGCCATCGGCCGGCGCTGGCAGCTCTCGACGATCCAGGTGGACTTCCAGATGGCCGAGCGCTTCGGGCTCGGCTACGTGGGCCCCGACAACCAGACCCACCCGCCGGTCATCATCCACCGCGCCCTGTTCGGCTCGGTCGAGCGCTTCTTCGGGGTGCTCGTCGAGCACCACGCCGGCGCCTTCCCGACGTGGCTCGCACCCGTGCAGGCCCGGGTGCTGCCGGTGCGCGACGACCACGACGGCGCCGCCCGAGGGGTTGCGGACCGCCTCGCCGGGCTCGGAGCCCGGGTCGACGTGGTGGGGGCGTCTGAACCCCTCGGCAAGCGGATCCGGGCGGCCAAGCTCGACAGGTTGCCCTACGTGCTCGTCGTCGGCGATGACGACGTCGCGGCTGGCACCGTCGGCGTGAACGCCCGGGGCGCCGACGTCGAGCGGGGCGTGGCGGTCGACGACTTCGTCGAGCGCCTGCGCGCCGAGCTCACCCCGTCCGGCTGAGCCCGGAGGGGGGACCGGGGTCCGGTGGCGAAATCCTGCGCCTACAGGTCGTCGAGCCAGACCGGGGCACGGTCGAGCAGGTAGGCGCAGACGTCCCGGCAGCGGTCGAGCACCTCGCACAGGTGCTCCTCGCGCTGGAGCATCCGGTTCAGCGAGGCGTCCTGGCGGGCCACGATGCTGAGGGTGCGGCGCGAGTCGTCGGTGACCGAGGGGATCGAGTCGATGGCCGACACCTCGAGGGGCAGCTCGACCCCGCCGATGCCGGCGAGCTCGGTGGCCAGGACCAGCAGATCCGGGCCGTGGGTGACCGGCGGCAGCAGCCAGGTCAGGGTGAGGGGCAGCTCGAAGCCCTCGGTGGGCGTCTCGCCGTCGGGCAGCTCGAGGACGGCGTCTTCGAAGTTCAACAGCGTGCGCGGGTCGACGTCGAGCGCGAAGTGCAGGTCGAGGGGGCCGTCGCAGGCGCCGTCGGGGTGCAGGTCGATCTCCCAGGTCTGGCGCAGCGAGTACGACTCGAGGAAGTGGCGCTCGTCGTGGACGTGCAGCCCGTGGTCGACGACGTGGTCCTTGAGGTCGGCGACGAAGCTGGCGATGTCGACGGCGGCCACGCGCCCTCCTGGTCGGCGAACCTCGGCCGGGCCAGCTTGCCACCTCGGCCTCCTGACCAGCGCCCGTCAGATCGTCGGTCGGCTCGGGTGGCGGCTCTCGGTCCGGCCGGCTCGAGGGGCCGACCCGATGGGGTGGGCGGCTGGCGGGGTGTACGAGGTCACAGGGCATGTCGCCGGCCGCGGTGAGGTGAGCCGGTACCGTCGCCGAGGTGTCGGCCATCGAACCCGTCGAGCTCCTCCACGTCGCCGCCGACGCCGTGGCCGACGCGCTGGGCGAGCTGGAGGACTGGAGCCTCGTCGGGCGTGACCACGCATCGCAGTACGCCCACGACCTGGTGGCCGACGAGGCTGCGCTCGAGGTCCTCGGTGACGCCGGGGTGCGCATCATCAGCGAGGAATCGGGCCGGAGCGGTCCGGTCGACGCCGACATCACCGTGGTGGTCGACCCGGTGGACGGCTCGACCAACGCCTCGCTCGGCCTGCCCCACTGGGTGACCAGCTTCTGCGCCGTCGACGCCGACGGTCCGCTCGCCGCGGTGGTGCTGGCGCCGGCCAGTGGGGAGCGCTTCGAGGCGGTGCGTGGCGGCGGGGCCCGCCTCGATGGCGAACCGATCCGACCGCGCCCCCCGGTCGAGATCGCCAAGGCCGTCGTCGGAGTGACCGGACCGGCCCGGCCCAAGGGGTGGTGGCAGACCCGCAGCCTCGGGGCCGCCGCCCTCGACCTCTGCTACGTGGCGTGCGGTCGCCTCGACGCCTTCTCGGCGTCGTTCGGCCTGGCGCCGTGGGACTACGCCGGCGGGGTGCTGATGTGCCGGGAGGCCGGAGCGGTCGTCGAGGCCGTCGGCGGGCGTGACCTGTTCGATCTCTCCGACGACGCCCGGCGCCGGGTCGTGGCGGCTTCGCATCCGGCGCTGCTGGCGGCGCTGAGGGACCCCGCCGGATGAGCGGGCCCGGCGCGCCGGTCCTGCGTCGGGCGTTGCGGTTGTTGCGCCCGCTGCCGCCACGGTTCCGTGACGTGGCCCTGTCGTGGCGCTCGGCGCCCGTGCGGCTGGGGGCGGTGGCCAGGATCCGCGACGACGACGGCCGGTGGCTGGTGGTGCGTCACTCCTACCGCCGGGGGTGGGGCCTGCCCGGGGGTGGGCTGCACCGTGGCGAGGACCCCCATGACGGTCTGCGACGAGAGCTCGTCGAGGAGCTCGGCGTGCAGGTCGAGCTCGGTCACACGGTGCCGGTGCTGGTGCCCGGGCGGCGCAACCTCGCCTTCGTCGTCGACGGTCGGGTCCTGTCGGGGGTGCCCGAGCCCCGGTCACCCGAGATCGAGCAGGTCCGCTGGTGCCGCCCCGCCGAGATCGATGACCCCGACCGGTTCCTGGCGGCGGTGCTGGGCGACGTGATGGGTCACCTCGACGCCGGCCGGAGTCGTCCGATGACGGTCGACCTCGACGGCTGAGCGGCCGCCCGACGACGCCGCGCTCGCTTCTTGCGGACGGGACCGGCATCCTCGCCCGCTCCGGTCCGCAGCTCGCGCCCGCAGCGGGCCGCCGACGACGCCGCGCTCGCATCTTGCGGACGGGACCGGCATCTTCGCCCGCTCCGGTCCGCAGTTCGGTGGGGTGCCCCGGGCTCGGCGACGTGGGTGGCAGGCGTCTCGGGTCAGGCGTCGGGCGCCGGCACGGGGCCTGACGGGCCGTTCAGTGCGGCCGACTCGACACCGATGCGGTGGGTGAGCAGGGCGGCGTTGGCGGCGCTGAGCGCCACGGCGGTGCGCCGGGCACCCAAGGCGGCGGGGATGGCGGCCAGCTCGACGACGACGGCCACGTAGTTCGGGTGGGCGAGCACCCGGTAGGGCCCCCGGCGGACCAGTGGCTCACCGGGGAGCACCAGCACGCGCGTCGTCCACCGGTCGCCGAGGGCAGCGATGGCGCAGTAGCGCAGCAGCTGGGCAGCGGCGACGGCGACGACGAGGGTCCGGCGGACGGCTGGCGAGGGCGGTGCCGGTGAGCGGATCGCCTCGACGGCGGTGACGGCGAGCCAGCCGAGGTGCAGGGCGACCATGACGGGGTAGTGGCCGGCGCCGACCTCGTGGGCGCCCCGGGCTCGGAGCCGGCGTTCGTTGCGGCGCGACCACACGAGCTCGCAGAGGCGCTGCGCGGCGACCGCGGCGACGGCGCCGATCACGGCCCGGCGGTGGCTCACGTGGTGAACAGGACGTGCTCGGCGGCGAAGCCGGGCCCCATGGCCGAGATGACCCCCAGCTCGCCGGCGGGGCGGTCGGGACGACAACGGCAGAAGGCGTCGAGGGCGATGAGGGCGGTGGGGGCCGACACGTTGCCGTGGCGGCGCAGCACCTCGATCGACCAGACGAGGCGCTCGTCGTCGACGTCGAGGGCGCCCCGGTAGGCGTCGATCACACCGGCGCCGCCGGGGTGCAGGACGAGGTGGGTGAGCTCGCTGCGGCTGAGCCCGTTGCGCTCACAGGCCTCGTCGAGGCTGGCGGCGAAGCGGTCCCTCACCACCTTGGGCACCGAGCGCGACAACACGAGGCGCATGCCGTCGGCGGTCAGGTCGGCGCCCATCACCTCGGCGGTGTCGGGCCACAGGGTGGTGCCGTCGCCGATCAGGCGGGGGCCCCGTCCTGGGTCGTCGTCCCCGGCGCCGAGCACCACGGCGGCGGCGCCGTCGGCGAACAGGCTGGCGGCCACGAGGTTGGTGCTGGTGCGGTCACCGAAGCGGAACATGAGGCTGCACAGCTCGACGACGACGAGCACGACGACTCGGTCCGGGCGTGCTCGCACCTGGTCGGCGACCCGGGCCAGGCCGCCGACCCCGCCGGCGCACCCGTGGCCGTAGGTGGCGTCGCGTCGCACGTCAGGTCGCAAGCCCAGTGCACCGACGAGGCGGGCGTCGAGCGAGGGGGTGGCGAGACCGCTGGAGGACACGAACGTCACGGCGTCGACCTCGGCCGGCTCACGGCCCGCCCGGTCCAGGGCCCGGGTCGCGGCCTGGGCTCCAAGGGTGAGCGCCTCGGTGAGGTAGCGGTCGTTGGTCTCGCCGAGATCGTGGGATCGGGCGAACCAGTCGAGGGGGACGCAGAGCCGGCGTTCGTGCACGCCGGCACGGTCGAAGACCCCGAGGAGGCGCTCGGTGCGGGGGCTGTCGTCGCCGAAGAGCTCGCGGGCGGCGTCCTTGGCCTCTGACTGGGTGATGAGGTGATCGGGGAACGCCGTGGCGGTGCCGAGCACCTGGGGGTCGGTCACCGGCGGACCGCCTCGGCCGAGGTCCCCGACGTCCACGGACGGGCCAGTCGATCGTGGTGCCCATGGCGCAGGGCGGCGGCGGTGACCGGGGCGGGCGGGACCGAGACGGTGACCCGGGATGGCGTCAGGCCGGGCCCGGGGTGCTCGTCGACGTCGACGGTGGGGCGCTCGGGGGTGGCGCAGGTGTTGCGGAAGACGTAGTCCGAGATCCGCTTGCGGTGGCGGCTCGACCAGTCGATCGGCGGACGCTGCTGCTCGGCGGGCAGATAGCCGAGGCGGTACAGCGCCATGAGCTCGAGATCCTCGGGCACCTCGAGCAGCTCGACGATCTCGGCCCAGCGCTCGGGGACCTCCATGGGGAACGAGATGAACTGGATGCCCATGCCGAGGGCGGTGGTGGTGAGCCAGACGTTCTCGACCGCGGCGCCCATGCCGAACACCGAGTAGAAGCCGCTGAGCTCGCCGGGGACGTACTCGGTGCGGTCCAACAGCACGGCCAGGATCAGCGGCGCGCCGGCGACGAGGTCGCGGTTGGCCCGCCCGAGCTGGGCGGGCACCCGCAGGCGGTTCATCACCCTGGTGGCCCGGTCGGTGTGGGCGAAGCGGGTGAAGGGGCGCAGGGGGCGGGGGAGCTGGTCGAAGAGGATGCCGTCACGTCGCTCGTCCATCTCGGCGTCAGAGAAGCGGAAGTAGCGGCGGTAGCGGGTGAAGAACTGGCCCCGCTCGAACACGGTGGTCATGCTCTGGGCGCTGATGTCGGCGATGCGGTCGATGAGGCGACGGTCGTCGATGAGCACGAAGCGCCACGGCTGGCTGTTGAAGTGCGAGGGCGCCATGCCGGCGACCTCGACGAGCAGGCGTTGGTGCTCGGGCCGGACCGGGTCGGGCGAGAGCGGTCCGTTCGTGGTCATCCGCCGCCGCACGGCCTCGAAGAAGTCCACGGTGAAGCCTACCCAGGGGGTGGTCGCTGATCCCGAGTCGGCGGGTGCGATTCGGGACGCGCCCGGCCCGTGGGCTACGACGTCGAGGTGGGTCGACGACGGTGCGTGCGGTGGCGGTGCAGGCGGTGTTGATGTCGGCGGCGTCGACGGGGTGGCGGCGGTGTTGACCTCGGTGGCGACGGCTGCTGTGGCGGCGTCGACCGGCCTCGGGCTGGCAGCCGCGGGTGGCGTCAGTTGGGCGCAGGATGTGCGATGGGCGCACCAGGCGCTCTACGCAGCGTCGATGGCGTCGGTGGGGGCCGTCTGTGCCGAGGCGGCGTGGACGAGGTCGCCCCACGTGTGGCCGGCATCGGGGGCGATGGTCGCGCTCGCAGCGTTGTCGCGCACCCGGGGCGGGTCGTCCCGCCACCGCAAGGTGGCCGCCGGCGCGGCGGCGCTGGCGGCGGCTGCACTGCTCGTCGAGCTCGGGCCCGAGGGGCCGCCGCCTACGATCGCCGAGTCCGAGCCGAACGCCGGCACGGGCGCCGGGGGCGTGTAGCTCAGCTGGTCAGAGCATCTGCCTTACAAGCAGAGGGTCGGGGGTTCGAGTCCCTCCACGCCCACCGACGTGTCGTCTCTCGAACACGGCTGCGATGAAGGGACTGGGGCTTGTTCGCTTCTGACTCCTGCACCGACCAGCTGACGCTCCCCCTTCCCGCTCTTGGAACAGGGGCACGGAATCGGCGCAGTGGGCCTCGAGGGAGCGCTCGCTCGTCGTAGTTGCGCTGCGCCTCAGAGCCCGCGGGCAGGGCACTCAACGCCGCCCAGCCCCGAAGCGGCATACCCGGCGCGGTCGACGGGTCCGAGAGCGTGTGGAGGGGCTGTCGACCCGTGGAGCTGCTCTGCCGGGCCCATCGGGCGATCCGGCGAGAACGTGTGAGCAGTTCGGCGCCACGACCAGTGGCTTGCGCTGGCGAAGAAGATCGTCACCTTCGCCGGTCGACCCCGCCAGGGCGACCTGGCCGATCGGGCTCTCGCCAACCGACGAGCTCTCGAGACCGGTTGGCTCGTCTGATCAGCGTGGCGGGCCCAGCGCGGGCCGGCGTCAGACCTCATGGGCGTTCTCGTCGGCGGGTGACGACGTGTCACCTCGTTCACGACACCGGCGCAGTGCGCTCGGGCACCTAGTGGAGCCAGCCGACGCCCAGCCGACAGACGGCACCCTGCGGCCCCGACCCGAGTCGACACCCCGACGGGGTGACGGTGTCGTCGGGCCACCAGCCCCACACATCGCCGGGAACCACGCAGTCCGACGTAGCGTCGGGTCCGAGGGGAAACGATGACGAGGCAGCGACGCGCAGGCAGGATCATCGTCGTGGCGGCGGCGCTCGCCGTGATCGCAGCCGGGTGCGGCACATCGACGACACCGCGGGCAGCCACTGGTGTGACGACCCTTACGCCACCTGCGCCGACGACGGAGGCGCCGGCATCGACGCCGGCCCGAGGGAGCGTCTGATCGGCCGGTCGTCGAGCTCCGCCGGGTCCTCGACATCCGTCACTGTCCCGACGACACG
Organism: Acidimicrobiales bacterium; assembly: GCA_965213525.1. Lineage (GTDB taxonomy): Bacteria > Actinomycetota > Acidimicrobiia > Acidimicrobiales > Poriferisodalaceae. The sequence goes on along the minus strand of OZ243889.1, from coordinate 1,401,340 downwards.
TCGATGCGGGGCGGGGAGATGGTGCTGGTGTCCGACCAACCCACGTTGTGCCTGGAGGTCGCCGAAGCGGAGATCACCAGTGGCGACGTCATCGAGGTCAGCCGGACCGGGGACACCTCCGCAGCGCTCGTCCTCAATGGGGATGCCGCCGGTCGCTTCGACGAGTGGGGCGAGCGCGGTGCGCAGGTCGCGCTCGTCATCGACGGGCGCGTGGTCGGCGCCCCGCAGCTCCAGACGTCCTTCGAGGGAGCCGTGAACGTGGGCGGGCTGCTCCCCGATGAGGTCGTTGCGTTCGAGGCCGCCGGGCTGACGGGTCGCCTGGCGCGACGTCGACGACATCGCGGGCGGCGTCGTCGACGGTGCCCGATCAGTCGCTGAGCGCCGGTCCGGTGATCGCCCACCCCGACCCGGGCAACAACGCAGGCGGCATGGAGGCCAGCGTCGACGGGACCGTCAGCATCGACAGCGACTGCCTCTGCCTCGTCGGGGACGTGGAACGGTACCCCGTGATCTGGCCCAACGGGTCGTTGTGGTCCGCCGGTGAGTCGTCGGTCGTGCTGGCGAACGGGACGAGCGTCGCGGTCGGCGAGGACATCACCGGTGCTGGTGGGCATCTGAGAGCAGACTTCCTCGAACAGTCGATGTCCGAGGACGTCGTGGCCCGGGCTGCGGCCTGCGTCGACGACACCTATGGCGAGATCGCCGTGATCAACAACGCCGCCGGTGATGTCTGGCCTGCCAAGGGGTCCCGATACGTCGTCACTCTCACCTTCGAACCCGGCGATCTCTTCTACAGCCGCGGGATGTGCTGGACCGTCACTACCCCGGATGGCGTCTCGCGGGGACTGGCATCGTCGTCGTGGCCCGTCGAGGCGTCGGCTCGCGTGATCGGCACCTATGACGCCGACGGCACTCCCTACGTGTGCCCGCTGCCGGCGATCATCGGTCCGGGTACGGCCTACCTGCGGTTCGTGACAGCCACCGACCTCGGCGACGAACCCGAGGTGGCCGTGTGCCAGATGGGAGGTTCGGATCGGTGCATCAACACGAACGCCGAGTGGGACCCGTGAGCGGCGACCACGTCGCCCCAGAGCGATGAACTCCGATTTCATCGGAGTTCGAGCCCCTCCACGCCCACCGAGCACGTCCTGTCCAGAGCACCTCATCCTGCGCCGGCGTCCTCGATGGACCGGCGACTCCACAGCGGAGCCCGGGGGACGGCGCCGGGGTCTACGCCAGCAGGTAGGTGCTGTCGACTCCGAGGGCCAGCGCCACGGCGTGCTGGCGACGGTCGAGGGTGACCAGCGTCGTGGCGTGTTGCAGGCAGACCTGGGCGACGAGGGCGTCGTGGACGTTGCCGCCGAGGTCCAGCTCGACGGCTCGGCGGAACACGGTCGCCACGGCATCGGCGGTGGTGGCCAGGATGCGAGCGGGGTCATCGGACCAGGGACGCAAGACACGGCTGGCCACGTCGGCTGGTTGGCGGAAGGTCCGGCGGAGCTGGGCGAACGTCTCGGCCAGGACGATCGCAGGGATGGCGACCTGGCGGGTGGAACGTGGTCGGGCGAGGTCGTGGTGCTCGTGATCGGCGATCAGGGCGGCGACCAGGGCCGACGTGTCGATCACCGCTGGGCCCGTTCCTCGCCGATCGCGCCCAGCACCTCCTCGTTGGAGACCGGGCGGCCAAGTCGGAGTACGGGCGCTCCATCGGGGGCTTCAGCGACCTCGGCGACCGGGGTGAGGGGCGTGAGCAGGACTCCCTCGGGGGTGCGGTGAAGAGCCAGCTCCCCGGGGTCGGCGCCGAGCTCGCGCCGTAGCCACTTGGGCAGGACCATCCGCCCTTGCGCATCGACCGACACCTTCGTCACCACGGGTGGCACGTTCATGCCACGGATGGTACTTGGTGTGTGTCAGCGGCGTGCTGAACCGACAGCGGTCTGCCGGCTCGTCGTTGCATCCGGCTCGACGGCAGGCCACGCCGCCGTGCGGCTGCGGTGCTTGGTCCGATACATGGCGTGGTCGGCCGCAGCCAGCAGGCCCTCGATCGAGTGTGCCTCGGAGCTGCGGGCGTGGCCGATCGAGGCGCCGACGCTGAGCGCAGCGCCGGTGCTGATCATCATCGGTCGTTCGATGCTGCTGCGGACGTGGCCGGCGATCGCCTCGGCCTCGTCGGCGGGCGGGTCATCGGGCAGGACGACGACGAACTCATCACCCCCGATGCGAGCGACGACGTCGCCCTCGCGCACCGCCTGACGGAGCCTCCGGGCCGTCTCGGCCAGCAGCTCGTCGCCGGCCAGGTGGCCGTGGTGATCGTTGACCTGCTTGAAGCGGTCGAGGTCGATGAACAGCACCGCCGCATCACCCTCTGAGCAGGCGAGCTCGAGCACCCGTCGCAGCCCGTCGCGGTTGATCAGGCCCGTGAGCTCGTCGGTGGTCGCAGCCTCGTGCAGGCGGGCCGTGGTGTGAGAGATCCGCTCGACCGTCGCCGCCGCCAGCTCCCCCAGGGCGCCCGGCAGGCGGTGGGCCATCACGGGGTCGTGCAACCGCTCGGCGGCAACGGCCTCGGTCTGGGCGACCAGCGTCTGCAGCGACCCGGTCAGCTCAGCGAACGCGGTGCTCAACCGGCCCAGCTCGTCATGGCCCCCAGGTGGGAGGTCGACGTCGAGGTTGCCGTGGCTCACCTCGGTCGCCGCTGCGGTGAGACGGCGCAGCGGCCGGGTGATCGAGCAGCCCACCGCGACGGTCAGCGCGATGCCCAGTGTCAACGTCAACAGTCCCGCAGCGATCGCCAGGCGGTAGCCGGAGTCGGCGGCCGCTCGGCGCGCCTCCACCTCACCGGACATCTGATCCAACAGGCTCACGCCCACGGCCTTCATGGCCTTGGCGTACGAGGAACCCGAGCTCTTGACGGCCGAGATGATCAACCCGTTCGGCGCACCGGGGGACGCCGCGATGTCGTCGACCACCGCCCGGAAGTCGGGCGCGGTCTCGGTCTCGTGGGCGATCAAGGTCTGGTAGGCGTCGGCGGAGCCCGGGGGGATGAGGTCACCGAGCACGCCGAGCAGCGACACCTGCCCGGCCCGCGCGGCTTGCAGCTCGGCTGTCTTGGCGGCGTCCAGCTTCACGCCGACCATCAGCAGGTTCGTCAGGCCCGCCTCGGTGACGTGGAGGTCGGCGATCTCGAACAGCGTGACGGTCGCCACCCCGCTCGACGATTCGATCGGGGCCAGCAGCAGGTTCAAGGCGGTGGCGCCGGCTTCGAGTCGGTCACGGATGAACTCGACCGCCACGCCCGAGTCGACGCGCCGGTCGACCACGTCATCGGTGAGCTCGTCCAGCGATCTGGCCGCAGCTCGGGCGGCGTCGATGCCGACGCCGGTGCTGGCGTCCGCCTCGACGCCCTCAGCGGCTCGGCGCACCGCCGCCGCTGAGGTCTCGGCCCGCTCGAAGTACGGCGCGACTGCTGAGCCGGGAAGCAGCGGGGCCTCGGCCAGACGGCCGCGGGTGGCTGCTTCCACGGCCATGAGCTGGCCGGCGTGGTCGACCAGCGCCCCGGCCACCTCGAGGCGGGCCTCGTCGCGACGGGCGTCGTCACGGATCTCCGCACGCTCGGACACCTGTTGGGCGGACACGACACCGACCATCAGCAGGGGCAGACCGGCGACCAGGGCCAGTCGCCACGGGATGCGCAAGGCCTGCCACCAACGGGGGTGTCGAGCCGGGGAGGTCACGCTCTCACCGTCGGCGCCTCGACGTCGGATCTGGAGCCTGCGGTACGCCCCTGCTGACAACACGGCCACAAGCTGCGGGCAGGTCAAAGGGGCGGGCCCCGCCACCCACCCGAAGCGGTCGGACACGCCCCCGCCAGCTGACAGGCTGGGACGGTGGGGGCCAGAGCCGAACGCGACGGGCCGCCGGCGCCGCACAGGCCGACGCCGCCGTCGCCCGGCGACGTCGCACCCTCCCTCTTCGGTGGGCGAGCTGAGGTCCGGGGGATCGAGCTCCAGTGGGAGGCCGGGGGATCGGGGCCGCCGGTGCTGTTCATCAGCGGCACCGGCGCCGACCTGAGGGCGCCCGACACGATCCGGCCGCTTCTGCGTTCGGTCACCAGGGCGCTGGCCTTTGACCAACGCAACCTCGGGCGCTCCACCATCGTCGATGGACCCGCCACCATGGCCGACTACGCCGACGAGGCCGCAGCGCTCGTCGACGCGGTGGGGCCCGAGGCGCTCGGCACCAACGGCCCGGTGGCAGTCGTGGGACTGTCCTTCGGGGGGATGGTCGCCCAGGAGCTGGCGCTGGGCCACCCCCGCGTGGTGTCGCGCCTCGCCCTCGTGGCCACCACCCCGGGAGGAGCGGGCGCCAGCTCGTACCCCCTGCACACCCTCGAGCCGTTGGACACCCCCGAGGCCGAGGCCGTCCGCACCCTCGAGTTGGCCGACGTCCGCCTCGACGCCCCGTGGCGGGCCGCCCACCCGGGTCGCACCGCTGCCCTGGTCGCCGACGTCCTCTCCCGGCGGGCCATCGGCGGCGGTGATGAGGGCCGGGCGGTCGGGGTCCGCCGTCAGCTGGAGGCCCGTGCCGGGCACGACACCTGGGACCGGCTCGGCGGCCTCGACCTGCCCGTGCTGGTCCAGGCCGGTCGCTTCGACGGGATCGCCGCCCCCGAGGCCGCACGGCGCCTGGCCGACCGCATCCCCGGGGCCCGCTGGCGCCGCTATGACGGCGGCCACCTCTTCCTGGCCACCGAAGCCACCGCCCGGAGCGACCTGTGCGAATTCCTCACCGCACCGTGACGAGCACCGCCGAGCGGGCGTGGAGCGATCGGTGAGCCCGGCGGCGGTGGTGCTCGAGGCGGGCGAGGTGAGCGCACCTGCCTCGGTGTGGTGGGGGCTGGCGTCGACGGTCGTCCTCGTGGGGGCGCACCTCGGTGCCCCGCAGCTGCGACGGCTGTCGGGCCGATCGGAGCACGTCACGGCCTCCTTCGCCGGCGGCCTCGCCGTGGCCTACGTGTTCTTGCACCTGTTGCCCGAGGTCGCCCACGGCAACGAGCGCTTCGGTGAGGTCCTGGACGACCAGATCGAGGCCACCGCGCTCATCGAGCTCGGCCTGTTCGGCGTGGCGCTCGGCGGCTTCGCCGCCTACTACGCCTTGGAGCGCCTGGCCCAGTGGTCGGCCCAGCGCTCGGGGTCTGACCACGATGACGCGCAGGAGAGCGAGCGATCCCGGGTGTTCGCCGTGCACCTGGGGCTCGTCATGATCTACAACGCAGTGATCGCCTACACCCTGCCATCGAACTACCGGGTGAGCGTCTGGTTCGCCGTGCTGTTCACCGTGGCCATCGGACTGCACTTCATGCTGTCGGACCGAGGACTGGAGGACCACTACGGGGATCGCTTCGACCGGGGACCTGCCCGCCTGCTGCTCGCCGGGGCGCTGCTCGGTGGCTGGGCCCTCGCCGCCCTCGTCGCCCCGACCCGCACCGTCGTGGTGAGCGTGCTCACGGCCTTCCTCGCCGGCGGCATCCTGTTGAACGTGTTCAAGGAGGAGATCCCCTCCACCCGTCGCTCGCACCTCGGCTGGTTCATCGCCGGGCTCGTCACCTACTCGGTGCTGCTCGGCATCGTCACGCTGTTCGAGGATCACGAGCGGGCCGGGCCGGGCGGGCACGGCAGTGACGGGCCCGAGGCCCACGCCGTACTCGTCGACATCCTCGTCGACGTCGCGACGCCCGACGTCTGAGTCGTCCGCCGGCTCGCCGCAGCATCGCCGGGCGCCCCGAGGTCCCTCATCTGACCGGCGACGCTACGGTCCCCACCCCGTGCGACCCATCTACCGCCCCCAGCGCGGCGCCCGGCACCTGGTGATCGTCGCCATGGCGCTGGCGGTGGTGCTCGGCGCCGGTTGCAGCGACGACACCGACGCCGACGCCGCCGACGAGCTCGCCGATGATGCGACCGCCACCGAGGCGATCGTCACCGCCGACGAGCTCGCCGACATCCCCGAGGGTGCCGATCCCGCCTCCTCGCCGTCCGAGGCGGTCGAGGCGATGCTGGAGGCCGACCGGGCGGGTGATCTCGACGCGTCCCACGCCCTGCTGTCACCCGCCGGGCGCGACGTGGCGCCGACGCCACGGGACTGGCAGCGCCGCCGGGACTCGCTGCCTGACGTCGTCGACTTCGAGGTCGTGAGCACCGATGGGTCCGAGGTGCAGGTCGAGGTGACACATGACCCCGGCCTCGATCCCTTCGTCGGGCTCCGGGGCCCCGAGCGTCAGACCTTCGCTGCGGTCGAGACGGCCGAGGGTTGGCTGGTCGACCCCGATCCCCGGCGGGAGTTCCTCGTTCCCGACGACTCCGAGGCGGGCGACGTCGCTCAGCGGTGGGCCGAAGCGGTCCAAGGGTGCGACATCGAGCGCGCCCGCACCCTCCAGGTCGGTGACGACCTGCTCGGAGACGTCACCGCCGGTGGGGGTCTGTGCGCCTCCAGCCTGCCGGTCGTGGCCGGTGAGGTCAGACGACTCGAACCGGGGCCCAGCGCCGTCACGGCGCTCGTCGAGCAGTACTCCACCGACGTGCTCGCCTGGGCGCGCATCGTCGAGCTGAGCGGGCCGGTCGACGTCGACGTCGTGCTGGCCCCCATCGACGGCCGGTGGCAGGTGCTGGCGCTCGTGGCCTGAGCCACCCACTGCCGACGTCAGCCGGTCGCTCCCCATCTCCACCCGCCCATGGTCGCACTTCGGACCGACGTGCGATTAGGGTCGCTGCGGGCGGAGCGCACATCCGGCGTGCCGTCGACCCCAACGGAGGCATCACGCATGAGATTGAAGCGCACCATCGCGACGGGGGCAGCGGCTGCGGCCCTTGCCTCGGTCGCCGTCACCGGGCCGGCCGGGGCCTCGAGCCACCGGGAAGCTCCCCAGATCGCCAAGGACCCCGTCGCCGACGTCACCGACGTCTACGCGTTCCGCGACGCAGGCGACCCCTCGATGGTGAACCTCATCGCCAACTTCATCCCGGGCGAGCTTCCCCAGGCCGGGCCGAACTACTACGGCTTCGGTGAGGACGTCCTCTACGAGCTGCACGTCGACAACGACGGCGACGTCGCCACCGACATCAGCTACCAGTTCCGGTTCCGCACCGAGCTGGCCTTCGAGGACCAGACCTTCCTCTACAACGTCAACCAGGTCACCTCGATCGATGACCCCGACCTCAACATCCGCCAGTACTACTCGGTGCGCAAGGTCACCCCCGAGGGCTCCGAGGTGATCGCCGAGGACCTCCCGGTTCCGCCGGTCAACGTCGGGGTGCGCTCGACGCCCGACTACCAGCAGAACATCGGTGCGGCGGGCGTCATGGACCTGCCCGGTGGCGCCAAGGTGTTCGCCGGCCCCCGTGACGACCCGTTCTTCGTCGATCTCGGCTCGGCCTTCGACCTGCTCGGGTTGCGTCCGCTGAACCCGGCGCACCTGTTGCCCCTGCCCGCCGAGGAGGGTCGTGACGGCCTGGCCGGCTACAACGTGCACTCGATCGCCCTGCAGCTGCCCATCGAGGAGCTGAACGTCAACGGCGAGGTGCCCCAGAAGGTCATCGACGCCGACTCGTTCATCGGGGTGTGGAGCTCGACCAGCCGTCAGCAGGTGCGCACCCTGTCGCCCACCGGCGACGAGCCGGCGACCTCGGGCCCGTGGATCCAGATCGCCCGGCTGGGGCTTCCGCTCGTCAACGAGGTGCTGATCCCGTTGGGTGAGAAGGACGAGTGGAACTACAGCGATCCGGTCGATGACGCGCAGTACTTCCCCTTCATCCTCGACCCCGAGCCGGCCCGGCTCATCCCGGTGCTGTACCCCGGTGTCGAGACGCCCCCCGGTGGGTTCTACGCCAACGGCAACCCGAAGCGCTTCGACATCGTCGCCGTGCTGAACGGTCGGGTCGCCAGCCAGCTGAGCGCCGAGAAGGCGCTGCCCCCGGCCGACCTGTTGCGGGTGAACCTGGCGGTGGATCCGTCACAGGACCCGGCGGCGCTCGGGCTCTTCGGCGGTGACCCGGCGGGCTTCCCCAACGGACGCCAGCTCGAGAACGACGTCGTCGACATCATGCTGCGCCTCCTCGCCGGCGGGACGCCGCTGACGCCCAAGTTCAACGTGGCGCCGAACAACCAGCTGACCGACGGGGTCGACGCCAACGACGCCGAGTTCCTCGACGAGTTCCCCTACCTGGCGCCGCCCTTCGGCGGCTACAGCGCCACCGAGCTCGGCTCGACCCCGGTGCCGACGCCCTAGCAGCCGTACCGCTCGACCCGCCCCGGCCTGAGCCGGGGGGGTCGTGATGGATCCGAGAGGGCCCGGGCGACCGGGGCGGCGACGTCCCGGGGCCCGGGCTCTTGCGCGCTCGGGCCGCAGCGCTCGGCCGGGGGTGAGGCGGGACAGCGCCGCCGTCGGGCGTGGGCGGTGTGCGGGCAGTCGTGTGAGGGCGACCTCGAGGGAGGCGCCCGCGCCGGGCTCGACCGACTAGCCCTCAGTGTCGACGCCGAGGCGGCGGGCCATCTGGGTGACCTCGTCGGCGAGGACCGCCGAGAACCGAGGGTTGGTGGCCAACACGACCTCGAGGTGCTCCGCCGCCGCCCGCTCGTGGCCGGCCGCCTCGGCGATCACCGCAGCGTGGAACCGGGTCTGAGGGTCGATGGTGCCCAGCTCGACGGCGTGGGCTGCGGCCGCCTCGGCACAATCGAGGTCGCCGGCGCGATGCGACGCCCAGGCCAATGCGTCCCAGGCCGTGGTGCTCGGGCGGCGCTGCACCGCCGCCTCGGCGAGCTCGACGGCCTCGTCGGCGCGCCCGGCGTCGGCGAGGTGGACGGCGAGCTCGAGATCGATCGACACCCCGGCGTCGGCCTGCAGGGCGAACAGGACCTCGACGAGGTCGTCCGCCTCGGTGGCCTCGTCGGCGCGCCCGGCGGCCTGGAGGGCGTCGGCCCAGGCGATGGCCAGTTCGGGGACCGGGGCCACCTCGACGGCCCGGCCGAGCAGCTCGGCGGCCCGGTCCACCTCGCCCCGCGCCACCGCCACCTTGGCCTGGCCCCCTCGGGCGGTGATGTCGGTCGCCGAGAGCGCCAGCGCAGCGTCGAAGGCGGCCTCGGCCTCGTCGACCTGGCCAGCGAGCAGCAGCAGCTGGCCGAGCTGGGCCTCGACGAAGGCGACGTCGACCGGATCGGTCGATCCCGTCGACCGGGCCTGCTGCATGGCGGTGATGGCGCCGCCCAGATCGCCACGTAGCTCACGGGCGAAGGACACGCGCGCCAGCGAGGCGAGATCGGGCCGCAGGTCGACCATCTGCTGGGTCGCCTCGGCTGCCTCGTCGTAGCGCCCGAGCTCGTTGAGGGCGTCCACGACGACGGCCAGCCCCGCAGCGGTGGAGGGTCCGACCCCGACGGCGGTGCGTCCGACCTCCAGCGCCGCTTCGAAGCGGTGCTGGGCCAGGAGCGCCGCGCCCCGCTGGTTGAGCGCGACCAGGTCGTCGGGATGGTCCTCGATGGTCTGGGCAGCGAGCCGTTCGACGCGATCCCAGTAGGCGGGGTCGGCGCTCTGGCGAGCCTTGGCGATGAAGGCGTCGCCCAGGGCGTGACGGGCGGCGAGGTCCTCGGGGTCGTCGGCCACGCTCGCCTGGGCCGACAGGATCGCCACGTCGACGGGGTCGGTCGAGGACGGGTCGAGCCCGACGGTGAGCACCTCGGCCGACCCGTCCGCGGCGGTGTCATCTGCGGGCGAGCAGGCAGCGCCCACCAGGGCGAGGCCGACTGCCACGCTGCCTGCGCCGAACCAGCGGCGAAGCGAGATCGGTGCCGGGCCCGGCGTCGCGTCGTGGCGCTGTCGTCGGGAGCGCCCAGGTCGACGGCGCAGCGACCGAGTTGACGGCGACTGGGCGGTCACAGGGCGCCGACGGCTCGGATCATCAAGACGGTGCCGACGCCGAGCATGACGACGCCGGCGACGGGACGCACCACGGCGGTGAGGCGCCGGGTGATGCCCAGGGTGTCCAAGCGCCCCTCCGCCCGGCGGGAGATCGCCAGCAGACCGGCGCCGGCGGCCACCAGGGCCACCGACATGCCGACCCCGAAGGCGAGGACGAGCATCCCGCCCAGGGCGAGTCGCTCGAGCTGCACGGCGGCGAGCAGCACCAGCACCGCAGACGTCGATGGGACCAGGCCCCCCGACAGGCCGATGGCGGCCAGCGCCCGACCCGTGAGCGGCCCGCCGGACGGGTCGAGGCGTCGCAGGCGGGTGCCGTGGCGGTGGGGGAGCAGTCCGTGGGTGTGCCACCCGCCGCGGCCGCGGCCGTGGTCGTGGTCGTGGGGGTGGTCGTGCGGGTGGTCGTGGTCGTGGGGGTGGTCGTGGTCGTGCGGGTGGTCGTGGTCGTGCGGGTGGTCGTGGTCGTGCGGGTGGTCGTGGTCGTGGGGGTGGTCGTGGTCGTGCAGGTGGTCGTGGTCGTGGGGGTAGTCGGGCAGGGGGGTGGGGGCGCCGGCCCCGACGGGCGCCCCCGAGGCCACGGGCACGGGGACGGGTCGGGGGGCGAGGTGGCCCGGCGCACGACGCCTGCGGCCCGCCACTGCGTGCACCAGCACCCAGGCGCCGAGGCCGAGGATGATGGCGGCGGAGATGGCCTGCAGGTACGGGTACACCCGCTCGGGCGCGAAGTTGGCCGAGGCGACGACGGTGATGATCCCGAGCACGAAGACCCCGAGGGTGTGTGACACCGCCACCGCCAGGGCGAGCAGCCACGCCTGGCGCTGGGTGCCCTTGCTGGCCACCAGGTAGGCGGCGATCAGCGTCTTGCCGTGGCCAGGCGCCAGGCCGTGCAGCGCCCCGAGACCGGCGGCGGCCGCCATCGCACCGGCCAGCGCGAGCACCCCGCCGTCGCCGTCGGCGAGCAGCGAGGAGAGCGCATCGTCCTCACCGTCGTCGGCGTCGCCGCCGGGTGCACCGGTGCCGACGGGCGACACGTCGGGATCGACGACGGCGTCGAAGCCGACGGCGGTGAGATCGGGCAGGGCCGAATCGGTGGGGTAGGCGCGCAGGCGGTCGCTGGTGCTGTTCGCGGGCACCGAGGCGTCGGTGCGCATGCCGTCGCCCTGGACGCTGAGCTCCTTCCACCCGGCCCGAGCCCGGTGGTTGCGGTCCTCGAACTCGACGCGCACCCGCTCGGCGCTGCGGTCGTAGCCCGCCCGGTAGCCGCACTCGATGCGGGTGGTGTCGAGGCCCCCGTCGCCCTCGGGGAAGGTCACCTCGGCCCGGGTCAGCTCGAGCGCGAGGGCCGCGCCGTCGACCGACACCGCGAGCCCGTCGGTGAGGGCACCGCAACGTCGCGCTGGTGACGCGTCGTGGAGGTCGCGCTGTTGGAAGGTGGGGATCTCGGCGATGTCGAGCACGTGATCGATCTCGACGGTGTCAGGCGTGACGATCAGGCCCGTGTAATGGTTGATCGTCGCGTTGCCGAGCGGGTGGGCACCGGCTGGACCCGCCAACGCGGCGAGCGCGACGGCGACGAGCACCAGGCCCGCGACCCCGGCGCCGGTGAACGATCTGCGCCTGGTGCAGCGCCGTGCGGGACCGGCCCGTGGAGCGTGATGTGCGATGGATCTAGCTTAGCGACGCCCCGGTTCGAACGTCCGGCGGGTCGCCGCCCTCTGGCGCCGTGCACGGGGTGGGTTCCCCACTCCTCAGACGGTGCCCTCGGTGAGCCCTCGCACCACGTCGTCGGCCCGGGCCCGCACCTCGGGGAGGTCCGACAGGTTCCGCATCGATGACAGGGGTCGAGCCATGCGCCGGTTGCCCTCGAGCCGCCGGGCGTGACGGGCCAGGAAGTCCCAGTACAGCGTGGTGAACGGGCAGGCGTCCTCACCGGTGCGCCGCCTGGGGTCATAGCGGCAACCCCCGCAGTAGTCGCTCATCCGGTTCACGTAGGCCCCGCCCGACACGTAGGGCTTGGTCGCCATCTTCCCGCCGTCGGCCCACAGCGCCATGCCCATCACGTTGGGCACCATCACCCAGTCGGCGCCGTCGACGTAGTGGGCCAGCATCCAGTCCATCAGCCTGCGGGGGTGCGTGCCGTAGAGGTTGGCGAACCCCGACAGGATCATGAGGCGGGGGATGTGGTGCACCCAGGCCCGCTCGCGCAGCCCGCCCACCACGTCGGCGACGCAGGCCATGTCGGTGCGTGCGCCCCGGTAGGACGCCGGCACGTCGCGCTGGTGGTCCAACACGTTGGACTCGACGTGATCGGGCCACAGCCAGTACAGGCCCCAGACGTACTCACGCCAGCCGATGACCTGGCGGATGAAGCCCTCGGCGGAGTTGATCGGCACGGCCCCGGCCCGGAACCGTTCCTCGACCCGGTCACAGACCTCCCCCGGTAGCAGCAGGCCCAGGTTGAGGTAGGGGCTCAGCACCGAGTGGGCCAAGCTCCACGACTCGGTCGTCATGGCGTCCTCGTAGGGCCCGAACCGGACGAGCTCGTGATCGCAGAAGTGACGCAGGCGGGCGAGCGCCGCCCGGCGTGACGTCGCCCAGATGCCGACCGGAGCCTCGCCGTGGGTCTCGGGCAGCGAGGCGAGCACCTCGGCGTCGAGGTCATCGAGGCTCGAGGTCGGCGGGTCGGTGAAGGCCGACGCCGGATCCGCCGGCGGGGGCTGGCGGTTGTCGTGATCGTAGTTCCAGCGGCTTCCGACCGGCTCGGCGCCGTCCATCAGGTAGCCGAGGCGGGCCCGGGTGAAGCGGTAGAAGTCCTCCATGCGCACCGTCGAGCGTTCCGCGGCCCAGGCCGCGAAGTCGAGGTGGTGACAGAGGAACTGGTTCGAGCGCACCGTGGTGACCTCGTGGCGCTCGCACAGCGCCCGGGCCGCTCGCGAGTTGGGCTCGGTGGCGACCACCTCGGAGGGATCGTGGGCAGCGACGTGGTCGGCCAGCCCGGTGCGGAGATCGGGGGCCCGCCGCAGGTCGACCTCGAAGCCGGCGCTCACCAGCTCGGCGGCGAAGCGACGCATGGCGGTGATCACCAGGTGCGACCGCTGGACGTGACGGCCGTTGTCGAGCAGGCCCTCGCTCTCGACGACCAGCACCCGGTCCTCGCCGGGTCGGGCGCCGGCCAGGGCGCCGATGCGGCGGTTCAGCTGGTCGCCGAACACCCAGACCGTGCGCATGGATCGTGACCTCCGAGTCGTCGGTGAACGAGCCGTTCGACCGTTCAGGCGTCCTGTTCGACCAGCTCGGGCTCGTCGACGGGGGTCGTGGCGTCAGCGGCGATGCGCTGGACGAGGCGGGGGAAGATGATCCCGTGGAAGGGCAGCAGGCAATACCAGTAGGCGCGTCCCCACAGCCCCTTGGCCACGAAGGTCGCCCGCTGCTCGATCTCGGTGCTGGCTCCGTCCTCGGTGAGGCGCCACGACAGCCAGCCCCGCCCAGGCATGCGCATCTCGGCCCGCAGCAGGAGCAGCTCGGGTCGCTCGATGCGCTCGACCCTCCACCAGTCCAGGGCGTCGCCGACGCGCAGGTGCTGGGGATGGCGCCGGCCTCGACGCAGACCGACCCCGCCGACGAGCTGGTCGATCAACCCCCGGATGCCCCACAGGGCGTTGGCCACCAACCAGCGCCGGTCACCCCCGATGGAGGTGAGGGAGGTGAAGACGGTGTCTCGGGGCGTGTCGACCTGGAAGATCCGGACGTCTTCGTAGGCAGCGGGGCCCGACCAGTCCGGGTCCCAGGGCGCCGGGGCGGCCGGTTGGTTCAGCAGCTGCTCGTCGGACCAGCGGGTCGAGGTGGTGGGATCCTCCACCTCGGCTGCCGCCTCCTCGATCGCCCGGGCCATCGGCGTCCGATCGCGGGGCAGCACGGCGGAGATGTCGTGGTCGGGTCGCACGACGACGTCGTTGACGAGGCTCTCGACCAGCTCGGCGGCCAGCGACCGGGGCAGCGTCGTGGTGAGGCCGACCCAGTGCGAGGACAGGCGGGGCGTGAGCACCGGGACGGGCACGATCCGCCGGCGCAGGCCGCTGACCTCGGCGTAGGTGAGGATCATGTCCCGGTAGGTGACGACGTCAGGCCCGCCGGCATCGAGGGTGCGGTCGGCGTCGTCGAAGCGCTCGTCGACCAGGGCGACGAGGTCGGCGAGCAGGTCGCTGACGGCGATGGGCTGGCAGCGGGTCCGGTTGACCCAGCGAGGGGCGACCATGACCGGCAGCAGCTCGGTGAGGCCGCGCAGCATCTCGAAGGAGGCGCTGCCGCTGCCCAGCACGATGGCGGCGCGCACCTCGGTGACCGGCACCGGACCCGAGCGCAGCACCTCTCCGACCTCGTGACGGCTGGCCAGGTGGTCTGACAGGTCGTCGGCCTCGCTGCCGAGACCTCCGAGGTAGATGATGCGTGCGATGCCGGCCTCGGCTGCGGCCTCGGCGACGTTGGTGGCGATGCGACGGTCGAGCTCGGCGAAGTCGTCACCGCCTGACATCGAGTGGACGAGGTGGATGACGACGTCGACGCCTGACAGGGCGGCGTCGAGATCGCCACGTTCGAGGGCATCGACCGCCGGCGCCTCGACCTTGTCGATCCAGGGCCGGTCGGCTAGCTGCTCGGGGCGACGAGCTGCAGCCCGGACGTGATGGCCGGCGGCCACGAGGGCGGGGACGAGACGCCCGCCGACGTATCCCGTGGCGCCGAGGACGAGGATGGTGCGACCGGCCACCTCCGCGTTGTATCGCCGCCACCGACCCGGCCCCAAACCCCGCCGGTGTGCCCCGGGTCGCTCGCGCCCGCAGCGCTGGCGGACGGGCCAGATCGCTTCGGTGGCAGCGACGCCGGTCGACGTGGTGCAGATGCGCCTCCCCGTGGCCGTCGCCGCCCCGGTGCTCGAGCTCCCCCGGTCTGCGAGTGCGGTCCCGCGGGCCTGTCGGGGTTGTGAGGTCACCTGGACCGGCGCGGCCGACGACACCTGCTGGTGCTGCGGTCACCCGGGGAGCACCGGAGCGTTGCGCTTCTTGGTCACCGACCGGTTGCGGTGAACGTCGGGCCCGTCGCCGGGGCTCGCCGGGCTCGCCGGGGTTCGCCGGGACTCAACGCAACAGCGCGTCGAGTGCGTCGATCTCGTTCGTCACCTGGACGATCAGCTCCTCGGGGGGTTCAGGGCTCAGGCCGAGTGCAGCCAAGGCCACCTCAGGCCTGGGTGCGGGACGCGAGCAGGACGGCCGGCCGAGGTGCTCTGCGAGGGATGCGGCGGCCACGACGATGCGACCCAGCTGCTCGCTGAGGTCACCGGGGTCCTCGTTGTGGCGGGCGACGGCGGCGACGAGGGCATCCGGGAAGTAGAGGTGCTCGAGGACGACGCCGGCGACGAGGTCGTGGCGGGTCCCGAACACCTCGTGCTCGGCGTCGGGATCGAGCGCGGCGTGACCGTCGATGACCACCGCCGCCTCGCCGAAGCGGAACCGGTCGGCGCGGAACATGAGCGCCACCCCGAGATCGTGCAGCAGACCCGCCGAGAACGCATCGCTCGGGCGGTCTCCGACCTCCCGGGCGAGGACGCTGGCCGCCGCACCGGTGGCCACCGCGTGCGCCCAGTACCCAGAGGGCATCGCCCCGCGCCGGGTGTCAGAGAGGCCCAGGCCCCCAGACACCGCGAGGGCGCGCACCACGTTCAACCCGACGATCATCGACGCCGACCACACGTTGGAGGCGTGGGCCCGGAGCCCGAAGAACGCCGAGTTCGCCAAGGTCAACAGGCGGGCGGTCATCGAGGGGTCGGCTTCGAGCACCGGGACGATCTCACGGGCGCCGGTGTCAGGATCATCGAGCATGGCCAACAGGCGCATCGTGGCGCTGCTCTGCTCGGGGAGCAGCGCCAGTTCGTCCACCAGGGTCGAGATCTGCAGGGCCATCGAGCTCTCCGTCGTCGGTCGCTTCGTCCATCGGCGCGCAGACGGGTCGAGTTGAGATCCCGGAGTGGCGACGTCGGTCGTGGGTGGTGCTCGCACCCCACCGGCGCCGGTGCGCTCGGTGAGCCCGGGTCGGTGCGCCGCCAGGGACGGTCTAGGCGGGCTTGCCCAACCCCCGGGCTCGGGCCTCGGTCGGGGTCATGTAGAGCGCCCCGCCGCTCGTGCGGTGCACGACGGCCCCGGCGGGGTCGGTGCCGCCCGGACCGCACAGGACGGCGAGCTCGACGTCGGCGGCACATCCCCATCGGACCAGCACCTCATCGGTCGACGGAGGACGCCGCGCCTCGCCCAGGATGCCGGGCGCCACGGTCTCGAGCGCGGCCTCGTGCTGGGCAAGCGGGTGCCAGCCCGCCACGGTCGCCTCACCGGCCGGTCCCCGCAGCACCAGGGAGGGGAAGGCGAAGCGCGGACCGTCGCCACCGGGGCGCACCCTGCCGTTGCCGGGGCGGGTGTCGGTGACCTCGAGGGCCGCTCGGGTGGGCCGGCGGGCCTCGTCCCGGTCGCGCTCGAGGGCCACGAGCGTGACGGGGTCGTCGAGGGCGTTGACGTAGTCGTCGATGTCGAGGCCGGGCACGCCTGACACCGCAGCCACCAGCGCCACGGTCGTGTCGTAGGGCTCACCGACGACGAAGAGCCACTCGCGCATCCGGCGCAGCACCCGCTCGGCGATCTCGTCGCCTTGGAGTCGGGCGGCGGTGACCGCCTGGCAGGCCCCGGCGGTGGAGAGCGGCACATCCCGCAGATCCTGGGTGTGCGGCATGCCGGTGGTGCGGTGCACGTCGGCCCAGCGGGCGACCACGGCGTCGGTTCCGCCCCTCACGTCGACCGCGCGAGGCGCCCCGGCGCGCTCGGTCATCACGCCCACGACGGTCCGCCACCGGAGGAGGTGCCCGAAGCGCCACCGCAGGCTTCGGTGGGAGGGCTCGGCACCCCATGCCCAGACCGAGCCCGGGTCGGTGTGCTCGATCACCTCGACGTGGTCCACCCGAGCCGACCGTACCGATCTCGCCCCCGCTCGCGCCGTCGGCGGCCTGGCGCCGGCGGGACCTCTCGCCGTCGGCTGCGCGCCGCGGCGGGCTCAGCCCGTGGTGTCGGCTCCGGCGGCTCGTTCGACGAGGGCCCGCCAGACCGACGCTGGGTCGGCGCCCTCTGATGCGGTCCGCTCGTCGGTCCCTGGAGGGCGGACCGGCTGGCGGGGCAGGTGGGCGTGGCGGGCGAAGGCTTCTGGCAGCTCGGCGTCGAGGCGCACCGGCATCGTCCCGCGCTCGTCGATCAGTCGGCCCTGCACGTCGGCTCGGCGTAGCCACGAGATGAGCTGTGCGGCGGCCCCGGGAGATGCGCTGTTCGAGACGACGCCGGCGATGAGGACCGTGCGCACGCAGCTGTCGCGGACCACCCGCACGGAGGTCTCGTCGGGGACGGGATCGTCGTAGGCGACGAGCAGGGCCGGCAGCGAGGCCGCGCCCCAGACCATCGCCGGTCCGTCGGGGTGCCCGAGCCCGACGAACGCCTCGTCGATCGACGCCCGCCACGAGGGCGCGACCACCAGGCCCGACCGGAGCAACCCGGTGGCCACGTCGACCCAGTCGTCGGCGTCGGACCCGGCCGGGTACGCCGACCGCAACAGATCGAGGAACCTGGCGCCCTCGACCGTCGTGGCGGGGTCAGCGACGACGAGCCCCGCTTGAGCGGCCCCGGCGAGCGCGTCGGTGAGCTGACGAGGGGCCGCCACGCCCCGGGCTTCGAGGGCGGCGTCGTCGACGACCAGGCAGTGGTCGACGACCGCGACCGGCACGCCGGGGGAGTCCGGACCCAGCCCCGCCGACGGTGCGATGTCGTCCTCCGCCAGCGCGGGCCCGGTGCTGATCACCTCGGACAGGGGGAGGTCCAGCGTGTCGGGGACGCCGACGATGACGTCGGCGATCGGACGGTCAGGCGCAGCGAGCAGGTCCTCGACGGCTCGCGTCGGCCCGTCCTGGGTCACGAGGTGCACGGTCCGCCCGGTCGCCTCCTCGAAGCCGTCGAGCACCCCGCCGGGCACGCTCACCAGTCCGGTGACCAGGACCCTCAGGGGCTCAGGTTCCGCTGCGGGCCCCCCGGCACACGACGCCACGGCAAGGACGGCCAGGGTGGCGGCCGCCCAGGCGACGGTGCGACGGCGCAGCGTCGGGACGGGGGCGCGGGGGGTGGCACGGGCGGACCGGCGCCGGGCGACAGGGACGCCAGGGGCGGGCCGGCGTCGGGCGACGGGCACTCAGGGGTCCTCGGCGGCGGGGACGACCACCAGGATCGTGCCGTGAGCCGCGAGCACCTCGACCGTCGAGGCCGTCGCCCGGTTGGACACACCCCGTGAGCTGCCGGCGTCGAGCGTGTCGCCGTCGAGGGGCCAGGCCAGGCCGGAGGTGCTCACCCCGGTGGCGTCACCGCCGAGGGCCAGCAGCGTCACCGTCTGACCGGGCGTGACGGCGAGGCGACGTCGTCGCGCACCGGTCACCACCACCACGTGGGTGCCGCCCAACCACCCGTCGACGTCCATCTGTCGCCAACGGGGCCCGCCCAGCACCGTGACGTTGGCCAGCCAGTGGTCGGTGCGCCCGTCGGGTGCGCCGCCGAGGACGACCGCAGCGTCACAGCCCCCGTCGGCAGCCAGCTCGAGGGCGAGCTCGAGGTCGGTGGCGTCCTTGTCGGTGCGATGACGTTCGATGCGGGCGCCGGAGCGGCGGGCGTGAGCGAGCGCCTCGGGGGACGCCGAGTCGAGGTCGCCGACGACGATGTCACAGCGCAGACCCAGGGCAAGGGCGTGGTCGAGGCCTCCGTCGGCGGCGATGACGAGGTCGGGTGCGCCGGGGGCCGGATCGGTGGGGGGGGAGCCCCCGACCACCACCAGGGCGGTCCTGGCGGGACCCCCGGTCGGCCTCGCCTCGTCGTCGCGGTCCACGGGCCTCCTCGGCGCGGCCGACGACACTACCGAGGCGTCTCGGGCAGCGGCCTACGCCCGGGCGACACATGGCGTCGGGCGGGCGCCTCCTCCTCGCCCCCGGGGGGCGGGTAGCCTCTCGCCCCGGTGAGCACTCGACCTCTGGCCGGCCGCGGCTCGCGCCTTGCCCTGCGCCTGGTCGGCCTGGCGATGATCGCCGCGGTCGTGGGGGGCGTGGGTGCTGCGGTCATGGTCGCGGTCGCTCCTCACGGGCGGGCGCTGATCACCGCAGCAGACGGCGAGCGCCAGACCCAGAGCCTCCAACTCGAACAGGGTGCCCAGCGCTCGAAGATGTACGACGCCTACGGCGGGCTGATGACGATCCTGCGTGATGCCCAGGATCGCGAGTGGCTGCGCTACGAGCAGCTGAGCGAGACGGTCGTCCAGGGCGTCCTGGCGGTCGAGGACGCCCAGTTCTTCGAACACGACGGCGTGGACTGGCTGGCGACGGTCCGTGCCGCGTCCGAGAACGTCGCCGCCGGGGCCATCACCCAGGGCGGGTCGACGATCACCCAGCAGATCGTCAAGCTGCGCATCGTCGGTGACGACGAGACCCTCGAGCGCAAGATCCGTGAGGCGACGATCGCCATGGAGCTCGAACGGCAGTACTCCAAGGAGGAGATCCTCGAGTACTACCTGAACACCATCTACTTCGGGAACTCCGCCTACGGCGTGCAGGCCGCCGCCGAGGTGTACTTCGGCAAAGACGCCGACGAGCTCGACTACGGCGACATGGCCCTGCTGGCGGGGTTCATCCGCTCACCGGGTGTGTTCACGTTCTCTGAGCCCGACATCGACTTCGCCCGCCAACGCCGGGCCCGCTCGGTCGAGCGGTACGTCGAGGAGGGCCTCATCGACGACGCGGCCGCCGACGAGATCGATGCCCGACCGGTGCCGACCTTCTCGCGCTCGCTGCAGGAGACCGAGCTGCGGCGGGACTACTTCGCCGAGGAGGTGGTGCGCACCCTGTTGGAGATGCCCGAGCTGGGCGAGACGCGCGACCAGCGGGTGCAGAGCGTGTTCCAGGGGGGCTTGAGGATCTTCACGACCTTCGATCCTGATCTCGACCGCGGCGCCCGCGACGCCGTCACCGAGGTGTTCGAGGATCCCGCCGGTCCCGAGCCCTTCGCAGTGGCGCTGGCTTCGATCGATCCGGCCACCGGGGCGGTCAAGGCGCTGCTCGGTGGCAACGAGTTCGCCGCCGAGCAGTTCAACCTGGCCACCCAGGGCCGGCGCCAGCCGGGGTCCTCGTTCAAGACCTACGTGCTGGCCACCGCCCTCGAACAGGGCGCTGCGCCCTCGGACTCGATCAGCGGGCGCGGACCCTGTGCCTTCGATGACGGGGCCGACGAGCCCTACATCGTGCGCAACTTCGGCAACTCGAGCGGCCGGCTCGGCACCTTGAGCTCCCAGACGACCAGCTCGTCCAACTGCGCCTTCGTCCGCCTCGGGATCGTCGCCGGGCTCGAGAACGTCGTCGACGTGACCACCCGCATGATCGGCCTCGAGGAGGGGCGCTTGTTGCCGTACCCGTCGATGTCGCTCGGCGCCCAGGAGCTCACCCCGCTCGAGCAGGCCGTCGGGTACTCGGTGATCGCCAACGACGGCATGCGCATGGAGCCCCACGTCATCACCCGCATCGAGGACCGTGCCGGCAACGTGGTCTTCGAGCACGTCCCGACCGGTCGCCAGGTGATCTCTGAGTCCACCGCCCGCAACGTCGCCGAGGTGCTGGCGGCCAACGTCACGGGGGGCACCGGCACCCGGGCGCAGCTCGAATCGGGCCAGCCGGCGGCGGGCAAGACGGGCACGGCCCAGAACTTCGAGGACGCCTGGTTCGTCGGCTTCACCCCCCAGCTGGCCACCGCGGTGTGGATGGGTCACCCCGAGGAGAAGGTCCCGATGACCGACGTCGGGGGGATCCGAGTGACCGGTGGCTCCTACCCGGCGCGGGTGTGGAGTGCGTTCATGAGCCGCGCCCTGGAGGGCACCCCCATCCAGGAGCTCCCGGTGGCGCCCGAGGTCGAGGGCGGCGGCCTGCTGTTCCTCGACGACGAGGACTGCCCGGTGCGCGTCGACACCCCCGAGGGCACCATCACCGTCAGCGTGTCGTGCTCGCTGGTCGATGTGTTCGGCGGGAGCTACGGCTTCAGCTCGGACGCCATCTGCCGTGGCTACGACGTGCCCGCCGGGGTCGACGCATCGGGAGCGCCCGTCTACGAGCGACGTGATGTCCGCTGTCGTGACCTGCAGGTGCTGTTGAACCCCACGACGACCACCGCACCGCCGCCGCCGCCGGTCACCGAACCTGAGCCTCCGCCGCCCACGACCGCACCGCCGCCGACGGGCACCGACGGCCGCCCGGTGCCGACCCCTGACCCGATCCTGCCGTCGACCCCGACGCGACCCCCGACGACGACCCGACCCCCGGGTCCGGCTCGGCCACCGGGGACGACGCGGCCGCCGGCGACGACCCGGCCGCCGGCGACGACCCGACCCCCCGCCCCCACCCGGCCGCCGTCGACGACGAGCCCTGCTCCGCCGACCAGTGCCCCGTCGACCACGCGGCCGACGACGGCACCTCCACCGTCGACCACGGCCCCGCCGGCGCCCACCACGACCGCTCCTCGGGCGACGACAGCACCGCCGGCACCGACGACCACGGCCGCGCCCGGTGGAGGTGGCGGCGGGTCGGGGTGACGCACCGGTCGGTACGGTGACCGGCGTGACCGACGCCGAGGCCCTGCTCGCCCTGCAGGCGGTCGACACCCGGCTCGACCAGCTCGACCGGCGGCGGGTGACGCTGCCCGAGCGCGAGCAGCTGACGGCGGTGATGGACCGACGAGGTGAGCTGGCGGCACGCCGTGACGAGATCGCATCCCGACGGCGCGAGCACGCCGACGCCCAGCGCCGCCTCGAGACCGAGGTGGCCGCCATCGCCGCGCGCATCGAGCTCGAGCGCCGTCGGGCGTCGACGTCGTCGGCTCCCCGGGAGCTCCAGGCCATCGACGCCGAGCTGTCGGCGCTCACCGAGCGTCGAGACGCCAAGGAGGACCAGATCCTCGAGCTGATGGAGATCCTCGAGCCCATCGACGCCGAGCTCGCCGCAGCAGAGGGGTCCCTCGGTGCGCTCGACGCCGCCGTGGAGGGGCTGCGCAGCCAGCTCGCCACCTCTGAGGCCGAGCTCGACGAAGAGCGGACGTCGATCGCCGCCGAGCGTCCCGGTGCCGTCGCCGCCGTGGGTGACGACGTGCTGCGCCGCTACGACGACCTCCGCGCGCGTCGGGGCGGCGTGGTCGCCGGACGCCTCGACGGCCACCGCTGCACGGCCTGCATGTTGCAGCTGCCGCCGATGGAGGTCGAGCGGCTGCGAGACGGCCCGCCGGGGATGGTGGCGTCGTGTGAGTGCGGTGCGCTGCTGGTGGTCGGCTAGCAGGTGGCGTTGTGGTGCTGCGGGACGGCGATGGTGGCGATGTGGTTCGTGTTCCGAGACCCTGCGATCGACCACCGGGTCGTGCTGGCCGGCTCGCTTGCTCCGGTGGCCGTCGAGGGCCCGATCGGACGACCGATGGTCCTGCACACCCTGGCCGGGGCCTGCGTGGCGCTCGTCGTGGTCATGGCGGCGACGGTCGGTCGGCGCCGGGCCCGTCGGCGGTGGCTGGGGTTGCCGATCGGGATCTTCCTCGCCCTGGTCGCCGGGGGCGCCTGGACCTCGGCCGAGCTGTTCTGGTGGCCGGCGGGTGGGTGGGCGTTCCCTGACGTGTCCCTGCCCGAGCTGGATCGTCCCGTCGGCGTGATCGTCGCGTTGGAGGCGATGGGGGCGGCGGCGCTGGGGTGGGCGTACTGGCGGTTCGGTCTGACCGACGCCGTCCGCCGCCGACGGTTCCTGCGCACCGGCCGGCTCGACCCGGCCGTCACCTCCCCGGGCTCCACGTCGTGTTGATCCTGGTCCGTCACGGCCGCACCGCCGCCAACGCCTCGGGACGCATGCAGGGTCGGGTGGACAACCCCCTCGACGAGGTGGGCTTGGCCCAGGCCGAGGCGGTCACCGCTGCGGTGACGCCTGTGACCCGGGTCATCACCAGCCCCCTGCAGCGGGCCAGCGCCACCGCCGGTGCCATCGCCGAACGATCCGGCGTGGCAGCTGAACCCGATGACCGCTGGATCGAGCTCGACTTCGGTGTCTACGACGGCCGGGTCCTCGACGACGTCCCCACCGAGGTCTGGGCCAGCTGGCAGGACGACGCCAGCTGGGCGCCCCCCGGGGGGGAGTCGTTGGCCGACCTCAGGGCGCGGACCTCTGAGGCGTGCGACGAGCTGGTCGACGCCATCGTCGAGCACGACGTGGTCGTGGTCTCCCACGTCTCACCGATCAAGGCGGCGGTGGGCTGGGCGCTCGGTCTCGACCACCAGACCACGTGGCGGACCCACCTCGACGTGGCCTCGGTGAGCCGCATCGCCGTGCGGGAGGGCCGTCCGATGCTGGTCAGCTTCAACGAGGTGCACCACCTCTCGCCGCCCGAGCATCGCATGTGGTGGCTCGAGCACCGTCGACCGCCCCGGGCCTGACCGTCGAGAGTTGCTCGCCGGCCCTGGCCTCGTCGACTGAAGCGGAGCAGATCGCCGCAGGCGGGGTACCGGTGAAGAGCGGCCCTCGTCCGGCGGTGGGCTCCGGACGAGGGCCGCGTTCGAGATCGTAGTAGGCGCTGCCCGCCAACGCGCGCCCGAGGTCGTTCCGTCTCTGCGCTGCCCTCGATGGCTCGACCGGCGCCGGCGTCGGTGACGGGCGCTCGTTAGGGTGCGGATCCGACTCAGAGGGGGGTCTCGCATGCGTCGCATCATGATCGTGGGGGTGGCCATGGCTGCCGTCGCCGTCGTCGCCGTCGTCCCGGCGGTGGCCCAAGACGTCGAGGACCCGTGGTTCGTCGACGAGGCCAGCCTGCCGTTCGAGCCGCTACCCGGCTACGAGGACGCCACCCAGGAGTGGGGGGTGTTGAACGGCGCCGGCTTCCAGATCGAGCACCCGGCGGACTGGAACGGCGAGCTGGTGCTGTGGGCCCACGGGTTCCGGGGCGATGACCCCGAGCTGACCGTCGACCCGCCGCCGTTTCGAGCGCACCTCCTCGAGCGGGGCTTCGCCTGGGCAGCGTCGAGCTACCCGGCCAACGGCTACGACGTGGGCTCGGGGGTGCGCAGCACCGCGCTGCTGGCGGTGTCGGCCCATCGCTGGCTGCCGCACTGGCCCGACCGGCACTACCTCGCCGGTGCCTCGATGGGTGGGCACATCACCGGCGTGTCGGTCGAGCGGTACCCGACGCTGTATGACGGCGCCATGCCCGTCTGCGGGGTGCTCGGCGACTACGAGCTGTTCGACTACTTCCTCGATCTCAACCTGGTGGCCCAGCAGCTCGGGGTGGGGATCTCGCAGTTCCCGGTCGACCCCGAGGCCTACGTCGAGCTCACCGTGCCGGCGATCAAGGACGCCCTCACCGTCAGCGAGGGTGGCTGGCCGCTCGACCTCAACGAGCGCGGCGAGCAGTACCGCACGATGGTCGAGCTGCGCAGCGGCGGCGAGCGTCCCAACTTCGACGAGGCGTTCGACTTCTGGTTCGGGCTTCCGACGGCCACCGGGGTGGGCAACTTCTTCTTCGACCTCGGCCTGGGCGACGGCACGTTGCCCAACAGCGGCGGGCGCAGCGTCATCGAGAACACCGACGTGACCTACCAGCTCGATCTCGACCCGGCCGTCAACGACGCCGAGGCGTCGCTGAACGCCTTCGTCGAGCGGGTGGCCCTGCCGCCGGCGGGGCGCCCGCCGGGTGAGGCCATCACCGGTGACATCGAGATCCCCGTGTTGACGCTGCACAACCTGGGCGACCTGTTCGTGCCCTTCGGCATGGAGATCGACTACGCCCGCGACGTCGCCGCCCGAGGCAACAGCGAGCTGCTGGTCCAGCGAGCGATCCGGGGCGTGGGGCACTGCGGGTTCACCGACGCCGAGCTCACCCAGGGCTTCGACGACCTGGTGACGTGGGTGCGCGACGGGGTGCGCCCCGCCGGCGACGAGGTCCTCGACCCGGCGGCCGTGGCCGCCGAGGACTACGGCTGCGCCTTCACCGACCCCGCCCCCGACGCCCACCTCTTCGCCGCTCCCTGCCCCTGAGGCCGGCGGAGCGGCATCGCCACGAGCGGGAGCACCGACGCTGCCGATCGCTGATGTGATCCTCACTGAGGACTGAGACAGCCCGACGCCATACTCGTGGTGTGGCGGGCGACGGAGATGACCGCGGTCGGTTGGAGAAGTCCGGTCGCCGGGCCGTCGAGTTGGCGAGGGAGGCTGCGGGTAAAATCCCCGCCGATCGGATCACCCGCCGACCGACGCCAAAAGCCGGTGCGAGCCGCTCCAGCTCGTTCCCGCCGGCCGACGACGTGCGCGATCGAGCGGTTGCCGCGCAGCTCCAAGTCGATGACCTGACACCTGACATCTCGCTCGGCGGGATCGTCGTGGACGTCGACGCCCTCCTGCTCGCCGGGTTGATCGTGGGCGATGACATCGCCGCGCGGACCGTCGACGCCGATCGGTCCGAGCGGATGGCGAACGTCGTCATGCGCCGCTACCGCGGGCTCGTCGCTCGGGTGGGTGAGTTCAACCCCGAGGCAGTTCTCGGTCACATGGCGGAGTCCTGGGAAGCGTCGACGAGGCTCGTGGCGCTGATCGAGGCAGTCAGCAGCGATCCGTTCAGTCCCTTTGAGCTGCGGCACTCCAAGGTCCACCTCCGACACGGCTTGGAGCGGGTCGCAACGCTCATAGGGGCGTCGCCTGACGAGCTGGTCGAGGTGCAGCAGACGTTGAAGGATGCACAGGCCGCCCACGTGAACCGGAGCCTGGCCCGGGTCGGGATCTGGGGGTTGGGCGGGGCAGTGGTGGTGGGCGCGGCGGGCTTGCCGCGGCGCCGGTCCTCGGGGCCGCGTTGGGTTCGGCGGTCGGGCTGTCTGGGGCGGCCGCGACCAGCCTTGGGCTGTCGACGCTCGGGGGGGGCAGCATCGCCGCCGGCGGGCTCGGCATGACCGGTGGACTCTGGATGGTCACCGGTACAGCTGCGGCGACCGGGATGGTGGGCTCGGGCGGTGGGGCTTTGCTCTACAGCCTCGGTGGTCACCAGCTTCGGGCAGAGGTCGTGAAGCTGCAGACCACCTACAAGCTCGTGCTGTTGCGGACACAGGCCGACCGCGCCGTCGCCCAGGACGTCGTCCGCCGCCTCCACGACGATGCCGAGCTGCTCGCCGCGCAGGTGTCCGAGGAGCGTCTTCTCAACGATGCCAACGCACGCCGCATCAAGGAGCTCAAAGGCAAGATCGTCGCCATCGAAGAAGCGCTGGATTGGATGCGTGACGCCGAGGTGGGGACGGCGTGAGCAGCGGCGACGGCGGCCTCGACGTCGTCGTGGTGTCGTCCGGAGCGCTGCTCGACGATGCGAGCCGAGAGCTGGCGGGCGCTCGGGACGAGACGCGAAGCCAGGCCCGGTCGCTCGACTCGCTCGATGCACGCACAGACCGGCTGCTCGATCGCCTCGGCGTAGATCGAATCGGTCCCGCTCCGGTCGACGCGGGACGACCGCAGCCGACGCGGAGTTCGGTCGGCGATCTCTCGGACGAATCAGTGCGGACGCGTGCGGTCGCAAATCTAGCCGATAGAGGTATCGACTCCGCCGAGGTCCGCCTCGACGAGCTCCTCGATGACGACGAGCTTGCTCGGATCCGTCGTCGCTGCACGTCCGGGGTCGAGTTGCGGGCCCGTCTCGACGCGGTCGACGTCGCAGCCGCGGTGGTCGCTGGAGTGGTCGGCGGCGTCGTGGACGCTCTCGTGGTACGCACCCCGGCCGGGAGCCCGCTCACCGAGGCCGTGAAGCGGCTCGCCATCCCGTCGGACAACTGGCTCGCCGGTCTCGCTGAGGTGCCCTATGACGTCGCGTGGAACGCCGAGCTGTGGCTGACCCCCAGGTATCACCGGGTACAGACGGTCGGGCACGATCCACTGCTCGGGCTGGTGTGGGGAACCGCCGACATCCTGCGCCAGACCTGCACGGGTATCCGACCCGACGGCACGATCGCCGTGGTCGGGCGCGCCGGTTCCTATCCGACGACCTGGCCGGCGGCGCTGGCCCGCCAGCTCCTCCACACGCTGTCCGACCTGCCGACGGCGGCCGGGATCCCCCTGCCCGGCTGGGCCGCCGTCAGCGCCGTGCCGACGGGCGCCGGGGCGCAGCGCGCCCTCGGCCAGTCTATGTATGCCCGGGGCTATGACAGCTGGCACTTCCTGACCATGTCGACGGCGCCGGCAGCCGTGGAGTTGCTCACTCGGGCGTACTGGGCGATCCGGCGCGAGTTCGACGACGAGTTCCGCGACACGACGTCGGGACAGGTCGGCCACCATGCCCGCTTCCAAGCGCTCGCCCTCGTGGCCCACGGCATCTCGGCGGCGGTCGACCTCGGTGCCTTCATCGCCGCCGGCTCCAACCCACTGTCGCTCAACTACGCCCAGTGGCTCACCATCGCCAAGCAGGTCGTCGCCGTGGCCGGTCGGCCCCGGCGGGGTGACGTCGCCGAGCGGCCGCTGGCCACCGAGCGGCTCCTCGAGACCGGCTGGCCGGTCTGAACGTCGCCAACCGTCCGTCCTCGCCAGAGGCAACCGACGAAGGCCCGCCTCTCGGCCGCGGCGGGTGGAGCATGCCCCCAGCCGAGCTGGCCCGCAGCAGGCATCCTCCGTAGCCATGTTGAACGAAACGAGGTCCGACGATGACCGAACTGCGTACCGCCGCTTCGAGCGCGCTGCCGAGGCGCCGATGCTGGCGCTCTCGGTCATCTTCCTCGTCCTGATCATCGTCGACACGGGTGTCGACTTGGACAGGTCGGCCGCCGACGCCACCGAGTTCGGACTGATCGCCATCTGGGCCGTGTTCGCCGTCGAGTTGATCGTCCTCACAGTGCTCGCGCCCAGCTACCGACAACTCCTCCGCGAGCACTGGCTCGATGTGCTCATCGTCGCCGCCCCGTTCCTCCGACCGCTACGAATCGCTCGCCTGCTGCGTCTGCTTCGATTCGTCGGCATCGGCGGGCGGGCCGTGCAGGCGCTCGGCCGGATCGCCTCGAGGAGAGGTGTCCAGGCGTACGGTGCGGTGACCGTGGTGGTGGTGGCGGTCTCCGGCCTGCTCGTGTACGTCTTCGAGGACGCCCACCCCGATCGCAACATCGGAAGCGTGACGGACGGCCTCTGGTGGGCCCTCGTCACCGCCACGACCGTCGGCTACGGAGACCACTTCCCCGTCAGCGTCGAAGGCCGAGCCCTGGCGGCGGTGCTGATGCTGGTCGGCATCGGGATGCTGAGCGTGGTCACTGCGAACGTCGCAGCCTTCATGGTCGAGAGCGACAGCGAATCCGAGATGGTGGAACTCCGCTCACAGCTCGACCGCATCGAAGCCCTGCTCGTCCAGTCGTTCCCGGACACAGAACGAGGGGTCCGTCACCCCGTTCTCGGAAACGCTGCGGAAGCAGACGGGTCCGTCACCCGATGACCCCCGTCGCTGGTCTCGGGGCAGGCCGTTCTGTCGCGTCGGCGCTCGGGGAGGGCGGCGTACGAAGAAGTCGGCCCACTGCGCTGCGGGGTCGGCGCCCCGTCGCACCACCGGTGCGGTGAGTCGGCCTGTAGGCGGGGTTCTGTCCGGGCCCGTACGGGCCCTGGGTGACCATCCATCTCAGCGGTCCACCCGGACGCTGCACCGAGGTGCGGGACGGGCCGTCCGTGCGTCCTGTTCGACCTTGCTCCAGGAGGGGGTTACCGAGCCGCCCCGGTCACCCGGGACTCTGGTGCGCTCTTACCGCACCGTTTCACCCTTGCCTGTGCCCGCCTGGGGCGGGCCATCGGCGGTCTGTTCTCTGTTGCCCTGTCCGACAGGTCACCCCGTCCTGGCTCTCGCCAGCTCCTTGCCCTGTGGAGCCCCGACCTTCCTCGACATCAGGTCACATCTGACCCGGCGCCGCGGCCACCCGACCGACTCACCGCCTTCGAGACCGTAGCCGCGGCCACGCCGGTCGGCCGCCGTTCACCTTCGGGTCGCATCCCAGCTCCGCGACGGTGGCCCGGCGTCAACCGTTGTTCTCCTGTTGGCCCTTGCGAACCGATGACGACGTCGGACACACTCGCTGGCGGCAGCGGGAGTCGACGGCGCAGACTCGACGTGCCAGCGACCCGCAGCCGACGTTCCCCCCGCGATGTTCAGAGGATGGCCAATGGACCTGGAGTGGCGTGCCGGTGGAGCCTGCCGAGGTCTCTCGGCCGAGGTCTTCTACCCGGTCACCGACGAAGAGGCCGAGGTCGCCAAGTCGGTGTGCGTCGGGTGCGAGGTGCAGATCGAGTGCCTCGAGTACGCCCTGGCCGTGCGTGAGAAGGAGGGGGTCTGGGGCGGGGCGACCGAGCGTGAGCGCCGCAGGATCGTCCGCCAGCGCCGCAGGGCCGCCGCCGCCGCCCGCCAACGGGGCGAGCTCCGACCCGCTTCTTGATCTCGGGGACCCCGAGCCCGCCCGGCCGGACCGGCACGTCCGATGCGACAGCGGTGAGCCCCCGCCCCCCGTTCGACGGGTGGCCCTCCGTGCTCGGTCGACTGGCCGACGGCCAGGACCTCGACCGGGCCGGTGCCCGGGCGGCGGCAGATGAGATGCTGGGCGGGCGCGCCACCGACGCCCAGATCGCCGGGTGGATGGTGGCGCTGCGCCTGAAGGGCGAGACGACCGACGAGCTGCTCGGACTCGTCGACTCGGCGTTGGACCACGCCACCCGCATCGACCTGGCCCCCGGCGCGATCGACATCGTCGGGACCGGCGGATCACCGTCGCGGCGCCGCCATGCCCTGAACGTGTCGACGATGGCCAGCTTCGTGGCGGCTGCGGCAGGCGCTCGGGTCTGCAAGCACGGCAACGTGCGCGCGTCGTCGACGAGTGGGAGCTTCGACCTGCTCGCCGCGCTCGGCGTCGAGGTCGATCTCGACCCCGCCGGCGTCATCGCCTGCGTGGATGCCGCCGGGGTCGGGTTCGTCTTCGCCCGCCGGTACCACCCGGCGATGCGACACGTCGGCCCGGTGCGCGCCCAGCTGGGCATCCCCACGGTCTTCAACGTGCTCGGTCCCCTCGCCAACCCGGCGGGAGTGCGTCACCACGTGGTCGGGGTGTCTGACCCCCGGTTGAGCGATCGCATCGTCGACGTCTTGGAACGGCGTGGAGCCGAACGTGCGTGGGTGGTGCACGGTCACGGCGCGCTCGACGAACTGGCCCTGGACGGCCCGAGCGAGGTGGTCGAGCTGCACGACGGTGAGCGCCGCCGGTTCGTCGTAGCACCCGAGGAGGTCGGCGTGGCGGTCGGGGACGCCGAGGCGTTGGCCGGCGGCGATCCCCAGCGCAACGCCGAGCTGGCGCAAGAGGTCTTCGACGGGGCCCAGGGCCCGGTCACCGAGATCGTCGCGCTGAACGCCGGGGCGGCGCTGGTCGTCGCCGGGGTCGCCGACGACCTGACCGCCGGGGTGCTCGCCGCCCGTCGGGCCATCGACTCGGGAGCAGCAACGGGCGCGCTCGACGCCGTTCGAGCGACCTCGCACGCCCACCGCAGCCTCAGCTGAGTGATCCTGTGCGCCAGGTGGTCTTGCGCACGAGGCGCTCACGGGCGGTCTCGGTCACCGAGGGCGAGACGCCCCGCCGGCCACGATCGAGGCCAGGGCGAGCCCCACGGCCCATCCACCCATGCCGCTCGGGCGCCGGGGGCCAGACGATCGAGGAGGCGCACGAGCAGCCGGGCCTCATCGGCCGAGGCGCTGTTGCCCTCGACCGGTTCGGGCAGCGCCGACGGCGCCCCCGTGTGGTCGACGCTGCCGATCAGGCGGCCCCCGGCGATGTGCGCTGTGCCCCCGCCGATCGACACGCTGACCTCACCGAGTGCACGCAACGCCCGCACGCGACGCTCACCCTCGACCGCCCGGGACAGGGCCAGCGCGCGATCTCTGAGGACGGCCGCCTCCTCGAAGCGTCGTCGTGCGGACAGGTGGCCCATGCGGTCGACGAGTGGGTCGAGCAGCAGTGACGGGCGCTCGGTGAGACCTCGTTCGACGGTGCGGACCTCGGCGGCGTAGCGGCCGGGGGCCAGGCCGGGGGCGCACGGGCACAGGGCGACCCCGATCTGGGCGGGTGCGCACGGCGTGTCGAGCAGCGGCCGGCCTCGGGGTCGCAGGCGGCACCGTCGCAGCCGAGACGCCCCGTGCACGGCGTCGATCACGGCCTCGACCTGGCTCCGGCGGGCGAAGGGGCCGAGGTGCAGCGCCCCGTCCTCGCTCGGGCGGCGTGCCGCCATCAGCCGGGGGTAGGGCTCGGGCAGGGTCAACCTCATCCAGTGCTCCGAGCGCCGCCGCCACTCCCGGTTGTGGCGGGGCGCCAGACGTTGGATGAGGCGCAGCTCGGCGACCTCCCGGGCGAAGGGCCCCGTGAGGACCTGGTGGTCGATCGACGAGGTCTCACGCAGCAGGTGGGGGACCGCCCGCCGTCGGTCGGTGGAGAAGTAGCTGCGCACCCTCGTCCGCAGGTCGGCTGCGGTGCCGACGTAGAGGGCCTCGCCCCGCCGCCCCCGGAACACGTACACCCCCGGCTGACGGGGCAGCCGAGCGGTCAGTCCGAGCTTGACCGCCTGGGGGTGCCCCGCCATGGTGGGCAGGGCCAGCAGGTCATCGAGGCCGGTGACCCCAGCGCGGGCGGCGCGCTCGATGAGCACGTGCAGCAGATCGCAGGTGGCCTCGGCGTCGGCGAGCGCTCGATGCGAGGGCCGGTGGGCGAGGCGCAACCGGGCGGCAAGCGTGCCGAGGCGGTGATCGGGGACCTCGTCGGCGAGCAGCCGCCGGGCCAGCGAGAGCGTGTCGATGACCGGGTGCTCGGGGCTGGGCCAGCCGGCCCGGCGGAGCGCCACCCGCAGGAACGACAGGTCGAAGCGCACGTTGTGGCCCACGAGCACGGCCCCCGAGCACAGCTCGACCAGCGTCGGCAGGACCGCTTCGATGCGCGGCGCCGGGGCGACGAGCGCCTCGGTGATGCCGGTCAACATCGTGACCCGACCGGGGATGGACCGCCCGGGGTCGACCAGGGTCCCCAACGTGGCGAGGCGCTCGCCCGCACGGCAGCGGACGGCCCCGACCTCGGTGATGGCGTCCTGTTCGGGCGCCGAACCGGTGGTCTCGAGGTCGATCACGACGAAGGTGACCTCTGACAGGGGCGTGCCGAGGTCGTCGAAGGACCGTTGGCCGGGCATCGTCGACATGGCGCCGCAACCTAGCGAACAGGTGTTCGCCGCCTCGCGGCGGGCGGGGCACACCCCCCCGGTAGGTTGACCCGGCGTGTCCGAAGGGGAACCGCTCGATCGACCAGAGGCCCTGGAGCTCCTCCGTCCTGCCCTCGAACAGGTGCTCCTCGCCGCCCGGGCTCGTGAGCGCGAGGTCCCGCCCCGCCGGGCGCCGGTCGCAGTCCGCCCGTTCCTCGACTTCACCCGGTTGCGCCACCGGGCGCTGGTGGCGCTGCGACGGGCCGCAGACGACGAGGGTCTGCGGGTCGAGGCGTTGCGAGGCGCCGATCTCGACGAGCTCGGCCCCTCCGGCTTGCTGTTCCTCGAGCGCCCCGATGGCTGGTACGAGGCGGTGGTCGGCGCGGCCGACCACGTCCGGGCGGCACGAGTCGAGGCGTCAGCTGCAGCCGAGCGCGACCAGCTGGTGCGCAGGGTCGACGAGCTCGAGGAGCTCGTCGCCGCATCGCGGTCGCGCGTCGAGGGTCTCGAACGCGATCTCGCCGACGTCGAGCACGCCCGCCAACAGGCCGTCGAGGCGGGCGAGCACGCCCGTCGTGAGCTCGAGCAGCTTCGTCAGCGGGCTGACACCCTCGGTGCCCGGGCTCGGGCCGCAGAGGAACGAGCCCGGGCCGCCGAGACGACGATCGGCCAGGAGCGGGCCCGCAGGCGCCAGCTGCGCGACGAGCTCGACCGGCGTGGTGGTGCCGCGGTCGACCGACGGCGAAGCGCCCCGGCCGACGACCGCAGCGCTGCTGACCGAGGACGCGACGAACCGGCCGAGCCGCAGGCGGTGCCGGCGCTGCGGGCTGCGGCCGAGGCGGCGGGCTCGCTGGCCGAGACGCTGCGTGCCCTCGGCGAGACCCTCGCTGAACGTTCGGGCCGCGATCCGACCGCCGCGCCAGGCTCGACCAGCGGCGCCGGCGGAGCCTCGGGCGGTCCGCTGACGCCCACGACGATCGACGATGCTGCCCGGGCCGTGCGAGCGGTGCAGAGCGGGCCCCCCGCCAGGCCTGCACGGCGCCAGGGCAACCCACGCCGGCGGCCCAGGCGGGCCCCGGGCCTCGACGACACCGACCCCGGTGCCCTCGGGTGGTTGCTCGCTCAGGCGGGCGTGGTGATGATCGTCGACGGCTACAACGTCACGATCGGCCGCTGGGCCCACCTCGACCTCGCCCACCAGCGCCGGCGCCTGGTCGATGCGCTGATCGGCGGCTGTGGCGCAGGGGCCGAGGTGAGGGTCGTGTTCGACGGGGTCGATGACGGTGGCCGGGGCGGCGCTGCGCCGTTGCGGTCCCCGGTCGCGGTCGAGTTCACCCCCACCGAGACCGAGGCCGACGACCGCATCCTCGACCTGGTCGACTCCGTCGCGCCTGACCGCCCGGTCGTGGTGGCCAGCAGCGACGAGAGGGTGCGGCGGGGGGCGCGCGATCGCGGGGCCAACGCCGTCTCGAGCTCCCAGCTGCTGGCCCACCTCGGTGTCAGCCTCGACCCGTGAACGGCGCACCGCACACGGCGGGGTCCGAACCGCCCGGGCACCTGGAGGGAGCGCACGGGTGCGGCGGGACGTCACCGACCAGACCCCGGCCCGGGGGTGACCGATGACTGCGGTCCCGAGACGCCGAGCCGACATGATGGCGGTGTGGGACGGGCCTTGGCCGACGAGCTGCGCGCCCTCGCCGACGCCGAGGGTCTCGCCGCCATCGGCTTCGCCACCGCCGAGCCCTTCGACCCCGAACGGGCGGTCATCGAAGACCGCAAGTCCCGGGGCCTGCACGCCGGCATGCACTTCACCTACGGCCGCCCGGACCGGTCCTGTGACCCGGCCAGGGCGCTGCCCGGCGCGCAGACGTTGATCGTCGTCGCCCTGTCCTACCTGCGCCGCCCCCCGGCCCCGGCCGACGGCCAGGTCGAGGGACGCGTCGCCGCCTACCAGTGGGACGATCACTACGGTCGCCTCCACCGGTCGCTCGAGCGCCTGGCCGGCGCCGTCGAAGCCACCGGCCACCGAGCGCTCGTGCTCGCCGACGACAACCGCCTGGTCGACCGGGCTGCCGCTCACCGGGCCGGCCTCGGGTGGTTCGGGCGCAACACCAACCTGTTGCTGCCCGGCCAGGGCTCGTGGTTCGTCCTCGGCTCGGTGCTGACCGACGCTGCGCTCCCCGTCGCCGATGCGCCCGTGCCCGACGGGTGCGGACCGTGCCGGGCGTGCGTCCCCGCCTGTCCGACCGGGGCGCTCGACGTGCCCGGCGAGCTCGACGCCCGTCGTTGCCTGGCCTGGACCGTCCAGGCCCCCGGGGTCTTCCCCCGAGACCAGCGCGTCGCGGTGGGCGACCGCCTGTACGGCTGTGACGACTGCCAGACCGCGTGCCCACCCAACCGGGTGCGCCTGCGCCGCGAAGGTGGCCGCCTGGCCGAGGTGCCCCGGTCCCGGGCGCTGGTCGACGTGCTCGACCTCCTCGACGCCACCGACGACGAGATCATGGCCCGCCACGGGCACTGGTACGTGCCTCGTCGCCAGCCCGACTACCTGCGCCGCAACGCCCTCGTCGTGCTCGCCAACGTCGGTTCGGGCGCCGACCCCGACGTCGAGCGGGTGCTGCGGACCCACCTCGTCGGGCCGGCGCTGGTGGCAGCCCACGCCGTGTGGGCGGCACGTCGCTTGGATCGCGACGATCTCGTCGGGCTCGCCGACGCGACCGACCCGCTCGTGGCGCCCGAGCTGGTCGGCCAGGTCCCCGCCCGTGAGCTCCGGTGAGGGGGAGCCGCACCGGCGTGTCGCCCTCTGACCCAGACCGCACGGGCGGGCCGCCGCCCCCGCAGGCGGTGCGATGAGGCGCCACCTGCTCGTCACCAACGACTTCCCCCCCAAGGTGGGCGGCATCCAGAACTACCTGTACGAGCTGTGGCGGCGCCTCCCCCCTGATCGCTTCGAGGTGCTGACCACGCCCCACGACGGCGACCGGGCCTTCGACGAGGCCCAGCCGTTCGTCGTGCACCGATGGCGGGAGCCGGTGCTGTTGCCCCACCCGGGGGTGGTGCGGGCCGTGCGGCGCCTGGCCCGGGACCTCGACGCCGAGCTCGTCATCTTGGATCCGGCCCTGCCGCTCGGAGCGATCGGGCCCCACCTCGGCCTGCCCTACGCCGTGATCGCCCACGGGGCCGAGGTCGCCGTCCCCGGGCGCCTCCCCCTCTCGGGCGCTCTGCTCGGCCGCATCCTGCGCCGGGCCGACCTGGTCATCGCCGGCGGCTCGTACCCCCACGCCGAGGCGGTGCGGGCCGCCGGGCGCAAGCTGCCCACCGTCCTCGTGCCCCCCGGGGTCGACGTCGATCGCTTCATGCCCCTTGATGAGGCCGAGCGTGATGCCGTGCGCGCCGATCTCGGCCTGCCGGACGGTGCGCCCCTCCTCCACGCCGGCAGCCGCCTCGTGCCCCGCAAGGGCATCGACGTGGTCATCGCCGCCGCCAGCCGCCTCGTCGACCGCCACCCCGGTCTGCACGTCGCGGTGACCGGCACCGGGCGGGACCGCCGGCGCCTCGAGCTGATCGCCGCGGCGGGGCGCGTGCCGGTGAGCTTCTGTGGCCGGGTGCCCGATGACGCCCTCGCCGGGCTCTACTCGGCTGCCGACGTCTTCTCGATGTTGTGCCGGGTGCGGTGGGGAGGTCTCGAGCAGGAGGGCTTCGGGATGGTGTTCCTCGAGGCCGCCGCGGCTGGCACCCCCCAGGTCGCCGGGGCCAGCGGTGGCGCCCACGACGCCGTGATCGACGGTCGGACCGGCCTGGTCGTCGACCGCCCGGGCGACGCAGACGCGGCGGCGGCTGCGCTCGGCGCCCTGCTCGACGATCCCGACCTGCGACGGCGCCTCGGCGCTGCCGCCCGAGCCCACGCCTGCGAGCAGTCCCACGACCACCAGGCCGCCCGCCTCGAAGCGGGCCTGGCCCGACGGTGACGTCCACCGGATCTGTCGAGCACCCACCGCCGGGTGACACCCGGGCCGGACGGGGCATCGTGGTCGCCGACACCGTCGTCACCGCAGCAGCGCTGTCGACGACGGTGGTGGGCGTCGTGGTCGCCGGTGCCGCCCGGGTGGTGTTCGCCGCAGTCGCCCTCGTCGCCTTCGCTGCGGGCACCGTGCTGCTCGGCGTCGCGCTGCTGCGTGCGATCGGGCGCAGCCGGACCACGGCGATCAGCGTCGCCGATCTCGTGCTCGTCGCCTCCGCGCCCCCACGCACCCGCGTCGCCCTGCACTCCTGCCTTGCGGTCCAGACCGTGGTGGCCCTCGCCGGGGCCGGCCTGCGGCCCTTCACCGCCCTGGCCTTCGGCGTGTTGACCCCCACCTTCGGGGTGGGGGCCAACTGCTGGTGGGCGGCCCGCCACGGGACCTTCGGTTCGCGCCACGACCACTCCCGTAGCGACTCCCCTCCGGCAGTTCCCGGCGACAGCGACGGCGAGCCTCGGGCCTGACCGCTCGCTACCCGGGGCGTCAGCGTCGTGCGGCCAGGGCGGTGGGGACGAGGCCGAGCTCGTCGCGCAGCTCGCCGAGCGGTCGGTCCACCAGCTCCTCCCACCTGGTGCACGACAGCTGGGGGGTACGGCGCCCGAGCTCCCAGCCGTCGCAGATGGCATCCATCACCGGCACCGTGCGGCCAGGGTCGACGAACGCCGCCTGGGAGGTGAGCGTGGCGATCCACATGGCGAAGTACGGGAAGCGGAGCTGGGCGAGGGAGAAGGCCTGCACGGCGATCTCACCCCGGGGTGACGGGTCATAACCGGTGAGCACGTGGAGGAAGTCGTGCACCTGGAAGCCCCGCAGCACGGCGTAGCGGAACTCGGGGGGCATGGCCGCGAGCTTGCCGTCACGCACCGAGCGCTCGTGGAACGACCGGTAGTCAAGGGCGATCTGGGCGGTGAGGCCGTTGTCGACGATCCAGTCGCGGTAGGCCCGTCCGAGGGTGTCGGGCGCCAGGGCGGCGAGGGCGTCGAGGTCGAGCGGCTCGGCGAACCAGCCCTCCTCGACCCAGGCCGCCACGTCGCGATCGGCGAGCAGCTCGGTGCGGTACCGGTCGATGACCTCGGAGTCGGCGTGCTCCCAGAACTGGTCGAACAGGAGGTGCACCGGGTTCTGGTCGAGGTGGTTGACCGTGGTGCGCAGGTGCGGTGCGAAGCCCTCGGTGATCACGTGTCACTCCAGTCGTCGCCGCTCGGCGGCCCCGGCGCCGGCGTGGTCGGTCGATCCTGTCATCTTCGGCCCGGCCCGTGCGCCCCGACGTTCCCGGGCCCTGATCTCCCCTAGCCCTGAGCTCCCCTAGCCCTGAGCTCCCCTAGCCCTGAGCTCCCCTAGCCCTGAGCTCCCCTAGCCCTGAGCTCCCCTAGCCCTGAGCTCCCCTTAGCCCCCTGCGAACAGCGCGCCGCTAGTGTCCCGGATGGCTCGAACGGCTCGTGGAGGGTGATTCGTTGCGCGAGGAGGCGTTGCTGACCACGTCGGTGGCCGCGAACCCCCGGACCTGCTTCGGGGTGGCCGCCGACGTCGCCGACTACCCGGTGTGGGCCTCGGACCTCAAGGAGGCCGAGGTGCTCGAGCTCGACGATGCCGGCCACCCCCTGCTCGTCAGGTTCCGGGCCGCAGCGATGGGGCGCAGCACCGCCTACACGCTGCGCTACGACTTCAGCAGAGCCCCTGAGCGCATCAGTTGGGAGCAGGTCGACGGCGACGTCACCTCGGCGCTGGCAGGCTTCTGGGAGTTCGCCCCCGAGGACGACGCCGAACGCACCTCGGTGCGGTACCACCTCGTCGTCGAGCTGGCCATGCCCCTGCCCGGCTTCGTCAAGCGACGGGCCGAGGCCCGGATCCGCCACACCGCCCTCGACGACTTCGCCGACCACGTCGAGATGATCAGCTCGGGCTGAGGTGCCAGATCACTCGCGCATCCTGTTGGTCACCGGCAAGGGTGGCGTCGGCAAGACGACCGTGGCAGCGGCCACCGCCGCGAGGTGCGCAAGCCTTGGTCTGTCGACCCTGCTGGTGTCCACCGACGTGGCCCACTCGATCGCCGACGTGCTCGACGTCGAGGTCGGCGATCGACCGGTCGAGGTGAGCGACCGGCTCACGGCCCGCCAGATCGACGGCCGGGCGGTGATGGGACGGGCCTGGGCCGACGTACGTGCGGTGGTGGGTCAGTTCATGGATCGCGCCGGGGTGGACGGGGTGCGCGCCGAGGAGCTGGCGGTGCCACCTGGGGTCGAGGAGGTCCTCGCCCTCGGGGAGATCGCCGACCACGCCGATGACCCGGCCCACGACGTCATCGTCATCGACTGCGCACCGAGCGCCGAGACGATCCGCCTGCTCGCCGCCCCCGAGATCCTGACGTTCTGGGCGAGGCGGCTGCGGCCCGACATGTCCACGCTGCTCGGGGGGATGGCCCCTCTGGTCGAGCAGCTCCTCGGGGTCGAGGTCCCGACCCTGGCCGCCGTCGAGCGGGGCGAGGCCGTCGTCGAGCGCGTCGAGCGGGCGCGTCGCGTGCTCTGTGACGTCACGCGCACCTCGGCCCGCCTGGTCGTGGTGCCCGAGCGGCTCGTGGTGGCAGAGGCGAGCCGGACCCTCACCTACCTGCACCTGTTCGGTCACGAGGTCGACGCCGTCATCGTCAACCGCGTGCTGCCGAGCGAGCTGACCGACCCGTGGTGGGACCGCTGGCGGGAGATCCAGGCCCGGGAGCTGGCCCGCATCGACGAGGGCTTCGCCCCGCTGCCCCGCCTCCGGGTGCCGCTGCGCCGCGACGAGCCGATCGGGGTGGGGGCCCTGGCCGCCCTCGGCGACGTGCTGTACGCCCACGACGACCCGACCGCCCGGTTGCACGTCGGGGCGCCGATGCGGGTCGAGGCCGTGGGTGAGGGCGAGCGGGACCTCGTCGTCACCCTTCCCGGGGTCGACGGCGGCGCGGTCGAGGTGGGGCGCCGGCGTGGCGAGCTGTTCGTCGGCATCGGTCCCTATCGCCGTTCGATCTCCCTGCCGGACTCCCTGGCCGCCCGGGCGGTCCGGTCCGCTGTGGTCGACGGTGGTGAGCTGCGGGTGCGGTTCGGGTCGCCGTCATGAGCGGGCCTCCTGGCGACGACGCCGCTGGCGACGACGACGCCGCTGGCGACGCCGACGGCACCGCCGACGCGGCTGACACCGGCAGGGGTGGTGGCGTCGGGGCGGACGGTGGGCCAGCCGACCCGGTCGAGCACCTCCGAGCCGCCGCCACCGAGCTCATCCGGGCCGCCCGGGGCGTGCTCGACCTGGCCGAGGCGGCGCTGGAGGGCCAGAGCGACGACGCAGCGCGGTTGGTCTCGACCGCAGCAGCCGCAGGCCAGCGAGTGGCCCTCACGGTCGCCGGTGCGCTTGCCGGGATGGCCTCCGACGAGGCGGGGTCGACGACGGTCCCGCCGCGCCCGTCCGATGATCTCGAGGTCGTCCCGGTCCAGGTGGCGCCGGTTCAGGCGTGCCCGGCCCAGGCGCGCTCGGGTCAGGCGCGCTCGGGTCAGGCGAGCCCGGACGAGGCACGGCTGGCTTCGAGGGTCGACACCACGGACGGCCCGGCGCGCAGCGAGCCCGGCGGCGAGCCCGGCGGCGGGACCCCTGGCGCTCCGAGCGGGCGAGCCGGGCCGCCGGCGCCATGAGCTCTGACCTCGGCATCGGCATCGACGTCGGGGGCACCAAGTGCCTGGGCGTGCTGATCGATGCGGGTGGCGACGTCCTCGCCGAGAGCAGGGTTCCGACACCCGAGGGGGCGGCCGAGCTCATCGACACCATCGTCGCCGTCGCCGCCGAGCTTGCCGGCCTGGCCGGCGGGTTCACCAGCGTGGGCGTCGGCGTACCCGGCCTGGTCACCGCAGAGGGCATCCTGCGCTTCGCCGCCAACCTCGTCGGAGTGTCGGATCTGCCGGTCGGCGATCTGCTCGTCGAACGCCTCGGTCGCTCCGTCGTGGTCGACAACGACGCCAACTGTGCGGTGTGGGCCGAGCGCGCCTTCGGGGCGATGAGGGGCCACGACGACGGCATCCTCATCACCCTCGGCACCGGCATCGGCACCGGCATCGTCGCTGGGGGCAGGCTCTGGCGGGGAGCGCACGGCTTCGCCGGCGAGCTGGGTCACCTCATCGTCGATCCCTCCGGTGACGAGTGCACCTGCGGGCGCCGCGGATGCTGGGAGACCATGGCGAGCGGACGCGGTCTAGCCGCGCTGGCCCGCCGAGCGATCGCCGTCGGCGTGGGGGGCAACATCCTCTCGGTCGCCGGCGGTGACCTCGACACCGTGAGGGGTGAGCACGTCACACGGGCGGCCCAGCAGGGTGACGTCGAGGCGAAGGAGATCATCGATGCCTACGCCCGTTGGGTCGCCCTCGGCATTGCGAACGGCGTCGCCGTGCTCGATCCCGAGATCTTGCTCATCGGCGGGGGTCTGGTCGCCGAGCACGAGCTGCTGCTCGACCCGATCCGAGGTCATCTCGACGAGCTGGTCTTCGCCGCCGGGCACCGGCCTCGCGTACCTGTCGAGCCCACCGCACTCGGCGAGCGGGCAGGCGCGATCGGGGCGGCGCTGCTCGGTCTGGGGTAGCCGACGCCCCGTCAAGCTCAGGCCCGAGCCGGTCACGCGGACGCGGCCGGGCCAGATGAGGGCCGGGCGGTAGCGTGACCGGCCATGGAGTTCCGTCGCATCGGGTCGCTTCCGCCGTACGTCTTCACGATCATCGATTCGTTGAAGAAGGACCTGCGACGGGACGGAGCCGACGTCATCGACCTGGGCTTTGGCAACCCCGACCTGCCGTCGCCAGACATCGCCGTGGAGAAGCTGGCCGAGGCGGCCCGCAACCCCCGCAACCACCGGTACTCGCTCAGCAAGGGCCTGCCGAAGCTGCGCCTGGCCGCCAGCGACCTGTACCAGCGCACCTTCGGGGTCGAGCTCGACCCCGAGACCCAGATCATCAACACCATCGGGGCCAAGGAGGGTCTGTCCCACCTGATGTGGGCGCTCGCCGGCCCGGGTGATGCGGTGCTCGTGCCGTCGCCGTCGTACCCGATCCACCTCTACGCCCCGTTGTTCACCGGTGCCGAGGTGCGCAAGATGCCCCTTGGCACGGGCCAAGACTTCTTCGACGAGCTCGTCGAGCGGTTCGCCTACGCCTGGCCCCGGCCCCGGGTGATCCTGCTGTCGTTCCCCCACAACCCGACGACGTCGACGGTCGATCTCGAGTTCATGCAGAAGGTCGTCGACTTCGCCCGTGAGAACGAGGTGCTGGTCGTCCACGACTTCGCCTACGCCGATCTGGGCTTCGACGGCTACCGCCCGCCCTCGATCCTCGAGGCCGAGGGGGCATCCGAGGTGGCCGTCGAGATCTACTCCATGACCAAGTCGTTCTCGATGGCGGGGTGGCGGGTCGCCTTCGTCGTCGGCAACGCCGAGGTCGTCGGGGCGTTGGCCAAGCTGAAGAGCTACCTCGACTACGGGACGTTCCAGCCCATCCAGATCGCAGCCACGGTGGCCATGAACGAGGCGCAGGAGCACCCGGCGCAGGTGCGCGGCGTCTACCAGTCGCGTCGCGACGCCCTGTGCGACGGGCTCGAGCGCATCGGGTGGGACGTCGAGCGGCCCCGGGCGACGATGTTCGCCTGGGCGCCGATCCCGGAGCCCTACGCCGAGCTCGACAGCATCGAGTTCGCCTCGATGCTGGTGCGTGACGCCCACGTGGCGGTGTCACCGGGTGTCGGCTTCGGTCCTGGGGGGGAGGGCTTCGTCCGCTTCGCCCTCGTCGAGAACGAACAGCGCATCGCCCAGGCGATCCGCCACCTCAAGCGCTCGCTGACCAAGCTCGGCTGAGCCACCTTCGCTCAGCCCGCCCGCAGGCCGGCCAGGCAGAAGCGCACGGCAGCCTCGGCCACCTCCGCCGGGTCGACGCCCCGGCGGTGCACCACCCCTCGGGCTAGGCGCAGCGACGCACCCAGCACCGCCTCGGACCGGATCGCGGGGTGCCCCGAGGGGATCTGGCCCCGTGACACCGCGGCACGGACGTGTCGCTCGATGTCAGACAGCGCCACCTCACGACCGATGCGCAGCTGCTCGGCGAAGCGCGCATCGGTCTCGGCCCAACCGAACAACCCCACCTCCCTGGGGTGGGTGGCGTACCAGCGCATGGAGGCCCGCAGACCCTCGGCGATGCGGGCGAGGGGATCATCGGCCCGGGCCAGGCCGTCGCGCTGGGAGCTGCGCAGATCGGCCAGGGCGCTGGCGAGGATCTCGGCGAGCAGCTCCTCCTTGGAGTCGAAGTACCAGTAGAAGACGCCTTTGCCGACGCCCAGCTCGTTCACGATGCGGGTGATGCTCGTGTCGTTCACCCCGCCCTCGGCGAACAGGCGGGTGGCGCACGCCACCAGCTGGCCGCGACGTTCGACGCCCCGGGCGGTCAGCGGGCGCGTCGGGTGACGGCCCGTCACGCGTCCCAGGCGAACGACCGCTCGACGGCCTGCAACCACCGCCGGTGCGCGGCATCGGCGGTGGAGCGGTCGTCGGTCGGTGACACCTCGACGTCGACGGTCCAGTTCGACTCGATCTCGCCGAGCGAGGACCACACGCCCTCGGCCAGACCGGCCAGGTAGCCCGACCCGAGCGCCGTCGTCTCGGTCACCGTGGGACGAGCCACCCGGCACCCGAGCTGGTCGGCCTGCAGCTGGAGCAGCAGCTCCATGACCGACGCCCCCCCGTCGACCCGCAGCTCGACCAGATCCGGTGCCCCGCCGGCTCGCATGGCCTCGACCACGTCGCGCACCTGGAACGCCATCGCCTCCACGACCGCCCGTGCCAGGTGGGCGCGGGTCGTGCCTCGGGTGATGCCCACGATGGTGCCCCGAGCGTGGGGGTCCCACCACGGACTGCCGAGCCCGGTGAGGGCCGGCACCACGAACACCCCGTCAGAGGACTGGACCGAGGCGGCGAGCGGCCCGATCTCGGCGGCGTCGTCGATGAGACCCAACCCGTCGCGCAGCCACTGGATGGCGGCACCGGTCACGAAGATCGACCCCTCCACCACGTAGGCCACGGTGCCGTCGGCGAGCTGCCACCCGACGCTGGTGACCAGCCCTTCGGACGGTGCTGGCACCTCGGGCCCGGCGTTGACCAGCACGAAGGAACCGGTGCCGTAGGTGCACTTGGCCATGCCGGGCTGCGTGCACGCCTGGGCGAACAGGGCGGCCTGCTGGTCACCGGCGATGCCTGACACCGGAACCCCCGCAGCGATGCCGGTGCCCTCGACCGTCGTGCCGAGGCGGCCCGAGGAGGGCCAGACCTCCGCCAGCGCGCGGCGGGGGACGCCGAACAGTTCGCAGAGCTCGTCGTCCCACTCGAGGGTGGCGAGGTCGAACAGGCTCGTCCGCGAGGCGTTGGACGGATCGGTGACGTGGGTCGCCCCGCCCGTCAGGCACCACACCAGCCAGCTGTCGATCGTGCCGAGGGCGAGGTCGTCGTCGACCTCCACGCCGCCCTCGTCGAGCAGCCAGCCCATCTTGGTGGCCGAGAAGTACGGGTCGAGGGTGAGCCCGGTGCGGCGGCGGACGAGATCGCCGTGGCCCTCGGCGGCCAGGCGGTCGCACACCCCGGCGGTGCGGCGGTCCTGCCAGACGATCGCCCGGTGGCGAGGCCGACCGGTGCGCCGGTCCCAGGCCAGCACCGTCTCACGCTGATCGGTGATGCCGATCGCCGCCACCGGCTCGTCGAGGCCGGCTGTCAGCTCGCCCAGCGTGGCGCGCGTCGCATCCCAGATCTCGTCGGCATCGTGCTCGACCCAGCCCGGGCGGGGGTAGTGCTGGGGGAGCTCGCGGTAGCTC
Organism: Acidimicrobiales bacterium; assembly: GCA_965213525.1. GTDB lineage: Bacteria > Actinomycetota > Acidimicrobiia > Acidimicrobiales > Poriferisodalaceae. The sequence continues at coordinate 1,357,167 of OZ243889.1, read as the reverse complement.
CGTCCGACGAGGGTGCCCCGCTCGTCGATGGCGACAGACCGCACGCCAGTTGTGCCGGCATCGATCGCCACGACCACCGACATGGCCTGCGACGCTACCGGGCCGCCCCGCCGGCTCGCACCCGGCCCGGTGCGGCCCTCCACAGCTCAGACCGGGGTCGGACCTCTGGTCGGCACGGAGTCCACGGTGACCGTGCCGGTGGTGCCGTCGACGGTGACGGTGGCCCCGTCGGGGATGCGCCGGGTGGCGTCGGTCGCCGACACGACACAGGGGATGCCCAGCTCTCGGCTGACGATCACGGCGTGGGTGATCTGGGCCCCGACGTCGACCACGACCCCCCCGGCGGGAACGAACAGCGGCGTCCAGGCCGGGTCGGTGACCGGGGCGACGAGGATGTCCCCCGGGGTCAGCGCCGCGGGGTCTGACAGGTCGGTGACGATGCGGGCCGTGCCGGTCACCGTGCCGGCGCACCCGGGGATGCCGACGATCTGGTCACCGGCGCCCAGCGGTCGGACCTCGCGGGCACCCCGGTGGGCCCACTCGTCGAGGGGCGGCGGGGCACCGTCGACGACGAACGGCGGCTCGAGGTCGAAGAGCGAGTCGTAGGCCTCCTCACGCTCGGCCAGCTCGGCCCGCATCGAGTCGCCGGAGGTGACGAGCCGGTCGAGCTCGGCGTCGAGGGCCATGAACACGTGGCGGGGCTCGGCCAGGTCGCCCCGTTCGGCGAGGCGGTCGCCGAGGCAGCGCGCGGCCTGACGCATCTCGTGCACCAGCTGGATGCAGGTGGTCTTGGATCGCTCGCGCCCGGCGTTGAACAGCACGGCGACCCGCAAGCCCGCCTCGAAGGTGCCGAGGGCCTCGGCGTCGCCGCCCAGGGCGGCACGGACCTCGTCGGCGGCGGCCAGGCGCTGCTCGGCCCGAACGGCCGCGGAGCGGTCCGGCGCGTCCTCGTCGGGTGCGGCGCGCATCGAAGCCACCAGGGCGAGGGCGAGCGCCGGGCGGGTGCCCCACGTGTCAGCACGCAGCTCCCACTCGTTGGGGCCCCTGGCCCCGTGGCGCTCGAGGAACTCGTCGAGCTCGGCGACGAAGACGGTGGCAGCAGCATCTGGACTGCGGCGCAGGCGGTCCTCGAGGTCGTCGGGGCCGGCGTCGAAGGCCTCGGCCACCGGGCCGGTGCGAGCCGAGCGGGACAGCGCCCACAGATCGACCGAGGGCAGGGCTGAATCGACGCCGCCCAAGCCGGCGATCAAGGTCATCGGCAGCTCGGGCCGCCCGATGGCCTCGCACACCCCGGCCAGGGTGCCGATGCCGATGCCGGCGCCCGACGAGACCAGGATGTGGCGGCAGAACAGCCGCCGGAACTCGACGCCGAGGCTGCGCAACTGGTCGACGAGCTCGGCGTCGTCGAGCGCGTCGAGGTCGGGCCGGCCGTCGATGAGGCGTCGGACCCGGGCGCGGTCCTCCCGCAGCTCGTGCAGCTCGCCGACGCCGAAGATCCTGTCTCGCAGGAACACCTCGAGCTTGGCGGTGTTCGCTGCGCTCTCGTCGGTCGGTCGGGCCTCCTCGGCGTACGGGCGGATGCCAGGCATGTCACCGAAGTAGGTGAGGTCGACCATCTCAGGCGTCATTCCCGGCATGCGCACGCCGTAGATGCGGGTGACGCTCATGTTGATGTACAAGTAGCCGCCGTGACAGGCGATGGCGTTGGTGGTGTGGGGCTCGAACTCAGAGGGCTCGAACGAACCCGCGTCGACGTAGGCGTCGCGCCAGCCGGCCTCGCCGTGCACGAGCATGGCGAGCGTCGCGGACAACGGCGACATCGGGTCGGGATAGACCTCGCCGGCGTTGGCTCGAGAGGTGAGCGGATACCGCCCGCTGGGCTCGGTGTCGGTCAACCAACGTCGCATGCAACTCCTCCTGACCGGCTGGGTGAACCTACCGCGCTGCGCCGCACTAGGAGTCGGTCGACCGCAAGGGGTCGAACCCGGTGAAGTCGCGACGATCCATGGGCCGGGGCTCGTCGGGGATGACCCCGGCCGAGGTGGCGACGTTGCGGGCCTCGCCGTCACCGTCGACGAAGAGCACTTCGGTGACATCGGGACGAGTGGTCAGCGTGAACACGACCTGGGCGGCTGCCCGGCTGCGGTTCTCACCTTCGAGGCGGTAGAAGTCCTCGGTCAGGGGAAGCACCAGGGTGGTGCCGGTCAGTTCGGGCACCCCGGCGAGCGCCGTCTCGGCGGGCACCAGGGTGACGAGCCCACGGTCGGCGTCACCGGGGTCCTGGCGGCCCAGCTCGGCCAACCGGCTGGCGATGCCGTCGTCGCCGGTCAACCGGTTGCGAGGGCGCAGCTCGCCCTCCTCGTCGATGAGGTACACCGCCACCACCTCACCGGGGTCCGGCGACGGCGCCGGCTGGGTGGTCGTGGTGGCGCCGATCGGTGAGACCGCGTCGTTCAGCCGGTCCGCCGGGATGTCTCGGGGGCCGGCGTCCTCTGACAGCCCGCAGGCGCCGGCGCCGGGCACCAGTGCGACGAGCACGACCACCGCGGCCACGGTCGACCGTCGGATCGGCGGCCTGCTCGTGGTGGTCACACCGCCGCCGTCTCGTACAGGGGGAGGGCGACGACGAAGCGCGCCCCGGTCCGATCATCGGAGCGGTCCTCCACCCACACCCGACCGCCGTGGAGGCGGACGTGCTCGTCCACCAGGGCGAGCCCGAGGCCGGTGCCGCCGCCCCAGCCTCGCTGCCCGGCCGTGCTGCCCCGGGCGAAGCGACCGAAGATGCGGGTCCGCTCCTCAGCAGGCACGCCGGGGCCCTGGTCCTCGACGACGATGCGGACCTCGTCGCCCTCTCGGACCACCAGCACGCGCGTCGCCCCGCCGGCGTAGTGCTCGGCGTTGTTCAACAGGTTGGCGATGACCTGGGCCATGCGGCGCTTGTCCACGGCGATCGCCGCGTCGGACAGCTCGGGATCGACGACGACCGGCACGCCGGCGTCGTGCAGCTCGTTGACCACGGCGCTGACGAAGCCCCCCGGGGCGACCACGTCACGCGACTCGTCCACCTTGCCGGCGTCGATGCGGCTGATCTCGAGCAGGTCGCCGATGAGGCGCTCGAACCGGTCGATGTCGTGGGTCAACAGGTCCAGCGCCGCGCCGCTGCGTTCAGACAGCTCCTCCCGGCGGCCCTCCAGCACCTCGAGCGACGCCCGGATCGTCATGAGCGGTGAGCGCAGCTCGTGGGAGACGTCGCTGGCGAAGCGGGCGTCCCGATCGATGCGCTCCTGCAGGCCGGCCGCCATGTTGTTGAACGACGTGACCAGGGCGGCGAGATCGGGATCGCCGGGGTCCTCGAGCCGGGTGTCGAGGCGCCCGCCGGCGATGGCGGTGGCCGCTGAGGAGATGTCGCCGAGCGGCGAGAGCACCCGGCGGGCGGCCCAGACCCCGAACGCCGACCCGCTCAGCGTCGTGACCAACCCCCCGATGGCGAGGACGAGGGCGAGCAGGGCCAGGTTCGACTCGAGCTCGGCCAGGTCTGCGACCTCGAAGTAGCTGGCCTCTGAGCGCGGCAGCGGGATGCCGACCGCCAGCGACGCCTCTCCCCGCAGGCCAAAGCGCATGCGAGCGGGGACCCGGTCGTCGAGCACGCGTTCGACCAGCTCGGCGGGGAGGTCGGCCTGGCTGACCTGGGCGGACCCCCGCCAGTTGTCGGCGCCGAGGTTGACCAGGGGCAGCGCCCCGCCCGGTGAGCTGAGCGCCTGGACGACCGAGGCCGTGACGTCGTCGCCCTCCTCGACCTCGCCCGAGGTGGCGAGCGCGGTCTGGACGATGGCGGCGTTCACCGCAGCCTGGTCGACGGCGTTGATCTCGCGTTGGCGGAGCAGGTTGTCCCGAGCCAGGGCGTAGGTGGTGAGGCCGAGGATGACCGAGAGCGACAGCCCGCCGAAGGCGAACAGGGCGATGATGCGTGATCGCAGCCGAAGGCGGACGTCCACCCGTGCGCGACCTACGCCTGCAGCTTGTAGCCCATGCCCCGCATCGTGACGACGTGACGGGGGTGGGCGGGGTCGGCCTCGACCTTGGTGCGCAGCCGGCGGACGTGGACGTCGACCAGGCGGCCGTCGCCGAAGTAGCCGTAGCCCCACACCCGCTCGAGGAGGTCCTCGCGGCTGAACACCTTGCCCGGGGCCGAGGCGAGCTCGCAGAGCAGCCGGAACTCGGTCTTGGTGAGGTGGACCTCCTCACCTCCACGGCGCACCGAGCCCTGCTCGGGGTTGATCTCGAGATCGCCGACGTCGATCGCTGACGTCGAGGTCTCCGACGAGCGGGCCCGCCGCAGCAGCGCCCGGATGCGAGCCGACAGCTCCTTGGGGGCGAAGGGCTTGGTGAGGTAGTCGTCGGCCCCGGCCTCGAGCCCGGCCACCACGTCGTGGGTGTCGTCGCGGGCGGTCACCATGACGATGGGGACGTCGCTCGTCCGGCGGATCGACCGGCACAGCTCGAAGCCGTCGATGCCGGGCAACATGATGTCGATCAGGACCACGTCGGTGGGTTCGGCGCCGAAGCGCTCGAGCGCGTGCTCGCCGGTGCCGGCCTCCTCGACCGTCCACCCCTCGTCCTCCAAGGCGAGCTTGACCGCCGAACGGATCCGCTCGTCATCTTCCACGGCCAAGATGCGGGTCCCCACCTCACCAGCTTGGCGCCTCGGGAGCGTCTTTGCTCGGCACAACGACCCTCCGGACCAGCCACCGCTGCAGGGCGCCATGGGTCGACGACCCGCCCGCAACGGTCCAGCCGTCGTCGCCGGGGCTCCAGAGGCCCGTGACCGTGCCGCCGGCCTCGGCGACGACGAGGGCCCCAGCGGCTCGGTCCCAGGGGTGCAGGCCGCGCTCGTAGTAGGCGTCGACCCGCCCGGCTGCCACCCAGCAGAGGTCGAGGGCGGCCGACCCGCCCCGTCGCACGTCTCGCACCACGGGGACCAGGTCGGCCAGGACGGCGCCCTGGGTGACCCGGGTGGCGGCGTCGTAGGCGAACCCGGTGGCGACCAGGGCCCGTTCGAGCGGGGGTCCGGCGTTGAGCACCAGGCGGTCGCCGTCGCGGTGAGCCCCACCGCCGGTCACCGCCCACCACCTCTCGTCGTGGGCGGTGTCGATCACGACGCCGGCGACGACCTCGCCGTCGATCTCGGCGGCCACCGACACCGCATGGGCCGGGTAGCCGTACAGGTAGTTGACGGTGCCGTCGAGCGGGTCGACGACCCACCTCACCCCGGTCGTCCCCGGAGCGGCCCCGCCCTCCTCGGCCAGCACGCCGTCGCCAGGCCGAGCCCGGCCGAGCACGCCCAGCACGGCTGCCTCAGCAGCGTCGTCGACCTCGGTGACCGGGTCGGTGGGGGAGGACTTGGCGACCGCCCGCAACCGCCGGCCCCGTGATCGCCGGTGGATCGCAGCGGCGGCGTCGGCGGCGTCGTGGGCCACGGCCAGCAGCTCGGTGGGGTCGGCTGCTGGCACCGGCGTAGCTTGGTACGACGTGACCGACGTCGTCGATCTGCGCTCAGACACCGTGACCCGCCCCACCGCAGCGATGCGCCGGGCCATGGCAGATGCCGAGGTCGGCGACGACGGCTACGGCGAGGATCCGACGGTGAACCGCCTCGAGTCCGCGGTCGCTGAGCGCTTCGGCACCGAGGCGGCGATGTTCGTCCCGTCGGGGATCATGGCCAACCAGGCGGCGCTGCGCGTGCTGACCCGTCCGGGTGACCTCGTGCTCGCCGGGCGTCGCCAGCACATCGTGCGCTTCGAAGCCGGGGCGGCGGCACTGAACGCCGGCGTGCAGATCGATCTGCTCGACGACGACGACGGCACCGTCGCCGCAGACGACGTCGACCGCTTCATCGACGCCGCCCGCCACCACCAGCCCCCTCCGGTGGCGATCTTCGTCGAGAACACCCACCTCATGTCGGGCGGTCGCACGTGGCCGGTCGAGCGACTGGAGGCGGTCGCCAGCCGGGGCATGCCGGTGCACCTCGACGGCGCCCGGCTCTTCCACGCCGAGGTGGCCGACGCCACGCCCGTCGCCTCGTGGATCGCCCCGGTGACGACCGTGTCGTGCTGTCTGTCCAAGGGCCTCGGCGCACCGGTCGGCTCGGTGCTGGGGGGTCCCGCCGACGTGGTCGACCGAGCCCGCATCGAGCGGCGCCGACTCGGCGGGGCCATGCGCCAGGCCGGCGTGCTCGCTGCGGCTGGGCTGGTCGCGCTCGAGACGATGGTGTCGCGACTGGCCGAGGACCACGATCGGGCGCGTCGCCTGGCCGAGGCGGTGGCCCAGCGGTGGCCGACGGCGCTGGCGGCACCCGAGGAGGTGCGGACCAACATCGTGCTGTTCCGCCACGAGCGACCGGCCGGCGTGCTCGCCCACCTCGCCGACCGGGGGATCCGCGCGGGTTCGGTCGCCCCCGACACCGTCCGCTTCGTCACCCACCTCGACGTGGATGACGCCGGGATCGACCGGACGGTCGCTGCCCTCGCCGACGCCCCCTAGTGGTGTGTCCGTCGGCCGAGCGGTGGTCGTGAGGGGCGACGTCCTTCCACTCGCTCATCGCTCGCAGCACCAGCACCGCCACGACGGCCACCCCGACCGCCGCCAACGCTGCGCCGCCCAACGCCCCGCCGGCCACCACGGCGTCACACCCTTCGCCGGTGCACTGCAGGTCGGTGACCGACCACCCGATCACCCCGCCGCAGACCCCGGCGAGGATGACGGCGGTGAACGCCAGCAGCCGGGCGCCGGCCGAGGGCAGAGCGGTCAAGGCGTAGCCCTCGTCGCCGGCCAGGCGGCGTCGCAGCGCCTCGTCGTCGGGCCCCGCAGCGGGCGCCCGTCGGTCGTCGTCGTCGGTCCCGGTGGCGTCGACCACGAGGGTGCAGGGTAGGAGGCGAGCCGCCCGCTGCCTCACCCACGACGCGTCCACCAGCGCCCGAGCCGAGCACCCGCTCGAGGTGAGGTCCGCCAGCGGTTCGAGGGCAGCTCGACGGGGTACCCGATCGCTCGACTGCGCGTGGCTGCAGACGACAGAACGGGTGGTCATCGGCGCGTTGTCGGTGCGATCACCCTGTGCGATGATCAGGTGACGTGAGAGCTCGGAGGGGTGCGTGCCGCTCAGCGAGGACGAACAGCGAATCCTCAGTCAGATCGAGGAGCGGTTCTACCAGGACGATCCCGAGTTCGCCCGCGAAGTCGGCGAGACGACCCTCTACCGTCACGCCTTCAGGAACATCCGCTGGGCGCTGCTGGGGTTCGTGCTGGCGGCGGTGTTCCTCGTCGCCATGCTGCAGGTGTCGCACTGGCTGTCGTTCGTCGGCTTCCTCGGCGTCTTCGCTGCTGCGGTGGTCATCGAGCGCAACGCACGACGCCTTGGCAAGGCCGGTCTCGAGCAGGTGACCGGGTCGATGCGGGGCAGGGCTCCGAGCGCCAACCTCAACGAGCGCTTCCGCCGCCGCTTCCGCAACGACGACTGACCATCGGCACGGATCAGCCGTGGCCAGAGGTCAGACCCCGAACGGGTCGACGACTGCGGTCTGGGGTGCGAGGCGACGAGGGGGCCGCCCCTCGACGACGCCGGGGCCAGGCCAGCAGCAACGGGCGGGGGTCGAGCCGGCGACGCCACCGCGTCCGCCGATCGCCAGAGCCCTCGATGCGACGGATGAGGCCGGTGATGGTCGCCACGGCGCGGTCGGCGTCACCTGCGGTCACCGGGCCGCCGAAGGTGGCGGCGTCGGCGGCCTCGGCCACGCCGTCGAGATCGGCCCGGGGCAGCCCCAACGCCCCGGCGATCCGGCGGGCGTAGGAGACGTGTGACTCGGTCTCATAGGGCGCCCCGTGCGTACAGGCGACGGCCTGCTCGAGCCCCCGCCACGCGGCGCGCACCCGGGCCGCGGGGTCAGGGGCTGACGTGCAGCGGCCCCGCTGCACCCGCCGGCGCAGGCTCGGCACCCCCACCACCGCGAGGCCGGTCAGGGCGAGGAGGCCGAGCAGCGCCCAGGTCACCGGGCCGAGGCCGCCGTCATCAGCGGCCGACGGGGCCGACGGGGCCGCCTCGGGCAGGTCGGGTGTCGCGAGGCCAGGGGTGAGGGCGCCCACGTCGGGCACCTCGACGGGAGCGACCGTCGTCGACGGCGGAACCGCACCGTCCTCGCTGGCCTGCTGGGGCGGCACCCCGGTGTAGGACTGGTTGCCTGGTGCGCCGCGACCGGGGGTGGGCTCGAACGCGACCCATCCGATGCCGGCGAAGTGGACCTCGGGCCAGGCGTGGTAGTTGCGGCCCCGCACCAGGTAGGTCTCGGCCGCTGTGGTCTCGCCCCAGGTGAACCCGACGGCCACTCGGGCGGGGATGCCGAGGTGGCGGGCCATGGCCGCCATGGTCCCGGCGAACTGCTCGCAGTAGCCCCTGCGTTGCTCGAGGAACGCCTCCACCCGGTCAGAGCTGTGCCCACCACCGACGGCCAGGTCGTAGGTGAAGTTGGCGAGGAAGAAGTCCTGGAGGGCGCGCGCCCGGTCGTAGTCGTTGGTGAGGCCGGCGGTGATGCGCTCGGCCTCGGCCCGGGCGGCCGGGCTGAAGTCCTCGGGCAGGTCGGTGTTGCGCTCGACGAACGCCGCATCGACCGGGCCCGTCGTCTGACGCAGCGTCTCGGCGTCGTGGCGGGGGACCGCCGAGGTCACCTCGTAGGTGAGGCCCTCGATGCCGTCGCCCCGGAACAGCGTCGCCGACTCGGCGTTGTACCTCACCCCCGCCCCGTCACCGAGGGAGACCGGTACGAAGGCGGCGGGTAGCCACACGCTGTCCAGCGCGCCCACCTCGACGGTCTGGACGATCTCGGTGGCCTCGGCGGGGTCCGCGGCGGTCGGCAGCGGACCTGACAGCTCCCGGTAGCTGCCCTCGAAGCGCCACACGTCGTCCTCGAACCGGTCCAGGGCTGTCGTGCGCCAGTACGCCGGCTCGTCGGCGGTGACCGTGAACAGCTCGTCGTCGGACTGCTCGGTGAGGCGACCGCGGATGTCGACCAGGGGGCTGAGCGCGGTGCGCGCCCCGCTTCCGTTGCCACCGTCGAGCGACTTCCAGTCGACGAGGGCCTCTTCGTCGGCACCCGGCACGAGGGGGCCGGTGATCAGGCCGGCCAGGCCTGCGATGAGAGCCAGACCCACTCCGAGGCGCACGAGGTGGCGACCCCGGTGTCGTGCTGCGGCCGAGCGGCCTCGTCGGTGCCGTTGGCGTTCGATGACGAGGAACGCCAGGGCGGCGGCGATCCAGGCCGCTGCTCCGAACGTGTGTCGCTCGTCGGTGCCGAGCATGCCGACGAACACGACCAGGGTGGCGCTCGGGATGAGGGCCTGGACCGGGAGGCGGGCTCGGAATGCGCCCGTGTCAGCGGCGGCGCCGCAGAGCCAGGCCGCCACCATCGACGCGACGACGAAGCCCGGCAGCACCTCGACGGGGGCCTTGACGATGCCGAACGCATCCCACGCCTCGGCGATGTCAGCGGCGGCGGCCTCGAAGGCCTCGCGCCCGGGCAGCCCCCACACCAACAGGTCGGGGTACCGCAACCACGCGATGAGGCCGACCGCCCCGCCGACGTGGACGAGTGCGCCCAGGATCGACCCGAGGCCCACACGACGCGCCCCGGCGCCGACGAGGTGGGCGAGGAGGCCGGCGAGGACGACGTCGACGAGCACGACGTCGTCGGCGAACAGGCGGGCCATGCCGGCGATGGCGATCACGGTCACTGCGGCCAGCGCCAGCTCGGCGCCGGTCGGGTCGGGGTCCCCGGGGGTTGCGTGCGGGGTCGCCCGGGACCCGCTGGCCCGAGGGGGGGATGTCGTCTGATCCGGCCCGGGCCCGGGGTGAGGCGGGGGCGGGCCCCCCGGGGGTGAGCGGTCGGGCCCGACGGTGGCGGTCATCGTCGCGCGCCGGCAGGGACGGGCCGCTGGGCCGCCCGGCGCCAGGCGTCGGCCAGCGTGGTGTTCGCATCCCAGCGGGCCACGTCGCCAGGCGCGCCGCTGACGGGCGGCGCGACGGTGGCGTCGTGGGCGCTGGGGTGGATCTCGACGGCCATCGTGGCCCCGTAGGCCGTCCTCTGGGCGCTCAGCTCGCGGTGGTCCCCGGCGTCGAGGCGGCCGGTGACCACCACGAGGGTGCCGCCGGCGGCCGAGCGGCGCAGCCTCGCAAGGGTCGCTCGCAGCCCGTGGCGACGTTGGGCCTGGACGACGGCGAGGCGCTCCAGGAGGGCACCGAGGTGGGCCGGGCCCGTGCCGTCGCCGCTGTCGGTGCCGTCGGTGCCGACCAGTCGGACGCGGTCACCGGCGGCCGTCGCCGCGCTCGCCACGCTGGCGGCGGCGGTGACGGCGAGCTCGAGCGAACGGCCGACGTGCACCTCGGGGCGCAGGTCGACCACCACGGTGACGTGGCCCTGGGTCGGTTGCTCGTCGTGGCGCACCATGAGGTCGCCACGCCGGGCGGTCGAGGGCCAGTGCACGCGCCGGAGGTCATCACCCACGACGTAGTCCCGCAGGGCGTACAGCTCGTCGCCGACCCGCCCGATCGCTGACGCCGAAGCGGCCTGGCGTCGACGGTCGGGCCCACGAGCCGAGGGCACCCCGGTCAGTGGCACGACCCGGGGCAGCACCAGCACCTCGGACACCGGGGCGGCCTGGAGGCGCACGGCGGCGAGCCCGAGCGGGTCGGTCACGGTGAGGGTGGCGGGCCCGATGCGCAGCACGCCCCGCCGCTCGGTGGGCAGGTGGTAGACGAGGTGGGTGGTCTGGTTCCCAGAGATCGGCCCGATCTCCGTCGTCGCACCGGGGGTGCCCGAGACCGGGTCGCGCAGCTCGAGGACCGGTGTGGCCCGGCCCTTGCGGTTGGTGATCACGAGCTGGACCCGGCTGTCGTCCCCGGCGTGGACCCGAGCCGGCCGCACCCGCCTCGTCACCCCGAGGCGCAGCCGGGCCGACGCCGTCCACGCCCAGCTGACGGCGACGACGGCGACGAGCGCAGCGGTCACGACGTGCAGCTCGGCGATCCCCAGCACCCGGGCGACGGCGAAGGCCACCAGCGCGAAGCCCAGCGCGGCCCACCCCCGGGCGGTCAGCACGTGGCGCCGGGGCGTCGCATCAGGCCGAGGCGCCGCTCGGGACGGGCACCGAGCGGACGATCTCGCGCACGACGTCATCGGCCGACGCTCCGCGCAGCTGGGCCTCCTGGGTGAGCGAGACCCGGTGGCCGAGCACGGCGACCGCCAGGTCGATGAGGTCGTCGGGGACGACGTAGCTGCGTCCGCTGGCCGCCGCTCGGGCCCGGCCGGCGCGCTGGAGGGCCAAGGTGGCCCGGGGCGAGATGCCGAGCGCGACCGATGGATGGCGGCGGCTGGTCTCGGCCAGGTCGACGATGTAGCGCTGGAGGGACCGGGCCACGTGCACCGAGCGCACCGCCGCCGACATGGCGGCCAGGTCGGCGGGGGAGGCGACCGGGCGGACGCCGTCGGCACGGGCGACGTCGCCGCCGTGGGTGTCGAGGATCTGCACGGCCCACTCCGGTGAGGGGTACCCGACCGACAGGCGCATGAAGAAGCGGTCGAGCTGTGACTCGGGGAGCGGGTAGGTGCCCTCGTGCTCGAGCGGGTTCTGGGTGGCGATCACCATGAAGGGGAGGTCGAGCGGGTGGGTGCGGCCGTCGACGGTGACCTGGCGCTCCTCCATCGCCTCCAACAGCGCGCTCTGGGTCTTGGGCGAGGCCCGGTTGATCTCGTCGGCGAGCAGGACGTGGTGGAACACCGGCCCGGCACGGAACTGGAACTCGCCGCTCGCCTTGTCCCACACCGAGACGCCGACGACGTCGGTGGGCAAGACGTCCGGGGTGAACTGCACCCGACCGAACGATCCGGCGATGGACCGGGCAAGGGCCTTGGCCAGGCTGGTCTTGCCGACGCCGGGCACGTCCTCGAGCAACAGGTGGCCCTCGGCGAGCAGGCAGAGCAGGCTCTTCTCCACCACGTCGCGCTTGCCCTGGATGACCTGCTCGACGTTCGCGACGATGCGATCGAACGACGCGGCGAAGCTGGGCCGCTGATCCAAGGTCGCGGTGGGCGCGGGGGTGGTGGGCGCGGGGGTCATGTCACCGTCGGTCACGTCATGGCCAGCCTAGAGGTGGCCTGTGCGCCGCGGCAGGGCGCAGGGACGCGTGCAGGACGGCCACCACCGTGCGCCCCGCAGGGCCCTCGGTGGCCCGTGCCGGTGACCCAGCCCGGCACTAGCGTGCGTGCCATGCAGCCGACCGCCCCCGCCGAGGCCGAGATCTACCGCGAGAAGGTGCAGGCCTTCCTCGCCGAGCAGCTTCCCAGCAACTGGCGGGGCATCGGGGCCCTGGCCCCCGGCGAGCGCGAGCGCTTCGTCACCGAGTGGCGCTCGACGCTCTACGAGCACGGTCTCCTGGCCCCGGACTGGCCCGAGGAGTACGGCGGCGGCGGCCTGAGCGACCTCGAACGGGTCACCATGGCCGAGGAGTTCGCGCGAGCCGGCGTCCCCACCAGCGGCCCCAACGACACCTTCGGCATCCAGATGGTCGGCAACACCATCCTGCACTGGGGCACCGACGCCCAGAAGGCGCACTTCCTGCCTCGCATCCTGAGCGGCGAGGATCTGTGGTGCCAGGGCTACTCCGAGCCCAACGCCGGGTCCGATCTCGGCAACCTGGGCTGTCGAGCCCAGCTCGACGGCGACGAGTGGATCATCGACGGCCAGAAGATCTGGACGTCGGCCGGTCACCTCGCCAACTGGATCTTCGTGCTCGCCCGAACCGACCCGACCGCGGCGAAGCACAAGGGCATCAGCTTCCTGCTGGTGCCCATGGACCAGCCCGGCGTCGACGTGCGGCCCATCCGGATGATCTCGGGCGAGTCCGAGTTCAACGAGGTCTTCTTCACCGAGGCGCGCACCGCGAGGGACAACGTCATCGGCGAACCCAACGGGGGCTGGGCGGTCGCCATGACCCTCCTCGGCTTCGAGCGAGGTGAGGCGGCGGCGACGCAGTCGATCGCGTTCCGCGTCGAGCTCGATCGGTTGACCGAGCTGGCGCGCGACCGGGGCGTCCTCGACGACCCGCTCATCCGCCAGCAGATGGCGTGGTGCCACACCAAGGTCGAGATCATGCGGTGGAACGGACAGCGGGTCCTCACCCGGTTCCTGGCCGGTGAGTCCCCCGGGCCAGAGGCCGCGCTCGGCAAGCTGTTCTGGTCGGAGTACCACCGGGTCGTCACCGGGCTGGCCGTCGACATCCTCGGCCCGTCGGCCCTCGCCCCCGAGGGGACACCCCCGATGTCGGCGTTCTCCACCGATGCGCCGGGCACGCCGGCGACCGACGTCCGGTCGTGGACCGACACGTTCCTGAACGCCCGGGCAGGGACGATCTACGCCGGGTCCTCTGAGATCCAGCGCAACATCCTCGGCGAGATGGTCCTCGGCTTGCCCAAGGAGCCTCGGGCCGACGCCGGCCCCTGGAAGGACATCCCTAAGTAGCCGACCGCGCGCTCCGAGGCGATCGACGTGGCCGTGACCACCGACGGCGCCGCGCTGGCGTGGGCGGCGACGATCGCTGGCGTCGGGCGCCGGCCGAAGCTGTGGGGGGTTGCGCTCACCGAGCTCTGGCGCCTGCGGCGCCCCCGGTGGTGGGCGAACCGCCCGTTCCTGCCCGTCCCCGACCGACGGTGGGTGCGGTGGCGTCTGGTCACCGCCTACGGCGATCCTGCGGCGGTGCCGGCCGCCCGGGAGGTCGTCGACTGGTTGGAGTGGCGGAGGAGGTGGTCGAAGTCCTCTGATGTGCGCTGACTACGCTGTCGCCATGACGGTGGCGCTCGTCGAGGACATCGGTCCCCGCCCACCAGGCGCCCCGGGCGCGCAGAGCTGCGCCGGCGCACATCCCGACGCGGTGCGGTGCGACCGCCACGAGCCCGCCGGGCCGTCTGACGACGAGGAGGCCGGCGCCCGAACGGGTGCGTGCTCCGAGCGCCGCGCCCGGCGGTGCCTGGCGGGTCGCGTTCTGGTCCTGAACGCCTCCTTCGAGCCCATCTCGGTGGTGTCAGCCCGCCGTGCCGTCGTGTTGGTCCTCGCCCACCGTGCCGAGGCGCTCGAGGTCACCGACGCCCGCATCGCCTCGGAGCGCCTCGACCTGGCCGTCCCTGCGGTGGTTCGCCTGCTGCGCTACGTGCGGGTGCCGCACCGGCGCCGCGCCCCGCTGTCGCGCCGGGCCGTGCTCACTCGCGACGACTGGACCTGTCAGTACTGCGGTGAGCGGGCCGAGGGCATCGATCACGTGCTACCCCGCAGCCGTTCGGGCGACCACGAGTGGGAGAACGTCGTGGCGGCGTGCCGACCGTGCAACGCCCGCAAGGGCGACCGTCTGCTCGATGAGACACCGTTTCGCCTGCAGCGCACCCCGATCGCGCCCCCGGCGATGTCGGCTGCGGCGCTGCAGCTGCGACGGGTGCCCGACGCGTGGGCCGCCTACCTCCTCCCGGACCGGCCTGCGCGGTGAGCTCGTCCGCCGACGACGTCGGCGGTGGTTGGACCGTCGAGTGGACCCATGCCCCGGCCCGAGAGCTGCACGCCCGGCCGATGTCGGACCCCCCCGCCCGGCTGGTCACCTTCTGTGAGGTCTCCGCGCCGGCTGTCGTCCTGGGGTCGGCTCAGTCCGACGACGCCGTCGATCACCGGGCGGTGACGCGTCGTGGCGTCGAGGTGGCCCGAAGACGGGGGGGCGGTGGGGCGGTGCACCTCGTTCCCGGCGCCCAGAGCTGGATCGACCTCGAGGTCCCTCGTGGCGATGCGCTGTGGCACGACGACGTGGGTCGGGCCTTCGAGTGGGTCGGCGAGCTGTGGGCCGGCGCGCTGGCGGACCTCGGGGTCGACGCGCAGGTCCACCGGGGTGCGCTGGTCCGCACGCCGTGGTCCGGGCGGGCGTGCTTCGCAGGGCTCGGGCCCGGCGAGGTGCGCACCGATGGCCGCAAGCTCGTCGGGATGAGCCAGCGTCGCACCCGCGCCGCAGCGCGGTTCCAGTGCGTCGTCTACGAGCGCTTCGACCCCGACCTGCTCGGCGACGTCCTCGTGGCGAGATCCGAGGACCGAGGATCCGGCGACGATCGGTCGCTGCGCCAGGTGCTGGCGCAGGCGACGACCGATCTTGCCGGTGCCGCCGGCCCGGGCCGGCTCGCCGATCTCGAACGTCGGCTGTTGGCCCGCCTCGACCCGGACGGGCCGATCGGCCGGGCGCAGGCCCAGCCGGCGCAGCTCAGCTTGCGGAGCGCCCCAGCCCGCTGAGCGCCCATCCCGGCTGAGCGGCCAGCTCGCAGGGCACCTCAGTCGCAGGGCACCTCAGCTCGCAGCGCACCTCAGCTCGCAGGGCACCTCAGCTCGCAGGGCACCTCAGCTCGCCGAGGGCCGCCTCGCCGCCCTGTGTGCAAACACTCGTCTCCCACCCGCTCCCACCCCGTCGGGCCCGGCGTCGTCGCTCATCACCGTGGTCGACCGACGTGGGCGGCCCGTTCCGGCCAGGCCGAAGCCGGATCGGGCGCTCGCACGCGCCTGGGGGGGTCCGAGGTGACGTTGACCAGACGGCGGTCCGTCATTACCGTGGGGATCTGTGGGAAGAGGTGGGTGGGTTGCACCTTCGGGTGGGAGCAAGAGGGACTGGTGGGGCGCGCCAGACCTTGGAGGTGACCTCGTCGCCGGCCGTCTCGTGACCCGGGGCCCCGACCGCCCATGACCCCGGCCGACGGCCGTGACTTCACCGGCAACCACGAACGGACCCTGGACGACAAGGGCCGCCTCGTCATCCCACGAGACCACCGCGATCAGCTCAGCGCCGGTGAGCGCCTCCACCTCGTGCCCGGACAGGACACCTGCCTGCAGCTGATGCCCGCCGACGTCTACTCCGACCGCAAGCGGGGCCTGCAGGCTGAGTCCCGGGCGGGCGGCGTCGATGCCCGGATGGCGCTGCGGGTCTTCACCGCCTTCAGCGACCCCATCTCGGTCGACCGGGCCGGACGCATCGGCGTGCCCCGCCAGCTGCGGTCCTACGCCGGCATCGACGCCGAGTGCGTGGTCATCGGCGCCGGCGACTTCATCGAGATCTGGTCAGAGGACGGGTGGCAGCAGGCGCTCGGCATCGGTGTGGCCGCCCTGGCCCGCGCCGGTGGGGGCGACCTCGGCCTCGACGGGCTCGGCTTCGGCGACCCCGGCCTCGGCGAAGCCGACCGGGTCGAACGGGGTGGCGAGGAGCTGTCGTGATGGTCGCCCCGGCGTTCGCCCACCTCCCCGTGATGCTGAGCGACGTCACCGAGCTGCTCGGCGTCGTCGGACCCGGCGTCGTCGTCGACGGCACCCTCGGCGCCGGTGGTCACGCCCGGGCCCTGCTCGAGGCACGTCCTGACATCGAGGTCCACGGCGTCGACCGCGATCCCGACGCCCGACGCGCCGCCGCCGAAGCGCTCGCCCCCTTCGGGCAGCGGGTGACGGTCACCGGGGGCACCGCCGACGTCGGCATCCGTGCCGCGGCGGCACGGGGCCCGGTGGTCGGCGTCTTGATGGACCTCGGCGTCAGCTCCCCCCAGATCGATCGGCCCGAGCGCGGCTTCAGCTACCGGAACGACGGGGTCCTCGACATGAGGATGGACCCCGATGGCCCGTCGCCCACCGCCGCCGATCTGTTGGCCGACATGGACGTCGCCACCCTGAGCCGGCTGCTGCGCCGCCTCGGGGACGAGCCCCACGCCGGGCGCATCGCCCGCTCGATCCTCACCGGCCACCCGCCGCGCACCACCGACGAGCTCGCCGACCGGGTGCGGGCGGCGGTGCCGGCGGCCATGCGACGCCGGGGCGACCCTGCCAAGCGCACCTTCCAGGCGTTGCGCATCGCCGTCAACGACGAGCTCGACCTGCTCGACGCCGCCCTCGACGCCGCCCTCGACGTGTTGGTCCCCGGCGGGCGCCTGGTCGTCATCGCCTACCACTCCGGTGAGGACCGTCGGGTCAAGGACCGGTTGCGTCGTGAGGCCGACCCCGCCCGGGACCTGCCCCGCCACCTCCCCCCACCAGAGGCGCTGACGCCACGCCTGCGGCTGTTGACCCGCCGGCCCCGGCGCCCCGGCGAGGACGAGATCCGCCGCAACGCCCGGGCGACGAGCGCCCGCCTGCGCGCCGCGCAGACGTTGGAGGTGCGGTCATGACCGCAGCCGCAGCCCCCCGCCCGCTGCCGTCGCACGAGGGCGTCGGCGCCGGTGACCTCGGCGGCCCACGCCCGGTCGGACCTCTGCCCCGGGGTTTACGAGTCGCCGGGCTGTGGGGCCTGCTCGCCCTGCTGGTCGGGCTGTTCGCACTGGCGGTGTTCCACGCCCAGATCACCCAGCGCGCCCACGACCTCGGGGTCCTCGAGCGCGAACTGTCCGATCGGGCGGCGCAGGTGGCGGCGCTGGAGCTCGAGGTCGCCACCCTCGAGTCACCGGCCCGGCTGACCGACGCGGCCGAGAGCCTCGGCCTGCGACGCCCCAGCGTCATCCAGCACCTCGTCCCCGAACCCGATGTCGTCGCCCGTGTGCTCTTCACCCCCGAGGACAGCGCCGCCGAGGCGTCACCCGGCGTGCGATCTCGAACCGGCGATGGCGCACCATGAGCACCGGCACCCGCCTGAGCGCCCCACCCGTCGCCCCTGGGCCCCGGGACCGCAGCGACACCTCCGGCTGCGTCGCCACCGCGGCGCCCCACCCCCCGCCCGCCCGTTCGGTCGCCACCGGCGCCCCGCCCCGACGTCTCCTGGGCCGGGCGGGTTCGCCCCGTCGGCGCGTTCGACTGCTGCGCACGATCGTCGTGCTGGTGAGCGTGGCCTTCGCCGGCCGGCTCGTCTGGGTGCAGCGCGTCGACGCCGAGCGCTACGTGGCCCTGGGCGACAGCCAGCGTGACGGCCGACGCGAGCTGCCCGCCGAGCGCGGCCAGATCCTCGACCGATCCGGCGACCAGCTGGCCGCATCGGCCCCCCGACCCACCTTGTTCGTCAACCCCTCCGCCGTCTCCGACGTCACAGGACTGGCGGCCGCGCTCGCCCCCCTGGTGGGGGTCGACGCCGCGACGCTGGCCGAACGTCTCACCGTCGGGCGCGACGAGGGGCGCCAGTTCACCTACCTGGCCCGCCAGGTGGATGACGCCACCGCGGCGAGCGTGCTGGCCCTCGAGCACCCGGCCGTCGGGGTCATCGACGAGCCCCGCCGGGTCCATCCCGGCGGTGACCTCGGCCGCTCGTTGCTCGGCACGGTCGACCTCGACCACGCCGGGGTCAGTGGCGTCGAGCTGCTGGTGGACGACGAGCTGAACGGCCGCCCCGGCCGCATCACCTTCGAGCGCAGCGCCACCGGGGACGTGATCCCCACCGGGCACAGCCACACCGAGCTGGCCGAGCCCGGTGACGACGTGGTCCTCACGATCGACCGGCACCTCCAGTGGGTGACCGAGGACGTCCTGCGCGACGTCGTCGACGGCTACGACGCCGCCGGCGCCATGGCCGTTGTGCTCGAGACCGACACCGCCCACGTCCTGGCCATGGCCAGCGTCGAGGGCGGCCGAGCCCGGGGCGACGGCGGGTCAGCCGCGGTGGCGGGCTACAACATGGCTGCCGTCGACGTGTTCGAACCGGGCTCGATCTCCAAGGTGTTCTCGGTGGGCGCCGTGCTCGAGGAGGGCCTCACGACCCCCGACGAGATGATCGACGTGCCGCCCTCGCTCGTCCTCTACGACGTCGAGATCGGCGACGACCACGCTTCAGAGACCGGTTCGATGACCACAGCGGAGATCGTGCAGCAGTCCTCCAACGTCGGCACCGTCCGTCTCACCCAGCGCCTCGGCGAACGTCGCTTCGCCGAGTACCTGGAGAGCTTCGGCTTCGGCAACCGCACCGGCGTCGGTGGCGCCGAGCAGTTCCCCGGTGAGTCTCGTGGCTCGCTCATGGCCGTCGAGGACTGGAACGCGGCCACGCTGCCCACGGTCAGCTACGGCCAGGGGATCGGGGTGACGGTGCTGCAGATGGCGGCGGCCTACAACGTCATCGCCAACGACGGGCTCTACCGCACACCGATCATCGTGGCCGGCACCGTCGGCGACGATGAGGAGGTGGCCCCGGTGTTCAGCGTCGCCGAGCACCAGGTGCTGTCGCCAGACACCGCAGCGACGTTGCGCGAGGTAATGGCGGGCGTCGTCGACGGGCGTGGCACCGGCTCCCGCGCGGCGGTGCCGGGGTACGAGGTGGCAGGCAAGACCGGCACCGCCCGCAAGCCCGACCTCGAGCGAGGCGGGTACCTGGCCGAGTCGTGGATCGCCACCTTCGCCGGCTTCGCCCCCGTCGAGGACCCGGCGGTCACCGTCGTCGTGGTCGTCGATGATCCCCGGGGGGAGTACTACGGGGGGCTGGTGGCCGCCCCGGTGTTCCAGCAGCTGGCGGAGTACTCGCTGCGCCTGCTCCGCGTCGCCCCGACCCGCCCGGTGTCGGTCGCCAGCGACCCGAGCGCCAGCCACGGCGATCCGGCCGGCGGCAACGGTGGGCCGGCGGCGACCGCCGCCGACCTCGGGGCTGTGGGTGCGCCCGAGCCGAGCGGCTGATGCGCGTCGTTGAGCTGGCGGCCCGGGCGCGAGCGGTGGACCCCCACGCCTCGTGGCGGGGCACCGACGTCGAGGTCACCGAGGTCGTCGACGACTCCCGACAGGCCGGGCCCGGCGCCTGCTTCGCCGCACTCGTCGGCCAGCGCCACGACGGCCACGACCACGTTGGCGAGGCGGTCCGCCGGGGAGCCGTGGCGGTGCTGGCCGAACGAGACGTCGGCGTCGAGGTCCCCGTCGTCGTGGTGGAGTCGACGCGGGCGGCGGTCGGACCGGTGGCCGCTGCTGTGCACGGCGACCCGTCCCGGTCCCTCGAGCTGGTCGGCATCACGGGCACGAACGGCAAGACCACCACCGCCCACCTGCTGGCTGGCGCCCTGGCCGCTGGCGGTCGAGCCGTCGAGGTGATGGGCACCCTCACCGGGGTGCGCACCACCCCCGAGGCCGCCGAGCTGCAACGGCGGTTGCGGTCCTGTGTCGACGCCGGGATCGACTCGGTGGCCGCCGAGGTGTCGTCGCACGCCCTGGACCTGCGTCGCGTCGACGGGTGCCGCTTCGCCGTCGGTGCGTTCACGAACCTGACACCTGAGCACCTCGACCACCACAAGACGATGGAGGCCTACGAGGCGGCCAAGGCGCGCCTGCTCACCGCCGAGCTCACCGATCTCGCCGTCGTGTTCGTCGACACCCCCGCCGGGGTGCGCATGGCCGAGCGGGCCGAGGTCGAGGTCGTCTCGGTGCGCCGGGCCGAGGCCAGCGACGTCGTCGTCGACCGCCGCGGCACCAGCTTCACCTGGCGGGGACGACCGGTGCGCCTCGGGCTGATCGGCCAGCACAACGTCGACAACGCCTTGGTGGCGGCGGCGATCGCCGACGCCCTGGGGGCCGACCCCGACGCCATCTGCGCCGGTCTGAGCGCTGCTGGTCCCGTGCCCGGTCGCGTCGAGGTCATCGACGGCGCCCAGCCCTTCGCGGTGATCGTCGACTTCGCCCACACCCCTGACGCCCTCGCCCGCCTGCTGGCCGAGGTGAGGCCGCTGGCCGGACCCTCGGGTCGGGTGCTCGTGGTGATGGGCTGTGGCGGTGACCGCGACCGCGCCAAGCGCCCGGCCATGGGCCAGGCGGCCCAGGCGGGCGCCGAGGTGGTCATCGTGACCTCGGACAACCCCCGTGGCGAGGATCCCTCTGCCATCATCGATGACATCCTCACCGGCCTGGCCCCGACGGTGCGCGGGACCGAGCCGATGGTCGTGGTCGACCGTCGCCAGGCGATCGCCGCGGCGGTGGCTGAGGCCTCACCCGACGACGTCGTGGTGATCGCCGGCAAGGGCCACGAGACCACCCAGGAGTCAGACGGCGTCGCCCACCCCTTCGACGACCGCGTCGAGGCCCGTCGGGCGCTGCGGACTCGCTTCGGAGCGGCTCGGTGATCGCCCTGTTGGTGGCCGGGGGGCTGGCGATGGCGACCTCGCTGCTCGGGACGCGGTTCTTGATCCCCTGGCTGCAGGCCCGCGGGGTGGGACAACCGATCAGGGTGGAGGGGCCCGAGGGTCACATGTCCAAGGCCGGCACCCCGACGATGGGGGGCATCACCATCGTGACCGGTGCGGTCATCGGCTACGTGTTCAGCCACGTCAACACCGGCACGATCTTCACCCGGGGCGGGCTGACCGTCATGTTGTGCATCGTCGGCGCCGCCACCGTCGGCCTGCTCGACGATTGGCTCAAGGTCACCCGGGCCCGCAACCTCGGGCTGTCCAAGAGGGCCAAGATCGTCGGCCTGCTGGCGGTCTGTGGATCGTTCGTCGCTCTTGGCCTCGAGTGGGTCGACGTCTCGACGAACCTGTCGTTCAC
The DNA here is from genome assembly GCA_965213525.1 of Acidimicrobiales bacterium. GTDB lineage: Bacteria > Actinomycetota > Acidimicrobiia > Acidimicrobiales > Poriferisodalaceae. The sequence goes on along the minus strand of OZ243889.1, from coordinate 1,335,636 downwards.
CCGCTACGACTCGATCGGCATCGACCTCGGCGACGTGGGGTGGGCCGTGCTCGCCGTGTTCGTGATCGTGGGCGCCACCAACGCCGTCAACCTCACCGACGGGCTCGACGGCCTCGCTGCGGGGTCGGGCGCGTTCTCCTTCATGGCCTATGTGATCATCGGCTTCTGGGCGTTTCGACACGAAGCGACCTACCAGGTGCCCCAGGCCCTCGATCTCGCCATCGGCGCGGCGGCGATGGCCGGCGGGTGCGTGGGCTTCTTGTGGTGGAACGCCGCACCGGCGCGCATCTTCATGGGCGACACCGGTTCGCTGGCCATCGGCGCAGGTCTGGCCGCCCTGGCCCTGGTGACCAACACCCACCTGCTGCTCGCCCTGTTGGGGGGCGTCTACGTCATCGAGGCCGTCTCGGTGATGCTGCAGGTCGGCAGCTTCCGCCTCTTCGGGCGCCGCATCTTCCTCATGGCTCCCATCCACCACCACTTCGAGCTGACAGGCTGGCCCGAGACGACCGTCATCATCCGCCTGTGGATCGTTGCGGGGCTGTGCACCTTCGGAGCGCTCGGCGTCTACTACGCCGACTTCATCTCGACCGGGGCGATCGACTGACGTGCCACCTCGCCTGGTCCCCTTCGATCCCTCTGCCCTCCGTCGGGTCCTCGTCGTCGGCTTGGGCGTCACCGGACGTGCTGTCGCCGACGCCCTCGTGCGGCGGGGCGTGCAGGTGCTGGTCGCCGATGACCGGCCCGACGTCGAGACGCCGTCGGGCACCAGACGCATCGCAGTCGCCGATCTCGCGGCGGCGGTCGCCGAGGTCGACGGGGTGGCTCCGGCCCCGGGGGTGGCCCGCCACCACCCCGCCCAGCGCCTCGCCGAGGCAGCCGGGGTGCCGATCCTGTCCGAGCTCGACCTCGCCTCGGCGTGGACCGACCGGCCCGTCGTGGCCGTCACCGCCACCAACGGCAAGACGACGGTGACCAGCGTCATCACCGACCTGCTGACCGCCGCCGGCGTCGACGCCGAGATGGTCGGCAACGCCGACGAACCCCTCGTCGCTGCCATCGACCGCCGGGGCGACCGGCCGCCTGACCGCTGGGTGGTGGAAGCGTCGTCGTTCCGGCTCGACGCCGTGCAGCACTTCTCTGCCGACGTTGCGGTCTGGCTGAACTTCGCCCCCGACCACCTCGACTGGCACCCCGACCTCGCCGACTACGAGGCCGCCAAGGCACGCCTGTTCGACCTCCAGCGTCCCGGCGGCGTGGCCATCGGGGTGGCCTCAGACGCCGTCGTGCGGCGTCACCTCGCCGACGTGGGCGCCACCGCCGTGCTCGTCGGACCCCCTGACGGAGAGTGGCGCATCGACGACGACGTCCTGGTCACCCCCGCCGGTCCGATCGAGCTCGGCGGCCGCCCCCGGCTCGGCCGGCCCCACGAGCTCGTCGATCTGGCCGCGGCGGCGGCTGCGGTCGCCCACTGCGGAGTCGAGCCGGCCGACCTCATCGACCGCATCGTGGGCTTCGACGGGTTGGCCCACCGCCTGCAGGTGGTGGCCACCGTCGGCGGCGTCACCTTCCACGACGACTCCAAGGCGACCACCCCCCACGCCACGCTGGCGGCGCTGTCGGGCTTCGAGGGGGCCGTGCTCATCGCCGGGGGCCGCAGCAAGGGGGTCGACCTCGGCGAGCTGTCGGTGCTGGCCGACCGACTGGTGGCGGTGGTGGGCATCGGGGAGGCCGCCACCGAGGTGTCCGCGGCGTTCTGTGGCCTCGTGCCCGTCGAACGGGCATCTGACATGGACGACGCCGTGCGAACCGCCCGCCGTCTCGCCCGCCCCGGAGGTGATGTCGTGCTCTCGCCGGCGTGCGCGTCCTTCGACGCCTACCCGGGGTACGCAGCCCGTGGTGATGACTTCGCCCGCGCGGTGGCGGAGCTGGACCGATGAGCCTCACGACGAGCGACCGCCCAGGGCCGGGATCGCCCGGGGGCGCGACCTCACGGCGTCGGCGGGCCGCGGCTGGTGCGCCCCGCCGCAGCCCGGCTCACCGAGCCGGCGACCCCACCGGCCACGGCCCGCTCCCACTCGGACCGGCGACCTCGACCACGACGGCGGGCGACTGGCCGGGCGCGGGCGCCGGGTCGATGGCCCGAGGTGCCCGCACCCGTCTGGTGACCCTGGTGCTGGTCGTGGCGGTGCTCAACGTCTTCGGCCTGGTCATGGTGCTGTCGGCCAGCTCGGTCGTGGCGGCTGCGGGGGGCTCGAGCTGGAGTTTCTTCAACCGTCAGCTGCTGTGGATGGCGCTGGGGATCGTGGCTGCCGGCATCGGGGCGGTCGTGCCCTACGAGCGGTGGCGGGCCGCAGCTCCCTACCTCTACGCCGTCGCCATCGGGCTGCTGCTCGTGGTGGCCGTACCCCGCTTCGGCACCACCGTCGACGGGTCACGACGATGGCTGCAGATCGGACCGCAACGGTTCCAGCCCTCTGAGCTGGCCAAACTGGCCCTCATCGTGTCGACCGCGGCCCTGCTGGCGCGCAGGTCGCACCGCATCGCCGACCCACGCAGGTCGTTGCGGCCGGTGCTGGTGGCCACGGTGCCCGTCGTCGCCCTCGTGATGGTCCAGCCCGATCTCGGCACCTCGCTGATCATCGTGGCGGTGGTCGGGTCGGTGCTGGTGGCCGCGGGGGTCCCGGCGGGGCCGCTGTTGCGCGTCGGTGTCGGGACCAGCACCCTGGCCGCGGCTGCGGCCATGGCCGCCCCGTATCGACGGGCCCGGGTGATGGGCTTCCTCGACCCCTGGTCAGACCCCCACAACACGACGTATCAGACCCTGCAGTCGCTCGTCGGGCTGGCCGAGGGCGGTTGGACCGGGGTCGGCCTCGGCGGGTCACGCGCCAAGTGGGGCTTCTTGCCCAACGCCCACACCGACTTCATCTACGCGGTCATCGGCGAGGAGCTCGGCCTGATCGGCGCGCTCGTCGTGCTGGGGGCGTTCGTGCTCGTCGGGGTCTGCGGGTACGGGGTGGCCCTCGCCTGTGAGGACCGCTTCGGCTCCCTGCTCGCCGCCGGGGTCACCACCTGGCTGCTCGTGCAGGCCTTCGTCAACATGGGCGGCGTCATCGCCTTGATGCCCATCACCGGGGTCACCTTGCCCTTCGTGTCCTTCGGCGGCACCGCCCTGTTGGCCAACATGGCTGCGGTGGGCATCCTCGTGAACATCGCCGGGCGACCACTGAGGGAGCGCTCGATGCGTACCGCTCAGGCGGCGACCCGGGGCGCGGCGTCCCAGGCGCTGCGATGAGCAGGGCAGGCCCCAGGCCAGGTCGCCCCGGCTCGGCCCACGGGCGGGGTGACGAGGCGGCGGTGTTCGCGCTGATCGCCGGTGGGGGCACCGCCGGGCACCTCACCCCCGGCCTCGCCGTCGCCGGCGCCCTGCGCCAGCGGGGCCACGCCGCAGGTGCGTTGCACTTCGTCGGTGCCGAGCGGGGCATCGAAGGCACCGTCGTACCCGCCGAGGGACTGCCCCTGACGGTGCTGCCGGGCCGGGGCCTGCAACGGCGCCTCACCACCGACAACCTGGGCGCCATCGGGGGCACCTTGGTCGCGGTTCGGCGGGCCCGCTCGCTCGTGGCCCGCACCCGCCCCCGGGTGGTGCTGGCAACCGGGGGCTACGCCTCGGTCCCCTGTGCGCTGGCAGCGGCTGCCCATCGGGTGCCGATCGTCGTGGCCGAGCAGAACGCCGTGGCGGGGTTGGCGAACCGCCTCACCGGGCGTCTGGCCCGGGCGTGCGCCGTGGCCTTCGACGGCACCGACCTGCCCCGGGCGGTGCTGACCGGCAACCCGGTGCGGGCCGAGATCCTCGAGGTCGACCGGTCTCGTGACCAAGAGGCGGCCCGAGCCCTCCTCGGGGTGCGCCCCGGTCGTCCGCTCGTACTGGTCTTCGGCGGGTCCCTCGGCGCCCGCCGCCTGAACGAGGCCGTGCTCGAGCTCGCTGAGGGCCCCTGGGCTCGAGGGGGAGCGGGTCCTGGCGGGGAGCTCGACGTCGATGTCCGCCACGTCATCGGTCGTCGTGACTGGGACACGATCGGTGAGCGCGCCCGGCGCCTCGCCGAGCGACGACCCGGGTACGTCGGCGTCGCCTACGAAGACGACATGGCCACCTGCCTGGCCGCCGCCGACGTCGCCCTGTGCCGGGCCGGCGCCTCCACCGTGGCCGAGCTCGCGGTCGTCGGACTGGCCTCGGTGCTCGTCCCCCTGCCCGGGGCGCCTGGTGACCACCAGACCGCCAACGCCCGCGCCCTCGAACGGGTCGGCGCCGCGGTGGTGGTGTCTGACCACGAGCTGCGCCCCGACCACCTGAGCACGGTCCTGGGTGGCGTCTTGCGAGACCGGGGGCGACGCGACGACATGGCCGCCCGGGCTCGCGCCGTCGGCCGGCGCGACGCCGCCGAGCGCGTCGCTGATCTCGTCGAGGAGCATGCCACCGGTGACTGATCGACCGACGACGCCTGACGCCGCCCCGACCCACCCGCTGGACCTCAGCCGGCCCCGGCGCATCCACCTCGTCGGGGTGGGGGGGTCGGGCATGAACGCCATCGCCAGCGTGCTGGCCGAGATGGGACACGAGGTCTCGGGCAGCGACCTGCGCCACTCGGCCGGCTTCGACCGCTGCATCGCCCACGGCGTGCGCGCCGTCATCGGCCACGACGCAGCCAACCTCGGTGAGCCGCCGCCCGACGCGGTGGCGGCCTCCACCGCCATCGGTCTGCGCAACCCCGAGCTGGTCGCAGCCCGTGAGCACGCCATCCCCGTGCTCTCACGGGCCGAGGTGCTGTCCGCCATCGCCGCCCGCAAGCAGACGATCTCGGTGGCCGGCACCCACGGCAAGACCACCACGTCGTCGATGCTGGCCCTGGCGCTGGTGCGCGCCGGCGCCCACCCCAGCTTCATCATCGGCGGCGACGTCAACGAGATCGGTTCGGGCGCGGTGTGGGACGACGACGGCGAGCTGTTCGTCGTCGAGGCCGACGAGAGCGACGGCACGTTCTTGGCCCTGGCGTCAGCGGCGGCCGTGGTCACCAACGTCGAACCCGATCACCTCGACCACTACGGATCGGTGCGAGAGCTGCACGACGCCTTCGCCCGCTTCACCGCCGGGGTGAGCGGTCCGGTCGTGCTGCCCGCTGACGATCCGGTGGGCGCCGGGCTGCCCGCCGAGCGGGCGCTCACCTTCGGGTGGTCCGAGACGGCAGACGTCAGGGCCTCGGGGTACCGGGGTGACCGGGCCGGGTGCCACTTCGAGCTGACGGTCAGGGGCGAGGGGCCCCGCCCGGTGCGCCTCGGCGTGCCGGGACGCCACAACGCCGCCAACGCCACCGCAGCGATCGCCATGGCGGTCGAGCTCGGCGCCTCGATCGACGACGCCATCGGGGCCATGGCCCGCTTCGGGGGGGTGTCCCGACGCTTCGAGCATCGAGGATCAGCCGGGGGGGTGGCCTTCATCGACGACTACGCCCATCTGCCGACCGAGGTCGCCGCCGCGCTGGACGCCGCCGCCGACGGGGGCTTCGACCGCATCGTGTGCGTGTTCCAACCCCACCGGTACTCCCGCACGGCTGCGGTCGCCGACGATCTCGCCGACGCCTTCGTCACCGCTGACGTCGTGGTCATCACCGACGTCTACCCGGCGGGGGAGAAGGCCCGTCCGGGGGTCACGGGCCACCTGGTCGAGCGAGCCGTGCGGCGGGCCCACCCCGAGGCCCGGGTGATCTACGCCGCCCAGCTCGCCGACGCCGAGGAGGTGCTCGCCGCCGAGTTGGCCCCGGGCGATCTGTGCCTCACCCTCGGCGCCGGTGACCTCACGTTGCTGCCCGACCGGATGATCGAGCGCCTCGGGGGGGTGTCGCGGTGACCGACGGGCGCCCCGCCGCCCAGGTCGTCGAGCTGGTGACCGCCGAGCTGGGGGAGCGGGCACGCCGCGACGCCCCCTTCGGTGCCCGCACCACAACCCGCGTGGGCGGCGCCGCCACGGTCGTCGTCGAGCCGCGCAGCACGGCCGATCTGGTCGCCGTCGGTCGGGCCGTCGCCGGCACCGGGTTGCCGGTCACCGTCCTCGGGCGGGGGTCCAACGTGCTCGTCGCCGATGATCCGGTGCCGAACGTCGTGGTGGTCATCGCCGAGGGCCTCGCTGACATCTCGGTCGACCCGTCGACGGCCCGGGTGCGTGCCGGGGCCGGCGTCGCCCTGCCCGTGCTCGCCCGCCGAACGGCCGCAGCCGGCCTGTCGGGCCTCGAGTGGGGCGTCGGGGTGCCCGGCACGGTGGGTGGCGCCGTGCGGATGAACGCGGGGGGCCACGGGTCTGACGTGGCGGCGTCGCTCGTGGCCGTCGAGACCGTCGACCTCGCCGACGGCACCTGCCGACGGCGTCCCGCCGCCACCCTGGGGCTGGGGTACCGCTGCTCGACGTTGTCACCGACCGAGGTGGTGGTGACCGCCGAGCTCGCCCTCTCCCCGGGCGATCCGGTCGCTGCGGCCGCCGAGCTGGGTGAGATCGTGCGGTGGCGCCGTGCCCACCAGCCCGGGGGCAACAACAGCGGGTCGGTGTTCACCAACCCCGCCGGCGACTCCGCCGGGCGCCTCGTCGACGCGGCCGGCTGCAAGGGCCTGCGCATCGGCTCCGCCGAGGTGTCGACCAAGCACGCCAACTTCATCCAGGCCGACCCCGGCGGCCTGGCCGGCGACGTCGTCGCCGTCATCGCCGCGGTGCGCGATGTGGTGGCCGCCCGTCACGGCGTGCAGCTGGTCCCAGAGGTGCGCCTCGCCGGGTTCGACCCCGCCGTCGCCGGCGACCTCGACGCCGTGGCCATCGGCACGGTCATCGGATCACCAGGATGAGCGGCCCCGCCCCGTCGGGCGCGCCACAGCACCCGAGCCCGCCAGGCCTCGACCCGCGACTCAGGGCGCGCCGCATCGCCGTCGCCCGGGCCGAGGCCAGACGGCGTCTGCATCGCGTGCTCGCCGTCGCCGCGACGCTCGCCCTGGGCCTGGGCGCGTGGGCGCTGGTCCGCTCGCCGCTGCTCGACGTCGATCGCGTCGTGATCAGCGGCACCGCCGACACCTCGGCCGACGCCGTGCGGTCGGTCACCCTCGACCTCATCGGTCGACCTCTGGTGGACGTCGATGCCGGTCGGACCGCAGCTGACCTCGAGGCCCTTCCCTGGGTCGACGAGGCCCACGTCGAGCGAAGCTGGCCGTCGACGGTGACAGTCCACGTCACCGAGCGCCACCCCGTGGCGGTGGCCAGCGGCGCCCACGGGTCCGGGCGCGTCCTGGTCGACCTCGACGGCCGGGTGCTCGCCCCGGCGCCGGCCGCCACCGCCGACCTCGCCACCGTGGTGCTCGACGGCGCAGCCCCCGCCCCCGGCGCCGAGCTCGCCCCCGAGGCACGCGCGGCCCTGGCGCTGGCTGCCCGCGCCCCGGCCGCCGTCGGCCTGGCCGGGGGCGTGGTGACCGATGTCGACGGCGACCTGTCCTGGGACGTGCCCGGAGTGGGCCGCTTGCACTTCGGCTCCCTGTCGAGGCTCGACGACAAGCTGCTCGCGGCTGCGGTCGTCGTCGACGCCGTGCCCGAGCGGCCCCTCGGCGAGCTCGACCTCAGGGAGCCCTCGGCGGTGGTGCGCCGGCGGGTCGACGCCGTCGCCCGAGACGTCGCCCTGAAGGGCATCAGTCAACATGAGGTCGAGGTTGCGTAGTGTCGACCGGTGATCGTCGTCCCGGCACCCGGGGCAGGGAGGGTTCGCCCGTGATGGGTTCGCCGCAGAACTACCTGGCCGTCATCAAGGTGGTCGGCGTCGGCGGTGCTGGCTGCAACGCCGTCAACCGCATGATCGACGCCGGGTTGAAGGGCGTCGAGTTCATCGCGGTCAACACCGACGCCCAGGCGCTGTTGATGAGCGATGCCGACGTGAAGATCGACATCGGTCGCGAGCTGACCCGTGGGCTCGGCGCCGGCAGCGATCCCGACGTGGGTCAGAGCGCCGCCGACGAGCACAGAGACGAGCTCGAAGAGGCGCTGCGGGGCTCCGACATGGTCTTCATCACCGCTGGTGAGGGGGGCGGCACCGGCACCGGCGCCGCCCCCGTGGTCGCCGAGATCGCCCGGTCGGTCGGTTCGCTCACCATCGCCATCGTCACGCGGCCGTTCGGGTTCGAGGGACGCCGCCGGGCCGTCCAGGCCGACCAGGGCATCACCCGCCTGAAGGAGAAGGTCGACACCCAGATCGTCATCCCCAACGACCGCCTGCTGTCGGTCGCCAACGAACAGACATCGGTCGTCGACGCCTTCCGCATGGCCGACGACGTGCTGCTGCACGGCGTGCAGGGCATCACGACGCTCATCACCACGCCCGGTCTCATCAACACCGACTTCGCCGACGTGCGGATGATCATGCAGAACGCCGGTTCGGCGCTCATGGGCGTCGGCCAGGCCCAGGGTGACAACCGAGCCGTCAACGCCGCCCGGGCGGCCACGTCCAGCCCGCTGCTGGAGGCCTCGATCGAGGGCGCCCGGGGCATCCTGTTGAACATCTCGGGTGGCTCGAGCCTCGGGCTCTTCGAGGTCAACGAGGCGGCCGGGGTCATCCACGAGGTCGCCCACCCCGACGCCAACATCATCTTCGGCGCCACCATCGACGACGCCATGGGCCCCGAGGTCCGCGTGACGGTGGTCGCCGCCGGCTTCGACCGCTGGGAGGAGCGAGACGGCGGCCTCGACGCCCGCCTGGCGCCGCCCCTCACCGCCGGCACCGATCAGGATCCAGCCGACTCCGACGACGACGAGCCGGCACCTGCCCGGGCGCCGGCCCGTCCGCCGATCTCGCCGGTGTCCTCGCGCCCGGGAGCTCGGCCCGCGGCGGGGGTGTTCGGCAGCGACGATGACGACGACGACGACCTCGACGTCCCATCGTTCCTTCGCTGAGCGACAGGTGGCGTCGGTCTGGTCGCGTCCCCGCCCCGGTCGAGACCTCGGGCGACGCTGAGCGTGCGGCTCCTCCTCACCCGCCACACCACGGCCGGGCCGATCCACGTCGTGGCGACCGATGCTGCTGACGGCGACCTGGCCCCGGCAGCGCCCGGGGTGGCCGCCCGCCGCCGCCTCGTCGTCGATCGTCCGTGGGTGTGGCTGGACCAGGTCCACGGCGCCCGTGTGATCGACGTCGACGCCTCCGGCGAGGGCCGCTGCGTGACGGGTGCGGGGCCCCGTGCCGACCGGGACCCCCAGGTCCACCGAGCCGACGCGGCCTGGACCTCTCGTGGCGACGTCGCCCTCTCGGTGGTGACCGCGGACTGCGTCGGGATCGCGCTCGCTTCTGCCGACGGGGCCTTCGGCGTCGCCCACGCCGGGTGGCGGGGCCTGCTCGCCGGGGTGGTCGAGGCCACCGTGGCACGTCTGACCGACGCCGGTCACCGCAGCCTCCAGGCCGCCGTGGGCCCTTGCATCGGCCCGGAGCACTACGAGTTCGGGGCCGCCGAGCGGGCCCCGCTCGTCGAGAGGTACGGCCCGACGCTGGAGGGACGCACGGCTGGGGGTGCTGGGGCGCTCGACCTGCGGGCCGGGGTGCTCTCGGCGCTGGACGGGGTCGGGGTGCCGGTGATGGCGGTCGACGACCGTCGCAGCACCGACGCAGGTTGCTGGTCCCACCGGCTGCGGGCCGATCGCCAGCGCCAGGCCGTCGTCGTCTGGCGCGACGGGCCCGCCCGGTGAGCCCACCCCGCCCCCCAGACGGGGGCGACGTCCGTCGCGAGCCCGGCTCGGCGGGCACCTTGGTCGAACGCCTGGAGGTGGTGCGGGCCCGCATCCTGGCCGCGGGAGGTGACCCCCAGCGGGTGCGTCTCGTCGTGGTGACCAAGGGCCATCCAGCGTCAACAGCAGCCGAGGTGCTGGCCGCAGGGGTCAGCGACCTCGGCGAGAGCTACGCCCAGGAGCTGATCGCCAAGCGAGACGAGCTCGAGCGGGAAGCGCCCGCCCACGAGGCCCGCACCGCCGAGCCGTGCTGGCACTTCGTCGGTCGCCTCCAGACCAACAAGGTGCGCCACCTGGTCGAGGCCGTCGGGTGGTGGCACTCGGTCGACCGCCAGAGCCTGGCAGACGAGCTCGCCCGACGGGTCCCCGGCGCTCGCGTGCTGGTCCAGGTCGACGTGTCCGGCGAGGCGTCCAAGGGCGGCGTCGCCCCCGGGGACCTCGACGCCCTCGTCGACCACGCGATCGGAGCGGGCCTCGAGGTCATCGGCCTGATGGGCATCGCCTCGCTGGGGCCAGCCCGCGAGGTGTCGATGCAGTTCGCGGCGCTGCGATCCCACGTCGACCGCCTGGGCCTGACCGAGTGTTCGATGGGGATGAGCGGTGACCTCGAGCTGGCGGTCGCCGAGGGCGCGACGATCGTCAGGGTGGGCACCGACGTCGCCGGTCCGCGACCTGCCCGTGAACGGGTGCGACACTAGGATCTGCGGGTCAGGTGCCCGGCCGAGGACGAGGAGGTGCGGGGTGTCGATGTTCCGACGGGTCATGTTGAACCTCGGCCTCGCCGCCGACGAGGACTACGACGACGCGGCCCGGGCCGAGCCCGAGCGCTCCGTCGTCGCGTCCAAGCCCCGCACGGTCACTGCCCGTCCGTCGACGAGCTCGATGGGCTCGGTGCGCACCATCGAACCCGAGCCCGCCGTACGAGCGGTCCCCGACGTCCCCGACGAACCGGCGGTCCGGCCGACCTCCCCGCCGGCAGCCGGAGCGGTCCGCCCGGTGTCGGCCCCCCGGGCCAAGCCGACGGTGCTGACCCCCCATCGCTACGACGACGCCAAGATCATCGGCGACACCTTCAAGTCGCGACAGCCCGTCATCATCAACCTCCAAGACCTGCGCAACCGCGCCGACATCGCCCACCGGCTCGTCGACTTCTCGGCCGGTCTCGCCTTCGCGCTGGACGGCCAGATGGAGAAGGTCACCCACAACGTGTTCCTCCTCACCCCCGCCAACATGGAGGTCGACGACGACGAACGTCGGCGGCTCACCGAGCGCGGGCTCGGCGAGTAGCCGGGCGACCAGAGCGTTGGACCACCGTTGAGCCTCATCTGCACGCTGTTGCAGCTCTACATCTTCGTGATCTTCGCCCGCATCGTGCTCAGCTGGTTCCCGATGGGCTACGACAGCCCGCTGCGGTCGGTCGATCGGGCTCTCGGCACCGTCACCGACCCGGTGCTGCTGCCCCTCCGGCGGACGATCCCCGCCGTGCGCCTCGGCGGCATGGCGCTCGACCTGTCGCCCCTGGTCGTCATCATCGGCATCAGCATCATCAGCGGCATCATCTGCTGAGGCGGCCCCGCTCCCGACCGCGGTCACCAGCGGCCGGGTCGTCGTGGTGGCCTCCGCCGGTGGCGAGGACGCCCCCCCGGTAGCCTCGCCGCCGTGGAGCTGAGCCCCCGGCTGCTCGAGGAGAAGCGGTTCCCGACGGCTCGGCGCGGCTACGACCCCGATGCCGTCGACGAGTTCCTCGAACGGGTGGCCGTCGCCGTCGACGAGCTGCAGTGCCGGCTCCACGACCTCGAGGTGGCCGCCCGCCGTGTCGCCGCCGACCCGACCGTGCGAGCCGCCACCGAGATCGCTGCCGAGGCCGAGCGACGGGCCGCCGAGATCGCTGCCGAGGCCGCAGAACAGGCCGGTGAGGTCGTGGCCGGCGCCGAAGGGCGAGCTGCGGAGATCATCGGCGCGGCCGGCGAGCGCGCCGCCGAGGTGGTCGCCGCGACCGACTCGGCGGCGCGCCAGATCGTGGTCGAGGCGGGTGCGTGGGCGGGCGGCCGCGGCCCATCGGCGTCCTCGTGCGGCCCATCGGCGTCCTCGTGCGGCGACGCGTCCCCGGCCCCAGCGGTCGAGGATCGCTGACCCCCGGCCGTCGAGGATCGCTGACCCCCGGGCGATGGCCGCAGCGACGGGCTCCCCAGGTACCCTTCGTCGTTCCGTCGGCACCGGTCGGTGGGGGAGGCAAGAGCATGGCGACCAAGCGGGCAGCGAAGAAGGCCGGGGCGAAGAAGAACGCAGCCACCCGGGCCGCGCCGGCGACCCCCGGTTCGTCCGACGAGCACCCGATCGTCATGACCGAGGGCGCCGACTACGACATGTCGTTCCTCGAGGCCCAGCGGGACGCCCTGGTGGCCGAACGCACCTCCTACCTCAGGTCGGCGACCCGACTGAAGGCCGAGGCCGACGAGCTCGCCCTCGAACGTGAGCCGGGCGACGTGCAGTTCGACGAGGAGTCGGGCGAGGGCGACACCGTGGCCGTCGAGCGCGAGCGCGACCTGGCCCTGTCGGCTCAGGCGCTCGAGACGATCGAAGAGATCGACGCCGCCCTCGGTCGACTGGCGGCGGGCACCTACGGCATCTGCGAGATGAGCGGCGACCCCATCCCCGCCGAGCGGCTCGAAGCCATCCCTCACGCCCGGGTCAGGGTCGAGCACAAGGCGTCTCGGCTGGGGTCGTGACGGCAGCGGGCCGCCACGAGCGCCGCCGGCGCTGGCGGGTGCCCGTGGCCGTGGCGGCCGCGGTCATCGTCGCCGACCAGCTCTCGAAGTGGTGGGCCGTGAGCGCCCTGGAGGGCGGGCGGACGATCGATCTCCTCGGGTCGCTGCGCTTGAACCTCGTCCGCAACACCGGGGCGTCGTTCGGGGCCGGTGAGGGCCTCGGCTGGTTGCTGGCCCCCTTGGCGATCGTGATCAGCCTCGTCCTGGTGGGCTGGGCGCGCAGCATCGTGTCGACCACGGCGCGGGTGGCGCTCGGCTTCGTCGTCGGCGGCGCCCTCGGCAACGTCATCGACCGGGTGGCCAGGGCCGAGGACGGGTGGTTCTCGGGTGGGGTCGTCGACTTCATCGACGCCCAGTTCTGGCCGGTCTTCAACGTCGCTGACATGGGGGTGACCTGCGGGGTCGTCGCCCTCGTCGTGCTGTTGGGTCGAGAGCCACGGCCGGCCGAGGCCACCGTGGACACCGGGTGAGCGACCCCCTGGTCGTCGTGGTGCCCGCCGCCGCCGACGGCGAACGCCTCGACCGGGTGCTCGCCCTCGAGACCGGGCGCAGCCGCTCCGAGATCGCCGAGATCATCGCCGCCGGTGCGGTCGCCGTCGACGGGGTGGGCGAGACGCGACGGTCACGGCGCCTGGTGACCGGCGAGGAGGTCCACGTCGACCTGGTCCCCCCCGCCGACGACCGCCTGGTGGCCGACGCCGCCGTCGAGGTCCGCGTGGCCTTCGTCGACGATCACGTCGTGGTGGTCGACAAGTCGGTCGGCCAGGTCGTGCACCCCGGCAGCGGCCACCGCACCGGCACGCTCGCCCACGGGCTGCTGGCCGCCTTCCCCGACATCGCCGAGGTCGGTGACCCGATGCGTCCCGGCATCGTCCACCGCCTCGACCGGGGCACGAGCGGGCTGATGGTCGTGGCCCGCACCCCCGAGGCCCACCGAGCCCTCACCGCCGCCCTGGCCGAGCGTCGCGTGGGACGGGAGTACCGGGTCGTCGTCGCCGGGGTCCCCGAGGCCGAGACCGGACGCATCGACGCCCCCATCGGACGGAGCCCCCGCGAACCGACCGCCATGGCGGTGCGGAGCGACGGCCGGGAGGCGATCACCGAGTACGAGGTGCTGGAGGAGCTGCCCGCCGGGCCCGCCGCCCTGCTCGGATGTCGCCTGCAGACCGGGCGCACCCACCAGATCCGGGTGCACCTGCGAGCGATCGACCTACCCGTGCTGGGTGACGTCCGCTACGGACGCCTCGACCACGGTGCGCAGCGACCGATGCTGCACGCCTGGCGGCTGCGCTTCGAACACCCGCTCCGTGGCGACCCGATCGAGGTCACCTCGCCCGATCCTGACGATCTCTCCCAGCTGCTCAAACGCTTGCGCCGCCGTTGAGCACCCCGGCGCCGAGGTCGGCCGCTAGCCGACGTCAGCGGGCGCCGGCCAGTTCTGCTCGCCGTTGGCCATCGCCGCGATGTCGGCCAGGGTGAAGCTTTCGAGACGCCGGCGCACCTCGTCACCGACGACGTTCCAGATCGTCAGCAACACGCACTGGCCCTCGTGGTCACACGCCCCGTCGGTGTGGGGCTCGCCGAAGTCACCCATCGTGATCGGCCCGTCCACCGCGGCCACGATCGCCGACAGGGCGATCTCGTCGGGACGGCGGGCCAGCACGTACCCGCCGCCGACGCCCCGCTTGGAGCGCACCAGCCCGGCGCCCTTGAGCGCCAGCAGGATCTGCTCGAGGTAGGGCTGGGGGAGACCGGTGCGGTCGGCGATGTCACGCACCGAGGTAGGACGTCCGTCGGTGTGGCGCAGGGCCAGCGAGAGCAGGGCCCTGGCGGCGTAGTCGCCTCGTGTGGACACCCGCATCCTCCGAGGATAGGGGGGTCACCGCACCAGCCTCTGGCCCCTCGCCCGGTGCGCGAGGTGCCGTTGCCGGTGGTCCCTCCGCACGACCGGGCTGTGAGAGGCTCGACGCCGTGGAGCACGAGCCCGTGGTGCCGGACTACAGCGGCGCCTGCCTGGCCAACCTGATGCCCGCTGTGGCCGGCGCACGACGCCCCGACTGGTTCCCCGGTTGTGCCCGGGACGGCGGTCCGATCGTGCTCGTCGTCGTCGACGGGTTGGGTTGGAACCAGTTCGAGGCCCGCCGCTCGCTCATGCCCGAGTTGGCGGCCATGGAGGGCGGACCGATCGACTCGGTCGCCCCCACGACGACCGCCACCGCGCTGACGTCGATCACCACGGGCCTGTCGCCCGCCGAGCACGGCGTGATCGGGTACCGGATGCAGGTCGACGAGGGCGTGCTGAACGTGTTGCGCTGGGCCGTCGACGGCGACGACGCCCGCAACACCGTGCCCCCCGAGGACCTCCAGGGCGTCGAGCCGTTCCTCGGCCTGCGCCCGCCCGTGGTCACCAAGGCCGAGTTCGATACCACCGGGTTCACACGGGCCCACCTGCGCCACGCCCGCCTGCACGGGTGGCGCACCCCGTCGGGCATCGTCGTCGAGGTGCGCCGACTCGTCGACGCCGGCGAGCAGCTCGTCTACGCCTACTACGACGGCGTCGACAAGATCGCCCACGTCGAGGGACTGGCCGACCACTACGACGCCGAGATCGGCTTCGTCGACATGCTCCTCGGCCGCTTGCTCGACGCGCTGCCCGCCGAGGTGAGCGTGGTCGTCACCGCCGACCACGGCCAGGTCGACGTCGGCAGCAACACCCGCGCCCTGAGCGCCGACGTCGAGTCGGTGCTGAGCGGCCAGTCCGGCGAGGGCCGCTTCCGCTGGCTGCACGCCCGGCCCGGCGCGTCGGCCGAGCTGCTGGCCGCCGCCACCGAGATGGCAGGCCACGAAGCTTGGGTGGTCGGGCGGGAACAGGTGCTCGACGAGCGGTGGTTCGGGCCGGTCGTCACCTCCCCGCTGCGGCGACTCGGAGATGTCGCCCTCGTGCCCCACGCCCCGGTCGCCTACCTCGACCCCGCCGACACGGGTCCGTTCCAGCTGATCGGGCGCCACGGCTCGCTCACCGCCGACGAGGTGCTCGTGCCCCTGCTGGGTGCCAGGGGTCGTCGCTGAACGCAGGTCCGCCCCCCGGTCGGCGACCGCCGCCGCCAGAGGTCGGTGACCGTCAGCTGCGGGCCATCGTGTCCGAGCCACCCGCCCGTAGCCTTGGCCGGGTGAGCGACCAACCCGAGACCACGGCCGAGCGACCAGAGATCGTCCAACAGGATGGGCCCTCTGAGGACCAGACCCCTGCGGTCACCGAGCCGGCGCGGGTCATGCGCATCGGCTCGATGATCCGCCAGCTCCTCGACGAGGTCCGCCAGGCGCCCCTCGACGACGCCAGCCGCGCCCGACTCGCAGACATCTACGACACCTCGGTGCGCGAGCTCTGCACCTCGCTGTCCTCCGAGCTGGCTGATGAGCTCGGCCGCCTCACCCACCCACTGGCCGAGGCCGCCGACCACGACGCACCGAGCGAGGCCGAGCTGCGGATCGCCAAGGCCCAGCTGGTCGGCTGGCTTGAGGGCCTGTTCCACGGCATGCAGGCCGCGCTGTTCGCCCAGCAGATGGCGGCGCGCAACGAGCTCGAACAGATGCGCTCCCAGGGCCGCCAGCTCCCGCCGGGGGCAGTTCCGGGAGGCCCCGCCGCCGAGCCCCGCCCCGGCGTCTACCTCTAGTCCAGACGATCGGCCTGCACGCCGCCCCGGCCGGGCTCAGCGCAGCGGCACCACCCGCGGCGTCGGACGCGACGCCGTCGGCGCGTGTGGTTCGCCCTCGCCGGCGCTGACGAACAGCGGCACCACGCCGGCCCAGACGTCGGCGTCGAGGTCCTCGGCGTCGTCTCGGGGCGCCCCCGCGCGGATCTTCGCCGATGCTCGGCGCAGCGGCACCCGCAGCACGTGGGTGGATCGGAGCTCCTTGTCGGTCGACGGGCGCAGCGCCGTCGAGCGCCCGGGGACCAGGCGTTCGACGAAGCGGTCGAGCGCGGCGGCCCGCTCCGACAGCTCCTCGATCGGCTCGGCGGTGCCGAGGATGACCACGGAGCGGTAGTTCAGCGAGTGGTGGAAGGCAGAGCGGGCCAGGACGGCCTCGTCGACCACCGTGATCTCGACGCACACGTCGGTGGCGCCTGACCGGCGGAAGGTGCCCGCCGACGGCGATCCGTGCAGGAGCAGCGCATCGCCGTCGCGCGCGTGGAACATCGGGATGACCACCGGCCGACCGTCGCGCACGGTGCCGACGTGGGCGACCATGGCCGCGTCGATGATGGCCGACACCGCGGCGGCATCGTGCGACGCCCGTTCGGGGGCCCGCCGCACCCGTAGATCCTCGTCGGCGAGGTCGTCGTGCTCGCTCACGGGCACCGACACTAGGACCGGGCGTGGACGGCGCCAGGGGGGTTTGCCGGGCCGCAGTGCGGTGGGCGAGCGCCAGGCGCCAGGCGAGGCGAAGGTCGCCGTCGGGACACCGCCGGTGCGGGTAGGTTCGACGGGCCAGCGACTCGTGGAGGTGGGGATCGGCGATGGGTGCGGGTTCGTTCGTCCACCTCCACACCCACACCGAGTTCTCGATGCTCGACGGCGCCGCCCGGGTGCCCGAGATGGTGGCCAAGGTGGTCGCCGACGGCCAGCCCGCGGTGGCGATCACCGACCACGGCAACATGTACGGCGTCCTCGACCTGTACCGAGCCGCCCGTGACGCCGGCATCACCCCGATCATCGGCACCGAGGCGTACATGGCCCACGGGTCGCGCTTCGAACGTCCCCGGCGACGGGGACGCCTCGACGACTCCGGCGGCGACAGCGACGGTGGCGGCAAGCTCTACTACCACCTGACCCTGCTGGCCGAGGACGACACCGGCTACCGCAACCTGTTGAAGGCTTCGTCGCGAGCGTTCCTCGAGGGCTACTACTACAAGCCCCGCCTCGACTGGGAGATCCTCGAGCAGCACAGCGAGGGCCTCATCGCCACCACGGGCTGCCTCGGCGGTCTCGTCCTGCAGGACCTGCTGCGAGGCGACACGTCTGGAGCGCTCGACAAGGCAGGGCGCCTGCAAGACATCTTCGGGCGCGATTCGCTGTTCGTCGAGCTGCAGGACCACGGCATCCCCGAGCAGCGCCGCACCAACCCGATGCTGCTCGACATCGCCCGGCGCCTGAGGGCCCCGATCGTCGCCACCAACGACAGCCACTACACCGAGTGCGACGACCACCGCTCCCACGACGCCCTGCTGTGCGTGCAGACCGGATCCCTCATCAGCGACCCCGACCGCCTCCGCTTCCACGGCGACCAGCACTACGTCAAGACCGCAGCCGAGATGCGCGAGCTGTTCGCCGATCTGCCCGAGGCGTGTGACAACACGTTGTGGATCGCCGAGCGCTGCCGCGTCGACATCGCCTTCGGCGAGCCCGAGCTGCCCCGCTTCGAGGTCCCCGACGGCCACGACGACGAAGCGGCCTACCTGCGCCACCTCACCTTCGAGGGCGCCAAGGCCCGCTGGGGCGACGCGCTGTCACCCCAGGTCGTCGAGCGCCTCAGCCACGAGCTCGCCACCATCGCCCAGATGGGGTTCAGCTCGTACTTCCTCATCGTCTGGGACCTCATCCGCCACGCCCGGGAGCACGGCATCAGGGTGGGCCCGGGGCGGGGGAGCGCGGCCGGGTGCGCCGTCGCCTACTCCCTGCGCATCACCGACCTCGACCCGATCCGCTACGACCTGCTCTTCGAGCGCTTCTTGAACCCGTCGCGCATCTCGATGCCCGACATCGACATGGACTTCGACGATCGCTACCGCGACGAGATGATCCGCTACACCGCCGAGCGCTACGGCCGCGACCACGTCGCCCAGATCGTCACGTTCTCCACCATCAAGGCCCGGGCCGCCGTTCGCGACGCCGCCCGGGTGCTGGGGCACCCCTACGGCCTCGGTGACCGGGTGGCCAAGGCGATGCCGCCGCTGGTGATGGGCCGCGACACCCCCCTGCACGCCTGCTTGGACCAGCACCCCAAGTACGCCGACGGGTACGCAGCGGCGGGTGAGCTGCGCCAGATGTATGAGGCCGACCCCGACGTGCGAGAGGTCGTCGACGTCGCCAGGGGCCTCGAGGGCCTGCGCCGCCAGGACGGCATCCACGCCGCCGCGGTGGTGGTGACCCGCGAGCCGCTGACGGAGTACCTGCCGGTCCAGCGCAAGCCCGAGTCGGGCCAGGACCCGGCCGACGCCCCGGTGGTCACCCAGTACGAGATGCACGGCGTCGAGGACCTCGGCCTGCTCAAGCTCGACTACCTCGGGTTGCGCAACCTGTCGGTCATCGAGGACGCCCTCGACCTCGTCCGGGCCGTCCACGGCCACCGCCCCGACATCGACACCATCGACCTGGCCGACGACCCCACCCTCGCCCTGTTGCGCCGCGGCGACTCGATCGGTGTGTTCCAGCTCGAGGGCGCCCCCATGCGGGCGCTCATGCGGTCGCTCGCACCCACCAGCTTCGACGACGTCGCTGCCCTGGTGGCGCTGTACCGGCCGGGGCCCATGGCGGCCAACATGCACAACGACTACGCCGATCGCAAGAACGGCCGCAAGCCGGTGCAGTACCTCCACGACGACCTGGCCGAGATCCTCGGCGACACCCAGGGGCTGATGATCTACCAGGAGTCGATGATGCGCGTCGCCCAGCGCTTCGCCGGCTACTCCCTGGCCGAGGCCGACAACCTGCGCAAGGCGTGCGGCAAGAAGATCCGAGAGCTCCTCGCCGCCGAGCGGGTCAAGTTCGTGGCTGGCTGTGAGGCCAACGGCTACGGGTCCGAGCTCGGGACGAAGCTGTTCGACATCATCGAGCCCTTCGCCGACTACGCCTTCAACAAGAGCCACAGCTACGGCTACGGCTTCGTCGCCTACCAGACGGCGTGGCTGAAGGCCCACCACCCCGTGGAGTACTTCGCCGCCCTGCTCACCAGCGTCAAGACCAACCTCGACAAGGCCGCGGTCTACCTCAACGAGTGCCGGGTGATGGGCGTCACCGTGCGGGTGCCCGACGTCAACACCTCGATGAGCGACTTCGCCTCCCTCGACGGCGACATCACCTTCGGGCTCTCGGCGGTGCGCAACGTGGGCGAGGGCCTCGTCGGCCTGCTGATCGCCGAGCGTGAGCGGGGCGGGCCGTTCGTCGACTTCTCGGACTTCTGTGATCGGGTCGACCCCGGCGTGTTGAACAAGCGGGCCATCGAGTCCCTCGTCAAGGCCGGGGCCTTCGACGCCATGGGCCACCCTCGCAAGGGGCTGCTGCAGGTGCAGGAGCAGCTCATCGACCGGGCCCTGGCCGCCCGGCGCGAGCGTGACATGGGGGTCATGACGCTGTTCGGCGAGCTGGAGGCCGACGCCGGTGGCTTCGACGACCGGGTGGCGATCCCCGCCGTGGAGTTCGACAAGCGCGAGCGCCTCGCCTTCGAGAAGGAGATGCTCGGGCTCTACATCTCCGATCACCCGCTCATGGGATCCGAAGCGGCGCTGCGGCGGCGCACCGACGCCACCATCACGGGGTTGCGCGAGGGCGTCGACGGCGAGGTGCGCACCGTCGGAGGCGTGGTCACCGCCCTGCAGCGCAAGTACACCCGCAAGGGCGACCTGATGGCGGTGTTCACCCTCGAGGACCTCCAGGACGCCATCGAGGTGATGGTGTTCCCTCGCACCATGGCCGAGTGCGGCCACGTCCTGGCCGATGACCGAGTGGTCTGCGTCAACGCCCGCCTCGACGGACGCGACGAGAACCCCAAGCTCATCGCCAACGACGTCGTGGTGTTCGACCACGTGCCCGACGCCAACGCACCGATCCGGGTGCAGGTGCCGCTCACCGCCCTGCGCGCTGACACGGTGGCGTCGCTGAAGGATCTGATCGGTCGTCACCCCGGCGATAGCCCCGTGCTGTTGCACCTCGGCCCCGACCGCATCGTGCGCCTCCCCGACGACTACTGCGTCGAGCACCGCCACGGCTTCGTGGGCGAGCTGCGCGAGCTGCTCGGCCCCGGCGCCTTGGCGCCCTGAGCGTCCGACGCCGCCCCCGCCGGAACCGCCGACGCCCGGCGCAGCCGCAGGGGCTGAGTTGCGCCCGGGGTGCGAACGGACTGCAATTGACTGGCGTTGCGGACGACTCCGGGGGAGCTGATGGCGATCGAGGTCGAGACCAAGGACTGCACGGCGCTCTCGGACGCCGAGCTCGAGGAGATGGTCGACCTGGTCGCCGACGAGCCGGTCCGCTTCGACATCGGGGTGCTGTCCAAGGAACGTGACTCCTGGGTCCTGGTCGCCCAAGCCCGCAACGACGGTCGACTCGTCGGGTTCGCCTTCTGCAGCCTCGAGCGCATCGGGGGCACCCCGAGCGTGCTGGTGGGCCTGGCGTCGGTCAAGCGCACCAGTCGGCGGGAGACGGCGCTGCGGGCCCTGTCCACCGATCTGTTGCGGCGGGCGGTGCTCGCCTTCCCCGACGAAGACGTCCTCGTGGCGGCCCGCATGGCCCGTCCCGACGCCTTCGAGTCCTTCGCTGCCCTCGACCACCTGCGCCCGTCGGTCACCGAGCGGGCCAACGGCGAGGATCGCGCCTGGGGCCGTCGCCTGGTGAAGCGCTACGGCCTCGAGGGGCCCTACGACGACCGGGCCTTCCGGCACACCGGGCGGGGCGAGCGGGTGCCGATCCTTGACTACGAGTCGCTCAAGTCCGAGCGCACCGCCGGCCTCGCCGAGCTGTTCGACGGGGTCGACGTCGAGCGGGGCGACTGCCTGGTCACCTTCGGGTGGGCGATGGCCGAGGACCTGGCCAAGCTGGCCTGAGCGACGGCGTCGCCTGGGGTGGAGCTCGCCGAGGTCCTCCGTCGCCGCAAGATGACCCGGCGCTTCGACGGTCGGCCCGTCGATGACGCCGCCCTGTCAGGTGTGCTGGCGGCGGCCACCCGGGCGCCCTCGGCGGGCAACACCGATGCGCTCGACCTGCTGGTCCTGCGCGGCCCCGACGAGACCTCGGCGTACTGGGACACGACGTTGCCCGAGCCCCGCCGTCAGGGCTTCGGATGGCCGGGCCTGCTGGCCGCCCCGGTCCTGGTCGTCATCTGGGTCGAACCCGACGCCTACCCACGTCGCTACGCCGAGGCGGACAAGGCGTCCACCGGTCTCGGCCGCGGGACCGACGCCTGGGCGGCGCCGTACTGGTGGATCGACGGCGGCATGGCGGCTGCCCTGATCCAGTTGGCGGCCATCGACGCCGGGCTGGGCGTGTGCTTGTTCGGCGTCTTCGATCACGAGGATGCGGTGAGGCGGCGCTTCGGTGTGCCCGGCGGTCGCCGGGCCGTGGCGACGCTGGCGATCGGGCACGGCGTCGGGGGCCCCGGCGAGGGCGCCGGCCGGTCCGCCGGCCGGTCCCGCCGCCGCGGCGACGAGGTCTCCCACCGCGGTCGCTGGTGACGGCTCAGCTCAGGCGTTCACCAGGTGCCGCTCACGTAGGTGCGCAGGTCCTGGTTGATCGATTCGAGCTCGTCGACGCGGTGCTTCACGACGTCGCCGATCGAGACGATGCCGGTGAGGGCGTCGTCGGCGTCGAGCACCGGCAGGTGGCGGAAGCGGCCCGCGGTCATCTGGCGCATCACCTCGTCGACGTCGTCGTCGAGGCGGCACACCTCGACGTCGGTGGTGCACACCGCAGCGACGGTGAGCTCGCCGGGTGGCAGCGCAGCGCCGGTCGATCGACTCTCGTGCCAGCGTCGCACGAGGTCGCGCTCAGAGAGGATGCCGCCGACCCTGTCGCCGTCGGCGGTGACCACGACGGCGCCGATGTCATGGAGGGCGAGCAGCTCGAGCGCCTCGGCCACCGTGGCACCGGGCGTGATCGTCACCACCCGGTCGCCCTTGAGACGCAGGATCCCTGCGACGTCCATGCGCGTCCTCCCCGTGAGCGCCCGCTTCGTGGTCGGTGCGACGACCCCCACCCCCGTCGTCACCGAGATCCTGCCACGTGACCGAGGTCACCGCACCGCCCGGCCCCCCGGTCTGAGCCACCGCCGTCGACGTCGATCGGCAGATGGGCTCCAGAACGCGTCCGGTGAGACGCCGTCAGCTCGGCTCGGCGCCGAGGTCGACGGGTAGGATCCGGCGCCATGGACGACACGCTCGAGGGCAGATCGGCGGTCGTGACCGGGGGGTCACGGGGCATCGGCAAGGCGATCGCCGCCAACTTCGCCGAGGCAGGAGCGCGGGTGCTGATCACCTCCCGCAAGGCCGACGCCTGTGAGGCCGCCGCCGCGGAGATCGGCCACGGCTGTGAGTGGGTGGCCGGCAACGCCGGCGACGACGCCACGATCGGCGAGGTGCTCGATGCGGCGATCGAGCGCAACGGCGGCGTCGACATCTTGGTCAACAACGCCGCCACCAACCCCTACGCGGGTCCGACGATCGACGTCGACCGGGCCCGCTGGGACAAGACCTTCGCCATCAACCTGACCGCTCCGGTGTTCTGGACCCAGGCGGCGTGGCGGCGCTGGATGGCCGAGCACGGTGGCGTCGTGATCAACATCGCCTCGGTGGGGGGTCTTGGCACCAACCCCATCCTCGGCGTCTACGACGTCACAAAGGCAGCGCTCATCCACCTCACCCAGCAGCTCGCCGCCGAGCTCGGGCCAGGGGTGCGGGTCAACGCCATCGCCCCGGGGCTCATCAAGACCGACTTCGCCCGTGCGCTGTGGGAGGGCGGCCGGGGTGACGAGGTCGCGGCCGCCTACCCGCTCGGCCGCCTCGGCGAGCCCGAGGACGTGGCGGCTGCGGCGCGGTTCTTGTGCGCAGACACAGGCAGCTGGATCACCGGTCAGGCGCTCGTGCTCGACGGTGGCGGGCTCGTCGCCTTCGCCTCGCCGGGCTGACGTGCCTACAGCCGAGGACGAGGGCCAGGGCGCCGGGGACCTCGTCGCCCGCTTGTGCCCGCCCGATCGGGTCGGGGCGTGGCTCGACGGCCGCCTCCCCGGGGCGGGACCCTTCGGTGTGCAGCGGGTCACCTCGGGCATGTCGAACGAACTGTTCGCCGTGACGCGCTCGGGACACGAGTGGATCCTGCGCCGGCCGCCGCGCGTCGCCATCGCGCCCGGCGCCCACGACGTGCTGCGCGAGGCCCGGGTGCTGACGGCGCTGGCCCGCACCGACGTGCCCCACGCCCGCCTGCACGCCACCTGTGATGACGCCGACGTGATCGGGGCCCCGTTCTACGTGATGGACCGGGTGCACGGCCGGCCCCTGGCCGCTGACCTCGGCCCCTTCGACAGCGTCGAAGGCCGCCGGGACGTCGCGTTCGCCCTGCTCGACGCCCTCGCCCGCCTGCACCGCCTCGACTGGGCAGGGCTCGGCCTCGACGGCTTCGGCCGCCCCGAGGGCTATGCGCAGCGCCAGGCCGACCGCTGGACGACCCAGCTCGACCGGTACCGCATCCGCGACCTGCCCGACCTCGACGCCACCGCCGCCTGGCTCGCCGATCACGTCCCCGAGGGACCCGCCCCGGCGCTGATCCACGGCGACTTCGGCGTTCACAACGTGCTGTTCGCCCACGACCCGCCGGCCCGGCTGTTGGCGGTGGTCGACTGGGAGACCTCCACGGTCGGCGACCCGCTGGCCGATCTCGGCTACTTCCTCGGGTACTGGATCGATGACGGCGAGGACGACTACGCCGAGCTGCGCCTCGACGGCGCCCCCGGCGACTGGCCGAGCCGGGCCGAGCTGATGGAGCGCTACGCCGAGGCCAGCGGCGTCGACCCCCGCCCGACCGAGCGGTGGTACCGAGCGCTCGGCCAGCTCAAGATCGCGGTGATCCTCGAGGGGTCCTACGTGCGCCACGTGAAGGGCCAGGCCGACGTCGCCGAGTTCGCCACCTTCGAGCACCGGGTGCCGCTGCTCGCTGCCCACGCACGGGCCATCACCGAGGGACGGGCGTGACCAGCGGTTCAGCCGACGGATCGAACGGGGCCGGGCCTGACGGTGACAACATGACGCCGATGGATGACCACCCGCCCCACGCCGTCGGAGCTGATCTGTCGGACTGGGCGCGGCCCGCCGGGCCTGACGCCTACAAGGGCGACGGCCGCCTGAAGAAGAAGGTCTACGAGCGCGAGCTGGCGCGCTTGCAGTCAGAGCTCGTCAAGCTCCAGCACTGGGTGCAGCGCGAGGGCCTGCGCGTGCTGGTGATCTTCGAGGGCCGGGGCTCTGCCGGCAAGGGCGGGGTCATCAAGCGCATCAGCGAGCGGACCAGCCCCCGCATCGTGCGGACCACCGCCCTGCCCCGCCCGACCGAGCGCGAGCAGACCCAGTGGTACTTCCAGCGCTACGTGTCCGAGCTGCCCTCAGGTGGTGAGGTCGTGCTGTTCGACCGCTCCTGGTACAACCGCTCCAACGTCGAGTGGGTCATGGGCTTCTGCTCTGAGGCCCAGCACGAGGAGTTCCTCCGCAGCTGCCCGATGTTCGAGCGCATGCTGGTCCGCTCGGGCATCTTGATCGTGAAGTACTGGTTCTCGGTGAGCTACGAGGAGCAGGCCCGCCGCTTCGCTGCCCGCAACGACGAGCCCCTCAAGCGGTGGAAGCTGTCGGACATGGACCTGGAGGAGCACCGCCAGTACGTGCGGTACTCGATGGCCAAGGACACCACGTTCCGCCACACCGACATCAAGCAGGCGCCGTGGTTCGTGGTGCCCTCTGACGACAAGCGCCGGGCCCGTCTGAACTGCATCAGCCACCTGCTGTCGACGGTCCCCTATGACGACATCGTCCCCGACCCGGTCGAGATCCCCGAACGTGACGACGTGGGCTACATCCGCAGCCCGGTCGAGGACCAGACGTTCGTACCCCTGCTGTGGTGAGACGAGCCCGGCCTCGTTCAGCCTGAGGCCGGCGCGGCGCCGGTGCGCCTCACGGGCCGGTGCGGCTCACGGGCCGGTGCGGCTCACGGGCCGGTGCGGCTCAGCGGATCGCCCCCGGCGTCAGCGTCGTGCCCGGCGGGCCCACGCAGCGCGGGACGCCGCAGCTTGCCCAGCGAGGTCACCGGCAACCGGTCGACGAGGCGGAGGTGACGGGGGGCGCACCACACCCCCAGCTCGTCGCGCACCCAGCTGCGCAGGGCCTCGAGCGTCGGGGGCTCGACGCCTGCGGCTGCGACGACGACCGCCTCGACGGTCTGGCCCCACTCGGGGTCGGGCCGACCGACGACGGCAGCGGCGGCCACGCCCGGGTGGGCGGCCAGGCGCCGTTCGACGGGCTCGGGCCAGACGTTCTCACCGCCGGTGACGACCAGGTCGTCGCGGCGGCCGTGGACGGTGAGACGTCCGCCGGCGTCGAGCGCACCGAGGTCCCCGGTGCGGAGCCATCCATCGCGCAGCGGCACCGAGCCGTCGCGGTAGGTGCGCAGCAGCATGGGACCAGAGAGGCAGATCTCGCCGGCATCGATGCGGACGCCCACCCCGTCGAGGGGCACGCCGTCGTAGACGATGCCGCTGCCGGTCTCGGTCATCCCGTAGGTCACCACCACGTTGGCGGGCAGGTGGGCCGGGGGAGCCGAGCCGCCGAGGACGATGGTGCGCCAACGGGTGGGGTCGATGCGGCGCAGCGCAGTCGGTACCAGTGACACCAGCGTGGCGTCGGAGCGGGCGACGACGTCGGCGTCGAAGCCGTCGCTGATGTCGACGGGCGTGCCGGTGAACAGCGACCGGGTCAGCACCGAGAGCCCCCCGACGTGGGCGAGGGGCAGGCAGGCCAGCCAACGGTCACGTGACGGGTCGACGCCGAGGCGGGCCGAGGTGGCCCGAGCGGACGCCTCCACGGCGTCGTGGGTCAACACCACCCCCTTGGCCCGGCCCGTCGTGGCACTGGTGGGCACGACGAGGGCGTCGCCTCCCTCGGTGGGACGACCACCCTCGAGGGTCACCCGCTCGCCGATCTCGTCGATCAGGTGGGTGGGAGCCAAAGAATCGAGGAGGCGCCGGGCGGCGGGCGGAGGGAGGCGGGGGTCGAGCGGCAGCACCGCGTCGCCGGACTCCCAGCACCCCAGGAGCGCGTCGGCGAATCGACGGCCTTGCGCCATGACGGCGACGACGGCGGCCACGCGACAGAGGCTAGGCCGGGTCGCGGTGGGCGGCTGCGGGGGTTCGACGGTGCGGGCGGCCGGCTGGCACCCTGGGACGGTCCATCGAGGAGGCCGCACCGGCGTGAGGACCGCACCGTCGACCGGGTGGCGGCTGTGGCTCGCCGGCGCACGGCCCAAGACGCTGCCCGCCGCGTTGGTGCCCGTCGCCATCGGCACCGCCGCGGCCGTCGGTCACGGCGAGGGCGGTGTGATCTGGTGGCGGGCGGGAGCAGCGCTGGTCGTCGCCCTCGCCCTGCAGGTGGCCACGAACTACGTGAACGACCACGCCGACGGGGTGCGGGGCACCGACGCCGAACGGGTCGGGCCCCAGCGTCTCGTCGGGTCGGGGCTGGCGCCGGCATCGGCGGTCAAGCGAGCAGCGATCATCGCCTTTGGCGTCGCGGCGGTGGCCGGGGCGGCGCTCGCCGCTGCGGTGGGCTGGGAGCTGCTCGTGGTCGGAGCCGCGTCGATGGTCGCCGGGTGGGCCTACACCGGCGGGCCGAGACCCTACGGGTACCTCGGCCTCGGAGAGGTGTTCGTGTTCGTGTTCTTCGGCTTGGTCGCCACCCTCGGATCGACCTGGGTCCAGATCGAGCAGCTGCCCTGGGTCGCCTGGGCGGCAGCGGTGGTCGCCGGAGCGTGGGCCACCGCCCTGCTGGTCATCAACAACCTGCGGGACCTACCCACCGACGCCCGGGCCGCCAAGCGCACCCTCGCCGTGCGGGTCGGCGACCGGAGGACCCGGCAGGCCTACGCGGGACTGATCGGGCTGGCGGCGGCGGCCGTGGTCGTCGTGGCGTTCGACCGTCCGCCGGCGCTGCTCGGGTTGGTCGGCGTCCTGGCCGCCGTCGGGCCGGTGCGGCGCGTGCTCGGCGGGGCCGACGCCCCCGAGCTCATCGGGGTGCTCGGCTCGACCGCTCGTGCGCAGCTGCTGGGCGGGCTGGCCCTGGCCCTCGGTCTGGCCATGGGCGCCTGAGCCGTGCCCTGGCCGTGCGGCCGGGCCGGTCTCACCGACCACGACGACGAAGATCACCACGGTGGCGGCACCGGCGACCGCCAGCGCCGCCGCCGACCATCCGAGGCCGAGCGCGTCGGCGGCGACGCCCACCACCAGCGGTCCGGCGATCCGACCGCTGTCGCGCACGACCGCCAGGGCGGCGAGGAAGCGGCCCGGGGCCGCCGGGGGCGCGAGGTCGGCGCCGACGGTGAGCATCGTGCCCGCCCCGATGCCGTTGCCGATCCCGACCAGCACCCCGGCGACGATCAGACCACCCAGTCCGCCGAGGACCGGCAGGGCCATCATGCCGACCGCCATCAACGAGAACGACGGGACGATCGCCCACAACCGACCGCACCGGTCCATGAGGACGCCCGCCAGCGGGGACAGCACCAGATCGAGCGCGGCGGAGAGGCTGATGACCAGGCCGACCTCGGCGGCGTCGAGTCCGACGGCTGCCCCCCACAGTGGGAACAGCGTCTGGCGTCCGAAGCGGATCGCCATCGAGGCGAGTTGGGCCCCGCCCGCCCCTGCGATCGACCGCCACTCGGCCCGCAGCACCTCGATCGTGCTCACCGCGGCGACGTCGACGGCGACGGCGAGGACCGGCGCCGGTGGGCGCCGCCGACGCGCCACGAGGACCGGCACGATCCCTGCCGCCACGACGGCCCCGGCCGCCATGAACACCCCCTCGAACCCGAAGGGAGCGACCAGGGCCCCGCCGAGCACGGGCCCGATCAACACCGAGGCGCGCAGGACCGTCCCCAGCCCGCTCATCGCCCGTCCCCGAGTCGCCGCAGCGATGCGGGTGCCGATGTCGTTCTGGCGGGACAAGATGAGCGCCGCCCCACCCGCTCCGGTCACCGCCTGGGCACCAGCAAGCACAGGAGTGGCCTCGGTGAGCGCCAGCACGAGCATCGAGATCGCCATGGCGACCAGGGCGAAGACGAGCACGACGTCGTCGTCGAAGCGCTCGAGCGCCCGTCCGACGGGCAAGCTGGCCACGAGCGCCCCCAGGCCGACGGCGGCCAGGACGACGCTCACCGTCGTGTAGTCGGCGCCGAGCTCTCGCAGCCACAGGGGCAGGGTCGGCACGAGCATCCCGGCTCCGGTCTGGGCGGCGAGCACCGGCAGGTACACGCCGATCACGAGCGAGCCGAGCGTCGCCGTCTCGAGCTGGCCCGCCACGCCCGGCTCGCCGGCGAGACGACCCGGGGGCAGCGGGCCAGCCGGGGCGCCCGGCTCGATCACGGCGCTGCGGTCGGCGAGCGGCCGGTCACCGCACGCACCGCCTCGGCCACCGCGCTCGGAGCCAGCAGGTGCGCGGCGTGGCCGACGCCGTCGACGGTGACCCGGCGCCCGTCACCGCCCCACGCGCCGACGAGGCGGTCGGTCACCGCGACGAAGCGCTCGTCGTCGCCTCCGACGACGAAGCGGGCCGGCATCGTGGCGTGGGTCAGCTCGTCCCACACGGGCACCTGGGCCCCGGTGCCGGCCAGCACGAGGCTGGACGCCAACCCGCTCGCCCGGTTCGTGCGCCGCTCGTCGAGGTGGGCGTCAGCGGCGGGCAGATCGGCGAACAACGGCATGCCCAGCCACTCGTCCAAGAAGGCGTCGACGCCGCCGAGGACGAGGCGCCGGGCCCGGGCGACGTCGGTGTCGTGGCGGGCGGCCCGGGCGTCGGGATCGTCGATGCCGGCGGTGGCCCCGATCGTGACGAGCCCGTCGAGGGCGTCGGGGTGCCGGGCGGCCAGCACCAGGGCGTGGCGTCCGCCCAGCGAGTACCCGCAGAACACCGCCGGTCCAAGCTCGGCCAGCGCGTCGGCCGCCTCGGCGACCGGGGCCCCGACCGGCTGCGCCTCGCCGTGACCGGGGAGGTCGACCGAGATCACCTCGTGATCGACCGCGAGGTCGGCGTCGAGTCCCCCCCAGCAGCGCCGGGTCATCGTGAAGCCGTGCAGCAGCACGACGCGGGGACCCGATCCTCGGCGATCGCTGGCCAACACGACGTCGAGCTTCGCGGCCCGTGCCACCTGCTGTCACCATGGGCGAGGTGCTCGGCGACCGTGACCCCGCCACCCCGTCGGCCGCCGAGCCAGCCCCTGACGCCCAGGCGACGGCGTGTGCGACCTGGGCCGACGAGTGGCGGCGCGCCGGCGTGCGCCACGCCATCATCGCCCCCGGGTCCCGCTCGACGCCCTTGGCCGTCGCCCTGACCCAGGCGGGGGACATCGAGGTCCACGTCCACCACGACGAGCGGTCGGCGGCGTTCATGGCCCTCGGCGTCGGTCGGGCGAGCGGAGCGCCGGCCGTGGTCGTCACGACCAGCGGGACCGCCGCCACAGAGGTGCATCCGGCGGTCGTGGAGGCCCACCAGGACCGGGTGCCGATGGTGGTGTGCACCGCGGACCGTCCACCCGAGCTGCGCGACGTCGCCGCCCCCCAGACCATCGAGCAGCACGGTCTGTACGGCGCTGCGGTGCGGTGGTCGTTCGACCCCGGGGTGCCCGAGTGGGCGACGGCGGCGACGTGGCGGTCGGTGGCGGCGCGTGCCGTGGCGTCGGCGACCGGTGATCCGCCCGGCCCGGTGCACCTCAACCAAGCGTTCCGTGAGCCCCTGTCGGGCCGGGTCGGTGAGCTGCCCGCCGGCCGGTCCGACGATCGACCCTGGCACGTGCGGCCCGCCCGCGGCGTGCACGATCCCGACGCGGTGGCCCTGGTGATCGAGGCCGTCTCGGGCCGGCGAGGGGTGATCCTGGCCGATCGGGGCGCCCCGCCATCGACCCTGCGCCTGGCCGGCGCCCTCGGGTGGCCGGTGCTGGCAGGACCGCGCGCCCCCCTGCCCGGTCCCCGGGTCATCACCTCCGGCGACTCGATCCTGCGCCACGGGCCCAGCGCGGCGGAGCTCGCTCCCGAGGTGGTCATCCGCCTCGGTGACCCGCTCGCGTCCCGGGTGCTGAACGAGTGGGCCGCTCGCGCCCCCTGCCAGCTCCAGCTCGGCGGAGCACCCTGGTCCGATCCGGCTCACACTGCCGACGTGCTCGTGCCCGCCCCCCGCCTCGACCTGCTCGTCGACGAGCTCGCCCGCGACGTCCCCGCCGCTGCTGATCCGGACTGGTTGGAGGGCTGGCTCGTCACCGAACGGGCCGCTCGGCGAGCCATCGTCGGCCACCTCGACGACCACCCCGAGACCGAGCCGGCGATCGCCCGCGCCGTCATGGAGGAGAGCCCCCAGGGCGCATCGGTCGTGCTGTCATCCTCGATGCCGATCCGAGACGTGGAGTGGTACGGGGGACGGCGCCGCGCCGATCTCGTCGTGCACGCCAACCGCGGCGCCAACGGCATCGACGGGGTCGTGTCGACCGCGGTGGGGGTCGCGATCGGTCAAGACGCACCGACGGTCGCCCTCGTCGGTGACGTCGCCGCCTTGCACGACACCAACGGTCTGCTCGGGCTGGCCGACCGTGCGGTCGATCTCACGATGGTCGTGATCGACAACGACGGCGGTGGCATCTTCTCGTTCCTGCCCCAGGCCGCAGTCCTGGCACCCGAGACCTTCGAGCGTCTCTTTGCCACGCCCCACGGCGTCGATCTGGCCGCCCTGGCCCGGGTGCACGGACTCGACGCCGAGGTGCTGCCCGACGCCGACGCCCTCCGGCACCGATTGTCGGGACCGACGACGGGGGCGCCCCGGGTCCTCGTGGTGCGGACCGATCGCGCCGCCAACGTCGTGGCCCACCGGGCCATCGAGTCGGCCGTGGCCGCCGCCCTGGACGGAGTCTGGCGCGTGCCGGGGGAGTAGCGTCGCCCGTCCATGGAGCCACGCCCGCCCACGGAGCCGTCTGCGGGAGCCGGGCGGGCGCGGGCGATGCGCGATGCGCTCGAGCCCCTGGTCGCCCAGGTCTACTTCTCGCCCGAGTGCCACCAGAACTACGTCGATCTGGGCTTCGACGCCAGCCCCGGGACCGTCGCGGGCGTGGCCCTGCCCGACGGTGCCGCCTACTTCACCAGCCGGGGGTCGGCGCTCGGCGACGTCGACGGTTCGGTGGTGGCTGCGGCGTTCGGGGTGTTCGACCCTGCAGCGGTGGTGCCGCTGGTCGCCGAGGGTCGCCGCCGGGCCGACGCCTCGACGATGGCCGGCGCCCGCACCGCCGGCGCCGTCGCCCAGCTGCGGCGCGTCCTGGGCGACCCGCCCGAAGCGGCCGAGGTGGCGGATGCCCTGCGACGCTCGGTCGAGACGTCACATCGCGGTGGCCGACCGCTGTTCGCCGGGCTGTTGGCCGTGGTCCCAGGTGATGACCCGTTGGAGGAGCTGTGGCGTGCCGGGGATCTCTGGCGCGAGCTGCGGGGGGACGCCCACAACGCGGCGTGGACGACCGCCGGTCTCGACCCGATCGAGATCGGATTGCTCACCGAGGCCTGGTGGGGGTTGCCGCTGCGCAGCTACGTGCGCACCCGGGCCTGGAGCGACGATGCGCTCGCAGCCGGCGTCGATCGGCTGACCGGGCGCGGGTTGATCGCCGACGGGGCGCTCACCGATGAGGGTCGTGAGCTGCGCGAGGAGATCGAGACGTCGACCGACCGCCAGATGGCCCCGGCGGTCGATGCCCTGGGCGAGGACCTGGACCGAGTCGTCGACACCACGTCGGGGTGGTCCCGGGCGCTGGTGTCGGCCAACGCCTACCCACGAGGGCCAGCTCAGCTCACCGAACGTCGAACCGCTGCTGACACCACGTCTGACCGCGCCGCGGACTGATCGCGGCGGACCGACCCTGTGGCGGACTGACCCGCTGTCGCCTCAGGGCACCACGAGGGCGCCGAGGATCGCCTGGAACTTCGCCCGGGTCTCGGCGAGCTCGGCGTCGGGGTCTGAACCCGCGACGACCCCCACCCCGGCCAGCACCCGGGCCCGGTTCCCGTCCAGCTCGGCCCCACGGATCCCGACAGCGAAGCGGCCGTTGCCGGCGGCATCGACCCAGCCGACCGGTCCGGCGTAGCGGCCACGGTCGCGGCCCTCGAGCGCGGCCATGAGCGCCAGCGCCTCCTCGGTCGGGGCGCCCCCCACCGCCGGGGTGGGGTGCAGCGCCGCAGCCAGCTCGAGCGCCGAGGCCGCCGGGGCCGACAGGCGTCCTTCAACGGTCGAGGCGAGGTGGGTGACGTTGGCCACCGGGTGCACCTCGGGCTCGGTGCCGGCGTCGAGGTACGAACAGAAGGCGAGCAGACGGTCGTGGACGGCGTCGATGGTGATTCGGTGCTCCCAGCGGTCCTTGGGGGACGCCAGGAGGGCGGCGGCGCGCTGGAGGTCGCGCTCGGGCGAGCCGGTGCGCGGGGTCGTGCCCGCCATCGGCCGAGCCCGCACGACGTCGCCCTCCCGGCCGACCAGCAGCTCGGGGCTGGCGCCGACGAAGCCGTCCACCCCGTAGGTCATCGATGACCCGAACGTCGCCGCCAACCGGGCGAGGATCGCGGCCCTGTCGAAGTCGACGTCGGCGGACACCTCGACCTCCCGGGCCAGCACCACCTTGGTGAGCTCGCCCGCCCGGATGCGCCCGGCGGCGTCTGCCACCCGATCCCGCCACTCCTCGGGGCGTTCCCGTCCCTGGAGGTGGTAGCAGGTCGGCTCGGCGGGCCGCTCGTCGTCGTCACGCCGCTCCCGGGCGCCGGCGCTCAGCTCGGCCACGATGGCATCGCAGCGATCGGGCGGGCCGGTCACCCACCGGGTGCCGTCGGCGTGACGGCCCACCACCACCTCGGGCACCACCAGCTCACCGGGGCGGTCGCGGTCGAAGGGGAGCGCAGCGAACGCCACGGCGCCGGTCCCGGGTCGGCCCACCTCGTCGGCGACGTCAAGCTCGCGCAGCCGGGCGGCAGCGGCGGCAGCGTGCTCGGACCAGGGGGCCGGGATCTCGAGGCGTGCCGCCACGCCGCGCCCCGCCAGGCCGTCGCCGTCGTGCACCACGATCGGCCCGTCAGCGCCGGCGGCGCTCAAGAGGTCGACCTCGACGTCGATCCGCCGGGTCACGCGCCCGGGGCTCACCGGTTGGTGGCCACCAGCAGCTGGGCGGCGCCACCGGTCAGCAGGCGTCGGGTGGCGTCGCCGAAGCCGGCCGAGCGGACCACCTCGGTGAGCGCGTCCCCGGGGGGGAGGTAGGCCAAGGAGCGGGGGAGGTAGCGGTAGGCCGACCCGTCAGACAGCAACGCCCCGATGCGGGGGACCAGGCGGCGGAAGTACAGCCCGTGTCCGACGCGCAGCACCGGGTTCTCGGGTTCGGCGGCGTCGAGCAGGGCCAGACGGCCTCCCGGGCGCAGCACACGACGGCACTCGCCGAGGAACGCGTCCAGGTCGACCAGGTTGCGCAGGGCGAACCCGCAGACCAGACCGTCCACACGCCCGTCGTCGACCGGCAGCGCCAGGGCGTCGGCCTGCACGAAGCGCTCGGGGGAGCGGGCGGCCGCCATCATGTTGTGCGCGAAGTCGACCCCGACCGGCACGAGGCCCTGGCGGCGTAGCTCGACGCACAGATCCCCGGTGCCGCACGCCACGTCGAGCACCAGCGAACCCTGGGCCAGACCGAGGTCGCTGACCGCCCGGCGACGCCACCTGACGTCGAGGCGGAAGGTGAGGATGCGGTTGACCAGGTCGTAGCGGGGGGCGATGGCGTCGAACATCTCGCGCACCCGAGCCGCCTTGTCCTCACCGACCGGCAGCGGACCGTCGCCGAGCCGGGAGCTCACCGGACGGCTCGGCCGCCGCGGGGGCACCGTCTCGGCGCAGGCACCGCCTCACCGTACCGGCGGGGGGTCTCGCCCGGCGGGGTGGGCGTCGACCGGGCGGGTGCGCTCACCGGGAGGGGGCGTGTCAGCTCTACCAGGGGGCGGGTCAGCTGAACCAGATGCGTTGGTACTCGCGGCTCTGGGGGTGCAGCAGCAGGGCGACGAGGGCGCCGTCGAAGAGCAGGTTGATGAAGGCGAACTCGAAGCCGTCCAGGATCAACTGGATGTCGGTGATCACCGGCAGCACCGAGGCGGCGACGGCGACGATGTAGCCCCAACGCTTCTCGTTGGCGACTCCGATGGCGCCGGCGATCATGCCGATCAGCAACAACCACCCGAAGCCGCGTCCCAACCCGAACAGGGCGAACACGGCCCGGAAGTACAGCAGGAACACGGCGATCTGCAGCGTCTGGGGCTGGGAGGGGTTGGTCCACCGGAACGCGGTCATCGCCGCTCAGTGTGCCATCGCGGCGCTGGACCCCGTGGTGATGGCCCAGGCCCTTACGCCCGCCCCGCCGGGTCGCGCCGGCGACTGCTCGGCGGGGAGAGGAGGATCTCGGCCTCGGCGCGCAGCTGCCCGCAGGCGGCGTCGATGCCGGTGCCCCGGTTGTCGCGGATCGTGGCGTTGACACCGGCCTGGCGGAGGCGCTCGGCGAAGGCGGCGATGCGTGCCGGGGGCGACCCGATCACCGACCACCCGGGGGTGGGGTTCAGTGGGATGAGGTTGACGTGGGCACCGAGGCGTCGGGCCCGCCGAGCCAGCAGATCGGCCTGGTCGTCGGTGTCGTTGATCTCGTCGATCATCGCCCACTCGAAGCTCAGGCGCCGCCCGTGGGCGTCGATCCAACGACGACAGGCCGCCATCAGCTCGTCGAGGGGGTAGCGGCGGTTCAGGGGCACGAGCTCTGAGCGCAGATCGTCGTCGGCGGCGTGCAGCGACACGGCCAGGCCCACCTGCAGCGGTTGAGAGGCCAGGCGGTCGATGCCGGGCACCACGCCGACGGTCGACACCGTCAGGTGCCGGGCGCCGATGCCGAGATCGGTGTTGATGCGCTCGAGCGCCCCCAGCACGCGATCGGTGTTGGCGAGGGGCTCGCCCATGCCCATGAACACCACGTTGGACAGCCGCCGGGGTCGGGCCGCGCGCATCGCCCGCACCACCTGCTCGACGATCTCACCGACGCTCAGGTGACGGTCGAAGCCGGCCTGACCGGTGGCGCAGAACCCGCATCCCATCGCACATCCGGCCTGGCTGGAGATGCACACCGTCGTGCGGTCGGGGTACCTCATGAGCACCGTCTCGATGCGCTGGCCGTCGCCCAGCTCCCAGAGCTCCTTGATCGTGTCGCCACCCTCGGACCGCACCGAGGTGACCGGGGTCAGGGCCGGGGGCGCCTCCTCTGCCAGTCGCTGGCGCAGCGGGCCGGGCAGGTCGGTGGCGTCCTCGGGATCGACGAGGCGGCGGTACCACCCGTCGATCACC
Organism: Acidimicrobiales bacterium; assembly: GCA_965213525.1. Taxonomy (GTDB): domain Bacteria; phylum Actinomycetota; class Acidimicrobiia; order Acidimicrobiales; family Poriferisodalaceae. Next base: position 1,299,686 of record OZ243889.1, on the reverse strand, counting down.
TGGTCGACCCGGTAGCGGGGCTCGCCGTCGAGCAGGGCCGCCACCTCATCGCGGTCGAGGTCGTATCGGGTCCGCACGTCGTCGAGGGTACGTTGCTGAGCGGTGCCCCCTCCCGAGCCCCACGACCCCAGAGACAGCGACCATGGCCACCGCGACGTCGCCGGCGGTCAAGCCAGGGCGGCGGTGTTCGGAGCGAGCGACGGGCTGGTCTCGAACGTGTCGCTGATCCTCGGTGTCGCCGGGGCCGACGCCTCGGGGTCGGTGGTGCGCCTCGCCGGGGTCGCCGGTCTGGTGGCCGGGGCGGTGTCGATGGCGGCGGGGGAGTGGGTCTCGATGCAGGCCCAGCGCGAGCTGCTCGAGGCCGAGCTGGCCCGTGAGCGCATCGAGCTTGCCAACAACCCAGAGAACGAGACCGCGGAGCTGGCCACCCGGTACCGCGCTCGGGGTCTGGGTGCGGCCGACGCCCGCCGCATGGCCGAGGCCGTGGCCGCCGATCCCGAGATCGCCCTGGAGGTGCACGCTCGAGAGGAGCTGGGCGTCGACCCCGGATCCCTCGGATCGCCGTGGGGGGCAGCGGCCTCATCGCTCGTCGCCTTCGCCGCCGGTGCGCTGGTGCCACTGGTGCCGTGGTTCTGGACGACGGGGGCGGCCGCCACGGTGCTCTCGATCGTCGCCACCGTCATGGCCGCCGCCCTGCTCGGCGGTCTGCTCGGCAACTACACCGGTCGGTCGGTGCTGTTCTCGGCGGCCCGCCAGGTAGCCATCGCCGCCGGGGCAGCGGCGGTGACCTACGGGGTCGGCTCGCTGTTCGGGGTGGGCGTCACCTGACGGTGCGTCGCCGGTCCGCTGGGACGTCTCGGGCGGTTGTTCGGGTCGGCGGCCCGCTGACCAGCTGTCGCCGGCGGGCTCGGACGCGGCACCGTACGTGCGCACGAGCGTCGGGGAGCACGCCAGGTGCGCACGCCGCGCCAACGGTCTGACGCACGACCGTTTCAGAGGCACACGCGCATTGGCTGCGCCGACGGTCTGACGCACGACCGTCTCAGAGGCACACGCGAACGAGCTGCGCCGGAGGGTCAGGCGGGCGATCGTCGGCGAGCGCGCCGAGTGTGCACGCCGGTGCCGAGCGGCAGGGGCAACGCAGGCGGGCGGTGCCGGTGTCCCTCGACGAGTCCGTCGGCTGATGGTGTGGTCAGCGGCGGATCGGCCGGCTGACGAGGGATGCTCAGCGGGCAGACCCGAGGGCTCATTCGAGTTGGGTCGTGCCGTCGGGTCTGATGAGGGTGACCCGGTCATCAGGTTCGGTGCGGGTGGTCCATCCGCCGTCGTGGACGAGCCAATGATGGTGCGAGCACGCCCACCTCAGGTTGTCCAGATCGGTCGGTCCCTGGTCGGCCCAGTGGTGCAGGTGGTGGGGTTGGCACCGCCGCCAGGACACGTCGCAGGTGCCGAACTCACAGGTGGCCGAGCGGGCGGCCATGGCTCGTCGCATCGCCCGGCTGGGTTCGAGTCGCGCCCGCCCGAGGTCGAGGACCTCGGTGCCGGTGCGGTCGATGAGCGCGCCGACCATGCGAGCATCACAGGCGAGCCGGCGGGCGCGGTCTCGGGTGATGGGTTGCTCGTCGAGGTCACAGCGCACGTCGGGGTCGAAGGGCCGCAGGGTGCTGGGGGTGGTGAGCACCTCCGCGCTGACGACCACGACGTGTTCGTTCGCCGTGCCGGGCCGCGCCGGCACGTCGTGCCCGCCGTCGCCGGTGAGGGCGGTGTGGCAGGTGTCGACGAGGGCGTCGGCGCGTCGTTGGGCGGGTCGGCGGTCTTCGTCGGATCGGTCGGGGCGGGTGTGGGTGTCGAGGGCGTCGATGATCACCTCGGCCTGGTCGGGTCCGACGCGGGCGACCAGTTCGAGGCTGCCGAACAGGCTCCGCGACGCGTAGCAGTACCGCCCGTCGTAGGCCGCCGCCGAGTCGACGCAGGCGAGGTGATCATCAGCGAGGGTGACCCAGCGGCGCATCACCAACTCGAACCCGGCCACATCTGCTGCGGTCTCCGCGGCGTCACACAGCACGACGGCGTCACGACAGGCCACATCGACGCGTTCGGGGGTGACCGCACCGGCCAACACGTCCAGCATCGCCACCCCCAACCGGCCCGCATCGAACCGGTCGGCCACCACGGGCACGCCCAACAGCAGGCGGGCCCGGCGGACCAGGCGGCGGGCGTCACGCTCACCCAGCCCGCAGCGCAGCACCAGCCAACGCACCGCCGAACGGGCACCGTCGACCTCATGAGCACCCGAGCGGACCAGGTCGACCACCCCGGCGGTCAGCTCTCTTTGGGCCGCCTCCGCGTCGGCGGCAGCATCTGACACCCGGTCACACACCCCCGCCGGCCCACCCCGATCGAACATGTGTTCAGCCTACGAACGGGGTGTGTCACGCGATTGCGCCCGTTGCCCATAGCCCCGGTGCCGCTGCCCGCTGCTGTCAGCGGGGGAGCGGGCGGTGGCTCGGCAGGTAGAGCCGGCGCCGGTGGGCGATCACGAACCCGAGCTTGTCGTAGAGCCGACGGGCCGGGCCGTTGTCGGCATCCACGTAGAGCATGCCGACGACGAGACCCCGGGCAGCCAGGTAGGTGAGGCCGGCGACGACGAGTGCCCGACCGAGCCCACGACCCTGGGCGTCCGGGTCGGTGGCGATGGCGTAGATCTCCCCCATGTGCGGGTCGCAGTCGCGATGGACCTTGGTCCAGCAGAACCCGTCGATCTTGCCGTCGTCGCCGTCGTGGAGGAGGAAGCCGGCGGCGTCGAACCACGGCTCGGCGATGCGCGCCACCATGTCGCCGGCGCTGAGGTGGCCCTGCTCGCGGTGCCAGGCGAACGCCCGGTTGTTGACCCGCAGGAAGGCATCGTCATCCTCACCGGGGCGGAACGGGCGCGTCGCCAGGTCGGTGCGCTCCTCGATCGGCAGTTCGCAGCGCAGCTGCAGCAGATCTCGCACCTGCTCGAGCCCGTGGCGCTCGGCGATGGCGTCGAAGTGGCCGCCCGGTTCGTCGACCCACACCGAGTGCTCGGCGTCGCCGACGTGCTCGAGGGCGTGGGCGAGCGCCGCCGCCCGGTCCTCGTCGGTGCCGTCGGCGTCGAGCAGCACCTCGATCTCGTGGCGTCCCGGTCGCAGGGCGGCGGAGGCCGCACCGATGCGGACGATCTCGTTGCCCTCGTGCGACATGTCCGTCGACGCTACCGCTGTTGACCGGGGGTAACCTGGCCGGCCGATGGCCCGGCCCCGCTCGCCCAAGGGGCGAGCCCGCGAGGCCCACGCCCGCCTGGGCGACGAGTACCCCGACGCCGTCTGCGAGCTTGACCACACCAACCCCTTCGAGCTGCTCGTCGCCACGATCCTGTCGGCCCAATCGACCGACGCCGGGGTCAACAAGATCACCCCGGTGCTCTTCGACCGCTACCCCGACGCGGCGACGCTGGCCGCAGCCGAACCCGGTGACATCGAACCGCTCATCGGCACCCTCGGGCTGTTCCGCAACAAGGCCCGGTCGCTGGTCGGGATGGCCCGCACGCTGGTGGCGGACTTCGAAGGCGAGGTGCCCGTCCGCCGAGAGGACCTGGTGACCCTGCCGGGGGTCGGGCGCAAGACCGCCAACGTCGTGCGCAGCGTGGCGCTCGGCGAACCGGGCCTGCCGGTGGACACGCACGTGACGCGCCTGGCCGCCCGCCTCGCGCTGACCACCGAGATCGACCCCGTACGCATCGAGCTCGCGCTGAACCCGATGATCCCCGCCGCCGAGCGGGGGGACTTCAGCCTGCGACTCATCCTGCACGGGAGGCGGGTCTGCGTCGCTCGCCGGCCACGCTGCCAAGACTGCGTGCTCGCCGACTTCTGCCCGTCCGCCGTCGTCGCGGGCTGAGCGGGGATCAACCGGCGGTGCCGAGGAGCCGGTCGAGGCGGCGCGACGCCGTGCGCACCAGCCGCTCGACCTCGGCGAGCTCGGTGGCGACGTCCTCGGCGCCGGCGGACCGCTCCTCGTCGGACACCTCTGTCAGGCGACTCCCCAGCTCGACGAGCTGGCTGGCCACCGACGACATCTCTGCCGCTCGCTGCATGGTCGTGGTCTCCTGTCGTCGTGGCGGGTGGGGCCACCGGTAGCCTGGCCCGTCGTGCTCGGCCGACTCGACCTGCGCGGCCTCGACGACCCAGCCGCCGACCTGCCCCGTCCCGTCATCGACGGCGAGCGACCGGTGGCGGCGGTGCGCCAGATCATCGCTGACGTCCGGGCCCGGGGCGACGTGGCCGTCGCCGAGTGGACCCGCCGGCTCGACGGGGCCGACCTGGCCACCTCGCGGGTGCCCGACGCCGAGGTGGCTGCGGCGCCGGACCGCGTCGACGTCGCGCTGCGAGACGCCCTGGAGGTGGCCGCCGAGCGGATCGCTCTGTTCCACCGCCACCAGCGGCGCGAGCCCCACGTCGTCGACGACGGCGTGACGACCATCCGTTCGTGGGACCAACCCCTGCGTCGCGCCGGGTGCTACGTGCCTGGTGGGCGGGCCACCTACCCATCGACGGTGCTGATGACCGGCGTCGTCGCTCGGGTCGCCGGCGTGGAGGAGGTCGTGCTGGTGGTGCCCCCCGGTTCCGACGGGCACGTGCCGGCCGCCACCTTGGCCGCGGCCGCGATCGCCGGGGTCGACGAGGTGCACGCCATCGGCGGGGCCCAGGCGATCGCCGCCCTCGCCTACGGCACGGCGACGATCGACCCGGTCGACGTGATCTGCGGACCGGGCAACGTCTACGTGTCGATCGCCAAGCGCGAGGTGGCTGCTGACGTGCGCATCGCCGCCGCCTTCGCCGGTCCGTCCGAGGTGGTGGTCGTCGCTGACGCCACCACCCCGCCCGAGCTGGCGGCCATCGATCTGGTCGTGCAGGCCGAGCACGGTCCCGACGGGCTCGCCTGGCTCGTCACGTGGGACGACGCGGCGGGTGCCGCCATCGACGACGCCGTCGATCGACTCGTCGCCCGGGCGCCTCGAGCCGCAGACATCTCCGCCACGCTGGACCGTGGCGGGTACCTCGCCGTCGTCGACGGCCCTGCGGCCGCAGCCCGGGTCATCGACCGCATCGCTCCCGAACACCTGCAGGTCATGACCGCCGAGCCCGAGCTGGTCGTCGACGCGGTGCGCAACGCCGGGGCCATCTTCACAGGAGCCGGGTCGCCGGCCTCGATCGGTGACTACGTGGCCGGGCCGAGCCACGTGCTGCCGACCAACGCCACGGCCCGCTTCGGCGCCGCGCTGTGCACCGGCGACTTCACCAAGGCCATGCACGTCATCGAGGTCTCCGAGCGGGGCCTCGCCGAGCTCGGCCCCCACGTCGTGGCCATCGCCGAGGCCGAGGGCCTGGACGCCCACGCCGAGTCGATCCGCCTGCGCCTCACCCGGGCCTCGCACCTCGGCGCGCCCGGTGGCGCCGGTGGGGATCGGTCCGACGACCGGTCCGCCCACGCCTGATCGGTGGCACCCACCACACGTCCGACGGTGCGCGACGACCTGGCCCTGCGCGCCGGGTACCACTCGCCCCAGCTCGACGTGGCCGTGCGCCTCAACACCAACGAGGCCCCTGAACCGCCGCCGGCCGCCTTCGTCGCCGCACTGGCCGCCGGGCTCGCCGGCATCGAGTGGCACCGCTACCCCGACCGTCGAGCCACGGCGCTGCGGAACGCGATCGCCGCCGTCCACCGCACCGATCCCGAGCGCGTCTTCGTCGCCAACGGGTCCAACGAGGTGCTGCAGACGCTGCTGCTCGCCTACGCCGGCGCCGGACGTCGCGTCGTCACCCACGAGCCGACCTTCGCCATGCACGCCCACATCGCTCGGCTGAGCGGGGCGACGGTCATCGAGGGCGCACGCGACGACGACTTCGGCCTCGACCCCGCCGAGGTCGACCGCACCATCGACGTCGACCCGGCGGTCACGTTCCTCTGCTCGCCGAACAACCCGACCGGGCGCGTCGAGGACGAGACCCTGGTCGGCCGGCTCGTCGCCGAGTCGCCGGGAGTCCTCTGCGTCGACGAGGCCTACGCCCAGTTCGCCGAGCAGAGCGCCGTCGAGCGCCTCGACGACGACCGGGCACTCGTCGTCACCCGGACGTTCTCCAAGACCTGGTCGATGGCCGGGGCCCGGCTCGGCTACCTGCTCGGCCCGCCCTGGCTCGTGGCCCAGCTGTGGGAGGTCGTGCTGCCGTACCACCTCGACGCCGTGACCCAGCTGGCCGGTCGCCTCGCCCTCGACTTCGTCGACGAGATGGACGCCCGGGTGGCCAGGGTGGTCGCCGAGCGTCGCCGGGTGAGCGCCGCCCTCGCCGAGCTGGCGGTGCGCACCTGGCCGTCGTCGGCCAACTTCGTCCTGCTGCGCCCCCACGATCTGGATGGGCACGCCGTGTGGGAGGGTCTGGTCGAGCGGTCGGTGCTCGTCCGGGACTGCTCGAGCTGGCCCCGCCTCGACGGGTGCCTGCGCGTCACGATCGGCACGCCCGAGGACAACGATCGCTTCCTGTCCGCCCTCACAGAGGTGCTCCCATGAGCCGCACCGCCACCCGCACGCGCACGACCGCCGAGACCGAGGTCGCCGTCGAGATCGACCTCGACGGTCACGGCCAGGCGTCGTGTCGCACCGGCCTGCCGTTCTTCGACCACATGCTCGACCAGCTCGGTCGTCACGGGGGCTTCGACCTCAGCATCACGTGCGACGGCGATCTGTCCATCGACGCCCACCACACCGTCGAGGACGTCGGCATCACCCTCGGCGAGGCCCTCGGTGAGGCGCTCGGCGACAAGCGGGGGGTGCGCCGCTTCGCCTCGAACCGCGTCCCGCTCGACGAGGCGCTGGTCGAGGTGGCCCTGGACCTGTCGGGCCGGCCGTACCTGCACTACGGCATCGACCCGCCCGGTGAGCGCATCCTCGGCATCCCACCGTTCGATCCCCAGCTGTGCGAGGAGTTCTGGCGGGCGGTGGTGACCGCGTCGGCGATCACCCTGCACGTCGAGATGGTGCGGGGCCGCAACACCCACCACGTCATCGAGGCCAGCTTCAAGGGCATCGCCCGGGCCCTGCGCGATGCGGTGCGCATCGAGGGCGAGGACGTCCCCTCGACCAAGGGGTCGCTGTGAGCCGGGTGCCCTCGGTGGTCGGGTCCCCCACGACGACCACGCCAGCGGATGCGCCCCGGTTGGCGGTGCTGGACTACGGCATCGGCAACCTGCGGTCGGCCACCAAGGCGCTCGAGCTGGTCGGCGCCGACGCCGTGTTGACCTCGGACCCGGTCGTGGTCGCCTCGGCCGACGGGGTGGTGCTGCCCGGTGTCGGCCACTTCGGGGCGTGCGCCCGGGCGGTGCGTGCGGCCGGTCTCGACGACGTCGTGCGCGACGCGGTCGAGCGGGGCCAGCCCTTCCTCGGCATCTGCGTCGGCGCGCAGCTGCTGTTCGCCGCCTCTGAGGAGGCTCCCGGCGTCGAGGGTCTCGGGGTGCTGCCGGGGACGGTCGAGCGCCTCGGTCCCGGGGTCAAGCACCCCCAGATGCAGTGGAACCGCCTCGACGTGATCGACGGGGACGACCCGCTGGTGGCGTCGCTGCGTCCCGAGCCGTGGATGTACTTCGTGCACTCCTTCGCCCCGGTCACCGACCGGGGCGTCGTGGCCACGTGCGACTACGGGGGCACCGTTCCGGCGATCGTGAGCCAACAGCACGTGTGGGCATGTCAGTTCCACCCCGAGAAGTCGAGCGACGACGGCCTCGCCCTGCTCGGCGCGTTCGTCGCCCTGGCTGGGTCGGCGACGTGACCACGTGATCACCCTGTACCCGGCGATCGACCTGCTCGGCGGGCGCTGCGTCCGCTTGCGGCGGGGCTCGTTCGACGAGGTGACGGTCTATGACGTCGACCCCGTCGAGGTCGCTGGCGGCTTCGTCGACGCCGGCGCGCGCTGGGTGCACCTCGTCGATCTCGACGCCGCCCGCACCGGCGAGCAGGCGAACCGCCAGGCCATCCTGGGGGTCGCCGACACGGTGAGCGGGCGGGCACGAGTGCAGGTGGGGGGCGGCGTCCGCTCGGTCGACGCCGCTGCTGAGCTGGCGGACGCCGGCGTCCACCGGGTCGTGCTCGGCACGATCGCCGTCGAGGCGCCCGACGTCGCCCGGCAGATCGCTGCCCGTCAGCCGGTGGCGCTCGGCCTCGACGTGCGCGGTCGCGAGGTCGCCGTACGAGGGTGGACCGAGGGCAGCGGACGCGACCTGCTCGACGTGCTCGGCGCGTTCACCGACACCGGCGTCGAGGCGGTCGTGGTCACCCAGATCGACCGGGACGGCACGGGCGATGGCCCCGACGTCGACGGGCTGGCCGAGCTGGTCGACGCGGCGCCCGCTGACCTCGAGGTGATCGCCTCTGGCGGGGTGGGCCGCCTCGAGCACCTCGGTGACCTCCGACGGCTCGCCGGGGCGTCCGGACGCGGCGTCGACGGCGTCGTCGTCGGACGAGCCCTCCACGACGGCCGCGTGGACGTCGCGACGGCGCTGGCGGTCCTCGGGTCGGCGGGCACGACCGGATGCGTCGCATGAGGACCGCCCGGATCGTCCCGTGCCTCGACGTCGACGCCGGTCGGGTCGTCAAGGGCGTCGAGTTCGTCGATCTCGTCGATGCGGGCGACCCGGTGGAGCTGGCCCGGCGCTATGACGACGAGGGCGCCGACGAGGTGGTGTTCCTCGACATCACCGCCTCCGCTGACGGTCGCTCGACGATCGTCGAGTTGGCGGCCCGCGCGGCCGAGGAGTGCTTCATCCCGGTCACCATCGGCGGGGGGATCCGCACCGTGGCCGACGCCCGAGGCCTGCTGCGCGCCGGTGCCGACAAGGTGTCGGTGAACACCGCTGCGCTGCGCACCCCCTCGCTGGTGGCCGAGATCGCCGCAGAGTTCGGGGCCCAGTGCGTGGTGGTGGCCATCGATGCCCGACGCAGACCCGAGGGCGGCGACGGGCCGCCCTTCGAGGTCCACACCCACGGGGGGCGCACCCGCACCGGCATCGACGCCGTCGCCTGGGCCGCGGAGGCCGCTCGACTCGGCGCAGGCGAGATCCTGCTCACCTCGATGGATCGCGACGGCACCAAGGCGGGCTACGACCTCGAGCTCACCCGGGCGATCGCGGACGCGGCCCCGGTCCCGGTCATCGCCTCGGGTGGGGTCGGGACGCTCGAGCACCTCGTGGAGGGCGTCATCGACGGGGGCGCGGACGCCGTGCTGGCCGCGTCGATCTTCCACTTCGGCACCTTCCGCGTCGCCGACGCCAAGGCAGCGTTGGCGGCCGCCGGTGTCGTGGTCCGCCCGCCGGCGGGTGCGGTGCCACCGCACCCGCCGGACGTGCAGTCGCCCTCGCCGGCGCCGGCGCCGACGACGACGCCGTGAGGTGAGCGGCCTCGAGCTCGTGGCGGTGCTCGTGGCCGTCACCGCCGGGGCCGCCGTCAAGGCGGTCACCGGGATGGGCCTGCCGGTGGTGGCCGTGCCGGTGCTGGCCGCGGTGGTCGGGGTGTCTGACGCCGTGGTGATCATGGCCCTGCCCGGGCTGGCCGCCAACGCCTACCTCCTGGCCCGCCACCGCCGCAGCCTTCCTGACGCACCGCCGCTCGGGGTGGTCGTGGCCTTCGGGGTGCCCGGCGCCGCGCTGGGGGCGGTGCTGCTCTCCCAGCTGTCCGAGACGCTCCTCGAGCAGGTCCTGGCGGCGACGATCCTCATCTACGTCGTCTGGCGGGTCCGCTGGCCCGACGCCGTGCTGTCGGCGTCGGCGGGGCGACGGGTCGCTCCGCTCGCCGGCGCCGGGGCCGGGCTGTTCCAGGGAGCCATCGGGGTGTCGGGGCCCATCGTGGTCGCCTACGTCCACTCCCAGCGTCCGGCGCGAGCCGCGCACGTGGCCGCGGTCACCGCGGTGTTCGGTGCGCTCGGGCTCAGCCAGTTCGTGGCCTTCGGCGCCCTCGGCGAGCTGAGCGCCGGGCGTCTCGTCGCCTCGTTCGTCGCCCTCGTGCCGGTGGCGGCGGCGACGCTCGTCGGCAGCGCCATCGGGTCCCGGATCGATCGGGTGGCCTTCGATCGGGCGGTGCTGGTCACCCTCGCTGTCGCGGCGGTGGTGCTGGTCGTGGGTCCCTAGGACTGCGCGACCTCGGGTCCGGCGCTCGACGCCGGCGGGGAGGCGCCGCCGGGGAGCTCGCACAGGTAGCCGAGCAGCTGCACGCCGTCGCCGACCACCTCGTCGATGGCCGGGTGCCGCTCGAAGCCTGCCGCCTCGTACAGGGTGTGTGCCCGGGTCATGGCGGGCGTGGTGTGCAACAGGACGCGGCGGCGCGCCAGCCGCTCGGCGCGTCGCAGGCACGCCACCACCAAGGCCCGTCCCACGCCCTGGCCCTGGGCGGCGGGGTCGACGGCCAGCATGCGGATGCTGGCCGCCTCGGGGTCGTCGTGCTCGGCGAGCGGCGAGTCGAGCCCTCCGACGAAGGTGACCCCGCCCAGCAGCTCACCGTCGGTCGAGACGGCGACCAACACCTCGCCCTGGTGGGTGCGGGACGTGACGTCGCGCAGCTCAGCGGCGTAGGAGGGGCTGAGCGGGCGCCCGTCGAGGGCGGAGTAGGCGTCGACGATCAACGTCCCCAGCCGCTCGTGCTCGTCGTCGCCGATGGCTCTCACCGAGGGGGTGGGCGGCTCGGCTCCGGGGCGCCCTGGCACGGCCCCGGACGGTAGCGTGGCCCGCCGTGAGCGAGGCCGTGTGCGCCCGCAGACCGCGCCGTGGGCCCCGCCGGTAGTGGAACAGCTGCTCGCTGCCACCTCAGCCCGCTTCGAGCTCGGACGTCCCGTGGCGTGGCGAGAGCTCGACGGGGGCTTCACCAACCGCGTGGTGCGCCTCGACACCGACCGCGGCGCCTGGGCCATCAAGGTCCTGGACCGGCGGCATCCGTCCAACGTCGACCCCACCCGCCGACGGACCGCCCTCGACGTCGAGCGGGCCGCTCTGGCCGCTGGGATCGCCGCCCCGCCCATCGTCTCGGACCGCCACGGGGAGGTGATCGTGGCTGTCGGGGCTGCACAGGTGCGGGTGCACCGCTGGGCCCACGGCCGCGCCCCCGGATCTGAGGCCCCGCCGGTGGAGCTCGCGGCCGAGGTGGGTGGCTTCCTGGCCGGGCTGCACCGCGCCGAGCTCCCGGTGATCCGTGGGGCAGCCCGCCCCAGCGGGCCCGGCCGGGTCGTCGATGCCGCGGCCTGGCGCGCCCACCTCGAGATCGGTCGTCGTCGGCGAGCGCCCTGGGTCGAGCCGCTCGCCGATGCGGTGGGGGCCATCGAGCGGGCCAGCCGGCTGGCGGCGGCGGGCGGTCCGGCGGCTGGGGCCATCGGCACCCACCGCGACCTCTACCCGCACAACGCCCTGGTCGGCCCCGGGGGGGTCGTCGCCTGTGACTGGGACCTGGCCGGGCCGTGGTCCCCACCAGAGGAGCTCGCCGCCGCTGCCGTCGAGTGGTCAGGCGGCATCCTCGAAACCGTCGAGCCCGGCGCCTTCGGTGCGGTGGTCGAGGCCTACGTCGACGCCGGTGGGAGCCCCCTGGCGCCCGGCGCCGGTGCCTGGGCGGGGTTCTTCGCCAAGCAGCTGGCCTGGCTCGACGGCCAGCTCCACCGGGCGGTGGGCCGGCACCCGCAGCCGGGGGCCGGCTCGACGGCCGACGCCGCGACGGCTGCGCACCGGATCGGGTTCCTCATCCCTCGCCTGTGCCGCCAGATCGCCGAGGTCGACGAGTGGGTCGAGCTGCTCGCCGCCGCCCTCAGAGGGCGGCGACCGGATGAGCGGCGACCGGTCGACGTGTCTGGCGCTCGTCCGGTCAGCACCCCGGTCGTCTGAGCAGCATCGAGACCCGTAGCGTGGGCGAGATGTTCGATTCGACGCCCGTGACCGTCGCCCCCGGCGCGCTCGAGAACGTGACCTACACCGCCGATGGGCTCGTCCCCGCCATCGTCCAGGAGCGATCGACCGGGCGCGTGCTGATGATGGCCTGGATGAACGACGAGTCGCTGCAGCGCACCCTCGAGACGGGCCGCACCTGGTTCTGGAGCCGCTCGCGCCAGGAGTACTGGTGCAAGGGTGAGACGTCGGGCAACCGCCAGTTCGTCCGAGACGCCTACTACGACTGCGACGGCGACACGTTGCTGTTCGTCGTCGACCAGGAGGGCGACGGCGCCTGTCACACCGGCGCGTTCACCTGCTTCTTCAGGTCCTTCGGCGAGGCCGGCGCCCCGGATCGTGCCAGCGCCGTCGGGTGAGGCTGTCGCCTGACGTCGAGGAGTTCATCGCCCAGGCGGCAGAGCACGCCTTCGTGCCCGTGCGGGTGGAGATGCTGGCCGATCTCGAGACCCCGGTCTCGGCGTTCGCCAAGCTCGTCGGCGACGACGAGGGCTTCGTGCTCGAATCGGTCGAGGGTGTCGAGCGCTGGAGTCGCTACAGCTTCGTCGGACGCCGGCCCCACGCCCGCCTGGTCGCCCGAGGCCGTTCGGTCGAGGTGCACGGGGACCTCGGCGTCGAGGTGCCGACCGACCAGGGGGTGCTCGCTGCGGTCGAGGCGTTCTTCGCCGCCGCCTCCGGACCCCGCCACCCCGACCTGCCCCCGCTGCAAGGCGGGCTCGTCGGGTACTTGGGCTATGACGTCGTCCGTGAGGTCGAGCACCTCGATGACCCGCCCCCCGACGAGCTCGGCGCCCCCGACGCCGTGCTCAGCCTCATCGGCCAGCTCGCCGCCTTCGATCACTGGCGCCAGCGCCTCCACCTCATCGAGAGCGTCCCGGTGGCGGCCATCGCCGATGACCACGACGCGCTGCGGTCGGCCTGGCGAGCGGCGGGACGCCGCCTCGACGCCGCCGCCGACGAGCTCGGACAGGCGCTGGCGTACCGCCCGGCCGAACCTCCCCGCGGCGACGAGCCACCGCCCGAGGTCCGCTCGACCATGGGCGGCGGCGACTACCAGCGGGCGGTCGAGGTGGCCCGGGAGCACGTGCTGGCCGGCGACGTGTTCCAGGTCGTGCTCGCCCAGCGCTTCGACGTCGACCTCGGCGCCGAGCCCTTCGACCTGTACCGGGCGCTACGTCAGGTGAACCCCAGCCCGTACATGTACTTCCTGCGCCTGCCCGAGGTGACCCTGGTCGGCTCGTCGCCCGAGCCGATGGTGCAGGTGCTGGGCGACCGGGTCATCTCGCGTCCGATCGCCGGGACCCGACGGCGCGGTGCGAACGAGGCCGAGGACCACCGCCTCGGCGCCGAGCTGGCCGAGCACCCCAAGGAGGTAGCCGAGCACGTCATGCTGGTCGACCTGGCCCGCAACGACCTCGGTCGCGTCGTCGACTACGGCACCTGCACCGTGGAGGAGCTGATGACCCTGGAGCGCTACAGCCACGTGATGCACCTCACGTCCCAGGTGACCGGGCGCCTGCGCGCCGACCGTTCACCGGTCGACGTCGTGCGTGCCACGATGCCCGCCGGCACCGTGTCAGGAGCACCCAAGGTGAGGGCCATGGAGATCATCGACGACCTCGAGCCCGCCAAGCGGGGGCCCTACGCCGGCGTCGTCGGCTACCTCGACCTCGCCGGCAACGTCGACACCGCCATCGCCATCCGCACGATGGTCATCACCGAGCGGGGCGCCTCGGTGCAGGCGGGCGCCGGCATCGTCGCCGACAGCGACCCCGAGGCCGAAGACGCCGAGTGCGCGCACAAGGCTCGGGCCCTGCTGGCTGCGGTGGCCCCCGCCCGACGCCTGACCGAGCTGCGGGGCCGGCCGTGACGCCCGAGGTCCCCGGTGGACGCCCCCATCCAGGCGTCGGGTCCCCGGCCCACGACGGGCTCGACGGTGTGGTCGCGCTCGATCTGGCCCGTGACGTCGTGGTGGTCGAGGGTGCTGACGCCGCCGGCTTCCTGCACGGCCAGCTGAGCCAACGGGCCGAGACGATGCCGGTCGGCGACAGCGCCCCGACGTTCCTCCTCAGCCCCCAGGGCAAGGTCGAGGCGCTCGCTCGCCTGTCGCGCCCCGCCCCGGAGCGCTTCGTCATCGACGTGGCCGGCGGGCACGGCGAGACGGTGCGCGCCTCGCTGGCCCGCTTCCAGCTCCGATCGGCGCTGACCATCACCACGCCCCAGTGGGTGGCGATCGGGTTGCGGGGGGCCGGCGCCGATGCGGTCGACGTCACCGGCGCCGAGCTCGACCTCCCCGTCCAGTGGCCCGGCGGTGGGCGCGATCTGCTCGGTCCCGACGTGACGGTCAGCTCCGAGGTCCCCGCCGCGGACGTCGGCGCCGCCGAGGCCGCACGCATCGCCTTCGGGCTCCCCGTGATGGGGGTCGACATCGCCGAGGGCGACATCCCCCACGAGACCGGTCTGGTCGACGTGGCGGTCGACTTCACCAAGGGGTGCTACCGAGGTCAAGAGCTCGTCGAGCGCGTCCACTCCCGGGGCGCGGCCCGGCGCTCGCTCGCCCGGCTCACCAGCGAGACCGCCCTCGACCCCGGCACGCCGCTCGTCGATGCCGGTGGCCGCGAGGTCGGCGAGGTGACGAGCGCGGCGCTCGCGCCGGCGGGCGGCGGCGGTGTGGCGCTGGCGCAGCTGCGACGTGAGGTCAGCGATGGCACCCGCCTCAGCACCGGCGCGGGAACCGAGGTGATCGTCGTCGATCGTGTCGACGGGAGTGCGCTGCCGACGGGCTGAGGCCGACCGGTCACGGTGCGTCGTGGCCGGGGGAGGTGACTTGCTCGCAGCACCACCTTCGGGCATGGTCATGGGGCCCCCGGTTGCTCTGGGTCCGGCTCGAGGCCGCCGTCTCGTCGGAACAGGACGCCGCTCGACCACCCCCACACGCCGAGGTGACCTCATGGCTCAGCGCACGACGTTCGCCAAGCTCCAGCGCGAGCGAGCCAAGAAGCAGAAGGCCGAGGAGAAGCGCGCCCGGCGCCAGGGCGTCGAGGGACCGGCTGCGGCCCCGGTCGACCGCGGCCCATCGACCACCTCGGTGCGGGTGCCCGACGTCGAGGGCGACGGCAGCCCGTTGGCCCCCGACGAGCTGCTCGATCTGGTCGAGGAGCTGACCGCCGCCCACGAGGCGGGCCTCATCACCGACGAGGAGCTGGCCCGCAAGCGGGGCACCCTCATGGCTCGCATCTGAGGCGGTCCCTACGCTGGCGGGGTGGACGCCCACGACGAGCTCGGGGTCGACGCCTCGGCCTCTGACGCCGAGGTTCGAGCGGCCTACCTGCGCCTCGCCAGGGCGCTGCACCCCGATCGCCTCGTCGACGCCGACGCGGCGACGCGGGCGGCCGCCGAGGAGCGGATGCGCACGGTCAACGAGGCGTTCCGCCAGGTGTCGCGCCGACGCCGCGGAGCTCCCAGCCCAGGTGGGTCGACTCCGGGTGGTCCGCCAGCGCCCACGCCGGCGGCCCGCCGGCCTCACGACTGGTCCGAGGACCCCGATGAGCTCGGCGACCTCGCTGGGTACGACGACCACGTCGACCTCGACGACACCGGTCGCCGACCGGGCGGGCCGACTCGCGTCCTGCTGGCGGCGGCGCCGGCGGTGCTGGTGGCCGCGATCTGTGCCGTCGTGCTCGGTGGTCTCCTGGGGTTCCGGGGCGTCGTGGCCGTCGGCATGTTGGGCGTGGCGGCGTCCCTGGCGATGTTCGGGCTGGCGCCACTGGTCGTCATGGGCGGCGCCGGACGCCAGCGGTAGGGTCCGGGCGCCATCTGCAGAGGAGGACCCGTGTCCAAGGTCGCTGTCATCGCCAAGCTCACCGCCGCTCCCGGCAAGCGAGACGAGCTGGCCGAGGTGCTGAGATCGGTGGCCATCCCCGGGGTGGCCGACGAGGAGGGCACCGAGATCTACGCCGCCGTCACCGACAACGGCGACGACGACACCGTGTGGTTCTTCGAGCTCTACCGCGACGAGGCCTCCCTCGACGCCCACGGCAAGAGCGACAACATGGCCCGCCTGGGTGCTGCCCTCGGTGGGCTGCTCGCCGGTCGGCCCGAGCTGCACGTCGGCGTGCCGGTCGCCGCCAAGGGCCTCGACGTCTGAACGTGGCACCGGCCACCTACCTCGATCGCATCCTCGACCACCACCGGGCTCGCGCCGCAGCCGATGACCGTCGGCTGGATCGGGTGATCGAGGCCGCCGCCTCGGCGCCGCTGCCCCGTGACCTCATCGCGGCGGCGACCGCTGGTGACCGCTTGGGGGTCATCGCCGAGATCAAGCGGCGCTCGCCGTCCAAGGGCGTGCTCGGCGGCGACCTCGACGCAGCCGAGGTGGCCCGCGCCTATGCCGATGGAGGGGCGAGCTGTCTGTCGGTGCTGACCGACGAGGCGTTCTTCGCAGGCACCGCAGAGGACCTCGTCGCCGCCCGAGCCGCGACGACGTTGCCGGTGCTGCGCAAGGACTTCACGGTCAGCGCCCTCGACGTGGCCGACGCCCGCGGCATGGGGGCCGACGCCGTGCTGTTGATCGTCGCTGCGCTCGACGACGCCGAGCTGGCCGATCTGCACGCTCTGGCCGGCCAGCTCGGGCTCGCTGCGCTCGTCGAGGTGCACGACGAAGCCGAGGCCGGTCGGGCGCTCGAGGCGGGGGCGACGCTCATCGGCGTCAACCAGCGCGACCTGGTGACCTTCTCGGTCGATCACGAGCGGGCGGTCCGCGTCGCCGCCGCCCTCCCCGACGACGTCGTCCGGGTCGCCGAGTCGGGTGTGCGCGACGCCGCCGACGCCGCCTCGCTGGCCGCTGCCGGGTTCGACGCCGTGCTCGTCGGCGAGTCGCTGCTGATCGCGCCGGACCGGGCTGGGGCCGTCGAGGCCCTGCGTGTGACCCGATGCCGCCGACCACCGTGCCCGCTCCCCGGTGCCCCGGGGGTCGCCGGGTAGCATCGGCGGGGTGTTCGTCAAGATCTGCGGCATCACCTCAGAAGAGGATGCGCTGCTCGCCACGGCGATGGGCGCCGACGCCGTCGGCTTCATCATGGCGCCGTCGCGTCGCCGGGTCACCGCCACCCAGGCCCGCGACATCGCCCGGCGCCTACCGCCCGAGGTCTTGACCGTCGGCGTCTTCCGTGACGAGCTGCCGTCCCGGGTGATCGAGCTCGTCAACGCTGCCCGCCTCGGCGCGGCTCAGCTGCACGGCCACGAGACGCCGGCTGACGCCCGCACGGTTCGAGCGCTCGTCCCGTCGGTGATCAAGGCGTTCGCCGCCGGCTCGGCCGACCTCGACCGGGCCGATGACTACCCCGTCGACGCCATCCTGGTCGATGGCATCGCCCCCGGCTCGGGTGAGGTCTTCGACTGGCACCTGCTCGACGGCGTCGGTCGTGGCCGTCCGCTCCTCCTCGCCGGGGGCCTCACCGCTGACAACGTCGCCGAGGCGATCGGGGCGGTGCGACCGTGGGGGGTCGACGTGTCGACGGGGGTCGAGCGGGCCCCCGGTGTCAAGGACCCCGTCAAGGTGCGTCGCTTCATCGCCGCAGCCAGACAAGCCCTGGTGCCGGCCTCGAGCGCACCGGACGGGCCGGCCCCCTTCGACTGGCGCCACGACTGAACCGGCGCCGGGACCCGACAACCACCTCGACCGACGGCCGCCGGGACGACTGCGAGCTGTGCCGGGCCGAGCGGTTCACCCACTGGTACCACGAAGACGACCGGTGCTGGGTCGCCGACTGCGAGGCCTGCGACGTCCCGATGGTCGTCTGGTGCCACCACGGCACGTCCCCGCCCGACGACGTCGTCGCCCACGCCCTCGGCTGCCTGGCCGCCGCCGCCGACGAGCGCTTCGGCGCCGGGGGGTGGACGCTCGACACCATGATGCGCCAGGTGCCCGACCACTACCACGCCCACGCCCGCGACGAGGGCTGGTGGCACCGTCGCAGCGCCGGGAACGTGTCGAGGTTCACCGTGGTGGGTGGCTCGCGTGCCGCCGGACGGCGCTGACGCCTCGGTAGCGTCGCCGGTGGTGTCTCGCCGGTTCCCCACGCTGTCGATGGTCGCCCTCTCGGTGGGTGCGGTGCTCGCAGGCGGCGGGTGCAGCAGCGGCGACGGCGCCTCGGCTGGCGACGCCGGCGGGCCCAGCACCGCCGACGGGGCCGCCCTGTACGAGAGCGCCTGTGCCACCTGCCACCGCCCGGACGGCTCGGGTCTCGTCGGACCGTCACTGCAGGGCGTGCACGATCGACTGTCCGACGACGAGATCCGCACCGTCGTGCTGGAGGGCAGGGGCGGGCGGATGCCGGCGTGGGAGGGCCGCTTCGACGCCACCGAGGTGGACGCCATCATCGCCCACCTCGAGAACTTCGACTGAGCCGGGCTGCTCGCCCTGACCTGATCGCCGCCGGCGTTCGACCGACCGGGCCGCGGGGTACGGCCGGCCGTGGACGAAGGACGAGTCCGTGTGACCGCTGAGCCCGGTGTGACCGCTGAGCCTGGTGTGACCGCTGAGCCCGGTGTGACCGCTGAGCCCGGTGTGAGCGAGCCGCCGCCCGGCGAGCGGACCGACGATGGTGACGGCGGGGGCGGCACCGGCCTGACGCCGACGGTGGCGATGTGGATGGTGGCCGGGATGGCCAGCTTCGGCAGCGCGACGCCGGTCAGCCGCATCATCGGTCGGTCCTTCCCGGTGTGGCTCGGATCGACCTCGCGCATGGCGTTCGCCGCGGCGGTGCTGGCCCCGGTGGTGATCGCCCAACGGCGGCGCAGCGACGCCGAGCCGCTGCGCACGACCGTGGCGACGATGCCAGCCGCCGACCGGTGGCGGGTGGCGGCCATCGGGCTGATCGGCACGTTCGGCTTCACCGTCTTCATGCTGCTCGGCATGCGAGAGGCCCCGGGGGTCGTCGGGGCGGTCGTGATGGCGAGCACGCCGGTGGTCACCGGGATCGCCTCGGTGCTGTTCCTCGGTGACGCCCTGACTCGGTGGAAGGTGCTGGCCCTCGGGCTCGCCGTGTCCGGCGTCGTCATCGTCAACCTGCTCGGTGGGGTCGACGCCTCAGAGGGCGACCTGGTCGTCCTCGGGGCGTTGCTCGTCTTCGCCGCCGTCTGCTGCGAGGCGACCTACACCCTGGTCGGCAAGCAGCTCAGCACCGACCTCGACCCGCTGAGCCTGACGCTGTTGGCCGCCGTCGTGTCGGTCGTCGCCTTCGTCCCGCTGGCCCTGTGGGACCTGGCGTCGTTCGATTGGTCAGCACCAGCGGCCACCGAGTGGGCGGCCGTGGCGTGGTGGGGTGTCGGCACCATGGCGCTCGGGTCCGTGCTGTGGTTCACGGGGGTGCGGCAGGTGGCGGGCACGACGGCCTCGGTGTTCATGAGCGTGATGCCGGTCAGCGCCCTCGTGCTGTCCTACGTCCTGCTCGGCGAGCCGTTCCACTGGGCGCACGTCGTGGGGATGGCCATGGTGCTCGCCGGCCTCGCCGTGGTGGCATGGCGAGGGTGAGCTTCGGGCGGATCGAGGCGCCGGGGCCGAGGGGCCCCCGCCCCGCCCCTGGTCGGCGACGGCCTGGCTACGATCGCTGACCGTGACCACCGTCGGACCCCGGCTCAACGGCCCGGCGTCGGTGCGCATCCGGTGAGCGCTGCGCTCCCGGCGCCCTCTGAGGTGTTGCCCCACAGGCCGCCGTTCCTGTTCCTGGACGAGCTGGTCTCGGTTGAGCCCGGCCAGCGCGTGCACGCCCGGTGGCACATCACCGGCGCCGAGCCGTTCCTGGCCGGTCACTTTCCCGGTCGGCCGACCCTGCCCGGGGTGCTGCAGGTCGAGGCCCTGGCCCAGGCCGGGGCGGTGGCGGTGCTGCTGGACGACTCGATCACCGGCCGGCTCCCGCTGTTCGGCGGCATCGACCGGGCCAGGTTCCGCCGCCAGGTCGTGCCCGGCGACGTCGTCGACCTCCACGTCGAGATCGGACAGATGTCGGCCCGGGCCGGCAAGGGGTCAGGGGTGGCCAGCGTCGGGGGCGCGCAGGCCTGCGTCGCCGAGCTGCTGTTCGTGCTCGTCGACGCCTGACCGATCGCCCCGCCGCGACGGCGACCGGCGTCCTCGGTCCTCGGTCGGCACCGCGTCGGGGGTCGGGCCGGGGGCGGGCCGGGCCGCGGCGACGGGGTCGGCGTCGATGGCGTCGTCGTGAGACGCCAGGCCTCGACCGGTGCGCTTGGCCGAGTACATGGCGCCGTCGGCTGCGCTGAGCAGGTCGCTGCCCCCGTCACCGGTCACCCCGGCGGCCACGCCCACGCTGGCAGACACCTCGACGGGTCGGCCGCTCAGCACGAAGGGAGCATCGAGCGCGACGCAGAGTCGCTCGCCGAGGCGGTGGCCGTTCGCCTCCTCGTCCCCGTCGATGACGACGACGAACTCGTCGCCGCCGATCCGGGCCACCATGTCGACGTCTCGGGCGGTGTCACGGAGGCGACCGGCGACGAGGCGGAGCAGCTCGTCGCCGGCGGCGTGTCCCATCGTGTCGTTGACCGATTTGAAGCAGTCGAGATCGACGTACAGCACCGTCACCGCCGCTTCGGCCACGTCGGTCAGCCGACGGGTCAGTGCGGCCCGGTTGGCGAGCCCGGTGAGGGGGTCATGGGTCGCCTGCACCACCAGGTCGCGTTGCAGCTGCTTCTGGTCGGAGATGTCGGTGGCGATGACGGTGTAGCGGACGGTGGCGGTGTCGACCGGGGCCACCGAGGCGACCAGATCGATGGCGCGACCGTCCGGGGCCTCGGTGGCGGTCTCGAAGGTGTGGGAACCCTGGGCGAGCTGCAGGCCGGGGACGACTCGCGACAGGCGCTCGCCGGTGGTGTCGCGTCCGGTGAGGATGTCGGCGGCGGCGTTGGCGGTGAGCACCCGGCCCCGGTCGTCGAGGGTCCAGATCGCCTCGCCGGCGTTCTCCACGACCGAGCGGGCGATCGCCTCCCGGTCGGCGAGCTCATCCGCCAGGCGGTCGGCTGAGCGTCGCAGGGCCACGGCGCGATCGAAGGCGCCCCGGTTCGTGCGGAACAACAGGAGCCCGGTGATGAGGAACGACACCGCAGCCACGGTGAGGCCGAGGCGCGCTTGGACCGTCCACGCCACGATGGCGACCCCCCACACCGTGAGCTGGAAGGGCGCGAAGGTGACCGGCGACGGCGTCAGGCTGATGATGCCGACCGCTGACACCGCCGCCAGCCAGGCCAGCACCTGGTACTGGAAGATGCGCTCGTCGATGCCGTCGCCGACGACGAGCAAGGCGGCGGTCGCCCACCCCCCGCCCAGCCAGGACAGCACCATGGCGACGGCGCGCTCCCACCCGAGTCGCGAGCGTCGCCACCACCGATGGCGGGCGAGGAACACGCCGAGTTGGGCGAGGCCCCCTCCGGCCATGATCAACAACCACCACCCGGCCGACGCCACGTCGATCTCCCGGCGGCCCATGACGAGGAAGGCGGCGACCGCCGGGGCGAGCGAGATGAGGTTGACGCCCAGGGTGCGCGCCAGGGCATCGGTGCGCTCGACGAGGGCGACGTCGTCCTCGTCGACGGGACCGGGTGAGGCGGAGCTCACCTGCATGCGGGGGGCACCGTGCACCGAACGAGGTTCGGCGGGTTGCACACCGGGGGCTCAGTCGCCCGGGCCGAGGACGAGGCAGCCGTTGTGCCCCCCGAAGCCGAAGCTGTTCGACAGCGACGGGCCCGGCGTCCACGGGCGAGGGGCGCCGACCACGAGATCGAGGGCGGGTAGGGCGGGGTCGTCGCACTCGTGACCGGCGGTCGGGGGGATGAGACCGTGGCGCATCGACAACAGGACCGCCGCGGCCTCGATCGCCCCGGCCGCGCCGAGCCCGTGGCCGGTGACGCCCTTGGTCGAGGTGACCGGCGGGCCGGGCGAGCCGAACATCTTGGCGATCGCCTCGGCCTCGGCGGCGTCGTTCAACGGGGTCGAGGTGCCGTGGGCGTTGATCTGGATGATGTCGTCGGGGCTGAGGCCGCCATCCTCGATGGCCAGTCGCATGCAGGCGAGGGCCCCTTGGCCGTCGGGGTGGGGGGCGGTGATGTGGTGGGCGTCCGCCGTGGAGGCGGACCCCAGGACCTCACCGTGCACGTGGGCTCCCCGGGCGACGGCCCGGTCGTACTCCTCGAGCACGACCACCACCGCCCCCTCGGTGATCATGAACCCGTCGCGACGGGCGTCAAAGGGCATCGATCGGCCGCTCGAGGACAGCGCCGTCATGTTGGTGAACCCGGCCATGCCGGCGTCGGTCATCGCCGCCTCGGCGCCGCCGGTCACGACGACGTCGCAACGGTCCCAACGGATGAGGGCGGCGGCGTGTCCGATCGAGTGCGTGCTGGCCGCGCAGGCGGTGGTGATCGTCTCGCACGGACCCTGCAGCCCGTAGCGCATGCTCATCGCCGCCCCGGCCGCGTTGGGCATCATCATCGGGATGAGGAACGGGCTGACCCGTCGGGATCCCTTGGACAGCTGCACGCCCACCTGCTCCTCGAAGGTGGCCATGCCCCCGACCCCGGTGGCGAACATCACCCCGGCGCGGCCCGGGTCATCGACGAGGTCGCCGGCGTCGGCCATCGCCTCGGCGGCGGCCGCCATCGTGAACTGGGTGTGGCGGTCGTGGCGCCGAGCGTCCTTCGCGCTGTCGTACCAGGGCGACGGGTCCCACTCGTGGACGCGGCGCTCGCCGTCGGGTGCCGGGCTCAACAGCCCGTCCCACAGCGCGTCGATGCCGAGCCCGCAGGTCGTCACGGCGCCCACGCCGGTGACCGCCACCCGACGCGGGGCGCTCACAGCTTGGCGGTGATCAGGTCGTAGGCCTGCCCGACGGTGGTCACGCCCTCGAGCTCCTCCTCCTCGACCGACACGTCGAACTCCTCCTCGAGGGCCATCACCAGCTCGACGAGGTCGAGGCTGTCGGCGTCGAGGTCATCGGCGAAGGAGGCCTCCTTGACGACCTTGGACGCATCGACCGAGAGGACCTCGACGGCCTGTGCCTTGAAACGCTCGAACAGCTCTTCGCTCACGTCATCCCCTCGGGATCCTCGTAGTTGTTCGAACCAACGTTTACACGTCTGCGCCGAGGCCGTCGCGCTCGGTGTGGCTGCGACCGCCTCGACGCCACCCGCCTCACCGGCCGAGCCCCAGGCCGCCGTCGACGGGCACGACGGCGCCGGTGATGGCGCCCGCGTCGTCACCGGCGAGGAAGGCGATCGCCGCCGCCACCTCGTCGGGGGTGGCGCAGCGGCCGATCGGCACCCGGGCGACGATCTCGTCGCGAGTGGTGTCGTCGAGGGCGGCGAGCATGGCGGTGTCGACCGGTCCGGGCGCCACGACGTTGGCGGTGACGCCCCGGGTGGCCAGCTCACGAGCGATCGAGCGGGCGAGGCCGACGAGTCCGGCCTTGGAGGCGGCGTAGTTCGTCTGGCCGGCCTGACCGGTGGAGGCCACCACGCTGGAGACGAACACGATGCGACCCCACCGGGCCCGCATCATCGACCTGCTCGCCCGCTTGGCCACCCGCCAGGCCCCGGTCAGGTTCGTGTCCACGACGTCGGTGAAGTCGTCGTCGCCCATCCGCACCAGCAGATGGTCTCGGGTCACCCCGGCGTTGGCGACGAGCACCTCGACGGGACCGAGGCGGTCCTCGACCTCGGCGAAGGCGGCATCGACAGATGCGGTGTCGGTGACCTCACACCGCACCGACACCAGCCCGTCGACCGGTTCGCCACGCACCGTCACCGCCACCTGGTGCCCGCGTGCGGCCAGGGTGCGGGCCGTGGCGAGCCCGATGCCGCGCGCCCCCCCCGTCACGAGCGCCACCCTGGCGGTCATGGCGCCCCGGGTGCCGTCGTGCCGCTCCAGCGCAAGACGGCCGAGGCAGCGGTCATGCCGGCGCCGAAGCCCGAGAGCAACACGATGTCACCGGCGGCGATGCGGCGCTCGGCGAGGGCGTGGTCCAACGTGACCGGCACCGTCGCCGCCGAGGTGTTGCCCATGAACGGCAGTGTGAGCACCGCTCTGTCGATGCCGATGCCGAGGCGCTTGCAGCAGGCCTCGATGATGCGGACGTTGGCCTGGTGGGGGATGACGACGTCGACGTCGTCGGGGCCGAGGCCGGCCATGGCCAGGGCCCGCTCGCTCGAACCCGCCATGAGGGGCACGGCGCTGCGGAACACCTCGCGACCGTTCATCTCGAGGTAGCCGCCGACCTCACCGAACAGGTGGCGCTCGCCGTCGCCGTCGGCGGCCAGGTCGTAGCCGAGGAGGTCGCCGTCGCCGTCGGTGGCCGAGACCACGCCGGCGCCGGCGCCGTCGGCGAACAGGATGGCGGTGGTGCGGTCGGACCAGTCGACGATGCGGGACAAGGTCTCCGCGCCGATCACCAGGATGTGGGACATGCCCCGGCCGAGCATGCCGTCGGCCAGCACCATGGCGTACATCCACCCCGAGCAGGCGGCCTGGACGTCGAGGGCGCCGCAACCGAGCCCGAGGGCGAGCGCCACGCTCGGTGAGGTGCCAGGGCAGGTCCGATCAGGTGTGGTCGTGGCCAGCAGCAGCAGGTCGATGTCGCCTGGGGCGAGCCCGGCGGCATCGAGGGCACGACGACCTGCCTCGATCGACAGCGATGCCGTCGATCCGCCGACGTGGCGCTGCTCGATGCCGGTGCGCGAGCGGATCCACTCGTCGTCGGTGTCGATCGTGGCCGCCAGATCGGTGTTCGTGACGACCTTGGGCGGGAGGAACGACCCCGTCCCCGTGATGCGCATGCCCCGTGGCGTCGTCACGGCTTCGGTGCTGGTGTGTGCGACACGTCGATCCCCCGAGGAGCGGTCTGGCGGTGCGCCCGCCCCATCCTGGCCCACGCCGACACCGCCTGGTCGCCGGGGCCGCCTCGTCGACGTGGCGTCGTGATCACTTGGTGCGCAGCCAGGCGATGGGCTGGCTCGGCGCCACCCGTTCGCCGTCCACCGCCATCACCCCCATGACCGACCCGTCGAAGGGTGAGCGGACCTCGGTGCCGCTGACGGTGCCCACGACCTGGCCGACCGACAGCTCGTGGCCGACCCCGAGGCCCTCGGCCTTGGCGAAGATGCCGGCTGCTGGCGACACGACGATGCGTTCGGTCACGTAGAGGTGCTCGCCCTCGTCGGCGGCGCTGGGCGGGCCGTCGAGCCCGTCGGCGGCATCGGGGGTGAGGGCGGTGAGCAGCGCGTCGACGTCGACCGGGGCGGCCACCGACACGAGGCGTCGGCCCTCGAGGGTGCGCTTGGCCATCCCGCTCAGCGCCCCACCCGGGCCGAGCTCGACGTAGGTGCGGGCGCCGGCCTCGTCGAGGGTCTCGAGGCTGTGGCGCCAGCGGACCGGGGAGCAGAGCTGGGCGGCGAGCAGCGCTCGCCACTCGTCGGCCCCGTCGTGGGCGAGCGCGTCGACGTTGGCGACCACCGGCACGGCGGGCGGGCGCAGCTCGATGTCAGCGAGGGCGTCGGTGAGTCGGTCGCGGGCCGCTCCCATCAGCGGCGTGTGGAACGCTCCGCCGACGCTGAGCCGCCGGGCCCGCTTGGCGCCGAGCTCCTTGGCGACGGTCTCGGCCGCAGCGACGCCGGCTTCGGTACCTGCGATGACGACCTGGCCGGGAGCGTTGTAGTTGGCGGCCCACACCTCCTCGACGACGCGGGCACAGGCCGCCTCGACCCGCTCGTCGGCGAGGCCGAGCACGGCCGACATCGTCCCCGGTCGGGCAGCTGCGGCGTCACCCATCGCCCGCCCCCGCTCGTCGACCAGGCGCACCCCGTCGGCGTAGTCGAGGGCGCCGGTGGCCACCAGGGCGGTGTACTCGCCGAGGCTGTGACCGGCGACGAGGGTGGCGTCGACGCCGACGCGCTCGACGGCGTCGAGCACGACGAGCGACAGCACGAACGTCGCGAGCTGGGCGTTCTCGGTGGAGCGCAGCTCGTCGGCGTCGGCGTCGAGCAGCAACGCCGCCACGTCGCGCCCGGCGATCTGAGAGGCCTCGGCCACGAGCTCCCACGACGGGTGGTCGGTCCACGGGGCACCCATCCCGGGGGCCTGGGACCCCTGGCCGGGGAACGTGAAGGCCAGCACCCCTCAGCACCTCCTCGTCCGGCGCGGTCGGCCGGTTCGGGTCCTACGGTTCGCCCGGCGCCACGACGGCGCCGTCCGGGAGATCGTCGCACGCCCGGGTGGTGACCGCCACGATCTGTGGGGCGTGCGAGCGAGGCGGGGTCGCACGCCCGGGTGGTGACCGCCACGATCTGTGGGGCGTGCGAGCGAGGCGGGGTCGCACGCCCGGGTGGTGACCGCCACGATCTGTGGGGCGTGCGAGCGAGGCGGGGTCGCACGCCCGGGTGGTGACCGCCACGATCTATGGGGCGTGCGCTAGCTCGGGGGCGTGCGCTAGCTCGGGGGCGTGCGCTAGCTCGGGGCACCCAGGCGACGCTCGGCGAGCCAGAGGGCGACCTGGCGCACCCCCATCGCCACGATCGCAGCGACCAGCACGAGCAGCGTCGTGCGGCGCAGCACCGTGGACACGAGCCGAACCTAGCCGCGGCGGCCACCGGCGGGTACGGTCCCCGGGGTCGGCCCGGGTGGTGGAACGGTAGACACGGGGGACTCAAAATCCCTTGTCCGAGAGGGCGTGCGGGTTCGACTCCCGCCCCGGGCACGCACCGGTCCGCCGCTCGTCGCTCCCGGTGGTGCGCCACCGGGCACCGCGGTGAGGCCCTCCGGGGCGGTGCCTACACTCGCCGACGTGTTCGGCACCGACGTGGAGCGAGAGCTGCGCCGCACCTCGGCGCAGATCGGGCGCGCCCGCGCTGAGCTGGCGGTCGTCGACGACCAGCTCGCATCGCTCACCGCCGACGCCGACGACGCCCGCCTGCGGTCCCTGGTGTCAGAGACCCCGCTCGCCGAGGTCGAAGCGGCCACCGCCGGACGTCACGCCGGGGCGATGCGGCGGCGCCGTGACGAGCTCGTCGCCGACATCGACCGGCTGCTGGCCCGCCAGGACGGGTTGCTCGACCGGCTCGGGTCGAGCCGATGAGCGCACCCGGTCCGGTCACTCGCGTCGTCGTGGCCGAGGACGAGGCCATCATCCGCCTCGACCTCGTCGAGCTGCTCGGCGAGGAGGGCTACGACGTGGTCGGGGAGTGCGGGCGGGGCGACGAGGCGATCGCCCTGGTGCGCGAGCACCGTCCCGACATCGCCCTGCTCGACATCAAGATGCCTGGGCTCGACGGCCTGACCGCGGCCCGCGAGATCGCCGGTGACCGGCTGGCTGCCGTGCTCATCCTCACCGCGTTCAGCCAACGCCACCTGGTCGAGCGGGCCCGTGACGCCGGCGCGCTGGCCTACGTGACCAAGCCGTACCAGCGCAACGACCTCGTCGCCGCCATCGAGGTGGCGCTCGGGCGCTTCCGGGAGCTGCAGAGCCTCGATCGCGACGTACGCGGCCTGGAGGACCAGCTCGAGACCCGCAAGGTCGTCGACCGGGCCAAGGGGCGGCTCATGGACGTCGAGGGACTGAGCGAGGGTGACGCCTTCTCGCTGATCCAGCGCCGGGCCATGGAGGGCCGCACGACGATGCGGGCGGTGGCCGAGGCGATCGTCGCCACCGACGGCGCCAGCCCCGGCTCGCCAGGCTGACCGCCCGGCCCCCCACGCCCCGGGCCCCGAGACGACGCGACCGAGGTGACCGAGCGCGCTGCGGCCTCGCCCCGGCGAGCGACCCCCGCCGTAGCATCGGCGCCCAGATGTCCACCTTCATGCTGCTCGACGGCCACTCGCTGACCTACCGGGCGTTCTTCGCCCTCCCCACCGATCTGGCCACCGCATCGGGTCAGGTCACCAACGCCGTCTACGGGTTCACCTCGATGCTGGTCAACCTGTTGCGGGACCACCGTCCCGATCACGTCATCGTGGCCTTCGACCGCCCCGAGGCGACGTTCCGCCACGAGCGGGTCCCGACGTACAAGGCCAACCGCAGCGAGACCCCCGACCTGCTCGCACCCCAGTTCGGGCTGGTGCGCGAGGTCATCGCCGCCCTGCGCATGCCCACCGTCGAGGTGGCTGGCTACGAGGCCGACGACGTCATCGCCACGCTCGCCACCCGAGCCCGCGACCGCGGCGACGACGTCATCATCGTCACCGGTGATCGTGACGCCTACCAGCTCGTCGAGGATCCCCACGTCAAGGTGCTCTACAACCGGCGTGGCGTGTCGGACTACGTGCTCTACGACGAGGCCGGCATCGCCGTGCGCACCGGCGTCACCCCTGCCCTGTACCCCCAGTACGCGGCCCTGCGGGGCGACCCGTCTGACAACCTGCCCGGTGTCCCGGGGGTGGGGGAGAAGACCGCAGCCAAGCTGCTCAACGCGTACGGAGGGCTCGACGGGGTGTTCACCCACCTCGATGACCAACCGCCCAAGCTGCGCCAGAACCTGGGGGCCAGCGAGGCCCAGACCCGCAGCAACCTGGCGGTGACGGTGCTGGTGCGCGACGTTCCCGACCTTCCCGATCTCGACGATCTCGGGTGGGGCGAGGTCGACGTCGACGAGGTGGGACGGCTGTTCGACTTCCTCGAGTTCCGCTCGCTGTACGACCGCCTGGCCGAGGTGCTGGCCGAGCAGCTGCCGGCCGCCAGCGATGCCGAGGTCCTCGTGGCCGAGGTGGTCGAGCTCGATGCGGCTGCAGCGGTCGCCGTCCTCGACGCCGTGGGCGTGTCCGGGGGTGCTGGGACCGCGGGAGCGACGGACGCCGGCGAGCCCGGCGGGGGTGCAGCGGTCACCGGGTGCCTGGCCATGGCGGCGGCCTTCGGCGACCGGCACCGGCCCGAGACGCTCGAGGGCGCGGCCGTGGTCATCGACCCGGCGATGGGCGAGGTCGGGTGGATGGGCCGCGTCGTCGTCGATGACCCGACGGTCATCCAGGCGCTGGGGCGGGCCGCCGGCCGGGTCGGGTTGGCCGGCCACGACCTGAAGCCGCTGCTACGAGCCCTCATGCGCCACGGGGTCGACGTCGCCACGCCCTCGCTCGACACGGTGCTCGCCGCCTACCTCATCGACCCTGCCGACACCCGGTACGCCGTCGGCGAGCTGCTCCTGCGCTACACCGACGTGCAACTGGGCGACGACGACGCCTCGCCCCCTGACCAGCTCGCCCTCGGTGACGACGACCCGGCCCAGGTCGGGGCGAGCGCGGCGATCGAGGCCCTGGCGGTCAGCCACCTCGTCGGCCCGCTGCGGTCGTCGATCGAGCACCGGGGCCTGACCGCCCTCCTCGATGGCATCGAGCTGCCGCTGGTGGCGGTCCTGGCTCGCATGGAGGAGATCGGCGTGGGGGTCGATCGTGGCGAGCTCGAGACCCTCCACGCCCGTCTGGTCGCCGATTGCGACCGCCTCCGAGCCGAGATCTGCCGGCTCGCCGGACGTGACTTCAACGTCAACTCCACCAAGCAGCTGCGCGAGATCCTGTTCGACGAGCTCGGGCTCGAACCGGTGCGGCGCACCAAGACCGGGCCGTCGACCGATGCGGCCTCCCTCGAGCGACTGCGCGACCAGCACCCCCTCGTCGAGGCCCTGTTGTCGTACCGCGAGGTCGAGAAGCTGCGCTCGACCTACGGCGAGGGCCTCCTCGCCTCGATCGCCCCCGACGGCCGCATCCACGCCGTGTTCAACCAGACCGTCGCCCGCACCGGGCGCCTCTCCAGCGAGGAACCCAACCTCCACAACATCCCGGTGCGCACCCCCCAGGGCCGCACGTTCCGCCGGGCCTTCGTACCCGGCGGCGGCCACAAGATGCTGGTCGCCGACTACAACCAGATCGAGCTGCGGGTCATCGCCCACCTCGCTGATGACCCCGGGTTGACCGCCGCCTTCGCCGGGGGACAAGACATCCACACCGAGACCGCAGCCCGGGTGTTCGGCGTCGAGGCGTCCGGCGTCGACGTCGAGATGCGCTCGAAGGCCAAGATGGTGTCCTACGGCCTCGCCTATGGCATGGAGGCCTTCGGCCTGGGCCAACGCCTGTCGATCCCCACCGAGGAGGCCCAGGTCATCCTCGACGCCTACTTCGAGGCGTTCCCCAGCGTGCGGGCCTACATGGATCGCGTCGTCGCCCTCGCCCGAGAGCGCGGCTACGCCGAGACCGCCTTCGGTCGGCGTCGCCCGATCCCCGAACTGAACGCCGGCAACTACCGGGTCCGCCAGGCCGCCGAGCGCCAGGCGATGAACGCCCCCATCCAGGGCACCGCCGCCGACATCTTCAAGGTGGCCCTCGTCCGCCTCGACGAGGCGCTCCGCCGCCACGGGGGCGACAGCTCGTTGATCCTCCAGGTGCACGACGAGGTGATGGTGGAGGTGCCGCCCGCCGAGGTCGACGAGATCCGAGAGCTCACCGTGAGGACGCTGCGCGACGCCGCTGAGCTCTCGGTGCCCCTCGAGGTGAACGTGAGCGTCGGCGACTCGTGGGCCGACGCCAAGGGATGAGCCGCACGGGGATGAGCCGCACGGGGATGAGCCGCACGGGGATGAGCCGCACGACCGCGGGGGGCGAAAAGGGCCACTGGTTCGAGGAGCTGGCCGACCACCTCGGCTCGGCCTACCTGCGCTACTCGTTCACCAAGGGCACGGTGGCCGAGGTCGACTCGCTCGTCGAGCTCGCCGGTCTCGGTCGCCGGTCGCGCGCCCTCGACGTGGGGTGCGGACCGGGTCGCCACGCCCACGAGTTGGCCCGCAGGGGCGTCGACGTGGTCGGCGTCGACATCAGCGCCACGTTCGTCGACCTGGCGCGCGCCGCTGGCATCGAGGGCTGTCGCTTCGAGCGGGGCGACGCCCGCCGCCTCGGTTTCGCGGCCGAGTTCGACCTCGCCTACAGCCTGTGCGAGGGCGGCTTCGGCCTGCTCGGCGGACCGGCGGCCGATCCCACCGATCCCGACGCCGGCGACCTCGCCGTGCTCGACGGGATGCGCCGAGCGGTCCGCCCCGGCGGACTCGTCGTGGTCAGCGCCTTCAACGCCTACTTCCAGGTGCGACACCTCGAGGACGTCTCGACCTTCGACGTCGACACCGGCACGCAGTTCGAGCGCATGGAGATCCGCGATCCCGAGGGCCGGGTCGCCGAGGCCGACGCGTGGACCACGACGATGACGCCGCGAGAGCTGCGGCTCCTCGCCCGCCTGGCCGGCCTGATCCCCGAGCGGGTGCTCGGCGCCACCCCGGGCCGCTACGGCACCCAGCCGCCGTCGCTCGACCTCGAGGAGCACCTCCTCGTCGCCCGTCGCCCCTGACACCGGTGGCCGGGAGCAGGTGAGATCCGGGCCCGTGGCCCACGCGCCCGGCCACGGCGGGCGTGTACCCTCGGCGCGGTCGTCGTGGGCGACGCGCCCGCGCACCGCTCACGTGGCGACCTCTCCTGCCCCCGCGAACGAACGAGCCCCACCCTTGTCCGACCAGAGCACCATGATCCCCGACGTCACCGAGGAGTACGGCTCCTTCACCGATGCCGGCGAGTACATCCCCCGCACGATCGTCGACGACGACCTCGGCGGCATGTCGATGGAAGAGGCCATCGCCGGCACGATCGTCGAGTTCGACGACGGCGACATCGTCGAGGGGGTGGTGGTCAACGTCGACAAGGACGAGGTCCTGCTCGACATCGGGTACAAGTCCGAGGGCGTCATCCCGTCCAAGGAGCTCTCCATCCGCCAGGGCATCGACCCCGGCCAGGTGGTCAGCGTCGGCGAGCACGTCGAGGCGCTCGTCCTGCAGAAGGAAGACGCCGACGGGCGGCTCGTCCTGTCCAAGAAGCGCGCCCAGTACGAGCGGGCCTGGGGTCGCATCGAACAGGTGAAGGAAGAGGACGGCGTCGTCTCGGGCCCGGTCATCGAGGTCGTCAAGGGCGGGCTCATCCTCGACATCGGCCTGCGCGGCTTCCTGCCCGCCTCCCTGGTCGAGCTGCGTCGGGTGCGCGACCTCCAGCCCTACGTCGGCAAGGAGCTCGAGGCCAAGATCATCGAGCTCGACAAGAACCGCAACAACGTCGTGCTATCGCGCCGAGCCTGGCTCGAAGAGACCCAGAAGGAGCAGCGCGAGGCGTTCCTCGACAACCTGTTGCCCGGCGAGCGTCGCCACGGCACGGTGTCCTCGGTCGTCAGCTTCGGCGCCTTCGTCGACCTCGGCGGCATGGACGGGCTCATCCACGTGTCAGAGCTGTCCTGGAAGCACGTCGATCACCCCGGCTCGGTCGTCAACGTCGGTGACGAGGTCGACGTCGAGGTGCTCGAGGTCGACCGTGAGCGCGAACGCATCTCGCTGTCGCTCAAGGCCACCCAGCAGGACCCGTGGCAAGAGTTCGCCGAGGCCCACAAGATCGGCCAGCTGGTCTACGGCCGGGTCACCAAGCTGGTGCCGTTCGGCTCGTTCGTCCAGGTCGGCGAAGGCATCGAGGGCCTCGTGCACATCTCGGAGATGTCGGCGCACCACGTCGACCTGCCCGAGCAGGTCGTCACGCCCGGTGAGGAGCTGTGGGTCAAGATCATCGATCTCGACACCGGCCGTCGCCGCATCTCGCTGTCGATCAAGCAGGCCGCCGAAGGCGGCGAGGTCGCCGCTGAGTACCAGGAGCACTTCGGCGAGCACGCCTTCGACGATCAGGGCAACTACATCGGCAGCGGGGAGGCCACCGAGGCGACCGCTGCGGCTCCGGCCGAGTACGAGGTGTCGACCGAGGCCCAAGAGGCGTGGGCCGAGTACTACGAGAAGTACGGCGAGGAGGCCTACCAGCAGGCCATCGCCGCCGCCGAGGAGCAGGCCGCCGAGGAGACCCAGGTCGAGTAATCGAGCTCGCGAGCACACCGTCGGGTGCGCGCAGACGCGATGATCGCGACGTGATCGTCGTGGGGTTGACCGGTGGGATCGGCTCGGGCAAGTCCACCGTGGCCGCAGGGTTCGTCCAGCGCGGGGCCGTCCTGGTCGACGCCGATGCCATCGTTCGTGATCTCCAGCAGGCGGGCCAGCCGGTCTTCGACGCGATGGTCGCCAGGTTCGGCGTCGCGATCGTCGGCGAGGACGGTGAGCTCGACCGGGCAGCGGTGGCCCAGAGGGTGTTCGCCGACGAGGCGGCCCGCAAGGACCTCGAGCGCATCGTGCATCCCGCCGTCGGGGTCGAGATCACTCGTCGTCTCCACGAGGCCGACCGGCCCGCTCAGGTGGTGGTGCTCGACATCCCCCTGCTGGCCGAGGGGGCCAAGGGCGGTCAGCCCCGCTACCCGCTGTCGGGCACCCTGGTGGTCGACGTGCCGGTGCCGGTCCAGGTCGATCGGCTCGTCTCGTACCGATCGATGGATGCCGACGCCGCCCGAGCCCGCATCGCTGCCCAGGCCGATCGCCACGACCGCCTGGCCCTCGCCGATCGGGTCATCGACAACTCAGGTGACCTCGACGCCCTCAGGGCCCAGGTCGGCGACGCCTGGGCGTGGGCGCAGGGCTTGGACGAGGTCGGCCCCCCGGCCGAGCCGTCTGACGCCGACCAGATCCTGTGACCAGCACCGACGCCCCAGGGGAGCTCTCGTGACCATCACCACCTCCGATGCCGCCGTCGCCTCCGCCGACGAGGTCTCCTGGGACCTCGAACCTCTGCTGGACGACCGCACCCCCGACGAGCTGTTCGACGAGGCCGGGGTGATCGCCGACGACCTCGAGGAGCACCGGGGCGCCGTCGGTGAGCTCGACGCCGGCGGGTTGGCCGAGGTCATGGCGATGCGAGGCCGCCTGGACGAGCTCGTCGGGCGAGCGGTCGGGTACGCCAACCTGCGGTACGCCGCCGACGCGAACGACCCCGAGCTGGGAGCGCTGCTGCAGCGCTGCCATGAGCGCAGCGCCGCCCTCGACAGCCGCCTGTTGTTCCTCGACCTCGAATGGGTGGCGGTGCCCGACGGCCGTGCCGCCGAGCTGCTCGAGCACTCGCGCCTGGCCGACGTCAGACACCACCTGGCATCGGCTCGCCGGTACCGGCCGCACGTCCTGAGCGAGCCCGAGGAGCGCGTTCTCACCGAGACCGCAGTGACGGGACGGGGGGCGTGGGTGCGGCTGTTCGGCGATCTGATCTCTGCGGTGGAGGTCGAGCTGCCCGCCGCGGAGGGTGCCGACGGGGGCGCCCCCCGGACGGCGTCGCTGGAGGAGGGCCTCTCCTTGCTGAGCTCACCTCACCGCCAGGTGAGAGCCGATGCGGCCGATGCGGTCACCGCCGGCCTGGCCCCCGGGTTGCGCACTCGGGCCTTCGTGTTCAACACCCTGCTGGCCGACAAGGCGACCGGTGACCGGCTGCGGTCCTACCCGACGTGGATCTCGTCGCGCAACCTCGCCAACGAGGCCTCCGACGAGTCCGTGGCCTCGCTCGTCGAAGCGGTCGTCGGCCGCTACGACCTGGCCCGTCGCTGGTACCGGCTCAAGTCCGACCTCCTCGGCCACCCGCTCGCCGATCACGACCGCATGGCATCGGTGGCCGCCGACGACGCCCCGATGGGCTGGGATGACGCACGGGACCTGGTCCTGGACGCCTACGCCTCGTTCAGCGGCGAGTTGGCCGGCGTCGCCCAGCGCTTCTTCGACGAGCGGTGGATCGACGCTGCGGTCCGACCGGGCAAGCGGCCCGGGGCGTTCTGCTCCTACACCGTCGCGTCCCACCACCCCTACGTGCTGTTGAACTTCACCGGACGTCGACGCGATGCCCTCACCCTCGCCCACGAGCTCGGCCACGGGTTGCACGGCCACCTCGCCCGGCCCCGCGGCACGTTCCAGCAGTGGACGCCCCTCACGCTGGCCGAGACCGCGTCGGTGTTCGGCGAGACGGTGACCTTCGAGCGGCTGCTGTCAGCGACCGCCGAGCCGGCGGCCCGGCTGGCGTTGCTGGCCGAGGCGGTGGAGGGGTCGATCGCCACGGTGTTCCGCCAGGTGGCGATGAACCGGTTCGAGGATCGAGCCCACACCGAGCGGCGCCAGGTCGGGGAGCTCTCCGTCGAGCGCTTCGGTGAGCTGTGGACCGAGACCCAGGGCGAGCTGTTCGGCGACTCGGTGCAGATCACCGAGGGCTACCGCACCTGGTGGTCCTACATCCCGCACTTCATGGGCACCCCGGGCTACGTGTACGCCTACGCCTACGGCCAGCTGCTGGCGCTGTCGGTCTACGCCCGTTACCGGGAGCGTGGCGAGGAGTTCGTCCCGTCCTACCTCGACCTGCTGCGCGCCGGCGGTTCGCTACCCCCCGCCGAGCTCGGCCGCCTCGTCGACTGCGACCTCGCCGACCCCGGCTTCTGGGACGCCGGACTCGACATCATCGCTCGCCAGGTCGACGACGCCGAGGCCGCCGCCCGCGCCGCCGGCCGCCTCTGAGACCCCACCCACGTGGTTGCGACACCCCCTCGGTAGATTCGCTCCGGTGACCAAGCGCTTCGAGATGGTGGCCGACTGGCAGCCGGCCGGCGACCAACCGACCGCCATCGCCGGGTTGACCGAGGGGGTCGAGGCGGGCGAGCGCTTCCAGACCCTGCTCGGCATCACCGGGTCGGGCAAGAGCGCCACCATGGCCTGGACCATCGCCAACGTGCAGCGCCCCACGTTGGTCCTCGCCCCCAACAAGTCGCTGGCCGCCCAGCTCGCCAACGAGTTCCGGGAGTTCTTCCCCCACAACGCCGTCGAGTACTTCGTCAGCTACTACGACTACTACCAGCCCGAGGCCTACGTTCCCTCGAGCGACACCTACATCGAGAAGGACTCCTCGGTCAACGACGAGATCGACCGGCTGCGCCACTCCGCCACCGCCTCGCTGCTGACCCGGCGCGACGTCATCGTCGTGGCCTCGGTGAGCTGCATCTACGGCTTGGGCTCACCCGAGGAGTACCGCCGCCAGCTCCTGACCCTCTCGATCGGCGAGCAGCGCGACCAGCGGTCGATCCTGCGCCAGCTGGTCGGCATGCAGTACGAGCGCAACGACACCAACCTGGTCCGGGGTCGGTTCCGGGTGCGCGGCGACACCATCGAGGTGCACCCCGCCTACGAGGAGCACGTCGTGCGCATCGAGCTGTTCGGCGACGACGTCGAGCGGATCACCACGGTCGACCCCGTGACCGGCGAGCGCACCGGCGAGCTCGACCAGCTGGTCATGTTCCCGGCCACCCACTACGTGACGAGCGAGGAGCGCATCGGCCGGGCCGTCGAGCGCATCGAGGCCGAGCTGCGCGACCGCCTTGCCTGGTTCGAGGCCAACGGCAAGCTGCTGGAGGCCCAGCGCCTCCGCATGCGCACCGAGTACGACCTCGAGATGATGCAGGAGCTGGGGTTCTGCAACGGCATCGAGAACTACTCGGCGCCCATCGACGGCCGCAGCCCCGGCGAGACCCCGCACACGCTGCTCGACTTCTTCCCCGACGACTACCTGCTGGTGATCGACGAGTCCCACGTCGCGGTTCCCCAGCTCCACGGGCAGTACGAGGGCGACCGCTCCCGCAAGCAGGTGTTGATCGACCACGGGTTCCGCCTGCCCTCGGCGCTGGACAACCGCCCGCTGCGCTTCGACGAGGTGCTGCAACGCATCCACCAGTGCGTCTTCTTGTCGGCGACCCCCTCGACGTACGAGATCGGCGTGTCCGAGCGGGTCGTCGAGCAGATCATCCGGCCCACCGGCCTGGTCGACCCCGAGGTCATCATCAAGCCCACCAAGGGCCAGATCGACGATCTGATGGGGGCGATCGAGGGGCGGGTCGCCAAGGGCGAGCGCACGCTCGTCACGACCCTCACCAAGAAGATGGCCGAGGACCTGACCGACTACCTCCTCGAGCAGGGGGTCCGGGTCCGCTACCTGCACAGCGAGGTCGACACCATCCAGCGCATCGAGCTCATCCGCGAGCTCCGCCTCGGCGAGTTCGACGTCCTCGTCGGCATCAACCTGCTGCGAGAGGGCCTCGATCTGCCCGAGGTCTCGCTCGTGGCGATCCTCGATGCCGACAAGGAGGGCTTCCTGCGCTCGGAGACGTCGCTCGTCCAGACGATCGGGCGGGCAGCCCGCAACGTGGGTGGGCAGGTGGTCATGTACGCCGACCAGGTGACCGACTCGATGCGACGGGCGGTGTCAGAGACCAACCGGCGTCGGGGGCTCCAACAGGCGCACAACCGGGAGCACGGCATCGACCCCCAGACGATCCGCAAGGCCGTGGGCGACCTCCTCGCCACCATCCGCCCGAACGAGGGTCGCCAGGCCAAGGCGCCGGTGCCCGACAGGGCGGTTGGGGGAGAGGCGACCCGCCGCACCGACTTCGGCGAGCTGCCGGCCAACGAGTTGGAGCGGTTGGTCGCCACCCTCGAGGACGAGATGGCCCAGGCCGCCGTCGACCTGCGGTTCGAGTACGCCGCCCGCCTCCGTGACGAGATCAAGGACCTGCGCCGCGAGCTGCGCGAGCTCGCTGGGGCCATCAGCTGACGTGCAGGTGGTCATCCCGCTGTTCGACCGGGTCACCGCCCCAGACGCCATGGGGTCCTCCGAGGGGCGGTGTCAGAACATGGTCTGGCACCAGGGCGGCTCGGCGGTGGGGAACACCCGGTCGGCGACCTGCAGCGCCCCCGGGTCGGCGGCCTCGATCCTCCCCGCCGCCGCCAGCGTCGACGGCCGCACCCCCCCGAGCAGCAGCGACCCGAGCGAGTCCAGCGCCATCACCATCTCGGGCGAGGACCCCGTGCGTGCGCAGCGCCCCTTGCCCTCTTCGGCGCTCAGCTCCCATCGGCCCGCCTCGGGTCCCTCGCCGGTGATCTCGAACACGATCCGACCAGACGCCTGGTAGTCGCGAGCCTCCAACGCCTCGGCCACGTCGAGGATGCGGACGTGCAACCAGTCGGTCCGAGACGTGGTGCGGTGGTCGCGCTCGTCGATCAGCGCCCAGGGCGTCGGGTCGCTCGGATCGGCCCGGCCCAGCGTGACCGAGGACGTCAGGTCGACCGAGCAGAGGTAGCGGTGCAGCCGCAGCCGGGCGGTCGGTGTGGCTGCGACGACGTCCTCGGCCACCACCGTCGACTCCGAGTACATGCCCGTCCAGATCGGCTTGATCCGGTAGCGGGCGAACCCGTCGACGGCCCCGTCATCGTCCCGGCTGACCGCCAGCTCCTTGGGACCGGCACCGTCAGAGCCAGAGTCAGCGGCGTGGCGGGCGATGCCCAACCAACCCGCCGGTCGGCTGACCTGACCCGCCCGGGACAGCCGGCTGCGCTCGAACGCCGCGACGAGCAGGTCCTCGCAGCGCTCCTCGTTGAGATCGACCAGCTCGATCGACCCGCCGAGGTCGAGGTGGCGAAAGCCCGTCTCGTCGCATCGCAGCGTGATCGAGCGTTGCTCGGTGGCCACGCCGAACCCGAAGCGCCCGTAGATCGGCGCCTCTGAGGCCAACAGCCCCGCCACCGGCTCGCCACGGTCCCGGGCCTGGTCGACGAGCCAACCCATCATCGACCGCAGCACCCCCCGCCGTCGGTGGGTCGCCTGCACCCCGACGGCAGTGACGCCGGCCATCGGCACGACGGCCCCGCCGGGCAGGGTGAGGTGCAGCGAGAACGCCCCCGACGTGCCGATCCAGCGGCCGTCCTCCACGGCGACGAGGGCGCGGTCGCGCTCGAGCGAAGTGAGCAGGGCGTCCAGCGGGTCGTCGTCGCCGAGCGACTCGCCGAAGGTCCGTTCGACCGTCCGCAGGTAGGCGACGGCCTCGTCGTCGGTGATCGTGCGCAGCTCGGCGTCCATGGCGGGCAGTCTCTCGAACCACCCCGTCCCGGTCACACCGGTTATCGAACCGAGCCCGAGGCCACCCACCCGCGGTGCGGCGGGCCCGGCGCGCCGCGGGTGAGGCCCGGGCGCCACGGTGCCGGGGGAACCCCCCGGTGGGGCACCCGATCGCCGGCCCACCCCGCCATGCTGGGGGACCGAACACCCAGTGGAGGGACACGCATGGCCCTGGCCACATCTGACGGAGAGATCGAGACCCCCGAGCGGGTGCTGGTGGTCGTCGCCCACCCCGACGACGTCGACTTCGGCTTCGCCGGGACGGTGGCGACGCTCACCGCCGCCGGCAGCGACGTGTCGTACTGCCTGGTCACCAGCGGCGACGCCGGGGGCTTCGACGACCTCGTCGGCCGCCAGGAGATGCCGTTGCTGCGCGAGGCCGAGCAGCGGGAGGCGGCCGAGCGGGTCGGGGTGACCGACGTGCACTTCCTCCGCTTCGGCGACGGGCGGGTCGAGGCGACCCTCGAGCTGCGGGCCGCCATCTCCCGGGTGATCCGCCAGGTGCGGCCGAAGGTCGTGGCGACCCAGAGCCCGGAGCGGACCTGGGACTCGGTCTACCGCGACCACCCCGACCACCTCGCCACCGGTGAGGCCACGATGCGTGCGGTGTACCCCGACGCCCGCAACCCCTACGCCCACGAGCACCTGCGGCGCGACGAGGGCCTCGAGGCCCACGTCGTCGAGGAGGTGTGGGTGATGGGCCAGCAGCCGGCCCGCTTCGTCGACATCACCGACGCCTTCGACGCCAAGGTCGAGGCGCTGCGCGCCCACGCCACCCAGACCGCCCACATGGACGACCTCGAGGACCGCCTGCGCAGCTGGGGCGCTGCCCAGGCCGACGCGGCCGGCCTCCCCGCCGGGCGGCTGGCCGAGTCCCACCGGGCCGTCGACACCCGTTGAGCCCGTCGATCTCTCGGGCACCGGCTCGCTCGGGCACGCGCACGAACACACGTACGACACCGCCAGCGGCCGCTAGCGTGGTTCCGGATGGGTGATCAGCTGCGGGTGCGGGGCGCTCGCGAGCACAACCTCAGAGACATCGACGTCGACGTCCCGCGCGACAGCCTGGTCGTGGTCACCGGTCTGTCGGGCAGCGGCAAGTCCTCGCTCGCCTTCGACACCATCTACGCCGAGGGTCAGCGGCGCTACGTCGAGTCGCTGTCGGCGTACGCCCGCCAGTTCCTCGGCCAGATGGACAAGCCCGACGTCGACTTCATCGAAGGCCTCTCCCCGGCCATCTCCATCGATCAGAAGTCCGCCAGCCGCAACCCGCGCTCCACCGTCGGCACCATCACCGAGGTCTACGACTACCTCCGCCTGCTGTTCGCCCGCATCGGTGTGCAGCACGACCCCGAGACGGGTGAGGTCGTCGAGCGCCAGACCCCCCAGGAGCTGGTCGACCGGGTGCTCAAGCTGCCCGAGGGCACCCGCTTCCAGGTGCTCGCCCCGGTGGTCAGGGGCCGCAAGGGCGAGTACTCGACGCTGTTCGCCGACCTGCTCGCCAAGGGGTACACCCGGGCCCGCATCGACGGCGAGACCCGTGATCTCGACGGCGAGGAGCACCTCGAGCGCTACGTCCAGCACACCATCGAGGTGGTCGTCGACCGGCTCGTGCAGCGCGAGGGCATCACCCAGCGCCTCACCGAGTCGATCGAGACGGCCCTCGACCTGGCGGCGGGCCACGTCACGATCGACGTCGTCCCGCGCCCCGCCGACGGGCCTGCGGCCGAGGTCGGCATCGACGGCGGCTCTGATGGTGGCGGCGGCGACGACGCCGAGGGGGCCGCAGAGTCCGAGCTGCAGCTCTCGACCCACCTGTTCAACCCGACGACCGGCCGCAGCTTCGATGAGCTCGCGCCACGGAACTTCTCGTTCAATTCGCCCTACGGGGCGTGCCAGGCCTGTGACGGCCTCGGCACCCGCTACGAGGTCGACCCCGAGCTCGTGGTCCCCGACCCTTCGGCCACCATCACCGAGGGGGCCATCGCCCCCTGGGCGGGCAGCAACGGCCGGTACCTGTCACGCCTCCTCGAGGCGGTCGGCGACGAGTTCAAGATCCCCCTCGACCGGCCGTGGGAACGTCTCACCGCCGCCCAACGCAAGAAGATCCTCTACGGCACCGGCGCCAAGAAGGTCACGGTCCGCTACCGCAACCGCTACGGCCGCCAGCGCACCTACACCGCCGCCTTCGAGGGCGTGATCCACTCGCTGGAGCGGCGCCACGGCGACACCGACAGCGAGTTCGCACGGGACAAGATGCAGGGCTACATGCGAGAGATCGCCTGCCCGGCCTGCGGCGGTGCCCGGCTCAACCCGGTGTCGCTGGCGGTGACCGTCGGTGATCGAACGATCTTCGAGCTCTGTGACCTCAGCATCGGTGAGGCGGCCAAGGCGGTGGCGGGGCTCGAGCTGTCAGCGCGCGATCGCATCGTGGCCGAACCCATCGTCAAGGAGGTCACCGAGCGGCTCGAGTTCCTGCTCGACGTCGGCCTCGACTACCTCACGCTCAACCGCTCGGCGGGCACGCTGGCCGGGGGGGAGGCGCAGCGCATCCGCCTCGCATCCCAGATCGGCAGCGGGCTCGTCGGGGTGCTGTACGTGCTCGACGAGCCGTCGATCGGGCTGCACCAGCGCGACAACGCCCGGCTCATCGAGACGCTGCTGCGCCTGCGCGACCTCGGCAACACCGTGCTCGTCGTCGAGCACGACGAAGAGACGATCAACGTCGCCGACCACGTCATCGACATCGGACCCGGGGCCGGTGAGCACGGTGGCCAGCTCGTCCACAGCGGCACCGTCGCCGCCCTCAAGCGCAACCGGCGCTCGCTGACCGGTCGGTACCTCTCGGGTGACCGTCGCATCGACGTGCCAGCACGCCGGCGGCCTCGGGGCGACCAGCGCCTGGTGGTGCGCGGCGCGCGCGAGCACAACCTGCGCGACCTCGACGTCGAGATCCCCCTCGGCCTGCTGGTGGCGGTGACCGGGGTGTCGGGCTCGGGGAAGTCGACCCTGGTCAACGACATCCTTCGCAAGGCGTTGATGCAGCGGATCTACCGCTCGCCCGAGCCGCCCGGTCGCCACCGCCGGGTCGACGGCCTCGAGCACCTCGACAAGGTCATCGACATCGACCAGTCACCGATCGGGCGCACGCCCCGCTCCAACGCCGCCACCTACACCGGGGTGTTCGACCACATCCGGCGGCTGTTCACCCAGACCAACGAGGCCAAGGTCCGGGGCTACCTCCCCGGACGCTTCAGCTTCAACGTCAAGGGCGGGCGGTGCGAGGCGTGCCAGGGCGACGGCACCATCAAGATCGAGATGCACTTCCTGCCCGACGTCTACGTCCCCTGCGAGGTGTGCAAGGGCGCCCGCTACAACCGCGAGACGCTCGAGGTCACGTGGAAGGGCCGCAACATCTCCGAGGTGCTCGACCTGTCGTGCGAGCAGGCGCTCGAGGTGTTCGCCGCACAGCCGGCCATCGCCCGCCACCTGCAGACCCTGGTGGACGTCGGCCTCGGCTACGTGCGCCTCGGCCAACCTGCTCCGACGCTCTCAGGTGGTGAGGCCCAACGGGTGAAGCTGGCGGGCGAGCTGTCCAAGCGCTCGACCGGGCACACCATCTACATCCTCGACGAGCCCACGACCGGCCTGCACTTCGAAGACATCCGCAAGCTGCTGACCGTGCTCAGCCGCCTGGTCGACCAGGGCAACACCGTGCTGGTGATCGAGCACAACCTCGACGTCGTCAAGACCGCCGACTGGATCGTCGACCTCGGCCCCGAGGGGGGTTCGGGCGGCGGCACCATCGTGGCCACCGGTACGCCCGAGGCGCTGGCCGAGCATCCCGAGAGCCACACGGGCCGGTTCCTGCGCCCCCTGCTGTCACCGGCGCCGGCGCCAGCGCCGGCGCCCGCGACGGCGTGACCTCCACCGTCGTGCCCGGCGCCCCCGATGGCCGGTCGGCCTGCGGACGCTCAGCCGACGGTGGCGGCCACCGGGACAGCGGCTGTTGCGGCGTCGGTGATGTCCAGCATGCGCTGGAGCGCCACCCGGGCCGACTCGGCAGTGCTTGCGTCGACGCTGATG
Organism: Acidimicrobiales bacterium; assembly: GCA_965213525.1. Taxonomy (GTDB): domain Bacteria; phylum Actinomycetota; class Acidimicrobiia; order Acidimicrobiales; family Poriferisodalaceae. The sequence goes on along the minus strand of OZ243889.1, from coordinate 1,256,716 downwards.
CGGTTGACCACCTCGCCGGCCATGAGGTGGTCGAGCACCCAGGCGAGGTGGGGGAGATCGATGCGCGACATCGTCGAGCACGGACAGATCAGCGGGTCGAGCGACTCGACGTGCAGCTCGGGGTGTTGGGAGGCCAGTCGCTGGACGAGGTGGACCTCGGTGGCGACGGCCACCGCCGTACCGGGAGCGGCAGCGTCGACGGCCCTGATGATGTGGTCGGTCGAGCCGACCTGGTCGGCGAGATCGCACACCTCGTGGGAGCACTCGGGGTGGGCGATGACGATGCCCTCGGGGTGACGCTCACGGAAGTCGGCGATGTGGGCGGGGTGGAAGCGCTGGTGGACCGAGCAGTGCCCCCGCCACAGCAACAGGGTGGCCGCCTCGACCTGGGCCGGGGTGAGTCCGCCGAGCTCGGAGCGAGGGTCCCACAGGGCCATGTCGGCGTGGTCGTAGCCCATCGCCAGGCCGGTGTTGCGGCCCAGGTGCTGGTCGGGGAAGAACAGCACCCGCTGGCCCCGCCCGAGGGCCCACTCGAGGATCGAGCGGGCGTTGGTCGACGTGCACACCGCCCCGCCGTTGCGGCCGACGAAGGCCTTCAGCGCGGCGGAGGAGTTCATGTAGGTGATGGGGACGAGTCGGTCGACGTCGATGGTGTCAGCGAGTGACTCCCACGCCTCGATGACCTCGTCGATGTCAGCCATGTCGGCCATCGAGCACCCGGCGTTGAGGTCGGGGAGGATCACCTGCTGGTGGTCGGCGGTGAGGATGTCGGCCGATTCGGCCATGAACTGCACGCCGCAGAACACGATGAACTCGGCGTCGGGACGCTGTTGGGCCAACACCGAGAGCCGGTAGCTGTCGCCCCGGGCGTCGGCGAAGGCGATGACGTCGTCACGCTGGTAGTGGTGGCCGAGCACGACGCACCGGTCGCCGAGGCTGGCCTTGGCGGATCGGATGCGCTCGGCCAGCTCGGCGTCGGTCGCGTCGATGTAGCGCTCGGGCAAGGGTGCCTGGAGTCGCACGGGGTCCTCGTTTCTACGGTCGGACCGAGTGGCGGCCGGTGGGGGCAGCCGGGTCGCCTCGCCACGGGGATGTCGGCCTCGGTCCGGAACGCTGCGACGGGAGACCCGGCCCGTCGTGAGGTCCAGGGTACCCGTCGAGTCGTCGTGGCGGGAGCCCCACCGATCGTCGACCCAGCGAGGGCATGATGGGACAGCCATGGTCGAACGCCCGCCAGCCGGCACGATCCCCGATCGGCCCGGCTCCTACCAGTTCCGCGACGCCGACGGGCGCATCATCTACGTGGGCAAGGCGCGCTCGCTGCGCTCACGGGTGGGCAACTACTTCCAGGACCCCCGCAACCTGCCCCACCGCACGGCCCAGATGGTGCGAGCGGCCGAGACCGTCGAGTGGATCGTCGTCGACTCCGAGGTCGAGGCGCTGCTGCTCGAGTACTCCCTCATCCAGCGCCACAAGCCGCGGTTCAACATCCGCTACATGGACGACAAGTCCTACCCGTTCCTCGCCATCACGATGTCTGACGAGTGGCCCCGGGCGATGGTGACCCGCTCCAAGCGGCGCAAGGGCGAGCGGTACTTCGGCCCCTACGGCCACGCCTGGGCCATCCGTGAGACGTTGGACCTGCTGCTGCGGACCTTCCCCATCCGCACCTGCTCGGACAACAAGCTCGAGCGCCACGCCAAGCTCGGTCGACCGTGCCTGCTGTTCCACATCGAGAAGTGCGCCGGACCCTGCGTGGGGGAGGTGACCGCAGAGCGCTACGACGCCATGGTGGGCGAGCTGGTGCGTTTCCTCGAGGGCGACACCGACGAGGTGGTCGGCCGGCTCGAACAGGAGATGCGGGCGGCCTCTGATGAGCTCGAGTTCGAACTGGCCGCTCGCCACCGCGACCGGTTGGGGGCCATCCGCCGGGCCGCCGAGAAGCAGCGGGTGGTCGGCGCCCGCCACGAGGACTACGACGTGGTCGGTGTCGATGACGACGAGCTGGAGGCGGCCGTCCAGGTGTTCTTCGTGCGCCGGGGGCGAGTGATGGGCCGCAGCGGGTTCATCGTCGACAAGGCCGAACCGCTCGACCGGGCCGAGCTCGTCGGACGGGTCCTCGAACGGCTCTACCACGACGACAACCCGATCGGTCTGCCGAAGCTCGTCGTGGTGCCCGACGACCCCGATGACCCAGAGCTCTACGAGGCCTGGCTGTCAGAGCTGCGGGGCACCAACGTCGAGATACGGGTGCCCCAGCGGGGCGAGAAGCGGTCGCTGCTCGAGACCGTGACCCGCAACGCCCACGACGACCTGCGTCGCCACCGCCTCAAGCGGTCGAGTGACCACAACAGTCGGGCGCGGGCGCTGAACGAGCTGCGCGACCGGCTCGAGCTGCCCGAGTCGCCGCTGCGGATCGAGTGCTACGACATGAGCCACCTGCAGGGCACCGACTACGTCGGGTCGATGGTGGTCGTCGAGGACGGCCTGCCCGCCAAGCACCAGTACCGCCGGTTCAAGCTGCGCGGCGTCGACGGCAACGACGACTTCGCCGCCATGGAGGAGGTGCTCACCCGGCGCCTCACCGCCTACCTGGCCGACCGGGCCAAGCCGGTGGCCGAGCGAGGCCGGTTCTCCTACCCGCCCCAGCTGCTCATCGTCGACGGGGGCAAGGGCCAGTTGTCGGTCGCCCGTCGGGTGCTCGACGAGCTCGAGCTGTCCGACGAGATCCCCTGTGCGGCCCTCGCCAAGCAGTTCGAGGAGGTGTACCTGCCGGGTCGGTCAGAGCCGGTGCGCATCCCGCGCCAGAGCGAGGCGCTCTACCTGTTGCAACGCATCCGGGACGAGTCCCACCGCTTCGCCGTCGAGTACCACCGCAAGCTGCGCGACAAGCGGATGACCCGCTCGGTGCTCGATGACGTCCCCGGGCTCGGGCCGACCCGCCGGCAGCGGTTGCTGAAGGAGCTGGGCGGCATCACCCGGGTGCGCGAGGCGTCCCTGGATGACCTGCGGGCGCTGCCCTGGTTGCCCGATGCGGTGGCCGTGTCCATCTACGACCAGCTGCACACCCCGGTGAGCACGTGAGCCTCCGGCCGGGCTGGCCCTGCGCCGAGGTCGCCGCGTGACGCAGCGCCCTCCACGGCGGGGGAGGTGGGGTTGAGGTGAGCGACGGCGGTGGTCTGTGGGAGATCCACGCCCAGTGGTGGGTCGACGGGTTCACCGACGGTGCAGACCCCGAGTACACCGAGCAGATCCTGCCGATCGTCGACGAGGTGCTGGCCGGGGCCGAGCGGGTGGTCGACGTCGGCACCGGCGACGGCCAGGTCGCCCGTCGCCTGGCCGCCACCGGAGCCGCCGTCGTCGGGGTCGACCCGACCCGGGCCCAGCTGCGCCACGCCACCGAGCGGGGCGGGGGCCCGGCGTACGTGCGGGCCGGCGCGCAGGCCCTGCCGGTGGTCGACGGGTGGGCGGACGCCGTCGTGGCGTGCTTGGTGTTCGAGCACATCGAGGCCGTCGACGCCGCCATCGACGAGGTCGCCCGGGTGCTCGGTCCCGGCGGCCGCTTCGCCTTGTTGTTGAACCACCCGTTGCTCCAGGCGCCGGGCAGCGGGTGGATCGACGACCACCTCGTGGACCCGCCCGAGCAGTACTGGCGGATCGGCCCATACCTGGTGGAGGACATCACCGTCGAACAGGTCGAGCGGGGCGTGTTCATCCCCTTCGTCCACCGGCCCCTGTCCCGCTACGTCAACGCCATGGCCGACGCCGGCCTGGTCATCGAGCGGATGCTCGAACCGGCGCCGCCCGACGGCTTCCTCGCTCGCGCCGCCGCCTACGCCGACGCCGCCACCATCCCCCGCCTGTGCGTCCTGGTGGCCCGGCGCCAGGCACCGGGGGAGCGGTGATGGAGTTCGTCGTGGTGACCGGACTGTCGGGCGCCGGGCGGTCGACGGCCGCCAACGCCCTCGAGGACCTCGGCTGGTTCAAGATCGACAACCTCCCCGCCCGGCTGCTGTCGCCCGTGGTCGACCTGGTCGAGCCGGGCCCGGCCACCGATCGGGTCGTGCTCGGGCTGGGCGCCGGCGGTGACCGGGGCGAGGTGGCCGAGGCGATCGGCGAGGTGCGCCACAAGGTCGCCGAGGTCAGGGTCGTGTTCGTCGAGGCGGCCACCGACGCCCTCGTCGCCCGCTTCGAATCGACCCGGCGGCGCCATCCCCTCGATGACGAGGTCGGGTCGGTGTCGTCGTTCATCGATCGCGAGCGCGAGCTGCTCGCCCCCGCCCGGGCGGTCGCCGACGTCGTCATCGACACCACCGAGCTGAACGTGCACGACCTGCGTCGGCGCCTCGAGCGGCTGTTCCGCTCGCCCACCGAGGATCGCATGAGGGTGCTCGTCTGCAGCTTCGGCTACAAGCACGGCCTGCCCCGCGACGTCGACATGGTCCTCGACGTGCGCTTCTTGCCCAACCCGCACTGGGACCCCGAGCTGCGGCCGCTGCGCGGCACCGACGACGCGGTGCGGGACTTCGTGCTCGGTCAGCCCGACGCCGCCACCTTCCTCGAACGGGTCGATGGCCTGCTCGAGCTCGTGATCCCCGCCTCTGAGCGCGAGGGCCGCACCTACCTCACGATCGGCATCGGCTGCACCGGCGGCCACCACCGCTCGGTCGCCATCGCCGAGGAGCTGGCCCGCCGGGACCCGCTGCGCGACGTGCACCCCCTGGTGTCGCATCGCGACCTGCACCGCTGAGCGCCACCGACGATGAGGGGCCCGCCGGCAGGGTCCAGGGGGTAGGTCACGGGGCGCTCTTCTGGCGTCGACGTGACGGGGCGCGACACACTCGTCAGCGTCGCACCCCCTCTGGAAAGAGCCACAGATGACCATCCGCGTCGGCATCAACGGGTTCGGCCGGATCGGCCGCAACTTCCTCCGCGCCGCCATGGCCCAGGGCGCCGATCTCGATCTCGTGGCCATCAACGACCTTGGCTCGCTCGAGACGATGGCTCACCTGTTGAAGTACGACACCGTGCACGGGCCCCTCGACGCCGAGGTGGCGATCGACGGCGACGGGCTGTCGGTCGATGGTGACCGCTTCGACGTGCTGGCGGTGCGCGACCCCAAGGAGCTGCCCTGGGGCGACCTCGGCGTCGACATCGTCATCGAGTCGACCGGCATCTTCACCTCGCGCGATGCCGCCGCGGCCCACCTTGACGCCGGCGCCCCCCTCGTGCTGGTCTCGGCGCCCTCGAGCGGGGCCGACGCCACCTTCGTCGTCGGCGTCAACGACGGCGACTTCGACCGGTCCGCCCACAAGGTCATCTCGGGGGCCAGCTGCACCACCAACTGCTTCGTGCCCCTCGTGAAGGTGCTCGACGACGCCTTCGGGGTCACCCAGGGCCTGATGACCACGGTGCACGCCTACACCGGCGACCAGTCCCTCGTGGACGGGCCGCACAAGGACCTGCGGCGGGCGCGCGCCGCGGCCATGAACATCGTGCCGACCTCCACCGGGGCCGCCCGGGCCACGGCGCTGGTGATGACCTCGATGGAGGGCAAGCTCGACGGCACGGCCCTGCGGGTGCCGGTGCCCGACGGGTCGATCACCGACTTCACCGCGGTGGTCGGCCGGGAGGTCTCGGTGGACGAGGTGAACGACGCCTTCGGGGCGGCGGCTGCCGACGGTCCGCTCTCCGCGGTGCTCGAGTACAGCGAGGCGCCGCTCGTGTCATCAGACATCGTCGGCAACCCGTCGTCGTGCGTGTACGACGCTCCCCTCACCATGACCCAGGGCACCCTGGTCAAGGTGGCCGGCTGGTACGACAACGAGTGGGGCTACTCGAACCGCCTCGTCGACCTGACCGGCATCGTGGGCGCCGCCACGTGAGCGACGTCGGCCACCTGCCGACCTTGGAGGACCTGGGCGACCTCGAGGGCCGGCGGGTGCTCGTGCGGTGCGACCTCAACGTGCCCCTCGACGACGACGGAGAGGTCGTCGACGATCTGCGGATCCGGGCCGCCGTGCCCACGCTCGCGTGGCTGAGGGCACGGGGCGCACGGGTCACCGCCTGCTCGCACCTCGGTCGACCGAAGGGCTCGCCCGACCCTCGCTGGTCGATGGACCCGGTGCGCGCCCGCCTCGACGAGCTGATCGACGGAGTGGAGCTGTTGGAGAACCTGCGGTTCGATCCCGGCGAGACCGCCGACGACCCCGCCTTCGTCGCCCGCCTCGTCGAGGGACAGGAGGCCTTCGTGCTCGACGCCTTCGGGGCCGCGCACCGTTCCCACGCCTCGGTCGTCGGCCCGTCGCGCACCCTGCCCTCAGCAGCCGGGCGCCTGCTCGAGCGCGAGGTCGATGTGCTCTTGGGCCTGCGTCGCGATCCGAAGCGCCCGTTCGTGGCGGTGCTCGGCGGCGCCAAGGTGTCAGACAAGCTCGGCGTGATCGAGGCCCTGCTCGACGTGGCGGACACCGTGCTGGTCGGGGGGGCGATGTGCTTCACCTTCCTGGCCGCCCAGGGCCACCGGATCGGGGCGTCGCTGTGCGAGCCCGACCGCATCGACGGGTGCCGGACCCTGCTGGAGACCCACGGCGACGCCATCGCCCTCCCCGAGGACCTCGTCGCCGAGCGCGACGGCGAGATCCGCAACGTCGGCCGCGACGTGCCCGACGGGTGGCGGGGCCTCGACATCGGACCGGGCACGGCCGCCGCCTTCGGTGATGTGGTCCACGAGGCCCGCACGGTGTTCTGGAACGGACCGATGGGCATGTTCGAAGACCTCCGGTTCGCCGCCGGCACCGAGGCGGTCGCCCACGCTGTCGCCGACGCTCGGGCCTTCACCGTGGTGGGCGGGGGCGACAGCGCCGCGGCCGTCGCCCAGTTCGGGCTCGCCGACGACGTCGACCACGTCTCCACCGGCGGCGGTGCGTCCCTCGAGCTGCTCGAATCAGGAGACCTCCCCGGGCTCGCCGCCCTGCGATCGGCCCCACGGCCGTCCTCGACGACAGAGGTGACGTCATGACCACCCGCCGACCGCTCGTCAGCGGCAACTGGAAGATGAACCTCAACCACCTCGAGGCCACCGTGTTGCTGCAACGCCTCGCCTACGAGCTCGACGCGGACGTGACCGATGCGGTCGAGGTGTCGATCCACCCGCCGTTCACGTCGCTGCGCTCGGTGCAGACGGTCGTCGACGCCGACCGCATGCCCTTCGCCGTGGGCGCCCAGGACTGCCACCCCGAGGCCAGCGGCGCCTTCACCGGGGAGGTGTCGGCGCCCATGCTGGCCAAGCTCGACGTGGCGTACGTGATCGCCGGGCACAGCGAGCGCCGTCACGTCCTCGGCGAGGACGACGACACCGTCAACGCCAAGGTGAGAGCCGTCGTGGACGCCGGCATGACCCCCATCCTGTGCGTCGGCGAGACCCTCGACGAACGAGACGGCGGACGGGCGGAGAGGGTCGTGGTCGAGCAGCTGCGAGCCGGTCTCGCCGGCGTGTCCGGCGAGGCGCTGCGCACCGTGGTGATCGCGTACGAGCCCGTGTGGGCCATCGGCACCGGTCGCACCGCACTGCCTGAGGACGCCCAGGAGATGGCGGCGGCGCTGCGGTCGGCCCTGGGCGACCTGGACGTCGACGCCGGGACCCGGGTGCGGATCCAGTACGGGGGATCGGTCAAGCCCGGCAACGCTTCCGAGCTCGTCGGCCTGCCCGACGTGGACGGGGCGTTGGTGGGCGGGGCGAGCCTGGAAGCAGGCGATTTCGCCCGCATCATCGAGGCCGCCGCCCGCTGAGCGCAGCGGACTGCACGGTCGCACCCACACGGGGCGCCGGCGGTGGACAGCTGCGCGAAAGGGTCTCCTCACGCCCACGTCACGGGTCCGCGTGGACACCGTGCGCACCCAGGATTACGGTGACCACCTGGTAACCGCGAGGACAACACGCCTCGGTGACCGGGGGGCACCGACCACGCGCATGCTCGTCCTCGGGCCGATCGGCCCGCATCCGCGGTTGCCCGCACCCTGACCCAGGAGGAACCCTGACGTGAACACCAAGCGGAGCTGGTACCGGCTCCTCGCGCTGTTGATGGCCGTCGGCCTCATCGCCGCGGCCTGCGGCGACGACGCCGACGACGCCGTCGACGATGTGACCGACGCCGCCGACGAGGTCGTCGACGACGCCACCGATGACGCTGAGGACGTCGTCGCCGGCGGGACCGAGGACACCGAGCCTGCCGACGAGCCCGCCGAGGGCCAGACCATCGCCTACGGCAACGCCCAGGAGTTCTCCAACTACAACAACGGCCTCGCCGCGGCGAACTCGGTGAAGAACAGCATCATCCTCAACGAGGTGCTGCCCTACCCGTTCAACTTCGCCGGCCCCGACGGCAACCTCGTCATGGACGAGGACCTGCTGGTCTCGGCCGAGATCACCGGCGAGGACCCCCAGGTCGTCGAGTGGGTCGTGAACCCCGATGCGGTGTGGTCCGACGGCGAGCCCATCGACTGCGACGACTTCCAGTTCCACTGGAACGCCTACAACGGCCAGTACGTGCAGCTCGACGAGAGCGGCAACCCCGTCATCGACGAGACGACCGAGGCCGAGGCGCCGCTGTTCGAGGTGACCGGGTCGACGGGCTACGACGTCATCGACACGCTGGAGTGCTCCGAGGACGGCAAGACCATCACCGCCACCTACAACGAGATCTTCTCGGACTGGCGGGCCAGCTTCACCGAGATGATGCCGGTGCACGTGATCGAACGCGAGACCGGCGTCGACGACGCCATCGCTGCCTTCGAGAGCGACGACCGCGAGTCCATCGAGGCCATGGCCGAGTTCTTCAACACGGCGTGGGCGATGAACCCCGGCGAGCTGCTCGACGAGTCGCTCATCCCTTCGGCGGGCCCGCTGAAGCTCGGGTCGTGGGAGGCCGGGTCGAGCCTGACGCTGGTGCCCAACGAGGACTACTACGGCACGCCGGCCAACGGCCCCGTGGTGGTGCGCTACATCGCCGAGGAGGCCCAGGCCCAGGCGCTGGCCAACGACGAGATCAACGCCATGGATCCCCAGCCCACGCCCGACCTGCTGGCTCAGCTCGAGGGCATCGACGACGCGGTGGTCGAGACCGGCGCCCAGTTCACGTGGGAGCACTTCGACTTCAACTTCAACACCGTCTTCGGCGACCCGCTGGTGCGTGAGGCCTTCGCCCACTGCCTGCCCCGCCAGCAGATGGTGTCGAACCTCATCCAGCCCCTCGACCCCGAGGCCGAGATCCTCAACAACCGCTTCAACCAGCCCTTCGAGGACGGCTACGTCGACAACGCCGACGGCCGCTTCGCCGAGGTCGACCTCGAGCGCTCCCAGGAGCTGCTCGACGAGTCGGGCATCGCCCAGCCGGTCGACGTGCGCATCGGCTGGTTCGACGACGGCAACAACGCCCGTCGCACCGACCAGGTGCAGCTCACCATGGAGAGCTGCAACCAGGTGGAGGGCTTCAACGTCACCGACGCCGGCTCCGAGACGTTCTTCGACGTCGAGCTGGCGGCCAGTGACTGGGACGTGGCCATGTTCGCTTGGGCCGGCTCACCCCTGAAGACCGGTCAGTCGGAGATTTACCGCACCGAGGGCGGCATCAACTTCGGCGGCTACAGCAACCCCGAGGTCGACGCCCTGCTCGACGAGATCAACCAGACCCTCGACTACGAAGAGCAGGTCGAGCTGGCCAACGAGGTCGACGCCCTCATCTGGGACGACCTCGTCACCATCCCGGTGTTCAGCTTCCCCGGCGTGGTCGCCTACAGCGAGGGCGCCGAGAACATCGTCTACAACCCGTCCCAGAACGGGCTGACGTTCAACGCCGGTGAGTGGCAGCTCCAGTGAGCAGCCGCTGACGTGATCTGACCGGGGCCGGGCCAGCTGCTCACGCTGGCCCGGCCCCGTCGGCACCTCACCCTCGCCATGTTCTTCTTCGTCCTGCGCCGCATCCTCATCTCGATCCCGATCCTGGTGGCGTCGAGCTTCGTCATGTTCTGGCTCGTCACCGTCTCGGGTGACCCGCTGGCCGACTTCAGGGTCTCGACCGACCCGAACCGAGAGTCGCAGATGGCCACCATTCGCCAGCTGCTCGAGCTCGATAAGCCCTTCGTCGAGCGCTACGTCGACTGGCTCACAGGTCTCGTCCGGGGCGACTTCGGCCTCAACCGCGAGGGCCAGGAGGTCTCCACCCTGCTGACTCAGGCCGCAGGCACCACCTTCCGGCTCATCATCATCGCCACCATCGCCTCGATCATCCTCGGCATCGCCGTCGGGGTCATCTCGGCGGTGCGCCAGTACTCGGCCATCGACTACTCGTCGACCTTCGCCGCCTTCTTGTTCTTCTCGCTGCCGGTGTTCTGGCTCGCCGTGCTGCTGAAGGAGTTCGGGGCCATTCGCTTCAACGACTACCTGGCCGCACCCGGCATCTCGGTCACCGGGCTCGTCATCTTGTCGGTGCTGGCCGCCCTCATCGCCGCCGGTCTGGCCGGCGGCGATCTCGTGCGCCGCAAGCTGCCTGTCGGCCTGGCCGCCGGCGGCCTGATGGCGGGCGCGCTGGCCATCCTCGACGCCACCGACTGGTTGACGAACCCCGGGCTGTCGCTGCCGGTCATCGTCGCCCTGGCGGGCGGTGTCGGTGTCCTCGCCGCCGCCACCTTCGCCCCCGTGTCGAACACCCGCGTGCTCGTCGCAGCGATGGTCGGCGCCCTCGGCGGCGTGGCCGTCTCGTTGGTCCTGGACGGCTACATCCAGGACATGAACTGGGTGAGGATGTTCGGCCTGTTGGTGGCGACCCTGGCCTTCGGCGCCGCCGTCGGCGCCGTCGTCGGCGGGGAGATCGACCGGCGGGCCGCCATCCGGGCGGGCATGGCCGCCACCTTCGGCGTCGGGGTCATCGTCACCGTCGACCGCTTCATCACGGCGTGGTCACCGGGACGCACCGTGGCCACCATCGGGCCCCGCACCCCTAACCTCGACGCCCCCTTCTGGGAGACGATGGTCGACTACGCCGGCCACCAGATCCTGCCCTCGCTGGCCCTGGCGCTCATCGGCTTCGCCACCTACATGCGCTTCACCCGGGCGTCGATGCTCGAGACTCTGCAATCGGACTACGTGCGCACGGCCAAGGCCAAGGGCCTGCCCGCCACCCAGGTCGTCATGCGCCACGCCTTCCGCACCGCGCTCATCCCGGTGATGACGGTCATCACCATCAGCTTCGCCACCGTCATCGAGGGCGCGGTCATCACCGAGACGGTGTTCGCCTGGAGCGGCATGGGCTCGCTGTTCATCGAGGGCCTGCGCGACACCGACCCCTACCCGGTGATGGGGTTCCTCGTGGTGGTGGCGGTCTCGATCGTGCTGCTGAACGCCCTGGCCGACATCTTGTACGCCTACCTCGACCCGAGGATCCGCCGATGACCTCCACCGAGCCGGCCGCGGCGCCGAAGGTCTCCCAGGCCGGACCGGCGCTGGCCACCGAGGGTCGGCCCGACGCCGACGACCGGGTCTTCACCGTCGAGTCCCGCACGCAGTGGCAGATGGTCACCCGGCGGTTCGTGCACCACCGCCTGGCGATGTTCTGCTTCGTCGTGCTCGTGGCGGTGGTCCTGTTGGCCTTCGTCGGGCTGGCGGTGTGGAAGCACCCCCACGACAGCTCGGGCATCCTCGTCAACGGCGGCCAGCCGACCCTGGACGCCATCCCGTGGCTCGACGGCGACGGCCTGGCCCTCGGCGACCACCCGTTCGGTCAGGACAACATCGGTCGTGACTACTTCGCCGTCACCCTGCGCGGCGCCCAGCAGAGCCTCATCATCGCCGTCACCGCCGGTCTGCTGGCCACCGTGATCGGCACCGTCGTCGGCGGGCTCGCGGGCTACTACCGGGGCTGGGCCGACACCGTGCTGATGCGCGTCGTCGACGTGCTGTTCACCATCCCGCTGCTGCTCGTCGCCGCCGTGCTCGGCCGGGCCGTCGAATCCAACAGCATCTACCTCGTCGCCATCATCATCGCCCTCGCCTCGTGGTTGACCACGTCGCGCATCATCCGGGCCGAGTTCATGTCGGTGCGCGAGAAGGAGTTCGTCGAGGCGGCCAGGGCCCAGGGGGCCGGCGGCCTGCGCATCATGACCCGCCACATCCTGCCCAACGTGATCGGCTCGGTGATCGTCACCGCCACCCTGTTGATCTCGGCCGCCATCCTCGTCGAGACCGCCCTGTCGTTCCTCGGGCTCGGCGTGGGCGGCGGCGACTGGTCCCTCGGCAAGCAGGTGTCCCAGTACCAGACCGCCTCCCAGACCCGGCCCTGGCTGTTCTGGTGGCCGGGGCTGTTCATCGTCGTCATCGCCCTCACCATCAACTTCATCGGCGACGGCCTGCGCGATGCCTTCGATCCCCGCCAGACCAGGGTGCGACAGTGACCGGCGACGGCCACCGGCCCGACGACGGCGCCGCCGGCGACGACGTCCTGCTGTCGGTGCGGGACCTGCGCGTCACGTTCCCGAGCGATGACGGCGCGGTCGAGGCCGTGCGGGGCGTCTCCTATGACGTGCACCGCAACGAGGTGTTCGCGATCGTCGGCGAATCGGGTTCGGGCAAGTCGGTGTCGACCATGGCCCTGATGGGCCTGCTGCCCTCCACGGCGCGCATCACCGGGGGCGCCCAGTACCTGGGGCGCCAGCTCATCGGCGTGCGAGACCGCGACGTGCGCAAGCTGCGGGGCAACCGGATCTCGATGATCTTCCAGGATCCGATGACCTCGCTGAACCCCGTGTACACCATCGGCAGCCAGCTGGGCGAGATCGTGCGAGCTCACCATCGGGTGTCGCCGAAGCAGGCGCGGACCCAGGCGATCGACGCCCTGGCCCTGGTCGGCATCCCCCAACCCGAGCAGCGCATCGACAGCTACCCCCACGAGTTCTCCGGCGGCATGCGCCAGCGGGTGATGATCGCCATGGCGATGATGAACGAGCCCGACATCGTCATCGCCGACGAGCCGACCACGGCCCTCGACGTGACCGTCCAAGCCCAGGTGCTGGAGACGTTGATGGAGGTCAAGGACGAGCTGGGGGCAGCCATCATCCTCATCACCCACGACCTCGGGGTGGTGGCCGGCACCGCCGACCAGGTGGCGGTGATGTACGGCGGGCGCTTCGTCGAGCGGGGCGACGTCGACCAGATCTACGACTCGCCTCGCATGCCCTACACCGTGGGGCTGTTGAACGCCATCCCCTCGGTCGAGGGCGACATCGAGGAGCTGACGCCGATCCCCGGCACGCCCCCGAGCCTGGTCAACCAGCCGCCGGGGTGCCCGTTCGAGCCTCGCTGCCCCCTGGCGGTCGAGGAGTGCCTGCAGGTCGAGCCCGAGCTCGAGCCCACCGACCAGGTGGGTCACCTGGCGGCCTGCCACCGCTGGCGCGACCTGTCCGTCGGTGCTCTGGACCACCCGCCAGCCGCCTTCGACGGCACGCCAGGCGAGCTCGACGGCGCACCAGATGCGGTCGGCGGCCCGCCCGGTGCGCTCGGGGGCTCGTCCGGTGATCCCACCGGGGCCGGCAGCTGGCGATGACCGAACCAACCACCGCGCACGGGGCGGTCAGCCGCGGCGCCACGACGTCGAACGGGGTGGCGGCGCCGCTGGTGCAGGTGCAGGACCTCGTCAAGGAGTTCCCGGTCATGGGCGGGGGACTCATCCGCCGCCAGGTGGGCAAGGTGCACGCCGTGTCAGGCGTCTCGTTCGACATCCACGCCGGCGAGACGCTCGGCCTGGTGGGGGAGTCCGGCTCGGGCAAGAGCACCGCCGGGCGGGCCATCCTCCAGCTGCACGAGCCCACCTCGGGCTCGGTGCGCTACGAGGGGCGCGAGCTCGTCGGTCTCGCCAAGCGCGAGGTCCGGACGTTGCGCCGTCAGATCCAGATGGTCTTCCAGGACCCCTACGCCTCGCTCAACCCCAAGATGCCCGTCAACGACATCGTCGGCGAGCCGCTGCAGATCCACGAGAAGCTGCGGCGGACCGAGCGGCTGGAGCGGGTCGGTCAGCTGCTCGCCGACGTCGGTCTGCGGCCCGAGCACGGCAACCGCTACCCCCACGAGTTCTCCGGCGGCCAGCGCCAGCGGATCGGCATCGCCCGGGCGCTGGCCCTGGACCCCGGCTTCATCGTGCTCGACGAGCCCGTCTCGGCCCTCGACGTGAGCGTGCAGGCCGGGGTCATCAACCTGTTGCAGCGCATCCAGGCCGAGCGCGACATCGCCTACCTCTTCATCGCCCACGACCTGTCGGTGGTGCGCCACGTGTCGGACCGGGTGGCGGTCATGTACCTGGGGCGGCTCTGTGAGACCGCCCCGCGCGCCGTGCTCTACGAGCAGCCCAGCCACCCCTACACCGCGGCGTTGCTGTCGGCGGTGCCGGTCCCCTCGCCGACCAAGGAGCGGAACCGGTCGCGCATCTTGTTGGAGGGCGATGTGCCGTCGCCGATCGACCCCCCCAGCGGGTGCCGCTTCCGGACGCGGTGCTGGCGGGCCACCGAGCGATGCGCCGAGGAGACCCCGCTGATGATCGAGCGGGCGCCCGGGCAGTGGTCGGCGTGCCACCATCCGATCGAGGCCGGGGAGACGGTGGCGTTCGCCCCACCGGGGGCGACGAGCGGCACGAGCCGCTGAGGTGACCGAGCCACCGCCGGCGGCCGAGCCGTCGGTGGTGCTGCACTCGAGCTGGAGCGGGATCGTCCTGTCGGGCCTCGGAGCCGCCGCGCTGGCGGCGCTCACCGTGGTGCTCGCCGTCGGCGGTGCAGGACCGGTGGTGGTGGCCTGCGCCGCACTCCTGGCGGTGGGTGCGGCGGCGGTGATCCTCTTCGATCTGCCGGTGGCGGCCGAGATCACGCCATGGGGCGTGACCCGCCGGGCGGTGCTGCGCCACCACCGCCTCGCCTGGGACGGGGTGCTGCGCCTCGAACGTCACCGCAGCGGCATCGCCGGCACGCGGCTCGACCGCCCGGTCGGGGGGCTGGTGGCCGTCGTCGGCCGGCGGCGGTACACGCTGGTCGATCAGATGGAGAGCTCGGTCGAGCACGACCGGGTGCTGCGGATCCTCGGGCCCCGCGCGGAGCGCCTCGGAGCCGACCGGCTGGCCCGTCCACCGGAGGGACGCTCACCGACGTGGATGTACCGCCGCTCGCGCTGGCGGCCCGAGGTGAGCTGAGCGGAGTGCCGCAGTAGCATCGCCGTCCGTGGTCGTCGCGCTCTCGCTGCTCCAGGTCGTCCTCTGCGTCACCCTCGTGGTGCTGGTGCTGTTGCACTCGGGCAAGGGGGGCGGGGTGTCAGACATCTTCGGCGGGGCGGCCACCCAGGCCGGGGCCGGGTCCACCGTCGTCGAGGCCAACCTCAACCGCATCACGACGATCGTGGCCCTGGTGTTCGTGTTCAACACGTTGATCCTCGGGTTGATCTGGAACTGAGCGACCTGGCCCGGGACTACCCCCCAGGGCCGGTTCGAAACCTTCCCCCGCGTCTCGGTGGCCCGCAGAGGCGAGTGAGCTCAATCGCAGATGGGCTGCCGCTGCAGAAGTGATCGGTGGGTAGATTCTTGACGGTGACCTCGGTCACGGCTTGACTGTGCTCCTCGGTGCCGGACCTCGGCCCGGGGCGAGAGGGAAACCAGATCCGATCAACGGAGGGGAACACGTGCGAACACGCACACGTGCCTGGCGTCTGCTGGCCGTGCTCTTGGCGTTCGGCCTCGTCGCCGCCGCCTGTGGCGACAGCGACGACGCTGGAGATGTCGTGGAGGACGCGGTCGACGACGCCGGCGATGCCGTCGACGATGCCGCCGACGACGCGACCGAGGCGGTCGACGGCACCGACGACACGACTGACGCATCGGCGTCGGCGGGAAGCGGCGGGTGCCCTGAGCCCGACGCCTCGCTCGACGAGGCCGGTGGCAACGGTGCCGGCATCGCCCAGGCGGCCATCCAATGTGGCCTGGACGAGCCCCTCGAGGCCGAGGGCGAGCCGATCCTGATCGGGGTCCAGAACCACGAGGGCGACCCCGCCGGCTCGTTCCCCGAGTACACCGAGGCCATCGAGGCCGCTGCTGACTTCATCAACAGCGAGCTCGGCGGCATGGGGGCCGACATGTTGAACCGAGTCCCCGGACGACCGATCGAGATCGAGGTCTGCGCCATGCCGGTGAACCCGGCGGACAGCCAGCGCTGCGCCAACGAGCTGGCCGGTTCGGACCCCTTCGCCGTGCTGTCGACGATCAACTTCTTCGGCAACCACTTCCCGGTCTACGAGGCCGCCGGCGTGCCGGTCGTCGTCGGCACCCCGATCTCGGTGGCCGACTTCACCAGCCCTGGGGTGTACTCGATCGGCGCCGGCGGCGGCTGCCTCGGCGTGCACACCGGCATGGTCGAGTTCGCTGCGACCGATCTCGAGGGTCAGCGCATCGGTGTGCCGTGGGCCGACACGCCCCCGGGCGTGGTCTGCTACTACGACCTCGAGGCCAAGCCGCTCAACGTGCTGAGCGGCGACGAGGAGGGCTCGTCGGACCGCGCCGGCTCGATCCCTGACCTGGAGCACATCGGCGTGCCGATCGTGCCGGCCACACCAGACATGACGCCCCAGGTGACCGAGGTGCTGGGCTTCGACCCCGATGTCGTCATCTTCTCGGCCCAGGGCGCGGACTGCTGGAACTTCGTCGACACCATGGGCCGTCTGGGGTGGACGCCCGAGGAGATCCCGCTCGTGCTCTCGGGCGCCTGCCTCGACCTCGACGCACTCGAAGCGGCGGGCGACCTCGCCAACGGCATCTACTTCATCAACAGCTCGGGGACGCTCAACACCGAGCCCTCGCTGATCGAGGGTGAGCTCGATGCGTTCGAGGCGATGGTGTACCAGACCAAGTCCGACGAGTACGGCCTGGCCGCCGATCAGCGAGGCAAGGGCTTCGCCACCCAGGGATGGAACTCGATGATGGCGTTCTGGGAGCTGTCCCAGGACGTGGTCCTGGACGGCAACGAGCTCACCCAGGACACCTTCGTCGAAGAGATCTCCACGACGGAGAACCAGCACCTGTTCGGCTCGACCCCCATCGGTTGCGCCACCGCCCCCGAGCCCTACGTGGCGGTGTGCAACTCCCTCGTCACCGCTCAGCAGTGGGACGGCGAGAACCTGATCACGGTGCGCCCGAAGTTCACCGGCATCGATCTGCTCGAGGGCACCGAGCTGCGGACCGGGCCCTCCTAGGCCATCACGTGACGGGGTGACGCCGGCGGGCCCGTTCGCCCGCCGGCGTCACCCCTCTCACCGTCCAACGACGGCGGCCGAGGAGGCCGCCGGGAAGGCGACGACGTGCAGGACATCATCTTCTTCTTCCTCCTCGGGCTCGGCATCGGCTCGCTGTACGCCATGCTCGGCGCCGGCCTCGTCGTCGTCTTCAAGGGTTCGGGCGTGTTGAACTTCGCCCACGGCGCCATGGCAATGTTCGGCGCCTTCACGTTCTCCGAGCTGCGCCAGAACGGTGGCATCCAGCTGCCGTGGTTCGACATCCTCCCGGGCGACTGGAACTTGCCCGTCGAGGTCTCCTTCAGCGATGAGGGCCTCGGGTTCGTCGTGTCGTTCCTCGGGGCGCTGGCCATGGCGGTGGCCATCGGGCTGGCCGTGCACTTCTTGGTGTTCCGCCCGCTGCGCAACGCCGCCCCGCTCGGCAAGGTCATCGGCTCGGTCGGCGTGCTGCTCTACCTGCAGGGCGTGGCCCTGTTGAACTTCGGGGCGTCGTTCCGCCAGCCCGAGAGCGTCCTGCCCGACGAGCCCATCAACAACTTCCTCGGGCTCGACAAGGTCTACCCACGCAACGCGCTCTACAGCGTGGTCATCGCCCTGGCGATCGGCGCCGTGCTGTGGGCGGTCTACCGCTTCACCCGCTTCGGGTTGGCGACCAGGGCCGCGGCCGGCAACGAGAAGGGCGCCGTGCTGCTCGGCTACTCACCCGAGCGCCTCGCTGCGGCCAACTGGGTGATCGCCTCGGTGCTGGCCACCGTCGCCGCCATCATCGTCGGGCCGATCCAGGGCACGCTCACCCCCGTCGGCCTCACCGCCGTCGTGGTCCCCGCCCTCGGCGCAGCGCTCATCGGTGGGCTGCGGTCGATCCCGGTGGCCGTGCTCGGTGGCCTGCTGCTCGGTGGCATCCAGGCTGTGTTCGGCTTCTGGGCCGGCCAGGACTGGGCGCCGGACTTCCTCTCCCTCGCTGCGGTCCGAGACGCCGTGCCGTTCATCGCCATCGTCTTGGTGCTGTTCCTGCGGGGCAAGTCGCTGCCGCTGCGGGGCACCGTCGAAGAGAAGCGGCTGCCGCTGTCGCCCACGCCGCGCCGGGTCATCCCCCACATGATCGTGTGGTCAGCGGTCGTGATCGTCCTCGCGTTCTGGTTCCCCAACCTCGACGGGCCCTTCGCCTTCGCCCTGACCACGTCGCTGGTCGGGGCGCTGCTCGCCCTGTCGACGGTGGTCATCACCGGCTACATCGGCCAGATCTCCCTCGCCCAGCTGTCACTGGCCGGGGTGGCGGCGTTCTTCACGTCTCGCATGCTGTCGGACGGGTCGATCACCACCATCAACCCCTTCCCCGTCAGCGGCCCCGATCTGCCGTGGCCGGTCGCCGGTGTGCTGGGCATCGTCGCCGCCGTCGTCGTCGGCGTCGTGCTGGGTCTGCCGGCGCTGCGCATCAGGGGCGTGCAACTGGCGGTGGTGACGTTGGCCTTCGCCATCTCGCTGCAGACGCTGTACCTCGAGAACGAGAACCTGACGGCGCTGCGCGCCGGCGCCCCCGCCGCCTTCCCGACGCCGTTCTTCTTCGGGCTCGACATCGGTTCGGTCGGCGACGGGGGGCTCACCGACAGCCCCGCCTTCACCATCTTCTGCCTGGTCGTGCTGCTCGCCTGCGTGGGGTTCGTCGCCAACCTCCGACGGGGGGGCACCGGCCGACGCTTCCTCGCCGTGCGGGCCAACGAGCGGGCCGCAGCCGCGGCCGGCGTCGACGTCGCTCCCACCAAGTTGCTGGCGTTCGCCGTGGCGGCCGGGCTCGCCGGTGTCTCCGGTGTCATGTTCGGCTTCCAGCAGACCAACGTCAGCTCGGCGAGCTTCATCTACGGCCTGGGCCTGGCCTCGCTGGCCTTCGCCTACCTCGGCGGCATCACGTCGATCAACGGCGCCATCGTCGGCGGCATGCTCGTGCCCGCCGGCATGATCACGGTGACGAGCAACTACTTCTTCCACGAGACCAACGTCGAGGCCTACGCCCCGGCGCTCGGTGGCCTCGGCATGATCGTCACCGCCATCTTGCACCCCGAGGGCATCGCACCGTTCTTCCAGCCGCTCATGCGTCACGCCGGCACCTGGCTGACCACCGCCCGGGGGCCGGAGTGGGCGTCGTTCGCCCGCCGCTTCGTTCCGACGATGGTGCTCGGCGCCGTGCTCGGCGCCATCATCTGGCCGTTGCGGGTGGACAGCTACAGCTGGTTCTGGATGCCGCTGCTCGGGGCGTTCCTCGCCCTGTTCGTGCGCTCGATCGGGCGCCGCATCTACTTCGCCGTCACCGGTCGCACCGACCCCCACGACCCCCACGCCGCCCACGGCATCGAGTCGCCGCCGATGACGGTGCCCGTCGGACCCCAGCCCTCCGAGGGCACCGTCCACGCCCGAACCGCCAGAGCCGAGCCCGAGGAGGTGGGCACGTGAGCCTGCTGCGCACCGACGACCTCACCGTCACCTACGGCGGCCTGCACGCCAACGACTCGGTCAACCTCACCGTCGAGGCCGGCAAGGTGGTCGGCCTGATCGGACCCAACGGCGCCGGCAAGACCACCTTCATCGACGCCATCACCGGCTTCACCCCGCTGTCTGACGGCACCGTGCGCTTCGACGGCGAGGTGATCGACAAGCTGTCGCCGTCCCAGCGCTCGCGGCGGGGTCTCAGCCGCACGTTCCAGTCGCTCGAGCTGTTCGAGGACCTGAGCGTGATGGACAACCTGCTCGTAGCGGCCGAGGAACCGAAGTGGTACTCGTTCATCACCGACGTGGTGTGGCCGGGCCGCTCCGACCGCGCCTACGCCCGCCAGTGCCAGTGGGCCCTCGACGTCGTCGGCATCGGCGACCTGGCCCACCAGATGCCCACCGACCTGTCCCACGGTCAGCGCAAGCTCGTCGGCGTCGCTCGGGCCCTGGCCCCTGAACCCCAGCTCGTGCTGCTCGACGAACCGGCGGCGGGTCTCGACACCAACGAGAGCAACCACCTCGGGCGTCAGCTGCGCCGGATGGTCGACCACGGCATCACGGTGTTCCTCATCGACCACGACATGGGCTTGGTGCTCAACGTCTGTGACTACATCTTCGTGCTCGACTTCGGTCAGCTGATCGCCGAGGGCACCTCGGCCGAGGTGCGCGCCAACCCGGCGGTGGTGGCTGCCTACCTCGGCGAGAGCGCCGGTGAGGCCCAGGCGACGTCGGGGGCGTCGCTGGCTGCGGCCGCCACTGGTTCTTCGGCCCACGCGGGCCCGGGCAACGGGGCGACCGCCCCCGAGGCCCACCCGTCCACCGGGGCGGTCTCAGAGAGCGGGGGCACTCGTGGCTGAGCGCGTCATCGACGTCAAGGGCCTGCACACCGGGTACGGCGGCATCGCCGTCGTCAGAGACCTCGATCTGCACGTCGGTGCCGGGGAGGTGGTGGCTCTGCTCGGGCCGAACGGCGCCGGCAAGACGACGACGCTGCTCACGCTGTCGGGCCTGTTGACACCGCTGGAGGGCACCGTCGAGGTGTTGGGTGAGTCCACCGCCTCGACCAAGCCCCACGCCATCGCCCGCCGGGGCATGGCCCACGTCGCCGAAGACCGGTCGCTGTTCTTCGATCTGACCGTCAACGAGAACATGCGACTCGGGCTGACCGGCAACAAGTCGCGCCGTGACCAAGCCCTTGACCGGGCGATGACGATGCTGCCGGCGCTCGACCCCTTGCGCGATCGCCTGGCCGGTCTGCTGTCGGGCGGCGAGCAGCAGATGCTGGCCATGGCCCGGGCGCTGGCCTCGGACCCCAAGGTGCTGCTGGTCGACGAGATGAGCCTCGGCCTGGCGCCCATCATCGTCGAGCGGCTCCTGCCGATCGTGCGCCAGGTCGCCGACGACACCGGCGCTGGGGTGCTGGTCGTCGAGCAGCACGTGCACATGGCCCTCGAGGTCGCAGACCGGGGCTACGTGTTGAACCACGGCGAGCTCGTCATGCAGGGCACCGCAGCCGAGCTGTCTGCCAACCGAGAGCTCCTCGAGAGCAGCTACCTCGGCGACGCCGCACTGCACTGACCGACACCGGCCGGCCTGAGCCGGTCGGACCCCGGTCCGACCCCGGTCGCGGCCGGTCGTCGAGGACGACACCGGGGCTGGCGCAGCGACGAGCCGATGCGGGCCAGGAGGATCCGACGATGAGCACGTGGCTGCTGTTCGTCGTCCTCGGGGTCGGCACGGGCGCGGTCTACGGATCGATCGCCATGGGTCAGATCCTCGTCTACCGGGGCTCGGGAGTGGTCAACTTCGCCCACGGGGCGATGGCCATGTACCCGGCGATGGTCTTCGTGGTCGCACGCGACGACGGGGTGCTCGTCTGGCCGGTCGTCGGCCTGCCCGACCGCGTCGAGATCACCGGCGGCGTGCCGACGGTGGCTGCCCTCGGGTGGGGCCTGGTCGTGGCGGCGATCATCGGGCTCGGCGCCCACGTCGTGGTGTTCCGCTGGTTGCGTGACGCGCCGGCGTTGACCCGGGTGATCGCCTCGGTCGGGATGACCATCGTCTTGCAGGGGCTGGCGGTCCGCCAGTTCGGGACGGCCACGCTGCGCACCGACCCGGTCCTCCCCGCCGATCTCGTCCAGATCTTCGGGCGGCCGGTGCCCCAGGACCGCTTCTGGTTGGCAGGGGCGGCGGTGGTGGTCGGTGTCGCGCTGGTCGTGATGTCACGGCGGTCGCTGTTCGGTCTGGTCACCCGGGCTGCGGCGTCGAACCCCAAGGGTGCGGTGCTGCTGGGCTTCTCACCCGACCGCCTCGGTGCCGCCAACTGGGTGCTGGCCGGCGTCATCGCCGGTGGCTTCGGGATGCTCATGACCCCGATCAGCGGGGTCAACCCGTTCAACTACAGCCTCTTCGTCGTCCCAGCGCTGGCCGCCGCCCTCGCCGCCCGCTTCCGGTCCTTCGGGGTGGCGCTCGCCGTGGGTCTCGGCATCGGGATGTTCGAGGGTCTCTCGGTGCACCTGGTCAGCCGCCGTCAGGTGCCCGACCTGTTGGCCGGGGGGTTCGACTCGATCGTGCCGTTCGCCCTGATCGTGGTGAGCGTGGCGGCGGCCGGACGGGTCCTGCCGGGGCGCGAGACGATCCTCGAGCGAGCCCACCCCCGATCACCGCGCCCCGGACGGGTGTCGGCTGCGGTGGTGGTGCTGGCCGTCGCTGGCGCCGCGCTCACCACGCTCGGCGGATCCGGTGTGCGCCTGGCCCTGCTGGAGAGCCTCGTGGTGGCGGTGCTGTTGCTGTCGACGGTGGTCATCACCGGATTCGTCGGGCAGGTGTCGCTCGTGCAGCTCGGGCTGGCCGGCGTCGCAGCCTTCTCCTGTGCCCGGCTCACCGACGGGTGGGGGTGGCCGTTCCCCTGGGGGCCGCTGGCGGCCGTGGCGGCCACCACCGTGCTGGGATCGCTGATCGCGATCCCAGCGCTGCGCATCCGGGGCATCCAGTTCGCCATCGTCACCCTGGCCGCGGCGGTGGCCATCGAGCAGGTGCTGTTCCGCAGCCCCGCCTTCACCGGGCTGGGCGGTCTTGCCCACGTCGACCCGCCGGAGCTGGGTGGGGTCGATCTGGGCATCCTGGCAGCGGGGGAGTACCCGGCACGGATCTTCGGCTTCGGCGTGCTCGCCGTCGCCGTGGCCTGTACGGCGATCGTGGTCAACCTGCGTCGCAGCGCCACCGGGCGGCGCTTCCTGGCGGTGCGAGGCAACGAGCGGGCGGCTGCGGCGGTGGGGGTCGACGTGGCTGCGGCCAAGGTGCTGGGCGCCTCGATCGCTTCGGCGCTCGCGGCGGTGAGCGGGGTGCTGTTCGCCTACAA
This sequence comes from Acidimicrobiales bacterium, assembly GCA_965213525.1. Lineage (GTDB taxonomy): Bacteria > Actinomycetota > Acidimicrobiia > Acidimicrobiales > Poriferisodalaceae. Next base: position 1,233,566 of record OZ243889.1, on the reverse strand, counting down.
GAACGTCGACTTCTCCCAGGTCGGTCTCGAGGCGTCCCGGGGGCTGCAGTTCCTGGCGCTCGGGTACCTCGGCGGCATCGGCAGCGCAGCGGGTGCCCTCATCGGCGGGGCGCTCGCCCCGGCCGGGTTGTTCGGTGAGCTGACCGGCACGCAGGGCTCATCGGAGCTGCAGCTGCTGATCTCGGGCATCGGCCTCGTCGTGGTGGCGGTCGCCGTGCCCGGCGGGCTGGCCGGGACGTGGGGCTGGTGGCGCCGTCAAGCGGGACGGGCGTCGGGGGACGGTTCGCTGCCGTCAGATCCTCGCCCCGACCCCGATCCTCCGGGCGCGCCTCGCACCGGTGCCGACGTCGACAGCCTCGTCGTCTACGAGGTCAGCGATCGCCGACCCTGAGCGGCCGGATCCGGTGGGTGCGGTGTGCTCACAGCCTGGTGCGGCTCGGGCCGGCGTCGCTGCGGAGGAACATGACCGCAGAACGACCGAATCCGTGTGCTCACAGCCTGGTGCGGCTCGGGCCGGCGTCGCTGTGGAGGAACATCGCCTCGGAGTCGAAGCCGATCCGGCGGCCGGGAGCCACCTCGATGATCACCCGCCCGGGCGTGTCGAGGCGCCGGACGAAGGCGGCCTGTTGGTCGGCGGACTCCGGGCGCACCCGTGCCGCCAGAGCAGGGTAGAACCAGCGGGCGGTGTCGTGATCTTCGTGGATGGTCGCGGTGCCCTGGTAGGTCAGGCTCTGGCTGATGCCGAGATCGGTGCCCCGGCTGGTGACCGCCACGGCCACCCTGGGCCGCGCCTCGATGGCGGCGATGCGCTTGCGGCGCCGGGTCGCGGTCAACCAGAAGTGGCCGCCGTCGACGACGAAGTTCATGACCACCCCGACCGGAGCTGACGAGTCGGTCGTCCACATCAGCACGCACTCGGTCTGGGCGTCGAGCAGAGCGCGCTCGCGCCTCTCGGAGAGGACGAAGGTCGAGACGTCGTCGTAGTCGTCGGCCACGTGGCCTCAGTCGCCGTCGTGGCGCACGGGCAGTGAGGCGAGGGCTCGCATCGAGCCGATCAGCACGGGACCCCGCTGGTCGGGATCGGCGAGGCGCACCCCCACCAGCCGGTCGAGCAGCCGGCGTGACCCCTCGACGATCTCCATGCGAGCGAGCTGGTACCCGAGGCAGAAGTGCTTGCCGAGACCGAAGCCGAGGTGACCTCGCCGGCCGTCGACGGCGACACCCGAGCGGCGCTCGACGCCGAGGTGCAGGTCGGTGCGGTCGAGTCGGAACTGCTCGGGGGCGTCGAAGGCGGCGTGGTCCAGGTGGGCGCTGCCGATCAGCGCCCGCACCCGAGCCCCGGCGGGGACCACCTGGCCGTGCACCTCGACGTCACAGGTGGCGAAGCGGTCCTCGGAGACCACCGGAGCGTCCCGGCGCATCGTCTCGTTGAGCGCAGGGTGCAACAGCTCTGGGTCGGTACGGACCGCCTCGAGCGCCTCTGGGTGGGTCAACAGGTTGAACCACAGGTTGCCGAACGCCTTGTCGGTCGTCTCGCCCCCGGCGATGAACAGCAGTCCGGCGAACGCCCTCACCTCGTCGTGGTCGAGCGAACGGCCCGCGCTGGACGCCCTGGCGATCTTGGCGACCAGGTCGTTGCGCTCGGGGCCCTCGGGATCGTCGAGCAGCGGGTCGATGTGGCGGCACAGCGAGGCGAAGGCGGCCCGCCCCCGTTCGCGGCGCTCGGGGATCGGCGCCAGCCCCGCCATGATGTCCTTCACCCACCCGTGGAAGACGGCGGGGTCGCCGTCGAGGCCGAGCATGGCAACGATCACCTCGACGGGCAGGTGGGTGGAGAGGTCGGTGACGATGTCGACGGCGCCGCCACGGGGCAGGGCGCCGAGCAGCCGGTCGAGGGTGGCGTCGAGCACCGGCCGCCACCCTTCGAGGCGCGTGCCGACGAAGTCGGGGGCGACGGCGCTGCGGCGCCAGACGTGCTCGGGCCCGTCCATCTGGATGAGCGTCGGACCGAGCACGGCTCCGGTCGCCCCGGCGTAGGTGGAGATCGAGTACGTCTCGTGGTCTCGCAGCACCTCGGCCACATCGTCGTAGCGCGACACGACGTAGACGTCGGCCTCGGGGTCGTGCCAGAGGGGGTGCTCGTCGCGCAGGCGACGCCACAGCGGTGCAGGGTCGCTGAGGTGGGCCGCCGTGCGAAGCTCTCCGGGGTCCAGGCTCACCCCATCGAGCGTAGGTGCCCGACGCGGTGACGTGCCGGGGGCGAGCAGCGACCCACCACCGCCGCTGCGAGCCCGGCCGCCCGTCGCACCCGGCTTCAACGACGCCTCTGGCCGGCGGTGACCGCTGGGTTGCCCTCGCGCCAGGACGGGGTGAGGGTTCGCCGGGCGATCCGCCAGCCGTCGGCGCTGCGGCGGAGCTCGTCGGAGTAGGTCCCCGCCACGATCACGTGGGGTCCGCCGTCGGCGTCGCGCCGGATGTGTTGGGCGTGGAAGTAGCAGCGACAGCGGGCGGTGTCACCCTCGACGTCGACGACGTGGCTGCCGACGATGTGCTGGGACCCGTCCAGGGGGCCGAGGGCGCCGGAGATCACCTCGATGATGCGCTCCACGCCGTCGCGCACGCCGAGCGACGGGCCGAAGTCGAACGTGGCGTCCTCGCAGAACACCTCGCGGCGCAAGGTCTGCCAGTCGTGGGCGTCGATGGCGAAGCAGTAGCGGGAGGTGACGCCGATGATCTCGACGACATCGCCTGCGGTGGTGGGGTCCATGCTGGGATGATCTCACCTGGGCACCACGACATGGAGGGCCACATGAGCCGACTGCGACGCCTGGAGCTCGACGAGCTCGAACCGGGCCTGCGAGAGATGACCCGGGCGGATGAGCGCACCCCGCTCGAGCGGAGCCTCACACCCATCTTGGGCCACGCCCCCGATCTCGCCCGGGGCATGCTCGCCTTCGGTGGGGCGCTCAAGACCCGGGGCGCGTTGCCGCGCCGACTGGTCGAGCTGGTGCGCTTGCGCATCGCCTTCCACAACCAGTGCCGCAGCTGCATGGCGATCCGCTACGACGACGCGGTCGCCGAGGGCCTCGACGAGGGGCTGGTGTGCACGCTCGAGCGTCCCTGGGACGCACCCGAGCTGAGCGACGTCGAGCGCCTCGCCATCCGCTTCGGCGAGCTGATGGCGACCGACCACCTCGCCATCGACGACGACCTCTACGACGCACTCGGCGAGCACCTCTCTGAGGCTGAGATCGTCGAGCTCGGGTTGTTCTGCGCCATGTGCGTCGGCGTCGGTCGCCTGGCCGCCACCTGGCACATGGTCGAGGAGCTGCCCGACGCCTACCGGGCCGACGGGCAGGTCGCGCCCTGGGATGCTCCCGGCGTCGTCGTCACCTGAGCTGGGCTGACAGGACCCGGGCCCGGCCGGCGTCGCGGCTCAGCCTCGGCCGGGCATCCGGAACTGGCCGCGGACGGCGGCCTCGCGCTCCTGGCGGGCCCGCATGAGCTCGCCCGCCCGCTGGGCGAGGTCGTCGGCCCCTCGGTCGAAGACCGCCTCGATGGCCAGGGAGGCGGCGTCGCTGATGCGGTCATAGGAGGCGATCACGTCGTCGAGGTGCAGGCTGTCGGTGCGACCCTGCCGGTAGGCGTCGAGGGCGTCGGCGACGCCTGGGGTGTCGGGCAGCTGCGTCAGCACCGCCTCGCAGAACCCCTCCAGCTCGTCGCCCTGCTCGCGCATCCAGGCGATCTCGTGGGCCGAGCGCACCCCGCAGGCGCGCACGATCTGCTCGAGCATCTCGACCGCGACGCCGACCGATGGGTCGCTGACGGCGGGCAGGACGGTCTCGCGCAGCTCGCGAGCCGCATCGGCGAGCAGCTGCTCGGTGGTGGGGCTGGTGATCATCTGGCTGTTCCGGTCTGGGCCGTGTCGGCGTCGCCAGCCTGAGCGTCGGCCGCCTCGACCTGGGCCATGGCGGCCTCGATGCCGGCGACGGCGTTCAAGAAGTTGAAGTGGCCGAAGGTGGCCGACAAGAACCCGAACCCCACGTTGGCCCCCCGCACCTGCCCGGCGGCGAACCCGCCGAGCGCCTGGCACATGCCACCGAAGACCTTGACGGTCGACACGATGGTGAAGTAGCCGACGGTCAACTGGTTGACCTGGGTCTCGTCGAAGCCGGTGCGCTCCCGGTAGCGGGCGAGGAAGGCTTCGGGATCGGCGGCGTAGCAGTTCGGTGGGGCCGCGGTCGAGTAGCTGTTGTACCAACCGAGGTCTTCGCGGGGGTCGCCGATGTGGGCGTACTCCCAGTCGACGACCTGGAAGCCGTCGTCGGCGTCGAGCAGGTTGGCGGCCTGGAAGTCGCCGTGCTGCAGGCGCAACGGCATCTCCGGCGGCTTGTTGGCCTTCAACCAGGCAGCGACGTAGCGCAGGATCGGCAGCGCCCCCGGGTAGTCGCGGTCGATCTCGCCCCACTGGTCGATCACGCCATCGAGGTATGTGGCCCAATCCCGGGGGCGTTCGACGTCGGCGGGCAGCACGCCGGGTTCGACCGCAGCGATGGCCGCTGCGGTCTCAGCGATGCGCAGGGCCACACCGTCGGGGTCGAGCCCGGAGTCGAAGCGGCCCTGCAGCGACGGGGCCGGCACGTAGTCCAACAGGATGGCCTTGGTGCCGAAGTGCTCGCCGGTGGCGTCATAGAAGCGGGCATCGGGCATCGGGACCACGTCGAGAGCCGTGAGGCCACGCAGGACCGCCCACTCGTGGTCGCGGTCGGTGTGCAGCAGCGCCTCGGCCGCCGGCGGGTCGCCTCTCAGCACCATGGCCTCGGTGGTCCCGTCGTCCCAGGTCACCGTGGCCCTCGCCATGTCTCGGCTGTAGCCGCCGGTCATGCGCTGGTAGTCGGCCACCGTGACGGGCCGTCCGGTCGCCTGGGTCAAGAACGCCTGCAGGCGTGCGGGCATCGACGCCACGTCGCGCACGTTCGAGGCCCTCCTCTCGTCGTCGGGCCGCCACCGGGACCCGGGGCCGGCGTGAAGGAGGTCACACGTTAGTCGCCGTCACGCCGAGCCGGCCGCTCACCACTCCATCACCGGTGAGATGTTGGTGTTCCAGTTGCCGAGCACGAGCCCACCGTCTTGGACGAGGGCCTGGCCGGTGATGAAGCGGGCCGCCGGGGAGCACAGGAACAAGATGGCGGCGGCGACCTCTTCGGGCGGTGCGGTCCGATGTGCCGGGGTGTCCTCGACGACCTGGGCGAACACGTCGGCGAGCTCGCCGGGCAGGTTCGCCAGCTCCTCCTCGAAGAAGCCCTCGGTGGTCACCGCTCCGGGGGCGATGGCGTTGACCGTGATGTCGTGGGCGGCCAGGTAGAGCGCCACGGTCCGCGTGAGGTTGACCACCCCGGCACGCGCTGCTCCGGAGTGGGCGAAGGTCGGGGCGCCCCGGTCGAAGCTCATCGTGTGCACCATGGTCACGATCGAGCCGTGGCCGGTCTCGATGAGGCGGGGGACTGCCCGGCTGAGCACGTTCCAGGTGCCGTTCAAGTTCAGATCCACGACCGCCCGCCAGCCGTTGTCGGTGATCTCACTGGGACGCGCCGGGAACTGCCCGCCGGCGTTGCAGACGAGGTGGTGCAAGGCACCGAGCTGACCCCAGCACGCGTCGACGGTCGCCTCGACCGACTCGGGGTCACGGATGTCGGTGACACGGGCGACGCACCGACGCCCGAGGGCCTCGACGTCGGCTCGGGTGCGTTCGAGGTTGGCCTCGTCTCGGGCGGCGATGGCCACATCGGCGCCGAGGCGGGCGAAGCCGAGCGCCGTCGCCCGTCCGATGCCCCGGCCCCCACCGGTGACCAGCGCCACCTGGCCGTCGAAGGTTCCCGGGGCGATCGTGGCGATCGGGTCCACGGGGCGTCGAGCGCTGCGACCCGTCGACGCCGCTCCGGGGAGCTGGCCGAGCCCGCCCGGGTCACCCGGACCGCCCGGGTCACCTGTCGAGGGGTGGTCGGGTCTGCGCTGGTCGATCGGCTCGCTCACACCACCGTCCAGCCGCCGTCGACGGCGAGGGTCTGACCGGTCACGTACGCCGAGGCGGCCGAGGCCAAGAACAACACGGCGTGGCCGATGTCAGCCGGTGTGCCGGGCCGCCCGAGGGGGACGTTGGCGCTGCGCCGGGTGGTGATCTCGCCCATCAGGCCCGTCGTCGACCCCGGGGTCCACACCGGCTCGAGCTCGCCCGAGCGCATGCGCTGCAGGGTGGGCACCGGGATGACCCCGGGCGCCACGCCGTTGACCCGGATGCCGTGCGGAGCGAGATCGAGCGCCAGGGAGCGGGTGAAGTGGATGACGGCGGCCTTGGCCGAGTCGTAGGCGGTGCCGAGGCAGGGCACGAGCCCGTCGACCGAGGAGATGTTGACGATGGCACCGCCCTCGCCTCGATCGGCCATCGCCCGCGCCACCGGTCGGGTGGCGTGGAAGACCGAGTGGTAGTTGACCTGCACCGCCCGCTCCCAGGACTGGGGGCTCTGGTCGAGGATCGAGCCAGCGACGCCCTGGTAGGTGCCGGCGTTGTTGACGAGCACGTCGATCGGCCCGGCGACGTCGAGTACCTCGCTGACCATGGCCTCACAGGCCTGGTGGTCGGTCACGTCGACCTCGGTGGCGTGAGCAGCACGCCCGCCCGACGAGGCGAGCCGTTCGGCGACCGAGCGGGCACCGGCGACGTCGACGTCGGCGACCACCACGACCGCCCCGGCGGCGTGGAGCACCCCGGTGATGCCCTCGCCGATGCCGGTGGCGGCCCCGGTCACGACCGCCACCCGGTCCTCGAGCGACAGCAGTCCGGTGATCGACTCGTCCACGTCGTCTGCCTCCCCTGTGGCCCGGCGGGCCACTGCGACCGCTGCGTAGGCTGCCACGTCGATCGTCACCGACCGGGCCGTCGGCGCCCTCGGGGCCAGCGTCCTGGGGACACGGCGCTGGCCGAGGGCCGGAGGAGGGGAGCGTCATGAGCGAGCGGGTCGTGGTGGTCGGCTCGGGCATCGCCGGCCTCTCGGCCGCCCTGGCCGCTGCCGAGGCAGGACGGCGGGTCACCGTCGTGGAGAAGGGGCCGTTGCTCGGGGGCACCAGCGCGCTGTCGGGCGGCGTCGCCTGGCTGCCGGGCAACCGGTTCGCTGCTGATGACTCCGCCGAGGACGCCATCGAGTACCTGGGCGCGCTCGGCCTCGGCGACGTGGACGCCGAGCTGATCTCGGTCTTCGTGCACGACGCCGCCCGGGTGGCCGACTGGATCGAGGCGGTGACGCCGTTGTCCTGGCGGCCCATCCCCTACCCCGACTACCACCCTGGGTCGCCTGGCGCCCGGACGGCGGGCCGGGCGCTGGAACCCGATCCGCTCGCGGTGGACCCCGAGGTGACCGCCCGACTGCTCCGGTCGCCGCACCTGCGGGTCCCGGTCACCTACGGCGAGGGCATGACCGGCGCCCTCGACGCCGCCGAGGTGCGCCGTCGGGTCGAGGCGGGGATGGTCACCATGGGCAGGGGCCTGTTGTCGGCCATGCTCGTCCGTCTCGACGAGCTCGGCGTCGACGTCCTGGCGGGCACGGCCGTCGATCGGCTGCGCACCGAGGACGGCGCCGTGCGGGGCGTGGCCTGTGGCGCTCAGCACCACCGGGGCCGGGTGGTGCTGGCCACCGGGGGCTTCGAGCGCGACCCCGCCCTCGTGCGGGCGTTCCTGAAGGGCCCGCTGGACGCGCCCACCGGCGCCGGTGGCCTCACCGGTGACGGGCTGAGGATGGCGATGTCGGTGGGCGCCGAGCTCGGCAACATGAGCGAGGCGTGGTGGGTGCCGGCGATGGCGGTGCCCGGGGAGGAGATCGGCGGGGCGCCGCTGCACCGGCTGCTGCTCACCGAACGGGCCGCACCGGGAAGCCTCATGGTCGATCGCACCGGGCGGCGCTTCACCAACGAGACCCAGAACTACAACGACCTCGGACGGGAGATGGCCGCCTTCGACGCGGCGACGTTCTCCCACCACCGCCTGCCCGCCTGGCTGATCGTCGACGCAGGCTTCCGCCGCCGCTACCCCCTCGGCCCGTTGCGGCCCGACGGAGCCGACCCCGACTGGCTGGTGCGCGCCGATGACCTCGGTGCCCTGGCCGACCGGATCGGCGTGCCCGCCGACGCCCTCGTCGGCACCGTCGAGCGCTTCAACGCCGCCGCCGTCGAGGGCCGTGACCCTGACCACCACCGGGGCGAGAGCGCCTATGACCAGATGATCGGTGACGCCTCGGCCCCACACCCCAACCTGGGACCGCTGACGGACCCGCCGTTCTACGCGGTCGAGGTGCGCCTGGGATGCCTCGCCACCAAGGGCGGGCCCCGCACCGATGGTCGGGGACGGGTGCTCGGGGTCGGCGGCGAGCGGATCGACGGGCTCTACGCCGTGGGCAACGCCGCCGCCTCGCCGTTCGGGTACGCCTACCCGGGGGCCGGCGGAACGATCGGACCGGCCCTGGTCTTCGGAGTGCGGGCCGGGGAGGCCGCCGCCACCGACGACGGCTGACCCGCCCTGCTGCGCCCCCCACGCCGCCACATCGCCGCCCGATGCAGTCGCAGTCGAGCGGGCACAGGACCCGAGGGCACCCCGGGCATGTTGCTAGTGTGCCGGCGGTCACAGACCCAGGGAGGGCTCGATGGGAACGCTCGACGGCAAGATCGCCTGCATCACCGGCGGCACCCGCGGCATCGGACGGGGCATGGCCGAGGCGTTCCACGCCGAGGGCGCCTCGGTCGTCATGAGCGGCCGCAGCGAGGAGAAGGGCGCACAAGCTCTCGAGGAGATGGGCGGCGGTGACCGGGTCGCCTTCGTCCGCTCCGACGCCATGAAGCAGGTCGACGTCGAAGGCCTCGTCGAGGAGACCATCGACCGCTTCGGCCAGCTCGACGTGATGGTGCTCAACGCCGGCGGGGTGTTCAACACCGCCCCGGTCGCCCAGATGACCGACGAGGAGTGGCAGGCCGAGCTGGACTTCAACCTGAACCACACGTTCTGGGGCATGCGCAAGGCCCTCCAGCACATGATCCCCCGGGAGTCAGGGCGCATCATCTGCACGTCGTCGATCGAGGGCAAGCTCGGCAAGGCGGGCCTGCCCGGCTACGCCGCCAACAAGCACGCCATCAACGGGTTGGTCAAGACCGCGGCGCAAGAGGTCGGCACGCTCGGCATCACCGTGAACGCCCTGTGCCCCGGGTTGATCGTCACCGACATCGTGCGCGAGACCGGGCCCGAATCGGCCAAGCAGATGGGTTTCGACAGCCTCGACGCGATGATCGACATGTTCGCCTCGGAGGCGGCCATCAAGCGGCCCAACACCGTGGAGGAGGTGGCGGCGGTCGCCCTGGTGCTCGCCTCAGACGCCGGAGCGGGCATCACGGGTGCGCTGTTGAACATCGACGGCGGGACGGCGCCCTACTAACGGCTGCGCCGGGCCCGTCCCCTCGTCAGGTGGGGGTCGCCGGGGATCACCTCACCACGCCGGCGCGTCGCAACCGGTCGATGTCGTCGGGCCCGTGCCCGAGCTCGGCGAGCAGCTCGTCGGTGTGGGCGCCGTGATCGGGAGCGGGCCGGGGCTCCGCGGCGCCGTCACGGCCGAACGTGGCGGCGGGGCGGGGGGTTCGGTAGCGCCCGATGACGGGATGGTCGCGCACCCGGATCGCCTCTCTGGCCACCACCTGGGGATCCTCGACGATCTCGGGCAGGGCGTACACCGGGGCGATCGGCACCTCGCCGGCGACGGCCCGCTCGATGAGCTCGTCGCGGCGGTGGGGCCGCACCATGTCGCCGATGGCGGCGTACCAGTCGGCGAAGTGCGCCGCCCGGGTCTGGGGGGTGGCGAACCGCTCGTCGTCGGCCACCTCCGGCCGCTCGCACGCCTCGCAGAGGGCGTGCCACATGGCGTCAGTGCCGGCGGCCAGCGAGACCCACCCGTCGGCGCACTCGAAGGTGCGGTACGAGGTCAACAGGTTCGGCAGGTGGGTGGCGTCGTCGTCGAGCAGCGTGAGGTGCATCATCACGTCGGGCCAGTTGAACGCCAGGTTCGCTTCCAGCATCGAGACCTCGACGTGCTGGCCGTCGCCGTGACTCGCCCTGGCGACGAGCGCAGCGGTGATGGCCTGGGCCACGGCGCTCGACGCCACCTTGTCGGCGACCATGCCCCGGATCAGCGAGGGGGTGCCGTCGGCGAGCACCTGACCGCCTGCCCACCCTGTCACCGCCTGGATCACCGGGTCATAGACGGGCCGGTCGGCGTAGGGCCCGTCGGCGCCGTAGCCCGACGCCGACACGTAGATGAGCCGGGGGTTGCGAGGGTGCACGACCTCCCACCCGATGCCGAGCCGGTCGACCACACCGGGACGCAAGCCCTGGGCGAACACGTCGGCTCGGTCGAGCAGGCCCAGCATGACCTCGCGACCCGCCTCGGTGGCGAGATCGACGGTGATGGCGCGCTTGCCCGCGTTGGCGTTGGCGAACCACCCGCTCATGCCCCCCTTGCCAGAGCCGAACCGGCGCAGGTCGTCGCCCCCGACGGTCTCGACCTTGACCACCTCGGCACCCTGGTTCGCCAGCAGCATGGTGGCAGCCGGCACGGCGATCATCGTGGCGAGCTCGACGATCGTCACCCCCTCGAGCGGTCCCCGCATGATCGTCCCCCAACGCCGCGTGGTCCCGGGTGCGGCCCCTCAGCCGCCCCTCACGGCGCGAGCCACCTTCGCGCAGTCGTCGAGGCCCCGCAGGATGTCGTCGCGCGCCTCGCTCCAGATTGTCAGCACCGCCCGTTCGACGCCCTGTCGGCCGAGGGCGACCAATTCATCGGGGTCGGGCGTCGCGCCCATGACGGTGACGCGCAGCTCGCCGGGATCCCGGCCGACCTCGACGAAGCGGCGCCGTAGCGGCGCGATGCGATCGGCCAGGTCGCCCCGGGCGCTGATCGGCATCCAGCCGTCGGCGTAGCGTGCGATGGCGTCGAAGAGCACGGGTCCGGTCCCGCCGCCGAGCAACACGGGCGGGCCCTGCGATGACGCCGGCTTGGGCCACGCCCACGACGGGTCCAGGGTCACCAGCTCGCCGTCGTGGGCGGCGACCTCGTCGCGCCACAGCGTGCGCATCAGCGCCAGGTGCTCCTCGACGAGGCGCCGGCGGGCCGACCAGTCGATGCCGTGCTGTCGAGCCTCCTCGCGGTTCCAGCCGAACCCGACGCCGAGGACGACGCGCCCGCCCGAGAGGTGGTCGAGGGTGGCGAGCTGCTTGGCGAGCCAGACCGGGTCGTGCTGGGCGACGAGGGTGACCGCCGTGCCGAGGACGAGTCGCTCGGTGACCGCAGCCGCCATCGACAGCGCGACGACCTGGTCCAGGAGGCGGGCGTAGTAGGCGGGCAGCTCCTCGGCGCCGGGCCGGGCGCCCGGCCACGGGGTGTCTCGTGACACCGGGATCACCGAGTGCTCGGGCAGGAACAGCGATTCGAGGCTGCGGTCCTCGGCGGCTCGGGCGAGCTCGACGGGGTGGATGCCCCGGTCGGTGGCCATCAGGGTCACACCGACCTTCGGCGGTCCCTCGTGAGCTGGCATCGTGACCCTCCCCGTGGCGTCGGTGCCGGGCGACGGTAGGACCTCGGCGGGCCACGTGCCGGCGACGGGTCCCTACGATCGTTGCCGTGCGACGAGGTCGTGGTGGACTGCGATGTCTGGAGGGGGACCCGTGGATGAGCTGATGTACACACGCCTGTTGCTGAGCGCAGCCGAACGTCGCAGCGAACGGCCGGCGTTCATCGATGACGACGGCACTCCCGAGCGCCTGGACGGCCACGTCGACCGGTCGCTGCGCCTGGCCGACGCCCACCGCCGCCAGCTCGGTCTCGGCCCCCAGGACCGCTTCGCCGTGCTGGCGGGCAACAGCCGCCACTACGTCAACCTCTGGCACGCCGCCTTCTGCGGGGGCGGGGTGGTCAACCCCCTCAACACGCGCTTGGCCCCGGCCGAGCTGGCGTTCATCCTCGCCGACTCGGGCTCGAAGGTCGTCTACGTCGATGCTGCCTTCGCCCCCATGATCGACGAGCTGCGTCCCGAGCTGCCCGATCTCGCCACCGTGGTCCTGATCGACGACGTGGCCGGCGAGCCTGGGAGCGCCGGTCCCGATGTCGCCCACGACGTGCGCTACAGCCAGCTCGTCGCCGCCGGGGAGCCTCGGGTCGTCGACGTCGACGAGGACGATCTGGCCGTGTTGATGTACACCGGCGGCACGACCGGCCGGCCCAAGGGCGTGCTGCACACCCAGAGGGCCCAGGTGCTCAACGTGTACCGGATGGGGTTCATGTTCGGGTTCTTCACCGAGACGAGCACGTTCTTGAACGCCACGCCGATGTTCCACGCCGGCGGGGCCATGGGGACCATGGGCATGCCCTGCAGCGGGGGGACCACGGTCATCCACGCCGCCTTCGATCCGGTGCGCCTCGTCGCCGATTGCGCCCGCCACGACGTCACCCACCTCGGCCTGGTGCCCACGATGATCGGCATGGCGCTGCACCACCCCACCTTCGATCCCGCCGCCATGTCGAGCGTGCGGGTCATCGGCTACGGGGCCTCGCCGATGCCCCAGGCGCTGTTGGAGCGCACCATGGAGGTGCTGCCCCACGTCGATCTCACCCAGACCTACGGCATGACCGAGGCCTCGGCGGTGCTGACCTGCCTCACCCCTGAGGATCACCGGCGGGGCGGGGACATCTTGCGGTCGGCCGGTCGGGCCCTGCCGGGGGTGCGCCTGCAGATCCAGGGCGACGACGGCAACGAGGTGGGCCGGGGCGAGGTGGGCGAGGTGTGCGCCCGGGCCGGCAGCTTCATGGTCGGCTACCTCGACCGGCCCGAGGAGACGGCGGCGGCGTTCGTCGACGGCTGGTACCGCTCGGGTGATGCCGGCTACCTCGACGCCGAGGGCTACCTGTTCCTGGTCGATCGCACCAAGGACATGATCGTGACCGGCGGGGAGAACGTGTACTCGACCGAGGTCGAGAACGCGATCTCGACCCACCCCGGGGTGCTGCAGGTCGCGGTCATCGGGATCCCCAGCGAGCGGTGGGGAGAACAGGTCCATGCCGTGGTCGTCCCCAGGGAGGGGGCCACGGTCACCGACGCCGAGATCGTCGCCCACGTGCGGGACCGCATCGCCAACTACAAGGTGCCCAAGTCGGTGGAGCTGCGGACCGAGCCGCTGCCCCTCTCGGGGGCGATGAAGGTGCTCAAGCGCGAGCTGCGCGCCCCGTACTGGCAGGACCGAGACCGCGCCGTCGACTGACCGGCTGACCCGCTGACCCGCTGACCGTGGGGCCCAGGCCCTCAGCGAACCCGGTTGCCGTCAGCGCCGTGGATCTCAGCGAACCCAGTTGCCGTCGGCGTCAAAGACCAGGTCGCTCAGCTCGCCAGTGGAGATCTCGGCGTCGGTGCCCAGCGCCACGGCCACCTTTTGGTAGTTCCACTTCATGACGTCGACGGTCAGCTCGACCAGCTCGTCGGCGCTCAGGTGACGACCGAGCTCGGTGACGAGGTCGTCGTCGATCGCCCCGGGCTGGGTCATCACCGCCTCCGCGAGGCGCAGCGCCGCCCGGTGCCGCTCGTCCAGCCCGGTGCCGGCGGGGTCCCGAACCCGTTCGACCGTCGCCTCGTCCACCACCCGCTGCCCGGCGACCGCCAGGCGCACGCTCTGTCAGGTGTGGCAATCGTGGTGATCGGCGCATCGCAGGCGCACGAGCTCGGTCGTGACCGGGTCGACGGCGTCGGCCCGCACGACCGCACCGGCGTAGCTGCCGTGGGCGTGGCGCAGGCGGCGGTCGCCACGGGTGGCGGGGTCGATGCGGGGGGCGCGGTCGGTCATCGTCGCTCCGGGGGTGGGTGGGTCACGGACGCTGCGGGGGCCTGGGTGCCAAGGGCAGTGGCGGAGAGGCCGAGCCGGTCCCAGGTGAGGCGGAGGCGTTGACGTTGCTCGACCACGATCAGCGCGCCGACGAGATCGACGAGTCCGTCGTCACCGAGCGCGTCGGCGACGGCCCGGGTGGTGGCGTCGTCGAGGGAGGCCACGTCGATGATCCACTGCTCGCACAGCGCCAGCACCGCACGGTCGGCGTCGTCGAAGCGCTCCGAGCGGGGCCAGTCGGCCAGCTCGGCGATGGTGGCCTCGTCCAGATCGAGCCCGGGGGTGCGGACCTCGGCCTCGGCGGCGCAGTCGAGCAGCTGGGCGATCCGCAGCCGGCACAGCTCGAGCAGCCGGGGGTCGGTCGCCTGCCAGGCCGCCTGGCGGACCTCGTCCAGGGCGCGGTCCACGTCGGGCAGTCCCTGGAGGACCCCGGCGATGACGGCGTCGGTGCCGGCCGGGTCGGCGAGGGGCTGGGCGAGGGCGGCGCGGTCAGTCGAGCCCACGACGCACCTCCAGGGGGCGCCGTCCCCACAGCAGGTAGGTCTCGATGCGCCCGTGATGCTCGCCGAGGCACAGGTCTCCGAACCGCTCGGTGAGCCGGCCGAGCGCCACGCGTGCTTCGAGGCGGGCGAGGGCGGCGCCGACGCACAGGTGCGGCCCCGCGCCGAAGGCCAGGTGCGAGCGCAGCTCCGCCGGGTCACGGTCGAGCCGGAACTCCGCCGGGGTGTCGAACACCGTCGGGTCGCGGTTGGCCGCGCCGTAGCACATCATCACCCGGCTGCGATCGGGCACCTCGACGCCGGACAGCTGCTGGTCACCCGATGCCTGGCGGTACAGGCCGAGCACGGGCGGGTCGTGGCGCAGCGACTCCTCGACGGCGACCGGCACGAGGGCGGGGTCGGCGCACACCGCCTCGAACAGCGTCCGCCGCTCGAGCAGGCGCCAGACGAGGTTGGTGATGAGCGAGGTCGTCGTCTCGTTCCCGCCGATCAGCAACTGGACGAGGATGGACCACAGCTCGCCCATGTCGAGCAGCTCGCCGCCGTCATCCGCGGTGAGCGACAGCACCGTGGTCAGGTCGTCGGGCGGGTCGGTGGCCTGGCGTCGCCGCTGCACCTCATCGGTGAAGAAGTCCTGCAGGGCGCGCCGCTCGGCGGTGCCACGAGCCGGGTCGTTGAACCCGGCGAGCACCTCGTCGGACCAGTGCTTGAAGATCGCCCGCTCCGATTCGGGCACGCCGAGCACGCGGGCGATCACGATGACCGCGAGGGGTTCGGCGAGCGCGTCGTGCAGATCCCACACGTCGGCGTCGGCGACCGCGTCGAGGAGCTCGTCGGTCAGCGTGGCGATCGGCGCCCCGAGCGCCTCGATGCGACGGGGCCCGAACGCGGCCTGCACGACCCGCCGCAGCCGGGTGTGTCCGGGCGGGTCGTCGAACAGCGCCACCCGGGGGGTGGGGCGGGGCCCCTGGCCGGTGACGGCGGTGAAGCGCTCGTGGTCACGGGCCACCAGGGCGACGTCGGCGTGGCGGGCCGCGGTCCAGAGGGCCTCGCCTCCGCCGAGATCTTGGCGGTGCACCGGGCAGCGCTCGTGCAGCTCGGCGTAGGCGTCGAAGGGGTCGGCCAGCACCTCGGGGGACATGGGGTCGTAGCTCACCGCACAGGGATCAGGCACCGACGGGTCCGACGTGTGCGCCTGGGGCGAGGTGTTGACCACCGGTGTTCCTCTCGGTGCTGGTCCGGACCGAAGCCAGGCGCCCGTCGCCCCCGGGTGCGGGGCCGCTGCGCACGACCGTAGCTCCGGTCTGACCCCTGCCGCCGGAGTAGAACGGCGACCGGGCACGAAGGGGGACGCGATGAGCGCGAGGGGACGGGTGGCCGTGGTCACCGGCGGCGCCGATGGCATCGGGCGGGCGGTCTGCGTCGCCCTCGCCGAGGCCGGGGCCGACGTGGCCAGCCTCGACATCGACGCAGGCGGCAACGACGTCACCGCCCAGGAGGTGTCCGCTGTCGGCGGGCGAGCGCTGGCGGTGACCTGTGACGTCGCTGACCCTGACGCCGTGCACTCGGCGATCGACGAGGTCGCCGCTCGGTTGGGCACCCCGACGATCCTGGTGAACAACGCTGCGCTGTGGGTCGACACCTCGCTCACCGCC
Organism: Acidimicrobiales bacterium; assembly: GCA_965213525.1. Lineage (GTDB taxonomy): Bacteria > Actinomycetota > Acidimicrobiia > Acidimicrobiales > Poriferisodalaceae. Next base: position 1,217,454 of record OZ243889.1, on the reverse strand, counting down.
GGCGGGTACGACACCCAGGTGGCGAACTACCGCCGCTCCCTCGAGGTCACCGCGGTCGGCAGCTTCGCCTGCGCCGCCGCCGTCGTGGCGCACGTGCGGGCCCGAGCCGATGCCGGCGCCGGGAGTGGCGGCGACATCGTCAACCTGCTCACCGATCACGTCCACGAGGGTCACCACCTGCACCTGCCGGCGGCCACCGGGTACGACGGGGCCAAGTTCGCGCTGTGGCGACTGACCGAGACCTGGGCGCGCGAGCTCGGTCCGTTCGGCATCCGGGTCAACGGGCTCAGCTTCGGAGCGACCGACACACCGATGCTGCGGGGCGTCGACGCCGACCTGGCCCGCATCGCCATGCGGCCTGCGGACGTCGCCCGAGCCGTCAACAACGTGATCGCCCAGGGGCCCGACGGCCCGACCGGACGGGTGACGCTGTTCGGGCTGTCCCGGGCGCCCCTTGAGGTCAGCCGAGCCGAGATCGACGCCATCGCCGACCAGACCTGACCGAACCGGGTGCGGCCGGTTCGATGCGGCCGGCCTGTCAGACCGTCACCGGCAGCGACCAGCAGGTGCGCATCTCGCCGAGGCGCAGCGATCTGAGGTCGGGTTCGGCGCCCGGGACCAGCGCCAGTCGCGGCGCGGCGTCCAGCAGCGCCGAGGTGGCAGCGACGGCGACGTCGCGCGTGAGCGCCCACGCCGAGCGGGGCCGATCCTTGGGGTCGGCGGGGAAGCGCGACGGCGGCCCGGTGCCCACCGACACGCCCGACGCCAACCCATCGGCCCGGTGCTGCCCTCGGGCCTCGCGGTGGGTGAGGTCCCCCCGGTCGAGATCGAAGCGGTCGGGCTCGGCGAACACCGCAGGGTCGCGGTTGGCTGCCGCCGCCGAGCAGATCACGAGCGCCCCTGCCGGCAGCAACCGCCCGAAGCGCTCGACCTCGTGGCGGGTGTACCGATGCCCGGCGAGCACCGGCGGCGAGTGCCGCAGCGCTTCCAGCCAGGCGATGCCCACGAAGCGTCGATCGTCGCGAACCCGCTCGAGCGCCTCGGGGTGGGTGAGCAACAGGGCCCACAGGTTGGCGAGCCCGCCGTGGAGGGTCTCGTGATCGCCCTCGAGCAGCGTCGCCGCCACGTCGACGCCGGTGGCGCGCGGGCCGTCGAGCTCGAGGGAGGCGATGGCCGAGACGAGGTCATCACCCGGGTCGGCTCTGCGTGCCTCGACGAGCGGGTCGAGCTGGGCGGCCAGGGTCTCGAACGCCTCGACGCCGTCACGGCGGGCGGCGGGGTCCCAGCCGGCACCCCGCTGCATCGTCAGGTAGCGGGAGGCGAAGACGGGGAGCTCGGACGCGGCCACGTCCACGGCGGCGCCCAGCAACTCGACGGGCAGGCGGGCAGCGAGGTGACGGGCCACGTCGGGGTGCTGCGCGTCGACGGTGGAGCCCACCACCCGGTCGACGATCGCCCCGAGGTGGCCGTCCACCCGTTCGGTCCACGCCCGGGTCACCGGCAGGTCGCGGCGCAGGTCGCGGCCCCGGTGGGCGAGACCCATGGCCCAGCGCTTGGTGCGGGTCTCGCAGTTGCCGTCGTCGACGAGCATCGAGGTCACGTCGTCGTAGCGGGTCACCCAGAAGGCGTTGCCGAGCCAGTCCCGATAGCAGGGGGCGTGGTCTCTCAGCGTCGCCAGGACGGGGAACGGGTCGCGGAGGAACTCAGCGGAGATCAGCTGGCGGGGCTTGATCGGCGCGGTCGACTCGCCGACCCGTTCTCGCAGGTAGATCTCATAGCTCCGGTGCCCGCTCGGGTCGACCTCCCGGGGTGGCGCGCTGCGCTCCTGGGCGTCGGTGAGCGTGCCGGTCACGCCTTCTGACCGGTCGGCACGAACGAGATCCACAGCTCGGCGATCGAGCCCAGACCGATCGGGGCCAGGGAGTCGCCGTCGACGTCGTCACGGGGCATCCGCTCGACGACGATCTCGGGATCGGTGAGGTGGGCGCTCAGCATCTCGGAGCCGACCACCGACTCCTGCTGGGAGATCCACGCCCCCGGGCACAGGTGGGGTCCGACGCCGAACGCCATGTGGCTCGACCGTGCGCCGTCGTCGTAGCCAGCCCGACGGATCTTGCCGCTGTACAGGTCGCTACGGAACACGTCGAAGCGCTCGGGGTCGGCGAAGACCCGGTCGTCGTGGTTGGCCGACACGTCCACCATGTTGAGCAGCGAGCCCGCGGGGATCGTGACCCCGTGCAGGTCGATCTCGAAGCTGTTGTGGCGGGGCTGTCCCCCGATGGGGGTCGAGTGGCGCAGCGTCTCGTGGAAGGCGGTGTCCCAGCTGACCTCGCCCGCCTGCACCGCCGCCAGCTGCTCGGGGTGCTGCAGTAGCAGGTACCACATGTTGAGGATCGCCCCCCGGGTCGTCTCGCCCCCGCCGCCGACGATGAGCGCGATGTTGGAGGTGATCTCCTCGGTCGACATCACCCCGCCGTCGATGACGGCCTCGCACAGCTCGGTCGTGATGTCCTTGCAGACGATCTCGCCGTCGTCGTCGAGGAGGTACCCGGGCTCGCGCCGGCGCCGCTCGACGAGGCCCGCGACGTAGTCCTCGAGGTCCTGGCGCGCCTCCAGCCCCTGCTGGTGGGTCTCTGAGCCGCCGAGGCCACGCATCATCGACGAGTACCAGTAGTAGAACTGGTCACGGGCATCGTCGGGGATGCCGAGCACCTGGCACACGACCCTGATGGGGAACTCGTTGGCGAACGCCCGGGCCAGCTCCACGGTCCGTCGCCCCGTGGTGGCGTCGATCTCCACCCAGCTTGCCGGGGCTGGCCCGGCGAAGGTCTCGATCATCTCGGCGGCCATCTGACGGATCGCCCCGACGCGCAGGTTGAGGGCCTTGCCGACGAGGTGACGTCCATAGACGTTGCGCCGCCGATGGTGCTCGATGCCGCTGAGCTCGAGCTGGGTGTTGCCGAGCACACCCGAGGAGCTGCCCTTGGGGATGGTGTTGAAGCCGGCCTCGTCCATGTAGCAGTCGGTCACGTCGGCGTAGCGGGTGACGTGGAACGAGTTGTGCAGCCGGTCGTGGAACACGGGGTGGTGGTCGCGCAGGATCCGGTAGTAGGGGTACGGGTTGCGCCGGAACTCCGACGAGTCGAAGATGCGCGGGTCGACCAGCGGGGTGCCGTCGCCAGCGTGGCCCATGTCGACCGCCTCGCCCAGGGGCATGTGGGGGAAGCGCCGCTGGGCGCCCGGTTCGTCGTCGACGGCCCACACCTCCTCGATGGCGTCGAGCAGCGGGTCGGTGGTGGTCATGGGGCTCCCCCGTGGATGGGCGGTGCGGCGTTCACGGGCCGGGCGTGGCTGGGCTGGACGAAAGGCCCGACGTGGCTCAAGGACGGGTCATGATCGTCGGGTCACCCGGTCGCATCAGCTCGTGGGCCCGCTTCCAGGTGGCGAACGCACCGAGGATGTGGGGCGGGTCGCCGTGGATCTCGGTGAAGCAGCCGTTGACCGCCCGCGTGTCGAAGTACGACGCATCGACCCGGTCGGCGTGGAGCTCACAGGCGGCGACGAAGCCCGCGTCGAGCAGGCGGCGGCGCTCGTCGTCGAAGTCGTGGACGAGCACACCGACGTGGTGGAAGCCCTCCTCGCCGGCGCTGAACATGTCCCGGTAGATCGACGGCGTGTCGTCGTGTTGGACGATGAACTGGATCATCAGGTCACCGAGGTAGCCGAAGGCGTAGGACACATCGGCCTCGGCGTCGGTGCCCCGGTACGTGAACGTGTCGGTCTTGTGGTGCTCGGTCACCACGAACGGTCCGGCGCCGAACAGGTCGTTCCAGCCGTGGATCGCCTTCTCCAGGTCGTTGACCAGGTAGGCGTGCTGGAAGAGCGGATAGGTCCCCAACGTCGTCATCGAGCGTCCCCCCGGGTTCGCGTGATCGAAGAGCCTAGGCGGTGGCGCATCGATCTGACCGGGCGATCAATTCGGCCCGGTGCCGACGCCGCCGGATCGATCACGGATCGTCGGCGCCGTCGTCGGAGGGCACGACCTGCAGCTCGGTGTGGGCCGCGATCGCGTCGAAGTCGCGGTCGCGGTGCAGCACCGCCAGACCGGTGCGGATCGCCACCGCGGCGATCACGGCGTCGATCGGCGAGCGGACGGTCACCCCGCTGCGGCGGAGCTCTCGGAAGATGGTGGCTCCGCCCAACCAGTCGATCCTGGGGACGAGGGCTTCCCGACGTTGGGCGTCCAGCAGGCGGCGTGTCTGCTCGACGGCTCCCGGTCGGCTGCCGGCCATCACCTCCATCAGGACCGGGTCGATCACGACGGCCTCTCGGGCGGCGATCGTGTCACGGAGGTGGAGGTGCTGGCGGCTCCCGGTCGCCCGGAGGAACTCGATCCAGGCCGATGTGTCAACCAGCAGCATCGGCACCGGGGCCGGCGGCGGCGCTCGTGCGGCGCATGTCGTCGAGGTCTCCGTCCCAGCCCACGCCCTCGATCGTCAGCTGCTCGGCCACGTCCATCGGTCCTCCACCCGCCAGTCGTTCCAGGGCCAGGTGGACGGCCTCTCGCTTGGTGCGCAACCCAAAGCCGGTCATCACCCGTTCGATCAGCTCGTCGTCGATCTCGATGTTGGTCCGGCCCATCTACACATCATACACCTCGAGGTGTACGCCCAGGGGGCGGGGTGACGGCCTACGCTGCGGCCGCCAGTCTGATCATGCGGTCGATGCAGGGGGAGCGGACATGGCCGAGCACCCGGAGAACTACGAGGACGTCACCGTCTACACCCTCGACGACGACGACGAGCGAGAGCTGTTGGACCAGCAGAACGAGTGCACGTTCATGTGGTCGAACAAGGAGGGGTGGCCCGTCGGGGTGATCATGAGCTACTTCTTCGACGACGGCAGGTTCTGGCTCACGGCGTCGCGCCAGCGGGCGCGGGTGCCGGCCGTGCGCCGCGACCCCCGCGTGGCGATCTGTGTCACCTCGGCGGGCACCGACATCCGGGCCGGTCGCACCGTCACCTACAAGGGCACCTGCGAGGTGCTCGAGGATCGTGAGTCCAAGGACTACATGTACCCCCGTCTCGCCGAGGCGCTGTACGGCCGCCGCCGGCCCCAGATGGTCGAGCCCTTCGTCGACTTCTTGGACTCGCCCCGACGGGTCGTCCTGGCGGTGACGCCCACCCAGCGCATCGGCTACGACGGGTTCAAGATGCGCGACGCCACCGCCGAGTGGATGGCCGCTCGCCAGGACGAGGCGGCTGCCACCTGAGCCGACACGGCCCGGTCAGTGCCGGGTGCCCGCCTCGGCGAGCAACGCCGCCTGTTGCTGGTGGAACCGAGCGCTGCCGCCGTTGGTGGTCTGGCCGGCGTCGACCACCAGCGTGTGGCCGCTGACGTAGCGCGACTCGTCGCTGGCCAGGTAGAGCGCGGCGTTGGCGATGTCGTCGGGCACGCCGGCGATGCCCAGGGGTGAACCGGCCTCGATCTGGCGGGTGGCGGCCTCGGTGTCGTCGGGGTTGCCCGTGATGACCGCCGAGGTCATGGCCGTGACGGTGTTGCCCGGGGAGATGGCGTTGACCCGGATGTGGTGGGTGCCCAGCTCGGACGCCACCGACTTCGTCAACCCGATGACGGCGTGCTTGGCCGCGGTGTAGGCGTGGGGGCCGAGACCACCGAGGACGCCGGCGGTGCTGGACGTGGAGATGATCGAGCCCTGCTCGCGAGGCACCATGACCCGGGCGGCGTGCTTCATGCCGAGGAACACGCTGCGAAGATCCACGGCGATGGTGCGGTCCCAGCTCTCGGCGGGCGTGTCGGCGATGCGGCCGATGGCGCCGACGATGCCGGCGTTGTTGAACATCACGTCGAGCCGTCCGAACGCCTCGACGGCGAGGTCGACGGCGGCGGCGACGTCGTCCTCGGCCGACACGTCACAGGTGATGGCCCGCACGGCGCTGCCCAGCCCGGCGGCCAGCTCGCCGAGCGGGCCGCCCTGCACGTCGGCGGCGACCACCTCGGCCCCCTCGGCGACGAAGCGTCGCACCGTGCCCGCTCCGATGCCACTGGCCGCACCGGTGATGACCGCCACCTTGCCGTCGAGCCGTCCCGTCATCTGTCGCCCTCTCCTCGGTGACCCTGCTGGGGTGAGGGACCGTACAGCCCGGCCCGCCCGTGCCGGGCTGGCGCTCGTCGTCGCGCTGGTCGTGACCCTGGTCCTCACCGGTTGCAACCTGCCGCCCGATTGGTTGGGCCAGCGTCGCCTGCCCCTGGGGCCCGATGGCCTCGGCGAGGCGGGCCCCACCCCCGTCGAGCTCATCGTGCGTCGATTCCCCACGCCCACCGGACCGCTGCCCGCCCCCTCGAGCGACCGGTTCGCCTGGTCGATCGGCGAGGTGCCGCCCGAGGTGCTGGCCCGCTCGACCTGGCACGAGGGGTGTCCGGTCGACGCCGACGAGCTCGCCTACGTCGTGGCCTCCCACCGCGGCTTCCACGGCGGTCACCACCTCGGCGAGTTGATCGTGCACGAGTCGGTCGCGCTCGATGTGGTGGCGGTCCTGCGCCGCTTGCACTCGGCGAGCTTCCCGATCGAGGAGTTGCGGGTGATCAGCCGCACCGAGGTCGACGCCCACCCGACCGGTGATACCAACGTGTCGAGTGCCTTCGTGTGCCGGTCCACCGTCGGGGGGTCACGGTGGTCCGAGCACGCCTACGGGCTCGCCCTGGACCTCAACCCGTTCCTCAACCCCTACGTGCGGGGCGAGGTGGTGATCCCCGAGCTCGCAGCCGTGAACGTCGACCGCCGCCGGGGCGTGCCGGGGGTGATCCACGACGGCGACGAGGTGGTGGCCGCCTTCGCCGACGTCGGCTGGGCGTGGGGAGGGCACTGGGCCTCGGCCAAGGACTGGATGCACTTCAGCGCCACCGGCCGCTGAGCCACGACGCCGCTGAGCCACGACGCCGGTGGCGCCGAGGCCGCCTCGGGGACGCCGTCGGGGACGCCGCCCGGGGCGCCGCCGGCGCCGGCGCCGGTGGTGGAGCACCAGCCTGCTGGCGCAGCTACGTTCGGCCCATGGCAACGATCCTCGCCCACATCACCATTCGCGAGGGCAGCGAGGATCGCTTCGAAGACATCGCCCGCCGCCTCGTGCGAGACACCCACGAACACGAGACGGGGGTGCGTCGATATGAGTACTGGCGTGGCGCCGAGCCGCGCAGCTACTACACGTTGCTCGCCTTCGACGACTTCCAGGCCTTCATCGACCACCAGACCAGCGACCACCACGAGCAGGAGGCTCCGTCGCTCGGTGAGGTCATGGAGGCGTTCCGCCTGGAGTGGGTCGACCCGATCCAGGGGGCGTCGGACCTGCCGCCGACCGAGCACCAGGACGCCCCGGCTGACGCCGACGAGCTCACCGCCCGCTACAGCGACCGGTACGCCGCCCAGGTGGCCGACTGGTGGAAGGACCGCCGATGACCGCCACCGAACCGGGGCGCACCACCGCCGCCGACGACGCCACCGCTCCCTGGTTCCTCAAGGGCAACTACGCCCCCGTGCACGACGAGCGGACCGACGTCGACCTCGAGGTCATCGGGTCCCTGCCGCGCGAGCTGACCGGGCTCTACGTCCGCAACGGGTCCAACCCCAAGAGCGGGGCGGCGGGCCACTGGTTCTTCGGTGACGGCATGCTGCACGGCGTGCGCCTCGATGCCGGTCGGGCGTCGTGGTACCGAAACCGCTACGTGCAGACGTCGAAGTACCGGGGTGACCTCGACGCCATGGCTCCCGACACGATGCTCGACCCCACCGCCAGCGCGGCCAACACCCACGTGGTGGCCCACGCCGGTCGCATCTGGGCCCTCGAGGAGGGCCACCTGCCCTACGAGGTCGACGCCGAGCTCGCCACGGTGGGGTGCGACGACTTCGGCGGCAAGCTCGCCACCGCCTTCACCGCCCACCCGAAGCTGTGTCCTGAGACCGGGGAGCTGCACTTCTTCGGCTACGGGGCGGTCGAGCCGTTCCTCACCTACCACGTGCTCGACGCCGCCGGCCGCCTGGTGCACTCCGCGCCGATCAGCGTGCCGGCGCCGACGATGATGCACGACTTCATGATCACCCGCGACCACGCCGTGTTCATGGACCTGCCGGTGGTCATCGACGTCGAGGCAGCCATGCGAGGCGAGCCGCCCATCGGCTGGAGCGACGACCACGGCGCCCGCGTCGGCGTGCTGCCCCGCATGGGCACCGACGCCGACATCCGCTGGTTCGAGGTCGACCCCTGCTACGTGTTCCACCCCCTCAACGCCTACGTCGACGGCGACACCGTCGTGTGTGACGTGGGCCGCCACGAGTCGATGTGGCGGGAGTCGATGGACGACTTCCCGCCGTCGTACCTGCACCGCTGGGAGCTCGACCTGTCCGACGGGTCGGTGCGCGAACGCCAGCTCGACGACGTCGCCCACGCCTTCCCCCGCGTCGACGACCGGGTCGTCGGCCTGCGACACCGCTACGGCTGGGTGGCGGCGCAGCGTCCCGAGGGTCGGGGCGCGCTCACCGACCCCGGCACCGTCGTTCGCTACGACCTCACCGACGGCTCGTCAGAGGTCTGTGACCTCGGGCCGACGGCGCATCCGGGCGAGTTCGCCTTCGCTCGTGCCGGGGATGGCGCCGCCGAGGACGAGGGCTGGGCGATGGGCTTCGTCTACGACGCCGCCGACGACGCCAGCGAGCTCGTCGTGCTCGACGCGTCGGATCCCGCCGCCGGCCCCGTGGCACGGGTGCGCATGCCCCGCCGTGTGCCGTTCGGCTTCCACGGCAGCTGGATCAGCGACGAAGAGCTGGCCGCTGGGACGGCCCACCGAGCCAGCTGAGTCGGCGGACGGGTCTGCTGCGGGGAGCAGTGGACGCCCGCTTCCCGTGGCGGCGATCGATGCCGTCCCGGCGCAGCTGAGCCTCAATAGCGGAGTCGGGCGCTCACGGCGTAGTGGTCCGACGGTGGATGTTCGGGATCGTCGTCGCCGATGACACGCACTCGGAGCACGTCGCCGCCCCCTCCCGGCTGACTCGGCCAGCCGGTCAGGATGAAGTCGATCCGACGTGACGCCAGGAGCGTCGGCATCGCCCAGCGGTTTGTGCGATCCCAGGTGATCCCGGGGCCCTGCCCGGCTGTGGTCCAGGCGTCGAAGAGCACGAAGCCCGGCGCAGCAGGCGCATCGAGGCCGGTGAGCGCTCGAAGCTCCGCCGAATCGGGTCCGGCGTTGAAGTCACCGCACACCACGACGGGGTAGGCCTCGGCCCGTCCGAGCTCCCGGCACAGCGCAGCGAGCTGTCGGACTGCGACCAATCGCGTCGGCCCGCCGTGGGGCGGCCAGTCGAGTGCCACCCCGATGACCGGCACCCGCCCCCGCGGACCGACGACGGTCGCGGCGACGACCTGGCCGGGCCAGCCCCGGACGTCCTCGACCGCTTCGAACGATCGATGGTGGGGCCGATCGATGGGCCACCGCGACACGATGGCCGATGCGGGGTGCCACCCGCCGTGATCGGGCCCCGGAAGCCCCACGAACCAGTGACCGAGCCCCAGTGCCTGGCCGAGGAGCTCGGCCTGGGACCCTCCGTCGGGGGTCGTCCAGCTCTCTTGCAACACCAGGACGTCGACGGGATGCTGCAGCGACGTGTCGACGATGCGGTCGTGTCGCTGCTCCCACGGACCGAACCGTCCCCAGAGGTTCCACGTCGCGATGTCGAGCGTCGAGGTGATCAGCTCCCCGTAGGGCTCCTCGATCGACACGTTCCCCGCCTCTGACGTCGTTGCGCCGGGTCGTCCCCGCGGGTTCAGCCGGAGCGGTGCCAGCGGAATGGTGCGACTCCGCCGAAGATCCCCAGCGCCCCTCGCGAGGGCGGAGGCCCGACAGTAGCGTTCGGCATGTGACCGGGCCCGGCGAACCGACGCTGGAGGTGGTGCTAGCCAGTGCCGCACGACTGCAGGCGATCGTCCCCGGAGCCGTGCTCGTCGGTGGTTCGGCCGCCGCACACCACGCCGGTCATCGGCTCTCGTTTGATCACGACCACGTCGTCGCCGATCTGGCCGACCGCTTCGACACGGTGCTGCACAACCTGGAGGCGCTCGGGGACTGGTCGACGGCGCGCGCCCAACCCGGCCGGATCATCCTCGGGTCCCTCGGAGGGATCGAGTCGGGCATCCGCCAGCTCCGCCGGGCTCGTCCCCTCGAAGTGGAGCGCCTCGACATGTCCGGCAAGGTCCTCACGGTGCCCACCGCGGCGGAGATGCTGCGCATCAAGGCCTGGCTGGCGGTCACCCGCAACCAGACCCGGGACTACCTCGACCTGGCAGCGCTCGGCGACCACCTCGGCCTCGATGCGGCCGCACGCACCCTCATCGGGCTCGACGACTACTACGCCGACCTGTACGAGGGCGATGGGCGGGTGGCGTGCCAGCTCGTCCGCCAGCTCGGTGACCCCCGTCCCCGGGATCGGCGCACCATCGACGAGCTCGAGGTGTACCGGCGTCTCGATCCCCGTTGGCAGAAGTGGTCAGCGGTCGTGGAGCACCTCCGCACCGTGGCGGCACGCATGCTCGAGCTCGACCCGGGGGAGGCCCGGTGAGCGCCGCTAGCGCCGACGCTGTCGCCCGGTCGGTGGGACGCAACGTCGTGGTCGGGCCCACCGACGACGTGCGCGACTGGCCCGCCGAGGCCGTGTTGGCGGCCGTCGAGCGGGGCGGGCTGACGGCGTGGCGACGCCTCGTTGCCGAGGTGCGCCGAGACCCGTGCGGGCCCGTGGCCGGCGTCCTCGACGAGGTCGTCAGCTGGGGCGAGCACCCCGGTCTCGACGAGGTGTTCGCCCTCGTCCTCGAGCGGGCACACTTGGCCGGGCCCTGTGACTGAGTCCGGCTGGGCCCGCTCGGCGGCTGCCGGGCGGCCCTACCTCAAGGTACGTTGACGGCTGCGGATCCCGTGATCCTGCCCAGCGCCCGCCGGCACGGGATCGCGGACGAGGACATGCTGCACGCCCACCGGTATCCGATCCGAGTGTTCGACCTTGACGGTCTCACGATGATCATCGGTCCAGATGCATCGGCTCGCTTGCTCGAAGTCGGGCTGACCGAGGCAGAGGGCATCGAGTTCATCCTCCACGCCATGGCGGCCCGCCCCAAGTTCCTGGAGACGTGATGCCGAAGTCCATCCAAGAGATCCTCGACCACGCTGAGGCGCTCGCCGAGCGCTTCGAGGCGTACGAGCCGCAGCCCGGTGACGAGCGCCCTGTCGAGGAGCACCTCCTCGAACGCGCAGCCCTGGCCTGGGCACGAAGCGAACGTCAGGTCATCGAGGCGGTCACCGCAGCGCGATCCAAGGGCGTCACCTGGCAGCGGGTCGGCGAGCTGCTCGGCACGTCGGCCCAGGCTGCGCAGCAGCGGTACGGGAGCGTCATCGAGACCGGTTGAGCCCGACCGGCGAGGGGCGCGCAGCAGCACCGGGTCGAGCTGGCCGGCTGGATCAGAAGAGTGCGGATCCGGCCAGGAAGCTGGTCACCGGTACCTGACAGCTGGGCGGGGCCGAGATCAGGCCCGGGGCGTGACGCCGATGTGGAGCTGCTCGAGGGCTCGCAGGCAGAAGTTGGGCTGCACCGAGAAGTCGTTGGCGCCCTCGACGAGCCACAGGTCCTCGACCCGGTCGACGAGCGCCCGGAACCCGACGGCCAGCTCGCGCCGGGCGAGCGGGGCGCCCATGCAGAAGTGCACGCCGAACCCGAAGGCGAGGTGCTGGCGCAGCTTGTCGCGCCCGAGGTCCATGTCGGCGGGGCAGTCGAACATCTCGTGGTCGCGGTTGGCTGCGGCGTAGCGGATGTTGAGCACCGAGCCGGCGGGGATGTGCACCCCGTGCAGCTCGACGTCGACCCGGGCGGTGCGGAACAGCCCCTGCACCGGTCCCTCGAGGCGCAGCACCTCCTCGACGAGCAGCGGCACGTGGGTGTCGGGGTCCTCCCACACCTGGGCCCGCACGGCAGGGTTCTGGATCAACAGCATCACCCCGGCCGACAGGGCGTTGGTGGTGGTCTCGGACCCGCCCACGAAGGTGTCGGCCATCATCTCGGCGTGGAGCTCCTCGTCAGAGAGCGTGCGACCCCACTCGGGCACGGGGGTGTTGACGAGGTCAGACAGCAGCGTGTCGTCGGGCTCGGCCCGCAACCGCTCGAAGATCGGTTGGAAGTAGTGCTGGGCCTCGATCTCCATCTCGGTGGACCAGATGGCCTCGTCGTCGCTCTGCATCATCCCGAGGCGCTGCACCCAGGCGTCGGTCCACGCCTTGATCTGCCAGATGTCGGACTCGGGCGCGCCCATCTGCTCACCGATCACGATGAGGGGCAGCGGCACGGCGAAGGCCCGCACCCAGTCACAGGTGCCGGCGTCGACGATCTCGTCGAGGAGGCGGTGGGCGAGTGATTCGATGAACGGTTCGAGCTGCTTGATCCGAGACGGGCGGAAGGCGTGGTTGAACAGCCCCCGCATCTCCTTGTGGTTGGGGTCGTCGCGCCCGGCCAGGGTCGGGGCGGGAACCCAGCCCTTCGCCCGGTACAGCTTGCCGAGCATCTCCGAACGGGGATCACGCCGGGCCCGCGTGCGCTCGTTGGTGTAGCGCTCGGTGTCAGACAGGATCGCCCGCACGTCGTCGTAGCGGGTGACGACGAACATGCCGGTGCGGGGCTCTCGCCACACCGGGGCGAGCGCTCGCAGCGTGTCGTAGGCGTCATAGGGGCAGTCGACGGTGGCCTTGTCGAACAGGTCCACCTCGACGGGCGGCACGCCCTGGCCCGGCGCGGCGTGGTGGGTGCTCATGAGACGCTCCAGGTGACGGGGAGGTGCTTGCGACCCCACAGGAACGGCGACGGCACCCGGGTGGTCGGGCCGTCGAGTCGCAGTGACGGCAGGCGGTCCACGAGGGTCTCGACCGCCACCCGCCCCGTGAGGCGGGCGAGGTTGGCCCCGAGGCAGTGGTGGATGCCCCAGCTGAACGAGTGGTGCCGGCGGGTGTCGGTGAGGAGGCGGTCGAGGACGAACTCGTCAGGCCGGTCGAAGCGCCCGGGGTCGCGGTTGGCCGACGCGTAGAGCATCATGACCTTGGAACCCTCCGGGATGTCGACCCCGTCGACGGTGGTGTCGACGTTGTTCGTGCGGCACAGCCCCAACACGGGAGGGTCGAAGCGCAGGCTCTCCTCGATGGCGTTGGGCACCAGCGACGGTTCTGCCACGAGGCGCTCCCACCGCTCGGGCCGCTCGAGCAGGCGCCACACGCAGTTGGTGATCAGCGATGTCGACGTCTCGTGACCGGCGATCAGCAGCTGGTTGCTCATGTTGACCGCCTCGTGGCGGTCCATCCGTTCGCCGTCGGCGTAGGTGTCGACGGCGAGGTGGGTGAGCAGGCCCGGGGGCGGCGAGCCGCCGCCGTCGGCGATCGTCCGGCGTCGGTCGATCTCGGCGAGGGTGAAGGCGTTGAGCTCGCGGCGGGCCTCGGCCCCCTGCTCGGGGAACGCCATGGCCACCACCAGGGCGTCGGCCCAGTCGAGGAACCGCTGGCGGTCGGTGATCTCGACGCCCATCAGCTCGCAGAAGCTGGTGACCGGCAGGGGGAGGGCGACGTCGGCGTACAGGTCGGCTCGGCCCTGCGGCGCGACGTCGTCGACGAGTGACGCGCACAGCGATCGCAGCGCCGGCTCGAGGTCGCCGACAGCGGTGGGCAGGAACCAGTCGCGGGCGAAGCGGCGTCGCCGGGTGTGCTCGGGCGGGTCGTCGTGTTGCATGTCGCCCCGGCCGCTCGTCGAGTCGCCGATGCCGGGCCCCCGAGCGTTGGACCACAGCTCGTGGTCGGTGAGGGCGGCGTGGACGTCGTCGGCCCGGCTGAGGGACCACAGCGGACGCTCGAGCGCGTCGGTGCGGTGCACCGGGCACCGGGTCCGCAGGACAGCGTGGGCGGCGGCGGGGTCCTCCAACACCCACGGGGCGGTCGGCTCGTAGGCCTCGACCAGGTCGACGACGTCTCGGTCGACGCCCCGCTGAGCGTCCACGTCGGTCACCGCACCCCCCTCGGTCGCCGGCGCACCGGGGCCGACGGCTCTGGTGCCAGCGTAGTCGCGACGTGCCTGACGCCACACGAGCCGCCGGTCGACGCGACACGGGCCCCCAGGGAGGGCCGAACACGGCCGGCGGCTACGGCAGGCAGCCTGCGTGGGCGAGGGCCAGGCGCACGAGCCGGTCGTGGCCGCCGGTCATCTCCCCACGGACCTCGGGGCTGACCGCTTCGCCGGGGGTCAGCCACGTCACGTCGAGCGCCCGGTCGCTCGCCTCGGTGTCGCCCTCGATCGGCACCAGGTAGGCGAGGCTGACCGCGTGCTGGCGGGGGTCGTGGAAGCCGCTCACCCACGGCTCGGGGAAGTACTCCACGACGGTGAACGGCGATGGGTCGAGCGGGACGCGGGGCAGGGCGAGCGTGCCGAGGTCCTTCTCGATGTGGCGGACCAGTGCGGCTCGGATGCGCTCGCCGTAGAGCACCCGGCCCGACACCACCGCCCGGCTGATCGTGCCGTCGGGCATCACCCGCAGCAGCAGCCCGACGTGGGTGACCTCGCCGCTGCCGTCCACGCGGACGGGCACGGCGTCGACGTACACGATCGGCATGCGGCCCCGGGCGACCTCGAGGTCCTCGGGGGACAGCCAGCTCGGATCGGTCTCGACGTCGTCGGTCATCGCGAACGGAGTCTGTCACCGCCAGGCTCCCGGACGAGGACGCTGAGCCAGGGGACACCCCTGGGTTCGTCGGGGGGTGACCGGGGCGGGGGTGTCATGCTCAGACGATGAGCGATCGCGACCTCGACCTCTGCGTGTTCGGTGCCACGAGCTTCGTCGGCCAGCTCGTCTGTCGGCGCCTGGTCGAACGGATCGGCACCGGCGGGTCCGACGGCGACAGCGGAGCGGGCGGCGGCGGGGATGCCGACCCGGCCGGACCCGAGGCGAGGCCGGACCTGAGGTGGGCGATCGCCGGGCGTGACGCCGCCAAGCTCGCCCGGGTGGCCTCTGACACCGGGGCTGACGTCGAGCAGATCGTCGCCGACGCCCACGACCCGGCGGCGATGCGACGCCTCGCCGAGTCCACTCGTGTCGTGGTGTCGACCGTCGGACCCTACGCCCTCCACGGCTCGGACCTCGTCGCTGCCGCCGCGGTGGCGGGCACCGACCACTGCGACCTCACCGGTGAGCCCAGGTGGATGCGCGCCATGATCGACGCCCACCAGGACGCTGCGGCGGCGTCGGGCGCCCGCATCGTGCACGCGTGCGGGTTCGATTCCATCCCCTCTGATCTCGGGGTCTGGTTCACCCAGGCCGAGGCGCAGCGCCGCTTCGGCGCCCCGTGCGAGCGGATCGGCATGCGGTTGCAGGGCGCCAGCGGCGGGGTGAGCGGCGGCACCATCGCCAGCGGCCTCAACGCTCTCGACGAGGCCCGCGGGGGCGACGCGCTCGCCCGTGAGGTGCTCGACGACCCCCACGCCCTGGCGCCGGAGGGCTCACGTCACGGCCCCGCCCAGCCCGAGGTCCGTCGCCCCCGGCGCGACGAGCTGAGCGGACGGTGGGTCGCCCCCTTCGTCATGGCCACGCCCAACGTGCGGGTGGTCCTGCGCACCCACGCCCTGCTCGGTCACCCCTGGGGCGAGCGGTTCGCCTACGACGAGGCGGTCCTCACCGGCACCGGTCCGATCGGGTTGGGGGCGGCGACCGGGGTCACCATCGGCACCGGCGCCGCGGCGGCGCTCAGCTCGTTCGGGCCGACCCGGTGGTTGGTCGACCGGCTGGTGCCCTCATCGGGACAGGGTCCGGCCCCCGAGGCCCAGGCTGCCGGCTGGTTCGACGTGAGGTTCTTCGGGCGCACCGCAGCGGGCCAGCGCCTCGAGACCAAGGTGGTCGGCGACCGCGACCCCGGGTACGGCTCGACGTCGAGGATGTTGACCGAGGCGGCGCTGGCGCTGCTCGATCGCGGCCGTGACGAGGTGGGCGGGGGGTTCTGGACACCGGCGAGCGCCCTTGACGGTGTGCTCGTCGACCGTCTCGTCGCCCACGCCGGCATCACCTTCGACGTGGTCGACGCCACCGCCTGAGTCGCCGGCGCGCCCCTCGGCCCGCCACGTGAACGACCAGGCGGCATCGCCGGCGCGAGCCAGGCTCAGCGGGGGTCGTGGGGCAGGTCGCTGCGGGGGGCTCTGAGGTAGGCGAACGGGGTGGCCAGGCCGAGGTTGGACGCCCGACTCGTGTAGACGTCGGCGTAGCGCTCGACCTGACGGGCGAACAGGCTCTTGTCGAGCCCGGCTCGCATGATCGGTCCCCACCGGGGGTTGGTCAGCTGGGCGGACGCCCGGGCGAGCGGGGCCACGGCGTCGTCGATCTCGGCGATGGTGGCCACGACCTGGGCGATGAGATCCCGGGCGTCATCGGCGTCACCGGCGTCACCGTCAGCGCTCGCATCGTCGGCTTCGGCGCCGGCGCGCAGGCGGTCCAGACGGGCCACGGCGAGCTGGCGCTCCAGGGCCGCCTTGTGAGCCATCAGCGAGACGAGCTCGCGCTGGTGGGGCTCGAACGCCTCGGCGTCGAGGATCTCCTCCTCGAGCTCGCGCACGATCAGCGCGGTGCGCCACCGCAACGTGATCTTGGTGACGTGGACGTCGCCGAACAGGTGATCACCGACGTAGAGCAGCTCGTCGCCGGTCAACCCGAGCGACTCCTCGACCAGACGGGCGCCGCCCCCGACGTAGGCCTCACCGGCCAGCAGCGGACCGTGGTGGGGCATCAGGGTGCCCCGGTCCTCGTCGATGATGCGGAACACCGCCTGGTCCGAGGTGAAGAACGACGGCTTGCGGGCGCTGACGATGACGATGTCGAACAGCTCACGCCAGGTGGTGCCGGCCGGCACGAACGGCTCGACGGCGAGGCGCATGACCTCCCGGGTGTAGTCCCAGTCGGAGTTCGTGATCAGCAGCACGCGCTTGCCGGCTCGGCGCTGGTCGGTGAGGGTCGAGGCGATGTGGGGGTCGGGGTCGATGAAGCGCTCGGGGTCAGCGAGGATGCCGGGCTTGAGGTCGGTGCCGACGTGCACGGCGTCGATGGCCGCGCCGACCACCTGGTGCAGCTCGCCATAGCCGACCACGCCCGGCAGGCGCCCGGCGTCGAGGTGGTCGACGAGCTGGCCGTACAGGCTGGACTGGGACAGCGAGAACATGGTGTTGGTGAACTCCCAGCGGGGTTCGCTGAGATCGACCGAGGTGCCCGAGTAGGCGGCCCGCAGCTCGTCGTAGGCGAGCGGGCGGGTGCCGTGACAGGCCCTGATGACGTACCCGAAGCGGGTCGCCTTGACGAGGTTGCCGAGCTCGAGATCGAAGACGAGGCCCTGGGTGACCTCGTCGGGCTCGAAGCGCAGCTCGGCGGCCGGCCACCCCCGCCGGTCGATCTCGTCGAGGGCGTGTTCGAAGGCGGCCCGCTCCCACTCGTCGGTGAAGTACGGGACGAGCGTGTAGTCCATGTCGTAGCCGACGGCTCGCATGGCCCGCAGGTTCAACGTGCGGTTGGCGTGGATGCGGCGGTGACGGGGGACGTCGTCGGGCTCCACGCCGTCGAGCCTCCCACGGCGGTTCCGCGGTGGACGCGCGAGCGGTGAGATCGCCAGATCGAGGCGATCTCACCGCTCTGGTGGTCGATGAGGGTCAGGGGCCCAGGTGGGTCACCCGGCTGCGGCGGCCCGTCCCCGGAGCCGGCTCAGCCGGCGGCCAGGGCGTCGAGTGCCTCTTGGGGCAACAGGACGGCGTCGATGAGGTGCACGGTGGCGTTGGCCGTGGGGATGTCGGCGCACACGACGTTGGCGCCGGCGCCAACGGTGAGGCCATCGACGGCGAGGTCGGCGCCGTTGACGGTGGCGACCGTGCCGGCGTCGGCGAGCGCGTCCGAGCCGAGCTGCTGCCCGGGCACCACGTGGTAGGTGAGCACCGCGGTCAGCAGGTCGGTGTCGGCGAGCACGGCATCGAGGGCGCCCTCGGGGAGCGCATCGAAGGCGGAGTTGACCGGGGCGAAGATCGTGAAGGGGCCCTCGCCGTTCAAGGTGTCGACGAGCCCGGCGGCCTCGACCGCAGTGACCAGCGTGGACAGCTCGGGGTTGTTCGACGCTGCGGTGGCGGCGGGGTCGTCGGCCATGCCGGTGAAGGAGCCCTCGCCGTCAGCCGGCACGGTGGCGCACGCCGAACCCGTCGGCATCATGGCCATCTCGTCGCCCGTCATGTCGTCGGCCATGCCGTCCTCGGCCATGTCCTCGTCCATCATGTCGTCGTCCATGCCGTCTTCGGCCATGTCCTCGTCCATGGTGTCGTCGGCCATGCCGTCTTCGGTCATGTCGTCGTCCATCATGTCCTCGGTCACGTCCTCTTCGGTCATGTCCTCGGTCATCTCTTCGGTCACTGCGTCGACGGGGTCGATGTCGACGTCGGCGTCGTCGCTGTCGCCGCACGCCGATGCCACGAGGGCGAGGCCGAGCAGCGGCGCTGCGGCGCGCAAGGTGAAGCGGTTGGGCATGAGGGTTCCTCTCTGGTTGGTCGCTGAGCGCTGGCGTCAGGGGTGACGTCAGCTGGCGTCGTCCACGAGGACGACGATCGTGTGGTGCCCGGTGGCACCGCTCGGGATGGGTTCGACACGCTGCGCGGTTTGGATGGCGCCGGTGCCGTCGATGCCCCGAACGCTGAGCTGGTGGCGTCCCGGCGTGGCGTCCCAGCGGTGCAGCCACTGGCGCCACGTGTCGTCGCTGACGGCGGCGGCGAGCTCGGCGTCGACCCATTCGTCGTCGTCGATGCGCACCTGCACGCCCGAGATGCCCCGGGTCTGCGCCCATGCCACCCCGGCGATCGCCGTGGGGCCCGGGGGCACCCGATCCAGTCCCCTCGGCGTATCGATCCGCGACATCGTCTCGATCGGGGCCTGCTCGGCCCAGCCGCGCCGCTCCCAGTAGTGGTCGAAGGCGTCGAAGGTCGTCAGCTCGATCTCGGCGAGCCACTTCGTCGCTGAGACGTAGCCGTAGAGCCCGGGGACCACGAGCCGGGCCGGGAACCCGTGGGCGAGGGGCAGCGGCTGGCCGTTCATCGACGTGGCGACGATGGCGTCGCGCCCGTCGAGGGCCGCGGCGAGGGGGAACCCGCAGGTGTAGCCGTCGACGGACCGTCCGACGACCTGGTCGGCCCCAGCCTGAGGCCCCGCTCGGGCGAGCAGTGCCGCGAGCGGAGCGCCCACCCATCGAGCGTTGCCGACAAGGCCGCCGCCGATCTCGTTCGACACGCAGGTGAGCGTGATGTCGGTCTCGATCAGGTCCGAGGCGAGGAGCTCGTCGTAGGTGAGCTCGAGCTCGTCGTCGACCATGCCGGTGATGCGCAGGGTCCAGGACTCGGCCGGCACCTGAGGGATCGTGAGGGCGGTGTCGATTCGGTAGAAGTCGGCGTTCGGGGTGAACAGCGGCGTGAGGCCGGTGAGGTCCAGCTCGGCGCCGGCGGGCACGGGTGGGGCTGCTCGGGCCGGGACGCCGAGGGCCACCCCGGCGCGGGAGGCAGCGACGCTGAGCCGTCCGTTGAGCCAGCGCCCCGTCGCACCGGCGGTGGCTGCGACGGCCGCGACGGCTCCGAGCCCCACCAGCAGTCGGCGACGGTCGATCTGGGTCGGCCGAGTGGGGCCGGCGCCGACCTCTCCGTCAGACCCACCCGGCTCGGGCCGCCGGGCGGCGACCCGGGGCAGGGCCCACAGCACCGCGCCGGCCGTGATGCCGGCGACGAGGGAGGGCACCACGACGTCCACCGAGGCATCGCCCGTGCGTCGGCCCAACGCCGCAACCGCACCGATCGCTGCGACCCCGCCCGCCCCGACGTGTCCGATCCACCGGTTGCGACGCACTGCCAGGATCCCGACGACGGCGGCGACGGACCCGAGGGCGGCGAAGATGCCGACGAGCAGGGCGGCCTTGTCGCTGGAGCCGAACCACTCGATGGCGAGGTCCTTGACCGTCGACGGGACGCCGTCGATGACCCGGTCACCGATGTCGAGCACCGGCGAACGCCAGCCTCGTCGCAGGCCTGCCACCGCCTCGGCGATCGCCAGTCCCGCCGCAGCGGCCAGGACACCGACAGCCCCGGCAAGCGTCCGCGACGGACGGTCACCCCCCAGCCCGGTCGATGGTGGCGTTGCGGTGGGCGCCGTGTTGGTCACCTGCAGTGTTCGATGGGCCCCCGTCGGCGGATGGGGTCCACGACCGCAGGGCCCTTCGAGCGTCCCGGGCGCGTCGGCGCCCGAGACGGCATGGGCGTCCGCTGCTCCGCCCGTTGCCCGTTGCCCGTTGCCCGTCGCCCGTCGGGTGCCGCCCGTCGCCCGTCGTCCCCGGGCGCCGCCGCTTCGCTCAGGAGGTCGTGGCGAGGATGTCCCCGGTGGGGGCCGGGCTGCCGCCGGCGGGTTCGACGGTCACCGCCAACTGGTCTCGCTCGGGCACCAGCCCCTCGACCCGCACCCGCAGCTCGCCCCCGTCATCGGGGCGGAACAGCGCAGCAGGCACCGGGGCGTCACCACCGAGGACCCACAGCTCATAGGTCTGGTCCTCACCCACCGGCGCCAGCCCGTCGGCCAGCAAGACGGTGGCGTCCTCCTCCGCCGACCAGGCCACACGCAGCGTGGTGGCCAGGTCGCCGGTGAGGTCGACGACCACGGCGTCGTCGTCGGCGAGCACCTGGGCGACCTGCTCGGCCCGGTCGGCGCGCTGGTCCGCCTGGACGAGGGCGAAGGCCAACCCACCGACGGCCGTCACGACCGCCGCTGCGGCGACGCCGGCCAGCAGGGCCAGCCGACCTCGACCCGTTCGGGAGGCGCGCCGGTGTCGCGCCGCATCGAGGGAGGCGACCGGGGCCTCCTGGGGGGTGCGGGCGATCTCCTCGAACACCGCGGACCGAAGCGACGGGGGCGGCGTGGCGGGCACAGCGGCCCCAAGTTGAGCCGCCACGCCGAGCAGCGAGTCGGCCTCGGCCCGGCGGACGGGATCGCCGGTCAAGACGCCTTCGATCTCGGCGCGCTCGTCGTCGGTGACCGCGTCGAGGGCGTACGCCCCGAGCACCTCGTCGAGCTCGTCGGGGGTCACGGGGCGTCCCCGAGCTCTGAGCGCAGGCGGATGAGCCCGTCGCGGATGCGGGACTTGACGGTACCGAGGGGAAGGTCGAGGTGCTCGGCGACCTCACGGTGGGCGAGGCCCCCGTAGTAGGCGAGCTCGACGGCCTCACGTTGCACGTCGCTCAGCGACCCGAGGGCGGCCCGCACCCGCTCGCCATCGAGCTGGTCGGCGACGATCTCGTCGGGACCGGCGGGAGCGACGGCCACCCGTCGAGCGTCGCGCAGCTCGCGGTCGCGGGATCGTTGCTCGCTTCGGATGCGGTCGACGGCCCGGCGGTGAGCGAGGGTCAGCATCCACGCCCGGGCGGTGCCCCGATGTGGATCGAAGCGCCCGGCCAGGCGCCATCCCTCGACGAAGACGTCCTGAGTGACCTCCTCGGCCCGGGCGGGATCGCGCAGCAGGTGGGTGACGAGGCCGAACACGTGAGGAGAGGTGGCCCGGTAGACGACCTCGTAGGCGCCGGGGTCACCGGCGGCGGCCCGTACGAGGGCGACGCTGGCATCGTCATCGGCGGGAGGCCGGGCGTGGTGACCCTCGCCCGGTCGCACGTCGTCGCGGCCCTGGGGGCCGCCCGCCACGGTGGGGCGGTCGGCGGGCAGTGCCGTCTCGGGTCGCACGGGGCGATCGCCCCGGTCGACCGGCTCAGGCATCCGTGCAGTCTCGCACCCCCGGTCGACTCGACGCCGCCCTTGGCCCCGCGTGGGCCGGCACCTTGGTCGCAGGGTGGCGGCGGGAGAGGTCCTCACCTGAGATGTTCGCCACGACGGCGATGTCAGATGGGAAGGGGGTGCGGGCGCCGACCTCGCGTCGGGTGGGCGCACGACCGGTCACGGGCCGAGAAGGTGGTGAGGAGGGGATGGGACCGTCGATCCGGTCCCATCCCCTCGTCAGCGTCGAGCCTGGGACGGCCCGGGGGCCATCCCTCCCGCTCACGGCTCGGCGGTCCGATGGCGGCGTGTCGATGTGTGACTCGCCGCATGTCCGTTCGTCACCGTCGACAGGATGGATGGCCTATGTGAGGGGAAGATGAGGACGAGATGTCGCATCCCTCACGTTGGAGGCGTCGGGCCGAGCCGGCCACGCTGGGTAGCCCCTACCTGGGAGATGAGCTGTTGACCTTGGAGACGGCGTCGATGGTGCCCGCCGGTGGCTCGTGGGACGAGCTGCGGGCGGCAGCTGCGGGGTGCACGGCGTGTCCGCTGCACGAGCGGGGGACCCAGACGGTGTTCGGCGAGGGCGCCCTCGACGCCGACCTGTTCGTCATCGGCGAGCAGCCCGGTGACAACGAGGACCTCGAGGGTCGTCCGTTCGTGGGTCCGGCCGGGGCCGTGCTCGACGCCGGGATGACCGCAGCAGGCATCGACCCGGCTCGCACCTACACGACCAACGTCGTCAAGCACTTCAAGTGGGAGCCCCGGGGCCCCCGGCGCATCCACCAGACGCCCAACCGCACCGAGGTGGTGGCGTGCACTCCGTGGCTCGACGCCGAGCTGGCGATCGTCGAGCCCCAGGCGGTGCTGCTGTTGGGGGCGACGGCGGCCAAGGCACTGCTCGGCTCGAAGTTCCGGGTGACCCAGCAGCGGGGTCAGCCGATCGACAGCGAGCTGGCGCCACTGGTGTGGGCGACGGTGCACCCGTCGTCGGTGCTGCGAGCCGGGGACGAGCGCCCGGCCGCCGAGGCTGCCTTCGTCGACGATCTGCGAGGCCTGGCCGCCCTCCTCTGAGCGCGAGCCGCAGCGCCTGTGCCCGGGTTCGGGCCGGTGCTAGGTTGGCGTGTTCTGTCGGAGCGATCCGGCGGCCACGTCGGAGTGGCGGAATCGGCAGACGCGCCAGCTTGAGGGGCTGGTGCCCGCAAGGGCGTGGGGGTTCAAGTCCCCCCTCCGACACCAGCGACCCTCTGCTCGACAACGAGTCGGCGCAGAGATGTCATCCCCAAGCCGGTCGCGGGCATCCCGTGGTCGAAGCGTCGCTGCGATGCGTGCTCCGTACGTACCATGCGTACGTGCCCAACAAGACGATCAGCGTGCCCGATGACGTCGTGCCGATCATCGAAGGCCTCGACGTGCCCTTCTCGAGGTGGGTGACCGATCAGCTCCGTCGCCACGGTGCGCAGTCGACGCCTGCGTTTGCTGAGCAGCTACTGGCAGATGCGGCACTTGCGGCGACCGAGCGGCGGACCGAGCTGAACGCTTCGGCGATTGGCGAGCGGATGGAGCGTTCGGCGCCGTGGTAGCCCGTGGTGCGGTCTACTAGGGCCGGCCTCGCTGGCAACGTCTTGCTCGAATCCGCAGCAACGGGTCTTTCGAAGAGCTCCGTTGCGGTGCCGCCCGGGTTGGAGCTCGTCGATCGGTCGGGGCTGGCGGGGCGGGTCGGCCAGCTTCCCCGGCTTCTGATCGATGAGATCGACGACGGCCTCCGCAGTAGTCTCCACCTCATCCCTTCCGTTCTGAGCCGGCGCGATCACCAACGCCTGGAGGAGGTCTCGACGGCGGTCGGGCGGTGTGACGGACAGGCGCACGCCTCTTGGACGTGGCACGCACCGTGATCCTTGCACCGTGAACCTCGCGATCTGGGTGCAACGCCACGGACGCCGTCGGCCCGATGCTCCGGCGCTGGCTGACGGCGAGGACGTGCACGCCACCTGGGCCCAGTTCGCCGCCCGCGTCGCCGGCGCCGCCGCCGGGTTCCGGGCCGATCTCGACCTGCACGAAGGGGACCGGGTGGCGATCGTCATGGGCAACCGGCCCGAGTACCTCGAGGCGCTGCTCGCCACCTGGCACGCCGGGCTCGTCGCCGTGCCGGTCAACGCCCGCCTGCACCCCGACGAGATCGCCTACGTCCTCGGCCACAGCGGCACCTCGGTCGTGGTCACCGACGCCGAGCACGCCGACGACGTCGAACCGCTCGTGGCCACCGTCGAGGCGCTGCGAGCGGCCGTCGTCGTGCCCGGCGAGCGCTGGGACCGGCTGATCGGGTCGGCCCCCGCCGACATCGTGCACCGCCGATCCGACGACCCTGCGTGGCTCTTCTACACCAGCGGCACGACCGGGCAGCCCAAGGGGGCCACGCTCACCTTCGCCAACCTCATGATGATGTCGCTGTCGTACTTCGCCGACATCGACCCGATCGCTCCCGGCGACGCCATCCTGCACGCCGCACCGCTCTCCCACGGCTCGGGCCTGTACGGCCTGCCCCACATCGCCCGGGGCGCGGTGAGCGTGACGCCGAAGTCCGGCGGCGTCGACGGTGACGAGATCGCCGGTCTCGTACAGCGCTGGCCGGGCACGACGTTGTTCGCAGCACCCACGATGGTGCGGCGGTTGAGCTCTGACCCGGCGGTCACCTGCGCCGATCTGGTCAACCTCAAGACCATCATCTACGGGGGCGCGCCGATGTACCTCGCCGACCTTGAGGACGCCCTCGGCGCCTTCGGGCCTCGTCTCGTGCAGATCTACGGACAGGGCGAGACACCGATGACCATCACGGCCCTGTCCGCAGCAGACCACGCCGATCGGGACCACCCCCGGTGGCGCGACCGCCTCGGCAGCGTCGGCACCGCCCGCACCGACGTCGAGGTCGGTGTCGTCGGCGCAGATGACCGGCCGCTGCCCGCCGGCGAGGTCGGCGAGGTCGTCGTCCGAGGCGACGTGGTGATGGCCGGCTACTGGGACCAGCCCGACGCCACCGCCGAGGCACTGCGTGGCGGCTGGCTGCACACCGGTGACGTCGGCAGCTTCGACGCCGAGGGCTACCTCACGCTGCGGGACCGCTCCAAGGACCTCATCATCAGCGGCGGGATGAACATCTACCCCCGCGAGGTCGAAGAGGCGCTGCTGCGCCACCCGAGGGTCGAAGCCGCCTCGGTCGTGGGCCGCCCCGACCCCGAGTGGGGTGAGGCGGTGGTGGCCTTCGTCGTGGCCACCGATGTCGCCGACCCGCCGGCGGTCGAGGCGCTGGACCGCACGTGCCTCGACCACATCGCCCGCTACAAGCGACCCAAGGACTACCGCTTCGTCGACGCCCTGCCCATCAACGACTACGGCAAGGTCCTCAAGCGTGAGCTGCGGGACCGACTCACCGAGGCCCACGCCTCACACGACGACGGCGCCTCGGGCGCCGACCCGCCCAGGCCCACCTGAGCGCCCCGCACCCGGCGCTGCGCCCGAGCTTCAGCGGCACCGCAGCACGTTGCCGGTCACGATCCGCCCGGCCTCCGAGCAGAGCCAGGCGATGACCTCGGCGACCTCGCCGGGCTCGACGATGTGGTGGTGGTCGGGGTTGGCGTCCACGAACGCCCGCACCTCGTCGGTGATCCAACCGGTGTCGGTCACCGGCGGGTGCACCACGTTGGCCGTCACCCCGTCAGCCGCCATCTCGGCCGCCGCCGACAGCGTGTAGCTGACCAGCGCGGCCTTGGCGGCCCCGTAGGAGACCTCGCCGCAGAACGCGCCGCCGTCGCCGGAGCTCAACGTCACGATGCGACCCCAGCGGGCGCGTCGGCGTCGGTGACGGGCGATGAACTGGGCCATCAGCAGCGCTCCGGCACGGGCGTCCACGCCGAGTTGGACGTCGGCGGTCGCGACGTCGACCATCGGGCTCTGGCGCCCGACGGCGTCGGTCGCCTGGGGGCTGAAGCTGTCGGGCCGCCAGGCGCTGGCGTTGTGGACGAGCACCGACACCGGGCCCAGCACCTCCTCGGTCCCGTCGAAGAGCCGCGCCGGCGCATCGGCGTCGGACAGATCGGCTTCGACGGCGTGGCACCTTCGGCCCAGCCGGTCGATCGCGGCGCTCACCTCTAGGGCGTCAGCCGAGCGGGCCGACCGGTACGACTCGGACTGCTGCGGGTCACCGGCGGTCCGCAGGTAGGTCACCGCCACGTCGGCCCCGCGGTCAGCCAGCGCCAGCGCAGTGGCGGCGCCGATGCCCTGGTTGGCCCCGGTGACCAGCGCGACTCGACCTCGCAACGGCGGTTCGGACACGGCGCTGATCCTCACACGGGTCCACCGCACCTGCGGCGACGTTTCGGGCGAACGGGGGCGTCAGGGGTGCGCGGCGGCAGCCGAGTCGTTCGCGGGGACCCCATGGCGGTCGAGCACGAACGCCTCGAAGGCCTTGGGATCGAGCGGGCGGCTGAGCCCGAAGCCCTGGGCGAGGTCGCACCCCATCATCGCCAGGCGGGCGAGCGTGTCGTCATCTTCGACCCCTTCGGCCACCACGACGAGGCCGAGGGTGTGGGCCATGTCGATCGTCGAGCGGACGATGGTCTCGTCGTCGGCGTTGCCCAGCATGTCGCTGACGAAGCTGCGGTCGATCTTGAGCTCGGTGACCGGCAGGTGGCGGAGGTTGACGAGAGAGGAGTACCCGGTCCCGAAGTCATCGACGGAGAACCGCAGGCCCTGGGCGGCCAGGCGGTCGAGCAGCCGGTGGGTGCGTTCGAGCTCGGTCATCATGGTGGTCTCGGTAAGCTCGAGCACGAGGCGAGAGGCCTCGAGGCCGCTGGTGCGCAGGGCGTCGACGACCAACGCCTCGAAGTTCTCGTCCAGCAGGCTCTGGGGTGAGATGTTGACCGACAGGTCCAGCTCCCACCCCTGGGCGTTCCACCCGCTGGCGGCGGCGACCGCGTTGCGCAGGACGCAGCGGGTGAGACCCTCGACCAGTCCACACTGCTCGGCCAGGCCGACGAAGACGTCGGGCCCGATGGGTCCGTGCTCGGGGTGGGTCCAACGGGCCAGGGCCTCTGCTCCGGTGAGGCGACCGGTGGCGATGTCGACCTGGGCCTGGTACGCCACCTCGATGCGATCGTCGGCGATGGCGGCCCGCAGGTCGGCCAGCAGCGTGACGCTCGTGGCGTCGTGGTCGACGAGGTCCTCGGAGAACACCACGGCGCGCCGACGGCGGAGCTTGGCGCTGCCCACCGCCAGATCGGCCCGACGAAGCAGTTGCGCCGCCTCCTCGCCGTGCTCGGGACGAGCGACGATGCCGATGTTGGCCGAGACCGCGACCACGGCGGGGCCGAGGTCGAAGGGGCGTTCGAGGGCCAGCGCGATGTCGGTGGCGAGCAGCTCGGCGCCGACGCTGTCCACGTCGAGGGCCGCTACGACGAACTCGTCGCCACCGAGGCGGCCGAGCACCCCGAGGCCGTCGCACACCTCGGCGATGCGACGGGCGACGATGGTGAGCAGCGTGTCACCGGCCTGGTGCCCGAAGGCGTCGTTGATCTCCTTGACCCGGTTGACGTCGACGAGCAGCACCGCCGCCGGTCGCGGCGCCGACTCGTCGACCAGCGCCTCGAAGTGGTCACGCGTCGGAAGGCCGGTGAGGCGATCGTGGGTGGCGGCCACTTGCAGCTGCCCACGCAGCCGGCTCCGGCGAACGACGACCGCCAGCTGATCGAGCACGGTGGCCAGGCGAGCGACGTCGGCGTCATCGAAGTCGGCTCGGGCGCCGTCGCGATCGGCGATGACGATCGAACCCAGGACGTCCTTCTCGTCGCTGATCTCTGCGACGAGCGCGTGGGGGAGCGAGCGGCCACCGACCACCAGATCTGTCCCCAGCGAACTGAGCCGGGACCTGGCGCCGCCGCTGTCCTCGTCGTCGCTGAACCGGCGCCGCCAGGCCGGGGCGGTGGGTGAGGCGGGCAGGACGCCCGAGCTGCCGAGGCCACCGATCATGGCGTCGACCGCCTCGCCGGATCCCTCCCAGATGCGCAGCTCGACGTGGCGAGCCCGGACGGTCGCCGCGATGCTCTGCGCGGCGACGGTGGCCAGCTCGTCGGTCGAGGTGGCGTGACCCACCGTGCGGCTGAAGTCGTGCGCTCTGTCCAGGTCTCGGTAGCGGTGGATGAGCGTGCCGTGCGAGCGGACCAGGTACCACACGACCGGCGCCGGGCTGGCCACGATGAGCCCGAGCCAGGGGTCCTGGGTGGCGGGCGCGACGATCGAGGCGGCCACCAGGCAGGGCGGGGCGTAGAGGACGGGTGCCCTGGTGATCTCGGCCCGCAGCCGGGGAACCAGCTCGCCTTCGAAGCGCGAGATGGCGGCGGCGACGACGGCGCCACCGACGAGCGAGGCGACGATGAGGGCCCCGACGAGCCCCAGCCAGGTGACCACGACCCCACTGGTTCGGCCGACGGCTGAGACGACGAGCACCGCCACGACGGTCTCGAGGGAGAAGCTGGCGAGGTTGAGGCCCATCTTGAAGAGCGGGGGGCGCCGCCACAGCCACATGCCGACGGCGGACCCGAGGACCCGGGCGAAGAGGAGCGCCGGTGGTCCGAGGGTGAAGAGCCCGACGGCGAGCAGCAGCTCGGTCGGGGCGTAGCTGATCGACTGGGCCTCGGACTCGAGGTGGAAGATCAGCCGGTCGACGAGGGCGAACCCGACGGCGACGCCGATCATCACCTCGACGTGGGCGATGTCGGGCCGGCGCAGCTCGGGGACGAGCGCCCCGAGGACGACGGCGAGCGCGGCGACGGCTGCGGTCAGCGCCACGATCTGCTCCCGGGGCGAGCGCCCCGGGAGCAGACCGTCACCATCGTGGTCGTGTGCGTCGGTGGGTTCCACGTCCGTCCTCAGTGGAGTGAGGTTCCATCGGCCCCAGTCATCGGGGGATGAGCTGTGGCGTTCACGTGTCCCGATCCGATCTCGACGCGACGACCGCTGCTACCAGGAGCTCGTGGTCCAGCTGGCGCCGGTCCAGGAGGCACCGGTCCAGGACGCTCCGGTCCAGGACGCACCGGTCCAGCTGGCGCCGGTCCAGGACGCTCCGGTCCAGGACGCACCGGTCCAGCTGGCGCCGGTCCAGGACGCTCCGGTCCAGGACGCACCGGTCCAGCTGGCGCCGGTCCAGGACGCTCCGGTCCAGGACGCACCGGTCCAGCTGGCGCCGGTCCAGGACGCGCCGGTCCAGCTGGCGCCGGTCCAGGACGCACCGGTCCAGGACGCACCGGTCCAGCTGGCACCGTTGAAGGTGATCTCGCCCGACAGGGTCGCCCCGTCGAGGGTCACGTGCTGGGAGCCGCGAGCGGCCTCGAGGCTGCCCGAACCGTCCGAGCGCGGACCGTGCTGGACGGCCTCAGCACCCGGTGTGGCGGCGCGGGCGGCGGTGGCCACGTTGATCAACCCGTTGCCGACGAAGCGTTGGTCGCCCTTGGCGCGGGTGGTCGTCGTGTTCAGGAGGTACTTGACCTGGTCGGGCGTGAGCTCGGGGCGGACGTCGAGGAGCAGGGCGACCGCTCCAGAGACCACCGCCGTCGCCTGGCTCGAGCCCGAGCCCTTGAACAGGGTGTGGTCGATGCGCCCCTCCGGGTGCTGGGTGTCGAGCCTGGACCCGGGGGCGCGCAGGCTCTCGATGCTCACCCCAGGAGCGATCAGGTCGGGGTTGCGGTGCCCATCGCCGCTGGTGGAGAACTTGGCGGGTTGCACCTTGGCCTTGTTGATCTGCGCGGCCCCCACGGCGATGACGTAGGGGTCGCGCGCCGGGTTGGCCATGCCCTTCTGGGGCTTGCCGTCGTTGCCGGCCGCCGCCACGACGACGATGCCGGCATCCCATGCGCGCTGCACCGCTGCGTTCAACGGGTCGACGCTGGGGTCCTGGGTGCTGTCGACGCCGTAGGACAGGTTGAGGACCCTGACGTCCAGACCGTCGCGCCCGTTGTGCTCGACGAGCCAGTCGATCGCCGCGATGACCTGTGACACGTCGACGGCGCCGGTGTTGTCACCCACCTTGACCGACACGATCGAGGCGTCAGGGGCGATGCCCTCGAAGCCGGTGCGCGGGTCGTTGCCGGCGATGATGCCGGTCATGTGCGTGCCGTGGCCGTTGGTGTCGAGGTAGGTGGCCTCTGGGATGCCCGCCTCGAAGGACAGGTCGACCATGGCCACCACCTTGTCCTCACCGGACAGGCCTCGGACCGGCGCCACGCCGGTGTCGATGACCGCCACCTGCACGCCGTCGCCGGTGTAGCCGGCGTCTCGGAGGGCCGTGGCGCCGATCTGGTCGGCGACCACGGACAACGAACCCGGTCGTTCCCACCCCGAGTGGTCATAGGTGTAGGTGTGCGTCCGTTCGGCGCCCCAGTCGCGCTGGTCGTGGGCCGACGCCGGCACGGCGAAGGTCCCCATCAGCAGGGCCATCATCAACGCGATGGCCAGGGTGCCCGACAGGCCCCGGCGCCATCGTGGTCCGGGTGCCGCTCGGGCCGGTGTCTCGTGGATCGTTGGTGGTGTTCGCATCCCTGCTCCTCGTTGCGACCGCAGTGCGGTCAGCCGGTGCGTCTCGTGACGCCTGTCCCTGCAGCAATCGGCGGGCGCTGGCACGGCCTCCAGCAACAGCCCGACAACGTTGGACAACAACCGCCGGCGGGAGTCGCGCCACCACGGCCCGCCCGGCGGCACCGGCTGGTACGGTCGCCGGCGCTGGGTGCCACGAAGGCCCATGAGGCGAGTCGTCCGCACCGGGAGGCCTGAGGTGCGCATCGTCGTCGTCGGAGCCGGCATCGCAGGGTTGACCGCCGCCTACCTGTTGGGCCGGCGCGGCCACGAGGTCGTCATCGTCGAGCGAGCCGGCCAACTGGGCGAGGTCGGCGCCGGCATCCAGATCAGCCCCAACGCCAGCCGCGTGCTGCACGCCTGCGGTCTCGGCGACGCGATCGCCGCGGCGGGGGTGACCCCTCGGCGCGTCGTGGTGCGGCGCTGGGACGACGATCGGGAGCTGCTGGTCAGGCCGCTCGGTGAGCGACCGGTGCGACGCTGGGGCGCCCCCTACCTCAACGTCTACCGCCCCGATCTCATCGGGGTCCTCCACGACGCCCTGGCACCGGTGGCCCAGGTCCGCCTGGGCGCCGAGGTGGTCGACGTCGTGGCGTCTGAGACACCAGCGCGTGTCGAGCTGTCAGATCGCGCCCACCTCGACGGCGATGTGGTCCTCGGAGCCGATGGCATCCATTCGGTGGTGCGCCGCGCCCTGCTCGGTGACCGACCGACCCGCTTCTCGGGATGGGTGGCGTACCGGGCCCTCGTGCCCCGTGCGCAGGTCCCTGATCTCGCCATCGAGGTGACGAACCGGGTCGGACCCGACGCCCACCTCGTCAGCTACGCCGTCGGCGGCGACGCCGAGTGGTTCAACCTCGTGTGCGTCGTCGCCGAGCCCGACTGGGCGATCGAGTCCTGGACCGCCCCCGGTGACCTCGCAGTTCTGCGCCGCCACTTCGTCGGGTGGTCGCCCGGCACCCAGCGGCTGCTCTCAGAGATCGAGCCCCCGGTGTTCCGGTGGGCGCTGTGCGATCGCACCCCGCTCGAGCGCTGGACCCACGGCCAGGTCGCCCTCCTCGGTGATGCGTGCCACCCGATGGTGCCGTTCATGGCCCAGGGCGCCTGCCAGGCGATCGAGGACGCCGCCGTGCTCGATCGCTGCCTCGCCGAGGTGCCAGACGATGATCCTGCCGCCGTGGCGCTGGCGCTGCGCCGCTACGAGCGGACGCGCCGGCCGAGGGCATCGGAGCTGCAGGCCCGCTCGTTCGACAACGCCACGACCTTCCACCTGCCCGACGGCGAGGCCCAGCGCGCCCGTGACGCCGCCTACGCCCGCGCGCCGAACGCCTCAGACGACCCGGCCGCCCCCGATGCCATGGACGACCTGTACGGCCACGACGCATCGACTGCACCCCTCGCCGCCCCCGGCTAGGGGCGCTCAGACCGCCGGCGGCGACGAGACGTGAGCGTGGGCGATGCGCCAGCCGACCCCGAGGTGGCGCCACAGCTGGGTGCGCAACACGGTGCGGCCCGCCCGCGTCATCTCGCTGCGGACCAGCGCCACGTCGTCGGCGAGCGGGTCGATCTCAGAACGCAGCACCTCGGCCGGGCCGGCCGGGAGCGCGGCCCGTCGCACGCCGAGCACCTCGGCGCCTGACCAGGCGGCACCTTCGGGGCCAAAGCGCGAGACGACGGCCGATGACCCGAGATCGAACGCAGCGGCGGCGTCGTCGGCTCGACCGTCCTCGAGCGCAGCGTCATAGGCGACGACGGCGGACGCCACCGAGGCGATGATCGCCGAGGCGGCGACCGGCCCGCCGGGGTCTCGTCGATCGACCGAGACCGGCCGCCCGGTCAGGGCGGCGAGGTCAGCGGCACCCAGCGTCTCGGGCCGGCCCGATTCGATGAGGTCGACGAAGCCGTCGTCGGGCGCCATCCACGTGAGCGCCCGGAGACGCCCGTCCCCGGCGTCGTGGAGGTGGTGCTGCGAGCCGGCCGGCAGCGTGAGGACCTGCCCGGCGCGCACGTCGAGCTCGACGTCGTCGCAGACGGCGATCCCCGAACCGTCGAGGATGACGAAGGTCTCGGTCGAGCGGGGATGGGAGTTGGGGGGCTGAGCGCCGCCTGGGTCCCAGATCTCCAGGCAGATGCTGGTGTCGTCGTGGTGGGCCGGTCGCCGGAGCGGGACCAGCACGGCGGTGTCGCCCTCAGAGATCCGCCAGGCGCGGGCGTCGCCCACGTCGTCGAGGCGGGGGAGCGCCGTCGGGGCCACATCAGCCCCGATCGAGGGCGTCGACGATCTGCGCCCCGGTCGTGACGAAGCCGAAGCACTGGGCGACGTTGTAGCGCGTCGCCTCGGCGCAGTAGTCCGGTGAGGTGGTCGCCGAGCAGTCATCGAGCAGCACGGCGTCATAACCGAGGTGCGCGGCGTCCATCAGGGTGGCCAGCACGCACTGGTCGACGTTGACCCCGCCGAGCAGGAGGGTGTTGACGTGGAGGTTGCGGAGCACGGCGTCGAGCTCGGTGTGGAAGAAGCCGCTCATCCGGGTCTTGTCGACCCACACGTCCCCGGGCTCGCTGCGCAGCCCGTCGACCAGTCCCGCCGAGGGGCTGCGGGCCTCCAGCACGGCGTGTCCGGTCGGGGCCAGCGGGTCTCCGATGCCGATCGACGCGCCGTCGGGGTCATAGACGTGCAGCACCCCGGGGGGCAGATCGGCCCGGTCCGGGCGGTTGCCCCAGTTCAGCCAGATGACCGGGACGTCGAGGCGCCGCAGCTCGCCGGTGAGCCGGTTGAGCGGCTCGACGGGCGCCCGGGTGGGGGTGACGTCGACGCCGACGGAGGCGAGCCAACCGTCGGTCGAGCAGAAGTCGCGCTGCATGTCGACCACGACGACCGCGCTGGCGGAGAGGTCGAGGGTCACCTCGACCGGGCGGGCCTCGACGGTCACCGCCACCTGGTCGCGGCGGGGCCGGCACAGATCGATCCGGGTGGCGCTGGCCCGCCAGGCGTTGCGGTCGTTGGCACCGATGCGGTTCACCGCGCCTGCTGAGGTCGTCGGGCGAGCGTGGGCGGAGCTACCACTCGATCACCTGGCCGTCGACGTCGATGAACCGACCAGACCGGGCCGGGTCGAGGCCGCCCAGCGTGGCGGCCAGGCGCTCCATCGTCACGTCCGGTTCGAGCGGCGCCCCGGCGCCCCCCATGTCGGTGCGGACCCACCCGGGTGACACCGCCACCACGTCGACGCCCCGTGCCGGCAGGTCCCGACCCAGCAGGTGCACGGCCATGTTCAGCGCCGCCTTCGAGCAGCTGTAGGTGAGGTCGTCGCCGACGACGCCGGCGTGAGCGCCCAGGTTCGACGACACCATCGCCACCGTGGCCCGGCCCCGTGCCGCCTCCAGCAACGGCAACAGGGCGCCCGTCGCCAGCACGGGGGCGACGAGGTTGACGTCCAACACGTCGCGCCAGATCGAGGCGTCGAGCCCGTCGAGCAGACGGGCCCGACGCACCGGGTCGCGCTCGGCCGGCTTGATGCCGGCGTTGTGGACGCACAGCTCGAGGCCGTCGATGCCGTGCTCGACGAGCGAGGCGACCAGCCCCCCGGCCGCAGCGTCGGGGTCAGCGGCGTCGAAGCGCACCACGGCGGCCGGACCGCTGGCCGCCAGCTCGTGGGCCCGAGCCGGGTCCCGGCACGCTCCGGTCACCGCCCACCCCCGGGCGATGAGCGCACGGCAGAGGTGCAGACCCAGCCCCCGGTTGGCGCCGGTCACGAACGCCCGGCGCGCCACGTCGTCGTCAGCGCCCATCAGACCCTCACCTGCGGGGACCACGTCCCTTCGACCATCTCGCGGTAGATCCGTCGTAGCTCGACGGTGGCCCGATCGACCTTGAGGTGCACCTCGGCGGTCGGTTCGACCGAGTAGTCCGCAGCGACCCGTTCGAGCAGGGCCTTGTCCTCGAGGGTCACGAGCCGGTCGAAGGCGACGATGTCGGCGGCGGGAACGTCGTCCTCGGCGTCGTTGCGCACCGCCCACTGCACGAGGCGCAGGTGGTGGTCGTCGACCGGGGTCGCCGAGGTGACGATGACGTGCGTGCGCCCGGAGGGGTACGACGTCGTCATCACCCGCAGGAACGGCCCGACGAGGCGGCTCTCGATGCGGCGGACCGTGCGGTCGTCGGTCGAACCGGTCACCCGTCGCGCCTCGGGGAGGTGGTTCTCCACCTCGATGGTGGCCCGCAGCACCATCCCCTCGGCGGTGCGCTGCACCTCGGGCGGGTCGATGCGGGCCCGATCGGGCGTGCCGAAGGAGCCCCGGTGCACGTAGGCGACGTGAGCCGGGTCAAAGGAGTTGTCCATCAGCCGGGTGGCAGCCGCCACCCAGACCTCGTCGAACTGACGGATCCAGCGGAACGACGAATCGTCGGTGCCGGGCAGCTCGGGGACGTCGAGCAGCGGTTCGTCGAGCGCCACCCACACGACGCCGTGGCGCGCGGCGGTTCGCACCGTCGCCAGCCTGGCCCGGGGCGGCACCGGGAGGCCCGGATCGAGCTGGGGGATGTGGATGGCGGCCCCGTCGGCGCCGAAGCGCCACCCGTGGTACGGGCACACGATGCACCCGTCGTCGACCCAGCCGCCCGACAGCGCCGCCGAGCGATGCGGGCACACGTCCCGAGCGGCGCTCGCCCCGTCGGCGGTCGCCCAGACCACCAGGTCCTCGCCGAGGAGCCGGCGAGCGAGCGGGCCCCCCGCCAGGTCGTCGGTGAAGGCGAGCGGGTACCAGAAGCGGCGGAAGGTGGGCACCTCGGTCACGAGCACCGGCATCTCCTCGGTGGATCGGGGCGCACCGCCGTCGACGTCGCCGCTGGCCGCCCGCGGTGGCGCCTCACGTGTCGTCGGCCCTGCGGGGGGTGGCCACCGCGCTCGAGGCGATGCCGTAGCGGCGTTCGAGTGGGATGACCAACGCCGTGACGACCACGATCAGCACTGCGGACATCGCCGCACCCACCGGCGTCGGGGCGAACTGGAGCTGGCTGAGGAGGCGCACGGGCAGCGTGGTGGTGTCGCCGCTGGCGATGAGGACGCTGACCGCCGCCTCGTCGAAGGAGACGAGGAACCCGAACAGCACGGCGGTGAACACCCCGGGCCGCACGAGCGGCAGGGTGACCCGGCGGAAGACCGTGAAGGGTCCGGCGCCGAGTGCCGAGGCGGCCTCCTCCATCCTCACGTCGAGCGTCTCGAACGCCGACACCAGCACCCTGACCATGAAGGGCAGGGCCACGACCATGTGGGCGAGCAGCATGCGCCGGAAGCTCGGCCCGGTCTCGAGGATGATGAAGAACAGCACGAACCCGACGGCGAGGGCCGCCTGGGGGACCAGCAGCGGCGACATCAGCGCGCCGACCACCGCATCTCGACCGGGGAACCGGTACCGGACCAGTGCCCAGGCCGCCACGACCGAGACGACGAGCGTCGCCGCCATGGCCACCACGGCCAGGCGCAACGAGAACAGCAGCTGGGGTCGGTAGCCGTCAGCGCCGAGTGCGTCGCCGATCCAGCGCAGCGTGAAGCCGTCGAAGCCGACCTGGGGGGTGATCGAGGTATCGATCGCGGTCTTCAACACGATGACCATGGGGAACAGCAGGTAGACGATCATGAGCGCCACGTACACCCCGCGCCCGACGGTGCCGACCCGGTCGCCCCGACCCAGACGGTTGAGGTTGGCGGCCACCGCGGTGAGGGGTCGTCGTGACAGCAGCTGCCCCCGTCGCCGGGACCGGACCGAGCGGCCCGCCGACGAGCGGGTCCCCAGGCGCTGCAGGGCGATCGCCCCGACCAGGGCGAACCCGAACAGCACGAGCGACAGGGCCGCAGCTCGTTCCCAGTCGGGCAGCTGGAGCTGCTGGAGGATCAACGTCGGCAGCACGAAGACCCGGCCCTGGCCCAAGAAGATCGGGGTGACGAGCGACCCGACCGAGATGAGGAACACCAGCGTGGCGCCGGCGACGATGCCGGGCGCGGCGGCGGGCAGCGTTACCCGCCAGAAGGCGAGGAGGGGGTGAGCACCGAGCGTCTCGGCCGCCTCGCGCTGCGCGGGAGCGAGCCGGTCGAGCGAGGCCAGCAGCGGCAGCACGACGAGCGGGATGCCCACGTGGACGAGTACGACGGAGATGCCGGTGACGGTGCCCAGGGTGTCCTGGGAGAGGCCGACCAGCCCGAGGATCCGGTTCAACACGCCGTTCTCTGACAGGGCCACGACCCAGCCGAGGTTGCGCACGACGATGTTGACGAGCAGCGGCAACAGCACCAGCGACGTCAGCAACGTGCGCGCCCAGCCCCGTGCCGAGCTGATCACGAAGGCGAAGGGCACCCCGATCACCAGGGCGACGAAGGTGACGGTGGCGGCCATGCGCATCGTCGAGACGTAGGTGTCGATGAAGAAGCGGTCGGTGAGGATCTCGACGTAGTGCTCGGTGGTGAAGCCCTCGCTGTCGCCGAGCAGCCCGACGCTGTAGCCGATGAGGATCCCGACGGGCACCAGAGCGCCGACGGCCACCACGACCATCGCCGGGGCGAGCAACCCCATCGGCGCCCACCGCTGGCGGTTCCGGACCGGGCTCGCGCCCGGCGCGCGACGGTCTGGTCGGTCGGTCGGGGCGCCCAGCTCGGCTGCCCCTGCGTCGGCTCGTTCCGTGGTGGTCGGGGCGGCGCTCACGTCAGCCCACGACCTCGCGGTTCCACTGGTCGAGGACCTCGGCCTGGGTCTCGCTGATCACGTCCCAATCGACCTCGACGACGGTCTCGGGATCCTGGGGGTAGACGAAGGGGGCGAGCTCTGCGGGCAGCTCGACCGGGGTGACCGGGCCGTAGTAGAGGGTCTCGGCCCAGGCGGTCTGCACCTCGGGGCCCATCATCCAAGACACGAAGGACTTGGCGCAGCTGAGGTCGTCGTTGCCGGCCGGGGTGACGAGCACGTTCAGCCCGACGGGGCCACCCTCGTCGGGGATGACCACCTCGACGGGCACGTCCCGGTTGAGCTTGAAGTCCTGGACCACGCCGGCGATGTCGGGGTAGATCCACACCTCGCCGGCCGCGATGTTGGGTTCCATGGCGGGGGCGAAGGGGAAGATGATGGCGATGTCGTCGGAGATGCCGGCGATGGCGTCGACGGCACCCGACAGGTCACGCTCGTCGCCCCCTTCGGTCTCGGCGAGCATCTTCAACATGGCGTAGCCGCCGGAGTTCGGCATCGCCGGGATCGCCACCCGGCCGGCCCACGCCGGGTCGAGCAGATCGGCCCACGACGTCGGCGCCGGGTCGACGAACTCGGGGTTGTAGGCGATGCCGAACTGCAGGATCGAGCTGCCGTAGCCGCCGTCGAGGCGGGCGGCGTCCACCAGCACGTCGTAGTTGGGGATCGAGGCGTCAGCCGGCTCGACGACGCCGTTGGACAGCAGCGCCGGCACCTCGTTGACGGGGATGAGGGCCACGTCGATGGTGGGCGCGCCCCGCTCGGCGTTGAGCTTGGTGAGCCGGTCGCCGGTGCCGTTCTCGAGCCACTCGATCTCGACGCCGGTGATGTCGGTGAACCCGGCGACGACGTCACCGACGCGCTCCTGCTGGCCCGCCCACGCCGAGAGGACCAGACGGTCAGGGGCCGCCTCGGGCGGGCAGAGGGCGGCGATCTCCTCGGGTGTGGCAAACCCGTCGCCAGCTGCGGGGCCGTCACCGGCGGCAGCGGTCGCCTCGGTGCCGGTCACGGTCTCGTCGTCGACCTGGGCGCCGGCTGGGGCGTCGGTGGCGTCGTCGACCTGGACGTCGATCGTGGTGTCGGTGACGCTCGAGGCGGTGCCGGTGTCGCTGTCACCGCACCCTGCGGCGAGCAACGCCATGGCCACGACCGCGGCCACAGCAGCGATGGGAGATGACGATCGGGCGGGGGTGCTGGGCATGGGAGGGGTCCTCTCGGCGGGAGCGTCGGGTCAGGGATGGGCGGTGAGGGTTGGGTGATCAGGGGAGGAAGAGGCGCACGGAGTGGGGTGGGACCCCGAGGCGGAGGCGCTCACCTCCGTGGGCGCTGAGCTCAGGGGCCCGGTCGGCGCGCAGGCGCACGTCGACCCGCTCGCCGGTGGCCAGGCGCAGGCGCGCCTCGACCTCGGTGCCCAAGAAGGCGAGCTCCTCGAGGGTGACGTCCACCCCGGCACCCGAGCCGGCGGGGTCGAGGACGAGCTCCTCGGGACGCACGGCCACGACGACGGCGGCCCCCGGGGTGAGATCGGCCCCGGCGAGGCTGTCCGACGGTTCGGGCAGATCGAGGTGACCGAGGGCCCCGTCGACGATGACCCGCCCGGCGTGTCGTGACGACACGGTGGCCGGCATCTGGACCGAGGGCCCCGTGAAGCCCATGACGAACGAGCTCACCGGGGCGGTGTAGATCTCGGTGGGCGTGCCGATCTGGGCGATGCGGCCCCGCTCGAGCACGACGATGCGGTCCGAGACCGCCATCGCCTCCTCTCGATCGTGGGTGACCAGGATCGTGGTGAGGGCCATGTCTCGCTGCAGGCGCCGGATCTCCTCGCGGAGGTGCACCCGCAGGTTGGCGTCGAGGCTCGACAGGGGTTCGTCGAGCAGCAGCACGCGGGGGTGCACGACGAGCGCCCGGGCCAGGGCGACTCGTTGTTGCTGGCCGCCGGAGAGCTCGCCGGGGATGCGCCGGCCATAGCCGGCCAAGCCGACGACGTCGAGCACCTCCTCGACGCGGCGGCTCCGCTCGGGTCGGCGCACCTTCCGCATCTCGAGCCCGAAGGCGACGTTCTCGGCGACGGTCAGGTGGGGCCACAGGGCGTGGCTCTGGTGGACGATCGTCACGTCCCGCCGGTGGGTGGGCACCCGCGAGACGTCTCGACCTTCGATGGTGATGCGGCCCCGCTCGGCGTGCAGGAAGCCGGCGACCAGCCGCAGCAGCGTCGACTTGCCGCACCCCGACGGCCCGAGCAGGGCGACCAACTCGCCCCGACCCACCTCGAGGTCGATGCCGTCGAGCACCGGGCCGACCTTGGGGTCATAGGTCTTGGACAGCCCCTCGATCGTCAGCGCGGCCGGGCGTCGCCCATCGCCGCCGTCGACGGTGCCAGCAGCGGCGGTGAGCCCTGCATCGGCGTCCAGAGGCGAGTCGGCCACGGTCACCGGGGTCACCGCAGCGCCGATCCGGCGAGGTGGGCGTCGAGGGCCCGGGCGAGGTGGCGGCGGTACTCGAGCGTCGTCCGGTCGGCCCGGAGGTGGACCTCGCTCGTCAGGTCGAGGGGCAGGTCCGGTCGGGTCGTCTCGAGCAGCACCCGGTCCTCCTCCTTCACCCGGTGCCCGAAGGCGGTGAAGGGCTCGAAGGGTTGCTCCTGCTCGCTGCCGGCCAGGGCGGTGATGCGGCAGTACATCGAGCGGTGGTCGTCGATGGGGGTGATGGGCCCGAAGAAGCAGTAGTCCGGGCCGCTCGAGCCGTTGTGCAGCCGGACCCGGGTGACCAGGGGCGTCACCAGCTCGACCTCGGTGAGGCGCTCGAAGGTGAGGGTCTCGTCTGCGCTCACGCCCATCTGCACCCCGACGCCCTTCGTCTCCGCGGCGATGCGCGCCCGGAACCCGGTAGCGGTCGGTTCGACGTCGTAGCGGGGGACGAGCGCCCGGCTGGTGTCACCGAAGGTGCCCCGGTGGACGTAGGCGGGGTGGGACTGGTCCAAGACGTTGTCGATGATGCGGGGGGCGGCCACCGCCCACTCCTCGAAGAACTCGACCGCGACGCGCCAACCGCCCTCGTCGGCCTCGGGCCAGGCCGGGGGGCCGTCGCTGACGGGGTCACCGACACAGGTCCACACGAGGCCGTAGCGCTCGACGACCGGCCAGGTGCTCAGCCCGGCGCGCGACGGGATGGGCAGGCCGGGGTCCAGCTGGGGGATGCGGGTGCAGGTGCCGGCCACGTCGAAGCGCCAGCCGTGGTAGGGGCAGACGAGCTCGCCGCCGTCGAGCCAGCCGGCCCCCAGCTCGGCGGAGCGGTGGGGGCAGTGGTGCTGGGTGAGGCAGTGCTCGCCGCCGTCGGCGCCACGCCAGAGGGTGAACTGCCGCCCGAACAAGGTCACCGTGCGGGGCCCGTCATCGACGTCGCCGACCCGGGCGACCGGGCACCAGTGGTCCTCGAGGAACGGCATCTGGTGGACGAGCACGAGCGACCCCCCGGTCAGCGACGGCGGCGCACCTTCGCACCCGGCGATGGCCCGGCGTTTTCCGCAGCGTTACGGCTCGG
Source organism: Acidimicrobiales bacterium (assembly GCA_965213525.1). Taxonomy (GTDB): domain Bacteria; phylum Actinomycetota; class Acidimicrobiia; order Acidimicrobiales; family Poriferisodalaceae. Next base: position 1,176,676 of record OZ243889.1, on the reverse strand, counting down.
GGTCACAGCCGGCGCCTGGGACGCCACGAGGCGCAGCGCCCGTCGGCGTCGCGCTGCGGTGTCGCGGGCGGTCGCTACGGTGCGCGGATGACCGGGCGCGAGCGCACGGCGGACGACGTCGGGGCGTTCGTCGTCGGCCCCGAGGTGGCGGTCCAGGGCGCGCCCGCTGGTCCCGCCGCTGGTCTGACGTTCGCGGTCAAGGACGTCATCGACGTGGCGGGCCGGGTCACCGGCGCCGGCAACCCGACGTGGGCGGCCACCCACGACCCGGCCGCCACGCACGCTCCGGTGGTGCACGCCCTGCTGGCCTCGGGCATGGACCTGGTGGGGGTGACCGTCTGTGACGAGCTCGCCTTCGGCCTCGACGGGGAGAACGTGCACCACGGCACCCCCCGCAACCCCGCCGCCCCCGGTCGCCTGCCGGGTGGCTCGTCGAGCGGATCGGCGGTGGCGGTGGCGGCTTCGCTGGTCGACGTCGCCCTCGGCACCGACACCGCCGGCTCGATCAGGGTGCCGGCGTCGTACTGCGGACTCGTCGGGATCCGCCCGACCCACGGTCGCCTGTCGACCCGCGGCCTCGTCCCGCTCGCCCCGTCCTTCGACACGGTGGGCACGTTCGCCCGGGACGGGACCGCGCTCCGCACGGCCTGGCGAGCGGTCGCCGGGCCGCCCACGAGGCAACCGCCGCTTCGAAGGATCCTGATCGCCGATGACCTCGTCGCCCTCGCCGATCCCGGCGTGGCCGATGCCGCGGTGGATGCCACCGAGGCGGTCGCTGCCCGGCTGGGCGTCGGTGTCGAGCACGTGCAGCTCTGCGGCCCTGACGGTGTCGAGGCCTGCCGGGACGTCTTCAGAGCCCTGCAGCTGGTCGAGGTGTGGGCGGCCCACGGCGGGTGGATCAGCGAGCACGAGCCGGCCCTGGGGGCCAGGGTGCGCCAGCGGTTCGAGCGTGCGTCCCGGGCCCAGCAGGCCGACGCGGACGCAGCAGCGGGCGTTCGCGAGGGCCTCGAGCAGATGGTCGCCGAGTTGCTCGGCGACGACGGGGTGATCGTCCACCCGACCGCGCCCGAGGTGGCCCCGCCGCCTGACCCGAACGCCCCGGGGGATGACCCGCGCCGGGCCAGGACGCTGGCCTTCACGGCTCCGGCCAGCCTGTTGGGCCTGCCGGTGGTGAGCCTGCCGCTCGCCGGGCTCGACGGTCGCCCGGTCGGCGTCGCCCTCACGGGACCTCGAGGCGCTGATGATCGTCTGGTCGAGATCGCCGCCAGCCTCGTCCCTGGCGCGCCGGATCCCCGGTGAGGGCCCGGGGGACGCCAGACTGAGGGGATGGACCGACCGGCTGGGTGTTCTCAGATGGCCCCCCGCCGGCGGCTGTCGATGCCGGTGCTCGCCGTCGTGTCGGCCGTCGTGGTGCTCGGATCGACCGCCTCGCCCGCCGGTGGGGCCGCGTTGGGGCCGGCTGTGCCCGCCGGTGGGGCCGCGTTGGGGCCGGCTGTGCCCGCCGGTGGGGCCGCGTTGGGGCTGGCTGTGCCGCTCGGAGCCGTGGTCGATGATGAGGCCCCGGCGGTCTCGGCCCCTGGCGGCGACGCCACCACGTCCGCTGTCGACGGACCGGGGGTCGGTGACACCGTCCCGACGCCGGGTGCCGGTTCGTGCCCCCCGTTCGAGAGCCTGGACACCTGCGAGGGCTTCGTCACCGACGGCGCCGGGGTGTTGGCCGACCAAGCCCGGGTGGAGGCGGCGGTCGCCCGTGAGGTGTCCACCCACGGCCGCCAGATGGCGGTGGTCACCGTGTCCGACGCCCCCGGTGGCGCCGAGGACTTCGCCGAACGGCTCGGGGACGCCTGGGGGGTCGGTGACGCCGACCGCGACGACGGCATCGTCGTCGTCGTCGATGTGGGTGGCCGACGTTCGGCCGTCGTGTGGGGCCCCGGGCTCGCAGACACGCTGTCGGACGGGGACCGACTGGCCTCGGCGGGCGACAACTTCTTCGGAGCTGGTGACTTCGACGGCGGCATCATCGCCATCGCCGCCGCCATCAGCCAGCAGCTCGCTCCGGCCGATCCGGGCGGCGATCCGGGCGCCGGCGGCGTCGCCGACCCCGCTCCGCCTGCCAGCACCGACGACGGTGGGTCCTCGGCGGCGCCGCTCGTCGTCCTCGGCCTCGTCGCCGCCGGTGGCGCTGGTGCGTTGGCGCTCTCGAACCGCAACGCCCGCCGACGCCAACGCCACGACGCCGAGCACCGCCGCCGCGCCGCCCTGGTCGACGCGCAGCTCGACCGGCTCGAGGTCACCGGCGCCGAGATCCCCCGCCCCGCCGAGTACGCCGTGGCCGTCGACGGTGAGGGCGGCCCAGCAGTGCCCACCTCGGTCGCGCTGTCGGCGCTCGATGAGCTGTTGGACCGGCGCCTCGTCCAGGGGCCCGAGATCGTGCCGTCGCTGGCCGCCGCCGGTCTGGTGCAGCTCATCGACGCCGATCGCCTGCGCGCTGGCACCGAGGTGCCGCTCGAGCTCGCCGCCACCGGCGAGCGCGACGTCCTCGACGACGGGACCCAGGCGCTGGCCGCTGAGGCCCTGGCGGTCGATCTCGATGACGACGCCACCTTCGACGTGCGCCTTCGTGAGCTCGACGAGCTGGTCTCGGCGGTCCGTCCCCACCGGGTGGCCGAGGCTCGACGCCGAGCAGGGCGCATCATCGAGGATCACCTCGTGCCCACCCCTGTCGGTGAGGTGCTGGTGACCGATCTCGGCGAGCGCTTCCACCGGGCGGGGCCCGTGTTGGACGGCGACGACCCGCTCGCCGAGGAGGTCGCTCACCTCGAGCGGTCCTATGACCTCGCCGAGCACAAGACCCGCCGCCTCGGTGACCTCTACGAACGGCTGCCCGAGAGCACCGCCCGTCCAGCGGTCGCCGCCGCCCTCGCCGACGTCGACCTCGACGCCGGTGCATCGGTCGAGATCTACGAGCAGGTGCGGATCCGTCTCGAGCGGTCCGCCGAGCTGCAGCGCGACGGGCTCGACCCGGCCGCGCTGGCCGCACTGTTGATCCTCAACCGGGACGAGGACGACGTCGACGAGTTCCTCGACGTCTACGAGCACAACCGCCGTCAGGGCTTCTCGCCCGGGGAGAGCGCCGAGCAGGCCGTCGCCGGTCTGACCGACCCCGGCGAGATCGCCCGGGTGCGGCAGGCGGCCGAGGCCGAGGGCATCCCGCTGTCGATCGCGGTGGCGCTGCTGCGCCGACGTGAGGGCGGCTTCGTCGTCCTCGGCGAGCTGCACGACCAGCTCATCGGCCACGACGTCGACCCCGGGGTCGCCCGCACGATCGCAGGCGTGCTGGCCGTGTCGATGGAGCCGGCCCAGGCGATGCGCCGTTGGGCCGAGGCCCGGTCCGCCCTCGGAGCGCTCGGGCTCGTCGGCGCCTACGCCGACGTGGCGGCGGCCTTCGGGGCGTCTGATCCCCGGGGTCCCCGGGAGTTCGCCCTCGCCTACGCCGCCCAGCGCCAGTCCCTGGCCCGCTCGTCGATCGATGACGCCGACCGCTTCGCTGCCGAGCTGGCCCACGACGGGACGAGCGATCGCAACGACACCTGGACCGGTCGACCCATCGCCGCCGGGCTCGGCACGTTCGACCCGTTCACCTTCTTCTTCTTCCACTGGATGCTGACCGGTGGCGACCAGCAGGCCTACGGCTGGGAGCCTGTGTACTCCGACCCGTCCTGGTCCGATCAACCCGACTGGTTCGGGGGCTTTGGCGGGGGGACCTTCGCCGGCGGCGCGGGCGGCTCGTCCGGCTGGGGCGGATCGGGCTGGGGCGGCGGGTTCGGCGGCGGCTTCGGCGGGTTCGGCGGCGGCGGGTTCGGCGGCGGCTTCGGGGGCGGCAGCAGCTGGTGAGCGCGTCGAAGGCCGAGGCCGGCGGGGAGACCCCGCTGACCCCGGCCCTCGTCTGACGCTCGGCGGCCGTGGCGGCTACCGGACGCTGGGCCCACCAGCCCACGGGCCAGCAGCTCGGACGACCCGGCTGGATCGACGGTTCAGCTGCTCCAGGCCACCGAGGGACGAACCTCGGAGATCTGACCGGCGTCATCGACGGCTCGCACCTGGGCGAAGAACCGCGATCCCGCCGGCACCTGGATCGGCAGTGACCAGGTGGTGCGGTGACTGCCGGGACGGGCCGCACGGGCGTCGACCCACTCGAAGCGACCCCACGACCCGTCGGCACGCAGCCACTGGCCGGTGCCGCGGTCCTTGACCGACACCTGCACCTCGGCGACGGCGCGATCGTCGTTGCTGATGCCCGTCAGGGTCACCTTGCCCGCCAGCCCGGTGCTGCCGGTGGCGGGGCGGCTCCACCTCACCGTCGGGGTCTGGTCGACCTCGCCGGCCGGGGGGGCCACCGTGGTCGGCGCCGCCGTCGTGGGCGCCGCCGTCGTGGGCGCCGCCGTCGTGGGCGCCGCCGTGGTCGGCGCCACCGTCGTGGGCGCCGCCGTCGTGGGCGCCGCCGTCGTGGGCGCCGCCGTGGTCGGCGCCACCGTGACAGGGGGTTCGGTGACATCGGGCGCCGCCGTCGTCGTCGGCACCTTGGTCCCGATCGAGACGGCGCCGATGCCGTCGAGCACGTCACCGACGATGGCGCCGTTGCCGAACAGGGCGAGCACGAGGGTCCCGTCCTCGGCCATGGCGATCTGCCAGGGGAAGCCGGCCGCCGCCCGGTAGGCGTCGTCGGCGACGTCGACCCAGCGGTCGCCGTGATCGCCGGACACCCACAGCGCCACGTCGTCAGCGAGGGCGTTGCCCGTCACGATCACCGTGCCGTCGGGGGCCACGACCAGCGGGCCGGGGCTCGACACCCCGTCGAGGCGGGTGGCGCGCACGTGCGTGGCGGGCCCGTCAGCCCCGTCGAGGCGCCAGACCTCGCGGTTGAGGCGGCTGATGTAGACCCGGCCCGGGTCGGTGGGGTCAAGGGCCATGAACCCCGACAACCACCGGTTCGACGTCGTCGCCGAGATCAACGAGAACGATGCGCCCGCGTCGTTCGAGCGGTACAGACCCTGGGCGGCGTCATAGAGGTAGACGGTGTCGGTGCCCTCGGCCCATGCCAGGGGAGCGGTGCGGTTCGCCGGGGTGTTGCGCATGGCGGTGCCCCCAGAACGCCGCCACGGCCCGTTGCCGACCCGGCGCCACACACCGTCGCCGTCACTGGCCACGACCAGCACCCGGCGGCCCTGGGTGTCCTCGCCGACCACGGCACCGAAGGGTCGCCGACCGCCGGTGGCGTTCAAGAAGCCCTCCGAGACCCACCGTCCGCCGCGCAGGTGGTCCCGGTTGCTGTAGATCTCGCCGTTCTTGTTGTGGTCCCGGTCGCCGACGGCGACGACGATGCCGCCCTCGTTGGACGGGCTGTCGGGCACGATCGAGAAGGCCGTGTTGCCCTTGGGCGGGCGCTGGTCGGCGTGGCTGTTGAGGTCGTCACCGCTGGCGAAGGTCACCCAGTCGGTGTTGGCGACCGCCCACTGGTCCTGGGGCCCTCGCACGGCGGTCACGTCCTGGTTCACCGTGACGCCCAGCCCACGCACCCACGGGTGCCAGGTGACAGCGCCGTCGCGGGTGCCCCAGATCCCTGAGCGTCCGGACACACCGATGTGGCGACCGTCGTGGGGGCTCACGGTGATCTGGGCGGCGGTGAAGCCCCCCTGGCCGATCATCGCCCAGCCGTTGTCCTTGGCGAACCACCATGGGTCACCTCCGGGGCCGCCGACGTCGGTCGAGACGCTGCCCGGCCCGGTGACCGGCGACCACGTCCGGCCCCCGTCGCGTGAGCGGATGACGCTGTCACGACGACTGCCCTGGCGGGGCGGATCGTCAGAGCCGGCGTACCAGACGGTCCGACCGGCGTCGACGCCGGTGGTCACCGACATCCAGAGGCCCCCGTCGCTGTGCTGGCGGCTCCAGGTGCCACCCCGGTCGGTCGAACGCCAGATGCCCGCCTTGCCGGCCACGGCCACGACCGTGGCGCCGTCGACGGCGATCTCCTCGACCCGTGCGGGTGAGTCGGTCAGGTGCGACGCCCGGGCCGCGCCGTCGGCGTCGGTGATGACGTGGACGCCATCCCACGCCGCGACGTAGAGGCGGTCGCGGTCAGCAGCCATGCCGCGGATGAACCGGCCCCGCAGCCCGAGGTGCTTCCAGCTCCGCCCGCCGTCGGTCGAGCGGTGCACCCCGTCGTCGAACGTGCCTGCGTAGAGGGTGCCGTCGTCGGCGACGACGAGCAGCTGCCCCGTGGAGCGGGGGTGGGGAGCGGGCAGGACGTCGTGCCCGAAGTTGTTCGCACCCGAGAAGGTGACCTCTCGTGAGCGCGACGACCAGCTGGCGCCCCCGTCCTCTGAGACGAGCAGCGCCCCGCCGGCGGCGTTCTTTCCGCCCACGGCGGCGTAGATGAGATCTGGGACGGTCGGGGAGTAGGCGATCGCCGCCACCGACAGCTCGGGGATGCGGGTGATGCCACGGTTGGATGCGGCCCACGTCTGGCCGCCGTCGGTCGAGCGGTGCAGGCCCGACACGTCGCCGCCGGCGAGCAGGGTCCCGGGGTGGTGGGGGTCGTGGGCGATGACGTTGACGAAGCCGGCGCCCTCGATCGATGAGGATCGAAACGCCCATGGTGTGGCGCCGGGCAGGACCGGACCCGAGGCGGCCGGGTCGGCCGACGCGGCCACCGGGAGGGCGGTGAGCACGATGATCGCAGCGACGAGCGCGACCGACAGTCGCGTTCGTCGTGTACTCTGAGTAGCCACGTGAGGCTCCTGGGCGGTTAGGGGGTGGACCCCTGCCCTGTCGGAGCCTGTACATGCGACGTTGAGTGTCCGTCGTCGATCTGTTGCGCCACTCTCGGTGGCACGCCATCTCTGGCGTCCCCGTCAGGCCTCGCCTCAGACGGCCGAGCGCCGCGTCGCCGCCGCCCCGGTCTCAGGCGACGGTGCGAGTCGCCGGGGTGAAGCGCACCGGCAGGGTGGTCGGCCCGTAGATGAAGTTCGACGCCATCCACCCCGGTTCGCCGGCGGGCTCGAGATCGTCGAGGCGGGTGAGGATCTCACCCATCAAGGCGATGATCTCGGTGCGGGCGAGGTGGGCCCCGAGGCAGAAGTGCGGACCACCACCACCGAAGGCCACGTGGGGGTTGGGGTCACGCCCGAGGTCGAGGAGGTGGGGGTCATCGAAGACCGCCGGATCGCGGTTGGCCGCCCCGTAGAACATGACGACCTTGTCGCCGGCCTCGATGTGCTGCCCGCCGAGCTCGGTGTCCGCGGTGGCGGTCCGGCGCATGTGGATGACCGGGCTGACGAAGCGGAGCAGCTCCTCCACCGCCCGGGGCAGACGTCCTCGCGGATCCTCGGCGAGCCACCGCAGCTGGTCGGGTCGCTCGAACAGGGCGTGCATGCCGCCGCCCACGAGGTTGCGAGTGGTGTCACCACCGGCGTCGACGAGCAGCAGGAACCACAAGAAGAAGTCGATCTCGTCGACCGGGCGCTCGTCGACCCGGCCGGTGGCGATGAGCGAGGCGAGATCATCGCCCGGGTCAGCGGTCCGTTCGGCGTAGACCTGCTGGCTGTAGGCCATCATCTGGCCGAACGCCGCGCGTTGGGCCTCGATGCCGACGACCTCTGGTGAGGAGTGCAGCGCCTCGGTGTGGTGGTACAGCGCTCGTCCGTCCTCCAGGGGGATGCCGAGCAGGTCGGCGATGACGAAGCTCGGCATCTCACCGGCCAGGTCGGTGACGAGGTCGCATCCGCCCCGCTTACCTGCTGGCTGTAGGCCATCATCTGGCCGAACGCCGCGCGTTGGGCCTCGATGCCGACGACCTCTGGTGAGGAGTGCAGCGCCTCGGTGTGGTGGTACAGCGCTCGTCCGTCCTCCAGGGGGATGCCGAGCAGGTCGGCGATGACGAAGCTCGGCATCTCACCGGCCAGGTCGGTGACGAGGTCGCATCCGCCCCGCTCGATCACGCCGTCGACGATGCGGGTCGCCAGCTGGGCGATCGATCCGTCCAGGGCCCGCACGGCCTTGGGGGTGAAGCGGCGGCTGACGAGGCGCCGCATCCGGGTGTGCAAGGGCGGGTCAGACATCAACATCATCTGGTGCTCACCGAGATCGGTGGCCTCGTCGGGGTCGGCCAACATGATCGTCGGCTCAGAGGAGAACCGTCCGGCGTCCTTGCCCACCACCGTGACCAGGTCGTGGCGGGTCACCGCCCAGAACCCGGGACCGTCGGGTTCGCCGTGGCGGTGCACGGGCTCGTGCTCACGCAGCCAATCGAAGGCGGCGTGGGGCTGGCTGCCGGCGAAGCTGGCCGGATCGACGAGGTCGATCGTCGGTCTGGTCACGGTGGTCATGGTGTGGTCGTCCTCGTCGCTCGGCGCGCGAGGCCCCATCCTGAGCGGCGCCCCGCGACCCGATGACACCACGCATCGGACGGCGACGGCCACATGGGTGACGGCCCGCTCGCATGGATCACCGGCCGGCAAGCGGTCAGCCGGTCAGGCGGTCAGGCGGTCCGGTCGTCAGGCGGTTCAGGCGGCCAGGCGGCCAGGCGGTCCGGTCGTCAGGCGGTTCAGGCGGCCAGGCGGTCCGGTCGTCAGTGGTCGATGCCGTCGCCGTGTCAAACTCCAGCCGTCATGGGATCGACCTCGAGCGCAGACGACCGCAGCACCCGAGGGTTGCACCACCCCCTGCGCTGGCTCGAGGTCATCGCGTCCAACGCCCGGCGCATGGTCGTGTTCCTCGTCGGGGTCACCATGCTCGGCGCCGGGGTGGTCATGCTCGTGCTGCCGGGGCCGGGGATGCTCGTCATCCTGGTGGGCCTGGCCATCCTCGCCCGGGAGTTCGCCTGGGCCGAACGCACCCTCGACCGGGCCAAGGGCAAGGCCAAGGTGCTCACCGATGAGCTCGACCGCAGCCGGATGGCGCGCGGCCTGCTGGCCCTGTCGGCGATCTCCCTCGTCGGCGGCGGTCTGATCGCGCTGCTGCTGCTCGACGGTCGCCAGGGCCTGGGCATCTCGGCGATCGTGGCGGGCACGTTCGCCATGGCCGTGTTGGTTCCCGCCGTGCGCCGCTGGGTAGTCGACTAGCTCCTCACGGCCGGCGAGATCTCCGCCGGGCCACAGACGGGGCGGGCGAACCAGGAGGCGGACCGAGGGCCATGGCAGACCAGCAGCGAGACGACGACGAACGCCAGGACGTCAGGAACAAGTTCTCCGACGTCGTGAACATGAGCCCGTCAGAGCTCGAGGAGTGGCTGGACACCGAGGAGTCCCAGTCGGTGGGCGCCGCTGAGGGTGAGGACGACGAATCCGTCGGCCACCGCTCCGGACGGCGGATCGTCGAGTTGTTGGGGACCAAGGTCGCCGACTACGACACCGACGCCTACGACCACATGGAGAAGGTCATCGGCTACGTGCACCGCCACCTCGCACAGCGACCCGACGGCGACGTGACCGAGACGAGGTGGCGGTACTCCCTCATGAACTGGGGCCACGACCCCCTGCAGGACTGAGGAGCCGGGGGGCGGGCCAGGTGGAGCCCGGGCATGGGAGGATGAGCCCGCCTACGTGGACGCGACGGGGGAGGCCGAGATGCCAGGACGCACGAACGGGTTCGGTGCCGACGAGAGCCGTGCCGACGAGAGCGGTGCCGACGAGAGCGGTGCCGACGAGAGCGATGCCGACGAGAGCGGTGCTGCGGAGCGCGGTGCTGCGGAGAGCGGTGTCGAGGAGAGCAGTGCCGCAGAGAGCGGTGCCGGCGTGTCGGCCGAGGTCGGCATCGACGCCGACGTCGTGGTGGTCGGCGCCGGGATGGCGGGGTTGTACCTCCTGCACCGCCTGCGGACGATGGGCCTGCGCGCCGTGGTCATCGAAGCTGCCGACGACGTCGGCGGCACCTGGTACTGGAACCGCTACCCGGGGGCGCGGTGTGACGTGCAGAGCGTCGACTACTCCTACAGCTTCGACCCCGGGCTGGACGACGAGTGGGAGTGGTCAGAGAAGTACGCCACCCAGCCCGAGATCCTGCGCTACCTCGAACACGTCGCCGACCGCCACGACCTGCGCCGTGACATCCGCTTCGAGACCAAGGTCGACCACGCCCGCTGGGACGACGACGCCCGCACGTGGGCGGTGACCACCGACGCCGGTGACACGATCACCTCCCGGTTCTACGTCATGGCCACCGGCTGCCTGTCGGCGCCCAAGATCCCCGACGTCGAGGGCGCCGATCGCTTCGGCGGCGACGTCCACTTCACCAGCCGTTGGCCCCACGAGGGCGTCGACTTCACCGGCCAGCGCGTGGGGATCATCGGCACGGGCTCGTCCGCCATCCAATCGATCCCGATCATCGCCGAGCAGGCCGAGTCGCTCACGGTGTTCCAACGCACCCCGAACTTCTCGCTGCCAGCCCACAACGGCCCGGTCCCCGAGGACAAGGCGGCGGCGCTGCGCGCTGACCGGACCGCCTACCGCCACGAGGCCCGCTGGTCCTCGGCCGGCGTGCCGCTCGTGCCCGCCGAGGAGGGCGCCCTCCAGGTCGACGAAGCCGAGCGCCGGCGCCGCTACGAGGCGGCGTGGCAGGAGGGCACCATCTTCGCCCTGATGGGGGCGTTCAACGACCTGCTCGCCGACGAGGCGGCCAACGACACCGCAGCGGAGTTCGTGCGCTCGAAGATCCGCTCGATCGTGGAGGACCCGGCCACCGCCGAGGCCCTGTGCCCCACCACCTACCCGGTGGGGACCAAGCGCCTCTGCCTCGACAGCGGCTACTACCACACGTTCAACCGGCCGAACGTCAGCCTCGTCGATCTCGGCACCGACCCCATCACCACCATCACCGAGCAGGGGGTGCAGACCACGTCGGGCACCCACGAGCTCGACGCCCTCGTCTTCGCCACCGGCTTCGACGCCATGACCGGGGCCATCGTGGCGGTCGACATCGCCGGGCGCGACGGCGTCGAGCTGCGGGAGCGCTGGGCCGAGGGGCCACTCACGTACCTCGGCCTCACCACCGCCGGCTTTCCCAACCTGTTCATGGTCACCGGCCCCCAGAGCCCGTCGGTGCTGTCGAACATGGCGGTGTCGATCGAACAGCACGTCGACTGGATCTGTCAGACCATCGAGCACCTGCGGGTCGAGGGTCACGACACCATCGAGGCCACCCCGGTGGCCGAGGCGGGGTGGGTGCGCCACAACGCCGACTTCGCCGACATCACCCTGTTCCCCAAGGCCAACTCGTGGTACGTGGGCGCCAACGTGCCGGGCAAGGCCCGTGTCGTGTTGCCCTACGTGGGCGGCGTCGACCGCTACCGGGCCATCTGTGACGAGGTCGTCGAGCGGGGCTACCTCGGCTTCGAGCTGTCAGGCCCGGGGGGCACCACGCACAATGACGGCGTCGTGCGCAGCGTGGCCCCTGACGTCATCGTGATGCTCGAGGTGATGGCCGAGCTCGAGCTCCCGTCGATCGAATCGATGGCGCCTGAACAGGCGCGAGCCTTCATGGCTGCGATGGGCGCCGAGCGGGCCCCAGGGCCCGAGGTGCGCGAGGTGCGCGACGCGACGCTTCCGGGTGCAGCAGGCGAGCTCGGCTACCGGCTGTACCGACCCGTCTCGCCGGGCCCGCACCCGGTGGTGGTCTACTTCCACGGCGGGGGATGGGTGCTCGGTGACACCGACTCCGATGACCCGATGTGTCGCGACCTGTGCGTGCGCACCGAGTCGGTGGTCATCTCGGTCGACTACCGCCATGCCCCCGAAGCCCGGTTCCCCGCCGCCGTCGACGACGCCGTCGCTGCGGTCGCCTGGATCGCCGAGCACGCCGAGGAGCTGGGCGGCCGACCCGGCGAGCTGGCCGTGGCCGGCTGGAGCGCCGGGGCCAACCTCGCCGCGGTGGTCAGCCAGATCGCCCGGGACCGGGGTGGACCGGCCATCTCGGCCCAGCTGCTCATCACGCCGGTGACCGACCACGACCTCGACCGGCCGTCCTATGCCGACAACGGCGAGGGCTTCGTCCTCACCGAGGCGCTGATGCGGTGGTTCTGGGACCACTACGTCCCTGATCCCGGCGATCGCACCGATCCCCGCGTCGCCCCACTTCGGGCCGAGCGGCTCGACGGGTTGCCCCCGGCGGTGGTGGTGACCTGTGAGTTCGACCCCCTGCGCGACGAGGGCGACGCCTACGCGGAGGCCCTGGCCGACGCCGGTGTGGAGGTCCACCACGTGCGCTGCCGAGGCCAGATCCACACCTCGCTCGGCGCGGTCGACGTGTTGATCTCTCCGACCGAGTACCGGGCCGAGGCCTTTGGCGCCCTGTCACGCCTGCTGGGGTCCCCGGTTCGGGTCTGAGCGCGCCGTCTGGCCCACCGCGTGGTGCGATGGTGCGTGCCCACCGAGCCGGCGTCAGCGGCGGAGGTGGGCACCCCGGCCGGCGACGACGGGCAGGTCCAAGAAGGTGGCGACGCCGGGCGGTCGGTCGACCAGGTAACCGATGACGTTCACGGCGTGGGCGGCCGTGGAGGCCAACACGTCGCGGTTCCAGCCGTGGGGCAGGGACAGGCGCATGCGGGGCTCACCGTCGATCACGATCGACCAGTCGCCACGGGGCCACTCCGGGGCCGCGTCGTCGTGCATCCGCCACACCGTCTCCTGGGTGACCACGGGCTCGCCGTCGATGGTCGCCTGCCAGTTCCACCGCTGGCCCGCCACCGTCCCGGCACCGACTCGGCCGGCTGCGGTGTCAAGATCGGTGTCGGTGACCCACGTCTCGAGCCCTGAGGACACGCCGTCGACGTCGAGGCCGAGGCCGTCGGCGACCATCTGGACCGCTTCGGTGAACAAGCCGTCGAGCCAGCCCCGGTGACGGGCCGAGACGGCGTCGAACTCGGCCGGCGTGCGCCCGAAGTTCATCATGTCGAACATGATCTCGGGCGACGGGTAGTGCTGGAAGCTGCTGATCTCGGTGACCGAGATGCGGTCGATGCACAGCGACAGCCCCGACATGACCAGCGGCACCACGTCGCCGAACCAGCCCGGGTTGGCTCCGGTTCCGTGGAACGCCGTCCCGCCGGTCTGGCAGGCCTCGGTGAGGCGGCCCATCACCTCGTCGCCGTGCACCGACGGGTACATGTACCCGACCGTGGTCACGACGTGGGCGCCGCCGGCGAGCAGGCGGCAGAACACGTCGAGGTCGGCGCCGGGGTCGTCGCCGTGCACCAGCGACGGCAGCGGCATGTGCAGCACCACGTCGGCGTCGAGGGCCACGAGCTCGTCGAGGCTGTCGGTGGCGGCCACCCCGAGCGTGTCGATGCCGGCCAGCTCACCGGCGTCGCGCCCGACCTTGGCGGGATCGGTCACCATCAGGCCCACCAGCTCGAGGTCAGGTCGCGCCGCCACCGCGGCGATGGCCTTGCGGCCCACGTTGCCGCTGCCCCACTGGATCACCCGTGTCGCCACACCCGCCGATCGTAGCGACGACCTCCTGCGGCCTCGATCAGTTCAGCGATCCGCCGAAGATCTGCCAGGCCAGCACCGACTTGGCGCCCAGGCTCAGCACCAGGTACGCCTTCTCGCCAAAGGCGTAGTCCGACCACCGCCAGACCCCGCGGTACTGCAGCCACTGGTTCAGCCCGAAGCTGAAGAAGAACACGAGCTGGGCGAAGAAGATCCCGTAGACGAAGTTGGGCACGGTGTCGGCGCCGAAGAGGTTGACGGCGATCGCCACCCACGGGGCGAGGCCGACCAGGACGCCGAACCAGAACGGCGTCATCGTCGTCGTCGCCCGCCCCGGCGGGTTCATCCGCTCCTGCAGCCAGCCGAACAGGATCATCGCCACGTTCGCCCCGGCGATGGCGACGACCCCGGTGATGTCGGTGATGCCGGCGTAGGAGGCGATGAGCAGCACCATCAGCGTGGCACTGAAGGAGTACTCGACCCAGCGGAACCGGTTGATGCCGTCCCGGAGGTCGGATTCGTAGGTCTGGCGGGCGACGGTGGCGGTGAGGAGGTGGTCGAGGGCGGCGAGCCCGAGGAACACCGCGATCGCCGCTCCGATGCGCACGTCGAAGAGCTCGGCTGGCTGGGGGGTCCTCGTCCCGGGCGGACCGTCCGGATACGTCGAGGTGAGGGTGACGGCGAAGTCGCTCGCCAGGACGACGACGACGACGGCCTGCACGGCGTGCAACGCGGTGAGCCCGAGGTTCCAACGGCGCAGATCACCCAGCCGATCCGGCGTGACGCCCGACGCGACGGCGTCGTTCCTGGTGGCGGTGGCGGTGGTCATGGCGTGGATCCCTCCATCGCGGTCACCTGGACGGGATCGTCGGGCGGACCGTCAGGGCGTCGTCCCCCGCCGGGCGCCGATGAACACCTCACCGACGACGGCTTGGGACCTCGGCCCGATCACCTCGGTGTCGCCCAGACCCGATCACCTCGGTGTCGCGCACGTCGGCCCGGTCACCTCGGTGCCGCCCACGCAGGCCCACAGCGGCTTACGGCGGCTCGGCCTCGACCTCGACCTCTTCGTGGGCGGCGGTGTCGCCATGGGGGACGATGACCTGGTCGGCGACGTCGGAGATGTCGGGGTAGATCACCCGGATCAGGGCCACGGCGAGGATCGTGGCGCCCAGCTGGGCGGCGACGAAGGCCGGGGCCGAAGAGGGCTCGATGCCGGCGAAGGTGTCCGAGAACGTGCGGGCGACGGTGACCGCCGGGTTGGCGAAGCTCGTCGAGGACGTGAAGTAGTAGGCGCCGGCGATGTAGCCGCCCACCGAGAACGCGGCCAGCATCGGCCGGCCCGATCGCACGACCCCGAAGATCACCAACAGCAGCCCGATCGTGGCCACCCCCTCGGCCAGCACCAGGTGAGCACCAGAGCGCGTCGTGGTGGACCAGTCGATGACCGACAGGTCGAACATCGCGTTGGCGACGAGCACGCCGAGCACCCCGCCGGCGACCTGGGCGACGACGTAGGACGCCGCGGTGGGGGTGTCCATGCCCCCGAAGATGCGGTCGGCCAGGGTGACCACCGGGTTGAAGTGGGCGCCCGAGGCCGGGCCGAGCGCCAGGATCAGCGCGGTCAGCACCCCGGCGGTGGCCAAGGCGTTCTGGAGCAGCTGCAGGCCGACGTCGTCGGTGAGCTGCTCGGCCATGATGCCCGAGCCCACCACCGCAGCGAGCAGGAACGCCGTGCCGACGAGCTCGGCGGTCAGGCGCCGGAGGTCGGGGCGCCACGACCCGTCCACCCGGGCGCCGGCCCTCACGCCGGGCCGACCCCGAGGCTGAGCGCCAGGACCTCGACCCGCCGGCGGATCTCGTCACGGACCTCCCGGACCACCTCGACCGGCTGCTCGGCGGGGTCGGTGAGGTTCCAGTCCTCGTAGCGCACGCCGGGCACGATCGGGCAGCTGTCCCCGCAGCCCATGGTGACCACGACGTCGGCCGCTCGCACCTCGGCGTCGTCCCAGCGCCGCGGCGCCTCGCCGGTGAGGTCCACGCCGACCTCGGCCATCGCCGTCACCGCCGCCGGGTTGAGCTCACCAGCAGGTTCGGATCCACCGGAGCGGACCTCGATGGCTTCGTCCGCCAGGTGCCGGAGCCACCCCGCGGCCATCTGGGACCGGCCGGCGTTGTGGACGCAGAGGAACAGCACGGTGGGTCGCTGTGGGGCCGGTGCTCCGGTCGGGGCGGGCGAGCCGGTCGGGGTCGGATCGGTGGCGGGGCGGGGCGGTTCGGGCGAGGTCATCGCAGGTTCCTTCGGCGGTGGTGGTGTCTGCAGGGCGGTCAGTTGCGATGGGGAGGCCGGCAGCGTCGGTGATCGCATCGTCGGCGAGGCCCCCGAGAGCTGCGGGATGGAGGTCAGGCGTCGGCGGGGGAGCGGGCTGTCGCTGCGGTCGCATCGAGCAGCTCGGACAGGGCCTGCAACCGCCCGGGTCGCAGGTGGAACCAGGCCCACCGACCCCGCTGCGAGCGCTCGAGCACCCCGGCGGCGACCAGCTGAGCGAGGTGGTGGCTGACGGTGGGCTGTGATCGACCCACGAGAGCGGGGAGGTCACATGCGCACACCTCGCCGGAGGCGGCGTTGGCGACGATGGACACCAGGCGCAGCCGCACGGGATCGGCGAGCGCCTTCATCACGCCGGCCAGCTCGTCGGCGTGGTGTGCGTCGAGCACCTCGGTGGTGAGGGGTGGGCAGCACCACGGCCGCACGTCGTCCTCGCCAGCCACGACGACATATTGACAGCCTTCGATGCGACGATGCAACATATCGATCACCATCGATGCCAAGCGCGTAGATGCGAAGCGATCGAACACCATCGTTGCGAGGCGATCGTCGGTCGCCCGCTGTCGCCTCCGGAAGGACCACCGTGCGCCTGCAGCTCGCCCTGAACGTCGATGACCTCGACGCAGCCGTCGACTTCTACTCCCGGCTGTTCGCCACCGAACCGGCCAAGATCCGCGACGGGTACGCCAACTTCGCGATCGCCGAACCACCCCTCAAGCTCGTGCTGTTCGAGGGTGCAGGCCCGAGCGGCTCGCTGAACCACCTCGGCGTCGAGACCGAGACCGCCGAGGAGGTGGTGGCCGCTGA
This sequence comes from Acidimicrobiales bacterium, assembly GCA_965213525.1. GTDB lineage: Bacteria > Actinomycetota > Acidimicrobiia > Acidimicrobiales > Poriferisodalaceae. Next base: position 1,160,056 of record OZ243889.1, on the reverse strand, counting down.
GCAGCGCCTCTCGGGCGTGGGCATCGACACCACCGGCGTCGCCGACGCCGTGTGCTGCTTCGCCACCAAGACCGAGACGTGGCTCGACGGCCCCGACGGCACCCGTTGGGAGTGGTACGTGCGCACCGGCGACGCGGAGGGACCCGAGGCCGATCCCCGGGCGAGCTGGCGCACCTGAGGCGGCGCCACTCGCACGCCGAGGGCCACGACGACGGGGCCGGCTGCGAAAGAACGGGTGCAGGAGCCCGTGACGCAAGCGCAACCCTCGCTGCATATGGTGCGCCCATGGACACCATGGTGCTGGCAGGCGGCCGGGTCATCGACCCGGCAAACGAGCTCGACGAGACGGCCGACGTGGTCGTGAGCGATGGCCGGATCGTCGGGGTCGGCCCCGACGCCGCCGCCGCCCACCCCGACGCCGAGGTGCGCGACTGCACCGGATCGGTGGTCACACCCGGGCTCATCGACGCCCACGTGCACGTGATGGCCGGCCTCGGCGACTTCTGCCTCGAGCCCGACCAGGTGGGCGTCGCCCACGGCGTGCCGGTGCTCGTCGACGGCGGGACCAGCGGCATCGCCACCTTCGACGTCAGCCGGCGAGCCTGGCTCGACCACCCCGACGTGTCGACCAAGGTCTACGCGTTCATGGACGCCAACCAGCTCTATCTGGCGACCAAGGACTTCATCTGCCACAAGCTCGAGATCGCCAACGATCTGCGCAACCTCGACATCGCCTCGGCACGCGAGAGCTTCGAGCGCCACGCCGACCTCGCCGTCGGGTTCAAGGTGCGGGCCTGCTACGTCGACGGCGAGGACGAGTCCCGCTCGCCGTTCCTCGAAGGGGCGCAGGAGGTCGCTGGCGACAAGCCGGTGATGGTGCACCTCGGCCGGTTCCCGTTCACCCCGACGATCTCGACGCCGGACCTGCTGCGGGCGCTGCGGCCCGGCGACATCATCACCCACGCCTTCCGTGGTGCGGGCGGGATGATCGGCACCGACGGCAAGGTGATCGCCGAGTTCCGTGACGCCGTCGATCGGGGCGTGCGCCTCGACGTGGGCCACAGCGGCACCGACTTCCGGTTCCGTGACGCCCGCCGGCTGATGGACCAGGGCTACCTGCCCGACACCATCTCCACCGACCTCAACGTGTTCAACCTCGACGGGCCCGTCTTCAGCCTGGCCACCACCATGTCCAAGATCTGGCACCTGGGCGTCGAGCTGCCCGCCGTCATCGCCATGGCAACCGTCAACGCTGCCCGCAGCATCGGCCGCCTCGACGAGCTCGGGTCGCTCGCCCCCGGTCGCGAGGCCCACGTCTCGGTGCTGCGCATCGCCACCGAGGCGACCGAGCTGAGCGACGGCAAGGAGACCGTCGTGGCCGATCAGGTGCTCGAGCCGGTCGGCTGCCTGCGTTCGGGCGCCTGGTTCGACGCCGACGGGGTGACCGCCCCGCCGCGAGCGGCCGCATGAGCGTCGCCGCCCCCAGCGAACGGGGCCCGAGCGACCGGGGCCCAAGCGAACGGGGCCCGAGCGACCGAGCTCTCGTCCCGTCGGTCTTCTACGACGAGCTGTGCGCCGAGCTGGCCGTGCGGCGGGGTGAGCTGTCCACCGCCGAGCAGGGCTTCGGGGCCGGGCGGCCGATGGAGGGCGCCGAGCTGAGGGAGTGGGTCGCCTTCCAGGCGTGGTACGAGCGCCAGGCCGCTCAGTTCATCGGCGCCTGGCTGGCCGACGTCACCGAGGAAGACGTCTTCTACGCCCTCACCCGCCAGATCGCCGACGAGGGCAAGCACCACCACCTGTTCGCCCGCCACCTCGACGAGCTGGGCGGCACGATGCAGGGCTGGGAGCCCGAGCCCGAGTGGGTCGAGTGGATCCAGGTCTGGTACCCCGCCGGTGCCGACACGCTCGAGAAGGTGGCCGCCCACAACATCGCTGGCGAGCTCGGCGCGGTGCAGGCCTTCGAGGATCTGCGGCCACGGCTGCCGGCGTCCACCAACGCCGTGCTCGACAAGGTCGTGCCCGACGAGCGGTTCCACGTGCTGATCGGCCGGCGCACCGTCGAGCGCTACGCCACCACGACAGAGGCCCAACAACGGGTGCGTGACCGGGTGTGGGGCGCCTTCGAGCGCGAGCAGGCCGGGCGGATCGCCTTCGAGCGCCGCCTCGCCGCGGTGAGCAGCTGACCCCGCCCGCGGCGGCCGCGGTCGGCGCCGTCGGCGCGCACCTCGTCGCCACCCCCGCCGAGTTGCAACGGCTCCGCCGGGTGGCCGGTGGTCATGAACCCGGCGATCTCGCGGTGCGCGGCGGGCGCCTGCTGGCCGTGCACTCCGGCGAGGTCCTCGAGCGCGACGTCGTGATGTGCGGCGCCTTCGTGGCGGCGGTCGTGCCGCCCGGCCGCCTCGACGCCGAAGACGAGATCGACGCCGCCGGGGCGTTCGTCAGCCCCACCTTCATCGACACCCACCTGCACATCGAGTACACGATGCTCACCCCCGGCGAGCTGGCCCGATGCGTGGTGCCCCGGGGGACCACCACCGTCCTCGCCGACCCGAACTGCATCGGCAACGTCGCCGGCGCCGACGCCATGGACTGGGTGGGCACCACCGGCACCCCGCTGCGGATCCTCGCCCAGATCTCCCACCGCATCCCCCGGGTGCCCGCGCTCGAGCTCGGCGGGGCGACGGTCACCGAGGACGAGCAGCTGGTGCGCATCCCACGGGCTCACACCGTGACCCTCGGAGAGTCCAACCCCTTCGATCTGGATGACCGCTCGGCCCGGGCGCAGTCGCTCACCCTGGCCTTGGGGCGTCGCAACACCGGCCACACCGCTCGCCTGGCCGACGAACCCCTCTGGGCCTACGCCGCTGGGGGCATCTCTGATGACCACAACGCCTTCGACACCGCCGAGGTGCTCGAGCGCCTGCGCCTCGGGATGATGGTGACGGTCATGTCGGGGTCGATGAACGACAACGTGCCCCTGGTGTTCGCCGACGTCGATGCGGTGCGCGCCGGGTTCGCCCACGTGTCGTTCTGCGCCGACGACCGCCACGTCGAGGACCTCCACCGGATCGGCCACATCGACCACCACGTGCGCTCGGCGATCGCGACCGGTGTCCCGGTGGTCGATGCGTACCGGATGGCCACGCTGAACGCCGCCGCCCACTACCGCCTCGACCACGTCGTCGGCTCGGTCACCCCCACCCGCCGGGCCGATCTGATGATCCTCGACGACCTCGCCGAGGTGGTGCCGTCGTTGGTGCTGGTCGACGGCGTCGTGGTGGGGCGCGACGGCGCGCCCGCCTTCGACAACCCCGACACGGTGCCCGACGACCTGTACGCCACGGTGCACCTGGCCCCGGACTTCGGACCCGCGGCGTTCGTCGTGGCTGCCGACGCCGCTGAGGACGAGATCGCCGTCGTGCGGGCGATGGAGATGTACGACGGCTACTTCAAGCGGGCCTTCGAGGCCGAGCTGGCCGTGGTCGACGGCAACGTCGTGGCCGACCCGGCCGTCGACGTGGCCAAGATCGCCGTCGTCGACCGCCACCACGGCACCGACGGCCGGGCATGCGGGTTCGTGCGAGGCTTCGGTCTGCGAGCTGGCGCCCTGGCCTCGACGACGAACTGCGAGAACCAGAACCTCGTGGTGGTCGGCACCTCTGACGCCGAGATGGCCGCCGCCGCCAACGCCCTGGGCGATCTCGGCGGCGGGTACGTCGCTGTGCGCGACGGCCAGGTGCTGGCCGCCGCCCCGCTGGCGGTGGGCGGGATCATGTCGGACCGGCCCTTCGAGGAGGTGCTCGAGGCGTCTGACGGCGTCAACGCTGCGGCGCGGGGGCTCGGGTGCGAGGTGGCCAGCCCGTTCATGATCCTCGCCTTCGTGGGGCTCGCCGGGGTGCCCGACTACGGCCTCACCGAGCGGGGGTTGATCGACACCCCCACCCAGAGCTTCGTGCCCGTCGTCATGTGCTGTCGCTGTCCGTCTCACGTCCACGATCCCACCGGAGGTGCCCCGTGAGCGCGCTGCCCCCGCTGCTCGGTGCGGCCATCCCACCACCCGGGCTGGTGCCCGAGGAGACCGAGATCGTCGCCGAGGCTCAGAAGGTGCTCGACGACGTCATCGCATCGGCGGCCCGGGCCAACGACGAGCGGGGCCGGTACCCCACCGAGTCGATGGCCGCCCTGCGGGGCCTGCGGGCCATGACGAGCGGGTTGGCCGCCGACCTCGGTGGTGGGGGAGCGTCGCACCGCTGCAGCCTCGAACTGCAGGTCCGCCTTGCGGTGGCCGACTCGGCCGTGGCCCAGGTCTTCAAGGTCCACGACGAGCTGACGCGCGAGATCGTCGTGTACTGCCCCGACGCCCAGCGCCGCCGCCTCGGGGGCCTGGTGGCCGGCGGGGCCGTGCTCGGGCTGGCGGTGGCCGAGGGTGGCCGCACCGCCGAGGATCCCCTCACCACCATCGCCACGCCCACCGACGACGGCGGCTTCGTCGTCGACGGCAGGAAGATCTACACGACCGGCGCAGCCGAGGCCGACCACATCGCCACCTGGGCGTTCAACCCGGCCGCCGCCACCGAGGAGGTGCCGATCCTCGGCATGCAGCTGCTCCTGATCCCCCGTGGCACCCCCGGGGTGACGGTGCACCGGGACTGGGACGCGCTCGGGCAGCGCGCCACCGATTCAGGGACGATCACCTTCGACGCCGTGCAATGTCCACCCGAGTGGGTGGCCTCGGTGCCGGGTCGGGCGCCACTGCCCCATGCGAGCCTCCGGTACCAGGCGGGCTTCGCTGCGGTGTTGGTCGGCATCGGCGTCGGGGCGATCGCCGACGCGGTGCCCTTCGTCGCCGAACGCAGTCGGCCGTGGGCGGCCGGCGGGGTGGAGGTGGCCACCGAGGACCCCTACGTGCGGCGCCTCACCGGCGAGCTGACGAGCGATCTGGCCGCCGCCCACGCCCTCACGATCCGCACCGCTGACCTGCTCGACGCCTTCGAGCGCGACGAGATCTCGCGCACCGAGCTGGCGGTGCCGATCTACGCGGCCAAGGCGGCGGCGTCTCGGGCGGCGCTGCGGGCCACCTCGGAGCTGCACTCGTTGATGGGCACCCGCTCGGTGGCCGCCGGCGCCGGCTTCGATCGCTGGTGGCGCAACGCCCGCACGCTGTCACTGCACGATCCGGTCGACTGGAAGCACGCCGAGATCGGCCAGCACGTCCTCACGGGGTGGGACCCGCCCCCGGGCATCTACCGGTGAGCGCCGGGCACGGCCGGTGAGCGCGCTCGATCCGACAGCGCTGCGGCCGCTGGCCAAGATCGAGCTGCACGTGCACCTCGAGGGCACCTTCGCCCCGGCCCGGGTGGCCGAGCTGGCTGCAGCGGCGGGTGAGGCGCTGCCCCGCCCCCTCGACCGCCTCTATGACGCCGAGGACCTGGCTGGGTTCCTCGACACCCTCGACTGGGTGTGCTCGCTCGTGCGAGATGTCTGGGCGGCGCGCCAGGTGGCGCTGGACTTCGGCGCGTACTGCCGGGCCCAGGGCATCGTGTACGCCGAGGCGATCGTCAACCCGACGCACTGGGCCGGGTTGGCCACCGACGAGCTGATCGAAGCGTTGGCCGCAGGGTTCGATGCGGTCGCCGCCGGCGGGGGCCCCGACGTGCGCCTGCTGCCGTCGATCCTGCGGACCCAGACCGCCGAGGAGGCCGAGGCGCTGGTCGACTGGATCGTGGATGCGCGCCCGGCCCGGGTCGTGGGTCTGTCGGTCGACGGGAACGAGGCCGCAACCGGGCGGACCGCCGAGCGCTTCGCCGGCGCCTACGCCCGTGCCGGCGCGGTCGGTCTGGGGCGCACCGCCCACGCCGGTGAGTCCTCTGGGCCGGCAGGGGTGCGCGACGCCCTCGACGTGCTCGGGGTGTCGCGCATCGACCACGGGGTGCGTGCGGCCGAGGACCCGGCCCTCATCCGGCGCCTCGTCGAGGACGGCGTGACGCTCAACGTGTGCCTGTCGTCGAACTGCGCCTTGTTGTACGACGACGTCGCTGATCATCCCTGGCCCGAGCTGGTCGCTGCCGGGGTGTCGACGACGGTGAACACCGACGATCCCGAGGTGCTGGGCGTCGACCTGGTCGGCGAGCTCGGTCGGGCTGCGGCGCTGCTCAATTGGGGGTTCGAGGAGGTCGTGGCCGCCCAGCACCGGGCGATCGACGCCGCGTTCTGCGACGCTGCGGACAAGGCCCGCTTGCGGGCGACGCTGCCGCCTGCATCGGAGGGCGAGACGCGGAACGAGCCTGCATCGGAGGGCGAGACGCGGAACGAGCCTGCATCGGAGGGCGAGACGCCAAACCAGCCTGCATCGGAGGGCGAGACGTCGAACGAGGTGTGAGCCGGTGAGGTGCGTTGACGCTCCGGAGGCTTGCGGCGTTCAGCTCGATGCCGCGATGACCAGCCGGTAGCCGACGTCGAGCTCGCCAAGGGTCCGGAGGTGGCCGTGTCGGCGGTCCCACTCGCCCGAGCGGAGATCGGCGCCGAGACGGGCGGCGCCGGCGGCGAGCTCGCCCGGTGGGAGTTGGGCGAGCCACGACGTGCCCTGTTGCACGTGAGGGTCGAGGTAGGCGTCGGGACGGCCCCAGAATGCGGCCCCGAACCCGTCGGTGCAGTCGACGGGCACCATCAGCGGCCGGACGTCGACCAGGTCGAGGAGCTCGGCGATGCCCTCGGCGGCGGGGAGGTCCTGCTCGGACGGCAGGCGGAACGAAGTGGGCCAGTAGGCGAGTGCCCAGAACTGGCGGATCTCGACCGGGTCGAACGTGAACAGCACCTGTCGCCGGGCGACCCGGCGCATCTCTCGCAGGCCCTGACGTCGATCGTTCCAGTGATGCAGGGTCAGCGCCGCCAGCGCAGCATCGAACGAGCGGTCTGGGACCGGCAGGGCCTCTGCGACGCCGCGCACGACGGGCGCGGCGTCGGCTGGTCGCTCATCGACCATCGCCTCCGACGGCTCGACGGCGATGACCGATCGGTCGGCGGGCTCGTAGTTGCCGGTGCCGGCACCGATGTTGATGATGCGTTCGGCGTCACCCAGCGCAGCATGGATCCGAGCTGCGATGCGCGGGTCGGCGCGACGCGTCGCCCGATACGTGGACGAGATCGAGTCGTAGAGCCTCGGGTCCCTCACCGCGCAGATCTTCCCATCGCCGACGCAGCGGACGCAGGTGGCGGGTGCACGCCGCCGACCCGTCCGGGGTGCCCGACACCGCGGGGCTCATGGGACGTGGACGAGATCGCTGCCCTCGAGGGTGGCGTGATGGCCAGCGGCCGTACGTACGGCGATGGATGGTCCGCACGGGCACGGGCACGGGCACGGGCGCGCCTGGCGCGCCAGGAGGCGCTTGGGCGGCGGACCGGGTGACCTGTTGGCCCGCTGGGGTCCTTCCCTCGTCGGAAGGCGCTCCGAGGCCGCCGGTTCATTCAGCTCGAGGCTGCCGAACAGGCTCCGCGACGCGTAGCAGTACCGCCCGTCGTAGACCGCCGCCGAGTCGACGCAGGCGAGGTGATCATCAGCGAGGGTGACCCAGCGGCGCATCACCAACTCGAACCCGGCCACATCTGCTGCGGTCTCCGCGGCGTCACACAGCACGACGGCGTCACGACAGGCCACATCGACGCGTTCGGGGGTGACCGCACCGGCGAGCACGTCCAGCATCGCCACCCCCAGGCGGCCCGCATCGAACCGGTCGGCCACCACGGGCACGCCCAGCAGCAGGCGGGCCCGGCGGACCAGGCGGCGGGCGTCACGCTCACCGAGCCCGCAGCGCAGGATCAGCCAACGCACCGCCGAACGGGCACCGTCGATCTCATGAGCGCCCGAGCGGACCAGGTCGACCACCCCGGCGGTCAGTTCCCGTTGGGCCGCCTCCGCGCCCACGGCAGCATCTGACACCCGGTCACACACCCCCGCCGGCCCACCCCGATCGAACATGCGTTCAGCCTAGAGAGGGGGTGTGTCATCGTCGGGCCGGGCCCCGTGCCGGCGATCTCGGCGATCGGGTCATCTGCGCGGGGTGGTGTTACGCGCCGCCTGACGTGGGTACGCCGATCCAACGGAGCGACGGGCTCGCGCAGACCACCGACCCGAGCAGTCGAGTGACCTCTGCGTCACGATCCCGGACCGTCAGAAGCATCAGTGCAACGAGGAAGCGAGACGACATGGCGATGAACCCACTGGACCAGAAGGGCATGCCACTGGAGGATCAGTTTCGCAGCTGGTCTGACCTGATGGCAGGCCCGTACGACAAGCTCGAGGCGGATCCGTACACCCGCACACGCGTCATCCTGATGAACGGTGTCGAGGTCGAATCGATCATGTTCTCCCACCAGTTCCACCGCCACACCGACAACCCGGCCATTCGGGAGCACCTCGCCATGGCCCGGCGTGTCGAGCAGCAGCAGCAGAAGGCGGTCAACGGACTCAACCCAGGTGACCAGTCGCCGCTCGAGACGACGATCGGCTACGAGCAGGTCGCCGTCGACCTCACCGCATGGCTCGCCCGCCAGGAACCCGACCCAGCCATCAAGATGGCGCTCGACTTCGGCTTGCTCGAGGACTTCGACCACCTGTACCGCTACGCCAACCTCTACGAGCTGATGAACGGCCGTCACGCCGAGGAGCTCACCGACTCGCTCACCGAGATCACGCCGGGGCGCCCGACGATGTTCCACCACCGCGACCCCCGCGACACCGTCAACGGCCACTACGACGCGCACACGGTGCACCCCCTGACCCGGTTGCACGTGATGACGATCGTCGCCGCCGAGCAGCAGACGATGAACTTCTACATGAACCACGGTACGGACTGGGTCGAGCCGATCGCCCGTGCGCTCTACGCCGAGATCGCCCAGGTCGAGGAGGAGCACGTCACCCACTACGGGTCGTTGTTCGACCCGCTCGACTCGTGGCTCGAGCAGCTCGTGTTCCACGAGTACAACGAGGTCTACCTGTACTGGTCGATGCTGCAGAACGAGACCGACGAGCGGATCAAGCGGATCTGGGACCTCCACCTCGAGATGGAGCTCGGACAGCTGCAGGGCGCCTGTGACCTCCTGCGACGCTTCGATGGTGTCGAGCCGGCCGAGCTGTTGCCCAAGGAGCTCCCCGACACCCCCGTCACCTTCGAACCGAACAAGCAGTACGTCCGCGACATCTTGACCTCGACCGTGGACCTCACCGCCGACGGGCTCGGCTACACGCCCATGGGCGACCTGCCGAACGACCACCGGTTCTTCGCGTACCAAGCCGCCGTGCACGCCGGCGGCATCCCGAGCGAGCAGGTCATCGACGCCAACCGCGAGGCCAACGGGCGCGAGTACCGCCACGAGACCGACGGCCCCAACCCGGTCCTTCCGCTCGCCGACCGCGAGTCCTCGGCGGTGCGATGAACCACCAGCCCGCCACCACCAGACGCAAGGAGCACCCGTGACCACCCCGACCATGATCCCCACCTTCGAGACCGCCGCTCGCGGCAAGGTCATGCCCATGGTCTCGCACCCCCCTGGGCGTGCCGTCGACGACCAGGCGTTGAAGGACGAACTTCCCGACGATGGCCTGAACATGGCCTTCGTCGCCGACATCATGTCGGCGGCGCTGGCCCACGAGCGCGCCGGACACAAGCTGTACCGGTCCGTGTCCGGCCGGACCCTCAACCCCGTGCTGCGGTCGACCTACGACGCGTTCGGCGAAAAAGCCGAGCGGCATGCCGAGATGCTGGCCGCGCTGATCAGCGGCATGGGCGGCGATCCAAAGTACGTGAGCCCGGCCGCCAGAGCCACAGCAGGAGCCGACAAGCGCCTGGTCGAGTCCACGCACCTGCTCGGCGGTTCCGTCGACGTGATGACCGCCGAGATGGTGATGCTCGACGGCGTCTTGATGGCCAAGGCCATGAGCCATGCCAACTGGCTGGCCATGAGCGAGCTGACCGACGCCATGCCCGACGGCCGACGTCGCGAGGAGTTCCGCACCGTGGTGGACGAGGCGCTCAGCGAGGCCGAACAGGGGCTCGACGGGGCCCGCGCCACACGCACGAAGATGATCACGTTGCAGGCCGAGCACGAGACGTTGACCTCCATGACGGCCACCGCCGAGCAGATGATGGAGCGCGTGCGCGGCTGGTTCGCCTGAGCGGGCGAGCCGTCCCGACCTCTGGCGAACGGCGCCGCCACCCCGGTTCGAGCGGCCTCAGCGCAGGTCGGTCGGGCCGGGGCGGTGGTGCTGCCCGCCGGCGGAGGTGATGACCTCGGCGACGCGCTCGGCGGCGTGGCCGTCCCACGAGCTGGGACAGCGAGGCGCCGGCGGGTGGCGTACGACGCCGGCGACCGCAGCGGCCACGGCGGAGGGATCGGTGCCGGCGAGCAGGTTGGTGCCCCCGTCGACGGTGATGGGGCGCTCGGTGTTGTCCCGCACCGTCACACAGGGACGCCCGAGCGCGGTGGTCTCCTCCTGCACCCCGCCCGAGTCGGTGACGACGACGGTGGCCCCGTCCATCAGGGCCACGAAGTCGAGGTAGCCCATCGGGTCGACCAGCACCACTCCGTCAGGGACCGGCCGCCCCTCGAGGGCGTGGCGGGTGCGGGGATGGACCGGGAACACGAGCGGCAGCTCGGCGGACACCGAACCGAGCGCCGCCAGCAGCTCGACGAAGGTCGCTTCGTCGTCGACGTTGGACGGCCGGTGCAAGGTCAGCACGCCGTAGCGGTCGTCGACGCCGAGTCCGTCGAGGGGACGACGCCGCCGGGCTCGTCCGAGGTGGGCGAACAGGGTGTCGATCATGACGTTGCCGACCAGGTGCACCTGATCGGCCCGGTAGCCCTCGGCGTGCAGGTTGGCCACCGCGTCGGGTGACGGGGCGAGCAGCAGGTGACTGACCCGGTCGGTGACCACCCGGTTGACCTCCTCGGGCATCGACCAGTCCCGGCTGCGCAGCCCCGCCTCGACATGGGCCACCAGGCACCCGGCCTTGGCCGCGACGAGCGCGCACGCCACCGTCGAGTTGACGTCGCCCACCACCACGACGGCGTCGGCGGGGGCACCGGCGAGCAGCTCCTCGAAGGCGACCATCACCGCGGCGGTCTGGCGGGCGTGGGAACCCGAGCCGGCACCGAGGTGGTGGTCGGGGGAACGCAAGCCGAGCTCGTCGAAGAACACCTCGCTCATCGCCGCGCCGTAGTGCTGGCCGGTGTGGACGAGCACCACGTCATGGCCGTGGGCCTCCAACGCCGGCAGGACCGGGGCGATCTTGACGAAGTTGGGCCGCGCCCCGGCGACGCAGACGATCCTCACCTCACGCCGACCCTACGCTGGAGAGGTGACCGAGCCGGCGAGCGGCACCGCCGTGCCGGGCCCAGCGGCGGCCACCGACGCCGACACGGCATCGTCGGACCGCACCGGGGCCACCGACGCCGGTGACCTGGCCATGACGATCATCATGCCCGTGCACGCATCGAACGCAACGACCACCGTCGCGATGCGTGCGGCCCGGGCGGCCCTGGGCCCCGCCGATGAGCTCATCGTGGTCGTCGACGGGCCCGACGAGGCGCTGCCAGCCGAGGCCGCCGCGCTCGCCGATCGGGTCGTCGTGCTCGACGAGGGACGCGGTCCGGCCGCCGCCCGCAACGAGGGCGCCCGGGTGGCCAACGGCGAGGTGCTGCTCTTCGTCGACAGCGACGTCGTCATCGCCCGGCTCGCCGTCGACGCCGCCAGGGCGGTCTTCGACGACGCCCACGTCGCCGGAGTCATCGGGTCCTATGACGACGATCCCTCGGATCCCGGGGTGGCGAGCCGGTACAAGAACCTGCTGCACCACCACGTCCACCAGCGCGCGGCCGGACCCACCGAGACGTTCTGGGGGGCGTGCGGAGCGATCCGGGCCGATGTCTTCGCTGGGGTCGGTGGGTTCGACCCCTGGTACGCGCAGCCGTCGATCGAGGACATCGAGCTCGGCTACCGCCTCACCGATGCCGGGCATCGGCTGGTGCTCGACCCCGACATCCAGGTCACCCACCTCAAGCGGTGGACGTTGGGCAACCTCGTGGAGACCGATCTGTTGCGGCGCGCCCTGCCGTGGGCCCAGCTGCTGCTCGCCCGGGGACGTTGGCACGACACGCTGAACATCGACCGGGCGGCCCGGCAGAAGGTGGCTCTCACCAGCGTCGCCGCGCTCGCCGCGGCCGTCGGCGCCATCACCGGGCGCCGGGGGACCGGGGTGGCAGCAGCCGCCGCCGTCGTGGCGCCGGTCGCGGCCGCCGACCGGGCCCTCGTGGCGATGCTGCGCCGGGCCGGCGGGCCGTGGTTCGCGTTGCGGGCCTACGCCCTGCACCTCGGGTCCTACCTGCTGAGCGCAGGAGCCATGGCGTGGGCGCTCGGGCGGCGGGCCAGGGGCGCGCTCGACGTGCCCCCGCACTGGACAGCTTCCCGCCGCTCGCCCGGGTGATGGCCAGGGCCGCGGGCGACGCCGCTCACCCGGTCCCTCGGAGGTAGCCCGACGCCACCGCCAGCTGCGACGTGCTCACCAGGGCGGCGGCCACCGGGCGCGACAGCCCGGCGTCGACCGCAGCGCCCACGAGGGCCCGGTAGTAGGCGGGGCGCCGGGGCCGCAACCGCGCCTGGCCCCGCTCGGCCCGCCGCCGGTCGAGGTGGCGTGCGCCCCGCCCGTAGCGGTGCTGCTGGGCGACGAACTCGACCGGGCCCATGTGGTGGGAGTGGTCGACGACGATCTCGGGCGCCACGGCGATGCGGCGTCCGGTGGCCACCCATCGCTCGCACAGGTCACGGTCCTCCCCGGCGGGGAGCGGAAACGTCGAGTCGAAGCCGCCGACCGCCCTCCAGCCCGACACCGGCACCACGAGGTTGCAGCTCGGAGCGAACGCCCCCGGTCCGTCGAGGCTGGTCGCCGAGGTGGCGTCGGTGAGCGCCTGGCTGCACCGGGCGAACGCCGAGCGCAGCCGGTTGTGGGTGCGCCCGGCGATCATGGCCTCGGGCTGGGCCGCCACGGCCTCGGCCAGGCGACGGCCCCAGTCGGGTCTCACCTCGCAGTCGTCGTCGACGAACACGAGGTGTCCACCTCGGGCGGCCTGCGCCCCGGCGTTGCGAGCAGCGGCGGGACCCGAGCGGACCTGACCGAGGATCTGCCAGGGCATCCCCGGATCCGGCAGTGACGGGTGAGCGCCGAGGGTGGCTCCGTCGTCGACGACGACGAGCTCGAAGGTCGGCCGAGGTCCGCCGGTCCCGCCGTCGCCGGGCGCAGCCACCATGGCGGCCAGCGAGCGCGCCAGTGACCGCAGCTGGTCAGGCCGGCGGTGCGTCGGCACGACGATGCTGAACGACGGCGCCCGGGGGGTCACGACACGATGGGGCGGGGGAAGCCGCCGACGGGAGACCGGTACAGTCCGCAGTCGTCTGGCACGACCCACGAGAGGGCGGGCGGCGTTGCACGTCGACCGGTGGAAGTCACAACTGACGAACCCTCGCATCCAGACCCTGGGGGTCCTGGTCGCCGGCCTGACCGTCACCCTGGTGGCGTCTCGCCTGCTGACCTGGGACTTCTATTGGGACGAGCGCACCTTCTGGCGCACCAGCTTGATGCTGACCGACCCCACCCGGTCGCTCGCCGACCGCATCGACGCGTACCCCGAGCTGAACACCCCGTTCCCGCTGGTGCTGTTCGGCCTCGTCGGACGCCTGGCCGGTCAGAGTCCTGAGGTGGCCCGCTTGGTGTCGCTGGTGGCCGGTGCGGCGACGTGTCTGATGGTGGGCTGGCCCCGGGCTGGCGAGACGGCCGCCCGGTGGGCGCCGCGTTCGTTGGTCGGGTTGCTGGTCAACCCCTACTTCCTGTTCTACTCGGCTCGTCTGTACACCGAGGTGGTCGCCTCGGCCCTGGCCGTCGGGGGTGTGTGGGCCTACCGGCGTGATCGACCGTGGATGGCGGGGGTGCTGTTCGCGCTGGCGGTGGCGTCGCGCCAGTACACCGTCGTCTTCCCGTTGGCGGTCGTGGCGGTGGAGGTGTGGCCCTCGGTGCGCCGCTGGGGCCAGGCGTCGGCCCCGGTGTCGCGCTGGGTTCCGAGCGCCGTGGCGGCCGGGTCCCTGGCGGGGTGGTGGTTCCTGCTCGACGGGTTCACCAGCGACACGGTCCTGCAGCGTCGGCCGGTCCCCGAGGTGCAGCAGTCGTTCTGGGCGATCGAGCCCGGCGGGGCGATCTTCGCCCTGGCCGTCCTCGGGGCCTACTTCGTGCTGGTCGAGGTGGTGGTCCACCCCCAGCGCAGCATCCTCGTCGAGCTGGGGCACTGGCCCCGGCGGGCCAGCGTGATCGTGGCGGCGGTGGTGGTGGCGGTCATCGTCATCCCCCCGGACCTCGAGGCCAACGGGCCGCTCGGCAACGCGCTGGGCGAGGGGGCGTTGACCCCGATGCGGTCGGTCGTGCTCGTCGTGCTGGCCTCGGCCGCAGCGATCCGCTTCAGTCGAGGCGGCCTCGAGACCTGGATCGTCGTCGCCCACGCCGTCGTGATGATGAAGGCCTACCAGTGGGACAAGTACGCCGTCCCGGTGCTGGCCGTCCTGTGGTTGCTGGCCACCCTGGACCCCCAGCCGACCGACCGGACCGCCGGGCGCCCCGCGACGGGGGGGCGGGCAGCGACGGGCTCGGTCACGACCCCTCGTGGTAGTCCTCCTCGGTGTTGATCGCCCAGATGGCGGCCTTGTCGACCGTGCCGGCGGCGATCTGGTCGACGGCGGTCATGGCCGCCAACATCGAGTGGTCCTGGTTGTTGTAGCGGTGCTGGCCGTTGCGGCCGACGCACCACAGGTTGTCGAAGCGATCGAGCTCGTCCCTCAGCAGCGCCAGGCGCCCGTAGCCGCCGATGTAGGACGGGTAGGCCCGGGGCACCCGCAGGGCGCAGCAGCGGTGCACGACGGCCTCGGTGCCGAGCAGCCCGATGCGGGTCAGCTCGTCGACGCCGAGCTCGACCAGCTCGGCGTCTGTGCGCGACCAGAGCTCGTCGCCGCGTGCACAGAAGTACTCGAGGCCCACCCACAACAGGTCGGGGTCCTTGACGAGCCAGGGGCTCCAGTTGTTGAAGATCTGCACCCGGCCCACCAGCACGCCGGGCTCTTGGATGTACAGCCAGTTGTCACGCAGGTGCCCGCCGTCGGGTTCGGTGAGCTCGAGACGGTCGACGAGCAGCCCGACGGTGAGGAAGTCTCGGAACCGAAGCTCATCGGCCACGCCGATGGCGTCGTGGTCGAGCGCCGGGCCCATGACGTCGGCCAACCGGTCCAACGGCAGGCTCGACACGGCGTGCACGCAGGCCCACTCGAGTGTCTCACCCGACGTGGCGTGCTCCGCCCGAGCCGTCGTCACCCGGCCGTCCTCGACGCCCAGCCCGACCAGGGCGGTGTCGGTCAGCACCTCACCGCCGAGCCGACGGACCTCTGAGGCCACGGTCTCCCACATCTGCCCCGGGCCGTACTTCGGGTACAGGAAGCGCTCGAGCAGCGAGGTCTCGATGTCACGCTGGTCAGCGCCGGCGGGCCGGCGGCGCACGGCGTGGCGCACCGCCGACCAGATCGACAGGCCCTTGACCCGCTGGGCGCCCCAGTCCGGGGAGATCTCGGCGCACGGCACCCCCCACACCTTCTCGGTGTAGGACTCGAAGAACGTGCGGTACAGCGTGCGGCCGAAGCGGTTGACGTAGAAGTCCTCGAGGTTGGTGACCGGAGAGATGGGACGCAACCGGGCCCACAGGTAGCTGAGGCCCGCCACCGCGCAGTGACCGAGACCGAGGTTGCGGATCGTCGCCGCCGACAGCTCCAGCGGGTAGTCGAACAGCTTGCCCCGCCAGAGGATGCGCGAGCGTCGCTCCCGCATCAGCATGACCTGGTCCTCCCGGTCGGGATCGGGCCCGTCGGAGGTTCCGCGGCCGGCGTCCTTGCCCTGCTCGAGGGGCAACACGTCGAGCCAGAAGTCGGTGACCCGGTCGATCTTGGAGAAGAAGCGGTGGCCGCCGATGTCGATGAGGTTGCCGTCGCAGTCCAGCGTGCGGGCCAGGCCGCCCACCGCTGGACCCGCTTCGAGCACGACGGGACGCAGATCGGTGCGTCGGGCGAGCTCGAGCGCAGCGGTCAGCCCGGCCGGGCCGCCGCCGATGATGACCACCTCGCCGACGCGACCGGGCGCGCCGCCTCCACCAGGGCTTGCCCCCGCTGGTCGACCAGAGGCCCCGGCCGGCACCGAACGGCCTCGGGTGGACGGGCCGGGCACCGTCAGCCCCGTGATCACCGGGGGACGAGCGTCGTCGCCGCGCCCGGCGAGGAGTCGGTGGTACAGCGCCGAGGTGCGCGCCGCCCGCTCGTCCCAGCCGGTCTGGTGCGACGCCCACGCGCGAGCTGCGACGCCCAGTCGTGCCCGCTCGTCGGCGTCGACGACCAGCCGGCGCACCGCGTTCGACAGACCGTCGTCGTCGTCGGGATCGACGGTGCTGCCGCCGGCCTCGGTCAGGAGGCGCCGGACGTCACCGACGTCGCTGGCCACGACCGGGCGTCCGTGGGCGAGGGCCTCGGTGACCTTGATCGGGGCCGCCCGACGGGTGACGGTGAGCGAGCGGCGGGGCGAGACGAACACGTCGATGGCGCCGTACCAGGCGCCGGTCTCGTCCCGTCCGACCGCACCGGGGGCGATCAGTCCGACGTCGAGGCGTCGGCCGAGCTCGACGAGTGCGGCGCGCTGGGGCCCAGCACCAACCAGCACCAGCCGCACGTCGAGCCCCTCGGCGCGCAGCGCGGCGACCACGTGCACCAGCCGTTCGAACCCCTCGTAGCGCAGCAGCTTGCTGATCGCCCCGACCACCACGGTGTCGGCGCCGATCCCGTGGGAGCGTCGCAGCCGGCTGATCACCTCGGGATCGGCCGCGACCTGCTGCTCGATCCCGTTGGTGATGACCTCGACCGCCACGTCGGTGCCCTCGGCGACCAGGTCGGCGAGGGAGTGGCTGGCCGCCACCACGGCGTCGGCGTCTACCAGGTGACGCTCGAAGTGGCGTCGCAGCATCGGCTCGAGCACCGCGCCACGTCCGGCGAAGGTCTCACTCGTCATGGCCCCGGCCAGGTCGAAGCGCACCTCGGCGACCAGGGGCAGCGCCCGGCGTCTGGCCACCTGGGCGGCGGCTCGACCGATGCCCGCGGACCAGTGCACGTGGACGAGGTCAGGGGCCAGCTCGGCGACCAGCTCGTCGAGCCAGCGCCGCAGGGCGGCGGCGTCGACGAAGAACGGCCGGGCCCGGCGCAGGACCCGCTCGGCCGCCGAGGGCGCCATGACCCGAACGGGGACCCCGCCCCCCACAGCCGCTGCGTCCGGCGAGGCCGGCGCGTCGTCGAGGTAGATCGACTGGCGTGAGGTGACCGCCACGAACGGCTCGAGATCGTCACGGTCGCGCTGTGCGGCCACCAGCGACGCGCTGCGGGTCGCATACCCGCTCGTCACCGGCAACCAGCTCTCCACGACGTGCAGCACCCGAAGCGGGCGGCGCACCTCGGTGCTCGCTTCGGGGCCCACCACCCCGGTCACGCCGACGCTTCGGGTGCAGGGAGGTGAGGTTCCCAGGCTCGGGCCATCTGGCCGAGGGTGACCACCTCCCACCCCTCGGCCACGGTCGTGGCGAGGCAGGCCGAGAAGGTCGACGCCACGGTGGGGGAGGCCATGACGTCGTGGGGGTCGAAGTACGTCGAGAGGTAGCCCCGGTCGCCGTCGGCTGCGTCGGCGAGCATCTGGTGCCAGTGTGCCGCGAAGGTGCCGAGGTCGTGGAGGCCGGCGCCCCGGGCCCGGTCGGTGGGGGTGCGGAGGTGGTGGTACGAACAGAACGGGCTCCACCGATGCTCAGGGCAGGCGGAGAGCGGCAGCTGGATCAGCCCGGCGGTCCCGGGACCTGATGCGGGTAGGTGATGCCCGACCTCGGGGATCTGGGGGCGGCGCGCAGGCCGGAAGGGACGACCCGTCGCTGTGGCGGTGGCCAGGGCCGTCGAGAGGTAGGTGGTGTCGGGGTCGTCGTCGAGCACGGCGATCATGCGTTGGGCGTCTTTGAAGTGAGGGGTCCTGAAGCCCGACGTCCGGCGACCGAGGTGCTCCTCGAAGAGGTCGTTGGCCACCGACACCTGCTCGGCCATGGCGGCCTCGTCGAGGTGCCAGAACTCCCGGTCGGGGTCGAGCACCGGGTTGTCGGGGTGCGTCCAGGAGTGGTTGACCAGCTCGTGGCCCCCGTCGAGCGCACGTCGGTAGGGCTCCGGGTCACGGGCCACCAGCGCCGCGATCGAGCACAGCGACGCCGACACCCCGGCCTCGCCCATCAGTTCGACCAGCCCGTCGAGGCAGTCGGTGTCGCGCTGGTAGTCAAGATCGAACGAGAGGGCGAACAGCCGCCGCTCGGGACCTCGGGCGTCGTCGGCCCCCTGCAGCGGGCCCCACAGCTTGTGGCCGGTCAGCGTTCGGGTGGCCGCCCCGGCGCCGACCCCCGGGATGCGCCCGGTCAGGGCATCGGCCACCGCGACGCCGGTGGTCGCCGCCTCGGCGAGGCGGCGCGGCAGGCGGGGGCTCACGCCGAGCGGGCAGGAGCGACCGACGATGCGCCCCGGCGTGCTGGTGACGACAGGGGCTCAGAGGGCGTCCCGGGGGCACCCGCCGTCGCCTCGCGCCCCGGCGCCCGACGCCCGCCCAAACCGGTCAGCGCGTCGAGCGCGCCCCGCGCGTCGCATCCGTTGATCGGCGGGCCGACCACCTCGACGGCCCGGCCCTCGACGAGCTCGATCAACAGCTGCACCCACGAGGCCGTGCCCCGGTCGAGGGCCTCGTCGCTCCACCAGGCGCTGTGGCCCGTCTGGATGACCCGCCCCTCGTCGATCAGGTCGGCGTCAGCGACCGGGTCGAACACCGCGTCGTCGACGGCGTAGCCCCGCAGGCGACGGCTGCGCAGCGCGACGGCGATCGCGTCGTGGTCGACCAGGCCCGCCCGGCTCGTGTTGACCACCACGCTGCCCGGGCGCAACCGGGCCAGCTCGTCCCAGCCGATCAGCGGTGGCCCGTCGTGATCTCGTGAGGCGGTGACGGCCACGGCGTCGGCCACGTCGAGCAGCTGGCCGAGATCGACGACGGGGGTCACCCCGGTCAGGCTGCGACCGCTGCGATCACAGGAGATGACGTCCATGCCCAGTGCGGTGCCCAGCCGAGCCACCTCTGATCCGATGCGACCCAGCCCGATCACCCCGAGGCGGCGTCCGGCCAGCTCGAAGCCCCGCAGGCTGACCGACGACGGCGCCCGGCCCCGTGAGCGGTCGTTGGCGAGGTGCAACCGGGTGGACAGGGCCAGCAGCAGACCGACCGTGTGCTCGGCCACCGACCGGGTGGAGTAGTCGGGCAGGGGCGCCAGGCAGACGCCGTGGTCATCGAAGAGGGCGATGTCGACGAAGTCGTAGCCGGTGGCGTGCAGCGCCACCAGCTGCAGCGACGTCAACTCGTCGAGCAGCGCACCGGTCCAGGCCGGTGAGACCAGGGGGGTGACGGCCATGACGTCGGCGTCGGCGGCCACCGCCCGGGTCTGGCCGATCGTGGCCGGTCCGTCGAGCTCGAGGAACGTGACGTCGGCCGCCCGCTCGAGGCGGTCGAGACCGTGGGGAGCCAGCCCGGCCCGCCCCTGACGGGAGAGCACCACGACGCGAGGTCGCGGCGCCCGGGTCGGCTGCAGCGCGCGCTCCACGAGGGGTCGCAGGTGCTGGGAAGCCACCGGACAAAGCTACCGCTCGGTCATCGCGTGACGCGCGGACCCCACCGGTGCCCGGCGCCGCCCAGGCGCGCCCCTAGCCTCGGTCGCCGTGCCCGATGACCCCGAACCCCGGGCGCGACCCCTCCGGGTGGTGGCCTCCGCCGTCACCGCCCCGGTGGCGTGTGGCCTCGGCGTGCTGGCCGTCTCGCTCGCCGCCGGGTCCTACCTGAACCCCGATGGCGCCTCGTACCTCTCCATCGCCGACGCCTACCGCCAGGGGCGCTGGGGTGATGCGGTCAGCGGGTACTGGGGGCCGTTGCTGTCGTGGTCGACCGCGCCCCTGCTCGCCGTGGGCGTCGAGCCGGTCACCGCCGTGCGCGCCGTGCTCGGGGTCGCGGCGGTGGCGGCGACGGCCGCCGTGCGCGTCGTGCTCGATCGCTGCGGCGTACGGGCGACGCTGGCGGGTGCGGGAGCCCTGGCCACGGTGCCCCTCGTGGTGTGGAGCGCCACCTTCGGCGTGTACCCCGAGGTCGTGCTGATCGGGTTGCTCGTCGTCTACGCGCTGGTGATCGACGATCCCACCCAGACGTCGGCGGGACGCGCCGCGGCGGCGGGGCTCATCGGTGGCCTGGCCTACCTGACCAAGGCGGTCGGATTGCCGTTGGTGCTCGGGCACCTCGTGCTCTGGGGGGCCGTGGCCTGGTGGTCTCGTGGGCGGCCCGGGCTGATCGCCACCGGGGCGGCGCTGGTGGGGGTGGCCGTGCTGGCTGCGCCGTGGGCAGCGGTGGTCTCACTCGATCAGGATCGTCTGACGTTCTCCACCGCTGTCGGGTTCAACGACGGGCTCGTCGGATCACAGGGCAACCCGTTGCTGTACGGCGGTCTGTACGAGCTGTCCTCACCGGGGGCGCGCAGCGCCTGGGACGATCCGACCGACGCCATCGACGGGTCGCGGTGGCCACGTCCGGCGGGGCCCGACGGCCCGCCGCAGATCGACACCCGGGCCGAGGCGGTGCGAGCCAACGTCGGGGTGGTGGCCGGCAGCGTCGCCCGGCGGGCGCTAGTGCCAGCGGTGCTGGCCGCAGCGACGGTCACCTGGTTCGCCGGCAGGCTCCGCCGGCCCCCCGCCCCTGCGGCCAACCTGGTGGTGCTGGCGGCGACGAGCCTGGTCGGCTACGGCCTGGTGACCGTCGTCGAGCGCTACCTCTGGTTGGCGATGATCGTTGCCGTGATCGTGGCCACCATCGGGGTCGCTCGGGTGCTCGACCCCCGCCGCCCCGGCCTGGCGCTGGGGCTCGTCGCCCTGGTGGGGGTGAGCACCGCAGCAGGGTCCGGGGCTGCGCTGTCGGGCCGCCTCGGTGACCACGACGACCTCGACGATCTCGCCGAACGCAACCCCGAGCTGGCCGGCGCCCGGGTGGTCGGGGTGGACGACTGGGACGAGGCCCTGGCGCTGTGCGTCCACGCCGACTGCCGCTACCTCGGGCTCACCGGGACGATCGGCGTGGTCGACGACGACGATCTGGCGCGCTTCGACATCGACTACATCGTCGACCCCGGGGGGTCCGAGCCGGTCCGTCCGGCGGGCGAGCCGGCGCCCGGGTCCACCCCGTGACGGGTCTCGATGCCGGGCGCGACGGTGCGGCCCGCCGCCAGCCCCGCAGTCCGAGGGTGCTGGCCAAGCGACTGCTGCGCGCCGGGGTCGACGTCGGCCTGGTCGGCCAGCGCCTGTCCCGCCACGTGGTCATCTGCGGGTTCCCCCGCTCGGGCTCGACGCTGTTGCAGGTGCTCGTCGAGACCTGCGTGAGCGATGCCGACTCGTTCACCGGGGAGGTCGAGGCCACCTGGGCGTGCCGTCACGCCAACCGCCGCCGACGCTTCCTCGTCACCAAGCGCCCTGACGACGTCTTCGAGGTCGAGGCCCTGCGGGCGTGGTACGCCACCCGGCCCGGACAGCTGACCGTGCTGCTCACCGTGCGCGATCCCCGAGACGTGCTCACCTCGACCCACGCCGGCTACCCGCCGTCTCGGGGGTACTACTGCGAACCCGACCGGTGGCGTCGCATCCACGCCGCCGCCGAGGCCGTGGCCGCCGATGACGACGTCATCGTCTGTCGCTACGAGGACCTCGTCACGGCGCCGGCCCGGACCCAGCACCTCCTCGATGACCGCATCGGCTGGACCCGCACCTCGAGCTTCGACGCCTTCCACGCCACCCCAGCGGCCCGAACCCTCGATCTCGCCCCCATCGACGAGGGTGCCCTCGGGGGCGTGAGGGCGATCGAGGCATCTGCGCTCGGACGCTGGCGGCGACCCGAGCACCGCCAACGGCTCGTGCGGGTGCTCGAGGAGCTCGACGAGCTGCCGGCAGCCGTGGCGCGCTGGGGATACGCCGACGACGGCTCCTGGGTCCACCAGCTCGACGGGGGCCACCCGTGAGCGCCCCGTGGCGGGCGGGCCGCCAGCCCACCCTGGGGCACGAGCCGGCGGCGGTGGGCCACCGCCATCGCATCACCATGGAGGACATCCTCCGGGATCGTCCTGGCCGGGGCGAGCTGACCCGCGCGCTGCGCCTCATCGCCGCCGAGGTGCCCCGTCCCCGTCGCGACCTCGTCGCGCTCGTCGCCCTGGCCGCCGGCGAGGTCGCTGGCAACGTCGCGGTCGCCCTTGCGGTGCGGGCGGTGATCGCCGGCGCGGCCGCCGACGAGCCGACGGTGCCCACCGCATGGGTCGTGGTGGCCGTGGTGGGGGCGCTGGTCGCCTTCGCCCTCACGAGGTGGCGTCAGGTCTTCGGTCACGATCTGGTGCTGCGGTGTCGCACCCGGGCCGTGCGGCGTGTCGCCCACCGCCTCAACGAGGCGGCCTACGACGACCTGGCCGCGGTGCCGATGGCCGCGCTGCGCGAGATCCTGATGACCGACATCGACCTGGCGTACCGCTTCGCCGTCGACGCCATCAACAAGGTCGTGGTCATCGGGCTGTGGTCGTTGGCCGCCCTCGCCATCGTCGCCTGGCTCAGCCCGGTCCTGCTCGTGGTGCTCGTCGTGCTGGGCATCGGTGGCGTCGTGCTCGTCCTGCAGTCGCTGCGCCGCCACGGCGAGCTGACCGGCGACCGGTTCCTGCGCCTCGCCGATCTCTCCCAACGTGCCCGGGAGCTGGTCGAGGTGGAGCGGGTCGTGCTCGCCCGCCAGCTCGGGCTCGGCACGCGCTTCGTCGACTCGATGCTGGACTCCCACGCTCGCTACGTCGAGGTCCTCGGACAGCAGCAGCGCCTCACCGCTACCCTGCGGGCGACCCTCGTCGGGGTCAACGGGCTCGCCTTCGTCGCCGTCGTGGCCGTCGGGGCGGTGCTGCTGCGCTCCGGGGACCTCGACTTCGGCGCCCTGGTCGCCATCCTGTTCGTGGTGTCCCAGCTGCTGTTGGCGGTCTCTGATCTCGGTGACTACGTCCAACGCGGGGCCGAGACCATCACCGCTGGCCGTCGCCTCGGCGCCTACTGGCACGCCGACCACGACCCGGCGGGGCCGTCGACGGCGGTCACCGTCGACACCTCCACGACGCCGGTGCGCCGGGTGAGCGGCCGGGATCTGCGCTTCGCCTACGCCTCGGGACCAGACGTGCTCGGCGGGCTCGACGTCGAGCTCGAGCGGGGCCGGCTGGCCTGTCTCACCGGCGCGACGGGGGCCGGCAAGACCACGCTGGCCCTCGTGCTCACCGGGGTGCTCGAGCCCACGGGGGGTCACGTCGACATCGATGGGGTACCGCTCGCCGGGCGGGCGTCGCCGCCGATGCTCTACATCGGCCCCCGGCCCGTGCTCGTGGAGGGCTCGGTGCTCGACAACCTGCTCGTCGACACCGACGAGGTCGACCTCGACCGCCTGGGCGAGCTGTTCGGCGCCTTGCCCGGTCCGCCGCTGCCCCTCGATGCGCCGATCATCTCCTCCCACGGCACCGGCATCTCCTCGGGTCAGGGCCAGCTCGTGGCCCTCGCCCGAGCGTGGGTGCGCGACCCCGACGTCGTGGTCTTCGACGAGGCCACCTCGTCGTTGGACATGGCGAGCGAGGCCCGGGTGCAGGAGCTGCTGCTGGGCTGGGCCACCGAGCGCGTGACCCTCGCCATCTCGCACCGCCGGTGCCCCTGGGTCGACCGGGCCGAGGCCCGCCTGTCGATGCGGCCGGGGGTGGGCGGGTGAGGGTGCTGCACCTGGTGAACTACGGGTGGCCCCGCATCGACGGCTACACCGTGCGCACGTCGGGCCTGGTCACCGCCCAGCGCGAGCAGCTCGGGTGGGACGTGCGGGTGGCCACCGGCCCGTTCCCGCCGTTCACCGCATCGACCGACGAGGCGTTCACCACGTCGGCCTGGGGTCCGGGGCAGCCCGTCCTCGGCGACACCCGTCCCTGGGAGCGCCCCGGGCTCGGCGTAGCGCCGGCGGCCAGCACCAGCCTCGCCCGCGAGCTCGGCCGGGTCTTGGAAGCCGACCCCGTCGACGTCCTCCACGTCCACCACCCCCACCCCCTGTTCGGCCCGGCGCGGCGGGTGGCGGACCGCCACGGCATCCCGGTGGTGTACGAGGTGCGCTGCTTCAACGGCGACTACGACCTCGATCGCCGCCACCCGTGGTTCCGCCACGTGCGCGGCCCGCTGTACAACCGTCTCGAGGCGCGGGCGCTGCGGGCAGCTGATGTGGCCGTGACGATCTCGGACGGGCTGGCCGAGCGCATCCGTCGTCTCGGCGTCGAGCGCGTCCACGTCGTGCGCAACAGCGTCGACGGCGCCCGCTTCGCCGACCCGGGCGACCGGCGCCCGGCGCGGCCGGGGGTGGCCCGGGTGGGGTACGCCACGAGCTTCGAGCCCATCGAGTCCCTCGACGTGCTCGTCGAGGCGCTGGTCATCGCTCGCGACCGTCTGGCCGGTGAGGTCGAGCTGCAGGCCGTCATCGCCGGTGGCGGACGGACCTTCGACGACGTGCGCGCCCAGCGCGACGCCGCCGGGGCCGCCGGGTGGTTGGAGCTGCCCGGTTTCGTGCCCTACCACCGCATGCCGGCGCTGCTGGCCGACCTCGATCTGTTCGTCGTGCCCCGGGGGGCGGCCGCGGTGGTGCGCGACACCACCCCGCTGAAGCCGTTGGAGGCCCTGGCCGCCGGCACGCCGGTCCTCAGCACCGACCTGCCGGCCCTGCGCGAGCTGCTCGGCGCCCACCCCGATGTGCGCTTCGTCGGCACCTCGGCGACCGAGCTCGCCGAGGGCGTGGTGGCTGGCGTGCGCGCCGGGGCGCGAGCTGACCCCGACGCCGTGGATCGCTCGTGGACCACCGAGGTCAGCGCCTACGAAGCGGTGTATGCCGACGCCCTCGACCCGACCCGCCGGCGGCACCGCACCGGCGGACCCCGGCCGTTCGGCCGCTTCCGCCGCAGCAGCGGGACCGGCCGCAGCAGCCGCACCGACCGGCCGCACACGCCCCAGGGCCCCGGCCGTCTCGGCCGTCTCG
This sequence comes from Acidimicrobiales bacterium, assembly GCA_965213525.1. GTDB lineage: Bacteria > Actinomycetota > Acidimicrobiia > Acidimicrobiales > Poriferisodalaceae. The sequence goes on along the minus strand of OZ243889.1, from coordinate 1,134,776 downwards.
CCCGTCTCGGCCGTCTCGGCCGTCTCGGCCGACGAGCGGGCGGCGCACGTCTTGACCCCAACAGGAGCCCATCGTCATGAGTCGAGTCCTGCGCCCCGATGTGGCCGCTCCGCCCCACGATCTCATCGACGTCCACGTCCACCTCGGCCACAGCACCACCGGCGAGCTGTACTACCCCCGCCTGGAGGGCGAGGAGTGGCTGGAGCTTGCGGCTGAGGCCCGGGTGCGGCGGGCCTTCGCCTTCCCGCCGCTGCTGCCGGGGTACCGGGAGGCCAACGACGCGCTGGCCGATTGGGCCGCCACCACCGGCGGTGCCGTCGCTCCCTTCGCCCGCCTCGGTGGGTGGGACGTGCCGTGGACGACCCGCCAGCTCTGGCAGCTGCGCCGCAAGCTCCGGGCGCGGGTCGGTCGTCGCCGACCGCCCGACGTGTCGGATCTGTCCCGCTTCGCCGGGGTTAAGCTGCTGCCCCACCTCGACGGGCTGCCCGGCGAAGAGACCTTCGAGGAGCTCAACGCCCTCGGGCTCCCGATCGTCATCCACGGTGGCATCCACTCGCCGCCGGACTGGATCGAGTCGACCGTGCTGCCCCGCACGACCGGGACGGTCGTCGTCGCCCACCTCGGCTGCTTCCCGGCCGGTGAACCGGAGCTGCGGGCCGCCGTCGACCTCGCCGGCCGCCACGACCGGGTCCACCTCGACACCTCCGGGGTGTGGCTGGCGGCGTTCTTGACCTACGCCGCCGAGCGGGTGCCCCACAAGATGCTGTTCGGCTCCGATGCGCCGCTCACCCATCCCCTGGTGGCATGGCACCACCTGCGATGTGCGGTGCACGACGACGACACCCTGGCCGACATCGGATGGCGCAACGCCGAGGCGCTGTTCGACCAGCCCGCCGACCCCACCCCGAGTGCCGCCACGAACTGACTGCCCTGTCGGTTTTGCGGCGGCGACCCCACCGACCAACGCCCGGCCCGACGGCGGCGACCCCACCGGCTGGGGCCGGCCCAGCGTGAGGAGACCCTTGCGACCAGCGCCCGGACCTACGGCGGCGACCCCATCGGCTGGGACCGGCCCGGCAGAGCGAGGAGCCCCTCCGACCAGCGCCCCGACTCACGGCGGCGACCCCACCGGCAGGTAGGGCCGCTGGAACGTGCAGGTCGCCCAGAGCGCTTGGCGGAGCCAGGTAGGCCATGGCGCGACGACGTGCGCTCGGCGGTGCAGGCGCGCGCGGAGGGGTGCGTGGGCCCAGGGTGTTGCGCCAGTTCCGACCGGCCCGTCGACGGGGCGGGCGGCCGTGCCGGCAGGACGGGGTGGGCGGCCGACGGCTGCTGGGGCTCCCGGCGTACGGCCGCCCGGGGCACCGGCTGACGTCGTCAGCTGATCGGGCGGACCCGTCAGTTCATTCGAGTTGGGGTGTGCCGTCGGGTGGGACGAGGGTCACCCGGCGTCGGGGTGGAGCTGGGTGGTCCAGCCGCCGTCGTGGAGGAGCCAGTGGTGGTGCGGGCATGCCCATCTCAGGTTGGTGAGGCTGGTGTGGCCGCCCTCGGCCCAATGTTGGAGGTGGTGGGCGTCGCATCGTGACCAGCTGATGTCGCACTCACTGATCTCACAGGTCGCGGATCGGGCGGCCATGGCTCGCCGTATGGCTCGGCTGGGCAGGCGCCGTGCACGGCCGAGATCGAGGACCTCGCTGTCGTTGACCAATGCGCCGATGCGCCCGTCGCAGCTCAGTCGACGGGCTCGGTCTCGGGTGATGGGCGTGCCGTCGAGATCACAGCGGGCCTGGGGTTGGAAAGCTCGCAGGGTGCTGGGGGTGGTGAGCACGTCGGCGGTGACGACCACGACGTGCTCACGGCGTCCGGCTCGTCGGGCCCCGCCAGCCCGGGCCACCTGGCCGTCGGCGTCGGTCGCGCTGTTCGTGGGCGACGCGCCGTCATCGCCGGCATCGGGGCCCTTGGCGCCCCGATCGGCTGATCTGGTCGTTGCGGTGTCACCGCCAAGGGCACGGTGGCAGGTGTCAACCAGGGCGTCGGCGCGTCGTTGGGCCGGTCGGCGGTGTTCATCGGATCGGTCGGGTCGGGTGTGGGCGTCGAGAGCGTCGATTATGACCTCGGCCTGGTCGGGTCCGACCCGGGCGACCAGTTCGAGGCTGCCGAACAGGCTGCGTGCGGCGTAGCAGTACCTGGCGTCGTGCACCGCGGTGGCGTCATGGCGGGCGAGCTCGTCGTCGGCGAGGGTGACCCAACGACGCATCACCAACTCGAGCCCGGCAACGTCGACGGCTGCTTCGGCAGCATCGCACAGCACCGCGGCGTCACGGCGGGCCAGACCGACGCGTCCGGGGGTGACCGCCCCGGCGAGAGCGTCGAGCATCCCCACCCTCAGTCGGCCGGCGTCGAACCGGTCGGCGACCTCGGGCACTGCGAGCAGGAGGCGGGCCCGGCGGACCAGGCGGCGAGCGTCACGCTCACCCAGCCCGCAGCGCAGCACCAGCCAGCGGCCCGCCGAGCGGGCCCCATCGATCTCATGGGCACCAGCGCGGACCAGATCGACCACCGCAGCGGTCAGCTCCCGCTGGGCCGCCTCGGCGTCCACCGCGGTGTCACGGACCCGGTCACAGATTCCCGCCGGCCCACCCCGATCGAACATGCGTTCATCGTAAGAGGGGGGTGTGTCAGGAGCGATCTGATGACCGGTCTGCGTCGACGATCTTCCTCAACTTCCTCACGAGCCGTTCGATCGTTCCCAGGGTTCGCACGGTCGTCGATTCGTGCAGAGCCCCTTGGCAGGGCTGGACGCAAGCCTCTCGGCGGCAGGGTCCTACGCTGACCGGCGACCGACCCGGGTCGAGGGCGCGCGACCCTCGCCGCCGACCGACCGAGAGGCGTGCAGATGTCTGCTCCACCCCGGCCGCCGTCGACGTTCCTGCTCATTCCGGGTGCCGGTGGGGATGCGTGGTACTGGCACCGCCTCACGGGCGAGCTCGAGCAGCGCGGTCACGGCGTCGTCGCAGTGGAGCTGCCCGCCGACGATCCGACCGCCGGGCTCGGTGCGTACCTCGACGTGGTGGTCGAGGCGGGCCGGGGCCGAGGGGAGCTCGTCGTGGTGGGTCAGTCGATGGGTGGGCTCGTCGCCCCGCTCGTGTGCGCGCACCTCCAGGTCCGACAACTGGTGATGCTGAACGCCATGATCCCGGCGCCCGGCGAGACCGCAAGCGAGTGGTGGGCGGCGACCGGGCACGAGATGCCGGACGACTTCGACCCGGCCGAGCACTTCTTCCACGACGTGCCCGACGACGTCCGTGCGGTCGGGCTGGGCGCCGGCAAGCGCCAGAGCGACCGGCCGTTCGCCGACCCCTGGCCGCTGGAGCGGTGGCCCCAGGTGGCGACCCGTGTGATCGCCGGCCGCGACGACCGCTTCTTCCCGCCGGACTTCCAGCGGCGAGTCGCGATCGACCGCCTCGGTGTCGAACCGGAGACGGTGCCGGGGGGACATCTCGTGGCGCTCTCCCGCCCGGTCGAGCTCGCCGACCGCCTCCTCGGCGCGTGAGGAGCGCACCCGCACCGACCGGGCCGCAGTGATTCGGGCGCCCGGGCGTCAGCCCTCCTTTGCGCTCCTCAGCTCAGCGACGGCGGTGTCGAGGCGATCTCGCAGCACACGCCGCTCGGCGTCGCTGCGGAGGGCGCCGCCACAGAGAGCGCCGCCGCCGAGCGGGTGCCCCACAGGATGCTGTTCGGTTCCGACGCATCGATCGCCCACCTCCTGGAGGCGTGGCACCACCTGCGCTGCGCCCGGCACGCAGCGACCAAGCCCCGGCCGACATCAGGTGGCGCAGCGCCGAGAGGCTGTTCGACGAACCGCCGACCGCACGTCGAACGCCACTTTGGCAGTACCCGGACGGCCAGGCAACGATCCTTCCGGACGGCGCCCGGCACGACGTGGCCCCTCGCAAGGGTCGAGGCGGTGGAGCCCGCAGGTCCCGACCTGCGGGTGACCTTTTCATGGATGCCCTTCGGGCTGTTGTCCTTCGACGGCTTCCACTACTGCGTCGACGGGCAGTGGCGGGTGCCGATCTGGGCGTGGAATGAGTGGAGCACCCCAGCCGGCGAGTGCCCCGAACGCCTGGTGGACATCATCGGCGCTGCTGCTGACGACCCGGCTACGACCGGGCCGCCGGGGTCTCAAGCGTCGTGGGCGGTGCGGAGCTCGGCGACGGCGGTGTCGAAGCGGTCTCGCAGCACACGCCGCTCGGCGTCGTCGCAGAAGGCGCCGTCGATGGCGTCGTGTTGGCACCGGACGAGCCGGTCGAGACCGAGGCCCAGGGTCTCGTGAACAGCGATCATCTCTGCGCTGAGGTCGGTCGGGATCATCGTCGGGTCATCGGTGTTCAGCGACACCGACAGACCCTCGGTCGCCAGCATCGTCGCCAGGGGGCTGGTCGTCGGGTCGGCCCCGCCGGGCACGCCGTGGTGGAAGAGGTTGACGAACCACGCCCCGGTGACGTGCACGCCCTCATCGACGATCCGACCGACGACGTCGTCGTGGCCGACCATGGCGTAGCCGTGGTCGATGCGCTCGCAACCCAACACGTCGAGCGACGCTGCGACGTTGGCGGCCACGCCCAGCTCACCGGCGTGGGCGGTGCGACGCAGGCCGTGGCGTCCACCCAGGGCGTACGCCCCGGCGAACATCTCGGGGGGACCGCTGTCCTCGTCGTCGTCGAGACCGATGCCGATCACCCGTTCGTGAGGGTGGGCGACGATCGACTCCACCAGCTCGACGGCGGCGGCGGGGGCGTGACGGCGGTTGATGCCGGCGAGCACGACCCCTCGCACACCGAGGTCGGCCTCGGCCGCCTCCAGCCCGGCCACGATGCCCTCGACCTGGTCGGGGTATGACGTGGTGTGGTTCGTCGGGTTCCAGAACATCTCGCGGTAGCAGACGTTGCCGTGCTCGGCGGCCCAGGCGAGCGAGTCGTAGGTGGCTCGCTCGAAGTCCTCGACGGTCACCATCGATGCGCACACCAGGCCGAGCAGGTCGAGGAAGCCGAGGAACGACTCGAAGTCGTAGACCCGTTCGGGGTCGGTGGTCGGCAGCGTCAGCCCGTGTCGCCCGGCCAGCTCGATGAACGCCGGGGCTGGCACGGAGCCCTCGAGGTGGCAGTGCAGCTCCACCTTGGGCATGGCCCGCAGCACCGCTGCGGTGTCGGGGCGATCTGCGGAGGGCGCATCGGACACGTCGGGAGCTCCTCGGAAGGTCGGTCGGGCGGTCACGCCGTGGTGGCGCCGTCGGGCACGAAGGTGACGCCGAGGGCTCGGGGCATGCGGCTGCGGCTGGCGCCGATGACCAAGATGACCAGGGTCACCACGTAGGGCAGCACCTCGACGGCTTCGGTGGGTACGGCGTCGTCGACGATGGTGCGCAGCTGCAGCGACAGCGCCTCGGACAACCCGAACACCAGGCTGCCGAGGAACGCCCCGAGCGGCGACCACGCCGCCATCAAGATGACGGCCAGGGCGATGAACCCCCGCCCGGCGGTGATCTCGGGTTGGAACACCCCGACGGACCCGACGGCGATGGCGGCCCCGCCGAGACCGCCGCCCAGGCCCGAGGCCAGCGTCGCCCACGACCGCACCGCCACGACGTCGACCCCCCGAGCGGCCGCCGCGTCAGGGTCCTCGCCGCAGGCCCGGATGGCCAGGCCCCAGGTGGTGCGCGTCGCCACCCACCACACGACCGGCACCGCGGCGATGGCTGCCCAGGTGAGGGCGCTGTTGGTGAACAGGGCCGGCCCGACGAGGGGGAGGTCGCTGATGACGGGGAGGTCGATGGCGCCGAGGCGATCGACCCGCCGCGACAGATCACCGGGGGCGGTGGTGACGGCGTAGACGAATCCGGTCGCACCGATGCCGAGGATCGTGAGGCCGAAGCCGATGACGATCTGGCTGGCCCGGCCCCTGACGGCCAGGACCACCATCACCGCCGACAGGATCACGCCAGAGACCCCGCCCGCCAGCACACCCACCCACCACGTGCTCTCGACCGCCACGTACAGACCACCGAGGGCGCCGGCGATCATGAACCCCTCGAGCCCGAGGTTCAGCACCCCGGCGCGTTGGGCCAGGGTCTCACCGAGCGAGGCGAAGATGAGCGGCGTGGCCAGGCGCAGGCCGGCCGAGATCACGGTCTGCCAGAAGGCCAGCTCGACGAGCTGGTCCATCAGCGGTCGCCGCCGGGTGCGGACCCGGTGTGCGCACCGTCGCCGCCGGTGGGTGCGGCTGCGGGGCCGGCGCCGACGCCGTCCTCGACGGCGCCGCCGGATGCGGTGAGGACCGGGGCGAGGGGCACCCGTCGGCCGAGGCGCCACAGCCGAGGAGCGAAGCGGGCGGCGACGCCGAGCAGCACCAGCGCCTGGAGGACGTCGGAGAGCGTCGAGGGGATCTCCTGGGTGGCCTCCATGTGCAGGCCCCCGGCGCTGAGCGCCGACAGCAGCACCGCAGCGGCGACGACCCCGAGCGGACGCATGCCGCCGAGGACTGCCACGACGAGGCCGAGGAAGCCGATGCCCTCGGCGACGTTGACGTAGGCCCGGCCGTGCAGGCCGGCGACCTGCAACCACCCGACGAGCCCGGCTGCGGCGCCCGACAGCACCATCGAGGTCACCACGACCCGGACGGGGGAGATGCCGAGCTGGCGGGCCAGGCGGGGGTTCTCGCCGAACACGTCGCTGCGGAAGCCGCGCACCGAGCGGATCCAGGCCCCGAACGCGACCGCCACCGCGACCGCCACGAGGACGCCCCAGTGCAGGCGGGTGCCGGCGACGAGCAGGCCGAGGCGCCCGTCGTCAGGATAGGCCTCGGACTGGGCGATGATCGATCCCTCGGGTCGCAAGGGCTCGCGCAGCAGGTAGGTGACGAGGAACGCGGCGAAGTAGTTGAACAGCAGCGTCGAGAGGATCTCGTTGACGCCGAGGCGGGCCCGCAGCAGCGCCGGGGGGAGCGCCCACAGACCGCCGAACGTCGCGCCGGCCGCCATCGCCACCGGTACCGCGAGTGCCCCAGGCCACGAATCGACCCACAGCGCGGCGAGCACCGCCCCGACCGCCCCCACGGCGATCTGACCCTCGGCGCCGATCGTGAAGATGCCCGCCCGCAACGCCAGCGCCGCTCCGAGGCCGACAATCGCCAGCGGGGCGGCTCGCACCAGCGTCTCGCCGAGGGCGAAGCTCGAACCGACCGAGCCTTCGAGCATGGCGCCATAGGCGGTGACGGGGTCGTCGCCGGCGGCCACGAGCAACACCGCCCCGATCACGAACGCTCCGATGACCGAGACCATCGTCGTCACCCACAGGGGGTCAGCCTCGGGGCCCGTCCCTGCGTCGTCATCGGTGCGGCGGTCGCCGCTGGGGTGTCGAGCTCACTCATCGGGCGGACCCGTCAGCGTGCCCCGCTGGGGTGTCGAGGTCGGTCACCGGGCGGACCCGTCAGCGGTCGCCGGTGCGGTGTCGAGGTCGCTCACCGGGCGGTCCCGTCGGCGGTCGCCGGTGCGGTGTCGGGGTCGCGCGCCGGCGTCGCGTCGTCGACCAGCTCGACGTCGCCGCCGGTGAGGCGACGAGCGGCGTCAGAGGACGAGACGCCGGCCATGGCGGCGCCCAGGCGCACCGGGTCGGCGTCGGTGACCGCCATGTCGTCCACGATGCGCCCCCCGGACAACACGACGACGCGCTCGGCCACCTCGAGGATCTCGTCCAGGTCAGCCGAGATCACCACCACAGCCGCGCCGTCGGCGGCCACCGCCGCCAGCCGGTCGCGCATGGCCGCCGTCGCCCCCGGGTCGAGGCCCTTGGTCGGGCCGGCGGCGACGAGCACCGCCGGCGGGACCTCGAGCTCACGGGCGCTCAGCAGCTTCTGCTGGTTGCCGCCCGACAGGGCCCGAGCAGGCATCGCAGGCACCGGCGGGTCGACCCCGAAGCGGCGCATCAGCGCGCCGGCTCGCCGGGCGATGGCGGACCGCCGGCGCAGGCCCCAACGAGACAGCTCGGGGTCCCCGGCCCTGGTGGCCGTGACGTTGTCGGCCGCCGAGAACGACATGGCGAGCCCGTGGACCCGTTCCTCGGGGAGGTAGGCGACGCCGGCCGCCCGGGCGCCGAGGGGCGAGCCGGTCACGTCGAGCCCGTCGACCTCGACCCGCCCCGCCTCGGGACGCGTGACCCCGACCAGGCACTCAGCGAGCGGTTCCTGGCCGTTGCCGGCGACCCCGACCACCCCCACGATCTCCCCGGCCGACACCCGCAGGTCCACCCCGGCGAGACCGACGCCGTGCTCGACCCCGAGTCGCAGGCCCTCAGCCACCAGGCGGGCCTGCGCGCTGGGCGCGCGCACCCGTCGAGGCGACCGGGACGGGGCGCGCTCGCCGATCATCAGCCGGGCGATCTCGTCGAGCTCGGCGCCGGCGACGTCGACGCCGGATGCCACCGCCCGCCCCTGGCGCAACACGGTGAGCCGATCAGCGAGGGCGACGACCTCACGCAGCTTGTGGGAGATGTAGAGCAGCGACGTCCCCTCGGCGCGCAGTCGGTGGCACAGCTCGAGCAGGGCGTCGGTCTCGACCGGCCCGAGCGCTGAGGTCGGCTCGTCGAGGATGAGCACCTCGGCCCCCCAGGCGACCGCCATCAAGATCTCGGCGCGCTGGCGGTCAGCGAGGGGCAGATCGTCGACGAGGGCGCCGGGGCGCACGGCCAGGTCGTACACCTCGGCGAACCGGCTGAGCTCAGCGACCGCTGCGGGACGGTCGAAGCGCACCGAGGCGCCGGGCCGGCCCAGCTGCAGGTTCTCGGCCAGGGTGAGGCCCCGCACCAGTGAGAGCTGCTGGCGGACGTGGGCGACGCCGCGAGCGGAGCCGTCGGCCCGCCGCCGTGGGGCGTAGGGCTGCCCGCCGAGCTCCATCGTCCCCTCGGTGGGGGTCAGGGCACCTGCCACGATCTTGGCCAGCGTGGACTTGCCAGCGCCGTTCTCACCGACGAGGGCGTGGACGGCGTGGCGCTGCAACGTCACGTCGACGTCGCGCAACGCCCACAGATCACCGAAGCGTCGCCCGAGACCCTGAGCGTGCAACGCCGGTGAGGTCACCGCGGTCAGCCCGACGTGGCGGGGAAGGGGATCTCGAACGTGCCGGCCTGGACGTCGGCGACGAAGTCGTCGGTGAGCTGTTGCAGCTCGGCCGGTGTGCTCGACAGCTCGGTGGTCACCTCGGTCGAGATGGGCATCACCTCGACCTGGCCGTTGGCGATGCCCGACCCGAAGAACTGCCCGCCCCAGGCGTCGGTGCGCACGAGATCGAAGTACTCACCGAAGAGGCCGGTGAGCTGCATGCGGGTGGCGGCGAGGGCGACGTCAGGAGCGGTGTCGAACTGGGGTCCGAAGCCGACGACGATGGGGATCCCCGCCGCCGACGCCGCCTGGGCCGAGCCGATGCAGATGCCGTCGCCCGAGCAGTAGATGAGCTCGGCGCCCTGGTCGATGAGGGCCTGGGTGGCCTCAGCGGCGGCCTGGGCGTCGGTGAAGGACCCGGCGAACAGCTCGGTGAACTCGAGGTCGTCGCGCACGCTCAGCGCCGCCTGCTCGAACGCGGCGTGCATGTCCTGGACGAAGCCGAGCTCCGGTCCACCGACGATGCCGATCGTGTCGCCGACGATGGCCTCGGCGGCGACGACGCCGAGCGGGTAGGCCATGTCCTGGAGGTTGTAGAGCCAGTCGTTGACGTTGTCGGAGGGCTCGATGCCCAAGGTGATGCCGCCTGACATCGCGAACGCCACCTCCGGGTACTCGGGGGCCACCTCCAAGATGGGGTCGACGTACTCGATGCCGTGGCCGATGACCAGATCGAAGCCGTCCTCGGCGAACTGGCGGATCGCCGGCACCGACTCGGTCGGTTCGGTGATCTCCTGCAACAGGGTGAAGTCGACCGCACCGTCGGTCTCGGCTGCAGCTCGGATCGCCTCCGCCCCGGATTGGGAGAACGAGTTGTCGTTGTCCTCACCGGGGATGAGCACCGCCACCCGCAGGCCGTCCTGTGCACCCGCGGCGGGATCGGCGGCTGCGCCGTCGGCCTCGGCGTCGGTGGCCTCGGCGTCGGCCTCGGTGGCCGCATCGGCTGCCTGGTCAGCGGCGTCGGTGACCTCGTCGACCGCATCGCTGCCGTCGCTGTCGCCGCACGCTGTCACCAGCATCGACATCACCGCGAGCAGCACCACCGCGATGGGGTGACGACGTCGACGTTGCATGGAAGATCCTCTCACAGGGGGTGCTGCACGACCGCCGGAACCGTAGGCACCCACGGTTTCGACTTGGTCAGGGCCACACCTCATTCGAGTTTCGGCTACCTGTCGGCCACCTTTCACGATGGAGCGTCGGCGGTCATGAGGGCCGGCGGCCCGGGCATCCCGGGGTCGTCGGGGGCCAGGGCCCGACGCCGTTCGAAGAGCTCCTCGGCTGCATCCTGAGCCCGGCGGGCGACCTGGTCGAGGTCCACCGACATCACCGTCGAGTCGCTGACGAGGTGGCGTCCGCCCACCCACACGTCGGTCACGTCGTGGCCCTTGGCGGTGAACACCAGGTGCGCCGGGACGTTCTCGTCCGGGCCGTGCAGCACCGGCACGAAGCGCACCCCGCCCAGGTCGACGAGCACGAGATCGGCGGCCTTGCCGACCTCGATCGAACCGCTGACCTCGTCGAGCCCCAACGCCCGGGCTCCAGAGAGGGTGGCCATGTCGAGCACGTCCCACGGGTCACCGGCGGTCGGGTCGAGCGTGGAGACCTTGGCCAGCAGCGACGCGAACTTCATCTCGTCGAACATGTCGAGGTCGTTGTTCTCCTTCTCGCCGTCGGTGCCGAGGCCGACCACGACCCCGGCGTCGCGGTAGTGGCCGACCCGGGCGGGGCCCGAGGCGAGCTTCATGTTCGAGCACGGGCAGTGGACCAGGGCGGTGCCGGTCTGGCGGCAGATCTCGACCTCTCTGTCATCGAGCCAGACGCCGTGGGCGATGACGGCCTGGCCGTCGAGCACACCCCGCTCGAGCATCACCTCCAGGGGCCGGCGCCCGTAGCGGGCCAGGCTCTCCTGCACCTCGGCGATCGACTCGGAGCTGTGGGTGTGCAGACCGACGTCGTACTCGGCGGCCAGGGCTGCGGCCTCACGGAACATGGCGTCCGAGCAGTAGAAGAGGTGCTCGAGGCCCACCCAGGACCGGACCCTGCCGCCGGCGGTCACCCTGTGGGACTCGAGCAGGCGACGGTTGGTGGCCATCGTCTCGAAGAAGTCGAAGCGGTCAGCGGTGTAGGGGGCGAGCGTGGCGCGGATGCCGATGGCCTCGGCGGCCCGGGCCGAGCCCTCCATGTGGCGCCACATGTCGAGCACCGAGGTCGTCCCCGCAGCCAGGCCCTCGGTGTAGGCCATCCAGCTGGCCGCCTCGGCGATCTCGGGTGTCAGCGCCCGGTGGGCGGGGTCCACGTGGCGCTCGAGCCACTCCCACAGCGACAGCGACTCCGCCGTGCCCCGCAGCAACCCCGAGTGCAGGTGGCAGTTGTGCAGCCCGGGCAACAGGGCGCAGCCCGAGCCGTCGACGGTCGGGATCCGCCCGACGGCCTCGTGGGCGTCGAGGGCGTCGGAGCGGCCGATCGCAGCGATCACCCCGTCGAGCACCACGACGGTGCCGGGATGGATGACCTCACGGGCGCCGTCACAGGCCACCACGGTGGCGTCACAGACGACGAAGCTGTCGCCCTCGACCGGCCGGGGCGGGTGGGGTCCGGCGCCGCCGCTCGGCCGGGGCGGGGTGGGGGCGCTCACGACAGCCGAGCCGAGCGCACCGGTGTTGCCGGCCCGTTACCGAGCCGAGAACAGGGCGTGTCCCAGCCGGGCGGGCTGCGACGCTGCCGTTACGTTCGGCCGTCGTGACCCCGAGCGCACCAGCACCGGCCGAGGGGCCCGGGCACCCGGGCACCCTCCCCGGCGACGTCCCCCGAGCCGTCGCACCGGCTGACCCTGTGCGCGGGGTTGGGGATCCGAGCGTGGGCTCGTCGCTGGCCCGGCGCAACGACCCGGGGTTGCTGCGTGGCAGCGACCGGTACCTCGCTGACCTCGACGCCGCCGGAGCCTGGGAGGCGGTCGTCGTGCGCGCCGACGTCGCCCATGGGCGCCTGAGCGAGGTCACCACCAGCGAGCCGTTGCCGGGCGGGGCGGTGCTCGTCGGGCCCGAGGTCTGGGCGACGGTCCCGGGCCGGGTACCGGTGCGGTGGATCCTCGACGCCCAGCAGATGCGCGACACCCCGCTGCACGATCCGACGATCCGCTACGCCGGCCAGCCCGTGGCGGTGGTGGCGGCACCCACGCTGGCCGAGGCCATCGACGCCGCCGAACAGGTGATCGTCGACATCGACCCGCTCGACGCCGTCGTCGACCCCGTCGCCGCCCTCGACCCGACTGCGCCGGTGCTGCACCCTGACCTCGGCACCAACGTGCTGTGCGATCTGCGCGTCGGCGCCCCCGACGCCGAGATCGACGCTGCGCTCGACGACTGCGACCACCGCCTCAGCGTTACCATGGAGGTGGGCCGCCTGGCCGGGGTGCCGATGGAGCCCCGGGGCATCCTCGTCGACCCGGTCGGCCGCCTCACCGTGTGGACGTCGACCCAGGCGCCCCACGCCGTGCGCGACCACCTCGTCGAGCTGCTCGGCCTCGACCAGCACCAGGTGCGGGTGATGGCCCCGGCGGTCGGCGGGGGCTTCGGGGTCAAGGACCACCCCCACGAGGACGAGCTGATGGTGGCCGTCGCCGCCGTGCACCTGGGCCGGCGCCTGCGGTGGGTGGAGACCCGGCGGGAATCGCTGACCGCCACCTGCCAGGCCCGGGGGGAGCGCCACACCGTCACCGTGGGCTTCGACGCCGACGGGCGCCTGCGTGTGCTGCGCGACGACGCGCTCCGCGACGCCGGGGCGCACTTCGCCATCTTCGGCGGCGGCCCCCTCCTCACCGCCCTCGCCGTCCTACCCGGTCCGTACCGGTGGCAGACCTACGGCGCCCGGGGCCGCTGCGTGGCCACCAACCAGGTGCCGACGGCGGCCTACCGGGGCTTCGGTCAGACCCAGGCCGCCTTCGTGCGCGAGCGCGCCGTGGACATGGTGGCCGCCCGCCTGGGCGTCGACCCGATCGAGCTGCGCCTGGACAACATGGTAGGCGCCGAGCAGCACCCGTGGTCCTTCGGCACGGGGCTGGTGAGCGACAACGGCGACTGGCCCCGGGCGCTGCGCCGGGCCCGAGAGGTGGCCGCGGCCTGGCCCGAGCCACCCGCAGACGGGCGTCGCCGGGGCGTCGGGGTGTGCTCCTACGTGCAGATGGCCGGTGTCGGGCCGAGTGCGGCCAACGCCGCCATCGGCCTCGACATCGGCGGCTTCGAGTCCGCCGAGCTGCGCATGGAGCGTGACGGATCGGTCCGCATCGTCACCGGTCTCACACCCCATGGCCAGGGTCAGGAGACCACCCTGGCCCAGCTCGCCGCTGACCGGCTGGGGGTGTCGCCCGAGCGCATCGACGTCGTGCACTCCGACACCGACCACACCCCCTACTCGGCCTACGGGACAGCGGCGTCCCGGTCGATGGCCGTCGGCGGCGCAGCCGTGGTCCGGGCCGCCGACGAGCTCGCCGGGCTCATCTGTGGCGTGGCCGCCGAGCGGCTCGAGGCTGCGCCGGAAGATCTGGTGCTCGCCGGCGGGGAGGTGAGGGTGCGCGGCGGGGGAGGGGCCATCGGCATCGCCGAGGTGGCCGATGCGGCATGGCGGGGCGTGTCGCTGCCCGCCGGGCAGCCGCCCGGCCTCACCGTCCTCGCAGTGTTCGACCCGTCGTCGTGCACGTTCTCCTACGGCACCCACGTGTGCCAGGTGGCCGTGGACCCGGTCACCGGGGGCGTCCAGATCGAGCGATACGGGGTGGTGATGGATTGCGGGGTGGCGGTCAACCCGATGATCGTCGAGGGCCAGATCCACGGCGGTGTCGCCCAGGGCGCAGCGGCGGCGCTGTTGGAGGAGGCCGTGGTGGACGCCCAGGGCCAGCCGTTGACCACCACGCTGGCCGACTACCTGGTGCCCGATGCGACCTTCCTGTGCGACCTGGAGGTCGAGCGGTTCGAGCTGGCGTCGCCGTACACGCCGGGGGGGATGAAGGGCATGGGCGAGGGCGGCACCAACGGCAGCTTCGCCTGTGTCGCCAACGCCGTCGCCGCTGCCCTGGGGCCCGCCCGCCAGGAGCGGGTCACCACCACGCCCCTCACCCCCGAGCGCATCGTCGGGCTGCTACAGGGCTGACGGCCGGTCACCTCCGGCACGGCGCGCCTACCCTCCGCGCAGCCACACCTCTGGCCCGCCGGCGTAGGCGCTGACATCGATGGCGTGGACCCCGACGGCCAACAGGTCGCCCAGAGCGAGGTCGCTCAGCGCCTGGTCACCCGCCGCCAGCTGTCCGGCGAACTCCCCAAGCGCGAAGGTGAGCGGCTGACCGGTCTGGTTGACGAGCTCGAGGCGTTGGTCAGGGCTGGCGACGGCGCACCGGGGCTTCGGTGTGGCCGCCCCCACGATGACGGTCACGACCGTCCCGGCCGTCTCGGCGCAGATGCCTGCCGCCGGGCGAGACGCATCGGGAAGGCGCAGGCCTGGCGCATCCCCGCTCGTGGCCAGCCAGTACCCCTGACCCGTCGGGGTCATCGCCGCCGACACCACCGGCCCCGCCGCGACGGCTCCCAGGCCCTCGGTCACGGCCTGTGCGTCGCCGAAGGCCACGACGTCGCCGGCGTCGGTGACCAGCACGTACCCCTCGGGGGTCGCGGCGCTGGTCACCGCCACGACCAAGCCGACCGGGTCCGCGTCCAGTCCCGAGCCCCAGAACCCAGCGTCACCGAAGGCGAACACCCCGCCGTCGGCGGCGACGAGCCAGTACCCGTCGGCGCCGGCGGGGGCCATCCCGACGATGGGGGCGTTGAGCGCCATGCCGCCCATCGAGCCCCAGAACGCGGCGTCGCCGAAGGCGAACACCCCGCCGTCGGCGGCGACGAGCCAGTACCCGTCGGCGCCGGCGGAGGCCATGCCGACGATGGGAGCGTTGAGGGCGACACCGCCCATCGAGCCCCAGAACGCAGCGTCGCCGACGGCGGCGACCTCCCCGGTGCGGGTCGCCAGCCAGTACCCGTCTCGACTGGAGGCGGCCACGGCGGCCACTCCTGGCATCGCACCGGCACCAGGGTCCCCGACGGCGTCTCCGCTCGTCACCACCTGAGGAGCTTCGGTGGCCTGTGCGCCCGCTGGGGCAGGCAGCACCACCAGCACGGTGACCACGATCGCCAAGAGCACCACGGGACAGCACACGTTCGACCGACTCATGGGATCTCCTGGGAGGATCAGCGGGCGGTTCGAGCTGGGGTGGACGCCCACCGGTCGCCGTCGACCGATGAGCGGCATCGTCGCCGGCCCCGGCGGACTCGTCAACGGGTGAGCGCGAAGCCTCGGCGGCAGCGCAGCCGGCAGCGTTGGCAGGCGTCGTCCCCAGCTGCCATCCGTACCCCGCAGGGGTGTCGATACGGTGCGGCCCCGTGAGGACGCTCGTCGCCGTGGCCGCCGTGGTGGTGTTGGCCTCGCTCGGGCCCGCGGCGCTCGCCGGGTGCAGGGACCAGGGGGCCAACCCGGTGGCCGAGTACACCGCAGTCGACGGCGAGTCGTCGCTGACCGGTCCCGTGTTGGTCATGGCCGCCGCCTCGCTCGCCGACGCCTTCGGCGAGCTCGCCGAGATCTTCGAAGACGGCCACCCCGACGTCGAGGTGGGTCTGGTGCTCGGGGCCAGCTCGTCGTTGCGCGAGCAGGTCCTCGCCGGCGCGCCCGTCGACGTCATCGCCACCGCAGACGAGGCGACGATGGAGGTCCTAGTCGACGCCGGCGAGCTGAGCGGCATCCCCGAGGCGTTCGCCACCAACCGCCTCAGCCTGGCGGTCCCCGCGGGCAACCCCGCCGGTGTCGACGGACTCGACGATCTGGCTGACCCCGACCTCCTCGTCGGGCTGTGTGCGCCAGGCGTGCCGTGTGGTGACCTCGCCCGACAGGCCCTCGACGCCGCCGGGGTCGAGGCCTCGGTCGACACCAACGAGCCCGACGCGCGCGCCCTGTCCACCAAGCTCGCCGCCGGCGAGCTCGACGCCGGCATCGTCTACGCCACCGACGTCCTCGTCGCCGACGGCCGCCTCGAGGGCCTCGAGCTGCCGCCGGCCGCCGCCGACCTGGTGAACGCCTACCCGGTAGCCGTGCTCGACGGGGCCCCCAACCCCGAGGCCGCAGCGGCGTTCGTCGCCCTGGTGCGCTCTGAGGACGGACGCCGGGTGCTGTCCGGTCGCGGCTTCAGCCTGCCGTGAAGCGAACCCCGACCCCGGCGCTCGTCGTGGTGCTCGGGATCGCCGGTGCGTCGATCGTCGTCGTCCCACTCGTCGGGCTGGCGGTTCGAGCCCCCTGGTCCGGTCTCGGTGAGCTGCTCAGCACCGAGGTGGTCCGCGACGCCCTGGGCCTGTCGCTGGTGACCTCCCTTGCCGCAGCCGGGCTCTCGGTCGTGCTGGGGGTGCCGCTGGCGGTGGTCCTGGCGCGGGCGGCCTTCCCCGGCCGCCAGCTGCTGCGGGCGGTGGTCATCCTGCCGATGGTGCTGCCGCCGGTGGTCGGTGGCGCGGCGCTGCTCTTCGCCCTTGGCCGGCGCGGGGTCGTCGGTGGACCGCTCCATGACGCCACGGGGTTGACGTTGCCGTTCTCGGCGTGGGGGGTCGTCGCCGCCAACACCTTCGTGGCCATGCCGTTCCTCGTGCTCACCGTCGAGGGGGCGCTGCGCACCGTCGACGCCCGCGTCGAAGGGGCGGCGGCCACCCTCGGCGCCGGACCGTGGGCGGTGATGCGTTGGATCACCCTCCCTGCCATCGGCCCGTCGCTCGCCGCCGGGGCGGTGCTCGCCTGGGCGAGGGCCCTCGGGGAGTTCGGGGCCACGGTCACCTTCGCCGGCAACCTGCAAGGCCGCACGCAGACCCTGCCCCTGGCGGTCTTCGTCGCCTTGGATTCGGACCGGGACGCAGCGATCGCCATGAGCCTGGTGCTCGTGGCCGTGTCGGTCGTGGTCCTGGTGGCGCTGCGGGGCCGGTGGTGGAACGCCCCGTGAGGACCGCGACGGCGGCCGACACCACCGGGCGCCCCCACCAGGGCCTGTGCGCCGAGCTGGTCGTGCGCCGGAACGCCGACTTCACCCTCGAGCTGGCCGTGACCGTGGCGCCAGGTGAGACGGTGGCCCTGCTCGGACCGAACGGGGCCGGCAAGTCGACCGTCGTCGATGCGCTCTGCGGGCTCGTCGACCTCGACGAGGGCCGCATCGTGCTCGACGCCCAGGTGCTCGAGGACACCGCCAAGAAGATCTCGGTGGCGCCCCGTCACCGCCGGATCGGTGCGGTGTTCCAGCAGCACCTGCTGTTCGAGCACCTCGACGTGGCGGCCAACGTCGCCTTCCCAGCCCGGGCGCGCGGCCGGCGTCGCCGTGTCGCCCGCGACGACGCCCGCAGGTGGTTGGAGGCGCTCGACATCGCCGAGCTCGCCGACCGACGACCGGCCGAACTGTCAGGTGGTCAGGCCCAACGGGTGGCGCTCGCCCGTGCCCTGGCCGCTGACCCCGCCCTGCTGCTGCTCGACGAGCCGCTCGCCGCGCTCGACGCCGCCGCCCGCAGCCGCACCCGGCGGCTGCTGGCCCGCCACGTCACCGGCTTCACCGGGCCCCGTGTGCTCATCACCCACGACCCCTCTGACGCCGCCATCCTCGCCGACCGGGTGGTGGTCATCGAGGACGGCCGCCAGACCCAACAGGGCACCTTCGACGAGCTGCGTCGCCGGCCCGCCACGCCCTACGCTGCCGCCCTGGCCGGCACCAACCTGTTGAGCGGGACCAACCGGGGCGGGCACCTCACCATCGAGGGCCCTGCCGGCACCGACGGGCGCCCCGTGACGCTGCGCACCGCCGACACCCACACCCAGGGCCGGGTGGTGGCGGTCATCCCCCCCAACGCCGTGGCCCTGCACCCCGAACGTCCCACGGGAAGCCCCCGCAACGCCTGGGCCACCCAGGTGGCCGCCCTGGAACCACTCGGTGAGACCGTGCGGGTCGTCCTCGGTGGACCCTTGGCCCTCGGCGTCGACGTCGTCCCCGAGGCGGTGACGGCCCTCGGCCTGGCGGTGGGGCGCCCGACCTGGGCGTCGGTCAAGGCCACCGAGATCACCCTGAGCCCCGACGGCTGAGCCGCCACCGGGCGCTCAGCGGTCGTGGCGGTAGGCGAGATCGTCGCGGTCGCGAGAGCCCTCGGTGAAGCGACCCGGCTCGAAGGCGAGCTCGATGCGCTCGACCTTGTCCCAGGTGCGACAGCAGACCCGGTGGGCGATGCGCCAGTCGCCGTCGCGACGTTCGAAGCGATCGACGTAGCGGCCGGCGAACCACTCGAGGAACGGACCGTCGTCGTCGTGGCGCAGGTGCTGGGCGCTCACGTAGGTCTCGACCCAAGCGGTCTCACCGGCCTCGTCGAAGTCGATGATCGAATCGCCGAGGCCGTGCACCGTGGCGTCACAGGTCGCCCGCAGGGCCTTGGTGGCGTACTCGGCGAAGGTCGCGGCGTCGCCCTTGTACGAGCCGTGGTCGTCGTAGGCGCCGTCGTGGTACGCCGAGGCCACCAGCTCGGCGTCGCAGCGGTCGATGCCCCGGCAGTAGTCCAGCAACCGGCGGCGGATCTCGCGCTCGGCCAGCAGCGTCGTCAGCTCGTCCACGTGGTCTGCTCCTTCACGACCCTGCGGTCTCCCGTACGGCCCTGCGTGTCTCACCCCGGTCGTCGGTCGCTCGCCGCGACGCGGTCATCGTGGCCCGTCGTCGGCTGAGGACGAACCGCCCAGGTGGACCACCGCACCACGGTCGGTCTCCTCGACGTGGTGACACGGCACGCCCCGGGCCGCCGGGGGCCCCGAGTGCGAACCGTCGCGCACGTCGAAGGAGGCGCCGTGGCGGGGGCAGACCAGCGCCGTGCCCCGCAGGCGGCCCTCGCTGAGGCGGGCCTCGGCGTGGGAGCACATGTCCTCCAGCGCGTGCAGCTGGCCCTTCACCCGGCACACGACGACGCCGTGGTCGCCGACGTCGTCGATGCGCCGCATCTGACCGTCGGCGAGGTCATCGAGATCGCCGAGCACTGCGGTCGAGGGTGCGGGGTCCACCTAGAGGTCGCCGTCGACGTAGCGGCGCACGGTCTGTTGGAGGTGCCGGGCTCGCACCTCCTGGTAGTTGCCGAGCGTCTGACCGGCCTTGGCGCTGGCCCGGAAGCCCCGGGTCTGGGCGGCCATGTTGGCGGTGTCCTGGTCATAGACGGCTCCGAGGGCGCCGAGGCCCTCGGCGATCGTGTAGCTGTCGTCGACGTCGAGCTCGATCACCTCGGGTGGCGCCGGGGCCGGGCCCTCGGGGGGGCGGGGCCGCATCATCAACAGGTCGAAGTAGCTGTGGTCGATCGAGGCCGGGTCGGGCCGGAACCGGTACACCATCGGGATCTGCAACCCGGGGAAGAAGAAGGCGTTGGGGAACAAGAAGTACTCGATCGAGTCCAACGTCATCGACTCGGACAGGTGCGAGAAGTCCCCCCCGTAGGTGTCGGCCATCTCCTCCTGGAAGCGCTGGGCGTAGAAGTCCCGGGCTCGCATGCCCTCGGGCAGCTCCCACGCATCGGTGCCCCGCCGGCCGGCGTGACGGGCGAGCAGCTGGTCCTCGGTGCGCGGCGGGGTGCGCAGCGGGCTGTTCAGCGATGTCGTGTGGATGAAGCGCGACACGTGGGGCGGCCACACGTCGTAGGCGGTGGTGACCTCGTCGCCGACCTCACCCGAGGAGTGGGTCTCTCGCACGTGGTACGCCTCGAGGAAGGCCTCGGCCGCCGCCTTCCAGTTGCAGGGCAGGCGCTTGTTGACGTGGACGTCGATGTAGCGGTCGGCCAGGCCCCAGTCGGCCCAGTGGCGGGGGAGGACGCCGAGGTGCTCGGCGAGCGGAGCGGCCGCCGGGTCGAAGTTGACGAAGACGAAGCCCTCCCACACGTCGATGGCGATCTCGACGAGGTGGTGGCTGTCGTCGGTGACGTGGGGGAAGTCCCACCGGCCGGGGATCTCGACGATCTCGCCGTCGAGGGACCACCGCCACCCGTGGAACGGACAGCGCAGCTCGGTGGCGAACCCGCAGGACCCTGGCGGCTTGAGCTGGGTGCCCCGGTGCATGCAGGCGTTGACGTAGGCCTTCAGCTCGCCGCTCTCGGTGCGCACGATGAGCGCCGAGCGGTCGCCGATGTCGTACACCGAGTAGTCACCGGCCTCGGGCACGTGGTCGACGTGGCAGGCCCACTGCCACACCCGTGACCACATCCGCTCGTGCTCGGCCTCGGCGTAGTCGACCGAGGTGTAGGTCTCATAGGCGATGTCGTCGTCGCCGAGGAACTCATAGGACCGCTCGAGCAGTTGGGGCGGCGGTGGGTTCGGGTCCTGGCGCAGCTGGTCGTACAGCGACGGCCCGACCTCTCGGGCTTCGCCCGGCGCCGGGCGCTGTTCGATGTCGGTCATCGTTCGTTTCCCCCTGTCGAGCCGGAGTGGCCACGAGCCGCGGCGAGCACGTCCAGGAGGCCATCGTGGCTGGTGCGAGCGGCCACGTCGACATCGGCGGCCCACAGCTCGGTCGAGCAGACCTCGATGCCGAACGGGCAGCTCGCCCCCACGGCGTCGAGGTTGCCGATCAGGCCGACGAGATCGAACTCGCCGTGCCCCGGCGCCCGCCGGTTCGAGATCGTGTCGGTGTAGTAGTCGGGATGGTCGGGCGCGATCGGGCCGTCGTTCAGCTGCACCCAGTAGATCTTCTCGCCGGGGAGGCCGAGCACGTCGTCGACGCGGCCGGTCGAGCGGGTGACGTGCCAGCTGTCGACGCACAGCCCGCCGTTGGCGCGATCGGCTCGCTCGACGATCTCTGCTGCGACCGCGGCGGTGCCCACGTCGGTCATCTCGGGGACGAACTCGAGGCCCACCCGCACGCCGTGGTCGGCGGCCCGGTCACACAGCGCCCCGAAGCCCGGTGCGGCGTCGGCCGGCGCACCGACGTCTGATCCGATGGCCTGCAGGTACGAACACCCGTACCTGGCGGCCAGCTCCCAGGCCGCCGACTCGAAGGCGGCCGCCTCGTCACCGCCCGCCCCCGGGGCTGGCCATCCCTTGGCCACCTCCATGCCGGCGATGCGCAGCCCGGTCTCCTCGAGGGCGGCATCGAGGCGATCGACGTGGGCGGGGTCTCGCCGCAGGTGCTGCCAGGCCCGGACGAACAGCCCGATGCCGTCGAACCCGGCGTCCGAAGCAGCGTGGACCCGAGCGACGGGGTCGGCATCGGGTGGGCGGCTCATGTGGTCCCAGATCAGCCTGGTCGCGGCGCCCAGATCGGTCCGGCTGGCGGCGGCGGGCACGCTCGGTGACGCTACTCGAACGCGACCGGACCCCCGGCACGTCAGGGCCCCCCAAAGGGACCACGCCCAGTGCCGGGTTGACGTCTGCTAGTGTCAATTGCTTGGTGGCGGGCGATGCGGGTGACGAACTGACCCGACCTGCGCGCGGCGCCGGCCTCGAGGAGTCGGGCGACGGCGGCGCCGATGACGCTCCGGTGTACTCGATCGGTGCGGTGTCCGGGGTGGTCGGCGTTCCGACCGTGACGTTGCGGGAGTGGGAGCGGCGCTACGGGATGGTCGTGCCGTACCGCACCACCGGTGGCCATCAGCTCTACTCGCCGCGTCAGCTGGCCCGGCTGCGCTGGGTCGCCGAGCAGTTGAGCGAGGGTGAGACGCCGGCCATGGCGTTCCGGCGGCTGGCCGTTCGGATCACCGGGCGAGTGGGGGCCTGTGACGAGGAGACCGACGTCGTCGTGACGGTCAACGACCCCGACACCGCCGCGTTGGTCGAGCTGGTGCTCGCCAGCCGGAGCGCCCGGTGCGCGGCGCTCGACGCCGACGAGCTGGTCGAGGTCGGTCAGCGCCTCGGTCCCCGTTGCCTGGTGCTCGATGCGGCGATCGCCGGAGCATCGGGCTACCAGATGTGCCGTCGCATCTGTGACGAGTGGGACGATCCGCCGCCGGTGCTCATGCTGGCTGGCTTCGGAGATGTCGATCGGGCGCTGGCGGCGGGGGCGGCGGCGTTCCTGCGCAAGCCGGCTCGACGCCGCGACCTGGCCGAGGCGCTCGATTCGCTCGTCGCCTGGTCCGTCGTCGGCTCGGATGCCGGGCGGGTGGCGCCCGAGCGCGAGGTCCCCAGCCGGTGAGCGAGGAGCAGGCCCGCATCACCACCGGGAGCGCCGAGCTCGACGACGTGGTCCACGGGGGGATCCCTGCCCACTCCGTCGTGCTGGTCGCTGGGCCTCCGGGCACCGGCAAGACGATGTTGAGCACCCAGCTCGCCTTCGCCAACGCCTCGCTCGGGCGGCGCTGCGAGCTGTTCATCACGGTCAACGAGCCGGTCGACAAGTTCCTCCGGTTCTGTGAGTCGCTGTCGTTCTTCGACGCCGACCTGGTCGGGGACCGCATCGCCTTCCACGACATCGGTCACCGGGTGGCCGATGAGGGCCTGGCCGGTCTCGTCGACGTGCTCGGCGCCAGCCTGGACGGCGAGGCCGACGTCGTGGTGATCGACAGCTTCAGGGCGCTGCGGTCCTTCGCCACCAGCGAGACCCAGTTCCGCCGCTTCTTGCACCGCCTGACCGGCTTGGCGGCCGCTCGGGCCTGCACCGTGGTGCTCGTCGGTGAGTACGACCACAGCGATCTGACCGAGCTGGCCGAGTTCGCCGTGGCCGACGCCGTCGTGTTCTTGACCACCGTCGACAACCGCCCTCGTGATCGCCGGGTGTTGCAGATCCTCAAGCTGCGGGGCAGCTCGTACCACGGGGGCGAGCACGGCTACGAGCTCACCGCCGAGGGCCTCGAGCTGCACCCCCGCATCTCTGACCCCGGGGTCGTCCTCGACGCACGTGAACTGCCGGAGCGGCGGATGTCGACCGGGGTGGCCGGTCTCGATGCCATGTTGGGCGGTGGCGTCCGCGAGCGTTCCGCCACGCTGGTCGCCGGGCCGTCGGGGTGTGGCAAGACGATCCTCGGGTTGTGCTTCGCCGGGCACCCCGAGCGCGGTCCCGGGCTGTTCGTGTCGATGCAGGAGGAGGTCGCCGCCCTTCGCCGCGTCGCCGGGCAGCACCCGGGCTCGATGCCCGAGATCCGCTACGTCAGCCCCGTCGACGTCGACTTCAGCCAGTGGGTGCACCGGGTGGAGGGGCTCCTCAAGGAGACGGGCGCGCGACGACTCGTCGTCGACGGTCTCGGTGACCTCAAGTTCACCGCTCATGACGAGGGCCGCTTCCGCAACGGCCTGTACGCGCTGTTGAACCGTCTGGCTCGCAGCGGCATCACGACGATGACGACCATGGAGCTGGCCGAGCTGTACGACGTCCGCCGCCTGCCCGATCCCGGCATCTCCCACCTCGTGGACAACACCATCCTGTTGACCTACCAGCGCCCCGACGGGGCGTTGGCCGGCACCGCCGCCAACCGGGCCATCGCCGTGCTCAAGGCGAGGGGGCACGCCCATGAGACCGGGCGGAGGCCCTTCGTCATCGACGCATCCGGCATCGAGGTGCACGAGGCGGCCAACCTGGGGGTGTGAGGACGGTCCGCCCTTCCTGGCGCCACGCACCGTCCCCCCTGGCGCTCGGCGCGCTCGGCGCCACCGCAGCGCTCGGGTGGCTCGCCAAGTTTCGCTGCCTGACCGACGGATTGTGGCTGGGCGGCGAGCAGTTCCGTTGGGCCTGCTACACCGACGTCGGCCCCCTGTACTTCGGACGTGGCCTCTCTGACGGCCTCGTGCCCTACCTCGAGGCGCCGATCGAGTACCCGGTGCTGACGGGTCTGCAGATGGGCCTCGCAGCGGCCGTGGCCAACCTCAGCGGCTTCGCCGAGCCGGTGCTCGCCTTCCTCGGCGTCGTCGGCGTGCTCAACGCCCTCGCTGCGCTCGCCGTGCTCTGGGTGCTGCACGCCGAGGGGGTGCCCGAGGACCGCCAGTTGCGCTGGGCGCTGGCGCCCCCGGTGCTGTTGACCCTGTTCGCCAACTGGGACGTCGTCGCCGTGCTCGCCCTGGTGGTGGCGGTGGCCGCCCACCGACGCCAGCGCCACGTCGTGGCCGGGGTGGCCGCCGGGGTGGGCGCCGCAGCCAAGTTGTTCCCTGCCCTGGTCGTGCCCGTCGTGGTCGTCGATCTGGTGCTGCGACGCCGCTGGCGTGACGCAGCCGTGCACGTCGGGGCAGCCGCCGGGGTCTGGGTGGTGCTGAACGCACCGGTGGCCATCGTGGCCTTCGACGGGTGGGCCCGGTTCTACGAGCTGAGTCGCGAGCGCATGCCGCACTGGAACTCGGTCTATGCCATCAGCTACCGCCTCGGACTGCCCCGCCTGGGTGAGGAGGTCAACGTGGTGGCCACGGCGCTGTTCCTCGTCGGGGCGGCGGGGATCCTGGTGGCGGGTGCACGACGGGTGGACCCGGGTCAGCGGTGGATGCTGATCCTGCCGCTGCTGTGCTGGTTCCTCGCCACCAACAAGGTGTACTCGCCGCAGTTCAGCCTGTGGATCGCCGCGCTGGTCGCCCTGATCGCCGTGCCCGCTGCGCCGGTGGTCGCCTTCTTCGTCGTCGACACCGCCACCTACATCGTCGAGTACTTGTTCTTCGGCGGCCGGGCCGGCTTCGATCCCGTCTTCGGCTACGGCTGGCTCGGCGGTCTTGTCGCCCTGCGCCTGGTCGTCATGGGTTGGATCGGCGCTGCGACGTTCCGCCTCGCCGCTCAGGGCCAGGGCCGCACGGCGAGGTGGCGATCGATGGAGTCGACGTCGAGCGGCACCCCCGACAGCACCGGGTAGGCCCAGGCGAAGGTCGCCACGGACAGCACGACCAGCGACACCTGCAGGATCCGTCGACGACGGGCGTGGCGGACCAGTTCGGTGGCGGCGGCGACGGCGATGGCCATCACCGGAGCGACGGGGGTCATGTAGAAGACGAAGCCCGGGATCGGCGACAGGTGCCACGGCAGGTACAGGGCGCCGACCAACCACAGGGCCACCGCCGCGGGCAGGTGCCGTCGCCGGACCAGGGCCCAGGCCAGCACCACGTAGGCCCCGAGCGCAGCCCACCACAGCACCGGGCTCGGCGATCCGGTGATCCGGGCCTGTTGGCCCACCTCGACCACGCACTCGGCGGTGGACGACTCACCCGTGTCGGCGTCGGTCTCGGCGTCGACGGGAGGGCACCTCTCGACGTACATCAACACGGGCCGATCGCCGACCAGCCAGTTCAGCTGCTCGGACCGGTACGGGTGGGTGGGCTCCAGGGCGTTGTGGCGTTCGACGATCTCGAGCTGCTCTGACCACCAGTCGCCGGCGATCGTGGTCCACGAGACCTCACAGGGCCCGCCGTCGCAGCGGCGCTCGCCCGGCGCGCTGTTCTCGTAGTGGGTGAACCACCCCGTGTACGACACGAGGTAGATCGCCGCGGGCACCACGACGAAGCAGACCGCGAACGAGCCGGACGATCTGAGCGCGGAGGAGCCGGCCGACGAGCCGGTCGGACCGTCGCGCCGGGCCCGCACGACGCGTGCGGCGGCGATGGCGGCGACGGCGGCGCCGAGGGCGAGCAGGCCCGACCACTTGGTGGCGACCGCAGCCCCGCCGGCGGCGCCGGCGACGAGCCACCACCGATGTCGCACCCACCAGGCGCGGTCCGGACGACCTTCGTGGCCGGCGTCGAGGACCTCACGCACCTCTGCGATCGCAGCCCAGGCCGCCAGGGCCGTGAACATGGCCAGGAACGCGTCGAGCATGGCGATGCGGCTCATCGAGAAGCTCAGGCCGTCGGTGGCCACGAGGGCCCCGGCGACCAGGCCGGCGGCGTCGCTGTCGAGCAGGCGGCGGGCGGCGAGGAAGGTGAGGCCGACGGTGAGCGTGCCGGCCAGCGCGACCGCCACCCGCCAACCGATGGGGGTGAAGCCGACCACCTCGATGCCCGCAGCGATGAGCCACTTGCCGAGCGGGGGGTGCACCGCCCGGGTGGCCTCGACGCCTCGGGTCAGGTACTCGTGGGCGTCGCTGGCGTAGTACGTCTCGTCGAAGAAGATGCGGTCGGGGGTCCCCAGTCGCCAGAAGCGCACCACCCCAGCAGCCACGACGAGGGCGAGGGGCGCGACGAGACGGGCCCGGGACACGGGGACAGCCGGTCGGCTGCCCTCGCTCCCGGGCCCGGTTCCAGCGCCGATCGGCGCCGGTCCTCCGATGGTGGTGCTACTCGTCTTCGGTCAGCTCGTTCTCGAAGACCTCTTCGGTCTCGGTGATGACCTCGGTCTCGGTGCCGACGACCTCTTCGTCGGTGACCATCTCGGTCTCGGTCTCGGTGACGTCGACCTCCTCGGTCACGATCTCGGTCTCGGTCTCGGTGGGCTCGAGGATGTCGGTCTCGGTCACGACCTCGGTCTCCTCGACGATCACACCCTCGGTCTCGGTCATGGTCTCGGTCTCGATGTCGGTGTTGACCTCGACCTCGGTGTCGGTCTCGGTGACCGTACCGACGTCGTCCTCGTCGTCGCCGCAGGCGGCGCCGACCAACGTGAGGCTCAAGGCCCCGGCTGCGATGGCGATCGTCTTCCTCATGGGTTCCCTCCAGGGTGTCGGGGATCGATGTCCGTACCAGACCAGGGGCGGCCCGGTTCCCTCCCCGCGCGCGACGCTGGGTCGCTGACCGGGAGGGACGTCGTCCGAGGCGCGATCCCCGTGGGGGGCCTCGACCGGCGTAGCTGCGCGAGGTGCGCGATGAGCTGAGCGTACTGCAACGGGGTCGCCTTCGAGGTGCCGGTCTCCCGCGGCGAGAAGTGGTACCCCACCTCGACCACCGACTCGGGCTGGCAGCGGACCAGCACCTCGAGCAGGATCTTGTACCCGAGCGGTGACAGCGCCACGCCCTCGACGAGGTCCCGCCGCACGGCGAAGCACCCGCTCAAAGGGTCAGCGAGGCGGGGGACCTCGGGCACGACGATGCGTGTCGTGGCGCGCGCCACCAGCGAGATGAGCCGGCGGGCGGCCGACCAGTCATCGGAGGTCTCCCCGTCATCGACGAACCTGCTGGCGCTGGCCAGGTCGGCCCCGGCGTCGAGGGCGTCGAGCAGGCCAAGGATGACGCTCGGCGGGTGCTGCAGGTCCGCGTCGATGACGCCGAGCACCGCTCCGGTCGAGACCGACCACCCGCAGGCCACCGCGGTGCCGAGACCTCGACCGCCGTGGCGGTTCACCACGCGCAGCCGGGGGTGCTCGTGCGCCAGGGATCGAGCGACCTCGGCGGTGCCGTCGGGGCTGTCGTCGTCGACGACGATGATCTCGAACGCTGCACCCAACCGGGCTTCGAGGGCCTCGTCGAGACGGGCGACGATGGCGGGCAGCGTCTCGCGCTCGTCGTAGGTCGGAACGACGAGCGACAGCTCGACCACACGTGCTGACGCCGAACGGGGGACCGCAGGGACGACGTAGGTCGACCGGCTCCGCACCGAGGTGGCAGCGGCCAGCTCGGCGGCCGGCGGCGCCCCGCCCTCGGCGGTCGCCGAGCCGCGGTCAGAGCGCGTCGCGCTCATCTCGGCCGCGGTGGTCTGGGGTGTGGTGGTGTCGGGCAAGGAACGTCCCACCGTGGTCCTCTCGTCCTCAGGTCGTGACGCACGTCTCGCGTCGCGGTCATCAGAACGCCAGGGGTGTACCCCGTATCGGTCCGAACGAATCCACATCGGCACGTCCGGGCGACTGGGACCCGTCAGAGGGCGGTGGGCGACGCCGACACCGGGCCGTCATGACGGTTCGTCGACGACGAGGCGCAACAGCCCGGTCTCCCAGCTGAGATCGGGGTCGAGGTCCTTGGTGCCCACCTCGTCGAAGGCCACCGTCAGGCGCCGCTCCGACGATGCGGTGACCAGCCCCTCGCCGAACTCGGGGTGCACGACCCGAACCCCGGTGAGCTCACCGTCGTCGTCGCCGGGTCCGTCGGCGTCCTCGGCGCACACGTCGCAGTGCCCGCAGCGGTCCAGCGCCTGGCCCAGGGACCCGAGGATCTGTGACCAGCGGCAGCGCCGCACCGACCGGTACCGGGCCATGGCCGCCACCTGGGAACGGTCACGCTCCTCACGGCGCCGACACGCCTGCTCGATGGCCTCGTCATCGGGGTGGCGACGGCCACGGCGGATGCTCGGCCGCAGCTGTACGGCCCCGAGGTCTGCGAGCACGTGCAACGCCCGGGTCACCCGTCCGGCGCCGAGACCCGTCCGATCGATCACTGCCCGGCGCGACGTGGCCTGGGCGCCGACGGCCTGTGCGACGCGGTGGCAGTCCTGGACCTCGATCGTGCGGACGCCTCCAGCGAAGTCGCGCCGTGACCGCTCGCGAGCGGTGGAGAAGGCGACGCCGCGAGCCGGTGAACCGTCCCGGCCCGCACGGCCCACCTCCTGGTAGTAGGCGATGAGCGACTCGGGCAGATCGAGGTGGGCGACCACGGCGATGTCGGGGATGTCGATGCCCATCCCGAACGCCGTGGTGGCCACCACGACAGCCGAAGGGTCATCTCGGATGTGGTCCAGGGCGGCCGCCTTGTCGGCGGCTGACAACCCGGCGTGGTACGCCACCGCCGCCCGTCCCCCCGACGCCAGCTCGGCGGCGAGGTCCTCACAGAGCCGCCGGGTGGGCGCGTACACCAGCGTCTTGCCCCCCTCAGCGAGGACGTCAGACACCAGACCGGCCCGGGCGGATTCCCGGTCGCCCGCCGAGTGCAGCTCCAGGTCGATGTTGGGGCGGTCGAGGTCGGCGACGACGACCGCCGGGTCGTCCAGCTGCAGCAACGCCACGATCTCGTCGCGCAGCTGGGGGTCCGCCGAGCCCGTGAGGGCGACGGTGGTCGGTGAACCGAGACGGCGGCGGACGTCGCCGAGGGCGAGGAAGTCCGGTCGGAACCCCTGGCCGAGGGTGGCGATGCAGTGGGCCTCGTCGACCACCAGCAACGAGGTGCCGGCGTCGACGAGCTCGTCGAGGAGGTCGTCGGCGGCCAGCGTCTCGGGCGTCACGAGCAGGTACTCGAGGGTGCCCTCTGACAGGGCGGCGACGATCTCGGCCCGCTCGGTGGCCGGGGTCGAGCCGTCGAGGGCGGCGGCGGCGGGGAGGTCGCTGCGTTCGATCGAGTCGTGCTGATCGGCGTGCAGGGCGAGCAACGGACCGACCACCACCGACGGACCCGGCAGCACCGCCCCGACGATCTGGTAGATCGCCGACTTCCCGCCCCCGGTGGGGATGACCGCCAGCACGTCGCAACCACCCACGAGCGCCTCGACGGCCTCTCGCTGGGCCGGGTGCAGGTCGCGCACGCCAACCGCCTCGATCGCCTCGTCCAGGCTGGGCGCGGCGTCGGTCGCCGCTGCGTCGGGGGCGTGGCCGACGACGCTCGTCCCCGTCAGACCGGGCCCCTCGTCGGCCTCGAGTGAGGTGCTCACCTGGGTGTTCTCCGATCCTGTCGACTGGGTCGCTGGCGATCACCAGGAGGACTCGTCGGCCTCTGGCGGTCGGTGGTGGCAGGGGAGTGTCCCCCCCAGGTGGCCCAGAAGGGGAATCATCACGGGGTCAGCGCGGCCCGACGGGGAGAGCCTCAGAACATGCACACGTTCGTGGTCGGGGCCGTGGCGGTCACCGAGCAACCAGCCGACGTCGTCGAGGAGGAGGTCCAGGAGTCGGTCCGGTCCCTGGTCGAGTCGGCGTTCGAGGCCACCCCCCGCATCAGCGTGGCGATCGGGGTGATCGTCGTCGGCTACGTGGGGTCGCGGGTGCTGCGCCTCGTGCTGCGTCGCATCTTCGCCCGGCGACGCTCCCCGTCGTTCGCCATCGTGATGTCCAAGTTCGCCGGCTGGGTGCTGCTGAGCTTCTTCGTGCTCGCGGCGTCAGCGGTGGCGTTCCCCTCGGTGCAACCGGTCGATCTGCTCGCCGGGCTCGGCTTCTTCTCCATCGCCATCGGCTTCGCCTTCCAAGACGTGCTGGAGAACACGCTGTCCGGGGTCCTGTTGCTGTTGCGCCAGCCGTTCTCGACCGGTGACCAGATCCGGGTGCAGGAACAGGAGGGCACCGTGGAGGGCATCACGATCCGCGAGACCCGCATCCGGGCGTTCGACGGCACCTTGGTCGTCATCCCCAACCGAGACGTCTACAAGAACGTCATCCAGGTGCTCACCCACTACGCCGATCGCAGGATGAGCTTCGTCGTCGGGACCGCCTACGAGAACGATCCGGGGGAGGCGGTCGAGGTGATCCTGGGGGCGCTCAGCACCGTCAGCGACATCGCCGACCACCCGCCGCCCGAGGCCTTCGTCAGCGAGCTCGGCACGTCGACGGTGAACATCGACGTGCGGTTCTGGTGCGCCCCGACCCAGCTCGACGCCCTGCGGACGCTCTCTGACGCCATGCTGGCGGCCAAGGGCGCGCTGGAGGACGCCGAGATCGAGATGCCGGCCGACATCGTCGTGTTGCAGGCCTCGCCGAGCTTCAAGGCTGCGGTGCAAGGCGACGAGGAGGTCACCCCCGGGGGCGGGGTGCGGCACCGCTCGGCGTGACCCGCCGCGACGGCCGTGCGGCCGCGGCACCCGGGTGCGGCCGTGGCACCCGGGTGAGGGCGGTGGGCCTCCGCTGGTGCCAGGGTGTGACGCACCCGCCGAGGAGGCCCTCCAGCATGACCCTCACCATGGGCGACGCCCCGCTCGCCAGCACACCGAGCCTGCCATCGAACTTCACCGTCGAGGCCCCCCGCCACCGGCTCTTGATGACCCCGTTCCCCCGTCGGGTCCGCGCGACCTGGGCGGGGCGGGTCGTGCTCGACACCCGACGGGGCCAGCTCGTCCACGAATCCAACCTGCTGCCCGTGCTCTACGTGCCCGACGACGACCTCGACCACGACGCGCTCGTGGACACCGACACCACGACGCACTGCCCGTTCAAGGGCGACGCGTCCTACCGGTCGTTGGTGATCGGCGATCGCCGCGTGCCCGACGCCGTGTGGGCCTACCGAGACCCGATCGACCCGGCCTCCTGGTTGGCGGGGAAGGCCGCGCTGAGCTGGGACGCCGCTGACGCCTGGTTCGACGAGGACGAACGGGTCGAGGGGCACCTGCGCGACCCGTACCACCGGGTCGACGTGCGTCGTTCCAGCCGCCACGTCCGCGTGCTCGTCGACGGGGTGGCCGTGGCCGACAGCCATCGACCCATGGTGCTGTCAGAGACGGGGCTGGAGAACCGCTGGTACCTGCCGCCAGACGACGTGCGTCTGGCGCTGACCCGGTCGTCGACGACGACGACGGTCTGTCCCTACAAGGGGGAGGCGTCGTACTTCGATGTCGAGGTCGACGCCACCGTGGTCAGCGACGCCCTCTTCTGCTACCAGCGGCCCCTTGACGACGCCTCTCGGGTGGCGGGGCACCTCTGCGCCGTGCCGGGAGAGCGTGTGGTCGTCGAGGTCGACGACGAGGCGACCGGCGGCACAGCAAGCTAGCGCGCGCCGGCGCCGACCGGGGTCGGTCGCCGCTCGAAGCGCACCACCCCGTCGTCGATCGGGGCCTTGCCGATCAGCTTGCGGTCACGGGCGTAGTCCTGGGTGTTGACCCAGGGGTCGCGATCCCCCTGGCGGGGCATCACCGGCATCATCCGCTGCATGTAGCCCGCCGAGAAGTCGTCGATCCACGGGCGGGGCGCCATGCCGACGTCCTCGGGACGCAGGCGCGGCGTGGCGATGCGGGTGTTGGTGTCGCGCATGTGGTTCAACAGGCGACACATCCACGCCGAGATCAGATCGGCCCGCAACGTCCAGCTGGCAGCGACGTAGCCGAAGGTCGACACCAGGTTGGGCACGCCGGAGTAGGCGAGGCCCTTGTAGGTCCACGTCGCCGAGAAGTCGACGGGCTCGCCGTCGACAGCGAAGTCCATCTCACCGATCGTGACCAGCTGCAGGCCGGTGGCGGCCACGATGACGTCGGCTTGGAGCTCGGCCCCCGAGCGGAGGCGGATGCCGGTCTCGGTGATCGTGTCGATGTGATCGGTCACCACCGACGCCCGGCCCGAGGAGATGGCCTCGAACAGATCGGCGTTGGGGACCAGGCACAGGCGCTGGTCCCACGGGTCGTAGCTGGGGGTGAAGTGGGTGTCGACGTCGTACTCGGGCCCGAGGTGCTTGCGCACCTCGCCGAGGAGCTTGGCGCGCACCTTGTCAGGGGCACTGCGGGTGCGGCGGTACATGAGCCGCTGCAGGGCGACGTTCTTGCGGCGGGTGAGCGCGTAGGCGAGGCGGCCGGGCAGCCAGCGGCGCAGCTTGGCGGCGATGGGATCGGTGTCGGGACGGGCCACGACGTAGGTGGGGGACCGCTGCAGCATCGTGACGTGGGCGGCCTCAGCGGCCATGGCGGGCACCAGGGTCATCGCCGTGGCCCCCGACCCGATGACGATGACACGCCGGTCTCGGTGGTCGAGGTCATCAGGCCAATCCTGGGGGTGCACCATGGTGCCGGCGAAGTCCTCGGCGCCCGCCAGATCGGGCAGGTACCCGCCCCGGTAGGAGTAGTACCCCGAGCACATGTGCAGCAGCTCACAGGACATCTCGACGATCTCGCCGGTGTCGGTGCGCTCGACCTCGAGGGTCCAACGGGCGTCGGGCGTCGACCACTCGGCCCGGCGCACCCGGTGGTGGAACCGGATGTGGCGGTCGATGCCGTGTTCGGCGACGGTCCGGCGCAGGTACGCCATGATCGACGGCCCGTCGGCGATGGAGCGCTCGGCGGTCCACGGTTGGAACGAGAAGCCCAGGGTGTGCATGTCGCTGTCGGATCGCACCCCCGGGTAGCGGAACAGGTCCCAGGTGCCGCCGATGTCGCCGCGGCCCTCGAGGATGGCGAAGGTCCGATCCGGGCACCGGTTCTGCAGGTGCCACGCCGAGCTGATGCCCGAGATGCCCGCCCCCACCACCAAGACGTCGTGGTGCTCCACGTCGTGGCCCTCCTCTGCTGTCAGGGGCCGCCGTCGGTGACCCTCGGACCGGTGCGATCGCCCGCTCGGTGACCGTAGCGGGCGATCCCCAACAGCCGTGTGCGCCGGGCCCGCCGTCGGTGCGTCGAGGTCTCCCGGGGCTGTGACCGGCTCAGACCGAGGCGAGGAAGCGCTCCTTGGCGGCCGGATAGTCGGCCTTGGCCGAGGGCGTGCGGGGCACACGCTCGACGCGCACAAGTTGGCGCGGCGCCTTGAACGCCGCCAACCTGTCCCGGGCGGCGGCGACCAGGTGCTCGGCGTCGACGTCTCGGCCGGGCACGGTCGAGAAGACGCCCACGACCCGCTGCCCGAAGCGCTCGTCGTCGACGCCGAAGATGAGGCAGTCCTCCACCGCGTCGTCGGCCGACTTCACCGCTTCCTCGACCTCTTCGGGCCACACCTTCTCGCCGCCGGTGTTAATGCAGTTCGAGCCGCGGCCGAGCAGCACCAAGGTGCCGTCGGCGTCGACGGTGGCCTGGTCGCCGGGGAAGGAGTACCGCACCCCGCCGATCTCCCGGAACGTCCGCGCCGACTTCTGCTCATCCTTGTAGTACCCGAAGGGGATGGCGCCCGAGGTGGCGACCCACCCGATCTGGCCCGACCCAGCCTCGACCTCCGCGTCGTCGTCGTCGAAGACCTTGGTGGTGGGCTGGGCGGCGAACTTGGCCGTCGAGGGCGGCAGGCCCTTCATCGTGATCGAGGTGCCCATCGCCCCCTCGGTCGAGCCGAGGGCGTCGACGATCACGAGGTGCTCGGCGTGCCGGTCGATCAACGCCATCTTCACGTCGTGGGAGAACATCGCCCCGGAGCTGATCAGCAACCGGAAGCTCGACAGGTCGTGGGGCTCGCCCCGCTCGGCGGCATCGTCGAGGGCGCGCAGCATCGGGCGGGCGAAGGCGTCCCCGACGATGACGCTGAGGTTGACGCCCTCGGCGGCGATGGTCGAGAAGATGAGGTCGGGGTCGAGGCTGCGGCTGTCGAACAGCACGCAGGTGCCGCCGAAGAGGTGAGGGGCCATGAGCCCGAGCCACGCCCCGGTGCCGTGCATCAGGGGCGCGGCGGTCGACGACACCAGGGCGTTGCCAGCCGCGACGACGTCTGCGGTGACCTCGGCGATGCGGTCGAGATCCTCCACGGGGGGGATCTGGAGGAACATCGGCATCTGGGTGACGAACTGCTCGGTGAAGCTGCCGAGCTCGTACATCACCCCCTTGGGCATGCCGGTGGTGCCCCCGGTGTAGAGCATGTAGACGTCGCTCGGCTGCCGGGAGATGCGCGGCATCGGGTCGGCGCCGGTGCAGAGGTCCTCGTAGGCCAGGGCTCCTTCGACGGGGTCGCCCTCGCCGTCATCGACGTGGATCCAGGCCTTGACCGCCGGGCACCGATCCTTCACCCGCGCCACCCGGTCGGCGAGGGCGCCGTGGAACACCACCGCCTCGGCGTCGCTGTCGTCGAGCAGGTAGGCGAGCTCGTCGTCGCGGTAGCGGTAGTTGACGTTGACCGGGACGCCCCGCAGCTTGAGCGCTGCGAACTGCGACTCGGCGTACTCGGGGGAGTTGTAGAGGAAGATCGCCACCTTGGAGTCAGGACCCAGCCCGTGCTCGGTGAGTGCCCCGGCGAGTCGTGCCGAGCGAGCCTCGTAGTCGCTCCACGACCGGCGAAGGTCGCCTTGGACGAGGGCGGTGTGATCGCCGACCGCGTCGCTCACGGCCTCCCAGATGGTGGCGAAGTGCATCTCCACAGGTGCGTCGTTCCTCGTGTCGGGTGCGTCGGGGGTCACATCGTCGCACGTCGCTCCGCACCCGGTCACGGTCGCCGTCGTCGTGCGGCGGGCCGCGGGGCTCAGGCCAGGGTCACGGTGCCGTTGGTCCCGTCGACGGTGACCGTGGCCCCGTCGGGGATGCGGGACGTGGCATCGGGGACCGAGACGACACAGGGGATGCCCAGCTCCCGGCTGATGATCATGGCGTGGCTGCCCATCGCCCCGACGTCGACGACCACCGCGGCGGCGGGGACGAACAGCGGGGTCCACGAGGGGTCGGTGTTGGGGGCGACCAGCACGTCGCCGGGGCCGAGCACGCTCGGATCCGACGGGTCGAGCAGCACCCGCGCCGTACCGGTGGCCGACCCGCCCGACCCACCGACCCCGGTGAGCACCTCACCCGCGCCGGCCGGCGGCGATCCCGCATCCGAGCGCCGAGCCCACTCCGACAGCGGCGGAACCTGTCGGTGCACGACGTAGGGGGGCACCAGCTCGAACAGCTCGTGGTAGGCGGCCTCTCGACGGGCCAGCTCGTCGCGCAGGGTGGCGGGCTCGAACCGGATGGCGTCGAGCTCGTCGGCTCGGCACATGAACACCTGCCACGGGTGGTCGAGGTGGCCGGCGTCGACGGCCCGGCGGGCCAGCTCGAGCACGCACAGGCGGATCTCACCGATGACCTTGACGCAGTTGGTCTTGTAGCGCTCCCGGGCGGCGAGGAACATCGCCGAGGACGCCATGGCCGCCTCGAAGGTGGTGGTGGCCTCGGCGTCGTCGGCGAGCCGCTCCCGCACGTCGGCGAGCACCCGGTCGCGCTCGGCCAGCGCCGCAGCGTGACGCACGCCGGGGGCGGCGCCGTCGGTGGCGAGGCGCATGCGGTCGATCGCGGCCAGGGCCAGCTCGGGGTGGGTCTCCCAGACCTTGGCCCGCAGGTCCCACTCGTTGGGCCCCCGTGACCCGTAGGCCACCAGGAGCTGTCCGAACCGCGCCCAGAAGGCGGTGGTGTCGGCGTCGGTGGCGGCCTCGAGGCGTCCTGGCAGCCCGCTGACCCCGGCATCGAAGGCGGCGGTCAGGGTCGACGAACCGGCGACGAGGCGTGACAGGTCCCACATCTGCCAGGACGGCTGGGCCGAGTCGACCTCGATGCCGGCCAGCAGCCGCACGACCAGGCTCGGATCGCCGAGGCCCTCGCAGATGGCGGCGAGCGCCCCCGGCCCCACCGACGACCCGAGCGAGGCGTAGATGCTCGAGTCGAACATCTCCTCGAGGACCGGGACCAGCGACCGGGCCCGGGCCAACAGGACGGCCTCGTGCGTCGAGCTCAGGTCGGGCCGTTCGGCCCGGATGCGGTTGGCCCACACCCGGTCGGCGTCGACCCTGGACACCTCGGTGGCCGACATCACCCAGCCGAGCGTCTCGGTCAGCTTGGCGGCGTGGCGCTCGCTGTCGTGCCAGTCCTCGCGCTCATAGGGCGGGACGTCGTCGCGGTCGTCGAAGAAGGCGGCGTCGACCATCTCGGGCGACCCGCCCGGGATCCGGGCGCCCATGAGGCGGACCAGGGACAGCGGGTTGTAGAAGTACCCGCCGAAGAGCCCGAAGGTGTCTGGATGGGTGGGGTCGTCGAACTCGCTCCAGTCGAGCAGGCCGTAGTCGATGAACCCGTCCCGGGCGCCAGGCGCGATGGCGCCCTCCCACACGAAGGTCCACCCGAGGGGGCTGACGGGGTCAGGCAGCACATCGGCGGCGTTGCCTCGGGTGAAGCCGGGGAACCGCTGCCCCAGCTCGGTGTCACAGAACCAGCGGTCGTCCATCGCACGCCTCTCGTGGCTACTGGTAGGTGACGAGGTCGACCCGGGGGTCCAGGCTCAGCACCTCTGCCGGGGAGAAGAGGTAGCTGTCCTCGTCGAGGAAGATCTTGAACCCGGTGCGGAACGGGGCCTCGCCGGCGAAGCGGCGCAGATCGCCGAGCTTGGCCTCGGCTCCGCCAAAGCCGTCGGCGTGGTACAGCACCGCCACCCCGTCGCGGTCGACGATGGCGTCGCGATCGCGCACCATGTCGGGGGTGAACTGGTGGATGACCATCAGCTTCTCGGGCAGGCCGTTTGCGGCCACGAGCTCGGCGAGGTACGCCGAGGTGGCGTTGACCTCGGCCGCTCCGACCGATCCGATCACCTCGGCGGGCACCTGTCCCGGGCCCATCCGCCACTCCGGGTCGAGGGCCAGGCCGACGTTGGGGCGCACGAGGTACTGCTCGTAGGCCCTGGCCTGGGTCAAGAAGTCGCTCTGGCCGGGCTGGAGGTCCAACACGACGTAGACGCCGCGGGCCGTCGCCGCATCGACCAGAGCTGCGAGCTCGGCGTCGTCGACGGCCCCGCTGTAGTCGCCGTCGGCCCCGGGGGCGCTGGTGGCGATGGTGGTGATGATCTCGACGGCGGGGATGACGTCGACCCCGACGGTGCCGTACTGGGCCGCCCGGTCGATGACCGCCTGCACGGCCTGGTCGGGGGGCAGCGTGCCCAGGATGCCGAGGCGGGGGCTGATCGGCGAGCCGTAGTGGGCGACGAGGCGGCGGCCGTCGGCGAAGATCTCGGTGCCGCCGAAGGGCAGGGTGATCGCGCCGCTGCCGATCATCCACCACCCGCCGCCGGGGGCGGCCACCACGGCGATGGTCGTACCGGTCGGGGAGGGTCCGTCGGTGACCGTCGGGCCGAATCCGACGAGCCGCCCCGACGACGTGGCCAGCACGTAGCCGCCATCAGGGCCCGGCGCCATGGCGACCACCCCGTCGGCGGGGGGCTCGGATCCCGTCGAGCCGGTGAACTCGGCGTCGCCGTAGGAGAAGACGCCGCCGTCGGCAGCGACGAGCCAGTACCCGTCACCGGTTGGGGTGGCGGCCATGCCGACCGCCGGTCGGTTGAGGGTGAGGCCGCCGGTGGAGCCGTGGAAGTCGGCGTCGCCGTAGGAGAAGACGCCGCCGTCAGCAGCGACGAGCCAGTACCCGTCACCGGTTGGGGTGGCGGCCATGCCGACCGCCGGTCGGTTGAGGGTGAGGCCGCCGGTGGAGCCGTGGAAGTCGGCGTCGCCGTAGGAGAAGACGCCGCCGTCAGCAGCGACGAGCCAGTACCCGTCGCCGGTTGGGGTGGCGGCCATGCCGACGACCGGGCGGTTCACGGCGACGCCCTCCAGGTCTCCGTGGTGGGCCGCCCCGCCGGCGGTGGCGACGACACCGTCGGCGTCGACCACCCACAACTCACCTTCGGCTCCGGCTGCCGCCCCGACCGGGGTGGAGCCGCCCAGCCCGTCCAGGTCTTCTGGCGAGGGGGCTCCGTCGCGCCCGACCACCAACGACGGGGCGTCCTGTGCCGACGCCGACGGAACGATGAGGGCGATCGAGGCCACCACGACCGATGCGACCAGGCCGAGGACCGCCGTACGGGCCGGTCGGTGGGCGCGCCCGACGGTGGGCTGCGAGCAACCGGGCCGCAGGACGTCGGCGGACCGAAGCGGGGGACTCGACGTGGTCGGTGCCATGAGGGCCGACCGTAGTGGCGGGCGCGCCGTTGCGGCGCAGGGACGGCGACGACCCCGGGCGGCGACCGGTCCGCCTACGCCGCCGGTTCGGCGTCGGGCGGCGGCGCCGCGAAGCGGGCCTGATCGACCCGGCGGAGCGACTCGTCGCGGTGGTGGAGCTCGTCGAGGGCGATGCGTCGAACCACGTCGGCCACGGTGGGCCAGGACCCGTACTCGGCGGCAAACTCGCTGTGCCAGGGGGTCGTCTCGAGCTCGGCATGAGCGTCGAGGAACTCGAGGTAGGAGTGCAGGGCGTGGTCCTCGAAGTCGGCGTTGAGCTCATAGGACCACCGAGGGCGAGCGACGTACAGCACCCAGGACAGCTGGTAGTAGACGAAGGCCATCGCCTGGGGCAGCAGTCGGCCCCGGAGCAGCGAACGGCGGTAGCCGCCACGGTCGAGCAGCTCCTCGATGATCAACAGGTGGTACAGCTCGTTGTCCTGTTGGGTCCGGGCTTCCAGCACCCGGTCGTGCACGCGTCGAGCGAACGTCGGCGACCCGGCGGTGTGGGTGACCGCGATGAAGGCGACCTGCTCCCAGGCCTGGTACGGCACCCGGGCCACCACCTCGAGGACCCTGAACCGCTCGAGGTCATCGGCGCGCCCGTACAGGACGTCGAGGGCCTTGAACAGGGCACGGGCGGCGGGTCCGTAGCGGCGCCGAGGCTGACCGGAGGCCTGGTCGGCCGCCGCCCTGAGCGCCTCGACGTCAGCTGTGGTCCCGGGTCCAGCGTCGGATGTGACCATGGTTCGACGCTATCGATGCCCTGGTCACCGCCACCTTCCGACGCCTGCGCGACATCAGGAGGGTCGCTCACAGACGTCGGAGGCACCACCGGTGTCGGCGCACGCCGAGTCGAGGACGACGGCGGGGTCGTCGTCGCCCAGCACGGCGGGGAAGTCGCCGGCTGCGTCGAGCCACTCCTGGCGGGTCTCGCACGCCTCGAGGGTGACCTCGATGCTCGCCTCGTCGACGAGGACGGCCTCGAAGGCGTTGGCACAGGCGGCGTCGGCCACCGAGGTGCCCGGCGGCCCGGTCACCACGGAGGCGACGTCGCCGTCGTCGTCGTCTCCGCAGCCGGCGGCCCCCCCGAGGAGGGTCACGGCCCCGACGAGGGCGGTGACCCGGCACCACCGATCGACCGACATCGCCCGACGACCTACCCCGTCACCCCCCGGCCGAAACGCCGCCGAGGCGTCCGCCGGCCGCGGGTGGTTTCCTTCGGGCGCCGACACGGGCACACTGGCCGAGAGCCATCTTCGAGGAGGCCACCGATGAGCGATCCCCAGCCCGACCCGAGACCGGGCACCGGCGACCCCGAGCTGAGCGAGCTCGACGACAGGATCGACGACCTGAAGGCTCGCCAGAACGACGACGACGGCCCTGAGTGGCACGAGTCGGGCTCGATCCGACCCGACCTCGACGACCAGGCGATCGCCCCGTAGCCGGTCAGCTCCGGCGACCCAGGAGTCAGGTGCCCCCGCACGTCCCACGCCGCCCGCCCGGCGGCGTCACCGAGCGCCAGACGTCCGTCGGCCGACCAACCGGTCGGCCAGCGGATCGGCGAAGCGGGTGAGGACCGGGCCAGCGGAGGCCAGCAACAGCACGTAGGCGGCGGCGACGGGCACCAGATCGGGGTGCACGTCGGTGCCGACCGCCAGCCCGGCGATGATGATCGAGAACTCACCCCGGGCCACCAGCGCGGTTCCTGCGCGCATCCGTCCCCGTGGGGCGATGCCGACCCGCTGGGCAGCCCACCACCCCGTCCCGACCTTGGTGAACGTGGTGACCACAGCGATGACCAACGCCAGGGGCAGGGCAGGCGGCAGGTCACCAGGGTCGATGCGCAGGCCGAACAGCAGGAAGAACGTGGCGGCGAACAGGTCGCGCAGCGGTCCGACCAGGGTGATCGCCCGCTCCTGCACCGCGCCCGACAGGGCGATGCCGACCAGGAACGCCCCCACCGCGGCCGAGACCTCGAAGGTCTGGGCGAGCCCGCCGACCAACAGCGTCGCCCCCATGACCCCGAGCAGCAGCGCCTCGTCGGTGCGTCCGGCGAGCAGCCCGCTGATGCGAGTGCCGAAGCGGACCACGCAGTAGAGCACCACTGCCGTCAGCGTCAAGGCGATGACCACCGCCGCCGCCGCTGCGTCCAACGTGTCACCGGCCAGGATCACACCAACGATCGGCAGGTACGCCGCCATGGCCAGATCCTCGAAGACGAGGATGGACAGGATGGTCGGGGTCTCTCGGTTGCCCATCCTGTCGAGGTCGCCCACCACCTTGGCGATGACCCCCGACGACGAGATGTAGGTGATGCCACCGAGCAGCACCGCAGCCGCGAGGTCCCAACCGGCGAGCAGGGCGATGGCCACCCCGGGTGTCAGGTTGGCGAACAGGTCGACGAGACCGGCCCGCCAACTGCGTCGCAGCTCGGTGCTGAGCTCCTGGCCGGTGTACTCCAAGCCGAGGGTCAACAGCAGCAGCAGGACGCCGATCTCGGCGGTGAGGTCGATGAACTCGGTCGAGAACGCCGGTGAGACCAGCCCGCCCTCGCCGAAGGCCAGGCCGACGAGCAGGTAGGCGGGGATCGGGCTGATGCCCGCTCGGTCTGACAGTCGGGCCAGCACCGACAGTCCGAGCGCGATGACGCCGAGCTCGACGAAGGCGATGGCGACGTCATCTGAGGCGGCGCCGAGCACGCCGACGGCGTCGATCACCCGAAGGCCAGGCTGTGATCAGGACCCACCGGCGGGCTCAGGTGGGCGGCGCCTGCAAGGCCTGCGTCGCCGCTGCGACCCCTTCGGCCGTGCCGACCGCCACGGCCACGTCGCCCGCCCGCAGCTGCTCGCTCGAGTGCGGGGCCGGGATGGTCGTGCCGTCGCGCAGGATCGCCACGATCGACACGCCGGTGCGCGTGTGGATCTCGGCGTCGAGCAGGGTCTGGCCGGCCCACTCGGCGCCGTCGTGGACCTTGATCCAGTCCATCGCCAGGCCCTCGACCTCCTGGTGGAGCTCGGTGACGTGCTCGGCGATGCGAGAGGCGCCCATCACCTCGGCCAGGGTGCGGGCCTCGCCCTCGTCCAGTCCGATGGAGGTCACACAGGCGTCGGGGTCGGCCTCGTCGTAGACGAGCAGCTCACGGCGCCCCGTGCGGTGCACCAACACGCCCAGGCGGGGGCCGCCGCGGGTGTCGAAGTCATAGCGGATGCCGACGCCGGGCAGCTCGGTCTCGTTCACCTCGCTCACAGGTGCCCGAGGCTACCCCCGCGTCGGGTGGGGCCTGCCAGGGTGGGATCCGTGACGCACGTCGAGACCCCCGCGCCGGGGCGCGGCCACGCCCTGGCCTTCGTGGGCGAGCACCTCGGGCGCCTGTTCGACGGCGAACCGAGTGGGTCGGGGCGCTTCCGCGGAGGCCAGTCGCGCGCTGACGCCGCCCTCGCCGGGTACGACGTCACCGGGTACGCCGCCCGCCGCAACGAGGTCTGGCCGTCTGGGCGGCGCGGTGCCAGCGAGCTGTCGCCCTACATCCGCCACAACCTGTTGACCCTGGCCCGGGTGTGGGACCACGTCGCCGGCGGGCCGAGCCGAGACGTCGCCAAGTTCCGCGACGAGTTGATGTGGCAGGAGCACGCCCGGCACTGGTACGCCCGCCTCGGGCCCGCCACCGGCCGGGGCACCCGTGCCGAGCAGGTCGCCCCGATCGATGACGGGGGGTGGGACCAGACCATGGCCTGTGTCGATCTGGCCATCGGGGAGCTGCACGGCGACGGCTGGATGGTGAACCAGACCCGCATGTGGATGGCCAGCCACTGGGCGGTGCGAGAAGGCCTCGCATGGCGTGACGGCGAGGACGACCTGCACCGCCACCTCCTCGACGGCTCCCGGGCGGCCAACCGACTCGGCTGGCAGTGGACGACCGGCGTGGGGTCGCGCTCC
Organism: Acidimicrobiales bacterium; assembly: GCA_965213525.1. Classification (GTDB taxonomy): domain Bacteria; phylum Actinomycetota; class Acidimicrobiia; order Acidimicrobiales; family Poriferisodalaceae. The sequence continues at coordinate 1,092,263 of OZ243889.1, read as the reverse complement.
AGCTACGGGTTCAGCCGCCGCCAGGTGCGACGCCGGGCGCCCGGGCTGTGCGATCGCTGCCCCCACGCCGATGACTGCCCGATCGAGTCGTGGCCCCCGGACCCCGACATGACGACGGTTCTGAGGCCCGAGGGCCTGCGGGGCGTCGGAACCACCGAGGCCGTGGCCGAGGCCGGACCGAGCGAGCCCGACGAGAGGTCACGGCCCGAGGTCGTGTGGCTGACCGTCGAGTCGATGGGTGACGACGACCCGGCGCTGGTGGCCCACCCCGAGCTGCCCGTCGTGTTCGTCTTCGACCAGCCCCTGCTGGCCCGGCTGCGCCTCGACGCCAAGCGGTTGGTGTTCTGGACCGAGACGTTGGCCGAGCTGGGCGAGCACCGTGACCTCGAGATCCACCTCGGTGACGTCGTCGAGGTGCTGAGGTCCCGTCGCCCGGCGGTGACCTTCGCCCCGGTCCCCGGCTTCGCCCGCCGGTCCGCAGCGATCGGCCCGGCGGTGGTCCACCCGTGGCCGTGGCTCGTCCGACCCAGCGGCGGCACCGTGGCCAGCTTCAGCGCCTGGCGCCGAGCGGTGGGTGGTCGGCCTCGGCGCTGAGCCGCCAGCTCGCGCTGGCGCTGACGGGCCGGTCCCGCCGCCGGCGGCCACGGTTCGTCGGCGTCCCGTTCGCCAGCGCCGCTCACGGTCAGGCCGTGGTGCCGTCGCCGTCGCCGTCGCCGTCGCCGGGGAGGTGGCCGCGACGGTGACCGCCGGCCCAGTCCTCGCTGGCGCGACGTTCGGTCCGCCCGCCCAGCACCTCGAGCTGGGGGACCTCCCTCAGGCTGCGCTTCATCTCGGCGAAGCCGTCGAAGCCGGCCAGGGTGATGACCGCCTCCCACAGGCGCACGGCGTCCTCGCCGGTCGGCACCCGGGAGATCACCGGCCCGAAGAACGACAGGCCATCGGGTGGCCCGAAGGTGATGATGGGTGTGCCGACGTCTCGTCCCGTGCGCTCCAGCGCCATCTCGCCCTCGGCGAGCAGCAGGGCGTCCCACGAGTCGTCCTCGAGGGCCGCTGCGTGGCGGAGGTCGAGCCCTGCGGTAGCCAGCACCCCACGGGCGTGCTCGTCGGTGCCGAGGCGACGGGCCGCACCCGTGCCCGCCGGCTGGTCCCAGTAGCTCTCACCGATGGCGCTCACGAGCGGGTCGAGGGCGTCACGCCCGTCGACGTCACGGACCGACGCCGCCATCCGCAGCATGCGCAACCCGGCGGTGTGGCCCCGTTCGTACTCGGGCGGGAACTCCGTCGCGTAGTCCTTGTGGCGGTTCACGAGGCGCAACGAGATGAAGCGCCACTCGATCCGATGCCCGGTGCGCGCTCGCACCTCGACGATCCAGCGCGAGGTGATCCAGGCGAACGGGCACACCGGGTCCCAGAAGACCTCGATGTCGACGGCGGGATCAGAGGGCGGGGGTGCGCCCCGGTCCACCCCGGTGCCAGCGACGGGGCCGACGTTCACGGTCGGAACCTGTCGATGAGGGCGTTGAGCGTCGGGCTGGGTCGCATCACCCGCTCGGCGGTCTCGGGATCGGGTCGGTAGTAGCCGCCGAGCTCCACGGGCGGGCCCTGGACACCTTCGAGCTCGGCGGTGATCGACGCCTCGGCGTCGGCCAGGGCGGCGGCCAGGGGAGCGAAGCGCTCGGCCAGCGCCGGGTCGTCGGTCTGGGCGGCCAGCGCCTCGGCCCAGTAGCGGGCCAGGTGGTGGTGGCTGCCCCGGTTGTCGAGCTCGTTGACCTTGCGGGAGGGCGACTTGTCGTTCTCGAGCAGCTGCTCTGTCGCTCGATCCAGCGCCGCTCCGAGGATGCGAGCCCGGTGGTCACCAGTGATGTCGGCGAGGTGCTCGAAGGCGGCGGCCAGGGCGAGGAGCTCGCCGAGGGAATCCCACCGCAGGTGGTTCTCCCTCACCAGCTGCTGGACGTGCTTGGGGGCCGAGCCGCCGGCCCCGGTCTCGAACAGCCCGCCGCCGGCCATGAGCGGCACGATCGACAGCATCTTGGCGCTCGTGCCGAGCTCGAGGATGGGGAACAGGTCGGTGAGGTAGTCGCGCAGCACGTTGCCGGTCACCGAGATCGTGTCCTGCCCGGTCCGGATGCGTTCGAGCGACCACCTCGTGGCCTCGACCGGCGCCATGATCTCGATGCGCAGACCTTCGGTGTCGAGCGCGTCGAGGGCAGGCCTGACCTTGGCGATCAACTGGGCGTCGTGGGCACGGTCGGCGTCCAGCCAGAACACCGCCGGGGCCCCCGTGGCGCGGGCCCGGGTGACGGCCAGCTCGACCCAGTCGCGCACGGCGGCATCGCTGACGGTGCACATCCTCCAGATGTCACCGGTCTGGACGGGCTGGTCGAACACCACGTGGTCTGCGTCGTCGAGCACCCGCACCCGGCCCGAAGCGGTCACCTCGAAGGTCGTGTCGTGCGAGCCGTACTCCTCGGCCCGCCCGGCCATCAGGCCGACGTTGGGCACCGAGCCCATGGTGGCCGGGTCAAAGGCGCCGTTGGTGCGGCAGTCGTCGATGACGGCCTGGTACACCCCGGCGTAGCTGCTGTCGGGGATCACCGCCTTGGTGTCGGCCTGGTCGCCGGCGGCGTCCCACATCTGGCCCGAGGTGCGGATCATCGCCGGCATCGACGCGTCGACGATGACGTCGCTCGGCACGTGGAGGTTGGTGATGCCCCGATCGGAGTCGACCATGGCCAGTGCCGGCCCCCGGCCGAGGGCGGCGGCGATGTCGGCCTCGATCGCCTCGCGCTGCGCCGGGGCCAGCGTGGCCACCGCAGCGAGCACCTGGGCGAGGCCGTCAGCGGGGTTCGCCCCGGCGGCCTCGAGCTCGGCGGCGTGGCGCTCGAACACCTCGTCGAAGAAGGTGCGCACGGCGTGGCCGAAGATGATCGGGTCCGAGACCTTCATCATCGTCGCCTTGAGGTGCAACGACCACAGCAGGCCCTGGCGCCGGGCGTCGTCGATCTCAGCGGCGAGGAAGTCGGTGAGGGCGGTGCGGCTCATCCAGGTGGCGTCGACGATGGTGCCGGCGCTCACCGGCACCGGCGATCCGAGTGGTGTGGTCCGGTGATCGGCGACGAGCTCGATGTGCAGCACCGTGTCGGTCTCGATGGTGACCGAAGCCTCGTTGGAGCGGAAGTCGCCGCTGCTCATGCTGGCCACGTGGGTCCGCGACGCCGATGACCACGCCCCCATGGAGTGGGGGTGACGGCGGGCGAAGCGCTTCACCGCCGCCGGGGCGCGCCGGTCGGAGTTGCCCTGGCGCAGCACGGGGTTGACGGCGCTGCCCTTGACGGCGTCGTACCGCTCTCGCACGAACTGCTGCTCGGGGCCGTCGGGCTCGTCGGGGTAGTCGGGCAGGTCGTAGCCGGCAGCCTGGAGCTCGGCGATCGCTGCCTTCATCTGCGGCGTCGACGCACTGATGTTCGGCAGCTTGATGACGTTGGCCTCGGGACGCTGCACGAGCGCCCCGAGCTCGGCGAGGGCATCGGGGACGCGCTGCTCGCCGTTCAGCCGGTCGGGGAAGTTGGCGAGGATGCGACCGGCGAGGGAGATGTCACGCCGTTCGAGCACGACATCGCTGGCAGAGGCGAACGCCTCGATGATCGGCAGCAGCGAGTAGGTGGCGAGCGCCGGCGCCTCGTCGGTGTGGGTGTAGATGATCTTGGCGGTGGGGTCGGTCATCGGCTCTCTCCCTCGACAGGGGCGGGGCCGAGCGAGCGTAACGCCGCGGTCACCACGAGGGTCCGGTGGGCACCGTCCTCATGCCTGGGCGGTGGGACCGTCATCGCCGGCAGTGGCCTCGTCGGGGGCGTCCTCGCTCGGACCGGTGTCGTCCGCAGTGGCCTCGTCGGGGGCGTCCACGGGTGGTCCGCCAGCGCTGGCGATGGCCTCGTCCGGGGCGGGGGCGGGGGGTTCGGCCTCGTCGCCGGATCCTGCTCGCGTCCACGCCTCGACCGCCGCCCGGTAGGCAGCCTGGGCCTCCGCCCGTCGCTCCGGCGTCGAGGACGGGTCGGCCTCGACCCGGCGCGCCTCCTCGGCTGCGTCTCGCCGCGCCCGATCGGCCCGGTCGATCGCCTTCTGTCGGCGCCGGCCGTCGGCATCTCGGGCCAGCGCGGAGTTGAACATGGTCAAGGCCGCATCGGTGGCCTCTGGGGAGTAGGTGGGGCGGCGATCCCGTCGTCGTGGCACCCAGGCAGTCTCGCCGATGGGGCCGCCGCCCCTGACGACTACCCTGTGCGGACGGGTCGAGGCAGTCATCACGGCGGGCACGCGGCCGCCGTCCACGCCGTCGACCCGAGACCACCCGAGGAGGGGACGACGTGGTGCACATCCCGACGCGTGGCGAGGTGCCCGTCCGACTGGGTCCCGACGCCCGGCAGCTTCCCGGCATCGGTCCCTCGGTCATGGAGCGCGACGTCTACACCGACCCGGTCCGCTACGAGCTCGAGCGCGAACGGGTGCTCGGTCGACACTGGTTGCTCGCCGGGCGCACCGAGCAGGCGCCTGGACCAGGCGACTGGATCACCTTCGAGGGACACGGCGAGACCGTCGTGGTGACCCGCCAGCCCGACGGGTCGCTCGCCGCCTTCCACAACGTCTGCCAGCACCGGGGTCCGGCCATCGTCGGCGATCTCACGGGGTGCGGGGCCCGTCGCTTCACCTGCCCGTACCACGGGTGGGTCTATGACACGACCGGCAAGCTCGTCGGGGTGCCCGAGCGCCAGGACTTCGACGAGGACCACCTGCGCGACGTGCGCGCCCCGGCGGTGGCCGTCGACGAGTGGGGCGGCTGGATCTGGGTCAACCTGGCGGGCCCCGCCGACGCTGTGCCGCTGATCGAGGCGATCGGGCCAGAGATCTCCGCTGACCTCGGCCGGTTCGCCATGCAAGACATGGTGCTGCACGACGTCGTCGAGTTCGACGTGCCGGTGAGCTACAAGGCCATCGTCGACGGGTTCAACGAGATCTACCACACCAAGGAGCTGCACAACGTGAGCTCCGATTGGCTCAGGGCCGCTCGCATGACCTCGTTCCACGTCGTCGACGACAACTACATGTGCTTCGTGCCCCGTCACGAGACCCTCGACCAGCTCGAACACGACTGGGACCACCACCGCTACGCCATCTGCCACTACGTCGTGTTCCCCAACACGGTGTTCAACTGCAACCCCGAGCACATCCAGGTGTTCAACCCCATCCCCGTCGGGGTCGACCGCACCCGCTTCTTGTGCTGGGAGCTGATCTACCCCGGCGACCTCGACGACCCGGAGTACGCCGCGTACCACCGCACGACCATGGCGCACTGGAAGGGGCTGCAGCGTGTCGTGGGCGAGGACATCGCCATCTACGAGCAGCTCGCTCGGACCAAGGCGTCGAGCGGCTACACCCGCCACATCCTGTCCGAGCGGGAGTGCAAGCTCGCCCACTACCACGCCAACATGGACGCCAAGATCCGCGACTGACCGAACCCGAGCACGAGCCCCGACTCCGGGCGATGCTGCGCCCCGGCCGCCGGGGCCCCGGTCGTCAGGAGCCCGGTCGGCCCGGCCCCGGTCGGGCCGGCGCCGTCTTGCCGTCTTTCGTTCACCCGCCGTTCGCTCGGGCACCCCGTCGCCTTCACCACCGGCTCCTAGGTTCGCCGTCGACCGGCTGCGGTCGGTTCCCGCGGCGCCTCCCTGACCGGCGCGGCGTGGCCCCCACGAGACGGAGCCCAGTGTGAACACCAGAACCTTGCGCCTGCTCGGCGTGCTGCTCGCCACCCTGATGGCGCTCGCCGCCTGCGGTGATGACGAGGATGTGGCCGACGACATCGAAGACACCGTCACCGAACCTCTCGACGAGGCCGCCGAGGAAGTCGACGAAGAGGTCGACGAGGTCGAGGAAGCCGTCGACGAGACCGAGGTGGGAGAAGCCGAGATGGAGACCGAGATGGCCGCCGGGGACACCTGGATGGGTGTCGAGGGCAACGTCAACATCTCGGGCTCCTCGACCGTCGAGCCCGTCTCGGCCCGCGTCGCCGAGCTGCTCCAGGACGTCAACAGCGACGTGGACGTGACGGTGTCGGGCCCCGGCACGGGTGACGGCTTCCAGCTGTTCTGTTCGGGCGAGACCGACATCTCCGACGCCTCCCGTCCGATCTCAGAGGAGGAGGTCGCGCTGTGCGAGGAGAACGGCATCGACTACACCGAGCTGCAGGTCGCCTACGACGGCATCGCCATCCTGGCCAACCCGGCGAACCCCGTCGAGTGCGTGTCCTTCGAGGACATGTACGGCCTGATGTCGGCCGAGGCCGAGCAGGCCGGGGTGGACGACTGGTCTGACGCCGAGTCGCTCGAGGGCCTCGAGATCAACGACGAGTTCCCCGACGCCCCGCTGGACATCTCGGCTCCCGGCACCGAATCCGGGACCTACGACTCCTTCATCGAGATCGTGCTGGAGGACCTCGCCGAGGAGCGCGGCTTCGAGGACGAGCCGATCCGCACCGACTTCGCCGGGCAAGCCGACGACAACATCATCATCCAGGGCATCGCCGGCTCGGACTCCAGCTTCGGCTGGGTGGGCTTCGCCTTCGCCGAGGCCAACGCCGACGTGGTCAAGACCCTGGCCGTCGACGGCGGCGAGGGATGTGTCGATGACACGTTCGAGAGCATCGCCGACGGCAGCTACCCGGTGTCTCGCACGCTCTACATCTACGTGAACACCGCCAAGGCGGCCGAGAACCCGGCGCTGGTCGGCTACGTCGACTACTACCTGAGCGACGAGGCCTACGAGGACGCGGTCATCAACGCCTTCGGCCCCGAGCAGGGCTACATCCCGCTGCCGAGCGACACCCTCGACGAGGTGCGCTCCACCTGGGAGTCGGCCAAGCCCTGAGCCCTCCTCGAACGAGGCCGGCGGCCGGTGCACGGCCGTCGACCTCGATGTGACAGCACCGGCCCGGGCGCGCTGAGCTGTGCCCGGGCCGGTTCGGGACGCCCGACGACGACAGGAACTGCGTGACGACACCCACCTTGGACACCCGGGACCTCGCCGCCGAGCTCCGCGGCGACCCCCGGCGTCACCGCACGGAGTCGACGGTCAAGTACCTGCTCTTCGGTGCGGCGGTGTTCTCCATCGCCATCAGCGGGGGCATCGTCTACTCCCTCGTCATCGAGGCCTGGACGTTCATCTCCCAGGTGGACTGGGCGGGCGAGGTCTTCGGTGCCGATCAGTGGGCGCCCCGCCTCGGCCAGTACGACATCCGCACGCTCGTCGTCGGATCGGTGATCGTGACCGGCATCGCCATGGCCGTCTCGGTCCCCGTCGGACTGGGGTCGGCCATCTACCTCAGCGAGTACGCCCCCCCGAAGGTGCGCAAGGTACTGAAGCCGACGCTGGAGATCCTGGCCGGCATCCCGTCGGTGGTCCTCGGGTTCTTCGCCCTGCAGTTCATCGCCCCTGAGGTCGTGCAGCGCTTCTTCGACTCGGCGGGGTTGTTCAGCCTCGCCGCGGCGGGGCTGGGCGTCGGGCTGCTGACGATCCCGCTGATGGCCTCGGTGTCCGAGGACGCCCTGCGCTCGGTGCCGGGGTCGCTGCGCGAGGCCAGCACCGGCCTCGGCGCCAAGCAGGTCACCACGGTCACCCGCGTCGTCTTGCCGGCGGCCATCTCGGGCCTCGTGGCCGCCACGATCATCACCATCAGCCGGGCGATCGGCGAGACGATGGTGGTGTTCATCGCGGCGGGCGGCGCCGGCAACCAGACGTCGTACACCACCAACCCGCTCGAGCCGGGCTCGACGATGACCGCCGCGATGGCGGCCCAGGCGTCGGGCACCGATGCCGTGGTGGGGGTGGGCCTGACGTTCCAGAGCCTGTTCTTCGTCGGGCTCCTCCTGTTCGTCATCACGCTCGGCCTCAACGTCGCAGCCGACCGGTTCGTGCGCCGCGTGCGCGAGATCTACTGAGGAGCGGTTCGTGACGGTCATCGACGCACCACCGACGCCCCAGGTCCCGCCGTCGCCCGAGGTCGATCTGCACCGACGCGGTGTCGACGCGCCCGGCCGATCGTTCCGCTTCCTCGTCGTCACCGCGCTGGCGTTCGCCGTCGCCGTGCTGGCCGTGCTCATCTACACGATCCTCGACGACGGCTGGGCGTGGTTGACCGAGGACGTGACGTCGTTCCTCGGTGGGCAGCTGGCATCGCGACCCGACGAGACCGGCGTGTTCAAGGCGTTGCGGGGCACGTTCTGGATCGGGGTGTTCACCGCCGTCATCGCCTTCCCCGCCGGCATCGCTGCGGCGCTGTACCTCGAGGAGTACGCCCCGAAGAACCGGCTGACGAACTTCATCGACGTCAACATCCGCAACCTGGCCGGCGTGCCCTCGGTCGTCTACGGCATCCTCGGGTTCGCCGTGTTCGTCGAGCTGTTCAACGGGTTCGACCGGGTGCTGCCCGGCGTCAACACCGGCGGCACCGGGGCCACCACCGCAGCGGCCGGCGTGACGTTGGCCGTGCTGGTGCTGCCGATCGTCATCATCACCTCGGCCGAGGCGGTGCGGTCGGTGCCCCAGGGTCTGAAGGAGGCCGCCTACGGGGTGGGCGCGACCAAGTGGGAGACCATCCGCCACCACGTCCTGCCCTACGCGGCCCCCGGCATCCTGACCGGGACGTTGCTGTCGCTGGCCCGTGCCCTCGGCGAGGCCGCCCCGCTGATCCTCGTCGGCGCCATCCAGGGACGCCTCGGCCAGGACCAGGGGTTCTTCGATCTCAGCCAGCTGTCAGACCAGTTCACCGCCATGCCGATCTTCATCACGGTGGCGGCGGGCCGGCCCGGCAGCGAATGGGTCAGCGTCACCGCCGCCGCGATCATCGTGCTGTTGGCGATGGTCCTGTTGGCCAACACCGCGGCGATCCTGCTGCGCAACCGATTCGAGAGGAAGCGAGCGGGAGCATGAGCGACCACACCACCGTCCGGGGGGCCACGTCGGCGACCTATGACCGGGAGCGTCCCGGCGTCGCCGTCGGCACCCGTGACCGTCACGACGCGGCCTCAGACGACGCACCCGCTGACCGACCGCTGGCGCTCGACGTCCGCGGGTTGGCCGTCTACTACGGCGCGTTCCGGGCGGTGTCGGGCGTGAACATGCCGATCCGCAAGAACGAGGTGACGGCGCTCATCGGACCGTCCGGTTGTGGCAAGTCGACGGTCATCCGCTGCTTCAACCGCATGAACGACCTCATCGACATCGCCCGGGTCGAAGGCCAGGTGATGTACCACGGCGTCGACCTGTACTCCGAGGGCGTCGACCCCGTCGAGGTGCGACGGCGCATCGGCATGGTCTTCCAGAAGCCCAACCCGTTCCCCAAGTCGATCTTCGACAACGTCGCCTACGGGCCGCGCCTGCTGGGGACCAGGAAGAAGGCCGACCTCGCCGACGTCGTCGAGGCGTCGCTGCGGCGGGCGGCGCTGTGGGACGAGGTGAGCTCGCGCCTCGGCGACTCTGCCTACGGGCTGTCGGGTGGCCAGCAGCAGCGGTTGTGCATCGCCCGCACCATCGCCGTCTCGCCCGACATCGTGTTGATGGACGAGCCGTGCTCGGCGCTCGACCCGATCGCCACCGGGGCGATCGAGGAGCTGATCGAGGAGATCAAGTCCGAGTACTCGATCGTGATCGTCACCCACAACATGCAGCAGGCCGCCCGGGTCAGCGATCGCACCGCGTTCTTCACCACCAACGTGGAAGAGGGGATGCGCACCGGCGAGCTCGTGGAGTTCGACAAGACCGGCACGGTGTTCACCAACCCCTCCGACGATCGCACCCAGGCGTACATCACCGGCCGCTTCGGCTGAGCACGCTCCCCGGCGAGCGCTCCGCCGGGGTCGGTGCCCCGAGTGCCGGGGTGCGTTCGGGACCGTCCGGTGCTGGGAACCGTCTCGTCGGTGGATGACCCCTGGGAGGTGCTCGGTGTGTCGCGCAGCGACTCCGTCGAGCGGGTCGAGGCCCGATGGCGAGAGCTGCGGGCCCGTCTGCACCCCGACGCCGGCGGCGACCACGACACCTACGTGAGGGCCGAGGCGGCTCACCGGCGCGTCATGTCGATCCTCGCCCGCCGCCCGGGGGTGACAGGTCCTGCGGCCGCACCGGGGGCGTACAGGACTCGCCCGGTGGTCCGCCCGTCTGCGGTCGCCGCTCCGATCGTTCCCCGCCGGGCCGCGATCGGCCTCATCTGGTGCTCGGCGTGGGTGGCGCTGGCCACCAACGGCGGGCTGTCGGGATGGGTGGCGCTCACCGGGGTCGCCTCGGCACCGTTGGCGGCGTGGGCCTCGTCCCAACTCGACCGGCGACCCCGGCCCGGGTCGCGCTGACGCGAGGGCTCAGGGACGGGCCGGGCTCAGGCGGCGTCGAGGGCGGTCAGCCACTCCCGGATGGCCCGTCCGATGGCGGTGCCGCTGTCCTCTTGGAGGAAGTGGTTGCCGGGCACCGTCAGCTCCCGCTGGTTCGGCCAGGTGCGGCAGAACTCGAGCTGGGGGCCGCGCAAGATGGCACCGGGGTCGGCGTTGACGAGCAGCTTGGCGACATCGGCCCTCGACAGCCACTCGGCGTAGTCAGCGACGATCTCGACGACGTCGGCCGGTTCGCCCCCGAGCGGGATCTCCCGGGGCCAGGTCAGCGTGGCCCGTCGCGCCTCGCCGGGCTCGGTGAACGGCCGGCGGTACTCGGCCATCTCGTCGTCGTCGAGCGTGCGCAGGATCGATGCGGGCAGCACCGCCTCGACGAACAGGTTCTTGTCCAGGACCATCTCCTCACCGGCCGCTGAGCGCAAGCCCTCGAAGATGCCTCGGGCCGCCTCGGGCCACTCGTCCCAGCTCACCGGGCGCACGATGGCCTCCATGTAGGCGATGGCCCGCACGGCGGCCCGATGGCGGTTGGCCCAGTCGAAGCCGAGCGCTGAGCCCCAGTCGTGCACGACCAGGGTCACCCGGTCGGTGACGCCGAGGTGGTCGAGGAGGGCGTCGAGGTGGCGGCGGTGCTCGACGAAGCGGTACCGCTCGTCACCGGTGCCCGCGAGCTTGTCGCTGTCGCCCATCCCGATGAGATCAGGAGCGATGCAGCGGCCCACGCCGTCGAGCTCGGCGATGACGTGGCGCCACAGGAACGACGACGTGGGGTTGCCGTGCAGCAACACGATGGGATCGCCCTCACCGACGTCGACGTAGGCCATCTGGTGGCCGAGGACGGTGGCATGCTGCTTGGCGGGGAGTTGCACCTCGCCGACCCTAACCCGCCACCCGATCGTCCGGGTCAGACGTCCGGGGGCCGGACGGGGACCGGCACGCACCTCTGGAGGGAGGGTCGATGTCAGGAGAGGACACGAGCGAGCTGGCGACACGGGTGCAGCGCCTCGAGGACGTCGAGGCGATCGGGCGCCTGAAGGCGGCCTACTGCGACGCCTGTGACGATGACCACGATCCCGACGCCGTCGCCGCGCTGTTCATCGAGGACGGCACCTGGCAGCAGTCGGGCCGGGCGCCCTGTGAGGGCAGAGCGGCGATCCGCTCGCACATGGCCGCCATCCGGGCGGCGGGGGTCATCGTGCGGTCGGCGCACCTGGTCACCAACCCCCGGATCGACGTGGACGGCGACGAGGCCACCGGCACCTGGCGGTTCACGATGTGGGCCACCTTCACCGGCGACGCCGGGCCGTGGGAGCGCCGGATCATCGGGCGATACCAGGAGCGCTACGTCCGCACCAGGGCGGGGTGGCGGTACCGGACGCTGCTCGCCGAGGTGACCCACGACGCCGCCATCGCCGACGGCCCACCCTCAGGCCCGGTGCGCGACTGACGCCGGGCCTGTGAGCGGCCCCCGACGGTGTCGGCCCCGGTGAGCACCGGGGTCCCAGCTGCGCGAGGGGGCCTCACCCGATGAGGTGGTCCCGGAGCCGGCGGGCCGGGGCGGTGAGCGTGCGGTGGGTCGGCCACACCATCTGCAGCTCCCGTGCCAGATCGAGGCCCTCCACCTCGACCACGACGAGGCGACCCGTGGCCACGTCGGGCCGCACGGCCAGCTCGCTCACGACCGCCGGGGCCCCCCCGGCGACCACGGCACCCTTGACGGCGTTGGTCGAGCCGAGCTCGATGGCGGCGATCGGCGCTCGGGCCCCGAGGTCGGCCAGCGCGGCGGCCAGCACGCTGCGCGTGCCTGATCCCGCCTCGCGCATGGTGAGCGGGGTGGAGCTGAGCGCCTCGACCCCCAGTGGTCTGCGTCGTCGGGCCCACGGGTGCTGGGGTGCCACGACCACCACCAGGCGATCGGTGCCGACAACGACCGATGCGAGATCATCGGCCCGGTCGAGGGACTCGATGAAGCCGAGATCGGCGGTCCCCGCTCTCAGGTGTGCCAGCACCACGGCGGAGTTGGTGACCTCGAGCTCGACGGCGACCTCGGGATGGAGCCGGTGGAAGCGACCGAGCCACGCCGGCAGGAGGTGCTCGGCGATCGTGAAGCTGGCAGCCAGGCGGACCCGGTCCTCGGTGTGAGCGCGCACCGCAGCCACGCCGACGTCGAGGTCGTGGGCCGCGGCGAGCACCGCGGCGGCCCAGCCGGCGACGAGCGCGCCGGCGGGGGTCGGGGTCGTCCCCGTCGGGCCGCGCTCGAGCAAGACCACACCGAGCTGTCGTTCGAGGGAGGTCATGCGGCTCGACGCCGAGGGCTGGGTGATGCCGTGCACCCGGGCGGCGCGCGTGACGCTGCCGACCTCGACGACGGTGACGAACAGATCGAGGGCCCTCAGCTCGGGGAAGGATGCCGACAGGGGCATCGCATGAATCTAGGACCCCCATCGACGCCGTCGATGGGGTCATGGGGTCCTGGGCCGTGGCGGGCGACCACCGCTGCGCCGAGGCTGGACGTGATGGTCCTGACCGCCGCCGTGGCGCCCCCCGGGCGCCTCGGCGCGGTCGGGGCGGTCGCACCGGGCCTGGTGGCCGTCGCCGGGCTCACGGGCCTCGCCTGGGCAGTCGCCGGGTTGTTCCCCGCCCTGTCGACGCTCGTCGTCGCCGTGGCGGTCGGGGCGGTGATCGCCAACACCGTCGGTGTCCCGGCCCGGTTGCAGCCGGGACTGGCCTTCGCCGGCCGGCGCCTGCTGCGTGCGGGGGTCGTGCTGCTCGGTCTGCGGCTGTCGATCGGCGACGTCGGCGCGCTCGGTGTCGACGGTGTGGCCGTGGTGGCCACCACGGTGGCCGCCACGTTCTCCGGCGTCCAGTGGCTGGGCCGTCGCATGGGCCTCGGCCGAGACCTGTCGCTGCTGGTCGCCACCGGCTACTCGATCTGTGGGGCGTCGGCCATCGCCGCCGTGGACGGCACGACCCGAGCCGACGAGGAGGAGGTCGCCGCCGCCATCGGGCTGGTCACCCTCTTCGGCACGGCCTCCATCGTCACGCTGCCCCTCGTCGGGGGCTGGGTCGGCTTCGACGACGCCACCTTCGGTGCCTGGGTCGGCGCCGCCACCCACGACGTCGCCCAGGTGGTCGCCGCCGCCTCGACCGCCGGCCCGACGGCGGTGAGCGCGGCCGTGGTCGTCAAGCTCACCCGGGTGGCGTTGCTGGCCCCGCTCGTGACCGGGGTCAGCCTCCAGCGCCGCCGGACCTCCGCTGCGCACCCGGTCGGTGGGCGCCCCCCGTTGCTGCCGCTGTTCGTCGTCGGCTTCCTCGCCGCGGTGGCCGTCCGCAGCACGGGGTCGGTGTCAGCCGACGCGCTGTCGTGGGCGCAGACGGCCGAGGGCCTCGTCCTTGCCGCGGCGATGGTAGGCCTCGGCACCGGGGTGCGACTCGACCGGCTCCGCCGCCTGGGTCCTCGGCCCCTCCTGCTCGGGGTGGCGGCGTGGATCATCGTGGCCGGGGTCAGCCTGCTCGGGGTGCTCACCGTCACGGGCTGACCAGGTGACCGTCGGGTCACCGGAGCGTGCCGGCGACGCGCACGGCCGCCCCCGGGAGCGCGCGGTGCGATCAGGTGGCGACGTGGGGAAGCGGGCGAGGAACCGACAGCTGGACCCGCTGCCCGGGGCGGGCTTGGGCGAGGGCGTCGACCCCGTCGTCGTCGACGACCAGCACGACCGGGTACCCGCCGGTGGTGGGATGGTCAGATCCGCTGACGATCGGGGCGCCGCCGCCGGGGAGTTGGACCGCCCCCCGCACGATGCCCTCGCTCGCCATCTCACCCCTCGAGGTGCGCACCGGCGGACCTTCGAGCCGCACGCCCACCCGGTTCGAGTCCGCCGCCACCTGCCACCAGGTCGAGTGCAGCTGTCGGTGACCGGCGGCGTCGAGCGCGTCGTGGCGGGGCCCGGGCCAGGTCCGCACCGTGATCGGTGCTGGCGTCGGTGCGGTCATCGGGGCCCTGTCGATGACGACAGCTGTGCCCGGGTCGTCGCCCACGGGCAGCCGGTGACCTCGCCGCAGCGGAACGGGGCCGAGATCTCCGAGCGTGTCGGTCGCCCGCGAGCCGAGGACCGGGGCGACGTCGACCCCGCCCCTCACCGCCAGGTAGGTCCACAACCCCGTCGTGGGAGCGCCCACCTCCAGGGTCGCCCCGGCGGACACGACGATCGGCGCCCCGTCGGCGACGGGTCGTCCGTCGAGCAGCAGCGGGCTCGGTGCGCCGGTGACGGCGACCATGGCCGGCGACGAGCACGTCACCGCGAGGCCACCAAGCAAGACCTCCAGACACGCTGCGGTCTCGGCGTTGCCGACCAGGCGGTTGGCGAGGCGCAGCGACCCCCGGTCGACGGCCCCGCTGCGCCCGACCCCCAGCCAGGCGTGGCCGCTCCGCCCGAGGTCTTGCACCGTCGCCCCGGGGCGCGCCGACAGCACGGTGAGCACCGTGCCCGAGCCCTGCGGGTCAACGACGGTGGGCCTGGTGTCGGAGTCGTCTGTCTGGCGCGACGTCGGGGACGGCGCGAGCGGGACCGACGGCCCCGTGGGGACGAAGCGGACGTCGGTGCCCGGGGCGAGCAGCGCCGGCCCCGCCCGGTCGAGGGTCGCCCGCTCGAGGTCCCACACGTCGAGGTCGGTGCGCCCGAGCAGCCACCACCCCCCGGGCGACGAGCGGGGGTACACCGCGGTGTACCCGGCGGCGATCGCCACCGATCCGGCGGGCACCGTGGTCCGGGGCTCGTCGCGGCGGGGCAGGTGCAAGGAGGGGTCCAACCCCGTGAGGTAGGCGAACCCCGGGCTGAAGCCACAGAACGCCGAGGTGTAGCTCGGCGCCTGGTGGCGGGCGATCACCTCTGCGGTCGTCGAGGCCGTCACGGCGGCGACCTCGTCGAGGTCGGGGCCGTCGTAGCAGACCGGCACCTCGACGGTGCGAGCGGCCGGTGGGGGTCTGTGCGGATGGTGCGTGGCGCTCTCGGAGGCGACCCGCTCGACGTGGCGGCGCACCGCCGCCGGGCCGGTCCGACCGGCGTCGAAGCGCACGAGGACCGAGCGCTCGGCGGGGACGAGCTCCACGACACCGTCGGGCGGGTCATCCAACAACCAGCGGTGCAGCGCAGCCGCCGACGGCGATGACGCAGCGGCCGCAGACACCTCGACGAGCACCGCGCTCGGTCCGCACCCCAGCAGCCTCACGCCCGTCACGGCGAGGCGGTCACGACCAGCGAGCGCAGTCTGCGGCGCGCGCCGCCGGAGGTGGGGCGAAGGGGACGAGCCTGATCCCGGCGGCGCGCAGTTCGTCGCGCACGGCCCGGGCGACCGCCACCGCACCGGGGGTGTCCCCGTGCACGCACAACGATGCCGCCCCGACGGCGACGTCGTGGCCCGTGACGTCCCTCAGGACTCCCTCGGTGACCAGGCGGCAGGCGCGCCGGGCCGCGGTGGCCGGGTCGTCGATGATGGCCCCGGGCTCGCCACGGGGGACGAGATGTCCGTCGGCGTCGTACCCCCGGTCACAGAACCCCTCGGGCACCACGTCGAGCCGCTCCGCCGCCGCCCGCTCCAACAGCACCGACCCGGGTGCTCCCAACACGACGAGCTGGCGCCCCACGGCCGCCGAGGCGGCCACCGTCGCCTGCACGACGGCCCCGGCCTGGGCCTCGTCCACCGCCACCGCGTGGTAGAGCGCGCCGTGGGGCTTGACGTAGGTCACCGCGGTGCCCTCGATGCGGGCGATCCCGTCCAGACCACAGATCTGGTGGATCACGACGTCGGTCAGCTCCCCCGGGTCGATGTCGAGGAAGCGTCGCCCGAACCCCGCCAGGTCGGGGTAGGCGAACTGGGCGCCCACCGCCACGCCCCGGGCGGCCGCCGACGAGCACACCCTGCGCATGGTCGACGGATCTCCGGCGTGGGCCCCACAGGCCACGTTGGCGCTGGTGACGAGGTCGAGCAGGGCGTCGTCATCGGTCAGGCGCCAGACCCCGAAGCCCTCGCCGAGGTCGCAGTTGACGTCGATGGTCCGTTCATGCCCGCCGGCGCTCACGACGCCGCCGACGTCGCACGCACCGCCTCGCGCATCGCGGCCCACAGCGCCTCGACGTGACGCCGCTCGGTGGTCTCGGCGCCGATCGACACGCGAGCCATCCAGCGCCCCTCCAGCTGGGCGGGCGTCAGGTAGGCGGCGCCGCTGGCGTTCAGGTGGCCCACCCAGCCGAGGGTGTGGTCGTCGAGCTGCGATGCGGCGGCACCGGCGTCGCTGTCGCCCAGGCGCGCCGGCACGTGGCGCACGCACACCGTCTGCAACCGCCGCGGCGCCACCACCTCCCACCCCGGTTCGCCCCGCACCGCCGCCTCCAGCCACTCGGCGTGGGCGAGGTCGCGCCGCAACCGGGCCCTGATGGCGTCGAGCCCGTCCAGGCGCAGGTGGAACCACAACTTGAGCGCCCGGAACCGACGGCCGAGGGGGATCCCCCAGTCCCGGTACTGGGTCACCACCTCGCCGTCGGGCGCCCGCAGGTACGACGCCGCAGACGACATCACCGACGTCAGCCGCTCGGGTCGGCGCACGTACAGCAACGACGTGTCAAAGGCGGTGCCCAGCCACTTGTGCGGGTTCATCGAGAACGAGTCGGCCCCGTCGAGACCAGCGAACAGCGGCGACATCTCCTCCAACAGCACGGCCGAGCCGGCCATGGCGGCGTCGACGTGCAGCCAGCAGTCGTAGCGGCGGGCCACGGGGACGAGCTCGGCGACCGGGTCGACGGCGGTAGTGCCCGTCGTCCCGATCGTGGCCACGAGCGCGGCCGGGCGATGCCCCGTGGCCACCGCCCGGGCCAGCGCCTCGTCGACCGTCGACGGGTCGAGCGCCCACCCCGTGGCCCCGGTGGGGCACAGCACCTCGACGCCGTCGTGGCCGTACCCGGCGAGGCGGGCGGCCTTGACCACCGAGCTGTGGGCCTGGTCGCTGCACACCACCACAGGGGCGCCCGTGCCGGCCGAGGTGGCCGCCTCCCGGGCGGCGATGAGGGCGAGCAGGGTCGCCGTCGAGGCCGTGTCACAGATCGTCCCGCGCCACGGGTCGCCAAGCCCGGCCATGGCGGCGAACCACGCGCACACGACCTCCTCCAGCTCGGTGAGGGCGGGCGCGGCCTCCCAGCTCAGGCCGAGCGCGCCGAGCCCGCCGCTGGTGAGGTCGCCCAGCACCGAGGCGAGCGAGGCGTTCGCGGGGAAGAACCCGAAGAAGCTGGGGTGCTGGAAGTGGGTGAGGCCCGGCACCACGACCCGGTCGAGATCGCCCAGCAGGTCGTCCAGCGCGTCAGGGGCCGCCGGGGGCGGGGCGTCCAGCTGAGACCTGACCCACCCGGGCTCGACCCCGGAGCGCACGGGCAGCTGCTCGATGCCCGCCCGATGATCGGCGATCCAGTCGATGAGCCGGTGACCGGCCGCCCGGAACTCCTCGGGGGTCACCCGGGCGACGCGCCGGCGGCGTCGGCGGCGCCGGCGGCGTCGGTGGCGTCGATCAGCTCGCCGTAGGCGGTCTCCATGGCCCGTCGCAACCCGGCGGGGTCATCGACGGCCGCCGGGTCGATGTTGAACCCGAGGTCGAGGGATCCGTCGAAGGACATCGCCGTCACGTTGAAGGCGGTGCCGCCCACCGGGCCCATCACGACGTTCTGCTCGACCAGGGCGCCCGAGATGAACACCGGCACGGGCGCGCCCCGCAGGTTGGAGGTGGCGAAGTCGATGGTGGCGGTGCGCTCACGGGCCAGCCGGGTCAGCAGCGAGGTGGGCAGCACCGTCGCCAACCGGGCCGCGGTGCCGAGCGAGGCGACGCTCGTCTGGTCGTCGCGGGCGGCGGCCATGTGATCTCGCACGTCGGCGAAGCGCTGCACCGGTGACCGGTCGTCGCGCAGGCCCACGGTGAAGGGCGTGGGGGCGATGTCGTTGCCCCCCACCGAGCGGTCGGTCCGGGTGCTGATCACGAAGGACACGCGCAGGTGGTCGAGATCGACGCCCCGGTCGCGGTGGTACCGCTCGGCTCCCAGCACCGCCCCCGTGACGAACAGGTCGTTGATCGTGCCCCCCACCCGGTGCGCCGCCCGGCGGACGTCGTCGAGATCGAGGCGCAACGACTCGAGGTGACGGTGCCGTGAGCGCGACGACCACAGCGACGACCCGGCGGTCTGGCCGTCGTGGCCGGTGACGCTGTCGAGCGTGGCGCGCACCGAGCTCAGGGTCTGCTCGCCCAGCTCGACGGGCCGGTGCACGTCCGCGCCCCACATGGCGACCTCGCCGGCGGCTCGCCGGTTGACCCCGGCCTGCCAGCGCAGCAACCCCGTCGCCGCCCGGGCCGTCGCCGACAGGGCGCGCCGGGGGGTGTCGAGGTCGACGCCGTCGTCGCCGCGGCCGCTGGCTCGGTCGCTGCCGCTGGGCCGTCCGTCCTCACCGTCGGGTGCGGTACCAGAGCCGGGGCCGGCGACGTGGCGGGCGACGGCCTCGGCGACGATGGCCTCGAGATCGACGTCGTGGGGGACCGGGGCGTCGCGCTCGAGCTCCATGTACTGCTCGGACAGGCGCAGGGCGCTGACGCCGTCGGCGACGGTGTGGTGGAGCTTGGACACCAGGGCGCCGCGGCCGCCCTCGACGCCGTCGATCACGGTGTAGGACCACAGCGGCCGGGTGCGATCGAAGGGGTCCTGGTACAGCAGGGCGGCCAGGTCCATGAGCTGGCGGATGCTGCCGGGTGGCGGCAGCGCCAGGTGGCGGACGTGGTATTCGAGATCGAGGTCGTCCGCCGGCACCCACGACGGTGGGACGAGACGCCCGGCGCTCGGCTGCACCCGTTGGCGCAGGCGGGGGACCGCAGCGACGGCTCGGCGGATGCGACGCCGGAACGCCTCGACGTCGAGGGGGCGGTCGAGCAGCGTGACCATCGCCCCGTTCGGGTTGAACCAGGGGTCCTTCTCGATGTTCCACATGAGGGCTTCGGCCTCGCTCATGCGATCGGCGAAGCGCATCTCACGCTCGCGTCGTCCGGCCACCTCGGTCCCTTCCGGCTCTCGTCAGGTCGGCGTCGCCGCGACCGGGGCGTGGGCGTCGCCGGTGCGCCCCGGCCGGGGCCGGGCCCCGCGCTGCAGACGACCGGGGCGGTCCCCGCTGAGCTCGCCCTCGGCGGCGACGACCACCCCGCCCTTGATGGTGGCGACGTACCCGTCGGCGTCTTGGAGCAGCCGGGTGCCACCGGCGGGCAGATCGGCGACGAGTCGGGGTGGCGACAGCGCCAGGCGCTCGTAGTCGATGACGTTGAGATCGGCGAGGTGACCCTTGGCGACCACGCCCCTGTCGTGCCACCCCACGTGGGCGGCGGTGCGCTGGGTCTGCGCGTGCACCACCTGCTCGACGCTCAGCCGGGGGCCGCGGTGGCGGTCACGGGTCCAGTGGGTGATCGCCGTGGTCGGGAACGTGCCGTCACAGATCGAGTTGCAGTGGGCGCCGGCGTCGGACAACCCGATGAGCGCGTGGGGTGAGCTCAGCATCTCGTGCAGGTCCGAGAGGTCGCCCCGGGCGTAGTTCATGAGCGGCAGGTACAGCAGGCGGCGGCCGCCGTCGGCGAGGAGGTGGTCGTACAGCTCCTGGCGGGAGTCGGTGCCGGCGGCCCGAGCCCGTCCGGCCACGCTCGACTCGGGGGTCGGCTCGTAGTCGGGCGGGTCGGTGAGGGGGAACATGCGCTCGAACCCACCGTGGATCAGCGCCGGGAAGTCCCGCAGGTGGATCGCCGCGTGCTCGTCGCAGATGGCGGCGCGCACCTCGGGCCGGGCGAGCTCGACGACCCGCCGGTCGAGCGGCAGGTGGGCGAGTGATCGGTAGGTCGCACAGCGAGCCAGCGGGTTGGCCGTGGCGGACAACCCCACGAGCACGCCGATGGGCCGCACGCCCACCTGGGCCCGCACGGTGGCGCCGGCGGCGTTCCAGCCCTCGATGGCATCGAGCAGCGCGCGATAGCGGTCCGGCGTCTCGTCGTTCTGTTGCACCGTGAAGCTGAGCGGGCGCGACACCCCGGTGGCGAGGCGTCCGAGCAGCTCGAGCTCGGCGGCCACGAGGTCGTCGTCGGCGGACTGGTAGACGTCAGAGATCAGCTGGATGACGCCGGTGCCGGCTCGGCCCAGCGCATCGGCGATGCCGAGCACCTCGTCGGTCGAGGCCCGCAGCGTGCCGATCTGGGTGCCGGCGCTGGTGCGGTGGACCCAGGTGCGCGAGGTGCTCACGCCGAGGGCGCCGGCGCGCACCGCCGCCTCGGTGAGCCGGGACATCTCGGCGATCTCGTCGGCGTCGGCGACCGCGAGGTGGTCGGCGCCGCGCTCGCCCATCACGTAGGTGCGCAGCGCGGCGTGGGGCACCTGGGTGCCGATGTCGACGGTGAAGCGCCGCTGGTCGAGCACGTCGAGGTACTCCTCGAAGCTCTCCCACCCCCAGGTCATCCCCTCGGCGAGGGCGCTGCCCGGGATGTCTTCGACGCCCTCCAGCAGCTCGATGAGCCAGCCGTGGCGATCGGGTCGCGCCGGGGCGAAGCCGACCCCGCAGTTGCCCATCACGACCGAGGTGACCCCGTTGACCGACGACGGCGCCAGGTCGGGGTCCCAGGTCGCCTGTCCGTCGTAGTGGGTGTGGATGTCGACCCAGCCGGGGGTGACGAGACACCCCTCGGCGTCGATGACCCGGCGGGCGGCACCCACCTCGCCGGGTTCGGCGACCTCGACGATGCGCCCGGCGTCGACGGCCACGTCGGCACGGCGACGAGCTGCGCCCGTGCCATCGACGACGGTGCCGCCCCTCAGCACCAGATCGAACATCGCGCCTCCCCCAGGTTGGTTCGGTGATGATCGCGCACGTCGCGCCCTCAGGCCCGGGTCAGGTCGACGTCCAGGGCATCGGCGAGCAGCGACAGCTCGACCGACAGCCGCTCGGCCAGGGCCCCGAGATCGGGTACGAGGTCGCGATCGGCCACCAGGCTCACACAGAGCCGATCTCGGATCGACATGGCGCCGATGTGCAGCCCGACGCCGTCGACGACGCCCAGCACCGGGTGGATCGCCTCGACGGGAGCGCCGAGCGCGTAGCGGGGCTCGGCCGGACCGGGCACCGAGGTGATGACGGTGTTGAACGGCGGCTGCAGGCGGTCGGCCAGGCTGGCCCGTTCGAGGAAGCGGCTGGCGACCATGCCGATGAGCGGCGTGCCGCCTCCGAGCCCCCGGATCTCCGCGGCCGGGAGGGCCCGGTGGCGCGTGACGGCCTCCCCGATCTGTTCGTGCACGCTGGCGAGCCGGTCGACCGGGCGCTCCAGCGTCGTCTCGAGGCTGACGACCACCCCGGCCAGGCCCTCGATGGCGTCGGGATCGGTCACCGACAGCGGCACGAGCGCCTGCAACGGGTCACGGGGCAGCTCGTCACGGGTCAGCAGCCACCAGCGCAGGGCCCCGCCGCAGATGGTGGTGAGGACATCGACGGTGCTCACCCCCCCGGCGCGCCGCACCGCCGCCACGTGGGTCATGTCGAGGATGGTCGGCGCCCACCGGCGGTGGGGACCGACACGCCGATTGAACGAGGTCCGGGGCGTGAGGCGGTCCTGGCCCGGCATGACGATCGGCCGCTGGGTGCGCTGGTTCAACAGGGCCAGCCCGGGGGTCAACCAGGCGGCCAGCCCGGGCACCCGCGAGAGGCGGCGTGGCACGAGGCTGAGCGCGCGCACCGGATCGATGAGGGCGTTGCGCCAGGCCCGCAGCGTCACCTCCGCCGGGGTCGGCCCTCGCGAGGGCCGCCACCGCAGCTCGCCGCCGTCGCCCACAGCGGCCGCCTCGGCGGTGGGCGCCGCTGCGGCGTCGGGTCGACTGCGCAAGGCGGGGGTCGCACCGACGAGTCCGGCGCTGATCTCGAGGCCGTCAGCGGATCCGAGCGCGGCCAGGTGGATCTTGGACAGCAACGCCTTCTGGCCGCCGGCCAGACCCGAGATGAGGTAGAGCTCCCAGAGGGGTCGGCGCCGGTCGAGGGGACGCCCGTGGATGCGGGCGACCAGCTCGTGCAGCGACGTGGGGTCGTCGGGATCGGGCACCGCGATGTAGCGCAGGTGGTAGTCGAGGTCGAAGCCGGGATCGTCACGCCACCAGGGGCGGTCGAGGCGCAGCGGCACCTCGACGAGGGACTGGCGCAGCACGGGCAGCTCGTCGAGACGGGCCCGCACCTCAGCTGACAGCAGCGCGCCGTCGATGCGGTGGGGCGCAGCGGCGGCGTCGAGGACGGTCACGGTGGAGGTGTGGCCGAGCGCGGTGGAGGTCTCGACTGCCAACAGCCGTGACTCCGAGATGCCCAGCTGGCTGGTGGGCACGATCAGCCGCCCGTGCTCGTCGCGGCGGCGGGTGGCGCACCGGCGTCGCCACGAGCGGCGCCGGCATCGGCGTCGATGAGGCCGTCCGCCGGCACGACAGCCTCAGGCGGCGCAGGGACGTCAGGAGGCACGGGGACGTCAGGGGGCGGTGGGCCGGTGGCGGTCGGGACGCCGGCATCGATGGTCGGGTACATCCAGGCGAACCTCGACGGCGGCTCGAAGGGCGTCCAGGGCCCCTCGTGCCAGGCCAGGCGGTCAGCCACCAGCCACACCACGCTCGGGTTGGTGGCGAGGCCCATGTGCGAGCCGCGCACCTCGACGCTCTCGGCCCCCGGAGCCGCGTCCTGGCGGGCAGCCGACGGGGCGACCACACCGTCGCCACGGGAGAACACCGCGGTGGACGGCACCGGCACCGTGGTCAGGTCATAGAGCGACGAGCCGCGGCGCAGGCCGGCGAGCTGGGCGATCCGGCGGACGGACTGGCTGAGGTTGGCCTCGGGATCGACGACCCTGATGGGGCTGCCGAGCGAGATGACCTGGCGGATGTCCTCGGGTCGGTGGATGGCGAGCAGCCGTCCCATGATGCCGCCGAGGCTCCAGCCCACGATGTCGATCGGCCCCCGGTTGCGGGCCACGAGGCGGTCGAGGCGGCGCATGAGGCCACGCACCGTGAGGTCGTCGGGCCCGATGTTGGCGCCGAGCCCCCACCCGGCGGGCCGGTGCCCCAACGCTCGCAGGGCGAGGCGCAGCGGGGCGGTGGTGAGATCGCCGGCGGTGAACCCGGGGATGACCAGCACCCGGTGACCCCGGCCACGCGGCGCCATGGCCAGCAGCGGCGAGCTGGCCCAGAACGCTGCGAGCTCGGGGACGGCGGTCAGCTCTCTCAGCGGGGACGCAGGTCGGGGCATGGGCCTTGCAACGTCGAGGTGGCGGGTCGGACGCCCGCCCCGGGAGTCTCGCGCACCGCCGGTCACCGGACCGAGCCCGGTCAGCGTCACCGGATCCCAGGACCGCCCGGGGGTGCGCTCACGCCCGCATCGGATGGCCTCGGAGCTGGTGGGCTCGGCGCGCCCAGGCCAGCACGACCAGCGCCGACACGACGTGCCAGGCGGCATGGGGCTGGACGACGCTCGAGGGTTCGCACACCGGGGACCCGGGTGTCCGAGCCACCAGAGCGTCGTCCCGGTGCCGAGCGCGACGAGCATCGGCGCCGACCACGCCCCTCGGGCCCCGTGGCGCCGGCACACCAGCTCGCTCAGCGCACCGATCCCCACCACGAGAGCGACGAGCGGCACCGTCGCCGAGGCGTCCACCACCTCCAACAGCGCAGCGGCGACGACCACACCGGCAGCCACGGCGGCCATCGACGGGGTGCCCCGCCGACCGTCTCGGTGCAGTGCCAGAGCCGGCAGCACCGACCCGGCAGCCATCGTGGTCACCAGGACGACGAGCCCGAGGTCGTGGGCCGCCTCGGTCCAGCGGTTCGGCCAGCCGTGCACGGCGATGCTGCCCACCCCGGTGGCGACGGCGGCCGCAGCGAGGACCGGTCCGTCGCGCCCGGCGCGCCGGCGCCCGGTGACGATGAGGATGGCGATCCCGACCGCCACGTAGGCGATGGCCGAGACGGCGTTCACGGGCTGGGCCAACGAGCCGGTGCCGATCTCGCAGTCGGTGACCGCCTCGGCCGCTGCCAGCACCCCGGGGCCGGGGGCGGGGGCGGGGCGATCACCGAGCGCCACCCCGCGACCCTAGGTGCGCTCGGACGGTCGGGCCGGGCGGCCGGCGGTAGGGTCCGGCGGTGGCGCTGGCCGAGCTGACCGACCGCGTCGCCGTGGTCACCGGGGCCGCCAGCGGCATCGGCCGGGCCCTCACCGACGCCCTGGTCGCTGAGGGCGCGCGGGTCGTGATGGCCGACATCGAGGCCCCACGCCTGGCTGACGCCGCCGCTCAGGTGCGCGCCGCCGGCGGCACCGTCCTCGACGTCGTCTGTGACGTCGCGGACCCCGCCTCGGTGGCCGAGCTCGGCCGGGTCGCCGCCGAGGTCGGCCCCGTCGATCTCGTGTGCAACAACGCCGGGGTGGGCGGCAACGGCCTGGTCCACGAGGCCGACCTCGACACCTGGGCGTGGGTGATCGGGGTGAACCTGATGGGGGTGGTCCACGGGGTGCGGACCTTCGTGCCCTCGATGATCGAGCGGGGCCGGGGCCACGTGGTCAACACCGCCTCGATCGCCGGGCTGGTCTCGTTCCCCGAGATGGGGCCCTACAACGTCACCAAGCACGCCGTGGTCACGTTGTCCGAGACGCTGTGGCAGGAGCAGCTCCGCCTCGACACCGGGGTGGGCGTCAGCGTCGTGTGCCCCGGCTTCGTCGACACCGGGATCATCGACTCGGCCCGCAACCGGCCCGGAGGTCCACCGCCCGCCCCGCTCGAGGGATCACCCGAGGCGGCCCGACGTGACGCCGTCGCCAGGGCGTACGCCGCCGCGACCCCTCCGGCGCAGGTGGCTGAGCTGGTCGTCGAAGCCGTGCGCACCGGCCGCTTCTACGTGATGACCGACGACTCCTTCGGCCCCGCCATCGCCCGGCGCCATCGCGAGATCGAGACCGGTGCGGTCCCCGCCCCGACCGGGCACCTGGCCGAGGTCCTGTTCGCCCCTGCTGACCCGCCACCCGCCGCCTCCGGCTAGCTCGTCGCGAGGGGGGCACCGCTGCGGCGTCGTGCGCGCCGGTGGCCGACCGCAGCGGCGCGACGCCCCGGTGGCCGACCGCAGCGGCGCGACGCCCCGGTGGGAACACTCCGGCGCCCGGAACCGTTCGCACACCTCGTGCGCATCGATGTGTTCTCCGACGTGGTCTGCCCGTGGTGCTACCTCGGCGAGCGGCGACTCACCGAGGCCCTCGACGGTCTCGAGGGGGCCGAGGGCGTCGAGGTCCGGTGGCGGGCGTTCCAGCTGGATCCGACGGCCACCGCCGAGCCCCGGCCCCTGCGTCCGGCCATCGAGGCCAAGTACGGCCCCGGTGCCTTCGACGCCATGACCTCCCGCCTCAGCGCGCTCGGCGCCGAGGTCGGCATCGACTACCGCTTCGACCGGGCGCTGCGCGTCACCAGCGTGCCGGCGCTGTCACTGGCGGCGTGGGCCGCCGACACCGCCGGGCTCGCCGTCGCCAACGCCCTGCACGAGCGCCTGTTCGCCGCCTACTTCACCGACGGGGCCAACATCGCCGATCCGGCGGTGCTCGCCGAGCTGGCCGAGGCCGCCGGGCTCGACCGTGACGCTGCGGTCGAGGCCATCGCCGCCCGGGCGGGCCGGGCCGAGGTGCAGGCCGATCTGGCAGAGGCCCACGAGCGGGGCATCACCGGCGTGCCGTCCTTCGTCATCGACGACCGTTGGACGGTGCCCGGCGCCCAGGACGTGGAGTGGCTGCGCGCCGCCATCGGGCGCGTCCTGGCTGCCGCCCCCTGATGTCGGCTCGACCCGGACGCCCGAGCTGGTGACCTGCGGTCGGCTCCGGGCTCGACCGGCGGTCTCTGCCAGACTCCGCCGGAACCGACGGGGAGGGACACGTGCAGATCGGGATCTTCGGGGGAGCGGGCGGACCGAGTGGTGCTGACCCGCTCGTCGGGTTGACCTCGGCGGTTCGTACCGCCGCCGAGGAAGGGTTCGGGTCGTTCTGGACCGCCCAGATCTTCGAGGTCGACGCCCTCACGGCCCTGGCCCTCGCCGGGCGTCAGGTGCCGGGCATCCAGCTCGGCACCGCCGTGGTGCCCACCTACCCCCGCCACCCCATGATGCTCGCCCAGCAGGCGCTCACCGTCAGCCTCGCCCTCGGCGGGCGGCTGCGCCTCGGCATCGGCCTCTCCCACCAGCCCGTCGTCGAGGGCATGTGGGGCATCTCCTTCGACCGGCCGGTCCGCCACATGAGCGAGTACCTCGACGCCCTCGTGCCCCTCATCGAACAGCGCAAGGTCTCGGCCTCGGGCCAGATGATCACCGCCCGCGGTGAGATCGCCGTCGGTGACGCCCCGGCGGTGCCGGTGCTGGTCGCCGCCCTCGGGGAGCAGATGTTGAAGGTCGCCGGCAAGAAGGCGTCGGGCACCATCACCTGGATGGTCGGGCCCAGGACCCTGGCCGAGCACATCGTCCCCACGATCACCGGGGCCGCAGCCGACGCCGGACGCCCCGCCCCCCAGGTCGTCGCCGGCTTCCCGATCTGTGTGACCGATGACGTCGACGCCGCCCGGCGCCGGGCCGCGAAGCTGTTCGAGATCTACGGCCAGCTGCCGTCGTACCGGGCGATGCTCGACCGAGAGGGGCTCTCTGGCCCCGAGGACGTGGCGCTCATCGGTGACGAGGCCACCGTCGGCGCCGCCTTGGATGACATCGCCGCCACCGGGGCCACCGAGCTCAGCGCCAGCGAGTTCGGCACCGGCCCCGCCGACGCCGAGCGCACCCGAGCCTTCCTCGCCTCCAGGGCGGCTCGCTGAGCGCCCGTGAGCCGATGAGCGCCCGAGCCAGCTGAGCGCCTCGGCCAGCTGCACGCCCGCCCCCGGCTGGGGCCTTGGAGCCGAGCAGCGGCGGGCGGGCTACGGTCCAGACGGCGTCGACGACGGGGGATGCGGCATGGCCGAACACGAGTTGGTCGTCTCGGGCGGCAGGGTCATCGACGGCACCGGAGCCGCAGCGCGCACCGCCGATGTCGGCATCGACGGGGGCGTCGTCACCGAGGTCGGCCGCCTGGGCCCCGGACGGCGCACCATCGACGCCGACGGCGCCTTGGTGCTGCCCGGCTTCGTCGACATCCACTGCCACTACGACGGCCAAGCGACCTGGGACCACCACCTCGCCCCCTCGTCATGGCACGGCGTCACCACCACCGTGATGGGCAACTGCGGCGTCGGGTTCGCTCCCGTGCACGACGCCGACCACGGCCGGCTCATCGAGCTGATGGAGGGCGTCGAGGACATCCCCGGCGCCGCCCTGCACGAGGGCCTGTCGTGGCGCTGGAACGACTTCGGCCAGTACCTCGACGCCGTCGAGGCCCTCGACCACGACATCGACGTCGCCGCCCAGGTGCCCCACAGCGCCGTGCGCCTGCACGTCATGGGCGAGCGAGGGGCGTCACGCCAGCCCGCCACCGCCGCCGACATCGCCGAGATGGCCGAGCTGGTGCGCCAGGGCGTCGAGGCGGGCGCGCTCGGCTTCACCACCTCTCGCACCCGCAACCACACGACGAGCGCAGGGGAGTACGTCCCGACCCTTGACGCCGAGGCAGCCGAGCTCATCGGCATCGCCGAGGCGCTCGGAGCCAGCGGTCGTGGCGTCCTCCAGGTGGTGTCCGATTTCGTCGACGTCGACGCCGAGATGGCCATGTTGCGCGAGATGGTGCGTCGATCGGGCCGACCGCTGTCGATCTCGATCGCCGCGAGTCCGGTCGCACCCGACCGGTGGCGCCGGCTGCTCGACCACCTCAGCGCAGCCAACGCCGAGGGCCTGGCCATGACCGGCCAGGTGGCGCCCCGCCCCGTCGGCATCATCTGCGGCCTCGAGTGCACGCTGCACCCGTTCATGTCCGCCCCCGCCTACGCCGAGATCGCCGACCGACCCCTGCCCGAGCGGGTGGCGGCCCTGCGCGAGCCCGAACGACGCCAGCGCCTCATCGCCGAGGCCGCCTCAGCCGCCGAGGCCGCCAAGCTCGGCGGCCAGCTCATCGGCCGGTGGGACCTGCTGTGGGAGCTCGCAGACCCACCGGTCTACGAACCCCCACCGGGCAGCAGCATCGCCGACCGGGCCGCCGCCACCGGCCGCCCGCCGGCCGAGATCGCCCTCGATCTGCTGCTCGCCGACGACGGCCACGGCCTGCTGTACCTGCCCTTCTTGAACTGGCTCGACGACTCGCTCGATGCCGTCCGGGAGATGCTGGTGCACCCCCACACGGTGGTCGGGTTGAGCGACGGCGGTGCCCACGTCGGCACCATCTGCGACGGCAGCTTCCCCACCACGCTGCTGACCTGGTGGGGGCGTGACCGCCCCGAGGGCCGCATCGATCTGGCCACCCTGGTGCAGCGCCAGTGCCAGGCCACCGCCCGTGCGGTCGGCCTCGGCGACCGGGGGGTGCTGGCCACGGGGTACCGGGCCGACCTCAACGTGGTCGACCTCGACGAGCTC
This sequence comes from Acidimicrobiales bacterium, assembly GCA_965213525.1. Lineage (GTDB taxonomy): Bacteria > Actinomycetota > Acidimicrobiia > Acidimicrobiales > Poriferisodalaceae. The sequence goes on along the minus strand of OZ243889.1, from coordinate 1,063,258 downwards.
GGCGTAGGTCGCCCCTACCTGCAGCACGACCTGCCCGCCGGGGGCCGGCGCCTGCTGCAAGACGCCACCGGGTACCGCCACACCTTCGTCGCCGGCGTCGAGACCCGCCGCGACGGCCAGTCCACCGGGGCGCTGCCCGGCCGCCTCGTACGGGGGGCCCGACCCGAGCCTGCAGGGTCCCAGCCTTCGGCCGCCCCGCCCGTTGGGGCCCAGCCGGTGGGGGCGCGGCGGTGAGCATCGGGAGCGACGCCGGCGCCGGTGACGTCGACATCGAGGCGGTCGAGCACCTGCTCACCACCACCAAGCAGGTCCGCACCCGGCTCGATCTCACCCGACCCGTGCCCCACCACCTGGTGCTGAAGTGCATCGACATCGCCCAGCACGCCCCGATGGGCGGCAACCTAGAGCGCAACCGCTGGGTGCTCGTCGACGACCCCGAACTGCGCGACGTCATCGCCGCCCGCTACGCCGAGGTCGGCGAGGCGTACCTGGGCGGACAGGGCGACATCGACGATCCTCGCCAGCGCCGGGTGATCGAGTCGGCCCGGTTCCTCGTCGACCACCTCGCCGAGGTGCCGCTACTGGTCATCGCCTGCCGGCTCGACCGCCTGGCGCCCGACGCCTCGGTGGCCCAGGTGGCCGGCTACCACGGGTCGGTCAGCCCCGGGGTGTGGAGCTTCCAGCTCGCCGCCCGGGCCCGCGGGCTCGGCTCGGCCTGGACGACGTTCCACCTCGAGCACGAGACCGAGATCGCCGAGCTGCTCGGCATCCCCGAGTCGGTCACCCAGGTGGCGCTGCTGCCGGTGGCCTACTACACCGGCGACTCGTTCAGACCAGCGCCGCGGCGCCCGGCGGCGGAGATCACCTACCTCAACCGGTGGAAGCAGCCGGTGCGGTGACGGGTGCGGTCGCCGGGGAGCTGCGTCCGGCGTTGAGGATAGCGGCATGAGCGGAGCGCGAGTCCCGGAAGTAGGCAACGTCAAGGTCGAGCCGGAAGTCGCAAAAAGCTTCATTAGGACGCGGCAGACGTCTTGGGTGCCTTAGCGATCGGACTTCCGGCAGTAGGGCTCGCCGTACGCCTGTTTACGTTCCTCCTCGACACCCAAATTCCGGCAGAGTTTGCGCTCGCTATCGCTGTGCCAGTGTCGCACCTCATCGCGGTGGGGGCATGGGCCGTATCTCAGACTTTGCTCGCACTGCCCTTCTTCATCGTCCTCGATCGACTAGGCGCTCGATTCGCTGAGCGCTTGACACCAACATCGAACACGCATCGCCGTTCCGTACGTAGAATCATGATTTGGCCGACGATGGTTCCCCCTCGTGCGACCCTCATGTCCAGTCTCATCCTCCTGGGAATACTGTTTTGCCTCGCCCTTGCTGCGTTTCTCATGATCGCCATCCCATGGCATACCACGATCACCACCTTGGTCGGCCAGCTTGTTGCCTGGACTTGGTGGAAAAGAAAGACTGCGGACCAGAGGCGTAGGCAGTTCACCGAAGTGTTCTGGGGTCCGATCTCAATCCTGTCCGTTGCCGGTGTCGTGATAGGTGTGCTCAATCCCCGGGGTCTGCCCCTTGTGGCAAGCAATATGGAGTTCGGAGCGGGGGTAGCTGCACGGTCCGGCGTCTTTGTAGAGCTAAGCAGCGACGACGAAACGCTGTGGTTGTATGACTGCGGGGCGAACGCGGTTAGGAAACTGCCAGCTGTAACCGTAGGCGACTCGACCGCAATTGACAGCGACGGCTTAGAGCGCGCTGGGTCAATATGGACGGTGCTCTTCCGTGGCGCTGATCCCTATGTGTCATTGGTGGGCACTTGGTGTCCCACTGTTAAGGGGTAGGAGTGTTGCAACGGCGCGGATAGTCACTCGGCATACGGAGGGTTCGTCTTGTGCTGCAGGGATCTGGTGCCGTGCGCCGACATCCCGGGTGGGCGGTCGGCGGTGACCATCTGGGGGTGACACACCCCGTCCCTAGGTTGTGGGCATGCGGTCGATCGCTCCGCCCGGACGGGTGGTTCCAGCTGGGATGAGCCCCGACGTCCTCGACGTCGCCGCCACTCGGGCGGCGATGGACCACCTCGACTGCGTGCACTCGGTCGCCGAGGCGGCCGAACGTCGCCAGACCGAGCTGGTCGGCCGGCTGGTGTCGTCGAGCTGGTGGCGCCTGGAGGGGGCCCGCTCGCCGGCGGCGTGGCTGATGAGCCGGCTCGGCATTGACGACGAGGTCGCCCGCCGTCTGGTGCGCCGGGCCGAGCTGTGCCTGCGCCTGCGCAGCTGGGCTGCGGCGTACGAGACCGGCGAGGTGCCGTCCGGGCACGTCGACCGCCTCGCCCGGGCGGTCGGGAACTGCTGGGACAAGGCCGTGGCCGACGAGGATGCGCTGCTCGCCGCGGCCCTCGACCAGGGGCCGACGGAGTGGGCCGACACCGTCGCCGACTGGGCGGCCCGTCAGCGACCGGTCGACGCCGAGCAACGGTGGGTGGCCCGGTCGGTGCGCCTCGGCCACGACCTGTTCGGTGACTTGCACGGCACGTTCTGCCTGCCCGGCGACGACGGCCATGCGGTCGCCGCCGCCATCGATGCGGCCACCCCTGCGCCCGATCCTGAACGGTTCGACGGTCCCGAACCCCGCTCCCTGGCCGCACGCCGCGCCGACGCGCTGATCGGTCTGGTGTGTGGCGAGGGCGAGTCCCGCACCCCGGCCACCGTGGTCATCGTCGACCGTGAGCTGCTCGAGCGACCCACACCCGCTCCGCCCCCTGCGTGCACCCCCGCAACGGCCCAGCCCGGCGGCGTCCCGGCAGGATCGGCTGGCGCTCACGGCGCTGCCGCCGGGGCAGCGGGACCCGCTGCACCACCGAGCGCAGCCGCTGTGGCGGCGACGGTTCGCAACGGGCGGCCGGTGCGCTTCGACGCACGGAAGCGGTGCGATCACCAGTCGGTGGCCATCACCCCGAGCGCAGCACGACGCCTCGGCTGCGAGGCGACGGTGACCGTCGCCCGGGCCGACGCCGCCGGCACGGTGCTGTCGTTGGGCAGGGCCACCCGGACGTTCACCTCGACCCAGCGCCGGGCGCTGGCCGTCAGGTGGCGTCGCTGCGCCTTCAAGCACTGCGACGTTGCCTTCCATCGCTGTGAGATCCACCACCGCATCCCGTGGGCCGAGGGCGGGCGGACCGATCTCGACAACGCCGTGCCGCTCTGCCGCTACCACCACCACCTCGTCCACGACGACGGCTGGGTCCACCCCCACCGGCGCCACGACGGGCTGCCACCCCCCGACACCAGCTGAACCAGCGCCGCCCGCCATGGGGCATGACGCGCCGGCCCCTGTCCAGCCCCCGGTCCGAGCGACGACGGCCCCGGCGCGCCGCCTCGGCGCGGTTAAGAGTCGCTTCGGCGCGCTTCGGCCGCTCCTGTGGCGCTTCAGCGCGCTTGTGGCGCATCAGCGCGCCCCGAGCGGGCGCTGGTGCCACGACGTCCCTCGCCGGGTCGCGCCCCGCGGGTCAGCCGAGGGCGGCGAGGGCGTCGGCGACGGCGAGGGTGCGGCGGGCCTCGTCGACGTGGAGCTGCTCGATCATGCGTCCCTCGACGGTGACGACCCCTCGACCCTCGGCCTCGGCAGCGGCGAACGCCTCGATGATCGTCCGTGCCTCGTCGATCGCCGCATCGCTCGGGGCCCAGATCTCGTTGGTGGGCTCGACCTGGCTGGGATGCACCAGTGTCTTGCCGTCGAAGCCGAGCTCGTGGCCCTGGCGGGCCTCGGCCTCGAAGCCCTCGGCGTCACGGACGTCGTTGTAGACCCCGTCGAGCACGGCCACGTCGGTGGTGCGGGCCGCCAGCAGCACCGCCAGGAGGTGGGGCACGAGCGGCGCCCGGCCGGGCAAGCGCTGGGCCCGCAGCTCCTTGACGAGGTCGTTGGTGCCGAGCACCAGCACGGCGACCCGTTCGACCGCGGCGATCTCGGCGGTCGCGAGCACCCCGGCGGGGGTCTCGATCATCGGCCAGATGCGGGTGCGCTCCGGGGCCCCGGCCGCCTCGAGGTGGCGCTCGATCTCGGCGACCTCGGCCGCCGAGCCCACCTTGGGCACCACCACGGCGTCGGGCCCCGCCGCGCCGGCCGCCCGCAGGTCGTCGGCGCCCCACGGGGTGTCGAGGCCGTTGCAGCGGATGGTGATCTCCCGCCCGGAGTAGTCGCCCGAGGCCGCAGCGGCGACCGCCTGGTCGCGGGCGGTGGCCTTGGCGTCGGGGGCCACGGCGTCCTCGAGGTCGAAGATCAGGCCGTCGGCGGGGATCGTCGCCGCCTTGGCCAGGGCCCGCGCGTTGGCGGCGGGCATGTAGAGCACCGACCGACGGGGGCGCAGCGGGCCAGTGGTCGCGGCGACGTGGCCGCCTGCGTCGACACCCTCGCCGGGAGCGCCGTCGGGACCACCGGCGGCGTGGGCGGAGTCACCGGGCGTCACAGGATCGGGTCCGGTCACGAGGGTGCCCCTTCCAGGTCGTAGCGCTCGGCGAGCTCGACGTCACGGGCGGCGAGCTCACGGGCCAGGCCCACCACCACCTGGCACTGCTTCACCGAGGCGTCGTCCTCCATCTTGCCGTCCAACATGATGGCCCCGGTGCCGTCGCCCATGGCGTCGATCACCCGCCGGGCGTGCGCGACCTCGGCCGGGTCGGGGCTGAACACCCGCTTGGCGATGTCGATCTGGGAGGGGTGCAGGCTCCAAGCGCCGACGCAGCCCAACAGGTAGGCGTTGCGAAACTGGTCCTCGCAGGCGGTGGCGTCGCCGATGTCGCCGAAGGGCCCGTAGTACGGGAGGATCCCGTGCATCCCACAGGCGTCGACCATGCGGGCCAGGGTGTAGTGCCACAGGTCCTGTTGGAAGACCGGCCGGGGGGCCGAGTCGTCGGACGGGTCCGGGTCGGCGCGGACGAGGTAGCCGGGATGGCCGCCACCGACCCTGGTGGTCTTCATGCGCCGGTCGGCGGCCAGGTCGGCCGGTCCGAGCGAGATGCCCTGCATGCGGGGGCTGGCCCCGCAGATCTCCTCGACCCGGGCCACCCCGGCCGCGGTCTCGAGGATGGCGTGCACGAGCAGCGGCCGGCGTCGGCTCACCTTCGCCTCGAGCTGGGCGAGCAGCCGGTCGACGTAGTGGATGTCCTCGGGGCCCTCCACCTTGGGGATCATCACCACGTCGAGGGCGTCGCCGGTCTCGGTGACCGCAGCCACCAGGTCGTCCAACCCCCACGGCGAGTCCAGTGAGTTGACCCGGGTCCACAGCTGGGCCCGGTCGTGCGCCCACCCGGCGGCGATCTCGACCAGGCCCGCCCGGGCCGCCTGCTTGTCGTCGGCGGGCACCCCGTCCTCGAGGTTGGCCAACAACACGTCGACCTGGTCGGCCACCGCCGGCACCTTGGACCGCATCTTGGCGTTGTGGGCGGGCAGGAAGTGGATCATGCGCGACGGCCGGAACGGAACCTCACGCACCGGCTCGGGGGCGCCGACCGCCAAGGGGCGGAAGAACTCCTTGGGACTGCGCATGGGCACCTCCGCTCGGCGGGCGACAGCGGCGACAGCGTAGGAGCCCCGCCCCAGCCCCCACCAGAACGCCCGTCAGGTCGTGGCGCGCTGTGAGCGTTCGTCCTCGTAGGCGGCGATGGCGGTCATCTGGGCGCCGAGGGTGGCGTCGACCCACCGGCTGCCGGCCCCCACGACCCGGTCGTAGCTGCGGACCACCGGGTCGAGGCGCCCGGTGAAGTGGGGGATCACCTCCTCGGCGAACAGCTCGTAGCTGCGCTTGGTGGCCGACCACCCGGCCAGGTCGGCGCCGAAGAACAGGTAGGCGCCGAAGCCCCCGGTCTTGTCGAGGAGGCGGGAGATCTGCTCGCGAGCCATGTCGGGGGTGCCGATGATCATCCGGCCGCTCTCGTTGGCGTAGCGCACGAACTCGCCGAGGTCCTCGGGCGGGGGAGGAGCATCGGGCGCGCCGGTGGGGATCACGTGGGCGAGGTACTCGAAGCACCACATCAGGCCGTGGCCGCACGCCTCGATGGCCTCCTCGACGGTGTCAGCGAGGAACATCGGGCCCATCAGGCGCCACTTCGACCGGTCAGCGACGTGGCCGTGGCGCTCTGCCTCTTCGGACCAGACGCCGAAGTTGTAGTCGAGCACCTCGAACGCTGCCGGCTCGGTGGCGGCGATCGACAGCATGCCGGTGCCGTGGCGGCCGGCGAGCTTGGACCCCGACGGCGACACCGACGAGGCCACCACCACGTCGAAGTCGCTGTACGGCGTCATCTGCAGCACGGCCTCGTCACAGACGAACCAGTCGGTGCGCTCGGTGACGGTCTCGCCGGCGAACAGCCGCATCATGACCTCGAAGGCCTGCTCCATGCGGGGCCGCTGGTCGCCCGGGTCGATGCCGAGCATCGCAGCGTCGCTGGTGAGCTGGCCGGGGCCGGCGCCGAACATCATGCGACCCCGGGTGAGGTGATCGAGCATCACGATGCGGTCGGCGAGGATCAGCGGGTGGTGGTAGGGCAGCGAGTTCACGCCGGTGCCGAGGCGGATGCGACGGGTGCGCTCGGCGGCGGCGGCGATGAACACCTCGGGTGAGGCGATGAGCTCAGAGCCCCCGGAGTGGTGCTCACCGATCCACGCCTCGTCGTAGCCGAGGTGATCGAGCCACTCGACCAGCTCGAGATCGCGGTGCAACGCCAGGGTCGGATCGATGCCCACCTTGTGCAGTGGTGGCAAGAAGACCCCGAACCGCAGTTCCTCTGACACGCCGTTCCCCTTCACGTCCCCGTCGTCGACCACCCCAGTGTCGCACCCGCCACGGCGCAGGGCCGCTTCGCCGATGACCGCCGGGCCCAGACGTCGGTCGTACGCTGGCCGCCGATGCGCAGCACGGACCTCGACCCCACCCACGGCGCGGCCGACGCCACGTGATCGACACCATCGAGCTGCTGGCGGCCTTCGGGCTGGTGGCACTCGCCGCCCACCGCATCGGCAAGTGGTTCACCGCGGCGCGCCTGCCCTACATCACCGGCTACCTCGCCGCCGGAGCCCTGGCCGGGACCTTCCTGCTCGACCTGTTGCCCGGGGACACCGACGTCGAGCTGCGCTTCGTCGATGAGATCTCCCTCGGGGTCATCGCGTTCGTCGCCGGGTCCGAGCTCTACTTCCCCGACCTGCGCGACCGATTGCGGACGATCCTGGCGATGTGCGGCAGCATCACCGTCGCCGGGCTGGCCGTGCTGGGCGGGGCGGTCGGCCTCCTCGCTTCGGTGGCCCCGTTCGGTGACGGGCTGTCGACCACCGAGATCGTGGCCATGGCCGTCCTCGGCGGGACGGTGCTGCTCGCCCTATCGCCGCCGTCCACGATCGCGGTCATCAAGGAGGTGGGCGCCAGGGGCCGGTTCACCTCGATCGCCCTGTCCATCACGATCGTCATGGACGTCGTCGTGGTCATCGCCTTCGCCACCGCCGCGAGCGTGGCCGGAGCGTTGCTGCGCGACGAGGGGCTGTCGATCACCTTCGTGCTGGTGCTGCTGCTCGACCTGGCGCTGGCCGCCGTCCTCGGGTACGCCGTCGGGCACCTGCTCGCCGCCCTGGTCGCTCGACGCCTGCCGCTGCCGCTCACCGCCATCGGCGTCCTGGCGGTCGGCTTCGGGGTCTACGAGCTCGCCGAGCTGGTCAGCGCGTGGTCCGACGACGCCCTCGGCTTCGAGATCTACCTCGAACCGCTGCTGGCGACCCTGGTCGCCGGAGCGGTGGTGACCAACCTCACCAGCCAGCGCCACGAGTTCGAGCACGTGCTGCACCGGGTCTCACCGGCGGTGTACGTGGCGTTCTTCACCCTCACCGGGGTCTCGCTCAAGCTCGACACGCTCATCGACGTCCTCCCCATCGCCGCCATCTTGTTCGTCGTGCGGATCGTGTCGATCGCCATCGGCACCACCGTCGGCAGCCGCCTGGCCGGTGAGACCGGCCACGTCGCCCGACAGAGCTGGCTGGCGCTCATCACCCAGGCCGGCATCGCCCTGGGCCTGGCTCGCGAGGCCTCGATCCAGTTCCCCTCCCTCGGGGACGCCTTCGCCACCTTGATCGTGGCGGTCATCGTCCTCAACGAGATCTTCGGCCCGATGTCGTTGAAGTGGGTGCTGGGACGGGTCGACGAGATCGGCGAGCTCGACGGCCAGACCGCCCTCATCTACGGCGTCGACCGCAACGCCATCCAGCTCTCCGAGCGGCTCGAGGAGGCCGGCTGGACCGCCGTGCTCGCCGACGACGCCGATGAGCACGTCGCCGAGGCCGACCGGCGGGACCGGCCCGCCACCACGATCGTGCCCCACGACGCCGCCCGGTTCTTCGCCGACCAGGAGGACCTCCCGGCCACCGTGGTGGCCATGAGCGGTGATGACGCCGCCAACCTGCGCCTCTGTCGCGCCGCGGTGGAGGCAGGGGTGCCCCGCACCGTCGCCCGGGTGACGCGATCGGATCTGATCGGGCGGTTCCAGGCGCTCGGGACGCTGGTCATCGATCCCACCAGTGCAGCGGCGGCGCTGCTGGAGGACGCCGTGCGCACCCCTGACGCCGCCACCCTCGTGCTGCACGCCAACCCGAGCCGGGTGACCCGGGAGATCCGGGTGCGGGCCCCCCAGGTGGACGGTCGAGCCGTGCGCGACCTGCGCCTGCCCGAGGGCGTGTTGCTGCTCTCGGTGCGACGCAACGGCACCACCATCGCCCCCGACGGGTTCACCGTCATCCACCGCGGTGACGACCTGACCCTCATCGGTGAACCGGGCCGCCTGCGAGAGGTCGCAACTCGCATGACCTGACCGCCTGGATCAGGGGCCAGGCAGTGCGGGATCGCTGCTCGACGGGTCAGCCGGCGGGGGGTCGTGGGGGCCGAGGCCGCTGGGGGACGGGTCGGGTCCGGCCGCCACGTTGGCAGCCAGCTCGGCGGGGGTGAGCGCCCGGTCATAGATCGCCAGCAGGTGGATGTCGCCCCGCCAGCCGGGCCCGCCGCCCACCTCGGTGCCGACGCGCAGCAGGTGGCCCGGGTCCCAGCCGTCGAGGGTGCCCACGGCGTCGGTGGCCACGAGCTCGCCGCCGAGGTGCAGCTGGCGGACGCCGCCGGCGTCGACGGTCACCGCCACGTGCACGGGTGCGGCGACATCGATGGCTGCAGGGATGTGGGAGGTGGCTGGCGTCGCGTCCGCAGCAGAGCCGGAGTGGCGGACCAGCCCCGACCATCGCCCGGAGCCCTGGGCGAGGGCGAGGTTGCGGCCCGCGGTCCCAGTCGAGCTCACCGACCCGGCCGACCAGGAGGCGATCGGCGAGCTCGGCCCGCCCTGGGCGGCGCTGGACGGGCGCACCCACGCCTCGACGGTCACCTCACCTGCGTCGTCGATCGTCACAGCCTCCTCGGCGCCGGGGCGCAGCGACACGATCGAGGCATCGCCGGTGATCGACAGGTGCCCGGGGTGTCGGGTGAGGTCGTCGTCGTCACCGATCACCAGGTGCCAGGGGGCACCGGCCCCGGAGGCGTCGTAGGCGAAGCCGTCGGGCCCGGTGTCGTCGAAGGCCCACAGGCCGACGAGTCCCTCGGTGACCCGGGCGTCGGCGGGCACGGGGGACGGGTCCCGATCGGCCCACGACGCCCACATGGTGACCGCGGTGGTGGCGCCCGCGTCGACGCCCACCTCCAGCTCGACGCGGTCGGGACCACCGTCAGCGGGGGTGCGGGCGGTGGCGTCACCGAGCGCCTGATCGGTCACCAGGTCTGCTGTGGCGTGACGCAGCTCGAGCCACCAGGTGCCCGGGGCCAGGGCGTAGTCGGCGCCGGGGTCGATGGCGTAGCCGTCGAAGTGGGTGACGACGGCCCGCCCGTCGATGACCGGCACGACCACCTCCTCGGGGGGCTCGGCGGCGTCGGGGTCGTTCCCGCTGGTGCGCAGGACCAGTTCGAGCGCGGGATCGTCGAGCAGGTTGGCGTCGGGGATGGCCGGGGACGGGTCAGCGGCGTCGCGCAGCTCGACGACCAGCTCACCGGGTCGGTACACCCTGATCTCGCGGTGCACGGTGTTGTACTCGAGGACCCGCACCGAGGAGGCGTCGGCGAAGTCCGAGGGCCGCATCCAGTAGGTGCCGTCGGTGCGGGCGTTCACATCGGCGGTCAGGCGCAGCTCATAGGAGTGGCGCCAGTCGTCGGCGGCGACGTCGGGGTTGGGGGTCAACCCGCTGTAGATCTGGGTCGTCGGGCGCGTGGGCCCCCAGGACAGCACGGGCCCGAGGACCGGGGCGTCCAGAAGGTGGAGCTTGAGATCGCTGACCGGCGGGCTGTCGGGTGCGAGGCCCTCCTCGCTGACGGTCACCTCGAGGTTGCCGAACTGCTGCTTGCCCGAGGTCCCGCTGGCCGCGACGTTGGTGCTCAGCACCGTCGGCTGCACGCCGGTGCGGGAGGTGGCGGTGACCTCGACGGTGACCTGCTTGTAGTCGGCGTAGGAGCGGAAGCCGCCGGGCACCGGGTCATCGGCGTAGGCGATCGACGTGGTGATGACCATGTCGACGCCGTCGACCGTGACGGTCTCGGCGGCGGGCACCAGACCGGGCACCGCGCCGCCGACGATGCCGATGTCGACGTAGGGCATGGCCCTGATCTGCTCGATCTGGCTGCGCGCCACCTCCAGCGCGGTGGACTCCACCCTCGCCTCGCTGATGCGCTGCATCGACGACAGCACCACCGCGGTGGTCGGCACCGCCACGATGGTCAGCACCGTGAGGGCGACGATGGTCTCGACCAGCGACAGGCCACGATCGTCGTCCGCCCTCAGGCGGCGCGTCAGGGCCCTCACCCGGGCTCGTTGCGGAAGGTGAAGTCGGCGACCAGATCGAACTCGGTCGCCCGGGCGCCCCGGTAGGTGAGTGCGATGCGGACCCCGTCAGCGGCGCAGCCGTGGGGGTCGGTGCTCGCATCACAGGTGGTGATCGAGCCCCCGGCGTCGTCCACGGCGGTGAACACGCCATCGGACACGACGGCGGTGAAGTACTCCGATCGGGCGACCTCGTCGGCCTCGAAGGACCAGTCGGGGCCACTACCGGTGACCCCGGCGTACTCGAGGCGCACCAGCGGTTCACCGGGGGCGGGCCGGTCCCACACGATGCGGCTCGGCACCCCGTCGGCGTCGCGATCGTGGTGGATCTGCAACGTGTCGGCGTCAAGGGAGGTGAGGATCGGGGCGCCCGACGCATCAGACACCGGGATCGCCGATCGGGCGTCGCGTCCGAAGATCTCGACGAAGGCCCCGATGTCGGCGTCGGCCATGGCCTGGTCGACGCCGCCGGCGGTCGCCGATTCGGTCGACACGACCCACGACATCACCGCCGCCATGCAGAGCGCCACGACGAGGACCGTGATGAGCAGCTCGGGCACCGACACGCCCGCATCGCCCCGGCACCGGGCACGCCCGCCGCTGAGGCCACGGGGGTCGGGACGGCCGCCGGATGGCGTCACGGCAGGTACCCGGCGGCCCAGTCGGGGGCGCTGACCTCTCGCCACTGCGTGAGCCCCCACCCGTCACCGTCGACGGTGGGGATCCACGGTGGGGGGAACTGGCGCAGCAACGGGTCGTAGCCCTGTTCCAACACGCGCGCTCCCCGAACGCACTCGAACTCCTTCTTGTCGTCCCACTCGACCGCGATGTCGGCGGATCCCGAGTGCAGGCCCAGGAAGCGCCAGTCCACCCCCGGGCTGTCCTTGCCCTTGCCGTAGCACGGCGTCATCAAGGTCATGCGGTCGCTGTCGCCCTTGTGGGCGCCCTGGGTGACCACGGCGGCCTCGAGGCGGAACTCCCCGCCGGGCGCCGGGTAGGCCGCCCGGGACACGAAGGTGCTGCCCGAGGCCATGAACACCGCGGTGGCCTCTGCGCCGGGGGCTCTGACGAAGGAGTCGAGGAAGACGATGTGGCGGGCGCCCGTCGCCGTCGAGTCACCGGCGTACAACCCGAAGGGCACCTCCAGGCTGCCCCCGCCCCGACGGCAGGGCCCGGTCATCGACGCCTTGTCGCACCACCCGGCCGCCACGTGGAACGGGGTGTAGATGGCCCCGTTCGAGGGGTAGGCCACGCGGTTCGACACCAGGGTCCAGGCGCCGTTGACGCCGTCGCCTGCGGCCGGCGTGGCGGCGTCTCGCCAGGTCCCCAGGGTGTGGGTCCACTTCTTGCCCTTGTTGTATCGATCCTCGGCATCGGGGGCGTCGGCCTGGTTGCGGTGGCCGGTGGTCCACACCTCGATGGCGGGCTCAGGGGCGCTGTGATCGCCGGGGCCGACGAACACCAGGCGCACCCAGGCGTCGTCGTCCAGATCGGGCATGGTCACCGTGGCGCCCGTGGTGGTGGTGAGCTCGGCGCCGCTGTCCAGGCACAGCCCGCCGGACTCACAGGCCGCGAAGCGCAGGCCCTCGAGGTCGTCCCAGAACCCGTTGAAGTTGATCGGCTCGTCGAGGACGTCACGGATGTTGCCGCAGTCCTTGCTGCCGATCGTGCCCGAGCCGTCGCCGTCGTAGCACCAGGCGGGGCTGACGAAGGAGATGTTGTTCTTCCTTGGGTGCAGGAACGGCCCGCCATCGGGAAACTTCAACTTGCCTTCGCACCAGTAGTCGTCGTAGGCGACGGTGTTCTTCCCCGAGAGCTCGCAGTTCCCCAGGCCGTAGAACCTGCCGGTGTAGGTGGTGTTGTCCGTGCTCGTCTTCAGCGTGTCGCCGCTGGCCAACAGCATGAAGTCGCCGATGGTGCGCCGCTCGTAGGTCGCCTCGATGGTGCGAGCCAGCCCGTCGGGCCCCACGGCCACCGACCGGATCGTCACGCCGCCGCCGTCGACCGGTCGCACCTCGATGCGCCGGCCGATGCCGTCAGCGACCAGCCAGGTGGTGTCGGGCCCGACGTAGTCCCAGGTGCTGCAATCTCGGGGCCAGTCGGTCTGGAGGCCGGCGGGGTCGAGAGCGCCCGGGGCGAAGGTCAGTCCGAACGACGCCGAGGTGTCGTCGGTGCAACGGCGGGTGCGCTCGAAGGCGTCGACGTGGTGCAGGTGGTAGTAGGGGTTGTCGATGAGCTTGGAGCGGTAGCGGTCCAGGCTGCCCTCGGCGGCGCCGAAGGTGTCGTTGGACCGGTCACGGATGCCGACCTGGCTGGCGCGGGTGACCGCCACCGAGGAGATCGTCACCCCGAGGACGGCCACCACGACGAGGGCGACCATCACGGTGATGAGGGCCACACCCTCGTCCGCGTCGCGACATCTCACACCCCCTCATCGGCTGTCGGCCCGGGGCCTTGAGGATCAGCGCACCGGGGTCCGCGCCGGCCAGGCGTCGGGACCGGCCGTGTCGAGGACCCGGTCGGCCAGGCTGGTCGTCACGCCCAGCCACCGGGTGTCATCACGCCAGTGGTGGCGGCGGTGGTTGCGCTCGAGTTGCGCGTACCGGCGCGAGCGGCACCGGTAGGAGGTGTGGAACAGCAGGTGCACCCACTCGTACTCGTTCAGCTTGGCGAACGCGGCCGCCACACCGGTGGCGAGTGGGGCGAGCACCGGTGCTCCGATGACCACGGCGACGGGCACCACGCCGACGGCCACCACGGCGACCGCGGCGGTGGCGAACAGCACCGCACCGAGCCCACCCAGCAGGACGTGGTCGATCTCGGCGGGGGCCTCGTGGTGACGGGCATGCGCCCGCCCGGTCAACGGGGCGGCGTCGCCGGCGCGCCCGGCCGGGCGGTGCAGCAGATCGCGGTGGGCGAACCACTCGAAGAACGGCGCGGCCACCGCCGTGAAGAGCACCACGGCCAGATCGGCCAGCCCGAGCGGCCCGGCGCTGACTCGCAGCGCCACCGCCGCGACGAACCCGGCGAGCAGGACGCGCGACGAGGCCCGCCCGAGGTGGACCCGGGCAACGGCACGTTTGGTGTGCAGCTGACGGGCATCGGTGATCGAGCCGGCCACCCCGTTGAGGCTAGGGCCGCCGACCGGGCTCGGGGCTAGCGACCCGACCAGCTCGGCGAGCGCTTCTCGGCGAAGGCCCGTGGCCCCTCCTTGGCGTCCTCTGAGGAGAACACCTGGCCGGTGATGGGCGCCTGGTGGTCCCAGAACTCGGCCTCGGTGCGACCGTGGGTCTGCCGGATCAGCTGCTTGGACGCGGCCACGGCGAGGGGGGCGTTGCGGGCCACCGCCGAGGCCAGATCCATGGCGGCCTCGACGGCGCCCCCGGGGTCGGCGAGCTCGGCGACCAGGCCCCACCCGTGGGCCTCCTCGGCGGTGATCGGCTGGGCGGTCAGCGCCATGCGCATCGCCACGCCGTAGGGAATCCGGCGAGGCAGGCGCATCAACGCCCCACCGGCGGCGAACAACCCGACCCCGACCTCGGGGATGCCGAGCTTGACCCCCCGCGCCGCCACCAACAGGTCACAGGTCAGGGCGATCTCGAGACCGCCGGCCAGCGCGAAGCCCTCGACGGCGGCGATGAGAGGCTTGGAGGCCCCGTCGCGCAGGAAGTCGTCGAAGCCCTGGGGCGGCCCGCCGGCGGCGAAGGCCTTGAGGTCCATGCCCGCCGAGAAGCCCTTGCCGGCGCCGGTCAGCACCCCGATGGTGAGATCGGCGTCCCCGTCGAGTCGGTCGAGCGCCGCCACCAGCGCTTGGGCCAGATCGGTGTTCACCGCGTTCATGGCCTCGGGCCGGTTCAGGGTGATCAGCAGCACCCGATCGTGGACCTCGGTCAGGACCTCGTCGGCCATCGGTGCGAACCTCCCATGTCGGGTGCGGTGAGCGCATGCCGCGATGCCGGGCTCTGCGCAGGCCCGGGCGCAAAGGCCAGGCGCAGAGGTCAGCGTTCGACGTCCGGGGCGTTCGCACGCTAGCGGATGCCACCCGGCCACCTCGGGAGCACCGGATGGCGGGCGGGGGACCGCCTCCAGGGGGCCGGTGAGCACCCACCGGGGGCTCGTGGCGCTCTGGTCGCCCTCAGCCGGTGCCGCTCACCCGCTCGAAGAGCCGGCGTCCCGGGGCCGCGGTGAGCCCGTGGACCAGCGTGCTCAGCGCCACGACCGCCATCACCGGGGCGAGCACGAGGTCGCGATCGGCGCCCGAGACGACCGCCTCGCTGCCGTAGAACAGCGCGGCCACGCCGATCGGTCCGAACCACCCGACGAACAGCGCCTCGGTCCGGTCGAGGCCGAGCAGGCGCCGTGCGGCCAACGTGACCGGCAGTCGCCGCAGGGCGAGGACCGCCAGCCCGAAGGCGATTGTGGCCACAGCCGACGCCCGCCACGCGTCCCACGGCAGCATCGTGCCGAGCAGCACGAAGACGGGCAGCACCAGCACGCGGTTGATGCCCTCGTCGATCTCGTGCTCGGCGGCCACCACGCCGGACCCGACCTGGCGGTTGTAGGCCAGGCCCGCGGTGAAGACCGCCAGGATCCCGTCGCCACCGGCCACCTCGACGGCCCCGAGGGTGAACAGCGCCAGCACGACGGTGAACACGAATCGGGCCGACACCTCCACCTCGTGGCGGCGATCGAGCCCCGCGAAGGCCGTCCCGGCGACCATGCCGATGAGGATCCCGAGGACGATGCCCACCACCACCGGCCACAACCCGTCGGCGATGGACCCAGACCACGGACGATCGACGACGACCGACGTGCCGAGCACGACCAACGGCAGCGCCAGGCCGTCGTTGGCCCCGGACTCGAGGCTCAACATGGCCCGCACCCGCGTCGGCAGGGCTCGCTCGGCGGGCTTCCCGGAGACCACCGAGGCCGACAGCACGGGATCGGTGGGCGCCACGACGGCGCCGATCAGCACGGCGGCCCGCCAATCCACCCCGAGGACCCACCAGGCGCACAGGCCGGCGACCACGGCCATGGCCGGCATGACCACCAACAGCGCCCAGCCGACAGGGGCGCGAGCGGCGGTGGCGGTCGGCCAGTCGAAGCGCAGCGCGGCCGCCATGACCGCGATGGCGATCACGGTCTCGCTGACGTGGGCCAACACGGCGACGGGGTCCGCGACGCCCAGGACGTCGAAGACCTCTGGACCGACGACCAGGCCGGCGACCAGGGCCACGAGCGGCTCGGACAGGGGCAGTCGTCGCATGACCGCCGAAGCGAGGACCGCCGCCACGCCGAGGCCGCCGACGACGATCAGGCCCAGGTGGAACGTCGATGTCACGCCGAACCGGTCACCCGGCCAACGTAGCGGCGGGTCAGGGCGAGATCTGCGACGATCGCTCGAGCGTCGAGAGCCCGCACGTGACGAGGAGGACCACCCGTGGACTTCGATCTGGTACCCGATGACGATCCCCGTCGGCTCGAGGTGCGCCGGTGGCTGGATCAACACCCAGGACCGAGCGGGCGCGAGCTGGCCGAGGCCGGGTACGTGGCACCGCACTACCCCCGTCCGTACGGTCTGGGCGCCGACCCCATGCACCAGCTCGTCATCGACGCCGAGCTGCGGGCAGCCGGGGTGGCTCGCCCATCCAACCCCATCGGCATCGGGTGGGCCGGGCCGACCCTGCTCGCTGGCGGCACCGAGGACCAGCAGCGCCGCTGGATCCCGCCACTGCTGAGCGGAGACGAGCGGTGGTGCCAGCTGTTCAGCGAACCCGACGCCGGATCAGATCTCGCGGCGCTGTCCACCAGGGCCGAGCGCGACGGGGACACCTACGTCGTGAACGGATCGAAGATCTGGACCAGCGGCGGGCACCACAGCGCCTTTGGCATCCTCATCGCCCGCACCGACCCCGATGCGCCCAAGCACCGGGGCATCTCCTACTTCGTCTGCCCGATGGACGCGCCCGGCCTCTCGATGACACCGATCATCGACATGACGACGGCCCACTCGTTCAACCAGGTGTTCTTCGACGACGTGCGCCTCGGCGCCGATCACCTGATCGGCGGCGAGGGTGACGGATGGCGGCTGGCCAAGGTGACGCTGTCCAACGAGCGGGTGCAGCTGTCCAGCGCCGGTTCGCTGTGGGGCGAGGGGCCCTCGGCCAGCGATCTGCTCGATCTGGTCCGCCGGGGCGGAGGCGTCGAGGACCCGGTCCTGCGGGACCGGGCCGCAGCCCTGCACACCGAGGCCGAGGTGCTGCGGCTGATGCGGCTGCGAACGCTGTCGGCCCAGCTCGCCGGCCGCACCCCCGGACCCGAGGCCTCGGTCCAGAAGCTGCTGGCCGACCACCACGGCCAGCACGTCATGGCGCTGGCCAAGGACCTCACCGGGGCCACCGGCATGCTCGAGGGCAGCGGCCCGGCCGGCGAGCTGGCGGCGTCGGCGCGGCGGGGCGCGACCGAGGTCAACGTCAGCGGCCGGCCCTTCGCCGACGTCGACCCGATCTGGCACCACGGCTTCCTGTTCGCCCCCGCCCTCACCCTGGGCGGCGGCACCTTCGCCATCCAGCGCAACATCGTGGCTGAGCACGTCCTGGGTCTTCCGCGTGACATCGACCCGAGCCGGGGCCAGCCCTGGTCGTCCTCGCGCCCCGGCGCCCTCGCCTCTTCCCCGGTCGCCCCCTCCTCAGCCCCGGCCCCGGCCTGACCGACCGCCGAGCGGGGTCGGCGGCGGCGGGTCGCTGGTGCGGGGTCGTCAGGCGCCTGCGGCGGCGAGACGTTCGAACCCCTCGTCGAGGCTGACCGTCGGCTGCCACGCCAGCAGCCGACGCACCTCCCGCTGGTCCCACCACGCAGCCACAGCCAGCTGCTCGGCAGCCGAGCGGGTGAGGGGCGGCTCGTCGCGTCGGCGGCTGAGGGCCCAGGCGCGCTCGACCAGGCCGGCACCGGCGACGGCCGCTGACGCCGGGACGTGTCGGCTCGGTGGGCTCACCCCACAGGCGCGGCAGATGCGGGCGATGATCTCGCTCACCGGACGGGGCTCGCCGTTGGTGATCACCAGGGCCCGGCCGCGCACGCGGCCGATGCGGTCCAGCGCCTGGGCGATGGCGTCGGCGGCGTTGTCCACGAAGGTGGTGTCGATGAGGGCGGCACCTGTCCCGATCGTGACCAGGCGGCCGGCGGCGGCTCGCTCGACGATGCGGGGCACCAGGGCCTGATCGCCCGGCCCCCACACCAGGCGGGGGCGGATCGCTGTCACCGCCACGTCGGCGTCATCAGCGGCAAGTGCCAGCTGCTCGGCCAGCGCCTTGGAACGGGCGTAGTGGCCGCGCGCGGTGGCCGGGTCGGCCGGGGCGGCGGCGCCATCGCCGACCACGGCGCTCCCGGCGTGGGCGACCGACGGGGACGACACGTGCACGAAGGCCTGCACCCCGGACCGCCGAGCGGCGGCCAGCAGGCGCCGTGTGCCCTCGACGTTCACCTCGGCGAAGGCGCCCCAGCTGCCCGACGCACCCACCCGTGCGCCCAGGTGCACGACGGCGTCCTGGTCCCGGACCGCGAGCTCGACCGAGACGGCGTCGGTGAGGTCGAGGTGCCGATGTTGCAGATCGGCTGCCGAGCGGCCTCGCTGGGCGACGGTGACGTCGTGACCCCGGGACGCCACCGCCAGCGCGGTGGCCCGGCCGAGCATGCCGCTGGCGCCGGTGACCAGCACCCTCACGGGCGGACGTCCGCTGGTCCGCCGCCCAGCACCGCAGTCGCCCACCGGGTCACCGCCAGGCGATCGATCTTGGACTGGTGGCGCACGTCGACCGGTAGGCCATCGACGCGCAGCACCGCCGCCACCGGTGGCCAGCGATCGGCCAGCGCCGCTCGCACCGCGGTCGTGGTCTCCTCGTCGGCCACGGGCCCCGGCCCCGGTCGCTCACGCCACGCCGATGACGTGGCGACGCCGACGCGTCCTGTCATCACACGCCCCCGGGGGCGTCCTGTGGCGCCTCCGGTCGAGGCGGCGCGATCCTCGCCTCGGGACCGGGCGCCGTCGGTCTCGACGACGACGACGAGCACGGCGGCCCCCGGGGGCCCCACGCCGACGACGGCGGTGCGCCGGCAGCCGATCACCTCGCAGACGACCCGCTCGGGGCCGACGGGGGTGACCGGACCGGACGAGGTCACGGCGACGTGGGCGAGGCGGCCCTCGATCCACCACCGCCCGGCCGAGTCGAGGTGGCCGACGTCGCCCGAGCGGTGGTGCCCGTCGAGCCAGGAGGCGTCGTCGATCGGCCATCGCACGTCGTAGCGATCGCGCACGTGGTCGGCCCGCACGCACAGCTCGCCGGTGACCCCGGGCTCGGTGACCAGTCGATCGCCCGGACGGCCGTCGGCGCTCAGGGGCGCGACGGCCACCTCGACGCCGGTGACGGCGCGACCCACGCAGATCCCGTCGCCGAGGCCGTCCAGCTGCGCTGGCACCTGATCCCCTCGGGCCCGGCGCAGCTCGGCCCCCCGGGCCGGGTGCAGCTCGCCGAGATCGACGTCGGTGACCGGGAGCACCTCGGTCATGCCGTAGGGGGTGCGCGCCTCGGCCCGACCACCGAGCAGGTCGACCACCTCACCGAGGACCCCAGCGGGCACCGGGGCGCCCGCTGACAGCACGAGACGCACCCGTGACCCCGCGCGATCCAGGCGGCCCTCGGCGTCCGGCGCGGTGTCGACGACGTTGCCCAGGGCGGCCGGGGAGGCGAAGACCATGGTGGCGTCGATCGCCTCGATCGCCTCGGCGAGGCCGGCAGCGCTGAGGTCGGCCGGAGCGGTCACGTCGCAGTCGGGGATGGCGCACCCGATGCCGAGCGCCGGCCCGTAGAGGGCGAAGGGGGCGAAGGCCGCCACCAGACGGTCGTCGGGACCGATGCGGTAGGTGCGGGCCAGGACATCTCGTTGGGCCTCGAGCTGGGCGTGGCGGTAGACGACGCCCTTGGCGGGACCCGTCGCTCCGCTGGTGAACAGCACTGCAGCGTCGTCACCGGGTGCGGGGGCCTCGGGCAGGGGTGTCCCCGCCCCCTTGGCCATCAGCTCGTCGACGTGGACCGGACCCCACCTCCGCCACGGCCCCGGCCGGCGTCGATCGCCGCCCAGCGCCGCCCGCCCGGCCAGGATGGGCCGTCCGGGCCAGCCGAGCGCCCGGGCCGCGACCAGGGCCCGGCCGACGCCGATGAGGTGATCAGCGGCGGCCGAGCGCAGCGCCACGGTCATCCCCCTGGGCCCGAGCCCGGCATCGGCGACGACGATGACCGCGCCCGCACGCCAGCAGGCGTACACCGCGGTCACCAGCGCCGGCCCCGGGGGGATGGCCAGGGCCACCCTGTCCCCGGGCCGGACCCCGTGGTCGGCCAACCCGGCGGCGAGGCGTTGGGTGTCGTGCGCCAGCTCGGCGAACGTCGCTCGTCGACCGTCGACGAGCGACACGATCGCCGGGTCGTGGTCGTTCGCTCTGCGCTCAAGGCCCTGCCACAGGCTTCGACGCCGCTCGCTCGGTCCCGAGTTCCCGGTCGTACCCCGGGGTCGGGGATGCCCGGCCCCCCCGGCCGGTCCGCCCCGACGCCCCCGACCCGTCGACTCGGCCCCGGGTGCCGGGGTGACGGCGGTGTCGATCCAGCGCAGCACCGTGTCGTGCAGGGCGGTCTCCTCGGGCAGCAGGTGGCCGGCATCGTCGTGGCGTGACACGTCGGCGTGGGGGAGGCGGCGTCGCAGATCGGCCAGGTGGGCGTCACCGAACACCGGGTCGCGTCCGCCCCAGGCGATCAACACCGGCACGTCGGTCAGGTCGTCGAGGGAGGCGGCGACCTCGTCGAGGCAGGCGGCCGACGGGTGCGAGGCGCCGAGGGGGATGTCGGCCACGAAGCCCTCGATGGCCCTGCGACGCACCGCGCTGAGGTACGGGGCGCGGTAGGCCCGTCGCACCTCGGGGTCCTCGACGTGACCGGCCACGCGCAGCGTCCCGTCGACGAATGCCGAGGTGCGCCGGGTCACCAGGGTCGACAGCCCGGAGGTCCGGACCAGGCGGATGAGCGCAGGGGCCCGCTGGTGGGGCGGCTGGTGCACCGCGGTGTTGGCGAGGACGACGCCTCGCAGCCGGTCGAGGTGGCGGGCGGCCCACCCGAGGGCGATCGGTCCGCCCCAGTCGTGGGCGACGAGCACCACGTCACCTTCCGGGACCACCTCGGCGAGCAGCCGGTCGAGGTCCTCGATCCGCCGCCCGAGGCGACGCAGCCCGACGGGCCGCTCGGAGAACCCCATGCCGAGGTGGTCAGGTGCCACCACCCGGCGCTCGGCCCCGCCCTGGCCGACGAGGCGGCGCCAGAGGTAGGACCACGTGGGGTTCCCGTGGACGCATACGATGGTGGTGGGCGCGTCTCGCGCACCGTGGTCCAGGAGGTGCAGGGCGCGCCGGTGACCGACGTCATCGATGATCTCGACCAGGCGCGACCACGAGGGGTCGAGCCCCGGGAGACCATCGGGCGGGCGCTGAGCCGCCCGGTCGTGCACTACCGGGCGAGCTCGAGCAGCGATGCGTTGAGTCCCGACCCGATGCCCATGCACAGCGCCCGGCTGCCCTCGCCGAGGCGATCGAGGTTGCGGGCGAGGGTGAAGGGCACGGCCGAAGGGCCGATGTTGCCGAACTGGGGGAACGTCATGGGGACCAGGTCGAGGTCGATGCCGAGGCGCTTGCCCATCAGGGTGGTGTGCACCATCGAGATCTGGTGGCACACGTACAGGTCGAGGGCGCCCCACTCGAACACGTCGCGCGAGTCGTTCCACATCGCCTCGGCGAGGTCGAGCCCGGCATCGAGCAGGCCGGCGGTGTCGGTGGTCATCCGGTCGAGGTCACCGACGCAGAGCCCGTGGTGCTCGGTGGCCGAGCGATGGACCCCCGCGACCACTCGCAGCGTCCCCGGGTGGCGGTCAGCCGGACCCATCACCGCCGCGGTGGCCCCGGACCCCAGGGTGAGGGTGGCGAACTCGGCGACCACGTCGGCGGCGGTGGCGGCACCGTCGAGGAGGCGGGCGATCGTCGCCTCCTGTGTGAAGCGACTTCCCTCCCCGTCGACGATCAGCGCGTAGTCGATGACGCCGGCGTCGATCATCGTGCCGGTCAGGTGCATGGCGTTGACGAAGCCGAGGCAGGCGTTGGAGACGTCGAAGTTCATCGTCGCTGAACCCAGCCCGAGCAGGTGGTGGACCTCGCAGGCCGACGACGGCTCCAGACGCCCGCGGCACACCGAGGTGTCGATGATGACCCCGATGTCGGCTCGATCGATGCCCGCCTCTTCGATGGCGCGCTCGCCCGCCCGGGCGGCTGCCTCGGTGAAGGTGACGTCGGTGGGCCACCAGCGGCGTTCGACGATGCCGGCGACGTCTTCGAGGATGCCGGCTCGGACCCCGGTGCGGTCATAGACGTCGGCGAGGCGCTCGTCGAGCTCGGCCGAGGTGACCACCAGGGGGGCCTCGACGCCGACGATGGAGACCACAGCGGTGTTGGTGTGGCGGAACTCCGCGTTCCCACCCATGGCGATCCTCCCGGTTCGGGTCGCAGGAGTCTGGCACGTGACCTGACCATCCGAGGTGCTGTGACGGGGTGCGAGGTGACCGAGGACCGCTCCAGTGGGGACGCCCGCGGCTGCTGGTGCCCGGTCGCAGCGTCCTAGGCTCGTCCGCCGTGACGACCACGCCTGCTGCGAGGACGGCCGCCCCGGCCGCCCGCACCGAGTCAGCCCAACGGGCGTTCTCGACGTCGATGAGCATCTCGGCGGCCCGGTGCCTGCTCACCTACGTCGTGCTGCCGTTCGTGACCCCGCTGGTGGGCGCCCTCGGCGGGGTGGGCCCGGTGCTCGGCCTGGTGCTCGGCGGCGTGGCCCTGGTGGCCAACGCCGCCAGCATCCGCCGGTTCTGGGCGGCCCAACACCCCTGGCGGGTGCCGGTCACCGTCGTGCACGTCGGCGTCATCGTGTTGGTGTCGATCCTCGTTGCACTCGACGTGGCGGCCCTGGCGGGCTGACCAGCCGCCCGTGCGCCTGGGCTGCGCGGCGGTTCGTCAGGGCATGTGGCGATCGACGGCGAGCAGCCCGGCGTTGACGAGGTGGTCGACGTCGAGGCCGAAGGCGCGGTGGAGGTCACCGACCGTCCCGGATTGGCCGAACTCGTCGACGCCGACCGGCACGACCGGGGCGCCGTGGACCGAGCCGAGCCACCCGAGGGCGTGGCTGGCGGCGTCGTGGGCGGTGACGATCGGCGCTCGGCGCTCGGCGTCGCTGGTCAACAGCTCGCCGAGGTGGCCACGTCGGTCCGGTCCACCGTCGATGCCGGCGGTGATGCCGTCGCGCCAGCCCCGGTGCAGGCGGTCGGCACTGGTCAGGACCACGACGGTGACGGCCACCCCCTCGGCGGTGAGCTCGGTGCCAGCAGCCAGCGCCTCGGGCACCACCGCACCGCAGGTGGCGATGACCAGGGCCGGCCCGTCGTTCTCGGGTTCGACCAACCGGTAGCCGCCGGCCAGCACGTCGGCTCGGACGGCCTCGGCGCCCCGACGCGCCACGAGCTCGTCGAAGGGCGCCTGATCGATCGGTCGGGTGCTGAGGCGCAGGTAGCTCGAACGTCCGTCCGGTGCAGCGAGGTCGCCGAGGGCGTGGCAGAGCACCCAGTCGAGCTCGGTGGCGTAGGTCGGTTCGCTGTAGGTGAGCCCGGGCAGCTCGATGCCCGCCGAGGCGGTGATCGAGGACTGGTGGGCGCCGCCCTCGGGAGCCAAGGTCACCCCCGACGGGGTGCCGACCACCACGAAGCGGGCGTCGTTGTACAGCGAGTACACCAAGGCGTCGAGGCCTCGCAGGACGAACGGGTCATAGACGGTGCCGACGGGCAACAGGGCGTGTCCGTGGTGCTCGTGGGCCAAGCCCAGCTGGCCGAGCAGCAAGAAGAGGTTCATCTCGGAGATGCCGAGCTCGATGTGGCGCCCGGTCGGTGTCGGTTCCCAGCGCAACAGCGCGTCGCCGGGCCCGTAGGTGGCGGCGGTCTGGGGGGCGAACACGCCGACCTTGTTGATCCAGCCGCCCAGGTTGGTCGAGATCGACACGTCCGGCGAGGTGGTCACCACCCGCTCGGCGATGGCGTCGTGGTCGGCGAGGCGCACCATGAGGCGACCGAAGGCCTCCTGGGACGACACGTGAGCCCCCCGACGGGCGGCCAGGCCGAGCTCGCTGGGAACGCCCAGCGTGGGCCGCGGGGTCGGGGCGGGGTTGTTCATCTCGGCGCCGACGACGGCGCAGCGCCGGCCGGCGGGGGACCGCGGGTCGAAGCGGTCCCACTCGCCGGCGCCGTCGAGCCCGGCGGCGGCTCGCAGGGCGTCGATCTGGGCGGGGTTCAACAGGGCGGCGTGGTTGAGGGGGTCACCGGCGTTGGGCAGCCCCCACCCCTTGATCGTGTAGGCGAACACGACGCTCGGCCGGTCGACCTCGGCGTCACAACGTCGGTAGGCGTCGCCCAGCACGGCGAGGTCGTGCCCGCCCAGGTCGTGCACGAGACGGGCGAGCTCGCCGTCGGCGACGTCGTCGAGCAGCCGGGTCACCGCGGCGTCGGCCCCGTCGCAGAAGGCCGCGCGCAGCTCGTCGCCGGTCAGGGCGAAGGTCCGCTGGTACCGCTCGTTGTCCATGGCGTCGATGTGAGCGCGCAGCGCCTCACCGCCCGGGCGGGCGAAAGCCTCGGTGAGCCGGCGGCCGTACTTGGCGGTCACGACGTGCCAGCCGGCGTCGGCGAAGAGCCGTTGCAGCCGCTGGGCTCGCACGCCGGGGATGACCCGGTCGAGGCTCTGGCGGTTGAGGTCCACGACGAGCATGACCTCGCCGAGGCCTTCCAGGGCGGGCTCGGCGATCGCCTCCCACACGTTGCCCTCGTCGAGCTCGGCGTCACCCAACAGGGCGATGAACCGGGACGGGGCTAGGTCGATCCTCGACCGCAGGTAGCGGTGGACGCCGGCGGCGAACAGCGGGGCCACCGCCCCGAGGCCGACCGACCCGGTGGAGAAGTCGGTGACGTCGGGGTCCTTGGTGCGCGACGGGTAGGCCTGTAGGCCGCCGAAGGCGCGCAGCGTCGTGAGCCACGAGCGGTCGAGCTCGCCGGTGAGGTACTTGATGGAGTGGAACACCGGTGAGGCGTGCGGCTTGACCGCCACCTTGTCGGTCGAGGCGAGGTGGTCGAACCACAGCGCCGTCATGATCGAGACCATCGACGCCGACGACGCCTGGTGGCCGCCGACCTTGACGCCACCGGCGTCGGGTCGCTGGCGGTTGGCGTGGTCGACCATGCGCACCGCCAGCCAGAGCACCCGGCGCTGGATCTGGTCGAGGACGTCGAGGTCCTCGTCGCCCACGGCGCCCACGGCGCCCGACGCTACCGCTCGCCTGCGCCGCCGGTCCCCGGCCTGGGTCGGGACAGCTCGCTCAGATGGGCAGGTCGCCGGTGGCGGCGCGCACGTTGCCGTGGTCCTTCCAGGCAGAGATGGTGCGCTGGGCGATGCGCATCTGGTGCACCTCGTCGGCGCCGTCGGCGAAGCGGGCCCAGCGGGCGTGCTGGTACATGTGGGCGAGCGGGGTGTCGGTGGAGTACCCGAGCGCCCCGTGCACCTGGATCGACCGGTCGATGATGCGGTTCAGCGCGTTGGCCACGAAGTGCTTGGCCATCGACACCTCGGACTTGAAGTCCTCGCCGTTGTCGATCTTGTGGGCGGCGTGCAGCACCATCAGCTTGGACTGGTACAGCTCCATCGACGAGTCGGCGATCATCCACTGGATGCCCTGCTTCTCGGCCAGCACCGAGCCGTGGGCGTAGCGGTCCAGGGACCGCTCCACCATCATCTCCAGCGCCGTCTCGGCCTGGGCGATCCAGCGCATGCAGTGGGCGAGGCGGGCCGGGCCGAGCCGGTACTGGCCGAGCAGGTGGCCCTGCCCCCGCCCGCCCAGCATCTGGGACTCGTGCAGTCGCAGGTCCTCGATCACGATCTCGGAGTGGCCGGTCGACCCGTGCATCGTCTCGATCTGACGGACGTCGTTCCAGCCCTCGGCGGGGAGGTCGACCAAGAAGGCGGTGTTGGCCGCCTGGGGCAGGTCGGGGTGGTCCTCGGTGCGTGCGACCAGGATGGCGAAGTTGGCCCGGCGGGCGTTGGAGATGAACCACTTGTGGCCGTTGATGACCCACTCCTCGCCGTCGGGGTAGCCCCGGGTCTGGATGAGGGTCGGGTCCGAGCCGGCCACCTCGGGTTCGGTCATGGCGAAGCACGACCAGGCGCTGCCCTCACAGAGCGGGCGGAGGTACCGCTCCTTCTGGTCGTCGGTGCCCCAGTGCAACAACGTGTGCATGTTGCCCTCGTCGGGGGCCTGGCAGTTCAGCACCCACGGTCCGAGACGGGTGCGGGCCGCCTCGGCCTGGACCATGGCCAACTCGACGTGACCGAGGCCCATGCCGCCCCACTCGGCGGGCATGTGGGGCAGCCACAGACCTTCGGCTCGCGCCTTCTCGCGCAGGCCCATCAGCGCCTTGACGTAGGCGCGGCGATCGGACTCGTCGAGGCGCTCGTCGGCGATGCGCTGCTCCTCGGGGGCCACCGTCGAGGCGACGAACGTACGGACGCGGTCGCGGATCGCCTCCAGTTCGGGCGTCAAGGTGAAGTCGATGGCCACGGGCGTCCCCCTCGGGTGTGCTCGCCTCGACGGTAGGGCCGGTCTGGCAACAGCCGCCACCGCAGCGCCGGGCTCAACGGCTCGGCGGCGCTGTCAGGCTCGGCCAAGACGGCGTGGGCCCGCCCACCTGAGTCGGGCCCCGGGGGCGGCAGCCTCAGCGACCTTGCCACGACGGCGGACGCTTCTCGGCGAAGGCGGTGGCCCCCTCGGTGGCGTCGGCGCTGGAGAAGACCTCGCTCATGGCGGCGTCGTTGACCCGCCACGCCTCCGACAGCGCCAGGCCGTGGGTCTCGTGCAGCACCCGCTTGGACGCCGCTACCCCCAGGGGGGCGTTGCGGGCGATCCGCTCGGCCAGCTCGAGCGCGGTGGTCACGGTCTCACCGGGCTCGACGAGGCGGTTGACCATGCCGTGCTCGGCGGCAACCTCGGCGGTGATCGGGTCGCCGGTGAGAGCCATCTCCATGGCCAGGGCGAACGGCAGACGTTGGGGCAGGCGCAGCAACGCCCCTGCGGCGGCGAACAGCCCGACCCCCACCTCGGGGACGCCGAGGCGGGTGCCCCTGGCCGCCACCAGGAGGTCACACGACAGGGCGATCTCGAGACCTCCCGCCAGGGCGAAGCCCTCCACCGCCGCAACGAGCGGCTTGTCGGCCGAGCGCTGCACGATGCCGGCGAAGCCGCGTCCCTCGACGGCGGGCATGCCGCCCTCGACGAAGGCCTTCAGGTCCATGCCGGCCGAGAAGCCCCTGCCGGCGCCGGTGAGCACGCCGGAGGCGAGGTGGTCGCTGGCGTCGAGGTGCTCGAGTGCGTCGGCGAGCGCCCGGGCCAGGGCGGCGTTCACGCTGTTGCGGGCCTCGGGTCGGTTGAGCGTGACGAGCAACACCCGTCCACGTTCCTCGGTCAGCACCTCATCGGCCATGACAGCTCCCCTCTCCCAAGCGGTGGGAGGGACCGTAGACCGGGGGTGCCTCACGTTCGCCGATCGTGACCGCCACGCCCCCGGGCGGCGTGCGC
This sequence comes from Acidimicrobiales bacterium, assembly GCA_965213525.1. Taxonomy (GTDB): domain Bacteria; phylum Actinomycetota; class Acidimicrobiia; order Acidimicrobiales; family Poriferisodalaceae. The sequence goes on along the minus strand of OZ243889.1, from coordinate 1,035,633 downwards.
TCAGCGGGTGCTGGGGCGGGCGGCCGGGTTGGCGGGCAGGTGGTCGAAGCGGCCAGCGGGGCGCACCGCCCGGTAGGCCTCGAGCACCGGCGCCAGCTCGGCGGCGGAGGCACCGTGGCAGATGACCCCGTCAGCACCCAGGTCGAGCTGGTCGAGCACCGCCCGGGCGCACTGCTGGGCGGACCCGGTAGCCGCCGGGGCGAGCCACTCGTCGGGCAACAGGGTCGCTACGTGGGCGAGCTCGTCGGTGGTGGCCGTGGCGTCGAGTGCCCCCCTGAAGCCGGCGACGAACGGGTCGGCCCGGAACCGCTCGAGCACCGCCGGGTCCCAGTCGTTGGTGCGCACCAAGAGATCGCCGTAGGCCTGCAGGTACGTGGCGAGGCGACCCACGGTCTTCTTCAGCCGCACGTCCTCGGGCAGGTGATCGCCGATGACGGCGAAGCACGACCACACCCGCACGTCGTCGGGGTCACGACCCGCCGCCCCGGCCGCCTGTTTGACGGTGGCCACGCAGCGCTGGAGCGTCTCGTCGGTGAAGAACGTGTGGAGCAAGACTCCGTCGAAGGCCCGCCCGCCGAGGGCCAACGTGTCGGGCCCGAACGCGCTCACCAGCACGGGGACGCTGAGGTCGAACGACGGGTCCAGACGCAGGAACGGGAACCGACCCGCCGGGCCGTCGTGTCCGAGGACCGTCTCGCCGCGCCACAACCGGCGCAGCACGCCGACGATGTCCTCCATCGCCGCGGTGGTGATGCGGGGCAGCCCCATGGCGTCGGTGAGCGGGGCGATGCCCCGGCCGAGGCCGAGGGCGAAGCGACCACCGGTCAGGTGGTGCATGGTCGAGGCGTGGGCGGCCAGCACCATCGGGTGCTTGGTCGTGTGGTTCGTGACCCCGGTGGCGATGCCGAGCCGCTCGGTCACCGCGCCCGCCGCCCCCGACAGGGTCAGCGCCTCCTTGACGTTGAAGCGCTCGGAGATGAAGGCAGACCCCACGCCGAGGGCCTCGGCGTCACGGCACTCGTCGATGAGCGCCCGGGGGTCGGGAGCGCCGCCGGCGAGGGTGTAGAAGGCGAGCTCTGCCATGGCCTGCATGCCCGCAGTCCATCACGCTCGGGGGCTCGCGGATCCCGTGGTCGCCGATGAGCGGGGCGCAGCGGCCCAGACCGGGCCAGACTCGTCAGGACATGGCTGCGCCCGCTGATCTGACCTCTGGCACCGTCGAGCTGCTCCAGGCCATGGTCCGCGCGGCGTGCGTGAACGACGGGACGCCCGAATCGGGTCACGAGCACCGCAACGCCGACATCCTGGTCGACTACCTCGACGGGGTCGGACTCGACGTCGAGCGCTACGAGCCCCTGGCGGGTCGGACCTCGATCATCACCCGCATCGACGGTCACGACCCCGACGCCCCGAGCCTGTGCTTGTTGGGCCACACCGACGTCGTGCCGGTCAACGCCGAGGCGTGGTCGCGCGACCCCTTCGGGGGCGAGCTCGTCGACGGCGAGGTCTGGGGGCGCGGCGCGGTCGACATGTTGAACCTCACCGCATCGATGGCCGTGGCGGTGCGTCACCTCGCCAGCCGGGGGTGGCGTCCCCGGGGCGATCTCGTGCTGGCCGCCGTCGCCGACGAGGAGTCCGGCAGCACCCACGGCGCCCGCTGGCTGGCCGATCACGCCGCTGACCACCTCGGCGCCGACTACGTGCTGACCGAGAGCGGCGGCCTGCACTCGGGGCCAGAGGATCGGCCCTTCATCGGCGTCAACGTGGGCGAGAAGGGCGTGAGCTGGCGACGGTTGACGGTGCGGGGCACCCCCGGGCACGGCTCACGGCCCTACGGGGCCGACAACGCGCTGGTCACCGCGGCCGAGGTCGTTCGCCGCCTCAGCGAGTACCGCCCGGCACCGTCGTTCCACGAGCTGTGGCAGCGCCAGGTCGACACGCTGTCGATCCCACCCGAGCTGGCCGATGCGCTGCGAGACCCCGACCAGATCGACGACGTGCTCGACGAGCTCGGTGATGACGGGGCGGCCGGGCACCTCCACGCCTGCACGCACACCACCTTCAGCGTCAACCGAGCGCGGGGCGGCACCAAGGTCAACGTCATCCCCGACGTCGTGGAGCTCGATCTCGACGCCCGGACGCTGCCGGGTGAGACGGCCGCCGACGTCACCGCCCACCTGCGCGCTGCCCTCGGGGACGAGCTGTCGGGTGCCGTGGAGGTGCGATCGCTGCTCGATGACCCGGCGACGGTCAGCCCGACCGACACGCCCCTGTGGGAGTCGCTGCAGAAGGCCGTGGCCGCCCCGTTCCCCGGGGCTCGCCTCTCGGCGCAGCTGACCGTGGGGTTCACCGACGCCCGGGTGGCCCGCAGCCTGGGTGCGGTCGCCTACGGGGCGGGGCTGTTCCACCCGTCGGTGCCACCGGGGGACTTCGCCCGCCGGTTCCACGGCAACGACGAGCGCATCGACGTCGAGTCCCTGGGGCTCACCACCCGGCTGTGGCTCGACGTCGCCACCGACCTGCTCGGCGGGTAGGTCCCGCCGCCCACCTCGCCGATGCCGTCGTCGGGCGGGGTGCTGACGCCGGCCCGGGAGCCGCGGGCGTCGCCTGGAGGGCGGCTCGGTCCCTTGGGGGTCATGATGAGGCCACCGATGAGGCCGACGGCGGCCACTGCCCCACCCACGACGTAGACCAGGGCGAAGTCGTCGGGTCCCCGGCCGTCGCCCAGCACGGTGAACATGGCCTGGATGCCGGTGAGCATGCCGATGTTCATGACCGTCGAGCCCATGCCGTTGGCGATGCCGAGATCCCGGGGTTCGACGGCCCCGGCGATGGAGGTGGCGTAGCTGGGGGAGGCCAGGCCCATGGCCAGACCCGACAGCACCAACCCGGCGATGATGATGGCGATGGACTCACGGGCGGCGGCGACGGCGAAGGCCGCCATCGACACGGTCATGAGCACCGAGCCGGTGAGGACCATGCGCCGCTCGCCGGCCTTGACGGCCAGCCGCCCACCGATCGGGGACGACACGCTGTACACCGCCGGGCGGAACAGCAGCACCAGGGCGATCATCGAGACCGAGTAGCCGAACAGCTCGTCGAGCAGCAACGGGGAGATCAAGAACCCGCCCATGTAGGCGAACTGGCTGAGGGGCTGGGCGACGAGGGGACCGGTGAAGTCCCGCCGCCGGAAGTAGCCGAGCGCCAGCATCGGCAGCTCGACCCGGCGCTCGATGAAGATGAAGGCCACGAGGGCGACGACCGCGGCCACCGCGAGCGCCAGCGCCGCGGGGTCGGCGAACCCAGCGGCGCGCCCACGTTCGAGGTACACGAGGAACGACAAGGTGGCGACGGCCAGCGCCGCTGCGCCGGTCCAGTCGATGGGCACCGGCTCGGTGGCCTCGTCGGGCCGGATGACCCGCCACGCCGTGACCAGGCCCGACACGGCGATCGGGGTCAGCACCCCGAACACCGCCCGCCAGCCCAGCGCCTCGATGAGCGGCCCGCCGATGACCAGGCCCATGACGGGGGCGCCGGTCATCGCCATCTGGAACCACCCCATGGCCTCGGGCCGTCGTTCGGCCGGCCAGGCGGCCATGATCAACGCCATGCCGTTGGGCATGGTCGCCGAGATGCCGACGCCCACGATCATGCGGGCCGCCACGAACCCCGCGGCGGTGGGAGCCAGACCGCACAGCGCGGTGCCCACGGTGAGCACGCCCGCCCCGATGAGGAAGACCCGGCGGTGGCCGTGGGCGTCACCCAGGCGGCCCATGATGGGGGTGCCGACGGCCATGGCCAGGAACAGGCCCGTGACCCCCCAGCTCAAGAAGGCCTCGCTGGCGTCCAGGTCGTCGGCCATCGTCGGGATCGACGCCGAGACGATCGTCATCGACGACGAGAACACGATGACCGCAGCGAGCACCGTCAACAGCAGCCGGCGCGGGTAGCGATCGCCGGCCCCGCCGTCGGCCACGTCACCGGTGCGCCCGGCGCGGGGGGGTCTTCCCGTGGCTCGCATCAGGTGCCTCTCCTGGGGCGACCGGGCCGATCGTCGCCGTCGGTGGTGGCCCGTGCCGGTCGGGGGTGGGCTGGCGCTCGACGGCGGGCGTTCGGCGCGAGCGGGCCGTCGAGGGCCACGGTCAGCTCGATCCGACGACCTCGATGGCGAACTCCGGGCAGTTGTCGATCGCCAGCTGGGCGTCGTCCTCGGAGCCCTCGGGGACGACGCCGTCGTTGGTGGCCTCGGCGAGGCCGTAGTCGTCGACGTCGAACAGCTCGGGCGCCAGGGCGTAGCAGCGGTTGTGGCCCTGGCACTTGTCGGAGTCGACTCGGATGCGCACGTGCTCGCTCCCCCCGGTGGCGCCAGCAGGTCAGCTGGCTGCTGTGGCGACGCTAGCGGGACGGTTCGTCGCCGTGGTCGGCCCACGACCCGAGCGCCGCCATCCGTCCGTCGGTGGTCTGGGCCTGCACCACGTAGAACGCAGCTTCTCGGTGCAGGCGTTGGGCGGGGTGGTCGAGGGCGAGGCCTCGGCCACTGACCGCCGCCAACAGGGTGGCGGCAGTGCGCAGCACCAGATCGAGGCCAGCGGCCCGGTGCGTCGCCAGCTCGGCGACCGTAGCGCCAGGTTCAGCCGCCATGGCCTCGTCGGCGGCGGTCCAGGCGCGCAGGGCCGAGCCGAGGCGCGCAGCTGCGCCCCGTGCAGGTTCGTCGCCGTCGGCGAGCAGCAGGACGCACCGGTCTGCGACCCCGAGCGCCGAGGGGTTCAGGCGCGCCGCCCGCTGGCGATCCGGCCCCGCCCACCGGGCCACGTCGAGCACGGCCGCCACCTCCTCGGCGGCCACCCGGCAGCCGTCGAAGACGAGCTCGACGGTGGCGGTAGCCGACAGCACCGAGAGGCGCTGGGCGGGGCCGGCGGTCATCCCGGGACGCTCCTCACCGGCCACGACGGCCCAGACGATGTGGCCATCAGCGGTGCGGGCCGCCAGCGAGTAGCAGTCGGCGAGCCCCCACGACGTGGCCCACGGCGCCCGTCCCTCGAGGCGCCAGCCATCGCCGTCGGGGAGAGCTGACACCGCAGGTGGCCCGGGTCGGCGCAGGTGGGCGAAGGCCGTCCCGGCCAGGGCATCGCCCTGGCACAGCGGACCCAACCACCGCTCACGCAGACCTCGCGCCGGTGAGTCGCGCAACAGCCCGATCGCGCCGTGGTGCTGGGCCCACACGAACGTCGTGGCTCCGCACCCTCCGCCGAGCAGGCGCTGCACCTGGCGTCGGTGCTGGGGTGCGAGGTCGCTGCCCCCGGCCCGACGGGGACCGGCGATGCCCATCAGCCCGGCGTCTGCGAGGGCCACCAGGTGGGCGTGGGGGACGATGTCGGCCTGGTCGACGATCTGGGCCGAGGGCGCGAGCACCTCGTCGGCGACGCGGGCGGCCGCAGCCAGGAGCTGCTCGGGGCGCTCGACCACCCCATGGACCCTACGAGCGGCCGGCTATGGTGCCGCCCGTGCCTCGCCGTGTCGCCCTGGTGGCCGGGGCCGGGCAGTACGTCGGGCCGGCGTTGGCCAGGGTGCTGGCCGACCGGGGCCACGACCTGGTCCTCGGTGATCCCGCCGAGGGCCTCGCCGACGAGCTGGTCGAGGCGGGATCGGCGGTCGAGGTCGTCGACGGCGTCGCCGACCTCGCCGTCGAGGCCAGCGCAGAGCGCCTCGTCGCCGCCACCCTCGACCGCTTCGGCCGCATCGATGCCGCCACCTGCTCGACCGGCACGATCCGCCTCGGGCGCTTCACCGACTCGACCGTCGAGGACCTCCACGTGGTCGTGCGGGGCAACCTGGAGGCGCCCTACCGGTTCCTGCGGGCCGTCGCGCAGCCCATGGTCGACGCCGGTGCCGGCCAGGTGTTGATCTTGACCTCGGCCTCGGGTGCGCGCCCGACCCCGGGTGCGCCGCTGTACTCAGCGACCCGGGCCGGGGCCAACATGTTGGTGGCCAACGTGGCCGCCGAGATCGCCGGACGGGGCGTCCAGGTGAACGCCGTGGGCACGAACTTCATGGACTTCCCCGCGTTCCGGGCGGCCAGCCGCATCGAGGACGACCCCGAGCGCCTGGAGCGGATCACCCGCCAGGTGCCGTTGGGCCGACTCGGCACCATGGAGGAGCTGGCCGCCTTCTGCGCCGTCTTCCTCGACGGCTCGAGCGGCTTCCAGACCGGCGCCTTCGTCCCCTATGCCGGGGGCTGGGCGTAGCACGACGCTCGGGGGCTGATCCCTCCACGGTCCACGATGCTGTGGCGCCGGGGGTGCGTCGCGATGATCAGGGACGCGCCGGGCCACGCACGACCAGACCACCGCCCGTAGGCTCGACGACGTGTTCGATCTAGGGATCGACCTCGATCTGTGGCCGTGGATCTGGCTGACGATCGCCGTCGTCTTCGCCTTGTTGGAGCTCACCCTCATCGCCGGGACCTTCGTCCTGGCACCCTTCGCCGTCTCGGCCTTCGCCGCCTCGCTGCTCGGCTTCGCCGGGGTGTCGGCCGATCTGCAGTGGGCGGTGTTCGTCATCGGCGGCGTGGCCCTGTTCGCCCTGGCCTACCGATGGGCCAAGCGCTTCGTCGCCGAGCGCGACCTGCCCCCCGGCGTGGGAGCAGAGCGCCTCGTCGGCATGCAGGGCACCGTCACCACCGACATCCCGCCCCGCAGCGCACCCTCGAGCGGGGCGGTGGCGGTCGAGGGCGAGACGTGGCGGGCGGTGTCCGACGGGGCGCCCATGGTGGCTGGCACCCTCGTCGAGGTCATCGCCGTGCGCGGCACCCGGGTCGTGGTGCGCGCCGCGGCCGACGTCTACCAAGGAGGCCCCGGGTGAACCCCGCTGCCATCGTCCTCGCCGCCCTGTTGATCGTCGGGCTGGGCATCCTCGCCACCGGGCTCAAGATCGTGAGGCCCTACCAGCGGGGCCTCATCGAGCGCCTCGGTCGCTACAAGACCACCAAGGAACCGGGCTTTCACCTCATCTTCCCGTTCGTCGACACGATGCGCCTGGTCGACATGCGCGAACAGGTCGTCGACGTGCCGCCCCAGGAGGTCATCACCGCCGACAACGTCGTGGTCTCGGTCGATGCGGTCGTCTACTACGAGGCCACCGACCCCCAGCGCCTCGTCTACAACGTCGCCGACTTCTTCACCGCCATCACCAAGCTGGCCCAGACCAACCTGCGAAACCTCATCGGCGACCTCGAGCTCGACACCGCGCTCACCTCTCGCGACACCATCAACACGGCGTTGCGCGAGGTGCTCGACGACGCCACCGACAAGTGGGGCGTACGGGTGGTGCGCGTCGAGATCCAGCGGATCGACCCCCCGACCGAGGTCGTCAACGCCATGCACGCCCAGATGCGCGCCGAGCGCGACCGGAGGGCCACCGTCACCGAGGCCAACGGCTTCCGTGAGGCCGCCATCGCCCGAGCCGAGGGCGAGAAGCGTTCGGCGGTGCTGGCCGCCGAGGGGCGCAAGACCGCGGCGGTGCTCGACGCCGAGGGCGACGCCGACGCCATCCGCCTGCGAGCCGAGGCCGAGAAGCTGCGCCTCGCACTGGTCGGCGAGGGGGAGGGCATCGGGGCCCGCCAGCGCCTCGAGGGCATCAAGGCGGCCGACCCGACGGGGGCGGTCATCACCGTGGAGTACCTGGCGGCGCTCGAGGCCCTGGCCGACGGGCGGGCCACCAAGCTGGTCGTGCCGGCGGACTACTCGTCGCTGCTCGGCACCCTGGCCGCGGTCGGTGAGACGTTCAGCCTGAACGGCGAGGCGGCTGCGACCGGACCCCGAACGGGTGTGACCGTGCCCGATCCGGCCGACCGGGTCGATCTGCCGCCCCCGGTCGGGTCCTGAGGGCGGCGGAGCACGTGGTCGACGGCGCGCTGGCCGAACCGGGCTGGTACCCCGACCCCGAGGGCGGGACCCGTCTGCGGTGGTGGGACGGCGACGACTGGTCCCAGAGCTTCCGGGGACGGGGTGCGACGGCGACCCGGCCCTCGGACGTGGGCGTGGACGACATCGCGCACGCCGGCGCCGGTGCCGGCGCCTCGCGGGTGGCGCGCGGCAGCGTGGGCAGGGGTCGCGACGCCGAGCTCGATCGGATCGCCGAGGTCGTGCGGACCACGACCCAAGAGGAGATGCGGCGGGCGACGGCGTCGATCGAGGACACCGCTCGGGGTGGGGTGGACCGGGTGGTGGGTGAGGTGCGGGGAGCGACGCGAGACATCGGACCGCTGTTCTACGAGAGCGTCAACCGGTTCACGGTCTGGATCAAGCGGGCGCTGTTGCTGGCTCTCGTGCTCGGCATCTTGTGGTTCATCCTGCAGGTGGCGCTCAACATCGGCACGGCCGAGCTCATCGGCGACGTGGTCGACGGCATCTCCGACGCCGTCGACGACCAGGACGAGTGACACAGCCCCCGGCGAGGATGGGGCCATGGACGACGAAGAGCCCTCGAGAGGCGTGGTGGTCGGGGCCGACGGCCGCCGACGGTGCTGGTGGCCCGGGGGCAGCGACGACTACGTCGCCTACCACGACCGCGAGTGGGGGCGTCCGGTGTTGGATGACCCGGCCTTGTTCGAGCGGTTCTGCCTCGAGGGGTTCCAGTCCGGGCTGAGCTGGTTGACGATCCTGCGCAAGCGTCCGGCGTTCCGCCGAGCGTTCGCCGGCTTCGATCCCGCAACCGTCGCCGACTTCGGGGAGGCCGACGTCGAACGGCTCCTCGGTGACGCCGGCATCGTGCGTCATCGGCGCAAGATCGAAGCGGCGGTCCACAACGCGGGTCGGTGCATCGAGATCGCCGCGCAGGAGGGATCCTTCGCCGCCTACGTGTGGTCGTGGCAGCCGCCACCGACAGAGCGGGGCCCGGCCACCGCGCCCGTCCCCTCGGCGACGCCCACCTCGGTGGCCATGGCCGACGACCTCCGGCGCCGCGGCTGGCACTACATCGGCCCGACGACCGCGTACGCCGCCATGCAGGCCGTGGGCATCGTCAACGACCACCTCGACGGGTGCGAGTGGCGTCCGATCTGTGCGGCCGCCCGTGCCGAGGTCGACCTGGCCGGGCCCGAACTGGCCCAGGCGTCCGGGCACGGCCCGCAAGGGCGCCGAGCGGGCGCGCCGGTCGCTCGGGCCGTTCGGGGTCAGTAGTGGTGGGGGACGTCAGACCAGTCAGGGGCTCGTCGTTCGAGGAAGGCGTCGCGACCCTCGGCGGCCTCATCGGTGCCGTAGGCCAGCCGCGTCGCCTCGCCGGCGAAGAGCTGCTGGCCCACGAGGCCGTCGTCGACGAGGTTGAACGCGTACTTCAGCATCCGGTTGGCCGTCGGGCTCTTGGCGTTGACCTCTGCCGCCCACTTCAGGGCCACCCGTTCGAGGTCGTCGTGGTCGACGGCGGCGTTCACCGCGCCCATCGAGACCATCTCCTCGGCGGTGTGGGCTCGGCCGAGGAAGAAGATCTCTCGCGCTCGCTTCTGGCCGACCATGCGGGCGAGGTAGGCCGAGCCGTAGCCGCCGTCGAAGCTGGCCACGTCGGCGTCGGTCTGCTTGAAGCGGGCGTGCTGGCGGCTGGCCAGGGTGAGGTCGCACACCACGTGCAGGCTGTGCCCGCCGCCGGCGGCCCAACCGGGCACGACGCAGATCACCACCTTGGGCATGAAGCGGATGAGGCGCTGCACCTCCAGGATGTGCAGTCGACCCGAGCGAGCCGGGTCGATGCTGGCCGGCGTGTCACCGTCTGCGTACCGGTAGCCGTCCCGCCCGCGGACGCGCTGGTCGCCGCCCGAGCAGAAGGCCCATCCGCCGTCACGGGGCGACGGGCCGTTGCCGGTGAGCAGCACGCAGCCCACGTCAGGGCTCTGGCGGGCGTGGTCGAGGCAGCGGTGCAGCTCGTCGACGGTGTGGGGTCTGAAGGCGTTGCGCACCTCTGGTCGGTCGAAGGCGACCCTCACGGTGCCCTGGTCGACTGCCCGGTGGTAGGTGATGTCGGTCAGCGGGCCGACCTCGCTCACCGAGTGCCATGCGGCCGGGTCGAACAGCTCGGAGACGCCGGCCCGGTGACCGCCCGGCCCCGAGCCGGCTTCGTCGGCGCCTCCGGCGTCGTCAGGCGAGCGCTCGGCCTGCTGTGGCGGGCCCTCGGCGTGCTGTGGCGGGCCCTCGTCGTCGGGGTTCATGGGCGTCACAGGCTACGGCGGCGTGCGACACTGCCCGTCGATGAGGCGCACGATCTCCCCGTTCGGGTTGGCCCCACCTGCGGCCAACTACGCCCATGCCGTGGTGAGCGAGGCACCCGGAGCGGTGCTGTGGACCTCGGGCGTGGTGCCGGTGGAGCCCGGTGGCGCCGTGCCCCAGGGCTTGGCCGCCCAGGCCGAGGTGGTGTGGGCCAACCTGGCGGCCATCGTCGCCGAGGCCGAGATGGGGCCGGCGGACGTCGTGTCGGTCACCACCTACGTGGTGGCGGCCGAGACCGACCTCCAGTCGGTGATGGCGGCCCGTGATCGGTACCTCGGCGACACCCTCGCTGCCTCCACCCTCGTCACCGTGCCGCGGCTCGTCCACCCGGAGTGGCTGGTCGAGGCCGCCCTGGTGGCGGTGCGCTCCGGGGCTGCCGGAGGTGAGATGTCGGCGAGCGCCGGGACGCAGGTCAGCGACGAGCCGGCGTCGGCGAGCTCGGCATGACCGACCTGTTCGATCTGACCGACCGGGTGGCGGTGATCACCGGGGGAAGCCGCGGACTGGGCCGTGAGATGGCGCTGGCCTTCGCCGGGGCCGGCGCCGACGTCGTGGTGGCCAGCCGCAAGCTCGACGCCTGTGAGGCGGTGGCCGCCGAGATCACCGAGCGCACCGGCCGTCGGGCGCTGGCGGTCGCCGCGCACGTCGGGCGGTGGGGCGACAACGACGAGCTGGCCCATCGGGCGCTCGACCACTTCGGCCATGTGGACGTGCTGGTCAACAACGCCGGGATGTCGCCGCTGTACCCCTCGCTCGGCGAGGTGTCAGAGGACCTGTGGGACAAGGTCGTGGCCGTCAACCTGAAGGGCCCGTTCCGCCTCTCGGCGTTGCTCGGGGAGCACATGGCCGCCTCAGGAGGCGGTTCGATCATCAACGTGTCGTCGATCGCCGCGGTGAGCCCGACGCCGAGGGAGGTCCCCTACGGGGCGGCCAAGGCCGGCCTCAACAACCTCACCGTGTCGCTGGCCCGGGCCTACGGGCCGTCGGTGCGCGTGAACTGCATCCAGGCCGGGCCGTTCCTCACCGACATCTCCGAGGCGTGGGACATGGAGGCGTTCGAGGCGGAAGCCGCACGCTCGATCGCCCTGGGGCGAGGCGGCCGCCCGGACGAGGTGATCGGGGCTGCGCTGTACTTCGCCTCCGACGCGTCCGGCTTCTGCACGGGGTCGATCCTGCGCCTCGATGGCGGACAGCGCTGAACCCTGGGCCCCGCCCGGCGGGCGGTCGCCGACGGTGAGCGACTCGCTGGTGGGCGGGTGACCGGCGCAGGTGCCGGTCCTCACCTCTGAGCTCGAGCTGTCGACGGGCACGGGGAAGCACGGGGAGGAGCCCACCATGACGGTCACCAGGCGAGGCGGGGCGTCGGTCACCGCGAAGATCGTCGCTGTGGTCCTCGTGGCCGCGGTGGTGCCCGTCGCCGTCGTGGCGGTCCTGTCGTACCGCTCGGCCGCCGCATCGGTCCAGGGGGAGGTGTTCGACAAGCTCGAGGGCGTCACCGACGCGCGCGCCGATGAGATCACCCGGTACTCCACGACGATCCGCCAACAGCTGCAGACCTTCGGCCACCGCCTCGACGTCGTCGAGGCCGTGCAAGCCTTCGACGCGGCCTACCGAGATGCGGAGCCAGAGGTCCTGAGGGAGCTGTACGTCGGCACGTTGGGCGAGACCGACGACGCCGGCGACGGGTCGCGGTGGAGCGCGGTCCACGCCCAGTACCACCCGGGGTTCCACGAGTACCAGGCCGAGTTCGAGTTCTACGACGTGTTCCTGTTCAACCTCGACGGCGACCTCGTGTACTCGGTGTTCAAGGAGCCGGACTTCGCCACCAACGTCGTCGACGGCACCTACGCCGACAGCGGCCTCGGCCGGGTCGTCCGCCGAGCGATCGACCGCGGCGGGCTCGCATGGGACGACTTCGCCCCGTACGCGCCGTCGAACGGGGCGCAGGCCGCGTTCGCCGCCGAGCCCATCGTCGATGACGGCGCGATGGTGGGCGTGGCCGCCTTCCAGATGCCGGTCGACCGCATCAACGCGGTGATGCAGGGCTCGGCCGGTCTCGGCGAGACGGGCGAGACCTTCCTCGTCGGCTCGGACCTGCTCATGCGCTCAGACAGCCGGCACAGCGACGTGTCGTCGATCGGTGTCACCGAGGTCGACACACCGTCGGGGCGAGCGGTCGCAGCCGGTGGCACCGGCACCCACGTCATCGAAGACGGCCGGGGGGTCGAGGTGCTGTCGTCGTACCAGCCCGTGCAGGTCTTCGGGCAGGACTGGGGCGTGATCGGCGAGCAGGACACCGCCGAGGCCCTCGGGGCCGTCACGGACCTGCGCACGACCATGCTGGCGGTGACGATCATCGTGCTCGTCGTGGTGGGCGCAGCAGCGACCTGGTTCGGTCGACGGTTCGCCCGGCCCATCGTCGTGGTGGCCGGCGCCGCCCGATCGCTCAGCACGGGTGACACCGACGTCGCCCTGCCGCCCGCCGGCGGCGACGAGGTCGGCGATCTGATCCGGGCGATGGATCAGACGGCGTCGTACCTGAGAAGCAGCGCCGAGGTCGCCGCCGAGGTGGCCCAGGGCAACCTCGACGTCGTGGTGCACGTCGACAGCGAGCGCGACGCGCTGGGCATCGGGCTCCGCGACATGGTCGACAACCTCCGAGCGCTGGTCGCCGAGGCCCACGCGGTCTCGAACTCGGTCGCCGGCGCCTCGGAGTCCGTGGCCTCGAACTCCGCGGACTCGGCGGCCACCGCCGACGAGGTGGCCGGTGCCATCGGGACCGTGGCGCAGTCGTCGACCTGCCAGGCGGAGATCACCGAGGACCTGCAGGAGCGGGTCCGTCGCATCGGCGAGGAGGTGCACGACGCCCTCGCCGCCGTGGAGCTCGTGGCCGAGGCGGCCAGCTCGGCCCGAGACGACTCGATGGCCGGGACCGAGCTGATCTCGGTCGGGTCGGCTGCCATGGTCGCCATCACCGATGCGTTCGAGGCCGTCGGATCCTCCATCAGCGAGGTCGAGGCGAGCTCCGCCCACGTCGAGGAGGCGGTCGATCTCATCGCCGGCATCGCCGAGCAGATCAACCTGCTCGCCCTCAACGCCGCCATCGAGGCCGCACGAGCCGGCGAGGCGGGGCGCGGCTTCGCCGTGGTGGCCGGCGAGGTCAAGACGCTGGCCAACGAGTCGCGACGCTCGACCGACCGCATCGGCGCGATCGTGACGTCGATGCGCAGCGGAGTCGACAGCGCGGTCAGCTCCGCCTCGGCCGGTCGGGAAGCGGTCGGGCGGGGGGCCGACAAGATCGCCCGGGCGGCCAGCGCCTTCGACGCCATCAGCGGCGGGGTGACCGCCATCGACGAGCGTGTCGTCGCCCTGGCGGGGTCAGCGAACCGGATCGATGTCGCCACGACCGAGATCAGCACGAAGATGGACGAGCTGACCAACCTCACCGCCCAGAACGGCGCCGCCGCCGAGCAGGTGGCGGCCTCGTCTGAGCTGGCGTCTGCCTCGGCCAAGACGATGGACGCCACTGCCCGGGAGCTGTCTGGCGGCGTCGCCCGACTGCGGTCGACCCTGGCCCGCTTCGAGCTGTGAGCCGCTCGACGTCCAGCGCTTGGCTCATGCCAGGCAGAGCTCGCCGGCCTCCAGCACGGCGATGATCGATGGGTCGGCGTCGGCGGGTACCGCCACCACGCCGTCGTCGGTGATGACGACGTCGCCGTCGACGAGCGGGTCGGCGATGCGCTCGGCTCCCTCGGTGGCGGCGAGCTCGTCGAGGGGACGGCCCACGGCGACCCCCGAGGCCAGGCGGGGCAGCGACGTCGATCGGACCAGGTCGAGGTCGTCGGGCAACACGCTTCGCCACCCCGTCACGACGACGCGCTCGCCGGAGGCGCCGTTCGGGTCGATCCCGACCAGCTCCAGAGCCGGCCAACCCACGATCCGCACGGCGTCACCGACGCAGCGCCGCCCGTCGGCCAACGGCTCGACCGGTCCCGTGTCGGTGACTGGGGGACCGAGGATCACCGACACCGCCGCCACGGCGTCGCCGAGCTCGTCACCGAGGGTCACTCCGGCGACGGCTGAGCCGCTCACCTCGATCTGATCGGGCGCGTCGGCCAACCCGCACTCCGTCCGCCCGGCTGCGGCGGCGAGCCGCTGCGTGGCCGCGATCCGTGCTGGGCCGGCCTCCACCGCGACCAGGACCCGCACCGCTTCGGCGGTCATCGGACCGCCACCACGCTCGACGTCGCCGATGGCGCCGAGGGCCTCGGCGTCGGGACCGGCGGCGAGGCGCTGGAGGGCCACGCACAGGTCGAGGCCGTCCTCTCCGGCCGGCTCGACGGGTGGGGAGCTCGTCGTCGTGGTGGCGGTGACCGGCGACGCCGGCGTGGCGGGTGATGCCTCGGTGGGCGCCGAGTCGTCGGGGGCGGTCGGCGGCAGGCTCACCTCGGCGGCCTGCCCGCCATCGTCGCCGTCACAGGCGGCCAGGATGGCGACGGCGAGGAGGGTGACGAGGGCGATCGATGGGCGCATCACCTAGTGTGACGCTCCGGCGCCCGGACCGCAGCGCGTGCTCGGGGACACCAGGCACGCCCGGACACCGGGGGACCTGCAGCCGGCAGCGTCCGGCTCGAACATCGGGCCCGTCAACACGAACGGCACGAGGGCGGGAGGCGCCGTGGCAGCCGAAGTCGACCGGGGGGCCGTCGAGGCCCTGGCCAGCCGCCTGCGCGACGTCTTCGTCGACGCGAGCATCGCCTACATGGTCGATCTCGGGCACCGCACCGGCCTCCTCGACGCCCTGGCCGCCGGCCCGGCCACCAGCGCCGAGCTCGCCGGGCGCGCCGGCCTGCACGAGCGCCACGTGCGCGAGTGGCTCGGATCGATGGCCACCTCGGGGCTGAGCGCCTATGACCCCGACACCGCCCGTCACACGATGTCACCCGAGGCGACGGCGCTGCTCAGCGGGTCCGGCCCGCTGAACATGGCCCCGTTCGCAGCGATGGTCACCTCGCTCGCCCAGCACGTCCCGGCGGTCGCCGAGACGTTCCGTGACGGGGGCGGCCTGCCCTACGCCGTCTACCGACCCGAGTTCACCTCGGTGATGGATGCGGTGAACCGCCGCCGCTACGAAGCGCTGCTCGTCGATGCCTACCTGCCGCTGTGTGACGGTCTGCCCGAGTCGCTGAACGCCGGTGCGAGGGTCATCGACATCGGCTGCGGCACGGGCCACACCACCAACCTGATGGCCGCCGCCCACCCGGCGTCGCACTTCGTCGGGGTCGACCTGGCGACCGACGCCATCGAACGGGCCCGCGCCGAGGCCGGGGTCCGGGGGCTCGACAACGTCGAGTTCCGCGTCGCGGACATCGCCGAGCTCGACACCGACCCGGGCGCGGATGTGGTCGTGGCCTTCGACGTGATCCACGACCAGGTCGATCCGGCGGGCGTGCTGGCTCGCATCGCCGAGGCGCTCGTGCCCGGCGGGCGCTTCTGCTGTGTGGACATCGACGCTCGCAGCGATCTCGCCGACAACCTCGGTGACCCCCGGGCCCCGCTGCTGTACGCCCTGTCGACCCTGCACTGCATGCAGGTCTCACTCGCCCACGACGGTGCCGGGCTCGGCACGGCCTGGGGCCGTGAGCTGGCCGTCGCCATGTTCGGTGATGCCGGGTTCACCTCCGTCGACATCCACCGCCTGCCGGGTGACTCGTTCAACGTCCTCTACGACTGCCGCACGGACTGACCCGGCTCGGCACCGATCATGTCCCTTCGCCGCGCCACCCGTCGCGACGACCCGGCCGCCGTGCTCGACCTCATCGCCGAGGGCGCCCAGCTCGTGGTCCCGATCGCCAACGGCGAGCCGGTGCGGCTGCTCGATGCGCTCGAGGCCGACGCCCATCGACTGCGGGGGGTGCGCATCCACCAGATGCACGCCCTGCGAGACCGCCCCTACCTGCACGGCGAGTACGGCGACCACCTCCGCCACGTCGCCTACTTCCTCAGCCACATCACCCGGCGGGCGTTCGCCACCGGGGGCTGTGACGTCGTGCCCGGCAACTTCAGCGACGTGCCCCAGTTGATGGCCCTGGCCCAGCCCGACCTCGTCCTCGCCGCGTCGTCGCTGCCCGATGAGCACGGCTACTTCTCCCTCGGCCCCTGTGCTGACTACACCTCGTCGTTCATCGGCCAGGTGCCCTTCTTCCTCGAGGCCAACCCCCGCATGCCCCGCACGCTCGGGCGCAACCAGGTGCACGTCAGCCAGATCGAGGGATGGGTCGAGGCCGACTGGCCACTCATCACCGTCGACCCGGCGCCGGTGACCGACCGGGACCGGGTGATCGCCGCCCACATCGCCGAGCGGGTCCCCGATCGTGCGACGATCCAAGCCGGCATCGGGGCCATCCCCGACGCCGTGCTCGAGGCGCTGAGAGGCCATCGTGACCTCGGCCTGCACACCGAGCTGCTCTCTGACGGGGCGGTCGACCTCGCCCGGCGGGGGGTGCTGACCGGCGTGCACAAGCGCCACAACCGCAACACGTTGATCTCGACGTTCGCCCTCGGGTCCCAGGCCGTCTACGACTTCATCGACCAGAACCCCGTGGCAGAGCTCTGGCCCGTCGAGTACGTCAACGACCCGCGCCGCATCGGCCGGGAACCGAACTTCGTGTCGATCAACGCCACCATGGAGGTCGACCTGTTCGGCCAGTGCGCCAGCGAGACGTTGCTGGGCCGTCCGTACTCCGGCAGCGGCGGCCAGGCCGACTTCGCCCGGGGGGCGATGTTCTCGCCGGGCGGACGAGGGTTCATCGTGTTGCCGTCCACGACCCGGGACGGCTCGGTCAGCCGCATCCGCTCCCAGCTCAGCGTCGGTTCGATCGTGACGACCGACAAGAACCTCGTCGACCACGTCGTCACCGAGCAGGGCGTCGCCGAGCTGCGCGGCGCCTCCCTGGACGAGAGGGCGTCGCGCCTCATCGCCATCGCCCACCCCGACCACCGAGAGCAGCTGTTCAGGGAGGCCCACGACCTCGGCCTGTTCACCCGGTGACCATGCCGGGCCTCGTCACCAGCTGGTCGCCCCCCGTCGCGGCGTGGTGCGAGCCGGGCGACGCAGCCACGAAGTTCAGCGACCCCGAACCCGGGGTTGGGGAGGGTGACACCCGCCCGTTGCCCGACCGCGCCACGCTGGGTGATGTGGATCTGGCCTGCGATCGACCGGGTGGGCGCGCCGCCGTCGAAGCGGCCGGGCGCCTGGCGCTGTTCGACCTCGACCGGACCCTCCTGCGCGACTCAAGCCTTGCCACCGTGGCGCTGGTCGCGTGGCGCCACGACCTCGTGTCGTTCCGTCGCGTCGCTCGGGGTCTGGCCGACAACGTCCGCTACGCCCGCCACGGCGAGTCGGGTTCGATGGCCTCCCACGCCCTCGACGCCGTGCTGGCCACCGTCGCCGGCCGCACGGTCGACGATCTGGTGCAGGTGGTCGACGACGCCCTGGACCGGCTCGAGCGCAGGGTGCGCCCCGAGATGCGCGCCGCCCTCCAGACCCACCTCGATCTCGGTGATCGGGTCGTGGTCCTGTCAGCGAGCCCCCAGGAGCTGGTCGACGCCCTCGCTCGACGCCTGGGCGCCGAGCGAGGCATCGGCACGCAGGGCGAGATCCTCGACGGCGTCTGCACGGGTCGCCTCGACGGACCGTTCTGCCACGGCCAGGGCAAGCTGGTCCGCCTGCGCCACGAGCTCGGAGACGTCGACCTGTCCGAGGCGTGGTGCTACGCCGACTCGATGTCAGACCTCCCCCTCATGGCGCTGACCGGGCATCCCGTCGCGGTGTCGCCTGATGACCGGCTGCGAGCCGAGGCGACTCGCCGGGACTGGGCGATCGCCGGCTGAGGCGGTCCCCAGGCGGGCGGATCGAACCCCGCCCGCCAGCAGGCCGGCTCCCGGGCGGGGGTAGCGTGGTGTCGTGTCACGGGTGACGCTTCCCGCCACCGCCTTCGAACAGGGCGACCTGGTGCCGATGGTGTGCGTCGAGACCGGCAACCGAGCCGAGCACAGGGCCCGCACCGTCGTGCACCGCTCGCCGAGCTGGGTGTGGTTCCTGTTGATCGTGCCCATCGTGTTCATCCCGGTGTACGTGTTCTCCGTCGAGCGGGTCGTCGGGTCGCTGCCGGTGTCCGCGGCGGTGCACCGTCGGATCCGATCGGCCCGCCTGGGCCGGGTCGCGCTGTGGGTGACCGCGGCGGTGATCGGGCTGGTCGATCTGATCGCCGGGCTCGTCCCCGGGCCGGGCCTGGTGTACTCGCTGGTGCTCGTGGCTGGGGGCTACGTGGTGGGTCGCCGGGGCCGCCCCGCGGTGCGCGCCCGGCTCGACCCCATCGACGACACCGTCCACCTCAGCGGGGTGGCCCCCACCTTCGCCGGCGCCGTCGACCAGCTCCAGCCGTTCCTGCGCTGACACCGCTGCCGTGCGGCGCCCGCCCCGCCGTCCCGGTCGATCAGCTCGGGGCGGTCCCGGTGGCGAGGGCGGCCAGCTCGTCGTCGTCGAGGTCCTCGACGACTGACCGCAGATCGGCGGGGGAGCCGACGGCGACCATCCGGTCGAGCAGGCCCGTGGCCAGTCCGAGGCCGTGGACGCGGTCGAGCAGGTGGCGACCGGCGGACTCACCGGTGAACGGCACACCGAGCACGGCCAGGGGGTCAGGTGAGGCCAGTCCGAGGGCCCACCACCCGTCGTCGTCGGTGAGCCCGACGACGGCGTCGCCGTAGGGCCCACCGAGCGATCCGACGGCGTCCTCGATCTGGGAACGCCGCACCTGGGGCACGACCGTGCGCACGACCAGCACCGGGGTGGCGGCCGCCACCATCGCCTCGGCCACCCGGGCGTCGACCCGCCCGGGCTCACCGACGTCGCCGAGCTCGCCGATGTCGCCGACGTCGCTGTGTCCGCCTCGCCCACCGACCGGGTCGGCGCGAAGGGCGCCACCACCCTCGACGACGACCACGTCGGCGGTACCGACCACCTCAGCTGCGACCCGCACGATGGCCCGGGTGCACCCCTCGTCGAAGCGATCGTCGCCGGAGCCGGGCCCGCCGGGATCGCTCACCACCAGAACGGTCGCCACGCCGGGACCTTACCGGCCGGCCGGCCCCGGCGGGTCGAGCGGGTGGCAGATGGCGGTGCCCCGCACGGGGTCGAACACGTGCAACGCCAACGGGTCCAGACCGAGGGTGATCGTCTCGCCGCGGCGGTGGCCGTGACGGACCCACGTCCTCAGCACCGTCGATCCGGGGATCTCGACGTGGGCGACCGAGCGTGACCCGTGGGGCTGGACCAGCTCGATGCGCCCGGTCACCGTCAGCGTCCCCCGCCGGGGAGGCTCTGACACCGCCTCGGGCCACATCCCGACCACCACGGGCAGGCCCCGGTAGGCCCGCAACGCCGGGCTCCACGCCCTCGTCCGCTGACCCGCCACGCTCAGCTCGAGGCCGTCGGCGTCGTGGACGGCGCCAGGCAGCAGCGCCATGGCCGGTTCGCCGATCAGCTGGGCGACGTCCACATCAGCGGGACGGGCCCGCACGTCGGCGGGCGCACCGACCTGCAGCAGGCGCCCGGCGTCGAGCAAGGCGACCCGGTCTGACACCGCCAGCGCCTCGTCGGGGTCGCTGGTGGCGATCATCACCGTCATGTGGCGCCAGCGCTCGGCCAGGCGGCGTCGGAGCACGACCCGCCGGGGCGGGTCGAGGTCGGCGAAGGGCTCGTCGAGCAGCAGCACGGTCGGTGGGTCGACGAGCGCCCTGGCGCTCTGCACCATCACCCGCTGACCCCCAGACAGCTCGCCGACGGGGGTGTCGAGCAGATCGTCGATGCCGAGGCGGGCTGCTTCGTTGCGCACCGCTCGGGCGTGATCACCACGACGACGCCGCAGCAGAAGGGGCATCCGGATCGCCTCGGCGGTCCGCTGCCCGGCGGGCAAGACGTCCTCGCGCAGCACCAGCCCGACGCGCCGATGGCGGGTCGCCAGGCCGGTGACATCGCGATCGTCGATCGTGACGGTGCCCTCGGTGGGCCGGTCGAGCCCGGCCACGAGCCGGAGCAGTCGGGTCTTGCCCGATCCCGATCGCCCCAGGACGCACAGGTGCTCGCCGTCGTCGACGTCCAGGGCGATGCCAGCGAGCCGGACGCCCCCGTCGTCGTCGAGCCCGACGCCGTGCAGACCGATGCGCGCCACGGACCAGCGTCAGGGAGCGGGACGGCCGAGGACGCCGGCGTCGGCCAGCACCTCGACACCGTCAGCACCCACTCCCAGCCACTCGGCGAGGACCTCGGCGTCGTGCTCGCCCCGGTGGGCGGCCGGGCGGCGGGGGCCGACGGCGGCACCGGTCATCCGGTACGGGGCCCGGACCACACGGCGGGTGCCGCCGGCGCGGTCGTCGAGCTCGACGAAGGCCTCCCGGTGGGCCAGGGACGGCGCGTCGACGACCTGTGCGGAGGCCCGGACCTCGGCGCTGGCCAGGTTGGCTTCGGCGAGGGCGGCGTGCAGCGCAGCGGGGTCGTCGAAGGCGGCGACCCACCTGGCGATGGCGCCCCGGCGGTGCTCGATCTTGGCGGTCAGCGACGCCCCGGGCGGGGTCGGGTCGACCAGGCCGTGGACGTCACGCAGCTGGGCCCAGAGGTACTTCGGTTCGCTCGAGATCAGCACCTCACCCCAGCGGGCGGGGAAGACCTGGCCGCCGAGGCGCACCGCCGGGTCGCCGTCGAGGGCGTGGTGGACGTAGTCGTCGGTGGCGACCATGGCGTCGAGCATGGCGAGATCGACGTGGGCGCCCCGCCCGGTGCGCTCCCGCATGGCCAGCGCAGCCATGACGCCGACCAGGCCGTGGAGGGCGGCGTTGGTGTCAGCGACCGACAGCACGAAGTCGGTGGCGGGACGTCCGTCGAAGTGGGCCTGGCGGGCCAGCACCCCGGATTCGGCGTGCAGGACGGGTGCGTAGGCCTGGCGATGGGTCTCGGGGCCCGTCTGGCCGAACCCGGTGATCGACAGCATCACCAGGTGGGGGTTGGTCTCGCACAGGTCGTCGTAGGCGAGGCCGTGGCGGGCCAGCACACCGGGTCGGAAGTTCTCGATGACCACGTCGGCGACAGCGGCCAGTCCGGCGACCAGCTCGGCACCGCCCTCGGCGCCGAGATCGACGCCGATGTTGCGCTTGCCGGCGTTCTGCTGGGTGAAGTAGCCCGACAGGCCGGCGACCTGTCGTCCCCAGTGGCGGGTGACGTCCCCGCCGGGCGGCTCGACCTTGACCACGTCAGCGCCGAGATCTGACAGCATCCGACCGACGTAGGGGCCCGACAGCACCCGGGCGAGATCGAGCACCCGCAGACCGTCGAGGGGTCCGACACCTGCCCCGTCGGACCGCTCGGCCTGATCGGCCGGGACCGCCGGCTCGGCCAGGTCGGCCGGATCGATGCCACCCGCACCGGGCCGCTGTGGGCCAGGCGCCCCGGCCGGTTCAGATCGTCGGCCGGTCATCGAAGCGTGTCGGAGGTCACCTCGTCGACGCTACCTGTCGGGGTCGCTGCCGTTCAGCCCAGCGCCTCGGCCGGCAACGCCCGCCCGGCAACGCCCGTCCGGTGCGCCCCGGCCGGCGGCCTTGGCGTCACTTCTCCAGCGGTGCCCCCGAGCGGAGCCGTCGGGCGAAGCGCTCCCACCCGTCGCGCCCGCCGGCCAGCTCGACGATCCGCTCGGGCGGATCGGCGGTCACGACGTGGGTGGTGACGTCATCACCGTCGACCACGTGGAGGTGGAACCCTCCGGGCTCGGTGGTGAAGCGGGCCGGCGACTCGGGGCTTAGGTCGAGGTGCACCTGGTGGGCGGTGCTCGGTGCCACCGACACGACGGTGGCACCCCAGCTCGTGATGATCGAGCGGTGGTGGTGCCCGCAGATGATGCGTCGCACCTGGGGGTGGTCGGCGACGACGGCTCGCAGCCCGTCGGCCCCGCGGCGCAGCGCCCCGGCGTCCATCCACCAGATGCCGGTGGTGAACGGTGGGTGGTGCATGGCCACGATCGTCACCCGGCCGGGCTGCTCGCCGAGGCGGTCGTCGAGCCACCCGAGGCGGGCGTCGTCGAGCTCGCCGTCGTGGCGACCCTCGATCGTGGTGTCGAGGGCGACGATCCGCACCTCGTCGAGCTCGGAGACCCACTGCCACGTCGATCCGGGCGCGTCGGCGGTGTCGACGCCGGGGAAGGCGCGGCGCAGCCCGTCACGCTCGTCGTGGTTGCCGACCACCGGCCACACCGGCGCCTGCAGGGGTGCGAGGCGGGCCAGCAGCGCGTCGAACTCGACGTCGGTGCCGCCATCGGTCAGATCGCCCGAGATCACCACCACGTCGGCGGGTGGCTGAAGTCCCTCGATGCGACGCACGGCCTGTTCGAGGCGGGCGTTGGTGTCGAGCCCGAAGCTGGTCGTGGACCCCTCGGCCAGGGCGTGGGTGTCGGTGAGCTGCACGACGTGGGTCGCCACGTCGACCAGTGTCACACGACCGCCGTGGGTCGCTGCACGCCGGGGGCTCGTAACGTCGACGGGGTGGCCGGCGCGCTCTCCCTCGGCGATGCGGCCTACCGGGTGCTGCTCGTCGTCCACGTCCTGGCTGCCACCACGGGTGCGGCGGGCGTGGTCGCGGCCGGGGTGATGACCGCCACCGGCGCCTCGGGGCGCGCCGCAGCCGACGTGCTGCGCCGGGGTGGCGTCGGCGGGCTCGGTGTGGCCACCGCCGTCGGGGCTGTGATGGTGGCCGTCGGGCCGTGGAGCTTCGGCGACGGGTGGGTGTCAGGTGCGCTGTCGCTGCTGGCTCTGGCTGGGGTCGGCGGGGCGGTGCTCGTCCTGCCGATCTTGGACGATCTCGATCGGGCCGGCGACGGGCTCGGCCGGTCCGGTGCCGACCGGCACCACGCCCGGTCGGCCGGCGTCACGAGCACTGCGACCGACGCGGGTGACGCCGCGCTCCGACGGCGAGCCACCGTGGCCGTGGCGGCGTTGTGGCCGGCGGTGGCCGGCGTGCTCGCGCTCATGGTGCTGCGCCCGGGCTGACGACGGAGGTGCCCGGCGCGCCAGATGGCCAGGCCGGCGCCGTCGGAACGGGCCACGGCGCGCTCGGTCACCGTCCGGCCGACTCGAAGAGGGTGAGAAGGGCCGCCCGGTAGGCGGAGTCGAAGCGGTCGTAGTCGTCACGCAGCGACCGGGCGGGCCAGCCCGGCGGGGTCAACTCGTCGGGCAGCAGCGGATCGGCGAGGAGGTGGCGCAGCACCGCCGCCGACACCACGAAGCCCTCCCGTAGCACCGGGGGGTCCGGTACGGATGGGTCCGAGTCGAGGCGGCCGGACAGGTCTCGCACCTGTCGGCCCAGCTGCGCGGCGTCCGCGGCCCAGGCGTCCAGATCCCACAGCGCGACGGCCAGCCGTGCGCCATCATCGGCGGGGCCGGTGTCGGGGCCGCCAGCGGGTGGATGCCCGACCTGATCATCGGGGCCGGCGGCGGGGCGGGCGCTGCGGAAGTGGTCGGCGTGGTGCACCAGCGCATCGGGCAGCGGTTCGTCGAGGTTGTCGGGCCGTGCCCACACGCCGTCGCGCAACGCTCCCAGGCGGGCGGCGCGAGCGGCCCGGCGCAAGGCGTCACGCTCGCTTCGGCTGCGCCCGCCGGCCCGCACCACCACCACGACCCAGGTGCCATCCCAGGGGCGGCGGGCGGGGTGCCGGGCTCGTCGCTGCCGGTCTCCTCGGTCGAGGAGCGGGCCGGCGAGCTCGTACCAGCCGTCGGCGTGGATGACCTCACCTGCGGCCGCCATGCGTGACAGGGCGGTGCGGGCCGTGCCCTCGGCGACGTCGAACAACTCAGCCGCCCGAACCAGCCGGGCGACCGGAAGGCGGGGCGGGTCGGTGCCGAGCAGGGTCGACAGCAGGATCTGGCGGGCGGTGAGCGCTGGTGCTGACGCCCCCGCGACTGCCGGTCCGAGGTCGGTGGTCACCCGCCGGGGGCACCTGCGGGGTCGGGGTCGGGGGTCCACCCGCCCGGGACACCTGCGGGGCTGGGGTCGGGGGTCATCCGCTGAGCTTCAGGCGCCGACCTCGGCGTCGGCGTCGCCTCGCCCCCGGGCGAGGGCGCGCCACAGCGCCGGGTAGGACGACCACGTCTGGTCGGGTCGGGCGTAGCCGTCGGCGACGAGCACGTCGTGGAGGCGGGGCAGGTTGGTCCACGGAATGCCCGAGTCGACGTGGTGGGCGAGGTGGTAGCCGATGTTGTACGGCACGATCGTGAGGCGGGCGAGCAGGTGCTGGCGCACGTCGTGGGTGGTGCGCCGCCGATCGGCCGAGCGGGTCATGCCGCCGTGCTCGGCGATGGCGCGCAGCCGGTTGATGACCCGCCACACGCACAGCCACGGGAGCAGCCACAGCGCGACCCACAGCCACGGCACCCCGGCCAGGGCGTAGGCGGCGAAGGTCACCGCCATGCCCGCCAACGTGCGCAGCGCCCGGGCCCGGCGTTCGGGGCGCCACAGCCCGACCAGGGCCGGCTTCAGGTTCTTGTAGCCAGAGACACCGAGCGCGTCGCGGGTGAGCTTGCGTCGCATCGACGATCGGGTGACCGGGTAGCGGGCGTAGAGGCCGAGATCGGGTTCGCGAGGACCCATCTCGTCGCGGTGGTGGGCGGCGTGCACCCGGCGGTAGGTGTCGCCGCAGTCGCCGAAGCCCAGCCACCCGAGCACCACCACGCCGACGGCGTCGTTGATGCGGCGGTTCGAGCACAGCAGCCGGTGCGCGCCCTCGTGGTGCAGGGCGGCCAGGCGGGCGAAGAACGTGCCCATCACCAGCACGGCCAGCATCCAGGTGACCGGGTGGTCGAGGTGCAGCGCCGCCCAGGCCACCAGCGGCGGTTGGATCAGCGTCGTCACCACGGCCACGGCGTTGCGGGCGTCGGGGATGCGGCGCAGCTCGTCGCGCAGCTCACGACGGGGGCGCCCGTCGGGGCGCAGCCGCTCGGACCCGGCGAACGGCTCGAGGCCGTCGGGGGCCATCGCGCCGGTGAACGGGGCGATGGCGGCGTCCCACTCGTCGTCGGCCCGGGCGCCGGGAGCGGTGTCCACGTCGGTCACGGCGGTGACCATACATCATGGTGCCGGCCGACTCCGATCCGTGACGGGCCGGCGCCGGGGCCGGGGGCCGACTCAGCCGGCCGCCGGCGCCCCTTCGGGGGCGTAGCTGCGAGCCAGTCGGCTGATCGTTTCGCCGAAGCCTGTGACGAGGTCGGCGAGGATGTCGGCCACCGGTCGCACCTCGTCGATGCGCCCGGCTACCTGGCCGGACAGGGCGATCGCGGCCTCCATGTCGCCGCCGAAGTAGAGGTCCATGGCGTTGGCCATGTCGGCCATGGCGTTGTGGTCGTGGCGTCGGGCGAGCTGCTCGGTGCGCTCGGTGCGCAGCGCCCGCAGGCCAGGGCCGATCTCGCGGTTCAAGAACAGCGTGTCGGTCTCGCGGGCGTCGACGATGGCCTGCTTCCAGTTGTCGTGCACGGGCGACTCTGCCGCTGACACCATCCGGGTGCCGAGCTGGACGCCCTCGGCGCCGAGGGCGAAGGCGGCGGCCATGGAGGCGCCGTCGACGATGCCCCCGGCGGCGACGATCGGCACGTCGACCTTGGAGGCCACCAGCGGCAACAGCACCATGGAGGCGACGTCGTCGGGGTTCTTGAACCCGCCGCCCTCGCCGCCCTCGACGATGAGGCCGTCCACCCCGGCGTCGACGGCCTTGAGGGCGCCGGCGAGGTGGGGCACGACGTGGAAGACGGTGAGGCCGGCGGCCTTGAGGGCGCCGGTGTAGCGGGTGGGTGATCCGGCCGAGGTGGTCACGAACCGGATGCCCTGGTCGACGACGAACTCGACGATGTTGGGGTCCTTCACGAACGCCTGGGCGATGTTGACCCCGAAGGGCCGGTCGGTCAGGTCGCGCATCTTGTAGATCTCGTCCTTGACGGCGTCGAGCTCGCCCGAGGACGTCTCGATGATGCCCATGCCCCCGGCCCTCGACACCGCCGAGGCCAGCTGGGACCGGGCGATCCAGCCCATCGGCGCCTGGATGATCGGCAGTTCCACGCCGAGCATGCGGGTGACGCGGTTGTCGAAGGAGACGTCGTGCATGGATCTCACCGTAGGCGTCCTGATCGGGGTGTGCCCCGAGTCACCGACAGCGATGGCCCGGTACGTTGCCGCGGTCGCCGACCGAGGGGAGCACCTGTGCGGGCCGCCGTGTTGACGAGCGGGCCGGGGCCAGCCGTCGGCGAGAGCGTCACCACGCCTTCGAGTGATGCGCGAGGGCAAGGTGGCCCGTAGCCTCATTGAGTTCTGAGCCGGGATCCACGGCTCTCGGGCGGTGGAGCGCACCCCGGCGACACGGGCCGCGCCGGCGGGCCCGGCGGTGCCGGGCTCATCACCGGTCGGGCGGTCGGCGGGGCCGGGTCGCGCCTGGGCGGGAGCCCGGGTTCACTCCCGCTGGATGGCGTTGCGGGCAGGTCTGGCGACGGTCGAGCCGGTGAGCGGGTGGCCGGGCCGATGGGTCGTTAGACCGTGATCGGGTCCCAGGGGGTGTCGGCGGGTGGGTGCCAGGCCCACGTCGTGCCCTCGCCGCCGAGGGTCCAGCCGCCGTCGTGGACCAAGTGGTGGTGCCAGCGGCACAGGGGGACGGCGTTGTCGATGTCGGTGGGTCCGCCGTGGGCCCACTCGTGGGCGTGGTGGAGCTGGCAGCGCCAGTAGGCGACGTGGCAGTCGGGGAATGCGCAGCGTCGGTGGCGGGCGGCCAGGGCGCGGCGTTGGGCCCGGGTGAACGTGCGCCGGGAGCGGCCCAGGAACAGGGGCAGGCCGGCGTCATCGACGGTGACGTCGACGATGGTGGCGTCACAGGCCAGCCGCGCTGCGACGGCCGGACTGATCGCTGCGGACTGGTGATCACAGCGCTGCTCGACATCGAAGCTGTCGGGCCGGGCGGTGGGACCATCGTCGAGGAGGGGTCGGTCGACCACGACGACGGTGGTGGTGACGCGCTGGTCCTCACCGTCGCCGCAGACGAGGTCGACGAGGGCGTCGGCGCGGCGGGCCGGGTAGCTGCGCACGGTCAGCTGGTGGTCGGGGTCGGCGGGGTCGGTGGCGGCGTCGAGGGCGGCCAGGACGCGCTGTCCGTCGTCGCCCGGAAGGTGGAAGGCGCCGTGGAGGTCACCGAACAGATCGGTGCGGGTGCGCAACGACCGGGCGACGTACCGCTCCTCGGCATCGGCGGTCCCTTGTCGGGCGGCCCAGTCGGCACAGGTGTCGGACCAGGCGGTCAGCCCTTGGCAGGTGGCCGCCGCAACCAGGGCAGCCTCATCGCTGCGCGCCGCATCCCAGCGGCCCGCCACGGCCCGAGACAGCACCTCGAGGTGAGCCGCGCTGACCTGGCCGCCGGCGTAGACGACGCCGAAACCACCGAGGTGGCTGCAGACCTCGGTGAGGCGCAACAAGCGACGGGCCGTGTCGTCGTCGACGCCGAGGTGGGCGCGCAACCAGGCGGCCGGGGTGCGGGCCCCGTCCAGTTGCCACCAGCACGTGTCGAGCACCCGACCCACCAGCGCGACCCGGCGGCGTTCGCCGTCCTCGATGCCGGCGGAGACCTCGCGCAGCTCGTCGACGGCGGCCCGGGTCGCCATCACATCCACCGATACCGCCGGCCCGCCGCCCGCCGACCCTGCTCCGATCGATCGCATGTTCGACACCTTAGAAAGGGGGTGTGTCACGCCGACCGATGACCGAGCCCCCGTGTGCGAGATCGAACGCCGGGCGACGCTCGTCGGCCGGAACCCGACGCAAAGGGCTCATGATGCAACTGCGGTCTCGAACGACCATCGGCTTGACCGCTCGAGGTAGAGCTCGGCGACGCCGATGATGCGCACGACGCGGGGGACCAGTGCGAAGAGCCACCAGGGCCTGAGCCCCGTGGTACGCCAGGGATCAGTCGAGGTCGAGGACCTCGGCGATGGCGGCGAGGGCCAGCTCGACGTTGCGGACCCTGGCGGTGTGGCCCATGCAGCCGATGCGCCAGACCTTGCCCGCCACCGGTCCGAGCCCGCCGCCGACCTCGATGCCGTACTCGTCGAGCAGCCGCCGGCGGGCTGCGGCCTCGTCGATGCCGTCGGGGATCCAGACGGTGGTGAGCTCGGGCAGGCGATGGCCCTCGGCGGCGAACAGCTGCAGGCCGAGCGCCTCGAGACCGTCCTGCAGCATCTGGCCGCACGCCTCGTGGCGAGCCCAGGCCGCCTCGAGCCCCTCGTCGAGCAGCGCACCAAGCCCGGCGTGCAGGGAGAACAGCATCGAGATCGGTGCGGTGTGGTGGTAGGCCCGGCCGCCCTCGCCGTCGACGTAGTCCGAGATCAACCCGAGGTCGAGGTACCAGCTCTGCGGGCGCTCGCGGAGCTGCGCACGGGCTCGCTCGGACACCGTGACCGGGGCGAGGCCGGGGGGCACGCCGAGGCACTTCTGGGTGCCGGAGTAGGCGATGTCGACGTCCCAGTCGTCGATCTCGACGGGGATGCCGCCGAGGGAGGTGACGCAGTCGACCAGCACCAGGGCATCGTCCTTGGCTGCGGTGAGCTCGGTGACGTCGGAGCGCACCCCGGTGGAGGTCTCGGCGTGGACGAGGCCGATGACGGTGGGGGAGGGGTGGGCGTCGAGGAGACGCTGGGGGTCGATCGGGCACCCCCAGTCGTGATCGACCCGGACGACCTCGGCGCCGCAGCGCTCGGCCACCTCGCACATGCGGGCACCGAAGACCCCGTTGACCCCGACGACCACCACATCACCGGGACCGACGACGTTGACCAGGCACAGCTCCATGCCCGCCGACCCGGTGCCGCTGGCGGCGAAGGTCAGCCGGTTGCCGGTGCGCCACACGGTGCGCAGGCGGTCGTTCAGCTCGTCGAGCAGGACGAGGAACTCGGGGTCGAGGTGGCCCAGCATGGGGCGTCCGAGCGCGGCGACGGCCTCGGGGTAGGGGTTGGACGGGCCGGGGCCCATCAGCACGCGGTCGCTCAAGGGCACCGCCGCAGCGTAGGGGTCGAGCCCGCCCGCTCCGATCGAAGGCACCGGGTCGACCCGAGGCTGGCCGACGGCCCGCCGGGGCGGCGCGATGATGCGGCGGTGGGCTGGCAAGCGTTGCTCCGGCGGGGCATCGAAGAGGTGCGGGCCCGGGTCGGTGGCTCGGACCGTGCGGCGTCGACGTCACACGGCGCAGGGCGACCGGGCAGCGGCACGGCCCACCCCGTCGCCACGGGCTCGGGCCGACGATCGACGGCGAGGGTGGCCGAAGTGGTCGGCGTGCAGCCCGCTGATGAGCTCGGGTTGGCCTGTGCGTCCTGCGGGGCTCACCGACTGGAGGTCCTCGTGCGTTCGGCAGCCGGCCGGCAAGACGACGGGCGCACGGACGTCAAGCGCAGGGCGGGCAGACGCATGGACGTCGAGCGCACCGACGGCGAGCGCACGGACGTCGAGCGCACCGACGGCGAGCGCACCGACGGCGAGCGCACGGACGTCGAGCACACGGACGTCGAGCACACCGACGTCGAGCACACCGACGTCGAGCGCATGGCCGACGGGCGCACAGACGTCGAGCACACCGACGTCGAGCGCATGGCCGACGGGCGCACGGGCGTCGGGCGCACGGACAGCGGCGCGGCGACCGTCGGTGATGCGGCGGCGTCCGGTGACGTGGGGGTGTGCCTCCGGTGCGGGATGGTCCAGGTGGCCGGTGACGCCGGGCCTGATCCCCTCGCACCGGCCGACGACCGCGACGGGTCCCAGGACCACGGGGTGGTCGTGCTCGAGCTGGCCGGACCCGAGGTGATCCGGGCGGGAGCCGCCCCTTCGGAGGAGCCGCCGGACACGCCGCGACGTTGGTGCGGGCCAGGCACGGCGGTGCGGGCGCTGCAGGCCAGAGGGGTCGGGGTGCGTCGGGTCATCGCCTCACCCGACGGGTCGACCGTCGTGCACGCAGTGCCGTTCGAGCAGGGGGCGCCGCCCGGGGCGTTCGCCTCGCTGCCCGACCTGGCCGCCGAGGTCGATCGGGCCCGCCGGGCCGCCGCCCGCCCCCGGGTCTGATCGCTTGCGCCGAAGACCCCCGGCGCGCAGGTGGCCTCAGAGGTCCAGGCGGTTGCCGTCTACGGCGGCGACGGTCGGGTCGGGCCGCCCGGCCGAGTCGAGCTCGTTGACCAGCTCGAGCAGCGCCACCTCGACCACCTCGGTCAGCGCCGGGTGGATGTACATCTGACCACGGGCCATCTCATCGACGGTCTGGCCGAAGCGCATGCCCTGGATGGCTTGCTGGATGAGGGTCGAGGCCTGAGGACCCATCAGGTGGGCACCGAGCAGCCGGCGGGTCGCCGGATCGGCGAGCAGCTTGACGAAGCTCGTCGTGTCCTCCATCGCCCACCCGTAGGCGGTGCCGGCGAAGGGCACGACCGCTCGGACGTAGGGGGTGCCGGCGTCACGCAGGTCTTGCTCACGCAGGCCCACCCCGGCGATCTGGGGCGAGGCGAACACGGCGTGGGGCACCAGGGAGTGGTCGACCGAACGGGGGCGGTCGGGGTGCACGACGTTGTGGGCGACCACACGGGCCTCGGCGTTGGCCAGGTGCTTGAGCTGGAACGGGCTGGTCAGGTCGCCGAGGGCCCAGATGCCCTCGACCCCGGTGGTCATGGTCTCGTCGACGACGACCCGCCCGTCGGGGTGGGTGCCCACCCCGGTCGCCTCGACCCCCAGCAGGTCGCTGTTGGGGCGCCGCCCGATCGCCACCAGGATGAGGTCACAACGCAGGTCCGTGGCGCCGCCGGTCCCGTCGCCGTCACGGTGCTCGAGCTCGGCGACGATCTCGGTGCCCTCTCGACGGACCCGTCGCACCGTCTGCTCGAGGCGTAGATCGAAGCGCTGGGCATACAGCTCGGTGGCCGCGGCGCTGATCTGTTCGTCCTCGTCGCGCAGCATGTGGGCGCTGCGCACCACCATGGTGACCTCGCTGCCGAGCGAACCGAACACGTGGCCCAGCTCGGCGGCGATGTAGCCCCCGCCGATGACGAGCAGGCGCCGGGGCAGGGTGGGGACGCGCATGATGGTGTCTGAGGTGTGGAAGCCGACCTCGTCGAGCCCCGGGATGGGCGCCACGACGGGCCGGGCACCGGCGGCCAGCACGAAGCGGTCGGCGGTGATCTCCCGGTCGCCGACCGCGAGGCGCTTGTGGCCGACGAAGGTGCCCCGCTCCTTGATGACCTCAAAGTTCTCGAGCCCGGCTCGCCACTGCTCGCCACCGTCGGCGATGGGATCGATGCGCCCGAACACCCGATCGACGATCGACGGCCAGTCGACCGAGTCGACCGTGGCGTGCACCCCGTAGCGTTCGGCGTGGCGCACCCGTTCGGCGGTGTCGGCGGCGTAGACCAGCATCTTGGACGGGATGCAGCCCACGTTGAGACAGGTCCCGCCGAAGGCGCCCTCCTCGACGACGGCAACCTCCCAGTCGTCCATGTCGGGGGAGGGGATCATGTTGCCCGACCCGCTCCCGACGATGACGAGGTCGAAGTGCTCCACGGTGCTCCCTGGGGATGAGGTCCCGCACACCGGTCAACCCGGCGGCGGGCCCTGATCTTTCCGTGCCGATGCGGTCGTGCGCCACGTCAGGTAGCGGGCGGGGTCGGTCCAGGCACCGGTCCGGCGATCGAGGTCCACCGCTGCGGGCAACATGAGCTCGTGGCGGCCGGCGCGCGCCGCGGTCGAGGACACCCCCTCGACGGCGGGGTCGACGTCGAGGCGGAGCCGGGCCGGTACGTCGAGGCCGTCACGGGGCACGACGAGCGGATCGGGCAGGGCCGCCACCGCAGCGTCCCGTGCGGCCTGCCCGCCGTAGAAGGTGGGATCGTGGATCTGGTGCCACTTGTCGGCACCCATGATGACCACGTCGTAGCCCCGGGCCAGATCGACGAGCAACTGGGCGTCGGTGCACTCGATCGACAGCCAGTCGTGGTCGGCGGCGACGGCCTCGAGCACGTCGAGGCGGTCCTCGAGCGCCGGCACGACAACGTCCTCCTTGGCCAGCGCCACCGTCGAGACGACCCAGACGACCTGGTCGAGAGCCCGGGCGCGACGGGCGGCGTCGGCCACGGCCAGGTGGGCCGTGGTGGGAGGCGAGAAGCTGCCCGGGTAGCAGCCCCGGCGCATCACCCGCTTGGAGGGCCGTGGTCGTCGTTCACGCTAAGGCCAACAATGGCTAGTCCAAGCGTTCGAACGTGGGTTTGGGCGCAATGACTTTCATCGACCTTTCAGTGAGATGCAGCCAGCCGGGCGCATCAACCGACACGAGCTGAGACTGCACCGCCACGAGTCGCTCCTGAGCGGCTTCGTCGAGAGCGTCTTCCAGATCGATCACCTTCGCCTTCTCGTACCTCTGCAACTGCTCCTGTAGGCGCTGAGCTTTCGCACTCGGCTTTTCGAAGTAGTTGCCTGGATCCTGCCTGCCAACGGCCGCCACCGCCCGCGCAACCGCTTGGTATGCGTCATTGAAGAGGCCCATAAACCCGTCCGGGTCAGGTAGTACGGCGAGGTGCATCCCCTTGTGCCGTCGGTACGGCCTAGTGAGGTCGGGCGCCTCTGGTACGATTCCAATCCGGATCCCGCGAGCCTGTTCGAGCTGCCGCCAATTGCTCTTGATCGACGCTGCGACGTAGCGCGTCTCTTGTTGATTGCTCAGGAAGATGTCAGTCTTCCAGATCTCTCTAATACGCGGCCGGAGCAGAGGCTCTGCTAGCTGCCCCTTCGCTGCGACCGACACCCATGGACCAAAGTTGAATGGTCGACCGCTTCCGTCGGGAAGAATGTACGAGTCCGCGCCTGCCTCAACAACTGCGTTGAGGAATCCGAGGTACTTTGCTCGTTCGTATCCAAACAGCAGGGAGGTGGGCCGGTCAATGTTGTTTCGGAGCGTTGCACTCGCCCCTTCTAGAGCCCGAGCGATTGGCTCGCAGACGAGGGGCTCACCGCCAACGATGGCTTCGTGCACCGCCCACTCGAAACCGTCGCCGCGCATGCCCTTGTCGCGTTGAAGCCTCACCACCTTTGAGAGTTGACGGAAGGTGATGTCGGCGCGATCAGTGTTGAGATCAGTAAGATCGTCCGGTCCCAGCTGATCGAGCAGAGCACGTAGCACTGACCGCCCGACGGCGTAAAGCGCACGGCCGTACTCGTCGATCGGTTCCGCCTGAGAGAGAAACGTCACGTCTGATCCAGACGCGCCCTGCATTCGGGTGAGCGTAGCGGTCATGTCGCAGCGCCTGCATCGACTCCGATGGTGGGCTGCGACGAATGAGCGGGGGAAGGTGGACGGCGGGGGTCCACCGGGCTCGGCACAGGGGCTCGAAGAACCGGCGGTCCTACGCCAGCTGACTGGAAGCCCCTGTTGGAGACCAGTCCTACACCCATGTTCGAACTGCTCGTCGGCTTGCTCGAGGTGAGCGTGGTCGCAGTCGATGATCGGCCCGGGCGCCGATCGGTGTGACCATCGAGACACGGACCGGCATCCGTCGTGTCCGAGCTGCGATGAGCGGGGCCGAGATCAAGGACCGACTACGGGTGGAGCTGGTCGATCTGGCGTCCTTCGGAAGACCGGGCTGGCCGGTGTGGGAACCTACAGGCAACCCTAGCGCCGTCAAAAGACGTCCTCGAGTGCGTCTGACCAGGTTGCATCGATGCGTTGGATCGCTGCGATGCGAGCAGGGTCGGTCTTCCATGCTGTCAGGTCGGTGGCGAGCTTGAACTTGAACGTCCAGCGGCCCGTTACGGAGAACGTGCATGCGGCGAGGATGTCTAATGCGGCAAAGGTGTACTTCCGCCCTGCGCCGGAGTCGCGCGTCTTCTGCGTCTCCACCTTGGCGTTCCCGTCCTTGTAGGTCTCCCGGAGGGCGTTCTTGCACTCGATCGTGAGCCGGCGCCCGTCGTGAAGCCGGACCTTGAAGTCCGGCTCTCCGTCCTGGTCGATGGCTTCGCACGACGTCACGGAGGGATCTCGTGCGAGGAGCCTGCCCAAGTGGTGCTCGGCGACGCTTCCGCGAACTGCGACGCCGAGCCGGAAGTTCGAGTCGACGATGTCGAGGATCGTCGCTGCGTCGATGCCGAACAGCTGCTCCAGGGCGTGACGGTCCACCTCGCCGCCTTCGGACCGCTAGGCGAGGCTGATGCGGAGGCCGGTGTCCAGTCCCAGGCTGGTGGCGATCGCCTCGAACCGCGCGTAGTCGAGGAACCGCCGTGGCGCGAACCCCACCGTGCACTCGAGGCCTTCCCAGTTCGATCCCTGCTCGGTCCTCGGCTTGGACTTCTCCTTTGCCCACGCAGACCAGCCCGAGCGAGCCACCGCCTCGGCGTGGACGTCGCGGTAGTAGCCAGAGACGCCCATCGGCAGCTCGGCGTACACCAGGGGATCGAGGCCGACGATGAGGTCTCGCTCGGGATCAGCTGCGAGCACGAGCGTCACATCCACCCCGGCGGGGTCACGGGCCAACGGGTTCGCTTCCTGCCGGATCCTCGCGGGATGGCCGAAGCGGATCTGGAAGCGGTGCTCACCGCTCGGGCGGTTCTTGGTCGTCCGGCGGGTGGTGGTGAACGGGTAGGTGAGGAGACCGTACCGATGCCCGTCCTCGTCCTCAGCGCCAACGAAGATCGGTGCGACCCTCTCCCCGGGATACGAGCATGAGACCACCCGGCCACCGCTCGCCTCGACAGCGCTCTGGAGCAGGTCGATGACGGGCGTCCGCCTGGCTGACAGCGGGTACGTCCTCGGGATGTACGAACGGCCCGCGAGGCTTGGTGTGCTCGTCCGACGCACGCCGTCAGATGTCAGCTCGCCGCTGCTGCGACGGCTTCTGCGACACGTCGGGCCAGCAACGGGGGGACCGAGATGCCCATCTGCGCCTGTACCGATGCTCGCTTTCCGACGAGGTCGAAGTCGTCGGGAAAGGTGAACAGGCGGCGAAGCTCGGGCACCCGGAGACGTCGGCTCTGCTAGTGGAACGGGCCGACGTTGGGCCCGGGCTGCGCCTGGATGGTCGGTGACGGCCGGGCCGGATCGAGCTTCGACAGGAACGACCAGTAGCGAGAGCGCCACTCGAAGAGGGGGTTTGGGTGACCTCGCTCCTCGGTGAAGTGCAGGTAGTTGTCGCCGGGGGGGATCTCGGGGAGCAGGTGGCCCCAGCTTCCGCGCACCACCTCTTCGAGCTCGGGTTCGGTGATCAGCCCGTCGAGCGCCTCACCGGTGGTGACGTGGGGGAGCGGCCCACCGGTGACCTTGCGTCGCTCCCACTCGCCGTGGTGGGTGGGAGCGGGCAGCTCGGGAAGCTCCTCTCCCTTGCGGCAACCGACGATGAACAAGCGGGGCCGGGCCTGCGGGACGCCGTGGTCGGCTGCGTTGAGGACCTGCCACGTGTGCTGGTAACCGGCTGCCTCGATCTCTCGGAGCAGCCGCTCGAAGGCCGGCCTGCTGGCCTTGTTGTTGAAGGTCAGCGCGTAGACGTTCTCAAGGATGAAATGGCGGGGCTTCGCATCGGCCAGCACCCGTGTGTACGCCTGCAGGAGGCTGGCCGCCGGGTCGATGCCGTCGCGCTTCCAGTCGAGCCAGAACCCTGACTTGGAGAAGGCCACGCACGGAGGCCCGCCTACGAGCAGGTCGGGCCGGTCGCGTCGGTTCAGCGCGCCCGCCCTGAGGATGTCTCGAGTGGTGACACCACTGCCGGAGCCTGCGGCGAGGGGATGGAGGTCCGCCCGCACGACCTCGTGGAGCCCCGGGAAGTACGTCGGAGCGTTCTACTCCATGGTGTCGGCCGCGTCCTGGTCCCACTCGACTGCGGCGACGGTGGAGAAACCGGCCGCCTCGACGCCCAGATCCAGCCCGCCCGCTCCGGAGAACAGGGAGATGGCGGAGCCGACGGTCACGCGCCCAGTTTGGCCGCTGCGCGACGGCTGGGCGCGAACCCTCTCGGGCGTGAGGAGACCGAGCTGGATGCCGTTGGTCCGCAGGTCGTGGTGCAACGTTCCCATCCACCCAGTACACCCGGACCCTGTGGCAGCAAACGGCCGGCCGGAGCGACGCAGGGAAGGGGCGCCGCTTCACGCGGGCCGGACGGTCAACCTCGGCGGCGGCCGGATCGTGCCCTACCCGGAGCCCCGGGACGTGGCGGCCACCAAGATCGGCAAGGCCAACCGAAGGACCGGCACCAAGCCTGAGGTCCGGCTCCGTTCTGCGCTCCATCGTCGCGGTCACCGGTACCGGAAGGACCACCTCCTTCGGGCCGGGACGGCCCGGGTCAGGCCCGACGTCGTCTTCACCCGATGGAAGGTCGCCGTGTTCGTCGATGGCTGCTTCTGGCACGGCTGCCCGGACCACCAGCACGTTCCGAAGTCGAACCGTGAGTACTGGGTGCCGAAGCTCGCTGCGAACGTCGAGCGCGACCGCAGGGTGGACGCAGCGCTCGCCGACGCCGGCTGGATCGTCGTCCGCGTCTGGGAGCACCACGACGTCGATGGCGCCGTGGCAGTCGTCGAGGACGCGCTCAGCTCGCAGCGAGGTCGCTTCGGTAGACGTCCCGGTGGTGCCACCTGAGGTGGTCGCCGCCAGGGGCATGCCCGCCGTCCGGGACGTGGGGGTTGGCTGTAGGGCTTCGCCGAGGTGGTCCGAGGCGCCGGGATCGGTGGCGGAGCTCACCACGAGCGGCGGGGCACGTAGACCTTCAGATCGCCTTCACCGTCATCAGACCGCTCCCGCAGGTCACGTCGTGGTCGGGGCGAGCCGCGACGCCGCTCAACTGATCTAGGCGCTCTGCTTCATCGTCGACGCACTCAGCCGCCGGATCGTCGCTTGGCGGGTCACCAGCGACATCCGCAACGGCTTTGGCTCCTCCGCCTAGTGATCGTGGCCGGTCAGCCAGCGGTGCAGGTGGGGGTTGCCGCCCAACCCCGAGGCCACGTCGTGGCGGACCTCGTGGCCGATCGTGTCCCACATGCGGTCGAGCATCTCGGCGGTGGCCAGGACCGTCTCGTCGGCCTTTACGCCGAGCGAAACCTCCCGGGCCAGCGCGGCCACGAGGGAGCGGACGCCGATGAGCGCGGTCACCAGCCACAGGTCGAGGGGGGCGACGCCGAGGGCCCGGGCCCGCCGCACCCGTGTCTCGGTGTCGAGCCCGAGGTGCTCGACGACGCCGGGCAGGCAGGCCTCGTAGACCTCACGGGGCCGGCCTCGGCGCCGCATCGACAGCGTCAGGGACGCGCTGCGGCCGGCCTCGGCGGCGAGGCGCACCACCTGGTGGCGCACCCCGCCGATCCACTCGTCCTTGCGCGAGGCACGGGGCCGGGGCGCCGGGGCGAACACCGACGGGTCCCACCTATCAGGACCCGGGGCCGGACGGGTCGGGGGGCTGCCGGCCGCCGGGGCCGCGAAGACGGGTACCACCCGCTCGATGCGGTCGTAGTCCGCACGGCGGTCCGGGTCTGACAGCGTCGTCCACGCCTCGTTCAACAGCGCCATGGCCCGTTGGGCGTCGGGGGCGGCGTCGCCGGAGGTGTCGGGGTGCAGCGCCCGGGCCAGACTGCGGTAGGCGTCCTTGACCGCATCGACGTCCGCGTCGGGACTGACGCCCAGCAGGTCATAGAACGTCGCCACACCCCCATCATCGCCTCGGGCCCGATGGCGGGCGATCCACCCCGTGGCCCCGGCGTGGAACACGTGTTCGATCTGGTCCTAGGCTGGGCGGCGTGCAGGGGTCGCTGTTCGATCTCGCCGACGTGCCGGCGGTGGCCGCGGTCGCCCCGACGCGCCGGCACCTCGACGCCCACACGTGGGTCGACGAACAGGCCGGTCTCGTCACCGGCACCCCGGCGCTGCTCGACGATCTTCTCGCTGCGCTGTCATGGACCCAGGGCACCAGGGTGCTGTTCGGCGAACGGGTCACCGAGCCTCGGTTGAGCGGCGGCATCCGGCGCCCCTCCCAGCACCCCGTCATCGCCGAGCTGGCTCGAGCCCTCAGCGACCGCTACCGGCGGCGCTTCGACACCGTGTTCTGCAACCGCTACCGCGACGGTGACGATGCCGTGGCCTGGCATCGCGACCGCATCCACCGCTCGCAACGCGCGCCGTTGGTGGCCATCGTGACGGTCGGGGCGACCCGTCGGTTCCTGTTGCGGCCCCGGGGCGGGGGCGCATCGGTGCGGCTGTCACCGGCCAGCGGTGACCTGCTGGTGATGGGCGGCCGCTCCCAGCACGACTGGGAGCATGCGGTCCCCCGCACCGCGCGCCCGGTCGGCGAGCGCATCTCGGTCACGCTGCGCCCCTCGGACGAGACGCCGTGAGGTCGGTGGTCATCGTCGGAGCGGGCATCGCCGGCCTTGTCGCCGCCACGGCCTGTGAGGCGGCTGGGTTCGACGTCGTCGTCATCGACAAGGGGCGGGGCGTGGGCGGGCGCACCGCCACCCGGCGCATCGGGGCAGCGACCTTTGACCACGGCGCCCAGTTCTTCACCGCCCGGTCCGACGAGATGCGCCAGATGGTCGAGGCGTGGCGGGCGGCGGGGGTGGTGGCCGAGTGGCATCGGCGGCTCCTGCACGACGACGCCACCAGCGAGATCGACGGTCACGTCCGTTGGCGCGGCCGCCAATCGACGGCCACATCCGCTGGCGCGGCCGCCACGGCATGACCGACGTGGCCGAGCACCTCGCCCGGGGCTTGTCCGACGTGCGGGTCGCCGAGCGGGTCGTGTCGATCGAACCCGACGGTGCGGACGGCTGGACGGTGCGCACCGAGGACGGCGATGCGATCCGGGGTGCAGCGGTGATCGCCACCCCGCCGGTGCCCCAGACCCTGGCCCTGCTCGAGGCGGGCGGGGTCGTCCCCGACGGAGCCGACGAGCTGGCCCCGCTCACGTACGAGCCCTGCATCGCCGTGATGCTGGTGGCCGACGGACGAAGCGCCCTCGACGAACCGGGCGCGGTCCGCCTGGGTGAGGGGCCGGTCGCATGGATCGCCGACGGCGTGGCCAAGGGCATCTCGGCGACCGGTGCGGTGACCGTGCACCTCACCGCGCAGGCCAGCCGGGCGTGGTGGGACCACGCCGACGACGAGCTCGGGGCCCGGGTGATCGCCGAGGTCGGTGGACGCCTCGGGGTACGCCTCGGTCCAGCGACGGTGAAGCGGTGGCGCTGCGCCCAACCCACCACCGTGCTCGACGCCCGGGTACACCGGGCGAGCCCCGATCCGCCGCTGCTGCTCGCCGGCGACATCTTCGGTGGACCTCTGGTGGAGGGGGCGGCGAGATCGGGTGCCGCAGCCGCCGCCGAGCTCGTCGCCCTGTGGTCGACGTGACCCGCCCGGGCGGGCCGCTCAGCCGGCGGAGCGGGCGGCCTTGATCTCCTTGCACGTCGGACAGACCGGGAACCGCTCGGGATCACGGTGGGGCACCCAGCGCTTGCCGCACAGGGCGATGACCGCCTCGCCGGTGACCAGCGCTCGGTTGAGCTGCGCCCGGGGCACGTAGTGGGCGAACCGCTCGTGGTCGCCGCCCTCGGTGACGACGGGGCGG
The DNA here is from genome assembly GCA_965213525.1 of Acidimicrobiales bacterium. Classification (GTDB taxonomy): domain Bacteria; phylum Actinomycetota; class Acidimicrobiia; order Acidimicrobiales; family Poriferisodalaceae. The sequence goes on along the minus strand of OZ243889.1, from coordinate 995,701 downwards.
GTGCTCTGGTCGAGGGTGGTGTCGACGTCCGTCACACCGATCCAGGCTAGCGGTCTGGTGCGTCGCCGGGCCCGAGCGTCGGCAACGGGGCGCCGGCGAGCTCGACGAGGCCTCCGGCGCAGGCCAGCACGGCTCGCAGCTCGGGCTCTGGTCCGTCGCGCACCTCGACGCCCTCGTCGAGCCCCAACCGGTCGATGACCGCCTGCACCTCGTCGGCCCGGGGGGACGACACCGCGAACGACACCAGCTCGGGACCTGGCGGCGCCGTCGCCGACGGGTGCGGGCTCGCGCCCCAGTCGATGGCGAAGGGCACGACACCTCCCAGGTCGTGGCCGCCCAACGTCACCACCGTCCAGCCCAGCTCGTCGCCGTCAGCGGTGCTGCGACGCATCGGGACGGCGACGGGGGTGAGGCCGACGTGCAGCGCCCGGGCGGTGACCATCGCGGCGTCGTCGGCCCGGGCGGCCCAGCCCACGAGGCGGGGTTCGTCGAGGTCGGCGAGGACCCGTCCGAGCCCGACACGACCCTGGGCGGGGTCGGGAGCGATCACCTCGACGTAGGCGTCACCGGTGGACAACAGGGCGTTGCGCGTGCCCCGCCCGGGATGGACGCCGCCCGGGGCGGCGGTGCTGCCAGTCAGGCGAGCGAGGGTGGCAACGCCCCGGTCGAGCTCGGGTGCGCCCCAGAGCAGGTGGTCGACGGTCACGGGCCGGCCGTCACGAGTCGAGGGTCACGAGTCGAGAGTCACGAGTCGATGGTCACAGGTCGGCGGTCACGAGTCGAGGGTCACGAGTCGACGTCCACGGGCCGGCGACGGCGACTCGACGTCACGGATCAGCGGCCGCGGGTCACGTCTGATCTGGCACCGCCGAGCGGTCGGCGACCACCACGGTGCCCGCACCGGGCACCCGCCCGGCCGGGACCCCGGGGTCACCGGCGAGCGCCAGGGCCATCACGTCGGCCTTGGCGGCCGAGCGCACCAGCATCAGCCGGCGACGGGCGGCAGCGAGCACCCCGAAGGTCATCGTCATGCGCTGGCGGCCCTGGTAGGTGCCGGTGACGACCAGGGCCGCGTCGATCTCGTCGAGGCCCGGGTCACCGGGGATCAGCGAGGCGGTGTGACCGTCCTCGCCGATGCCGAGCACCACCAGGTCGAGCACGGGCGGCGTGCCGGCGATCTCGTGCAGCTCGGCGATCGAGCGGTCGAGATCGACCGGGTCGACCCGCATCGGGCGGTAGTGCTCCGGGCCGGCCCACCGCCCGAGCATCGCCCGCAGGGCGGTGTCGTTGCGGTCGTCGTGGCCATCGGGGGCGATGCGCTCGTCGACCTGGCAGAACACGACGTCGGCCTCGGGGGGCAGGCGCTCGGCGATCAGGGCGTGGACCGGGTCGGGCGTCGAACCGCCCGACAACGCCACCGTCGCCCGTCCCCGTTCGGCGAGGGCCTCGCCGATGGCGTCGAGGGCGGCGATGGCCCCCCGATCGGCCCACTCGCCGTCATCGACGACCTGTACGGCGGCGCCCCTCACAGCTCGTCCAGGTCGTCGTGCCACACGAAGGACCGGTCGACCCTCGGCCCGAGGGATCCTCGTCGGTAGATGAGGGGCACCTCGGTGGGTTCGAGCACCGGATCCAGGATGCGCCACTGCTCCATCACCGCATCGGCGCGCCCGAAGCGCCGGTGGTCACCCGACATGGCGTCGTCCAGCAGCTGCTCGTAGGCCTCGGGGGCGTCGCCGAGCTCCTCCTCGGTCGACACCGTGAGCTCGACGGGGCTGGCGGCCAGCTCGGTGCCGGGGCGCTTGGACTGCAAGAACAACGAGATGGTGTCGTCGGGCTTCATCCGGAACCGGAAGTGGTTCGAGTGCGGATCGCTGCCCGGATGGGGTCCGGCGGGCAGGAACAGATCACGGGGTGGTCGACGGAAGTCGACGACGGCCTCGGTGACCGTCGCCTGCATCGCCTTGCCGGCCCGAAGGCGGAACGGGACGCCCGCCCACCGCCACGAGTCGATCTCGAGGGTCAGCTCGACGTAGGTCTCGGTGTCGGAGTCCTCGTCGACGCCGGGTTCGTCCCGGTAGCCCTCGTACTGGCCGCGCACGACCGTCTGGGGGTCGACGGCGCGGATGGCCCGCAGCACCTTGACCTTCTCGTCCAACAGGTCAGCGGCCGACGACGACACCGGCGGCTCCATCGCCAACAGGGTGACGATCTCGAGCATGTGGTTCTGCACGACGTCCCGCAGCGCACCGACCTCGTCGTAGAACCCACCGCGCCCTTCGACGTCGAAGTCCTCCAGCAGCGTGACCTGCACCTCCTCGACGTGGTTGCGATTCCAGAGGGGTTCGAGCACGGTGTTGGCGAAGCGGAACACCAACAGGTTCTGGATGGGTTCCTTGGCCAGGAAGTGGTCGATGCGAAAGACGCGGTCCTCGGGGTAGGCGTCGAAGATCACCGCGTTCAGCTCGCGTGCGCTCTCCAGGTCGCGACCGAAGGGCTTCTCCACGACGAGGCGCCCGGCGTCGTTGAGACCGGTGGCGGCCAGCCCGCCGATGACCCGCTCGAACAGGAACGGCGGGATGGCCAGGTAGGCCAGGGACGCATCGCAGCCCGCCACGGCCTGCTCGATCGCCGGGTACAGCTCGGCGTCGTCGTACTCGCCCGAGACGAAGTCCAAGCGCGGGGCGAGCTCGGCCAAGACGGCCTCGTCGACCTCACCGACGCTCTCGGTGATGCTCTTGCGGGCGAAGTCGACGAAGTCCTCGGCGTTCCACTGCGAGCGACCGACGCCGATGATGCGCTGTTCGTCCAGGCGGCCACGGGCCGCCAGGTGGTAGACCGCCGGCAGCAGCTTCTTGCGGGCGAGGTCGCCGGAGGCGCCGAAGAGGATGACGGCGTCGCTGCGGGGCTCATCGGTGGGCGCGGTGGTGCTCGTCGGATCGCTCACGTGGTCGTCCCGGTCTCGGCGGCGGTGACGGCGTGGCCGCCGAAGGCGTTGCGCAGGGCGGCGATGAGGCGCATGGCCGGTGAGTCCTGCTGGCGGGAGGCGAAGCGCGCGTACAGGGCCGCCGAGGTGACCGGGGCGGGCACGGCGAGGCGCACCGCCTCCTGCACCGCCCATCGACCCTCGCCGGAATCCTCGGCGTAGCCCCGCAGGTGCGACAGCTGGGCGTCGGTGGCCAAGGCCCCGGCCATCAGGTCGAGCAGCCACGACCGCACGACGCTGCCGTGGCGCCACACCTCGATGGTGGCGGGCACGTCCAGGTCGTACTCGCTGGCGCCGAGCAGCTCGTAGCCCTCGGCGTAGGCCTGCATCATCCCGTACTCGACGGCGTTGTGGACCATCTTGGTGAAGTGGCCCGATCCGACCGGGCCGACGTGGGCCCAGCCGTCGTCTGGGGCGAGCGAGGTGAACACCGGCGAGAGGCGCTCGATGTCAGCGGCGTCACCGCCCACCATCAGGCAGTACCCCTCCTTGAGGCCCCACACCCCGCCTGACACGCCGGCGTCGACGAAGTGGATGCCCACCTCGCCCAGCTCGGTGGCCCGACGACGTGAGTCGCCGTGGAAGGCGTTGCCCCCGTCGACGAGCAGATCGCCGGGTTCGAGGCGCCCGGCCAGGTCGTCGATCACGTCCTGGGTCGGCCCACCGGCAGGCACCATCACCCAGATCGCCCGGGGCGCCTCCAGCGAGGCGACCAGCTCACCGAGGTCGGCGACGTCACCGGCCGAGGGATCACGGTCGTGTCCGATGATCCGGTGGTCGTCGGCCCTGAGGCGCTGGGCCATCGCCCCGCCCATGCGCCCCAACCCGACCATGCCCATGTCCATCGCCACTCCCAGAGCTGAATGAGCCGAGCCTACGGGTCACCGGTCCGAGCCCTGGCCGCCTCGCGTCGGGTCGGTGGCTGCCAGGCTGGACCGGTGCGCGACGACGGTCCCGTGGTCGATGACGTCGAGATCGGGCGCGCCGTCGAGGCGCTGCGCGCCGGGGGCCTCGTCGGTCTGCCCACCGAGACCGTCTACGGCTTGGCTGGCGATGCCGGGTCCGACGCCGCGGTGCGACGGATCTTTGCCGCCAAGGGCCGCCCCGCCGACCACCCCCTCATCGTCCACCTGGGCGCCGGGGTCGATCCCGCTGACGGGTGGGCGAGCGGGCCGGTGGACGGGCTGGACCGGCTGCAGGCCCTGTGGCCGGGTCCGCTCAGCGTCGTGGTGCCTGCCGGGCCCCGCATCAGCGCCCTGGTGACCGGCGGTCGTGACACCGTCGCCCTGCGGGTGCCAGACCACCCGGTGGCCCTGGCCGTGCTCGCCGCCTTCGGCGGGGGGCTGGCGGCCCCGTCGGCCAACCGGTTCGGGCGGGTCAGCCCGACGACGGCAGCCGACGTCATCGACGAGCTCGGCGACGCCGTCGACGTCGTGCTCGACGGCGGGCCGTGTGCGGTGGGGGTGGAATCCACCATCGTCGAGCTCACCGGGCCGGTGCCGATGATCCTACGGCCCGGTGGTGTGCCGGCCGAGCTCGTCGAGGAGGTGCTCGGCCTGCCGGTCGCCCGGGCGGCGACGGGGCCGTCGCGGGCGCCGGGGATGCTGGCCGCTCACTACGCACCGGCGGCGCAGGTCGAGTTGGTGGACGGGCCGGCGCTGCGCGATCGGGCCGCCGAGCTGGCCGAAGGCGGGGTGCGGGTCGGTGCCCTGGTGGCGCCGGCTGAGCCGCTGCCAGACGGGGTGGTGCGCCTGGACGGGTCCACCGACGTCGTCGAATCGGCCCGCATCCTGTATCGACGTCTCCGCGACGCCGACGCCGCCGGTCTCGACGTGGTGGTCGTGGCCGTCCCTGCCGGCACGGGTGGCCTGGCCGACGCGGTGACCGACCGCCTGCGACGTGCTGCGGCCGGTTCGGCGGCCACAGGTCAGCCGGCGGTCCAGCCCTCTCGGCCGTCGAGGCCGTAGCGGCGCAGGACGAGCGCCTTGGTGGGCCGCACCGAGACGAACACGTGCCCATCGCTGTCGGGGCCGCCCGGCTCGAAGGCGGCGAGGTCGTCTCAGGGCAGGTGGAAGCGATCGACCGAGCGGGTGAGCAGCGGCCCGGTGGCGTAGCGGCACTCGTAGTCCAACAGCAGCTCGAGCTGGATGTGGGAGCTGACCCCTGAGGCGATGGCGGTCGCCCCGATCTCATCCCCGGCGGCCAGCAGGGCGGGCAGCAACCGCGACTCGTCACCGCGCACCACCGAGGCGGCGAGCAGCAGCGCGTCGGGCCACAGGTCGACGAGAGCGGCGACGGGCAGGCGGGCGCCGCTCAGGGCCCGGATGGCGGTGCGGAAGCCCTCCATGCGAGCTGCGGCGAGGAAGCGGATGGCGGTCGGGTCCGCGACGATCTCGGCTTCGTGCAGGCCGAGCACGACCTCATCGGGTCGCAGCTCGAGCTGTTCGAGGGCTCCTCGCAGCCATCGCAGGGTCGGTTCGACGGCCCGGGTGGAGGCGCCGTGGAGGGGCAGGTGCAGCGATGAGGTGAGCGCCGGGGACTTCCAGTTGCGGAACTGCACGAGCGCGCTCGTGGCCATCAGCCGGTCAAAGGCCATGGCGACCTCGCTGCCCCCGGCGGCGAGGTCGCGCCGGGGGTCCACGACGGCCGCGCCGCGCAGCGACGGCCGGGCCAGGGCTCCGACGGGGATCGAGGTCGACAGGTCGACGATGGGCACCAGCTCGGCGGTGACCCGCTCGGCGACCACGTCGTCACGCAACGCCCCGGCGACGGTCAGGGCCGGGTGCTGGCCCGGGTCCAGAGCGAGGTCGACGTCGTCCTGTCGAGCCTGTTGCAGGCCACGGTGACAACGCCGCAACAGCGTCGGGGTGTCCTCGTCGGCCCGCTGGTTCGCTGCGCCGGCCCGCACGACGCCCCGGTCGCCGACTCGACGGGTCAGCCCGTCGACGATCTGTTGGGCACGAGCCCAGGTGGCCTCGGGCGAGCGGTCGCGCCAGACCACGCACCAGGCCGCCCCACCCGCCTGGGTGATGCCCTCACCGGGTCGCAGCACCTCGAGCAGCTCTGACACCGCCGGCAGCGTGCGGCCGGGGTCCTGGGCGTCGGCGACCTCGATCAACACCACGGCGGTGTCGGTCGCGCCAGGGTCCTCGGCGTCGCGACGGTCATCCGCGCTGGGGGGCACCAGGGCGATCGCCGTCGCCGGTTCGCCGTCCCAGACGGTGTCGTGGCTGACCGCCACGAGGGCGACGGCCGATTCGCCGTCATGGGTGACGAGGTCGAGGTGGCCGGTCTCGGCGTCGAGGAGGCCCCGGCCGAGGTCGCTCGGGCCCGCGCCGATCTGGGCGGCGAGGACCTCGTGGCCCAACAGCGCAGCAGCCGAGCGGTTGAAGTGCACGAGTTGGCCGTCGGCACCGACGATCAGCACCGGATCGTCGACGACACCGCTCAGCCAGCGGAACCGCTCCTCGACCACGGCGACGGCGTCGAGGTGGCGGGCGCTGCCAGGCGCCCGGTCGTGCCCGCCCGTCGTCATCGTCCCCTCCGAGGCGACCGTCACGCCGGGGTGGTCCCAGCCTGGGCACGCCACTCACGGGCGAGCACGAGACCGACGGCGGCCGACGCCGCACCGCCGATCGCGGCGGCCCACCGACCGGCGGGGGTGAGGTGGCGGGCGGCGGCGACGGCGGTCAGGGCGTCGGCGGCGTCGACCACGGCGTGCAGCCGGTGGGTACGGCCGAGGTCGGCGGGGCGATCGAGCGCCCAGACGGCGTGCAGGGCCAGGGCGAGGTCACGGATCCCCGCGGCGCGGGCCATGACCTCGGTGCCCGGGCGGACGGCGTCGCCCCCGACGAGCAGGCCGGCGGCGGCCCGGGGGGCCACGAGCAGGGCCAGGCCGACGCCGGCGCGCAGCGAGGCGGCGACGAGATCGACGTGGAGCGGATCGATCGGCAGCGTCGCGGCTGTCCGAGGCTGCGAATGCATCGAGACACCCTGCCACACGTCGTCGACGCCTCGGCCGGCCGGCCGGCGGGGCCGGCGCCGTCGTGCGCCACCGTGTGAGGGGGCCGGCCACACCGCTGATGCCAGGAGGCGACGGGGCCTAGCATCGGGCGATGAGGACCGACGCCGGGGCCACCGTCGAGCTGTTGCAGGACATGATCCGCAACGCCTGTGTGAACGACGGCACCCCCGACTCGGGTGTCGAGGAGCGCAACGCGGCCACCCTCGCCGAGCGCCTCGACGACGCCGGGGTCGACCACCAGAGCTATGACAGCCGCCCCGGCCGTCGTTCGATCGTCGCCCGCCTCGAGGGCGCCGTCCCGGATGCGCCGACGTTGTGCCTGCTCGGGCACACCGACGTCGTGCCGGTCTCGGCCGACGGGTGGTCGCGCGACCCCTTCGGCGGCGAGCTCGTCGACGGTGAGGTCTGGGGCCGGGGCGCGGTCGACATGTTGAACCTGACCTCGGCGATGGCCGTGGCGTTCTGCGAGCTGGCCCAGGGTCCCCGCCTCGACGGCACCCTGGTGTTCATCGGCGTGGCCGACGAAGAGGCCGGCGGGCACTGGGGGGCCGAGCACCTCCTCGACGAGCACCCCGACGTGGCGGGCGCCGACTACGTGCTCACCGAGTTCGGCGGCATCCCCACCCACACCGCCCAGGGGACCGAGCTGACGGTGTCGGTGGCCGAGAAGGGCTTGTCATGGCGGCGCCTCACCGTGCACGGCACGCCCGGGCACGGCTCGATGCCGTTTCGCACCGACAACGCGCTGGTGACCGCAGCCGAGGTGGTGCGCCGCCTGGCCGAGCACCGCCCCAGGGCCATCATCCACGACCTGTGGCGGCGCCAGGTCGCCGGCCTGGAGATCGACGACGAGACCCGTGACCTGCTGCTCGACCCGGCCCGCAGCTGGGAGGGGCTCGAACGCCTGCCCGAGTCGATGGCCCGGGGCCTGCACGCCTGCTCGCACACCACGTTCAGCCCCAACGTCGTCGACGGCGGGGTGAAGACCAACGTGATCCCCGACTCGGTGACCATCGAGCTCGACGTGCGCACCCTGCCCGGCGAGACCGCCGCCGACGTCGACGTCCACCTCGCCGAGGCGCTCGGCGACCTGGCCGGGCGGGTGAGCGTGGAGATCATCCGCCAGGCCGACTCGACCGCCTCACCGCTGGACACCCCGCTATGGGACGCCCTGCAGCGGGCCATGCTCGACGTGTACCCCGAGGCCCAGCTGCTGCCGTCGCTGATCGTCGGGGGCACCGACGCCCGGTTCTACCGCGACGCCGGGGCGATCGCCTACGGGGCGGGGCTCATGTCGCCCGAGGTGTCCTGGGGCGAGTTCTCCCGCCGCTTCCACGGCCACGACGAGCGCATCGACGTCGCCTCGCTCGCCCTCACCCGCCAGCTGTTCGTCGACGTCGCCACCGACCTGCTGGCCTGAGGCTGGCCTGAGGCCCGCCCGCGCCGGTGAGCGTCCGCCGGCGCCCGCCGGTGAGCGTCCGTAGGCTCGCGGCGTGGCGGGGACCTGTGCGGGGCGGGGTTCGACGTGGGGGACCGAGCTGACCGGCTGCGGGCCGAGGGTGCGCGCCGACTGCGGCCCTTCGACCGGGTCGTCGGGGGCCCCGCCGCCATGAGCACCGCCCCCGACGAGACCACCGAGGTCACCACCGAGCCGTCGGGACGGCGCTGGGCGATCGCTGCGGTGGTCCTCCTCGCCGTGGTGGCCGCGGTGGCCTGGGGGCGCGCCGATTCGACGACGGCGATCGACGAGCCGGCGGCCGAGGACGCCGGGGGCGGGCCCGACGAGACGAGCGCGGCCATGGGGGACGAGTCCTCGCCGACCACCGGGGATGGCGCCACCGAGGTCCCGGTGACGCCGGAGACCGGGCCGGTCGAGGAGCCCCGGTCCGATGGCGGCGACACCGGCCCCCCGGGTCGCTACGGCCCACCGGACGGTGTGCCCGAGGTGGTGGCCACGGTCGACGTCGGCGAGGTTCCCGAGGCGCTGTCGGGGGAGACGTTGCTGGTGGTGGATGACGGGCCCGAGGCGTTCGCCCTCGACCTCGGCACCGGCGCGCTGACCAGCGTCGCCACCGTGGCGGTGCGACGGGCCGGAGCCACCGGCACCATCATCGGCACCGCCCTGGTCGTCGCTCCGACGGGCGGCCAGGTGCGGGTCACCGATCTGCGCACCGGCACCCTCGGTGCCGTCGACGATCAGTCCGCCGGCCCCCAGCACGTCGGGGCCGACGGCACGATCTGGAAGATCGCGCCCCCCGCGGATCCCGGGCCCGAGCTGACCGCTCTGTGGCGCCTCTCGCCGGGTGACCCCGAGCCGGTGGTGGTGCGGACGTTGCCCGGTCGGGCCCAGGTCGTGGGCACCGACGGCGCCGCGGCGCTCGTCCACGTGTACCCGGCGGCCAGCACCCACCGCATCACCGCCGACGGGAGCCTCGGCCCGCCCCTCGACGAGCGGGCAGCCGTCGGCGGGGAGCGGTGGGTGCTCGGCGCGTCGTGCGACGACGAGCTCGTCTGTGTCACCGAGCTGGTCGATCTGGCGGGGGATCGGCGGGTCACGACGACCGAGATAGACGCCGTCGCCCACGACGTGCACGTCTCGGCCCGCAGCCCCGACGGCCGGCGGGCGGTGCTCGAGGCGTGGATCACCGACCCCGTCGCCGTGCTCGTCGACGCCGACGCCCTCGACGTGCGCCGCCTCGGCGTCGCGCCGGTCGAGCTCGGGGTGTCGGCCATCGATCCGTCGCTGCGCTACGGCGTGACGGCGCGCGACGGGCGGGTCGCCATCGTCGACCTGCAGCACGGCACCGAGCTCGTCGTCGCCGGCCCCAGCGGCACGTCCGGGGTCGACAGCTTGTGGACCGAAGCGCACAGCTCTGTGGTGTTCGCTCCTGAGGGGTGGCAAGCGACGCCGATCGAGGGGCTCGACCGCGACCCGACCGGCTGACCCGCTCGCCCCGCCGACGCCGACCGGTCGGCGGTGTCGCAGCCGGTGGAGCCGGCGACGTGGGGTGCGGGGCCCTACGATCCGCCGATGGGGGAGGCGAGCGTCGGCTCGGCGTGCGGGTCCACGCTGGAAGGTGAGGCTCCCCGGTTCTGCTCCCGCTGCGCGGCGCCGACCGATGGGTCCCCGACCACGGCACCCGTCGCATCCGAGTCATCGACGCCTGCCGATGATCTGTCATCCAACTCGCCGACGACGACACCACCCCCGACGACGACCTGGCCGTCGGGCGTGGTGGGTTCGGTCGACGTCGCCCAGGTGCCCGACGATCTCGACGACGATGCCGTCTTCCTCGTGGGCCGCAACGGCCGGATGCTGCACGTGCAGCTGGGCACCGGTGAGGTCCGCACCTTGGACCACGACCTCGACCTGGATGCACGGGCGGGGGAGGTGGTCCGCGTGCTGAGGCGGGTCCTCGCCGTCGAGGATCTGCAGGGCAGCGGCGCCCGCCTGATCGACCTGGACACCGGCCAGACGACGACCGCTGCGGGCGCCTGGCCCGGCGAGATGGTGGCCGGACGCGACGGTGCGCTGTGGTGGTCGTCGGACGACGCCGGGGCGGTGACGTCGATGCGAGCTGCCCCGGGCACACTCGAGCTGTCCGAGCCCTCCGACGTCCCAGCCGGCCACCTCCAGGTGGTGGGCACCGACGGCGACGCCGCCATCGTCACCATCCAGCCCGCGGCGGTCACCTACCAGATCGAGCTCGGCGGCTCGGTCCGCCTGTTGGCCGACGAGCCCGCCCTGACCGGCGGGGAGGGGTGGTTCGTCACGGCCACCTGCGACGAACAGCTGGACTGCGGCTTGCGCTTCGTGGACCTGTGGGCCGGAGAGGAGGTGGATTTCGACGGGCTCCCCGACGCGTTCCCCACCCGCTGGGGCCCGATCCACCTCTCGGCCGACGGGCGCCGAGGGGTGTTCATCGGCTTCGACGACGGCCCCGAGGTCATGGGCTTGGACGCCGACACCGCGACGGTCGAGGTCACACCCGGCATCGACACGTCGACGAACAGACCGTTCGGAGCGGCGGTCGATCCTTCTGCTGCGCACCTCGCCGACCTGGGGCCGAACGAGGTCGTGTTGACCGCCGTCGCCACCGGCGAGCAGGTGTCGATCCTCACCGACGACCTGAACCACCTGTTCCCGTTCCGTCAGCCCGAGCACGTGCTGTTCGCCCCGCCGGGGTGGGCGCCACCGGCCGAAGCAGTCGACGGGCCGACCGCTGAGGCCTCGGGGGGCTGAGCTCGACGGTCAGGGCGAGAGCCAGCCGGCGTCGTCGAGCACGCCGGTGAGGTCGGCCTCGGCCATGGTCGTGTAGATCGACGTCGTGCGGGGGTCGGCGTGGCCCATGAGCTGCTGCAACGACGACAGGGGCACCCCCCGCAGCGTGAGCTCCACCCCGTAGTGGTGGCGCAGGGCGTGAGCCACCGCCCCGGTCGGCAGGCGGAGCCCCGCCGCCGCCGCACATCGGCGCAGCAACCGGTCGACGACCTGGGGGTTCAGCGCCCGCCCGTCGGCGCGCACCAGCAGCGGCGCACCAGGCGCAGCCCGCAGCTCGGGGGCGGCGCCGCCTCGGCGTTCACGCTCGTCGAGGTACGTGTCGACAGCGGCGACCACCGGTGCCGGCACCGGCACGTTGCGGGCCCGACCACCCTTGGCGGCCCGGGTGACGCGCAGGATCGGGCGCTCGCCCTGGCGGTCCAGATCATCCACCGCCAAGTGACAGGCCTCAGACACCCGCAGGCCGCACCCGGCCAGCAACCTGATGGCCGCCACGTCCCGGGTGGCCCATGCGCTGCGGGTGCCTGACGGCGGGTCGGCGGCGCTGGCCACCAGACGATCCACCTCGCCCGCCGAGAACGCCTTGGGCAGGCGGCGGCCCCCGGCCTGGGAGACCCGCAGCTCGTCGAGCTCGGTCGGGTCGGCGCCGAGGTGGCCACGGCGCACCAGCCACCGGCAGAACACCCGCAACGTCGAGAGCATCCGCGCCCGAGACGTCGCCTCGTAGTGGTCGCCCACGCTGGCCAGCGCCCGCACCAGCACGTCGGGGTCGGCGAGATCATCGAGGCCGACCACGCCGAGGTCGTGGGCGAGGTCGAGGTGGTCGAGGTCGACGGCCTCACGCCGGCCCTGGACCACCGCCACCGCCTGGCCCCAGCGGCAGAGATCGGCTCGGCGGGCCCGGGCGCTGTGGCCGGGGTCGTCCCGGCGCTCGCCGACGCGCTTGGCCGCCAGCCAGTCCTCGGCGAGCTCGACCACCGATGCGCCCGGCGCCCTCACGGGCCTCAACCTACGTGGGAGACTCAGGCGGTGGAGCCGGCGCCGACCATTCGGGCGCAGGGCCTCGTCAAGCGCTACGGCCAGACCACCGTGCTCGACGGCCTCGACGTCACCGTCGGCTCGGGCATCACCGGGCTGCTGGGCGCCAACGGAGCCGGCAAGACCACCCTGCTCGGGCTGATCCTCGGTCTGCACCACGCCGATGACGGCCAGCTCGAGGTGCTCGGCCTCGACCCTCGGCGCGCCGGGCCCGACGTCCGGGCCCGCATCGGGTACGCACCAGAGCACCACGAGCTGCCCGCTGACCTCCAAGCCGCCGAGCTGGTCCGCCACGTCGCCGAGCTGCACGGGCTACCCCGCCGGGCCGCCACCGAACGGGCCAACGACACCCTGTGGGAGGTCGGGCTGGGGGAGGAGCGCTTCCGGGGCATCGGCACCATGTCCACCGGGCAACGCCAACGCGTCAAGCTCGCCCAGGCCCTCGCCCACGACCCCCGCCTGCTGCTGTTGGACGAGCCGACCGACGGGCTCGATCCGATGCAGCGCCAAGAGATGCTCACCCTCATCGCCCGGATCGGCTCAGAGCTCGGCATCGACGTCGTGTTGTCCTCCCACCGCCTCGGCGAGGTCGAGCGCATCTGTGGCGGGGTCGTCATCCTCGACGCCGGACGGGTCGTGCGCGCCGGGCGGCTCGACGATCTGCAAGACGGTGCCAGCGAGCTCGTCGTCGACGTCGACGGCGGCGGCGCCGAGCTGCTCGGGGCCTTGCAGGCCGCCGGGTGGACCGTCACCTCCGACGGCACCACGCTGTGCGTCGACGCCGGCGAGCACGCCGACGCCGCCGCCGACGCCGTCCGCGACGCCGTGGCCGACCGGGGCCTCGCCCTGCACCGCCTCGAGGTGCGGCGGGCCAGCCTCGAAGACGTCTTCTTCGACACCGGCGGCACCAGCGGCGAGGTCGGCAACCGCGGCGGCACCGCCTCCGGGGTCAGCAGAGGGGGCGGCACCGACGTGGGCGGTGCGGTCACCGGAGGCACCGAGGCCACCGGGGGATTGGTCCGATGAGCGACGTCGGGGCTCGGATCGTCGATCGCAGCTACCGGCCCTATGACGGTGAGCGGCTCGGCGCGTCGCACTCGATCGGCGTGCTGGTGCGCCACGGCGTCGAGCGGGCCCTCGGACGCCGGCGCACCGTGTGGGCCAAGCTGCTGGCGTTGGCGGTCATCGCCATGTCGTTCCTGCCTGCCATCGTGTTCGTCGGGCTGGCTGCGCTGCTGCCCCAGGACGACCTGCGCGATCTGGTCCTGCCCAGCTACGGCGAGTACTACGGCTTCGTCACCACCGCCATCGTGCTGTTCAGCGCCTTCGTAGCCCCCGAGCTGCTCTGCACCGACCGCCGCAGCGGCATGCTCGGGCTCTACCTGGCCTCGCCGCTCAGCCGCCGCACCTACCTGGCGGCTCGGGCCGGCGCGGTCGGCATCGTGTTGGCCATCGTCACCCTCGGTCCGCCGCTGCTGCTGCTGATCGCCCTCACCCTCCAGGGCGCCGGACCCGACGGCCCCGGGGGGGTGGCGCTGGTCTTCGTCCGCATCCTCGGCGCCGGCGTCGGGGTGGCCGCACCGACCGCCGCGCTGTCGTTGGCGGTGGCGTCGACGACGGATCGGCGGGCGGCGGCCTCGGCGGGGGTGATCCTGGTCCTGTTGGTGTCCTCGGCGGCGGCCAACACCTTGATCAGCGGGGCCGGGGTCCCCGATGAGGTCGGCCTGTTCGATCTGTTCGGCCTGCCCTTCGAGGTGGCGACCCGCATCCACGGCGAGGCCAACTCGGGATCAGATGGCCTGCCCGCGGTGTCGACGCCGCTGGTGCTCGGCGCTGCAGTGGTGTGGACCGCGGCGTTCGCCGGCTACGCGCTGTGGCGCCACGACCGCATGCAGGTGCGCCGATGAGCCAGCAGGTCACCGCCGCCGACGGCGTTGCGCCCACGCCCGTGTCCGCTGCGATCGGCGACGCCATGATCTCGGTCAGCCACGCCTCGAAGTGGTTCGGCGACGTGGTGGCGGTCTCTGATGTCACCTTCGAGGTGGGCCCCGGGGTGACCGCCCTGCTCGGACCCAACGGGGCGGGCAAGTCCACCGTGCTGCGCATGCTGTCGGGCCAGGCCTCGCCGTCGTCGGGCACGGTCAGGGTGCTCGGCTCTGACCCCAGGGCCGACCGCCACCTGGCCGGGCGGGTCGGGTTGGTGCCCCAGCAGGAGCAGCTGTTCGAGCACCTCAGCGCCCAAGCCTTCGTGCGCACCGCCGCCCAGCTGCACGGGCGGCCCGACCCCGATGGTGACGCCGCCGCCGCCCTCGCAGCAGTCGAGCTCGACCCGGGCGACGACCGCGCGCTCTCGACGTACTCCAAGGGCATGCGCCAGCGGGTCAAGGTCGCTCAAGCCATCGCCCACGAACCCGACGTCATCCTCCTCGACGAACCGCTCACCGGTCTCGACCCCCGCCAGCGGGCGGGTCTGGTGGCCCTCGTGCACCGCCTCGGGGCGGCCGGCAGCTGCGTCGTGGTGTCCAGCCACGTCCTCGAGGAGGTCGAGCGGTTCGGATCGGCCATCTTGGTCATCGCCCAGGGCAAGCTCGCCGCCCAGGGCGACTTCGCCGCCATCCGGGCGCTGATGACCGACCGTCCCCGCCGGGTGCGGCTGCGCGCCGATGACCCTCGGGCGCTCGGCGGCGGCCTCATCGAGGCGGGCGTGGCCGTCGGGCTGCGGGTGCACGGCGACGAGGTGGTCGTGGTCGACACCGACGACGCCGGCGCACTCGCCCGCCAGGTCGCACCCATCGCCCGTGAGCGGGGCGTGTCCCTGCGAGAGGTCGTGCCCCTCGATGAGGACCTCGAGAGCGTGTTCCGCTACCTGGTCGAGCGATGACGGCGGCGTCGTCGACCCGCCGAGCCGCCGTCGGGCCGGGGCCCCTCGGCGCCGGCCGCACCGTCTACGGGGTGCTGCTGCGGGCTCAGCTGCGCACCGGGCGGGTGCTGGGCCTGCTCGGCTTGGTGGTGGTCGGCGCGCTCCTCGGGCTGGCCGCGGCCGGCGCCGCTGACCAGGTCGAGGCGGGCGCACAGCTCGTCGGCACCTTCGGACTGGGCGTGGTCGTGCCGGTCGGAGCGCTGCTGGTGGCGTCGTCGACGCTCGGCGACCAAGTCGAGGACAAGACCGCGGTGTACCTGCTCTTGCGGCCCGTGCCCCGATGGGTGGTGGCGGTGGCGGCCTGGGCCGCAGCGGCGACGGTGGTCGTGCCCCTCACCGTCGGCGGCTCGGCGGCCGCAGCGGCGGTGGTCGGCGACCCCGACCTCACCCGGGGGGCGGCCTGGTCGTCGCTGCTCGGTGCGGTCGCCTACAGCGCGGTGTTCACCTGGCTCGGGCTCACCGCTCGCCGCGCGCTGATGTGGGGCCTCGCCTACGTGCTGATCTGGGAGGGCTTCGTCGCCGCCGCCGGGGAGGGCCTGGCCAGCCTGGCGTTGCGGTCTTGGACCCGCAGCGTGCTGTCGGACGCCGTCGAGGTGGACCTGCGCCTCGCTGACCGCTCGCCGGGGCTCGCAGTGGTCGTGTGCGTGGCCGTGACCGTGGTGTTCATGGGCCTGACCGCCCGAGCGCTGGACCGACGAGAGATCGAGTAGCCGAACTGGCTGGGTGACCAGGGCGCCGGCCGCCGTCGGTCGAGCTCAGCGGGGGAAGCGAAGCGCCCGGTCGATGCGACGGGCGACGTGCTCGGTCGCATCGGCGGCTCGACGCAACGCCCCGGCGGTGAGGCGCAGGCCCCACGTCACCGGGGTCGCCCGGGGCGCCTCGTCCCCGGCGAGGGCGAACGCCGCAGCTCCGGGCGCCCCGACCGGGACGTCCTCGTCGACGTCTCGGTCGGTCAGGGGGCGGGGGCTGGACCGCGGCCCTCCCGGTGTGGCGGCGTCGGGCCGTTCGGCGACCGGGATCGGCTCGATGTCGAGGTCGTCGAGGGCGTCGGGATGAGCGGCTGGGGCGCCGCTCAGGTCGCCGTCGGGGTCGTCGGTGCTGACGAGGCGCGCAGGCCGGTCCGCAGACTCCTCGCCGCTGATGCCGCCAGTGCTCTGCTCAGCAGCGGCCCGGCCGGTGAGGTCCTCGGCGTCAGGGCTGAACGCATCAGCAGCGGCCCGGCCGGTGAGGTCCTCGGCGTCAGGGCTGAACGCATCAGCAGCGCCACGGGCGGTGAGGTCCTCGACGCTAGGGCTGAACGCATCGGCATCGATGGCCGAATCCTCGACTGCCGGGGTCTCGGCGACGTCTGCGTCCGGGTCGGGTTCGACGACCGGGACCGACGCGGCGACCAGCGGCTCGACCGGGTCGAGGGGGTCAGCGGCGTCCTCGGCGGCGCCGGCGTCGGGGTCTTCCGCAGCGTCGGGGGCGTCGGGAGCCTCCCCAGCGTCGGACTGTCGATCGTCGGTGCCGGTCTCGCCGGCGTCATCTTCGTCGTCGTGGTGGCCTCCCCCGAAGCGGGCCCGGAACGCCTCCAGGTCAGGGATGTCGCTCTGGTCTCCGGGGTGGGCGCCCGGCGCGTTGTCGGGAGGGATGGGTCCCAGCCCGCCCCCTCCATCGGTTGCGTCCCCACCGGGCAGCGGCTCGCCGGTCACGGGCGTGTTGCCGCTCCGACGGAGCTCGGGCTGTTGGGGATCGGGCACGGCCGCCTCCTCAGAAGGTGTGACATGGCTACCCCATCAACGTCCTGCCAAACCAACCTCACCCTCACCGTCCAGTGGAGGATGAGCCCAGGTCGGTGTAGCGCTCCGTGAGACGTCGAGCGTCAGCGATGCCGAGGTCGAGCATCGTCAGGGCCCCGATGCGATCCTCAGGTCCGAACGCCGGATCCGCGACCCGTTCCATCGACAGGGCGGCGGGGTCATACGCCGAGAGCTCGGCCTCGGTGGCCACGTAGGACATGTCGTCGCCCCTACGCAGCTCGACGGTCACCTCGCCGCTCACCGGATCGGCGACCCAGCGGATCAGGGCGTCGCGCAGCATCAACGCCTCGGGGTCGTACCACCGACCCTCGTACAGCAGACGCCCGAGCCGGCGGCCGAGGGTGGCGAGCAGATCGGTCGTCTCCTCGTTGTGGACCGCAGAGACGAGGCGCTCGTACACCAGCTGGGTCAGCGCCATCCCGGGGGCCTCGTAGATGCCCCGGCTCTTGGCGCCGATGACCCGGTTCTCGATCTGGTCGCTCATCCCGAGACCGTGACGTCCGCCCACGGCGTTCAGCGCCAAGAACAGCTCGACGGGGTCTGCGAAGCGTCGGCCGTCGACCGCGACGGGCAGGCCGTGCTCGACGGTGACGGTGACGCGCTCGGCCTCGACGTGGACGTCGGGGCGCCAATGGGCCACCCCCATGAGCGGCTCGATGATGTCGATGCCGACATCGAGGTGCTCGAGGTCCTTGGCCTCGTGGGTGGCGCCCAGGCAGTTGGCATCGGTCGAGTACGCCTGCTCGGGGCGGGCCGGATACGCCAGACCGATCGATTCGAGGTAGGCGCTCATCTCGGCCCGTCCGCCGAGCTCGGCGTTGAAGGCCGGGTCGAGCCACGGCTTGTAGATCTCCAGCGTCGGCGAGACCAGGACGCCGTAGCGGTAGAAGCGCTGGATGTCGTTGCCCTTGTGGGTCGAGCCGTCGCCGAAGACCCTCACGTCGTCGTCGGTCATCGCCCCGACGATGGCGGTGGTGGTGACCGCCCGTCCGAGGGGGGTGGTGTTGAAGTAGGTCCGCCCCGCGGTGCGCAGGTGGAACGCGGCGCAGCGCACGGCGTCGAGCCCCTCTTGGACCAGGCGCTGGCGGCAGTCGATGAGCCGAGCCGTTCCGGCGCCGTGTGCCAGGGCGATCGGGGGGATGGCCGTGGGGTCGTCCTCGTCGGGCTGGGCGAGGTCGGCGGTGTAGCAGCGCACGTCGAGGCCCCGCCGAGACATCCAGGCGACCGCCGCCCGGGTGTCCAGGCCGCCGGAGAAGGCCAGCCCGATGGGGGTGCCCTCAGGCGGGAGCGAGCGATGGATGCGGCTCATGGGCCGCTGAGTCTGCCACTGACGCCGGCGGCGTCAGCGCTCGGACCATCTCGGCGGGCGCTTGTGGAGGAACGACGCCACGCCCTCTCGTCCGTCGGGGGCGGCGGCGTTGGCCGCCATGGCCTCGATCGCCAGGTCGTAGGCGGCGTCGATGGGGAGGTCGACCTGGGCGTGCAGCACCTGCTTGCCCATGGCCCGAGCCAGGGGAGAGCCTCGACGGACCCGGCGGGCGAGGTCAGCGACCGCGTTGTCGAGGTCGTCGTCGCCGACGACGGAGTTGACCAGGCCCCACCGCTCGGCGGTCGAGGCGTCGATGACGTCGCCGCTCAGGGCCATCTCGAGGGCGTGCTTGCGGCTGACGTTGCGCGAGATGGCCACCATCGGGGTGTGGCAGAACAGGCCGCCCTTGCCGCCGGGCGCTGCGAAGCCGGCCGAGGCGCTCGCCACCGCCAGATCACAGGTGGCCACGAGCTGGCAGCCCGCAGCGGTGGCAAGACCGTGGACCCTGGCGATCACCGGCTGGGGGGCCTCCCGGATGGCATCCATGAGGCGGGTGCAGGTGCGTAGCAAGCGCCGGAGGTCACCGAGGTCGGCACCGGCGATGTCGGCGAAGTCATGTCCAGCGGAGAACACCGGGCCCTGGGCGCCCAGCACGATCACGTCGCTCGTCCCCGCGGCGAGGTCATCGAAGGTGTCGCGCAGCGTCGTCATCATCTCGAGGCTCAGTGCGTTGCGCCGGTCGGGGTTGGCGAGCGTGACGGTGGCGACGCCCTCCTCGGTGCTGACCTCGACGAGCTGTCCCATGGCGACATGGTCGCGCACCCCAGCCCACCCCGCCCCGCCCGGGCGAGCGGCAGGCCCCCACGCTCCACCAGGGCCGCTCGGCCCTGGAATCCTCAGCCGACGTCGATGCCCGCCGAAGCGCATCGTGCACGTCGTGCCACGAGGCGCGTCGTGCAACTCGGCGCCAGCTCCCGTCGTGTGGGCCGCCCGCCATGCGGTGCCAAGGCGGTCGTCCGCCCGTACCGTGAGGTCATGGCCGCGGTGACGACGTCCCGGTGGGTCGCCTGCGGGTTCTGTGCGTCGGTGCGAGCCGGTTCTGGCGGTCGTCGGCCCGTGTCGACCGGCGAGGCCCACGGCCGGCTGGCCGACGCTCGGCGGCGCATCGACGGCATCGATCTCGCCGCCATGGCCGGCCTCCCACCCGCGCGCTCCGCAGCGCCCGAACGACTGGGCGACCGTGACGACGTGAGGGGAGGGGTGGTCGCCCAGGCCTACGCCGTGCTCGGCCGGCTCTCCAACGGGCGGGTGCCGACCCGCACCGCCCGGGCCGTCGAGGGCGGCGCCGGCGTGCTCGGCAACGCCGTCGCCGGCCTGTACGTGCCGCCCTGGGTGGGCGGCGGCGGGCGCATCGTCTTCAACGTCCCCGTCGTGGCCGGCCTGCTCGCCCGAGAAGATCCCTCCGACCGCGATGCGGTCGCCGACCTCGTCGTCGCCCACGAGCGCACCCACCACCTCCAGCACGGCCTGCGTCGTTGGCAGGACGAGTTCCTCTCCACCATGGACGAGTTCCTCGCCGCCACCGACCGCGCCAGCCGCCAGCGACCGGCCGATCGGGCCAGGGCCACGATGTCGGTGGTCGAGGGCCACGCCTCGCTGGTCGAGCGGACCGCGATCACCACGCTGCACGACGAGGGCACGTGGTGGCGCATCCGGGGCCGGCACCTCGACCGTCGCCCGCCCGGGCTGCTCGCCGGGCTCATGGGAGTGCTGTTCGCCTCCAAGCGTGATCAGTACAAGAACGGGATGCTGTTCAGCGCCGAGGCCACCGATCTGCGAGCCGACGCCGCTCGAGTCCTGTTCGGCGCACCCGAGGGCATGCCTCGCAGCGACGCCGAGCTCGAAGACGCCGCCCGCTGGGCGTCGCGCGCGGCGACGTAGCCCTCAGGCGCTCGATCGGTGGCGGTAGCGGTCCGGAGCGGCTCAGCCGGCGATCGTCGGCCCGGGTCCGGGCTCTGGCCCCAGCCCCGGGGGGGCGGTGAGGGCGACGAGGGTCCGGCGGGCGGGGTGCAGCGACAGCGCACGGCGGATCCGATCCCGGTCAACGACGCCCGGGTCGCCCGCAGGCTGACACGACGGGCACCACGTGGTGAGCCGACCCCACGGCGAGGCGGGTTCGGACCGGCCGTCGAGTCGGGTGCCGCACCACGGGCACGGCCGTCGGGCCCGCCCGTAGATCCAGTGATCGGCACGTGACAGTCGCCGCCCGGTGGTGTTCTGGGGACCGAGCTCGGCGTTGGTGCGGATGAGTGCGGCGCCGACGGCGACGAGCCGGTCGAGACCCACGATGCGGCTCACCGGTTCGGTGGGGCGCACCCCGCACACGAACGGCACCTCGACGGCATAGAGGTTGCCCCAGCCTGCCGCGATGCGCTGGTCCAGCATGGCTGCGCCGAGGGCCATGTCCCCGGCCGCCGCCATCCGCGCGGCGATCTCGTGCAGATCCGGGGACGCCGCTCCGCAGAGGTCGGGACCGAGGTGACCGATCGCATCGTGCTCGGCGGCGCTCGACACCACCTCGAGCACCGGGACGTCCTCGGCGGTCAGCCAACCGGCGGTGGTGCGCACCTCGAGTCGGCGGCGCCACGGCTCGGCTCGCGAGCGACGCCCGACGACGAACGAGCCGCTCATCTGCAGGTGGGCGTGCAGGGTGCGTCCGTCGTCGAAGCGCACCAGCAGGTGCTTGCCGTGGGCGTCGGCCTCCACGAGCGTGGTCCCGGTGACGTCGAAGCCGACGAGGCGGTTGTCCCGCACCGTCGTCGCCGTGCAGGCGGCTCCGCCCAGCCGGGCGGTGATGCGCCGTGCGAGGCGCCGGATGGTGTCACCCTCGGGCACCTCCTGGGCGTCCCCGTCACGGTGCTCGAGCAACCGCCGCAGCCGTGCGAGCCACCAAGCACGAGCGCTGCGTGGACCGGGCGGCGGGCCACTTCCTAGGGTGTGGTTTGCCAAGCCGCCGTGGTGGACACGTTGCCACGACGATGTCCTCGTGATGCCGACCCAGGAGCGCCGATGTCCACCAGCGATGCCGAGCCGAAGCAGCCCCCCGCCGGGGAGGATTCGACCGTCGAGGACTGGATGGGCCAGAGCGTGGAGCGCGACGCCGAGCTGGCCGACCAGCTCGTCGAGCAGCACGGCGAGGACAAGGCCGCCGAGATCTTCGACGAGAAGGCCGCAGGCGAAGACGAACAAGAGGCCCGCCACGGCGAGCACATCGACCCCGAGCAGGGAGAGAAGGCCTACAAGTCCGAGTGAGCGTCGGGCGGCCGGGCCGGGGGGTCACCGAGGTCCTCGTCATGAGCGACACCCACGTGCCCGACCACCGACTCGACCGTGTTCCCGGGATGCTGTTCGACCTGGCCGAGCGGGCTGACGTGATCTTGCACGCCGGTGACGTCACCGAGGGCGGCCTGCTCGACGAGCTCGAACGGCGAGGCGAGGTCCACGCCGTGCTCGGCAACAACGACACGTCGCTCGTCGGGCGGCTGTCGGAGACCGTCGAGGTCGAGGTGGCGGGCGTGCGGCTGGCGATGATCCACGACGCCGGACCCCGCAAGGGCCGCCCGACTCGCATGGGGCGGAGCTTCCCCGACGCCGACGTCGTGGTGTTCGGTCACAGCCACCTGCCCGAGTGCGGCCCGGGTGCCGGGGAGCAGCTGCTGGTCAACCCCGGATCGCCGACCCAGCGTCGACGGGCCCCGCACCCGACGGTGGCGGTGTTGGAGATCAAGGGGGGTGCGGTCGTCGTGGCCCGTCACCGGCGGGTGCCCGACGGCGAGATCGTGCCGGTCCCCGCTCCGGTGCGTTGAACTGACGTGAACGGTGGGCGGCTGACGGCTGGGGGAGCGCTGCGTGCTCAGCTGGGGGCGCCCAGCTTGGTGTGGTCCCAGGACACGGTGCGTTCGATGTCGACCCGCACGACGCAGCGCTTGGCCATCGCCGCTCTCACCAGGGGGCGGGTCTGTTCGTCGAGCGGGCCGGCGTCGACTGCGGAGTACCGCTCGTAGACGCTCTCGCCCACGTCGCCGACCACGTCGGGGTCCTCGATGATCGTCCCGGTGGCGACCAGCTCGACGCCCCGGAGGTCCTCGTAGCGGTCGCCGTCTTCGACCAACGCCGTGAGACGAGGGTCGCGTCGGAGGTTGACGACCTTCTGTGACGAGGCGTAGGTGGCGAAGGCGGGCGCCGATCCGAGGAAGCCGTACCACATGGCGACGAGGTGGGGCCGGCCGTCATGGCCGATCGTGGCGACGTTCATGACCCGGCGACCGGCGAGGAACGCCGCCACCTCGCCATCAGACATCCGGACCTCGTCGCGTCGTGACATCACGTTCCCCCAGGTTCTGTGCTCACAGCCCTCGCTTCACCACGTACCACTTGGCCGGGTGACCTCGGCCGTTCTGTCGGGGCGCTTCGTTGCTCGTGAGCTCGCGCACCCTGTTCTGCTCGCGCAGCAGGCGGTCGATCACCACCTTGCGGACGGTGGCCTCGGCGCCGCCGCACTCCTCACGGATCATCCCCAGGGTGAACGGATCGGTGCGCGACAGGACGGTCTGCTCCATCGCGACGGCATCGACGCGCGGTGCTCGCTTGCGGACCGGTGGTGTGGTCACGTCCCGCTTGGGCCGATCTGGACGGTCGACCTCGAACCCTGCGTCGGCCAGCTCTCCCGGCGACACGCCCATCTCGAGGAAGTCCTCCGGCGCCACGCCGTTGGCCTGGGCCCACGAACGAGCGTGGCGGACGAATCGCTTGCGATGGGGCTCTGGGTCGACCGAGCGCGCCGCGCGCAGCGCCGACATCGCCTTCAGCCGATCGAGTGGGTCGGTGGCGGCGCCCACCGCCGCTTCGAGTGCCGGTAGCGCCGCATCGTCGCGCAGGCTGTCGGGGTCATCGACGTACATGAGCCACGCTCGGACGGCCTGTTCGGCGTCATTGTCGGACATGGACCCAGAATAGGCACCAGTGGACGTCAGGGGATGAGGCCCGTCGCTCTGGCCGCGTCCGCTACTCGCCCGTGTCGGCGCGGTAGCTGCTCGGGCTCACGCCGAAGTGGGCTTTGAAGGCGGCGCTGAACGTGAACGGGCTCTGGTAGCCGACGAGTGATGCGACGCGTCCGACCGTCAGATCGCGATCGGCGAGATGGTCCGCGGCAAGGGAGAGCCGCCACCGCTTGACGTAGGCCATCGGCGGTTCACCGACCGCCTCGCTGAACCGACGTGAGAACGTTGCGCGCGACAGCCCGAGGGTCGCCGCGAGACCGGTCACCGACCACGAGGCAGCGGGGTCGGAGTGGATGGCCCGCAGGGCGCTGCCGACCACCTCGTCCTCCAGCGCCGAATACCAGCCGGGTGCCCGCCCCGGGTTGCGGACGAAGTGGTCGCGGACCGTGTCGATGAGCACCAGGTCGAGGAGCCGGTCGAGCACCGCTGATTGGCCGGGGGCGTCGCTCAGCGACTCCTATGCCAGCAGTCCGACGTACGCCGACGCCTGCACTGCAGCAGGCCGTACGACGACCGGATCGATCGCGTCGACGAGCCGTCGACTGGCCTCGCCGGCGTCTGCGTAGATCCCGGTCAGGAACTTGGTCGTCTCGCTGTCCTCGGTGAGCGCGCCCCAGGTGCGCACACCGAGGTTCATCGACTGCCCGACCTCGTCGCCGTTCACCAGGACCGGTCGGTTGCCCGGAAGGATCCGACCGCAACGCCCATGGTGCGGCCATCTGCGTGCGGATGACGAAGGCGTCGTGTGCCCTGGGTCCTTCGAGCAGTGCTGCGACGACATCCACCTCCGCATCATAGTGAGCGCAATTCACATGGAACTTGTGGATTCGCCCATGTCGGCGGGCGTCGAGGCGGACGATCGTGTGCCGATGGACGACACCACTGACGCCACCACCGCTCCCGAGCCCGCCGCCGGCGACATCAGCCGCCAGGCGCGCATCATCGCTGCAGCGCTTCGCGACAAGTCGTTCGCCACGTTGGCAACGGGCTCCCCCAAGGGCCGCAGTCACTCCGCCGGGGTCGTCTACGACTTCGTCGACGGAGCGCTCTGGATCCACACGATGCGCGACGGTCACAAGGCGCGCAACATCGCCCACAACCGCCACGTCGGGGTGTGCGTCCCGTACCGCCGTCTGCCGGTCGGGCCGCCGTACACGTTGCACTTCCAGGGTGTGGCTGAGCTCGTCGCACTCGATGCCACTGCGGCGGTCGAACACCACGAGGCGGGGCGACTCGACTCGATCAGCGGCCACGGTGCGATGGAGCTGGAGGGTGCATGCTTCGTGTGCATCACGCCGACGGGGACGATCCACAGCTTCGGCCCAGGAGTGCCCGTCTTGGACCTGGTCCGCGACCCGCTCGGGAGCGGCGCTCGCTCGGCACCCGCAAGGGCGGTCCTGGCGGCAGCCGGGGGAGTGGCCTGAGGGGGCAGACCCACCCTGGGGCGTAACGGCGCCTACAGCTACGGTGCGGCCACCGACCTAGCCGCCCTGACCACCAACGGGAACGCCGTGCGCACCCACAGCCACGAGAGCCTCAACCTCGCCACCCGGGCCACCTTCTCGAGTCACCACCCTCTACCAGGACTACGCCTGGGCCGCGCTGGCTGCCACGCAACTGCAAGGCGTGCCCACAACCTGCGTGGGGAGCTTTGGTGATCGTGTCAGCGAACGTGGCGGGCGGTAGCCGTGACCAATGAGCGAATACTGAACGCGCCTAAGCCCGTCTTGCCGTTGGCATGGGCCTTCATGGGCTATAGGTCCCTGGCCACGAGCCCGTGGTTTGGGTACGAGGGTCAGGAGCTGCGACATACCTAGCCGTCCCGATCGTCGGAGATAATCACCGTTATCTCCGATGGGCTCCACGGGGTGCTGCCGCCGCCCTTCGAGGTCGACGTCGCGTTCAGGGTCGGACGTCGACGCCGCTGCCAGGCGGCCGACGCTGAGGTGCTCGTACCGTCACCTCATCGCTCACCCCGAACGACGCACCGAGCCGACGCACCGAGAGGATCCGCCCCGATGAACGATGCCCCGGCCCGCTACGACACGATCGTCATCGGCGCCGGGCAGGCCGGCCCGGGGCTGGCCACCACGCTGGCCGAGCGAGGTGAGCGCGTTGCCCTCGTCGAGGCCGGACCCTTCGGCGGCACGTGCCTCAACTCGGGGTGCCGTCCCACCAAGGCGATGCGCGCCTCGGCCCGGGCGGCCCACGTCGCCCGGGCGAGCGGCGCGCTGGGCGTGCACGCCCAGGACGTGCGGGTGGATCTCGCCGAGGTGGTCGCCCGCAAGGACGCCCTCATCGACGCCTGGCGGACGTCCTACTCCGAGACCTTCGAGCGCGACGACCGCATCGACATCCTCCACGGCCGGGGCCGCCTCGTCGCCTCCGACGGAGGTGCTCACGTCGTCTCGATCGACGGCGACGTCCGCATCGCTGCGCCGCGTGTGGTGTTGAACACCGGCGCCCGTTCGGAGCCCCCGCCGGTTCACGGCCTCGATGAGGTCGACTGGTACGACCACCGGCGCATCCTCGGCCTCACCGAACTGCCCCGCCACCTCGTGGTGGTGGGCGGCAGCTACATCGGCCTGGAGCTCGGACAGATCTACCGCCGCTTCGGCGCCGAGGTCACCATCCTCGAGCGCCACGTTCGGGTCGTCGGCCGTGAAGACGACGTGGTCTCCGACGCCATCACCGGGTTCCTGCGCGTCGAAGGCGTCGACATCCGCACCGGGGTCGCCGTCGAGCGGGTGACCGCCGGGCGCGACGGCGGCGTCGACGTCCTGCTCGACGACGGCGCCACCGTCGACGCCAGTCACCTGCTGTTCGCCGCCGGTCGGGTGCCCAACAGCGACGACCTCGGCCTCGATGCCGTCGGGGTGCGCACCGACGACCGGGGCTACATCGTCACCGACGACACCTTTGAGACCGACGTGGCCGGCATCTTCGCCGTCGGTGACGTCAACGGGCGCGGCGCCTTCACCCACACCGCCTTCCAGGACCACGAGATCCTCGCCGATCACCTCGACGGGGGCGATCGCACGGTGGCCGGGCGAACGATGACCTACGCCCTGTACACCGATCCCCCGCTGGGACGGGTGGGGCTGTCCGCCGCCGAGGCCGAGCGCGCCGGCGTCGAGCACGAGATCATCACGTTCCCGATGGCCGAGGTGACCCGAGCCGTGCTCGACGCCGAGACCGACGGGCTCGTCCGCCTCGTCGTCGAACCCGGGACCGGACAGATCCTCGGTGCGGCATGGCTGGGCCTGCACGGCGACGAGATCATCCAGTCGGTCTCGTTGATGATGCACACCGGCGCGCCGCTCACGGTGCTCGACACGTGGTTGCCGATCCATCCGACGGTGAGCGAGTTCCTCCCGACCATCGCCGGCCGGCGCAAAGAGGCATGACGCCGGGTGAACCGGCATCTGCGAGGATCGGGTCCGATGCGGCCGCAGCCCCCGAACGACGGTCCGCGGTGAGCGACGAGGGCCTCCTCGCCGACCAGAGGGCCTACTACGAGGCCCGCGCCCCTGAATACGACGACTGGTTCTGGCGTCGAGGCCGCTACGACCGTGGCCCCGAGGCGACGGCGGAGTGGTTCGCCGACGTCGAGGTGGTGCGTGGCGAGCTCTCCCGGCTGCCCCTCGACGGGGCCCGGGTGCTCGAGCTGGCCCCCGGAACCGGCCTGTGGACCGAGCTGCTGGCAGCCAGGGCCGACTCGGTGGTCGGACTCGACGCCTCGCCGCAGATGATCGAGCGGTGCCGTCACCGACTCGGGCCCCTCGCCGACCACGTCGAGCTGAGGATCGTCGACCTGTTCGGTTGGCAGCCGACCGAGCGCTTCGATGCCGTGGTGTTCTGCTTCTGGATCAGTCACGTGCCCGACGATCGTCTCGACGCCTTCCTCGAGCGGGTGAGCCGCTCGCTGGAGCCGGGCGGCCGGGTGTTCTTCTGCGACGCCCTCAAGACGGCCACCTCGACCGCGGCGGACCACGTGCTGCCCGCCGATGACCAACCCGTGATGACCCGGCGCCTCGACGACGGCCGGGAGTTCGACATCATCAAGACCTACCGCAGCGACGGTGAGCTCACGGCCCGCTGCGCCGCGGCGGGCCTCGACGTGCGGGTCTCGTCGACGCCCACGTACTTCCAGTACGGCATCGGCCGCCGACGCCGGCCGGCCGCGAACCCTCGGTAGCGTCTCGCTCGGGTCCGATCCGACGGGAGGCGCAGCGGGGTGACCGACACCGAGCGCAGACCAGGGACCGTGTCGAGACCCCGAGCGGGCCGCGGCGCCCGACGGCGGGCGGTGCTGGTGGGCCTGGCGCTGTCGGTCGCCGCCTGCGGCGGTGACGACGATCCCACCGCCGGATCCGTCGAACCTGCGCCAGCCGCCGCCCCCACCCCCGCAACCCGTCCGAGCGAGTCCGAGGCAGCCGTGATCCGTCCCCCCGACGACGGCCCCGCGGCCGACGATCCCACCGCTGCTCCCCCGCCAGACCCTGCTCCTCCCCAGGGCACGGGGGCGCCCGGTGCTGCGCCGACGACCGCTCCCCCGCCAGACCCCGCTCCTCCGCAGGGCATGGGGGCGACCGGTGCTGCGCCGACGACCGCTGCTTCGGCTGGCACTCCCACCGCCGATCGAATGGTTCGGCGCGCCATCGATGACCTGGTCGAGCGCACCGGCGTCGACGCCCAGGCGGTCACGGTGGTCTCGGTGGACGAGGTGACCTGGCGGACCGCATCCCTCGGATGTCCTCAGCGGGGCTTCCAGTACGCCCAGGTGCTGACCCCGGGGGTGCGCATCGTGTTGGAGGCCGACGGCGTGGCGCACAGCTACCACGCCGGTGCGGGCCGGGGCCCGTTCTTCTGCGCCGACCCCGAGGCACCCCAGGACGCCGGCTCCGGATCGGCCGCCGGCAGCACCTGACCCGACGCCCCGGACCTCGGCGCGGCAGGCCCGCCCGCCCCGGATCCCCCGACGCGGAAGGACCCGCCGACGCCGCCCGTAGGGGCGACGCCGACGGGACCCCGTTGCGATCCACTCGACGGATCAGGTCATGGGATGACGGTCACCTCACCGGTGGCATCCACCTCGATGAGGGTGAGGCCGATCAGGCCGTTGGGGCCGTTGTGGGAGACCGCCCCCAGGTAGCGACGGCCCTCTCGCAGGTTCGACCACGCCACCTCGACGGTGCCCACGACGCCGATGGCTGCGTCCTCTGGCTCGTCCACGATGGTGAAGGCCCCGGTGTCGGGCTCGAGTGGCACCCGCACGGCTCGCACGGTGAAGTCGACGTCGGTCCCTGCGGTCTGCCACCCGTGGACGTACAAGGTGTAGGTGCCGTCCTCGGGCAGCAACAGGTCGATCCGCTCGTTGGTCCCCGCCGAGGTCGACGCCGCGATGAGGTCGCCGTTGCGGTAGAGGAACAGATCGAGATCGATGTTGGGATCGGGGACGTCGAGGTCCTCGAGGCCGAGCTCGACCCGGATGAACGCCGCCCCGCCCACGCCGGTGCTGAACTTGGCGTTGCCGACCGGATCGGCCGGGTCGAAGGTCTGGTCGGGGTCTTGGCTGACGGTGCCCGTGCGCAACAGCTCGGCCCGGGGCCCGTGCACGGCGGCGTCGTACTCGCCGTCGTAGCCGAACTGCACCGGCACCTCGACCGTGCCCTCGGTGCCGCTCACCTCGAGCTCGTCGGGGGCGTCGAGCAGGGCAGCGTTCACCGCGATCGGGCTGCGGACCCGGTTGCCACGTGCCTGCCACTCGAGCGCACCGAAGCGCCACTCCCCGACCGGTGCGTCGGTGCGGGTGAAGGTCACCTCGAAGGAGGCCGACTCACCCGGCGCGATGCGCAGGTAGCGGGGCGACACCTCGACGTCGAAGCCCGGGGGGGCCTCGACCACCGACTGGTACACCTTCTCGGTGTCGGCCACCGAGCGGACGGTGCGCTCGACGGTGAGCGTCCCCGGGACCTCGCTCGCACCGATCGACGGCTGGTTCAAGTTGACCGGGTTGATCGCGACGCCCAGGCCCTCGAGCGCCGCACACACGCTCTCGGGGTCGTCGAACGCCGACGGGTCAGCGCCACACAGGAAGCCGAGGTAGTCGGTGAGGCCGGCGTCATAGACCAGACCCGGGGTGAACGGGTTGCTGATGTAACGATCCCCGCTGAGATCGATGTGCCCGGCGCCGTAGTCGAACGGGTCAGCAGGCCGCTCGCCGTCTTCCTTGACGACGTCCTGGCGGGCGGTGGTCATGAGGGCCGACTTCGCCATGGCCGCTGACCAGTCCGGGTGCGCCTCTCGCAACAGCGCATAGGCCCCGGCCACGTGCGGGCTCGACATCGAGGTCCCCGAGATCGACTGGAACAGCTGCCCGGGCGCCCCGAGCGCCGGGAACGGCGTGTGACCTGCCAGGATGTTCACGCCCGGCGCGGTGACGTCGGGCTTGATGATGTCGGGGGCGGGCACGTTCGGGCCTCGCGACGAGAAGTCGGCCATGACCGAGCCCTGGGTCGGGGCGGCCTCACCGGCGGTGAGCGCCACCGTGGCGTCTGCGCCGGCGGCGTCGATGTAGGCCGCCACCTGCTGGCCTGTCGTGTAGTTCACGTGGATCGACGGCACGAAGTGCAGGTCGGTCACGAGGGCCTGGGCGTCGTTGGGGTTGTAGAGGATCATGCCGGCGCCGCCCTGTTCGGCGACCGCCCGGCTCTTCTCCACCCGGGCGAACACGCCACGCAGGCACAGCACGACCTTGCCGGAGATGTCACCGGTGAAGGTCACCTCGGGGTCACAGAGCTCGTTGCCGAGGTCGGCGGCGTCGACGAGCGGGAGCTGTCCGTCAGTGCCGTCGGTGATGCTGACCCCGGTGAACTCCTCGCCGTCGCCGAGGATGCCCTCGGAGCGGAACGTGCGGTCGTGGGTGCTGGCACCCACCGTGGTGATCCACGGCGACGAGGCCGGGCTGCCCACCGTCTGGGGGCCGGGGCCGCCGTTGCCGGCCGAGGTCGCCACCCACACACCGGCATCTGCGGCGAACAGGAACGCCAGATCGGTCGCATCGGTGATGCTGGCGCCGCCGCCGATCGAGTAGTTGATGACGTCCACGCCGTCAGCGACCGCAGCGTCGATGGCTGCGACCAGGTCAGAGGTCACGCACCCGAGGTCGCCGCACGCCGCGTAGGCGATCACGCGGGCCCGGGGGGCGATGCCGCTGACGGTGCCGCGATCGACGCCGAAGATCTGGGCGTCCACCCCGGCGTTGCCCGCTGCGGTCGAGGCGACGTGGGTGCCGTGACCGTCGTAGTCACGGGCCGAGTCGAACGTCTCGGCGCTGCCTGCGACCTGCCGGTAGGCGTCGCGGAAGTCACGGGCACCGAGCAACTTGTCGTTGCAGTCGAAGGGCGCGTCGTCGGCGTTGTAGGCGGTGTTGCCGAACTCACAGGGCAGGTCTTCGTAGCCGGGCAGGGTCGAGTACGACCCGTCGTCGGCGAAGGACGGGTGCTCGGGCCAGATGCCCGAGTCGATGATGCCCACCACGACGTCCTCACCGGTGTAGCCCCAGGTGTAGGGGCCACGGGGGCCGTCGAGGCCCAGGAAGTCGGGCGAGACATCGGTGTGCAGCTGGCGCAGCTCGTTGGGGACCACCTTCAAGACGTCAGTCGAGCGTTCGAGGGCGGACGCCTCGTCCTCGGTCAGCTCGGCCTCGAAGCCGCTGATGGCGTAGGTGTAGCGCTCGCCGACGTCGGCTGCGTCGACGCCTGCGTCTCTGGCCGCCTCGGACTGCTCGGCCTCGAGGTGCTCGACGTAGCGCTCGACGGCGGGGTCATCGGGGTCGATGTCCTCACCGACCGCGGGGTCGGTGGGGGCGAGACCCGGTTCGCCGCCGTCGTAGGCCACGACGGGTTCTGCGGCCATCACCACGACGTAGGACTCAGCCGGGCCCTCCTGGACGGCCCCCGCGGGCGTGCCGATGGCGGCGAGGCCGAGCAGCCCGGGCAGCGCCAGCGCCAGCACGAGCCAGCTGCGGCGCGTGCGGGGACGAAGCGTCGGTGGCGCCCCCATGTCGTGGTGGGATCGGTTCACGTCGCGCGCTCCTCGGTCGGTGGGCCGGGCACCCCCGCCCCTTCGGCGATCGACGCTACTCATCCCCCACGGTGGGCGAGGACGAAACGACCGACGGCGCTCACCGAGCGGCCGCCGTGCCGTCGACCTCGCGGCGGCTGACCGAGGCCTGCGCCGGGGTCGCCGAGGGGATGCGACGACACGCCTCGCCGACCCATGGCACCTCGGCCACCGGGGCCGCAGCCCCGTACAGCCAGCCCTGTCCGTGGTGGACGCCGAGGTCGAGCAGCTCGTCGCGTTGAGAGACGTGCTCGACGCCCTCGGCCAGCAGACGGGCGTCGAGCTCCTCGGCGAGGGCGACCCAGGAGCGGACGAGAGACCGGGTGATGACGTCGTGGACGACGTTGCGGGTGATGGACAGGTCGAGCTTGACGATGTCAGGGCGCAGTTCGGTCACGTGGCGGAAGCTGGCGAACCCCGCCCCGGCGTCATCGACGGCCAGGCGCAGGCCGAGGGCGCGCAGAGGGGCGAGCACGTCGAGGAGCTGGTCATAGGACTCGACTGGGACGTGCTCGGTGATCTCGACCACCACGCCGGCGACGTCGACCCCGTCGAACAGCGCGCAGAACCCGTCGGCGAGCATGGCCTCGGGTGAGGCGTTCACCGACACGTAGCGTGCCGGCGTGAGGAGACCGGGCGTGCGCAGCGCAGCGCGGATCGCCGCGTGCTCGAGGCGGTCGCCGAGACCCACGTCGGCCGCCTCGGCGAAGGCGACGTCGGGCCGGGTCCCGGATTCGAAGCGGGCGAGGGCCTCGTATCCGATGGCGTGGCCCGTGATGAGCTCGACGATCGGCTGAAGTGCATGATCACCGCGCCCGGGTCGAGCCAGCGCTCGACGTCACGCCGCGCCTCCTGTTGCTGCTCGGCGGTGCGGGAGGCCTCCCTCAGCTGGATGCCGATGACGTCGGCGAGCAGCTCGAGCTGGTCGATGACCGCCGGCTCCACCTCGTCACCGGCGGTGTGCGAGACACCGCAGATCATCCCGTAGGTGCCCCCGCCGGCTTGGCGCACGGGGACGCCGACGTAGCGTCCGATGCCGAGCGCTTCGGTCACGTCGAGCCCGGCGGTCTCCGGGTGGTGGGCCGCGTCAGGGACGCTGTTGGGCAGCCGCCCGTCGAGCACGCGGATGCAGAACGAGCCCTCGAGCGGTGAGCTGTCCCCCGGCGTAAGGCCGAAGCCGTCGGCGTCGCCGTCGAGGACGGTGAACACCTGCTGGCCGTCCTCGAACCGTGACATCCAGGTCAGCTCGACGCCGAGGCGGTGACGAGCGATGCCCAGGATCTGGCGGACCAGTGCGGCTGCGTCGTCGTCGATGTCCACTTCGCTTCCCTCCCGCGTCCCGTGCGCAGCGGAGCCGCACCCTCCACGTTCGAGCCGTCGGCACCGTTCCCACGGAGTGTGAGCCTCTAACCACCATGACATCGCATGGCGACCGCACGACGTCGGCGTTGGTCTCAGCCGGGCGCGAGCGGCCCGACCAGATCGGCGGTGGGCGTGCCTGGGCTGCAGACCCCGATGCCCTCACCGCCGCTGAACACCGACACCGGACCGTCCTCGCTGACCACGAACGCCACCGTGCGGGGGTGATCGAAGGTGTACCGGCGGGCCGAGCGGTGACGCATCCCACCGGTGGCCTCGACCACCTGCTCGGCGACGGTCGACGGGCGCAGGCCCACCCCGAGCGCCACGACGTCGCCGTCGGGGTCGACCAGGGTGGCCAGATCGGTCTGGGACGACGCCGCCAGCAACGCCGCGAAGTGCGACCGACGAGCGATCCCGAGACCGGGCGCCGCCACGGCGCTGGTCCGATCGAGGCCGGTCGCGCCGTCCCACCCGTCGAGGTGCAACACGATCGTGGTGCCGACCCGGGCCGGGCTCAGCCAGTGCACGCACAGGTCGAGCACCCGCTCGAGCAGTCCCGCCGGCACCTCGGGCAGCGAGGGGCCGAGGGCGGCGACGTGGGCCCTCGCGTTGGGTCGCAACGACCACGAGCGCCCCGTCCACTCGATGACCCCGACCGGGGTGAACAACCGGGCGGTGCCCATCGTGGTGCGCTGGGCGATCGTCGCCGAGGTGGCTGCCTGCACGCCGACCAGGTCGGCCTCGTACTGCACGCTGCGCTCGAAGCAGGCGAGGGCCGGGGGGCGACCCGGCACCTGGATCACGAACGCCGACCGTCCGTCGGCGAAGCGGCGGACCTCAGCGAGGGTCACCGACCCCATCTCCACCACCTCTGCGACCGAGCGGCACCACGACGCATCGCCCCCGGCGGGCATCACCAGCGAGCCGTAGAGGGGCGCCCGGTTCTCGTGCACCGGGGGGCGTCGAGCGTGGTCGAGCTCGGCGACGGCGAGGACGTCGTGGACCTCGGGGGCGTCCACGCCGTCCTCGACGAGCTCGTCGCGGAGGCGCTCCAGGCGTGGGGTCCACCCCTCCCCTGCGCCCTGCCCCGCGCCACCGTCCACGCGGCCTGACGCTACCCGGGGTCGGGGTCAGCGTCGGCGACGAAGCGGACGACTGCAGCCGAGGGCCAGCGCTTGCCGGTGACCAGGAAGCGGCCGTCGCCGAGGTGGGCGATGCCGTTCAGCACGGCGTCTGGATCGCGCTCGGCGGGGTGGGGCACAACAAGGCCGCTGGCGTCGACGGTGGCGGTGACGACCCCCGTCGAGGGATCGATCGCCACGATGCGGTCGGTCAGCCACACGTTGGCCCACACCGTCCCCTCGACGCACTCGAGCTCGTTCAGACCGTCCAGGGCCACCCCGTCGAGGGTGACGGTCACCTCGTCGGTGACGGAGAAGTCGTCGACGTCGCGCACCCTCAGGGTCGAGGTGCCGTCGCTGTGCACGACGACCCCGGGTCGGATCTCACACAGCCCCCACCCGTCGTGGGCGATCGAGAGCTCGTCGACAGGGGCCAGGTCGGTGGCGTCGTGGACGAGCACCCTGCCCTCCTGCCAGGTCAACACGACCACCCGGTCACCGACCACCGTCAGCCCCTCGGCGAAGACCTCGGCATCGAGGGGGGTCTCGGCTCGCACCTCGAGGGTGTCGGGATCGAGGATGCGCAGTGCCGAGGCCCCGTACAGCCCCACGCTCTCATAGAGGCGCCCACCGTCGATCTCGAGGCCCTGGGTGAAGGCGTCCCCCCGCCGGGGGATGCGCTCGAGGACCTCGACGACCAGCTCCCCCGGCTGGTCGGGCTCCTCGCCGGCCGCCTCGCCAGCGGTGCCGTCCTCGGCGGGCGCGGGGACGGTGACCGTGCGAGCAGCCGCCGACCCGGTCGCCGCGGGCGGTGCGCGTCGGGCGGCTTCGTCGTCCCCGGCCCCGCCGCACCCCGCGAGCACCATGGCGACGCACACGACCCGAGCCGCCGCCCTCGTCACGGCTGCGGGGAGGCCCTGCGCGCCGGTCGGTCGCTCCTCAGACCAGCCCCGTGCGTGCCGGCGACGCCTGCGCCCCGCGGGGGGACGGGCTCCTCGACGCTGCACCCCCCCAGCCTGGCGGGTCGCCGGGGGCGCAGCGGCGCGCCGGTAACGTCTCGCCGTGCCGACCCCCCACATCTCTGCCGCTGAGGGCGACTTCGCCGAGCTCGTCCTGTTGCCCGGCGACCCCCTGCGAGCCCGCTGGATCGCCGAGACGTTCCTCGACGACGCCGTCCAGGTCACCGGGGTGCGCAACATGCTGGGGTACACGGGCACCTATCGGGACGAGCCGGTGTCGGTGATGGGCACCGGCATGGGGGTGCCGTCGATCACGATCTATGCGACCGAACTGGTACGCCACTACGGCTGCCGGCGACTCGTGCGGGTCGGCAGCTGCGGGGCCGTCCAGGGTGACGTCGGGCTGCGCGACCTGGTCGTGGCCCTGGGAGCGAGCACCGACTCGTCGGTGAACCGGCAGCGGTCCGGCGGCATCGACCTGGCGGCGATCGCCGACTTCGACATGACCTGCGCGGTGGTCGAGCTCGCCCGCGCCCGGGCCACAGGCGACGGCCCGGTCGTGCACGTCGGCAACGTCTTGACCTCAGACCTGTTCTACGCCCCCCGCACTGCAGATGACCCCTACCTCCTCGTCACCGGCCTCGGCATCCTGGGCGTGGAGATGGAGGCCGCCGGGCTCTACGGCGTGGCGGCCCAGGAGGGCGCCCGAGCGCTGGCGGTCTGCACGGTCACCGATCACCTCGACACCGACGAGCACCTCTCGAGCGACGAGCGACAGAGGACGCTGGCCGCCATGGTCGAGCTGACCCTCGACGCGCTCGTCTCCCCAGAGCCCCCCGAGACGAACCGAGACGTCTGATGCGTCTCGAAGCCGGCGCGTTGTGGCCCGCCGGGGCTGCGCCCCGATGCGATGGACATGGTTGGGTGGGGCGATGGAGCTGGACGAGGCCCTGAGCCAGCCGGCGTTGGCGGTGCGCTCCAGCGGAGTGACCCTCGTCGACGGCGAGGACGGCCCCGTGGCACTGCCCGCCATCGAGGTCGACGTCGCCGGGCGTCCCGACGTCGCTGACCTCGCTCGCGTCCACGCCGTCGAGGGCGTCGGCGATGTCCGCACGCTCGGCACCCGCTCCACCGACGACGCCGGACGTGGCTGGATCCGTCTCGACGTCGTGCTGACCCGGCCGGTGCTGTGCCACTTTCACGTCGAGCTCGACGTCGAGGCCCACCGTGCCCTGCTCGACCACGTCGCAGAGACCGAGGCGCTCGTCATCGCCACCACCGCCCCCGACGATCACGAGGCGCTCTGGCTGGCGGTGGACATCGAGCGCGACCTCATCCAGCGCCTGCGCAGCTGAGCGCACCTCCGAGGGCGCCCGGACCAGGTGGCGGGCCCACCCGAGGGGGTAACGTCGTCGCCCGTATGTCACGGCGCCTCGAGGTCGAGCTCACCAGTCAGCGCGACGACGGCACGTGGACGTGGCGCGCCGCTGGGGCCAAGGAGCCCAGGGGCGTGCTGGACGGGTCGCTGCTGCCCGACGGCGTCGGAGCCGGCGACGTCGTGCGCGTCGATGCCGAGCTCGACCTCGACGGCATCGTGGTCACCAACGTGCTGCCGCCCCGCCGCCAGCGCTCGGAGCCGACGACCATCGAGGTGCTCGGCTCGGGCCAGGAGGTCCCAGGGGTCACCCAGCAGCTCGTCGGCGGGCGACGCCGCCGCGACGATGACCGAGGGCCCCGTGGGCCCCGTCGAGACGGGCGCAGGGGCGAGGGTCGCGGCAACGGCCGGGGCGACGGCCGGGGCGACGGAGGCCCGCCCCGGGGGCGTGATCGCCCGTCGGGTGATGAGCGCAGCGGACGGCCCGCTGATGGTGATCGCGACCGTGGTCCGAGGCGCCCACGAGGCGAGGGCCGTGACCGCCCGCGTCGTGATCGAGCGCCTCAGCCGGTCGATGAGCTCTCCGATCGCCCCAGGCCCAAGCGGCTGCGCCCGGGGCGCCGTCGGCGCAACGAGTGGGTCGCGAGCCTCGCCGACGAGCACAAGCCGGTCGCTGACCTGTTGGTCCGGGGCGGGGTGCCGGCGGTGCGCAAGGCCCTCGAGGACGAGAACCGCCGGGCCGGCGACGAAGGTCGACCCGCCATCGACCCCGGTCCGCTGCTCGCCGTCGCCGAAGACCTCATGCCTGGTCTGCGTGCTGCGGAGTGGCTCGACCGGGCCGGGGCGGCGAAGGACGACCTCGCCGAGCTCGACCTGCGTGACCTGCGCAGCGTCATCGTCGCCGCCGACGACGGTGCTCGCTCCCCCGAGGCCCGGGCACTGGCCGATGAGCTCCGCCAGGGGCTCGCCGGGCGGGTGGAGTCCGAGCACACGTCATGGCTCGACGAGGTGCGCGAGCTGCTCGGCACCGGCCGGATCGTCCGGGCCCTCCGGGTCAGCTCACGCCCACCCAAGGCCGGTGAGCCCTTCCCTCGTGACCTGGCCGACCAGATGGTGAACCAGGCCCAAGAGGCGCTCGGCCCCGACGTCTCCCAGCAGCGCTGGGGTGCGGTGCTCGAAGCCGTGGCCTACTCGCCGGTCCGTCTGGCCGTCACCCCGGCCTCGATGCCCGCCGAGCCCGGCGAGGAGCTGCGCGAGACCGTCCAGAAGATCGCCTCCCGGGTGCCTGACATCGCATCGGCGCTCGGTGTCTCGCCGGCGCCACGACGGCGTGGCCGCCCGGGAGGTCCCCAGGGACGGGGTGCATCGGCGTCGGTCGCGCCCGGCCAGCGAACCAGCCCCCCGCCGCCGCCGTCGTCGCCCGACACGACCGGCAGCGATCCGGCCTCTGTCGCCGATGTGCCCTCGCCGGGTCTTCCCACCGAGGCGACCGTGGACGAGGCGAAGGACGCCGCAGCTGCGGCCCCGCCGGCACCCGAGCAGAACGAGACCCAGCCGGCGCCCGAACAGGACGCCCCAGCCGAGACCCAGCCGGCGCCCGAGCAGGACGCCCCAGCCGAGACCCAGCCGGCGCCCGAGCAGGACACCCCAGCCGAGACCCAGCCCGCGCCCGAGCAGGACACCCGGGCCCAGGCCCAACCCCCGCCCGCCTCGGGCTGAACCCCGCCGGTGCGAACGCCCGCCGTCGCCGGTCAGGCGATGGTGGGGATGACCCCGTGGGTGTGAAGGAACGTGGCGAGGCCGTCGACCAGGCTGCGAGCAGCGACGTCGTTGACGTGCACCCACTCGACGTCGTCGGCATCGCTCGCAGCAGCCATGGCGCGATCGTCGATGACGGTGACGACGAAGTCCATGACGACGAAGTGGTGGTCCTCACCGATGAGCTCGGTCCACCCGAGCAGCTCGCCGCACACCACCGCCAACCCGGTCTCCTCAGCCACCTCCCGCACGACCGCCGCCGCCACCAGCTCGCCGCCTTCGACCCTCCCGCCGGGCAAGCTCCAGCGGCCCCGGCCCGGCTCGGTCGCCCGGCGGGCCAACAGGAGGTGATCGTTGACCACGGCGACGGCCCCGACGGCCAGTTCCGGCCGGTGGGGGATCTGCCCCTCAGCCATCGGCCAGGCGGTGGTGCACCACCAGCAAGCGGGCGGTGAACCCGAAGGACTCGAAGAAGTTCTTCGTCTCCCGGTTGCCGGGCAGGGCGTGCGCATCGATGCCTCGGCACCCCCGAGCGGTGCACCAGGCCACCACGGCGTCCATCAGTTGGGCTCCGAGCGACACACCCCTGGCCTCGGCGTCCACGGCGAGATCGTCGATGACGCCGAGCGTCGACCCATCCCTCAGCAACTCCGTTCGAGCGACTGCGTAGCCGAGGGGGACGTCGTCGAGGGTGGCGACGAGCACGAGCTGGGCGGGGTCAGCGACCGCCGCGGCGAGCGAGTCGTCGGCTGGCAGGGCACGGGTCTCGCGCACCGACCACACCGGGCCTCCCCGCCTGTCGGCCTGCTCGCCGACGGCTCGTTCGGCCAGGCCGGCGAGCACGCCGACGTCGACAGGGCGGGCGGGACGCACCTCGGCCTTCACGAGACGTCGAGGGTCACGGGGTCTCGAGCAGCTGGTCGACGCGGCCCAGGATCGTCCGGCGGCCCCGGTTGGCCCGCTCGTACGCACGCACCGCCGCCAGCTGAGCCGGTGCGAGGGCTTCGAGGCGGGGGAGCACCTGCACGGCCGACAACGAGTCGTAGTCAGCGACCGGCAGGCTCTCGACCGAAGGACCGGGGGCCGCAACGACCTCGGGGGCCACGTCGGGCGGGACCACCACGGCGTCGGTGACCGGCGAGCTGGGCGCTGCGGTGGGTGCCGGGCGGGGCGCCACGCCCCATCCCACGAGGATCTCCTCGCCGCGCTCAGCGAGGTCACCGAGCACGTCAGGGAGCCGCCGCTCGACCTGGGCGACCACGATCTGGCCGAGGCTGCGGGCGGTGACGATGCGTCGCTCGACCGCACCCCGGCCGACTCCGGCCCATCGGGGGAGCCCGTCACGCAGCTCGACCAGGGCACCGAGCGGCGCGTACACGCCGACGTCGAGGGGTCTGAGCCGGTCGGGTGAGGTGGTCACGAACGTACGGCGCGCAGCTGCTCGATCGCCCAGCAGGGCTCCTCGCCGTTCGGGCAGACCGGCGAGTCGAGGGGCTCGAACTGGCTGGGTGACACCAGGAAGAAGCAGCCCTGGCAGACGAACTCCTGGCTGCGGAGCAGCGCGGCGGTCGACACCGGGGCCCGCGGGGCACCGTCGTCCTCGTCGTCCTCGTCGTCTTCGTCGTCTTCGACGGCGAGGCGTTCCCTGAGGATCTGGTCGAGGTCCTCCTCGACGTCGTCGGTGTCGACGTCGTCGTCCTCCTCTTCCTCGTCGGCGCTCTCCTCGCCCGGGCGGCGGCGGGCAGCGCCCGGGGCAGCCGGGGCGGCCTCCTCGGCGTCGTCGTCGACGGTGTCATCAGCGGTCGTGTCGTCGCCGGCGGCCTCGGCGTCGGTGTCATCGGCGACCACGAGGTCGTCGAGATCCTCGTCGTCGTCTTCGAGCTCCTCGAGGTCGGCCCCGGGGTCGAGGTCGTCGTCGAGGTCGTCGTCTGCCATCGTCAAGCCGTCGGTCGGGGGCGTCGCGGGGGCGAAGGATACACAGGAGGCCGCAGCACCCCACCTGCGACGATCAGGCCCCCGGGCGCCTCGTGGCGAGCCGCCGTTCGGCGCCGAGACGACCCAGCTCGACGTCGCTGCGATCGAGGTGGCGCATCATGTCAGCGACGATGCGATGCCCGGCTCGGTGCTCGATCTGGTCGGCCATCTGCTGGGCGACGTCGCGGTAGGCGGGGTGCCCCTGGGGGGAGCTGCGCAGCTCGAGCAGGTGCATGGCCTCGCGGGCGTTGAACTGCATCACGTACCGCACCCGGTACGCCATCGGCACGGCGTAGGCGGCGTGGGCGGGGAGCAC
The DNA here is from genome assembly GCA_965213525.1 of Acidimicrobiales bacterium. Lineage (GTDB taxonomy): Bacteria > Actinomycetota > Acidimicrobiia > Acidimicrobiales > Poriferisodalaceae. Next base: position 955,288 of record OZ243889.1, on the reverse strand, counting down.
CTCGTCGAGGGCGTCGTGCAACCCCGCGCCGAGCGCCATCGCCTCGTCGAACAGCTCGGTGCCACCGGCGTCGTCGACCAGCGGCGGACGCACGTAGTCGTGGCGGGGGGTGAGCGGCTGCCACTCGATGGTCAACATGCGGTGGCGCTGCAGATCGCGGAACGCCCCGTAGTCGCTCAGCACGTCGAAGCGGTAGTCGACGCGCTCGAGCGCCCGTCCCGGCTTGTGACGCCGGTTGGTGCGGTCACCGACGTAGGCCCGGGCGATCGCGGCCCGGTCCTCAGAGCCGAGCCGGCGGACCTGTTCGACGAGGTCGGTCTCGCTGATCGTGGCGTGCGGGTAGAGCATCGCCGCCAGCAGCTTGACCTCGGCGTCGACGTCGTGATCGACGAGCTCGACCTCCTGGCCGCTCGCCGGGCTCGCTCGGACCTCGCACAGCACACGCGCTGCCACCTCCGCTGTGGCCTCACGGGTATCGCGCAGGTACTGGCTCCACAGGACGCCCCGCTCGGCGACGTCGACGCGACGGAGGAACGACGGGATCACCTTGCGCAGCTCGGTGAGCATCATCTCGGCGTAGGTGGTGGCCTCGGGCAGCGGGTGCGAGCGCATCCGCAGCAGCAGCGCCTCATAGCCCTGCCCCGACCCGTACATGCCGACGTTGGACTGCGACGCCGCCGGCAGCACGCCCCGCACGGCGTCGAAGCTGCGGGCTCGCAAGGCCTGGCGGTGCGCGACCTCGGACTCCCCCACCGCCGGAGGGTGCTCACGGGCGAGGTGGTCGCGCACGAGGGGGACGAGCTCGGCGTAGTGGTCGAACATGCGGTCGAGATCGCCGACGTAGCGAGCACCGATCGGCGATCCGAGCACCTCGGGGGGCCGGTGGTAGCGATACCGCCCGTCGAGGCGGACGTCGTAGCTCAGGTAGCGGGTCGACTGCTCGAGGTACGACATCAGCCGGCCCCACTCGAGCACCTTGGTCAACAGGTTCGATGCCTGCTCGCACGCCAGGTGCACGCCGCCCAGCTGAGCCACCGAGTCGTCGCCGTAGTCGAAGAAGACCTTCTCGTAGAGCTGCTCGGCGCGGCGCAACCCGACGGTGGCGTCGACGGTCTCGTCGCCGCTGATGTCGAGCTCGTCGACGAACTCGTCGAGGAACAGCCGTCGCAGGCTCTTGTGGGACCGTGAGTACCTCGCGAACAGGGCGCCCTTGACCACCTCGGGCAGGTTGACCAGGGCGAACACGGGCCGATCGATGTTGGTGAAGTACCGGCGCAGCACACGCTGCTCATCAGGTGCGTAGGTCTCGGTGGCGTCGACCACTCCCTGATCCTCCTCGGTGGTGCGCCCGGTCAGGCTACGACCCTCCCGTCACCGCCTCGCGGACCCAGGCGGTGCCGGCTGCGGGCGGCCCGCCCCCTCTGGCTGTGACGTGCGCTGAGGTCACACGACGATCGAGAGGGCGTCGGGTTCGACCTCGACGTCGATGTCACGCACCCGTCCCACGCGCCGGCCGTCGAGGTCGACACGGACCGGACGATCGAAGGCGATGTGGTGGGACCGTCGGCGGGCGGTGGCGATGGCGGGGTGGGGCAGGTGGGTGCCCGAGCCCAGACGGCGCCAGGCCGCGAGGCGATCGCGCACGCCCATCCGGTCGATCCGCAGGAGGTCGAGGCGGGCGTCCCCGGGGTGGGCGCGAGGGGCGACGTCGTGGGGGCCGACGAACTCGGCGTTGGCGATCACCACCACCGGGCCCCACCACCACGAGCGTCGCGCCACGAGGTGGGCCACGAAGCGGTGCACGACGCCGTCGAGGCGAGCGACGCCGACATCGATGGGCAGGGTCATCGCCTCGGGCCCCTCGAGTCGGTCGCGCCGGCCGAGTCCCCCGACGGTGCGGCACAGATCGCCACCCAGGACCCCGACGACGGGGGCGGCCCGACCCTCATCGTGGGCGGCGTGGACGAGCCGGGCGATCGAGGCGTCGTCGGCGACGACCGGGGCGCCGGGTGGCAGCGGGGCCCGGTGCCCCCAGCCCGAGCCGGGTCGGATCGTCAGGGTCGGTCCTCTGGCGGGGGGCTGGCGTCAGGCGCAGCGGAGCCCGTGGTGGCCACGGTGGTCGCCGCCACCAGGCTGCGATCGACGCGACCGGCGGCGCGTCGGGCCGCAGCCGCGGTGACCGGTTCGAGCACCCGGCCCAGCTGGGAGAGCAGATCGACGAGCTGGCGGGCGTTGCGGACGAAGTCACCGCCGGACAGACCGGCCTCGTCGAGGATGTCGGTGATGCTCACCTCGAGCACCCACCCGTGTGCCACCGCCACGAACCCCGGATCCGGCGAACGGGTCTCGGGCAGCCCGGCTGAACGTTCGAAGCGCTGCACGTCTCGGGAGATCACCTCGATGCGAGCGAACCGCTCGGCGGTGAGGCCGTCGGGGAACCACGGCGGTGGCGGGTCCTCCGGCGAGCGGTGCTGGTAGACGAAGCAGCACGCCAGCGCGGCCAGGCGGGCCTCGTCGAGACCGTCGAAGCACCCGTCGGCCACGCACTCGGCGATCACCAGATCGCACTCGTGGAACAGTGACGCCAACACGTGGCCCCGTGCGGTGAGCGTCCAGTCGACCACGTAGCCCCGCCGCTCGAGCTCGGCGCCGATCAGGTCGAAGCGGCGCACCAGGTCGGCCCGGGACGAGGCGATGCGGGCGTCGAGACCGTCCAGCTCGGCACGCAACGTCCGTCGACGGCGCACCTGGCGACGCACCGGACCAGCCAGGCGTCGCCGATGGCCCTCGCCATGGCGCTTCAGGTGCGCCACGAGCAGCTCGGCGAGCGCCGCGGTGAAGGACCCGGCGTCGGGGGCGTAGGGCTCGGGCAGCTCGAGGCGGGCCGCCCGGCGCGGCACCACGAGGTCCTCGGCCGACACCCGGCGCGAACGGCCGTCTGGGTCGACGACCCGCACCCGGATGCGCTGCCCGCGGTGGGCGACCGACACGACAGCGACGATCTCACCGTCGACGGTGCTCACCACATCACCGGGACGCAGCGCCTCCCCGCTCCCCCGCGGCCCGGTGGTCTCGCGTGCCCGGCGCCCGCTCGAGGGGTCGGCGTCAGGCGACGGCACGTCGGTGGCGATGGTCGCCTCGAAGCGGTCGCCGAGCGAGGCGCGCAAGCTGTCGTCGAGCTCGTCGAGCTCGTCGAGCTCGGCTGAGAGGCGCTGGTGGCGGCGACGCAGCCGCACGACCAGGCGGTCGGCCTGGAACTGGGCGAGGCTCGAACCGAGCACCCGGCACGCCCCGGCCCGGTCGGTCGTGGCCACCAGGTTGGCGGCCATGTTGTAGGTGGGCCGGAACGCCGAGCGCAGCTCGAAGTCCTGGCTGGCCGCCAGCTCGGCGACCTGTTCGAAGGCGACCCACGGTGACCACACGACGATCGCGTCTCCGTGGTCGTCGATGCCCCGGCGGCCGGCGCGACCGGTGAGCTGGGCGTACTCCGCCGGCGTCAGCGGGCTGTGGCCGTCGCCGCGGTACTTCGACAGCGACTCGATCACGACCGCTCGGGCCGGCAGGTTGACCCCGAGGGCCAGGGTCTCGGTGGCGAAGACCACCCCGAGCGCCCCGGCGGCGAACAGGTGCTCGATGACCTCCTTGAGGGGCGGCACCAGACCGGCGTGGTGAGCGGCGATGCCTCGCACGAGCATGTCGCGCCACCTGTCGAGCTCGAGGGCGTCGTGGGTCTCGGCGTCGAGCCGGCCGAGGTGATCGGCGAGGAGGTGGTCGACCAGCTCGGCGGTGCCCCCGGGTCCGAGCGTGAGCCCGGCGTCGACGCACGCCCTGGCGGCGTCGTCGCACCCGGCGCGGCTGAACACGAAGTAGATGGCGGGCAGGCGCTCGTGGGCGGCCAGTTCGGCGACGATCTCTGGCCGCCGAGGGGCGTAGAACCGACGACGGCCCCGGCGCCGCCCGCCCCGGGCTCCGGAGGGCTCCCGGGTGGCGTCGGCCTCGAGGAGGCGACGCAGGCGGGGGTTGGGCCGACGCTCGGCGTCGAGGACGTCCCCGACGGCGATGCGTCCGGTGGCCCGGTCGCCGTAGAGGAACCTGTTGCGCAGCTCGACGGGTCGGCGGTGCTCCACGACGTGCCCGGCTGGCCCCCGCACGGTCGTGAGCCAGTCCCTGACCTCTGAGGCGTTGGACACCGTCGCGGACAGGCACACCAGGCGCACGGCGGGATCGAGGTGCACGATCACCTCCTCCCAGACCGGGCCCCGGTAGGGGTCCATCAGGTAGTGCACCTCGTCGAGCACGACCACGCCGAGCCCGTCGAGGGCCCCCGAGCGGGCGTAGATCATGTTGCGCAGCACCTCGGTGGTCATGACCACGACCGGGGCGTCGGGACGCACCACCTGGTCGCCGGTCATGAGGCCGACGGTGTCACGCCCCCACAGCTCGCCGAGGTCACGCAGCTTCTGGTTCGACAGGGCCTTGATGGGGGTGGTGTAGAAGGCCCGGCGGCCGTCGTGGAGGGCACGCTCGACGGCGTACTCAGCGACCAGGGTCTTGCCCGAGCTGGTCGGTGCGGCGACGAGCAGGTCGTGGCCCCGGTCGATGACCCCGAACGCCTCGATCTGGAACCTGTCGGGCACCACGCCACGCCGGGTGGTCAGCGACGTGGGCGGGCCGTTCGCCTGACCCTCGACCGATCCGATGTATGCGGGGGGCGACCCGCTCACTGGCGGCGAGCCCGCCGCCGCAGGAGGAACCAGCCGATGAGCGCGCTCACCTCGTAGAAGAGGTACATCGGCACCGAGAGCGCCAGCAGGCTGATGGGATCACCGCTGGGCGTCAGCACCGCGACCAGGGCGACGATCAGCACCACGGCGTGGCGCCGGTAGCGGCCCAGGCTGCGTGGCTCGACGATGCCGGCGAGCTGCAAGAAGATCAGCAGGATCGGGAACTCGAAGCCGATGCCGAACACCAGCATCATCATGGCGATGAAGCTGAGGTAGGGCCCGACGGCGAGGAGGGGCTCGACCTCGTCCCCGGCGATCTGCAGCAGGAACTCGAACGCCCTGGGCAAGGTCCAGTAGGCGAGTGCCGCCCCCGTGGCGAACAGGGCCGCGGCGCTGGCCACGAACGGGATCGCCCAAAGCTTCTCGCGCCGGTCCAGCGCCGGGGTGATGAAGCGCCACAGGTGGTAGACGAGCACCGGCATGGCCAGCGCCACCCCGGCGATCGCCGACACCCTCAACCGGGTGGCGAACCCCTCGGTCGGCTCGGTGAAGACCAGGCTGCACTCGGCGTCGAGCGGCGTCGAGCTGCGCTCCTCCAGCAGCGGGACGACGACATCGCAGTACGGGGCGATCAACACCTCGAGCAACTGGTCATAGACCGTGAACGCCACGGCCAAGCCGACGCCGACCGCCAGCATCGACCAGACCAGGCGGCTGCGAAGCTCCTCGAGGTGCTCCACCACCGACATCTGCGCCTCGGCCTTGGCCAGGCGCTCCTCGGGTGTGCGCCGGCGCAGCTTGATCACGGCGTGGTCGAGGCCCTCGGCTCCGCCCCGACGCCCTCGGTGAGCACTCCCGGTCGTCTGAGGATCGGCGTGTGCTGTGCTTCCTCGGCGTGCCGTGCATCCTGGGCGTGGTGCTCGTCTCGTGCACCCTCGCCGTCCTCGCCGTCCTCGCCGTCCTCGCCGTCCTCGGCGTTCCGCTCGTCCGGCGCGTCGTGGCCGGCGGGCTCTCGGGCGGCGGGCTCGTGGACGGTCGGGTCCGCTGCGAGCGTCGTGTCGTCGGACGAGGCATCGTCGACGACGGCCTCCTCGGGCGCCGGGCCCTCGGCGCGCACCTCCGGCGCGGGGGGCAGCTCGGGCGGGGCGGCCTCTGACACCGAGCCGCCGGCGGTGGGCGGGGCGGCCTCTGACACCGAGCCGCCGGCGGTGGGCGTGTCGGCACGGGCGAACTGCGGGGGGCGTCGAGGGGGCGTCGAGGGGGCGCCGGCACCCCTGGTGACGCCGCCGTCGCCGAGGTCGCCGACGTCCTCCATGGCGTTGCGGATCTCGTCCTGGAAGCCGCTCGAGACCTGCCGCAAGGTCCGCAGGCCCCGGCCGACCTGGCGAGCGGCCTCGGGCAGTCGAGTCGGACCGAGCACCACCAGGGCGACGACCAGCACGACGAGGATCTCGGTCGGGCTGAGGTTCATCGCCGCACCCCAGGGGTCACGTCGCACCGAACCGTCTCGACGGCCCCGAGCCGCTCATCGAGGTCCCCCGGAGGACGCACGAACGGTTCGTTGGCTGAAGGGACCGACTGGGCGGACACGTACGCACACCCTAGCCCCCGTCCTTGCAGCGCCGGCCCACCCCGCTGCCGGGGGGATGGGCCGGGCGGATCAGTCCTCGACGGTCCCGAGGAGCTCCTTCACCCAGCTCTCGTCGTCCTCGAGGCGGTCGTGGAAGTCCAACAGGTCGTCGTGGGTGAGGCGCCCGCCGTCTCGGGGGCGCTCGTCGAGCTCGGCGGGCAGGTCCCACACGACGACCTCGACCCCCGAGGCGGCCAGGAGATCGACGACGTGGTCCTCGGCCGCCCTCAGCACCGCCATCTCACAGATGGGGCACCTGAAGCGGTACGCCCCCGAGTCGTCGTGGCTGCAGATGCGCACCGTCATCGCTCGGGTGGTGAGCTCGACGTCGCCGCAGTCGGGGCAGGTCGCCCTCACCGTGGTCATCTCCGCCTCTCCTGTTCGCTCGTCACGGTGTCCCATCGGTGCCGACCCCCCCACCTTGAGCCGATGGCGCCGGGCCCGCACGACGCGGTCGTCCGGGGTGGCGGGGCCCCGGCTGTGTCGACGCCCTCGCCGGGGACCGACCACGATGGGGCGGTGGAGCTGCCCCGCCGCCCGTCGATGCGCCACCCGCCGCTGGCGTTCGCGCATCGGGGCGGCCGCGCCCACGCCCCCGAGAACACCCTTGAGGCGTTCGAGCTGGCCCTGACCCTCGGGGCCACGGGGCTCGAATCCGACGCCTGGCTGACCGCGGACGGCGACGTGGCGCTCATCCACGACGGATCCGTCCGGCGGGGCGTCCGCCGGCGGGCGGTCAGGGGCCTGCGGCGCGCCGAGCTGCCCGCCCACGTCCCCACCCTCGATGACCTGTACGACCGGTGCGGCACGACGCCCCACGTGTCGATCGACCTCAAGGACGACGAGGTCGCCCCCGCGATCTTGAGGGTGGCGAACGAGCGTGGCGCCCTCGACCGGCTGTGGTTGTGCCACCCGCGGTGGGAAGCGCTCGCCGAGCTGCGCCGGGACTGGCCGACGGTGGGGCTCGTGCACAGCACCCGCCTGACCTCGATGTCAGACGGGCCCGAACGGGCCGCAGCGACCCTGGCCGCTGAGGGCATCGACGCGGTCAACCTCCCGGCCTCGGAGTGGACCGGAGGTCTCACCACCCTGTTCCACCGCTTCGAGGTCGAGGCGTTCGGCTGGGACGCCAACGTCGAGCGCCTCGCCACCCGGCTGGCCGGCGTGGGGTGCGACGCCATCTACGGCGACCGGGTCGACCTGCTGGTCGACGCCATCGAGCGGCTGGCCGGGCCGTTGCGCCCTGACCCCCCTGGCTGAAGCCCTTGCTGGGCCCGGCGGTCGCTCACAGCCCGCCGAGGTCGGACAGGGGCCACACCCGCACGAAGGCCTGGCCGACGATGTCATCGACGGGGATCGGACCGAACACCCGTCCATCGGTCGAGTCGCTGCGATTGTCACCGAGCACGAGCACCTGGTCGGCGGGGACCACGAGCGTGCCGAGCCCCGCGGTGGACGTGCCGGGCGCCAGGTAGTCCTCGTCGAGGGCCACGCCGTTGACGTGCACCACGCCGTCACGGGCCTCCACCCGGTCTCCGGGCAGGCCGATCACCCGCTTGATGAACTCGGCGATCTCGGCATCGTCGACCTGCTCGGGTCGGTGGAAGACGATGATGTCGCCCCGTTCGATGTCGCCCAGGTCATAGGACAGCTTGTTGACCAGGACGCGATCGCCGATCTGCAGCGCTGGTTCCATCGACCCCGACGGGATGTAGAACGCCTGGAACAGGAACGTCTTGATGACCAGCGCCGCCACCAACGCCCCGGCCACGACCGCCAGCCACTCGATGACCGCCCGCAACGAGCCCGAACGCGTCTCGTCCTCGGCTGCGAACACGTCGTCGGCCGATCCCTCCCACCCCGGTCGGTCGGCGAACACCTCGGCCGTCTGGGGTGTCATGGCCGGCGGCAGCGGTGGCGGTCCCAGTGACGGGTCGACGGGTCGGCTCACGATCTCGCCGGCGTCATCTCCGGTGTCAGCCCCACCACGGTCGGCGCCGGGGTCGTCCTCAGCAGGTGTGATCGGATCGACGGGGTCGCTGACCTCCAGCGGCGCACGGGGCGTCGGGGAGACGTCGTCGCGGTCAGCCACGGTGACCGGCCTCTGCGGCCAGCACCGCCCCGGCCGCCGCCGCGGCGTCGACGAGGCGGCGGTCGTGGTGCCCCGGGCGGCCCATCGATCGGAACGGCGCCCCGATCGCATCGAGCCGGTCGAGCACCTCGGGCGCGTCGACGACGCGTCGCCGGTGGTGGGCGACGTCGGCCCGGTCGAGCTCGGCGCCGACCTCGCCGGCCCAACGAGCGGCCACGGCGATGGTCGCCGGTTCTCGCGACAGCTCGAGCGCCACCTTCGAGTGGTGGCTGAGACCACGGTGGCGGGTGCGCGTGTCGGCTCCGGAGTGCCGCAGCGCCACCACCGCCCGTCCCCCCAGGCGCCCCGTCAGGTCGATGACCGGCACCTGCCCGAGGGCCGAGGTGCCAAGGGGGGTGCCGGTGCCCACGTTGCCGGGCCCCATGGCCACCACGACCGCATCCAGACCGAGGCGGTGCCGACACGTCCACAGCGCCGAGGGGACCGTCACCGCCTCGTGCGCCCCCCCGAAGGCCTGCCCGGCGGTGACGGTCGTGGCCAACATCTGGGCGTCGACGAGCCGGGCGACGAGGTCGGACAGGGCGAGCGGCAGGGCGGCGTCATCGGTCATCACGTAGCCGATCCGCAACTCGGGGCGCCGAGCGAGGGCGCCGGCCACGATCGGCCCGACGAGGGAGTGCAACCCCGCGACCGCCACCGCGAGGCCGCCGAGGTCGGTGCCGGCTGGGCCGGGGGGGGCCGGGTCGTGCTCCTCGGCACTGCCGACGTCGGCCTGCAGGCTGGTGTACCGCAGCTTCATCACGTGGCCCGAACCGGGCTGGCGAAGGGCGTCGCGTGCCAGGTTCCAGTGCACGACGTGTGATCCGCCGGTGCCGAGACCGAGCTCGACGGCGGTTGTGTTGACCACGACTGGGTCACCCGCAGCCACCTCACCGACGAGCGAGGTGACGACGTAGGCCGGCTCACCGTCGACGGTGACCCGCTGCAGCCCCTCTCGCCGCTCGACCAGGCGATCGACGACCCCGGTGCGAAACGAGGTCACCGGCGCCCACCGGGCACGGTCACAGCGAGGCGATCAGCTTGTCGACCCGCTCGTCGTGAGCCTTGAAGGGGTCCTTGCACAGCACCGTGCGCTGGGCCTGGTCGTTCAGCTTGAGGTGCACCCAGTCGACTGTGTAATCGCGGCGTCGCTCCTTGGCGGCTCTGATGAACTCGCCGCGCAGGCGGGCCCGGGTGGTCTGGGGAGGTTCCTCTACCGCTCGGGCGATGGCGCTGTCGTCGTCGACGATGCGCTCGACCATCCCGCGGTCCGACAGCTTGTGGAAGATGCCCCGGTTGCGCGAGACGTCGTGGTATTGCAGGTCGAGCAGCGCCAGGCGGGGATCGTCGAGATCGACGCCGTGACGTTCCCTGAAGCGCTCGATGAGGCGGTGCTTGATGACCCAGTCGATCTCACGATCGAGTGTCAGCGGATCGTCGGCGATGGCGGTCATGCAGTGCTCCCACATGCCGAGCGCCTGCTTCTCCTCGGGGCTGAGATCGTTGCGCTCGGCGTAGCGCAACGCCCTGTCGAGGTACTCCGACTGCAGGTCGAACGCCGAGGCCTCGCGGCCGTTGGCGAGGCGGACCCGCCGGCGACAGGTCGTGTCGTGGCTGATCTCGCGGATCGCCCTGATGGGGTTCTCGAGGGTGAGGTCTCGCAGCACCACGCTCGGGTCCTCGAACATGCGCAACAGGATGCTGGTCGCGCCCACCTTCAAGAAGTTGGTGTACTCGCTCATGTTGGAGTCGCCCACGATGACGTGGAGGCGGCGGTAGCGCTCGGCGTCGGCGTGGGGCTCGTCGCGGGTGTTGATGATGGGTCGGCTGCGGGTCGTCGCCGACGACACGCCCTCCCAGATGTGCTCGGCGCGCTGGGCGATGCAGTACAGGGCGCCCCGGGCGGTGTGCAGCACCTTGCCGGCCCCGGCGTAGATCTGGCGCGACACGAAGAACGGGATCAGCACCTCGGTGTAGTGGGCGAAGTCGTCGCTGCGGCTCGTCAGGTAGTTCTCGTGGCAGCCGTAGCTGTTGCCCGCCGAGTCGGTGTTGTTCTTGAACAGGTAGATGTCGCCCCGGATGCCCTCCTCGGCGAGCCGTTGCTCGGCCGACTCGAGCAGGCTCTCGAGGATGCGCTCGCCTGCCTTGTCATGGACGACGAGGTCATAGATCGAGTCGCACTCGGGCGTCGCGTACTCTGGATGGGAGCCGACGTCGAGGTACAGCCGGGCACCGTTGGCGAGGAAGACGTTGGAGCTGCGACCCCAGGAGACGACTCGGCGGAACAGGTAGCGGGCGACCTCGTCGGGGCTGAGGCGTCGTTGACCCCGCAGGGTGCAGGTGACCCCGTACTCGTTCTCGAGTCCGAAGATCCGACGCTCCATCTCGCCCACGCTAGCGCTCGGGTAGCGTCACCAGGGTGCCGCAGATGGTCCCTCTGGTGACCCTGTACGACCCGTTCGCGGCCCGTCTGCTGGCGGCGCGGCTCGGAGCCGAGGGCGTGCTCGCCCAGTCGGTGGGCGGGTTGGACGGCCCCTACCCGCTCGGCCCGTTCCGCATCGACGTCGAGGCCGACCGCCTCGACGACGCTCGCGCCGTGCTGTGGCTGGGGTCTGGCGACGCCGATGCGCTGCTGGGCCCACCCCGAGGGGCCGATCGCCAACCGGCGGCACCGACTGCGACGTGGGTGCTGCTCGGGGCCCCGCTCCTGGCCGGGGTGGTGCTGGTCGCCCGGATGATCTGGTTCGTCGGCTAGGACGGTTGGTCGGGACCGGCGGCGTCGGGGCCGGCGGTGTCACCCGAGCCGATGTCGGGGTCAGCGATCTCGTCGGACCCGCCCACCTCGGCCCCGCCCAGCACCTCGTCGACCTCGTCGTCGCCCAAGCGGCGGAAGGCCCGGCGCCCGGCGTCTCGCTCGAGGATCGCCACCTCGAGATCGGCCGAGGCGAGTTGGCGCTCGTCACCGGCCAGGGCGGCGGCGGCGGCCCGAAGCGCCGCATCGGCGCTCATGGTGGGGTCATAGGTCTCGCCCAACCGGTCGGCGATGGCGACCGCATCGCCGCCCAGCACGGTGAAGCGCTGCTCGTCGACGACCGTGCCGTCATAGAGGATGTGGTAGAGCCGATCATCGCCCTCGGTGGCGCCGGCCACCTCGGCGACGAGGATCTCGACCTCCATCGGCTTCATCTCGTGGGTGAAGACGTTGCCGAGCATCTGGGCGTAGTCGTTGGCCAGCGAACGGGCGTCGACGTCTTCGCGGCTGAACGTGTAGCCCTTGAGGTCGGCGGCTCGCACCCCGGCGATGCGCAGCTGATCGAACTCGTTGTAGCGGCCGACACCCCCGAAGGCGATGCGGTCATAGATCTCGGAGATCTTGCGAAGGGTCGCCGAGGCGTTCTCCGCGCACAGCAGCACCCCACCCGCACAGATCAGGGCGGCGAGGCTGCGACCACGGGCGATGCCCTTGCGGGCGTAGTCGGCCCGGTCCTGCATCACCTGCTCGGGAGCGACGTAGAACGGCATGCTCACGGTCGCGCCCTCCCGGCGTCGGCGAACCGTCGGCGGCGGGGGCGGCCGCCCGGGGGCATGCTCACCGGCCGACCTCCCCGGCTTCGGCGATGGCGGCGGTGAGCTCGGCCAGCTCGTCGTCGTCGACGCGCCCGAAGCCCTGGGCGGTGATCGTCGCCACGATCGGGTAGATGCCCCGCCGGTGGTCGGGAGATCCGGTGGCGGTGTCCTCGTCGGCGGCGACCATCAGCGACCGCACCACCAGGCGCACGGCGTCGTCGCGACCCATGTCGTCGCGGTAGGACAGCTTCACCACCGTGCCGGCGTGCAGGCTGCCCGAGCCGCTGGTGGCGTAGGCCTGCTCTTCGTAGCGGCCGCCGGTGACATCGAACTCGAAGAGCCGACCGGCGTCGCGACGCACGTCGAAGCCGGCGAAGATCGGCACGACCGCCATGCCCATCATCGCCGCAGGCAGGTGGTTGCGGACCATCGAGGACAACTGGTTGGCCTTGCCCTCCAGGGACAGCGGCGAGCCCTGCACCTTGTCGTAGTGCTCGAGCTGCAGCTGGAAGAGGCGCACCATCTCGATGGCCGGTCCGGCCGCTCCGGCGATGGCGACACCGGAGTACCGATCGGCGGGGAAGACCTTCTCGATCGAGCGGTGGCTGATCCAGTTGCCGGCCGTGGCCCGGCGGTCACCGGCCATGACCACCCCGTCGGCGAAGCGCATGGCCACCACGGTGGTGCCATGGGGGACGGGGGGCATCGAGCCCGACCGGCCAGCGGACAGCGCGTCACCTGGGTGGCGCCCCGAGCGGCGCAGCAACTCGACGAAGTCAGGACCGGGGTCGTCGCCGACCGGGAACGAGACGTGCATGGGGCGGCGAGCGTAGCCCGGGGGGCCCTACTGCCCGCCCTTCTGGACGTAGTTCTTGACGAACTCCTCGGCGTTGGTCTCCAACACGTCGTCGATCTCGTCCAAGAGGTCGTCGAGCTCGGCCTTGAGCTCGTCTCCCCGCTCAGATGACGCCGGCTCGGACTCGGTGACGGTGTCGTCACGTTGGGGGGCCGGGCGTCGGATCTGCTCTCGTTCGGCCATCGTCGACGGTGCTCCTCGTGTGGGGGTGCGAACCTCGGATGCCTACGTGCCGAGCCGGCGCAGCAGCTCGGCGGCGGTGTCGCTCTCGTCGACCAACCTACCCACGTGGTGCTCGGTCCCACGAAGCGGCTCCATCATCGGCACCCGCCGCAGCGGGTCGTCCCCCACGTCGAAGACCAAGCTGTCCCAGTTGGCCGCCACGATCGCCGACGGGTACCGCTGGAGGCAGCGGCCGCGGAAGTAGGCCCGCGTGCCGGTGGGCGGCTCGGTCATCGCCCGCTCGGTCTCGGCGTCGGTGGTGAGGCGGCGCAGCCCGAGGCGTCGGTGCAGGCTCCTGTCGGGTCTCATGTCGTGGTACTGCAGGTCCATGGCGGCCAGGCGGGGGTCGTCCCAGTCGCAGCCGTGGCGGTCCATGAACCCCTCGCACAGGCGCAGCTTGGCCGGCCAGTCGAGGCGGTCGGCCAGCTCGAGGGGGTCGCGCTCGAGGGCGCTCAGCGTCTGCTCCCACTCGTCGAGCACCCTGGTGTTGACGTCGGGACCGCCCACCAGGTCGAAGCCGACGGTCTCGCCGTACTTGCGGGCGCGCTCGTGGTGGGACCACTGCATGTCGAGCGCGGTCATGCGGCGGCCGTCGGCCAGCTCGAGCGGGAGGCGCAGGGTGAGGTCTTGGCTGACCAGCTGCAGGGCCTGCACCGGATCGGCGAGGGTCAGGTCGGTCAGCATGAACTCGTCGTCGATCATCGCCAGCACCAGGGCGGTCGTGCCGACCTTGAGGAACGTGGCGGTCTCGGCCAGGTTGGCGTCACCGACGATGACGTGCAGGCGACGGTAGCGGCGGGAGTCGGCGTGGGGCTCGTCGCGGGTGTTGACGATCGGGCGCTTCAGCGTGGTCTCGAGGCCGACCTGCTCCTCGAAGAAGTCCGCCCGCTGGCTGAGTTGGAACGGCACCGACCGGGAGGAGGTGCCGACGAGCTCGGTGCCGACCTTGCCTGCCCCGCACATCACCTGGCGGCTCACGAAGTGCGGGGTGACGTGGGTGACGATCCGACCGAAGGGCGTCTCGCGGTCGAGCAGGTAGTTCTCGTGGCAGCCGTAGCTGTTGCCCTTGCGGTCGGAGTTGTTCTTGTAGAGGACGATCTCCTCGCCGGGGGGCAGCGTCGAGCGCACCGCCTCCATCGACCGCACGACGATGCGCTCGGCGGCGACGTCGAAGCGCAGGACCTCGAGGGCGTCGAGGCACTCAGGGGTGGAGATCTCGGGGTGCGCGTGGTCGACGTAGTACCGCGCCCCGTTGGTGAGCACGGCGTTGACCAGGTGGGTCTCGATCTCGGGCGCCAGCGACTCGAACTCCGCGTAGCCCCGGGCGTCGTTGGCGGGCGACTCGTCCTCGAAGTCCCACCCGACCCGCTCGGTGTGCTCGGCGACGTAGGCGTTGATGAGCGCCGAGGATGCTGCCACCGGGTTGGACTCGCCCGGATGGCGGTGGACGATGCCGTACTCGGTCTCGATGCCGACGACCTTGTGGACGCTCACCTCTACAGGTACTGCCCGGTCTGGACCCGCTCGATCGAGCGACCGCCGGTCGCCGACTGGTCCTCGGTGTTGACCAGCGTGCGGATGAACACGATCCGCTCGCCCTTCTTGCCCGAGATCTTCGCCCAGTCATCGGGGTTGGTCGTGTTGGGGAGGTCCTCGTGCTCGCGGTACTCCTGGTGCACCGAGTCGACGAGGTCATCGGCGCGGATGCCCCGTTCGCCACCGGCGATCTCGCGCTTGATCGCCAGCTTCTTGGACCGCCGCACGATGTTCTCGATCATGGCCCCCGAGGCGAAGTCCTTGAAGTACATGATCTCCTTGTCGCCGTTCTGGTAGGTGACCTCCAAGAAGCGGTTGTCCTCATCCGTGCGGTACATCTCGGCGACGGCCCGCTCGATCATCGAGGTGATCGCCTTGTTCGGGTCCCCCCCGCCGAGATCGTCGACCTCGGTGGGGGCGATCGGAACCGCCGAGGTGAGGTAGCGGCTGTAGATCGACGCCGCAGCCGGTTCGTCGGGCCGATCGATCTTGATCTTCACGTCGAGGCGCCCCGGCCGCAGGATGGCCGGGTCGATCAGGTCCTCGCGGTTCGATGCGCCGATGACGATCACGTTGGTGAGGCCCTCGACGCCGTCGATCTCGGCGAGGAGCTGGGGCACGACCGTGGACTCCATGTCCGAGCTGATGCCGCTGCCCCGGGTGCGGAACAGCGAGTCCATCTCGTCGAAGAACACGATGACCGGCCAGCCCTCCTCGCTCTTCTCCCGGGCCCGCTGGAACACCAGGCGGATCTGGCGCTCGGTCTCACCCACGTACTTGTTGAGCAGCTCGGGCCCCTTGATGTTCAAGAAGAAGCTGCGGGCCTGTTCATCGCCGGACACCTCGGCGACCTTCTTGGCCAAGGCGTTGGCCACCGCCTTGGCGATGAGGGTCTTGCCGCACCCGGGGGGCCCGTAGAGCAGGATGCCCTTGGGGGCCGGCAGGTCGTACTCGGCGAACAGGGCGCGGTGCACGAAGGGCAGCTCGACGGCGTCGGTGATGTGCTCGATCTGGGTGTCGAGCCCGCCGATGTCGTCGTAACCGATGTCGGGCACCTCCTCGAGGACGAGCTCTTCGACCTCGGGGCGCGCCAGGCGCTCGAGCACCATGTTCGAGCGGGGGTCGAGCAGCAACGTGTCACCGGAGCGGAGCCGGGCGCTGCGCAGCGGCTCGGACACCTCGACGACCCGCTCGTCGTCGGCCCGCCCGACGACCATGGCGCGCTCGCCGTCGTCGAGCAGCTCCTTCAAGGTGACGAGCTCGCCCGAGCGCTCTGACCGGCGGGCCGACACGATGTTGAACGACTCGTTGAGGGCCACCTCGGCTCCGGCCACGACGTCGGTCTCGTCGAGCTCGGGGTGGGCGAAGACCCGCATCTTGCGCCCGTTGGCATGGATGTCGACGGTGCCGTCGACGTTGGTGCCGAGCACCGTGCCGTAGGCGTTGGGCGGCTGGGTGAGCTTGTCGACCTCCTCGCGGAGGGCGGCGATGTGCTCGCGCGCCTCGCGGAGGGTGTAGGTGAGCCGTTCGTTCTGGGAGACGGCCTGGGCGAGCTGGCCCTTGGTCTCGAGGAGACGTTCCTCGAGGGTCCGGACCCGCTTCGGGGCGTCCTGGAGGCGGCGGCGCAACACGGCGACCTCGTCGGCGAGCGAGGCGACCTGATCCTCTCGCAGGCCATCGTCACCAGTCGTCGCGTCGTCGTGGGCCATCACCGCTCCTCGTCGTCGCCTGGACGCCACCGTACTGCCTCCCCTCGGCAGGGTCCCTGCACGGTCGTTCCCGATTTCCACCCCCTGGTCCGTGTAAAATCCGCTGCAGGACCAGCCACGACGACCACCCCTGAGGAAGGCGAGCCCCATGAAGGTCTGGATCGACCAGGATCTGTGCACCGGTGACGGCCTTTGCGAGGAGATCGCCCCGGACGTCTTCACGCTGTTGGACGACGGGCTCGCCTACGTCAAGGAAGGCGACAAGGTCTTCTCCGACCCGGGGGGTTCTGACGGCATGGCCGCGATCCCCGATGGCCAGCTCGAAGCGGTGATCGAGTCTGCCGAGGAGTGCCCCGGCGAGTGCATCTTCATCGAGCCCTGACCGACCGGCTCATCGAGCCCTGACCGACCGGCCCACCGGGCCGGACGGGGTGCTGACCGGATCGTCGGCCGGCCACGTCAGCTCGCCAGGCAGTCCGTCTCGGGTGGCGGGCCCGACGGGTCGATGTCGCCCAAGGCCCCCTCGATCTCCTCGAGGTCGAGCACGTACGCGGCCTGCTGGCCGGGAGCGACGGCGAAGGCGAGGCCGGCCAGCGTGCCTCGGCGGGTGACGAGCGGGGCACCCGAGTCGCCCGGGGCGAGCTCGGCGGCCACCAGGATCACGTTGCGCGAGGGTGCCCTGGAGCCGTAGAGGTCGCGACCGGTGGCCACCAAGCGGCGGTCAGCGCGGGCCGGCGACACCTCGACGTCCCCGCCGCCGGGGTGGCCGATCACCGCTGCGTCCTCACCGAGGTCGATCCGACCCCGTGGCAGGGGGGCCCGGTCCAGGCCGGCGACCACGAGCACGGCGGTGTCGCGGGCGGCGTCGAAGCCGATGATGCGGGCGTCGAGCACCTCACCGTCGTCACGGCGCACCGTCGGGGCGTCGGCGCCGGCGACGACGTGGGCGTTGGTCAACACGACCTCGTCAGCGACGACCACGCCGCTGCCCTCCTGGGTGCGGCCGCACGCGACCCCGCTGATGCGCACGACCGAGGTCGCCGCTCGGGCCACGACCTCGGGATCGATGCCGCTCGTCGTCGGCGGGGGACCCTCGACGGATGCGTCGATGCTGATCACCCGGGGGAAGCGGTCCGGGCCGATCAGGCGTTCGAGTCGATCGAGGGGGTCCGGCGGTTCGGGGAGCGCTTGGCGCAGTGCCGAGGTCCGGGCCAGGTCGGCCGGCCACGTCGGCGACCCGGCCAGCGCACCGAGCAGCATCCAGGCACACACCGTCACCCCGGCCGCGGCCATGGCCGCCCCGGCGAGGGCGTCGACGCGGTGCGACCACACCCGGCGCAGCCCGACCCGCAGCCGACCCCCGCCGAGCATGCCGAGGGCATGTCCGAGGCCGGCGCCGAGGACGAGCGCGGCGGTGACCAGGACGAAGGTGGAGGTGGTCCCCTCCCCGCCCCAGCGGTCGACGAGGTGGGGGCTGAGCGCCGCCGCAGCGACCAGCCCGGCGGCCATGCCGACCCAGGACAGGGCGCGGGTGAGGAACCCGAGCTGATGACCACCCCAGGCCGCGGCGAGGACGAGGACGACGATCACGCCGTCGAGAGCGTTCACGGGCCGCTCGCCCAGAGGTCGCCAGCGGTCGGTGCCTCGCCGGCGGCCGGCGACGTCGCCCGGCCCGAGCCCGACGGCGGGTCAGCGGCGTAGCGGCCGTGGGTCAAGAACCCGGTGTGGGCGACCATCCGATGATCGGGGCGGACCGAGGCGCCGTCGACGTGCCAGGAGCGCTGCAGCACCTCGACGGTCTCACACAGCGCGAACCCGGCACGCGCCATCGCCGTGCGCAACCGCATCACCTGCACCAACGAGGGCGTGTAGGCGACGAGGATGCCGCCGGGCACCAGCACCTCGCGGTCGAGGCGCTCGATGACCCGCCAGGGCTCGGGCAGGTCGAGCAGCACCCGGTCGAAGCGCCCTGCGGGCAGCTCGTCGTAGCTGTCCCCCAGCCGGGCGTCGTAGCGCTCGAGGCCATCCTCGCCGGCGGCGGTGGCGACGTTGGCCCGGGCGCGAGCGAGGAAGTCCTCTCGGATCTCGATGCCGGTCACCCGAGCGCCGTGACGCAACAGGGTCGCCGACAGCGCCCCGGATCCGAGGCCGGTCTCGAGCACCTCGACCCCGGGTGACAGGTCGGCCAGCACGAGGATGGGTCCGAGATCTTTGGGGTAGATGACCTGGGCGCCCCGGGGCTGCTTGAGCACCAGGTCGCTGAGGGTGGGCCGGAAGACCCAGAACCGGGACGTGCCGTCAGATCGCGCCTCGTGACCCTCGGGGCGGCCGATGAGCTCGTCGTGGGCGAGGTTGCCGGCGTGGGTCTGGAACGACCCGCCCGGGGTGAGCGCCACCAGGTACCGACGGTCCTTGCGGTCGATGAGCAGCACCTGCTCGCCGGCTCGCAGCAACGACGCATCAGGGCGTGACGCACCGGCCGGCTCCCCAGACGTCGACGGGCCGGACGCGTCCTCGGGGGTCCTCACCGGTGCCATGGTGCCCGACGACGGGCGGCCGCCAGGGTCGACCCCCGGACGTTGCCCCTGGCCCCGGGGCCGCCGTCAGGAGCTGGGCTTGCGACCGAGCTCGGAGAAGGTCGACCGCAGGTGGTCGATCTCGAGGCGCTGGCCGGGCTGGAGGACGAAGCGCTCGACGGCGTCGGGTCGACGCCACCAGCGAGACAGCAGCTGCAACCCGAGCCCGGCGACACCGACGCCGAGCCACCGGCCATCACCGGCGCGAACGCCCCGCGCCACGACGAGGGTCGTCGCCCGCCGCCGAACGAAGCGGAGGATGCGGCCGAGCACCTACAGACGCCTGATCTCGACGACGGTGCTGTTGCTGCGTCCCCGGCGGCGGCCCAACACGAAGGCCAGGAGCACGACGAGGACGCCGGCGGCGGCGGCGACGGGCACCCCGAGCTGGCGGACGTCACCGACGTTGTCGGAGACGTCGCCGGCGATCGCCCGGAAGCGGGCCTCGAGGTCGTCCCTGGTGATGCGGGCGGTGCGCGCCCGAGCGCCGGTGTCACCGCTGAGCTCGCTCACCGTGATCCTCCCCGGTTGAGTGCGAGGGCCGCGGCCCCCATGACGACGGCGAGACCGGCCACCACGATTGCGTAGGGCGCCCACGTCCAGCTGCCCGTGAACGTGGAACCCGTCTCGTCCTGCAGCGCTCGCAACCCGGCGAGAGCCATCATGATCGCCCCGAGGCTCAACAGCACGGCGCCGGCCAGGCCGAGGGCGAGGTAGCGGCCGAGTCGCTTCAGCGGGTCGATCGTCTCCTGCTTGGCGTAGTCCCGGATGAGCTCGACCAGGCCCCGCAGCTCGTCCACCACGCCGGGCCCGTCGCCGCTGTTCGCCATGTTCCTCCTCGTCCGATCCATCCGAGCGGTCGAGCTCGTCGCCGTTCGAACGAGCGCGTTGCGACCTCGTTCGAAGATCGGGCAGCGATCCTAGGCAGACCCGTGGATGGCACACGACGATGGTCTCGTGACGTGGGCGGCCGCCACGAGGCGGGCCTCAGGGTCCGTCGGGGTCGCTCCCGGCCCCGAGCCGCAGGGCCAAGAGCTCGTCGAGGTCGATCAGCAGGTCACGGGCGAGGCTGAGCCGGCGCACCGGTCCGGGCGCCGACAACAGGCGCAGCCGGTCGATCGGCTGGATCGGCCCACCGGCGGCGACCTGCCAGCCGAGCACGACGGCGTCCTCGGAGAGCTCGCCGGTCGCGTCGGCGGCGGCGTCGCCGAGCTCGATCGCCTGGGCGAGCGTGCGCCGCATCAAGGCGGTCACCTCACCGACGAGCCCCGGTGCGACCTCGACCCCCTCGTCGGGATCATCGGGCCAGGGGCGCACCCGTGCCCTGGGGTAGGGGTCATCGGCCAGCCACTCGGTGACCTCGATGCGCTCGATGCCGATGCCGAGGATGGCGTAGCGGCCGTCGTCGAAGCGATGCGAGTCGGCGATCTCGGCCAGGCAGCCGACGTCGAAGCGGACGTCGCCCCCGCCCACCTCGATCCCCCGCTCGATCAGGGCCACGCCGAAGGGGGCACGACGCTCGAGGCAGTGCTCGACCAGCGCGCGGTACCGGGGCTCGAAGACGTGGAGCGGCAGCGGCATGCCCGGCACCAGCACCGATCCCAGCGGGAACATCGGTGTGGGCTCCACCTGGTCACCCTAGGGTCACCTCACCGGCGAGCGGCAGTTCGGCGACCGCGGGCAGGTCGGGGCCGGTGACCAGCGTGGTGGCGAGACGTTCCTGGAGGTCGAAGCCGAGCCGGCTGTCGATCGGGACGCCGTTGGTCACCAGGGCGAAGGTGAGCTGGCGACCGGCGACGTCGGTGACGAAGCCGGCCAGGCCGTTGACCTCGTTCAGGTAGCCGGTCTTGGCCCGCATCTGACCCCGGGCGGGGTGCTCGGCGAAGCGTCGGGCCAGGGTGCCGGTCTCGCCGGCCACGGGCAGCCCGTCGGCGAGCGTCGACTCGGGTCCGGCGGCCACCAGCACCCCGTGCAACAGCCCGCAGGTGACCCGGTTGCTGCGGTCCAGGCCCGATCCGTCGGCGACCACCAGGGCGGTCGTGTCGAGCCCGAGATCACCCATGACGCCGGCCACGACATCGGTGCCCGCCGCGGTGGACCCTGCGCCCGCAGCGACGACGCCAAGCTCCTTGACGACGAGCTCCGCTGAGGTGTTGTCGCTCTCTCGCAGCATCTGGGCGACGATCTCGGCCATCGGCAGCGACGCCACCTCGGCCACGAGCGCCGCCCCGTCCGGTGCGGTCCCCGAGCGCGCTTCGCCGCCGACGCCGATGCCGTTCGCCTCGAGCACCCCGAGGATGGCGGTCGCTGCCCACCGGGCCGGGTCGGCGCTGTGCACCGGCGGGTCGAAGGCCTCGAAGCCGTCGTCGACGCTGAGCGCCGACAGCGGACCGACGTTGTTCTGGGTGACGTACCGCTCGGGCCAGGACGGGACGTAGCGGATGCGGTCGAAGTGGCCGTCGTCGCCGATGACGTCGCCGATGATCTGCGACACGCCCGCAGCGGCCAGCGCCTCGGCGACCTCGTCGAGGGGGGTGTGGACCTGCGGCTGGCGGCCGAACGCCGTGGCGTAGGCCGAGGTGTAGAGCACGGGGTCTCCGCCCCCCACGACGTAGAGGTCGCCGTCGAGCACCCCGTCGATCACCGGGGCCGTCGACACGAGCTCGGTGCTGAGGTGGTGCTCGGGGCCAAGGACGTCGAGCGCGGCCGTGGCGGTGAGCAGCTTCATGGTCGACGCCGGGATCAGCGCCAGGTCGGGCCGCACCGAGGTCGTCGTCACGCCGCCCACCGACACCTCGAGGCACGAGGCGGCGGGCATCTCGGCGACCAGCGGCGCCAACACCTGGTCCAGGCGCGCCCGGGCGATCGGGTCGGTCAGCACGAGCGGCGCCCGGCGAGCGGTGAGCAGGCGGCCCCCGAGCGTAGGGGCGCGACCCTGAGCGGGCGGGGGGTCAGCGGCGAGGGCGTCGGCTCGGGCCTCGGCCTCGGCGGCGTCGGTCGTCCAGGCCCTGACGGTGAGGGCGCCGATGGCGAGGACGACGACCAACAGGGCGGCGAACACGCCCCCGGCGAGGCGGGCCAGGGCCTACAGCCCCCGCGCCCGGGCCCAGCGGGCGCGCCGCCAGAGGTGCTCGAGCGCGGTCACGGCCCGGTCGGCCGAGGGGTAGCAGTAGCGCCCGGTGGCTCGCACGGTGGCCGGACCGGGGTTGTCGGGATCGGCCACCGCCAGCTCGGTGGCGCTCAGCACGGGCTTGCCTGCCGCCGCAGACACCTCGGCGGCGGCTTCGGCGAAGCGGGCGTCCTGGCGCTCGTGGTACTCGACGATGCGCTCGATGCCGTGGTCTGGGAAGAGGTGGCCCTCACGCATCAGGCGCGCCTGGTTCGACTGGATGCCGATGCCGAGGTAGACGATCGCATCGACCTCGTCGTGACCGGCGATCAGCTCGAGGACCGCAGGGATGGTGTCCCTCGTCTCCCCCCCGGCGAGGTCGACGGGGTTGGCCCGACTCCAGCGAGGGGGCAGCAGCTGGTCGATGGCGTCCCGCAGGTCCTCGGGCAGCGCCACCAGCTCGAGCTCGCTGCGGGTGATGGCGTCTGCGGTCACCACGCCCCAGCCCCCGGCGGTGGTCATCACCACCGTGCGCGGGCCCGCCGGCAGGGGCTGGGTGGCGAAGGTGGCGGCCGCCTCGAAGGCCTCCTCGACCGTCGACGCCCGGGTGAGGCCGTGCTGGCGGCACATGCCGCCGAAGACGACGTCGTCGGCGGCCAACGCGCCGGTGTGTGACGCCGCCGCCGCCGCCCCGCCCTCGGTGGCACCGCCCTTGACCACCACGAGCGGCATCTGCGCCGAGATCTCCGCGGCTGCCGCCGCGAACGTCTGACCGTCGGGGACGCTTTCGACGTAGGCCAGCCCGACGACGGTCTCGGGGTCTCGGGCGTAGTGGGCGAGGTAGTCGACGACGCCGACCATGGCGGCGTTGCCCGCCGACACCGCCCGGCTGACCCCGATGCCCGATCCCCTGGCCCAGTTCTGGAACGACGACACGAAGTTGCCGGACTGGCTGGCGATGCCGATGCGACCCGCCGGCGGGTACGGGGCGACGATCTGGGCGCACAGCCGCGACGGGGTCGACACCACGCCCTGGCCGTTGGGTCCGGCGACGAGCAGATCGAGCTCGACGCCGAGGGCCACCAGCTCGTCTTGGGCCCGGCGCCCTTGCGGCCCGGCCTCGCCGTAGCCCGCCGAGGTGATGAACGCCGCCTTGATGCCCCGTCCGGCGGCCTGTCTCAGCACGTCGGCGTTGGCCGACGCCGGGGTGCACACCACGACCAGGTCGAAGCGACCGGCCGGCAGGTCGTCGATGGAGGGGACGGTCTCGAGGCCGAGCACCGTCTCGCCCCGCAGGTTGGTGGCGGCGACCTCACCCTCGTACCCGCTGGCCAGCAGGTTGTGCAGTGAGACGAACCCGAACTTGCCCGGGTGGGTGGCCGCCCCGGCGATGACCACGCCCCTCGGGTCGAACAGGGCATCGAAGTGCTCGGGACGCAGGTGTGCGCCGGGCGCCGGACCGGCGGCGTGGGCGGGGGGGATCGCCTCGTCGGTCGCCACCTCGACGAGGGCGTCGACGGCGATCGGTGCCCCGTCGACGACCACGAGGGGGTTGACGTCGACCGAGCGGAGATCGGTGCGCTCGGTGGCCAGGTGCGAGAGCGCGATCATGGTGGCAGCAACAGCGTGGCGGTCGATCGCCGGCTCGCCCCGGAACGGCCCGAGCAGCCGCTGGGTGGAGAGGTCGTCGATCATCTCGGCGGCGTCCGCCTCAGACAGGGGCACCAGGCGGAACGTGACGTCACGCACCGCCTCGGCGAGCACCCCGCCGATGCCGAGCATCACGGTCATGCCGAACTGGGGGTCATCGACCAAGCCGGCGATCAGCTCACGGGTGCCCGACACCATCGGCGCCACCAGCAACGACACCTCGCCGTCTTCGGGGCGCGCCGCCCCGAGCAGCTCCGTGGCCGCGCGCCGCACGGCGGCGTCGTCGCCGAGCGACAACCGCACCAGGCCGCGCTCGGTCTTGTGGGCGATGGCGTCCCCGCAGAGCTTGACGACCACCGGCAGCCCGAGCTCGTGGGCGGCGCCGACCGCGGCGTCGACATCGGCGACGACCCGGGAGGGCGCCACGGCCACGCCGGCCGAGGCGAGCAGCGCGCTCGAGGTGGCCTCGTCGAGGGTGCGGGCGGGTCCATCTGCCACGGGCCCGGACGGTAGCCGAGGGGGCGCGCGCTCCAGCCGAGCCTGGGCGCGAGCGGGGGTCGAGCTGGGGGTCCAGCCGGTGTTCCGGTGCCGGCCCGGCGGGGCGGCGCGGCCGGGTCGCTACGGTGGCGGTCCGTGGACATCGTCGCCGCCCTCTTCGTCGAGGACTTCGACATCCGCCAGGCTCCCGGTGGCGCGGCCCGCATCGACCTGGGCGGCGTGTTCTTCTCGTTGGCTGCGCCGTCCCCGCCGCCGGTCACCCTCCAGCCCCACCTCGTGGTCCTGGTGCGGTGCCCTCCCGACCACGACGGCATGAGTGCGCTCGAGGTGCGCTTCGTGCGCGACGGCGAGCAGATCGCCCGCAACGTCCAGCCGCTCCAGGTCGAGCCCGGCAAGTTCAACTACCGGCTGGTCAAGGGCGATCTCACCTGGGACGAGCCCGGCACGATCGAGGCCCGCTGCCGCATCGATTCCGGGCCCGAGACGGTGGTGCCCCTCACGCTGTTGCCGCCGATCGGCTGAGCGGACCGTCATGGGACGGCCCCGGACCGCCGCGGTCGGACTGTCGGTGCACCCCGACCCCAGGGTCGCGGTCGGCGAGGTGGCCGGGCACCTCCTCGAACGCCTCGATCGCCCGCCTGACCTCGTCTGCGGCGTCGTCGCAGGGCACGCTCCGGCCACGATGGCCCAGGTCGGCGCGGCGCTGCGCGACCTGCTGGCCGGTCCTGTCACCGTGTTGGTCTCGGGTTCGGGCGCCATCGTCGGGCGACGCGAGGTCGACTCGGGACCCTGCCTGGCGGCGTGGGCAGCGGTGACCGGCGCGGTGCAGGTCCTGCGCCTCGACAACGTTCCCACCACCGCCGGACGGCCGTCGGCCACGGCGGGCCGACGGCTGTCGGGCCTCGACCCGGTGGTGCTGGCCGAGGCCCACTCGCTGCTGCTGCTCGCCGATGCAGGCACCACCCCCATCGAGGCGCTCGCCCGCCACCTCTCGGACCGCTTCGGTCACCTCGCCGTGGCCGGCGGGTTGCTGCGCTCCCCCGGTGCGGGTGCCCGGCCGGTGCCGATCTCGGTCGACGGTGGTGAGCCCGCCGTAGCTGCGGTGGCCCTGGCCCTGGCCGGTGGGGGCCGCCTGGACGTCGAGGTCGTCTCGGGGTGCCGACCGGTCGGCCCGGCGATGGCGGTCACCTCGGTCGAGCGATCGGCGATCGAGGGCCTGGCCGGGCGTCCCGCCGCCCACCGGTTGGCCGAGGTGCTCGCCGACCTCGACCCGCTGACCCGCCAGCTGGCCGACGGGGGCCTCCACCTCGCCGTCGGCGACGAGGACCCGCCCGGGGCTGGCGGCACCGTCGTGCGTCAGCTCGTCGGCATCGACCGGGGGCGTGGGGTGCTGCACACCCGGGGCGAGATCGCCCTCGGGACCACGGTGCGCTTCCAGGTCGCTGACCCGTCCCACGCTGCCGCCGAGCTGGCCCGTGCGGACCGCGACCGCCCCAGCGGAGCCCTCGCCTTCGTCGACCTGCTGCGCGGCCGGCGCCTGCACGCCCGCGACCACGTCGACGCATCGGCGCTGGCCGATCGACTCGACGACGCCCCCACGCTCGGGGCGTGGTCGGCCGGCGAGCTGGCGAGCTCACCTCGGGGGGTGGCCTTGCACCACCTCGCCGCCGTGGCCGCCCGGCTCGTGGATCGATGAGGCGGGCGGTGGGCGCCGGACCAGCGGTCGGTAGGGTCGGGCTCTGTGAGCACCGTCCACCCGACGAGCCCCCCCAGCGACACCGCCGCTGACGTCGAGCAACGGGGCATTGCCGTCGCCCGTGGCCTGGTGATCGATGCGGTGGAGCGGGCCGGATCGGGCCACACCGGCACGGCGCTGTCGCTGGCTCCTCTGGCACACGTGCTGTTCACCCGCATCATGCGCTTCGACCCGACCGATCCGGCATGGCCCGACCGCGACCGCTTCGTGCTCTCGGCCGGCCACGCGTCGATGCTGCAGTACACCTTCGACCACCTCACCGGCCAAGGCCTCGAGATCGAGGACCTGCGCCAGTTCCGCCAGTACGCCAGCCTCACGCCCGGCCACCCCGAGACCGAGCGCACACCGGCGGTCGAGGTGACCACCGGCCCCCTCGGCCAGGGCTTCGCCAACTCGGTGGGCCTGGCCATGGCCGAGCGGTTCCTGCGGGCCACCTTCGGAGCCGAGGTCTGTGACCACGGCACCTTCTGCATCGCCAGCGACGGCGACCTCATGGAGGGCGTCAGCCACGAGGCGGCATCGCTGGCCGGCCACCAGCGCCTCGGACGTCTCGTGGTGATCTACGACGACAACCGCATCACCATCGACGGCTCGACCGATCTGGCCCTGTCCGATGACGCGGTGGCCAGGTTCCGGTCCTACGGATGGCACGTCGTCGAGCTCGGCGAGATCGCCGACGACCTCGACGCCCTCGAAGCCGGCGTGCGCGAGGGCATCGCCGCCGAGGACCGGCCGTCGCTGCTGGTGCTGCGCAGCCAGATCGGTCACCCGTTGCCCACCGTCGCCGGCACGGCGAAGGCCCACGGTGCGGTCACCGACGCCGACGAGCTGGCGGCGACGCGCCAGATCCTGGGGCTGCCCGCCGACGAGCGGTTCTTCGTCCCCGCCGACGTCCTGGCCTGGTATCGCGCCCGGGGCGCCCGGGGCGCCGTTGACCACGACGCCTGGCGAGCCCGCCTCGATGACTGGGACGGTCCGCGCACCGAGTTGGACGCCGCCCTCGACGGTCGGGCCGTGGATCTGTCGGCGGTGCGCTGGCCGACGCCGGAGGTCGGTGACTCGATCGCCACCCGCAAGGCATCCAACGCCGTGCTGGAGGCGCTCGCCCCCCAGCTGGCCGGCCTGGTGGTCGGCTCGGCCGACCTGACCGGCAACACCGGCGTCGCGCTCGACGGCCCCGCCATGTCGGCCGACGATCCGGCGGGGCGGGCCGTGCACTTCGGCGTGCGCGAGCACGCCATGGCCGCATCGATGAACGGCATGGCCCACCACGGCGGGGTCCTGCCGGTCGGCGGCACGTTCCTCGTGTTCAGCGACTACGCCCGGCCGGCGATCCGCCTGGCTGCGCTGTCGGGGGCAAAGGTCATCTACAGCTTCACCCACGACTCCATCGGCGTCGGCGAAGACGGCCCGACCCACCAGCCCGTCGAGCACGTGGCGGCGCTGCGGGCCATCCCGGGGTTGTCGGTCATCCGCCCAGCCGACGCCCACGAGGTCGCTGCGGCCTGGCGCGTGGCACTGGACCACGACGGACCCACGGCGCTGATCCTCACCCGCCAGGGGGTGCCGGTGCTCGAGGGCACCGGTGACGGCCTCGTGGGCGGGGCCTACGTGTTGAGCGACGACGACCCACCCGAGGTCGTGCTGGTCGGCACCGGCAGCGAGGTGCAGCTGTGCGTCGCCGCCGCCGAGCGGCTGCGCGGCGAGGGCCGGCGGGTGCGGGTCGTGTCGATGCCGTCGTGGGACCTGTTCGAGGCCCGGGGCGAGGTCGAGCGCGCCACGGTGCTGCCCGACGAGGTGCCCACGGTCGCCGTCGAGGCCCAGGTCGAGCTGGGCTGGCGGCGTTGGGCCGACGCCACGGTCACCCTCGACCGCTTCGGCACCTCCGCGCCGGGCGAGGTCGCCATGCGCGAGCTCGGGTTCACCACCGACCACGTCGTCGAGGTCGCCGGGCAGCTGCTCGCCCGCCTAGGGCGCTGAGCACGTCGGTTCCGTCACCAGAGCACCACGTCCACGGCCGAGGAGGCCCGCCATGAACCGTCTGCAGCGACTGCACGCCGAGCACGGGCAGAGCCCCTGGCTCGACAACCTCCGGCGGGGCTGGATCACCGACGGTGAGCTGGCCCGGCTGGTCGAGCGCGGCGTGCGAGGCATCACCTCGAACCCGACCATCTTCGCCAAGGCCATCACCGCTGATGACGGCTATGACGCGCAGTTCTCCGAGCTCATAGCCCAGGGCTCGTCGTTGACCGACGCCTACTGGTCACTGGTCGTGCGCGACATCACCTCGGCGACCGATCTGCTCTCGGGCGTCTACGACGACAGCGACGGCGACGACGGCTACGTCTCGGTCGAGGTCGCGCCCTCGCTCGCCCGTGATCGCCAGGGCACGATCGAGCAGGCCCGCCAGCTGCACGAGCGCATCGACGCCCCGAACGTGATGGTCAAGATCCCCGCCACCTCCGAGGGCATCGGCGCGGTCGAGCAGATGATCTCCGAGCGCCGCAGCATCAACGTGACGTTGATCTTTTCCCTCGACCGCTACGTCGAGGTCATGGAGGCCTACCTGGCCGGCCTCGAGCGGGCCGAGGGCGACCTGTCGACGGTGGCCAGCGTGGCGTCGTTCTTCATCAGCCGGGTCGACACCGAGGTCGACCGTCGCCTCGACGAGATCGGCACGCCCGAGGCGGCTGCACTGCGGGGCACGGCGGCGATCGCCAACGCCCGCCTAGCCTACCAGCGCTTCAACGACGTGTTCTCGGGGCCGAGGTGGGACGCGCTGGCCGCCCGTGGGGCCCGCCCGCAACGCCCGCTGTGGGCATCGACCTCGACCAAGGACCCCTCGTACCCCGACACCCGCTACGTCGACGAGCTCATCGGCCCCCACACGGTCAACACGATGCCCGACGACACCCTCGAGGCGTTCGACGATCACGGCACCGTGGCGCGCACCATCGACGCCGACCCCGAGGAGGCCCAGCGCACCTCGGACGCCCTGGCCGAGGTGGGCGTCGACCTCGACGAGGTGACCCACCTGCTCGAGGAGCAGGGCGTGTCGAGCTTCGAGAAGAGCTTCGACGAGCTGATCGAGGCCTTGGCCACCAAGGCCGACCAGACCTGACCCGGCGGCGCGCCGCCGCCGTCTCAGTCGCGACCGGCAGCGTCAGACGCCTGGTGGTAGCGGCGGGTGACCCGCCCGAGGACGGCGTCGGGGCGCACGGGCCCGACGTGGCGGCTGTCGGTCGAGGCGTCGGGGCGGTCACCGCGCAGGTCGACGCCGGCCGGGGTGATGTCCGCGACCCGCTTCACCCAGGGCCGCCCGCCCCGGGGGTCCGCGGCCACGACGAGATCGCCGACCGCGACGGCCCGGGTCCTGCGGACCACCAGGCGGTCGCCGGCCCACAGGGTGGGCTCCATCGAGGCGCCGTGGACCTCGACCCGGGTCACCCGGGTGCTGGCGACCACTGCGACGGTGGTGGCGGCGGCGGCAGCGACGCCCCAGCGGGTCACTCGGCGGCGCGATGGCCTGGGTAGGCTCGCCAGCACACCGCCGACCCACGAGGTGACCCACATGCTCGATTCCCTGCTCCGCCTGATCGATCGGGCTTCGGCGCCCGCTGCGGTGAGCGCCCACTGCGATCTGCCCTGTGGCGTCTATGACCCGGCGCAGGCCCGCATCGAGGCCGAGTCGGTCAAGGGGTGCCAGGAGAAGTTCCAGGGCTCTGATGACCCGGTGTTCAAGGCCCGGGCCGTGCAGATCAAAGAAGAGCGCGCCGAGCTCGTCAAGCACCACCTGTGGGTGCTGTGGACCGACTACTTCAAGCCGCCGCACCTCGAGAAGTTCCCCGAGCTGCACCAGACCTTCTGGGAGGCGACCAAGCTCGCCGGGGAGTCCAAGAAGTCAGAGGACCCGGCCCAGGGTCAGCAGCTCCTCGACGCCATCGCCAAGATCGACGAGGTCTTCTGGGAGACCAAGAAGGCGGCCTGAGCCAGGCCGACGTCCGGCGGTCAGGCCCCCTCCCCCGGGACGGGCCGCCCCCGGCCGCCGGACCTCCCCGACGAACGCTGCATCACTCGTGGTCGTCGAGCCGTAGGAGGTTGGCGGCCTTCTCGACGCTGCGCCGAGCCCGGGTGAGCCGGCGCTCCTCGGCCGGGCGAGCCGTCGCCCCGCCGGCCACGGCCGCCCGCAGGGACTCGAGGGCGAGGTCGCCGAGCTCCTCGGCGATCGCCTCCAGACGGTCAGCGACGTCGTCGACCCGATCGCTCATCGCCCTGCCCCTTCGCTGCGCCCTTCCAACGCGGTCGCGACCTCGTCGCCCGGCGCGCTGGTGTCGAGCGCAGGCCTCTCGAGCGCAGGGCCGTCGAGCGCAGGGCCGTCGAGCGCAGGGCCGTCGAGCGCAGGGCCGTCGAGCGCAGGGCTGTCGAGCGCAGGGCTGTCGAGCGCAGGGCTGTCGAGCGCAGGGCTGTCGAGCGCAGGGCCGTCGAGCGCAGGGCTCTCGAGCGCAGGGCCGTCGAGCGCAGCAGCGAGCAGCTCGACGGGGTGCACCACCTGCACGCCGGCGGCAGCGAGGTGGCCGAGGCATCCGGGGTTGGCGCTGGCTACCAGCTCGGCTCCCGACCGCTCGATGGCGTCGATCTTGCGGCGGCGGATGTCGGCGGCCATCTGCGGGTGCGTGGCGGCGTAGGCCCCGCCGGCACCGCAGCACAGCCCCTCGTCGTCGAGCTCGATGACCTCGACGACGCGTGACAGCGACGTGCGGACCGGTCCGTGGGCCCGCTGCACGTGGCGGAGGTGGCACGGGTCCTGCACGGCGACCCGCAGGAGCGGCGACGGTGTCCGCAACGGAAGGTGGTCGATGCGGGGCGCCAACCACTCGTGGATGTCGAGCACCCGGGCCGAGAAGGCCGCCGCCTCGGGCGTGCCCAGCAGGTGGCCGTAGTCCTTCAGCTGGGCGCCACATCCCGCCGAGTCGACCAGGATGGGGGCGTCACCGCAGAAGGCCGCCATGGTGGCCTCGGCAAGGGCGCGAGCCTCGTCGGTCAACCCGGCGTGGACGTGCAGCGCCCCGCAGCAGGCGGCGCCGGGGGAGGGCAGCGCCACGCCAGCGCCGGTCGCCCCCACGAGGTCGGCGGCGGCGACGTGGACGTGGCGCATCCAGGCGTCCATCACGCACCCGGTGTGCAGCCACACGTCATCCCCCGTGGCCTGCAGGCGGGGCCGACGCAGCGACAGGCGGGGCAGGCCGAGGCGGGCGGGCACGAGGCGCAGGCGCTGCGCGACCGCCAGGGCGCTCGAGCCGGCGAGGACGAGGCGGTGGTGGCCGAGGGCCCGGTAGGCGACGCGCTGCCACCAGGGCACGAGACCGGGACGCTGGGCGGCGAGGGAGGCGCGGGTACCCTCCATCAGCCGCCCGAACGGGACGCCCGAGGGGCACGCCGGCTCGCAGCCACGGCACTGCACGCAGGCGTCCATGAAGCCGACGAAGGCGTCATCGGGCGGGGCGCCGGCGTCGACCAGGCGCATCAGGGCGATGCGTCCCCGAGGCGAGGCTGACTCCTCGCGGGTGACCCGGTAGGTCGGGCAATGCGGCAGGCACAGGCCGCATCCGATGCACGCTGCCAGCTCGTCGGCGTCGACGTCGAGGGTGAAGCGCCCCGGGCCGGCGTCCACCTCTGTGGGCGCTGTGATCCACCCGGGGCGCCGGTCGAGGCGTGCGCGGGCCCGTGCCGCCAGCCCGGTCACGGCCGGCCTCACCATCCCAGGCTCCGACCCGGCGCCAGTCGGCCGCCTGGGTCGAGGCGCTCCTTGACCGCCCGGTGCAGCGCCGGGGCGCCGACAGATCGGGTCCCCACCAGCGGCGCGGCGGCGTGGACCACCCCCACGCCGATCTCGGCCACGAACGGCGTCCCCCCTGCTCGGGCTGCCGCCGCCGGCAGACCCCGCAGCTCCGAGGGCCGCATCGAGTGGCGCACCGTCGCCGGCAGCGGTGGCGGGCCGGCGCAGTCGTCCAGCCCGCCACCGGCGCGCCGCAGCTCGGCGTCGACCTCAGCGGCGGTGCCCTCGACGCACAACCAGGCGCGGGTGCCGTCCCACAGCAGCGCACCGGGACGATAGAGGCGGTCGCGCAGCTCGAACGGGTCGATCCGCCCGGTCATCCACCGGCGGATCTCGGGCCGGGGGCGGCATCGCAGCACGACCTCGCCGAACACCCCGAGGGTGCCGCGCGACCCGACGAGCAGGCGCACGAGGTCGAAGCCGCTCACGTTCTTGACCGTCGGGCCCCCGGCGGTGGCCAGGTCGCCGAACGCCGAGACGAAGCGGACCTCGAGCACGTGGTCGCGCAGGGGCCCGTGGCGCAGACGGGTGATGCCGCTGCGGCCCTCGGCCAGCACCCCTCCGACGGTGCGTCCCGCCGCGGGCGACGGATCCAGCGCCACCCGCTGATCGGTCTCGGCGAGGACGGCGTCGAGCTCGTCGACGGTGGTGGCGGCGCCGCAGCGGACGGTCAGCTCGGCCGGGTCGTGCGACACCACACCGGAGGGACCGGCGATGGCCACGGTGCCCGCCATGAGGTCGCCGCCGTCGGCGCAGGTGCCGTTGCCGACGCCCACCACCGGCCCCTCGGTTCCCACGAGGTCGCGCAGCTCGTCGAGGTCACCCGCCCAGACGGCACCGACGGCTGACCCTGTGACGCTCACCACCGTCGACCCCGGGTGGTGGCGGCCCGGCGGCCGGGACCGGTCACACCCATGCCCCCTGGGCGAGGTGGGGTGCGAGATCAGCGCACCGCGACCCGCTCGGCAGCACCTTGTCGGGGTTGGCCAGACCGACGGGATCGAAGGCGTGGCGCACCCGGTCCTGCAGCTCGAGGTCGTGAGCCGAGAACAGCAGCGGCATCATGTCGCGCTTCTCGATGCCGATGCCGTGCTCGCCTGACAACACGCCCCCAGCAGCCAGCGACGCCTCGACGATCTCGTTGCCGGCGGCGTGGACCCGTTCGAGGACACCGGGCCGACGGGCGTCGAAGGCGAGGATGGGGTGCAGGTTGCCGTCGCCGGCGTGGAAGACGTTGACGACGACGAGGTCGTGACGGGCGGCGATCTCATAGACCTGGTCGAGCACCTCGACCAGGCGGGTGCGAGGCACGACGGTGTCGTGGAGGTAGTAGTCCGGGGCGAGCTGGGCGACCGCCCCGAAGGCCGCCTTGCGTCCCTTCCACAACAGCTGGCGCTCGGCCTCATCGGCGGCGACCCGGCACCCCCCGGCACCGTGGTCGGTCACGATGTCGGCGATGCGGGCCACGGTCTCCTCGCACGCCTCGGCGTGGCCGTCGACCTCGATCAGCAGCACCGCCCCGGCCTCGGTCGGATACCCGGCCCCGACGAAGCGCTCGACGATGCCGACCGCGGCCCGGTCCATCATCTCCATGGCCGCCGGGATGATGCCAGCGGCGATGATGCCGGTGACGGCGCGGGCCCCTGACGCCGGGTCGGGGAAGTCGCACAGCAGGGTGCGCACCGCCGGCGCGTCGGGCGTGAGGCGCACCGCAACGCGCGTGACCACCCCGAGGGTGCCCTCGCTGCCGACGACGACGCCACGCAGGTCGTAGCCGGGCGGTTCGGGATCGAGGCCGCCGAGCACGACCACCTCGCCGTCGGCCAGCACCAGCTCGACCGCGAGCACGTGGGCGGAGGTGACGCCGTAGGCCAGGCAGTGGGGCCCGCCCGAGTTGTTGGCGACGTTGCCTCCGACCGAGCAGATGGCCTGGCTCGACGGATCGGGTGCGAAGTGCAGGCCCCAGGGGGCGAGCTGTCGGCTGAGGTCGAGGTTCAAGATGCCCGGTTCGACCCAGGCGGCGCGATCGTCGGGCTCGACGCTCAACAGCCGATCCATCTTCGAACAGCAGATCACGACCGAACCCGCTGCCGGCACCGCTCCCCCGGCGAGACCGGTGCCCGAGCCCCGGGGCACGAACGGCCGGCCCCGGCGGTGACAGACCGCCACCACCGCCGCGACCTGGGCGGCGTCGTCAGGCATGACCACCACCGATGCTGCGCCCTCCAGCATCGAGCCGTCTCGGCCGTAGAGGGCGACCTCGAGCGGCTCGGTCCGCACGCCCCGTTCACCGACGATGCTGGCCAGCTCGTCGACGAGGGGATCCACCGCATCGACGCTACCCGGCCCGCTCGAAGCGACCCCGGGCGGGCTCGCGCGCCGTCACCCGGTCACGCCGACGAACAGAGCGGGCCCGGCAACTATCCTTGGCGCGCGTGCCACGAGGCGACGGCGTGCCCCCGCATCCCGACGACGTGCCCCGGGAGTGGCTCTCGCTGGTCGATGAGACCGAGGAGCGCACCTGGCTCTTCGATCTCACCTTCCTCACCAGCGCCTGGCGCTGCATCTACGGCGCCGGCTGCCCGGGCATCGACGCCGAGGCCGATCCCGACGCCATGCTGGGCTGCTGCCACCACGGCGCCTACCTCGGCGACGACGAGGACGAATCGCTCGTCGCCGCCCGCAGCGCCGAGCTCGAGCCCCACGAGTGGCAGCTTCGCGACGAGGCGACGGCCGAGGGCGGGGCGCTGTTCACCGACGACGACGGCAACCGCCGCACCCGCATCGTGGACGGGGCGTGTGTCATGTTGAACCGGCCCGGGCACCCCGCAGGCGCCGGGTGCGCCCTGCACCAGGCGGCCGAGGCGCGTGGCGCCGACATCGCCGACTGGAAGCCGTCGGTGTGCTGGCAGGCGCCGCTGCGTCGGGAGGACCTCGTCGACGCCAACGGCCACGTCTGGTCGACCATCCGCAGCTGGTACCGCCGCGACTGGGGGGAGGGCGGCGCCGACTTCGGGTGGTGGTGCATCGAGGAGCCAGAGGCCTTCGTGGCCACCGACCCCGTCTACGTCCACGCCGCCGCCGAACTGCGCCGGCTCAGCACCGACGCCGTCTACGACCAACTGCGCGCCATGCTCGACCGACGACGCGGCGAGGTCTGGCTCCCCCACCCTGCCCGGCGTCGGCCCGTGCGGGCGTGAACCGGTTCGACCACGTCATCGACGTCGCCCGCCGCCAGATCGCCGAGGGTCAGCACCGCTGCGCCCAGCTCTACGTGAGCGTCCACGGCCAGGTGGTGCTCGACATCGGCATCGGCACCGACGACCACGGCGAGCCGGTCGGGCCCCAGCACCTGCTGCCCTGGTTCGGGTGCACCCGGATGATGACCACCGCCGCCATCGTGCAGCTGTGGGAACGGGGGCGCCTGGCCCTCGACGACCCTGTCAGCCGCTGGGTGCCGGGGTGGGCCGGGTCCAAGCAGGCCGTGACCGTGCGCCACGTGCTGACCCACCTCGGGGGGTTCGCCACCGTCGACACGACCGAGGTCGACCTCGACCACGCCGAGTGCCTGTCGCTGATCGCGAACCACCCCGCCGAGCACCCGCCCGGGCGTCGTGCGGCGTACCACCGCTCGGCGGCCTGGCGGGTGCTGGCCGAGATCGTGAGGACCTGTGGCGGCCGCACCCTCGGTGAGTACCTGCAGACCGAGATCTGGGAGCCGGCCGCCATGGTCGACACCCACCTCGGCCTCGCCGCGCAGACCCGGGGTCTAGGGCCCCGACTCGTGCTCGCCGAGCACACGGGGGTCACCCGGGACGGCTGGCGCGGACACCTCGGCCTCACCCCCACCCGACCCGAGGTGCACCGGGCGGACTGGTTCGTCGACCGCAGCGATCCCGACGCCGGCGGACGGGGCCCCGCCGGTGACCTCGGCCGGCTGCTCGAGGCGCTGTGGGGCCACCGCAGCTGCCTGCTGGAGCGGGCTGCCAGCTCAGAGGCGTCGTCGACGATCCACCGGGCCGGCGTGCGCGACGGCGCCTTCGGGGGGGCCCGGGTGCCCTGGGGCCTTGGGATGATGGTCGCCGGGGGGTTTGCCGGGGCGGTCGGGCACCGGGCAGTCGGTCACGACGGGCTGCCCGGCGGCCGAGCGCTGTGGGACCCCGACGAGGGCATGGCGATGGTGTTCCTCACCAACGGCCTGATCGGCCCGGTCGCCGACGCCCGGCGGCTGGCCCAGATCACCGAGGCGGTCTACGAGGCGGTGGCGCCCACACCGACGGGCGCGGTCGTGCGAGCCGAGCCGAGCGACGTGGCGATGCGAGGCTGACCCCGGGACCGGTGGGGAGCAGCGGATATCGGCCCCGCGCTCGCCCCGCCGGACCGCCACGACCACCTGACTAGGCGGCGTCGTCGTCGTCGTCGGCGTTGTACTTGGCTGCCAGCTCAGACCAGGGGTCGTCACCGTCTTCGAGGTCGTCGTCAGGTTCGTCCTCGACCTCTTCGGTCGGGAAGAAGGCGTCGGTGTCGAGATCGATGTCTTCGATCGAAGTCGACCGCTGCTTGAACTTGCGCGCTTCCTCGTAACGACGATGGCGTCCCTTCTTCACGGACGTCTCCCCTGCTGTCGCGTGCCCGGTACGAGGGCGCCTTGTCGATGAACCGCCCCTGGCGGTGAGATGCCATCGTAGTGCCCGGGCGTTCGGCGCGGTCACACCCCGCCGGCGGCCCCGGGTGTGGCTCTCGGCTCCAGGGCCAGGCCACGACGGCGATCGAAGGCCAGTGCGGCGCGGCCTGCGACCAGGTCCTCGATCGGTCCGCCGAGCAGATCTCGCCGCCACCCCGCATCGAGGCGACTCGAGGGGTCGTCACGCAAGAAGCCCTCGATGTCGCCGCGAGTGGCCAACAGGGCGGGGTCGAAGCGCTCGTCACGGGCGACCTGGGCGACCCACGCGGTGACCAGGGTGACCGCCGGACGCAGCGCGCCGTCGAGCCCGACCCGGCCCTGACGTGGCTCGTCCAGATCGGCCGGGTCGATCTGGCGACCCCGGCGCACCGCCTCGAGGATGTCGTCGGCTGCGCCGTCGCGGAGGTGGCGGCCGTCGACCCCGCGGATGGCACGCAGCGAGCGCTGGTCGGTCGGGGCGCGCTGGGCGATGCCGACCGCAGCGAGATCTGACAGCACGAAGCGGACCGGTTGGTCGGTGGCCGCTGCGTTCTCCTCGCGCCAGGCGGCCAGCTCACGGACGATGGCCTGCGCCGAGCCCCGCAGGTGCCGGGCCTCCTTGATGCGCTTCCACGCCGTGGCCGGGTCCTGGGGGGCTCGGGACCGCTCGAGCAGGATCTTGCACTCGTCGAGCGCCCACCCGAGGCGACCTCGTGAGGTGAGCTGGTCGACCAGGCGGGCGTGCAGCTCACACAGGTGGGCCACGTCGGCGGCGGCGTAGTCGCGCTGGCCATCACGCAGCGGCCGGGCCAGCCAGTCGGCCAGCCGATCGCCCTTGGGCAGGCGGAAGCCGAGCTCGCCCTCGGCCAGGGCGGACAACGACGGGGTGGCGTAGCCCACGAACCCGGCGGCGATCTGGGTGTCGAAGAGCACCTCGGGCACAGCGCCACAGGCCCGGTCGAGGATCTCGAGGTCTTGCTGGCCGGCGTGCACGATGGCGACACCTGGCCCCTCGAGCACCTGGCGCAGCGGGGCGACGTCGACCGCCAAGGGGTCGATCAGGACGATCTCGTCGTCGTAGGCGAGCTGCACGAGGGCGAGCTGGGGGTAGTAGGTGCGCTCCCGGTGGAACTCGGTGTCAAGGGCGTAGCGGGGCGCATCGACCAGGGCCTCGACGACGGCGTCGAGCTCATCGGCGTCGTCGATCCAGCGGTGGGCGGCCCCGGTGGACGATCCGGACGGGGTGCTGCTCACCCCTGATCGGTGGGCCGGCCGGACTCCGCCCAGGCGAGCGTCCCACCCGCCACGTTGACCGCGTCGATGCCCCGGGCACGCAGCGCCTCGACGGCTCGGGCGCTGCGGCCCCCCGAGCGGCACACGACGTAGACGGTGCCGTCGGTGGGCACCTCGTCGAAGCGGGCCTCGACCTCACCGAGGGGGAGCAACCGAGCCCCCGGCACGCGCACCTCGGCGTACTCGTCGGGTTCGCGCACATCGAGCAACGCAGGGGCCGGCCCGTCTGAGGTCGGGGCAGACCCACCGGCGGCTCCGAGGCGGCGGTCCAGCTCGTCCACGTCGATCTCGGGCACGTCCACCGTGGGGCTCCTGGCGAGGGGTCGGTCGGACGACGCTACCAACCCTGCGGCGACCCGTTCGAAGGGCTCCAGGTCGCCAGGGCGGTTGACGTTGCGCACCGACCGAGCGTCGACGGGCACCTCGGTGACGACCAGGCGGGCGCACAGGGCCCGCATCGACGGATCGCGCCGGCCCGAGGAGCCCGCCGATGCCGCGGGCGGGCCCGACGCCGGCGCGTGGTCGGCGAGCGGCGCCTCGGCGAGCGGCGCCTCAGCAAGCAGCGCCTCAGCAAGCAGCGCCTCAGCGAGCAGCGCCGCGTTCGGGCGCCAGCACGCCACCAAGGGTTCGAGCCCCCGTGACGAGCGGGCGACGGCGGCGTCAGCCAGGGGTGAGGCGGCCGCTCCGGCCACCAGGGCCCGGACCGTGCCCGCATCGAGCTGGGGAAGATCGCAGGCCACCACGACGGCGGGGCCACCGGCGGCGGCCAGGGCCGTGGCGACGCCCCCGACCGGTCCCCGGCCCGGGTGGCGATCAGCGATCACCTCGCCCCCGCCCCACCCGTCGCCTCGGGACCACAGGGTCACCTCGCCCCGGACCGCCCCCTCGGTCCGGGATCCTCCGACGAACAGGACGCGGCCGATGCCGGCGGCTCGCAGCTGGCCGGCGGTCCGCCGAGCGAGGGGTCCGTCACCGAGGTCGAGGATGGCCTTGTCGCGGCCCATGCGTCGACTCCGTCCTCCCACCAGGACCGCCCCGACCACCGGGGTGCCGTCGAGGCGGAGCGGTTCGTCACGACCCGCCGGGCGCAGCTGCACAGAGGGGCGCCGGTCGCTCACCCGCCGTAGGACATGCGGGTGTCCTCCATGCGGAGCAGCTCGACGTCCTCGGGCCCGTGGAAGCCGGCGTCGACGACCTCTCCGATGAAGAACGTGTGGCCGCCGGTGGCCACCTCCTGGCGGACCTCGCACTCCATCCACCCCGGCGCCCGGGCCAGGATCGGGGATCCGGTGAGGCCATCGCGGTAGGCGAAGCCGTTCATCGTCGACGCCGCCTCGTCGACCTCGACCGGCTTGGTGAACTTGCGAATGATCGTCCGGTCATCGCGGGCGACGGTGCACAGCGTGAACGCCCGCCCCGCGGTGATCAGCTCGTGGGTCAGGGCGTCACGCTCGACCCCGACGCCCACGAGCTTGGGATCGAACGCCACCTGGGTCGCCCAGTTCAACGTCATCAGGTTGCGCCGCCCCCCAGCAGCTGACCCCACGACGTACAAGCCATAGGGCATCGACCACATGACCCGGCGGCGGAGCCGGTCGTAGTCGGTGCGGGCCTCGTCATCAGCACCGACGTGGGGGGGGAACGGTCCGATCGCACCAGGTGTGGCCACGTCCAGAGCCTAGGGAGCGCCGCCGGGGGCCTCGGCGGTGGCCTCGTCGACGCCGTCGGGTTCGAGCTGGAGGACGAACGTGGCGCAGCGCTGAGCCTCGTCGTGTTCGCCGATGGCCCGCGCCGCATCGCGCAGACCGGCCAGCGCCCTCAGGAAGCCCCGGTTCGCCTCGTGGCGCCAGCGCACGTACCCGCTGCCCCGCCAGCCGTTCTGGCGGAGCCGGTCGAGGCCCCGGTGGTAGCCGACGCGGTGGCAGGCGTAGCGCTCGACGTCATCACGGGCGAGCTCACCGAGACGGGCCCAACCGTCGAGGAAGCGGGGCCAGCGAGCGACGACCTCAGCGACGGCGGCCCTCCGCTCGCCAGGGGGGGCGGTCAGGGCCTCAGCGAGGGCATCGAGGGCGTCGGCCGGCTCGAGGTCCAAGACGGTCTCAGGGGGCCCCGAGGCGGAGAGGTTCACGGGCGAGGTCACCGCACCGACGTTAGGGGGTCTGACCCGCTGTGGCAGCCGGGAGGTACGGTCGGGCGTCGTGTGGGCCGTGACGTTGCCGCAGTGGCTGGACGCCGCTGACCTGGCGACTGCGGCGGTGGTCGTCGTGGTCGGCTCGGCCCTGGCGGCCTACACCGCCATCCGGGTCGTGAGGGCGGTCGTGGTCCGAGTGGTCCTGGTGGCGCTCGCCGCCGGGGTCGGCCTGGTGGTGTGGACCCAGCGCACCGAGCTGCGCCAGTGCGTCGAGGAGCGCGACTGCGGGTGCGACATCCTCGGTGTCGAGGTGCCGCTGCCCGCCGCCGACGAGCGGCGCTGCCCCGCCGACATCTGAGCGCCGGGCACGGGTCGAGCACGGCGACCGTTCACCGAGCGGATCGCCCGGCCTGCGTTCACTGCACCCGGACGAAGCGCAACACGTCGGTGGCCCGGGTCTTCATCGACGAACCGGCCAGGGCGAGGACCAGATCGCCCGATCGCACCTCGCCTGCGTCACGGGCGATGGCCAGTCCCGCCTCGATCATCTGCTGGGCATCCCCGGTCTCGTTGACCAAGAAGGGCCGCACCCCCCAGCTGAGGGTGAGCTGGTGGACGGTCCGTTCGTTCGGGCTGAAGGCCAGGATCGGCACGTCGGGCCGGAACCGCGCCATCGACCGCACGGTGAACCCGGTGCGAGACATGCACAAGATGGCGGCCACGTCGACCTGGCGGGCGGCCCGCCAGGCGGCCAGGGTCATGGCGTCGGTGATGCGCTCACCCGGGTCGGCGCTCTCGGCCAGGCGGACCTGCTCGATGTCGGCCATCCACAGGTCGTAGTCGAACTCCTGGTCGGCCCGGTCGGCGATGCGCGACATGGTCTCCACGGCGTTCACCGGGTCACGCCCGATGGCTGTCTCCCCCGACAGCATGATCGCCGAGGACCCGTCGAAGACCGCGTTGGCCACGTCGGAGGCCTCGGCCCGGGTCGGACGGGGGGCGTGGACCATGCTCTCGAGCATCTGGGTGGCGGTGACCGCCGGACGCCCAGCGGCGATGCACTCGCGGATGATCGCCTTCTGCAGGTGGGGCAGCTCCTCGAGGGCGAACTCGGTGCCGAGGTCGCCCCGGGCCACCATGACCGCACCGGACGCCTCGGTGATGTTGCGCAGGTTCTGCACCGCCGCCCGCGTCTCGATCTTGGCCATGACGAGGGGGCCGCGGGGGTAGGGCTCGGTGCCGACCCGGCGGATGTCGTGGGCCGAACGCACGAACGACAGCGCCACGATGTCGACCCCGAGCTCGACGAAGGCGTCGAGGTAGCGGATGTCGGTGGGTGTCGGGGCGGTGAGGCGCAGACGATCCGAGGGGATGTGGACGCCGGGGCGTCCCTGCACGGCGCCGCCGTGGCTGACGAAGCCGACGAGGGCCGAGTCGTCGCGATCGTCGATCTCGACGTTGACCGCCCCGTCGCCGAACGCCAGCCGATCACCGGGCACGATGTCGTCGAGGAGGGTGTCGTAGTCGACGTGGACCACCTCGGCCGTCGAGTTGGCGTTGCCCGGCACGAGACGGATCGGGGCGTTCTCCTCGAGCACGACGCCACCGTCGCCGAAGCTGCCGGCGCGCACCTTGGGCCCGGGCAGATCGACCAGGATGCCGATCTCACGCCCCACCTCGGCCGACACCCGACGGACGCGCTCGTACTTGGCGACCGCCTCGTCGAGGTCGCCGTGAGCCAGGCCGATGCGAGC
Organism: Acidimicrobiales bacterium; assembly: GCA_965213525.1. Lineage (GTDB taxonomy): Bacteria > Actinomycetota > Acidimicrobiia > Acidimicrobiales > Poriferisodalaceae. The sequence goes on along the minus strand of OZ243889.1, from coordinate 913,647 downwards.
GACGTCCATGCCGGCATCGACCATCTTGCGCAGCACCGCCTCGCTCTCTGAGGCAGGACCGATGGTGGCGATGATCTTGGTGCGCCGAGGCATCAAGTCCACGGTACCGGGCGTCCCGTGGCGCCCGGGCCACCCCCGGCCCCGTCCCCGGGAGCCGAGCCGGGCGGTCAGCGGAGGCGCCGTAGGCTCACCGGTCATGGAGCTGCTCGTCGTCCGTCACGCCCTCCCCCTGCGCCGCCAGACGACCGACGGCTCACCCGCTGATCCCCCGCTCGGCGAGCTCGGCATCCGCCAGGCCGACCGCCTCGCCGAGTGGTTGGCAGACGAGCACCTCGATGCGCTGTGCGTGAGTCCGATGGTGCGGGCCCGCCAGACCGCCCGTCCCGTGGCCGAGCGCACCGGCCTGGACCCGGTCGTGGTCGACGGGGTCGCGGAGTTCGATCGCCACGCCGATGCCTACGTGCCCATGGAGGAGCTGAAGGCCACCGACCACGACGCCTGGCTCGCCCTGGTGGACAACGGCGGCCTGCTCCCCGGTCAGGATCCGATCGAGTTCCAACGCACCGTGGTCGACGCCCTGGAGGAGGTGGTCGCTCAGCACCGGGGGCGCACCGTCGCCGTCGTCTGCCACGGCGGGGTCATCAACGCCTGGGCGGCCCACGTGCTCGGCCTCGCCGAGCCGTTCTTCTTCGAGCCCCGCTACACCTCGATCAACCGGTTCGCGTGCTCGTCGCGAGGCCACCGCAGCGTGTCGAGCCTCAACGAGATCGGCCACCTGCGCGGCCTGCCGATGCCCGAGGACCACTGGTCGGTCCCGGCCTGAGCCGGCCCCGGTGCCCCAGGGGCGCTGCGACGGGGCGAGCTGGCCTGGGCGGGCTAGCTGCGGGGCACCTCGCGCCACGGGCGGTCCTTGTCGACCCGCACGTCACCGGGCAGGCCGAGCACCCGCTCGCCGAGGATGTTGCGCATGACCTCAGACGTGCCACCCTCGATGGAGTTGGCCCGGGCCCGCAGGAAGGCCTGCTGCATCGACGCCGAGCTCATGGCGTGGGCGTTGCGCTCGATGTCGTAGCTGCCGTAGAGCATCCCCTCGGCGCCGAGGAGGTCCATGACGAGCTCGTAGATCTCCTTGTTCGACTCGGCGTAGGCGAGCTTGCCGGTCGAGCCCTCGGGGCCGGGCGTGCCCCGCTTGCGGTTGGCGCTCGCCCGCAGGTTGGTCAGCCGGTTGGTCTCGGCCTCGATCCACATCTGGGTCACACGGTCACGGGTGGCGGCGTCACGCCGGTGCTCGGGCAGGCCCTTCCACACCTCCACCGCGGCGGCGATGGCGCCCGAACCGCGGGGGGCGACCGCCCCGCCGATGGACACCCGCTCGTTCATGAGGGTGGTCAACGAGACCCGCCAACCGTCGCCGACGTCGCCGAGGCGCTCGGCGTCGGGGATGCGAGCGTCGGTGAAGTACACCTCGTTGAACTCGGCGTCGCCGGTCATCTGGCGCAGCGGACGCACCTCGACACCGGGCTGGTGCATGTCGACGACGAAGTAGGTGAGGCCCTTGTGCTTGGGGGCGTCGGAGTCGCTGCGGGCGACGATCATGCCCCAGCGCGAGACGTGGGCCAAGGTCGTCCAGACCTTCTGGCCGTTGATGATCCACTCGTCGCCGTCGCGCACCGCCGTGGAGGACAGTCCGGCCACATCAGAACCGGCGCCGGGCTCGGAGAAGAGCTGGCACCAGATCTCCTCGCCGGTGAACAGCGGCCGCAGGTACCGCGCCTTCTGGTCATCGGAGCCGTGGGCGTAGACGGTCGGCGCGCCCATGCCGTAGCCGATGGGGTTGCGGTAGTTCGGGTTGGGCGCCCCGGCCTCGAACAGCCGGATGTTGATCGTCGACTGGACCTTGGGGCTCAGGCCGAGCCCGCCGTGGCCCTCGTCGAAGTGGACGAAGGCCAGGCCCTCGTCGAACTGGGCGCCCAGGAAGGCGACCGGGTCACCCTTGGGGTCGTGGTCGTCGAGGAGCTCCTCGCAACGGGCGAGCACCCGCTCCTCGTCGGTCGCGGTGACGTCAGCGATGGCCATGCGTGCCCCTCCTCGGAAGGGTCCACGGTACCCGAGGGCGCCGCCGCTCCGGGTACCCGCTCGCTCAGTTCATGCGGGCTCGGAGACGGCGGGCGTCGAGGAGGGCGGCCTCGGCCTCGGGGGCGTTCGCCTCGAGGCCGGCGGCCAGGTCCTCGAGCTGGCGGGCGGCCACGTCGTAGCGCCCCGCCGCCGCCACCGCCGCAGCCAGCCGTCGCAGCTCGTCGGGCCCCGCCGAGGGCACCCTGGCCCGCAGTTCGAGCGTGGCCGCCACTGCGGCCAGCGCGCGGCGGCGCGACCGGGCGGCGACGAGGTTCTCGAGCACCCGGATCACCACCGCCTCGGGGTTCGCCGGGGCCAGGAACGACGGGTGGAAGCCGAGGCGACCGTCCTGGAGGCGGTCGAACACCTGGCGCGCCCCGGTGGCGTCGAGGCGGGCGCCGCCGGCGAAGGCGTCCACGAAGCGGTCGGTGTGATCGCCCTCACGCAACAGGAAGTGGCCTGGCATCGACACGCCGACCAGCTCGACGCCGAGGCGACGTCCCACCTCGGCGAGCACGATCGACAGGGTGATGGGGATGCCGAGCCGGCGGTCGAGCACGCGATCGAGCAGGGAGTTGTCCACTGCGGCATAGGTCTGGCGATCGCCGGTGAACCCGGCGTCACCGAACCAGCGGAGCAGGCCGGCGGTGGTGGGCGCCTCGACGTCGGCGGCCAGGCCGTCCAACCGGGCGAGGAGCGCGTCGGGATCGACGCCGGGACGGCCGTGGGCGGCGATCAACGCCAGGGCGACGTCCAGACGGGGGGCGTCGGGTCCGCCGAGCTCGGTCGCGAAGCGGTCCGCCACCCCCTCGCCCGCCTCGGCCGCCATCAGGTCACGGTAGGCCACCGGCCGGGTCCGCCTCTGCGCGACGGGATCCGCCACGCCCACCGAGGGCTACGTTTCTCGGCGCCTGTCGGATCAGCCGGTGGGACGCCCCGATCACGACGGCGGTCGACGAGCACCTGAGGAGGGTGGCGTGCACCCAGGCCACAACGCAGCGACCGCCCCGGACGACGCCGCCTACGTCATGGCCGCCACGGGCCAGGTGGTGACCAACGCCGAGCTCGACGAGGGGTCCAACCGCCTGGCCAACCTGTGGTTCGCCGCGGGGTTGCGTCCGGGCGACCACGTCGCCTTCGCCCTGGAGAACCACCCCCGGTTCCTCCAGGTCGCCTGGGCGGCCCAGCGCTCCGGGCTCTACTACACCGCCATCTCGTCGCGCCTCGGCGCCGAGGAGATGGCCTACATCCTCAACGACTGCGGGGCCCGGTCCTTCATCGCCTCGGCCTACCTCGGCGAGCAGGCCGCAGCGACCGTGGCCGACACCCCCGGCGTCGAGACCCGCCTCATGCTCGACGGGGTGGTGCCGGGCTTCGAGCCCTACGAGGACGCGGTCGCCAGCCAGCCGAGCACCCCCCTTGCCGACGAGCGGGAGGGCACCGACATGCTCTACAGCTCGGGTACCACGGGGCGGCCCAAGGGCATCAAGTGGCCATTGGCGCTGTCGCCCATGGGCACCCCGCCCGCGCTGCTCGGCCTCGCCCAGCAGCTCTTCGGCTTCGATGCCGACACGGTGTACCTGTCGCCGGCGCCGCTCTACCACGCCGCCCCGCTGCGGTTCTGCATGATCGTCACCCGCATGGGCGGCACCGCGGTGATCATGGAGCGCTTCGACCCCGAGCAGTACCTGGCCCTGGTCGAGCGCCACCACGTCACCCACTCCCAGCTCGTACCGACGATGTTCAACCGCATGCTGAAGCTGCCCGCCGAGGTGCGCGAGCGCTACGACGTCTCGTCGTTGCAGGCCGCGGTGCACGCGGCTGCGCCGTGTCCGGTCGAGGTCAAGCAGGCGATGTTGGACTGGTGGGGACCGATCATCCACGAGTACTACGCCGGCACCGAGGGCAACGGCTTCGTGTACTGCTCACCTCAGGACTGGCTGGCCCATCCCGGGTCGGTGGGCCAGGCCATCTCGGGGGTCGTCCACATCTGCGGCGAGGACGGCACCGAGGTGCCGATCGGCGAGTCGGGCACGATCTACTTCTCGGGCGGGGGCAGCTTCGAGTACCACAACGACCCCGACAAGACCGACGACTCCCGACACCCCGCCGAGAAGGGCTGGTCGACGCTCGGCGACGTCGGTCGCCTCGACGCCGACGGCTTCTTGTACCTCACCGACCGCAAGGCGTTCATGATCATCTCGGGCGGGGTCAACATCTACCCCCAGGAGGTGGAGAACCTGCTGTCGGTGCACCCCGAGGTCGCCGACGTGGCCGTCATCGGCGTGCCCGACGACGACCTCGGCGAGGCGGTCAAGGCGGTCGTCCAGCCCCTCGACCCCTCCGTGCTGGAGCACCCGGCGGCGGCGTCTGAGCTCAGCACCCGGCTCATCGCCCACTGCCGGGAGCGGCTGTCATCGATCAAGTGCCCCCGCAGCGTCGACCTGCGTGCCGAGTTGCCCCGCCACCCCACCGGCAAGCTCTACAAGCGGCTGTTGAAGGACGAGTACTGGGCGGCGGCCGGGCGCAGCATCTGAGTCGATGCCGGTCTCGTCACATCCCTGGTTCGACCACCCCGGCCCCCTGGCGATCGCCCACCGCGGCGGGGCGAGCGAGGAACCCGAGAACACGATGCGGGCCTTCGCCGCTGCTGTTGACGCCGGCTACCGGTGGCTCGAGACCGACGTGCACGCCACCGCCGACGGCGTGCTCGTCGCCTTCCACGACGCCGAGCTCGACCGGGTCACCGACCGCCGGGGACGCATCCGCGACCTGAGTTGGGCCGAGGTCTCGAAGGCCCGCGTGGCCGGCAGCGAGCCGATCCCACGCATGAACGACCTGCTCGACGCCTTCGGCGAGGCGCGCTGGTCGATCGACGCCAAGCACGACAGCGCCGTCGGCCCCCTCGTCGAGCTGCTGCGCCGCCCGGGCACCCTCGGCCGGGTCAGCCTCGGGGCGTTCAGCGACCGCCGTCTCGGGCGGCTGCGCTCGGCGCTCGGACCGGGCGCCTGTGTCGGACTCGGCCCCCTCGGCCTGGTCGCGTTGGCCCTGCGCGCCCGGGGCGCCCCGGTGCGCCTACCCCCCGCCGGTCTGGCCCAGCCGCCGGCGTCCTACCGCGGCCGGCGGACCGTGGACGCCACGGTCGTGACGGCCGCGCACGACCTCGGCCTGCCCGTGGTGGTGTGGACCATCGACGACCCCGCCGACATGGATCGCCTGCTCGACGACGGGGTCGACGGCATCATCACCGATCGCCCCCAGGTGCTGCGCCAGGTGCTCGAACGTCGAGGGCAGTGGTTCGACTGAGCGGGTGCCCAGGGGCATCGGGCCGTCGGCCTCGTCCGGCGGCCTCGTCCGGACGGACGCAAGTGCGGCCGCACCGGGTCCGGCCCCGGTGAGGCACCACTAGCGTCGCCTGGGATGCGCACCCTGCGGTCAGCTCGCCGCCCGGGTTCAGACGTCGTCGACCTGGAGGTCGACGACGACGGCGTCGTGCGAGCCTTGCGTCCAGCCAGCACCGACCCAGTTCGCGACGGCGAGGTCGACCTCGGCGGACGTCTCACCCTGGCGGCGGTGGCCGAACCCCACGCCCACCTCGACAAGGCCTACACCGCCGACCTCATCGAGAACCCCGCCGGCGACCTCCCCGGCGCCATCGAAGCGTGGCGGGCCGACGCCGGCCGGCGCTCGCCGCCAGAGATCCTCCGGCGGGCCCGGCGGGGGGCCGAGGTCGCCCTCGGCCACGGCGCCACGGCGGCGCGCACCCACGTCGACGTGTCCGAAGCCATCGGCCTGGCCGCCGTCCAAGCCCTGGTCGAGCTGCGCCAAGAGCTCACCGACCGCCTCGACCTCCAAGTCGTCGCCCTGGCCGCTTCGCCGCTCACCGGCGCCGCCGGCGCCCCGAACCGGCGGCTGCTCGACCAGGCCGTCGAGGCCGGCGTCGATCTGGTCGGCGGGTGCCCGCACCTCGACGACGACCCGGCGGCGCTGATCGAGCTGATCTGCCAGGTGGCTGCCACCGCCGGCCTCGGCGTCGACCTGCACGTCGACGAGACGCTCGACGCCTCGGCCCAGACCCTCGAGGTGCTTGCCCGTCACGTGATCGACACCGCCCTCGGGGTGCCGGTGACCGCCAGCCACTGCGTCAGCCTCGGCATGCGGTCGCCCGCCGAGCAGCTCGACACCGCCCGTCTGGTCGCCCGGGCCGGCATCGGGGTGGTCACCCTGCCCCAGACCAACCTGTTCCTCCAAGCCCGAGGAGTGGCCCAGGCCCCGCCGCGGGGGCTCACCGCGGTGGCTGCGCTGGGGTCGTGCGGGGTGCGCGTCGCTGCCGGTGGCGACAACGTGTCAGACCCGTTCAACGTCGTCGGACGCAACGACCCGCTCGAGACGGCGTCACTCATGGTGATGGCCGCCCACCTCAGCGCCGAAGAGGCCTACGAGGCGGTGTCGGCCCAGGCCCGTTCGGTCATGGGCCTGCCGGCGGCCGGCACCGAGGTCGGCCAGCTGGCCGATCTGTTGGTGCTCGACGCTCCGACCGTGCGCGCTGCGGTCGCCGAGGCATCGCCGACGCGCACCGTCGTGCGGCGGGGCCAGGTCGTGGCCCGGTCCGAGCTGGTCCGCCACGACGTCGGGTGAGCGCCCTGGCAACCCGGCCGACGGGCGCCGCGCGATGATCTCAAGGGTCCGCTCGACCCCGGGGAGGGGCATGACAGCGACTGCGTCGACCGGGCCGGGTCTCGGCCCGGGGCGGCCCGACGGCGGCGCGGCGCTGACCTTCACCGGTGTCGACATGGTGTTCGGTGACGGCACCCACGCCCTCGACGGGGTCGATCTGAGCGTGCGTCCCGGCGAGCTCGTCACCATCGTCGGACCCTCGGGATGCGGCAAGTCGACGGTGCTGAAGATCGCCTCGGGGTTGTTGACCTCGACGGGTGGCACGGTCGAGATCCCTGACCCCAACGTCGGCTACGTGTTCCAAGACGCCACGTTGCTGCCGTGGCGGTCGGTGCGCCGCAACGTCGAGCTGTTCGCCGAGCTGCACGGCGTGGATCGAGCCGAGCGTGCTCGCCGGGCCGACGACGCCATCGCGCTCGTCGGCCTCGACGGGTTCGAGGACCACCTGCCCCGGCGGCTGTCGGGGGGCATGCGCATGCGGGTGTCGCTCGCCAGGTCACTGGTGCTCGACCCGACGCTGTTCATGTTCGACGAGCCCTTCGGCGCCCTCGACGAGATCGCACGCGAGCGCCTGCAGGAGGAGCTGCTGCGGCTCTTCGTGGCCAACCGCTTCGCCGGGCTGTTCATCACCCACTCGCTGTACGAGGCGGTGTTCCTGTCCACCCGGGTGCTCGTGATGTCGCCCCGGCCGGGCCGGATCGTCGCCGAGATCGACGTCCCCTTCGACCACCCTCGCGATCGCGACACCCGGTTCGACCCGTCCTTCGCCCGCATCGCCGGCGAGGTGTCCGCCGCGCTGCGAGACGGCGAGCCCGGATGAACCCCCCGGTCGGCGTCGACGCCGCCACCCGCGAGAGCGGCCACCCCGGGGGCGACCGGCCCGGCGCGCCCGCCGGGTTCCCCGGGGCGCACCCCGTGGCGGCGTCGGCCGAGGGCGCGGCGGTGGCCCTGGCCGGTCGACGCGCCCACCGGCCGGGTGACCTGGTCCGCAGGACCGGGCCGCCGGCGGTGGTCTTCGGGCTGTTCATCGCCGGCTGGTACGCCTTCTCGGCGTCGATGACCGAGCGGCGGCGCAGCGTCGTGCTGCCCTACCCCCACGAGGTGTGGGACGTGGCGTTCGCCGACGCCGCCAACCGGGCCGAGCTGCTCGAAGGGTTGTGGACCACCACCCAGGTCGCCGTCATCGGCCTGGCCATCGCCATCGTCGCCGGCATGGCGGTGGCGACGGCCATGAGCCAGGGACGGTGGATCGAGCGGTCGTTCTACCCCTACGCCGTCACCTTGCAGGCCATCCCCATCCTGGCGCTGGTGCCCCTCATCGGTTCGATCTGGGGGTTCGAGTTCCGCTCCCGGGTGCTGGTGTGCGTGATCATCTCGGTCTTCCCGATCATCACCAACACCTTGTTCGGGCTGAAGTCCGCCGAGCAGGGGCTGCACGACCTGTTCACCCTGCACGGGGCGGGACGCATGACCCGCTTCGCCAAGTTGCAGCTGCCCGCCGCCCTGCCGGCGGTGTTCACCGGCCTGCGGATCTCGGCGGGGCTCTCGGTGATCGGCGCCATCGTCGGTGAGTTCTTCTTCCGGCGCGGGCCTCAGGGCCTCGGCATCCTCATCGACCTGTACCGCAACCGCCTCGAACCCGAGCTGATGGTGGGGGCGGTGTTCTGGTCGGCGGTGCTCGGCATCGTGGTGTTCGCCGCCTTCGGCTGGATCGCCGACCGGGCCACCGGTTCGTGGCACGACAGCGCGCCCGGCCCGCCGTGAGCGTCGTCCGAACCGAACGCAGAACCCGCTCCCCCGAGCCCCGAAGACCCTGATGACCGAGAGGGACCCCCGACCATGAGACACCACCCCCTGGCCCTACCGGCTCGCAGCCCCGTGCGGTCAGTTGGCTCGCCGGCGCGGCTGATCGTCGTGGTGATGGCGATGATCACCCTGGCGGCGGCCTGCGCCGAGACCGACGACGCCGTGGGCACAGGGGAGGACCCCGTCGACACCGAGGCACCGGCAACCGACACCGACGACGCCGAACCGACCAGCGACCAGACCGAGGGTGCCGGCCAGACCGAGGGTGCCGGCCAGACCGACGATGCCGCACAGACCGGCGCCGAAGAGGTCGCCGGTGACCTCTCGGCCTGCCCGAGCCCTCTCATCATCCAGACCGACTGGTTCCCCGAGCCCGAGTACGGGGCCCTGTACGCCCTCATGGACCTGGACTCCTCGGAGTGGAACGGCGACGACGCCTACGTCGGGCCGTTGCGGGCCGATCCGTCGGTCGAGATCCACATCCGCCCCGGGGGCCCGTTCATCGGCTTCGGTTCGGTGACCGCCCAGATGTACTCCGACGATTCGATCTTCCTCGGCTACACCACCAACGACGTCCAGGTGCGCGACCACGAGACCTTTCCGACCGTCTCGGTGGTGGCGCCCCTCGAGATCAACCCGCAGATCCTCATGTGGGACCCCGAGACCTACCCCGACGTCACCGAGTTCGCCGACATCGGCGAGACCGGGGCGATCGTCAACATCTTCAGCGGTTCGACCTACAAGGAGTACCTGGTCGGCATCGGCGCCACCGACGAGTCCCAGTTCGACGAGTCCTACGACGGCTCACCCGTCCGGTTCATCTCCGAGGAGGGCGCCATCTTCCAGCAGGGCTTCGCCACCCAGGAGCCCTACAACTACGAGAACGTCTTCGAGGAGTGGGGCCGACCGGTCGACTTCCTGTTGATCCACGACTCGGGGTACCAGCCGTACTCCCAGCCCCTCGGGGTGCGAGCCGACCTCATCGACGACGACGACACTCGGGCCTGCCTCACCGCCTTCGTTCCTCTCGTCCAACAGGCGGTCATCGACCAGATCGCTGACCCCGAGCCGATCAACGACGCCATCGGCGAGCTGCTCGTCGACATCGACGACTTCTGGCAGCTGACCCCGGCGTCGATGACCTCGACGGTGGAGGTGATGGTCGATCTCGACATCGTCGGCAACGGCAGCGACGACGTCGCCGGCAACTTCGATCTGGACCGGGTGGACGAGCTGATCGAGCTGCTCGACACCCAGGTGCCCTCGGTCGAGGTGACCGACGGCCTCGATGCCACCGACATCGTCACGAACGACTTCATCGACCCCTCGATCGGCTTCCCCGCCGGTGGGCCCGCCGAGCTGCTCCCCGGGTAGCCCGTCCCAGACCCGACCGGCCCAGACCCAGACCCCAGCCATCGGACCCCTGAACCCCCGCACCCTGAACCCCCGAGGTCGAAATTGCGGACCGGGGCGGCACCACGCACCGCTCCGGCCCGCAAGAACGGCCAGCGCCGACACGACCCCGGGCAATTGCGGGCCGGGGCGGCACCACGCACCGCCCCGGTCCGCAAGAACGGCCAGCGCCGGCACGACCCCGGGAGAACGGCCAGCGCGACGTCGGCCGCTCGGCGCCTCGGCTCAGCGGCCGAAGTCGAAGGAGGCGACCTCTCGCATCTGGGCGATCAACGCCACGACGGCCGCCTCGAAGGCCACCATGCCCTGCTCGGCCGTGGCCCCCGTGGGGTCGCCGATGTGGCCGTCGGGCCCGAAGTCGTCGGCGAGCCACCCGAAGGACACCGCCCCGCCGAAGCGGACGTGGTCGTTGTCGGCGAGGCGCTCGGGCACTCGCCGCACGGCCTGGGCCATGTCGACCAGGTCCGGGCGCAGGTGCAGCATCGTCGAGGTCTCGCCCAGACCACCGTGGATGCCCATGCCGAGCTCGACCTCGGTGGACGGGCCACCGTGGTCGGGCGGCACGTGAGGGTGGGTCAGGAACGTGCGCAGTCCGTGGGCGAGGCGCAGCTCACGGCAGGCCACGTTCAACAGGGCGCTGTTGCCGCCGTGGCCGTTGAGGAACACCAGCCGCTCAGCCGGGGTGGCGGCGACGCACCGGCCGAGATCATCGAGCACCGACAACATCGTCGACGCCCCCAGCCACATCGTCCCGGGCGACCAGGCGTGCTCGTTGGACTTCGAGTACGCCAGCGGCTCGAGCAGCCACAGGTCGAGCTCGTCGCCGGCGGCGTCGACGACCGCATCGGCTGCGGCCCGGGCGATCTCCAGATCGGTCGAGAGGGGCAGGTGCGGGCCGTGCTGCTCGACGGCGCCGACGGGACAGATGACGACCGACGACGCCGTCAGGGCCGTCATGACCTCGGGGGCGCGCAGATCGGCGAGGCGGCGGGAGGTGCTCACGGCGGCGACGGTACCGCCCGGCTGGTCACGGGCCGATGAAGACTGCCGCCGGGATCGTCGGGGTCACCGAGTCGGTGGTGGACTGGGTCGATGGACGCCGACGTCGTGGTGATCGGAGCGGGTCACAACGGCCTGGTGTGCGCGGCCTACCTCGCCCGGGCGGGCCTGGACATCGTCGTGCTCGAGGCCCGTGACACCGTCGGCGGCTGCGCGTCGACCGTCGACGCCCTCGGCGCCCGGGTCAACATCTGCAACTGCGAGCACCTCACGGTCCGGTCGCTGCCACTGCTCGACGAGCTCGATCTCGCTCGCCACGGCCTCGACTACCTCGACGTCGACCCCGCCCAGATGTCGGTGTCATGGGACGACCCCCAGCCGTGGTTCGCCTTCTCCGACGTCGGCCGCACCCTCGACGGACTGGCCCGCACCCACCCGGGCGAGGTCGAGGGGTACCGGCGCTACGTCGCCGACGCCGCTCCGATCGCCCGCCTCGTGCTGGAAGCGGGCAGCGCCCCGCCCAGCGCGCTCGGGTTGGCAGGGGTTGCCGCCCGGTCGAGAGGCGCCGGCGTCGCCCGGATGCTCGAGTGGTCGCGGCGCAGCGCCGCCGAGGTGCTCGACCGCTACTTCTCACCGTCGTTCTCCGGGCCCATGCTGGGCGGCGGACCGGTGGTTTGGGGCGTGTCGCCGATGTGGCCCGGCACCGGGGTCGGTGCAGTCGCCCCGGTCATGAAGCACCTCGTGCCCTGTGGGCGACCCGTGGGCGGCAGCGGGGCGCTGACCGACGCGCTGGCCGCCAGCGCTGCGGCCTCCGGGGCCCGCATCTGCACCTCGACCCTCGTGTCGGCGATCGGGTGCGAGGGCGGGCGGGTCAGCACCGTCAGCACCTCGACCGGCGACGTCTGGCGGGCGGCTCAGGTCGTCGTCGCCTGTGACCCCCGCCGCGCCATGGTCGAGTGGTTGAGCGACCCGCCGGCGAGCGCGGCGGGGATGATCGACCGCTGGGCGCTCACCGCACCCGAGCCCGGGTACGAGTCCAAGATCGACGCCGTGCTGGACGCCGAGCCGCGCAGCACGCTGGTCACCGAGGAGCTGGCCCAGGCCCTCGGCGTGGACCCGCTCGACCCGACCACCATGATCGCCCCCAGCGCCGCCGGCAGCGACTGGGCCCACTCGGCCTCGACTCGAGGTGAGGTCGCCGAACGTCCCGTGCTGATGGCCAACGTCCCCACCCACCTCGACCCGTCCATGGCGCCACCCGGACGCCACGTGTTCAGTCTCGAGGTGCTGTACACGCCCTATGACCTCGCCGGAGGGTGGGAGGGGTCGTCAGAGCCGCAGCGCTGGCTCGAGCTGTACGCCGAGACCGTCGAGCCCGGGTTCCTCGAGAGCATCGTCGACTGGCGGGTCATGACGCCCCGCCGCTACGAGACCGAGTTCCACATGCCACGGGGACACGCCACGTCCTTCGCCGGGGGTCCCGTGGCGGCGCTGGTCGGTCGGACCGAGCGCGAGCGCAGCCGCTACGTGACCCCGGTGGACGGGCTGTTCCTCACCGGGGCGGCGACGTTCCCCGGTGCCGGGGTGTGGGGCGCTGCCGGACGCAACGCCGCCCACGTCGTGCTGGCCCATGCCGGTCGTCCCGCCCGAGCCGCCCGGATCCGGGTCGGCCTGCCGCCGTCTTGAGCTGTCGCCGACGAGGACGGTGGGGTCGCCGTGGCCCCGCGTCGAGCCTCCGTCGTCGGGGACGTCGTGTCGCTGCGTCGAGCCGTGGCGACGCCGGGCGAGTCGCGAGCCGGGTGGGCCGGGTGGATCAGACCTCAGCCGCGCCGTCACCACCGAGCTCGGGGCGGTCTGACCACGGGAAGATGATCCAGCGGTCGGTGCGGCGCCACACGTACTCACAGCGGATGCTGCTCTGGGGCTTCTCGTAGAGCACCGCCGAGCGGACCTCGCTGACCTCCCCCTCGGTGAAGTCGTAGACGGCCTTCAACGTCGCCCCGGTGTCGGCCACGTCATCAGCGATCAGCACGCGGGTGCCGCGCAGATCGACCTTGTCGAGGTACGGCGGCAACATCACGGGGAACTCGAGGCGCTCGTCCACCCCGGTGTAGAACTCCATGTTCATCACGTAGAGGTTCTTCACGCCGAGCGCGTAGCCGAGGGACCCGGCGACGAACAGCCCGCCCCGGGCGATGGCAAGCACGATGTCGGGCCGGTAGCCCGATTCGTGGACGCCCCGGGCGAGATCGAGCACGGCGGTGCCGTAGTCGTCCCAGCCGAGGACCTCGCGCTCGTCACCCATCGCTGCTCCCGTGCGTGTGCGAGCGACCGAACCTAGCCCGCAGCACCGAACCCACCCGCAGGCTCTGACCACCCAGGGCGTCGGGGGCGCTCAGCCATCGACGCCCACCCAGGGGCAGTGGCGACAGCCCCTGTCACAGCAGGCACCCCGGGCGAGCAGCGACGCCGCCGTCATCACCTGGTACCCCGTCGTCGGGTCGCGGTAGGTGTCCAGACCGAGGTCGACGGCCCGCCGGTGGGCGACCAGCGCAGCCGCTGATCGGGGATCGTTCGGGTCGAGGCGGCTGGGATGGGGCCGTCTGATCGCGTCGGGGCGCGCCGGGCGTGGGGCATCGGGCGCGCTCACCTGACGATCGTGCCCGATCGTCGGGTCGGGCCCACCCGTCGCCCGACACGGCGCCGACCTCCCCGACGCGCCTAGGGTGACCGACGTCACCATCCGGGGGGAGGTGACGACTCCGGGGGGTCACATGATGAGCACGCCCGTTCGGTTCGTGGTGGCCGTCGTCGCCGTGGCGGCACTCGGTGCGTGCGGCGACGACGCCGACGCCGACGCCGACGACGGGGGCCCGCCGGCGGTCGAGGCCGCCGACAGCACCGACGCCGACGCCCGGTCGTCGACTCCGGCCGCAACGACCGAGCGGGACGACGCCGAGGACCCGGCTGCAGCCGCCGGCGGCGAGCCCGTCCACGGGGGCACCCTGCGCTACGGCCTGGAGGCCGAGACCAACACCGGCTACGACCTGGCCACGTCGAACTGCGCCATCAGCTGCGTCATGGTGATGGGCTCGATGATCGAGTCGCTGCTGACCGCCGACACCGACGGCAACTTCGTCGGGTTGCTGGCCGAGGACTTCTACCCCACTCCCGCCGACGAGCTCGGCGAGGGCATGGTCGAGCTCGGCGCATGGGACTTCGTCATGCGCGACGGCATCACGTTCCACGACGGCACCCCCCTTGACGCCGACGCTGCGGTCACCTCGCTCCTGCACTTCAAGAACGGGCCGGTGAGCGGTGGGTCCCTGGCGTTCCTGCACTCCGCCGAAGCCATCGACGACATGACGATGCGGACCTACATGGCCGCTCCCGGCGGTGAGCCGGGCACCTTCCCATGGGCCTCCTTCCCGGCCTACATGGCCTCGCCGGTGGGCTGGGTGCAGGCCCCGTCGATGATCGAGGACCCCGAAGGAGCACTTCGCCCGGCCGGCACCGGCCCGTTCGTGTTCGAGAGCTGGACCCCCAACGAACAGCTGAGCGTCGTCCGCAACGATGACTACTGGCTGAGCGGCGAGGGGGGCGCCGACCTGCCGTACCTGGATGCCGTCGAGTTCGTGATGCTCGCCGACAAGCAGGCCCGGGACCAGGCGCTGCTGGCTGGTGACATCGACATCGAGCACACCTCGTTCCCCGATTCGATCGCCGCGCTGCGCGAGGCCAACGGCATCGAGATGTTGGAGTCCGACGAGTACGGCGAGACGACGTACCTGATGCTCAACCACGATGACCCGGTCATCGGCGACCTGCGGGTGCGCCAGGCCCTCGCCCACTGCCTCGACCGCGAGCTGATCAACGAGATCCGCAACGAGGGCATCGGGCAGGTGGCCGACGGGCTGTTCAGCCCGCTCCAGGACGGCTACACCGAGGACAACGGCTTCCCCGGCTTCGATCCCGAGGCGGGCACGGAGCTGTGGGATGCCTACGTCGCCGAGGCCGGCGACGAGCCCACCATCGCCCTCGGCACCACCACGGTGCCCTACAACCTCGGCACGATGGAGCTCATCAGCGCCCAGCTCGACCAGAACTGCGACATCCCCACCACCGTCGACCAGACCGAGCAGGGCGCCTTCATCACCCGGGCGCTGGTGGGTGACTTCCAGGCCTTCCTGTGGCGCAACCACGGTGGGGTGGACACCGACCAGCAGTTCTTGTGGTGGTGGTCCGAGACCGCCCCGCCGGTCGGTGAGGTGGCGTTGAACTTCGGCCGCATCCGCAACGAACGGATCGACGAGGCCCTGTTCACCATCCGCACCCAAGCCGACCCCGACGTACGCCGCGACGCAGCCGAGACGATCGACCGCACCATGGCCGACGAGGTGCTCAACATCCCGCTCGTCCACACCATCTGGGGCCTGCCCCACCAGCCCGAGGTCGAGGACCTCACGGGCCTCCCCCTGCCCGGCGGTGGCCAGCAGTTCCCGGTCATCTCCGGGCGTCACTCCCTCGCCCAGGTCTGGTTGAACCGTTGAGCCAGCACCAGCAGCCGGCACCCATCTTCCGGCGGCCGTCCCGGCGGGACGTACCGAGCGCATCCGCCGGCCGAAGTTGTGCCCGGGTGATGTGATCATCGTCGCACGCCGGGCTAGGTTGTGACTGCTGTCACCCTGTCTGGCAGCCGCCGTGTACGCGATGAGGGAGAGATCGTGTCGAGACACCTACGGATCCTGCTGGCGCTGCTGGCGTTCACGCTCGTCGCTGCGGCATGCGGCGACGCTGACGACGGCGACGCCGCCGACGTCGTGGATGACGCCGCCAGCGAGGTCGACGATGCGGTCGACGGCGATGGCGACGGCGGTGACGCCGACGGCGACGAGACGACGGGCGCCCAGGGCCCGGAGGTCGACGAGCCCACAGAGGGCGAGGGCGACCCGGTGTACGGCGGCACGTTGCGCTACGGCCTCGAGGCCGAGACCAACACCGGCTACGACATCGCCACGTCCAACTGCGCCATCAGCTGCATCATGGTGATGCGCTCGATGCTGGAGCCCTTGCTGGCCGAGAACCAGGACGGTGAGACCGTCGGCTTCCTGGCCGAGGACTTCTACCCCACCCCCGCCGAGGAGCTTGGCGAGGGCATGGTCGAGCTCGGCGCGTGGGACTTCGTCATGCGCGACGGCATCACCTTCCACGACGGTGCCCCGCTCGACGCCGAGGCCGCGGTGAAGTCGATGATGCACATCAAGAACGGGCCCGTCTCGGGCGGAGCGTTCGCCTTCTTGCACTCGGCTGAAGCCGTCGACGACATGACGATGCGGGTCTACATGGCGCCCCCGGGCGGCGAGCCCGGCACGTTCCCCTGGGCGGCCTTCCCCAGCTACCTCACCGACCGAGCCGGTTACGTGCACGCCCCGTCGATGATCGACGACCCCGAGGGAGCGCTCAACCCGGTGGGCACCGGCCCGTTCGTCTTCGACAGCTGGACCCCCAACGAGGTCCTCACCGTGGTGCGCAACGAGGACTACTGGCACACCACGCCCGAGGGTGACGCCCTGCCCTACCTCGATTCCATCGAGTGGGTCATGCTGCCCGACAAGCAGGCTCGCGACCAGGCCCTGCTGGCAGGCGACATCGACATCCAGCACAACTCGTTCCCCGACTCCATCGCCGCCTTCCGCGACGCCGAGGACATCGACATCCTCGAGTCCGACGAGTTCGCCGAGACGACGTACCTCATGCTGAACCACGACGACCCCGTCATCGGTGACCTGCGGGTGCGCCAGGCGCTGGCCCACTGCCTCGACCGACAGCTCATCAACGAGATCCGCAACGAGGGCATCGGCGAGCTGGCCAGCGGGCTGTTCAGCACCCGTCAGATCGGCTACCTCGAGGACGCCGGCCTGCCCCAGTTCGACCCCGAGGCGGGCACCGAGCTGTGGGATGCCTACGTCGCCGAGACCGGCAGCGAGCCGACCATCGCCCTTGGCACCACGACGGTGCCCTACAACCTCGGGACGATGGAGCTGATCAGCGCCCAGCTCGAGCAGAACTGCAGCATCCCGACCACGGTCGACCAGACCGAGCAGGGGGCCTTCATCACGCGAGCCCTCGTGGGTGACTTCCAGGTCTTCCTCTGGCGCAACCACGGCGGCACCGACCCCGACCAGCAGTTCCTGTGGTGGTGGTCCGAGACCGCCCCACCGGTCGGCGAGGTGGCGTTGAACTTCGGTCGCATCCGCAACGAGCAGATCGACGAGGCCCTGTTCGCCGTGCGCACCCAGGCCGATCCGGCGGTCCGCCAGCAGGCCGCTGAAGGCATCAACCAGATCATGGGGACCGAGGTGCTCAACATCCCGCTCACGTACACGATCTGGGGCCTGCCCCATCAGCCCTACGTCCAGAACCTGACCGGCTTCCCGCTGCCCGACGGTGGCGAGCTCTTCCCGGTCATCTCCGGACGCCACGGCGTCGCCCAGATCTGGATGGACCAGTAGGGCCACCACACCCAGGACGTAGGACGAGGGGATCGTCGATGCCGAGGATCGTGACCCGCATCGGTGGGCTGGTGCTGGTCGTCATCTTGGTGACGCTGCTCACCTTCTGGATGTCGACCCAGCTCGAGGGCAACCCGTGCATCACCCTGCTGGGCAACCAGGCCCGGGGTGAGGCGCTGGCCCAGTGCCAGGCCGATCTCCGGCTCGACGATCCCTTCGTCGTCCGCTACGTGGCGTGGCTCGGTGACTTCGTCACCGGTGACCTCGGCCGCAGCTACATCAACAACATCGAGACCACCGAGCTGCTGGGCGACGCCCTACCTGCGACGGTGTTCTTGATGCTCTACTCGGTGATCCTGGCGCTGGTCGTCTCCGTGCCGCTCGGCATCGCCATGGCCTACCGGGCCAACACCCGATTCGACCGAACCGCCAGCACCGGCACCTACGGGCTGCTGGCCATCCCCAACTTCGCGCTGGCGGTGCTGTTGATCTTCTGGTTCGCGATCCGCTGGGACTGGTTCCCCGCCATCGGCTACACACCGCCGACCGAAGACCTCAGCGAGCACCTGAGGGGCATGGCGCTGCCGGTGATCTCGCTGGCGGCGGGCCAGATCGCCGTCTACACCCGCATCCTGAGAACCGACATGATCGCCACGCTGTCAGAGGACTACATCCAGATGGCCAAGTCCAAGGGCCTGGCCGACCTGCCGATCCTGTTCCGACACGCCCTCAAGCCCTCATCGTTCACGTTGTTGACGGTGGCCGGCATCAACGTCGTCACCCTCATCTCGGGCACCGTCATCATCGAGGTGCTCTTCGGCATCAACGGCGTCGGCTCGCTGGTGTTCAGCTCGGTGATCCAGCGCGACTACATCATCCTCCAGAGCCTCGTCGCCCTGATCGCCGTGTTCGTCGTGCTGATCAACTTCGTCGTCGACATGACCTACGGCGCCCTCGACCCCCGCGTACGCCACGCCGCCGGCGCCTGAGGAGGCCATCGTGACCGCCCCCACCTCCACCACCGGCCCCCCGCTGCCCGATGCCACCGGATCGGTCATCGCCATCGAGGAGGAAGCCGTGCGGACCCCGGGACGACCGGGGTACTCGATCGGCTTCAAGATCGCCGTCGTGTTCCTGGTGGTGCTGGCGCTCGTGGCGATCCTGGCGCCCGTGCTCGGGTTCCTCGGCGACCCGAACGAGTTCTCCCGCGACACCCGCGTCGGCCCGAACGCCGAGCACTGGTTCGGCACCGACGAGCTCGGTCGTGACGTCTTCGCCCGCACCATGTTCGGCGCCCGGGTGTCGTTGCAGATCGCGGTGACCGCCGTCGTCGTCGGCATCGTGCTCGGGGGGCTCATCGGTCTGATCGCCGGCTTCTTCGCCGGTCCGACCGACCGCATCCTGAGCGGTGCCATGGACGTGCTGCTCGCCTTCCCGCCTCTGGTCCTCGTACTGTTCATCGTGGCCGTGCGGGGCGCCTCGGTGGCCAACGTCATCGTCGCCCTGTCGGTGTTGTCGGTGCCCGGCGTCGCCCGCATCGCCCGGGCCAACACGATCGTGTTCGCCAAGCGAGAGTTCGTGACCGCCGCTCAGACGTTGGGGGCGACCCGACCACGCATCTTGGCCAAGGAGATCCTTCCCAACGTCGTCCCGCCCATGCTGGCGTTCTCGCTACTCGTCGTGGGGCTGCTGATCATCGCCGAGGGGGCGCTGTCGTTCCTCGGGCTGTCGGTGCAGGACCCTTACACCTCCTGGGGCGGCATCTTGGCCAGCGGCCGCCAGGAGCTCGACGACGCGCCCCACATCGCGCTGTTCACCATCTTGTTGATGTTCCTCACCATCCTGGCGCTCAACGTGGTCAGCGACACCCTCCAGAAGCGGACCGCGGTGCGAGAGGCGGCCATCGGATGACCGCCACGAGCGCTGCCGGCGCCATCGGAACCCTCGACGGCGATCACCTGCTCGAGGTGCGCGACCTGCGCACCCACTTCGACACGCCGGGCGGCGTGGTCCGAGCCGTCGACGGCGTCGACCTGGTCGTCGAACGGGGCCGCACCGTCGGTCTGGTCGGCGAATCGGGTTCGGGCAAGAGCGTGCTCAGCCGGTCGATCATGCGGCTGTTGCCTCGCGCTGGGGTCATCACCAGCGGGTCGGTGCGCCTCAACGGCGTGGAGCTGACCGAGCGGACCCCCAAGGAGCTGCGCCGCCTGTGGGGTCCGGAGATGGCCATGGTGTTCCAAGACCCCATGACCTCGCTCAACCCCGTGCTCACCGTCGGCCGACAGATGACCGAGCACGTGCGCGCCCACCTCGGCACCGGGCGACACGAGGCCGATGAGCTGGCGGTGGCGCTGCTGAGAGAGGTCGGACTGCCCGAGCCGGCCAAGCGGATGTCGGAGTACCCCCACCAGCTGTCGGGCGGCATGCGCCAGCGGGTGGTCATCGCCATCGCCCTGGCGTGCGGTCCCCGCCTGCTGCTGGCCGACGAGCCGACCACGGCGCTCGACGTCACCGTGCAAGCCCAGATCCTCGACCTGTTGCAGCGCGAGCAGCGCGACCGGGACATGGGCATGATCCTGGTCACCCACGACCTCGGCGTCGTGGCCGGACGGGCGGACGACATCGCGGTGATGTACGCCGGGCGGGTGGTCGAGCAGGCGCCGACGCCCGTGCTGTTCAGCTCCATGAAGATGCCCTACACCGAGGCGCTGTTCAGCTCGATCCCCAAGATCAGCTACCCGAGCCACACCCGCCTCACCGCGATCCCGGGGCGGCCGCCCGACCTGGTCCATCCGCCGCTCGGGTGCTCGTTCGCCCCCCGCTGCCCGTACGCCCGCGAGCGTTGCCACGTCGAGTCGCCGCCCCTGGGCGAAGCCGAGACGCCCGGGCACCGCTTCGCCTGCTTCTACCCCGTCGGCTCCCCCGAGTGGCACGAGACCCGAGAGCGCCTCGGCCGCCCCGCCGAGATCGACACCCCGCTGCCCGAGCGGTCGGTCTGATGGCGGGCAGCGGCACCGCGCACCTGCGGGCACCCGGCGACACCGTCCTGCGGGCCGAGCACCTGGTCAAGGAGTTCCCGGTCGGTCGGTCTGGTGCCCGCGTGCACGCCGTCTCGGGCGTGTCGCTCGACGTGGCGCCCGGTGAGACGCTCGGCCTGGTCGGCGAATCCGGGTGCGGCAAGTCCACGACGGGCCGAGCCCTCATCCAGCTGCCGCCGCCGACCTCGGGTTCGGTCTGGTTGGGCGGCACCGAGCTGACCTCTCTCAACAAGGGCGACCTGCGGCGGCTGCGTCCGCGCCTGCAGATGATCTTCCAAGACCCGAAGTCGTCGCTGAACCCCCGACGACGCATACGTGACATCGTCGCCGAGCCCCTCGAGATCTGGAAGGTCGGCGACAAGGACGATCGCCGGGCCAAGGTGACCGAGGCCCTCGAGACCGTCGGCCTCGACCCCGACGTGGCCATGGACCGCCGGCCCCATGAGTTCTCGGGCGGTCAGGCCCAGCGCATCTCGATCGCCCGGGCGCTCGTGATGGATCCCGAGGTCGTCATCTGCGACGAGCCGGTCAGCGCCCTCGACGTGTCGGTGCAGGCCCAGATCCTCAACCTGTTGGAGGACATGAAGGCTCGTTACGGGCTGACCCTGGTCTTCATCTCCCACGACCTGGCCGTGGTGAAGAACGTGAGCGACCGAGTGGCCGTCATGTACCTGGGCAAGGTGTGTGAGGTGGCGCCCCCGGATCGGCTGTACGAGCACCCTGCGCACCCCTACACCGCAGCGCTGCTCGACGCCATCCCCGTGCCCGACCCGGCGGTGCGACCAGAGCACAAGGCGCGCATCGAGGGCGATCTGCCGTCACCGATCAATCCCCCGAGTGGCTGCCGGTTCCGCACCCGCTGCCCTCGGGCGACCGAGCGCTGCGTCGAGGAGGAGCCGACGGTCGCCGAGATCGAGCCGGGTCACTTCGTGGCGTGCCACCACCCGCTTGCCTCGGGGGAATCGTTGGCCGACGTGACCGCTCCGGTGGTCCGCTCCACCAACGGCAACCACTGAGGACGAGCTCCCGCCGCCCGTCCGGGCCTGTGTGAAACATTGCGGCTCGCAGCGTCATCGGACGCCGGTCCGACCCGCAAGAACGCCCGGACGTGCCCGCCGGTGCCCCCGAGCGCCGGTGCCCCGGAGCGCCGAAGCGCCGAAGCGCCGAAGCGCCGAACGGCAGACTCCTCAGCGGTTCTCGAACTCCACGGGCCCGCCACCGAGGAACCCGCCCATGGCGCGCTGGGAGTCAAGGGTCTGTGAGGCCAGGATCTGCGTGCGGTTCTCGAGGTCGATGCCCGCCCGGAGGCTGGGCACCTCGAGGTTGGCCCACATCACCTCCTTGGTCATCCACACCCCGAACGGGCTGTTGGCGGCGACGAGGCCAGCGGTCTCGAGGGCGGCGTCGAGGAGGGCGTCGTCGGGAACCACCTTGGTGGTCAACCCCAGCTCGTGCGCCTCGGCGCTGTCGAAGACCCGGCCGGTGAGCATCAGCTCGAAGGCCCGGGACGCCCCGACCAGCCGGGGCAGCATCCACGACACGCCGATGTCACAGCCCGACAGCCCGAGCCGCACGAAGGCCACACCGAAGCGGGCGCTCTGGGCGGCGATCCGCACGTCGCTGGCCAGGGCCAACGCCAGCCCGCCACCGGCGGCCGGCCCGTTGACGGCGGCGATGACCGGCTGACGCAACGACTGGAGGGCGGGGACCAGCCCGGCGATGTGTTGCTGGGTCGCCATCCCGGCTTGGGGGCGCCCGTGGTCCTCGGTGCCCGGAACGCTGCCGTAGCCCCGCAGATCGAGTCCGGCGCAGAACCCTCGACCGGCACCGGTGAGGATGACCACCCGACAGCCGTCGTCGGCGCGGATGGTGCTGAGGGTCACGTGGAGAGCGTCGACGAGCTCGTGGTTCAAGGCGTTGAGCGCCGACGGCCGGTTGAGCGTGAGCCGGGTGACGCCCGGGTGCGGCTCGTCGATCAGCAGCGGCTCGGCGGCGTCGGACCCGTCGGTCGGCTCAGAGGCCGGTGACGGGCTCACCGCAACCCGAGCCCGTGTCGAGGTCGACGATGTCGTGGTGGTGTTCGACTCATCGCAGCTGGAGCCCCCCGTCGAGGACGACGATCTCGCCGGTCATGTACTGGCTGTCGAGCACGCCCATCACGGTGGCAGCCACGTCGTCGGCCTCGGCGCTGCGGCCGAGCGGGGTGGCCGTCCTCATCGCGGCGTGCAGCTCGTCCCAGGTGTCGGTCCACGGCGTCTTCACAAGCCCGGGGGCGACGGCGTTGACCGTCACCTCGGGGCCGACGACGTTGGCCATCAGCTTGGTCAGGTGGTTGATCGCCGCCTTGGACACGGCGTACGGGATCGAGCTGCCGACCGGTCGCACCCCGGCGACCGAGGTGACGTTCACGATGGCGCCGTCGCCGGACGCCCGCAAGGACGGCATCGCCGCGCGGCTCAGGTACCAGGTGCCCAGGAGGTTGACGTCGAGGATGCGACGAAAGATCTCGTCGGTGACGGCGTCGAGGTCGGCGTGAGGGATGGACTTGGTCGTGCCGGCGTTGTTGACCACGACGTCGAGGCGTCCGAGCTCGTCGACGGCCCGCTCGACGAGTGCCCGGCACGCCGCCTCGTCGGACACGTCGGCCTGGACGTAGAGCGCCCCGGGGAGCTCGTCGGCGAGCGCCTGGCCGGCAGCGACCGACGAGGTGCTGTTGATGACCACCCGGGTGCCCCGGGCTGCGAGCCTGCGGGCGACGGCCTCCCCGATGCCGCTGCTCGATCCGGTGACGATCGCGACCCGGTCCTCCCCCGTCACGTGTGCCCTCCCCGGCGTCGATGACGAGCCGACCCTAGTGGGGCGGCTGCGCCCACACCGCCGTCGGACCGTGGTCGCGGGTCGGGGTCGTGGCGCCCCCGGCTCGTGGATCGGGCCTCAGCGCTCCTCGATGACGCTGGCGACCTCGATGCGGCCCGGCCCGAGGGAACGGGCGGCGGCCAGGGCACGCTCGGCCTCGCCGAGCAGATCGTTGGCGTCCATGGCGTGGCTCGGGTAGCAGGCCAGCCCGGCTGACATCGTGACGATGTCCTTGGCCGGGGTCTCGAGCAGTGAGCGACGGACCCGGTCCGCGGCCCACACCGCCCCGGTCTCGGACGTATCGTCGAGCACCGCGGCGACCACGGCCGGGGCGACGTGGCAGATCGTGTCGGAGTCGCGCATCGTGTTCTGCACGACGCGGCTGAGGACCCGCACCGCGTGGTCGCGCAAGTAGGGAGCGAAGTCGGTGAACCCGTCGATCTCGAAGACCCCGAGGGCGAGGGGCTTCAGCGTTCGGCGGGCCAGGGCGACCTTGCGATCGATGGCCAGCATGAAGAACCGACGGTCCGGCAGCCCCGACACGCCGTCGAGGATGGATTCGTCGGGCTCCTCGGCGGCCTGTGTCCGGCTGTTGTCGTTCGTGTCCTTCACCACCTCCATTGTCGACCATCCCCATGAGAACTCAAGCCGGCGGGGGATGAGATCGTGACGGCGTCGCCCGATGTCTCGGTGGTCGTCGAGGTGGGCGGCCCGACGCACCTGCGCCTGAACGGTGCCGGCCGCCGGTCCCGGCCCCCTTGGACCAGCGTCTCTGGCCACGATGGCCTGTGGAGGGCGGCCCGCAGCCCCGCCGGCCCGGTCACGGTGCGCGTGTCGGGCGCCCACGGCACCGTGACCGTCGACGCCTGGGGCCCCGGGGCGTCGTGGGTGGGCGCCCGGTCCCGGGGTTGGGCCGCTGCTGACGACGATCCGGCGGTGGTCGAGGCTCACCACCCCGTCGTCGCTCGCCTGCAGACGTTGGCGGTGCGCCACGGCCGGCGTTGGCCTCGCACGGGGTTGGTCGCCGATCCGCTGCTGGCGGTGGTCATCGACCAGAAGGTGCCGACCCGGTCGGCCCGTCGCTCGACGGCTGCGCTGTTGAGGCTGCTCGGACGACGTCCGCCCGCTGCGGAGCTGGCCCCCCACGGGCTGGTCCTGCCTCCTGACCCAGTCGAGGTCGCTCGGTTGCCCGACCACGTGCTGCACCGGATCGGCATCGAGCGAGCCCGAGGTCGACGCCTCAAGGAGGTCGCCGCCCGGGCATCGCGGTGCGCCGAGGCCGCCGACATGGCCACCGACGCTGCGACCGCCCGACTCACCAGCGTGCGGGGGGTCGGGCCCTGGAGCGCCAGCAAGGTCCTCGGACGCGCGCTCGGGGACCCCGACGTCGTGGTCGTCGGGGACTACAACTACCCGGCCCGGGTGGCCTGGTCGCTGGCGGGCGAGCGCACCGCAGATGACGCTCGCATGCTCGAGCTGCTCGCTCCCTACGCCGGGCAGCGAGGGAGGGTGCAGGCGTGGCTGGTGTCCACGGGCGCCCGCCCGCCACGCCGAGGCCCCCGCCTGTCGGTGCCCGACATCCGTGCGATCTAGCCGCACCGGACGGCCGGACCGCCGCGCCGGGCGCCGGGCGCCGGGCGCCGGGGCCCAGCTTCCGAGCGGCGGCCATCGGACGCTGACCCGCCCCTCACGGTTCGACAGGTGGAAGACTCCCCCACCGTGAAGTGGACCGACGAGCATCACGCCTTCCGCAGCACCGTGCGGGACTTCGTGAGCCACGAGATCAACCCCTACTGCGACGAGTGGGAGGCGGTCGGGCAGTTCCCCGTCCACGAGCTGTTCGCCAAGATGGGCAAGCTTGGCTTCTTCGGGCTGGAGTACGACCCGGCGGTCGGCGGCCAGGGGGCTGATCACAGCTTCACCGTGGTGCTGGGCGAGGAGCTCGGACGCTGCGACGCACTGGGCGTCCCGATGGCGGTGGGTGTGCAGACCGACATGGCCACGCCGTCGCTGGCCCGGTTCGGCTCGCCCGAGCTGCAGGAGAGGTACCTGGCCCCGGCGGTGGCCGGGGAGGCGGTGTGCGCCATCGCCGTGTCAGAGCCCGACGCCGGGTCCGACGTGGCTGCCATCCGCACCCGGGCGGTGCGTGACGGCGACGAGTGGGTCATCGACGGCGCCAAGATGTGGATCACCAACGGCACGTCGGCCGATTGGCTCTGCCTGTTGGCCCGCACCGATCCGGCGGCCACCGGGTACCACGGCATGTCCCAGATCGTCGTTCCCACCGACACCCCCGGGTTCTTCGTCTCCAAGAAGCTGGACAAGCTCGGCATGCGATGCTCTGACACCGCCCTGTTGGGCTTCGAGGGGGTGCGCGTCCCGGTCAGCAACACGATCGGCGAGATCGGGCGTGGCTTCCAACAGCAGATGTCGCAGTTCCAGAACGAGCGGATGATCGCCTCGTACAACTCGGTGGGCGCCATCGATCGGGCCCTCGAGCGGACGAGGGCCTACGTGGCCGAACGCCACGCCTTCGGACGCCCGTTGGCTGCCAACCAGGCGATCTCGTTCCGCCTCGCGGAGCTGTCAGCCGAGCTCGACCTGCTGCGGCACTACAACTACGCCTGCGTCGAGGCCTACCTGCGGGGCGAGGACACCTCACGCTTCGCCACCGTGGCCAAGTTCAAGCTGGGACGTCTCGGGCGTGAGGTCGCCGACTGGTGCCTGCAGTTCCACGGGGGCGTCGGGTACGTCGAGGAGACGTGGACCGCGCGCTTCTACCGAGACATCCGCCTGTGGGCGATCGGTGGTGGCGCCGACGAGGTGATGCTGCGGACCCTCGCCCGCATGGACGGCTTCGCCGAAGCCTGAGGCCTGCCCTGCCCACCCAGCTCGCCTGCTGGGTCCGTCGCCGCGTCAGCCAGGCGCCAGCAGCGCCTCGGGGACATCGACGACGCGGGCGCGCAGGTACTCCCCCAGGCCCTTGGCCTGGCCGTCCATGCGGGTCGAGGCGGCGACGCCCTCGTCGAGCAGGCCGACGAACACCAGGTTCAGCGCCCACAGGTTCGCCAGGCGGTACCTCCGGACCTCGTGGCGGCGGGCCTCGACGAAGCTGTCGGCGAGCCACTCGGCGGTGATCAGCTGGTCGAGCCAGGCGAACCCCGCCGCCGTGCGAGCCCACAGCCCGACGTTGGCGTTGCCGCCCTTGTCGCCGGATCGGGCCCCGACGATGGTGCCGAGCGGCAGTCGGCGGGTCGGTCCCCCCGGCACCGCCGGCAGCTCGACCGGGGCCGCCTCCACCGCACCGACGTCGACCGCTCCTGGATGATCCACGGCGATCGTGGCGCCGTCGCGCACCGTCATCAGGTGCTCCACGACCGAGGCCGGCACCGTCGTCGGCCAGTAGACGCCGTAGGGCGACGCGGGCCCGGGCGGTGAGGTGCCGAACATGCCTGGGTAGTTGGCCAGGCCGATCTGGGTGCCGGCGTTGGCGAAGGATCGGCCCACCTTGTCGGGGTCGGGGTCCTTCGCCACGATGCGCAGCTCGGCCACGGCCTCTTCGTTGCTCGCCGGGTCGGGGTGGTCACGGCGCACGAGGCGCACGTCGGTCTCGGCGATCGAGTCCTGACCGCCGGGCACCATCGACCAGAACGCCGTCTCGGCGAGGGACGCCTTGGCCTCGATGTCCAGCCCGGTCAGGCAGAACGTCACCGAGTTGCGGTGCCCGCCCTGGTAGTTCATCGCCACCTTGAGGTCTCGTGGCGGCCCCTCACCCCGCACGCCCGAGATCCGCACCCGGTCGGGCCCCCGTGCCTCCAGGCAGATGGTGTCGAAGCGCGCCACGACGTCGGGGTTGGCGTAGGCCGGGCCGCCGATCTCATAGAGCAGCTGGGCGGTCACGGTCTCGGTGGTGACGGCCCCGCCGGTGCCTGGGTGCTTGGTGATGACCGACGAGCCGTCCGCTGCGACCTCAGCGATCGGGAACCCCGGGTGGGTGAGGTCGCCGAGCTCGGTGAAGAACGAGAAGTTGCCCCCCGTCGCCTGGCAGCCGCACTCGATGACGTGCCCGGCGACGATGGCTCCGGCGAGGGCGTCCACGGCGCTCGGCGCCCACCCGTGCCACCACGCAGCCGGGCCCGACACCACCGCGGCGTCGGTGACCCGCCCGGTGACCACGACGTCGGCGCCCGCGCCGAGCGCGGCGGCGATGCCCCACCCCCCGAGGTAGGCGTTGGCGGTCACGACGTCAGCGAGGCGGTCGCCCAGCTCCTCGCCGGTGTCGAGGTTGACCCAGCGCTCACCAGCCACGGTCAGCTCCTCCAGCCGGGGGCGCAGGTCGTCACCGGTCACGTGGGCGATCGATGGGGACAACCCGAGCCGCGCTGCGACCTCGGCGACGGCCCCGGCACATCCCGCCGGATCGAGGCCTCCGGCGTTGGCCACGATCTTGATGCCCCGATCGACGCAGGTGCCGAGCACCTGCTCGACCTGGGTGAGGAAGGTGCGTGCCCACCCGCCGCTGCGTCCGCTGGCTGCGGTGCGAGCGAGGATCAGCATGGTGAGCTCGGCGAGCCAGTCGCCGGTGAGGACGTCGATCGGCCCGCCCTCGATCTGCTCGCGAGCCGCCGACAGCCGGTCGCCGTAGAAGCCCGAGCAGTTGGCGATGCGGACCGGACGCGCCGCTTCGGCCCCCGGGCCACCGGGCCCGCCACCAGCGGTCACCCCGCTCACCCGAGGCCGGCGTCGAGGGTGACGAGCACGTCGTTGGCGTCTACCTGGTCACCGACGGCGACGAGCACCTCGATCACGGCGGCGTCGGCGGGTGCGGTGATGCGGTGCTCCATCTTCATGGCCTCCATGACGACCAGCACCTGGCCGTTGACGACCTGGTCACCGGCGGCGACCTCGACGGCGACGACGGTACCCGGCAGCGGCGCGGTCGGTCCCCGGCCGGCGAGCTCGGCGGCCACGGCGGGGAACCGGGGCGCCTCGACCAGATCGACCTGACCGTCGGCCCCGCTCACCGACCACCGTCCGTCGACGGCATCGACCAACAGCACCCGGTGCACCCCGTTGACCTCAAGGCGCACGCCGGTGGCGTCGACGTCGAGGACCCGCCCGCAGAGGGAGCGCTGGCCCACCTCGACGTCGAGCGAGCCACCGGCGCCCAGCCGATATCGCACGACCGTCGGACCAGGACCAGGACTGGGGTCGGGGCCTCTGTCCTCGTCGGCGCCGGCGCCGGCGCCGACGCCGGCATCAGGGCCGGAGCCAGTGTCCTCGCCGGCGCCGGCATCGGGGCCAGACGGGTCGAGCGCCAGCCCCAGCTCGACGAACTGGGCCTGGCTGGACAGGTTGCGCCACCCCGAGGGCGCGAAGCCCCACCGGGTGTCGGCGGCGCGGCGCTGGTGGGCGCCGACGGCGACGACCGCACAGATCGCAGCGTCGACGAGCGCGCCGCCCGGACCGGCGCCGAGCACCTCGGGGTGATCGTCGAAGAAGGCGGTCGTCGTGTCGCCGGAGAGGAACGCCTCGTGGCTCAGCACCGCCACCAACAGATCCCGGTTGTGGCGCAGACCCGTCGCCCGCAGACCCGACAGCTCACGAGCCAACAGGGCGGCGGCCTCGGCTCGGTCGGTGCCGTGGGCGATGAACTTGGCCAGCATCGGGTCATAGAAAGGCGACACGACCGACCCGTCGGTGACCCCGTCGTCGATGCGGATGCCGGGCCCATCGACGGGGTCCCACCGGTGCAGCACCCCGGTCGTCGGCACGAACCCCGCTGAGGGGTCCTCGGCGTAGAGGCGGGCCTGGATGGCGTGGCCCTCGCGCATCAGCTGATCCTGGGTGAAGGGCAGCTCCTCACCACGAGCCACCCGCAGCTGCATCGCCACCAGATCGATCCCGGTGATCTCCTCGGTGACGGTGTGCTCGACCTGCAGCCGGGTGTTCATCTCCAACAGGTGGAAGTCCTCGCCCTCGACGACGAACTCCACGGTTCCCGCCCCGACGTAGCCGATGCGACCGGCCAGGGACAGGGCGGCGTCGTACATGCGCTCGGCCAGCTCGGTCGACACACCTGGTGACGGCGCCTCCTCGATCACCTTCTGGTGGCGGCGTTGGATCGAGCACTCCCGCTCGAACAGGTGCACCAGGTTCCCGTGGGTGTCACCCAGCACCTGGACCTCGATGTGGCGGGGCGCCAGCACGAGGCGTTCGAGGAACACCGTGGCGTCGTCGAAGCTGGACGCTGCCTCTCGTGATGCCCCCACCACGGCTCCGACGAGCTCGTCGGCACCGTCGACCCGACGCATGCCCTTGCCGCCCCCTCCGGCCGAGGCCTTGACGAGCAACGGGAACCCGAGCACCTCCCCGGCGGCGAGGACCCCGTCGGGGTCACCGGGGTCGACCTCGGCGGCGGGCAGGGTCGGAACCCCCGCCTCGGCGGCCAGGCGCTTGGCCTCCAGCTTGGAGCCCATCGCCTCGATGGACTCCGGCGTCGGCCCGACCCAGATGAGTCCGGCGTCGAGGACCGCCCGGGCGAAGGCGGGGTTCTCCGAGGCGAAGCCGTAGCCGGGGTGCACGGCGTCGGCACCGACGCGCTGGGCGCCGGCCAGCAACGTGTCGATGTCGAGGTAGGACTCGGCGGCGGTGGCACCTCCCAGGGCCACGGCCACGTCGGCTTCGACGACGAAGGGAGCGTGCCGGTCTGGTTCGCTGTAGGCCACAGCGGTGCGGATGCCCATCGAGGCGGCGGTGCGCATCACCCGGCGGGCGATCTCGCCGCGGTTGGCGACGAACAGGGTGCGGATCTGGTTCACGTCGCGCCCACTACATCCGGAAGACGCCGAAGGCGTCGGCGCCACGCACCGGTGCGCTGTGGGTGGCCGAGAGGGCGATGCCGAGCACGGTGCGGGTGTCGCGTGGGTCGATGATGCCGTCGTCCCACAACTGACCTGTGGCGAACAGGGCGGTCGACTCCTCCTCGACCATGGCCTCGATCTGGGCCTTCTCGGCGGCCAGCGCCGCCTCGTCGACCTCGACGCCACGCCCTGCGGCTGAGTTGCGGCGCACGATGTCCATCACGCCGGCCAGCTGCTTGGGCCCCATCACGGCGATGCGGTGGTTGGGCCAGGTGAACACGAAGCGAGGGTCATAGGCCCGCCCGCTCATCCCGTAGTTGCCGGCGCCGTAGCTGGCCCCGATCATCAACGTCAGGTGGGGCACCGTGGAGTTCGACACGGCGTTGATGAGCTTGGCGCCGTCTTTGATGATGCCGCCCCGCTCGTACTGCGAGCCGACCATGAACCCGGTGATGTTCTGGCAGAAGACCAGGGGCACATCGATGCGGTTGCAGAGCTGGATGAACTGGGCGCCCTTCTGGCTCTCCTCGCTGAACAGGATGCCGTTGTTGGCCAGCACCCCCACCTCGAAGCCACAGATCGAGCCCCACCCGCACACCAGCTGGGTGCCGTAGAGCGGCTTGAACTCCTCGAAGCGGCTGCCGTCGAGCACTCGGGCCAGCACCTCTCGGCTGTCGAAGGGCACCCGCACATCGGGCGAGGGCACTCCCAGCAGCTCGTCGGGATCGTGCACGG
Organism: Acidimicrobiales bacterium; assembly: GCA_965213525.1. Classification (GTDB taxonomy): domain Bacteria; phylum Actinomycetota; class Acidimicrobiia; order Acidimicrobiales; family Poriferisodalaceae. Next base: position 882,633 of record OZ243889.1, on the reverse strand, counting down.
GCGCATCCGCCGGCGCCGTCGGACCCGGACCCTGCTTGCGCCAGCGCAGGTGCCCCACGATCTGGCGACCGATGCGGATGGCGTCACGCTCGTCGATGGCGAGGTGGTCAGAGAGGCCCGACTCGCGCGAGTGCATCTCGGCGCCACCGAGCGTCTCCTCGTCGACGACCTCGTCGATGGCCATCTTCACCAGCGGCGGACCGCCGAGGTAGGCGCGCGCCCTGTCCTTGACGAACACCGTGTAGTCGCTCATGCCCGGCACGTAGGCACCCCCGGCGGTGCAGGGCCCGAACACCAGTGAGATGGTGGGGATGCCCGCAGCCGACAGCCGGGTCAGGTTCTTGAAGTTGGCCCCACCCGGCACGAAGATCTCGGCCTGGCGGGGCAGGTCGGCGCCGGCGGACTCGGTCAGGTCGATGAACGGCAGCCGGTTGACGCGAGCGATCTCGTGGGCGCGCTGACCCTTCTTCCACGTCGAGGGGTTGCCCGAGCCGCCCCGGACCGTCATGTCGGACCCGTGGATCACGCACTCGACGCCGCTGACCAACCCGATGCCCGACGTGACGCCGGCGCCGAACGGGTCACCGGTCCCCCATGCCGCCAGCGGTGACAACTCGAGGAACGGGGCGTCGCGATCCACCAGCAGCTCGATGCGCTCGCGCACGAGCAACTTGCCCCGGTCGTGGTGGCGCTGGACGTACTTGGCGCCGCCGATCGTGGGCACCGACGCCATGGCGTCGTGCACCTCGGTGAGCAGGGCCTGCATCTGCTCCCGGTTCGAGCGGAACTCCTCTGAGCGCACGTCGAGGCGGGTGCCGAGTGCGTCCACGTCGCTCCCCACGGTGCCAGACAGCCGGTCGGTCGGGACCATAGCGCCAGAGCCGGCCTCCGCCGCCGGACCGCCTCCCGACGCCGGGCCCACCCTCGTCGCCTCGCAGTCGCCTGGCCGCGCGCTTCGAGCCGGCGCGCGATGCTGCGGGCCCGGTGCGGCGGTCGCTCGCGCCGTAGGAGGGGGAACCACGTGACCGAGGACCTTCTGAGCGTCCACGCTCGAGAGATCGGCGACAAGGCGGCGATCATCGACGACCGCCCCGGCGAACCCGTCGTGACGCTCACCTACGCCGAGCTCGAGGCGTACGCGAACCGCGTGGCTCACGCCATGTTGTCGGTCGGGGTCGAACCGGGCGACAAGGTCATGTTCTGTGGCCAGAACTCGGCCAGGTTGCTGGCCTTCACCCACTCGGCCCGCAAGGTGGGCGCGACGGCGGTACCGCTCAACTACCGCCTCACCGACGAAGAGGCCGCCTACGTCGTGGACAACTCCGACGCCGTGCTCGCCTGGGTCGACGCCGGCGAGGCCGCCCTGTTCTCCCGCATCAGGGCCGCAGCGCCCCGCGAGGTCGTCATCTTCGACGGCGACCCGCTCGACGGCCAGACCGGCCTCGATGCCCTGCTCGAGGGCGCCCAGGACGGACCGCCCGACCTCGACACCGATCCCGGCGGGTCGATGATCTACACCTCGGGCACGACCGGCAAGCCCAAGGGCGCGGTGCGACGCATCACCGGCAGCCCCGAGCAGTCCGCCGGGCTGTTGCAGCTCATCGGCTACCAGCCCGACGACGTGTACCTGACGACCGGGCCCCTGTACCACTCCGGCCCCCTCGGCTTCGCCGGCATCGCCGCCGTGCTCGGCAACACCGTGGTGATCCAGCACCGCTTCGACGCCGAGGACTGGCTGCGCCTGCTCGACACCCACCGGGTGACCACGACGTTCTCGGCGCCCACGCCGATCCGTCGCATCTGCACCCTCGACGACGACGTGCTCGCCCGCTACGACCGCTCGTCGATGGCCCGCATGGTGGCCAACGCCGCCCCCTGGTCGATGGCGCTGAAGGAGCTGTACCTCGACCGGTTCCCCGAGGACTCGCTGTGGGAGGTGTACGGCTCGACCGAGATGGGGGTCAACACCGTGCTCGGTCCCGCTGACCAGCGGCGCAAGCCCGGGTCGTGCGGGCGGGCCGCCCCCTTCGTCGAGATCGCCCTCGTCGGCGACGACGGCGAGCACATCACCGAGCCCCACACCCCCGGCGAGCTGTTCGTGCGGGCATCCAGCGTCTTTGACACCTACTACAAGGCCGACGAGAAGTACGCCAGCGAGCACAAGGGCGACTTCCACACCGTGGGTGACATCGCCTTCGTGGACGAAGAGGGCTTCTACTTCATCTGCGACCGCAAGAAGGACATGATCATCAGCGGCGGGATGAACGTCTACCCGGCCGAGATCGAGGCGGCGCTCGAGCACCACCCCGAGGTGTACGAGGTGGCGGTGTTCGGCATCCCCTCCGAGGAGTGGGGCGAATCGGTCCACGCCGTGGTGGTGCGCTCGCCCGGCACCGAGCTCGACGCCGACGGCCTCGCTGCCTACGCCCGGGAGCACCTGGCTGGCTACAAGGTCCCTCGATCGATCGACTTCGTCGACGAGCTGCCCAAGACCGGGTCGGGCAAGCTGTTGAAGCGTGAGCTGCGGCGCCCGTTCTGGGAAGGCCACGGGTCGGGGGTGGTGTGAGCGTGCCGGGGGACAGCGCTGCCGGCGGGGACAGCGCAGCCGGCGGGGACAGCGCAGCCGGCCGGCCGGTCGTGCTGGTGCACGGCTTCACGGGCTCGTCGGCGGCGACGTGGACCGAGTCCGGCCTGGCGGTGCTGCTCGAGGAGGCGGGGCGCCCGGCGGTGCCGCTCGATCTGATGGGCCACGGCGATCGTCCCAAGCCCCACGACCCGGCGGCCTATGCCGACCTCGAGCAGGACGTGGCGGACCGGATGCCCGAAGGGGTGGTCGACGGCGTCGGCTTCTCGATGGGGGCGATCGTGCTGTTGACCCTGGCCGCTCGCCACCCCGAGCGCTTCGGACGCCTCGTGCTGGGCGGGGTGGGCAACAACGTGGTCGAGCGCGACCCCGGGCGGGCCGAGCGCATCCGTGCGGGCATCGGCGGCGAGGCCGACGGCACCGATCTCGAGGCCCAGATGTTCGCCCGCTACGCCCACGACGGGGTGAACGACCCGGTGGCCCTGCAGGCGCTGATGCGACGACCCGTCGAACCGCTCGGCCCAGCCGTGCTCGCCGGTGTGCGCGCCGCGTGCCTGGTGATCCTGGGCGACGCCGACTTCGCCGGACCCGGCGAGCCCCTCGTCGAGGCGCTGGGGGACGCTCGACTCGTCACGCTGTCCGGCGTCGACCACTTCGCCCTGCCCAAGCGCTTCGAGTTCGTCGATGAGGCCCTGCGCTTCCTCGACGCCGTCCCCGCCTGACCCCCCCGAGGCGCCCGCACCCCCGCGATCTGCGGGCCGCGGCGGTGTCAGATGCCGCCCCGGTCCGCAAGTCGCCCAGGCTTCGGCCTGGTCTCGGGTGCGAGCGCTCGGGTGCGAGGGCTCGGATGCGAGGGCTCGGCGTGGCCGGCGCCGGTAGCCTCGCCGCCTCGTGAACGACACGCCGCTCGAACGGATCGTCCTGTTGGTGCGCTGCGCCGACCGCCCGGGCATCGTCGCCGAGGTCGCCGAGCTGATCGCCCGCTCGGGGGGCAACATCGTCCACGCCGATCAGCACACCGACCGGGCTCGGGGCCTGTTCCTGCAACGGGTCGAGGTCGAGCTCGGCGGTGCCGATGCCCCCGGCAGGGACGCGCTGGCCGCGGCGTTCGAGCCGGTCGCGCGGAGCTTCGAGATGAGCTGGTCGATCCACGACGCCTCCCGGCGGGCGCGGCTCGGCCTGTTGGTCAGCCGGGAAGGCCACTGCTTGACCGACCTGCTGTCTCGCATCGACCTCGGCGAGCTCGACGCCGAGGTGGCCGTCGTGGCGTCGAACCACGACGTCTTGCGCCCGACCGCCGAGCGGTTCGGTGTGGCGTTCCAGCACCTCCCGATCACCGCCCCCGACGACCGCGACGCCCAGGAGCGACGGGTGGAGGAAGCGCTACGTCAGGCCGAGGTCGAGCTGGTCGTCCTCGCCCGCTACATGCAGATCTTGAGCGACGGCCTGTGCCAGCGGTGGCGACATCGCATCATCAACATCCACCACTCGTTCCTGCCCGCCTTCAAGGGGGCCCGGCCCTACCACCGGGCCCACGACCGCGGCGTGAAGATCATCGGCGCGACCGCCCACTACGCCACCGCCGATCTCGACGAGGGCCCGATCATCGTCCAAGACGTCGAACCGATCAGCCATCGCGACGAGATCCCCGACCTGGTGCGCAAGGGCCGGGATCTCGAACGGGTGGTGCTGGCCCGGGCCGTGCGACTCCACCTCGAGCACCGGGTGCTGGCCTATGACAACCGCACGGTGGTCTTCGACTAGTGGTGTGTCGCCCGGCGACGCTGACCGGCGTCAGGACCGCACGAGGCGGGCGATGGCCCGGGTTGCGTCGTCGAGCAGCCGCTCGGCTTCGACGTGGTCGCCGGTGGCGCTCGCCTCGATCACGCAGTGACGGATGTGGTCGTCGAGCAGCTCGACGGCGACGCTCCCGAGCGCCTTTGACGCAGCACTCACCTGGGTGAGGATGTCGATGCAGTACTGGTCCTCGTCGATCATGCGCTGGAGGCCTCGCACCTGGCCCTCGATGCGACGCAAGCGCTTGAGGTGGTCAGCCTTGCCAGCGCCGTACCCCCGGGGCACCTCAGCAGCACCCCCGGGACCGGCGTGGTCGTCGTCGAGGGCGCTCGGCATGTCTCCAGCGTACCCCGGTGGGGTACCCGGCGGGTGGCGGTCCCCTCATGGGCGGATACCCACGAGGGGTATGTAGGATGGGGCGCTGATCGAGCGACGCACAGGAGCGAGATGGCCCCGCGAACCGAGCCGCACGTCATGGATCTCGCCGTCGACGGCATGACCTGCGGGTCCTGCGCGGCTCGGGTCCAGAAGGTCCTCGCCGCCCGGCCCGGGGTGGCCGAGGCCGAGGTCAACTACGCCACGGGCCGGGCCCACGTGATCGGCGACGGCCTCGACGTCGCCGATCTCACCGCCGCCGTCGACCGCGCCGGGTACGAGCTCGTCCCCCTCGGTCCGTCGGGGCCGGGGGCCCAGCGCCCCGGCGTCCCCACCGACAGCACCACCTCCCTCGTCGCCACCGGCGACGGCACCACCGCCCTCGGGACCACCAGCGACGGCACCACCGTCCCCAGGCCCGCTGGCGACGGCACCACGGCCGATGCGGGGCAGGCCGATGCGGGGCAGGCGCGCGAGGCAGCCGCGCAGCGGGACTGGGGACGGCGAGCCGCCCTCGCCCTCCCGGTGGCGGCGTTCCTCGCCTCGACGATGCTCTACCACGACCTGGCCATGAGCAACGCAGGGCTGCGCTGGGCTTCGTTCGTCGCCGCCACGTTCAGCCAGTTCCACGTCGGGTGGCCGATCATGGTGGGGGCCTGGCGCCGGGCCCGCCACCTCGACGCCAACATGGACACGCTCATCACCATGGGCACGCTGGCCGCCTACACCTACAGCGTCGTCCAGCTGCTGACCGGCGGGATGGAGCTGTACTTCGAGGCCTCAGCGGTCATCCTCGCCTTCATCGTGTTGGGCCGCTACCTCGAGGCCCGGGCCAAGGGCAGGGCGGGGGCGGCCATCCGGTCGCTAGCCGAACTGGGCGCCAAGGAGGCACGCCTCGTCCGAGACGGGTCAGAGGTGATGGTCCCGGTCGCCCAGGTGGGGGTCGGTGACGTCGTGAAGATCCGACCCGGGGAGAAGGTCCCCGTCGACGGCGTGGTGCTCGACGGTTCCAGCGCGGTCGACGAGTCGATGCTGACCGGTGAATCGCTCCCGGTGGACAAGGCGAGCGGATCGTCGGTGACCGGCGCCACGATCAACACCTCGGGCGTGCTCGTGGTCGAGGCGACCGCGGTCGGGTCGGCCACCGCGCTGGCCCAGATCGTCCGCCTCGTCGAGCAGGCCCAGCTCGGCAAGTCGGGCGCGCAGCGACTCGCCGACCGCATCTCCGGGGTGTTCGTCCCCGTCGTCATCGCCGTGGCACTGGCGACCTTCGTCGGGTGGATGGCGGCCACCGGCGAGGTCCGTGAGGCGATCGAGGCCTCGGTGGCGGTGCTCATCATCGCCTGCCCGTGTGCGCTGGGACTCGCCACGCCGATGGCCATCATGGTCGGCACCGGCCGCGCCGCCCAGCTCGGCATCTTGATCAAGAGCGTCGAGATGCTCGAACGCAGCCGGCGGGTCACCACCGTGGTCTTGGACAAGACCGGCACCCTCACCCGAGGTGCCATGTCGCTGACCGACGTCATCCCCGCTCCCGGCGTCAGCGAGGACGAGCTGATGATGATGGCCGGCAGCGTCGAGGCCGACAGCGAGCATCCGATCGGCCGGGCGCTCGTCGACGGCGCCACCCACCGCCTCGGCACCCTCACCCCCGTCACCGACGTCGAGGCGGTCGTCGGCCACGGCATCCGGGCCCAGGTGGGCTCGACGACGGTGTGGGTGGGACGGCGTGAGCTGATGGACGGCGCCGACCTCGTGTGGCCCGACGGGCTCGACGGGGCCGCCCGGGCCCTGGAGGCCAAGGGTCAGACCGTGGTGTTCGCTGGGTCCGAGGGCCAGGTGCGCGGGGCCCTGGCCGTGGCCGACACGCTGAAGGACGGCGCAGCGGCGACCGTGGCCGATCTGCGGGCGCTCGGCCTCGAGGTGGCCCTGTTGACCGGCGACAACGCCCGCACCGCGCACGCCGTCGCCGAGGCGGTCGGCATCGATCGGGTGCTCGCCGAGGTGCTGCCCGCCGACAAGCAACGGGAGGTGGCGCGCCTACGAGCTGGTGGCGAGGTGGTCGCCATGGTCGGCGATGGGGTCAACGACGCCCCCGCACTCGTGGAGGCCGATCTCGGCATCGCCATCGGCACCGGCACCGACGTGGCGATCGAGTCGAGCGACCTCACCTTGCTGCGCGGCGACCTCGACGGGGTGGTGACCGCCATCACGCTGTCTCGGCGCACCCATCGCACCATCGTCGAGAACCTGTTCTGGGCCTTCGCCTACAACTCCGCCGCCATCCCCCTGGCCGCCGCCGGCCTGCTGAGCCCGCTGCTGGCCGGGGCGGCGATGGCGTGCTCGTCGGTCAGCGTGGTCCTCAACAGCCTGCGCCTGCGACGCTTCGGCGCGGCACGCACCGGGGCCACCCCGGGGCCGGCGGCCGTCCCCGAGGCCCGGGTGACAGCCCGCCGCTAGCGTCGCTCAGGTGGGAGATCTCGACGGCACCTCGGCACTGGTCACCGGCGGGGGCAGCGGCCTCGGGTGGGCCTGCGCCGCCCGTCTGGCCCGTGACGGGGCCAGGGTCGTGCTGACCGGGAGGGACCCGCACCGTCTCGACGACGGGGCGACCCGCCTGGTCGCCGAGGTCACCGGGGCCACGGTCGACACCTGCGTGGCCGACGTGGCCGACGAGGACGCCGTCGCCGCCGCGATCGACGTCGCCGCATCATCCGGCGACCTGGGCGTCGTGGTGGCCGCTGCCGGCACGGGCGACGCCGCCGCGCTCGTCGACCAGGACCTCGCCGCCTGGGACCGGGTGCTCGCCACCAACCTCACCGGGGCGATGCTGACGATCAAGCACGCCGCCCGAGCGATGGACGACGGCGGGTCGATCGTCGCGCTGTCCTCGATCGCCGGCGCCCTCACCCATCGGCTGATGACGGCGTACTGCGTGTCCAAGGCCGGGTTGGAGATGCTGGTCCGCAACGCCGCCGACGAGCTGGGGCCAGCCGGCATCAGGGTCAACGCCGTGCGACCCGGGCTCGTCCCCACCGAACTGTCGGCGGGTCTGACCTCCTCGCCAGGCATCGTCGCCGACTACAGGGCCCAGATGCCCCTCGACCGCCTCGGCACCCCCTCTGACGTCGCCGCCGCCGTCGGGTACCTGGCCGGGCCGGCCTCGGGCTGGGTGACCGGTCAGATCTTCGCCGTCGACGGCGGCCACACCCTGCGGCGCGGGCCCGACCTGCTCGCCGGGGCCGTCGACGACGTCACGTGATCCTCGTCGACCGGGCGGTGTGGGCCCACCGGGGTGACCGCTGGGCCCACCTGGTGAGCGATCGGTCCCTCGACGAGCTGCACGCCTTCGCCGCGACGCTCGGCCGCCGCCGCTTCTCGTTCCAGGGCGACCACTACGACGTGCCCGCCGAGGCCCGCCGGCGCGCCCTCGACCTGGGCGCCCAGGCCGTCGACGGACGCCAGCTGCTGGCGAGCCTGCGCCGGGCGGGGCTGCGCCTGGCCCGCGCCGAACGCCCGTCGCCGTGGCACATCGTCCACGACGGCCCTGTGATCCCCTGCGCTGCACGCGGCGTCACCGGGGTGCCCGACCGGCCCGGAGCGACCGAGCTCGACCCCCGGCTGACCGTGGCGATGGGGCGAGTGGGCGGACGCGCCACCCGGATGCTGATCGGTGTCCGCCCCGGTGAGCAGGGCGCCCTGCTGGCCGGCCCGCTCCCACCCGAGGTGCCCGCTGACCTCGACGTCGACGCACTGCATCTGACCGCACCCCCCGATGAGGACCCCTCGGTCGAGCTGTTCGTGTGGACCACGTCGCGGTGAGCGTCGACGCCGTCGTCGTCGGATCGGGGCCCAACGGGCTGACCGCTGCGGTCGAGCTGGCCGCCGCCGGCCGATCGGTGCTGGTCGTGGAGGCGTCGGCCCAGCCCGGGGGTGCCGCGTCGAGTCGCACCGACGTGCTGAGCGGGGCGATCGTGGACCCCGGGTCGGCCGTGCACCCGCTCGGCGTGGTGTCACCGGCGTTCGCCGCCCACGACCTCACCGCCCACGGCCTGGAGTGGCTGCACCCCGAGGTCGCCGTCGCCCACCCCCTCGATAGGGGCGAAGGGGCCCACCTCGTGCGTGACCTCGATGCGTCCTGCACCGGGCTCGGCGACGACGCCGACCGGTGGCGCTGGCTGCACCGGCCGGTCACCGAGACGTGGGACCAGCTCGCCGACGTGGTGCTCGGCCCGTTGCTGCGCGTGCCCCGCCACCCCCTGGTGGCCGCAGCGTTCGGGGTGCGAGGCATGCCCCCGGCGACGGTGACCGCCAGAGCTCTTCGCACCGAGGGCGCCCGCGCCCTGCTCGCCGGGGGGTCGGCCCATGCCGTGTTGCCCCTGAGCCGCCCGCTCACCACCGCTTTCGGCCTGTTGTTGAACGGCCTGGCCCACGTGGGCGGGTGGCCGCTGCCCTCGGGAGGCGCGCAGTCGATCACCGACGCCCTGGTCGCCCGTCTCACCGCCCTCGGCGGACGCCTCGAGACCGGACGCCCGGTGCGCGACCTCGGTGAGCTCCCCCCGGCCGGGGCGGTGCTGCTCGATCTGGCGCCATGGAACGCCGCCGAGGTCGCCGGGCCGGCGCTCGATGACCGCTATCGCCAGCGCCTGGCCTCGATCGAGCCGGGGGTGGGCATCCACAAGGTCGACTGGTTGCTCGACGCGCCGGTGCCATGGTCCTACGCGCCGGCCCGTCGAGCCGGCACCGTGCACGTCGGGGGCACGGCGCCCGAGGTGGCGGCTGCCGAGCGCGCTGCCGCTGGGGGCCGGCTCCCCGAGCACCCCTTCGTGCTGTGCGCGCAACCGTCGGTGGTCGACCCCGCCCGGGCGGCGGCCGGCCGACACGTGCTGTGGGGCTACGCCCACGTGCCCGCCGGTGACCACCCCGAGGCGACGGCCCGCATCGAGGCGGCCATCGAGCGCTTCGCCCCCGGGTTCGGCGAGCGGATCGTCGAACGGGCCGAGTGGCCCGGCTCACGCCTCGAGGCGTGGAACGCCAACCTGCGGGGCGGCGCCATCACCGGCGGCTCGCACTCGGGCCTCGGGCTCCTCCGCCGCCCGGTGCTGTCGTTGACGCCGTACGCCACGCCCGCCGACGGCCTGTACCTGTGCTCGTCGGCGACGCCGCCGGGCGGCGGCGTGCACGGCATGTGCGGCTGGCACGCAGCTCGCGCCGTGCTGGGCCGCGAGTTGCGCTGAGCTGGCGCGCCCGGGGCCCCGGGCGGTCGGCGAGGGCGTCACACCCCCCGGGTAGCGTCGCTCACGGTGGTCGTGGCGCAGCGCTGCGGGCCGTCCGAGGGCCACCGGACCCTCGCCAGCGGCCCGCCGTGCGATGAGCGAGCGGCCCGCCGGAGCCGTCCGAGGCGAGCGGGGTGGTGACCATGGGTCGAGGCGAAGACAAGGGCATCCACGTGCCCGCTGCGGTGCGCGCCCATCTCGCCCTGCTCGTCGCCGGCCCGGGACTGGCGGCGACCGAGCTGCGACGGGTGCTGGTCGACGGTGCGGTGGCACCGGTGATCGGCCGCGTCGCCTTCGCCCAGAGCGCCGACCCGGCCAAGGGGCCGGTGCTGCTCGTCGTCGAGGGCGTGCGCCGCGTCGCCGCCCTCGTGCGGCCCTATGACGCCCACCGCCTGGCGCTGCGGACCCGACAGGGCCGTCCGGTGGACGAGCGGGGCCCGCTGGCCGGGCCGGGCCTCGACGAGTGGTTCGTCGGCGAGCCCGAGGCCGAGGTCCTCGACGTGTTCAACACCGAGGTGCTCGCCGTCGCCGACCTCGGTCGCCCCGGCAGCGACCGGTGATGGCGCTCCGGTGCGGTCTGGCGGGCGAGGCGCAGCGTGGTTCAGGCCGGGGGGGGTTCGTCGGCCTCGTCGACCAGGCGGTCGGCGGCGGGCACGGTGACCCCGGCGAAGGCCGCACCGAGGCGAGCCCGCAACCGCCGTTCGAAGTCCTCGGGCGACACCACGGCGGCGGTCGGCCGGTTGCGTGCCGTCAGCACCCGGCAGGCACCGTCGGCGACGGCGTCGAGCACCTCGGTCACGGCGCCGCTGCGGTTGAGGGCGCGAGCACCCACCTGGGCGTTGGGATCGGACCAGTCGGTCGCCTCGCCCACCACCGACGGGTCGGTGACGATGACCGCCGCGGGGCGGCCGCGGCGGGTGACGAGCACGCTGCCGTGGGCTTGGGCGCTGGCCCGCACCCCAGCGGGATCACGGGCGAGCTGGGTCGCTGTCACCACCACCGACGGCAGCCCGTCACCGCCGACGGCGCCGGACGGGTCGCGTGGGGGCGTCGAACTGCGGTTGGCCCTCGTCGCGGTGTCGGGCGGCGACGATCCGTTCCCATGGGCCGGGTGGTTCGGTTCGGTCATCGCGCCACACCTCCGTCGACCACCTTACAGACATATGTCTGCGCCCGCAGGAGGGTGCGGTGATGGCCGAGCAGCGCGGGGACGCCGAGGCGGACCACGACGCGCTGGTCGGAGCCGCGACGAGCGTGCCCGTCGGCGAGGTGCGTTTCCCCGACGGGGCGTCGGCGGGCGACCGGTCCCCCATGGTCCTCGATGCGTACCGGCGCAGCGCTCAGGTCATGCGCGACACCACAAGGTGGGTGGTGTCGTTCGTGCCCGGCGCCGGCGTGCTGCTGGCCCTCACCGCCGTCGTGCCCGACGTCGCTGCGCTGGGCGCCGACCGACGGGGCGAACCCGTCGCGTGGCTGAGCGCGGCGGGGGTCGCTGTGGTGATCGGCCTGGTCGCGGCGGGCCGGGTGCTCGCCGCTGCACCGCCGCGGTGGCAGTGGATCGTCGAGGAGTACGGGCGGGGCCGGGTGGCCGAGCGCCAGGGCAGGGTCGTCGAGCGGCGCAGCCTCGCTGCTGAGCTCGACGGGGCCGGGTTCCTCTCCCTGTGGGGGTACACCTCACCAGGTGAGCTCTTCGAACGACTCGGCCGCCTCGACCCCGACCACGTCGCCGGGGTGCCGGCACCGGCGGCGACGATCGTCGACTTCGCCTACGCGCGGCTGCTGCGCGGCCGCTTCGTCACCTTCGTCGTCGTCGGGGTGAGCGCAGCGGCGGTCGCGGTCGGCTGTGTCACCGCGGCCGAGGTCGCCGTCGCCGATGCGCAGCGCGACGTCACGCCGGGGCCAGCTGCGGTGGCGGCACCCCTGCGGGCCGTCGTCGCGCCCACGCCGGCGGGACGTCAGCTCCTCGACGCCGCCAGCTGTGAGCTCGGCGGTGAGGACGTCCGACTCGGCGTGTGGGTGGTCGGCGGCGATCTCGACGCTGGTCGGCTGATCATCGACGACGAGGTCTGTGCGCCGGTGGCCGTCGACTGGGAGGCTGCGCGCCACGGCGTCGTCGTCCCTGCCTCCGCGGGCTGAGCGGTCCACCGTGGCCTCCCAAGCGCGCCGGCCGGACCGGCGAGGTTCAGCGGTGACGGCCGGGCGGGTCCTCGGACGCGACGGCCCATGCCGGCAGCGAAGAGCCGAGGGCCCTCGGTGGTCCGCTCCAGCGGCCGGCGAGCGGCTCGGCGACGGTGAGCGCCCCTAGCTCGCTCACCCATCCTCTGAGCCACGCCGGATCCGCTTCGAACGTTGTCGGTCGGTAGGGCCGGGGTCCGCCGAGGGCCACGAGGTGGTCCCGGGTCCGTCGCAGCGAAAGCTCGGCCAACCAGGTTCCGCCCTCGCGCCGCTGGTGGCGCACGAGTCGCGACGCCACCTGGGCGGCGAGGAACCCGGTGGCGTAGTCGAGGGCCTGGACGGGAAGACCCCGGGGCTCGTCGCCGTCGCCGTCGCTGCCGTCGCCCCGAGCCCACCGACCCCCGGCCCAGCGGATGCCGGTCGTCGACTGCACGATCGAGTCGAACCCGCGCCGATCGGCCCACGGCCCGATCCGGTCGAAGGCCGAGATCTGCACGATCACCAGGCCCGGAGCCCGCTCGGCCAGCGTCGTGACGTCAAAGCCCCACCTGGCCAGCGCGCCGGGTCGGTAGGCATCGATCCAGACGTCCGCGGAGGTCAGTAGCTCGCCGAAGCGGGCTCGTCCCTCCCCGGTGCGCAGATCGACGTATGCGTTGCGCTTGCCGGCACCCGTGGCGATGACGCCGACGGGCACGTGGGGCAGGTGGGCTGCGCCCACCCGCAGCACGTCGGCGCCGAGACCGCCCAGCAGCTGCGTCCCGACCGGTCCGGCCAGCACCCGTGAGCTGTCCAGCACGCGCAGGCCGCGCAGCGGCGCGTCCTCGGGCCCGCCGCTGCTGTCGTCGTCATCCCCGAGGCCACCGGGCCCGCCGCCGCTGTGTGGGCTGGCGACCCGGCGGTCGGCCCAGGGTTCGCCGTCGCCCAGGCGGGTCACCGACACCAGCGGCAGCCCGGCGGTGGCCACGGCGTGGGGATGGGCGTCCCACTCGTCCAGGGTGCGCACGGCGGCGGCGATCATGCCGGCCTCGATCAGCTCGGTCTCGAGGTCGATGGCGTCGCGCCGGGCGATCGCCTCGGCGACGGCGTCGCGATGGGGTGCGACGCCGAGGTGGGCCACGACCCCGGCCGCGTGGTGGGCGAAGTTGCAGTGCAGCTGCAGCCGGCGCCCGTCGGCGGTCGGGTACACGCCGGACAACTCGGCCCAGGCGGGGACCGGGGCCCCATCGACGACGGCCGGCGTCGTGCAGGTGGTCCACACCTGCGCTCGATCGAGGCGGCGCGCCGGCCCGTCGATGCCCCGGTCGAGGCCGAGGGCGTCAGCGGCCACGATCGCAGCTGACGCCGTGGCGACGAGCAGGCGGTCGACGTCAAAGGCGGACACGTCGGTGCGCTCGTCACCGGTGACGTCCAACATCCCGCCGCCCGAGGGCGGCCCAGGCGTCAGCGACTCGATCGACGCGACGTCAGCGTCCACGACCGCCGCCTCCTCAGCCGGCGTCGAGGGCATCTCGCATCTGTGCCACCAGCGCTGCGACGTCGGCCGCATCGCCGCCGTCGAGCAGGCGTCGCATCAGCGCCGAGGCGACGATGACCCCGTCGGCGGCCTCGCAGGCGGCCACGGCGTGCTCGGGCGTCGAGATCCCGAAGCCGATCAGCACCGGGACGTCGGACACGGCCTTGACCCGCCGGGCCAGCACGCCGGCCGCCTCGTCGAGGCTCGTCCGCTCGCCGGTGGTGCCCATCGTCGAGACCGAGTAGAGGAACCCCGCCGTGCGCCCGGCCAGCAGCTCGAGGCGAGCGTCGGAGGTGACCGGGGCCACGAGCAGCACGTTGTCGATGCCGTGTGCCTCGGCGGCGGTGCGCCACGGCTCACCGAGCTCGGGCGGGAGGTCTGGGATGATGGCACCCGACACGCCCGCGCTGGCGAGGCTGGCGGCGAAGCGCTCGTGGCCCGAGCGCAGCACGAGGTTGTAGTAGGTCATGGCGACGAGCGGGACGCCCACACGCCGCCCAGCCAGCTCACCCAGCGCACCGAGCGGGCTGGTGCCCCGGTCGAGCGCCACCTGGGAGGCCTGTTGGATGGTGGGTCCGTCGACGGCCGGATCCGAGAACGGCAGGCCGACCTCCACCGCATCGGCGCCGGCACCGATCACCGCCTCCACGACGTCGAGCCACTCGTCGGTGATGCCGGCGGTCACGTACGGCACCAGCAGCTTGTGCCCGGCCGCGCGCCGGGCCCGCAGGTGAGCCTCCAGCGACGTGGTCGCCTCGCCCGACGTGGTCGCCCCGACCGCCGAGACCTGGATCATCGGTCGGCGAGCTCTTGCACCTGCTGGACGTCCTTGTCCCCCCGGCCCGACAGGTTGATCACCACCGCCTGGCCGGCGAGGGCCTCGGCCTCGGCGATCACCCAGGCCAGGGCGTGGGCCGATTCGAGCGCCGGGATGATGCCCTCTCGCCGGGCCAGCGCCTCGAAGGCCTCGAGCACCGCTGCGTCGGTGACGGGGTGGTACTCGGCCCGGCCGATGGCGGCCAGGTGGGAGTGCTCGGGCCCGACCCCGGGGTAGTCCAACCCGGCCGAGATCGACTGGGCCTCGAGCACCTGGCCCACGTCGTCTTGGAGGAACGCAGCCATCATCCCGTGCACCACGCCGGTGACGCCCCGGCCGATCGCTGCGCCGCCGGCGGGTTCCACGCCGACGAGGCGCACGTTCGGGTGGTCGACGAAGCCGGCGAACAGCCCGGCGGCGTTGGACCCGCCGCCCACGCAGGCCACCGCCACGTCGGGCGGCCCGCCGAGCAGCTCGGCGCACTGGCGGTCGGCCTCGACGCCGACGACCTCCTGGAAGCAGCGCACCATCCACGGGTAGGGATGCGGGCCCATCACCGAGCCGAGGCAGTAGTGCGCCTCGCTGACCTCGCTCACCCAGGCGCGCATCGCCTCGTTCACGGCGTCCTTCAGCGTGCGGCTGCCCGAGGTGGCGGGCACGACCTCGGCGCCGAGCAGACGCATGCGGAACACGTTGAGGGCCTGGCGGGCCATGTCGACCTCGCCCATGTAGACCACGCAGCTCATGTCCAACAGCGCCGCCGCGGTGGCGGTGGCCACGCCGTGCTGGCCGGCACCGGTCTCGGCGATGAGGTGGGTCTTGCCCATGCGACGGGCCAGCAGGGCCTGGCCGATCACGTTGTTGATCTTGTGGCTGCCCGTGTGGTTGAGGTCCTCGCGCTTGAGCAGCAGCCGCAGCCCGAGATCGGCCCCCAGGTTGTGGCACTCGGTGAGCGGGGACGGTCGCCCGGCGTACTCGGCGAGCACGCGGTCGAGCTCGGTTCGGAAGCCGTCGTCGGCCCAGGCGTCACGGAACGCCTCCTCGACCTCGGCGCACGCCCCGACGAGGGGTTCGGGTACGTAGCGCCCGCCGAAGTCGCCGAAGAAGCCCCGCTCGTCGGGCTCGGCCATCGCCCTCGCCGCAGGCTCGGTTCGCAGGGTCACCGGTGCTCGCTCTCGTCGTCGCAGGTCCGCCCCGAACGGTACGTGGTGACGGCGGCCGTCGAACATGCGGTGGGGTAGCTCGGGTGGCGGCGGCCGGCGACGGCTCGGTCGGGCCGTTCGGGTGGGGTGACACACCCCCTCTCTAGGGTGTCGAACGTGCGATCGATCGGAACGGGCGCGACAGGTGGCGGGGGTGGCGGCGGGCCACAGGTGCTCGTCGACGTGACGGCCGCCCGGGCAGCGGCCGACGAGCTGTGCGAGGTGTCGGCGGGCATCGAGCACGCCGAACGCCGCCGGGTCGCCCTGGTCGGCGAGTTGCTCGATACGTGCTGGTGGCGACTCGACGGGGCCCGCACTCCTGTTGCCTGGTTGCGCGCCCACCTCGGCGTGGACGACGACACGGCCCGGCGCCTGCTACGCCTCGCTGAGGTCTGCGCCCAGCTCGGTGATCTCGGCGCTGCCTACGCCGACGGCCAGCTCGGCGCCGCTCATCTCGAGGTCCTTTCACGCGCCGTCGCCGGCCGCTGGGACGCCGCACGGTGCGACCAGGCCGCGCTGGTCGATACCGCGACCCGCCAGGGCTTGACCGCCTGGTCCGACACGTGTGCTGACTGGGCCGCCCGCCGTGCACCCGCTGACGCCGAGGAGCGCTACGCCGCCCGGTCGTTGCGGACCCGCACCGATCTGTTCGGTGACCTCCACGGTGCCTTCAGCCTCCCCGGTGAGGACGCACAGCGCGTCCTCGCCGCCCTTGACGCCAACACCGACCCCGACACCGCCCTGTGCGACCACCACCCCGCAGCACGCAGCTACCACGCCCGCCGCGCCGACGCCCTGGTCGACCTGGTCTGTGGTGACGGCGACGACCTCCGGGTCACCACCACCGTCGTCGTGGTCGACCGACCCCTCCTCGCCCACGGCGACTCGACCACCGACCGCACCCACCCAACTGGCACCTCCGACCGCGCCAGCCGCGCCGACCTCTCAGAGCGCACCGGCGCCGCCGGGACCGCTGACGTCTCGGATCCACGGGCCGACCCCACCACCGCAGGTCCCTCGGCGGCGTTCGGCCCCCGTCGGCGCTGTGACCACCAGTCCGTGGCGATCAGCCCCGCCACCGCAGCTCGCCTGTCCTGTGACGCCACGGTCGCCCACCTCGTCGTCGACTCGGCCGGCCTGCCCCTGCACCTCGGCCGGTCCCGCCGCACGTTCAGCCGGGCCCAACGCCGGGCCCTGGCCGCCCGCCACCGACGTTGTGCCTTCGATGACTGCGATGTCGCCTACGCCCGCTGCGAGCTCCACCACCTCCGCCACTGGGACGATGCCGGCCGCACCGACATCGACAACGCCGTCCCCCTGTGCCGCTGGCACCACCACCTCGTCCACGAATCCGGCTGGACCATCACCGAAGACCCAGACGGCACCTGGCACTGGCACCCACCCCCCAACAGCCCCTGGGACCCACCCGACCACCGCATCGGCGCCGCCCCGGCGACCACCACCATCCGAACCTCCATGACGGCGCCCGCCGCACGACCGCACACGTCAGTCCGTCTCGAATGAGCCCGACCGCGGCACAGCCCGCCCGTTCGGCGGGCGTGGCGCGACGTCCCCGGACCTGCGACCGCCGTCGAGCCGCCGGCCACAGGAGGTCGTCACCTGCCCAGGACCCAAAGCCCGGCGGACCGCCGGGGGCACCAGCGCGCCCAGGCGCCCAGCGGCCGGCGCTCAGACCGAGCGGATGCCGTCGATGATCATGGCGACCGCCGCCAGGACGAGCCCGGCGCCGGTGAGTCGCACCCATCCGTCGGCCAGGGCTCGGCGCGGCGCATCGTCCACCCGCACCAGCGTCGTCGCCGCCGCTGCTGCGCCGCCGATCACCAAGCCGAGCAGCGTCGCGCCCCGATCGACGGCTCCGGCCGCCCCTGCCCAGGTCACCAGCTCGGGCGCAAGACCGACCGGGAAGACGACGGGCACCGGCCACGACCCTCCCGGCGGCCACCCTCGCCCCGGGCCGACGATGATGCGGCGGAGCCCACCCCCGGCGGCGACGAGCCCACCGCCGATCTGGAAGGTCTCCTTGCTGACCTCGGCCGCATCGAGCAACGCCGGGGCGACGAGGACCACGACCGCAGCCAGCACCGCCGTCACCGCCACACCCGTGACCCGATGGCGAGCGGCGACCAGGGGCACCAGCGTGGCCACGCGCACCCCGTCGAGGGCGAGGACCGACCCGACCACGATGACCAGTGCGCTCACGGGACTACCCCGTCGGCCGCCGTCGCGGCCGTCGCGGTCACCACGGGCCATGACAGCACCAGCGCCGACAGGGCGTGCTGCTGGTCGTCGACCTGGGTCACGTCGTCGGTGAACCACGCCCCGTCGGCCAAGGGCTCGTCGTCTCGGCGAACCTGGCGGTCGACGAGCACGTCCACGGTGCAACCGAGGCGCTCGGCGAGCGGCTCGGAGAGATCGGCCATCCGGTCGTCCCTGGTGCTCACCAACCAGAGCCCGGCGAGACCCTCCCCCAACGTCCCGACCCCGGCGCCGAGCGCGGTGCCACCCCGCACGAGCTCGTCGAGGCCCTCACCCGTGCGCGTCGACTCGTAGCGGATCATCGTCGAGAAGAAGCCCGAGAGGGGGCGGAGGTAGGCGACGTGGTGGTCGTCGAGCCCGGGCCCGCCGGGTGCGGCCATCTCGGCGAAGGCGTAGGCGGCCCAGTGGTCGGGCTCGCGCAGCAGCTGTCCGTCGACGTCGTCACGGGCGAGCGCCACGTGGTCGGCGAGGGCTGACAGCGGCTGGAGCCACCCCCCGGGGTGGTGACGGTCGAGCAGCGCCAGCGCCCACAGCGCCTCACCCGTGGCGAAGCGCCCGTACTCGCCGGGCACCGGGGCTGCGGTGCGAGGGTCCCACAGGTTGAGGACGGCGCCGTCGGGCTCCTGCTGGGCGACGAGGAAGCGCCCGAGCCGGGCCAGCAGGTCGTCGTGGCGGTCATCGCCTGACGCCAGCCGCCGGTGCACCAGGGCTGCGACGGTCAACGAGGCCGTGCCGAGCTTGGCCCGGCTGTCGTCGGCGGCGATGGCCGTCCAGTCCTCGTGATCGACGCGTCGCTCGAGCAGGTAGGCGAGCGCCCGGTCGGCCGGCGCCAACAGCTCGGGCCGGCCCGCCAGGGCGGTCTGGTAGAGGGCGGTGACCGCACCGGCGTGGCGCACGAGGTTGTAGCCCCCGAGCCGGGCGCCGGCGTCGCGGTCGTAGCGGTAGACGAAGCTGCCGTCGGGGCCGAGGCCGTCGACCAGCCAGTCCGCGGCCCGCCCGGTGGCAGCCAGCACGGCCGCCGGCTCCGGGTCGCCGCAGCGCTCGGGCGGCACGACCGCCACCCGAAAGCCCACGAGACCGACAACCCAGGCGACGGCGGCCAGGATCACCCGACGGCGCACGAGCGGCGACGCTACCGCTGCTGAGGTACCCGACCCTCGATTCCCCAGCATCGTCACCGCTGGTCTCGTGTGGGATGTCTGGACCCCGTTCCCCGACTTCTCCCACGTGCCCCGGGCCTCCACCACGTCGACGGACGATCGGCGGCGATGAGGGCTTCGCTCCGGCGTTCTGTTGACGCTGCGAGGGCGCACGCAGTCGTCGATTCGGGTGCTTTGGCAGCAGCGACCGGGCGGCGGCCCTCACCCGGGGAACGGTGGGAAGAACCACCGTGCGAGGACCCCGTCGCGCCCCGCCAACCGGGCGGCGGCCACCGTCAGCAGAACGGGCACGAAGAACAAGCCGAGCACGACCAGTGCCCCGGCCCCCACGTTTGCGCCATCCACCGGCAGGGTGAAGGACCGGTACGTGAACACCACGTACGTCTCTGCGGCCAGCACCGGCCAGAGTCCCTTCATCCATGACCGACGTGGTCGGTGGCCGGGCCATGTCAGCAAGCCCAGGACCGCAGCAGCAAAGGCCGCCCACGCCGCGACCGACACACCGAGGCCGGGCCCCTCCAGCCACTGTGGCGCGACATGGTTCGGCTGCAGATGTCCATCGTCGACCGACTCGGGCATCAACACCCAGAACGCCGGCACGTACGCGGCGCACACCACCAAGGCGAGCAGACGAGCTCGCCTCGTCGCTGAGCTGTGGCGCTGCGTCAAGGGCTTGCGCATCCTTCGGTGCCGATCCGTGCGGACATGGGACCACTTGACTACAGGCGATCCCGACGGGCCAACCGGCTTGTGGGCCGGCCCGGTACGGCCCCCAGATCGTACGGTGTCGCCGTGCACGATGAGCACGTTCCCGACTCGCCGCCTCCTGGGCGCAACGCCGACGAGGCGGCTGTTCGCCCCACGCACAGCCGACTGGCCCTTGCCGCCGGGGTCGTCGCCGTGGCGGTCGTGGTGTCGCCGGCGGTGCTCGACCGCCCCGACTCCTACCCGCTGTCCACCTACCCGATGTTCTCCCGAGCCATCGACCCGGTGGTCGAGCTGCCCCTTGCCGCCGGGTTGACCGCAGCCGGGACGCGGGTCGAGCTGTCGCCCGAGCTGATCGCCGGCACCGACGAGGTGATCGTCGCCGGGGGCACCGTACGAGCCGCCGTGCGTCGGGGCACCGCCGCCGAGCTGTGCGCACGCATCGCAGCCAGGATCGTCGACAGCGACCGCGACGACACCGCGCGGGTCACCGTGCTGACCGAGCGGATCGACGCGATCGCCCACTACACCGACGACGTCGTCCCCGAGGCGACGACGGTGCACGCCACCTGCGACGTACCGACGTGATCGCGCACGGTCGCCTCTACGACCTCGGCACCGCTGTCGCCGTGCACGCCACCTGCGACGTACCCAAGTGATCGCGCCCGCGCCGGCCGCGACCCGCCGGCCCATGAGGAACGCCTCGACCAGACGTCCCCGTCTGCCCGGCTGGTGGACCGCCCCGGCCGATCCGCGCCTGCTCGCCGCCGCCCGCCAGCTCACCTGCGGGTTCGCTCTCGCCTACCTCCTGGTGCGCCTCCCGGCCCTGATCGGGGTCCGTCACCTCCCCGCCGAGCGCTTCGATCCGGTCGGGCCGGTGGGCGTGCTGCTCGACGCCCCGCTCGGCGGCTCAGCCGTGCTCGGAGCCGCCGCCCTCGCCGTCGGCAGCGGCCTGGCGGCCACGGCCGGCTGGCGCTACCGGATCACCGGGCCGATCTTCGCGCTGGCGTTGCTGTGGGTGCTCACGTACCGCCACAGCTGGGGCGTGGTGCTGCACACCGACAACCTCGTCGTCGCTCACGTCGGCGTCCTCGCCCTCACCCCAGCCGCCGACGCCTGGTCACTCGACGCCCGCCGGGCCCGGCGCTCACGCCGGGGCGCACCCGGTGAGCCCGGCACCCGGTGGGCGCCGTCGGGTGCCTACCGGTGGCCGCTGGTGGTGATGGGGGCGATCACCGCCGCCACCTACGCGCTGGCGGGGTGGGCCAAGCTCTCCAACGGCGGGTGGGCCTGGCTCGACGGGGACGTGCTGGCATCCCACGTGGCCGCTGACAACCTGCGCAAGGGACTGCTCGGGGACGTGTCCTCACCCCTGGCCGGTCCGCTGCTCGCCCTGGAGTGGCTGTGGGCGCCGCTGGCGCTGGCGTCGCTCGTCGTCGAGCTGGGCGCGCCGCTCGCGCTGGCCACGCCCCGCCTCGGCCGGGTCTGGACCGCGCTGGCCTGGGCGTTCCACCTCGGGGTGCTGGCGCTGATGGCCATCCTCTTCCCCCACCAGCTGACACTCGTCGCCCTGGCGCCGTGGGTGCTGGCCGGCTCGGGGCTGCCCGACGCCGGGCCAGCTCCCAGCGGCGGCGGCCGGAACGGCGCCTGGCTCACTCAGGTGACATGGGCCCGCCCGGCACGCAGGACCACCGCCGACATCGGGGGCAGCGTGAAGCCGCCACCGTCGGGTTGAGCGGCCTCGTCGCTGCGCCACAGGATCTCTGCTGTCGGGCCGAGCGCCACGCCGGCGGCCTCGGCGCCCAGGTTGGCCGCCACCCGGATGGCCCCCCGCTCGACGACCACCGTGGTCCCCTCGGCCCAGGCGCGACATCGGCGGGGCGTCGGGTCGGTGAGATCGGGCTCGCCTCGTCGCAGCGCCAGCAGCTGGCGGTAGGCGCCGAGCACGCCGGCGTGGGGCTCGGCGTCCCGCTCGTCCCACACCAAGACGGCGGCATCGCGGGTCGACGCTGCCACGGGGTCGGGCACGTCTTCGGGACGCCACCCGAAGGCGGCGAACTCCCGACGACGCCCGGCGGTGACCGCGGCGCGCAGCTCTGGATCGCCGAAGTCACAGAAGAACGGGAACGGGCTCGACGCCGCCCACTCCTCGCCCTGGAACAGCAGCGGGACGTGGGGGGCGGTGAGCACCAGCGCCGCTCCCACCACCGCGGCCCGCTCGCCGACCAGGTGGTGCAACCGCTCCCCGCCGGCCCGGTTGCCGACCTGGTCGTGGTTCTGCAGGCACCCGACGAAGCGCCACCGCTCGGTGGCACCGATCGGCCGACCGTGTGGGCGTCCCCAGCGGATGGCGAACCCACCATCGGGCACGAACACCCGCTCGATCGCCTCGGCGATCTCTGCAGTGCTGCCGAAGTCGGCGTAGTACCCGTCGCGCTCGCCGGTCAGCGCCGAGTGCACGGCGTGGTGCAGATCGTCGGCCCACATGGCGTCCAGGCCGTCACCGCCCTGGGCCCGGGGAGTGACCGTGCGGGGATCGGCCCGGTCGGTCTCGGCCACCAGCCACAGCGGGCGCCCGAGGTGAGCCGACAGCGCATCCACCCGTGAGGACAGCTCCTCGAGGTAGTGGGTGGACGAGCGGTCGAACAGGGCGTGGACGGCGTCGAGACGCAGGCCGTCGAGGTGGGCGTGCTCGAGCAGCCACAGCGCCGAGCCGATGAGGTGCGCCCGCACCTCGGGGCTGCCGGGACCGTCGAGGTTGATGGCGTCGCCCCACGGCGTGTGGATGGCGTCGGTGAAGTAGGGCCCGAACTGCGAGTGGTAGTTGCCCTCGGGACCGAAGTGGTTGTGGACGACGTCGACGAGCACGCCGAGCCCTCGGGCGTGGCAGGCGTCGACGAACCGGCACAGGCCCGCTGGGCCGCCGTAGGGGGCGTGCACCGCCCAGGCCAGCACCCCGTCGTACCCCCAGCCCCGCTCGCCGCTGAACGCCGCCACGGGCATGACCTCGACGACGTCGACGCCGAGATCGACGAGGTGGTCGAGGTGGGCGATGGCGCCGTCGAAGGTGCCCTCGGGGCTGAAGGTGCCGACGTGCAGCTCGTAGATGACCGCCGAGGGCAGGTGCACACCCCGCCACGCCTGGTCGCTCCAGCGCACCGACGCCGGGTCGAAGGGCCGGGTCGGGCCGTGGACCCCCTCGGGCTGGTGGCGCGATCTCGGATCGGGGTACGGGCCTTCGCCGTCGAGCTGGAAGGCGTAGTCGACACCGGCGGGCCGACGACCCCGGTGCCACCCGTCCTCGTCGCGCGCCAGCGGTGTGGAGACGACACCGGCGACGACCACGACGCGCTCCACCAGGGGCGCCCACACCCCGACGGGCTCGGTCGGTGACCCGGTCGTCGGTCCGGGGCCGGGGCCGGCGTCGTAGCCGGGCCGGCCGGCGTCATCGGCGGCGCCGCTCATCGCTGCTCCCGTTCCAGCACCGCCACGGGGAAGTGGCCGAGGACCTCGCCGACGGGCTGCTCGCCGCCGTCGAGCAGGCGCCCGCTCATGACGTCGATCCAGCTGCCAGCGGGCAGGGCCACCGTGGTGGCCTCGTCCCACCCGCCCGACGCGGCGAGGCCGCGCACCAGGCGTGGGGCCAGCGTCACCGCCTCGTCCCCACGAGAGAACGCCACCAGGTGCCCGCTGAGGGGGCCGGTGGCGTCGACGGGTCGGTGGTCACCGTCGAGGAACACCCCGGGCCGGCGGCGGCGCAGGCCGAGCACGGCTCGCACGAGGGCCAGCTTGGCGCGCCCCTCCTCGGCCGGGTCGCCGTCGACCACGGGGGCGCCCTCGGTGGCGTCGAGCTCTGACATCAACCGGTGGCGGCGGGCGTGATCGATCGGTCGGCGATTGTCGGGGTCGACCAGGGACAGGTCCCACAGCTCGCTGCCCTGGTAGACGTCACACACCCCGGGGACCGTGGCGGTGATGGCCACCGTCGACAGCGAGGCGATGCGTCCGGGCAGCACGAGCGGGCCCGCCACCTCGTCGAGGGCCGCTCGTACGGCGTCGTCGGCCAGGGCATCGCCGACGGCCCCGAGGGTGGCGGTCTCCCATGGCTCGTCCACGTCGGTCCAGGTGGTGTCCAGCTTGGCTTCGCGCACCGCCTTGGTCAGGTAGGCGAGGGCCCGCTCGGTCGACAGCGGGTGGGCGCCGATCAGGGTCTGCCACAACAGCCACGAGGTGCGCCGGTCGGGCAGGCCGTCACGGCGATGTGGTTCGAGGAGGGCCTCGAAGCGCTCGACCGCGCCCAGCCAGCCCGTCGCGTCCTCCGAGAGCCCGGCGATGCGCGACCGCACGTCGCTCGAGCGCTTGGCGTCATGGGTCATCCACGTCGTCATGGTGTGGGGGTGGGTGCTGGCCCGGTCGATGCAGCGGTGGTGGAACTCCGCCACGTCGGCCCAGGCGCCGTGCCCCGGGTCGGCGCCCACCTCGCCGCACGAGGCCAACGGGTACCAGCGGTAGGTGGCGGTGTCCTCGACGCCCTTGGCCATCACCGGACCGGTCAGCTGGGCCATGCGCAGGCGCAGCTCTCGCCCCCCGATGAGCTCGAGCTCGGGGTCAGCGAGCATCACCTTCAACAGCACGTCGAGGGCATCGGGATCGACGTCGGCGTCGACCTCGGGGACCGTGGTGCGCAGCTCCTCGACCACCCGGCGGTCGTGGTCGCTGACCACACCGTCCATCCCCACGTAGGTGCGGTACACCCCGAAGGCGATGAGCACGGCGTCCACGGCTCGAGCCAGACGGTCAGCGGGCAGGTCCCTCAGGTCGCGACGGGCCTCACAGAGCAGGACCGCCGCCGCGGTCACCCGGGCCCGCTCGGCGGGCAGCACGTGGTCGAGCACGTCGCGCTTGGCGGCGCGCACCGTCTCGGGCCACGTCGTGCCGGTCAGCTCGGCGAACGCCTCGCTGAGCGCAGCGTGGCCGGCGGGGTCGACGTGGAGGCGGTCGACGTCGGCCATCGTGTCGTAGCCGGTCGTGCCGTCATAGGGCATCGTGGCCGGGAGGCGCTCGTCGCCCTCGAGGATCTTCTCGGCTACCAACCACGTGTCGGGGCCGACGGCGTCTCGCAGACGCTTGGCGTGGGCCACCGGGTCGGTGAGGCCGTCGGGGTGGTCGAGGCGCAGCCCGTCGAGCGTGCCGTCGCGCACGAGCCGGATCGCCAGGGCGTGGACGTCGTCGAACACATCGGGGTGCTCGACGCGCACCCCGGCCAGGGTGTCGACGTCGAAGAAGCGCCGATGCACCACGTCGCTGGCGCTGCGCTGCCACCACGCCAACCGGTAGTGCTGGGCCTCGAGCAGCTCGTGCATCGCATCGGTGTCGACGTTCCACTGCTCGACCGCAGCGTCCAGGGCCACCGACACCACGGCCCGTTCGGCGAGGCCGTCGAGGGTGTGGCGGAGAGCGGCGTGGCGGCGGTGACGGCGGCGACGGGCCCGCAGGTCGGCCACCGACGCCTCGGGCAGCTCGGCGAGGTCCTCGGCGACCAGCTCGAGCAACGGCACCGCCTCGTCGTCCTCGACCAGCTCGGCGGCCCGGGCCACCAGGCGCGCACCCGAGCGGGGGGCGACCGGGAAGCGGTGGTCGAAGTAGGTCACCTCGAACCAGCCGCCCACCCGTTCCAGGCGCAGATCACCGGCGTCGAGGACGCGTCCGTAGTGGTCGCCGAGCACTGGCAGCAGCACCGTGTCGGGCTGACCACCGCCCCAGTCGACGTCGAAGTGCCCGGCCCAGCGGCTGGAGGGCCCGTGGGTCAACACGTCCCACCACCACTGGTTGGACGCATCCCCGATGGCGACGTGGTTGGGGACCACGTCGAGCACGAGGCCGAGGCCGCGCTGGCGGGCGGCCGCCTCCAGCCGCTCGAGGGCGGCCTCACCACCGAGCCCCGGGTCGACCCGGGCCGGGTCGATGACGTCGTAGCCGTGGGTGCTGGCGGGGGCTGCGGTGGCGATCGGCGAGAGGTACAGGTGGCTGACACCCAGATCGGCGAGCTCGGTGACGAGCTCGGCGGCGGTGTCGAGGGTGACCCCGTCCCGCAGCTGCAGGCGGTAGGTCGCAGTCGGGGTCACGACGACGCCTCGTCTTCGAGGGCCCTCAGCACCAACACCGAACCGGCGCCTGCCCGCATGCTCGATCCGGGCGCAGCGGCGGAGTCGTCGTCGACGAAGGACGGGTCGGCTGCGGTGTCGATCTCGGTGACCCAGCCGGCGGGCGCCCAGGCCGCGCCGGGCAGCGTCCAGTCGACGTCGCCTCGCCCGGCGTTGACGACCACCATCAGGGTGTCGTCCAGGACCTTCTCGCCCCGGGCGTCAGGGGTGGGGATGCCCCGGCCGTGCAGCGTCACCCCGACCGAGCGAGCGAAGCCCGTAGACCAGTCGTCGTCGGTCATCTCGCCTCCGTCGGGCCTCCACCAGGCGATGTCGGCCACCCCGGAGCGGATCTTGCGGCCCTGGAACCAGCGCCGGCGGCGGAACACCGGGTGGGCGGCTCGAAAGGCGATGAGGCGACGGGTGAAGGCGAACAGCTCGTCGTCGGTCGACGCCCAGTCGTACCAGGACAGCTCGTTGTCCTGGCAGTAGGCGTTGTTGTTGCCCTGCTGGGAGCGTCCGAACTCGTCGCCGCCCAGCAGCATCGGCACACCCTGGGAGAGCAGCAACGTCGCCAGGACGCTGCGCTGGGCTCGCCGTCGGGCGTCGAGGACCTCTGGGTCATCGGTCGGGCCCTCCACCCCCCGGTTCCACGAGCGGTTGTGGCTCTCGCCGTCTCTGCCGTCCTCGCCGTTGGCGTCGTTGTGCTTGTCGTCATAGCTGACGAGGTCCGCCAGGGTGAACCCGTCGTGAGCGGTGACGAAGTTGATCGAGGCCATCGGCCGACGGGTGTCCACCTCATAGAGGTCCGACGAGCCGGTGAAGCGGTAGGCGAACTCGGGGAGGGTGGCGTCGTCGCCCCGCCAGAGATCTCGCACCGTGTCACGGAAGCGGCCGTTCCACTCCGACCACCCGGGTGGGAAGTTGCCGACCTGGTACCCGCCGCTGCCGAGGTCCCAGGGTTCGGCGATCAGCTTGACCCGGTTGAGCACGGGGTCCTGGTGGATGAGGTCGAAGAACGCCGAGAGGCGATCGACCTCCCAGAGCTCGCGGGCCAGGGTCGAGGCGAGGTCGAAGCGGAACCCGTCGACGTGCATCTCTTGCACCCAGTACCGCAAGCTGTCCATGATCAGCTGCAAGACGTGGGGGTGGCGCATGTTCATCGAGTTGCCGGTGCCGGTGAAGTCGACGTAGTAGCGAGGATCCTCCTCGCTCAGCCGGTAGTAGGCGCCGTTGTCGATCCCCTTGAACGACAGGGTCGGACCGAGGTGCTGGCCCTCGGCGGTGTGGTTGTAGACGACGTCGAGGATGACCTCCATGCCGGCGCGGTGCAGCGTGCGCACCATCTGGCGGAACTCGGTCACCGCACCCTCACCGGAGCGGTCCACGGCGTAGTCGGCGTGGGGGGCGAAGAAGCCGATCGAGTTGTAGCCCCAGTAGTTGCGCAGGCCCCGCTCGACGAGGTGGGCGTCGTGGACGAAGGCGTGCACCGGCATCAGCTCGACCGCGTTGACCCCGAGGGAGGTGAGGTGCTCGACGATCGCTGGGTGGGCCAGCCCGGCGTAGGTGCCTCGCTGCTCGGGCGGCACGTCGGGGTGGGTGGCGCTGATGCCCTTGACGTGGGTCTCGTAGATGACCGTGTCGTGCAGGGGGATGCGAAGGCGCGGGTCGTCGGACCAGTCGAACCACGGGTTGGACACCACGCACCTCGGCAGGTGGGGGGCGCTGTCGTTGTCGTTGCGCCGCTCAGGGTCGTCGAAGTGGTGACCGAAGCACGCCTCGTCCCAATCCATCTCGCCGTCGATGGCGGTGGCGTAGGGATCGAGCAGCAGCTTGGCGCCGTTGCAGCGCAACCCCCGGGCCGGGTCCCAGGGCCCGTGCACCCGGAAGCCGTAGCGCTGCCCCGGTTGCAGGTTGGGCAGGTAGGCGTGCCAGATGTAGCCGTCGACCTCGGTGAGCGGCACGCGGGTCTCGACGTCGTCGTCGCCGAACAGGCAGAGGTCGACGGCCTCTGCGACCGCCGAGAACAAGGCGAAGTTGGTGCCTGCGCCGTCGAAGCTGGCGCCGAGGGGCCAGGGACTGCCCGGCCAGGTGCGGGGCCGGCCCTCGGGGTGGCGGTCGTGGTGTCGAGAGGTCGTCGTCATCGGGTGACGGCGGGGCGAGGGGCAGGGATCAACGAGGGGCTCACTTCGTCACGGGGCGGGTCGGGGTCAGAGCGGGCGGCGTGGTGGTTCTCGGCGGGTGGCGCGGCTGCGTCGGGTCAGCGCCCCTCGAACACCGGCGGGCGCTTCTCCATGTAGGCCGTCGCCCCCTCCCTGAAGTCACGGGTGCCCATCAGCGGCAACAACCCGAGGAACATGCGTTGCACGTGGTCCTCGAAGGGCTCGGTGAGGCCGTGGCGCATCATCCGCTTGGTCGCCCGTACCGCCAGGGGCGCCTGGGCGGCGATCTGGCCTGCGAGGTCGAGGGCGGTGTCGAGCACCTCATCGGCCTCGACGACCCTGTTCACCAGGCCGAGCTCGAGCGCCTCTGGGGCCAGCACGGTCTGACCGGTGAAGAGGATCTCTGACGCCTTGGCCCAGCCGACGAGCCGGGGCAGCAACCAGGTGCCGCCCGACTCGGGCAGGATCCCTCGCGATGCGAACACCGCGGCCAGCTTGACCAACGGGTGGGCGATGCGCAGATCACAACCGAGGGCCAGGTCGAGCCCGTACCCGGCGGCCCCGCCGTTCAGGGCGGCGATGGTGGGGGTGTCGAGCTTGTGCAACACGACGGGCGGGGTGTCTCTGAGGTTCAGCTCGCCGGCCGGCACCGATCCGCCGGGCCCGTCGAGCATCCCCTCACCCTTGGCGGTGCTGGCCAGATCGAGCCCGGCGCAGAACACCCGTCCCTCACCGGTGATGACGATGGCCCGCACGTCCCGATCGGCCTCGGCGCGCAGCAGGGCCTCGGACAACCCGTCCAGCATCGCCGGGCTGATCGCGTTGAGGCGCTCGGGGGCGTCGAGGGTGATGAGGGCGACGTGGTCGGTGACGTCGTAGCGGAGGTCGTCCATGGTGTCTCTCCGGGGTCGGGGCTGCGGGCGCTCAGGCGCCTCCAGCCGAAGGTGCGCGCTCGGCGGCGGAGCGTGGGCGGGGCGGGACCGCCCGGCACGACGCCCACCGCAGCCCGGGGCCGCCGTGACGCCGGACCGGTCGGGCGTCAGTTCTGAGCCGTCATCCCTCCGTCGACGGGGATGATCGCCCCGGTCAGGTAGGACGAGGCGGGCAGGGCGATGCTGAGGATGACCTGCGCGAGCTCTGACGGGTCGCCGTAGCGGTCCATCGGCACCTTGCGCCGGGCGAAGGTCGCCTTGGCCTCCTCGGGGATGGCCTCGGTCATGCCGGTGCGGATCGGCCCGGGGCACACGGCGTTGACCGTGATGCCCTCGCGACCGAGATCGACCGCCAGGGCTCGGGTGAGCCCGACGACGCCGTGCTTGGCCGCGACGTAGGCCGCCAGACGGGGTTGTGCGCCCAGGCCCTCCACCGACGCGACGTTGATGATGCGCCCGGCGTCTGAGGCCCTCAGGTGCCCGAGGGCGGCGCGGACGACCGTGGTGTGCGCCGTGAGGTCCACGGCCAACGTCTGTTGCCACGTCGACTCGAAGTCCTCGGCGTCAAGAGCCCGGGCGAACGCGATCCCGGCGTTGTTGACCACGATGTCGAGCCTGCCGAGCGAGGCAGCCAGCTCGTCGACGACGCCGTGGACCGCAGCGGCGTCCGCGACGTCGAGCACCCGTCCCTCGGCCCGGCCGCCGGCGTCGACGATGCCCTCGGTGACCTCGGCGATCGCAGCAGCGTCCAGATCGGTCACTGCCACCGCGGCGCCCTCGGTGCCGAACAGCTCGGCGGTCGCCCGGCCGATGCCGCTGGCTGCTCCGGTGACGAGCACGGCGCGGCCCGCGACCGATCGGAGGCCCTCGGCGCGCATCTGGGCGACGCTACTCGCCGTCGCCACCCCCCGACGGAGTCATCGGCGCTGCCCGGGAGGACGCTTCGCTGACCGCGGACCCGGGATCAGACCCCTGAGGCCCCGAGCGGGCGTCGACCTCGCCGAGGTCACCGCCACCGCCTGGCGCACGCCGACGCCGCCACCTGCGTCGTCGGGGTGGGGGCGTCGTCAGGTCGGATTCGATCACCTCGTGGCGGTGGAGGTAGCTGCCGACGAAGGCCTGGCCGATGGCGGCGGCGGGTATGGCGAGCACCGCACCGACCGCTCCCAAGACCAACCCCCCGGCGATGACCGACCCGAAGGCGACCGCGGGGTGCATGTCCAGCTGCTGGGCGGTGGCTCGGGGCAACAGGAAGTAGTTCTCGACCTGTTGGTAGACGAGCACGAAGCCCAGCACCCACAGCGCCGAGCTCGGATCGTCAAGCACGGCGATGAGCAGGGGCAGCGCGCCCGCCAGGTAGGTGCCGATCGTCGGGATGAACTGGCTGAGCACCCCGACCCAGATCGCCAGCGGCAGTGGGAAGGGCACGTCGATGAGCAGGAATGCGAGCCAGTGGGCGAGCACCGCCAGCACCGCCAGCAGCGCCCGGGAGTAGAGGTACCCCCCCGTCTTGTCGATGGCCAGCTCCCAGGCCCGTAGGACCTCGCGCTGGCGGTCGGGGGGCAACAGCGAGCACACGGCCCGCCGCAGCGCCGGCCCGTCGGCGACGAGGTAGAAGGTGAACAGCAGCACCGTGAGCAGCTGGAACACCGCGGTGGTTATCTGGCGGCCCACCTCGAACAGGTCACCGGCGAGGCGGGTGGCGACCCCGGCGACGGCCCCGCCCGCCCGGAACTCCTGGGCCAGCTGATCGGTGTCGACCTCGACGCCGAAGGTGGTCTCGACCCACGTCTCGATCTCGGTGATGTACCCCGGTCCTGCGTCCACGAGCCGGGCCGCCTGGTCGACGACGACCGACCCCATCGCCCAGGCGAACGCGACGGTGGCGACGATGGCGCCGCCGAAGACCGCAGCGGTGCCCGCCCCACGCCGCCACCCGCGCCGTTCGAGGCTGTTGACCGCCGGTTCGAGGGCGAAGGAGAGGAACGCCGAGACGAGCAGCAGGACGAGCAGCCCCTGGAGGCGGACCACCAGGGCGCCAGCGACCTCGACCGCCGCCAGGGCCACGACCGCCAGCAGGATCGCCCGAGGCACCCAGCGGGGCATCCGCTCGTGATCCACCACCCCCACGAGCATGACACGATCGCCCCGTCCCGATCGTGGATCCCATCGGCGCGCCGCGATCATCTGACGGCGATCAGCGTCGCCTGCCAGGTCGTGGCGGGGCTGGCGGGTCCTCCGGGTCAGCTCGACGCGTCGCTGAAGCGTGCGTCTCGTTCCTCGAAGTAGGCGGTGACGGCCTCGACCTGGTTGGGACTGCCGATGAGGGCCCGCTGCAGGTCGGCCTCGGCGGCGAAGCCCTCGGCGAGGGGGACCCGCCCGGCCATGTCGAGCAGGAGCTTGGTGCCCCGGATCGCATCCGGGCTCCTCGAGGCGATGTCAGCGGCCAGCTCGAGCGCCGCGGCGCGAGGGTCATCAGCCAGACGGGTCGCCAGTCCGAGCTCCTTGGCCTCGGTGCCCGAGATCATCCGACCGGTGAAGGCGAGCTCCTTGGCGACGTCGACCCCGACGAGCTGGGGCAGGTACTGGGTGCCGGTCATGTCCGGCACCAGGCCCCAGCGGATCTCGAGCACCGACATCTTGGCGTCGGGGGCGACGATGCGCAGATCGGCGCCGAGGGCCAGCTGGAACCCCCCGCCCAGGGCGACCCCGTGCACGGCGGCGATGACGGGGACGGCCAACGACGTCCAGGCGTGCACCGCCTCCTGGCCATCAGAGGTGGCACGGCCCTCGGCCGCCCCCAGCGGGTCGCGGCCGGCGTCACCGGAGCCGACCCGGTCGGGCTCACCCCGGCTGGCCATCGAGCGGAACGAGCCGAAGTCGAGCCCGGCGCAGAACGCCCGTCCCTCACCCGACATGACCACGACCCGCACCGAGGCGTCCTCGGCCAGGGCGTGCCCGGTCTCGATCAAGGCCGAGAACATCGCCGGGTCGAGCGCGTTCATCTTGTCGGCGCGGTTGAGGCGCACGTCGGCGACCCCCCCGCGCACATCGACGGTGACTCGGTCCGACATGGGTCCTCCCCGGGGTCGCTGGGCACATCCTGTCAGGGGTCAGCCGGTGACGCCCGAGCCCGCGGGGCGAGCGGGCGACGGCGAGGGACGGGCCAGTCGGTGGCGGGTCGCCCGGCCGGCTGGCCGGCAGCGCCCGGGCTTCATGCTCGGCGGCGTCGACCGACAGGATGAGTGGCGAGTGGACGGAACCGCTCGTGATGCCCGACAAGGATGTTGGAACGGTGAGCACGAGACGCTCTCCTCATCGCGCCCCCGACCGGGGGCGACGATTCAACCCGCACGCAATCCTCGAGGTCGCGCCCGGGTGCGACCCGAGCGAGCTGCGACGCGCCTACCGCCGCAGCCTGCAGGTCGCCCACCCCGACCACGGGGGGACCCGCGCTGCCCTCGAGGCCGTCCGCGACGCCTACGACGAGCTGCGGGCCGCTGCCGGACCCCGCCCAGACGTGGCGTGGCCTGTCACCCCGGTCACCGGCGGCACCGCCGATCCGCGCACCGACCCCGCGGTCTCGGCTGTCGAGGTGGCCGCCGGGACGTCTGTGGAACCGGCGCCTCCGGCGCCGGCTCCGGCCCTTGCGGCTGTGACGCCGGCGCCGACCCCGGTGAGCCCGGCACCGACCCCTCCGTCGCCGACTCCGGCTGCGCCGGCTCCGGTGACGGTACGGGCCGCCTATGCGACGGCCGACGGCCTGGGCGCACCGGCTGAGGAGGTCACCCGCTCGGTCTCGGCCGCACGACCACCGACTGGTCGGCGACGCCGACCGACGGGCGGTGCCGGGTTCGCCCGGGTGCTGGCCGACGCGATCAGCCGCCCCCAGCGTCCTCAGGTCCGCCTGGTCGGCTGAGGCCCCGGTCGAGCCGATGCCGCCGCGTCGAGAGGCCGCGGCATCAGCGGGGTCAGGCGAGTGGGGGGACGACGCGCTCGGCGCGGTCGTCTCGAGCCCAGCGAGTCGTGCGGCGCCGGGCCTCGCGCTCAGCGGGGATCGCCAGGTAGGCCAACCGGTGCGAGCGGAACCGCCACAGGTTGGAGGCGTAGGCGCGCACGTACCCGACCAGGAACGCCCCGGTGCCGAGGGTCTGGTACTGCTCGACGTGGACCAGCTCGTGTGCCACGAGCTGGGCGTCGCCCTGACGGCCACGCCGCAGCAGCACCCGGTGGCCCAGGGTCATCCCGCTGACCCCGGGGGGCAACCACGACACGGTCCACAGCACCGCCTGACCCACGACGCTGCGCTCGACGTGGTCGTACAGGACCTGCTCGACGTCGTCGAGGTGTCGTGGCATCGATGAACGCTGCCACGCCGGCGGGGTCCCGCGCGACCACGTCCCCTCCGCTCGACAGCGCCACGTCATCGGGCGCGGTGCGACGTCGCTTCGCCCGATCGGCGAGGATCGCCACGTGGCGCGCCCCGGTCCCTCCCCCGACGAACCCACCACCGCCGTCGGTCCCCCGGAGTGGGAGGTCGACGTCGTCGCCGCCGACGGCGCCACGGTGCACCTGCGGCCCATCTCCCCTGACGACGCGCCCCGCCTGCTGGCCATGAACGAGCGGATCTCTGACGAGAGCCTGTACTACCGGTTCTTCTCCCACCGCCGGACCATCCGGGCCGAGGAGCTCGACCACCTCGTCACCGTCGATCACCACGACCGGGTGGCCCTCGTCGCCGAGCTGGGTGACGACGTCATCGCCGTCGGTCGCTACGACACGATCGGACACGGCACCGCCGAGGTCGCGTTCCTGGTCGAGGACGCCCACCAACATCGCGGTCTCGGCACCCTGTTGCTCGAGCACCTGGCGATCGTCGGCCGCCGCAACGGCCTCGACCGCTTCACCGCCATCACCCTGCCCGACAACCGCCGCATGCTCGGGGTGTTCAGATCGGCGGGGTTCCGGGTCGAGCGCCGGTTCGAGGACGGCAACTGGGTCGTGACCTTCCCCATCGATCACCTCGACCCCGAGCCCCTGTTGGAGAGGGAGCGCCGAGCCGACGCAGCCGCCGTCACCCGTCTCCTCGAGCCCGGGTCGATCGCGGTGATCGGGGCATCGCCGGACCCGGGCGGTCACGGCCACCTCGTGGTGGCCAACCTGTTGGCCCACGGGTTCACCGGCACGACCCATCCCGTGCACCCAGACGCCGGTCGACTCGCCGGCCTGGAGGTCCACCCCACGATCGGCGCCGTCCCCGGGCCCGTCGACGTCGCCGTCGTCGCCGTCGGGCCGTCGGCCGTGCACGGGGTCGTCCAGGAGTGCGGTCGGGCCGGCGTCGGCGCGGTGGTGGTGCTCACCACCGGGGTCGTCGATCATGGCCCCGGCGGTGGCGATCGGGCCCGCCTGCTGGCCGAGCTCGTCCGTCGGCACGGGATGCGCCTGCTCGGCCCGGGTTCGATGGGTGCGCTCAACACCAACCCCGAGGTGGGGTTGCACGCCTCGTTCGCTGACGTCGACGTGGCGCCGGGCCCGGTCGCCCTGCTCTCCCAGTCGGGGATGCTGGCGGTGGCCGCCCTCGGCCGGGCCGCCGAGCTCGGCCTCGGCCTGTCCTCGTTCGTGTCCGTCGGTGACAAGGTCGACCTGTCGGGCAACGACGTCGTGCAGTACTGGGCGGGTGACCCCCGCACCCGGGCGATCGGGCTGTACCTTGAGTCCTTCGGCAACCCCCGCAAGTTCAGCCGCATCGCCCGCCGGACCTCCTCGACCACCCCGATCGTGGCGGTCAAGGGGGCGCGAGGACCTGCCGGTGGCGACGACGACATCGTCGAGGCGCTGTTCCGCCAGAGCGGCGTGGTGCGAGTCGACGGCCTCGAGCAGATGTTCGACACCCTGCGGGTCCTGGTCGACTGCCCGCTGCCCGGTGGTCGACGGGTCGCCGTCGTCGCCAACGTGGGCGGCGCCGGGGTGCTCTGCGTGGATGCCTGTGCCGCCAACGGCCTCGTCCTCGCCCAGCCGTCCCCGGGCACCGTCGAACGTCTGGTGGAGGCCGGGGTTCCGCCGCAACCGGTTGGCCGCCCGTTGGAGATCGCCCTGCGCGCCAGCGGCGCCACGTGGCGGGCGGTCATCGAGGCGCTGTTGGCCGACGACGGCGTCGATGCCGTCCTCGCCAACCACCACGCCGTCGCCGCCACCCCGGTCACCGAGGTGGCCGCCGCCCTGGTGCACGCCGTCGACGTGAGCGAGGGCAAGCCGCTGATCGCAGCGCTCTCGCCTGCTGAGGGCGTCGGCCCGACCCTGGTGGGCGCCGAGACGCCCGCCCGCATCCCGGTGTTCAGCTTCCCCGAACCGGCCGCCGCCGCCCTCGGGCGTGCCGCTGACCACGCCGACTGGCGGGCGACCCGGCACGGCACGTGGCCGTCGGTGCACCCCGCCGCCCTCTCGGCGTTGGGGGCGTGGCTGACCGAGCGAGCCGCCGACGGCGCCGTCGAGCTGACCCGTGCCGAGATCGACCGGCTGCTCGACGCCGTCGGTCTCGACGCCAGCGCCCGCCGCACCCGCAGGCGGGGTGCGCCGCCCCCTCGGGCTCAGGCGGACTCGAGCCCGCTCGGGCCGTCTCGTCCCGGCGTCGCCGCTCGCCGGACCCTCGGACTGGTCGTCGAGGTCGTCCAGCACGACTCCTTCGGACCCCTCGTCACCGCCACCCTGTCTGGTGCCGCACCCGCCGGTGCGGCCCGCCCGGGCCGGCGGCTGGCCCCGCTCACCGACCAAGACGCCGCCTCGCTGCTGCGCCACCTGCCCGGCATCGAGGGCGTGATGGAGCTGAGCGACGCCGAGACCGACGCCCTGGTCGTCCCGATCACCAGGATCGGGGCGCTGGCCGGCGACGTCGAGCAGCTCGATCGCCTGATCGTCGACCTCGAGCTCGACGTCACGGGGGTGACGGTGACGCCCCGGATAGCCACCGTCCGACCCGTGGCCGCCTCTCCTGAGTTCCCCGCCCGCCAGCTCCGTGACCCTGGCACCTGAGCGCTCGGACGAGCGCGCCTGCGCTCGAGCGACGGCGCCTCGGCCTCAGCGGGCTCGCACCCGTTGGCGCAGCGAGACCCGTCGAGGCGGGTCATCTGGCGCCGCGGCTCCGGCTGTCCTCGGCGCCGGCAGCAACATCACCGGGCACCGCACCTGGCGGGCGATCCGCTCGTGGGGCAACAGCACCAGGCGGCTGCCCGAACCCACCGCGCTCGGGGGCCGGGCGGGCACCACCACCAGACCGGCGCCGACCTCCTCGCACAGGCGCAGGACCGTACCCGTGAAGCTCTCACCTGGGACCCACCGCCGCAGTTCCAACGAGACGCCCAGGCGAGCGGCGCGCACCGACAGGTCGCTGCGGTCGGCCAGCTCGTCGGGGCGGGGCAGCAGCGCCACCATCGACGCGCCCCACCGCTCGCACTGCTCGAGCAGCCAATCGGGGACCACGACCGGGCGTTGCGAGGCGACCAGGACGACCTCGGGGGCCACGAGCACCGCATCGGCGGGGACGGCGGGCTCGTCGAGTGATCGGGCGCCCGTGCGCAGCCCTCGGGCGACGACGAGGGGGCCGATGAGCTCGAAGACGACGACGCTGCCGAGGACGACGGTGGCGGCGTCGGTGCCAGGTCCCTCGAGCACCTCCCCGGCCAGCACGGCCAGGCCCACGGCCACGCCTGCCTGGGGTACCGAATCGGCCCCGAGGCGCAACCCGTCTCGCCACCCCAGCCCGCCCGAGAGCCCGCCGATCACCCCGCCGGTGACCTTGGTGAGGACGCGCACGACGAGGTAGGCGACGCCCACCGCACCGACCTCGGGGACGTCCTCGAGGTGGATCGACGCACCGGCCAGCGCGAAGAACAGCAGGTACAGGGGCTGCTCGATGGTGCGGACCGTGCGGAAGGTGCGGGCGGAGAACTCCTCGGGCGAGCGCGTCGAGGCGACCGCCCCGGCGACCAGCGCGGCCAGCGGCAACGAGATGTCGAGGCTGTCGGCGACGGCCCACCCCAACAACAGGTGGACGAGCACGAACAGCAGCAGCTCGCCGGAGGTCTCGATCTGGGGACCGAAGCGGGCCACGAACCAGCCGAAGGCGAGCCCGAGCGCGATGCCGCCGACCCCGAGGCGGACGAAGTTCGCCATGGCGCTCGACCTGGTGGCCTCGTCGTCGGCGATCAGGATCGCCACGGGCAACACGGCGGCGAACGCCGTCGCCGCCAGGGCGTCGCACACCGCGTGGGTGCTGATGAGCCCCTCGACGTAGCGTCCCGACGCCTTGGCCGACGTGACGACCGCCGCCACGGTGAGGGGCGCTCCGGCACCGGCGAGGGTGGCGAGCAGCAGCGACGTCGACTGATCGGCGCCGAGCGCCCGGGACGTGGCGTAGACGGCGCCGCCGGCCAGGACGTACTGCACGATCCCGGCGCTGGCGGCCCAGCGCGACGCCCGCAACGCTCGCAACGAGACGCGGTCGCCGATGAGGAACATCAGCATGCCCAGGGCGATCTGGGTCACCGGGGCGAGGCTGGCCAGCTCGCCGGCGTCGATCAGCTCGGCGCCCGACGGGCCGAGGGCTGC
Source organism: Acidimicrobiales bacterium (assembly GCA_965213525.1). Classification (GTDB taxonomy): domain Bacteria; phylum Actinomycetota; class Acidimicrobiia; order Acidimicrobiales; family Poriferisodalaceae. Next base: position 844,911 of record OZ243889.1, on the reverse strand, counting down.
TCCGACGAGCAGGAACCCGACGAGCTCGGGCACCTTGCGCCGGGCCAGGAGGCGGCTCGTCGCGTAGGCCAACCAGGCCAAGACGCTGAGGGCGATGAGGCCGTCGGTCATGGCCCAACGGCCGGGGGCGCCACCGGCGTCACGGTAGTGGGACGGCCTCCTCGCACGAACCGCGGCGCACCATCAAGATCTCCGAGGTCCGGATCGACGCCACCCGCGTGGCCCACGGGTCGACGATGCCCCGCCCGTGGTCGGTGGCGAAGAAGGTCGTCATCTGGCCCTCCTGGTCGTAGGCGTCGGCGCCGGCTACCACCCGGACCGTGCCGTCTCGCAGGACGATCTCGTGCTGTGTGCCCATGGAGCTGACCGTAGGGAACGTCCGCTGTGGGTCGATAGACCCCGAAGCGGTGGATGACCTGCCGTGGGCTGTGGAGATCTGGTGGACGAGGCTTCGACGGAGCCGCCGACCTCTACGCCGTGGCGGCGACCGAGGCGATCCGGTCGATGGTCTCGGTGGCCTCACGGACCATCGCGGCCACGAGGTCGGCGGCGGGGACGAGCTCGTCGATGCCCCCGGCGGCCTGACCGGCCGGCATGAACTCGAGGTCGAGGTCGACGCCGTCGACGGCCTCGGGGCCCTCACCGAGGTGGTTGGCCCCGTCGGTGACGCTGCGCACCGCCTGCTGGGGGAAGGGCTGCAGCTGGTCGGGTTGGCGATCGAACCGGGCGGTCCACTCGTTGCGCACCACCCGGCACGTCTTGCCGGTGAACGCCCGGCTCACCACCGTGCCGTCCTCACCCAGGCCGAGCAGGGTGTCCTTGTAGCCCTCGACGGTGCGGGCCTCGGGGGTGGCGATGAAGCGCGTGCCGACCCACACGCCGTCGGCTCCGAGGGACAGCGCGGCGGCCAGGCCCCGGCCGTCGTAGATGCCCCCTGCCGCCACGACCGGCACGCGCTCGCCGACCGCGTCGACGACCTGGGGCACCAGGGCCATGGTCGCCACCGTGCCGGTGTGCCCGCCCGCCTCGGTGCCCTGGGCGATGACCAGATCGCAGCCGGCCTCGACGGCGGCGATGGCGTGGCGGACCTTGCCGCACATCGATCCGACGAGGATGTTGGCGTCGTGGAAGGCGTCCACGGCGTCACGGGGCACGCCGAGCCCGGCGACGAAGACCCGGGCCCCGCCATCGATGACCGCCCGCACCTGGTCGTCGGACAGCCCGGCTGCGGTGAGCAGATCGACCCCGAAGGGCCGATCGGTGGCCGCCGCGGTGGCGGCGATCTCATCGACCATCCGGGGCAGCGACATGGTCGAGGCGCCGAGGCACCCGAACCCGCCGGCCGCGGAGACGGCGGCGACGAGGCGGTGGTACGACACCCCGCCCATCCCGGCCAGCATCACCGGGTGCTCGACCTCCAACACGTCGGTCAGTCGTGTGCGCATGACCCCCCCTGGGTGGCTACGTCGGTGGGTGGCGGCCGATGTCAGGCCGCCACCTCGGTGATGGTCACCGAGTCCATCGTGTCACCCACCTCGATGGCTTGGGCGACCTCCACGCCCTCGACGACGTGGCCGAACAGGTTGTACGCCTTGTCGAGGGAGCGGCGGCAGTCGTCGATGGTGATGAAGAACTGCGAGCCGTTGGAGTCGGGCCCGGCGTTGGCCATCGCCACCGCCCCGAGCGTGTACTCGCCCTTGACCGGTTCGTCGGCGAACTTGTACCCCGGTCCGCCGCTGCCGGTGCCGTCGGGGTCGCCGCCCTGGACGACGAACCCGGGGACCACCCGGTGGAAGGTCAGCCCGTCGTAGAACCCGTCGCGGGCGAGCGACACGAAGTTGTTGACCGTGACCGGGGCCAGCTCGGGGTCGAGGTCCATGACGATCTCGCCCTTGGGCGTGGCGATCGTCGCCCGGTAGGTGGTGGCGGTGTCGATCGTCATGGGGGGCGGGGTGGCCATCGGGAGGCTCCTCGTCGGTGGGGGGCCGACCGGTCGATCGTGCCCATCGCAGTGTGGCACCTGGCCTCGACGCACCGACCGATGACCCCACCCCGGCGCCCTGGTGCGCCGACGGTGGCGCCCGACGCCGGTGGACGGCGGTGAGCGAGCCCCTGCCTCGTCGGCTGGGACGTCACCTCCGCTGGCAGGTGGCGCACCAGGTCGTGCCCCGGCCGTCGATGACCTTGCGGCGCAACGGAGCCCCGCAGCGCACGCAGGGTCGGCCGGCCCGGCCGTAGCAACGCAGGTGGCGCTGGTGCGAACCGGTCGTCCCGTCGCTGCGGCGGTAGTCCCTCAGGGTGGTGCCGCCGTGCTCGACGCCGGCCGCGAGGGCCTCTACGAGGGCGTCGCGCAACCGTCTCGCCCTCGGTCGGCTGAGGCGGCGGGCGGCGGGATCGATGCCGGCGGCCCACAGCGCCTCGTCGGCGTAGATGTTGCCGACCCCGGCGACGGGCCGTTGGGACAGCAGCTGGGTCTTGACCGCCCGGCGGCTGCGGGCCAGGGCGAAGTGCAGGTGCTCGGCGGTGAAGGACGGGTCGAAGGGCTCGGGACCGAGGGCGTGCAGGGTGGACAGCGAGGCGTGGTCACCGGCGTCGACGACTCGCACGCGTCCGAAGCGTCGGGCGTCGCGCAGGACCAGCCACCGCTCGTCGCCACCTGCGACGGCATCGGTGCGGGTGACCGGGTCGAGGCGCCACGCCGCCCGCTCGTGGCGGTCCGCAGCCGACGCGCCCTGACCCTCGGGGCCGACCGATCCGGGTCCGCCCACCAGGAGCTGGCCGGTCATCCCGAGGTGCACGATGAGCTCACGCCCGTCATCGAGCGCGATCAGCAGGTACTTGCCCCGCCGTGCGACGCCCTCGGCGACGGCGCCCACCACCTCGAGCGCCGGAGAGAACTTCGGATGGTCGAACGCACGGGCGGCGCCCAGGCGACGGCCGACCAGCCGGGGCTCGAGGCTGCGGCGGAGGGTCTCGACCTCGGGCAGCTCGGGCACCGGGCCTAGCGCCCTCGTCCGGTCAGGTGTCGGGCGGCGACGGCGCGGCGCTCCCCGTCGTGCAGGGCGGTGACCAGCGCGTCGGCGTCGGCCCCCCCGGTGGGCACCATGGCCTCGGCGCCGTCGTGCACCCTGATCGACTCGTACTCGCCCATGTGCACCCCCTCTCATCGACGATCCTGCCAGGGGATCGACGCCGGTGACCCCGGCACCGACGTCTGGTCAGGCGCCCAGCTCGACCCACTGCGCGCTGGCGCTGCGACTCAGTCGATGCCGTCGCGGCGCGGGCGGCGGCGGGTCTGCTTGCGCTCGGCCGTGCGTCGCTTGGCCTCGAGGCGCCGGCGCGTCGAGCCACGGGTCGGTCGGGTCGGGCGCCGCGGCGGGGCGGTGCGCAGCGATGCGGCCAACTGGTCCTCGAGGCGACGACACGCTGCGATCTTGTTGCGGTGCTGGGAGCGGGTGTCTGCAGCCACCGCCCGCACCACCTCCCCGAGGCGTCGCCGCCAGCGGGCGATCAGCTCGGGATCGATGCCGAGGGCGTACAGGTCGGTGAGCACGAGCGAGGCCTCGGCCCGGGTCGCCGCCCGGTTGGCGTGCTGGCCGCCGGGGCCGCCGGGCGTGTCGAGGCGCCAGCGGATCAACGATCTCGGGATCTCGACGCCCCGGGCGGGACGCAGCGGTGCGTCCTCGCCTACCGGCCCGACCACCGTGGGGCACGCTTCTCGACGAAGGCCTTGGGCCCCTCGGCGTAGTCCTCGGTGCGCGCCACCTCGGCCATCAACCGGTTCGTCAGGGCCCACGCCTCGGCATCGGGGGCGAGCATCCCCTCGGCGACGACCCGCCGCGAGGCGCGCACCGCTGCGGGGGCGTTCACGATGATGCGCGCCGCCAGCGCCTTGGCCGTCGAGACCGCCTCGCCGGGCTCGCACAGCTCGTTGACCAGGCCGAGCTCCCGGGCCCGGGCGGCGTCGATCGGGTCGCCGGTCAGGGCCAGCTCCATGGCGATGTTGCGGGGCAGCGCCCGGGGCAGGCGGAACAGCCCGCCGGCGGCTGCCACCAGCGACCGCTTGACCTCGGGGATGCCAAAGCGCGCCCGGGTCGAGGCGACGACGAGGTCACAGGACAGGACGATCTCACAACCACCCGCCAACGCCGGACCGTCGACCGCGGCGATGAGGGGCTTGGTGCGCTCGTAGCGCGTGATGCCCCCGAACCCGCCCCGCTCGGTGGCGAGCGAGCGTCCGTTGCCCGAGGCCACCTCCTTCAGGTCGGCCCCGGCGCAGAACGCCGACCCGGCACCGGCGATGATGCCGACCCAGAGGTCGTCGTCGGACTCGAGCCGGCCGAGGTTGGCCTCCATCGTCTGGGCGACGTCGCCGTTCACCGCGTTGCGCGCCTCGGGGCGGTTGATCGTCATGACGGCGACGTGGCCGTCGATCTCGAGCTCGACCATGGCGCCACCCTAGGTGGCCCCCGGCGCGTCCTGGAAGATCGATTCTTGACAAATCCGATCGGGTTGATCTCAATGGTCGGGTATGAGACCCCCGATGCCCACCCCGGCGCTGACGCCCGTGGACGTCGCCGTGGTGGCCGCCGAGCTCGAAGCGGCCGACCCCGTCGACGTCGTGGGGTGGGCCGTGGCCCACCTCGGCGCAGGCGTCGTCGTGCTTGCCAGCTTCGGCGACACCGTGCTGGTCGACGTGGCCACCCGCGCCGAGCCCGACCTCGAGGTCGTGTTCGTCGACACGGGGCTGCACTTCGCTGAGACCCTCGAGACGGCCCGACGGGCCCAGCGCCGCCACCGCCTCGAGCTCCGGGTCGTCTCCCCCGCCGACGATGCCGCCGATCTGTGGGCCCACGGCACCGACGCCTGCTGCGCAGCGCGCCGGGTCGAGCCGCTCGAACGGGCCCTGGCCGGCCGCACCGGATGGATCTCGGGGCTGCGCCGCAGCGATCACCCCGGCCGGGCCGCCACGCCGGTCGTCGAGATCGACCGGCGGGGCTTGGTCAAGGTCAACCCGCTGGCGACGCTCGACGACGCCGCGATCAGCGCCCACGTCGAGGCCCACGGGCTGGTCGTCAACCCCCTCTCGGCCCAGGGCTACGGCTCGATCGGTTGCTGGCCCTGCACCGAGCCGGGCCGGGGCCGCAGCGGCCGCTGGAGCGGCAGCGCCCGAGCCGAGTGCGGGATCCACACGTGAGGCCGCTGTCAGAGGCCACCTCACCGCTGCTGCCCGTCGGGTTGGTGATCGACGGCCAGCGCGTCCTGCTGGTCGGCGCCGGGCGCATCGCCGCCCGCAAGCTCGAGGGCCTGCGGCGCAGCGGGGCTCGGGTCAGCGTCGTGGCCCCCGAGGCGACCGCGGAGATCGCTGAGCTCGCCGAGGCCGGTGCGCTGCGCTGGCACCGTCGGACCTACGTCCGTGGCGAGGTGGCCTCCTACCGGCTGGCCTTCACCGCCACGGGAGACCGCGAGGTCGACGGTCAGGTGTTCGCTGACGCCTCCGCGGCCGGGGTGTGGGTCAACTCCGCCGACGACCCGGCCCACTGCACCGTCGTGCTGCCCGCGGTGGCCCGTCGCGGTGCGGTGAGCGTGACGATCTCGACCAACGGCGTGAGCCCCGCCCTGGCGTCCTGGCTCCGGCGCCACTTCGAGGACCGGCTCGGCCCCGACCTGGACGCCCTGGTCGAGTTGCTGGCCGGCGCTCGCGCCGAGCTGCAGGCGGCAGGCCGCCCCACCGAGGTCGACGGCTGGTCGATGGCCTTCGACGACGGCCTCCACGCCCACGTGCGCGACGGCGACCTCGACGCCGCCCAGGCGTTGCTGCGCCGCCACCTCGGGCTCGACGACCACCCGGTGTCGGCGGTGGCGCCGTGAGCGTCCACCTGGTCGGGGCCGGGCCCGGTGACCCCGAGCTGCTCACCGTGCGCGCCGCAGCGCTCATCGGCCGGGCCGACTGCATCGTGCACGACGCCCTGGTCGGGCCTCGGGTGCTCGATCTCGCTCCCCCGTGGGCCGAGCTCCTCGACGTCGGCAAGCGGGGAGGGCGGGCCTCGGTCGGCCAGGACGAGATCGTGCGGGTCCTGTTGGATCGCGGGCGGCGGCCCGGCACCGTCGTGCGGCTCAAGGGCGGCGACCCGTTCGTGTTCGGCCGCGGCGGTGAGGAGGCGCTGGCGTTGGCCGCAGCGGGCATCGACCACGAGATCGTGCCCGGCCTGAGCGCGGCGACCGCCGCCCCGGCCATCGCCGGCATCCCGGTCACCCACCGCGGGCTGGCCAGTGGGTTCACCGTCGTCACCGCCCACCAAGACGACGACTCGGACCCCCTCGACTGGGACGCCCTGGCCGCCTCGCACACCACGCTGGTGGTGCTGATGGGCGCCCGACGAGCTCGCCGCCTGGCCGAGCGCCTGATGGCGGCCGGGTGCCCCGGCCACACCCCGGTGGCGGTCATCGTCGACGCCAGCGGGTCGGCGCAGCACGTCGCCCGCATCCGCCTGGGCGATCTCGGTCTCGAACCGGTCCCATCCCCGGCGACGATCGTCATCGGTGCGGTGGCCGCGCTCGATCTGGGCGGCGCCCACCTGGAGCCACCCGTCACCCTCAGCGCCCTGGAGGTCGCACCGTGAGCGCCGAGACCCTCAAGACCGTCAGCCAGCACCTGCGGGGCACGATCGCCGCCGAGCTCGACGGTCCCGCCACCGCCTTCGGCGCCGACGCCGCCAGCCTGTTGAAGTTCCACGGCATCTACCAACAAGACGACCGGGACACCCGCCGCGAGCGCACCAGGGCCGGCGAGGAGCTGGACCACTCGCTGATGGTCCGCGTCGCGATCCCGGGAGGCCGTCTATCGGGCGCGCAGTGGCTCGACCTGGACGGCCTGGCCGGCGACGTCGGTGCCGACTCGCTGCGCCTCACCACCCGCCAGGGCATCCAGTTCCACGGCGTCGCCAAGGGCGACGTCGCCCACCTGCTCCGGGGCGTCGTGGCCACCCGCCTCAGCACCTTCGCGGCGTGCGGTGACGTGGTGCGCAACGTGATGGCCTCGACCGCCCCGCTCCCCGGGCCGGTCCCCGCCCAGCTCGACCGGTGGGCCGGGCAGATCGCAGCCCACTTCCGGCCGGCCACGACCGCCTACGCCGAGATCTTCATCGACGGCGAACGGGCCGCTGGGGTCGAACCGGACGAGACCGTCGAGCCGATCTACGGCGACGCCTACCTACCCCGCAAGTTCAAGATGGCCCTCGCCTCGCCGTCTGACAACGGCGTCGACGTGCTGACCGATGACGTCGGCATCGTCCCGATCGTGGTCGGTGACGAGATCACCGCCTTCACCATCAGCGTGGGTGGCGGGCTCGGCCGATCCCAGACCCGAGATGACACCTACCCCCGGCTCGGGTCCTGGTTCGCCGACGTGGCGCCCGGTGAGCTGCTCGAGGTCCTCGAGGCCATCGTGGGCGTGCAGCGCGATCACGGTGAGCGAGAGGACCGCCAGAAGGCCCGCCTCAAGTACCTGATCGACCGCTGGGGCCTCGACCGCTTCAGAGCCGAGGTGCAGCGCCGGCTCGGTCGGCTGCTCGCCCCGGCCACCGCCCACGTGTTCCGCAGCGCCGATGATCACCTCGGGTGGCACCAGAGCGCGGACGGCACCTGGTTCTGTGGCGTGCACGTACCGAGCGGGCGGGTCCGTGACGCCGGTGAGCGGCGCTACCGAAGCGCGGTGGCGGCCCTGGTCGGCGAGCTGGACCTCGAGGTGCGCTGCACCCCCCAGCAGAACCTGCTGCTGTGCGGCGTCGCCGACGGCCGCCGCGACCACGTCGAGGAGGTGCTGGCCGCCCACGGCGTGCCCCTGGTCGACCGGCTCTCGCCCCGCCAGCGCCGGGCCATGGCCTGCCCGGCGCTGCCCACCTGCGGGCAGGCCCTGGGCGAGGCCGAGCGCATCGTCGAGTCGATCGTGGACGACCTCGACGCCGCCCTCGTGGCACTGGGACTCGGCGACGACGAGCTCGAGGTGCGGATGACCGGGTGCCCCAACGGCTGCGCGCGTCCCTACGTCGCCGAGCTCGGCCTGGTCGGACGGACCAAGACCGCCTATGACGTCTACATCGGCGGGGCCGCCGACGGCACCCGGTTGAGCTCCGAGCTGATCCGATCGGTCAAGCGGACCGACATCGTGCCCACGTTGGTGCCCTTGCTGGCCCGCTGGGGCGACGAGCGCCTCGACGATGAGCGCTTCGGTGACTTCGCCCACCGCATCGGCGTCGAGGCGCTGGCCGCCCAGCTCGCTCCCCTGCCCTAGTGGACCGGCCCCCACGACCGGGGGCGCTCACCCCTGTGCCCGGGGGGGCCCGGGGCCGTGGGCGGTGCTCAGATCGCGTGCTCGCCGTAGCGAGCCTGGAGGCGGCGCATGCCGCTCAGCCACCGGTCGACGTCGTCGGCCTTGCGGCGGGCGTAGTCGGCGACGATCGGATGGGGGAGGATCCAGAACCGCTCGGCTCGCATCCCCTCGACCACCGCCGCCGCCACCTCGTCGGGTTCGATCATCCCGTCCACGCCGGCCACGCCCCCGTCCTGTTGGCCAGCGGTCATGGCGGTGCGCACCGCCTGAGGGCACAGCACCGAGACCCTGATGCCGTCGTCGCCGTGGGTGATCGACAGCCACTCGGCGAAGGCGACAGCGGCGTGCTTGGTGACCGCGTAGGGCGCCGAGCCGATCTGGCTCAACAGCCCGGCCGCCGATGCGGTGCTGCACAGGTAGCCCTCGCCCCGGGCCAGCATCGCGGGCAGCACGGCACGGGCGGCGGCCACGTGGGCCATGACGTTGACGTCCCAGATGCGCTGCCAGGCGTCGTCGGGCACCTCGGCCCCACCGGCGATGGCGATGCCGGCGTTCGAGCAGACCACGTCGATCGGCCCGTGGGCGTCCTCGACGGCGGCGATCATGGCGGCCACCGCCGAGCTGTCGGCCACGTCGACGGCGTGGTGTGAGCCACCGACGAGCTCGGCGACCTCACGGGCCGCCTCGCCGTCCAGATCGACGGCCGCGACGTGGCCGGCCCCCTCGGCGGCGAAGCGCTCGCACAACGCTCGTCCGATGCCGTGACCGGCCCCGGTGACGACGACGGTGCGACCTGAGAGCTCCATGGCGACAAGCTAGATCGCCCCGCCCGGCCCGATCCCCGTCATCAAGGCCGGCGGCCGTGCGACACTGGGGCCATGACCGACGTGGCCACGCGCACCAACGTCCCCCGTCCGCCCAGCTTCGACTCGCCGGCCGACGAGCGCCAGCACCGCAAGCAGCGCCTCGCTGCGGCGTTCCGTCTGTTCTCGAAGTTCGGGTTCGAAGAGGGCGTGGCCGGCCACATCACCGCCCGTGACCCCGAGCGGGCCGATCACTTCTGGGTCAACCCCTTCGGCATGAGCTTCGCCCACATCCGGGCGTCAGACCTGCTGCTCGTCGATCACGACGGCGAGGTCGTCGAGGGCGACTGGCCGGTCAACCGGGCCGCCTTCGCCATCCACTCCCAGGTCCACCAGGCCCGACCCGACGCCGTGGCAGCCGCCCACTCGCACTCGCTGCACGGCAAGGCGTTCGCCTCCCTCGGCATCGAGCTCGACCCCCTCACCCAGGACAGCTGCGCCTTCTACGGCGACCACGGGCTGTTCGACGACTTCACAGGGGTGGTGCTCGACGTCGAGGAGGGTCGGCGCATCGCCACCGCGCTCGGCACGAACAAGGCGGCCATCTTGAAGAACCACGGGTTGCTCACCGTCGGCACCAGCGTCGACGCCGCCGCGTGGTGGTTCATCACCATGGAGCGCACCTGCCAGGCCCAGCTGCTGGCCATGGCCGCCGGCACCCCCCAGCCGATCGATGACCACCACGCCAAGTTGACCCACGACCAGGTCGGCTCCGAGGTCGCCGGGTGGTTCAGCTTCCAGCCGCTGTACGACAAGATCGTGCGGGAGCAGCCCGACCTGTTGAGCTGAGCCCGCCCTGTCGATCTCAGGTCGGCGGGTTCACGGGGTCCTGGGGGTCGACGGCGTCGGCGGCGTCGGCGGCGTCGGGATGGGTGCGATCGACGGCACCGGCTCCGGCGGTCCCGGCGTCACGAAGGGCCGTGGGACCACGCGTGCGGGCAGGGCCCGGCCCCGGACGAGCACCTCGACCTCCCGGTCCAGGTCCAGGCCGGCCGTGCCATCGACGAACGCCATGGCGATGCCGTGACCGAGCACCGGCGAGAAGTTCCCGCTCGTCACCCGACCCACCGTCGCCCCGCCCGACACGACCTCGGCGCCGGCTCTCGGCGGGCGCCGGCCGGCGACGGCCAGTCCGACCAGTCGATGGGTGAGACCGACGTCTCGTCGCCGGGCGAGGGCGGCTCGGCCGACGAACCCTTCGGGCTTGTCCCAGGCCACCACCCACCCGAGGCCGGCGGTGAGGGGGTCGATCCCGGGGCCCAGCTCGGCGCCGTGCAGGGGGAAGCCGGCCTCCAGGCGCAGGGTGTCACGGGCGCCGAGCCCGGCCGGCACGCACCCGGCGTCCACCAGCTCCGCCCACCATCGCGGCGCGTGCCCGGCGGGCACGGCGATCTCGACGCCGTCCTCACCGGTGTAGCCGGTGCCGGCCACCGTGGCCGTCGAGCCGGGACCGTCCACCTCGGCCACGGCGAAGCGCCCCACGGCCGCAGCGGCCGGCGCCACCTCGGCCAGCCGACTCCGGGCGGCGGGTCCCTGCACGGCGAGGATCGCCCGCTCCTCGGTGACGTCCTCACCGCCCACGATGTCACGCACCCGCTCGGTGTTGGAGGCGTTGGGCATGACGTCGAGGCGATGGTCGTCGACCCACCAGACGATGCAGTCGTCGGCCACGTCACCGGCGGCGTCGAGCAGGTGGGTGTACTGGGCCCGCCCGGGCCCGATGCGGCCCAGGTCGTTGGTGAAGGCCCGCTGGACCCGCCCGGCGGCGTCGGCGCCGCGCAGACGGACCGTGCCGAGGTGGCTGACGTCGAAGACCGCCGCGCCCCTCCGGCAGGCGAGGTGCTCAGCGACGGTGCCCGTCGGGTAGGACAGCGGCATGTCCCATGACCCGAAGGCGGTCAGGCGGGCCCCGGCGGCGACGTGGAGGTGGTGCAGGGGCGACCGGCGGGGCTCGCTCACCACGGTGCCGATGCGCTCAGCGAGCGAGCGGGGGGGCGTCGTCGTCGTGGCGATCGTCGAGCAGGCGCACGATGCCGGCGTCGACCTGTTGCACGACCCCGGCCAGCGGCAGCACGTTCAGCACCCCCTGGCCGTTGCGCAACAGGTCGATGATGTCCTCGCCGTCCCTCACGAGCACCGCCGAGGTGCCCGAGATCACCAGGTTCGCCGAGGCGACGTCACCGCCCAGCTCGTCGCGCAGGTAGCGGAACACCTGGCGCACCGACTCCAGCTTGATGCCGGCGTCGAGCAACGTCTTGACGACCTTCAGCTCGAGCAGGTCGAGGTAGGAGTAGCGCCGCCGTGATCCCGAACCGGAGGCTTCGGCGAGCGAGGGCCGCACGAGATCGGTGCGCGCCCAGTAGTCGAGCTGACGGTAGGTGATCCCGACCACCGCAGCGGCCACGCGCCCGCTGTAGCCGTCGCCTCCGTCGCCTCTGTCGCCGCGCTGGCCAAGTTCGCCGTCACCGACGGCGGTCGTCGCGTCAGCGGCGCCAGCAGGTCCCCCAGCGTCGATGGGCATGCGTCCTCGACCCCCTCGGGAGACCCACAGCGGCGTAGTTACGACCGTGTCATCGCTCTCGTGCGAGGCTACGAAGGCACCGGTGGTGGGTCAACCCCCGAGGCTCCCTGAGGACACCGGAGCGGCGACGTCGAGGACGGTGATAGGCCCGGGCTGGGGGGGCGCCCCGGCGGTCAGGATTCGAACTCGTCGGGGGTGACCTCGTCGATGAACCGGCGGAACTCGTCGACCAGGGCCTCGGAGTCCTCCTCGCCGTCGCTGGCGATGACCGGCACCTGCCCGGCCTCGTCGAGCACGTCAGACGAGGCGAACACCGGGGTGCCCAGCCGCACGGCCAGGGCCATGGCGTCAGACGGTCGAGCCGACACGACCTGCTCGGCACCGCCGACGACGAGGTGGAGCTCGGAGAAGAAGGTGCCGTCTCGCAGCTCGGTCACGATGACCTTGCCGAGCTCGGCACCAAGAGCCGACAGCACGCCGCAGAAGAGGTCGTGGGTGAGCGGGCGGGGCGGCGTCTCGCCGTGGAGGGCCTGGTGGATGGCGCTCGCCTCGGCCCCGCCGATGTAGATCGGCAGCACCCGGCCAGAGCCGTCGCGCTCCTTCAACAACAGCACGGGCGTGTTGGCCGGCAGCTCGACCTGGACCCCGATGATCTCCATCTCGACCACGCACGAACGTTACCTGCAGCCCGGCGCTCACGACCGTGCCCACCGACGCTGTTCTGCACCGACGTCTGGCCGGCCGAGGCGGGCGCTCATCGATCGGGCGGCATGGCGGGACTGGCGGCGGAAGGGGTGGGCGGAGACGAGCCCCTGGCCGGCGACGACCACCCGATGCCGGTCAGGCTGGTCCGCAACAGCGCAGCGTGCAGCGCCTCGCCCAGCCGGGCCATCTCGACGAGCCGGTCGCGTGCCTCTCGGCGGGCGACGGGATCGTGACGGCCGATGAGGGGCGACACGACCTGTTCGAACATGCCGGCCTCGCGTTGGGCAGCCGTCAGGTACATGCGCAGGTGGCGGGCTTCGACGCCGTGGCGCGAGAAGGCGGCAGCGAGCTTGGCGATGACGAGCGCTTCGCCGTCGTAGTACCTGGCGGGGCCGACCTGGTGGGAGCTCAACAACCCGTACCGCTCGAGCTCGCCGAGCTCGGGCGGGCTGAGTCCCGCAGCGCGCGCGAGCTCGTCGACGGTCATCTCGACGGTGCTCGGCCCCGGATCCAACATGTCGGCCTCGACCCGCTGGGGGGGCCCACCCGCGCCCCGACGGCCCGTGGTCTCCTGCCGCTCGACGGGGGCGCCGGGCAGCCCGTCGGCGATGCGCCGGGCTGCGGCGAGCAGCACGTCGCGCTCGACCCCCGCTCCCCCGCCCGTCGGGGGGTCCCCGGCGTCGTCGCGCTCGGTGCCCTCGTCTGCGCCGCCGTCTGCGCCGCCGTCTGACGGTGTCGGCGTCTCGTCTGACGGTGTCGGCGTCTGGTCTTGATCGGTCGGGGTGCCAACCGCGGACACCTCGACCGGCGAGGCGTCATCGACGCCTGCTGAGCCGGCAGCGTCGGTGGCCCCTGGGCCGAGGTGCGCACCTGTCTCGCCGTTGGACGCCGCCACTTCAGCGGCGTGCCTGCCACCGCCCCCAGCCTCTGGGGCCGACGCCGACGCGTCGTCGCCGACCGCTTCCCCGGCGGGACGATCCTCATCGGGTTCGTCCGCCGCCCCCTCGACGGTGGGGAGCTCGACGTCGCCACCCCCGGGCGGGTCGGCCGTCTCGGCGATCTTCCCCGGGGTCTCCCCGCGTGGGCGATCCGAGGTCGTCTCGTCATCGCCGGTCGAGTCGGTGCTCGAGGTCCCTGCATCGTCGGGGTCCTCGAGCCCGAGCGTCGGCTGGGTGCTCATCGCCACGACCGGTGGCGGTGGTGTGCCCTCGGCGCCGTCGGCGACCCACCGGTCGAAGTCCCCGGCGCCGAGACGTTCGCGGATCACCTTGAGCGGCAGGAAGTTCTCGCGCTGCTCGAGGAGGATCCACCGCAGCCGGTCGACGTCGTGGCCCCGGAACACCCGGTACCCCGACGGCGTCCGCTCGGGTTCGAGCAGGCCCTGGCTCTCCAGGAAGCGGATCTTGGAGATGGTCACGTCGGGGAACTCGTCCTGCAACAGGGCGAGGACCTCGCCGATGGACAGATCGGGCGCCTCGTCGCTCACGTCGACCTGCCCGGCGGAAGCGCCATCCTCAGTCGCCTCGGCTCGACCTGGGCAACAGGAGGACCAACTTGAACTTGCCGATCTGCAGCTCGTCGCCGTCGTGCAGCTCGATCACCTCGACCCGCTGGCGGTTGACGTAGGTGCCGTTGAGCGAACCGGCGTCGGCCACCTCGACCCGGGCGCCATCCACCCGGACCGTGGCGTGGCGGCGTGACACGGTGATGTCGTCGAGGAAGATGTCGGAATCGGGGTGGCGTCCGATCTCGACGGCGTCGGCGACCATCGGGAACGTCGTGCCGCCCCGGTGCCCTCCCTCGACGACCAGGCACGGCCGTCCGACCACCTCGGGGACGATGTGCTCGTGGTGCTCGGTGTCGACGACCGCCGCCTCGTCCTCGCGCACGAGGGTCACGTCCAGCGCTGCGCCACACGACGAGCAGAACGTCGCCGCCGCGGGGTTCAGGTGACCGCAGCGGTTGCAGAACACGCCGCTCACCTCGGTCCCCCACCAGGTTCTGCGATCGAGCTCACTCGCCCTCGAGGAGGCGTCGGTAGGCGGCGGCGTCGAGGAGCGCCTCGAGCTCGGCCGGGTCGGCGGGACGGAGGAGGTAGATCCACCCTCCGCCGTAGGGATCGCTGTTCAGGCGCTCGGGTGCGTCACCGAGCTCGGCGTTGGCCTCGACGATCTCGCCGGACACGGGGGCGTAGATCTCTGACACCGACTTGGTCGATTCGACCTCGCTGACGGCGTCGGTGCGGGTGACCCTGGTGCCAGCCGCCGGGAGATCGACGAACACGACGTCACCGAGGGCGTCTTGGGCGAAGTCGGTGATGCCCACCCGGGCGAGGTCGCCCTCCACCCGCAGCCACTCGTGGTCGGTGGAGTAGCGCAGGTCCTCTGGCAGCTCCATCCCAGCGACGCTACAAGACCTGCCATCAGCGGTGACGACCCGGGGCGCCGGCGCTCACACCGATCGTGAGGAGCCACGCTCGTGCGCCGACACCGCGCCGCGAGCCCGGGGCACGTAGTCGATGACCGACCACCAGCCGGCGACGACGCCGACCGCTGCCGCCGACCAGGCCAGCACCTCGGCCTCGGCGGCCCAGGACGCCGTGCTGTTGGCGACCAGGAACGCCGGGAAAGCGATCATGTTGAAGAACGTGGCGGTCTTGCCGAGGAACGTGACGTCGAGGCGCACTCCGTGCGATGCCGCCCAGCCGGCGATCGCGGTCATCGTCAGCTCCCGAGCGACGACGGCGACGATCAGCCACCGGGGCATGCTGGCGTCGATCCACAGCGACACGAGGGCGACGCCGAGCAGCAAGCGGTCCACGACCGGGTCGAGCACCTTGCCGACCTCAGAGACCTGGTCGAAGCGACGGGCGAACCACCCGTCGACCCAGTCGGTGGCCCCGAGCGCACCGAGGACCCACGCTGCTGCGTACCGGTCGTCGACGCCGAAGAGCAGCCACACGAACACCGGGATGAACGCCAGGCGCACCGCGGTGATGGCGTTGGGCACGGTGAACGGTCGCCACTGGCGGGTCACCGGCCCGAGCCTAGGGCGCAGGGGGTCCGCTCCCGGCGGGGCCCAGGACAGCGTCGCTAGCCTGCGCGCGGTGTCGAGCACCTTCAGCCGCATCATCGCCGGGGAGCTGCCAGCGGCGTTCGTCTGGGACGACGAGCGGTGCGTGGCGTTCCTGTCCGTCAACCCGCTGCGCACGGGTCATGCGCTGGTCGTCCCCCGCGACGAGGTGGACCACTGGCTCGACGCCAGCCCGGAGCTGAACGGCCACCTCGTCGAGGTCGCCCACCACGTCGGCCGGGCCCAGATGGCCGAGCTGGCCCCGACCCGCATCGGTCTGATGATCGCCGGCCTCGAGGTGCCCCACCTGCACGTCCACGTCGTGCCGATGGACGGGGTGCGCGATCTCGACTTCGCCAACGCCGCGTCTCACGTCGACCCCGGCGAGCTCGCCGCCACCGCCGCCGCCCTGCGGGCCCGGCTGCGGGCCCACGGTCACGACGACGTCCCCGCCGACTGAGCGGACCCGGCAGGGGGCCCAGATCGTGGCGGCTCAGATCGTGGCGGGCCCGTGCCGGCCGCACCCTGCGTTCCACGCCTCGGGGTCACCGGGCTACCGCACCTGCGTTCCACAGCGCGGGGTCACCGGGCTACCGCACCTGCGTTCCACAGCGCGGGGTCACCGGGCTACTTGCGGGCGGTGCCCCACACGTGGGGGCCGGTCGGTGAGCACGATGGGCCGACGTGGCCCCGGTGCAGGTCGACGTCGGTGAAGCCGGCGGCGCAGAGGGCCTCACCGGTACGAGCGGTGGTGTCGCACCCGCCGCCGATGGCGCGCCACGGCCCACGGACGGCGCGCTGCACAGCGGCGAGGGCCGGGGCGTCCACCGCAGCGACGTGCTCGACGAACAGCAGGCGACCGCCGGGCGCGAGGATGCGGCGGATGTCGGCCAGCACCGGGGCCGGGTCACCGACCGAGCACAGCACGAGGGTGCAGACCACCACCTCCACCGAGGCGTCGGGTAGGCCGGTGTCGGCCAGCTCGACGCCTCGCAGGTCGAGCTCGATGCCGTGACGTCGGGCGGCGTCGGTGAGGCCGTCGTGGAGGTGGTGGTTGGGTTCGACGGCGATGACGGTGGTGCCCGGGGCGTAGCGGGCGAAGTTCGACCCGACGCCCGGGCCCAGCTCGACCAGGCGCGGCGGGAGGTCGACGAGCACGTCGTCACGCATGGCGCGCGTCTCGGTCTCGGCGACCGACGCCACCCGGCGCCACAACGCGGCGAACCAGCGTGCCCGCCAGCCGACGACGGTGCTCACGGGAGGCGCCCCACGGCGGCGAATTGGCGCGCCGGCCAGCCGACCGTGCTCACGCCGAGGCGCCCCACCGCTAGTTGACCAGGCGCTGTCGCCCGGCCCAGTAGGTCTCGCGCAGCTTGAACTTCTGCAGCTTGCCGGTGGCGGTGCGGGCCAGCTCGTCGCGCAGCTCCACCGAGGTGGGGCACTTGTAGTGGGCGAGGCGATCACGGCAGTGGGCGATGAGCTCCCCCTCGTCGGCCGTCGCTCCCGGCGCCAGCACGACCAGCGCCTTCACGGTCTCGCCCCACCTCTCGTCGGGCACGCCGATCACCGCAGCCTCGGCGACAGCGGGGTGGGAGAACAGTGCGTCCTCGACCTCGATGGACGACACGTTCTCACCACCGGAGATGATGACGTCCTTCTTGCGGTCGCTGATGGCCAGGTACCCGTCGTCGTCGAGGTCGCCGCCGTCGCCGGTGTGGAACCACCCGTCGGCCAGGGCCGCTGCCGACGCCTCCGGGTTGTCCCAGTAGCCCTCCATCACGTGGTTGCCCCGGGCGAGCACCTCGCCGGAGTCGGCGATGGCGACCTGGATGCCGAGCGCCGGGGCGCCGGCCCGGCCGAGCCGCTCGGCGCGCTCGGCGGGCGCCAGCTCGTCCCACTCAGCGCGGGCGCGGCTCATCGTCAGCAGCGGCGTGGTCTCGGTGAGGCCGTAGATCTGGATGAGCTCCCAGCCTAGCACCGTCTCGACCTGCTCAATGATCGAGGTGGGCGGAGGTGCGCCGGCGACAACGAACCGGGTCCGGCCCGCCCCGGGCACCGGCCCGTCCAGCTCGCCGGCGGCGTCGATGACGGCCTTCAGCACCGCCGGGGCGCCACAGGCCAGGGTGACGCCGTGGGCGTCGACGCGGCGCAGGATGTCGGCGCCGTCGATCTTGCGCAGGACCACCTGGGTGGCCCCGACCCCGGCGAGTCCGAAGGGCATGCCCCAACCGTTGCAGTGGAACATCGGCAGGGTGTGCAGGTAGACGTCGCGGTCGCTGATGGTGGCCTGCAACCCGAACACCGTGGCGTTCAGCCAGAGGTTGCGGTGGGTGAGCTGCACGCCCTTGGGGCGGGCGGTCGTGCCGCTCGTGTAGTTGATGGTGGCGGTGGCGGCCTCGTCGGGGGCCGACCACGGCGTGGGTTCGACGCCGGTGGCGTACAGCTCGTCGTCGGTGGCGGTGCCGAGCTCGAGGCGGTGGGCGACGTCGGCGTCGGCGACGACGTCGGCCAGCTCCGGGTCGTACAGCACCATCGAGGCGCCGCAGTGGTGGAGGATGTAGCCGATCTCGGCCGCGCTGAGACGGAAGTTGACCGGCACCAGGACCCGCCCGTAGCCACAGACCCCGAAGAACGACGTCATCATCCGGGCCGCGTTCTGGCTGACGATGGCGACCCGCTCGCCCTCGCCGATGCCCCTGCGCTCCAGGGCGGCGGCCTGGGCCCGGGCCAGCTCGGCGACCCGCCGCCACGTGAGTGACCCGAGGCCACCGCCAGGCGGGTCGGGCTCGTCGACGACGCCGATGCGGTCCGGGTACACCAGCTCGGCCCGTCGGATGAAGTCGTTGACGGTCAACGGGACCTGCATGCCGCTCCCCCCCGAGGCTGTGACGGGGCGGCCACCCTACCCACCGGCCCGGGCGGCGGCGGGCGGCGGGCGGCGGCGGGCGGCGGCCGGCGGGCGCCCGGGCACCTGCGCGACAGTGGGAGATGGGGAAGAGCGCGCTCGGCATCGCCGCCGTCGACACCTTGCACTGCGAGGCGGGATGGCGGAACTACCACTTCTGCAAGATCACCACCGACGACGGCATCGTCGGGTGGAGCGAGTTCGACGAGGGGTTCGGCTCCCCCGGGGTGAGCACCGTGATCGAGGCGCTGGCTGCCCGGCTCGTCGATCGATCGGTGTTCGACCACGAGGCGATCCACACCGACCTGCGCTACGCGACCCGGCCAGCGGCGGGCTCGGTGGTCGGCCAGGGCATCGGCGCCATCGAGAACGCGCTCCTCGACGCCAAGGCCAAGGCCCTCGACGTCCCGGTCTCGACCCTGCTCGGCGGCAGGGTCCGTGATCGGGTCCCCGTCTACTGGTCGCACTGCGGAACGTGGCGCATCGCCTACGGCCAGCACGTCGGCAACCGCATCACCGACCTCGCCGGGGTGCGCGCCCTGGGCGAGGAGGTCCGCGATCGTGGGTTCGGCGCGCTGAAGACCAACCTGTTCGTCGACCTCGACGGCACGCTGCTGCCGTGGGCGCCGGGCTTCGGCATCCCGAACCGGCCGGCGCTGAACGCCGACCGGGAGGTGCTCGCCGGCGTCCACGCCGTCCTGTCGGCGTTCCGTGAGGGCGCGGGCGACGACGTGGGCCTCCTGTTGGACCTCAACTTCAACCTCACCACCGCCGGCGTGCTGGACCTGATCCGCCACCTGGCCGACCTCGACCTGTTCTGGCTCGAGTACGACAACGACTCGCCCGACGCGCTGCGCCTCATCCGGGATCGGGCCCACACCCAGGTGGCGTCGCTGGAGACCAAGATCGGTCTGGCCAGCTTCGTGCCCTGGTTCGAGGCCCAGGCCGTCGACGTCGCCATCGTCGACACCGTGTGGAACGGCACCTGGCAGTCGATGAAGATCGCCGGAATGGCACAGGCCCACGAGATCCAGGTGGCGCCCCACAACTTCTACGGGCACCTGTCCACGATGATGGTCGCCCAGTTCAGCGCGGCGGTGCCGCACCTGCGGATCATGGAGACCGACATCGACCGCATCCCCCTCGACGACGAGCTGTTCACCGTCACGCCGACGATCGAGCACGGTGAGCTGGTCGTGAGCGACGCCCCGGGCTGGGGGTGCGAGCCGATCGAGGAGGTCATCGCCGCCCATCCCCCCAAGCGTGGGCCCGGCTTCCTCGTCGGCCGGTCGGGGTAGGGCTGGCGTTCCCGTGGCGCACGAGCCGCGCTCGACGCGCAGGCCCGGTCGTTCGCTTCCTACACTCGCCGGATGCCGGCGCCCGGATCCGCTGACGTCGCCGACGATGATCCGGTCGTCGCCGCCGTCGTCGAGGGCCTTGAGGCCTCGGAGGTCACCTTCGCCCTGTTGTTCGGCACCCGGGCCACCGGGCAGGCCACCGAGCACTCCGACGTCGACGTGGCCGTCTGGTCCCACAAGCCGATCGACCTGTGGGAGCTGCAGGGGTCGCTCCCCGACGGCGTCGACCTCGTCGATCTGCGCCACGCCCCCGACGGGCTCACCGGACGCATCTCGATCACCGGCAAGATCCTCATCGACCGGGACCCGCCGGCCAGGGTGCGGTGGCTGGCCGACACCCGCAAGCGGTACCTCGACGAGGCGCCCCGTCGAGCCCGGTTCCGACGGGACTTCGCCGACGCCCATGGTTGACGCCGAGCGGCTGCAGACCTCGGCCAAGCCATGGCCGGTGCCGTGGGTTTTACAACGTGCTGGTCCCACGGGCACACCACCGTTCGCAACTACCCCTCGTCGCCATTCTCAACCGCCGTCGCAAGCCACGGACGATTGTCCCCGTCCCCAGCCGATCGCTGTAGTCGCCCTGTCTCGACCGCTCCATACGTCGAATCCGAATCGTCTTACTCTACTTCGGGGGTTCTGTAGCATTTTGGATGAAGTAGTCTTCATAGTGCCTTAGGCCCGACGTGTGCACGATTAGGCCGTGGGATGCGAGCAGTAGAGCGACCACTACCAGCGATACTCGAACAAGCCACGGGCACTCAGGCGTAGTAGCGAGCGCTAGCAGGGGCAATGACAACTCGTACCTGAGAAGCGCCTGCGATTCAAGCCGACCGGCGGCCGCATCGACGTCCGCTTTCGCCTCGGCCAGCAGTCGTTCGCTACGGGTGTCGAGTCGCCCCAACAAGCGAATAGCGTGCGGCACTTCGGACGCCGACGCTGCGATGTTGTCGGCTCGATCTGAGTGCGAAAGACGCGCGGTATCGCTTCGGGCAAGTCTTGCGATCTCGAGGCGGTCCTTTAGAGTGGCGGGAGCGGCTCTGTCGAAGTTCCATGCAGCCCGCAGAGCGTCTCCCACCAAACTGCCGATTAGACTTGCCATCAGAGTGAACACGGCAATGCGGCCTACCGGTCCAATAGCGCCTAACGCCTCGTACAGCCGGTCCGACCAAGGGTCTTCCGCCCCGTCCGGGAACTCGGGTATGTCATCGGCAATCCACATCCAGACGAACAGGATCCAGAGCGAGCCAGTGATGATCGGCCGTCGAGCCTCGCGAATCGGGGGCAGCAACTTGTCGATCAGCTCGCCCATGCAGTGACGCTAGCTCACCCAGTCGCTCCCTCGCTGCGGGCCAGGACGCCGAGCCTGGGCGACTAGCTGTCGACTATGGTCGCTAAAGGTGCTACGGGAGCGCCTAGATCTCGAAGGTGGGAAAGTTCCAGAGAGGTGTGGTCGTGCGGTGGCGCTCGCACAGATGAATTGTCCGAAAGAACGTTGCCGTGTGACTCTATCGTTGGATGGCCGACCCGAGGGCATCAAAACTATGCCGCGCTTCGAACCTACGGGCGCAGAAGCGGAGCGCGGCCGACCGATACGGCGGCGTCAGTGCGAAGCTAGGGCTCTGCGGTTGTAGTCCGCGCTTCAGACGTCGAGGGCGTCGGGGGCGAGGAGGTCGGAGTTCTCCACGATGAAGTCCCGGCGGGGTTCGACCGCAGCGCCCATCAGCACGTCGAACACCTCGGCGGCCACCGCTGCGTCGTGCACGGTGATTCTCCGCAGCGTGCGGGTCGCCGGGTCGAGGCAGTGGATCGCGAGATCGTCGACGTCCATCTCGCCGAGGCCCTTGAAGCGGCTGACCTTGTTGCGCGTGCGCCCTTCAGATGCCAGCTCGGCGAGGATGGCGTCGCGCTCGTCGTCACTGAAGGCGAACCGCTCGTCACCACCCGAGGTGCGCACCGAGTACAGCGGCGGCACCGCCGCGAACACCCGCCCGGCCACCAGCAGCGGCCGCATGTAGTGGTAG
This sequence comes from Acidimicrobiales bacterium, assembly GCA_965213525.1. Taxonomy (GTDB): domain Bacteria; phylum Actinomycetota; class Acidimicrobiia; order Acidimicrobiales; family Poriferisodalaceae. The sequence continues at coordinate 823,134 of OZ243889.1, read as the reverse complement.
GCCAGTGTGAGCAGCAGGCAACGGATGTGGCTGCCGTCGACGTCGGCGTCCATCAACATGACGACCCGCCCGTAGCGGATCTGGTCGAGGTCGAACGTGGGCCCCGCCCCGGCGCCGAGGGCGGTGAAGATGGCGGCCGCCTCGGCGTTGTCGAGCACCTGGGCGACGTTGGACTTGGCAGCGTTGAGGATCTTGCCCCGGATGGGCAGCACCGCCTGGAACTCGCTGTCACGGCCCCGTTTGGCCGGACCGGCGGCCGAGTCGCCCTCCACCACCAGCAGCTCGGTGCGATCGACGTCGCGGCTGCGGCAGTCCGCCAGCTTCGTCGGCATCGCTGCGCTCTCCAGCGCCGACTTGCGTCGCAGGGTGTCCCTCGCCGCCTTGGCCGCCTGGCGGGAGCGCACCGCGCCGGCCACCTTGTCGAGCACGGCCTTGACGTGGGCCTTGCGGCCGCCGCCGCCGAACCACTGGCGCAACCCCTGGGCCACCGCCTGGTAGGTGATGGACTGCACCGGGGCGGTGCCGAGCACCTCCTTGGTCTGGCCCTCGAACTGGGGCTCGGGGACGGTGACCTTGACGACTGCGACCAGCCCCTCCTGCACGTCGTCGCCGGTGGCCGACGGCTCGTTCGCCTTCAGCGCCTTTGAGGTCTTGAGCGACTCGTTCACCACCGTGGTCAGCGCCCGGGCGAACCCTGCGACGTGCGTGCCGCCGCCCGGGGTCGGGATGGTGTTGACGAAGGACACCACGGTGGTGTCCCACCCCTGCACCCAGCGCAGCGCCACATCGACGACACAGGTGCGCGTCACCTCGCGGGCCACCTGGCGGCCGCCCTCGAGCACCTGGACGGTCTCGACGAAGGTGTCCTCGCCGTGCACGACGACGGGCGCGACCACGGCCTCGCCGTGGGTGAGGTGCTCGACGAAGTCGGCCAGGCCGGCCTTGGCCCGAAAGGTGTGCTCGGCGCAGGCGTCGTGGCGATCGTCGGTGACGGTGAGGGCGAGCCCCGGCACCAGGTACGACATCGTGCGGCACCGGTCGAGGACCCGGGCCAGCTCGATGCGGGCGTCGGCGTCGAAGATGTCGTGATCGGGCCAGAACCGCACCCGGGTGCCGGTGCGGGCGGCGGGCACCCGGCCGACGACCTCCAGCTCGTCCCCGGCACGGAACCGGCCGGTGGGCGTGAACCGCCCGGCGACCCGGTCACAGAACCCGAGGCGGTGGGTGCGACGCTCCCGATCGACCTCGACGACCAGCTTGGTCGACAAGGCGTTGACCACGGCGGCGCCGACGCCGTGGAGCCCGCCGGATGCGGCGTAGGCGCCCCCGCCGAACTTGCCGCCGGCGTGCAGGCGGCTGAAGACGAGCTCGACGCCGGTCATCCCGGTGGACGCCTCGACGTCGACGGGGATGCCGCGCCCGTCGTCGGTCACCTCGATCGAGCCGTCGGCGTGCAGGACCACCCCGACCATGCCGGCGTGCCCGGCGGCGGCCTCGTCGACGGCGTTGTCGATGAGCTCCCACAGCAGGTGGTGCAGACCCGTCGACGACGTCGACCCGATGTACATCCCGGGGCGCTTGCGGACCGCGTCGAGGCCCTCGAGGACCTGCAGGGACGAGGCGTCGTAGCCGGTGGCGCTCACCGGCGGGCCCGTCCGACGAACAGCACCGGCCCGTCGAGCGCCTCGCCGGTGACGTCACGGCGGCGGGGGGCGAGGGCGAGGGACACCGGTGTCGGCGCGGGTTGCTCGAACAGTCCGTCGCCCTGGCCGACCACGGCGAGGGCGTCCTCGAGCCGCCCGACCCACGCCCCGGCGACGGCCTGCTCGTCATGGCGCAGGCGCATGGCCCGCACCCCCCCGGTGGCGCGTCCCTTCTGGGGCACCTCGCCCGCGTCGGTGGCGGTGACCGTCCCCCGGTCGGTCCAGGTGACGAGCACGTCGCCATCGGACACCGGCGCGGCGGCGACGACGGTGACCCCGTCGCGGAGCCGCATGCCGGCCACCCCGGCCGCGGCCCTGCCCTGGGGACGGAACTGCTCGAGGGCGGTGCGCAGCACCTGGCCGTCAGAGGACACGACCGCCAGGTCGAGCCCGTCGGGCGCCGCGAGCGCAGCGACGACGCGATCGCCCTCGCGCAGGGCGATGACCTCGGCGCCGGTGCGGGTGGAGGTGACCTCCTCGGCGGCGAGGCGCTTGATGACCCCGGCGGCGGTGACGACCACCAGGCGCAGGCCGGCGTCGCGGTCGAGGGCGCCGTAGAGCCCGACGGGCCGCTCACCACGGGCCAGGTCGAACAGCTCGGTGGCCGCCGCCCCCCGGGAGCGGCCGGCCACCTCGGGTACCTCGACCGCCTCGATGGCGAGCACCCGGCCCCGTCCCGTGACCGCCCACACCGAGCCCCGCACGGTGGCCGGCGCGGTGGCGGCGAGCACGTCGTGGCGGCCGAGCTTGGCCGCCGACGCCTCGACCGACCGCCCCACCACGCCGGTGCTCGACAGGGTGATGGTGCACGGGTCATCAGCGACCTCGAGGCTGGCGGGGCGTTCGAGGATCGCCTCGTCGGCGCGCACGATGCGGGCCCGGCGGGCGTCGCCGTGGGCGTCGGCCACCTCGGCCAGCTCGTCGCCGACCAGGCGTCGCCGGCGACCTTCATCGGCAAGGACGTCGCCGAGATCGGCGATGGTGGCGCCCAGCTCGTCGAGTCGGTCGCGCAGCTTGCGCACCTCGAGCGCACTCAGGCGGCGCAGGGGCATGTCGAGGATGTGCTGGGCCTGCACCTCTGACAGCTCGAAGGTGGCGACGAGGCGCTCGCGGGCCTCGGACGCATCTGCTGACGAGCGGATCGTCGCCACGACGGCGTCGATGGCGTCGAGCGCGACGAGCAGCCCCTCGACGATGTGGGCTTCGTCCTCGGCACGACGCTTGCGGTACCGGGTGCGGCGCACGACGACGTCGAGGCGGTGCGCCAGGTAGTGGCGCATGAGGTCGAGCAGACCGAGCGTGGTGGGCCGCCCGTCGACGAGCACCACGTTGTTGATGGCGTAGCTCTCCTCGAGCGGGGTGAGGCGGTAGAGCTCGGCGAGCACGGCACCGGGGTCCACGCCGGTGCGGCACTCGATCTGCAGGCGGGTGCTGTGGGCCCGGTCAGACAGGTCCTTCACGTCGGTGATGCCGGCGAGGCGTTCGGCGGCAAGCAGCTCCTTGATGCGGCCGATGACCCGTTCGACGCCCACGTTCCAGGGCAGCTCGCTCACCACGATGCCCCGGCGGCGGGCGGTCACGTCGACGAGCTCGGCGGTGGCGCGCACGCGGTAGGTGCCACGTCCGGTGCGATAGGCCTCGTCGAGGCCGCCGTCGTCGACGACGATGCCCCCGGTGGGCGTGTCGGGCCCCTTGAGGATGCGTCGCGCCCGGGCGAGGGTGAGGTCGGGGTCATCGAGCATGGCCTGAAGGGCCGAGCACACCTCGACGAGGTTGTGCGGGGCGAGGCTGGTGGCCATGCCCACGGCGATGCCGGCGGTGCCGTTGACCAGCACGTTGGGCACCCGTGCAGGTAGCACCGACGGCTCGGTGGCCTCACCGTCGAAGTTGTCGCGGAACTCGACGGTGTCCTCGTCGATCTCGGCCACCATGTCCATGGCCGCCGCAGCCAGGCGGGCCTCGGTGTAGCGGTACGCCGCCGGGGGGTCATCGGGCGTGCCGAAGTTGCCCTTGGGGTCCACGAAGGGCACCCGCACCGTGAACGGCTGGCCCATCCGCACCATGGCGTCGTAGATGGCGGCGTCGCCGTGGGGGTGGTACTTGCCCATCACGTCGCCGACGACACGTGCGCACTTCTTGTGCGGGGTGCCGGGGCGCAGGCCCATGTCGAGCATCGAGTAGAGGATGCGGCGCTGGACCGGCTTCAGCCCGTCGCGCACGTCGGGGATCGCCCGGGAGGTGATGACCGACAGCGAGTACGCCAGGAACGACGTGCGCATCTCGTCGTCGACGGGGGTCTCGAGCACCCGGGCAGCGATCGAGGGGGTGACAGCCATGGCCCGTGCACCCTACGAGCGGGGCGCGCGCCGCCGGTGGACGTCGATGCGCCTCGTCGCGGTCACGCCAGCACCGCCGGGAAGACCGGGTCCTTCGGCTGGACCGGGTCGACGAGGTGCGGGTCGCGGTTGGTGACCTTGCCGACCGCCGGGTCGACAGCGTGGGCGGCGAGCAGGTCCTCGGGAGCGGGAGCGAGCAACCGGCCGAGGGCGTCGACGTCGTCGTTGTGCGGGTCGAGCCACTCCGCCCACGCCCCGGGATCCACGACGACGGGCATGCGATCGTGCAGCCCGGACAGGGCCTCGTTGATCCGCGTCGTCACGATCGCCACCGACCGCACGGCCGGCGCGTCGGGGTCGGCGTCGTCGCGCCAGCGCTCCCACAGCCCGGCGAAGGCGAGCTGCTCGCCGTCGCGCCGGCGCACCAGGTAGGGCTGGCGGCGCTTGGGGTCCTCGGGGTGGCGACGCCACTCGTAGTAGCCGTCGGCGGGCACGAGGCAGCGGCGCTGGCGGAAAGCGGTGCGAAACGCCGGCTTGTCGACCACGGTCTCGGCCCGGGCGTTGATCATCCGAGCACCGATCTTGAGGTCGTCGGCCCAGCTCGGCACGAGTCCCCACCGGAACGCCGCCACCAAGCGTCGGCCCTCTGCTGGCGTGGACGGGCGCCCGACCACCACGGCGTCGACGTCGTCGGTGGGGGCGACGTTGACCGAGGGCCCCAGCTCGACCTCGCCGAGGCGGGCGTCGAAGTAGGCCGCCACCTCCTCGGCCGTCGAGGTGCGCACGAACCTGCCACACATCCTTCAAGATGCTACCGACCCCCGGGTCAGGTGGCCGGCCGCCCGGGCTCGCCTGCGGTGCGTCGGTGGCATGGCCGCTCAAGGCCGTCGCTCGACGGCCGACCAAGGACCCGTGGAGGTCGATGGCTCGCACAGCGACGACCAGCGCGAGCTGCTGGACGAGGTGCTGCGCCTCCCCGGAAGCGCCCGGGCCGCCATGGAGGTGCTGCGATCGCTCGACGATCCCGACTCCTCCGCTGAGCAGATCGGCGAGCGGCTCCGGGCCGATCAGGCCCTCTCGACCCGGGCGGTGTTCATCGCCAACTCGAGCTTCTACGGCCGGGCGGTGACAGTGGCCGGGCCCGGTGAGGCCGCCGCGGTCATCGGCTTTGACACCGTCCGCAGCCTGGCGGCCGGCGTCGCGTTCGGGTTGTTCGACACCGCCGGGTCGTTGCCCCGTTCGTACTTCCGCCACACCGCCGCTGCAGCCGCGGCGGCCAGCGTCCTGGCGCCCCGCGCTGACGTACCCGTCGGTGACGCCTTCAGCCTCGGCATGCTGCACGACCTCGGCTCGGCGCTGCTCGCCGTGCGCCGGCCGGCCGAGGCCCTCACCTGTCGCCTGGAGGCCGCCGAGCAGGGCATCCCCCTGGACCAGGCGGAGCTCGCCCACTTCGGCATCCACCACGGCACCCTCGGTGCGCTGGCCCTGCGGGCGACCCGGTTCCCGGCGACCTACGTCCACGCCGTGTTGACCCACCACCGCCCGATCGACGACGAGACCACCCGGTTGGGCCTGGTGTGCAAGGTCGCTGACGCCATGGCCCACCGCCTCGATGACCGGTGGCCAGGCGATGACGACGAGCTCGACGAGGCCACGGCCGCGCTCGGGATCGACGCCGCCGACATCGGCGGCCTCCTGGACGCAGCCCGCGCCGCCCTGCCGGTGGCCAGCGCGGTCGCCGGCTGACGGGTCCGGGCCCCTCGACCGAACCGATGCGCCGAGATGCACGAGCCAGCGCCGTCGCCGGCTGACGGGTCCGGGCCCCTCGACCGAACCGATGCGCCGAGATGCACGAGCCAGCGCCGTCGCCGGCTGAAGGGTCAGGGCTCCTCGACCGAACCGAAGCGCCGGGGTGCCAGGATCTCGACGTGTCCCCGGATCAGCACCCCGCGACCGCCCACCGGCCCTCTGACGGCGGGGTCCTCGAACCCGAGGAGCTGCTCGGCCTCCGTCTGACCGAGGACCCCTCGACGTGGACGGCAGAGATCTCGCCGGGCATCTGCACCGGGGGTGACTTCGTCTACGGGGGCTGTGGCATCGGCCTGGGAATGGTGCCCCTCGAACGCCTCACCGGACGGCCGCCGGTGTGGGTGGCCGCCCAGTTCCTCTCCTACGTCGGGCCGGGCGCCGCGGTCGAGATCCAGCTCACCGAGGCCGTCCGTGGCCATCAGCTGTCCCAGGCCCGGGCCGTGGTCGTCACAGGTGACCGAGAGGTGCTGGCCGTCCAGGCCTCCCTGGGTCGTCGGGGCGGGCCCGACCGGGGCCGATGGGTCGGCCCCCCTGAGGTGCCGGCGCCCGAGAGCTGCGAGCCGGCCGACCGCTGGTTCGCCCGGCCCGACACCGTGGCGGAGCGGATGGAGGTGCTCGACGCCACCGCTGCTGGCGGCGAGGACCCGACCTCGACGGGCCGGGTGGCGTTGTGGGCGAGGGTCCCCGAGCTCGGGGAGGCCACCTCACCGCTGACCCTCGCCCTGCTCGCCGACACGATGATGATGGGCGTGTCGAGGGTGCTCGGACGCCAGCTCGCAGGCAACAGCCTCGACAACACCCTCCGAGTGGTCGATCTGCTGCCGACCGACTGGGTGCTGGTCGAGCATCGCACCGAGGCCGTCGGCGACGGCTTCGCTTCGGCCACCACCCTGTTGTGGACCCGAGAGGGTGAGCTGCTCTGCGTCGCCAGCCAGACGGCGCGGCTGCGGGAGCTGACCCCTGAGATGCTGCGCACCGGCTGAGCACCGGGTTCCGCTCGCCTCCGGCGCCCACGACGATCCGGCCCCGTGACGCGAGAGGACCCCGAGCCACAGGGCCCGGGGTCCTCTCAGGCAGAGCTGGGAGAGCTGGTGAGCCGCAGGCTCAGCCCACCGAGGCGCCCACGATCGGGGCGTTCAGGGCGAGCCCGGCGACCGAGCCGACCTGCTCGGCGTCACCGAAGCCGTAGACCATGCCGTCGGCGGTCACGACCCAGTAGCCGTATCCGGTGGTGGTCGGCACCACGTCGACCGCCGGGGCGTCGACCGCACCGGCGATGCCGCCGGTCGACCCCACGAAGGTGGCGTCGCCGTAGGCGAAGACGCCGCCGTCGGCGGCGAACAGCAGGTAGCCGTCACCCGTGGGCGACGACACCATGCCGATCACCGGCTGGTTGAGGGGCAGCTCGGCGGCCGAGCCGAAGAACGACGCGTCACCGAAGGCGAAGATGCCGCCGTCGGCTGCGACCAACCAGTACCCGTCGCCGGTGGGCGTCGGAGCGATGTCGACGATCGGGGCGTTGAGCGTCAGGTTCGTGACCCCGCCCATCGCCTCGGCATCACCGACCGCAGCGACGTCGCCGGTGTTGGACACGGCGTAGTACCCCATGCCCGTCGGCGTCAGGGCCAGCCCGGCGACATCGCCGTCGACGTCGGCGTCACCCATCGCCATGGCATCACCGAAGGCGGTGACGGTGCCGTCGGCGCCGATGAACAGGTAGCCGGCACCGGTGGGCGTGGTCGCCACGTCCACGACCGCTGACGCGGGGGGCGAGCCGCCGAGGGACCCGGCGAACATCGCCTCGCCGAGGGCGAACACGCCGCCGTCGGCGCCGACCAGCCAGAGGCTGTCGTTGTCGACGAAGGCCGTCTCCGCGCAGGCCGCGGGGATCGTGGCCTCGAGGGGCAGGTCGTCGGTCAGGCTCGAGCGCGCCTCACCGTCGTAGGCGCCAGAGCCATCGAGGTCGATGCCGTGGACCACGACGTGGTACCTGCCGAGGTCCTCCAGCGACTCATCGTCGAGCGTGAAGGTCCGCGAGTAGGCGATCGATCCGTCCGGGGCGGTCGGGAACCGGTCCACCGCCAACGCCGAGTCGGGCGACGTGTCGCCCGACGTGGTCAGCGAGGCTTCGATCCCCCCGTAGAACGGCACGCCCTCGGCGGTGTCGACGAGGCCGTCGTCGTTGGTGTCCGCCGACGCCGGCGGGCACACGCTCGGGCCCTCGTCGGTGCCGTGCAGGTGCATGGCGTGGGGCAGGTTCGGGGCCAGGCCCGTGGCGGTCACCGACACGGTGACCATGTCACCACGACGGATCACCTGGGTGCGTCCGGTCACACCCGAGTCGTTCAACGTCTCGAAGGCACCGGTCCAGGCGGCGCCGGCCGGCACGACGAGCGGCTCACCGCAGGCGGCGGGCAACGTGGCCTCGAGCGGCAACGCCGGGTCGAGCGGTGAGGGGGTCGCACCGTCGTAGGCGCCGCTGCCGTTCAGATCGACGCCGTGGACCACGACGTGGAACCGGACCAGGGCGCCCGCCACGCTGGACGGGACCTCGAACACCCGGGAGTACTCGATGGTGCCGTCGGCTGCGGTCGGGAACCGGTCGATGGCCAACGCCGAGGCGGGCGAGGTGTCACCCGAGGTGGTCAGCGAGGCCTGGATGCCGCCGTAGAACGGCACGCCCTCCGGAGTGCTGACCAGGCCGTCGCCGTTCTCGTCGGCCGACGGCGGCGGGCAGACGCCTCGCTGGTCGACCGAGCCGTGCAGGTGCATGGCGTGGGGCAGGTTGGGCACCAGCCCCTCGGCCTGCAGCGTCATCTCGAGGCGGGTGCCGACCAGGGTGGCGGTGTAGGCACCGGTGACCCCCGAGCCGTTCAGCGCACCGAGCGGACCCGAGATCTGGGTCACCTCGGCGGCCTCGGCTTCGCCGCAGGCCGCGGGGATCGTGGCCTCGAGGGGCAGGTCGTCGGTCAGGCTCGAGCGCGCCTCACCGTCGTAGGCACCGGAGCCGTCCAGGTCGATGCCGTGGACGACGATGTGGTAGTCGTCCAGTGACTCGACGAGCTCGGAGTCGACCTCGAAGGTGCGGGAGTACTCGATCGTGCCGTCCGGTGCGGTCGGGAAGCGATCGACGGCCAGCGCCGAATCGGGCGACGTGTCACCCGAGGTCGTCAGTGACGCCTCGATGCCGCCGTAGAACGGCACGCCCTCGGCGGTGTCGACCAAGCCATCGCCGTTCGTGTCGGCCGAGGCGGGCGGGCACACGCTCGACCCGGAGTCCGTGCCGTGGATGTGCATGGCGTGGGGCAGGTCGGGCGCCAGACCGCTGGCGGCCAAGGTGACGGTGAGCTCGTCACCGGAGGCGGTGACCGTGGCGGTGCCCGTCACCCCCGAGTCGTTCAGCTCGCCCAGATCGAAGGCGTATCCGGCGTCGGCGCCGGTCGGGTGCACGGCGCCGGCACCGGGGGCGGTGGCCACCAGCCCCGCTGCCAGTGCGCCGACGGCGGCGGCGCCGCCGATCGTTCGCATCCTCTTCATCCATCAGCTCCTGTTGAGGGGGTTGTCTCGCAGTGGGTTCGTCGCCGCACGCAGTCCAGATGGCGGACCCTCGGCGACCTCCACGTTCTACCCCACGAGTGGCCGATGAACCTCACACAGTGGTCACACGGGCGGTGGCGACCCCCGCTGACGCAGAGCGCAGGGCCGCGGGACGGCGCCGTCACGACGTTCGAGGGGGCGGCCCGGTCCCGGTCACGACCACTGCGCAGGCAGCGTCAGAGGCGATGACCCCCCGGGCCACCAGGGCCGAGATCCCTGCCACGCCGGCGGCGCCGGTGTGGTCGGCGGGCACCCCGGTCTCGGACCGCACCGCACGACGGGCTCGTTCGAAGGCGTCATCGTCGACCACGACGCAGCAGCCGCCGGTGGCCAGCACGTGAGCGGTCACGGCCTGCCAGTCGTAGGTCTCGTCGTCGATGATCGCCGAGGCGACGCTGGCTGGCTCCGACGGCCACGGCGCCATGATCGCTGATCTGTGCGCCGAGGCCGCCGCCACCGAGGCGACCGGATCCCCCCCGAAGCGGCGCAGGACCCGGTCGACGGCCAGGATCAGGGGGTGGGCTCCCTCGGCCTGGACCGGGTGAGCGCACGGGCGGCGGGCCAGCACGCCGGCGGCGGCTGCCACGGCGAGGCCGTCCAACAGTGACGTGGCCAGCGCCCCCCCGCCGACCTGCACCGCGACGTGATCGAGGCGCGCCCCCACGGCGTCGACGGCCGCACCGGCGTTCGCTCCGGCCGCGGCGGCGTTCGCAACGGCCGAGGCGGCGATCTGCTCGGCGAGCTCGTAGCCCAGGGTCCGTCCGCCGTCGATCGTGAGGCCGTTGTCGGGTCCCTGGCAACCGAAGGGCGCCGCGCCGCCCCCGACCGCCTCGGAGAAGCGGGCGTAGGTGGGATCGCCCCGGTCGCCCGGGGCTCGCTCGCACATGACGATCTCTGCGCCGAGGGCGTCGATGCGATCAAGGAGGGCCGCGGGGGCGACCGGCGGGACGTGCACCCTCAGGCGGCGTCCCATGGCCGCCGCCATCACCGCAGCGGCCACCGCAGCGTTGCCGCACGAGGCGATGGCCAGTGGGCGGCTGGGGTCGTCGGCACCGGTTGCGGCGTCGATCTCGAGGTGCAGGGCCGAACCGAACAGGTGCCGGATCTTGTGGGTCCCCGACGCCATCACGGTGTCGTCCTTCACCCACAGCTCCCCGACGCCGATCGTCTCGGCGAGCGCGGGCTGGGACGTCGTCGGGGTGGCTGTCACCCGGCGGCGGTCCACCTCGGCCACGGCATCGTCGAGTCGCTTCACCATCGAGACGTAGGCGTCGTCGCCGAGACCTGTGCGCAGCGCCCGCCGGTGGGCCCACAACATCGGGCGGTACCGGAGGAACGGGTGGGCATGGCCCTCCCTCACCTGCCAGGTGCGCGGCAACGGCGGGGCCAGGACGCAGTCGTCGTCGGGGCCGGCCCGGGGGCAGCGGCGCGCGCCGGGCACCACCTGACGGGACCGGCAGCGGGGGCACGGCGGACTCAACGGCGCGCCGCGACCCGGTCGTTCAGCTCGACGATGCGCTCGTCCCAGGCGCCGAGGAGCGGACGCAGACTCCGCCAGAACGACGGGTCGCGCCGGGCGTCGAAGTCCTCGACGGGCACGCCCTGCTGCTCGACCCAGGTGTAGTAGCCGAGGTTGAAGATCCGCCGTCGGTCGACCTCGCTCAGCTCCGTGAGGCGCCCCGACGTCGTCGCCACGAGGTGCTCGGCGACGTCGGCAGCGGCGTCGAGGGGGCCGTAGCCGTCGGGGTGGCGTTCGGCGAGGTGCCGGCGCCGCTCGGTCTCGTAGAGCTCGGCGCCGTCGGTCGCCACGGTGAGGATCACGTCGTCGGCCCCCAGGCGGGCGTAGCGAGCCAGCTCGATCGCCGCCAGAGCGTTGCAGATCGAGGAGTAGCCGAGGTGGGCGAGCTGGCCGACGGTGGCGTCGTCGACCCCGCGGCGGCGCAGCTCGGCGTGGCCGGCCGGGGTGTTGAACACCAGATCGAGGGCGTCGGTCGAGCGGTCGCTGATCGCCGCCACGTAGTCGGTGCCCATCACGTTGTGGATCAGCGGCACGTGCTTGTCGCCGATGCCTTGGATGTTGTGCTCGCCGTAGCCGTTCTCGCTCAGCGTCGGGCACTCCAACGCCTCGGCGGCCACCACCGAGGCCCCCCAGCGCTCCTTCAGGTGGTCCCCGGCTCCCAGGGTGCCCGCTGAACCCGACGCGGACACGAACGCGGCCAACCGGGCACCGGGCCGCTCGCTCAGCACGTCCTCGGCGACGTGGTCGAGGGCGGCGCCGGTGACGGCGAGGTGGCCGAGGTGGTTGGCGTACTCGGAGAACTGGTTGATGACGACGGTGTCAGGCTCGGCCGCGAGCCGGGCGCACTCGTCGTAGATCTCCTTGACGTTGGACTCGGTACCGGGGGTGCGGACCACGTCGGCGGCGTCGTCGACCCAGCGGTCCAGCCAGTCGAAGCGGGCCTGGCTCATCCCCTCGGGCAGCACCGCCACCCCCCGGCACCCCATGATGCGACTGATGGCCACCCCACCCCGGGCGTAGTTGCCCGTCGAGGGCCACACCGCCCGCTGACGGGTCGGGTCGAACTGGCCGGTCACCAAGCGCGGCACCAGGCAGGCGTAGGCGGCGAGCACCTTGTGGGCCCGGATCATCGGGAAGCGGTTGCCGTACAACATGACGATGGGTGCCTCGACGCCGGTCAGCTCGGTGGGCAGCACCAGGTACCCGGGCACGTCGAGGCGGCCCCGCCGGTCGGCTGCGCCGTACCAGTGGACCCGCCAGAGGTTGGCGGCGTCGGCGGCGTCGGGGTCGACGGCGTCGAGCCCGGTGACGACGTCGCGCGGCGCTGTCGACGGATCGGCGAGCTGGGCGAAGGTGGGCAGGACGACGCCTGCGCTGGCGAACCGCTCGACGACCCGGTCGACCACGTCGGGGTCGACCACCTCGGCGGTCATCTCGAACGGACGGGTCTGCACTGCGCTCACCTGGGTCCTCTCCAACGGCGGCTCGGGGGTCGGGCTCTGGTCGTGTCCGGCGCTCGGGTCGCGTGCGGCGTGCCTAGGCTCGCACGCCGCATCGACGGGGAGGATCGTGGAGATCATCGCGCCGGCCACGACGGCCAACCTCGGTCCGGGCTTCGACGCCGTCGGCCTGGCCGTCGACCTCGCCTTCCACGCCCGCCCGGCGGCCGCCGACGGCGGCGACGGCGGCCACGGCGTCGAGGCGTCGCACCCAGCAGCGCGGGCCTTTGGGTCCTGGGGCGGTCAGGGCCCCCTCGTGTGCTCCTCCCCCATCCCCCCGGGGCGCGGCCTCGGCTTCTCGGCGGCGGCGAGGGTGGCGGGACTGGCTGCGGCGGTGGTCCAACGAGGCGAGGGACTGGACGATCACCGTGACGAGATCTTCACACGGGCCGCCGAGCTCGAGGGCCACCCCGACAACGCCGGGCCGGCGGCGTACGGCAGCCTCACCGTCACCGCTGCGGGCCGAGCGGTGCGCCTGGTGCTGGGAGCGGACGTCCGCGTCCGGGCCTGGGTGCCCGCCCGGGGCACCACGTCCACCGATGCGAGTCGTCGAGCGCTACCCCCGCAGGTCCCCTTCACCGACGCCACCTTCAACGTGGGGCGCACCGCGCTGCTGGTCGGGGCGCTGGTGTCCGGCGATCTGGGTGCCCTGGGTGCGGCCACCGAGGACCGCCTGCACCAGGCTCGCCGCCTCGACGGCACACCGTCGTCGGTCGCCCTGGCCACGTGGCGGGAGGCGGGCCTCCCGGCGTGGCTCAGCGGCTCTGGGCCGTCGGTCGTGGCGCTCGTGCCAGCCGACGCCGAGGTCGAGGACCTGCAGGTCCTGGACGCCAGGTTGCCCCCAGGTCGGGTGCTCGACCTCGGCATCGACCTCGGCGGGGTCCGCCTGGTCGCCGACCCGCCGCCGGGGACTCCGGCGAGGTGACGCCAGAGCCGGGTTCAGGCGGTCACAGGTAGCCGCGCAGGGTCGCGGCCTCCACGACCCGGGTGACCGCCAGTGAGAAGGCCGCGTCTCGCATCCGGTCGACGCCCGACGCCTGCTCGCCGAAGGTCCGGCACGCCTGGTACGCCGAGCGGAGCCGGCGGCTGAGCCGCCGGTTGACCTCGTCCTCCTCCCAGCGCAGCTCCTGGTTGTTCTGGACCCATTCGAAGTAGCTGACGATGACCCCGCCGGCGTTGGCGAGGATGTCGGGCACCACCACGACCCCGCGCTCGCCCAAGACGACGTCGGCGGCCGGCGTGACCGGGTGGTTGGCTGCCTCGATGACGAGCCGGGCCCCGATGCGATCGGCGTTCGCACCGGTGATGACCTCGCCCAGGGCGGCGGGGATGAGCACATCGACGTCGAGCTCGAGGAGCTCGGTGTTGGAGAGCGCCTCGGTGCCGGGGAGGTCGACGACGCTGCCGGTCTCGGACACGTGGCGGCCGACAGCGGCCACGTCGAGGCCACGGCGGTCGACGATGCCGCCACGCACGTCAGAGACCGCCACGACCCGGTACCCGGCCTCGACAGCCAGCCGAGCGGTCCAGGATCCGACGTTGCCGAAGCCCTGGATGGCGATGGTGAGCTCGTCGGGCGCCCCCAGGTCGAGGTGGCGGACGGCCTCGTCGAGGATGATGACCACGCCTCGGCCGGTGGCCGCCTCCCGGCCGAGCGATCCCCCGAGCGCCAGCGGCTTGCCGGTCACGATCTGGGGGGTGTGACCGTGGCGGCGCCCGTACTCGTCCATGAACCACGACATCACCTGGGCATCGGTGTTCATGTCGGGGGCCGGGATGTCGCGTGCCGGCCCGATGACGTGCGCGATCTGGCCGAAGTACCGGCGCGACATCCGCTCGACCTCAGGGCGGCTCATCGTCGTCGTGTCGACCTGGATGCCCCCCTTGGCGCCGCCGAAGGGCACGTCGACGAGGGCGGTCTTCCAGGTCATCAGCGAGGCGAGGGCCCGCACCTCTTCGAGGTCGGCCGCCGGGTGGTAGCGGGTGCCCCCCTTGTAGGGCCCGCGGGCGCCGTTGTGCTGGACCCGGTAGCCGACGTACACCGACAGCGATCCGTCGTCGCGGCGCACCGGCACCTGCACCCGCAGCTCGCGGTAGGTGCTCGACAGCACGGCGACCGCCGCGTCGCTCAGCCCCCCGAGTTCAGCCGCCCGCAAGAAGGAGTGGTTGACCGCCTCGAAGGCGGTCATGTCGTCGCGCACGTCATCGGGCGTCGCGCTGATCCGTGGCCTGCCCGTCATGGCGCGCCGTGCCTTTCGTGGAGCTTCCGGCGAAGCTAACGGACAGCACCGCCTCGCCACGGCGCTGCCCGGGTCGGCCACGCCGGTCACCGGGTGCGCCCGGTGCGACGCGGGGCACCCACCGACGCCACGGCCCGTGAGAGGATGAGCGGCGACGCACGAGGGGGTGAGGAGGTGGTGGTGAGGACGATGGCCCGGTCACTCGGCCGGGTGCAGATGGCTCGTCTGGCGTGGCAGCACCGCCAGACGGCGGCGTCATGGGCCCGCCAGCTCGTCCACGCCGGCTCGACGCTCACCGACCGGGGGCCAGGCGCTGCGGTCGCCGAGCTCGTCGACAAGGCCAAGATCACCTGGGAGCACGGCGACGACGCCGCCGGGTTGGTCGTCGACCGCTCGGGCACCCGCCCCGTGGTCAGGGGCCGCAGCCGGACCTTCGACGACGCCGAACGAGCGGCGAACACGATCGGGTCGAGGGGCGAGCCGGCGATCGTCGACGTGCAGGTCGCCCGGCGGAGCAGGGGCCGTCGCCGGTCCTGACCTGTCGCCCCGACCGCCGGCCCCGCCACCTCAGCAGCGGATGAAGACGCCCAGGTCGAAGTCGGTGTCGATCACGGTGGTCCGGCGGTCCACGAGCCCCGAGGCATCGAGCCACGGCAGCACCGACGCCCCCGGCCGGGGGTAGTCCGTCGGCCCGGTCCAGTGCACCGCCACCAGGGTGCCTCCCGGCTCGAGCCAGCGCTCCAGGCCCCCGAGGGCGACGTCGAGCCCGTCATCGGTGAGGTAGTACGCGACCTCGGACCACACGACGAGATCGCCGGTGCCCGCAGGCCAGAACCGCGGGAAGCTGGCCTCCACCAGCTCCACCTGGTCGTGTCCGCCCAGGCGACGCCGGGCCCGCTCGAGGGCGGCGGGGACGATGTCGTGGGCGATCAGTTCGTCGCAACGCTCGGCGAGGCGTCCGGTGAGCGCCCCGTTGGCGCAGCCCGGCTCGACGCCGCGCCGGTACCGGGGGCGATCGAGGGCGGCGATCGTGAGGTCGTACTTGCGGCGCTCGTAGGGCGAGGTGTCAAAGCCCCACGGGTCGGGGTCGGTCTGGTACTGCGCGTCGAAGTAGTCCCGGCGGTGGGCCAGCGCGTCATCGCCCTCGGTACCGGTCACGGCGACGCCGGGCCGGCGAGGGCGACGAGGTCGCGCTCAGCGTGGAACTGGCGCAGGTAGAGGTGGGTGTCGGCCACCCGCTGGGAGACCGTCCGATCGCTGACGAGAGGCCGAGGCCCGGTGGCCTGGGCGAAGTGGTCGAGCACGTCGGCGCACCCGCGTTCGACCCCGTGGCGCAGCGCCACCGCCCGCCGCCGGGCCACGATGACGTCGAGGGGATCGCGGTCGATCTCGGCCCCGGCTGCGTCCAACAGGGCTGCGAGCTGCCAACGACGGGCCACCATGGCCCCGAGGTGGGCGCGACGGTGGGGGTCGTCGTCGACGAGGCGCTCGGCGGCGTCCACGACGCCGGCGGCGGCGCCCGCCCAGCACGAGGCCGGTCCACACGCCCCGTGCCAGAAGCCGGGGCGCGTGAGGTACCACCCGGGGGGGCCGAGCACGGCGTCGGCGCGGTGGCGGCGGGCGTGCACCGTGCCGGTGCGGGTGGCAGCCAGCGCCGGTGCCACCCAGCCCGAGGCGTCCAGCTCGAGCGTGGGCCCACCACGGGCCGACACGTCGACCAGCAACGGCGCCTCGTCCTCGCCGACGGCGGTGACCAACGCCCGGTCGACCAGGCCCACCCCCGAGGCGAAGCGCTTCGGACCATCGATGGTCTGGGCGGCGTCGTCGTAGCGCAGCGGCTCGCCGCCCTCTGATGCCCACACGCCGTAGACCACCCCCGGCTCAGGTGCCTGACCGCCGGCCTCGTCGATGATGGCGACGGCGTCGAGGTGGGCCTCGAGCAGACGACCGACCGACACCTCGTCGTCGCGGGTGACCTCGAAGAGGAACCGGTGACGCTCGGCGGTGCGCCCCCGGCCCGGGGCGGCGACCTCTGCACCGAGCGCCAGGGCCCGGACCCGTTCGATCACCTCGGCCGCCTCGCTCACCGGCGCCGTCCCCCCCGGGTGTGGCCCCGGCGTGGCGTGACGTCCACCACGTAGCGCTCGACCGCATCGGCCACGACGGCCAGGTCGCCGGGTCCGAGCATCGGGGGCTGGGCCACCGCATCGGTGACCTGCGAGCGATGGCACGACACGGCCGCTTCTCGTGCGGCGTGTTCGGCGGCGTCGAGGTCGAGGCGGATCACCTCGACGTCGCCGGCGTCGTCGGGATCGACGTGTCGCCAGCCCCAGAACACCATCGACCACGTCGGCGTGCCGACACCGCCCGCCTCGGCCGCGGCCCGCCTGACCGCCTCGGCCGTCGCCCGCCCGACCGCCTCGTGGTCGCAGTGGTGGTCTCGCACCCACGGCGCCACGACGAGGCCGACGTCGGCGACGAGGGGGCCGAGCGCATCGACCAGCTCGGACTCGTGCGCCTCGACCTGGCCGTCAGCCAGACCGAGGCGCACGACATCACCGGGCCCCAGGCCGAGGGCGTGGGCGGCGGCGTCCTGCTCGGCCCTGCGCAGCTCGGCGAGCTCGGCGGGGCCGATGACCCCCGGGAGGTCGGGGTAGGCGGCCTCGCCGTCGGTGACCGCCACGAGCCGGACGGGCACGCCACGCCGGGTCTGGCGAGCGATGAGCCCACCGGCCGAGAGGGCCTCGTCGTCGGGGTGGGCGACCACGACCAGCGTCGGCACGCTCGGGGGGTCACAGAGCTCAGCGCCTGCCCACCGTCGCGCCCACCGGGCCGTGGACGCCTCGACGTCTGACGCCGTCATCGCCAACCCCGTCGTCTCGATGCCGGTGCGATCAGAACCAGCGCGACAGCTGGCTGGCGGCAGCCTGGGCGAGCCGCTCGGGCAGGGAGCGGTCGCCGTTCCACGCGTCGGCGTCCAGGCGCTCGGCGTAGGCGAGGTCCTCGTCGAAGTGAGCGGTGAGCTCGGCCACCTTCGGCCGATCGAACAGGACGAGGTCGACCTCCTCGTCGTGTTGGGCCGAGCGGGTGTTGAGGTTCGCCGAGCCCACCGTGGCGACCTCGCCGTCGAAGATCATGATCTTGGCGTGCAACATCGAGGGTTGGTAGCGGTGGATCTCTATGCCGTGGTCCAACAGCACGCCGAAGCAGTCCTCGCTCGCCAGCTGCACGATGCGCTTGTCGTGGTGGGGCCCTGGCAACAGGAGGCGCACGCGGACGCCGCGCTGGCGGGCGTCGAGCAGCAGCGACATGATCGTCTCGTCGGGCTGGAAGTACGCCGTGGTCACGTCGATGGTCCGCTCGGCCGAGGCGACGAGGGCCCGGAGCAGGGCGGCGATGCTGTTGACCCCGATCTCGGCGGCGCCCCGGATGACCTGCACGGTCACGCCGCCGTCGATGCGCTGCTGGTCGGGGAAGCGGTCGGCGTCGTCGAACAGCGGCCGGCCCGTCTCGATCCAGTTGTCGAGGAACGCCGCTCTCAGGCCGTCGGTGGCGGGCCCATCGAGTCGCACGTGGGTGTCTCGCCAGTTGCCCTCGCTGCGACCGTCGCCCATCCACTCGTCGGCGATGCCGACCCCTCCGGCGAACGAGGTCTGCTCGTCGCACACCATCACCTTGCGGTGGGTGCGGTGGTTGACCTCGATGACGTCGTCGAGGGGCCGGAACCACCTGACATCGCACCCGGCGTCGCGCAGCTCGTCGACGACGTCACCGCTCTGCAGCGGCCGGGCACCGAGCCCGTCCAACAGGATGCGCACCCGCACACCGGCCCGGGCCCGCCCGGCCAGCGCATCGGCGAAGCGCCGCCCGATGTCACCTGACCAGTAGACGTAGGTCAACAGGTCCACCGTGTGCTCGGACGCGGCGATCGCGTCGAGCATCGCAGGGAAGATCTCTTCGCCGTTGCGGAGGATCTCGATGCGGTTGCCTTCGGTGGCCGGGACGCCCAGCAGGCCTTCGCACCTCCGCCGCCACCGCTCACCGCTCGCGCCGTCCGGGGCGCCCCCGTCGGCTGCGTCGGCGGCTGTGTCCACGCCCGGTTCGGGCGCCCCTGCCCCGCCGCTCACGCCGCAGCTCGCAGACCGCGCCGATCCAGGACCGGGTGTCGCCAGCGGTACGGGCGGGCGGCGTCGAGCACCGCTGGGATGCCGGTTGCGGTCGACGGGTGGGTCGGCTCCACACCGAGGCGGCGGATGGTCCCCGGCTCGAGCACCGCGTCGATGCGCCATCCACGCACGGTGTCGCCGTGCAGCATCGAGGCGTGTCGACCACGACCGAGGAACCGGCCGAGGACGTCGAGGGCGGCGATGGTCGGCTCGGTCGGCAGGTCCAGGACTCGGATCCCCGGCAGGTAGGCGCGCACGGTCTCGAAGAACGTGCGCCAGGTGACGGGGTCGTCGTCGCCGACCACCACCGGCCCGGTCGGCCCGTCGGGCGCTTCGGCGAGGGCGATCAGCACGTCGGCGGCGTCGGTGACGTGCAGGTGGGGCAGGCGCGTCTCGAGGTCACCGGGGAACGGCACGACGCCCCAGCGCATGATCTCGAACAGCAGGTCGTTCCAGCCGTACACGTGGGGCAGGCGCACCGACACCCCGGCCGACGACTGGTGCACGAGCGCCTCGGCCTCCAGCTTGGCTCGCCCGTAGCCGATGTCGGGCCGGGTCGACGACGCCGCGGTCAACGCGGGGCCGTCCGCGGCGCCGTGGACGAACAGCGAGCTGCCGAGCACGAACCGCTCGACGCCCTCCTCGGCGGCAGCGGCCACCAGGCTGGCGGTGCCGTCCACGACGGTCGGGCGCAAGCGCTCGTAGGGCTCGAAGGTGGCCCGGCCAGCGAGGTGGATGACGCCTGCGCAGCCCCGGACGGCCCGGCGCAGGGACTCGGGCGACTCGAGGTTGGCCACGACGAGCTCACCCGAGAGGGGGGCGACGAGCGCAGCGCGGTGCCGGCGGCGGAAGACGGCGCGAAACGGCTGACCGGCCTCGTCGAGGCGGCGACACACCTCGAGGCCGATGAAGCCCGTTGCCCCCGTGACCAGGATGGGACGCAGATCTCGTTCTGGCACGACCCACGACGGTACCTCGCGCCGGGGGATCAGACCCGGCCCCCCGCCGGTTTGGTGCCACCGGAGCAAGGGAACCCTCGCTCCGACCGGGTTCTGCGCCCGGCACCGCGCCGTCGAGGCGGCGGCGCCGTTCGAGAGGAGCCCGACGTGCTGTTTCGCTTCGACCCGTTCGAGGAGCTCGATCGTAGGACCGCGCCGGCGATGCCGGCGCTGCTCGCCATGGACGCCGTCCGCAACGACGACGAGATCGTCGTGTACCTCGACGCTCCCGGCGTCACGCCGGATGACATCGACGTGACCGCCGAGCAGGGGGCCATCACCATCGAGGTCAATCGCCGCTGGAACGACTCGGACTCCAAGATCCTCGCCCGCGAGCGCACCCAGGGTCAGTTCCGGCGTCAGTTGCAGGTGAGCTCGCACATCGATCTCGACGCCATGCAGGCCAAGTACGAAGACGGCGTCATCACCCTCAGCCTGCCCATCGCCGATCGGGCCAAGGCCCGCAAGGTCCAGATCGACGCGCCGAGCTCGGGAGGCGAGATCACCACGGGGTGACCTCAGCGGTGCCCGTGAGGTGGTTCGATGGGTGCGATGCGTGACCTCCGGGACGATCCTGCGGCGATCCCCGAGCTGAGAGGTGTCGACGCCGGCGTCCCGGGTGCCCCCCTGCCGGCCGACCGCGGTCGCCAGGCCCGGTCCCCGGCCAGCATCCCGCCCCGCGGCTGGCTCGACGTGACGTTCAGGGTGTTCGACCAGCTCGGCGCCGATCGGGTGCTGCTGATCGGCGCCGGCATCGCCTTCTACGGCTTCTTGGCGCTCGTGCCGGCCTTCGTCGCCGTCGTCTCGGTGTACGGCCTGATCTCCTCGCCCGCCGACGTCACCGATCTCATCGACAGCTACCTGGGGGCCGCCCCCAAGGAGCTGCAGGACTTCGTCGAGACCCAGCTCGAGCTGGTCGCCTCTCGCACCTCGTCGACGCTCGGCACGACGCTGGCGCTCTCGGTGCTCGGGGCGGTGTGGACCTCCTCTGGCGGCGTGGCCGCGCTGCTGCAGGGCATCAACGTCGCCTACGACGAGGACGACGAGCGCAACTTCGCCATCAGGCGTCTGTGGGCCGCGGCCGGCACCCTGGTGGCCGGGGTGTTCGTGGTGGCCACCGTGTTCCTCATCGCCGTCGGGCCGCGACTGCTCGACGAGGTCGGCCTCGGGACCACGGCACGGGCCGTCCTCGGGTGGGGGCGCTGGCCGCTGCTGGCGTTGCTGTTCGTGGCCGCCCTGACCGTGCTGTACCGGACCACTCCCGATCGCCGTCCGGCCCGGTGGCGCTGGATCACCCCGGGGGCGTTCATCGCCACGCTGGTCTGGTTGGGAGGCTCGGCGCTGTTCGCGCTGTTCGCCGCCAACTTCGCCAACTACGACGAGACCTACGGCTCGGTGGCCGGCTTCGTCGTGCTGTTGCTGTGGCTGTGGATCACCAACGTCTCGATCCTCCTCGGCGCCGAGATCAACTCCGAGCTCGAGCGCCAGACCGTCGTCGACTCGACCATCGACCCGGTCGCACCCCTCGGACGTCGCGGTGCCTACGCCGCTGACACCCTCGGTGACGTGCGCCACTGAGGTCCGTGCCCCCGCTGAGGTCCGTGCCCCGCTGAGGTCCGTGCCCCCGCTGAGGGCCGTGCCCCGCTGAGGTCCGTGCCCCGGTGAGACCCGTACTGCCGGCGGTGGCGGTTTCGAACCGGGCTCGCATCGGGAACGTCACGACACTCGGACGACAGCCCGTCGTCCCCACGACGACCGAGGACCTCCAGATGTCTGCACGCACCGACTCCGCCGCCGACGATCCGGCCGGCCACCCCGATGACAACCCCCAGGGCGACCGGGACGGACGGGCCGGAACGGTCGAGGGCGACCAGGGCATCCCCGCGGAGTTCGTCGACGTCCCGACGAACGAGCCGGGCAGCCAGCGCGAGATCCCCCCGGCCGACGAATCCTGAGCGCGAACGGGTGCGAGGTACGGTGCGCGTGCTCACCCCGCCCCTCCAGGGCCCGATGCGAGGAGCCAACCCGATGAGGTCACCCAGGGTCAGGAACCTGATCGCGGCGTGCGTCCTCGCCCTCGCCGCCTCGGCGTGCAGCGACACCGATCTCGACACCTCAGCCGACGACGAGCCGTCGGCGGACACCGGCGACGAGGCGACCACCGAGACCGACGCCGGCCCCGCGACGGGGACCGACGAGGAGGCAGGGTCCGAGGCCGGCACCGCCAGCACCGTCGCCGGGGACGCCACCGCCGGGACCGATCCGACAGCGACGACCGGAGCGGCCGCGCAGACCGACACGACCTTGTCGAGCACACCGGCCGAGCTGCTGACCGACACCTTCGCCGGCCAGGGCATCGACACCATCCTCGGCCTGGTCGACCTCGTGGGCATCACCGAGATCACCGACGGCGAGATCACCATCTTCGCCCCGTCTGACGAGGCGTTCGCGTCGGTCCAAGCCGACCAGATCGCCGCCCTGGTCAACGATCCCACCCTCATCTTCGAGACCCTGTCCTCCCACGTGGCCGAGGGCTCGCTGCCGAGCTCGACGTTCACCGACGGCCAGACCATCAGCGTCGTCTCCGGTGAGGAGCTGCTGGTCGGCGTCGACGGCGACACGATCACGATCGGGCGGGCCACGGTCATCAACCCCGACCTGGAGTTCGAGGGCGGCACCATCCACATCATCGACGACGTCCTGCGCCTGCCCGAGCTGTAGGGTCCCCCGACCGTGACCTTCCCCGAGGCCCGGACCGACGATCGCGTCATCGGCACCGTCATGGTGGCCGTCGGCCTGATCGGGGTCGCGGTCGCGGCGGTGGTCGCCGCCGCGTCGGCGACGCTGCTCGGCGATGTCGACGACAACGTCGAGGACACCACCGACGTGGCGTTGAGCGCCATCGACGCCGCCGAGGACTCCGTCGACGTGTTCGCCTCGGTGTTGTCCACCGTGCGGTCCCAGACCGATTCGCTGGCTGCGGGCCTGCGAACCGCCGCCGACCTCCTGGAGGAGTCCCGCGACGTCATCCGTGAGACCGCCGACATCACCGGCGTGGCCGTCCCCGACACGTTGCGCGCCGTCGGCGAGCTGTTCCCGACGCTGGTGACCGCGGCCGGCCAGATCGACGATGCCCTCGAGGGCCTGTCGTCGCTGCCGCTGGCCCCGGACTACGACCCCGAGGTGCCGTTGCAGGATGCGGTGGCCGGGGTCGAGACCGAGCTGTTGGATCTGGCCGACCAACTGGTCGCGGCCGGCGCTGACGTCGACGACGCCGAGGCTGCCATCGGCGAGGCGCCGACCGAGCTGCGCGACATCGCCACCGCGGTGGAGGACCTCGACACCTCGGTGGACGAGACCGACGAGCTCGTGCGCTCCTATGACCAGACCCTGGCCGAGGCCCGGGGGGTCGCCACCGATGTCGCCGACACCGCTCAGGACTCCACCGACGCCATCGCGGCGGTGCTCATCGCGCTGGCGGTGGTGTTCGGCGTGGGCCAGATCGTGCCGATCTGGCTGGGTCTGCGGCTGCGACGGGGAGCAGCGGGGCCCACCGTCGGCACCGTGGCCGCCCCGCCCGCCGAGCGGTCCGACTGACGGGAGCTCGACGTGGACGAGACGCCCTCGGCGCAACCGGTGCTCGCCGTCGAGGTCGACGCGTGGCTGGGCACGACGTGGGACGAGGTCTGGCTCGTGATGCTGTCAGGCGCAGCGATCGTGGTGTTCGTCGTCGCTGCGGTCCGCGTCGTCGGGTTGCGAAGCTTCGCCAAGATGTCGGCGTTCGACTTCGCGGTGACCGTGGCCATCGGCTCGCTGATCGCCACGACCGCCGCGACCGACACCTCGCTGCTGAACGGCGCGCTCGGTGTCAGCGCCCTGTTGATCACGCAGTGGGCGATCGGTCGGCTGCGCACCCTGACGCCGATCCAGAAGATCGTCGACAACCGGCCCCTCGTGCTGATGACCGCTGACGGCGTCGTCGATGAGCACCTCCGCAGGGCCCGCCTCACCGAGGGCGACCTGCACGGCAAGCTCCGCCTCGCCGGCCTCGGATCCTACGAGCGGGTCGGGGCCGTGATCATGGAGACCACCGGCGACATCAGCGTCATCACGACTGACGATGTCGACCTGCGGCTTCTCGACAACGTCATCGGCAGCGACCTGGTGGCGGCGGCGTTGCGACGCACCGAGAGGAGCTGAGCGCCGCCCCGGCCGAACCCGCCCGCCCTGGGACCGCCCGGCCTGGACGCTTCGCCTGGACTGCGCGCGCTAGCGCGGGGAGCGTGCGCCGTCGCCGTCGAGGCTCACGTGGGTGGGGTGGGTCGGGATCACCAGACCGCTGACCGGCTGGTGGGGCTTCTCGGCCAGGGTGGCTGACGCTGCGGCGTGGCGGGCGGCGCCGGTGGCGGCGCTCACCGCTGCGGTGAGCGGGATGGCCAGCAGGGCGCCGACGATGCCGGCGATGGTCGCCCCGATGCCGATGCCGACGAGCGTCACGATCGGGTGCAGGGCCACGGCGCGGCGCATGATGACCGGGACCAAGACGTTGCCCTCGACCTGCTGTACGAACAGGGCCCCCCCGGCCACGATGAGAGCATCGGTCGGGCCGTTGAAGGCCAACGTCAGCGCCGCCGCCAGCACGCCGGTGACGGTGGCGCCGATGACGGGGAGGAACGGGGCGAAGAACGTCAACACGATGAGCGGCACGAGGGCGGGGGCCCCCACCAGGGCCAAGATGGTGCCGAAGCTGACCGCCTCGATGACGCCGTTCAGCAACGTTCCCAGGGTCCAGCGTCGCAAGGTCATGAAGCTGGCCCGTCCGGCGGCGTCGACGACGGGACGTCGGTCGTTGCGGACGTGGCGCAGGATCCAGGCCCACAGCTCGGGACCGTCCTTCAACAAGAAGAACGTGACGACGAAGGCGAGGAGCGCTCCCGCTGCGAACTCGCCCAAGCGACGGGCTCCGGACGCCGGGCGTTCACGGACGCCGTCGACGAGCCGCGTGACCTGATCACGTGCGGTCTGTTCGAGCTCGTTGACGGTGGCGAGGTCGAGGCTGAGCGGCCCGGTCCTCGCCCAGTCCCGGACGTCGGCGATGACGCGGTCGACGTCGTTGGACAGATCGCTGAGCGACTCGACCAGGGGGGGGACCACCAACAGCACGAGGCCAGCGCCCAGCAGGGCCACGCCCAACAGGACGAGGAAGGTCGCGGCAGTTCGGGGGATGCGCCTGGTCAGCCACCCGACGGGGACCGAGAGCACCGCGGCGGCGATCACCGCCACGAGCACCGGGATGACGACGACGGCGGTGCGGTTCAGCACCACCCACAAGATGGCCAGGGCAGCCGAGACGATCACGAGCCGCCAGGACCACCGGGCCCCGAAGTCCAACCACGAGGGCACACCAGCCCGCGAGGACCACCTCGACTCCTCGGCCGCCGCCGTTGACTCGGTTCCCTGAGCCCCCTGGGTGCCCGAGGTCATCGCCTCGGGGGTCATCGGGGCGTGGCAGCAGGTGTCACTGCCCGCACGATACCGGAGGCACCGGCTGACCGACGTCGACGGCGTTTGGTCTCACGCCGGGGCGGGCACCCGACGGCGATGACCGACGCATCTGCGGCCCTTCCTCCCGACGAGGCGACCGACACCGACGTGACCGGCGGCGACGCCGTGACCTCTGATGAGGTGTCCGGGGCGACCCTGGCGCCCGAACAGCCCCTCGGCGTCGAGGATCCCAACGTCCACGGCGAGTCGGACTCCCTGGCCGACCGCGACCTGCGGCGGGCACTGCCGGGCGAGGACGCCGACGTGGCCGCCGAGGTGGCGGCGATGCACGTGGATGACGAGATGGTCGGTGGCACGGAGGACCCCACTCAGAACTCGTAGCCGAAGCGCTCGAGGTCGGGCCGGTGCACGGCACCGACCAGCTCCCGGGCGCGGTGGTCGTAGTGCTGCCAGTACGGCTGGCGGCGTTGGCTGTCGTTGTACCGTGCGACGCCGCGTCCCGCCGGCCCGATGAGGTCGACGAGCCCGTCGCTCAGCTCCTCGCTGCGGAGCACGACCGCAGCTTCGTCGACGTGACCTTCGTTGACGTGTCGGACGATGCCAGAGGCGGCGTCAGCACCGAGACGGGCGTCGACCCACGTGGGGAAGTTCCACAGCGCGGCCTCGAGGATCTGATCGAGCATGCCGGGCACGCGGTGCACCCACGACGACGGGTCGGGCACCTCGGCGATCCAGCGGGTCCGCGAGCGCCACCACTCGGCGACCCAGAAGTCAAAGGGGTTGCGCGTCGTCGTCACGACCGTCATCCCGGCGAGGTCACCGGGCTCGACGACGCCGGCCGCGACGAGCTGGCGCAGCGTGGCGTGCTTGGCGTCGACCGAGCCGGGGTGGGCTGCCACGGCGCCCTCGGTGGCTGGCACCGCCACCGAGCCCTCGAGGCCGAGGAGGTGGCGCCGAAGGGCGGTGCTCGCCGTGCCGGGCGCGGCGGTGACCACCACACCCAGCCGGGGGTTGGCGATCACCACGCCCCGGCCCCGCTCATCGGGTGAACACCTCAGAGAGGTCCACCGACCCCGGCGCAGCCGAGACCCCGACCGCTGGCCCCGGCACCGTGGCCACGCCGAACAGCGCATCGACGGCGGCCTCGGCGTCGAGGTGGCGGTGGGCCCACCGCTTCGCCCGACCCATCGCCCGGGTGGTCGTGGCCACCAGCAACGGGCCGTCGGCGTCGACGACGCGCACGCGACCCCCACCCGCCCGGTTGACCAGGGCGTCGACGATCGCGTCCACGGCCCCCTCACAGAACATCACCGGGCGCGACGCCACGAGGCGGGCCACGCTGCGGGTCTCGTCGAGCTGGTCCCGTGAGGTCGTGACCCGGGCGTCCCACCTCGTCTCGGCGAGCACCAGCTCGGACATGTGGTGGACCACCACCGCCAGCTGCGAGCCGCCAGCGGCCAGTGCCGTCTCGATCGAGGCGAGCACGACGTCGTCGTCGGTGCCGGCCGCGTCGAGGTGCACGACGACCCGGGGGTGCGGGCCCGCCAGGGCGTCACGCCCCGGCACGGCCCGGCGCACGACCCGTCGCTCGGGGTTCTTGGTCGCCTGGTCACCCTCGCGACCCCGCCAGTCGGGCCCGTCGTGGAAGGCGTGGGCGTCGCGACGATGCACGAGCAGGCCGCCGGCGTTCCACGCCCGGTACGCCAGGTCCCAGTCCTCGCCGCCGTAGCAGTCGATCTCGGCGTCGAAGCCGCCGAGCTCGTCGAAGATCGGGCGTGCCATCGTCATGACCGCCCCGATGACGAGCTGGTACGAGCGGTCATCGGCGTGGACCAGGTCGGCCGTCCGGTCATAGCCGTCGTGCAACCACCCTGGGTCGCCGAAGGTGGGCGGGCACCGCCCGGCCGTGGGGTCCTCCAGCCAGCGGGCGGTGGCCGCCGGGCTCCATCCGGCCAGATCGACGTGGTGTCGACGCCCGACCACCACCGCCTCGGGCGCCACGGCCGGCACCGCCGCCGCCACCGCGGCGTACTCCGGTGACGGGACGGTGTCACCGTCGAGGAAGACGAGCACGTCGCCCTGCGCCCTGGTCGCTCCGAGGTTGCGGGCTGCGGCCGGTCGGATGCCCAGGTCCTCCTGGCACAGCAGCGCCAGGTCGAACGGGAACGACGCCGGCAGCACCGGCGGCCGCCCCGAGCCGTCATCGACCACGGTGACGTCGACGATCTCGACCGGGCCGCGCTGGAGGGCCACGCCGGCCAGGACCCGACCGAGCTCGTCGGCCTGTTCGTAGTGGCAGATGACGATGCTGACCCGTGGCGCCCGCTCCGGCGGGGGTAGCAGATCCCACCGGTTGGCGACGACGGTGAGCGGGCCTCGGGCGCCGCCTGGCACCGGGGCCTGATCTCGGGTGGCGGCGTCGGCCGCGACCAGCGGCGCAGACCCGGTCCGCTCCGTGACGGCGTCAGCCGAGGCGCCAGACGCCGGGGCGGGAGTCGATGTCACGACGGCGCCCCCGCGCGACCTGCTCGGTCATAGACGGCGCCGTAGCGCCCGGCGATCGCCTCGATGCGCAGCTCCGGTGGCACAGAGCTCTGGCGGGTCGAGCCCGGGTCGTCGAGGGCGGCGTCGATGGCTGCGGCCAGGGCCGTCTCGTCGCGGGCGACCAACCGCACCGCCGTCGGCGCCAGGCGCGCCAGCTCCCGGGCGTAGGCGTCCTCGCACAGGATCGGCCGACGGCCCGCCGCGAGCCAGGTCGCGGCGGACCCTGACGCCGAGGCGCCCCTGTGGGCCACGACGGCGACGTCGACGGCGACGAGCGCGTCGTCCAGACGGCGCTCGGGGACCCAGCCGGTGACGGTCAGCGCGACGTCGGACCGGGCAGCCCGGGCCCGCAGTTCGGCCAGGAGGTCGTCATGTCCGGGTGAGGCTGCGCCGATCACCACGACCTCCACATCGGACCGGCACCGCGCTGCCGCTTCCAGCACGGTGTCGTGACCCTTGCCGGGGTAGACGAAGCCGAGCACCCCCACCCGGGCGCGACCGCCCCCGTCTCGGTGCCGACCGCTCGGTCGTGGGCCCGTCGTGCCCGGGCGCCGCTCCACGAAGTGGGGGATGACCTCGACCCGCCTGCGATGACCGAGCGCGGCGAGGCGGTTCCGCTCGGTCGTGCTGCACACGACCACCTGAGCCTCCGCGGCGACCCGTGCGTAGGCGCGTGCCCGCCCACGGGCTCGGGGTCCGTGCTCGGCCGTGACGTCGGGAACGTCGTGCAGCGTCACGACCATCGTCAGCCCCACCCGTCGCGACAGCTGGGCCAAGACCTGAGCCGATCGCTCGGCGTCGAGGTCGTGTGCGTGGCTGGAGTACTGGACGTGCCACACCCCGGCCGGATCGGCCTGAGCCCGGCCGTCGAGATCACCGAGGCGGTCGCATCGAACGTGACCGACGTCTCGATGGGCGGCCACAGCTTCGCTGAGCACCAGACCGAAGCGGGTGACCCCGTTGCGCGACGACCCCACGTGCAAGAACGTGACGCGAGTGCGCTGCGCCTGTCTGGTCTCGTCGGCGGGCGAGCTCACGATGCGGCGGCGATCGCGGCGGTGTAGATCTCCTGGTGGGCGGCGTGGACCCGTCGGGCCTGCTCCGATCGCCACCGGCGGTCCGCTGGAGCGGGAGCCGGCTGGGCCAAGGCTCGTCGCACGGCACCCTCCAGCGACGTCGCCTCGTCGGCCCGGTCCGTGCCGGGATCGAAGGTGATGGCCTCGCTCCACTGCTCGCGGTAGTACCCGTGGCTCGGCGTCACGACCCGGGTCCCGACATCTCGGCACACCTCGAGACGTCCCGAGTGGGTGCCGAAGCGGTAGGGCAGCACCACGACGTGGGCGCTCGCCATCGAGTCGTGGAACCGTCGGTCATCGAGGCGGTCATCGACCACCACGTCGACGTGGTGCCCGCTCGTGAGCCCGAGGCCGCGCCGACGGTGGAACGGGTGCGACGACCGCAGCCGCACCGTGACGCGACCTCCGCACGCCGCCGCCGCCCGGGCGACCGGCGGCACGACCTCGTCGGGATCCATCATGTTGGCCCGGCCCCAGGACAGATCGACGAGCACACGTCCCGGCACCGTCGCGACGACGGGATCATCGAGGGGCACCAGGTTCGGGTGCTGCACGACCTCGGCCCGCCGTCCGAACCGCCGGGCGATCTCGGTCGCAGCCCCGGCGGTGAGGGTGATGACCGTGCACGCCCTGTGCACCAGCACCTCGAGGCGGCGGCGGTGGGCGCGGTGGTCGGGGTCGTGGGGACACACGAGATCGTGGACCGTCACCACCAGGGGCAGCTGGATCTCGGCGAGCTCGTCGCACCACGCCCGCAGCTCGTCGGGACTGCGCTGCTCGAAGCCGAAGTGGACGTGCACCACGTCGGCCTCGCCCCGGTGACGGGCCATCCAGCCCCGCTCGAGTGGTTCGGGCGGCCACCACGGGATGGTGGGATCGGCGAGCAGGCGGGTGAGGCCCTCGCCGTCGAGGTGGATCCGACGGACGTAAGGGTGTGCGGCGGGGACCGAGCGGACGCGCAGCCGGCGGCTGCCAGCACCCACCTGCCCGGTCCCCACCCGTCTCGACCCTCAGACGTGCTACGTGGCGGAGTCCTTGACCTGTTGGCCTGCCGACGTGGCGTCATCCTTCACCGACTTGGCGGAACCCGAGGCCTGGTCCTTCAGGTCCTCAGCGCGACCCTGGGCATCTTCCTTCAAGGTACCGGCCACATCCTGACCCGCCCCTGCGACCTCCTGGGCCGCGGACTCGAGCTCGGGCTGGACGCGTCCGACCGCCCGCTGCTCGGTGCGCGAGGAGGGGAGGACGCCGCCGATCAGGAGCCCGACGCCGAAGCTCAAGACACCGGCAGCGACCGGGCTGCCCTGGGTGCGTCGGCGAGCGGCGTCTCGGGGATCGGGGGCTTGGTCGAGGGCGTCGCGAGCGCGTCCGCCCGCCTGCCGAGCACGGTCACCGAGCGACTCGTCGTCATCGGTGGCAGCGGCGCCCGGGGGGAACCGGTACGGGTCGTAGGGGTCGTTGAGCCGGTCTCGGCCGTAGACCGGGTACTCGTCGTCGTCGTTGCCGACGATCTGATCTCGCAGGTCGGTGAAGCGGCGGCGGAGCCCGTCACGTCGCCGGGCCAGAGCCCGGCTCGGACTGACCCGGTCCTCGATCTGGTCGACGGTGCGGGAGATCTCCCGGCGACGACGTTCGATGTCCTCGGTCAGCTGGTCGGGTTCTTGAGCCACTGCTGATCCTCCTTGAGCTCGTCCATGGTTCGGTGAGGCGCCGGGTCGACGTCCTCCAACTTGTTGCGTCCCGCCAGGGCGAGCGCGGCGGCCACCGCTGCCCACAGCAGTCCGACGATCAGGAAGGCCCAGCCGGGTTCGATGAGCTCGGCGAGGCCCCAGGCCGCGGCCATCGAGAGCATGAGCACGGCGAGGAGGGCGGCGAAGGCACCGCCGCCGAGCAGCCCGGCGCCCTTGCCAGCCTGGCGCACCTCGCTGGCGATCTCGGCCTTGGCCAGGTTGATGTGTGACCCCACGAGATCGCTGAACTGCGTGGTGAGATCGCCGATGAGGTCGCCCAGCGACGGTTCGGGGTCTTGGCGAGAGGACTCTGACATCGCTCCGCTCATGGCCGCACCTTGCCGGTGGGCCTCGAGGGGTCAGGCGGGGGCAGGGTGCCGGTCGGCGCCGGCGTCGTGGTCGGGCGGCGTCCCGACGGCGTCGCTCCAGAGGGCGCCGGCTCGCGTGCCGGGGCAGGTGATGACGACGACGCGGTCGGGGCGTCGTCGGGGTCGCTGCCCGGCGCCACGGCCCGCTTCAGCCGCTCGTTGTCGGCGTTGCGGACGACTCGGCCGGCGAGGACGCCGGCGACGAACGTCGAACCGAGGAAGCTGGCCGGGCTGCGGCGGGCGAACCGACGGAGATCGTCGCCCACCCCCTCGAGGCCTCCGCTGCGGTACCGACCAGCCACCGAGTCGATGCGCTCGGCGGCCTCGCCGACGAGGGTGCCGATGAAGCTGTCATCAGATGCCGCCTTGGCCATCGAGCGCAGCTCGGACGCCGCAGACTCTGCCAACGAGGCGAGCTGGTCGCCCTGTTGCTCGACCTGCTGCTTGGTGGCGGACTTGGCGCGGCCGGCGAGCTCGCCGGCCTGGCGGCGGGCTTCGTCGCCGAGCTCGCCGGCCTGTTCCTTCGCTGAGGCACCGACGTCAGAGGCGCGTTCCTTCGCGACCTCCTTGGCGTCGCCGCCGCCTGATGATCCCTTGGGTCCCGGTGCGGGCATCCTGGCTTCTCCCTGAGGCGTCTAACGTCCGAGGGTCCGTACCCACTCATGTGCGTGATGAGTCATCGACGGCGGTGACACCGGATCACCGCGGGGCGCGACGGGTACTCCGAGCCGGCGCGGCGTCGCACGACCGAGAGGACCAGGTGAGCTCGACAGTGCGCCGTGACGGCGGCCCGGCGACGATCGGTGACCGGTTGCGCGTCGGGCTCATCGGCGGTCCCCGGTTCGGCATCGCTGAACCCCACGCCGGAGGGCTTGAATCGATGACGGCCTGCCTGGCCGCCCAGCTGGCCCGCGTGGGTCACTGCGTCACGGTGTTCGCCGGCCACGGTCAGCCCGGCTCGCTCGGTGCGGTGGCCGTGGAGCCCCTCGTCACCCGCCTCTTCGAACCCAGCCCAGATGCCCGTGCCGACGTGTCGATGCCGGCCGAGCGGTTCATGGTCGAACACGACGCCTACCTGCGGCTCGGGGTCCACCTTCGCCACGCCCGCTTCGACGTGCTGCACAACCACTCGCTGCACTACCTGCCGCCGGTGTTCGAGACGCCGGTGCCGATGGTCCACACCCTCCACAGCCCCCCCACCCCGTGGTTGGAGAGCGCCTTCGCCTGCCGGGCGCGTCCCGCTGACGTGGTGGCATCGGTGTCAGCGACCAACGCCGCCGCCTGGGGACCCCTGGTCGACGTGGTCGTGCCCAACGGGGTCGACACCGAGCTCTGGCGCCCCCGGGGCGGCGGCGACGACCACGCCGTGTGGACCGGGCGCCTGGTGCCCGAGAAGGGCCCCCACCTCGCCATCGACGCCGCCCGCCTGGCAGGCCGACGGCTGCTGTTGGCCGGGCCGATCCACGACCGGACCTACTTCGATCGTGAGGTGGCCCGCCGGCTGGGTCCTGACGCCCGCTACCTCGGCCACCTCGACGCCGAGGCCCTCAGCGAGGTGGTGGCCTCGGCCGCGGTGGCCCTGGCCACGCCGCGATGGGACGAGCCCTACGGCCTGACCGTCGCCGAGGCGCTGGCCACCGGGACGCCGGTGGCGGCGTTCGACCGGGGAGCGGTCGGCGAGCTCATCGACGACACGACCGGGGCACTGGCGCCGCCCGATGATGTTCGCGGTCTCGCCGCGGCGATCGACCGTGCGGTGACGAGGTCCCGGCGCCGTTGCCGGCAGGTGGCGTTGCGCCGGTGCTCGGTGGCGGCCATGGCCGACCGCTACGAGCAGATCTACCGCAGTGCCCTGCGCCCCGCTCCGACGGGGCACGCTGGGCTGCGCCGGTCAGCTCCCGGGCGCCTCGCCGGGCGGCGGGGCCGGCTCGACCAGCGCGAGCGCTTCGGCGCTCCACGTGACCAGGCCCCGGTCGACGAAGTCGGCTAGCCAGCCCTCCATCGGCCACCGGCCCCACCGCTCGTGGAACCTCCGGGCGTTGGCCACGATCGCCTCGAGGTGGTGCACCGGTGGGCTCGGGCTGGCGTGCCACTGGTGGAACGCAGTTCCGACTGACATCCAACGCATCGCCACCCCCGCCGCCCGGCATCGCATGCCGAAGTCGGTGTCCTCTGCGCCGTAGCCGCGGTAGGCGTCGTCGAAGCCACCGACTCGCTGGAACGTGGCGCGGTCGAGCCCGATGCTGAGCGACCAGCAGAGCTCGTGTCGGTCATCGACGATCTCCCCGGCGTGGTCGAAGGGCCGGACGGGATGGGGGTCGCTGCGGGCCCACAGATCACCGACCTCGGTCGCAGCGGTGGGCTCGTCCCAGCCGGCGCGCAGGTACCTGACGGGGCCGTTGCACAGCCCGCCCCGGCTGATCGCCGCGTCGTAGGCGCCGATGAGATCGGGCGCTGGGATGCAATCGACGTCGAGGAGGACGACCCGATCGTTCGACGCGGCACGCACCCCGAGGTTGCGAGCGCCAGCCAGCGGCAGGCCCCCGCCGGCCTCGGCGCGCACGTCGAGGTGGCAGATCTGGGTCGGCCCCCA
This sequence comes from Acidimicrobiales bacterium, assembly GCA_965213525.1. GTDB lineage: Bacteria > Actinomycetota > Acidimicrobiia > Acidimicrobiales > Poriferisodalaceae. The sequence goes on along the minus strand of OZ243889.1, from coordinate 789,451 downwards.
TCGCCCGGACTCCAGACGGGCGGCGGCCCGGTGCGCATCGGGATCAGCAGAGCCCATGTCGATCACGACCAGCTCACCGGCCGGCGGGTCACAGCCCGCCAACCCCCAGCACAGGTGGGCGAGGCGGTCCGCACGGTCCTTGACGATGGTCACCACCGAGACCGGGCGCGGCGACGTCTGCATCCGCTCACCCACCGGAGGCGACGACGCGCTGGTCGCGAGACCACCGGATGACCGAGGACCGCTCGAGGGCAGCCAACCACCCGGCGCCACGACGGGCCCCGCCGGGAGCACCCAGCGCATGGAGCCGATCACCGCCGAGATCGACCGCTCGTCGGACCAGCTCGGGCCACTCCCCCGGTGCGGGCCAGCCCGTGGTGCTCACCGCGGCACCGAGCTGGTCGAGGCGACGGGCACGTCGGACCTGCTCGGCGAACGGCCGCTCCTCGGCCACACAGACCATGGGTGTGCCCGCCATGGCGGTCTCGGCGACCAGGTTGGCCCCGGCGTGGCCGACGACCACGTCGGCCTCGACCAGCCGGCCCTGGAGGTCATCGACCCATCCGACGCTGTGGAAGCCTCGACTGGGATCGCTCGGGCCGTCGCGACCGGCGAGGGTGACCATCCACCCGTCGAGGGCGCTGGCGATCGCCGGCAGATCGCGCGGGTCGAAGCTGGTGCCCCCGGCACCGAGGGCGATGAGCAGCTGTCGTCGGTCACCCCGCCGCTGCGGCGCCGGCCGCCCCACCGACGGGGCGTCCCGGGTGCAGAACCCTGCGTGGAAGGTCTGGCGCAACAACCCGGCGGGGGTGTCCTCGGGCTCCAGCTCGGGTGGGTAGGGGGCGAGCGCTGCGGTGGTGAGGCGGTGTTGGAGGCGGTGGGCGTCGTCGGTGCGGTCGCCGTGGCTGCGGACCACGACCGTCCGCACTCCGCACAGCCTGGCCTGCACCGCCACCTCGACCGAGACGTCGCACACGACCAGGCGCGCCTCGGGCCGCGACAGCCATCCCACGAGCGCACTGGTCCTCGCCTTGGCGAGCGGCCCCCCGAGCGGCGCCCAGTGCAAGGCCCCACCGGCGGTGGCGTCTGCGGCGATGCCCCCCTCGGGTCCGTCGCCACCCGGCAGGTGGTCAGGGGGCAGCTCGATCAGCTCGACGTGGCCGGGCAACACCCGGGTGGCGTCAGCGTGGCTCGTCAGCACCGCACACCCGTCGGGCAGGTGGGCGGTGATCGCCGCAGCACGCCGCAGGTGGCCCAGGCCGTGGTGGTGGACGTAGAAGCCGATCAAGGGTGAGCTGCGCCGCGATCAGGGGCCGACGCCGTCCTCGCTCAACAGGTAGCCGACCCCGGTGACCTCGAACAGGGTGCGCTGGAACGGGCGGCTGATCCGCACCGTCATCTCGCCGCCGGCCGCTTCCCGGTCGCGGTGCAGGCGCAGCAGCGAGCCGATGGCCGCCGAGTCGAGCAGGTCCGTCGGCCCGACGTCGACCGACAGGCGCTTGGCGGCCCCGTCCGGCGCCGCCTGCAGGGTCTCGTTGACCCGCCCCTCGAAGTAGCCGACGCAGCTGGCATCGAACTCTCCGACCACGGTCAGCACGATCCCGCCGTCGCCGATGTCGTGGTGGACGTCGAACTGGGTCTCGGCGTCAGCCAACGGACCCCCGCCAGATCTGACCCGTCGGCTCAGCCACGCTCGCCCCCGGCGCCCCGGTGGTCTCGGGGCGGCGCTGCGCCGCCGTCGACCGGGAAGGGCAGGCGCACCCGGGTGCCGTGCTCGTCGCTGTCGATCTCGACGCCCTCACAGACAGCCCGCACGATGCGCAGACCCTGACCTGTGCCCTCGAAGTCGGCGGTGGGCGTCGGCGCGCCCGGATCGAGGCCACGACCGCCATCGGTGACGGTCAGATCGGGACGCTCGCCGAGGCAGACGTCGACGGCGATGGGATCGGCCACCTCGTCGACCTGGTGCGCCCGGACGGCGTTGATGACCACCTCGGTGACCGCCCCGTAGTACAGGCTCGCCTCCTCGGGGTCGGTGGCGGGCAGGAGGCGGCGCAGCACCGTGCGCAGCATCGGCACGGCTCCGACCTCGGGTGCCATCTCGATGGTGGCCACCGCCTCACAGGGGGCCGACGACGCGCTCACCGCTCGAAGCCGACGTCGTCGAGCGCCCCACGCACCGCAGCGTTGGCCGAGCTCAGCATGCGGTGCACGGTGGTCTGGGACACCCCGAGTCGTCCAGCGATCTCGCGCTGGCTCAGCTCGTCGTGGAACCGCAGCCGCAGGATGCGGCGGTGCCGCGCCTCCAGCCCGTCGAGGACCTCGGCCAGCACCAGGGACGTGTCGCCGTCGGTCTGGTCGGTCGGCTCATCATCAGCGGGCAGCGGCCCGGCGAAGGTGGACTCGCGGGCGTGGCGGGCCTCGAGGACCTCCTCGACCGACATGCCGGCCACCTCACCGACCTCCGCAGGCGTCGGGCTGCGCCCCAGTCGCTGCTGCAGCCGTTCGGCCGCCCGTTCGACGGCGAGGGACCGTTCCTGGACCGAGCGGGGCACCCTGGCTGACCAGCCCACGTTGCGCAGGTGCTTCTTGCACTCGCCGGAGATGGTGGCGGCGGCGAACGGCCGGAACGGCCCCGCGGCCGGGTCGTAGCGGCGAGCTGCGAGGTACAGGCCCATCCTGGCGACCTGGACGAGATCCTCGTCGACCTTGCCGGCGCGGGAGAACCGGCGGGCGATGCGGGTCGCCAGCTCGAGGTTGTCAGCGACGAGCGATTCGGTCGCGTTCGGGTTGCCGGGCGCCTGACGGGCGGCTCGGCGTGCAGGTGTGGTCCGGGTCTTGCGGCGACCGGTCACGGCAGCTCCTTCGTCGGACCCAACCTTAGGGTCACGCTGCGCGCACGTGCGATGATGCTGTCGAAGGCGGCAGCGACGATGGCCGCAGCGTCGTCGTCGAGACCCATCTGAGGTCCGCCGTGGTCGAGGCGCAGCACCACCTCAGGGGCCACCCAGATCGATGCCCGGGAGACCGCTCCCCTGATGGCGTCGAGCACCTCACCGAGAGCGAGCTCGTACAGGTCCAGCTGGTCCAACGACCGCCCCTGGTGAGCGGCGGCGACGTCGAGCATGGCGCCGGTCACCCGCTCGACCGCACCGGCCGGCGGCGCGGTGAAGCGCACCGACAGCAGCGGCCGCCCGAGCGCCTCGCCGTTGGTCACGACGCCGGGGCGGTCGCACGACGCACGACGACGGCGGTGAGATCGTCGGTGAGGGTGCCGGCGGCGTGGCGGACGACGTGGCGCACCATCCGATGGGCGATCAGCAGGGGGGACTCCGAGCCACCGACCGCCAGGTGCCCGTCGGCGCCGTCGCTGCCGAGGCGCTGACCCCCCGACGGGCGCGCCGAGGGCACGCCGTCGGAGAGCATCACGAGCGCCTCGCCGAGCTCGAGCGGCTCGATCTCGTGGCTCGTGTGCTCGTGCGAGCCGGCGACCCCGAGCGGCGGCGCGGCCGGGATGGACAGGCGGCGCACCCGTCCCTCCGACAGCCGGCGCAGCGGCTCGTGACCGGCGTTGACGACGCGGATGGACTCGGGGGTGACCTCGACGGCGGCCATGGTCACGAAGCGGTCACCGTGCCAGTGGTCCTGCACGGCACGGTGGGCGACCCCCACCTGCTCGGCCAGCGACGCCCCGTCCTCACGGGCGTTGCGGAGCCCGGCCAGGGCCACCGAGGCCGACAGGGCCGCCTCCAGACCGTGGCCCATGGCATCGAGGCTGGCGGCGGCCAGCGCCTCGTCATCGGGCGTCGCGCCGAGGTCGAAGGCGTCGCCGGCCACGTCATGGGCGGGTTCGAGGGTGCCGGCCGCCCGGAACGGCCCGACCTTGAGGGCCTTGGTGGGCAGGAAGTCCCACTGCAGCTTGGCCGCCAGCGAGACCTGCGATCGGCGTCGGCAGGACTCGAGCCCGTCGAAGGTCGTGAGGCGCCGGCTCACGATCTCGCCGCACAGCCGGGCGATGTCGGGGGGGATGTCGGTGTCGCTCGACCGGGCGACCATCACGGGGAACTCGAGATCGACCAGGGGGGTCAGCACCCGTCCGTCGACGGACTCGAAGGGCGACAGCTCGAAGAGCGGACCGAGCATGGCGTCGTCGACGGCGATGGTCGTGGCCCCGTCGACGGCGACGAGGTGCGACACGGAGTGGTCGACGACGAACAGGCCGTCGACGCCGTAGGGCTCGAGCACCCGGCGCAGGGCGGAGATCAGCTCGGCGCTGGTGCTCGCGGACATCAACCCCCACAGGGCCGTCGACGTGCCACCCTGACCCGACGCCCCGACCGACACGGTCATGCGCTGCCACCGCCAGCGGCGGTGGCGCCGACGACGCCGCCGTCGTGGTTCGCAGCCGGCGGCGGCGGGTACGAGGCGGCCGCACGACAACGAGGAGACGTGATGTCAGGTTCGACGTACAAGATGACAACCCTGGTCGGCGAGTCGGGGGAGAGCATCGAAGCTGCGGTGCGGGCCGCGGTGGCGACCTCGGCCTCGGCGGTCCGGGGCCAGACGTGGGCCAACATCACCGACCTGCGCGCCAGCCTCGACGGCAGCGGAGGCGTCGACCAGTGGCAGGTCAAGGTCGAGGTGGCGTTCGCCGTCGAAGAGGATTGAGGGCCGGCACCGACCCGGCGCCGATCTGACGCAGTGTCGATCGCCCGGGTGTCGATCGCCCGGGTGTAGATTGTCGTCCGGATGTCGATCGTCCGGCTGTCGATCGTTGGGCCGTGTGAACGCCTCATCGCCGTCCTCCTTCGCCCGATCCTCCACCTCGGGTACCCCGTGGCCGCTGCGCTGAGTCGGGTCGCTCGAGGTGGCGGCCCCGGCACCAGACCCCGGGCGGCGGGGCCGGCCCCGCCCCCGGCTCAGCTCACCTCGGGCGCGGCACCGGCGTCGTGGGCGCCGTCCGCACCGTCGCCGGGCCCTCCAGCGTGCCGGATGGTCATCACCTCCACCCGCTCGATGTCAGGGACCTCGAGCGCCTCGGCGACCGACTCGGCCACGGTCGCCCACATGTCGGTCTGGATCCACCGGGCCCACGGCAGCACGTCGTGGAGGAACCAGAAGCCGGCGTCGCCGGCCCGGGCGGTCGACTCGATGCGAAAGCGCGGGGCGCCGGAGTCGGCTCCGACGATCGAGAAGTCGATCCACCCGGCCTCCATGTGCCCGGGTCGGGTGGCGAGGCGCACCCGGTCCGGACTCGACTCGAGGACCTCGACCGGGCCGTCCCACGGTCCGGGAAGCCGCACGGTGCGGCGGTCCCCCTCCTCGAGCGGGCCGCCGAACGTGGCGTACTCCGAGGGCCCGAGCTCGTCGGGATCCCGGCGGAGGAGCCGGAGCGCCTCGCCGAGCGGTCGTCGCGCCCCGCTCAGCGAGATCTCGTAGCGCCGGGTCAACACGTCGCCGACGCCGTCGCCGAGCCGCTGCAGGTCGTCTCGGCCGATCACCTCCTCCTCGACGCGGTCGCCGCTGGCCTCGACCTCGTCCCACCAGCGTCCGCCGAGGCGGCGGCGCACGAGCTCGGCGGCGGGAACGACGGCGTTGAACGGCTTCTGCCGGCTCACGCGCCCAGCGAGCTGGGTGAGGTCGATCACGACGCCGCCCCGGCGTGGACGGGGGCCGGCCCCGCCGCAGCGGCGGTTAGGGTCGCGGCGTGACGGTCCGCTTCCAGCACTCGACGACGATCGCCGCCCCCGTCGAGACCACCTTCGACACGTCTCTCGACGTCGACTTCCATCGAACCTCCTTCGAGCACACCGGTGAGCAGATCGTGGCGGGCATCTCGTCGGGGTCGATGGCCCTGGGCGACACCGTCACGTGGCGGGCCCGGCACTTCGGCATCTGGTGGACCATGACCTCGGAGATCACCGAGTACGTCCGGCCGCGTCACTTCGTCGACGAACAGCAGCGCGGACCGTTCCGCGACTTCCGCCACGAGCATCGCTTCGTCGAGTGCGACGAGGGAACCGAGATGCACGACATCGTCACCTTCGACGCCCCCGTCCCCATCCTCGGACGCATCGCCGAGACCCTGGTGCTGCGGCGTCACCTCGACCAGTTGATCGTCCTGCGCAACCACGAGCTCAAGCGCATCCTCGAAGGCGGCTGAGCCGAGCCGCACCGGTCGGGTGCCGACGGCCGGCGCAGGGACCCAGGTCATCCTGCAGCCGCCGCCAGCTCGTCCATGTCGACGGCGAACCCGTCAGGGGCCCGCCCTCGGCGCCGGCCGCTCGTGGCCACGGTGAGCTCGGCCATCGAGCGGGTGCGGGCGCAGCCCCGCAGGCGACCCCAGAGGTCGTGGTCCTCACCGGTCGCCAGCGCCGCCCACCCCCCGGCTCGCACGTAGGCGTCACCACGGACGCCGAGGTTGCAGGCGTGCACGTGGGGGTGCTCGCCCGAGGTCGCGGTGCCGTAGTGGCGGGCGAAGCGGCGTCGCACCACGTCGTCGGCGTCATCAGTCAGCGTGACCGTCCCGGCCACCGCCTCGACGCCGTCGGCGGCGGCTCGCAGCTGGTCCACCAACCACTCGGCGGGCACCACGGTGTCGGCGTCGGTGCTGGCGATCCAGACCCCCCGGGGGTGGCGGCCGATCAGGCCCAAGGCCACTGCGCTCCCGACCCGCCGGGCCGCTCCGACGTTGCCGACCCGCACCCGGGCGACGGCGTCGCCGGTGCGCAGCCAACGACGCGCCACCGCCTCGGTGTCATCGGCGCAGGTGTCGGCGACCACCACGATGGTGCTGAGGACCGAGGCGGGGAGGCGTCGGCGAGCGACGTCGAGGCTGCGGATGGTCGCAGAGATGCGGTCGGCTTCGTCGCGCGCCGGCACGACGACCGCCACGTGGGTGATCGTCGCATCGGGGCCCCACCCCGCTGCGACCGGGGCGATCCGAGCGCCGACGTGTTCGAGTTCGGCCATCGCAGGGGGGCCCGTACCCCGTCGCACCCGGATCGAACCTCGAGACGACCCGCCGAGGCAGCCCGGTCGGGCGATCACCGGCGCCACGCCGCTGTGGAGGTACCGTGCAGGCCGTGTCGGGCAGCGCAGCGAGAGACGAGCGTTCGGGGTCGGGTGGGCGCACCCGCCCGAGGACCTCTGGGGGCAGCAGCGGGGACGCCACGACGGACCCACCGGTGGGATCGCCCGAACGGGGTCGAGACGCCGACAAGCCGACCGAGATCCCTGCAGAGGGGTGGAAGGACATCGGCCGGCGCATCAAGGACGAGTTCGGCGACGACAACACCACGCTGCTCGCCGCCGGCATCGCCTACTACGTCTTCACCGCCCTCGTGCCCGGCCTGTTGGCCGTGGTCAGCGTCTACGGCATCCTGCGCACCCCCGCCGAGGCCGCCGCCCGCATCCAGGAGCTCACCTCGGGGCTGCCCGAGAGCGCCAGCCAGCTGCTGGAGGACCAGATCTCCAACGTGGCCAGCCAGTCGAGCGCCGCGCTGTCGTTCGCAGCGCTCGTGTCGATCGCCCTGGCGCTGTGGTCGGCGTCGGGGGCGATGAGCCAGGTCGCCAACGCCGTCGGCGCCATCTACGACGAACCCGACGACCGGGGCTTCGTCGCCAAGCGCCTCAGCGCGCTGCTGCTCACCGTCGTCGCCGTGGTGGGCATGGTGGCCCTGGTCACCGCCCTCACCTTCGCCGCCCGGGTGGGCGGCGCCCTGGGGGTGCTGGCCACCGTCGCCGCCTACGCCGTGGCCGCGGCCCTGGTCGTCGGCTTCTTGACGCTGCTGTACCGGATCGGCCCCGAACGAGACGACGCCACGCTGTCCTGGATCACGCCCGGTGCGGTGATCGCGACGGTGCTGGCCCTGCTGGCCACCATCGCCCTACAGATCTACGTGTCGAACTTCGGTTCCTACAACGAGACCTACGGGTCGCTGGCCGCCGTCGTCATCTTGTTGCTGTGGCTGTGGATCGTGGCGGTCGTCGTGCTGCTCGGCGCTCACATCAACGCGGAGATGGAGCACCAGACCGCTCGCGACACCACCGTGGACGGCGACGAGCCGATGGGGCGCCGCGATGCCCGGGTGGCCGACACCGTCGGCGACGGGCCCGACGTCGACAGCGACTCCGACGTCGTGGGTCGCTGAGCGCGAGGGGCCACCCGCCGCGTGCTGATGCCCGTCCCGACCATCGGCGTCGAGGAGGAGTTCCTCGTCGTCGAGGCTGCCAACGGTGCCATGGTCCCCGCCTCGGGCTCGCTGTTGCGTTCGATGGACCCCGAACTTCGCGACGAGATCGAGCCCGAGCTCAACCTGTGCCAGGTCGAGACCGCCACCCCGGTCTGTGAGGACCTCGATGACGTGTCGGCTGAGCTCGTGCGGCTCCGCCGAGCCCTGGCCGACGCTGCGGGCCAGCTCGGACTCGGGGTCATCGGGGCCGGATCGCACCCGTTCTCGCCTTGGCACGAGCAGCGGATCACCGACGCGCCCCGCTACCGAGAGCTGACGGACCGCTACGCACACGTCGCTCGCGAGCAGGTGATCTGCGGCTTCCACGTGCACGTCGGCGTGCCCGACGCCGACGTCGCCGTCGCCGCCATGACCCGCATCCGCCCGTTCCTGCCCGTCGTGCTCGCCCTGTCGGCCAACAGCCCCTTCTGGGACGGCGAGGACACCGGGTACGCGAGCTACCGCACCCAGGTGTGGCAACGGTGGCCCACCTCCCAGATGCCGCCGGCCCTGGAGGATCGCCGGGCCTTCGACGAGCTCGTCGCCACGTTGGGCCGCACCGGTGCGATCGAGGACGCCAGCCACATCTACTGGTACGCCCGACCCTCCGGGCGCTACCCCACCCTCGAGGTGCGCATCGGCGACGCCTGCCCCGGTGCGACGACGACCACAGGACTGGCGGGGCTCGTGCGCGCCGCGGTCATGACCGCCGTGGACGACGCGGCCCGCGGGGCCGAGGTGCACGACCCGGGTCACGAGCTGCTCGAGGCCGCCTGCTGGTCGGCGGCCCGCTTCGGTCTGGGCGGCGAGCTCGTCGACCCCTTCGACGGACGGTCCCGCCCCGCGCCCGAGATCGTCGACCGGGTCCTCGACCACCTCGGCCCGGCCCTGGCGGCCAGCGGCGACGCCGCCCTGGTCGAGTCCGTCGTCGCCGGGATCGTCGCCGAGGGCACCGGCGCCGACCGACAGCGAAGGGTGCTGGCCCGCACCGGTGATCCTGCAGCCGTGGTCACCGAGCTGCGCGCCCAGGTGACCGCCGCCACCGCCCCCGAACGTGGCCCCGCGCACGACCCGGGAACGTGATCACTGCCTTCAACGCCCGAGCGCTCTACCTCGTGTCGGCGTTCGCGCTGATCGCGCTCCCCGTGGCGATCGCCGAGGGCGAGCGGGGCTACGTGATCGTCTGCTCGGTCGCGGTCGTCGGGTTCGCCGTGGTGGCCAAGGTGGGCGGCCGGCTGCCCGAGCTCGACAGCGACTCCTCGATCCGGCACCTGGCCGAGACCGCGGTCTCGTGGGTGCTGGTGGCCGCCGGGGCGGCCGTGGTCACCTTCGCCCTCGGCCACGCCGGCGACGGGGAGGTCGCACGCCTCGCCGACGGGTGGTCCGCTGTCTTCGAAGGCGTGTCGGGCGTGACCTCCACCGGCCTCACGATGGTGACCGACCCCTCTGCGCTGGACGCCACCCTGCAGTGGTGGCGGACGATCCTGCAATGGGGCGGCACCGTCGGGGTGGTCGCCTTCGCGCTGTTGTTCGCCGAACCCTCCGGGGACGCCAGCACCCACCTCGGCGAGGAGTGGGGACACCGCCCCCACGAGGGCCCCCAGGGTGCGGCCTTGCGCATCTTCGGCATCCTCGTCGCCCTCACCGCCGTGGCCGTCCTGGCCCTGCTGGCAGCCGGCGAGCCGGCGTGGCGTGCGCTGAACCACGGCTTCAGCGCGGCGTGCACCGGCGGGTTCGTGATCACCTCGAACAGCGTGGCCTCGGTGCCGGCGCCGGCGCAGGCCGTCATCGCCGCCACGACGATGATCTCCGCCATCAGCTTCGCTGCGCTGTGGGGTGCCTTCACCCGCAAGGACCCACCCCTGTGGAAGCGGACCCAGGTGCGCTGGGGGCTGGGGCTGACCGCCGCCGCTGCGGTGCTGGCGGCGGTCATCGCCGAACCCGGGACGGCGGTGGCGTCGACGGTGTTCAACTCGGTCTCGGCCAGCACCACCGCCGGCTTCGCCGACGGGTCGAGCTTCGCCGCCGCACCCCAGCTGACCATCCTCACCGCCGCGTCGATGTTCGTCGGTGGCGCTGCCGGGTCGACCTCGGGCGGGGTGAAGGTCGCCCGTGTCGTGTGGGTGGCGTACGCCGCACGCCGGTGGCTCCCCGCGGGCAACGCCGATGCGGGCGAGGACCAGGAGGAGGGCGAGATCTGGGATGCCGGGGAGGTCGACCCACGCGAGGTCCGTCAGCGGACCGTCGGCGCCACCGCCCTGTTGTCCCTCGTCGTGGTGACCGCGGTGGTCGTCGCCTCGGCACTGGCGCTCACGACGGGAGCCCCGGCGGGTGAGGCAGTGTTCGAGGCCATGTCGGCGCTGTTGAACATCGGTCTGAGCGTGGGGGTCACCAGCCCGGACCTCCCGGCCGAGAGCAAGGGCGTGCTGGTCGTGGCCATGCTCGTCGGGCGGGTCGAGATCACCGCCTTCTTGGCCCTGGCACTCGTCGTCCTGCGACGTCCGCTCGACCGCTCGGGCGCCGCCTGAGCCCCCACGCGCCTGAGCTCCCAACCGCCAGCCGGCGGGCCGTCGAGGGCCGGCGGTCGCTCGACGTGTCGAGCCCACGACGCAGACGGGTCCGACCGGCCTCGCCGGCGGCTGCTCAAGGCGGGGGGCGTACCCGCCGATGGTGCCCGCAGCGTCCCGCAGACGGACGCAGGAACGAGGACCGGTGCGGCGCCTGGCGGGATTCGACAGAAGGATCCCTCTCGCAGCGCTCACCGGCGCGGTGGCGGCCCTTGCCCCGGCGGCCGCCCTCGTCGTCCACGTCGTCGTCGGCGCGCACGTGGACGGGGCCGTCGCGATGGCAGCCGCAGCCGCAGCCGCAGCCTCAGCCGCAGCCGCAGCCACGGCAACGTCGGCGTTCCTCGCCTGGGTGGTGCTCGGGCGTCCGCTCGCAGAGCTGTCCCGGGCGGCTCGTGCCCTCGGCGCCGGCGCCCCGACCGGCGGCCCGGTCGCCTCGGCGACGGCGCGACTGCGCACCCGGGACCAGCGCGACATGGCCGCGGCCCTCACCCAGATCGAACAGCGCCTCTCGCTCGCCGAGCGTCAGGCGTGTGCCCTGGCGGCAGGCTCGCCGGAGGATCCCGCCCTCGACGAGCGGCTGCCCGGCCGCCTGGGCGCTGCCCTGGGTGACGCAGCGCGCACCCTGGCCGAGACGGTCACCGAGGGCGAGCTGCTCCGTGCGCAGATGTCCCACGAGGCCACCCACGACGGGCTCACCCAGCTGCCCAACCGCACCGCTTGCCTGGGGTTGTTGCAGCGTGGCCTGGCCCGGGCCGGGCGTTCGGGGTCGGAGCTGGCGGTGCTGTTCATCGATCTCGACCGGTTCAAGGGCGTCAACGACCACCACGGCCACGCCGCCGGCGATCGGGTGCTGCGCACCGCAGCGGCGCGGTTGCTCGAAGCGGTGCGAGCCGGTGATCACGTGGGCCGCCTGGGGGGTGACGAGTTCGTCATCGTCGCCGAGCCCATCGACGGGGAGCCCGAGGCGGTGGGTCTGGCCGAGCGACTCCTCGAGGTGCTCGAACGTCCGATCGAGGTGGGCCACACCTCGGTCACCGTCGGGGCCAGCATCGGGGTGGCGCTCTCGGGATCGGGGACACTCGCTGCCGGGCAGCTGCTGGGTGACGCCGATCTGGCGATGTACGAGGCCAAGGCGTTGCCGGACCGGGGGGTGGTGGTATGTGACGCCGCCCTGAGGGATCGGATGACCGAGCGCTTCGACCAGGAGCGCGAGCTGCGCGACGCCGTCGCTGGCGGGCAGCTGGAGCTGCACTACCAGCCGATCGTTCGTGCCCGTTCAGGTGGGCTGTGCAGCTTCGAAGCCCTCGTGCGCTGGGATCGACCCGGTCACGGCCACGTCGGCCCCGACAGGTTCTTGCCCTTCGCCCAGCGCAGCGATCTCGTCGTGCACCTGGACCGGTGGGTCCTCGACACCGCCGTGTCCCAGCTCGCCACGTGGGATCGCCAGGGTCGTCACCACGACGTCCCCGTCGCGATCAACGTGTCCAGTCGCTACCTGTCCACGACGGGCTTCCCGGGCGAGGTCATCTCGACGTTGGCTCGCCATGGCGTGGACGCCTCGAGGCTGGTGATCGAGATCACCGAGCACGCCGTGCTCGACGACCTCGAGGCGGTCGCCGTCGCCCTCGCAGAGCTCCGCTCGCATGGGGTCCGCACGGCCATCGACGACTTCGGCACCGGGTACACCTCGCTCGCCCACCTCCGGGCCCTGCCCGTCGACGTGTTGAAGATCGACCGCTCGTTCGTCTCGGACCCAGCGGCGCACACGCTGGTCCGCCTCATCGTCGAGACGGGCCACCTGCTCGGTGCCGCCGTGGTCGCCGAGGGCATCGAGACGGGCGTCGACGCCGCCCGTCTGACCGAGCTCGGTTGTGACGAGTTGCAGGGCTTCTTGTTCGGACGGGCGCGACCGGCGAGCTGCTGGGACGACACGGCGTCGTCGGTCGGGGCGGTCGCGGTGACGGGCGCAGGGGCTGACGCCCCCGCCCCGATCGGCGCCTGAGCGCCACGAGCCGCCCCGTCGCCAGCTGCGTCTGCCCCTGCGAGGCGTGGCGCGACACCCGGCTCGGACCGCCCGGCGAGGTAGCGTGGGCTCACACCGAGGTGAGCTCATGGCCGACCACTCGAGCCCAGCACGCAGCCGTGAGCCGTCGTGAACGACGCCGCCGGCTCGTGGGCAGGGGTCCGGGTCACCAACCTCGACGATCTGCTGTTCGACGACGCCGGCGCGACCAAGCGGGATCTCCTCGAGTACTTCGAGGCCGTGGCCGATCGCCTCATCCCGGTCCTGGCCGACCGCCCGCTCACCGTGCTGCGCACCCGCCCCGGCCAACGGCCCTTCGTCCAACACGACGTGGCCCGCTCGGCGCCCGACTGGGTGCACACGACGACGCGGTGGGCGGTCTCCTCGGGCCGTGAGATCACCTACGCCGTCGGCGATGACCTACGGACCCTGTTGTGGTTGGGCAACCAGCGAGCCGTCGAGCTGCACCCCCTGCTGGTGCGGATCACCGGCGACGGACCGTCGCACCTCGTGCTCGACATCGACCCGCCCCCGGCGGCGGCGTTCGCCCGGGCGGTCGAGGCTGCGATGACGGTCCGCCAGGCGTTGCGAGACGTCGGGCTCGGCGCCGCGGTCAAGACCAGCGGGGCGAAGGGGGTGCACCTGTGCGTCCCGGTGTCGGACGCCACGACGAGCGACGAGGCCGCCGCGGCGACCCGGGCGATCGCAGCACGGGCCGAGGCCCTCGATCCGGGCAGGCTGACGACGGCGTTCCTGCGTGATGATCGAGCCGGCAAGGTCATGATCGACGCGTCGCGAGTCGGTGCGGCCTCGGTCGCAGCGGCCTACAGCCCTCGAGTTCGGCCCGGTGCACCCGTGTCGTTCCCGGTGGCCTGGGACGAGCTGGGCGACCTCGACCCCGCCCAGCTCACGATGCGCCGAGCCGTCGAGGAGCTCGGGGATCGCGACCCGTGGGCCGAGGCGATGCCCGAGGCCCAGGGCCTCCCCCCCGAGCTGGTCGACGAGGGCCAGGCGATCCCCGCCCCACGTTCGGCCGCCATGGCTGAGGGTCGACGCCGGGCCCGGGGTCGCGCCACCGGCCGGGGTTGAGCGTCGCCCCGCAGGTACGGTCACCGACGTGGGCTTCTCGGCGGCCGAGCTGGCGACCTACCGGGACGCCACGGTCCCGGACCTGATCGGTGACGACACCAGGCTGATCTTCGTCGGCATCAACCCGGGCCTGTGGACCGCAGCCACCGGCACCCACTTCGCTCGGCCTGGCAACCGGTTCTGGCCGGCGCTGGCCCGGGCCGGCATCATCGAGCGCCCGTTCCCCCACACCGGCGGCCTCGCCGACGCCGACGTCGAGCACCTCTGGCGACGAGGCGTCGGCATCACCAACCTCGTCGCTCGGGCGACCGCACGGGCCGACGAGGTGGGCGCCGACGAGCTGTCAGCCGGGGCCGAGCGGCTGTTGGCCCTCGCCGAGGAGATCCGCCCGGTGGTGGTGGCCGTGGCGGGCATCACCGCCTACCGTCAGGCCTTCCGGCGGCGTGTCGCCACCGCTGGGCCCCAAGAGGAACGCCTCGGGCCCGCCGAGCTGTGGGTCGTGCCCAACCCGAGCGGCCTGAACGCCCACGAGACCATCGACAGCCTCGCCGAGTGGTACCGGCGGGCCGCCGTCGCCGCTGGCGTCCTCGGCGAGGACGACCAGGAGGCGCGCTGAGCGGGCGTGGGCCGGGCGGCGTGGCCAGCCTGCGGGCCGTCCGGTCAGCGAGATGACCGGGCGAACAGGTGCCAACCCAGCCACACCCACCCGGTGAGCACGATCCACCGGACCCCGGGCACCACGAGCAGGCGGGCCACGGCGGCGTCGAGGGTGGCGGCGCCCGATCCCTCGCGTCGGGCGGTGACCTCGACGGCCAGCCCGGCGGCGACGACGGCAACGTAGGCGACCACCAGGGCCTCGGCGATCACCGGCGGGCCAGGTACCAGCCGGCGGCCACCCATGCCACGAACAGGGCGGCGACGCCTGGTCGCAGGTCGATCTGGTCGGCGAGCCAGCTGATCGTCGGACGCTGCGAGCGCTGCTTCCCGGCCCCGCTCGCCAGGGCGTAGAGCTGCACGGCCGTCAAGCTGGCCGACACTGCGACCCAGCGCGTGACCGGGGGCGTCACACCGCCGCCCCGGTCGAGGCCGCCGGCGTCGTCGTCGTCAGACGGCGGCCCGCCACCCGGGAGCGATCGGCGCCGCGCCGAGGTGCGCAGTGCCAGGACGAACACCGCCACCACCGGTGGGGCCAGCGCAAGGTGGATCGTGACGGTGAACGCGTCGAGGCCCGCGACCCACCAGGCGTAGGCGACGATGGCGACTCCGACGATCGAGACGCGCAGCCGCCGGGTCCTCATGGCCTCGCCGTGCCCTGGCGACGCTACGAGGCGGCCTCGGCGGGCCGGTCCGACGTCGAGGCCGGGTCGATCGCCCGCCAGGACAGATCGCCGACGTAGCGGTGGGCGATCCGGCCCCCGTCGTCCATGGCGAGCAGCTGCACCCAACGGTGGTCACACAGCTCCCGCACCCCGTCGTGGCGGGAGAGCACGTCGGTCATCGCCTCGATCGGCGCCTCGATGACGACGTTCAGTCGCAGCGGCTCGTGCTGGAAGGCGACGCCATCGTGCACCGACTGCCACGGCAGGCCGACACGCAGATCGCCGCCGTTGCCCTCGAGGACCCCGGTGCGACCGACGACGTTGTGCAACGTCTTGTTGCCAGAACCGAAGACGTCGTTGTCGACGGTGGACGCGAAGTACTGGAGGCTGATCCAGCTGGCCACCACCATCGGGGCGGTCATCACCAGCTCGAGCACCCCGAAGCCGACGTCGGCCCGCCATTCATAGGAGTGGAGGAACGCACGCCCGCCCAGATCGAGCCCCTCGGTGCGGGCGCGGGGTGCGACGACGAACGTGCGACACCCGGCCAGGCCCCACTCGGGGCGCACCTGGGCCCAGTGGTCGCTGCGGCGCCGCACCTCGGCGTCGACGTCACCCGCCGGGTCGATGCCGAGGCGCCCGGCCCGCTCGCGTCGAGCCCTGCGTCCCGCCTCGGCGAGGTCGGCCTCGGTGGCCGCGAGGTCGGTGGCGTGGCCCGCCGGGACCAGGTGGCGATCGAAGACCGTGACGTCGTCGGTGGTCGTGTCGTGCTGGCAGGCCACGAAGGTGGTGTCGTCTCCGACGTCGATGCCCCGCTCGGCCAGCCCGGCGCGCACCTCGGGGTCGTTCAGCACGGCGGCGGCCACCCGGGCGTTGACCTCACCGGTGCGACCACCACACGCGCCGCAGGCCAACCCGCTGTCATAGGGGTTGTTGACCGTGCTCGGCCCGTGACCGGTGATGAGCACCAGCCGGGCGAGGCCCTCGGTGAGCGACATGGCCCGCAGCGCGCCCTCGGCCAGATCGATCCGGTCGGCCGGGGGGATGCCCCAGGCGGCATCGGCCACGTCGTCCATGATGCGGTCCATCGCCGCTTCGGCGCTCGGCGCGCCGGGCTGGTCGGTGCGTGGCGCCTCGGGGGCGGTGAGCGCGTCGGGGCGGCGCCCAGACAGGTCGGGCCCCCGAGCGGCCTGCGCCCAGGCCGCCAGGGCCTCGGTCTCGGCGCGAGCGACCGGTCGCGTGCGCCCGAGCGAATCGGTCACCAGCTTGGGCAGGTAGATGAGGCCGACGGGCCCGACGAAGCTGAAGCACGAGACCGCCCCCATCTTGAACGACTTCCAGGCCCGCCGGACCAGGTGGGCCCGTCGGCGGGTCTCGAGCGCGTCGTCGAGGCGTCGCTCGTCGGTGGTCGATTCGCCGACCACGTGGCTGGGCGTGAGCAGGACCGGGCACTGCGCCCCACCGGAGCGGTGCCCCAGGGGGACGTACTCGATCGGGAAGCCGAAGAACCCGGCGAAGCCGACGGTGGCGACGTGTGGGGACACCGCCTCGACGTGGCGCCGCAGCACCTCTGAGCGGACGTCGATGCAGAACACCGCCTGCGCCCGCCCCGGACCTGTGACCTCGGGCGACCCGGGGGATGCGCCGGTCGATCTGGTGGCCGACGCGGTCTCGGCGTCGACGTTCGCCTTGTTGGCCGTCGCGCTGTTGAGGGTCAACCCTGCGGCGTGGGCGTCCATCTCGGTGATCAGGCGCCGCTGCTCGGCTCGATCGGCCGCCTCCTGCAGCATGGCCCGGGCCGTCACCCCGGGCTCGGGCGACGAGCCGTCGGTACCGATCGTGCCCAGCGCTTCTCGCCACGCCCCGGCCAGGCGCGGATCCTCCACGGCGTCGAGGAGGGCCGCCTCCCACGTCACGAGCACGGCCAGGAACTGCTCGAGGGTGTCGTCGTGGTGCCCGGCGAGCCCGGCGTCCCACACGATCCGGGCGGCGTGGGCCGACCATCCGCCGACCTCCATCATCAGCCGGTGCAGGTAGAGCTCGGCCTCGTCTCCGCTGACCCCCAGGCGGTCGAGCCCAGCCTCGAGGGCCTCGCCGTGGTCGACGGGCGAGGCGGCGACGGCGGCGCGGAAGCGTCGCAGGCCCATCACGTCGACGGTGCGGTCGACCAGCGCCTCGGCGCGCCAGGAGGCGAACGGCCCGAGGTCACGGCTCGTCGAACGCCAGATCGCCTGGCCGGCGTCGAAGTGGGCGGCCGCCCACGCCGACACCCGGTCGCCGGCGAGGTGCGACCAGTCCCGCCCCCCCAGGTCGCCAGCCACCCGGGCCACCGTCGGGACGGTCGGCTCGGTGGGGCCGGCGTCGCTGCGTCGTGCCGTGGCGATGACCTGATCGACCGATGCGAAGGGGCATCCCGGATCGGCGGCCAGGGCCTCGGCCACGTCTTCGAGGGCGATCCGACCGGCCTGGAGGGCGTCGAGGTAGTGAGCGGCGGGCATCGAGGTCTGTGCGCCGGCGACCTGGGCGAGGCGCCGGGCGGCCTCAGACAGCGTGAGCTCGGCCATGCCGAGGTAGGGGTTGACCGCCACGAAGCTCTCCAACGGCCAGACCGGGGCGATCCGCCCGCAAGCTCTGCGCACGGCCTCACGCCGTGCGTCCCGGTCGGTTGCGGGCTCGGCGGTCGGGTGGGGGCTCATGGGCGGTGCTCCGTCGTGGTGCGCGGCGAGGTCGTTCGGGGTGTGGTCGGTGGCGGAGACCGGGCTGGCAGAGACCGGGCTGGCTGGGGGTGGGCTGGCCGGGGGTGGGGCAGAGACCGGGCTGGCCGGGGGTGGGGCGCCGTCGGTGGGTCTCCTCATCGAGCCGCTCGGGCGTCACCGGGGGTGCGCAGGGCACCGACGGCACGATCGAGCAGGGCGTTGGCGTAGAAGCCGTTGCGGAAGTGGACCGCCAACGCCCGCCGCCGGCCGGTCGAGGCCCGTGTCGGGTCGACGATCTGTGTCCCCACCACCCCTGCGAACGCAGCGACGACCCCGGCGGCGACGACGAGCTCGACCAGCCCTCGCGACGCCGACTCGGGCAGGGTGTGATCGAGCAGCTCGTGGGCGCCCGATTCGAGGGTGAAGAAGGCCAGCACCACCGCCAGCGCCAGGCCAGCGGTCACCGCCACGCCCCCGGGCCCTGCGGCTGAGTCGAGCGTGGGAGCGAGCAGCTGGGTGACGCCGAGCACCAGGATGAGCCCGAGCAGCAGCAGCGTCGCCTCACGCACGTACTGGGTGCCCCAGACTAGGCTGAAGGCGGCGTACAGCCCGAGGGCGGCCGCCAGGCTCGCCCCGATGCGCGCCGGGCTGCCGAGGCGCGAGGGGATGCGCACCCCGCTGGCCTTGGCCTCGTCGATGACGCTGCCCGAGGCCAAGAACGCATGGGCCTTGTAGAAGCTGTGGGCGACCAGGTGCAACAGCGCCGCCGGGTAGACCCCGAGCCCGCAGACCAACAGCATGAACCCCATGTGGGCCGCGCTGGAGTATCCGAGCGCCACCTTGACCGAGGGCTGGGTCAACAAGCTGACCGAGGCGAACGCGGCGGTGAGCCCGCCGACGACGATGAGCACGACGTTCGCCAGTGCCGCGCCGTCGGTGACGTGGGCCAGGCGGATGACCAGGAACGGCCCGGCGTTCAAGATGCCGGCGTGCAGCAGCGCCGACACCGGCGTCGGCGTCTCCATGACCTCGACCAGCCAGCCGTGGGTGGGGAACTGGGCGGACTTCAACAGCGCGGCGACGGCGATGCACACCGCGGCGAGCTGGGTCGCTCCGAGCTGCCAGCCGACCACGCCGTCGGCGCCGATGGCCGCTGCCAGGGCGCCGAGATCGCCGGTGTCGTAGCGGACGTACAGGGCCACGGCGGCGATGACGAGCAGGAGGTCACCGACGCGAGCGGCGGCGAACTTCTTCCTGGCGGCCAGCACGGCGCGCCGCCGGTCCGGGTAGAAGAGCAACAGGCGGTGCAGCGCCAGGCTGGTGGCCACCCACGCCAGGACGATCAGCACGAGGTTGCCGGCGAGGACGAGCACCTCGACGGCGGCCACGGTGCCGGCGAGACGTCCGAGGAAGCTGCCGTGTCGTGGGTCGCCGTCGAGGTAGGTGGAGCTGTAGTGGAAGATCACCAGCGCCAGCACCGTGATCATCCCCAGCATCACGGTGCTGAGGGCGTCGAGGCGGATCGACAGGCCGAGCCCCCCGGCCCCGAGGGTCGGGGTGCGCACCGGACCGTCGAGGGCCACGACGAGCCCGGCCACGACGGCCACGGCGATGCCAACCACCCCGGCGGCGAGCCCGGCGCCGCGCACCGGCCAGGGGGCCACCCCGGGGTGGCGGGTGGCCAGGAAGGCCACGGCGAGGAAGGCGAGGGGAGCCAACAGCACACCGATGGTCAGACCCGACATCACCGCCGTCCCCCCACCGAGGTGCCAGACGTGCCCCGAGCCGCGTCGACTAGCAGAGACCGGACCGTTGCGGTCGTGGGTGGGGCGGCGGGGCGTGCGGACCGTCGGTGCGTCTCGGTCGGCGTTGGCGTCACGGCGTCTCCTGGTGCGGCTCGTCAGAGCGGCTCGAACGCGAAGAAGCCGACCCCCTTCGAGCAGGTGTGCTCGAACGGAGCCGGCCTACGATCGTCGGCCCGCTCCGTCTCCGAAGCGTGCGTCGCGCTGGTCGCCGTGTCGTTCGTTCGGCTGCGGGCCTTGTCAGCTGGTCGTCGACGACCTTCCGACTCGGCTCGATGCCGTGCGACACCGTAGGCCCCCGCCGGCCCCACCGCAAGGATCGGTCTGCCGTCGCAGGCACCGCCACAGCGGCGTCCACGCGCAGGGGCGGCGCCTCACCTGCCGAGCTCGGCGTCGAGGTCTCGCTCGAGCACGAACACGAACACCCGCTCGCCGGTGCGCGAGCTGATGTCGGCGTGCATCGAGGTGACTGCGCAGCCGGTTGCCGCGTGCACCAGGCCACAGAGCTCGTCGCGACAGCCCTCGACCAACCGTGAGCGAACCTGCTTGATCAGCTCGACCCCGCCCGCCTCGGTGCTCAGCTGCAGCTCGGCCGGGCTGAGGATGCCGTGCAGCCGCACCAGCACCATGTCGCCGACGACCACGCTGCGCGCCTCGCGGGGCCCCCGACCCAGGTGGTCGCGCTCGAACTGGGTGAGCGCCACCGTGACGGCCGCCTCGACCTGGCCCCTGGTCCGCTGCGCCAACGCCGTCCCCTGTCATCGGGTGGTCGGGGTCCTGTCGATGCGTCGGGCTGCCGGGATTCGAACCCGGGACCTCTGGTCCCCCAGACCAGCGCGCTAACCAAGCTGCGCCACAGCCCGCCCGGCGACGAACCAGCGTCGCTCGAACGAGCAACGCTACACCGCCGCTGGCCGCCCCGACGAGCGTCAGCGACGGCCAGCGACGGTGAGGTGGGTGGGGGACGGGTCAGCCGGCGGGCGCTCCGATGATCCGGTCGAGCAGCACGTCGAGCCGGGTGAACAGGGCGTAGATCGCATCGCGGATCGACGGCTCCGGGACGGTCGCGTTCGGTCCGACCGGGGGCCCGGACAAGCCCCGCTCGCGCAACCAGTCCTTCACGTCGGCGGCGAACAGGTTGCGCGTGTCGTGCAGCGTCAAGGCGTGACCGGTGGCAGGCAAGACGACGCCGGTCACGTCGTCGGTGCCGGTGTACAGCGGTGTCTGCTGTCGGACCGACGCCGGAGCGGGGAAGAAGTTGTCGAGCAGGCCGGTCAGCACCAGGACCGGCACATCGATGCGCCCGACGTTGGCGAGGTTCGTCTCGACCGCAGCGCCGAAGGAGAGCAGGTCCCCGCACGGGTTGATGTTGCGTCGCTCGGCGGTCGTCGTGATCACCTCCGGCGGTGCGTGACCGGTGGCGAAGTGCCCGATGACGAAGTCGAGCTCGGTCGCACCGTAGGCCACGTAGCCGGGGGCGCCCTCCTCAGAGGTCTTCCCGCCGGTCGTCTCGCACTCCTCGACGGCGCGCGCTGCGTAGTCCATCGCCAGCTCCGACATGACGACATCGGACCACGACAACACGACGAGGCCGTCGACGTTGTCGAAGGTGTACGCCGTGGCCTCGGCGATGAGCCCTCCGACGGAGTGGCCGGCCAGCACGACGCTGTCGAACGCCGGAGCGTCGATCGAGCCGGCCCGGTAGGCGCCGCTGCGCAGCTGATCGACCACCTGGTGGGCCATGTCGGCGTGCGAGCCGAAGCAGATGCCAAAGCCGTCGGGTTGAGGGCTGTCGCCGTACCCGAGCCGGTCGATGGCCACCGTCACGTTGCCTGCCCTCACCGCCTTGGCGGCGAAGTCGTAGCCCTCGACCTCCTCGAAGTTCGAGAAGAAGGCGCCGTAGCCGAGCCCGTGGACGACGAGGGTGACCGCGTCGTAGTCGTCACCCTTCAGGGCGGCGACCGGAACGGTCATCACCCCCTCGAGCGTGTAGGTGCGGCCGTCGGCCTCGCACGGGATCGCCGTGCGGTTGACGTTGCGCACCTCGAAGGACACGGGCAGCTCGACGAAGGCCGGGCCGTCGTCGCTGCCGGCGGGGTCGGGCCGGGCGCCAGCAGCGGTCACCAGCGCCGTCGACGCCAGTGCGGCGACGACGGCGGCGGCAAGCAGCCGGCGGAGGGGGGTCCAGGGCGACATGGGCAGACCTCGGGTTGGCGGGACGCCCGGCCGTCGGTCGAGCGAGCTCCACGTACCGCACCGCTTCTCCGGGCAAACGTCATGGGCGATCGATCGCGGTTCGGCCGATCAACCGGGGCGCCAGCAGCGCGACCGGCCCTCGGCGCACGACGGGGCACAGGCACGGGGCGTCAGGGCTCGGGGCGTCACAGCTGCTCGATCATCCACGCCATGCCCTGGACGAGGCGCCACCCCAGGTAGAGCGCCACGGTGGCGAGCATCAACCAGAAGTGCCACGGGATCGCTCGGTCAGCCGCCGCCCGCTCCTCCGCCGCGGTCGCCACCGCCGGCGCCTCGGTCACCGATCCGCAGATGGGACACGTGCCGTCGCTGTGCAGCGCCGTCGGGGCGCGGTACCGGTCACACCTGGCGCACCAGGGCACGTTCAGCTCCGCCTACGAACGCGCAGCTTGATCGGCGTCGCCCCCAGGTCAAGGGCGCTGCGCAGCTCGTTCTCGAGGTAGCGCAACCAGGTGCGGGGCACCTCTCGGTTCACGAACAGGGTGAACGTGGGCGGTCGCGTCGCACCCTGGGTGGCATAGAGCACCCGCCCGCCGTCCGGGGCGGGATGGGCGCGCTGGGCGCGCTGGATGACGTCGTTGACCTGGCGTGTCGGAGCGCGGCGGTGATACGCCTCGACCGCGTCGCCGATGGCCGGCAGCAGACGGGCGACGTTCTTTCCGGTGAGGGCGCTGATGGTCAGCACGGGCGCCTCGCCGAGGAACTTGAGCCGGTCTGCGGCCTGGGCCCTCACCTCAGCCCGGGAGTCGGCGTCGAGCAGCTCCCACTTGTTGCACACGATCACGACCGGGCAGCCCGAGGCGTCGACCCGCTCGGCCAGGCGCTGGTCCTGGTGGGTCACGCCCTCGGTGGCGTCGATCACCAGCAGCGCGACGTCGGCGTCGTCGACCGAGCGCAGGGCCCGCAGCACCGAGTAGTACTCGGTGGCGTCATCGACGCGGCTGCGCCGTCGCATGCCCGCGGTGTCGACGAAGCGGAGTCGGCCCTGGTCGGTCTCGACGACGGTGTCGACCGAGTCGCGCGTCGTGCCGGCCAGGTCGTGCACGACCGCCCGCTCCTCGCCGATCAGGCGGTTGAACAGCGTGGACTTGCCGACGTTGGGTCGCCCCACCACCGCCACCGCCGCCACCTCGGCGTCCTCGACCGCCTGGGTGCCGGCGCTCGTGCCGGCGTCGTCCCGGTCGGCGGCTCGGTCCCCAGCGGTCAGCCCATCGTCCGCCGAGTCCGTGCCACCTCCGGCGTCGAGGCGGTGACCGGCGGCGGCGAGCACGGCCACGATCCGGTCGAGCAGATCGCCGGTGTGGTGCCCGTGCAGCGCCGACAGCGCCATCGGCTCACCAAGGCCGAGGGAGAGGAACTCCCAGATCAGCGGCTCTCGCTGGGAGCTGTCGATCTTGTTCACCGCCAGGATCACCGGGCGGGTGCCACGGCGCACCAGATCGGCGACCCGGTCGTCCTCCTCGGTCACCCCGATGGCCCCGTCGACCACGACCACGACGAGGTCGGCGTCGGCGACGGCGCGCTCGGACTGGGCCGACACCTTGGCGTCCAGCGCGTCACCCGCAGGGGTCCACCCCCCGGTGTCGACCAAGCAGAAGTGCGCGCCCTGCCACTCGACCTCGAGCGTCTTGCGGTCACGGGTCACCCCGGGGCGGGGTTCGACGATGGCCACCCGGTGACCGACGATGCGGTTGAACAACGTCGACTTGCCGACGTTGGGGCGGCCGATGACCGCCACGACCGGGCGGCGGGTCACGCCGAGCGCTCGAGCGCGCGACGCAACGAGGCGCCGTCGGTGGGGACGATCTCGACGGGCCGGGGAAGGTCGTGCACCGACGTGCCGTCGAGGAAGCGGCCGTTGGACAGGCACACGTCGGGCAGCAGGTAGCGGTGCCCGGCGGGTTCGTCGGCGAGCACCCGGGACAGGTCAGCGCCGACCAGCAGGCCCGTGACGCCGATGTTGCCGCCGAAGAAGCGGTTGTCGACCTCGACGATGCGCACGTCTTGGCGGCCCAGCCCCCCGAGGAGCGGTGCGAGCACCCGGGCGCCGTAGGTCGAGGTCACGACCCCGACCGGGGCCCCGCGCCGAGGGGCGAGGGTGACCGCCACGCCGCCCTGGCGCCCCACCGGGCCCGGGCTCGACGCCGACGCGCATCCCAGGTGCTCCCGACCCGCCGCTGCTGTCGGTGTCGTCGACGTCGACGTCGACGCCCGCTCGGCCCGATAGCCCTCAGCGGGCGCCCCATCGACGGCTCGGAAGAAGCCATCACGGGTCCCGCTCACCCCGAGCGCCGCCCCGGTGAACTCGGCTTCGAAGGCCCGGGCCATGCCGATGCCGTCCTCGTGCATGGCGAAGCCCTCGTAGGCCTCGGCGGGCGGGAAGGGCCGGCCGGCGAGCAGGTGGTACTCATCAGCGGCGAACACCATCCTCTTGCCGAGGAGCGCCCAGAACGTGTCCTGCCACCGCTCGACGAGATCGACGACCGCGACCGCCTCGGCTCGGGTGTGGGGCCGCAGCGTCCCGGGCGGGGCATGGTCCGACACCCCGAGGGGCACCACCGCGACGGTGGCGAGATCGGGATAGACGTCGGCGACGTCGGCCAGCGTGGCGTCGAGGTGCTCGCCGTCGTTGGTGCCCGGGCACACGACGATCTGGCCGTGGACCTCGACCCCGTGGTCCAACAGCGCCCGCAGCCAACGCAGGCTCGTCGCCCCCCGCCGGTTGCGCAGCAGGTGCGCCCGCAGCTCGGGGTCGGTGGCGTGGATCGACACGTGCAGGGGCGAGATGCCCTCGGTGACGACCCGTTCGAGGTCGAGCTCGGTGAACCTCGTCAGCGTCGTGAAGTTGCCGTACAGGAACGACAACCGGTAGTCGTCGTCCTTGAGGTACAGCGAGCGGCGCATCCCCTTGGGCAGCTGGTGGATGAAGCAGAACTCGCAGTGGTTGTCACAGGTCTGCACCCGGTCGAACACCGACGAGTGCACCTCGGCGCCCAGGGCCTCCCCCGCCCGCTTGGCCACGACGACGGTTCGGTCGAGACCGCCCCGGACGATCTCGAGCTCGGGGTCGGCCTCGTCGACCAGCCAGCGCCACTCGAGCACGTCGCGGGGCACCGTGGCGTCGACCGAGGTGACCTGGTCACCGGCGGCCAACCCCGCCCGGTCTGCCGCCGAGCCAGGCTCGACGGCCACGATGCGCGGTGCAGACACCCGGTCAGCCTACGTTCGGGACCCCCCCGGCCGGCGGCCCGCGGGCGTCGTCGGATCGACGTCGTCGGTCTCGGTGGGCCACCCCGGTCCTACCCTGGGCCCCGTGGAGGTCGACCGGGTGTTGCTGGCGGCGCCTCGGGGGTTCTGCGCCGGGGTCGAGATGGCCATCAAGGCGCTTGCCTGGATGGTGCGGATGTTCCCCGCCCCGGTGTACTGCTCGCACGAGATCGTCCACAACCGCCTGGTGGTGGATCGCTTCGTCGAGCTGGGCGTCGTGTTCGTCGACGACATCTCCGAGGTGCCTGCGGGCGCCCCGGTCATGCTGTCCGCTCACGGGTCCGCCCCCGAGGTGGTGGCAGCGGCTCGCGACAACGGCGGGGTGGTCGTCGACGCCGTGTGCCCCCTGGTCACCAAGGTCCACCACGAGGTGCGCACCCGGGCGGGCAAGGGGTACCGCATCGTCTACGTCGGCCACGAGGGCCACCAGGAGGCGGTCGGCACGATGGCCGTGGCCCCCGAGGCGACCCACCTGGTCGACTCGATCTCCGGCGTCGACTCGCTGCCGGACTTCGACGAGCCGGTGGCCCTGCTCGCCCAGACGACGCTGTCACATCGCGAGTGGGCCGGCATCCTCGACGCCGTTCGCGACCGGGTGCCCGACGTGTGGACGCCGGGCCGCTCGGACCTGTGCTTCGCCACGACGAACCGCCAGACCGCCCTGGCCGAGATCGCGGCGCGCTGTGACCACGTCGTGGTGATCGGCTCGGAGAACTCCTCCAACACGATGGCCCTGGTCGGGTTGGCCACCAGCGAGGGCGCCCGGGTGCACCGGGTCAACGGGCCCGACGAGCTGCCCCCCGATCTGGCCGGGACGGTCGGGATCACCGCTGGGGCATCTGCGCCCGAGACGATGGTGCGGGCGGTCATCGAGCGGCTGGCACCGGCCGAGGGCGTCGAGGAGGTCCGCATCACCACCGAGGACGAGTACTTCCCGGTCCCCCGAGAGTTGCGCCAGCTGCTCGCCGGCGTCGAGGTGGCCGTCACGGTCACCCTGGGCGGCACCCTGTCCGGGCGCCCGGCCGTCGATGATCGTGACGTCGCCGCCTCAGACGTCCTGGCGGCCCTGTCCGGCGTGTCGGCGCCCACCGGGCACCGCCGGGGCGACGTTGGGGGTGCCGGCCCTAGCCTGGGCGAGGTCGAACTGCTCTTGGACGGCCGCTGACAGCTCGGCCGTCGTCGCCCGGATCGCGCCCCGGCTGATGCGGCCACGCTCGTTGGGCGAGGGCGGCTCGATCGGATCGCCGATCGTCAGGTGGATCTTGGTCGGCCACACGAAGCGCGCGCCCCGAGGCATCGACCGGGCAGACCCCCCGATGCCGGCCGGCACGATCGACACGCCGGTTCTCCCCGCCACGAGCGCCGGCCCGTCGAACAGCGGGTGCAGCACCGGACCGTCCTTTCGGGACCCCTCGCCGAACAGCACGACGGGCTCCCCCGCGCTTAGCAGCTCGATCGCTCGGTTGAAGGCCGCCCGATCGGCGGTCCCCCGGGCGACCGGTACACCACCCAGGGCCGAGAAGACCCATCCGAGGGCCGGGTTGGACCACATCTCCTGCTTGCCGAAGAACCGCAGACGCCGGGGGACGACCGCCATCAGCGGGGTGTCGATGTAGCTGCGGTGCACCGGGGCAAGGACGAACGGGCCCTCGGGCAGGCGCTCGACGCCGTCGATCTCGACCCGCCACCACACCTTGGCCACCGCCACGATCAGCCCCCGCACGACCCGGTAGAAGATCCGTGACCCGGGCCCGTCCCCGCTCGGCCAGCTCTCGAGCCCGCTCACGGCTGCCACCGGGTCGCCCGAACCATGCGCTCGAGGTGGTCGACCACCTCGTCGGCGTCGAGCTCGTCGGTCCACACGACCTCGGCGTCATCGGCGGGCCGCAACGGGGAGTGCTCCCGCCCGGCGTCCAGGGCGTCGCGACGTTCGATCTCGGCCTCGACGTGGGCGAGGTCCAGACCCGGTTGCTCGGATTGGCGTCGCCGAGCCCGGGTGCGGGCCGTTGCGGTCAGGTAGGCCTTGAGCGTGGCGTCGGGCAGCACCACGGTGCCGATGTCGCGCCCTTCGACCACACCCCGACCCCGCTGGTCGATCCAGGCCTTCTGGCGGGCGACGAGCTCGGCTCGCACCGCCGGGTGCGCCGCCACCGTCGAGACCGCGGCCGTGACGTCGGGGCCGCGGATGACGGTGGTCACGTCGACGCCGCCGACGCGCACCGTGTGCTCGTCGACCACGTCGATGTCGGCGTCGCGGGCGGCGCGAGCGGCGGCCTCGGGGTCTGCGGGGTCGACCCCGTCGTTCAGCACCGCCCAGGTGACCGCCCGGTACATGGCGCCGGTGTCGAGGTGGGGGATGCCGAGGCGGGCGGCCAGTCGCCGGGCGACGGTCGACTTGCCCGCTCCGGCCGGTCCGTCGATGGCGACCACCGGACCCCCTCGGGCCTCGGGCGGCCCGCTCACGAGGTGAGCCGTTCGAGGTGCGCCACGAAGCCTGGGTAGCTCGTGGCCACCGCCGCCGTGCGCTGCACCGTCGAGGTGCCCTCAGCAGCCAGCGCGGCGACCGCAGCGGCCATGGCGATGCGATGGTCACCGGCGCCGTCGATGACCGCCGGCGACAACGGCCGTCCCGCCGTGCCGGTCACGGCGAGGCGGTCGCCGTCCACCGTGACCTGCGCCCCGAACCGCCGCACCAGCTCGACGGTCGTGGCGATCCGGTCGCTCTCCTTGTGGCGCAGCTCGCCCACCCCGTCAAAGGTGGTCGTCCCGTCCGCCACCGCTGCGGCCACCGCCAGCACGGGGATCTCGTCCACCAGGCCCGGCACCTCGTCGGCGGTGACCCCCGTGGCGCGCAGCCCGTCGCCGGCGACCCGGAGGTCACCGCTGGCGTCGTGGTCGATGACGGCGCCCATGCGGGCCAACACGTCACAGAAGCCGAGCCGCACCGGTCCCCGGTAGACGTCCTGCACGGTCACGTCGCCGCCCGGGACGATGGCGGCCGCGACGGCCCAGAACGCCGCTGCGGACGGGTCACCCGGCACGTCCAGCTCGAAGGGCGTGAGCGGCCCGGGCTCGACGCGCACCTGACGTCCGTCCTCGCTCACGGTGACCCGTGCGCCGGCCAGGGTGAGCAGCTCCTCGGTGTGGGCCCTGGTCGCCCGGCGCTGGGCGACGACGGTCGCCTCATCGGCCCCCATGGCTGCGAGCAAGATCGCCGACTTCACCTGGGCCGAGGCCACCTCGAGCTCGTGGCGCCCACCTCGCAGCGACCCGCCCCGCACGACCAGCGGTGCCAGGCGAGCGCCGTCTCGCCCGTCGATGCGGGCGCCCATCGTCTGGAGCGGCCCGGTGACCCGGCCCATCGGGCGGCGTCGGATCGAGGCGTCACCGGTGAGCACGCAGACCCCGTCCAGGCGGGCGCACACCCCGGCGAGGAGGCGGATCGCCGTGCCCGAGTTGCCGAGATCGACGACGTCGTCGGGCTCGCCGAGGTGACCCCCCTCGATGCGGTCGCCGTCGACGGTCGCGCCCAGGGCCACGACGGCGGACTCGGTGCGGGCGACGTCATCGCCGTCGCTGCGCCCCGACACCCGGGAGGTCCCCGGCGCCAGCGCTCCGACGAGCAGGCCACGGTGCGAGATCGACTTGTCACCGGGCACCCGCACCCGTCCGCGCACCGGACCGGGACCGACGACGCGCCACCGGTCGGCGTCGACGTCGACGACGGCGCTCAACCCCGCCCCCCGCCGCTCTGGCCCCCGACACCGCGCCGACGACCCGCCCCGGGCCTCATGACAGCTCGCGGCTGGCGGGCCGGTACCCCTGGTCGGCGAGGGCAGCGCCGAGACGGGACCCCGGCGCCCGTGACACCACGACGATCAGCACACCGGCCGCACCCTCGTTCGAGTGGGCCAGCTCGATGTCGTGGATGTTGACGTCGAGGTCGGTGGCGAGGCGGGTGATGGAGGCCAGCTCGCCGGGGCGGTCGGGGATCGGGATGCGCAGCTCGACGAGGTCTGAGGCGTCACGCACCCGGGGCGGCAGGTTCAGGCGGGCGTCGCGGGCTCGC
The DNA here is from genome assembly GCA_965213525.1 of Acidimicrobiales bacterium. Lineage (GTDB taxonomy): Bacteria > Actinomycetota > Acidimicrobiia > Acidimicrobiales > Poriferisodalaceae. Next base: position 760,129 of record OZ243889.1, on the reverse strand, counting down.
TCGAGGTGTCCGAGCAGCTCGTCGCGGCGGTCGTCCACGACGGCGGCTCGCAGCTCGCCGAGTCGCACGATGAGCTCGTCGAGCACACCGACGATGGCCGGCCGGTTGTCGGCGCAGATGTCGGGCCAGATGCCGGGCCGGCCCGCCGCCACCCGGGTCATGTCCCGGAAGCCGCCGGCGGCCAGGCGCAACAGGACGGCGTGCTCGACGCTGCGCTCGGCGGCCAGGCCCATGAGGGCCGCAGCGGTGAGGTGGGGCACGTGGGAGACCACGGCGACGACGGCGTCGTGCACGGTCGGTTCGAGGGTGACGACCTCGGCGCCGAGCTCGGTGACGATCGCCGCCACCCGGGCGAGGGAGGCATCAGAGGTCGTGTCGTCGGGGGTGAGCACCCACACCGCCCCGGAGAACAGCTGGGCGTCGGCCCCGGCGATGCCGTCCTGCTCGGAGCCCGCCATGGGGTGCCCGGCGACGAAGCGGGGGTGAGACACCGAGGCGGCGATCGGCGCTTTGACGCTGCCGACGTCGGTCACGATCGCCGAGGTCGAGTCGAGGGCCTCGCGGACCAGCTTGGGGATCTCGGCGACCGGGGTCGCCACGACCACCAGCTCGGCGTGAGGGTCCAGACCGACCGAGGCGATGAGGTTGCGTTCGAGGGCGGTGCGCTCGACGTCGCGGTCGCAGTCGATCCCGCTGGTCACCCACCCCCGGGTGGCCAGGGCCCCGGCGACGGATCCACCGATGAGGCCGAGGCCGATGACGCTGCAACGGCGGGTCGCAGCGGGCACGGGGGGCGATCCTACCGCTGGTCGTGACCGCCACCAGCGGCCCGTTCCAAGGCTCGCACCTCGGCGATGTCCAGGGCCCGCCAGGCGCCGGGGGCCAGATCGCCGGTGCGCAACGAACCGATCCGGGTGCGGACCAAACGCCGCACCGGGTGCCCGACCGCGGCGCACATGCGTCGCACCTGGCGGTTGCGGCCCTCGTGGATGACGAGGCGCACGACGTCGGGCTCGACCGCGCTCACCCTGGCGGGCGCCGTCGGGCCGTCGTCGAGGTCGACGCCCTCTCGGAGGCGTCGCAGTGCACCACGACTCGGGGCGCCCTGCACCCAGGCGAGGTACTCCTTGTCGACCCCGAAGCTGGGGTGGGTGAGGCGGTGGGCCAGGTCACCGTCGTTGGTGAGCAGGAGCAACCCCTCGGTGTCGAGATCGAGTCGCCCGACGGGGAAGACCCGGGGCGTCGCCGGCACGAGCTCGGTGACCGTCGGCCGGCCCTCGGGGTCAGACGCGCTGGAGAGCACCCCGCCGGGCTTGTTGAGCAGCAGGTGGACGAGCCCAGGGCGCACGCCCACCACCACACCGTCCACGGTGACCTGCTGGTGGGACGGATCGACCCGGTCACCGAGGGTGACGACCTTGCCGTCCACGGCGACACGGCCCTCGGCGATGAGGTCCTCACAGGTCCTCCGGCTGCCGAGGCCGATGCGGGCCAACACCTTCTGCACCCGCTCCGGACCCGTCGGTTCAGGGCTCATCGATCCATGGGCGCGTCAACGGGTCGGGATGATCGCTCAGGCCGGATCGCTGCGCAGACCCCGTTCGAGGGCCTCGGCGGTGGCGGCGTCGGGAACGAGCTCGGACAGGGGGGGCAGCTCGTCGAGGGAATCCACGCCCAGCTCGGTGAGGAAGCGGGCGGTGGTGCCGTACATCACGGCCTGCCCCGGCCCCGGGTCACGGCCCACCTCGGCGACGTATCCCCTGGCGACCAGGGTCCGCATCACCCCGTCCACGCTGACGCCCCTGATCGCTGCGATCTGGGCCCGTGACACCGGCTGGCGGTAGGCGACGACGGCGAGGGTCTCCAGGCCCGCCGCCGACAGCCGTGCCGACCGGCCGTCCAGCACGAAGCGCCGGACGTGTGCGTCACAGTCGGGGTGGCTCTGGTACCGGTAGCCGCCGGCCACCCGGGCCAGCTGGAAGCCCCGCCCTGACGCCTCGTAGTCCAGCGCCAGCTCGCCGCACGTCTGCTCGACGGTCGCTGGGGCGACGTCGAGCACGTGGGCCAGCACGGCGGTGGGGATGGGGTCATCGGCGACCATGACGATCGCCTCGAGCGCCCGCCGCAGACCGTCGCCGTCATCGACCAGCTCGGCTCCGCTCACCGGTGCGGGCCCGTCGCCTCGCTCGCCGCGACGAGCGCCGTCGCCTCTGCGGCACCTCGGACGGGTTCGACCCACCGGTCGTGCGGGCCAGACCCGACACCTCGGCCGGCTTCGGCGTGCCCGGCGTCGTGGGCGTCGGCGTCGCGGGCCGACGGCGCGGACCCCGCCCATCGCACGACGAGCTCGCCGAAGCAGGTGGGTTGGTCGAGCTCGACGATGCCATCCTTGTGCAGCTCGAGCACGGCGAGGAACCTGACGACCACCTCGACCCGCTCACGCAGATGGATCGTGAGCTGGCGGAAGGTGGCCGAGCGTCGCACCGCCAGCACCTCGCACAGCTCGCCGATCGCATCGGCGACAGAGACCCGGATCGGCGCCACGTGGGCGAGCGACACCTCGGGCACGGGTCGGGGCCGGGCAGCTGCGAGGTAGGCGCGGTGCAGATCGTCGACCCCGACCCCGGTCAACAGCTCGGGCGAGAGGTCGAGGTGGCGCTCGTCGACCCCGCTGCGGCGGCCCACGCTGCGGCGAGCGGTGGCGAAGCGCTCGACCAGGCGCTCGGCGGCGGCGGCGAAGGTGCGGCACTGCACGAGGCGCGAGAACAACAGGTCACGTTCCTCCCACAGCCAGAGGGACTCGTCGAGCTCGACCTCAGCAGGGCTCGGCAGCAGCCGCGTGGTCTTCAGCTCGACCAGGGTCGACGCCAGCACGAGGAACTCGGTGGCAGCCTCGAGGTCGAGCGGGGCGCACTCGGCCTGGAGCTCGTCGAGGTGGGCGAGGTAGGCGTCCACGACCGCGCAGACGTCGATGGCGTACAGGTCGACGTCGCCGTCCAGGACGAGGCGCAACAGCACATCGAGGGGTCCGTCGTACACCGGTGTCGAGACGGCCACGGCCACCGCACGACGGTAACCGCCGAGCGCATCTCAGCTGTGTCATTCGCCGGTGGGCGCACGGTCTCGCGAGCGGTGCCGCTCGCCGGTGGGCACGGTCTCGCGAGCGGTGCCGCTCGCCGGTGAGCACGGTCTCGCGAGCGGTGCCGCTCGCCGGTGAGCACGGTCTCGCGAGCGGTGCCGCTCGCCGGTGGGCACGGTCTCGCGAGCGGTGCCGCTCGCCGGTGGGCACGGTCTCGCGAGCGGTGCCGCTCGCCGGCGGGCACGGTCTCGCCGAGCGGTGGCATCGTCGGGCGGGTCCTACGATCGCCCGTCATGGCGCGCGTGTTCTCGGGCATCCAACCGACCGGTGAGGTCCACCTCGGCAACTACCTGGGGGCGCTCGTCAACTGGGTGGGCGACCAGGACGATCACGACTGCACGTACTGCATCGTCGATCTGCACGCGGTGACGGTGCCGATCGACCCGGCCGAGCTGCGGTCAGGGACGCGCCGCACGGCCGCGGCGGTGCTCGCCATCGGTGTCGACCCCGGGCGCAGCACCCTGTTCGTGCAGTCCCACGTCGCCGCCCACTCGCAGCTGGCCTGGTTGATCCAGTGCGTCACGGGCATGGGCGAGCTGCGCCGCATGACCCAGTTCAAGGACAAGTCGGCCCGGGGCGGCGTCGCGGTCGACCACGTCGGGGTCGGCCTGTTCACCTACCCCACGTTGCAGGCGGCTGACATCCTCGCCCACGACGCCGACCGGGTGCCCGTCGGTGACGACCAGCGTCAACACATCGAGCTGACCCGCGACGTGGCCCAGCGGGTCAACGCCCGGGCCGGCGACGCGGTCGTCGTGGTACCCACCCACGTCATCCCCCCGGTCGGGGCGCGCATCATGGACCTCGCCGATCCGACGTCGAAGATGTCCAAGTCAGCTGCCACCGACGCCGGGCTCATCAACCTGTTCGACGACGAGTCGACGATCGCCAAGCGGATCCGCCGGGCCGTCACCGACTCGGGCACCGAGGTCGTCCACGACGTCGAGAACAAGCCAGGGGTGGCGAACCTGCTGTCGATCCTCGGGGCGATCGAGGGCCTCGGCCCCGAGGTGGTCGCCGACCGCTACGACCGCTACGGCGACCTCAAGGGTGCGGTCGCCGACGCCGTGGTCGAGCTCACCCGCCCGCTGCGCGCACGCTACGACGAGCTGCTCGACGATCCCGCCGAGCTCGACCGCCTGCTGGCCGCCGGGGCCGACAAGGCCTCGGAGGTCGCAGGCGAGACCTCGCGCAGGGTCAGCGACGCACTCGGGTTCCTCGCCCCTCGCTGAGCACCGTCGGCCCGCCGTCGGCCGCCTCACTGGGGTGCCTCACCAGCGGTCGAGGTGCAAGACGGTGTCGAGGGGCTCGCGGTGCGCCGGGCGGAACGAGTCGCCGACGGTGTGGGCGACGGGGATCAGCGCCGTCTGGGTGACCTCGGCGAAGGGGATGCCGAGCAGCTCGGCCGCCTGCTCCTCGAACAGCAGGTGCAGCGTCGTCCACGCCGAGCCCAACCCCCGGGAGCGGGCGGCGAGCATGAAGCTCCACACCGCCGGCAGGATCGACCCGTAGACCGCGGACTGGGCGGGCGCACCAGCCTGCTCCACCCGGCCCATCACACATGGCACGAGCAGCACCGGCACACGGTCCATCACCTCGGCGAGGTGCCGTGCCGAGTCCATCACCTTGGTCTGGGTGGCCAACCGGGTCTCGTCGGACCCGCCGTACACGTTGCCGGCGTTGCCGGGCATCGTTTCGTACACCTCGAACGCCTGGCGGTACAGCGCTGCGAGCCCCCCGCGCAGCTCCGGGTCGGTGACCACCACGAACTGCCAACCCTGGGAGTTCGACCCCGAGGGGGCCTGCAACGCCAGCTCGAGGCACTCGCGCACGACGTCGAGGTCGACCGCTCGATCGAGGTCGAGCCGGCGACGCACCGAACGCGTCGTGGTCAACAGCTCATCGGTGCCCAGCTGGACCGTCGCCGCCATCGTCGTGCCCTCCCCTGGGCCGCGTGGGACCCAGAGGGTGACCGTAGCGGGCCCGGCGCGTCCGCTCAGGCGTCGTCGGCCGCCCGCAGCAGCTCGCCCACCTCGACGGGCACGGTCCAGCCCGACGGGTCACGGTGGTGCTCACGGGCCCAGGCGACCACGACCGGGTGGCTGTCGCCCTCGGCCAGCACCTGGGCGCCAAGCTCCGGGTAGCGCAGGTGGGTGCCGATGCGACCGATCCACCCGCTGCGCCATGACCACCGCCACGCCAGGTCGGCGTCGACGAACGGCTCGACGAGCGCCGCCGTCACCCGCCCGGCCACCCCCAGACCGGCCAAGCCCTTGCCGACGTCGTGGCACAGGGCGGCGGTCACCAAGGTCGCCTCGCTGACCGCAGTCGGCGCCTGACCGCACACGCGGCGGGCGACCTGGACGGCGTGCACGCGATCCCTGGGGTGCTGGCGGTCCCATAGGTTCTGCTCGGGTGGGGTGAGGTGGGCGCGGGCCCACGCCTCGTCGTCGGCCGACGCGCGCACGACCAAGGCGGTGGTGACCAGGCGCCGGGCCAGGTGCGGCGAGCGGCGGACCAGGCCGAGCACCCGGGCCGCCGAGCTCTCGGTGGCGGGCCAGACGCTGCCGAAGCGGCCGAGGCGCGCACCGACCCGACGGTCCGGCGGGGAGCTCTTCGGGCCGACGAGCCGCTCGTTCACGCCCCGGCCTGGCGGCGTTGCACCAACAACGCCAGCGAGATGAGGGTCTTGCCGTCGATGATGCGTCCGTCGGTGAGGGCGGCGGGGACGTCGTCGAGGGCGAGGCGCTCGATCGTCATGAAGCGCTCCTCCACGCCGTCGGCACGACGTTCGACGGGGCGGAGGTCTTCGGCGAGGTAGACGATCACCTCCTCGTCGGTGAACCCCGGCGCCGTGTTGTAGGTGACCAGCGGCTCGAGACGCCCGGCGATCAGACCGGCTTCCTCTTCGAGCTCGCGACCGGCGGCGGCGGCGGGGTCCTCGTCGGCACGGTCTCGCAGCCCGGCGGGGATCTCGAGGACCTGGCGGTCGACGGGCCCCCGGTACTGGCGGACCAGGACGACGCCGTCGCCGTCGACGGCCACCACCGCGACCGCCCCGGGGTGTCGGACCACCTCCCGGCTGAAGGTGGCGCCGTCAGGCGCCCGGTAGCTGGCGCGCACGACGGTCCAGACCCGTCCGGTCATCATGGTCTCGTCGCCGTCGTGGACGAAGCCACCCGTGACCCCTAGGCCGGTGGGGGCTTGCGCGGACGTCGAGGCGAGCACCGGGGGGCTCATGACGCCGACCGCTCGAAGGGCGCGACCCCAACGGCCGCCCCGACGCCGTCACCCACGCGGGTGACCGGCGACCGGTCGGGGCGAGGTGGCGGGTCAGCGGTGCGCTCGGTCGAGGCCCGGCGGACCAGGGCCGCCTCGACGAGGGCAGAGAACAACGGCGCCGGCCGGTCGGGGCGACTCTTGAACTCCGGGTGGGCCTGGGTGCCCACCCAGAACGGGTGATCGGACAACTCGACGAACTCCACGAGGGCATCATCGGGCGATGTGCCCGTCGCCATGAGCCCGGCCGCCTCGAAACGGGCGCGGTAGGCGTTGTTGAACTCGTAGCGGTGGCGGTGTCGCTCGTACACCAGGGCATCGTCGTAGATCTCGGCGACCCTGGACCCCGCCCGGAGCTTTGCCGGGTAGACGCCGAGTCGCATCGTGCCGCCCATGTCGATCACCGACCTCTGGGACGCCATCAGGTCGATGACGGGGTGCGGGGTCTGGCGATCGAACTCCGAGCTGTTGGCACCGACGAGACCGATGACGTCACGGGCGACGTCGACGCACATGACCTGCATGCCCAGGCACAGGCCCAGGCAGGGCAGGCCGTGCTCGCGGGCGTAGCGGGCCGCGGCGATCTTGCCCTCGATGCCCCGCTCGCCGAACCCGCCGGGGATGACGATGGCGTCCAGATCGGCGAGCCGACCCTCGGTGAGCAGCCCCTCGACCTCCTCGGCCTGGATCCACTCGAGCTCGATGCGGGCCCCGTGGGCCCACCCGCCGTGGCGCAGCGCCTCGACGACCGAGAGGTAGGCGTCCGGCAGGCTCACGTACTTCCCGACCAGCCCGATGCGCACGACCTGGACGGCGCTGTCGACCCGGCGGCACAGCTCTCGCCACGACTCGAGGTCGGGCCGGCCGCCCAGCCCGAGGTGGTCGCACACCACCTCGTCGAAGCCCTCGTCGTGCAACACCAGCGGGAGGGCGTAGACGTTGTCGGCGTCAGCGGCGTTGATGACCCCGCCGATGGGTACGTCGCACAGGTCGGAGATCTTGGATCGGAGGGCGTCGTCGAGGGCCGATTCGCTGCGACAGACGATCACGTCGGGCTGGATGCCCCGGCCCCGCAGCTCGGTCACCGAGTGCTGGGTCGGCTTGGTCTTCTGCTCCTGGGACGGGCCGATCGCCGGCACGAGGCTGACGTGGACGTAGCAGACGTTGGCCCGGCCGACGTCGTTGCGGATCTGGCGGATGGCCTCGAGGAACGGGAGGATCTCGATGTCACCGACCGTGCCGCCGACCTCGGTGACCACGACATCGACGTCGTCGGTGGCCAAGCGCCGGATGCGCCGCTTGATCTCGTCGGTGATGTGGGGGATCACCTGGACGGTCTTGCCGAGGTACTCGCCCCGCCGCTCGGCGGCGAGCACCGACTGGTAGATCGACCCGGTCGTGGCGTTGGACTCCCGGGTGAGGGGCCGGCCGACGAAGCGCTCGTAGTGGCCGAGGTCGAGGTCGGTCTCGCCGCCGTCGTCGGTGACGAACACCTCACCGTGCTCGAAGGGGTTCATCGTTCCCGGGTCGACGTTGATGTAGGGGTCGAGCTTCTGGAGCGTGACCCTCAGACCCCGGGCCACCAGCAGCCGCCCCAACGATGAGGCCGTCAGGCCCTTGCCCAGCGAGCTCGCCACCCCGCCGGTGACGAAGACGTGCTGGGGCGTCACCCGATCCTCCTCGAAGCCGTTCCGGGCACCGTACCAAGCCGCGGTGTCACCCCCGCCGCCTACGGGCGGCGGCCGCCCCTCCGCGCCGCCGCCTACGGGCGGCGGCCGCCCCTCCACGCCGCCGCCCACGGGCGGCGGCTGCCCCTCCGCGCCGCCGCCTACGGGCGGCGGCTGCCCCTCCGCGCCGCCGCCTACGGGCGGCGGCTGCCCCTCCGCGCCGCCGCCTACGGGCGGCGGCTGCCCCTCCGCGCCGCCGCCTACGGGCGGCGGCTGCCCCTCCGCGCCGCCGCCTACGGGCGGCGGCCGAGCATGTCGAGCCGCGCCAGGAGCGGATGGCGGGCGATGACGGCCGAGAACGACACCCGCTCGCTCGCCAGGTTCAGCCCCACCAGCACGCCCAAGGCGACGAGCTGGCCGACCAGGGCGAAGGTGGCGACGACGAGCAGGCCCACCGAGGCGCCGAGCACGTTGGCCCCGGTGTCACCCAGCATGGACCGCTCCTCCAGCTCGGCGGGCACCAGCGCCACCACCGCAGCGATCGCCGCCACCGGGCCGGCCGCGGCCGTGGCCGGGGCGACCACGGCCACCGGGACGGCCACGAGCACCGCCACCTTGGTCGCCCTGGCCGGAGCCAGGTCGAACAGGTTGGCCGCGTTGGCCGACAGCGCCACGACCAACGCCCCGACGACCAGGGCCGCCAGCCGGTCGCCCTGGGCGGGGACCGCCCCGACGGCGACGACGGCCACGGCCAGGCCCCCGACGAGCTTGAGCGACCCGGTGGTGGGCCGGCCCCTCACCAGCGCGGCGAGATGTCCTCGCAGGCCCTTGGTCGAGCGGTCCCCACCGAGATCGTCGAGCAGGCCGAGCAGACCGAACCCGGTGACGGCCGACGTCGTGGCCGTCACCGACCAGGGAGCCACCGCCGACGCCACCTCGACCCCGAGCGCCCCCATCACGGCCACTCCCGCCGCCCCGGTGAGCACGACCAGCACGGCGGCCACACCTGCGGCGGTGACCACGAGCTCGTCGCGCCGGTTGCGGCGCTGGAACGCTGGCGCCGACAGGGCGTCGCGCAACGCTCGCTCGACGACCCACCCCGCCACCAGCCCGTAGGCCGCCGCGACGGCGGTCACACACGCCCTCCACGTGCCCCGAAGGTCGCCACGGCTCGTGCGAGCAGCACCGAGGCGGCGACGTGGGCGGTGCGGGCCACCCCGAGTCGGGCAACGAGGGCGCCGATCACGTCGACGCCCTGGCCTCCGCGGTGGGCAAGGCCAGCCAAGGTGCGTCCATGGTGGCGGTGATCGACCTCGACGTCGACCTCGACGACGACGACCCCCCTGTGCCACAGATCGATCGTCATCGCCGTCTCGAGGGCGAACCGTGGCGCCAGGACGAGGTCGCGCAGCACCGGGCCGGGCACCGCCCGCTGGCCCGACAGGGGGGCCCTCGGTCGCCACCCGGTGGCGGCGGCGATGCCACCGGCGGCCAGATCCCTGACGAGGCCGAAGCCGCCCCGGCCGGCGGCGGCGACGGGCACCCCGATCACCACCTGGTTCGGGCCGACGTGATCCAACAGCTCGACGGTGGCGCCGGCGGTGGCGCCGAGGTCGGCGTCGACCAGCAGGTAGGACCCAGCGTCGGGAGCCGCGGTGACCCCGAGGGCGACCGCTGAGCCCTTGCCCCCGTTGCGCGAGGCGGTGACCACCTCGGCCCCGGCCCGGCGGGCCACGTCGCCCGAGCCGTCGGCGCTGGCGTCGTCGACGACGACGATCCGGTCGAGGCGGCCGGTGGCGACGAGCCGCTCGACGGTGGCGGCGACGAGATCGGCGACCTCGTAGGCGGGCACGATCGCCACCACGGGCCCGTCGGCGCTCACCGCGACGTGACCCACCCACGGCCGTGACGGCGCGCGGTCATCGGACCGGCAGCAGTCGATCGGCGTCGGCTCGGCGGCCGTAGTGGGCGGGATCGAGGCTGCCGACGCGGTCCAGGGCCATGACCGTGGCCACGATGCCGGCGAAGCGGTCCACTCCGTCGACGGTGGCGACGAGGCCCCCCATCTGGTCGCCGTCCCGAAACGGTTCGAGGTAGGGCGCCGCGCCCTCGGGGCCGGCGGTCGAGGCCACCACCGCCGGTGTGGGTGCGATCGCGGTCAGCTCGCGCACGAACTGCCACAGCACCTGGCGCCCGGCCGGCGACACCCCAGGGCCGCCCAGCACGACGTAGCGCGTCGCCGGGCGGGGCAGGCGGCGAAGATCTGCTGCCACCACGCCCATCGTCTCGTAGTCCGCCAGTCCTGCGGCCACCAGCTCCAACAGCAGGTCATCGGGCGGCGCCAGCGCATCTGCGGGCGGGCGCAGCTCCGGCGATGCGGCGTCGTCGAGGACGGCGTCGACGGCGGCGACCAGCCGAGACCCCGCCACCGCCGCCGAGGGCTCACCTTCGGGGGGGACCACGACCGCCCGGAGTCGTTCGGACAGACGTCGAGCGACCGCCCCACGGTCCGAAGCGTCGACGTCGAGCAGCGAAGCCACCCTGGTCAGGGCGTCGTCGTCGGCCAGAGCGAGCGCAGAGGACAACACCAGCGCTCCCACGTACTCCGCCCCCGAGCCGACCAGGGCGGTCCGCAGGCCACCGACGACGTCATCGCCGACGTCCTCGACGGTCACGATCATCACGTCGACCCCGTCGAGTCGTCGGCTGAGACCCGCCGCCAGCACGGCCGCCTCATCACGGGCGGCTCGGGCGTCGCCCGCGGCGAGGCGGGCCTCGAGCTCGACGATGCGCCGCTCGTCGGCCTGCCGTTGACCCTCCAGATCGGCGACGCTGCGCTCGAGGCGGTCGACGATGAACCCGTCGATCAGCGAGGTGCCCGTGGCGATGCCGATGCCGAGGGCGAGGAACACCGCCACGATCGACACGATGTGGTAGCGGAGGTTGATCATCGACGAACGACCAGAGCCCCATCCCGGCCCGACGCCACCGCCGCTCGGGTCACTGGAGGGTCAACCACAGCGTGCGCAGCACGAGGCGGATGGGTTCAGACACCACGCCGATGACCACGACCGTGAAGAACGCTGCCAGCACCAACAGGATCAGCTCCCGCTTGTGCACCTGGGTCTGGTAGAGCCGGCTCACCCCCTTGGCGTCGACGAGGATGGCGCCCACCTTCATGCGGGTGAGGAACGTCGACGCCATGCCCTCGCGACCCTTGTCGAGGAACTCGGCCATCGACGAGTGGCTGCCCACCGCCACGATGAGGGTGGCCTCGCGCTCGTAGGCCAGCTGCATGGCGGCGTCTTCTGAGGTCCCGGGGGCTTCCAGCACCCGGTAGTCGAACCCGAGCCGCTCGAGGCGCGCCGCGCCGGGCGCCGCGCCGCCCGGGTAGGCGTGCACCACCAGGCTCGACCCGGTTCGCAGAGCCTCCTTGGACACCGAGTCGAAGTCCCCGATGATCAGGTCGGGCGTGACGCCGACCTCGATGAGTGCGTCGGCGCCACCGTCCACCCCGATGGTCACCGGACGCAGCTCGCTGAGGTAGCCGATGCGCTTCAACGCCTCGAGGTCGTCGCGGTAGCCGACGCCGCGCACCACGATCAGCACGTGGCGGCCCCCCATGTCGAGATCGAGGTCGGACACATCGACCGACCCGGTGAAGATGGCCGTCTCGGAGCGCAGGTGGTCCAACGTGTTGGCGGCAAACCGCTCCAGCTCGTCGGCGACGCCCTCACGGGCGAGCTCGAGGCGGCCTTCGACGCCGGCCCGGGTGAGACGTCGCCCACGGGCGATCACCTCCCCGTCGACGATCAGCTCGTCGCCGAGCAGCATCGCCGGCTGACCCTCGGTGATGCGGTCCACGACGTCCCCGCCGACCTCGTCGAGCACGGGCACCCCGGCCTCGACGACGAGGAGCGGCCCGTAGGTCGGGTACCGGCCGGTGATCGACGCCGACGCGTTGACCACCGCCGCCACCCCGGCTGCCAGCAGCGCGTCGGCGGCGACGCGGTCGAGGTCGTCGTGGTCGATGACGGCGATGTCACCCGGTGCCAGACGGGGGATGAGGTTCTTCGTGCGTCGGTCGGCCCGGGCGGGGCCGACGACCGCATCGATCGAGATCCCCGCCTCGATGCCTCGCCGCCAGAAGCGGGTGACGTTCACGCCGCCTCCCCCCGCCGTCGGCGAGCGCGCTCGACCAGCTCGGCGGCATGGGCGGTCGCCGTCTCACCGCCGCCGTCGCCCGAGAGCATCCGGCCCAGCTCGACGAGGCGCTCGTCCCCCTCGACGCGACGCACCTGGGAGGACACCGTCGTCTCGCGGGCCACCTTGTCGACCACCAGGTGGGCGTCGGCGTGAGCGGCCACCTGGGCGAGGTGGGTGACGACGAGCACCTGGTGCCGTTCGGCCAACCCGGCGAGCGACGCTCCGACGGCCACCGCCGCGCTGCCGCCGATGCCGGCGTCGACCTCGTCGAACACCAGCGTGGGCGGCCCCGGGCTGAGCTCGAGGCGCAGGGCCAGCATCACCCGTGCCAGCTCACCGCCCGAGGCGACCTTGGACAACGGCCGGGAGACGGGCCCATCGTTGGCGTCGAAGCAGAACGTGACGTCCTCACCGGCCTCACCAGCCACGTCGATCTCGAGGCGAGCACCGCCCAGGGCGAGCCGGGCGAAGCGCGCGGCGACGGCACCGGCCAGCTCGGGGGCGGCGGCGCGGCGCCGGTCGAGCAGGCGGCCAGCGGCTGTAGCCCGGCGCCCGACCAGTTCAGCGAGGCGGGCGTCGAGGCGGGCCGCCCGCTCGTCGTGGCCCTCGAGCTCGGCCAGGCGACGACGTTGGTCGTCGGCGAAGCTGGCGACGTCGGCGAGCGTGTCGCCGTACTTGCGGCGCAGCTCACGCAGCTCACGCCGGCGGGCCCGGACGGCCTCGAGGGCCTCGGGGTCATCGATGATGCCCTCGGTGGTGCCACGCAGCTCGCTGGCGACGTCGTCGAGCTCGGCGAGCAACCCCTGGAGGCGGGCGGCGTGCTCGGCGAAGGGCTCACGGCCCCCCAGGGTCGCCACGACGGCGCGCACGGCGTCGACGGCGCCGGTGTCGGCGACCAGTCCGTCGTGGGCGGCGGTGCCGTGCTCGCGGTGGGCGGTGGCGTCGGCGAGCTCGGCCTCGGCCCGGACGAGGGCGTCCTCTTCGTCGGGGTCATCGATGCCGGCCCGCTCGATCTCGTCGAGCTGGTGGCGGACCAGGTCCAGCTCGCGAGCCCGGGCCCTCTCGTCCCCACCGACCTGGAGCAGCTGGCGGCGGGCGTCTCGCAGCTCGGCGTCGATGGCGTCCAGTTCACCGGGGTCGGTCCCGGCGTGGTCGTCGAGAGCGTGGCGCTGGGCGGCGGACCCCAGCAGCGACTGGTGGGCGTGCTGGCCGTACAGGTCGACCAGGCCCCGCCCCAGCTCGGCCAGGCGGGCCGCCGTCGCCGGCGTGCCGTCGACGTAGCCACGAGATCGCCCCCCTCGTGTGACCACCCGGCTCACGACGATCTCGGTGCCGTCGGGCGACTCGAAGCGACCGTCGACCCGGGCCTGGTCGTCGTGGACGCCGACGAGACCGCCGTCGGCCCGCCCGCCGAGCAGCAGGCCGATGGCGGCGACGACGAGCGTCTTGCCGGCCCCGGTCTCGCCGGTCAGGGCGGTCATCCCCGCTTCGAGGGTCAGCTCGGCGCGTTCGATCACCCCGAGGTTGGTGACGACCAGCTCGCTCAGCACGTCACCGCCCGCCCCCCGGGGACCGCCAGGGTCGCATCATCGGTCGGCGAGGCCGAACTTGGCCTTGAGGGTCTCGTGGAAGTCCCGGTCGCCGAGGGAGACGAGGCGGGCGGGGATCTCCGCCGCCCGGCATAGCACCGTGTCGCCGCGTGACACCTCACCAGCCGGGTGGCCGTCGACGGCGATCACCGCGGTGCGGTCGAGCACCTCGATGGCCACCTCGGTGTCGGGGTTCAACACGAGCGACCGGTCGAAGAGCATGTGGGGAGCGACTGGGGTCAACAGCAGCGCTCGGTGCGTGGGGTCGACGATCGGACCCCGGGCCGAGAGCGAGTACGCCGTCGAGCCCGTCGGCGTGGCCACGATGAGACCATCGGCGGCGTAGGTGTGGAACGGGCGGCCGTCGAAGGCGACGCCGAGGCGCACGATCTGGCCGTTCGGGGACTTCTCCACGACGATCTCGTTCATCGCCAGGCGCAGCCGGGCGCGTCCCTGGCCGGGCCGGTCGACCTCCACGGCCAGGAGCAGGCGCTCCTCGATCTCGTGCTCGCCTCGCAACGTGCGCAGCACGCCGTCGAGGGCCCCGGCGGGCTCGAGCTCGGTCAGGTAGCCGAGCTGACCGAGGTTGACCCCGAGCACGGGTACGCCGGCGGTCCCGACCAGATCGACCGCCCACAACATCGTGCCGTCACCGCCGAGGCTGACCGCCAGGTCGAGGCCGTCGCGCAGCTCGGCGTCCTCACAGGCCATCTCACCGAGACCGGCTCGGCAGGCATCTGCTGCTGGCAGCCGCACCTCGTGACCCTTGGCGACCAGCGCAGCGGCGAGGTCGCGGGCCAACGCCTCGGCTTCGGGGCGGGCCGGGTGCACGACCAGGGCGACGGCGCTCATCCCCCCACCCCGCCGGCCTCGGTCGCTGCGGCGATGGCCTCGTCGACCGAAGCCTCGACATCTGGGGCGTCGGTCCCGCCGCGTCGGGCGTGCAGGAGGAACTCGGCGTTGCCGTGCCCGCCCAGGATCGGAGATGCCATCACCCCCATGATGGCCACTCCGGCCGTTCGCACGGCGGCGGCGACCTCCGCCACGGTGCGGCGCCAGACGGCGGGGTCGGTGATGACCCCACGGGCCCGGGCCGCCTCGGCGCGCCCGGCTTCGAACTGCGGCTTGACGAGCAGGACCCAGTCCGATGTTGGACCCGAGACGTCTGCGAGCGCACCGATCACGGCTCGCAGCGAGATGAACGAGAGGTCGACGGTGACGACGTCGACGCCCGCCCCGCCCACCGCCTCGACGGTCAACAGGCGGATGTCGGTCCGCTCGTGGACCCGGACGCGAGGGTCCTCCCGCAGCCGGGGGTGCAGCTGACCTCGGCCGACGTCGATCGCCCACACCTCGGCCGCACCGGCCTGGAGGAGGCAGTCCGTGAAGCCCCCGGTGGATGCGCCGGCGTCGAGGGCCCGCCGACCGTCGACGTCGACGCAGAAGCGCTCGAGCGCAGCCGCCAGCTTCTCCCCGCCCCGTCCGACGAAGCGGGCCGGCGGGCCGAGCACCTCCACCGGTTCGTCGGGGGCGACGAGGCGGGCGGGCTTGGCGGCGATCGCCCCGGCGACCGTGATGCGATCGGCCTCGATCAACGACCGCGCCCTGGCCCGGCTCGGCACCAACCCCCGACGCACGAGCTCGGAGTCGAGGCGGCGTCGGGTCACGGCGTCGACGTCGACCCGGTCACCGGGTCACCTCCCCCGCCTCGACCCGGGGGGTGCAGCGGGCACCAGGGCATCGACCAGGTCGGCCAGGTCCGCGGCCCGGTAGGTCGGTCGGGGCGTCACGACGTCGTCGGCCGAGGTCACCCCGGACAGCACGAGGGCGAAGGGGATCTGCAGCTCGGCGGCGAACCGACCGTCGGTCGACGGCCGGTCTCCGACCATCACGTCGGTCGGCCCCGCGACGCGGGTCCCCGACCTCGTGGTCGGTCCCGGTGCCCCCTCGACGACCTGGCCCCCGGCCGCTGCCACCTGGCGCACCAGGGCAGCCATCGGCGGGTGGGGCTTGCCGGCGACGGTGGCAGCGCAGCCAGCAGCGCGCTCCACGGCGGCGACGATGGCCCCGGCTCCGGGCACCGGGCCCGTCGGCGTCGGGTAGGTCGGGTCGGTGTTCGTGGCGATCAGTCGGGCACCCCGGCGGACCGCCTGGAAGGCGCCGTCAAGGCCGGCGAAGTCGATCTCGGGCGCCCACCCCACGATGGCGGCGTCCGCTGGCGACCCGGCCGGTACGACCCCGGCGCCGGCCCCCTCGACCGCCTCGACGACACCGGGTCCGCCGAGGACGTGCACCCGCTCGCCCGGTCCGACCAGCGTGCCCGCCGCCATCGCCGAGGTGCAGACGTCATCGTCACCGGTGACCACACCGACCCGGGCCAGTGCCTCGCTCATCTCGGCGCGCGTGCCGTGGGAGAAGTTGCTGGCGAACACCAGGCGGATCCCTGCGTCCCGGAGGCGCCCGATCGCCTCCACCGCCCCCGCGATCGGTGAGCGTGCCAACCACACGACCCCGTCGAGGTCGATGATCCAGGCCACGGCGCCCCAGACGCTACCTGACCTCCCAGGTGCCCCCCGAGCGCAGCAGCCCGGCCAGATCCCCGCCCCCCTCGGCCCTGCGAGCCGCCACGACCTGGGCGTCTGCGAGCTCACCATACGTGGGCCGGCGGACCGCCCGCAGCACCCCGAACGGCGTCGGACCGTGAGGTCCTCGCGACAGGCGCGCCAGGGCGAACGCCGCGGTCGGCTCGGGCGCGCGCTCGTCGTGCACGGCCAGTGCGTCGATGCCGACGTCGTCGACGTCGACGACCTGAGCGCCACGCTGGTCGACGACCACGCCGCGCCGGCCGTCGGGCCCGAACCTGATCGGCTCTCCATGCGCCAGCGGCACCACCATCTCGTCTCGGCTCGCCTTGGCGGTCACCTCGCCGAAGGCGCCGTCGTTGAAGACGTTGCAGTTCTGCCAGATCTCGACCAGTGCCGCGCCCCGGTGCTCGTGGGCTCGCCGGAAGGTCGCTTGCATGTGGGCCCGGTCCATGTCGTGGGTGCGGGCCACGAAGGTGGCCTCGGCGCCCAGGGCCAGAGCCAAGGGGTTGAACGGCTCGTCGATCGAACCCGCCGGGGTCGACTTGGTGATCTTGCCGGTCTCGCTGGTGGGTGAGTACTGGCCCTTGGTCAGCCCGTAGATCTGGTTGTTGAACAACAGGATGGTCAGATCGACGTTGCGCCGCAGGGCGTGGATGAGGTGGTTGCCGCCGATCGACAACATGTCGCCGTCGCCGCCGACGACCCAGACGTCGAGATCCGGGCGGGCCGCGGCCAGGCCCGTGGCGATGGCCGGCGCCCTGCCGTGGATGCCGTGGAAGCCGTAGGTGTTCATGTAGTACGGGAAGCGCGCTGCGCAGCCGATGCCCGACAGGAACACCGTGTCCTCACGACGGCGGCCCAGCTCGGGCATCAGCAGCTGCACCGCGGTCAGGATCGAGTAGTCCCCGCACCCGGGGCACCAGCGGATCTCCTGATCAGACGCCCAGTCCTTCTTCGTGGTGGCGCCGACGTCGGTGGCGGTCATCGTGGCGCCCCTGTGGCGATGGCTGCGATCTCGGCGGCGAGGCCCCGAGCGGTGAACGGCTCGCCGCGCACCTGGGTGATGCTCAGGGCGTCGATGAGGAACTCGGCCCGCAGCTCGCGCACCAGCTGGCCGGAGTTGAGCTCGCAGACGATGACGTGGCTGCGCCCGGCGAGGAGGCCGGCCACGTCGTCGGGCATGGGCGACAGGTGACGAAGGTGCAGGTGGGCGATCTCGACGCCGTCGGTGGCCAGGCGGCGGCGGGCCCCGTCGAGCGCACCCCATGTCGATCCCCACCCGACGACGAGCACCTCGGCGTCGTGGGGCCCGGAGACCTCGCTCGGTGGGAGCGACCGGGCCACCCGGCGGACCTTCTCGGCTCGCAGGCCGACCATCCGTTCGTGGTTGTCGCTGTCATAGGAGACGTCGCCGGTGAGGTCGGCCTTCTCGAGGCCACCGATGCGGTGCATGAGACCGGGGGTGCCGGGCACCGCAAGGGGGCGGGCCAGGGTGTCGGGATCACGGGCGTAGGGCAGGAACACCGGCTGGCCGTCCTCGTCGACGCCGTTGAGCCCGGTGGCGGACTCGAAGGGGAACGAGGGCAGATCATCGAGGTCGGGCAGGCGCCAGGGCTCGGAGCTGTTGGCGAGGAACCCGTCGCTCAACAAGATCACCGGCGTGCGGTAGGTGAGGGCGATCCGGGCCGCCTCGATCGCTGCCCAGAAGCAGTCCGACGGGCTCGAGGCTGCGATGACCGGCAGCGGCGACTCGCCGTGGCGGCCGTGGAGCGCCTGGAGGAGGTCGGCTTGCTCGGGCTTGGTGGGCAAGCCGGTCGAGGGCCCGCCGCGCTGGATGTTGACGATGACGAGTGGCAGCTCGAGGCTGATGGCCAGGCCGATGGTCTCGGCCTTGAGCGCCACGCCCGGTCCGCTCGTCGTGGTGACCCCGAGCAGCCCACCGAAGCTGGCACCGAGGGCCGCGCCCACCGCGGCGATCTCGTCTTCGGCTTGGAACGTGCGGACGCCGAAGTCCTTGTGGCGAGCCAGTTCGTGCAGCACGTCAGACGCCGGGGTGATGGGGTAGCTGCCCAAGAAGACGTCGAGACCAGCGGCGCGCCCGGCGGCCACGAGCCCCCAGGCCAGGGCGGTGTTGCCCGTGATCTGGGTGTAGGTGCCTGCCTCGAGCTGGGCGGGACGGACCTCGTAGCGGTGATCGAACACCTCGGCGGTCTCGCCGAAGGCGTGCCCGGCCCGGAAGGCGGCCTCGTTGGCGGCCAGCACCTGGTCACGTCCGGCGAACCGGTCGCGGATCCAGGCCAGGGTCGGATCGGTCGGACGGCTGTAGAGCCACGACACCAGACCGAGGGCAAAGAAGTTCTTGGACCTCTCGGCGTCTCGGGGCTTGACGCCGAGCGGTGCCACCGCCTCCTTGGTCAGCCGGCTCATGGGCACGGCGATGACCTGGCGGGCGCCGAGGGTGCCGTCGGTGCGGGGGTCCTCGGCGTAGCCGGCCTTGTCGAGGTTGCGCTCGGTGAAGGCGTCCTCGTTCAAGATCACCGTGCCGTCGCGCCCCAGGCGGGTGAGCTGGGACCGCAGGGCGGCGGGGTTCATCGCGACCAGGACGTCAGGCTCGTCGCCCGGTGAGGTGATGGGGTGATCCGAGATGCGCACCTGGAACGACGACACCCCCGCCAGCGTGCCGGCGGGGGCTCGGATCTCGGCCGGGAACTCCGGCAGGGTCGACAGGTCGTTGCCCGCCAGGGCGCTGACGTTGGTGAACCGGTCGCCGGTCAGCTGCATCCCGTCGCCGGAGTCGCCGGCGAATCGGATGACGACGTCGCCCAGCACCTCCACCGACGCCGGTGGGTGCGCCGTGTCGGTCATGTTCCCCCCTCGGTCGCGTGCCCCAGCCAGGGGTGACCGCCCCTGTCCGCCTCACCCTAACGAGCGCTGGGCGGGGCCGGGGTCGCCGCAGGGTCACAGGGCTCGGCCCGCCCTGGGCCGTCCCGGCCGCTCAGGCGATGGCCACGGCGTCGTCGAGGTACACGTCCTGGATGGCGTGCAGCAGTTCGATGCCCTCGGCCATGGGCCGCTGGAACGCCTTGCGCCCCGAGATCAGCCCCATCCCGCCGGCGCGCTTGTTGATCACGGCGGTGGTCACCGCCTCGGCCAGATCGGACTCCCCAGATGATGCGCCCCCGCTGTTGATGAGCCCGATGCGGCCGGCGTAGCAGTTGAGCACCTGCCACCGGCAGAGGTCGATGGGGTGGTCGGTGGTGAGCTCGTCGTACATCGCCGGGTGGGTCTTGCCGAAGCCGACGGCGCTGAACCCGCCGTTGTGGGTGGGCAGCTTCTGCTTGACGATGTCGGCACCGATGGTGGCCCCGAGGTGGTTGGCCTGGGCGGTGAGGTCAGCTGCGGTGTGGTGGTCGACGCCGTCGGTGACGAAGGCCGAGTTGCGCAGGTAGCACCACAACACGGTGAACAAGCCGGCGGCGTGGGCCTCCTGGAAGGCCTCGGCGACCTCTTGGATCTGGCGACCCGATTCGGGGGAGCCGAAGTACACCGTGGCCCCGACCCCGACCGCACCGAGGTCGACCGCCTGGTCCACCGAGCCGAACAGGATCTGGTCATAGGTCGTCGGATAGGTCAGCAGCTCGTTGTGGTTGACCTTGACGATGAACGGGATGCGATGGGAGTACTTGCGGGCCAGCAGCCGTAGGCCGCCGTAGGTCGTGGCCACGGCGTTGCATCCGCCGTCGAGGGCGAGACGGATGATGTTCTCGGGATCGAAGTAGAGCGGGTTGGGGGCGAACGACGCCCCGGCGGTGTGCTCGATGCCCTGGTCGACCGGCAGGATCGACACGTAGCCCGAACCACCGAGTCGGCCGTGGTCGATGAGCGCCTGCAGGTTGCGCAGCACCGCCGGACTCCGGTCGCTGTCGCCGAAGGCTCGGTCGACCACGTCGGGGCCCGGCAGCACCAGCAGGTCGGCGGGCACCCCCTTGGCCGTGTGGTTGAGGAGGGATTCGGCCTGGTCGCCCAGGAGCTGCTCGATGTCCACGGTCGTTGACCTCACAGGAGGGAGACGGACTCGGGGCGATCGTACCGGCCGGGCGCACACCCCTCCCAGGACCCGGCGCTGGGGACCCGCCCTTCCCGGGACCCGGCGCTGGGGACCGAGCCCTCAGCCCCGGTGGGGCTGGAGGCGGCGTCGTGGCCTCATGACATCTCGGACAGACGCTCGCGGGCGTCGCCGAACCGTGCGTCGTGGCCCACGATCCGTTCGAGGTGCTCGCGGGCGCCGGGCACGTCACCGTCGCGGCTCAACAGGTCGGCCAGTGCGTACCAGAGGCGCAACGTGGACGGCTTCACCCGACGGGGGCGCACCGGCCCCCTGCGCAACAGGGCGATGGCCGTGCCCAGCTCGCCCCGATCAGCGAGGGACCCGGCGGCCACGATGCGGCCCTCGGTCACCACGTCACCATCGGGTGAGACTTCTCGCAGCTCGTCCCACAGCTCGTCGACGCGAGCGTGGTGGCCGAGCGCTCGCTCGCAGTCGGCGACGACGTGGTGCTGCTCGACGGATCCGGTGAGCTCGGCGAAGGCGGCGAGCTCACTGATCGCCGCTGCCCACCTGCCCAGGCGGTAGAGGGCGAGACCGTGCAGCTCGCGAAGCTCGGGCACATCAGGATGACGCTGGACCAGCGGCGCCAGAACCCGTCGTGCCTCGTCGTGGCGGCCGGCCTCGTAGTGGGCGGCCGCCTCGCCGCCGAGCGCGATGACCCGGCGCCGGCGACTCTGGCTGAGCCCGTCGAGACGAGACAGGGTGACCGGGAGTCGCTCCCCGCCGTTCGTGCGAGCTGCAGCGGGCTCGGCGTGCGAGGAGGGCGTTCGCCCCGACGGGGCGCGCACCGGGCCGTGGTCGATCCAGCGTTCGGAGGTGTCGTCGCCACGGGTCGGACTCGGACGACGTCGCGGCGACCGTGCCTCACTCGGATCGGTGACCCGCCGGGAGCCCTTGCGGGCAACAGAGCCCCACTCACGGCGGTCCCCTTGGGTCGGCCTCTCGCCGCTGCGCCCCCGCCGACGAGGATCTGCATCCCTTCGAGCCCCACCGCCCCCCGCAGGCCGTCGGTCCTCACCTCCCCGACCCTGCCCGGCGCGCCGACCTCTGCCGACGTTCCCGTCCCCGCCCGGACTGCTGCGCCCGACCCGACGGGTCGACCGTTCGCGATCTTCGTCATGGGCCTCGTCGGCGCTCGCGGTCACCGTGGCAGCGTAACGGCACGCCTCGTCGCGCTCCCTCGCCAGACGAAGCGCCGGTCGTGAAGGTGGGGCGACTCCTCGACGCTCCGAGAACGCCGGGCACTGGTCAACCGGGGCGCGCCAACGGAGGGCCCGGGGCTACCCGGACCCTCCGTCGAGCCAGGAGGGCTCCGGCGGTGACCTACTCTCCCAGGGGGGCGACCCCCAAGTACCATCGGCGCTGGCGGGCTTAACTTCCGTGTTCGGAATGGGAACGGGTGTGACCCCGCCGCTATCACCACCGAAATCTGATGTCCTCGGGCGCGAGGCCACGAGCACTCCACAGCGAGCACGAGCTGGTCGAGACCAAGCCCTCGGCCGATTAGTACCGGTCGGCTGAACACGTTGCCGTGCGTACACCTCCGGCCTATCAACGTGGTCGTCTGGCCACGGGCCTTACCTGGTTGACCCAGTGGGAGATCTCATCTCGGAACGAGCTTCGCGCTTAGATGCTTTCAGCGCTTATCTCTTCCGCAGGTCGCAAACCAGCCATGCCCCTGGCGGGACAACTGGCACACGAGAGCTGCGTCCGTCCCGGTCCTCTCGTACTAGGGACAGCCTTCCTCAGATCTCCTACGGCGACAGAGGATAGGGACCGAACTGTCTCACGACGTTCTAAACCCAGCTCGCGTACCGCTTTAATGGGCGAACAGCCCAACCCTTGGGACCTGCTTCAGCCCCAGGATGCGATGAGCCGACATCGAGGTGCCAAACCTTCCCGTCGATATGGACTCTTGGGGAAGATGAGCCTGTTATCCCCGGGGTACCTTTTATCCGTTGAGCGACGGCGCTTCCACACGCAACCGCCGGATCACTATGCCCTGCTTTCGCACCTGCTCGACGTGTCAGTCTCGCAGTCAAGCTCCCTTGTGCCATTGCACTCGACGACTGATTGCCAACCAGTCTGAGGGAACCTTTGGGCGCCTCCGTTACCTTTTAGGAGGCGACCGCCCCAGTCAAACTACCCGCCTGGCGCTGTTCCTGACCCGGATCACGGGCCGAGGTTAGATTCCCAACATCTGAAGGGTGGTATTTCAACGTTGACTCCACACGAGCTGGCGCCCATGCTTCCTCGTCTCCCACCTATGCTACACAACACATGTCAGAAACCAACATCAAGTTGTAGTAAAGGTCCACGGGGTCTTTCCGTCCTTCTGCCGCTAACGAGCATCTTTACTCGTACTTCGATTTCGCCGGGTCGGTGGTTGAGACAGTGCGGAAGTCGTTACGCCATTCGTGCAGGTCGGAACTTACCCGACAAGGAATTTCGCTACCTTAGGACCGTTATAGTTACGGCCGCCGTTTACTGGGGCTTGGATTCAGAGCTTCGCCGAAGCTAACCCTTCCTCGTGACCTTCCAGCACCGGGCAGGCGTCACAGCGTATACCGCGCCTCACGGCTTCGCACGCTGCTGTGTTTTTAGTAAACAGTCGCTTCCGCCTAGTTTGTGCCACCCTCTCAGGCTGGGCGCGCAGGGCGCTTCACCTTACTAGGGCCCTCCTTCTCCCGAAGTTACGGAGGCAATTTGCCGAGTTCCTTAACCACCGTTCACCCGATCGCCTAGGTATTCTCTACCCGCCCACCTGTGTTGGTTTGGGGTACGGGCACCGTGCGAACTCGCTAGCGGCTTTTCTTGGCAGCATGGAATCAGTGACTTCGCCTATGGCGGCTCGGCATCGCGTCTCAGGATCATGAGGCCCGGATTTGCCTGGTCCTCTCCCTACACGCTTACCCCAGGACAACCATCGCCTGGGTTCACCTATCCTCCTGCGTCCCCGCGTTGCTTGCCTCGCCCAAGTGGGTCGGTTCGTCGTCACCTCGATGGGTGGGACAGCCCCTTAGCAACTCAAGTTCGGCATGATCGCGCGCACAGTGGTACCGGAATATCAACCGGTTGTGCATCGACTACGCCTTTCGGCCTCGCCTTAGCTCCCGACTCACCCTGGGAGGACAAGCCTTCCCCAGGAACCCTTGGGCTTTCGGCGGAGGGGTTTCTCACCCCTCTCTCGCTACTCACGCCAGCATTCTCACTCGAGCGCGCTCCACTCCGGATCACTCCACAGCTTCGCTGCACGCTCGACGCTCCCCTACCGTCCTCGTTCGAGGACCCGCGGCTTCGGTACCAGACTTGAGCCCCGTTACATTGTCCGCGCAAGACCACTCGACCAGTGAGCTATTACGCACTCTTTCAAGGGTGGCTGCTTCTAAGCCAACCTCCTGGCTGTCTGGGCAATCTCACATCGTTTACCACTTAGTCTGGATTTCGGGACCTTAGCCGGCGATCTGGGCTGTTTCCCTTTCGACCATGAAGCTCATCCCCCATGGTCTCACTGCCGGGCTGTGGAGTCGTGGCATTCGGAGTTTGGCTGGGTTCGGTAAGCTTGTAGGCCCCCTAGCCCATCCAGTGCTCTACCTCCACGACTGAACACCCGACGCTGCACCTAAATGCATTTCGGGGAGAACCAGCTATCACCGAGTTTGATTGGCCTTTCACCCCTATCCACAGGTCATCCCCCAAGTTTTCAACCTTGGTGGGTTCGGGCCTCCACGAGGTCTTACCCTCGCTTCACCCTGCCCATGGATAGATCACTCGGCTTCGGGTCCACGACACGCGACTGCTCGCCCTGTTCAGACTCGCTTTCGCTCCGGCTCCCCCTCGACGGGTTAACCTCGCCACGCATCGTGACTCGCTGGCTCATTCTTCAAAAGGCACGCCATCGTCCGGTGAAGGACTTTGACTGCTTGTAAACCAACGGTTTCAGGTACTGTTTCACTCCCCTCCCGGGGTACTTTTCACCTTTCCCTCACGGTACTCGTGCACTATCGGTCGCCTACGCATACTTAGCCTTACGAGGTGGTCCTCGCAGATTCGTGCCGGGTTTCACGGGCCCGGCACTACTCGGGAGCACATGCCACAGGTCGACAACTTTCGTGTACGGGGCCTTTACCCTCTGCGGCCCGCCGTTCCAGGGCGGTTCCACTAGCTGTCGATTTTGTAACTGTGTACCGGATCTGATGCTCCGGTCGCATGGTCCCACGACCCCGAACGGGCAACGCCATCAGGCTGTTCCACCCGTTCGGTTTAGGCTGATCCCTTTTCGCTCGCCGCTACTGGGGGAGTCGCTGTTGCTGTTCTTTCCTCGAGCTACTGAGATGTTTCAGTTCGCTCGGTTCCCGCTACCGGCCCTATGTGTTCAGGCCGGAGCGACACCCTCTCGGATGCCGGGTTTCCCCATTCGGACATCCACGGATCGAAGCTTAGTCGGCAGCTCCCCGTGGCTTATCGCAGCCTCTCGCGTCCTTCATCGGTAGTAGGCGCCAAGGCATCCACCGTTGGCTCTTCATAACTTGGAATCTCGAATCGAAGCATTGCTTCGATGCTCGTGCTCGCTATGCAGTTCTCATGGCGCTCGATAGCGGCCGGATCCGCCACGGTGCTCCTTCACAGCGGAAGAGAAGACGATCCGGCGCCTCGCCAGTTGGATCCTATCCAACTGCCGTGGCGACGGCCACCAGTGCACCAACTGGTCACTCGAACCTGAAGCACCCGTTCGGGGGCGACAGACTGCGAGCTCCTTAGAAAGGAGGTGATCCAGCCGCACCTTCCGGTACGGCTACCTTGTTACGACTTCACCCCAATCGCGGACCCCACCTTCGACGGCTCCGTCCTTGCGGTTCGGCCACCGGCTTCGGGTGTTGCCCACTTTCGTGGTGTGACGGGCGGTGTGTACAAGGCCCGGGAACGTATTCACCCCGGCGTTGCTGATCCGGGATTACTAGCGACTCCGGCTTCATGGAGTCGAGTTGCAGACTCCAATCCGTACTGAGATCGGCTTTATGGGATTCGCTGAGCCTCGCGGCTTCGCAGCCCTTTGTACCGACCATTGTAGCATGTTTGCAGCCCTGGACATAAGGGGCATGATGACTTGACGTCGTCCCCACCTTCCTCCGAGTTGGCCTCGGCGGTCTCCTACGAGTCCCCGGCGTTACCCGCTGGCAACATAGGACGAGGGTTGCGCTCGTTGCGGGACTTAACCCAACATCTCACGACACGAGCTGACGACAGCCATGCACCACCTGTGTACGGCCCCGAAGGACACCGCATCTCTGCGGCTGTTCCGTACATGTCAAGCCCAGGTAAGGTTCTTCGCGTTGCCTCGAATTAAGCAACATGCTCCGCCGCTTGTGCGGGCCCCCGTCAATTCCTTTGAGTTTTAGCCTTGCGGCCGTACTCCCCAGGCGGGGCACTTAATGCGTTAGCTACGGCACGGATCTCGTTGGTTGAGACCCACACCTAGTGCCCAACGTTTACGGCGTGGACTACCAGGGTATCTAATCCTGTTCGCTCCCCACGCTTTCGCTCCTCAGCGTCAGTTCCGGCCCAGAGCACCGCCTTCGCTACTGGTGTTCCTCCTGATCTCTGCGCATTTCACCGCTACACCAGGAATTCCATGCTCCCCTACCGGACTCGAGTCACAGCAGTATCGGATGGCGTCCCAGGGTTGAGCCCTGGGTTTTCACATCCGACTTACTGAACCGCCTACGAGCTCTTTACGCCCAATAAATCCGGACAACGCTTGCGCCCTACGTGTTACCGCGGCTGCTGGCACGTAGTTGGCCGGCGCTTCTTCTGCAGGTACCGTCAGTTTCGTCCCTGCTGAAAGGGGTTTACGACCCGAGAGCCTTCTTCCCCCACGCGGCGTTGCTGCGTCAGGCTTTCGCCCATTGCGCAAGATTCCCCACTGCTGCCTCCCGTAGGAGTCTGGGCCGTGTCTCAGTCCCAGTGTGGCTGATCATCCTCTCAGACCAGCTACCCGTCGATGCCTTGGTGGGCCGTTACCCCACCAACTAGCTGATAGGCCGCGAGGCCCTCCCAGAGCGCCTGAGCTTTGCTGCACCGATCATGCGATCGGTGGAGCACATCCGGTATTAGCCCGAGTTTCCCCGGGTTGTCCCGGTCTCCGGGGCAGGTTCCTCACGTGTTCCTCACCCGTTCGCCACTCCCTCATTGTCCCCGAAGGGACGAGGGCGTTCGACTTGCATGTGTTAGGCACGCCGCCAGCGTTCGTCCTGAGCCAGGATCAAACTCTCCGTCGAAATCGGCACGCCGGGCGAACCCGACGCTTCGATCTGTTGAAGAGGCGGTGCTGACGCACCACCTGGCATTCGTATCATCGTTCGGCCGACTCCCGGTGAGATCCGAGACCCGGCCAGACGAGGTTGTGTGGTTGCCCGATGACAGCCGAAGCTGCCGCCGGACGCCCGCACTGGCGTTTCGTCTTCTCTTCCGTTGTCAAGGAGCACCGGGCTCGCCGGCCCCGGGCACGCCGCTCGGCGGTTGGTGCCCGTATCACGACCCCGAGGGCCGCATCGACTGCGGTAGCGGGGCGCAGCGTCAGACGCTGCGCTGGCCGGCCTCGGGGGCGAAGGAGCAATGTAGCCACAACGGCCCGCCAGATCAACCCCGGTCCGCAGAATTCTCCGGAACGAGCGCTGACCAGCGCTTCTTCCCCCTCCGCAGGAGACCGACCCTGCCACCGAGCAGCGCCGAGGCGTCGATGTGGTCGTCGACGCCGAGGGGGCGTCCGTTCAGGTGCACGCCACCCTGGGTGAACAGGCGACGAGCCTCACTGCGCGAGAGGTCCCAGGCACGCACGGCGACCTCCACCGCGTCCACCCCCGAGGTGAGCTCGTCGGTGGACAGGGCGACGGTGCCGACCTCCGCAGCCACCACGTCGAGCGCCTCGGGGGAGGCCTCGCTGGGCTCGGCCCCGAACAGCACCGCCGACGCCTCGGCGGCGGCCCGGGCGGCCGGATGGCCGTGGACCAGGGCGGTGACCTCAGCGGCCAACCGCCGCTGGCCCAGCCGCCGGTGGGGAGCGGCCCGGTGCTCGGCGGTGATGTCGTCGACCTCGGCCATCGAGAGGAACGTGAGCTGGGCGAGGAGTCGATCGACATCGGCGTCGTCGGTCTGCATGAGACCCTGGAAGAAGGCGTAGGGCGAGAGGCGGTGCGCCCCGAGCCACATCGTCTCGCCGCCGGCGGTCTTGCCGTACTTGGTGCCGTCGGCCCGCAGCAACAGGGGCCAGGTCAGCCCGTGGACGCGGCGACCGAGGCGCCGCCGGGTGAGATCGACGCCGAGGGCGATGTTGCCCCACTGATCAGCGCCGCCGATCTGCAGCTCGCAGCCCATGACCTCGGCGAGGTGGGCGTAGTCGTTGGCCTGCAACAGCATGTAGGAGAACTCGGTGAACGACAGGCCCTGGGCGGCGTCGAGCCTCGAGCGCACCGACTCCTTGGCCAGCATCTGTTGGATCGTCACGTGCTTGCCGGGATCGCGCAGGAACTCCAGCGCTGCGATGTCGGTGGTCCAGTCGCGGTTGTCGACGAGCACCGCAGGCGTCTCGGGATCGTCGAAGTCGACGAAGCGTGACATCTGCCGGCGGATGATCTCGACGTTGGCGCTCAGCTCCTCGGCCGCGAGCAGGTTCCGTTCGTCCGAGCGACCCCCGGGATCGCCGATCATGCCCGTCGCCCCCCCGGCCAGGGCGATGGGTCGGTGCCCGGCCATCTGGAACCGGCGCAGGGTGACCAGGCCGATGAGGTTGCCGACGTGGAGGCTGTCGCTCGTCGGGTCACACCCGTAGTAGACGGACAGCGGGCCCTCGCCGAGGCGGGCCCGCAGGGCGTCGGGATCGGTCGAGTCCTGCACGAGGCCGCGCGTCACCAGTTCGTCGAACAGCTCCACCCGCCCAGCTTGGCACCGGACCGACCAGATCCCCGGCGTCGGCCGGGGCATCCTTGGTGAGTGGGCTTGCGTGCGCTGATCGTGGCCGGGCTGGTGGCGTCAGCGACCAGCCTCGGCGCCTGCACCTACGAGACCCCGACGCTGGCGCCGGTCATCCCCCCCGACGCCGAGTCGTCGGTGGTGGTCGACGTCCACGGCGCCGTGGTCCACACCTTCCACGGGGTGGAGAACCGCGAGAGCGTGCCGCTCTCGGCGGTGCCGACGCACGTGCGCGAGGCGGTGCTGGCCATCGAGGACGCCCGCTTCTACAGCCACCGGGGCGTCGATCTGCAAGCGACCATCCGAGCACTTCGAGCCAACGTGGCCGAGGGCGAGGTCGTCCAGGGCGGGTCGACGATCACCCAGCAGTACGTCAAGAACGCACTGGTCGGCTCGGACCGCAGCTTGGACCGCAAGGTGCTCGAGGCCGCCGTTTCGTACCAGCTCGAAGGGGATCTCACCAAGGACGAGATCTTCGAGCGGTACCTCAACACCGTGTACTTCGGCGCCGGCGCCTACGGCGTCCAGGCCGCCGCTCAGGAGATGTTCGGGCTGGACGCCGCCCAGCTGGACCCGGCGCAAGGAGCCCTGCTCGCCGGGCTCATCCGGGCCCCGTCGGTGACCGATCCGTTCGTCGCCCCCGAGCGGGCGCTGGCGCGGCGCGACGTCGTCATCAGCCGCCTGGCGGCCCTCGGGTGGGTGGACGACGACGAGGCCGCCGACCTGAGGTCGGCGCCGCTCGGCCTGCGCACCCGCAGCACCGAGGACCGCTACGCCGCGCCCTACTTCGTCGAGGCGGTGCGAGACGCCATCCTCGACGACCCGCGCTTCGGCGACACGCGCCAAGCCCGCCTGGACCTGCTGCTCACCGGGGGGTTGCGCATCGAGACGACCCTCGATCCGAGCGCCCAGGCCGCAGCGGAGCGGGCGGTGGCCCGGGTGCTGCCCGATCCCGATGACCCCGACGCGGCCGTCGTGGTCATCGACCCGACGACCGGGGCGGTGCGGGCCCTGGTCGGCGGCCACGACTACTTCGACGACGACAGCCCCACGGCCAAGCTGAACCTGGCCACCCAGGGCCGACGCCCGACGGGTTCGGCGTTCAAGCCGCTGGTGCTCGCCGCCGCCCTGACCGAGGGCATCGGGACCGACACGACGTACCCCGCCCCGTCCACGACCCGCATCGAGCTGCCCGACGGCCCGTGGGAGGTGCAGAACTACGGCGGCGTGGACGGTGGCGTCGTCGATCTGGTCGACGCCACGGTGTGGTCCTACAACACCGCCTACGCCCGGCTCGTCATGGACGTCGGGCCGGCCGATGCGACCGCCATGGCGTCTCGCCTCGGCGTGACCGACCCCCTCGTCTCGGTGCCCTCGGCCGTCCTCGGCACCAACGACGTGTCGCCCCTGGCGCTGACCAGCGCCTACGCCACCCTGGCCGCCGGGGGCGTGCACCGGACCCCGACGTTCGTGACGAGGGTGGAGGATCGCGACGGCGCCGTGTTGTGGCAGTGGTCAGACCAGCCCGAGCGGGTGCTCGGGGCCGCGGTGGCCCAACGGGTCACCGACGTGTTGTCCCAGGTCGTCGGGCGGGGGACGGGTGCGGGGGCCCGCATCGGTCGTCCCGTCGCCGGCAAGACCGGCACCGGACAGGACTGGGGTGATGCGTGGTTCATCGGCTACACCCCCCAGCTCGTCACCGGCGTGTGGGTCGGCTTCGCCGAGGGTCAGGTGTCGATGACCCCGCCCCGCACCAGGGTGACCGTCACCGGGGGCGGGTGGCCCGCCGACATCTTCTCGGCCGTGATGACGTCGGCGTTGGCCGACGCCCCCGTCGTCTCGCTGGGGCCCGCTGATCCCGGCGAGGTGACACCGGCCGAGGCGGAGCCGGGACCCACGGCACCCCCGAGACCCCCGGGGTCCTCGGGGGCACCTTCTGGGCCCGTCGAGGCGACCGGGGGCCGGGCCGTGCCCGACGTGATCGGGTTGCCCGTCCGCCCGGCCACCGATCGTCTGGTGCGCGCCGGCCTGGTGGTCGAGGTCGTCGAGGTCCCCGACGACCAGTACCCGCCCGGGGTCGTCGTCGGTTCGACCCCTGGGCCCGGACCTGATCGTCCCGACGGCGGCGTCATCGAGGTGCGCGTCGCCGACGGGTCGGCGATCCCCCGGGTGCCCGACGTGCTGGGGCTCGACGTCGGCGTCGCCGAGCGTGCGATCCGAGCCGTGGGCCTCACCCCCGAGGTCGTCGTCCAAGCCGAGGACGACCCAGCCGATGCCGCCGGCCGCGCCGGGCGGGTCTGGAAGGCCGAGCCCGCGTCGGGGGTCCCGGTGGCTGACCCGGCCGCAGTCGTGCGGCTGTGGGTCAACCCCGCGGGCCGCTGACGTCGGGACGTCCGAGGCGGCGGGCCCAGTGCGGCAACGGGATCTCGGCCTCGTCGACCGGCATCCTCTCGTCGTCCAGGCGGGCGGGGTCGCGCACGTCGAAGCGGGCCGTGGCGTACCAGGCGAAGGTGGCGACCGGCCCGAGCACCAGCTGGACGATCACCCAGTCGGAGCGGCGGCGGCCCACCCGCTCGAACGCCGGGAGAGGGTGCGAGAGCACGTCGCGGATCCCCACGGTCACCACGACGGCGGTGACGGCGAGCGAACCGATCAGGACCCAGGAGATGAAGGCGGGCACGGGCCCAGAGCCTACCGACGGTCCCCGGCGCACTCGTGGGCCCGCTCGATCACCGGTGCGGACGGGTCCGGGGGCCCGACACGTGCGGGTCGTCGACGACGGACCACCGCCACAGCCGCTCGGTCGCCCGGGTGATGCCGATCCGCGACGTCACCTGACGCTGCGGCGCCGGACCCTGGCCCGCCCGCAGCACGACCGGGCCGGTCG
Organism: Acidimicrobiales bacterium; assembly: GCA_965213525.1. Lineage (GTDB taxonomy): Bacteria > Actinomycetota > Acidimicrobiia > Acidimicrobiales > Poriferisodalaceae. The sequence continues at coordinate 728,701 of OZ243889.1, read as the reverse complement.
GATCGCACACGTCGACACCGTCGTGGTCGCCGCTGATGCCCAGGGCCGCTGCCAGCCGGCCGGGACCGGCGCACAGCTCGACGCGACGTCGCGCCCTGGGTCGGCGAGCGGCCATCAGCTCCTGGCCCTCGATCGGGGCCAGGGCCCGCACGAGCACCGCCTCGCCGCGCCCCTCCGGCCCGGTGACGATGTTGGCCATCCAGTGCAGGCCGTACGAGCGGTAGACGTACAGCGTCCCGGGCGGGCCGAACATCGACGCGTTGCGAGGGGTTGGCCCCCGGTGGCTGTGGCTGGCCGGATCGTCCTCGGTGTAGGCCTCGACCTCCACGATCGTGCCTGCGCACCCTCTGGCAGCCAGCACCGCCCCGAGCAGCTGGGGGGCCACCTCGGGCGCCGAGCCCCCGAGCGATGCCCTTGGCAGGGCCGGGCGAGGGGACGGCGATCCCGACGTCGAACGGGCGCCCGCGCTCACCCGCCGGCGGGTGACGGGCCCGGCTCGAGACGGGCTCGGTCGTCGTCGAGGCGCCGGCGGAAGCGGGCACGCTGGACCTGTACCGCGTCGGGTCCGCCTGAGCCCGGCGAGCGGCGGTTGGCCACCGACGCCCCCGGGGCGAGCAGGCTGGCCCCGCGCTCGGCGAACCGCCCATCGGCCGCGACCAGCTCGGCGAAGGGCGCCTCCCCCGTCAACGCCCGTCGCACGAGCGAACCGACCACGGCGTGGGCCTCGCGGAACGGCGTGCCGTTCAAGACCAGCAGCTCGGCGAGGTCGGTGGCCGCAGCCAACGGGTCATCAGCAGCGGCGGCCATCTGGTCGGTGCGCAGCTCACAGCTCGACAGCAGCCCGGTCATGGCCACCAGCCCGAGGCCGACCTGGTCGAGGGCGTCGAACAGGGGCTCCTTGTCCTCCTGGAGATCGCGGTTGTAGGCGAGTGGCAGACCCTTGAGCACCACGAGCAGCCCGGTGAGCGCCCCGATCACCCGCCCGGTCTTGCCCCGGGCCAGTTCGGCGATGTCGGGGTTCTTCTTCTGGGGCATCATCGAGCTGCCCGTGGCGTGGGCGTCGTCGAGGACGACGAACCCGAACTCCTCGCTCGACCACGTCACGATCTCCTCGCCGAGGCGCGACAGGTGGACCGCGATCATCGACAAGCAGAACAGCGCCTCGGCCACGAAGTCGCGATCGCTCACGGCGTCCAGGCTGTTCTCGAAGCGGGACCCGAAGCCGAGATCGGCCGCCGTGGCGTCTGGATCCAGCGGCAGGGACGTGCCAGCCAGCGCTCCCGCCCCGAGGGGCGACACGTCGAGGCGGTCCACGGCGTCGACGAGGCGGTCGACGTCACGGGCCAGGGCCCAGCCGTGGGCGAGCAGGTGGTGGGCCAGGGTGACCGGCTGGGCGCGTTGCAGGTGGGTGTACCCCGGCACACGGGCGTCCCCGGCGGCCTCGGCCCGGGCGAGCAGCACCTCCTGCAGGCCGAGGATCTGACCGGCGGTCCGGCGCAGCTCTCGCCGGCAGAACAGGCGGAGGTCGGTGGCGACCTGGTCGTTGCGGCTGCGCCCGGTGTGCAACTTGCCCCCGACCGGTCCGGTCAGCTCGGTCACCCGACGCTCGACCGCGGTGTGGATGTCCTCATCGCTCGGCGCGAGCTCGAAGCGGGCCTCGGCGAGCTCGGCTCCCACGGCGTCGAGCGCGTCGATCAGCTGTTCGACCTCGACGCCGGTGAGCAGGCCCACCCGTCCGAGGCCCCTCACGTGAGCCCGAGAGCCCTCGACGTCGTCGGGGCCGAGACGCCGATCGAACGAGACGCTGGCCGTGTAGGCCATCAGGTCCTCGGCGGGCCCCGCTCCGAAGCGCCCGTGCCACAGGGTGCGACCACCGGTGCCGGCCGGCGCCTGAGGCGGGGGGCCGTCCGGATCGGGCACCTCGGGCTGGGTCGGCGGGCTCACGGGGCACCCAGCCCGGCGAGGTCGCGCACGAGGGCAGCGAGCCCGTGGACGTCGTGGTCAGCTGCCACCGCCACCAGGATCGTGTCGTCGCCCGCCACGGTGCCGAGCACCTCGGGGCGTGACGCCCGATCGAGCGCGGAGGCGACGACGTGCGCTGAACCCGGGGGCGTCCGCAACACGACGAGCGGCGGGGTCACCGCCACCGAGACCACCCAGTCCGACAGCACCCGGCGCAGGTGCTCGTCGGGAGCGACCCGCTGGTGAGCGATCTCGGGGACGGCGTACACGCTCGGACCGCCGGGGACGCGCACCTTGACCGCCCCCAGCGCGTCGAGGTCGCGCGAGACCGTGGCCTGGGTGGCCTCGACCCCCTCGGTGCCGAGCAGCTCGACCAGACGCGTCTGGCTCGCCACGGGGTGCTCGGCGAGCAGGCGTTCGATGAGGTGCTGGCGCTGGGTGCGCCCCATCGGCTGCGCGCTCACGGTTCGCCAGCGAGCGCTCGGTGCCCAGCCACGCTCATCGGGTGAGGAAGGACAGCAGGCCGCGGGCGGAGTGCAGACGGTTGGCGGCTTGGGCCCACACGAGGCTGCGCTCGCCGTCGATGACCTCGTCGGTGACCTCCTCACCGCGGTGGGCGGGGAGGCAGTGCAGGAACACCGCCTCGGGTGCGGCCTCGGCGAACAGGGCGGCGTCGATGGTGAACCCGTCGAAGTCCCGCCGCCGGGCGGCCGCCTCGTCCTCTTGACCCATCGAGGTCCACGCGTCGGTGTAGACGACGTCGGCACCGGCGACGGCCTCTTCGGGGACGTGGGTCGACACGACGTCCATGCCGAGGCCTCGCAGGTGATCGAGATCGGCGTCGCTGAGGTCGTACCCGGGCGGTGAGGCCACCCGGCCCCGCATCCCGACCATCGCCGCACCGATCATCAACGACCGGCACACGTTGTTGGCGTCGCCGACGTAGGCGACCGATCGTCCGGCCAGGGCGCCGAGGTGCTGGCGGATCGTCAACAGGTCGGCGAGTGCCTGCACCGGGTGCCCCTCGTCGGACAGCAGGTTGACGACGGGCACCTCCACGGCGGCCGCCATGCGCTCGAGGTGGCGGTGGTGGTGCACCCGGGCGGCGATCAGCGAGTGGTAGGCGGCCAGCGTGCGGGCGACGTCCTCGGCGGTCTCACGGGTGTCGATCCCGATCTCGTCGGGGCGGATCGTGACCGGGTGCCCGCCGAGGGCGATCACCGCGAGCTCCATCGAGCTGCGGGTCCGCGCCGAGGGCTTGGTGAACACGAGGGCGACACCCTCGCCCGTCAGGGTGGGGGCCAGGTCGGCGCGCTCGGAGAGGTCGAGCACCTCGACCAGCTCATCGGGGTCGAGGTCGTCGATGTCCAGGAGGTCGCGCGCCGCGCCCGCTGGCCGCCGCCCGCTCACCTGGGGACCACGGCGTCGCAGATGGCCAGCGCCTCGTCGATCTCGTCGTCGGTGACGATCAGCGGCGGGGCGAGGCGCAGGGCGGTTGGGGTCACCCCGTTGACGATGAGACCGGCGGCGAGCAGCTCGGCTGCGACCTGCGGGGCGCTGCGCCCGTCGAGGGTCGCCGGGTCGAGCTCGGCGGCCAGGAGCAGCCCCAACCCCCGCACCTCGCTCACCCAGGCACGTCGTTCGAGCTCGCTGCGCAGCCGCTGTCCGGCCGCCGCGGCACGGGCGGGGGCGTCGATTTCGGCCATCACCGCCAGCACGGCCCGGGCCGCGGCAGCGGCGAGGGGCTGGCCGCCGAAGGTCGAGCCGTGGTCGCCGGGTCGCATCGACGCCGCCACCTCACCACGGGCCCAGCACGCCCCGATGGGCACGCCGTTGCCGAGCGCCTTGGCCATCGTGACGACGTCGGGGACCAGTCCGAAGTGCTCGTAGGCCCACCACCGGCCGGTGCGGGCGAGCCCGGTCTGGATCTCGTCGATCATGAGCAGGGCGCCCCGGTCACCACAGATGCGGGCGACGCCGCTCAACCAGTCGGCGTCGGCGACCTCGACACCGCCCTCGCCCCGCACGACCTCGACGAGGACGCCTGCGACGGTGTCGTCGACGGCCCGCTCCATGGCGTCGAGGTCATCGACGGCGACGTGGCGGAACCCTTCGGGCATGGGGGCGAACGGCTCGTGCTTGGTCGGCTGGCCCGTGGCGGCCAGCGTGGCGAGCGTGCGCCCGTGGAACGACCCGTAGGTGCTGACCACGACGTGGCGGCCGTAGCCGCCGTGGCGGCGGGCCAACTTCAGCGCCGCCTCGTTGGCCTCGGCGCCGCTGTTGGCGAAGAACACCCTGCCGCCGCCGCCGTGGAGCCCGTCGATGGTGGCGGCGACCTCGGGACCGACCGTGGTGCCGAACAGGTTCGAGACGTGCACCAGCGTGGCGGCCTGGTCACCGATCGCCTCGGTGACCGCCGGGTGGGCGTGGCCCAGTGAGGTGACGGCGAGACCGCACAAGAAGTCGAGGTGGCGCCGGCCAGCTGCGTCGAAGAGCTCGGTGCCCGCCCCCCGCACGAAGACCGTGTGGTGGGGCGGGTAGGTGTTCATCAGCGGGGTGTCGATGACGGGGCTGGTCACCTCGGCTGCTCCTCTCCAGGGGCCTGGACGGGTCCTGCGCTCGACGATGCGGGCGCAGCGCCGGCGGGGACCGGGGTCGTGGTCGTCGGTGCGGGCGCCGCGCCGTCGGGGGCGGGGACCGGCCGGATCGGGTCGGAGCGATCGCTCTCGACGGGCACCGTGTCAGCGGTGATCATCGTGCCGATCCCCGATTCGGTGAACAGCTCGACGAGCACGACGTGGGGGATCCGGCCGTCGAGCAGGTGGGTGCGCCCCACCCCGTAGCGCACGGCGTGCACGCAGCCGTCGATCTTGGGGATCATCCCGCCGCTCAGGGAGCCGGCGTCGCGCAGCTCGACGACCTCGTCGACGGTGAGTCGAGACATCAGGCTCGACGGATCGTCGACGTCGCGCAGCAGCCCGGGCACGTCGGTCAGGTAGACGAGCTTGTCGGCGCCGAGCGCGGCAGCGAGCGCCGCAGCCACGGTGTCGGCGTTGATGTTGAACGCCTGGCCGCTGAGATCGGCCCCGATGGTCGACACGACCGGGACGAGGTGGTCGCCCAACAGGCGCTGCACGAGGGCGGGGTGCACCGCACGCACGTCCCCCACGAAACCGAGCTCGGGGTCACGGGCCGCCGCCTCGATCAGGCCGCCGTCCTCGCCCGACATCCCCACCGCCACCGGGGCGATGGCGTTGATGGCGCCCACGATGTCGCGGTTGACCTTGCCGACCAGCACCATGCGGGCGATGTCGAGCGTCTCGGCGTCGGTGACCCGCAGGCCCTGGCGGAACTCGGGCACCTTGCCGAGCCGCCCCATCAGCTCACCGATCTGGGGACCGCCGCCGTGCACGACGACCGGGCGCAGCCCGACGGCGTGCAGCAACACGACGTCCTCGGCGAACGAGCGGGCCAGGGCCGGGTCGACCATGGCGTTGCCGCCGTACTTGACGACGACGATGCTGGCGTTGAAGCGGCGGATGTAGGGAAGCGCCTCGACGAGCACCTCGGCGCGATGCGCGGCCCGGTCGTGTGGGTCGGTCCCCTGGAGCGCGGACTGGCTCATGGCGAGACCCCACAGACCGTCAGTCCGGTCGTCTCGTCGCGACCGGCCAGCCGGTTCAGCACCTGGATGGCCTGTCCGCTGGTGCCCTTGACGAGGTTGTCGATCGCCGCGATCACCACGGTGGTGCCGGTGCGCTCGTCGTGGCGGGCGCCGAGGTGACAGGTGTTGGATCCCGTCGTCGCCTTGGTCGATGGGAGCCGTTCGGAGACCACGACGAACGGCGCATCGGCGTAGGCGCGGGCCAAGACGTCGAGCACCTCGCCCGTGCTGGTCTCACCGACTGCGGACAGGTAGCACGTCGCGAGGATCCCCCGGGCCATCGGCACGAGGTGGGGGGTGAACACCACGGTGGCACCGGTGGCCTGTTCGATCTCAGGGGTGTGGCGATGACGGGGCAGGCCGTACGCGGCGACGTTGCCGTCAGCGGTGGTGAACGACGTGGCGTGGTCGAGCTTGCGGCCCGCTCCTGACACCCCGCTCACCGCGTCGACGATCACGCCGCCGGGCTCGACGAGGCCGCTGCGGACCATCGGGGCGATCGCCAGCGCGGCCGCCGTCGGGTAGCACCCGGCCATGGCCACGCACGTCGCCCCGTCGAGATCGTCGGCGAACAGCTCGGGCAGGCCGTAGACGAAGCGGTCGAGCAGCTCGGGGGCGGGATGCGGCGCCCCGTACCACTCGTCGTAGAGGGCGGCGTCGTTGAGTCGGAAGTCCGCGGCGAGGTCGATGACGACGCCGACCCGGTCGACGAGGTCACCGGCGAGCCCGCCGCTCACCCCGTGGGGCAACGCCAGGACCACGACGTCGAGCCCGTCGAGCGCGTGGGGGTCGTGGGTGACCAGGGTCAGCTCGGGGTAGCCGGCCGCCAGGTGGGGGTAGAGGTCAGCGACGGCAATGCCGGCGTGGGAATCGCCGGTGGCCACCCGCACGTCGAGGTCGGGGTGGTCGTGGACGAGTCGCAGCACCTCGGCCCCGGCGAACCCCGATGCTCCGACCACCCCGACCGTGCGCACCGCGTCATCATCCATCAACGTGCATCATCTTGCAAGGCCGTCGCCTCGGCCGGCTCCCCGGCCGCCCCTCACCCACCCTGCTGGCGACTCCGTCGCCGGGACCTCACCCCCCGGGCCGGTCCCGATCGTTCCACCACAGCTTCAGGCGCCGCAGCGCCTCCTCGCGACCGAGCTCGCCGTCACGCCGACGCTCGGCGAGCAGGAACGACAGCGCCTGGCCGACCGCAGGGCCCGGCTCGAGGCCGAGGAAGGCCATGACCTCACCCCCGTCGACGTCGGGCCGCTCACGGGCGGAGGCGTCGTCACGGGCGAGCGCCACGATGCGCCGCTCCAGATCGTCCATGGCGTCTTGGAGGGCGGCGACCTTGCGAGGATCCCGGGTGGTGCAGTCACAGCGCACCAGGTGGTTCAGCTCGCCGAGCAGGGGGCCGGCGTCACGGGCGTACCGGCGGACCGCGGCGTCGCTCCACCCGTCGCTGTAGCCCTTGAAGCGGCCCGACAGCTCGACGAGGCGGACGACGCGCTCGACGTGGTCGTCGTCGAAGCCGAGCGCGGCGAGCCGGCGGCGGGTCATGCGCGCCCCCACCGCCTCGTGGTGGCGGAAGGTGACCTCGCCGTCGATGATGCGCTTGGTCCGGGGCTTGCCGACGTCGTGGAACAGCGCGCCGAGGCGCACGACGAGCTCGGGACGGGTCTTGGCGGTCACCGCAACGGTGTGGGCCAAGACGTCCTTGTGCCGGTGGATGGGGTCCTGCTCCATCCGCAGCGCCATCAGCTCAGGAGCCAGCTCCTGCATCTCTCCGTCGTCGACCGCCGCCCACAGCGCGGCGGTCGGATCGGGGTCCGACACCAGCACTGCCAGGCGGTCGGCTGGGACGGTGGGGCGCGGCACGACGGCTCCGGGGGTGTGAGGACGAGGCGGGCGGACGGGGCGCGGGCGGCTCCCGTGGCCGAGACGCACGACGATGCTACCCGGGTGCCCGCTGACAGGTCGAGTAGCTTGTCATCGGTGAAGGCCCTGGTCATGGAGCGCAAGGAGCTGCGATATGCCGCGGCCGTGGTCGCCTCCAGGTGGCGACCCGGAGCCGGCGCGGAGGTCGGACCGCTGCGCCTGCGTGACGTCGCCGCCCCCGAGCCGCCCACCCCGGAGTGGGTGACCCTCGAGACCCGCCTCTCGGGCATCTGCGGCTCTGACCTGGACACCATCGACGGGCGCTCGACCCGCTACTTCGAGCCGCTCGTCTCGTTTCCGTTCACCCCCGGTCACGAGGTGGTGGCGACCACCCCCGACGGGGCGCGGGTGGTGCTCGAGCCCGTGCTCGGCCACGCCGCCCGCGGCGAGGTCGCGCCGTGGCCCGATGCGGCCCCGGCCGCCGGCCACGACTACGGCCACCTCGTCACCGGGCACCTGCAGCCCGGCCTGCAGACCGGTGCCTGCGCCGACACCGGCGGGGGGTGGGCCGAGCGGTTCGTCGCTCATCCATCTCAGCTGCACCACCTCGACGACGACCTCACCGACGAAGCCGCGGTGATGATCGAGCCGGTGGCCAGCGCCGTCCACGCCGTCCTGCGGGCCGGGGTGAGCGGAGGTGACCGGGTCGGGGTCATCGGTGCCGGCACGATGGGCCTGGCCTCGATCGCCGCTGCGAGCCACCTCACCGACGCGGGCGACGTGCTCGCCGTGGCCAAGCACCCCCACCAGCGGCGCTGGGCCGCCGAGCTCGGCGCCACCTTGGTCGCAGTTCCTGACGAGGCCCGCCGGGCGGCCCGCCGCCTCACCGGGTCCAGGGTGATCGGCCAGGGACTGTCCGGCGGGCTCGACGTGGTCATCGACGCCGTCGGCTCCTCGGCCAGCCTCGAGGACGCGCTGGCGGTGACCCGGCCACGCGGGCGGATCGTGCTGCTCGGGATGCCGGGCCGAGTCGAGCTGGACCTCACCTGCCTGTGGCACCGAGAGGTCGAACTGGTGGGCGCCTACACCTACGGGCGCGAGCACCACGGTGGGCACGACGTCCACACCTTCGACCTGGCCACCGATCTCGTCCGCCAGGCCGACCTCGGTCGGCTCGTGTCGGCGACGTACCCGCTCGGTCGCTACACCGAGGCCATCGCCCACGCCGCCGAGGCGGGCCGGCGGGGATCGGTCAAGATCTGCTTCACCCCGTGACGACAGGCGATCGGCGCCGCTTCGTCGGTGACGCCGCCGGCCCCGGAGGGCGGGGCGGTGGGGTGATCCACGACGTGTTCGTCTACGGCACCCTGATGCCCGGCCACCTGCGTTGGCGCCTCGTGGCGGACCGGGTCACCGAGCAGTGGCAAGACGTCGTCGTCGGGCAGCTCTATGACACCGGACGCGGCTACCCCGGCGCCCGCTTCGACCGGCCGGGAAGGATCCCTGGCTGGGGGCTGCGCCTCGAGGCCACGAGCTGTGCCGAGACCCTGGAGCTGCTCGACGAGGTCGAGGGTCCCGAGCTGTTCGCCCGGGTGCGCGTCGAGATGTCGGTCGGCCGGCCGGCGTGGTCCTATGAGCTGCGCGCTGACCCGGCGGGGCTGGACCCGATCACGGCGTGGACCGGCGTCGAGCAGGCGTGAGCGTGATCGAGGGGCGCTTCGAGGGATGGGCCCCCGACGCCCTGGCCGTCTACGCCGAGCTGGAGGCCGACAACACCAAGGCGTTCTGGGAGGCCAACCGGGCGCGCTGGTCATCCTCGGTGCGCGACCCGTTCGACCGGCTCGCAGCCGAGGTCGGCGATCGCTACGGCCCGCTGCGGGTGTTCCGACCCCACCGCGACGTCCGCTTCGCCAAGGACAAGACGCCCTACAAGACCAACCAGGGCGCGGTCACCGAGGGCGAGGGCGGCGAGTCCTACTACCTCCACATCGACGCCGACGGGCTGCTGGCCGCTTCGGGCTACCCGGTCATGGAGCGCGACCAGCTCGACCGGTACCGCCGGGCCGTGGACGGCGGCGCCGGCGACGACCTGGCCGACGTGCTGGCCGAGCTGCCCCGCTGGGCCGAGGTCGGGGCGGTGGCCGCTCCCCTGAAGCGGGCGCCCCGGGGCTACCCGGTGGATCACCCCCGCATCGAGCTGCTGCGCCACAAGGGCCTGATGATCTCGCGCCACCACGGCTCCGGCCCGTGGCTCTCGACCCGGCGGGCGCTGGCTCGCATCACCGACGTGTGGGACGCCGCCGCCGAGCTGAACGGCTGGCTAGCCGCCCACGTGGGCCCGTCGACCGAGCCGCCCCCCGACGCTCGATGAGCGACCCGACCGGGCCCCTCGACCGGGCGGGCGGGGCGGGGCCGACCTCTGCGCCCTGGGTGCTGCGCCCGGTCCACGCCTGGTTCGACTGGTGGGAGGCCCGCGTGGACGGTGCGTACCGGGTGGCGGCGGTGGCCTCGGCGGTCGCCGCGACGGCGGGTCTCGTCGCTCTCGTCGCCGGGCCGATCGCAGGCCTGGTGGCGGTGCCGGTCGCCACGGCCGTCGGGATCGGGCTCGCCATCACCGAGGACCACGACGACCGGGTGCAGCGGCCGCCCGACGTCCGCTTCGTCGCCGCGCTGCGCTCCCGCGTCGACCCGGTGCTCGGCGACGCCGGGTTCGTGTGGGCGGGGGTGAGCACCGGGCCGCGCCGACCCCGGCGCGGCCGTCCCTCGACCAGCCCGTTGCGCCGCCGCCCGTCGAACCCGCTAGACCGGGCTGCGGAGTGGTTCCGGGGCAGCGCACTCGCCACGATCACCGACCGGGAGGAACACCGTGCGCTACGGCCGGCCGGTGCCGGACCGACCGCCCCGACGCAGGCCGACCGACGACGACCGGCGCCCCACCGTTCGAGCCGACGGCGACGGCTCGGTGTGGATCCGGCGCGATCCGGCGGCCGGCACGATCGACGTCGAGATCCGCGGCATGGGCCTGGCCGCGCTGGTCGTCGAGCACGGCCGGCCCCAGCTCGCCGAACGGGTCCGCCGAGCCGTCGACCCCGACGACGACGCCGCTGCCATCGCCGAGGCCCTCGCCGTCGTCCTGTCCCCCTGAGCGAGGCGAGGACCTCGCGGTGGCCGGTGGGCGCCGTGGGCGGTGGGCGCCGGGGCCGCGGTCAGGTACCCCGCAGCGTGGCGGCGTGGGCAGCGGTGACGGCGTCGATGCAACGGCGGCGCACGGTGGCGATCTCGTCGTCGGTGAGGGTGCGGTCCGGCGCCTGTAGCCGCAGGCCGAACGCCAGGCTCCGGTGGCCGTCGGTGACGCCCACGCCCCGGTAGACGTCGAACAGCTCGACGGTGCTCACCTCGGCGCCCCCGGCGGTGCGCAGCGTCTGGCCGACGGCGTCGGCGGGCACGGCGTCGGCGACCACGAACGCGAGGTCGACGTCGGCAGAGGGGAACGTGGGGGTCTCGACGTAGGGCCGGTGCCCGTGGTCGAGCGAGAGCAGCGCGTCGAGGTCCAGCTCGAACCACCCGCAGCGCTCGACGATGCCGTACCGCTCCACCACGACGGGGTCGACCTCCCCGACCGCGCCGACGTCGCGTCCTGAGGCCACCACCCGCGCCGACCTGGTGGGATGCAGGCCGGGCAGGTCCTCAGCGGCCACCAGCCGGTACCCGTCGTCGAGCGCGACCTCGTCGAGGGTCGCCCGCACGGCGCGGGTGGCGTCACGCGCGTCACGCCCGGCGAGCACGGCGGCCAGGTGCTCGCACTCGTCGGGCAGCTCGGCGTCGGCGTCGGTGGCTCGGAACACCGTGCCGAGCTCGAAGAGGCCGACGCCGGCCGTGCGGTGGGCGGCGTTGTGGGCGACGACGGTCAGCAGGCCGGGTAGCAGCGAGGTGCGCAGCGTCGACTCGTCTGCGGTCAGGGGGTTGGCCAGACGCACCGGGGCGTGGCCGTCGAGCCCGGCCCGCTCGTGGGCATCGGGAGCGAGGAGGGGCAGGGGCATCGCCTCGTCGAGGCCGAGCGCCACCATGGTGCGCCGCAACATCCGACGATCGAGCTGGTAGGCGCTGAGGCGGCCCACCTGTGGTGAGCGCGGAACTCGCCGTCCGAGGCGGTCGTAGCCGTGATGGCGGGCGATCTCCTCGATGAGGTCGATCTCGGTGGCGGTGTCGTGGCGCCACGTCGGCACCTCGACCTCGAACGCCCCGCCCGGCTCGTCCGCCGAGCCCATCGCCGGCGTGAGCACGAAACCGATGGGCTCGAGCGTCGTGGCGATGACCTCGGGTCCGAGCCCAACGCCCAGCAGCGCCGCCACCCTCGACGGGCGCAGGCGGGTGCGCCGGGGCCAGGGCAGCTCGCCCCGCTCGTCGATCACGCCGTCGTCTGATGGCACCCCGAGCAGCTCGGCGAAGCGGGCGGTGGCCGTCACGGCCAGTTCGGGATCCACGCCTCGTTCGAACCGGGCCGATGCCTCGCTGCGCAGGTGGTGAGCTCGGGCGGTCCGTGAGATCGACGGAGGATCCCACCACGCCGCCTCGACGAGCACGTCGACGGTCGTCGGACCGATCTCGGTGTCGGCCCCGCCCATCACCCCGGCCAAGCCGATCGGCCGGTCGCCGCGGTCAGCGATGAGCCCGTCGCCGGCGCGGAGGTGACGCTCGACGCCGTCGAGGGTCCACAGCGCCTCCCCCTCGGCCGCCCGACGCACCCTCAGGACGCCATCGGGTACCACGGCCAGGTCATAGGCGTGGTTGGGTACGCCGAGCTCGAGCATCACCAGGTTGGAGGCGTCGACCACGGGGCTGATCGGACGCATGCCGCACAGCGCCAGGCGCAACCGATCCGACAGCGCCGTCGGTGGGGTCGCGTCGACCCCGCGCACGATGCGAGCGGTGAACCGGCCGCACAGCCCCGGGTCGACGATCTGCACCGACGCAGCTTCGGTCACCCGACGCCCGGTCGAGGCGACCGCCGGCTCGGCGATCGAGAACGGCACCCCGAGGCGACCGGCGAGGTCGCGCGCGACGCCGGCGATCGACATGGCGTCGGGACGGTTGGGGTTGATCTCGAGGTCATAGACGGCGTCGTCGGCCAGGCCGAGGGCGGCGACGAGCTCGTCACCGGGGGCGGCGCCGTCGCCCCGGGCTGGACCGTCGCGAAGCACCATGATGCCGGCCGAGTCGGCGCCAAGGCCCAGCTCGGCGGCCGAGCAGAGCATCCCGTTGGACCACTCGCCTCGCAGCTTGCGGCGCCCGATCTCCATGCCGCCCGGCAACGTCGCACCGACCGTGGCCAGGGGTACGAGATCGCCGGGGCCGAGGTTGAACGCCCCACAGGCGATCTGCAGCGCCTCGCCGTCACCGGCGTCGACGTCGACGAGCTGGACGCGGTCGGCCTCGGGGTGGGGGCGCGTCTGCAGCACCCGGGCGACGACGACGCCGCCGAGGTCGAAGGTCCTCAGCTCCTCGACGGCCATGCCGAGGTCGCTCATGGTGTCGCCGAGCTCGTCGGGCGTGCCCTCCAGCGGGGCGAAGTCCCGCAGCCACGACAGCAAGACCCTCACGCTCGGACCACCTCGTCACCTCCGGGCCACGCCGGGGACGTCGTCGCCACCTCAGAACCTCCGGAGGAAGCGGACGTCGTTGGTCCACAGCTCGCGCAGGCTGGTGATGCCGTGGCGCATCATGGCCAGGCGGTCGGTGCCGAAGCCGAAGGCGAAGCCCGACCACTCCTCGGGGTCGATGCCACCAGCCCGCAGCACGTTGGGGTGCACCATCCCGCACCCGCCCAGCTCGAGCCACCCGGTGCGCGACCGCGGGTCGGTGATGTCGTACTCGGCGGAGGGCTCGGTGAAGGGGAAGTAGGACGGGCGCAGGCGGCTCTCGACGTCAGACCCGAAGTAGGCGCGAGTGAACTCGTCGAGCGTGCCGGCGAGATCGGCGAAGGTGATCCCCCGGTCGACGACCAGACCCTCGATCTGGTGGAACACCGGCATGTGGGTGGCATCTGCGGTGTCACGCCGGTACACCCGGCCCGGGCAGATCACGTAGATGGGGGGCTCGCCGGCGAGCATCGTGCGCATCTGCACCGGTGAGGTGTGGGTGCGCAACAGGGTGGTGCCGGGTTCGCCCCACTCGACGTAGAGGGTGTCCTGCATCGCCCGGGCCGGATGGTCCTCGGCGAAGTTCAACGCCCCGAAGTTCAGCCACTCGGTCTCGACCTCGGGACCCTCGGCCACGGTGAAGCCCATGCCGACGAAGACGTCCTCGAGGCGGTCGTGGGTGCGGCTCACCAGGTGTTGGTGGCCGAGCTCGATGCGCCCGACCACCTCGGTCAGATCGAGCCGCTCGGCTTCGAGCTGTCGACGGCGTTCGTCGGCCCCCAGCTCGTCGCGGCGCTCGGCGAGGCGGTCACCGACCCGTTGACGCGCGGCGTTGAGGGCCCGGCCGACGTCCTTGCGCTCGGCGGGGTCGAGCTCGGCGAGGTGGGCTTTCAGGCGGCTGAGCGCCGAGGCCTTGCCGACCAGCTCGGGCCCGGCAGCGGTGAGCGCGCCGACATCGGTGGCCCGGCCGACCACCTCGAGAGCCTCGGCCGCCGCCGCCTCGATGCGTGCCAGGAGGTCGCTCGTCGCCATCGCAGGGCGAGGCTAGGTGGTGGCGCTCACACGCCGGTCACCGGTTCGGGCCCGGTCGTGGCCCGGGCGAGACCGAGGGCGACAGCGGCGGCGGTGGCGGCGTTGAGCGACTCGACCGGGCCGGTGGTCGGCAGACGCACCAGGGCGTCACAGCGGTCGCGCACCGACGCCGAGAGGCCCCGGGCCTCGTTGCCGACGACCACCACCCCGGTCCGCCCCGGTCCCAGCACCTCGGTGGCATCGGCGTCGAGCCCGAGCGCCTCGAGGCCCTGGGCCCGGGCCGAGTCGACGAGGGCGGCGGCGTCACCCGCACAGGGCGCCGCGTCCATGGTGGCGCCCGCCGCAGCGCGCACGGCCTTCGGAGACCACGCATCGGCCGAGCCGTCGCCGAGCCCCACCGCAGCCGAGAACGCCGACGCCAAGCGGATCAGGGTGCCGACGTTGCCCGGATCACCGACGCCGTCGGCGACGACGGCGAGATCGACGCCTCCCACCCACGGCGCCGGCTCGGGCCTGGCGAACACCGCCACCACTCCCTGCGGGGTGCGGGTGTCGGCCACCCAGGTGAGGGTGGCGCCGTCGACGAGGCGTGCCACCGACGCCGCTGCGACCGCCGGGTGCGCACGGCGCGCCGGGGTGACCAGGACGAGCTCGGGACGATGTCCCCCATCGACCAGATCTTCGAGCAGGCGCGGGCCCTCGGCGACGAAGCACGCCTGCGCATCACGCTCGGTGGAGCTACGGACGAGCCGGCGGACCCGGGCGACGTCGGGGTGGCGCCGGCTGACCTCGGCCGCTGCGTTCACGCCGCTGCGGCGGCCTCCTCGGCCCGGGCGCACAACGCAGCGAAGGTCGCGGGATCGCTCACGGCCAGGTCGGCCAGGTGCTTGCGGTCGACGTCGACGCCGGCGACCCGCAGGCCGGCGACGAGCCGGCTGTAGGTGGTGCCGTGCTGGCGAGCGCCGGCGTTGATGCGCTGGATCCACAGTCGCCGCATCTCGCCCTTGCGGGCGCGCCGGTCACGGTGGGCGTACTGCAACGAGTGCATGACCGATTCGTTGGCCACCCGCACCGAGCGACTGCGGTTGCCGTAGTACCCCTTGGCGCGCTCGAGGACGACCCGGCGCTTCTTCTTGGCGTGCACACCACGCTTGACACGTGCCATCGATTCTCCCTGGGAATGAGCCGGCTAGCGGCCGAGCAGGCGCTTGACGGTGGGGATGTCCGCGGCGGCGACGTCGGTCGGGCCGCTGATGCGCCGCTTGCGCTTGGAGGACTTCTTCTCGAGGATGTGGTTCTTGTTGGCCTGGCGGCGCCGGATCCGGCCGCTGCCGGTGACCGAGAAGCGCTTGGCCGCCCCCTTGTGGGTCTTCATCTTTCCCATGTCGACGCTCCTCGCGCGCCCGGGGACCCCGGGACGTGGTGGTTGGGGCGTGACGCCGGCCCGGACGTCGGGCGGGCGATCACTCGTTGGCGGCCGGTCGTTGCGCAGCGACCGGGGCGGGGGCCGGCGGGGGTGGCGCCGCCGGCATCGCCGGCCGGTCGCCGGCACCAGCATCGGCGGTCGCGACGCCTGCGGTGGACCCGTCGCCCTCGCCGTCGGCCTCCTCACGAGCCTTGGCCTTGTCGCTGCGTGACCGAGCCGCTCGACGGTCGGGTGCGAGCACCATGGTCATGTTGCGCCCGTCCAGGCGTGCCTGCTGCTCGACCTGGCCCACCTCGGTGACGGTCTCGGCCACGCGATCGAGGATCTCCATCCCGAGCTGGGGGTGGAACACCTCACGGCCCCGGAACATGATGGTGATCTTGACCTTGTGGCCCTCGGAGAGGAACTTCTCGACCTTGCGGGTCTTGGTCTCGAAGTCGCCGCCCGAGATCTTGGGCCGGTACTTCATCTCCTTGACCTCGGAGTGACGGGCCTTCTTCCGGGCGACCTTCTGCTTCTGGGCCTCTTCGTACTTGAACTTGCCGTAGTCCATGATGCGACAGACCGGCGGGCTAGCCGCAGCGGCGACCTCGACCAGATCGAGGTCAGCCGCACGGGCGATCGACATCGCTTCGGGTAGCGGCTTGATGCCGACCTGGTTGCCGCCGGCGTCGATCAAGCGAACCTCACGGGCCCTGATGCGATCGTTGATGCGCGGCTCGTCGTTCGTCGGGGGGGCTATCGCCGGTCTCCAGTGTGCACGGTCAGCTGGCGCCTCTCTGGGACGCATGACCGGCCTCGACCGACCGAGACGGACGGCGCCGCCAAGCCCTGCGGGGCCCGGCTTGAGGACCCGGCGCACGCAGGTGGCCGGGTGGGAACGGTCGCGTCCCGCTTGGTGGTTCGATGAGCCCTCTAACGTAGCACCCATGAGCACGATCTGGACCCCCGGCGGCGAGATCCCCGTGCCCGACCGCGACTCGGGTCGCACGGACGCCGGATCCTCGGACGCCCGGCGCCCCGGCGCCCCAGCGGCCGATGGCGGCTTCGACGACGACGACGACGACCTCGACGTCGACGGCGTCGATCCCCAGACCGCCGAGGAGATGCAGCGCTCGTTCGCCGAGGCCCGCGAGCGCCTGCTCGAGGTGCCAGCCGAGGTCGTGGTGGCCAACCACATCATGGGCCTCTACGAGCTGGGGGCGTTGCACCTCACGAACCGGCCGCCCGACCTGGCCGCCGCCGCCCTGGCCATCGACGCCGTCGCCCTGCTGGTCGAGAACCTCGAGGGGCGCCTGGCCGAGGAGGCCACCCTCGTCGACGCCCTGGCCCAGCTGCGACTGGCCTACGTCGAGGTGGCCAAGGTGGCGTCCTCGCAGTGACTCGGCGCCGCCGAGCTCACGAGACGGCCGAGCTCACGGGACGATCTTGCCGATCGGCAGTTCGAGGATGTCGGTGGCACCTCGCTCCTTCAGCTCGGGGATCAACACGTTGATCCGCCGCTTGGGCACGACGGCCTCCACCGCGTACCCGGCGTCGCCGAAGAGCTGGTTGACCGTCGGGCTCCGCATGGCCGGCAGCACGTCGATGACCGCGTCGAGGGCGTCGGCGGGGCAGTTGACCTTCACCAGCACCTGGCCACGGGCGTCGAGCACCCCGCCGAGGAGGGTGAGCAGCTGCTCCATGGCCTTGCGCTTGGCCGGGTCGTCGTAGCTGGCCCGGTGTGCGACCAGCTCGGTGTAGCTGGTGAGGATCTCGGCGACGATCCGCAGGCCGGCGGCCCGCAGTGCCCGGCCGGTCTCGGTGACGTCGACGACGGCGTCGACGATGTCAGGAGCCTTGGCCTCGGTCGCGCCGTAGGACAGCCGCACGTCGGCGGCGATGCCCCGCTCGGTGAAGTAGCGCTCGGTGAGGCGGGGGTACTCACTCGAGATGCGCACGCCGTCGCGGAGGTCCTCGGCCTGCTGGACCGGCGAGTCCTCGGGCACCGCCAACACGATGCGCACCGGCCTCGAGGTGGCCTTGGAGTACCTCAGCTCGCCGAGCGAGACGACGTCGGCACCGGTCTCGGCGATCCAGTCGCGCCCGGTGATGCCGAGGTCGAACAGGCCGTCGGCCACGTACTCGGGGATCTCCTGGGGGCGCAGGATGCGGACGTCGTCGATGCGAGGATCGTCCACGGTGGCGCGGTAGTCCACCGACGAGCTGCGGTTGACGGTGAGGTCGGCCTCGTCGAACAGCTGCAGGGTCGCCGCCTCCAACGATCCCTTGGGCAGCACCAGTCTGAGCATGGGGGGCGACGGTAGCGCCGGGCCCGGTGACCGCCCGCACCCGTTCACCGGGGCAGGCTCAGGGGTGGGGATGGTCTGCGGGCTCGCCGGCCAGCAGCGACAGGGCGTGGGGCAACACGTCGGCGACGGCGTCGAGGGTCTCCACGCACCCTGCGGTCGAACCCGGGGTGTTGAGCACCAACGCCCGGCCCCTGGTGCCAGCCACCGCCCTCGACAGCCGTCCGAGCGGGTTGACCAGCCGCATCGCCTCGGCCAGCCCAGGCGCCTGGCGATCGAGGATCGCCGACGTCGCCTCGGGGGTCAGGTCCCGGTCGGTGAAACCGGTGCCGCCGGTGGTGACGACGAGGCCGACGAAGCGGTCGGTCATCTCCACCAACGCACTCGACACCGCGTCGACGCCGTCGCTCACGACCCGCCGGTCGGTCACGTCGTAGCCGAGCTCGACCAGGTGCGCGGTGAGGGCTTCACCCGAGCGGTCCTCACGGGTGCCGGCGACGACCCCGTCTGACACCGTGAGCACCTTGGCCTTCTGGCCGTGGTCGGGGCCGGGGCCGGGGCCAGGGCCGGGGCCGGGGCCGGGGCCGGGGGACGAGTCGTGGGCGGCGCCGTCGGGCGCAGCGGGAGACACGGCCGGCACGGTACCCGGCGTCGGACCGGCCGGCGCCAGAGCGGCTGGGTCGGCTCAGACGTCTCGGCGGCGCAGGGCGGCGACGAACATCCCGTCGGTGCGGTGGTCCTGGGGCAAGACGACGACGCCTGACCCCGATCGCCGCCAGCGACGGCCAAGGTCGATCTCCTCGACGACGGACCGGTCGTCGACGGCGGTGACCGCATCGACGACCCGGGTGGTCTCATCGGTGGTGAGCGTGCACACCGAGTAGACGACCAGGCCGCCGGGCGACACCAGCTCGACCGCCGCTGCGAGGATCTGTCGCTGGACGCCGACGAGGCGGTCGATGTCGGCCGGGGTGATCCGCCAGCGGGCGTCGGCTCGGCGCCGCAGGGCCCCGAGGCCGCTGCAGGGCGCGTCGACCAGCACCCTGTCGACGGCGCCGATGCGCAGCGGGGGGTGGCGGGCGTCGCCGAGCACCCCGGCGAGCCCGACCCCGAGCTCGTCGGCCAGACCCCGCATCGACCGGGCACGGGCTGCGTCCAGGTCCATGGCGACGATCCGGGCGCCTCGGCCGGCCAGCGCGGTGGCCTTGCCGCCCGGCGCGGCGCAGGCGTCGACGACGACCTCACCGGGACGGGCGCCGACGACGTCCACCACCCACCCCGAGGCCGGGTCCTGGCGGTAGCCATCCGCACGCCGAGGTGTCTCGACGGGTTCGTTCATCGCCGCCAGCGCAGCGTGGGCGTCGGTCGCGCCGAGGTCGGCGGTGAGCCGTTCGACGATCCAGTCCGGGTACGACAGCCGCACGGCCAGCGGCGCGTCCTCGGCTCTCAGCGGGCTCGTCGCCACCCGGCGCAGGACGGCGTTGACCAGGCCACGGGCCCGCCTCGGGGCGAGCGAGACGGCCTCAGACACCGCAGCGTGGGCGGGCACGGCCCGCTCGAGGAGCTCGAAGGCGCCGATGCGCAGCGCAGCGCGCACGACCGGTTCGACCGAGCCACGCAGGTGGACGTCGAGGGCGTGATCGAGGAACCGGCGACGGCGGACGACGCCGTAGACGAGGTCGGTGGCCTGGCGCCGGTCACGGTCGTCGAGCCCCGCGCCCCGCAGCGCCTCGTCGAGGGCGGGCGCCACCCGGGCCCCGCCGTGATCGACGGCGACGACGACGTCGTGGGCGACCTCGCGACCCGATCTCGGCCGGGCGGACCCCCTCCGGGCGAGCGGGTGGGCCGATCGGCGGCGGGCGGTCGCGTCGCTCACGAGCCGAGGCGATCGGTGGGGCCCAGCCGGGCTCCGCGCAGCCAGGCCTCGGCGGGTTGGGTGGCCCGGCCCTCGGGTCGCACCTCGAGGAGCTCGAGACCCCCGTCGCCGGTGATCAGCGTGGTGCCGTCGAGCGTGCCCGGCTCACCGTGGCCGGTCACCGGCCGGACCGAGATCACCTGCAGGCGCCGACCCCTCAACGTCGTCCACGCTCCCCCGATGCGCACGACCCGGTCCAGCTCGGCGGCGGGACGGTGCGGGTCGAGCTGGCGGTCCTCGGGGGTGATCTTGTCGGCGTGGGTCACCTCGCCCTGTTGGACGCAGGGGGCGTCGAGGCCCTCGATGAGGGTGCGGGCGGCGAGCTCGGCGGCGTCGCCGGCGAGGTCGGCCCGCAGCCGCTCAGCGGTCGTGCGGGGATCGATCGCCCGCTCGACACAGGCGTACACCGGCCCGGTGTCGAGCCCCTCGGCCAGTCCCATGAGACAGACCCCGGTGGTGTCGTCCCCGGCGAGGATGGCCCGCTCGACCGGCGCTGCGCCCCTCCAGCGGGGCAGCAGCGAGAAGTGCAGGTTGACCATCGCCAGCTGCTCCAACACCGCACGGGGCACGAGGCGGCCGTAGGCGACGACGACGCCGAGGTCGACCTCCCCGCCGCTGACGTCGGCGAGATCGTGGGTGACCTCGACCCCCAGCTCGTGCGCTGCGGCCTTGACCGGGCTGGGGCCGGGCGCACCCCGGCGGCTGCGCCGCTTGTCGGCACGGGTGACCACGCGGACCACGTCGAGACCAGCGGCGACGAGGGACCGTAGTGTCGGCACGGCCGCCTCGGGCGTGCCGAGGAAGGCGATGCGGCGCGGCTGCGCCGGAGGGACCGCCAGCCCAGGTCCATGCCCGATGAGGTCAGCGGAGCTCAGGGGAGCTGCAGACCGCCGGCTGACGCCGGACGGGTCGCTGGCCCCGCCGGATGGCGCAGCGCCCTGTCACGCAGGGCGGCGAGCGCCCGCTTGCGGGTCGTGTCGTCGAGGTGGTCGAGCATCAGGACCCCGTCGAGGTGGTCGAGCTCGTGCTGGAACAGACGGGCCAGCAGCTCATCGGCCTCGACCTCGACGTCATCGCCGTCGAGATCGACGCCCCTCAGGTGCACGACCTTGGGCCGCACGATCTCGAAGCTGAGCTCCGGGATCGACAGGCACCCCTCCTCGTAGACCCACTCCCCCTCGGACTCGACGATGACGGGGTTGACGATCACCTTCTGTTCGCCGTCGCCCAGGTCATAGACGAACAACCGCTGCTGGATCCCGACCTGGGGGGCGGCCAGCCCGATGCCGGGTGCGTCGTACATCGTCACGAACATCGACTCGGTGAGGCGGACCAGCCGCTCGTCGATGTCGGTGACCTGAGAGGCGACCTGGCGCAGCACCGGGTCGCCGACGGTGCGGATCTCCATCGACGTCAGGATATCGGTGCGCTCCATCGGTGGGTCTCCCCCCGACCCCTTGCGCCCGCGGCGACGACCAGCCGAGGACCGCAGCCGGGCCGACGTGGCCGTCGGGTCGCTCAGATGCGGGGCGGGTCGAGCTCGATGCGCACGTCGGGCCGCCGGTGCAACCGGCGCGCCCGCACCGCATCGGCCAGGGCGGGCCCGTCGGCCGCTCGCAACACGAACGAGCCGTCGGCGGCGGGTCCGTCCACCTCCACGCCGGGTCTGCCGCCCTGCCCGCCGCCGTCCCTCGCGGCACCCGTGCCGCCCGAGCGATCATGACCGGGCGCACCGATCGCCCGGTGCGCCAGCTCGGCGGCGCCGGCGGCTGCGCCCGCTCCGGTCATCACCCCCAGGCCCACCTCGGGCGGCAGGGCCAGCTCGTGGCGCCGCCGCCGCTCGAGTCCGGCCAGTCGGCCGGGATCAGCCGAGGCGAGCGCCCTCAGCACCTCGTGGTCCGGCACCCTGGTCTGGCACAGCACCCGCCCGCCGCCCCGGCGGGGTCCGACCAGCCGGGCTGCCCGGGCGATCAGCCACACCGCCTGCTCGTGAGCCCTGAAGCGGGGCGCCAGCAGCTCACGGTCGATGTCCAAGAAGATCACGACGTCGGCCCTGGCGACGCGATGCAACGCCGCCTCGGTGCCCACGACCACCCGTGAGCTCGGCGGGTCAGCGCTCGTAGCGGTGACCTCGTCGACGGGCTCGGTGACGAGCGCCGACAGCTCGTCGGCGAGGCGGGCCACCCCGGGACGCAGGCGCACCAGCCGCGTCGACCCGCAGTCCAGGCACAGCACCGGTCGACGTGCCCCACACGACCGACAGGCCAGCTCCTCGCCAGGCTGCTCGACCGCCGAGCCGCAACGCTGGCAGGCCACGACGGTGTCACAGCGCCGACAGCGCAGCAGGCCGGCCACCCCGGTCCGGTTCAACACGCACACCACCCGCCCCGGTGAGCGGACGAGCTCGACGAGGCGTTCAGAGAACAACGTCCCCGGCCCGGGGGCGTCACCCCGGCGGTCGCACACCTCGACGATCGGCCACCCGGCCCGCTCCTCGGCCCGGCTGGGGGCGACGAGCGGGAAGGACCCGAGCGCCTCCAGGCTCGGCGACGGCGACAGCGCGATGAAGGCCACGCCCTGGCGACGGGCCCGCTCGGCGGCCACGTCGCGCGCCTGCCAGTGCGGGGCGCGCTCGGAGCGCAACGCCTCGTCGTGCTCGTCGCTGACCACGATGGAGGAGAGGCCCCTCACCCGGGCCCAGACCGCGGAGCGGGTGCCGACGACGACATCCACCCCCGCGGCGGCATCGGCCCACCCGTCGGGCCACGACACCGCCGACAGGCCCTCTCGGCCGAGCCGGGCCACGAGACCGCTGACCGCCCGATGCGAGGGCACGATCACCAGGGTCGGCCCCCGTGCTGCGGCCTCGAGCACGATGGGCAGGCGTGACGCTGCCGGTGGCCATCGCCGGACCACGGCCGAGGCATCGCCTGACGGTGCCGGAGGTGGCGGCATGACCGTGCGTCGGTCGGGCGGCAGGTGGTGGATGCGGCGGGGCGGTGTGGCGATGGCGAGGAACTGGGCGGGGCGGCCCAGCCAGCGCCGGGCGGCCCAGCTGGCGAGCTCGACCAGGTCGGGGCTCGGCCCGTGACCGCCGTGGCGGCGGATCGGACGGGGCTGGACGCCCTCGGGGCTGTCGACGTCGACGTCGACGATCCATCCTCCCAGGCGGCGGGGGCCGAGATCGACCCGGACCGGGTCGCCCACCCGTGCCGGGGTGCCGGTGGCCACGACGTAGTCGAAGCGCCGTTCGATCGCCGCCTCGTCGACCACCACCCGCACGACCCGCCCCACCTCGGCGACGCCCCGAGCGGAGCCGCCGGCGCCTCCACCGGCTGGGGCCGGTGGACGACCCGGTGGCGCGGCGTCGGGTGGCGGGGCGCTCAGAGGTCGAGCGCCGACCGCACCGCGTCGACCCTGGACAGCTCCTCCCACGGCAGGCCGGGGCGGCCGAAGTGGCCGTAGGCGGCCGTGGCCCGGTACAGCGGGCGCTTCAGGTCGAGGTCTCGCACGATCGCTGCGGGGCGCAGGTCGAACACCTCGTGCACGCAGGCCTCGATGCGGCCGCTGTCGACCTGGTGGGTGCCGAACGTCTCGACCATGACCGACACCGGCTGGGCAACCCCGATGGCGTAGGCGACCTGCAGCTCGAGCCGCCGGGCCGCGCCGGCGGCCACGAGGTTCTTGGCGACCCAGCGGGCGGCGTAGGCCGCTGACCGGTCGACCTTGGTCGGGTCCTTGCCGCTGAAGGCCCCGCCGCCGTGGCGGGACGACCCACCGTAGGTGTCCACGATGATCTTGCGCCCGGTCAGGCCGGCGTCGCCGACGGGACCGCCGATGACGAACCGGCCCGTCGGGTTGACGATGAAGCGGAAGTCGTCACCGGCGAACGCCTCGGGCAGGACCGGGCGCACGACCTCGTCCAACAGGTCGGGACGGATCATGGAATCCCGATCGACCCCGTCGTCGTGCTGGGTGCTGATGAGGACCGTGTCCAGGGCGACGGGTCGGTCGTCTTCGTAGCGGAACGTGACCTGGGTCTTGGCGTCAGGACGGAGGTAGGGCACGGTGCCCGCCTTGCGCACCTCGGCGAGGCGCTCGGCCAGGCGGTGCGCGAGGTGGATGGGGGCCGGCATCAACACGTCGGTCTCGTCGGCGGCGTAGCCGAACATCATCCCCTGATCGCCCGCACCCTGGCGGTCCAGCGCGTCTCCCTCACCGGCCTGGCCCGAGCGCAGCTCCTCGGAGCTGTCGATCCCCCGGCCGATGTCGGGCGATTGCTCGTCGATGGAGACCATGACGCCACAGGTGCTGCCGTCGAAGCCATAGGCCTCGCGGTCGTAGCCGATGTCGTTGATGGTGCGGCGCACCACGGCGGGGATGTCGACGTAGGCCACGGTGGTGATCTCACCGGCGACGATGGCCAGACCCGTCGTCACCAACGTCTCGCAGGCGACCCGGCTGTCGGGGTCCTCGGCGAGGAGCTCGTCCAGCACCGCATCGGAGATCTGGTCGGCCATCTTGTCGGGGTGGCCCTCGGTCACCGATTCGGACGTGAACTTCCAGCTGCTCGACACGACCTGCCCCTCGGCGCCGCCGGATCACGGCCCGTCCACCGTAGCCCCGGGCCGGCTCGGGACCCCGTCTCACGTGGTGCGCGCACCTCGTCGCACGGCCCGACGATGTGGAGACGTCGCGCCGGCGCGACGGCCCCCGGCGCGGGCGGGGGGCGTCAGGCGGACGAGGGGGGGCGGCGCAGGGCGACGACGGCGTCGAGGACGGCGTCGGCGACGGCGACCTTGTCGGTGAGGGCGACGTCGGTGCGAGCGCCGCCGGCGGCGAGGATCGTCACCGCGTTGGTGTCGTGGGAGAAGCCGACCCCCTCGACCGACACGTCGTTGGCGACCACGAGGTCGACCCGCTTGGCGTGCAGCTTTGCGGTGGCGTTGGCGACCAGGTCACCGGTCTCGGCCGCGAACCCCACCAGCACCTGCCCGGGCCGCCGACGCTGGCCGAGGGCGGCGAGGATGTCTGGCGTCGGCTCCAGGACCACCTCGGGCGGCCCGTCGGCCTTCTTCAGCTTGTGCGCCGAAGCCTCCCGAGGCCTGAAGTCCGCCACCGCTGCAGCCATGACGACCACGTCGGCGTCAGCGGCGTGGGCCAGGGTGACGTCGTGCATCTGTCGGGCGGTCTCGACCTCGACGACGACCGCCCCAGCGGGCGCCGGGCGGTCGACGGTGCTGATGATCGTGACCGCCGCCCCCCGCCGGGCCGCAGCATCGGCGAGGGCGTAGCCCTGCTTGCCCGAGGAGCGGTTGCCGATGTAGCGCACGGCGTCGATCGGTTCGCGGGTCCCCCCGGCCGTGATCACGATGCGTGCGCCGTCGAGGTCACCGGCCGCGCAGACGCGTTCGGCGGCGGCCACGATCGCCGCCGGGTCAGCGAGCCGGCCCTTGCCGGTGTCACCGCCGGCGAGGCGCCCGGGATCGGGACCCACGACGTGCACGCCCCGGCCCCGGAGGCGGGCCAGGTTGTCCTGGACGGCGGGGTGCTCCCACATCTCGGTGTGCATCGCCGGGGCCACCAGCACCGGTGCTCGGGTGGCGAGCAGGGTGGCGGTCAACAGGTCCGTCGACAGCCCCGCGGCGTAGGCGCCGAGCAGCCGGGCGGTGGCGGGGGCCACGATGACGAGGTCGGCGCGCTGGCCGAGCCGGGTGTGGGGGATCGGCTCAGACGCCGACCACAGCTCGGTGCGCACCGGTTCGGAGGCC
Source organism: Acidimicrobiales bacterium (assembly GCA_965213525.1). Taxonomy (GTDB): domain Bacteria; phylum Actinomycetota; class Acidimicrobiia; order Acidimicrobiales; family Poriferisodalaceae. The sequence continues at coordinate 703,138 of OZ243889.1, read as the reverse complement.
AGCGCCGAGAACGTGGTGGCCCCGACGAAGCGCATCGCCCCCTTGGTCAGAACCGGGGCGACGTGGGCGCCGGCGTCGACGAGGCGACGGCACACCTCGACGGCCTTGTAGGCGGCGATGCCACCGGTCACCCCCAGCACCACCTGCTGACCGATGAGCGTCGACATGGCGGGACGAGAGCGTCGAGACGTCAGGCGGGTGGGCGGACGGGCGCAGCGACGGGCGGGGCGGCTCGACGCGACGAGCGCCGGCTCAGCTGTCGCGGTCGGCGCCGCCCTCGATGACGGTGAGGTCGACGGTGCCCTCGGGGAGGTCTTCTTCCGCCTCGGCGGCGATCAGCGCGGCGGCGGCAGCCTCGGCCTCGGCGACGGGGTCGAAGGTCTCGTAGCCGATCTTGTCCTGGGCCACCTCTTCGAAGCCGATCGACAGGGGCTTGCGAGCGACCGAGGTGACCTGGGGCGGCACGATGGCGCCGAGACCCTCACCGAGCTGGTTGAAGTACGAGTTGATCTGGCGAGACCGCTTGGCGGCCAGGGTCACCAACGTGAACTTCGAGTCGACCCGCTCCAACAGCTCGCCGATGGGCGGGTTCATCATGCTGTCGTGGGACTCCACGGCGGTTCCTCACATCGAGAGCTGGCGACGACCGTCCGACGGTACCAGCCCGACGACGCCCGGCTACGGGCACCGGCGCCGGGCAGGCGCTCGTGCTCACGCGCCGCGGCGGCCCACCCGGACGCCGCGCAGGAAGGCGCGCACCACGTCGGTGGCGCGCTCCAGCTCGTCGTTGACCACCACCAGATCGGCGAGGGCGATGCCCACCTCCTCCTCGGCATCGGCCTTGGACAGCCGCCGCTCGATCAGACCGGGGTCATCGCCTCGTGAGCGCAGCCGCCGCTCCTGCTCGGCCCGGCTGGGCGGCCGCACGAACACCACGACCGACCCGGGGATGCGCTCTCGCACCTGCTGGGCGCCCTGGACGTCGATCTCAAGGATGACGTCGTGATCGTCGGCGGCCTCGGGCAGGGGCGTGCCGTAGAGGTGGTCGAACACCTCGGCCCACTCGAGGAAGCCCCCCTCGTCGACCCTGGCCATGAACGCGGCCCGGTCGACGAAGGTGTACCAATCCGACGGCTCGTTCTGGCGTCGACGGCGAGTGGTCCAGGACCTCGACAGCACGAACGCCTCGTCGCGCTGGAGCAGGCGTTGCACGATCGAGCCCTTGCCGGCACCTGAGGGCCCGGCCACGACGAGCACCAGCCCCACCGGTCCGGTCCGTCCGGGTGCCATCGATGCGCTCAGCGGGGGTCGGGGCCTGGGCGGCGGCGCACTCAGTCGGCGAACGACTCGAGGAGGCTGGCCCGCTGCTTGTCGCCGAGGCCTCGCAGGCGTCGCTTCTCGTCGATGCCGATGTCTTCCATCGTGCGACGGGCTCGCACCTTGCCCACCCCGGGCAGCGACTCCAGCACGGCGACCACCTTGGTCTTGCCGACGAGCTCATCGGTCTCGGCCTGGTCGAGCACCTCGGGCAGCGAGATGACCCCCATCTTCAGCTTGTCCTTCAGCTCGGCGCGCGCTCGGCGGGCTGCGGCTGCCTTCTCGAGGGCGGCCTTGCGCTGCTCATCGGTGAGCTTGGGTGGCGTGGCCATGGGGCCTCCTGTTCGTCGGCGCGGAGGCCACATCGCCCCCGACGGGTCGAGGACGCTACCTCGCCGGCGCTGCGAGCGCGGCGGCGACCTCGTCGCAGATGGCGGCGGCGGCCGCCTCGGGATCGGGGGCGCCGGTGATGGCCCGCCCGACGACCAGCACGTCGGCGCGGGCCTCGACCGCGGCGGTGGGCGTCGCCGGCCGACGCTGGTCGTGCGCGTCGACGCCCTCGGGACGGATGCCCGGGACGACGATCACGAGGCGGGGCCCGTAGTTGCGGGCCTCACGGGCGTCGTCGACCGCGCAGACGATCCCGTCGCAGCCCGACTCCAGGGCCCACATGACCCGCTTGGGCAAGATGTGGGCCGGAGCGTCGTCGTCGCTGGTCAACACGGTGACCGCCAGGGAGGACGGCGGGTCCAGGCCCGCCCGGGAGGCTCCGTCGTCCAGCCCGGCCACCCCGGCGCGCAGCATGTCGCGGCCTCCGAAGGCGTGGAACGTGAGGTACGACACGCCGAGCGACCCGAGCACCCTGGCCGCGCGCTCGACGGTGCTGGGGATGTCGTGCAGCTTGAGGTCCAAGAAGACGTCGAGCCCCTCGTCGACCAGGGCGCCGACGGCGTCGGGGCCGACCGCGCTGAACAGCTCGTGGCCCACCTTGGCGATGCCGACGTGGCCCGAGACCTGGCGGGCGATGCGCTGCGCGACGACCAGATCGTCGACGTCGAGGGCGATGGCCAGGCGGCGTCGAGCCGCGTCATGTACGTCTCGGTCTGAGGGCGCCTCTTGGTCTGTGGGCACGTGGTCCACCTCCTGTTCACCGATGAGCGGCTCCGACCAGTCGGTCGGTGCGTTCGATCTCGTGGCGTCCACACCATGAAACCAGCTCGTCGAGCACCGTTTGGGGCGCCGCCGGGTCGGCGAAGGTGGCGGTGCCGACCTGCACGCCCTGGGCGCCGGCCATCATGAGCTCGACCGCGTCACGGCCCGAGGCGACCCCACCCACCCCGACGATGGGCAGCTGGGGGAAGGCCGCTCGGGTGTCGTAGATGGCCCGGACGGCCACCGGGCGGATCGCCGGGCCTGACAGGCCGCCTCCGCCGTTGCCGAGCGCGGGACGGGCGGTCTCGACGTCGATGACCATGCCGACGACGGTGTTGACCAGCGTCACCGCCTCGGCCCCGGCCCCGGTGACCGCAGCGACGACGGGTTCGAGCTCGGTGACGTTGGGCGACAGCTTCGCCCACATCGGCCGGCCGCACGCTGCGGCGGCCCCGACCGCGGCGGCGGCGGCCTCGGGCCGGTGGGCGAAGATGCGCCGCCGGTCCTCGAGGTTCGGACACGACACGTTCACCTCGACCGCAGCGATCCCCTCGACGCCGGCCAGCGCCGCAGCGACGCGTCCGTAGGACTCGACGGTGGTGCCCCAGATCGACGCCACGACGGTCACCCCCCGGGCCAACAGGCCGGGGAGGTCGTCGGCGAGCCAGGCCTCGACGCCGGGGTTCTGCAGGCCGACGGCGTTGAGCATGCCGGCGTCGGTTCCGATGATCCGGGGTGCGGTGTTGCCCGGCCACGGCTCAGCCGACAGCGACTTGGTGACCATGGCGCCCAGGACGCCGGCGTCGAGGTAGGCCGCCAGCTCGTCACCGGTGCCGGCGGTGCCCGAGGCCGTCATCACGGGGTTGGCCAGGGTGACCGACCCGATGCGGGTGGCGAGATCGACCCCCGCGGTGGTGCGTTCGGCGCCGCGCGCGCCCCGGCCGAGGTCGGGACCGTCGCGGTGCACCCCCCGCGCACGTCGGTCGGTGGCGCCGGCCAGGCGTGCCCGGAGACGACGGGCGGGCGAGCTCACCGAGGGGCGGCGGAGGGCTCGTGCAGCTCCTGGAGGCAGCGCACCTCGAGGGGGTGGGCGCGACGGTCGGCGATCCCCCGGACGGCGGCCGTAGCCGCGGCCAGGGTCGTCAGCACCGGCACGTGCTGCTCGACGGCGGCCCGGCGGATGTGGGCGCCGTCGGTGCGTGCGCCGCGACCCCGGGGGGTGTTGACGACCATGCTGACGCGACCGTCACCGAGCAGGGTCACGGCGTCGACCCGCTCGCCCCCACCGCCCGGGGGCCCTCCCCCGTTGGCCACCGGCGGCGCCACCACGTCGCCGTCGGTCGACGCCGCAGCCACGTCCTCACCGAGCTTGGCCACCTCGACGGCCACCGGGACCCCCGCGGCGCGCAGGGCCTCGGCGGTGCCGACGGTGGCCGCCAGGTCGAAGCCCAGCCGGTGCAGGGACCGCCCGAGGTCGAGGCCGGCGGCCTTGTCCCGGTCGGCCAGAGACAGGAACACCGTGCCCCCGTCGGGAAGGGCCCCCCCGGCGGCGGCCTGGGCCTTGGCGAAGGCGAGGCCGAAGGTGGCGTCGACGCCCATCACCTCACCGGTCGAGCGCATCTCGGGCCCGAGCACCGAGTCGACCTCGGGGAAGCGGCTGAAGGGCAGCACGGCCTCCTTGACCGCCACGTGATCGACGGGAGGCGGATCGACGACCTGGCCCTCGGCCCGCAGCTCGTCGAGGGTGGCGCCGAGCATCACCCGGGCGGCGAGGCGGGCCAGCGGGACCCCGGTGGCCTTGGCGACGAAGGGCACGGTCCGCGACGCCCGCGGGTTGGCCTCGATGACCGCCACCTGGCCCTGGCGCACGACGTACTGGACGTTGCAGAGCCCGACGACCCCGAGCGCCTCGGCGATGCGGCGGGTGTGGTCGCCGATGACGTCGATGACCGCCGGGTCCAGCCCCGGAGGGGGGATGGCGCACGCCGAGTCACCGGAGTGCACCCCGGCCTCCTCGACGTGTTCCATGATCCCGCCGATCAGGACCTCGTCCGAGCTGTCGCGCACCGCATCGACGTCGACCTCGACGGCGTCCTCCAAGAAGCGGTCGATGAGCACCGGCCGCTCGGCGGACAGCCCGCCCTCTCGGCCGAGGGTGCCCGTCCCGGCCAGCTCGGCCATCGCTGCGTCCAGCTGCTCGTCGTCGTGGACGATGCTCATGGCCCGACCGCCCAGCACGTAGGACGGGCGGACCAGCACCGGGTAGCCGATGCGCTCACACACCGCCCGGGCCTCGTCGATGCCACCGGCCGTGCCACCGGGAGGCTGAGCGATGCCGAGGCGGTCACACAGCGCTGACCAGCGCTCGCGGTCCTCGGCCTCGTCGATCGCCGAGGCCGGGGTGCCGGCGATCAGCTCGGCGGGCAGCTCGTCGGCCAGCTTCAGCGGGGTCTGGCCGCCGAGGCCGACGATGACGCCGACGGGACGCTCGGCGTCGATGACGTTGGTGACGTCTTCGAGGGTGAGCGGCTCGAAGTAGAGCCGGTCGCTGGTGTCGTAGTCGGTCGACACGGTCTCGGGGTTGCAGTTGACCATGACGGTCTCGTAGCCCGCCTCGCCGAGGGCGAAGCTGGCGTGCACGCAGCAGTAGTCGAACTCGATGCCCTGGCCGATGCGGTTGGGTCCCGAGCCCAAGATGACCACCTTGGGACGATCAGACGACACCACCTCGTCGTCGTCCTCCCAGGTCGAGTAGTGGTACGGCGTGGCGGCCTCGAACTCCGCGGCGCAGGTGTCGACGGTCTTGTAGGTGGGCCGCACCCCGTGGGCCGTGCGGGCGGCGCGCACCGCTGCGGCCGAGGTCGACCACAGGTGGGCGAGCTGGGCGTCGCTGAAGCCGAGGCGCTTGGCTCGCCGCCACCCCGCCCGGTCGAGCCCGTCCATCCCGGTCGAGGCGAGGGCGGCCCGCTCCTCGGTGATCATCAGGATCTGATCCAAGAACCACGGGTCGATGTGGGTGGCGTCATGGACGGCGGCGGGGTCGATGCCCCGGCGCAGGGCCGCCTCGACGCCGAAGATCCGGTCGGCGGTGGGCACGGCGATCGCCGCGAGCAGCTCGTCGTCGTCGAGGCGGTCCACCAGCGCCTCGGCCGGGTCACACCCCAGCCCCGCCCGTCCGATCTCGAGCGAGCGGCACGCCTTCTGCAACGACTCGGTGAAGGTGCGGCCGATGGCCATGGCCTCACCGACGGACTGCATCTGGGTGCCGAGCACGCCGTCCAGACCCGGCAACTTCTCGAAGGCCCACCGGGGGATCTTGGTGACGACGTAGTCGATCGTCGGCTCGAAGCTGGCCGGGGTGACCCCGGTGATGTCGTTGGTGATCTCGTCGAGGGTGTACCCCACCGCCAGCCGGGCGGCGATCTTGGCGATGGGGAACCCGGTGGCCTTGGACGCCAGCGCCGAGGAGCGGCTGACCCGGGGGTTCATCTCGATGACGACCTGCTCGCCGGTGTCGGGGTCGACGGCGAACTGCACGTTCGAGCCACCGGTCTCGACGCCCACCCGACGGATGCAGGCGATGGCGGCGTCGCGCATCTCCTGGTACTCGACGTCGCTCAGGGTCTGGATCGGGGCGACGGTGATCGAGTCGCCGGTGTGGACGCCCATGGCGTCGACGTTCTCGATGCCGCACACGACGACGACGTTGTCGGCACGGTCACGCATGACCTCGAGCTCGTACTCCTTCCACCCCAGGATCGACTGCTCGATGAGGATCTCTGAGACCGGCGAGGCCTCCAGCCCCCGGGCGGCGATGCGCTCGAACTCCTCGGCGGTGGCGGCGATGCCGGTGCCCCTGCCACCCAGGATGTAGGCGGGCCGCACGATCACCGGCAGCCCGAGACCGGCGATGACCTCCCGTGCGTCATCCATCGTGTGGGCCACTCCGCTGGCCGGCACGCCGAGGCCGATCTCGATCATCGCCTCCTTGAACGCCTGGCGGTCCTCGGCGGTCTCGATGGCCGTGGCGTCGGCGCCGATCATCTCGACGCCGTAGCGGGAGAGGATGTCGGCCCGGTCGAGGTCCATCGCCAGGTTCAGCGCGGTCTGGCCCCCCAGCGTGGGCAACAGGGCGTCGGGGCGCTCGCGCTCGATGATGCGCTCGAGCACCTCGACGGTGAGCGGCTCGACGTAGGTGCGGTCGGCGAAGCCCGGATCGGTCATGATCGTCGCCGGGTTGGAGTTGGCGAGCACGACCTCGTAGCCCTCCTCGCGCAGCACCCGGCAGGCCTGGGTGCCCGAGTAGTCGAACTCGCAGGCCTGGCCGATGACGATCGGTCCACTGCCGATGATGAGGATGCGGTGCAGGTCGTCGCGTCGTGGCACCCTCAGCTCCTCGGGCCGTGCACGGCGACCAGCATGTCGACGAAGTCGTCGAAGATCGGGCGGGCGTCGTGAGGCCCCGGGGCGGCCTCGGGGTGGTGCTGGACGCTCATCACGGGCAGCTCCCGGTGGCGCAGCCCCTCGACGGTGCCGTCGTTGAGGTTGACGTGGGTGACGTCGGTGTCGGGCACCGAGGCGTCGACGACGGCGAAGTTGTGGTTCTGGCTGGTCACCGCCACCTTGTTCGTCCGGACGTCGCGCACCGGGTGGTTGGCGCCGTGGTGACCGAATGCCAACTTGGTGATCTCGCCCCCCAGCGCCAGCGCGAGGATCTGGTGGCCGAGGCAGATGCCGAAGGTGGGCACGGTGGTGGCCAGGCGGGCCACGGTGTCAGCGGCCCCGCTCACCGCGGCCGGATCGCCGGGGCCGTTGGAGAGGAACACGCCGTCGGGTTCGCGCTCGAGGATGGCCTCGGCCGGCGTGGACGCCGGCACGACCTCGACGGTGGCCATCTCTGACAGCAGCCGCACGATGTTGCGCTTCATGCCGTAGTCGACGGCCACGATCCGCCAGGGCCCGCCCTCGATGACGTAGGGCGCAGCGGTGCTGACCCCGGCCACGAGGTCGACGCCGTCGGTCCCGGGCTCGGCGGCGGCGGCAGCCAACAGCTCGGCCACCGAGGCGGTGCCGAGCGCCCCGACGGTGGCGCCCACGTCGCGCAGGTGCCGGGTCAGGCGGCGGGTGTCGACCCCGCCGATGCCGGCCAGGCCGTGACGGCGGAGGTAGCCGTCGAGGTCTTCCTCGGCGCGCCAGCTGCTGCGACGCCGAGCCAGCTCGCGGACCACCACCGCCCGGCAGGCGGGACGGGCCGACTCCTCGTCTTCGGCGGTGACGCCGTAGTTGCCGATGTGGGGGTAGGTGAAGGTGACGATCTGGCCCGCGTAGGACGGGTCGGTCACGATCTCCTGGTAGCCGCTCATGCCCGTGTGGAAGACGACCTCGCCGGCGCTGATCGCCACCTCGGCGCCGATCGCCTCGCCCTCGAACACCTCGCCGTCGCGCAGCACCAGCGCCGCGGCTCGCACCCCGCTCACGACGAGACCCCCCGGTGCAGCGCCGGTGCTGCGGGGGTCGGTGGGGAGCTGCTCACGAGGCGACGAGCTCGGTGTCGCACACCGCAAGGCGGCCCCGGGCGACGGTGTGGCGGACGCGGCCCCGCACCTGGTGGCCGTCGAAGGGCGTGTTGTGGCTGCGGCTGCGGGTGGCGTGGCGGTCCACGGTCCAGGCCTCCTCGGGGTCGATGGCGATCAGGTTGGCGGTGCGACCCACCTCGACCCGCCCGTGATCGGCCAGGCCGAGCAGGCGGGCCGGCGTCCACGACATGCGGTCCAGCACCGTGGCCAGGGGCAGGCCGAGCTGGGCGAGGGCGACGCCCAGCGCGGTCTCCAGGCCCAGCATGCCCGGGGGCGCCTCGTCGAAGGGTCGCTGCTTGGCATCGGCGGTGTGGGGGGCGTGATCGGTGGCCACGCAGTCCAGGGTGCCGTCGGCCAGGCCCTCTCGGCAGGCGGTGACGTCGGCTGCGGTGCGCAACGGCGGGTGGACCTTGTAGGTGGCGTCGAAGGAGGCGCACTCGGCGTCGGTGAGGCTCAGGTGGTGGGGGGTGACCTCGGCGGTGACGGCCAGGCCGCCGGCCTTGGCGGCTCGGATCATCGCCACCGACCCGGCGGTCGAGACGTGCATCACGTGGAGGCGCCCGCCGGTGAGGCGGGTGAGCGCGAGGTCGCGCATGACCATGAGCTCCTCGGCCTCGGCGGGCTGGCCCGCCAGTCCGAGCCGGCTCGACACCGCGCCCTCGTGCATGACCCCGCCGGCGGCCAGCGCGGCGTTCTCGGCGTGTTGGGCCAGCGTCACGCCGAGGGGGGCGGCGTACTCGAGAGCCCGACGCATCAGGTGGTCGTCCTGCAGCCCGGTGCCGTCGTCGGTGAACCACCGGACCCCCATCCGGGCGAGCTCGGCCATCGGGGAGAGCCGTTCGCCGGCCCGTCCGATCGTCATGGCCGCGGACACCTCGACGTCACAGGCTGCGTCGACGGCCAGTGACCGCACCTCGGTCACGACGGAGGGGTCGTCGATCGTCGGCTGGGTGTTGGGCATGGCCAGCACGCAGGTGTAGCCGCCGGCCACCGCCGCCTGGGCCCCGGTGACGATCGTCTCGGCCTCCTCGGCGCCGGGCTGGCGGAGGTGGGTGTGCAGATCGACCAGGCCGGGGGTGACGACGAGCCCGTCGCAGTCCAACACCCGGGCGCCGGCGGGGACACCGGCCCCGGGGCCGACGGCGGCGACCCGCCCGTCGGCGTCGATGACCACGTCGGCCCGTCGCTGCCCCGCCGGGTCCAGCACCGTGGCGTCGGCCAGCACGAGCGGTCCCTCAGGTGACATCGGTGCCCCCCAGCAGCCAGAACATCGCGGCCATCCGCACGGCGACCCCGTTGCGGACCTGGTCAGCGATCAGGCACCCGGGGTGGTCGGTGACCTCGTCGGCGATCTCGACCCCCCGGTTGACCGGGCCGGGGTGGAGGATCAGCACGTCGTCGCCGAGGCGCCGCGCCCGGTCTGCGCTCAACCCGTAGGTGGAGGCGTACTCGCGCACAGAGGGCACGAGGCCGTCGCTCATCCGCTCGCGCTGGAGCCGCAGCAGCCCGACGACGTCGGCACCGGCCAGGGCGTCGTCGACGTCGTGGCAGACCCCCACGCCCCAGCCCTGCACCGACGGGGGCATCAGGGTGGGCGGCCCGGCCAGGGTGACCTCGGCGCCGAGCAGGCCGAACGCCTCGACGTCAGACCGCGCCACCCGGCTGTGGCGGACGTCGCCGACGATCACCACCCGCAGCCCCGACAGATCAGCGCCGGCCGGGCGACCGAGGCCCTCGAGCACCGAGTAGCAGTCGAGGAGCGCCTGGGTGGGGTGCTGGTGGCAACCGTCGCCGGCGTTGAGCACCGCCACCGGGCGGCGGGGCCGTGTGCGACCTGGCCCCACCCGCCGGGTGCCCCGCTCACCGAGCTCGTCGCACCACCGAGCGACCTGGTGGGACGCCCCGCTCGAGCGGTGGCGCACGACGAGGGCGTCGACGCCCATGGCCAGGACGGTCTCCACGGTGTCGCGCAGCGACTCGCCCTTGCTGAGCGACGACGACCCGGCTGCGAGGTTGGTGACGTCGGCTGACAGCCGCCGGGCCGCGGTCTCAAAGGACAGCCGGGTTCGCGTCGAGTCCTCGAAGAACATCGACACGACCGTGCGGCCCCGCAGCGCCGGCACCTTGGGCACCTCACGCTCGGACACCTCGGTGAAGGTCCGGGCGAGCTCGATCAGCTCGAGCACGCCGTGGCGCCCGAGCGAGGCGACATCGAGCAGGTGGCGGGGCCGGCGGGCCGGCTCGGTCACCTCCGTCGCCGCCGCCACGTCGGCCACCACGGCCGCCACGTCCGGGGCGACGGGTCCGGTCGCGACGCCCCCGACGCCGGGCTCGGCCGGGGTGGCTGGGATGGCGGGCCCCGCGGTCGGGGTCCGGGTCGGTCCGCTCACCGTCACCGGCGAGGACCGGCGTCGTGGACGGTGACGCCGGCGAGGGTGGCCTCGACGATCTCGTCGTCGCGGGTGGGCAGGTTCTTGCCGACGAAGTCGGGCCGGATCGGCAACTCGCGATGGCCACGGTCGACGAGCACGGCCAGCTGCACGGCCCGGGGTCGGCCGTAGTCGGCGACGGCGTCGAGGGCGGCCCGGATGGTGCGCCCGGTGTAGAGCACGTCGTCGACCAGCACGACGGTGGCGCCGTCGACGTCTGCGGGCAGGTCGGTGGCTGATCCGGGGGTGACCGGGCGCAGCCCGATGTCGTCGCGGTGCAGGGCGACGTCGAGACGGCCGAGGGGCACGGGAGCGCCGCTGATGCGTGCGAGCAGGCCGGCGAGGCGTTCGGCGGGGGCCACGCCGCCGGTCTGCAGACCCACGACCATGACCCCGTCAAGACCGTGGTTGCGCTCGACGATCTCGTGGGCGATGCGGGTGAGGGCCCGCTCGACGTCGTCGGCGTCGAGGATCGCCGAACGCCGGGAGGGCTGACCGGGGGGCGTCGCGGCGCGCTGGCGTTCAGGCACTCGGTGAGGACCTCCCTGGCCGTGCGAGCCTCACCGGACCCGCTTCACGGACAGGCCCGACCTTAGCCCGGTGCCGCCGCCGCGCCGGTCGGGCTCACTCGGCGGGTGCGGCGTCAGAGGTGGGGGCCGCTCCCGGGCGAAGCGTGGCGGCCACGGCGCTCAGCACGCCGTTCACGAAGGCGCCGGATCGCTCGGTCGAGTACCGCTTGGCGAGCTCGACGGCCTCGTCGACGACCACGCCGAGGGGCACGTCGGCGAGCTCGGAGAGCTCGAAGGCGGCGATGCGCAACACGTTGCGATCGATGGCCGACAACCGCTCGAGCGTCCAGGCCGGGGCGACGGCGGCGGCCAGCACCTGGTCGAGACGGGCTCGCTCGGCGGCCACGCCCTCCACCAGGCGCAGGGCGAACGGCGGGGGCGCCACGGCGAGCAGCCCGAGGACGGTGGACGGCTCGACGCCGCGCAGATCGGCCTCGTAGAGCAGGGCCAGGGCGCGCTCCCTGGCGTCGGAGCGAGAAGACAGCTCAGGCCCGCTCGATGTACTCGCCAGAGCGCGTGTCGACCTTGATGCGCTCCCCCGGCCCGACGAACAACGGCACCTGGACGACCTTGCCGGTCACCAACGTCGCCGGCTTGCGGGCGCCCGAGACCCGGTCGCCCTGCACGCCCGGCTCGGTCTCGGCGATGCCGATGACCATCGACGCCGGGAGGTCGACCCCGACGATCTCGTCGTCGTAGAACTGCAGGATCACGTTGTCGTTCTCGACGAGGTAGTCAGCGGCCTCCCCGAGCGACGCCGGCGGCACCGTCAGCTGCTCGTAGGTCCGGCCGTCCATGACCACGTAGTCGTCGCCCTCGCGGTACAGGAACTGCATCTCGCGCTTGTCGATGATGGCCCGCTCCATCTTCTCGCCTGCCCGGAACGTCTTCTCCACGACCTGTCCGGTGCGGACGTTCTTCAGGGTGGTGCGGACGAACGCCCCGCCCTTGCCGGGCTTGACGTGTTGGAAGTCGACGAGCTGCACGAGACCCTCTGGCAGGTCGAGGGTCATGCCGTTCTTGAAGTCGGCGGTCGAGATGGCGGCCACGTCAGGTCCCGGGGTCGGCAGCGGTGGGGCCCGTGGAGGATAGGCGGGCCCTCAGGGCGCGAGGGGCCCCTTGGGCGACAGCGTCAGGACCTCGCACCCTCGATCGGTGACGACGACGAGATCCTCCCAGCGCACCCCGCCGCGCCCGGGCAGGTACACCCCGGGCTCGACGGTGATGGCCATGTCGACCTCGAGGGGGTCATCGCTGCGCGACAGCATCGGTTCCTCGTGGATGACCAGACCGACCCCGTGGCCGATGCCGTGGGTCATGGCCCCGTCGTAGCCGTGGTCCTCCAGGGCCAGCCGGGCAGCCCGGTCGACGTCGCGGCCCGTCGCAGCCGGACCCACGGCGTCGAGGCCGGCGGACTGGGCGGCCCGCACGGCGGCGTCCCATCGGGCGGCGTCGGGATCTGACGCCCCGTCGGGGCCCACGGCGAACGTGCGGGTCATGTCCGAGCGGTAGCCGTCGACCTCGGCACCGACGTCGATGACGACGACGTCGCCGGCGCGCAGGCGCCGTGACCCGGGGGTGGCGTGGGCCAAGGCGGCGTTGGGCCCCGAGGCGACGATGGTCGGGTAGCCGCTGCGGTCGGCGCCGGCGTCCTCCATGGCCCGGTCCAACGCCCGCGCGACCTCCCGTTCGGTGACGCCCCCGGTGCGCACCTGGTCGGTCACCTCGGCCAGGGCGGCGTCGGCGATCCTTGCGGCCGCACGGATGCGGGCCAGCTCGGCGGCGTCCTTGCGGCGGCGCCCGACGGTGACGGGGCGCCCGAGGGCGACGAGCTCGGCGGCCGATGCGGCCAGGGCTCGGGCTGCAGACCACGAGGTGGCGGCGGCTTCGACGCCGACGACGCGACCGGCGAGGACGTCGTCGACCAGCCGGCGCTGGGCGTCGTGGCCGGCCACCTCGACCTGCGCTGTCGACCCTGCCTCGGCCAGCTGGGCGGCGGCCTGCTCGCCGTAGCGGCCGTCGGTGACCAGCACGGCGCGATCGGCATCGACGAGCAACCGACCGGCCGAGCCGGTGAAGCCGCACAGCCAACGCACGTCGGCCGGGGCGTCGATGACGACGACGTCGACCCCGGCGGCGGCGACCTCGTCCAGCACCGCCTCGAGTCGGCCGGCGACCCGCAGCGGTGGCAGCGACTCGACCGGCTCGGAGCCGACGGAGCGGGCGCCGGGCAGGGCGGTCACCGGTCCAACAGGGAGATGAGTCCGACGGTGGCGAGGCGGTAGCCCTCGGCGCCGAAGCCCGAGACGATGCCGGCGGCCAGCGGTGCGATGACCGACGTGTGGCGCCACTGCTCGCGAGCGTGGGGGTTGGACAGGTGCAGCTCGACGACGGGTGCGTCGTAGGCGGCGAGGGCATCGTGCAGCGACCACCCGTAGTGGGTGAGGGCCCCGGCGTTGACCACGAGCCCGACCGTCGCCCCCCGGGCCTGGTGGACCGCCGCCACGAGGCCGCCCTCGTGCTCGGTCTGGAGGTGATCGAGGCCGTACCCCGCCTCGACGGCGGCGGCCCGGGCGAGACCGACGCAGTCCTCGAGGGTGGAGGTGCCGTACACCTCGGGCTGGCGCTGGCCGAGGGCAGCGAGGTTGGGGCCGTTCAACAGCCCGATGGTCCCCCGGCCAGCGGCCGTCGTCTGACCGGTCGCCGCCTCGGGTTCTGCGGGGTCGCTCACGACGGACCGTCCCGGCCGGGCCGGCCGGTGGCCGTCGGGGCTGGTCCGTCGGCGGGATCTCGTCCGGACACCTCGGGTTCGATGGCGTCGAAGGCGGCCTCGAGGGCGTCGCGACCGATGCCGGTGATCACCTCGGGCCCGGCGGGGCCGTCGAGGACGAAGGTGAGCCCGTCGATGGCCTTCTTGTCCCGAGCCATCAGCTCGACGAGCAGGTTGCGGTCGACCCCGGTCGGGAGGTGCTGGGGCAAGCCATGGACGGCGAGCAGTTCCCGGTGGCGTCGCACCCGCGCGTCGTCGATGCGTCCGAGGGCCCGGGCGAGCTCGGCGGCGAAGACCAGACCGACCGCCACGGCCTCACCGTGGCGCAGCCCGAAGCCGCCGGCGATCTCGAGCGCGTGGGCCAGGGTGTGGCCGTAGTTCAACAGCGCCCGCCGGCCCTGCTCGGTGGCGTCGTCGGCGACGACGTCGGCCTTCAACGCCACGCAGCGGGCGATGCGCTCGTCGAGGGGGAGGTCCTCGAGGCGGCGACCGTCGTGCTCGGCGCCGAGGAAGGCGTACTTGGCGATCTCGCCGTGGCCGCTGCGCCACTCCCGTTCGGGCAGCGTGGCGAGGACCTCGGTGTCACACAGCACCGCCGCGGGCTGCCAGAACGCCCCGACGAGGTTCTTGCCCTCGGGCAGGTTCACCCCGGTCTTGCCGCCGATGGCCGCATCGACCTGGCCCAACAGCGTGGTCGAGACGTGGATGACCGGCACGCCGCGGTGGTAGGTGGCGGCGACGAAGCCGGCGAGATCGGTGACGACGCCACCGCCGACGCTGATGACGCAGTCCTGGCGGGTCAGCCCCCAGCGGGCCAGCTCAGAGCACACCTCGCCGACGACCTCGAGCGTCTTGGCGGCCTCGCCGTCGGGCACGGTGACGACGCGGTGCTCGATGCCGGGGTGGACGTCGACACCGACGGCGGCCTGGGTGATGACCGCCGTCCGGCGCGCCCGGGGCACGACGTCGGCCAGCACGTCGGCCAGACGGTCGAGCACCATGGCGCCGACGTGGACGTCGTAGGCGCCCTCGCCGAGGTCGACGGTGATGGTGCGGGACCCGTTCATCCGTCGGCGCCGCCGCTGCTCGTACCGCCGGCGGCCAGGGCGGCGAGGACCTCGGCCACGACCTCCTCGGGGGTCCGGTCGTCGACGTCGACGACGAGGGTGGCCACCTGGCGATGATACGGATCGCGCTCGTCGCGCACTCGGGTGAGCACATCGAGCGGGTCGCCGATCAGGAGGGGTCGTGCCGCCAGGCCGTCTGCCCCGAGGCGAGCGAGCGAGGTCTCGGGCCGGGCCCGAAGCCAGACCACCGCGTGGCTGACCAGAGCGGCCCGCACCGCCGCGCTGGTCACCGCTCCCCCGCCGAGGCTGATGACCGGCGCCGGCCCGGTCGGCGCCTCGTGCGGCCCCGGAAGGTCGAGGAGGGCGACGATGACCTCCGCTCTGAGCGACGGAACGCCTCCTCGCCCTCGGTGGCGAAGATCTCGGCCACCGACGCCCCCGCGCCGCGTTCGATCTCGGCGTCGGCGTCGACAGCCGGTCGTCCGGTGGCCACGGCGAGCCGTCGGGCCACGGTGGTCTTGCCCGACGCCATCGGGCCGACGAGCACGATCGCCCGCCGGTCAGCTGCCCGGTCGCGCACCGCAGCGACCGTACCCGGCACCCGATCTCAGCGGTCCCGATCGGCGACGTAGACCGAGATGTCGACCCGGTACGCGAGGTCGAAGCGCCCGCCGTGGGCGTCGATGGCACCGGCGATGGCGTCGAGGACCGCCCGGCGCCGGTCGTCGTCGAGGAGCAGGTGGTCCGAGCTGGTGGCCAGGAACGCTGTCCAGCTCGCAGCGGTGTGAGCTTGGGTGAAGCGCAGCTCGTGGTGCTCGCGGCTCACGAACCCCGGCGCCAGGTCCGTCGGCTCTCCGGCGCGGGCCAGTCCGCCGACGGCGACGCCGCCCTTGGCGTACGTGGCACCCACCTCCGGGGCGAGGCGGGCGTAGATCTCGTCGACCGCCCGGCGCAGGTCGCCCTGGGGCCAGTCCGCCCGGTTCCAGAACGTGACGAGCCGGCCACCGGGGGCCAGGGCCCGTGCGGCCCGGGCGAAGCCCCGGGCAGGGTCCACCCAGTGCCAGGCCTGGCCGCTGGTGATCAGCGGCCAGTCGCTGCGGCCCGAGGCGGTGCAGTCCTCGAACCCGCTGGTCTCGATGGTCCAGCTGTCGGGCAGGTGCGACCGGGCGACCGCTGCCATCTGGGCGTCGGGCTCGACGGCGTGACCGCTGAGGCCTCGCTCGGCGAGGGGCACCGCCACCCGGCCGGTGCCGGTGCCGACGTCGAGGACCTCCCGACGCTCCCCGGCGAGCACCTCGAGCTGGTCGAACAGGTCGGCGGGGTAGTGCGGCCGGTGCCGGTCGTACTCCTCGGCGACAGCTCCGAAGACGAGCCGGCGCCGCTCTCGTTCGGTCGGGTCCACGCCCGCCATCATGGACGCCGCCCGAGCTGCGCCGCACGGTCGACGCTCACGCCCCGGCCCGGCTCGGGTGGCACCCCGGGCCGGCCCGGGTGGCAGCGCCCCCGAGCTGGCCGAGCCCGAGCGACCGTGCCCTACTTCAAGATCTCCTGGCCCACGCAGAGCTCGAAGTCGACGTCACCGACGAGGAACTGGCCGCACTGGGTGGCCAGGTCGAGCTCGATGACCTGGTACACGTTGGCGAAGATGTCGCCCTCTCCCACCGCTTCGTACAGCTCGCTGTCGACGACGAGGTTGGCCACCGTCCCCTCGCCGGCGGCGTAGATCTCGCTCAGCTGCACCCGGGAACCCCTGCTGGGTGCCAGCAGGGTCGTGGTGGTCGAGCGCTCGCCACCGGTCGACGGGTCGGGAAGGGTGGTGACGGCGAGCGGATCGTCGTCGGGCGGCGTCGTGGCGATCTGGAGCGACAGCGGACGCTCGAAGGGGTTCTTGGCTCCGAAGACCTCGAAGGTCTCGATGACCTCGGCTGCGGCCTTGGCCCGGTCATCGGCGGGGGCGAGGTCCTGGGCGGCGACGACCCGCTCAGCGGTGGCGGTGTCGGTGGTGTCCTCGCCGCCGGGCGTCAGCGCCGTGACGACCAACGCCGCCACGAACAGGTTGGCCGACACCACCGCGGCCAGCACGAGC
Source organism: Acidimicrobiales bacterium (assembly GCA_965213525.1). Taxonomy (GTDB): domain Bacteria; phylum Actinomycetota; class Acidimicrobiia; order Acidimicrobiales; family Poriferisodalaceae. The sequence goes on along the minus strand of OZ243889.1, from coordinate 686,172 downwards.
AGGGCCGGGACCCTTCGCTCGGTGAGCTCGTCGTCGCGCATCATCCCACTCCCTCGGGACCGCCGACCGCAGCGGCCTCGGTCCCTGGTTCGGCTTCGGGCTCGGGGCCCGGATCGGGTGCTGGCTCGGCGGCGTCGGAGGCGGGATCAGCCGGCACGGCCACCTCGGTGACCGCGTCAGCGGTGACATAGGCCGACACCGCCAAGTTCCACGCCAGGTCCGGCGGGCCGAGCGAGGCGCCCAGCTCGTCGCCGGCGGCGCTCGTCAGGCTGATGGACTCGACCACCATCACCCGGTGGATGCGGTTCAGGCGGTTGATGAAGTCGATGACCTGGAAGTACCCGCCCTCCCCCGACATGGCCAGCGACACGGTCGCCAGTCCGGACGCCTCGGGCGAGGCGGCCGGCTCGGAGGCGGCGACGGAGGGCACCTCGACCCCTGACTCGGCTGCGATCTCGTCGATGGCCAGCAGCACCTCGGCGAGGTCGGCCCGTTCGGGCACCGCCGCCCGCAGCGACTCCAGCCGGCTGGTCAGCACGGGGCGTTGCTCGGCGAGGTCGATCAGGCGAAGCCGTTGCTGGGCGAGCTCGTCTTGTTGGGCGAGCGCCCCGTCACGGCGCGCCTCGGCGGCCGCGAGGTCCTCGCCGGCCGGTGACCACAGGGCCAGCCACCACCCGAGGGTGACGACCACCAGCGCCACCGCCACCAGGGCCAGGTCGCGGCGGCTCATCGGGTGCCCCCTCCGGCGGCCGGGTCGTCGCCGACGCCGGCGACGCCGACGGCATCGTCACCCGTGACGCCGACGGCATCGTCACCCGTGACGCCGACGGCATCGTCACCCGTCGCGCCGATGCCGTCGTCGAGCTCGTCGGTCGGGTCGAGCCCGGCGAGCTCGGTGGCATCGACATCTCCGGTGGGATCTGCGTCGCCGGTGGGGAACGTGCTGACGTAGTCGTCGGCCCGGTCAGAGGCGGCCTCTGGGGACAGCACGGCCTGGGAGCCGAACGACGACTCCTGCTCGCCGAAGCCGGTCTCGTCCGCCGCGATCGACGAGCTCGGCACCCACAGCGACTGCACGCTCGGCAGGGGGGCCAAGCGCAGCAGCCACCGGGCCGCCGAGGTGTGGTCGTAGCCGTTGGCGGCGACGGTGAACGTGCCCGCGGCGGCGTCGGTGGGGGCGGTGCCCTGGAAGCTGGTCAGCCACGTGTCATCGGGCATGACGGTGGCGACCTCCTGGATGAGCTTGGTCCACGCGACGTCGTTGCGCAGCGCCGCCTCGACGAGTCCTTGGCGCTCGGCGACCTCGCTCTCGAGGGCCTGCACCGAGGCGTACTCGGCGATCTCGGCCCGCAGCTCGACGACCCGGGCCTCCGCGGCGGCGGCTTCGTCCTCGGCGTCGCCCACTGCGGCGTTGCGTTGGAACCACAACCCACCGAGCAGCGCGACCAGGGCGGCAGCGCCGGCACCGACCAGCACGCCCTGGCGGCGTGCTGCACGGCGGCTCGCCACCTCGGGGGGCAACAGATCGAGACGCCGGCCCGCACCGACACGGGCACGCCCGGCCAGGGCGAGCCCGACCGGCACCGCGGCCAGGTCGATCGCCTGGGCGAGCTGGCCCTCGGTGAGCCCGGTGTCGCCGACGTTCAGCCGGGAGAAGGGATCGCCCCGGACGACGTCGACGCCGATGAGGGCCCGCAGCCGGTCGCTGATGTCAGGGAGGCGACTGCCGCCGCCGGTGAGCACGATGCGCCGCAGCGGCCGATCGGTCTGGGCGAGGTGGTAGTCGATCGAGCTGCGGATCTCATCGACCAGGAACACCATCTGGTCGTTGATGACCGGCCGGGCTCGATCGGCCAGCTCGGGTTCGGCTCGGCCCTCCACCACCCGACGCTTCAGGCCCTCGGCGGCCTCGTGGTCGAGGTCGAGCTCACGGGCCAGACCGTCGGTCAGGGCATCCGAGCCGACGGTGAGGATGCGAGCGAAGCGGGGCCGGCCCAGCTCGTGGACGATGACGGTGCTGACCCCGGCGCCGACGCAGACGATGGCGTCCTCGGTGAGATCGGAGTCGTCGAGCCCGCCGAGGCCGTCATCAGCGAGCGCCCGCACGAGGGCGAAGGGCACGAGGTCGACCATGGCGATCGACAATCCCGCCCGCTCGACCGCGGCGCGCACGGAGTCGACCATGTCGCGCTGGGCTCCGACCACCATGACCTCGACCGAGGCCTCCCCGGCGGCGTCGACGCTGCGCTCGACCTCGCTGAAGTCGATGATGGCCTCGTCGCGAGGGATGGGGATGAGCTCGTCGGCCCTGAACTCGATGGCGGTCCGCAGCTCGTCGTCGTCCATCTCGGGCAACGTGTCGCTGCGGATCACCACTCGCTGGTTGCCGACCCCGACGATGACCTGGCGGGTGGTGAAGCCGACCTCTCGCCAGAGGCGCTGCAGCGCGGCGGCGACGAGGTCGGGTTCGGCGACCTCTCCGGCGATGACCGCTCCGGGAGCGAGGGCGACCTGGCCGAAGCGGGTGAGGGTGGTCACCCCGTCGCGAGCGACGGTGATCTCGGCGGCCCGCACGGCGTGGGTGCCGATGTCGAGACCGACGTGGCGCGCCGCCATCAGTGACGGGCCTCCTGCTCGCTCGCCTCGTGAGACATCGGGTTCCTCGTCGATCGGTCTGGTCGCGGCAGCTCTGGCGCCCACCCGGTGTGCCGGGTGACGACGCTGCCCGCGCCGCGCCACCGGTCGGCCACGGTAGCGCCGGCTTTAGACGACGTTCGGGCAGGGAGGCTCGTCGCTGCGGTCACGCACCGAGTCGACGATAGCTCTCGAGCAACTGATCGCCCCAGAGGACCGCCACCATCGCGCCCCCCGAGAGGAACGGCCCGAACGCCAGGGCGCTGCGGCGTCCGGCCCGCCCGACCATCACGAGGGCGACGCCGGCCACCGAGCCGGCGAGGAAGCCACAGAACAGCCCGAGCGGGGCGTGGCCCGGGCCGAGCCAACCGAGGAACGCACCCAGCACCCCGGCCAGGCGCACGTCGCCGAACCCCATGCCGGCGGGGCTGGCGAGGTGCACGACGAACAGGGCGGCGAAGCACCCGACGGCGGCGACTCCGGCCCTGGCGAGCGGCCAGGGATCCGAGCGAACGACGGTGGCGGCGACGAGGAACGGCAACCCTGTGGCCACCGTCGCTCGCAGCATCGGGGTGGGGATCCGCCGGCAGTCGAGATCGACCGCCGACACCGCCACCAGCCCAGCGGCCAGGGCGCAGAACGCGCCCAGCTCGAACGACCAGCCGAAGCGTGCGGCGACGGCGGCGAAGGCGACGGCGGTGAGGGCCTCGACGAGGGGGTAGCGGATCGAGATCTGGTGACCGCAGCCACGGCACCTGCCCCGCAGCAGCACCCACGACAGCACCGGCAGGTTGTCGCGCACGGTGATGTGGGTGCCACAGGCGGGGCAGGCCGACCCGGGCGAGACCACCGACCGTCCGGCGGGCACCCGGTGGACGGCGACGTTGAGGAACGAGCCGATCACCAGTCCGTAGGCGGCCGAGCCGACCACGACCTCGACGTTGGGCATCAGGGCTCGTCGGCCGTGGACGCCCCGGCTGAACGAGAACGTCCCCCGACGCGCGAGGCGGGCCGCCCCCGAGGGGGCGGCCCGCTCACGTCGGTGTCGGTTGGGAGGGCGCCCTGGGGCTACCAGCCCGCCTCGGCGGTCGACTGGTAGGTCTCGGTGTTGACCCGGTACCAGGTGCCGACGGAGTTGGTGTCGGTGCCCTTGGCCTGGGCGACCTCGTTGATCGCGTAGACATCGCCGGCATCGGACTCGGCGGTCAGCGTGATCTCCTGGTCGTCGACGTACGCCACCTGCACGTAGTTGGACTGGCCGCTGGCGGCGTTGTTGGCGGTGTTGGGAGCTGCGGTGCCGAACTCGAGCGACGGCTCCATCTCCCCCAGCTCGGTGACCAGTGCGGTCGCGCTGGCCTCGAAGTCGCCGGCGTTGGCGTAGCTCGTCTTGGCCGCCGTGTGGGCGTTGCGCAGGTTGGACTGGGCGGCCCGGTCCTGGGCGCCGGAACGGGCGCCGAGGAAGGTGGGGATGGCGATGGCGATGAGGATGGAGATGATGAGGACCACGACCATCAGCTCGATGAGCGTGAAGCCGTCCTCATCCCTCGCCTCACGAAGGCGCTTGAGCATGTCGTTTCCTCTTTCGTGATCAGATGCGGTGGATGTGTGGCCCCCCACCCGGTGACGCTCGTGCGGTGCCACAGCTGCTATCGACCAGAACCACCGGCCACATGAGCGGTTCTCGCATTTGTGACCGCTGCTCGGCTCGCTGGTGGGGGTGGCGTTCACTCGATGAGGTTCACGATGTTGAACATCGGCATGTAGAGGGCCACGACCATGCCCCCGACCGCGCCGCCGAGCACCACGATGAGGAGGGGTTCGAGCAACGACGTCATGGCGTCGACCATGGCTTCGACCTCTTGTTCGTAGAACTCGCCGATCTTGCCCAACATCTCGTCGAGGGCGCCGGTCTCCTCCCCCACGGCCATCATCTGGGCGACCATGGGCGGGAAGGTCTTGGAGTCGGTGAGCTCACGGGCGAGGGGCTCGCCCTGGCGCACCGAGTCCTGGACGTCGTCGATCGCCGAGGCGACCACGGCGTTGCCCACGGTCTGGCGGGTGATGGCCAACGACTCGAGGATGGGCACCCCGGCGCGCAGCAGCGCTTCGAGCGTGCGGGTGAACTGGGCGAGCGAGGTCTTGTGGATCAGCTTGCCGAACACCGGGATCTTCAACTTCAGCGAGTCGAGCACCCAGCGTCCACGCTCGGTCCGTCCCCACCGCTTGATGGCCACCGCGCCGACGAGGGCGGCCAGCACCATGAACGGGAAGTACGACGAGACCAGTCCGGACAACCCGAGCAGCAGTCGGGTGGGGGCTGGCAGCGTGCCTCCGAGGTCGCCGTAGAGCGTCTCGAACATCGGGACGACGAACAGCAGCATCGCGGTCAGGATCACGAGCACCAGGCCGAGCACCGCCACCGGGTAGGTGAGGGCCGACTTGATGCGGTTGCGCAGCTCGACCTGCTTCTCGATCGTGCCGGCCAGCTGCAACAGCACCGAGTCGAGCACGCCGCCGACCTCACCGGCACGCACCATCGACACGTACAGGTTGCTGAAGGCCTTGGGGTGCTCGGCCATCGCCTCTGACAGCGACGACCCGTTCTCGACGGCTCGGGCGATGTCGCGGATGATGCGGGCCAGCGCCTCGCTGTCGGTCTGGTCCGCCAGGATCGACAGGGCCCTCAGCAACGACAGACCCGAGTTGATCATGACGGCGAACTGGCGGCTGAAGACGGCGATGTCCTTGACCTTGATCCGGTCGCTCAGTCCGGGGATCTTGATCTCGGTCTTGAGTCCGGTCGTCTGCCGATCGATCGAGACCGGCGTCATGCCCATCTCCTTCAGACGGGCGCGCACCAGCTGCTCGGTGTCGGCTTCGAGCACGCCCTCGTGCTCTGTGCCGCTGCGGTCGCGGACCTTGTAGGCGAAGGTGGTCGACATCGATGGGTGCGTCCTCTCAGGCGGCGGCGCGGCCGACGAGGGTGGTGAGGTTGGCGACGTCGCTGCAGCGCTCGATGGCTGCGGCCATGTCGATGCGCCCGGCGCGCACGTGGGCGGCGAGGGACTGGTCCATGGTCTGCATGCCGTGCTTGGCCCCGGCCTGCATCACCGAATAGATCTGGTGCGGCTTGCCCTCGCGGATGAGGTTGCGGACCGCCGGGGTGGCGACGAGCACCTCGCACGCCGCCACCCGGCCTCGCCCATCGCGCTGGGGGACCAACGTCTGGGTGACGATGCCCTGGAGGGTGACGGCCAGCTGCGTCCGCACCTGCTGTTGCTGGGAGGCCGGGAACACGTCGATCATGCGGTCGACGGACTGGGGCGCGTCCTGGGTGTGGAGGGTGGCGAGCACGAGGTGGCCGGTCTCTGCGGCGGTCAGCGCCGTCGAGATGGTCTCGAGGTCACGCATCTCACCCAGCAGCACGACGTCGGGGTCTTGACGCAACACGTGCTTGAGCGCCGTGGCGAACGAGCGGGTGTCCTCGCCCACCTCGCGCTGGGTGATGATCGAGGTCTTGTGGCGGTGGACGAACTCGATGGGGTCCTCGATGGTGAGGATGTGGCGCTTGTGGCCCACGTTGATGAGGTCGACCAGCGAGGCGAGGGTGGTCGACTTGCCCGACCCGGTCGGGCCGGTGACGAGCACCAGTCCGCGGGGGGCGTCGGCCAGGGCCTTGACCGACGCCGGCAGCTCGAGGTCATCGAAGGGCACGATCTCTGAGGGGATGGCCCGCAGCACCGCGCCGACCGAATCGCGCTGGACCATCATGTTGACCCTGAAGCGTGCCCGTCCCGGCAGCGCGTAGGAGGTGTCGAGCTCGAGGTGCTCCTCGAAGCGCTCGCGCTGGCGCTGGGTGAGGACCTCGTACATGACCCGGCGGATCACCGACCCGGTGAGGCGCTGACGGCCCTCGAGACGTTCGATCTCGCCGTGCACCCGCACGCAGGGCACGCTGCCGGCCACCAGGTGCAGGTCAGAGGCGCCCCGGTCGAGGACCTCGGCGAGCAGGTCATCGAGGCGCAGCTCCGCCCCCGAGCCCACGGTGACCGGGCCGGGGGCGGCGGCCGCAGCGATCGCCTCGACCAGTTCGTGGCGCACCGCCAGAGCGGGACAGATCTCGTAACCGGTCGCCTCGCCCAGCTGGGCGACGGCCTCGTGATCGCTCGGGTTGGCCAGGGCGACGACGAGCCGGTCATCGACGACGTCCACGGCCACCGCCACCAGTCGCTCGGCCATCTCGGTCGGGACCAACCCGACCAGATCGGGCCGGGGTGCCCGGGTGGCGAGATCGACGAAGGCGACACCGACCTGTTGGGCGACGGCGGCGATGAGGTCCTTCTCGGCGACCTGGCCCTCGCGCACCAGCAACGTCGAGAGGGCCACGCCCTCAGCGGCCTCACGCTGGAGAGCGACCGCCAGGTCGTCACGAGACAGGACCTTGCGCTCGACGAGGAGCTCGCCGAGCTGTCGTGACGAGGACGCGACCATGGCCACCCCGTCGGCCGCGACCCGTGCGATCTGAGCGGCGCCGGCTCAGGCCACGACCCGCACCACCTCATCGAGCGACGTCGTGCCGAGCGCGACCTGGGCCAGACCGGCCGAGCGCAGGCTGATCATCCCTGCCGCCAGCGCAGCGCGCCGCAGATCACCGCTGTTGGCGCCGCCGGCGACCATCGACGACAGCTCGTCGTCGAGGAGCAACACCTCGTGCAGGGCGAGGCGGCCTCGATAACCGGTGCCCGAGCACTTCGGGCAGCCGGTCGGACGGTGCACCTCCTCGGGGGGCTCACCCTCCCAGCGGACCGCCTCAAGCTCGCCGCCGCGGGGGCGCTCACGCTGCTTGCAGCCGTCACACAGCCGGCGGGCGAGGCGCTGGGCCACGATGCAGTCGAGGGCCGAGCTCACCAGGTACGGCTCGAGGCCCATCTCGACGAGCCGGGTCGGGGTCGAGGTCGAGTCGTTGGTGTGCAGGGTCGACAGCACGAGGTGGCCGGTGAGGGCGGCCTCCATGGCGATGGTGGCCGTCTCGGAGTCCCTGATCTCGCCGATCAGGACGATGTCAGGATCAGAGCGCAGGATCGATCGGAGGGCGGCGCCGAAGGTGAGCCCGGCCTTCTTGTTGACCTGCACCTGGTTGATGCCCGGGATGCGGTACTCGACGGGGTCTTCGACGGTGATGACGTTCTTGGCGGGATCGTTGATGGCGTGCAGCGTCGAGTAGAGGGTGGTCGACTTGCCCGACCCGGTCGGGCCGGTCACCAAGACGGTGCCGTAGGGCAGCCGGTAGGCCTGCTCGTAGCGGGCCATGCTGTCGGGCAGGAAGCCGAGGTCAGACAGGCGCAGCATCGCCGTGGAGTTGTCCAGGATGCGCATCACGACCTTCTCGCCCCACACGACCGGCATGGTGGCGACCCGCAGGTCGATCGACGAGCCCCCCGAGCGCACCGACAGGCGCCCGTCCTGGGGCACCCGTCGTTCGGCGATGTCGAGATCGGCCATGATCTTGAGCCGGCTCACCAGACCAGCACGGATGCGCCTGTCGGTGCGCAGCATCTCGTGGAGGACCCCGTCGATCCGGTAGCGGATGCGGACGTCGGTCTCGGTGGGTTCGATGTGGATGTCTGAGGCGCGCTCGTTGATGGCCTGGGAGATGATGCCGTTGACCATCTTGACGATGGGGGTGTCCTCTGAGACCGCCCGCAGGTTGACCAGATCGTCGTCGCGGCCGCCGTGCTGCTCGGCGGCGAGCACCGAGAGGTCCTCGACCTCGGTGTCGAGGCGGGCGTTGCGCTCGATGGCCTCGGTGATGGCGGAGCGGGTGGCGACGACGGGCTTGATGTTCATGCCCGCCACCGAGCGCAGATCGTCGAGGGCGACGACGTTGGACGGGTCGGGGACAGCGACGACGAGCCGGCCGTCGTCAAAGGCGATCGGGACCGCCGTGTAGCGCCGGCAGAGGCTGGCGGGGATGATCGACGCCGCGGCGGCGTCGATCACGACGGCGTCGAGCTCGACGTAGGACATCCCGAGCTGGTCGGCGAGCGCCGAGACGAGCTGGGCCTCGGTGACCATCCGCTCCTGGACCAAGATCTTGCCGAGGGGCTCGCCGGAACGGTCGTGCAGGGCCAGGGCGCGGGCCAGCTGGTCCTCGTCGAGGTGGTGGGCGCGGATCAGCAGCTGGCCGAGGGCCGCGGTCTCTGTCATCTCGCCGTGGGGGTCATCTCCTCGTCCCTGTCGTCCGCTGCGGCGGGCCCATGAGCGACGCCGCCGCACCGGCGGCAGCTCCCATGACCTCGACCGGGGCGGCTTCGCCCGTCCAGTGCTCGAACGCCACCGCAGCCTGGCCGACGAGCATGGCGAGCCCGCCGACCCGGCGGGCCCCCACCCGGGCGGCTGCGCGCAACAGGGGGGTCTCGGTCGGTTGGTAGACGATGTCGGCGACGATCTGTTGGCCGGTGAGGGCATCGGGCGCCACCACCACCGGGTCGCCCGGGGCCATGCCGAGCGGCGTGGCGTTGACGACGAGGTCGGCTCGGCTCACATCGGCCAGGTCGGCCACCCGCCCGACCGTGCCGGCCAGCGCTGCGGCCTCAGCCGCGGGCCCCGCCCGGCGGGCGAGCACGGCGACGTCGGCGGCGCCGGCGTCACCCATGGCGGCGACGATCGATCGGGCGGCTCCCCCTGCCCCGACCACGACGACCCGCATGCCGCCAGGTCCCTCGCCGGTCTCGGCCCGCAACCCGGCGACGAACCCGGCGCCGTCGGTGCTGTCACCCACCAGCGCGCCGTCGGTGTCGACGAACACGCAGTTCACCGATCGCAACGGCTCGGCGGCCCTGGTGCGCCGGTCGACCGCTGACCACGCCGCGGCCTTGCCCGGCATGGTCACCGACAGGCCCCCGAGGCGCAGGGTCGCCATGGCGGCGATGGCGGCGGGGGTGGCGGCCTCGTCGACCTCGAAGGCGACGTAGACCCAGTTCAGGTCGAGGTGGTCGAAGGCGGCCTGGTGCAGCACCGGGGACAACGAGTGGCGCACCGGTGAGCCGATGACTGCGGCGACCGTCGTCGTCGCCGAGACCGCTGGCGTCACAGGCGGGTCACCGCCAGGCACCGGGGCACCGGACCCCGGGCCCCGATCTCACCCGCAGCCGAAGCCTCGCTCGATGCAGACCTGCTTGGCGGCCTGGAACTCGGCGTCGGTGACCGCGAAGGTGTGGCCTCCGTCGGCCTCGGTGCGCACGTAGTACATCCAGTCGCCCTCGGCGGGCTCGAGCGCGGCCTGCAGCGACGCCGCCCCCGGTGAGGAGATCGGTGTGGGTGGTAGGCCGGGGAAGCGCCGGGTGTTGTACGGCGAGTCGATGTCGAGCTCTTCGGTGGTCAGCTCGCGCTGGCCGGTGGCGTAGACGACGGTGGCGTCGATGCCGAGGGTCCACCCCGCCTCGAGGCGGTTGAGGATGACCCGGGCGATCATGGGTCGATCGGCGTCGGTGCCCGCCTCGGCCTCGATCATCGACGCGACGACGACCGTCTCGTAGGGCTCGAGGTCGACCAGGTCGCGCGATTCGCTGAGGCGCAGGTCCTCGGCGACGGCGTCGAAGCGGCGCATCATCCGCTCGACGAGCAGGCGGGGGTCCTCACCCTCCTGGACGGCGTAGGTGTCGGGGAACAAGAACCCCTCGAGCTCCTCGACGCCCTCGGGGAGCCGGCCCGGCTCGGGCAGGTATCGGCTGCGGTAGACCTCGGGGCTGCGCAGCGCCTCGGCGAAGGCGGCCCCGTCGTAGGGGAGGTCCTCGGCGGCCTCGACACGTTGGATCATCTGGACGACGGTGAGGCCCTCGGGGAACTGCACCGGGAACGTGACCGCCTGGGCCACCGAGATGGGCCCCTCGCCGAGGGCGTCGACGACGTCCCAGGCCGCAGAGTTCTCCTGGAAGCGGTACTCACCGGCCTGGAAGCCGGGGCCGCCACGCAGGCGGACGTACCAGCGGTAGACGTCGGCGTTGGCGATCACCCCCAGCTCAGCGAGCTGGTCGGCGATGTTGGACGACGTGTCCCCGTCACCGAGGCTCAACACGACGGTGTCGCCGGGCTCACCGGGTGGGTCGAGCTGCTCGACGCCCCAGCGGTACACCAAGAACCCGGCGAAGGCGAACGCCCCGAGCACGACGGCCAGGGCCAACAGGGCCTTGGGGGTACCGGTCCAGGCTCGGCGTCGGCCGCCGATCTCCTCCCACCACTCGTCGGGCCACGCCTCGCGGCGGGCTCGTTGACGCTCGAGCATCGTCGTGGGCGCACCGTCGCCCTCGGGCCCGGGGCCGTGCCCCGCCTGAGCCCGGGTCGAGTGAGGTTCGTACCCGGGGGGGGCCGCATCGCGGGCTGATGGGTCCGCCGGGGCGTGGGAGCCGCCGGTCACCACCGGCTCGTCGGGTTCAGCCAGGTCGGTCACGCCCGGCTCCTGGCGTCGCGGCGAGCGCCGGTGCGCCTGCGGTCGTCGTCGGCGTGTGCGGCGTCGACGTCGGCGCCGGAGCGGTGGCCGTCCAGCCACGACTGCAACATGACCGCCGCCGCGAGCTTGTCGACCACCCGGCGCCTGGCCGGGCCTCGCACGTCCATCTCGGCCACCCCTCGCTCGGCGGTCACCGTCGTCAGTCGTTCGTCGTGGAGCTCGACCGGCACGCCCACCATCTTGGCGATCCGGCCGGCCTCGGTGCGTGCAGCCCTCGCGGCCTGTCGCTCCTCGCCGTCGAGGGACACCGGCAGCCCGATGACGATCGCGCCGGCCTCGTACTCGTCGACGAGGTCCCGCAGGCGCCGATGGGCCGCGGCGCGGTCGCGACCGTCGAGCACCTCGAGCGGGGTGGCCACCGTGCCGGCGGCATCGGCCACGGCCACCCCGATGCGACGGGCGCCGAGATCGACACCGAGCGTCCGGCGTGGCTGGTGAAGCTGACGAGGCTGATCTGACGTGGTGGGCTCTGACCCGCTCACACGATCCCCGCCGTCGTCCGCACCTGGTCGAGCGCGGCGTCGATGCCTTCGGCGTCACGGCCGCCGGCGATCATCAGGTCCGGAGCGGGCCGTCCGCCGCCGCCGATCGTGGCGGTCGCCCCGGCCAGCAACGCCGAGGCCTCGACGCCGGCGTCGGGGGTGACCGCGGCGACCATGGCCACCCCGCCGCCCTCGGGCGCCCCGGCGATGACCACGGCCCGGACGCCGTCGTGGTCTCGGGTGGCGACGGCCAGGTCGCGCACGGCGTCCCGGTCGAGCCCGTCGACGCGGGCGACGACGACGCCGTCGATGGCGGCACCGGCCAGCTCGCCGGCCTGGCCGACGGCGAGCTGCTGGCGCAGGGCGCGCAGCTCGCGGCGCAGCGCCTTGTTCTCGTCGAGGCGCCGCTCGATCTGTTCGGCCAGCGCATCGGGGGTCGTGCCGAGGGTGGCCGAGGCGGTGGCCAGCAGCTCCTCGTCGTGACGTAGGCGGCGCACGGTGGCCTCCCCGGTGAGGGCCTCGAGGCGGCGCAGGTTCGACCCGATCGAGCTCTCCGACACGATCCGCAGCGCACCGATGTCACCGAGGGCGCTCACGTGGGTGCCGCCGCACAGCTCGACCGAGCGCTCCCCCGCCTCGAGCACGCGCACCCGTTCGCCGTACTTGTCGCCGAAGAAGGCGATGGCCCCGACCGCTCGGGCCTGTTCGATCGACGTCTCGTAGTGGCGCACCGGGGCGTTGGCCAGCAGCTCGGCGTTGACGAGGTCCTCGATCTCGGCGAGCTGATCGACGGTGAGCGCCTCGTAGTGGCTGAAGTCGAAGCGCAGGCGTTCGGGCCCGACCTCGCTGCCGGCCTGTTGGACGTGGGGCCCGAGCACCTCGCGCAGCGCCCAGTGGACGATGTGGGTGGCGGTGTGGTTGCGGCGGATGGCAGCACGGCGGCGCCCGTCGATCACGGTCTCGACCTCGTCGCCGGGTGCGGGCAGGCGCATCCCGGCGGTCACCGGCACGACGTGGCGGTGCAGCCCCGGCAGGGCGAGGGTGGTGTCGGTGACGGGCACCTCGACGTCGGCCGAGCGCAGCACGCCGGTGTCACCGACCTGGCCGCCGGACTCGGCGTAGAAGGTGCTGCGGTGGACGAAGACCTCGACGGCCTCGGCGTCGGGCACCTCGAGCACGGCCAGGACCCGGCCGGTGGTGACGTCGGCGTCACGGACGAACTCGGTCTCGCCGAACTGCTCGAGCAGCTCGCGGTAGCGACGATCGTCGCCCCGCCCGCCGCCGCGGCCTGCCCGACGGGCCCGGTCGCGCTGGGCCTGCATGGCTGCGTCGAAGCCGTCACGGTCGAGCACCACGCCCCGCTCGGCGGCGACCTCGGCGGTCAGCTCGACGGGGAAGCCGTAGGTGTCGTGGAGGGCGAAGGCGACCTCGCCGTCGAGCTGGGCGCCCTCGGCGAGCCCGTCCAGCTCGGAGCTCAACAGCTTGGAGCCGGCGGCCAGGGTGCGACGGAAGCCCTGCTCCTCTCGCCCGATCACGTCACGGATCAGCTCGTGGTCGGTGACCAGCTCGGGGTAGGCGCCGCCCATCACCTCGACGGTGGCGTCGACGAGCGAGGGCATCACGGGACGCTCCACGCCGAGCAGCCACGCCCGTCGCACCGCCCGGCGGATGATGCGACGCAGCACGTAGCCACGGTCCTCGTTGGACGGGAACACCTTGTCGGCGACCAGCATCGTGGTGGAGCGGCCGTGCTCGGCCAGGATGCGGAGGCTGACGTCGGTCTCGGGGTCCTCGCCGAGGCGTGCCCCGGTGACCCGCTGGGCGGCCTCGACGAGCGGGGCGAAGGCGTCGACATCGAACACCGAGTCGACGCCTTGGAGCACGGTGAGGATGCGTTCGAGGCCGGCCCCGGTGTCGATGCCCCGGGTGGGCAGGTCTTCCAGCTCGCCGTCCTCGGTGCGGACGTGCTGCATGAAGACGAGGTTCCAGATCTCGATGAAGCGCTCGTCCCCGCCGTGGGCCGGTCCGCCGTCGGGGCCGTGGTCGGGTCCACGATCGAAGAAGATCTCCGAGCAGGGTCCGCACGGACCGGTGGCGCCGGCCGCCCACCAGTTGTCGGCGTCGAGGCGTTGGATGCGCTCGGCGGCCACGCCGACGTCGTCGGCCCAGATGGCGGCGGCCTCGTCGTCGGTGACGTGCACCGTCACCCACAGCCGGTCGGGGCTGATGCCCAACACGTCGGTGATCAGCTCCCAGGCCCACGGGATGGCGTCGCTCTTGGAGTAGTCACCGAAGCTGAAGTTGCCGAGCATCTCGAAGAAGGTGAGGTGGCGGTTCGAACGGCCCACCTCGTCGAGGTCGTTGTGCTTGCCACCGGCCCGGACGCACTTCTGCACGCTCACCAGGCGCTTGTGGGGCGGGGTCTCCTGGCCCAGGAAGTACGGCATGAACGGCACCATGCCGGCCACGGTGAACAACAGGGTGGGGTCATGGGGGATCAGCGACGCCGAGGGCCTCACGAGGTGGCCTCGCTGCTCGAAGAAGTCGCTGAATCGCTGGCGCAGCTCGTCGGCTCGCATGAGGCCCCCGATGCTACCGCTGGCCACCCATCCGACGTCTGGCCGGCCGGTGCCGCTCAGCGACGACGAGGGGCTTGCCCGGTCCGACGCAGCGGTCACAGAGCCGGTCGGTGCCGTCAGCGGTCGCGGGGCCAACCGGGCACTCGGCGGTCGCGGGGCCAGCCGGGCACTCGGCGGGGCACCCGTTGCAGCGGGCGGGCACGGCGGCGGCGCGGGCCCGGATCACCGACGGTGGGGGGCACCGACGGCGGCTCGCTCACCAGCATCGACTCGGCCGCCCCCGGAGCGGGACGGTCGTCCTCGGCGGTCGCCCGGGTCGCCTCGACGACGGCCTCGCCGACCGCTCGAGCCGCACCGACCCCGGCGCTGGCCGCCATGCGGGCCGCCTCGCGCCCGACGTTGGCGGGCGTCATGTCGCCGCCCACCCGTTGGCGCAGCCGCCGCTCGGTCCACAACGTCGTCCCGACCCCGAGGCCGAACCACACGAGTCTCGACACGTCGTCCTCCCGAGGGACCGGCCCGTCTGGCCCGGCGCCCAAGAGTAGCCCCGGGGCCCGCGAGCCCAGCGAGGAGCCGCTTGGTCAGCTCGGCCCAGCACCCCGATCACGGCGTAGAGCGCCTCCACGTCGGACCTGTCGTCCTCGCCGACACCGGGCTCCCGACGATCAGCCGACGCCAGCGCATCTACACCGGAGAACAGACGCTCTGCCACCCCCCGCAGCGTCGGGCCCGAGGAGCTCAAGGCCCCCGGCGTCGACCTTGGCCATCACCGCGTCCAGCACATCGTCGTCACCGCCGCACCCGGATCCGGGCTCGGCATGGAGGTGGGGGTCGGTTCGGTCGTCATCGTCATGTTGAAGGTCCTCCTGTGGGGCGACCAGCCCTAACGGGTCAGGTCGCTGTCGCGGTGGACCCCCTACTCACACAGACCTTGTACACGCCCGGTGGACCCCCTACTCACACAGACCCTTGTACACGCCCGCATGTGTGGCGTGATGAGGGCCTCGCAGTCCCGGTCCGGCGGCCCAAGCAACGCCTCCGGGGGATCGGCACCCACGTCGGGGGCGATGTCATCGATCGCCCCCAACGCGCTGTGGGCCATGGACTTCCAGTACGACCACACCATCGACGGCCGCCAGGTCAAGCTGCTCAACATCATCGACGAACACACCCGGGAGGCCCTCTCGATCACCGGCGCCCACGCCATCGACGCCGACGCTGTCTTCGCCGTCGTTGACCGCCTCACCAGCGAACGAGGACACCCGCCGGCGTTCGTGCGCTTCGATCACGGACCCGAGTTCATCGCCACCGTGGTGGCCGACTGGTGCCGCTGGCACCGCACCGAGACCGTGTTCATCGACCCCGGATCACCGTCGCAGAACGCCTGGATCGAGTCCTTCAACAGCAGACTGCGCGACGAGCTGTTGAACCTCTGGCACTTCGACAGCCTCCTCGAGGCCCGGGTGCTCATCGAGGACTGGCGCGCCGACTACGACACCAACCGACCCCACTCCGCCCACGGCGACCTCACCCCCACCAAGTTCACCCAGGCCTGGGCCCACAGACACCAAACCCAACCCGCATAGCAGCTGGACCGAACATCGGGGCCCTCGCACACCCCATGGCCACGCTCACCACCGCCACCCGGGACAACCTCCCCGCGCTGCGCAACTAGCGCACGGCGCACCCGTCGTCGGCGTCCCCGCTCAGCAAATCTGCTGCAACCGCTTGTTCGTCCGTGCTGACGTCCCGTACGTCGAGCGCGTTCACCAGCAACGCCGCCACAGCGTCCGCCTGCTCTACATGGCTGCGCCCGCCCGCGTCCTCCTCACGCTCGACCGCCGTCAGGTCGTCGACACCTGCGAACAGCCGATCAGCTACCGATCGAAGTGCAGGCGGGAGATCTCCCGACTGGGCTCGGCGACGGGCCTCGGACTCCCCAACCGATCGCAACGTCGCTCCTAGATCTACCGAGAACGCCCGTTCGAGTTCGACCACTTGCGCCGGATCAAGGTCGAATTCATCCATGAAGCCCTGAGGGATGTCGACGCTGGCCATTGCGGCGGCCACGCTCAGTTCGTGTATCGCCCAGCACAAGCCGCCGATTGCGGTTTGCGGCTTGTTCGGGTTCGCGATTGTAGCGGCAACTTCAGCCCGCCACGACTCAAGCGAAACCAACGGCTCCGAAACCATCGGTGCCTGATTCTCAGCGGTGTTTGGATCCTCGCTTACGGGCACATCGACAAGCTGTTCACGATTGTAGCTGTCCCCGAACTCTGTCGCAGCGGGCAAGATGCCTTCCCCATTGTCGAATTGCTCTGGTGCAGTGAGGGGCGACTGAGTCGCAACTTGAGTTGAACTGC
Source organism: Acidimicrobiales bacterium (assembly GCA_965213525.1). GTDB lineage: Bacteria > Actinomycetota > Acidimicrobiia > Acidimicrobiales > Poriferisodalaceae. Next base: position 669,605 of record OZ243889.1, on the reverse strand, counting down.
CGTCGCAACTCGACAGGAGCAACGCCAGAAGGAGCCCCGCACAGACGAGCCGCACGCCGTCACCAAGCTGGCACAATCCTCCAAAGTCCCCATCTGTTCTGCCAACCACACGGTTCGAGGGTGACGTTACGCCCATTGTCGAAACCCCTCTGGCCACCAGGTACTTTCCAACATGACTCTGGTGTAGGCTGGTCCTAAGGTCATAACAGTAGTCGTGAGCTTTGCATGCGACGCAGAAGTCGTAGACGCCTAAAACTCTGTCAGCTATAATTTCGCAGGCCCCAGATGGTCGGACGACTACACGACCATAGTCATACCCGATATTGCCATCGTTACCCCAGTTGGGAAAGTAGTCGTTCGTCGCAACAAACATGCCGTGGATGGGGCAGGTGGGGGTATCAAAGCGGTCCATATCGAGCATCGTCTGGGCGTCTTGGTCTGCTTGATACACTATGGAGTTTGGCGATGCAGTCCAGCTCGGCGCCGTGAGCGGCTCCGGCAATCGTGTTGCCACGGCTTCAGTGGACGGTTAAAGACGAGACGGGGAAGCTTCGCTATTGGCGGATCGCGCTAGCACACCCGTCATCACAAGAGCCGTTACAGCGAGGACGACGAAGACGCTTGCTCTGTTCCCCATGCGGGAACGGTAACAGACGTAGCCGGCCGGTGCGCTCTAAGGCGGAGTTCGGCCCGAACTCGTCCGCCACTCGGCGAGCCGGTCGGCGACGGCGGCTTCGGCGCCGTGGCGGGAGGGTTGGTAGTAGACGTCGGCGTCGATGCTCTCTGGCCGATGGCGCTGGGCGACGAAGCCGCCCGGACGATGGTGGGGGTACTCGTAGCCCCGTCCATGACCTTCGGCCCGAGCCACCGGGCCCGAGGAGTCACGCAGGTGGTTCGGCACCTCGGCCGGCGGCCCCTCGGCCACGGCCCGCTCGGCTCGACCGAGGGCCGCGTAGGCCGAGTTGGACTTGGGCGCGGTGGCCAGGTGCACCACGGCGTGAGCCAGGGGGATGCGTCCCTCGGGCAGGCCCACACGGTCGAGCGTCTCGGCGGCGGCGACCGCCACGGGCAGCGCCGTCGGATCGGCCATGCCCACGTCCTCTGAGGCCAGGATCATCAACCGCCGGGCGATGTAGCGGGGGTCGTCACCGGCGGCGAGCATGCGGGCCAGCCAGTACAGCCCGGCGTCGGGATCCGACCCGCGAATCGACTTGATGAGCGCCGACGTGACGTCGTAGTGCTCGTCGGTGCCGTAACCGAGCGCCCGGGCGTCCATCGCCGCCTCGACGTCGCCGAGGCCGATCCGCACGGCCCCCCGACCGTGCGTCCCGGCACCCTCGGGCCCCGCGCCCTCGCCCGCTCCCCCGGCGCTCGTGGCGTCGGCGTCGCCGGCTCCGTCGGCGTCGGCGCCACCGTGCCGGTCTCCGTCGCCGTCGGCGTCGGTCGAACCGCCGGGCCCCCGGCCACGACCGGCGAGACCCCGGGCCAGCTCCAGGGCGGTCAGCACGGAGCGGCCGTCACCCTCGGCGGTGGCCAGCAGATGGGCCCGGGCGTCGTCGTCCAGGGTGGCGTCGAGGTGCCCGAGCGCCCGGTCGATCAGTCGAGACAGCGCATCGGCGTCGAGGCGGCGCAGCCGGAACAGCGAGAGTCGCGAGCGCAGCGGCCCGGTGACGGTGAACGACGGATCCTCGGTGGTGGCCCCGATGAGGGTGAGCAGACCCGATTCGACGTGGGGCAGGAGCGCATCCTGTTGGGTGCGGCTGAAGCGGTGCACCTCGTCGAGGAACAACACGGTGCGCACCGACCGCTCGCCGAGACGGACCTCGGCCGCCTGGGCGACCGCTCGCACGTCGCTGACCTTGGCCGACACCGCCGACAGCTCGACGAACTCTCGAGCGGTGGTGCGGGCCATCACCCGGGCCAGGGTCGTCTTGCCGGTGCCCGGTGGCCCGTACAGCAGCACCGACGGAAGCCGGTCGCCCTCGATCAGCACCCGCAGCGGCCGCCCCGCCCCCAGGAGGTGATCCTGGCCGACCACGTCGTCGAGGCGCACCGGGCGCAGCCGGTCCGCCAGGGGCGCGGTCGCCACCCGGGCCTCGTCGGCCGCCGCCGCGAACAGGTCGCTCACGTCGCCGCCACCCTGGCCTCGTCGGCCTCGTCGGCCTCGCCGGCGGGCGCAGTGCACAGGTCGCTCACGCCGTCGCCACCCGAGCCTCGCCGGCCGGCGGGGTGAGCAGGTCGCTCACGGCGTGGATGTGGCGGCCCGGTAGCGGACCGGCAGCTCGCGCATCGGCCGCAGGAAGGCGCTGGGCTCGTGGGCGGGCGTGGGCAGCTCGCCGTCGAGCTCGATGTCGTCGAGGCGCTCGAGGATGGCCCGGAAGGCCACCCGCATCTCCTCGCGGGCCAGCGCCGCCCCCACGCAGAAGTGCGGGCCCATCCCGAAGGCGACGTGCTGGCCGGCGTTGTCGCGGGTGATGTCGAAGCGGCCCGGGTCCTCGAACACTGCGGCATCGCGGTTCGCCGCCCCGAAGCGCAGCATCACCACCTCGCCCTCGTCGATGTCGCGTCCCGACATCTGCACCGGGCAGGCGGTCTCGCGCCACAGGCCCTGCACGGGCGACTCGATGCGCAGCACCTCCTCGACGAAGTTGTCGAGCAGCTCGGGGCGCTCGCGCAGCAGCGCCATCTGGTCGGGGTGGGTGAGCAGCAGCCACAACCCGTGGGCCAGCGCCGTCGTGGTGGTCTCGAAGCCACCGGTGACGAGCTGGTGCATGAGGTCCTGCAGCTCCTCGGTGGTGAGCGGGGTCTCGTCGTCGTCGACGTGTGCGTGCACCAGCACCGAGATGAGGTCGTCGCGGGGCTCGGCGCGGCGGGCCTCGAACTCGGTGGCGAGGTGGTGCTGGGCCTCCAGCTCGATCTCGGCCCACTCCAGGGCCCCGTCGACGTCGAGCTGGGGTCGCTGGGCCAGGATCAACATGGCGTCGGCCCACCGCTTGAACGTCGTGAGGCGGTCCTGGTCGAGGCCGAGCTGCTCGGCGATGACGATGCCCGGCAACGGCAGGGCGAAGTCGGCGACGAACTCACACCGGCCCTGGGGGGCCAGCCGGTCGAGCAGATCGTGGGCGATCGTGGTGATGCGCGGTGACAGGGCCGCCACGCGCTTGGGGGTGAACGCCCGCGACAGCAGACGTCGGTAGCGGGTGTGCGCCGGCGGGTCGAGGCGTTGGAGGGTATCGGCCCGTCGCCACCCGCCCTCGGCCATCCGGGCGCCGTACGCCCTGGCTGCCGGGGAGGGGGCACCACGCCGCGCCGCCCTGGCGCTCGAGAAGCGGGTCGGATCGGTGGCCGCGGCCCGCACGTCGTCGTAGCGGGTGAGGACGTAGGTGCCGTCCTCGGGCATGCGGTGCACGGGGCAGCGCTCGTGCAGCTCGGCGTACAGCGGGTAGGGATCATCCTGGACCTCGGGGTCCAACAGGCTGTCGAAGCTCGTGTCGTCGTCGTGGGACGTCTCGTCGATCGCTTCGGTCATGGCGGAGTCCCCTCGTCGAACAGGCGACAGCTTCGCGCAGCGGACCCGACCGCTCGCTGGAACCGTCATCAGCCCGGAGCGGGGTGTGGTCCGACTCGTCCTGGTCGGCTCCGACGGCGCCGTCCCCGAACCTCCGCCACGGCCCCGGTCGTCCTGGCGCACCAGCGTCGCACCCGTCCGACAGAGCGGTCGCCGTCAGCGCGAGGTGGACGCCAACGCTCGACCGAGTCGGCGAAGCTCGCCGAGGCGCGTGCGCGCGATGTCGATGACGCGGTCGTCATCGACCTGGGCGTAACCGTGCACGAGGAGGTTGCGGAACCGGGCCATGTCGACGGCGCTCTCAGCCACGTCAGGGTCGAGCGTGCCGGCCTCGGCGAGCACGACGAAGGCGTCGGCGAACGTCTTCGGCGTGCGCTTGCCCTCGCTGGCGATGACGTGCTGGGCGGCATCGATGGTGCCTCGATCGCTACGACGAACCGGTACTTCAGGCCCGGCAGCCGCTCGGGGTCGGCTCGGAGCTCGTCGTCGGTGAGACCTGCGAGGCGCTCGATGGCATCGATCTCCGCTGCGAACCGCTGGACCAGGCTGGCGAGACGGATGGGGTCGACCATCAGCAGCCGCCGCGGGCGAATCGGGCCAGGTACGCCCGGTCGATCGCCGCAGCGAACGGCTCGAAGTCGAAGTAGCGCGTTCGTGTCGTCGCCTCGTAGAGGACCCTCGTCGGGGGGTCCCGATCGACGACGAGGCGCCCCTCGGTGAGGATCCGACCGGCGAGGCGCAACGAGGCGTCCTCCAGGACCACGACGTCGACCTCGCCGAGGTCCACCAGCCGACGGGCGACAGCGTCGGCGATCTCGTGCCGGTCACGGGCATCCCCGCCGCTCAGCACGGCGACATCGATGTCGCTGTCGGCGCGAGCGCGACCGGTCGCCTGTGAGCCGAACACGTATGCGGCGACGAGGTCGAGTCCGTCGAGGCGGGCGGTGATCGTCGTGGCGAGCTCGTCGAGTCGATCATCGGTCGACACCGGCGCAGCGTAACGAGGGATCGCGTCGCTGGCGTCGAGGTGGGGCCGCCAGGGGGCGCAAGCGAAGCGGTCGAGATCCGCCACGCCGCACGCGCCTGGGCGTTGGCGCTCGACTGCTCAGCTGCGGCGGCGGGGCGTTGGTCGTCTCGCCGACCTCGACGGTCTGCTCGCTGGCCCGCTGGCCGTTCGCCCACACATGGGCACTCCGCTCTACCTACCGCAGTCGGAATCGAACGACGCGAATGTCACGGATGCTCGCAAAACACTTCCTCGAGCGAGTAGCTCAACTCGGCGGTCAGCCACACCTCTCGATCGCCGGCCTCGAATCCCCTGACCACGATGCGGACAGGCGCTACGCCCTCGGGCGTCTCGAACGTGACCGAGTCGCCGCCCGTAGACTCCTGCCGGATCAGCTGTCCCTGACGTAGCAACTCCTGGAGCACCTCCCCAGCACGCACCGAGCTGGCAACGTGCGCGTTCCCTCTGTCCTCGGGGGTCAGCGGAATGGGTTCGATGGCGCCCTGGGCTCCGACGTTGCGCCTCCCCGAGCAGCTCTCTTCCCCGCCGCGAAGGCCGCAGGCTTGCGGTCACGACCGGAGATCAGCCGCTCCTCCCACAACTCGACCTCACCTTCGGCCGTGGCGGCTCGGTCCTCCACCGGGTAGTCGTCCGGCTCGATCATGGCCGGGAGCTCGATCATGGCCGGGCGGCCGCACCCGGCGTCCCCGGGCACGATCTCCACCAACGGCAGCGGATCCACTTGCTGGACTTCCGCAGCGGGCTGGGCGTCTGTGTCCGAAGTGCTGGCCGTCCCACCTTTCGGTGCCGCCCCGCCGCTCGGCTCGCCATCATCGACCGACGAGGGAGACGGGGTGGCGGTCAGGCTCACGCCGGAGGTGTCTGACGCACACCCTCCCTCGGCCACCAGCAAGACTGCCACCAGAAGCGACGTCCTGTTCATGGCAGCTGATCCCTGATCTGGTCCTGCAAGGAAGGTCGATCGTCGTCATGGACGTGCGAGAGCGTCCGCCTGCTGGTCTCGAAGCGTTACCGTCCGCACTGCTGCGCCCCAGGGTTCGTGGGCCGGCGTGACGATGTGGGGTTCGGTGGGCGACACTGCCGGGGCCCGCGCCCGGCCCCCCAACGGCTCCCCTGCCGCCACGGGCCGACCAGGCAGGACCGGGCGAACACCCCGGCCAGACCCCGAGGAGGGCCATGACCGTCCTGTTCGCCCCGCACGCCGCCGCCCACGGTGACCGGCCCGCCTTGATCGACGAGCGGGGCTCGACGAGGTGGACCGAGACCGAGCAGCGGATGAACCGCCTCGTGCACCTGTTCCGCTCGCTCGGCCTCGCCTCAGGTGACGTCATCGCCGTCGTGTCGGGCAACCGGCGGGAGTGGTTCGAACTGATGGGCGCAGCGACCCACGCCGGTCTGCGCTACGTCCCGGTGAACTGGCACTGGTCCGCCGACGAGCTCGCCTACGTCCTTGGCGACGCCGGGGCACGAGCGCTGTTCGCCGAGGACCAGTTCGCCCATGTCGCCGCCGACGCCCTCGGCCGCCTGCCGGCTGACGCCGCCGCTGCCCTCGACGGCCGCGCCGTGCTGATCGGATCGACCGACGGCGCGCCGGATGGCTTCACGGGCCTCGAGCACCTCCTCGCCGACCAGCCCGACGACGAGCCGGCGGAGCAGGAGCTCGGCGGGCCGATGTTCTACACCTCGGGCACCACCGGGCGTCCCAAGGGGGTGCGCAGCTCGAGCTTCGGCGGGGGTGGCGACCCCGCCCTGATGCAGCTCGTCGGGGCCGGGCTGACGAGCGCCCTCGACGTGCCCGCCGACGGCACGACCCTCATCGTCGGGCCCTGCTACCACTCGGCGCAGTGGGCGTGGTCGTTCCTGCCCTTCGTGGCCGGTTCGACGATCGTCTCCCGCCACCGCTTCGACGCCGCCGAGACGCTGCGCCTCATCGACGCTCACGAGGTGACGAACATCCACCTGGTTCCCACCCAGTTCGTGCGCCTCCTGCGCGTCGACGACGCCACCAAGGACGCCTTCGACGGGTCGAGCCTGAAGGCGGTGTGGCACGGCGCCGCACCCTGCCCGCCGGAGGTCAAGCGCCAGATGCTCGAGTGGTGGGGCCCGGTCGTGCACGAGTACTACGGCTCGACCGAGGGGTCGGTCGTCACCGCCATCCGGGGTCACGAGTGGCCCGACCGGCCGACCAGCGTGGGACGGTCGATGGGCACCGTCGAGGTCCAGGTCCTCGACGACGACGGCACGCCCCGCCCGACCGGGGAGTCCGGCACGATCTGGATGCACAGCCTGATGGGCGCCGACTTCGAGTACCACAACGACCCCGCCAAGACCGCCGAATCGCACCGCGACGGCGGTTGGTTCACCACCGGCGACGTCGGCTGGCTCGACGAGGAGGGCTACCTGCACCTGTCGGACCGCAAGATCGACATGATCATCTCGGGCGGGGTCAACATCTACCCGGCCGAGATCGAGGGCGTGCTCGCCACCCACCCCGCCGTCGACGACGCTGCGGTGTTCGGGGTGCCCGACGAGGAGTTCGGCGAGCAGGTCAAGGCGGCGGTCCAGCTGGTCGAGGGCCACGACGCCTCCGAGGCCACCACCGAATCGATCCGTGGCCACGTGCGCGAGCACCTGGCCGGCTACAAGGTGCCCCGCAGCGTCGACTACGTCACTCAGCTGCCCCGCACACCCACCGGCAAGCTCGCCAAGCGGCTGCTGCGCGACCCCTACTGGGCGGGGACCGGCCGCAGCATCTGAGCGACGGGGGCGCTCTGGTCACCACGCCCCGGCCCCGCCGTCGGCGGGCGAACTGCGCCAACCCCCGCGATGGCCAAAGAGGCTCAGGCGTCCTCGACCAGGTCCTGCACGCCCTCGGCCCAGAGCCGGTCGTGCACGTCGTCGACCAACGGGCCGCACTGCGCATCGAGCTGTGCCGCTTCGATCTCTCGTTCGACGGCCGCCTCGTACTCGGCGTGCTCGGCGGGCGACAGGACATCGACCATGCGCAGCGCCGCAGCGGCGTCGTGGTCCCCGGACATCTGGTGCGTGTTCAACTGCTCGAGGAACGGGGCGGCGAAACGCTCGGATCGCCGGCCGATCTGTTCCATCATCTCCGAGCGGTTCGCGATGGGCGACCCTCGTTCTGCAACGCACTCCGCCCACGCCGCCTCGGCCTGGATCATCTCAGGGGAGGTCACGATCTCGTTGCGGAGATCGTTCAACGCCGCCCACGCCTCGTCGGAGAGCGTGACAACCTCCATCTGGGGAGCACCGACGGGGTCACAGACCGCCTGAGCCTCGGTGTACGCCGTCAGATCGCCCGAGTCGAGGTCGGCGGCGATGGTGACGTTGGGGTCCGGGCTGTAGGCCTGCAGCTCGATCAGGGGCAGGATCCCGAAGCCGTACTGCGCTCGAAACTCCTCTTGTGACAAGCCATCCCATCGCCGGGCGTCGTCCGCGACCGTGTAGTTCTCGAAGCCGCGATCGCGCATGCACTCCGTCACCTCGCTGTCGGTCGGTGCGGCCACACCGTCCGCTCCGGGGGAACTGGCAGATGCCGCTGTCGGGACGAGGTGACCCGCCGATACCGCCTCCCGCAGCTCGGTCCGGACGGCTTCGCCGACGGGAGCTCCTGCGGTCTCGAACCCAGCCGTCTCGACCGTAGCGCTGGTCGTTGCGGCCTCAGATGATGGTGCCTCGCTCCCGCTGCCGCACGCCGTCATCGCGACGATGCACGCAGCTGCGACGCTGAGCCCCCGGCAGTTCTGCATCTCGAATCCCCTCGATGTCGTGGTCGACCGCTTCGTGCCGTTCCCTGACCGATCAGTGCCCGTTGCCGCCGAACCACGCTGTTGCCTGACTTCCGGCCCCCGTCGTGCGGCGGAACCGTGAGATGTACCCGGAGTTCTGGTCGTCGTACCAGGTTGAGACGCTGCCGCAGGTGTATCGGCTGAGGTTCGGTGATGTCCCGAAGTCGATGTATGAGCACCTCCCGTCGGTAGCGGGCCCGTCGGTGAACCGGAAGCCGTAGAACGCATCTCCGTCGCAGGTGCCGGAGTTCGGGTCGTCCCGCGCAACGGTCGTGCCACCAAAGACTGCGACCTTCACCACGGGAGTGCTCCCGCTGCAGGCGGCAAAAGCCTCGTCGGTGCCCCCGATCACGGGCGTGACGACGACCAGGGCGGCGGCGAGCACGGGAGCCACCGCCCAGAGAAGTGCGATACCGAGAGACCGCTTCAGCGCTCGACCCACGTCGTTGGACGTCGCATCGAGCTCTGGATCGCAGAATGCTGCCGTCGTTCCGACCATCCTCGGCGTTGTTGTCATGGCACACCCCCTAGCGTCAGTGTGCCCCCCCCCCGGCGCGAGATGTCAAGAGGCCGGCGCAGGTTCTTCTCTCGACCCAGCCCTGCGCTCAGCTCGGGGGCGGGGGCAGCACCCGCAGGCCCAGCTCGTCGAGGTGGGCGCCGGCGATCGGGGTCGGGGCACCAGTCAGCGGGTCGGCGCCGGACTGGGTCTTGGGGAAGGCGATGACCTCACGGATGTTCTCCTCCCCGGCGAGCAGGGCGACCAGGCGGTCCAGGCCGACGGCGAAGCCGGCGTGGGGGGGCGCCCCGTAGCGGAAGGCCTCGAGGAGGAAGCCGAACTTGGCGGTCGCCTCGTCCTCATCGATGCCGAGCACCTCGAAGACCCGACGCTGCAGATCGCCCCGGTGGATCCGCACGCTGCCCGACCCGAGCTCCCAGCCGTTGCAGACCAGGTCATAGGCGAGCGAGCGGATCTCGGTGAGCGGTCCCCCGGGAACGAGCATCTGAAGGTCGTCGGGATGGGGCCGGGTGAACGGGTGGTGCGCCGGGATCGGGATGCCCGCCTCGGTCACGCCCTCGAAGAGGGGGAACTCGGTGACCCACGTGAAGGTCAGACCGCCCTCGTTGACCGGCGGTCGGCCGAGCTCGAGGCGCAGCAACCCCAGCACGTGGCGTACCACGGGGGCATCGTCGGCGACGAGGTACACCACGTCGCCGGGCTCGGCCCCCAGGCGGTCGCGCACGCCGTCGAGCTCGGCCTCTGACAGGAACTTCGCCACCGGCGAGCTGAGCGTCCCGTCCTCGCCGACCTTCATCCACACCAGGCCCTTTGCCCCCCACGACTTGGCCCGCTCGGTGAGCGCGTCGAGGCGGCCCCGTCCGACGTCACCGGCACCGGCGTGGCGGATGCCCTTGACCGACGGGGCCGTGACCACCTTGAAGTCCGTCTCGGCGAACAGGTCGGTCAGCTCGACGAGCTCCATCCCGAAGCGCAGGTCGGGCTTGTCGGTGCCGAAGCGCTCCTGGGCCTCGTGCCAGGTCATGCGGGCGATCTCACCGGGGTCGGACCCGGTGGCGGCCACCGTCGCCGCCCGCACGGCCCGGCTGACGGCGTCCAGCACGTCCTCGGTGTCAGCGAAGCTCATCTCGAGATCGAGCTGGGTGAACTCGAACTGGCGGTCGGCCCGCAGGTCCTCGTCACGGAAGCACCGGGCGATCTGGTAGTAGCGGTCGATGCCGCCGACCATGCACATCTGCTTGAACAGCTGCGGGCTCTGGGGCAGGGCGTAGAACGAGCCCGGGCGCATGCGGCTCGGCACGACGAAGTCGCGCGCCCCCTCAGGCGTCGAGGCGATGAGATCGGGGGTCTCGACCTCCACGAAGCCCTGGTCGACCATCGACGACCGGATCGAGGCGTTGACCACGGCCCGCAGGCGCAGGTTGCGCTGCAGGCGGGGGGTGCGCAGATCGACGTACCGGTGGCGGATGCGGGTGACCTCGTCGACGTCGGCGGCGCGGTCGAGGGGGAAGGGCGGAGGCTCTGAGGCCGTCAGCACCTCGACGTCGCAGTCGCCCAGCTCGATCTCTCCCGACGCCAGCGCTTCGTTGACGGTGCCTTCGGGACGCACCCGGACAGCGCCGGTGACCGCCACGACGTACTCGCTGCGCACGTCGACCGATCCGTCGACGACGCACTGGACGATGCCGGTGTGGTCTCGCACGTCGACGAAGGCCAGGTGCTCGCCGTGCTCTCGACGGCGATGCACCCACCCACAGACGGTGACCTGACGGCCGACGTCGGCCGCCCCCAGCTCGCCGCAGCGATCGGTCCGCATCGTCATGGTGCTCGGTCCCCGTTCTGTTCGGTGTCGTGAGGCCGGGGGCGGGCGAGCGCGTCGGGGTGAGCGAGCAACCCGGTCAGCTCGGCCTCGAGGTCGTCGTCGGCGATGCGTCGCTGGGCACCCCCGGCGCGCAGGGGCCGCACGGTCACCTCACCCGCCGCACGTTCGTCGGGACCGACGATGACGGCCACGGCCGCCCCGCTGCGGTCGGCGGCCTTCATCTGGGCCTTCATCGACCGGTCGTCGAAGGCCCGGTCGGCGCTGAGGCCGGCCGAGCGCAACCGCTCGGTCGCTCGACGCGCTGCGGTCCCGCCCGTGGTGTCCACGACGAACACGTCAGGCCCGGGCGCAGGCGCCTCGAAGGTGCCCTCGGCGTCGGCGGCGAGCAACAGGCGCTCGATGCCCATCCCGAAGCCGATCCCGGGGGTGGCGGGGCCGCCGAGCTGCTCGACGAGTCCGCCGTAGCGCCCGCCGCCGCACACCGTCGACTGAGCCGCGTCGATCGCCGCCGACACGAACTCGAAGGTGGTGTGGGTGTAGTAGTCCAAGCCCCTCACCAGCCGGGGGTCCACGACGACGTCGATCCCGACGCTGGCGAGCCCGTCGAGGACGCGAGCCAGGTGATCGGCGGCCTCGGCGGTGAGGAACTCGGCGATCGGCGGGGCCTCGGCGGTGACGGCGACCGCGGCGGGCCGCTTGGAGTCGAGCACCCGCAGCGGGTGGGTGTCGATCTTGGCGGCGTCGGCGGGGTCGAGCTCGTCGGCTCGGGCGCCCAGCCAGCCCGCCAGCGCCGCGGCGTAGGCGTTGCGGGTCGCGGCGTCGCCGAGGGAGTTGACGTGCAGGCGCACGTCACGCAGACCGACGTCGTCGAGGATGCCGGCGGCCAGGGCGATCACCTCGACGTCGAGGTCAGGATCGTCGCTGCCGAGCACCTCGGCGCCGATCTGGTGGTGCTGGCGGTAGCGCCCCGCCTGGGCCCGCTCGTAGCGGAAGTGCGGGGCGAGGTACCACACCTTCCACGGGGTGGTCGGACGATGCGACACGAACGCCCGACAGATCGCCGCCGTGCTCTCGGGCCGCAGAGCGAGGTGCCGTCCCCCCTTGTCGACGAAGTCGTACATCTCCTTGGTGACCACGTCGGTGCCCTCACCGATGCGGCGGAACACGCCGAGCTCTTCGAACAGCGGGCCGTGGACCAGGCCGTAGTTGGCCCGGCGCATCCGCTCGTGCACCGCAGCGAGCAGCGCCACCCAGCGGGCCGAGGCAGGGGGCAGCACGTCGTGGGTGCCCGGCGGTGCGCGAAAGGCCTCCGGACGAGGCGAGGGGTCACTCATGACGGGGGCTCACTGTAGAGCCGCCCGCTGCGGTGGCCCCCCGGGGTTCGCGCTGGCCCCGGCCCGGCCGGGGGTGCTCAGCGAGGCGTGGCGGCAGCGTCGGTGACCACGGCCGCGGCCGTCGTGGGGTCTGACCCGACGACGGGGCGCAGCACCGCCCGTGCTGCGAGGGGGTCGTCGCCGCCCGGCGCTTCGGTCGCGTCGGGCTGGTCGGGCCCGCCGGGCCGACCGGTCCGCGACGCCGGCCCCGAGCCGGGCAACAGGCGGTACACGTCATAGACCGAGTCGATGCGCCGCAACGCCCGCATCAACGACTCGAGGTGTCCGGCATCGCCGAGCTCGAACTCAAAACGCAGGCGCGACACCCGGTCGTTGCCGGTGGTGGTGGCGCAGCTCAAGATGTTGAGCCGGTGCTCGGCGAACACCTGGCTGCTCTCTGACAACAGCCCGGCCCGGTCGAGCGCCTTGATCTCCAAGGCGGCGACGAAGGCCCCCTCGCTGACGTCGTCCCACTCGACGTCGATGAGCCGGTCGGATTGACCGTCGGCCAGCGACACGGCGTTGGCGCAGTCGGCTCGGTGCACCGACACGCCACGGCCGCGGGTGACGAACCCGAGGATCTCATCGCCGGGCACCGGGGTGCAACAGCGAGACAACCGCACCATGACGTCATCGAGGCCCTCGACGTGCACCGAGGGGGTCGTGCCCCGGCGGGGGGCCGGACGGGGCGAGGTGACCGTCGTCGGCTCGGCCCGGGTGGGCATCGCGTCGAGCTGTTCGCGGTGCAGGCGTTGGGCGACCGAGCGGGCGCTGACGTGACCCTCACCGACCGCGGCGTACAGCGAGTCGAGATCGGCGTGGTTCAGCTCGCAGGCCGTTCGGGCCAAGGTCTCGCTGCCGAGCAGCTTCTGGGCACCGAGCTGCTCTCGGCGGAAGGCTCGCAGCAGCTCCTCCTTGCCGGTCTCGATGGCGTCCTCGCGCCGCTCACGGGCGAACCACTGGCGGATCTTGTTGCGGGCCCGGGGCGTGGCCGCCGTGCCCAACCAGTCGCGCGACGGTCCGGCCCCGGTGACCTTGGACGTGAAGATCTCCAGCGTGTCGCCCGAGACGAGCTGGCGGTCGAGGGGCACGAGACGGCCGTTGAGGCGGGCGCCGATGGTGGCGTGGCCGACGTCGGTGTGGATCGAGTAGGCGAAGTCGACCGGCGTCGACCCGACCGGCAAGGTGACGACGTCGCCCTTGGGGGTGAAGACGAACACCTCGTCGTGTTCGAGGTCGATCTTGAGGTTCTGCATGAACTCGTCGGGATCAGAGGTCTCGGCCTCCCAATCCACGATGCGGTTCAGCCACGGGACATCGGTCTTGTCGGCGCGGTCGGCCTTGGTCTTGTACTGCCAGTGGGCGGCGACACCGAGCTCGGCGCGCTGGTGCATCTCGAAGGTGCGGATCTGCACCTCGACGATCTTGCCGCTCGGCCCCACCACCGTCGTGTGCAACGACTGGTAGAGGTTGAACTTGGGCATGGCCACGTAGTCCTTGAAGCGGCCCTGCACCGGCCGCCACGTCGAGTGGATCGACCCGAGGGCGGCGTAGCAGTCACGCACCGAGTCGACGACGATCCGCACACCGACCAAATCGTGGATGTCGTTGAAGTCACGACCCTTCACGACCATCTTCTCGTAGATGGAGTACAGGTGCTTCTTGCGTCCGGTCACCCGGGCGTGGATGCCGAGCTCCCCGAGGCGCAGCTCGATCTGGCCGACGACATTGGCCAGGTAGCGGTCGCGCTCGGGCGCCCGGGTGGCGACCATGTGGTCGATCTCGGCGTAGCGGCGGGGATGGGCCGCAGCGAAGGCCAGCTCCTCGAGCTGGGTCTTGAGGTCTTGCATGCCGAGCCGATGGGCCAGCGGGGCGTAGATGTCGAGGGTCTCGGTGGCGATGCGCTCCTGCTTGTCGGGCCGCAACGCCCCGATGGTGCGCATGTTGTGGAGCCGATCGGCGAGCTTGATGAGCAGCACGCGCAGGTCATCGGCCATGGCGACGAGCATCTTGCGCATCGTGGCCGCCTGCTGCTGCTGGCGTGACTCGAAGCGGACCCGATCGAGCTTGGTCACCCCGTCGACGATGCGGGCCACCTCGTCGCCGAAGCTGCGCTGGATGTCATCGAGGGTGAGCCCGGTGTCCTCGACGGCGTCATGGAGCAGGGCCGCAGCGATCGAGACATCGTCGAGGCCGAGATCGGCCACGATGCCGGCGACGGCCACGGGGTGGTGGATGTAGTCCTCGCCCGAGCGGCGGCGCTGACCGGCGTGGGCGTCACGGGCGGTCTCGAACGCCGTGCGGATCAAGGTGGTCTCGGCCCGGGGCCAGCGCTGGCGGTAGCGCTGCAGGACCGGAGCCAAGATGTCGTCGGTCGCCTCACCGCGGCGCCATGGCAAGACACGAGACACCACCGTCACGCCGCCCGGCCCACCCACAGTGCGCTGACCGGCACCTCACCGAGGCGGGCCCGGCCGCCGAGGTCGGCCAGCTCGAGCACGACGGCGACCGTCACCGGCTCGGCGTCGGCCACCCGGACCAGCTCGGCGCACGCCGCAGCCGTGCCGCCGGTGGCGAGCACGTCGTCGACGATGGCCACCCGTTGGCCTGGCGCCAGGGCGTCGCAGTGCAGCTCGAGCGTGTCGGTGCCGTACTCGAGGTCATACGTGACCGAGTGGGTGGGCCCCGGCAGCTTGTGGGGTTTGCGAGCCGGCACGAACCCGACGCCCAGGGTCAACGCCACCGGTGCGCCGACCACGAAGCCCCGGGCCTCGATGCCGACGACGACACCAGCCTCGGAGGCTCTGACCGCCGCGGCCATCTCGTCGACGATGCGGCCGAGCACCTCGGGTCGGGCGAGCGCCGGGGTCAGATCCTTGAAGGTGATGCCGGGCGAGGGGTGATCGACCACGTCGCGGACGTGAGCGCACAACCACTCGCCCTGGCCTTCCATCCCTTCACGCTACCCCAGCGCATCGGTGCTCCCAGCGCAGCTCCAGGCCCGCCGGGCACGTAAGCTGACAGGTCAGGACCCAGGCCGTCAGAGCCCCGCACGACCGCCAGGAACGGCGCCGGACGCTGGACGGCGGACAGCTGCGGCGTCAGCTGCGGCGTGGTCGGCGGCGTGGCCGCGGGGCCGAGCCGCCGGCCACGGGACGCTGGACGGCGATGGGCTCGTCGGTGCGCCCGGCGCGGCCCACGCTGGCGGTGCGACCGCCGGCGCCGGTGGGTGCGCTGCGCCGGGTGCTCACGGTGCGGCGGGGAACCGAGACACCCATGCGGAGGGCCACCAGCACCGGGGCGGCGACGAAGATCGACGAGTAGGCGCCGGACAACATGCCGATCAACAGGGCGAGGGCGAACTCGCTCAGGGCGGTGGCGCCGAGCAGCAACGCACCGACCATCAGCATCGACACCACCGGCAACAACGACGTGAGGGTGGTGTTGATCGATCGCATGATCACCTGGTTGAGCGACCGGTTGACTACGGTGGCGTAGGTCTCGTCGCCCCGGGCGCTCATGAGGGCGACGTTGTCGTTGACCTTGTCGAACACCACGATCGTGTCGTACAGCGAGTAGCCGAGGATGGTGAGGAAGGCGATGACGGTCGCCGGGGTCACCTCGAAGCCGATCAGCGAGTACAGCCCCACGCTGATGAACACGTCGTGGAACACCGCCACCAGTGCGGCGACCGCCATGCGCCACTCGAAGCGCACCGTGACGTAGACGAAGATCAACCCGAGGAACCACAACAGGGCGTTCAGCGCCGACGAGGTGATCTCCTCACCCCACGAGGGCCCCACCTCCTCGAGGGACACGGCGTCTCGGTCCACGCCGTTCGCCTCGGCCAGCGCATCGGCGACCTCGTCGCGCAGGGCCACGTCGTCGGTGCTGCCGCTCACCCGGAACAGATCGCCCGAGATCGACGACACGGTCTGCACCCCGGGGTCGTCGACGCCCGTCGCCAGCAGCGCGTCGCCGATGTCGCCGGTGTCCACGCCCTCGCCGCGAGGGACCTCCCAGACGATCCCGCCCTCGAACTCGATGCCGAGATCGAGGCCCCTGGTCACCAGCGAGATGCCGAAGATGACCGTGGCCACCGCGGTGACGATGGCGACGACCTTTCGAGCGCCGAGGAAGTCGACGTCGTTGTCGCCCGAGTACAGGCGGCGCCAGAGATCTCTCACGTCGGGCTCCCCACGGGACGGCGGACCGGTTCGGCCGGGCGCACCCCGATGACCGACGCCGGGTCGTCGTGGCGGCGACGCGCCAGGGCGATCAGCGCCGGGCGCATGAAGAACCACGACACGACGAGGTCGAGGATGGTGGCCAGACCGAGGAAGAAGGCGAAGCCGCGCACCGGGCCGACCGTCAGCCAGTACAGCAGCGCGGCGCCGATGAGCGAGGCGGCGTCGGCCTTGACGATGGTGGAGAAGGCGTGGGCGAAGCCCTGGTCGGCTGACACCCGGAGGCTGCGACCCGAGCGCATGAGCTCCTTGACCCGCTCGTAGTACACGACGTTGGAGTCGACCTGCACGCCGATCGACACGATGATCCCCGTCGCCCCGGCCAGGGTGAGCGTCAACCCGCTGCCTTCGCCCAGGAAGGCGATGATCGACCACAACAGCGCACCCGACACCGCCAGGCTGGCGATGGCCACCAACCCGGCGAGCCGGTAGTACGCCACCATGAACGCCGCCACGAGGGCGAGGCCGACCACACCGGCGATCAGCCCGGCGTCGAGGGCGTCTGAGCCGAGGGTGGCCGAGACGGTCTGCACGGTGGCGGGCTCGAGCTCGACGGGCAAGGCACCGAAGCGCAGCACCAGCGCCAGGTCCTTGGCCTCCTCCTCGTCGAAGTCACCGGTGATCTGGGCTCGACCCCCGAAGTTGGCCTGGTTGATCGTGGGGGCCGAGTACACGATCCCGTCGAGGACGATGGCGACCTGGCGGCCGACCGCCACCGAGGCGAGCTGGTCGAACTGGGCGCCGCCGGTCGCATTGAAGTCCAGGCTCACCTGCCACGACCCGAGCTGCTGGGGATCGAGACTGGCCTCGGCGATGTCGACGGCGGTGCCGGTGAGGGACGCGGGTTCGAGGACGTAGAGCCGCTCGCCGTCCAGCCCCGGCAGCACGACCGGTGCGTCGAGCACGTCGTCGTCGCGGGGCGTGATGACCGAGGCGGGGTCGACCGGGGCGAGGGTGCTGGGAGGCGCGTCGTCAGCGGGCGCCGCCGGAGCCTCGGGCGCCGCCGGGGCCTCGGTCGCCTCGACCGCGTCGTCTCCGGGCGCGTCGGCGGGGTCGGAGGGCCCTTCGTCGGTGTCGCTCACCGCGATGTCGGCATCGTCTCGGGGCGTCTCGGTGGCGTCGGTGGGCGGCTCGTCGGTGGCGGCCAGGACGACCGGGGCCAGCACCGCCCCGGCGCCGAGCTCCTCGGTACCGTCGTCGCCACCCGGGCTGTTCTCGGACGGTGCGCTCTCGGGTGGGGCGGTGTCAGGGGGGGCGGTCTGGGGCGCCGAGGTGTCAGAGGGAGCCGACTCGGGTGGGGCTCCGGATCCGGGGTCCTCGCCGGCGTCAGATCCGTCGATGCCGGTCCCGTCGACGTCGGGCGTCGCCTCGGGGTCGACCTGGGCGGTGGCCGGGTCGAACAGGTCGGGCTGGGCGGCGAGCAGCTCGACGACCTGGGCGACCTGGGCGGCACCCTCAGGGGTGTTGGGCAGGTCGGCCACGACCTGGCGGAAGCGCAGCTCCGCGGTCTGGCCGACCAGCTCGAGCGCCCGCTCGCTGTCCTCCACTCCGGGCAGCTGCACGACGATCGAGTCGCCCTGGCGGGTGATCTCGGGTTCGGCGACGCCGATGGCGTCGACCCGGTTGCGGATCACCTCGATGGACTGGTTGAGCGCCTCGTTCTCGACGTCGTCCTGGGTCGGCTGGAGCACCACGGCCAACCCGCCCTGCAGGTCGAGACCCAGCTGGGGCCGCGAGCCGGTCACCAACGACGCGACCAGCACTCCTGCAGCGACGACGACGATGAAGACCAGCGCAGCGAGGCCGGTGGACCGCTTCATCGATCGCGAGGCTCGCCGCCGCCGGGGATGGCGCCGGGACCGTCGTCGATCTCGCGGTCGGGCGCGCCCTCGATCGACGTGCCCCCCGCGGTCGAAGCCGATGACACCGCGCCGGTGGCGGTGCCAGCCGACCGCGCATCCGGGGCGGCGTCGGTGACCGCGTCGCTCGCCTCGCCGTCGACGGGCCGGCCGGACGCCCCAGAGGACCGGGGCCGCTCGAGCGAACCCGAGGCGTCGTCACGGATGACCTGACCGACCGCCCGAGTGTCGACGGTGAGCACGGTGCCGCTGGCCACCTCGAGCTGCATGGCGGCCTCGTCCAGCTCGACGATGCGCCCGTGGATGCCGCCGGCGGTCACCACCCGATCGCCGACCTGGAGCTCGGCGACCATCGTCTCGCGCTCACGCATCCGACGCTGTTGGGGACGCACGAACAAGAACCAGGTCAACGCCAGCACGGCGATGGGGAACAGCAGGACGGCTTCCATCGTGTCGGACCGATCCGGGGTCGAGGGAGGACGAGGAGCGGGCCCGAGGGCGCGCCCGACCTCTCAACGCTAGCCGGGCTCGCTGGACGGTGACCATCGGGTCACGACCTCGGCGCGCAGCGCCTCGTAGGTGCCTGCGGCGATCGCTTCACGGGCTCGGGCGGCGAGGTCGAGCAGGAACCACAGGTTGTGCAGGGTGAGCACCCGCCCGGCGGTCGGTTCGCGCACCATCAACAGGTGACGCAGGTACGCCCGGCTGAACCGCTGGCAGGACGGGTGGGTGCCGGCGGCGTCGAGCGGGGCGTCGTCGAGGGCGAACCGGCGGTTGCGGAGGTTGTACCGGCCGGCCGAGCTCAACACGGTGCCGTGGCGGGCCAGTCGGGTGGGCAGGACGCAGTCGAACAGGTCCACCCCCCGGGCGATCGCCTCCACCAAGCCGACCGGGTCGCCGACGCCCATCAGGTAGCGGGGACGGTCGGGGGGCAGGTGAGCGATGCTGACCTCCAGCGCCGGCAGCATCAGCTCGATCGGCTCGCCGACCGACAGCCCGCCGATGCCGTGTCCGGCCAGGCCCAGCTCGGAGATCACCGCTGCGCTCTGGGCGCGCAGCTCGACGTCGACGCCGCCCTGGACGATGCCGAACAGCACCTGGTCTAACCGTGTCGGACCGTCGGCGAGGCGGCGGTGGGCGTCGGCGGCCCGGCGGGCCCAGCGGTGGGTGCGCTCGGTGGCCGCTCGCACGACGTGGGGCTCGGCGGGCCACGGCGGGCACACGTCGAGGGCCATGGCGATGTCGGCGCCGAGCTGGGCCTGGACGCGCACGGCGTCCTCGGGCCCGAAGCGCACGAGCGTGCCGTCATAGGTCGAGCGGAACGTGACGGCGTCGTCGTCGACCTTGGGTTCCAGCGACATCACCTGGTAGCCGCCGGAGTCGGTGAGGACGTGTCCGTCCCACGACGTGAAGGCGTGCAGCCCCCCCATCGCCTCGATGGTCTCGACGCCGGGGCGCATCATCAGGTGGTAGGTGTTGGCGAGCACCACATCGGGCCGGATGCGCTCGTCGAAGGCCTCCAGGTCGTTGGCGTCGAGGTGCACGATCGCCGCCCGGGTGCCCACCGGCATGAAGCCCGGCGTGCGGATGACCCCCCGTCGGGTGTGGATGCGACCGGTGCGGGCGGCGCCGTCGGTGGCATCGATCTCTAGGCGCAGGCCCGGCACGGCGGGTCACGCTACGGGCGACGGCGGTGACCCCTCGACGGTGCAGCGGTGCCGGCAGCACCCCCGGCAGCGGTCCACAGCTCGAGCGTCGATCCGTCCTCGCCCTAGGTGGTGTCGAGCCACCGGGGCGGGCTGCCGTCTCGGCAAGGTGTACGATCGGTGTATGGCCCGGTCACGCACCAACATCGAGATCGAGGACCGGCACGTGCACGCCGTGATGGAACGGTTCGGCTGCAGGACCAAGACCGAGGCGGTCGACCTCGCGCTCCGCCACCTCGCCGGTCAACCGATGACACGGGAGGAGGCCCTGGCGATGCGAGGTGCACACGCGATCAGCGAGGTCCCGCCCGACACCGATCCGAGACCCATGGCGTGATCCTCGTCGACACCTCCGCCTGGGTCGAACTGGACCGAGCGACCGGGAGCGAGGTCGACGAACGTCTGGCCGCCCTGATCGCCGGCACCGATGAGGTCGTGACGACCCAGCCGGTCGTCATGGAGGTCCTCGCCGCCGCACGTGACGAGCGGCGCGAAGGGGACCTCCGTCGGATGCTCGGCCGATTCGCTCTGCTCGGCTTCGACAGCGTGGTCGACTTCGACGGCGCGACCCGGATCTACCGGACGTGTCGCCGGGCGGGCGTCACGCCCCGTGGGATGGTCGACTGCATGATCGCCGCCGTCGCCCTGCGTCACGGGGCTCGTCTGCTGAGCGCCGACGCCGACCTCGACCGCATCGCCGACGTGATGGGGATCCCGCTGGACCGCTGAGGTCACCCACCACCGCTCGGCCTTGCGTGCCGACGCTCGGCCGGCCCCGCGAGGCCTCGCTCAGCGCACGACGACCCGGTGGGGGCGGAGGTGGAGGGCGACGCGCACGGTGCCCGGCCGGTCGAACGCCGCACCGTCGGTGTAGCCGTGCTTGGCGACGACCAGGTCTCGCACCTCGGCGGCGGGGTCGTCGGTGGCCGTGGCGGTGGCACGCACCTCGACGTAGCGCATCGGGTCGGCCGGATCCACCACGGTCAGCCCCGCCCTGGCGTCGCGCTCGACGTTGCGGTGCTTGGTCGACCCGGCGATCGTCGACACGCGGATCGTCCCGTCGTCGTCGGCGAGGAACCACACCGGGGCGGAGTGGGGCGCTCCGTCGGCGAGCACGGTGGTCAGCACGGCGGTGTGCGGTCCGTCGATCAACGCCCGGTGGCTCGCCGGGACGGGATGCTCGTGGGCGTCATCGCTCATCGTCGGGTCCTCGCTGCGCCGGGCGGGCTCGCCGGCGACCGGTCGCCTGTTCGCCGCTCGAGCAGCATTGCATCGCCGAAGGACAAGAAGCGGTACGGGCCGCCCAGCGCGGCGTCATAGAGGTCGCGCCAGCGGTCGCCGACGAAGGCGCTGACCAGCAGCAGCAACGTCGAGCCCGGCAGGTGGAAGTTGGTCATCATCACATCGACGACGCTGAACTCGAACGGCGGTCGGATGAACAGGTCGGTCCGTCCCTCCAGCCCCCTGGCCGCCGATTCGAGCGCCCGCACCGAGGTGGTGCCCACGGCCACGACCCGCTCGGCCCGGTCGCAGGCGGCCATCGTCTCGGGGGGCACCACGAACCGCTCGGAGTGCATGACGTGGTCGGCGGGATCGTCCACCGTCATCGGCCGGAACGTGTCGAGCCCGACGTGCAGCTCCACCTCGGCCACGGCCACGCCGCCGTCGGCGAGCGCCTCGAGCAGCTCGGTGGTGAGGTGCAGCCCTGCGGTGGGCGCCGCCACCGACCCCGGTGCCGAGGCCATCACGGTCTGGTAGCGGAGCGGATCGGCGAGGCTGCGGTGGATGTAGGGCGGCAGCGGCACCCGCCCCACCCCGGCGAGGGCCTCCTCGGCGTCGGCCGCCCCGACCGCCACCCCCCGCCGGGACAGCTCGACCAGGCGCAGCCCGTCGCCGAGATCGGCGCCGACGGCCACCGACAGCTCGCCGGCGGTGACCACGGTGCCCGCCGCGACCCTCCGAGAGGGGCGGACCAGGCACCGCCACCGGCCCGGCGGACCGTCGGGCTCGAGCAGCAGCACCTCGACCCGCCCGCCGCTCGGCTTGATCGCCTCGAGGCGGGCCGCCAGCACGCGCGACCGGTTGACGACGACGAGATCGCCCGGGCGGAGGATGCTGACCAGGTCGCGCACCTGGCGGTGCTCGGGCGGCCGGCCCGGTCCGGCGTCGACGAGCAGTCGAGCGGCGTCGCGCGGTTCGACCGGGGTCTGGGCGATGCGGTCCTCGGGCAGCGGCCAGTCCAGATCGACGCCACCCATCGCCGCCGAGGGTAGCCACGGCCCGCCGGCGCAGCCCCGCACAGCGCGGCGGTCAGATCAGCAGGGCCGCCACCTCGGGCGGTGTCCGGTGGCCCCGCACCCCGTCGAGGTGCGCCAGGTGCGCCGCGGCGCGCTCGGGCGCCCACCCCATCTCGACCAGCCCCCGTCCGACCGCGGCGAGGTAGGCGTCGGTGGGCGCGGCGACCGGCACCGGCATCGAGGCGGTGAAGGACACGATCGGCAGTCCGTCGTGGGTGCCGAGCCACACCTGACGGCCGTAGCGCCGCTGCGCCACCACGTCCAGGGTGCCGGCGCCCAACAGATGTTCGGGATCCAAGGTGAGATCGCCGGGGGCCAGGGCACACTCCTGGGCCTGGACGTCGGCGACCTGTTCGACCGTCACCTCCCACAACCGGACCGGGTTGGCGGTGGGCAGCCCGAGGCGCAGCTGAGCGGTGCCGCCGCTCCACCGGACCGAGCTCCCCCCGAAGCCGACCGCCCCGACGACCTCGTGCTCGACGTCACGCCGGTGCAGAGACGGGTCGCGGCAGCCCACGTGGGCGGGGCGTCCGTCGTCGCCGTCGTCGCCGTTCAGGTAACGCATCAGCCGCGCCCTGGACATGTTCGAGCCGTAGGCGGCGTACCAGACGTGGTCCACCTCCCCACCGTGGCACCCGAGCCGACCGCCGCTGACCTCGATGACGCTCGGACCGGCCCGTCCGCCGTCGCCGTCGCGGAGCCCCGAGACCGTAGGCTGGCGGCTCGCCTGGCCAGGGGGCACCTTGACGATCGAGTTCACCTCCAGCCCCGACTCGACCGTCGGGGTCGAGCTCGAACTGATGCTCGTCGACCCGTCCGACGGTTCGCTCGTCAACGGCGCCTCGACGCTCATCGACGACCTCGCCGACGTCGACGGTGTCGGGTCCCAGGTCAAACACGAGCTGTTCGAGTGCACCGTGGAGGCCGTCACCGGGGTCTGCGACACCCCTGACCAAGCCCGGGCCGATCTGGCCGCCACGATCGCAGCTCTGATGGGCGCCGCTCGTCGGCGGGGCTGGGAGGTCGCCAGCGCCGGGTCCCACCCCTTCGGCCGGTGCGGCGACCAGGTCATCAGCCCCGATCCTCGCTACCACCAGCTGATCGGTGACATGCAGTGGGCCGCCCGCCGGCTGTTGATCTTCGGCACCCACGTCCACGTCGGCGTGCCGTCGGGCCAGGCGGCGATCGCGGTGGCCAACGAGCTGCAGCGCACCTTGCCGCTGATGCTGCTGTTGTCGGCGAGCAGCCCGTTCTTCGAAGGCACCGAGACGGGCATGGCGTCGGCTCGCACCAAGGTCTTCGAGGGCCTGCCGACCGCCGGGCTGCCCCCCCAGCTCGACGACTGGTCGGACTTCGAGTCGTTCATGACCACCCTGCGCCGGGCGGGCTGCATACAGAGCGTGCGCGAGGTGTGGTGGGACATCCGTCCGCACCCCGACTTCGGCACCGTCGAGCTGCGGATGTGTGACGCCGTGCCCACCCTCGACGAGGTGGCGACCCTGGCCACCCTCGCCCAGGCCCTGGTCGTGGAGGCGACCGAGCGATACACGGCGGGCACCCTCGACACCCGGCCTCGCGAGTGGACGGTGCGCGAGAACAAGTGGCTGGCGGCCCGACACGGCATCGAAGCCGAGCTGATCGTCGACGAATCGGGTCTGCGCCGGCCCGCCACCGCCCTGGTCGACGAGCTGGTCGAGCGCCTCTCGCCCCTGGCCGAGCGCACCGACTCGGTGGCCCACCTCGAGCGGGCCAGCACCCTGGTGCGTGAAGGCCCCGGGTACGTGCGTCTCCGGGGCCTCGGCGCCAGTGGCGCCGACGGTGTGGCCCTGGTGCGATCACTGGTCACCGATCTCGAGTCCTCGGTGGTGCTCCCGGCGTGAGGTCCCTCAGCCCCGGGGTGGTCCACCGGTGGTGCGACGAGCACGCCGACGAGCTGATCGCGGTGCGTCGTCACCTCCACGCCCACCCCGAGCTCAGCTGGTGCGAGCACGCCACCACTGAACTGATCGCCGAGCGGCTCTCGGCGGCGGGCCTGGCGCCGACGGTCCTGCCCGGGGGCACCGGGGCGATCTGTGACGTCGGCGGGGGCGACGACGACACGCCGACGGTCGCCCTGCGCGCCGACATCGATGCCCTGGCCATGGACGACCTCACCGACGGCCCGCACCGCAGCCGGGTGCCCGGAGTGGCCCACGCCTGCGGTCATGACGTCCACACCACCGTCGGGCTCGGGGTCGCCTCGCTGCTCGCCGAGGCCCCGAGCCTGCCGGGTCGCGTCCGGCTGCTGTTCCAGCCTGCTGAGGAGGTGGTGCCCGGAGGGGCGACGTTCGTGATCGACCACGGCGGGCTCGACGGCGTCGACGCCGTGCTGGGCCTGCACTGCGATCCGCGCCTCGACGTGGGGCGCGTCGGCCTGCGCGCCGGACCGATCACCTCGGCCGCCGATGCCGTGGAGATCGAGCTGCGCGGCCCCGGCGGGCACACGGCCCGGCCCGAGGACACCGTCGACCTGGTGGCGGTGCTGGCCCGCCTGGCACTCGACCTCCCGGATGCCACCGCCGGATCGGTCGGCGAGCGGGGCCCCATCAAGATGGTGGTCGGCCACATCGCTGCCGGCGACGCCGCCAACGTCATCCCCACCCACGGGCGGCTGCGCCTGTCGCTGCGAACCCCCTCCACCGACGCCTGGGACCGGCTGGGCACCGATGTGACCGAGGCCGTCGACACGTTGCTGGAGGGCACCGGCGTCACCCACCGCCTCGTGCACACCAAGGGCGTCCCGCCGGTGGTGAACGACGCCCAGGTGGTCGAGGTGGTCCGGACGGCGGCGACCTCCTGGCTCGACCCGGGGGCGGTGACCGAGGCCGTCCAGAGCTGGGGCGGGGACGACGTGTCGTGGTACCTCCGCCAGGTGCCGGGCTGCTACGTGCGCCTCGGCACCCACGACCCGGCTGTCCCCGAACCCCGGCGCGACCTGCACTCGGGTGACTTCGACGTCGACGAACGAGCCATCGGCGTGGGCATCCGGCTGCTGGCCGGCGCGACGCTCCGCCTCCTCACCGACCGTCGCGACGGTTGCGACGGCGAGGCGGCACCGTCCGGAGGTGCGACACCCTCTTCGTAGCGTGTCGAACTGCGATCGATCGAGGTGGGAGCGACGGCCGTCGCCGGCGGGGACGGACCGGTGCTGGCCCGACCACCGCCTCAACACCGACCACCCCAACACCGGCCACCCGGGCGCCGGCCTCAATAGGGCCGCGCTGCCGCTCTGGTGCTGTCTGGATGAACGAGGACCCTCGAGCGCCTAGAACAAGCTCGGCCCGCGATCGGGAGGGGCGACGCCCAGGTGGGTGAACGCCGCCGCGGTGGCCATCCGGCCCCGGGGGGTGCGTTGCAGCAGCCCCCGCTGGATGAGGAACGGCTCGTAGACGTCCTCGACGGTGTCGGGCTGCTCCCCCACCGCGATGGCCACCGTCGACAGGCCGACCGGCCCGCCGGCGAAGCGCACGCAGACCGCATCGAGGATCGCCCGGTCGACCTTGTCGAGGCCGAGGTCGTCCACCCCGAACAGGGCGAGACCGGCCCGGGCGGTGTCACCGTCGATGCGACCGTCCGAGCGGACCTCGGCGAAGTCACGCACCCGCCGCAGCAGGCGGTTGGCGATGCGTGGGGTGCCCCGCGAGCGCCGGGCGATCTCGTCTGCCCCCGCCCCGTCGATGTCGATCGCCATGATCCGGGCCGCTCGTTCGACGATCTGGCGCAGCTCGGCGTCGTCGTAGTGGTCGAGCCGGGCGACCAGCCCGAAGCGGTCTCGCAGCGGTCCGGTGATGAGCCCGGTGCGCGTCGTCGCCCCGACGAGGGTGAACCCGGGCAGATCGATGCGGATCGACCGGGCGGCAGGGCCCTTGCCCAAGACGATGTCGAGCTGGAAGTCCTCCATCGCCGGGTAGAGGACCTCCTCGACCGGTCGGGGCAGGCGGTGGATCTCGTCGATGAACAGCACGTCGCCCGCCTCGAGCTTGGTGAGGATGGCGGCCAGGTCACCGGCCCGCTCGAGCGCCGGGCCCGAGGTGATGTGCAGCATCACCTCCAGCTCGGCGGCCACGATCACCGACAGCGTCGTCTTGCCCAGACCCGGTGGTCCGGCGAACAGGAGGTGGTCGGCCGGGGCGTTGCGCAGGCGCGCCGCCCCGAGGAGGATCTCGAGGTGCTCCTTCAGCTCGCGCTGGCCGACGAACTCGGCGAGGCGCCGAGGCCGCAGGCCCGCCTCCTCCCCCCGGTCACCGCCGGCGTCACCGGGATCGAGCAGCTCGTCACGGGTGGCGCTCACCGGCGCCTCACCGGGCCAGTCGGCGCAGCGCGGCGCGCAGCAGCGTGGCGCTGTCGTCCTCGGAGTCTGCCGACACGTCGTCGAGGGCTGCACGGATCTCCTCGGCGTCGTAGCCGAGCACTGCCAGCGCCGCCCTCGCGTCGGCCAGGGGCGTGGCCGCTTCGGTGAGGACCGTGCCCGGGGCGGTGCCGTTGTGGGTGGGGGCAGCGACTTCGGGCAGATCGAGGCGGGCCTTCAGGTCGAGCAGCAGGCGCGCTGCGGTCTTGCGGCCTACGCCGGGCACGAGGCAGAGCCCGTCGAGGTCGTCGGTGGCCACCACCCGGCGCAGCGTCGACGGGTCGTGCACGGACAGGATCGACAGGGCCAGTGCCGGACCGACCCGTGACGCCCCGATCAGCGCCTCGAAGGTGCGGCGCTCGTCGAGGGCGGTGAAGCCGTACAGGTCGTCGACGTCCTCACGGACGCGGTGGTGCACCCACACGAACACCTCGGCGCCGGGCTGGCCGAGCGCCGCGGAGGTCGCTGCGGTGACCAGGACGCGGTAGCCGACGCCGCCCACCTCGATGGTCACGTCATCGACGTCGCGCGCCACCAGGGTGCCCCGCAGCGATCCGATCACCGTCGCCTGTCCCGGGGCTGCGGCGTGGCCGGGACGGGCCCGGTCATCGGGTCAACGCCCGCATGGGCGCGTGGGCGAGGTGGCAGAGGGCGACGGCGGCGGCGTCGGCGGCGTCGGCCGGCCTGGGGGTGCGCGAGAGGCCGAGCAGCACGCGCACCATCTCCTGCACCTCGCCCTTGTCGGCGCCTCCCCAGCCGGCGACGGCCTGTTTGACCTCGTTGGGGCCGTACTCGGCGACGTCGGCGCCGGCGGCCACGGCCTCGGCCTGGGCGATCCCGCTCGCCTGGGCCACTCCGATCGCCGTGCGGACGTTGACCGAGAAGAAGACCCGCTCGATGGCCACCACATCAGCGGGGTGCTCGGCGAGCAGCGATCGCAGTCCGAGCTGGAGGGCGGCGAGGCGTCGGGGCACGGCGACGTCGGGCTCGGTGCGCAGCACCCCGAGCGCCCGCACGACCGATCGACGCCGGTCGGCGGTGCGCTCGACCACGGCGTACCCGCACCGCGACAGACCCGGGTCGATGCCGAGGACGAACACACATTCGACCGTAGCGGGGCCCGGTGACCGGCCGGCGGATGCGGCAAGCCACACTGGTGACAGGGGGGTCGTCCGAGCCCGCCCGGGGGCGCCCCAGGAGGTCGAGGCCCGATGCCCGAGCCGTTCTTCCCGACCGTCACCGCCCCGATCCCGTACCTGGGACCCGACTCCGATGAGCCCCTCGCCTTCCGGTGGTACGACGCCGACCGGGTGCTGGGCGAGGCGACCATGGCCGAGCACCTCCGCTGCGCCGTCGCCTACTGGCACAGCTTCAACTGGGACGGCTTCGACATCTTCGGTGCCGGCACCCTCGACCGGCCCTGGCTCGGTCCGGCCGCCAGCGCTGATCCGATGGGCGCCGCCCAGGCCAAGCTGGCCGCAGCGTTCGAGTTCATCGACAAGCTGGGCGCGCCCTTCTTCTGCTTCCACGACGTCGACCTGGCTCCCGCCGGTGCCACCTTCGCCGAATCGTGCGCCAACCTCGACGCCCTCGCCGACGCCGCCGCCGCCGAGATGGACCGCACCGGCGTCGGCCTGCTGTGGGGAACCGCCAACCTGTTCACCCATCCCCGTTACGCCGCCGGCGCAGCCACCAACCCCGATCCCGAGGTGTTCGCCCGAGCCGGCGCCCAGGTCGCCCACTGCCTGGAGGTCACCCACCGCCTCGGGGGCTCCAACTACGTCATGTGGGGCGGGCGCGAGGGCTACGAGACGCTGCTCAACACCGACCTGGGGCGCGAGCTCGACCAGCTCGGGCGCTTCTTGTCGATGGTCGTCGAGCACGCCGACCGCATCGGCTTCGCCGGCACGCTGTTGATCGAACCGAAGCCGTTCGAGCCGGCCAAGCACCAGTACGACCGCGACGTCGCCACGGTGCACGCCTTCTTGCAGCGCTATGACCTCGCCGGTCGCGTGAAGGTCAACATCGAGGTCAACCACGCCACGCTCGCCGGGCACGACTTCCACCACGAGGTCGCCATGGCCGCCGCCGCCAGGCTGCTCGGCTCGGTGGACGCCAACGCCGGCGACGACCGGCTGGGATGGGACGTCGACCGCTTCCCCGTCTCGGTCGAGGCGATGACGCTCGGCATGTACGAGATCCTGCGCGCCGGGGGTCTCGGGCAGGGCGGCTGCAACTTCGACGCCAAGCTGCGCCGCCAGTCCATCGATCGCACCGATCTGTTCAGCGCCCACATCGCCGGGATGGACACCCTGGCCCGGGCGCTGCTGGCCGCCCACGCCATGCTCGACGACGGCGTGCTCGCCGCCAGGGTGGCCGACCGCTACGCCGACTGGGACGGCGAGCTCGGCCGGGCGATCACCGGCGGCGGCCTCGACCTCGCCGCGCTGGCCGAGCGGGCCCGAGACAGCCCCGATCCCGTGCCCCGCTCGGGTCACCAGGAGGCGCTCGAGCACCTCGTGGCCCGTTACGTCGAGCGGGCCCGCTGAGCGCCCGGCGGGTCGGGACGCGCTGTCGTGGGCGCGGGACCGGCCCGGCCCGGCGGCGCCCGTGACGCCGTGCGTCCTGGGGGTCGACTCCTCGACGACCTCGACGACCGTCGAGCTGCGCCGCCTCGCCGACGGTCAGGTGACGGCGCGCGCCTCGGCCGCCCATCCACCCACCAGCCCTCCGATCAGCGAGCAGCGCCCCGAGGCGTGGTGGGCGGCCTTGGTCGAGGCGCTCGGCCAGCTCGCCGGTCGTCTCGACGGCGTCGTGGCCATGTCGGTCGCCGCCCAGCAGCACGGCCTCGTCCTGCTCGACGGCTCGGGGCGTCCCCTGCGGGCCGCGCCGCTGTGGAACGACACGACCGCAGCAGGGGCCGCCCGTCACCTCCGAGAGCTGCGCAGCGAGCGGTGGTGGGCCCAGGCCGTCGGATCGGTCCCCGGGGCCGCCTTCACCGTCGCCAAGCTCGCCCACCTCCACGCCACCGAGCCCGATGTGGTCGCCCGCACCCGCCGGGTCGCCCTCCCCCACGACTGGCTGACCTGGCGCCTCACCGGACGCCACGTCACCGACCGGGGCGACGCATCGGGCAGCGGGTGGTGGTCGCCGGCCACCGGTGAGACCTGCGTCGAGGCCCTCGAGGTCGCCACCGGGGACGGGGCGGCGTGGGCGACGCGCCTGCCCGAGGTGCTCGGCCCGTCAGCGGCGGCCGGCGTCGTGCCCGACCTGGTCGCACGTGAGCTGGGCCTGCCGCCGGGCGTGGTGGTCGGCCCGGGCACCGGTGACAACATGGCCGCCGCCCTCGCCCTGCGCCTCGACCCCGGTGACGTGGTCGTCTCGCTCGGCACGTCGGGCACGGTG
This sequence comes from Acidimicrobiales bacterium, assembly GCA_965213525.1. Taxonomy (GTDB): domain Bacteria; phylum Actinomycetota; class Acidimicrobiia; order Acidimicrobiales; family Poriferisodalaceae. Next base: position 639,588 of record OZ243889.1, on the reverse strand, counting down.
TACGCCGTCTCAGAGGGCCCGTCCGCTGACCCCACCGGCGCGGTTGCCGGCTTCGCCGATGCCACCGGTCGGTTCTTGCCCCTGGTCTGCACGTCCAACGCCACCAAGGTCACCGACGCCGTCGCCCGGTGGTTGGGCGTCGACCACGACGACCTCGCAGCGCTGGCCCTGGAGGCGGGCGAGGCGACCGGGCCGGTGCTCGTGCCCCACCTCGACGGCGAACGCACCCCCGAGCTGCCCGATGCCACGGGCACCTGGACGGGCCTGCGGACATCGACCACGAGAGCCGACCTCGCCCGTTCGGCGCACGTGGGGGTGCTTTGCGGTCTGCTCGACGGCGTCGATGCCCTCGCCGCCGCCGGTGTGCGCGTCGACGGGCGCCGTCTGGTGGTCGGCGGAGGGGCCCGATCGCCGGCGTACCGCCAGCTGCTGGCTGACCTCGTCGCGCAGGAGGTGGTCGTGCCCGACGCCGACGAGGCGGTGGCAGCCGGGGCCGGACTGCAGGCTGCGGCGGTGGCGACGGGCCGCCCGTTCCACGAGATCGCCGAGACCTGGGGCCTCGGCACCGCGACCACCGTCACCCCACGAGCGGCCGCCCGGCCTGCGGTCGTCCGCACGGCCTACGCCGAAGCTCTGGCTGCATCTCGACCCCCCGGTGACTCTCCCGGGTGACGTTCCCGGGCCGGCGGGATCTCAGTGGCGGCCGGCGGCGCGCACCGCAGCGACCAGCTCGGCCGAGCTGCGGAACGTGAGGCCCGCCACGGCCCGGTGGGCGTAGCAGACGATGCCCTCGGCGTCGATGACGAACGCCGAGCGCCGTGGGAAGCCGAGCGGCCCGAGGGCGCCGTAGGCGGAGAACGTCGCCTTGTCGGGGTCAGCCAGCAGCGGCACCTGCAGCCCGTGGCGGGCGGCGAAGGCCTCGTGGCTGTCGAGACCCTGGGGGCTGACGGCGAGCACCTCGGCCTCGACCTCAGCGAAGCTCGACAGGTCATCGGTGTAGCTCGTCAGCTGGCGGGTGCACACCGGGGTGTCGTCGCCCGGGTAGAGCACCAGCACCACCGAGCGGCCCCGAAGGTCCGAGAGGCGGTACGGGCTGCGTCGCCCGCGGTGGACCCCGTCGAGGACGAAGTCCGGGGCACGATCCCCGACCTGGACGCTCACCGTGGCCTCACGGTCAACCACCGCCCGTCGGCCGCAGCACGGGTGGCCCCCACGACATCGCGGTCATCAGACCGTGGCCTCCTCGAGGACGGCGTCGGGGATGTCGAAGTTGGACGACACGTTCTGCACGTCGTCGTGATCGTCGAGGGCGTCGACCAGGGCGAGCACCTTGCGGGCCTCGGCTGCGGTCTCCAGCGGCACCGTCGTCGAGGGCACCATGGCGAGGTCGGATTCGACGTCGGCGATGCCGCCGGCCTCGAGGGCGTCACGGACCGCTGAGACGTCCGACGGGTCACACAGGATGCGCCACCGCTCGCCCTCGTCGACCAGGTCCTCGGCGCCGGCGTCGAGGACCACGGCCATCAGTTCGTCCTCGTCGAGATCACCAGGCACGGTCAGGGTGCCGCGGCGGTCGAACACCCAGGCCACCGCGCCCGGTTCGGCCATCGATCCGCCGTGGCGGGTCAACATCGAGCGCACCTCTGAGCCGGTGCGGTTGCGGTTGTCGGTGAGGGTCTCGATCAACAGGGCGACCCCGCCGGGGGCGTAGCCCTCGTAGGTGATCGCCGAGTAGATGACCCCTTCGAGCTCGCCGGTGCCCCGCTTGACCGCCCGCTCGATGGTGTCGAGGGGCACCGAGTTGTCGCGAGCCTTCTGGAACATGGTCCGCAGCGTCGGGTTGGCGTCGACGTCGCCTCCGCCCTCTCGTGCTGCCACCTCGACCTGGCGGATCAACTTGGCGAACAGCTTGCCCCGCGCCTTGTCCGCAGCGCCCTTCTTGTGCTTGATCGTGGCCCACTTGGAGTGCCCGGACACAGCTCACACCTCCTCGGCGACAGGAGCACGTCGTCGATGCGCGGCGTGCTCGTCGATGGTTCGCAGCCACATCCGGTGGATGCGGTCATCGGGCGACAGCTCGGGGTGGAACGCAGCGCCGACCACCGGGCCCTGCCGGCACAGTACGGGATGGGTGTCGCCGCCGCCCGCCTCGACGACCGCCAGCACCTCGACCCCCGGTCCGACGTGGTCGACCCTGGGCGCCCGGATGAACGCCGCCGGGAACGGCTCGTCGCCCAGCTCGTCGATGACGAGGTCGGCCTCGAAGCTGGCGACCTGGCGGCCGTAGCCGTTGCGGCGCACGCGCACGTCGAGCACGGCGAAGCTCGCCTGGTCGGGTCGGCCGTCGAGCACCTCGCCGGCGAGCAGGATCATCCCCGCGCAGGTGCCCAGGGCCGGCATGCCCTCGGCCAGGCGCTCGGCGACGGGCACCCGCAGACCGGAGCTGTCGAGCAACATCGACAGGGTGGTGGACTCACCGCCGGGCAGCACGAGCGCGTCGACCCCGTCGAGCTCGTGCGGTCGGCGCACCTCACGGACCGAGGCGCCGAGGCCCTCGAGCACCTCGCCGTGGGCCCCGACGTCGCCCTGGAGGGCGAGGATCCCGACGGTGGGCGGGCTCAACGACCGGTCACCACCCGCGGTCAGCGAGACGCTCGCCTTGGTGCAGCGAGGCGACCTGGGACCCGCGCATCGCCGCGCCGAGCCCGCTGGAGACCTTGGCCACGATGCCGGCGTCGCGGTGGTGGGTGGTGGCCTCGACGATGGCGCGGGCCGTGCGGGCCGGGTCGCCGCTCTTGAAGATGCCCGAACCGACGAACACCGCCTCGGCGCCGAGCTGCATCACCAGGGACGCGTCGGCGGGGGTGGCGATCCCCCCGGCGCAGAACAGCGGCACCGGCAGCCGTCCGGTCTCGGCGATCTCCTGCACCAGCGGCAGCGGAGCCCGCAGGCGCTTGGCCCAGTCGAACAGCTCGGCCGAGTCGGCCTGGGTGATGCGGCGCACGTCCCCGGTGATGGCCCGGAGGTGGCGGACCGCTTCGACGATGTCCCCGGTACCGGCCTCGCCCTTGGAGCGGATCATCGCCGCCCCCTCAGAGATGCGGCGCAGCGCCTCGCCGAGATCGGTGGCCCCGCAGACGAAGGGCACGTCGAAGGCCCACTTGTCGATGTGGTGGGCCTCATCGGCGGGGGTCAGCACCTCGGATTCGTCGATGTAGTCGACCTCGAGGGTGCGCAGCACCTGGGCCTCGGCGAAGTGGCCGATGCGGGCCTTGGCCATGACCGGGATGGTGACGGCGTCCTGGATGGCCGAGACGAGCGCCGGGTCGCTCATCCGGGCGACGCCGCCGTCGCGACGGATGTCGGCGGGCACCCGCTCGAGGGCCATCACCGACACCGCACCGGAGTCCTCGGCGATCTTGGCCTGGTCGGCGTCGACGACGTCCATGATGACCCCGCCCCTCAACATGTCGGCGAGGCCCCGCTTGACGCGGAACGTTCCGGTGGTGCGATCGACGGCCATGCCCTTGAGTCTATGACCCCACCCCCGCCCGGCCACGCCGCTGCGACCCGCTCAGCGGCCGCCCAGGACCACCACGGTCCCCTCGGCGGGCCCGCCGACCTCGGGCAGCACGACCCATGTGGACCCCGGGTCGAGCTCGGCGAAGGAACCCTCCAGGGTGAGGTACTCAGCGGGCAGGCTCGGGGTCCGCTGATCCCAGCGTCCCTCCACGAGGTGCCCGTCGACGAGGAACCAGGCGTCCCCCGCCCCGGCGAGCACGGCTTCGGGCACCGGGACGCCGTTGGCGTCGACGGACCCCGAGTCCTCGTACTCGACGAAGCGCACGACCACGTTGGTGGGCGTCAGCACCTCGCCGTCGGCGCCCACGTGAGCCACGCCGTCTTGGGTGCGGGCCCACCCGCCGGCCTCGGCGTCCCAGCGGAACACCACCGTCGTCACCCCGTAGTCGAGGGCGACCCCGGTGATCGGACGGGCCGACGACGCCAGCGCGGCACCGGGTTCGGCGAAGCGCCACAGCTCGCGCGGCGGCTCGCCACGCCCGTCCCCGGCGTCGTACAGCGCTGAGGTCGAGCTGAACAGGTGCGAGGGGCGGGGCCGCTCGTCGTCCCGGCTCTCATAGGCCCCGAAGGCCGCCTCGATGCCCACGTCGATGACGTTGGAGGCCCGGACCAGCTCGGCGAACTGGGCGTTGGCCCCCGACCAGGCGAACAACGGCACCCCCAGGGTCGACAACAGGGGCAGGTCGGTCGAACGGGCCGAGCGCACCGGGCCCACCTCGGCGGCGTCACGTGAGTGGAAGACCGCCAGCAGGCGGGTCAACCCACCCTCGACGCGCTCCTCGAAGACCACGTCGGCATCCTCGAGGCCGGCCTGGGGCAGCGCCGAGGGGGCGTTGTCGATCTTGACCGCCAGCGCCGGGCGCGACGGGTCGTGACCGTCATCGACGGGTTGGCCGGTCAGTGGGTAGGCGGCCACGATCTCACCGAGGGCGGTGGGGGTCGGACGGCGCTCGGGCTCGGCCTCCAAGATCGGCCCGGGCGACGCCGCCGTGGCTGGTGGTGACGCCGCCGGAGCCGGGTCCTCGCTGGCGGTGCAGGCCGCGACGAATGTGACGGCGAACCCGGCCAACCCGACCCGCAGCCCCCGCCGCGAGCGGGTTCGTCGTGAGGGCGACCGGGCCGGCGTCACCGCTCGTCGAGGGCGGCGGCGCGCACCCCGAGGTCGGCCGGGGTGGAGCTGAGCCACGCCACGCCGTCCCCGCCCGCACCGCCGGCACGGGGGTGGGCGGCGAGCACCTCCAGGGCGCGCGCCAGCGACGGCGGATGGCGGGTCAGCGTGGTGGCTGCGGCGTCGACGGCGACGGCGTGGTCGATGTCGTCGGTGCGATCGGCCCGCTCGACGAGGGGCCGACCGATCCGACCGAGGACACCGACGCCGACCGTGCGGGCCAGCTGGGCGTCGGTGCGCAGCTCGAGCATCTGGCGCGCCAACGCCGCTTCGAGCTGGAGGCGGTCGAGGGTGTCGAGGGCGCCGGTGGTGACCACGAGGGCACCGGGCCGGCGCACCCCCACCACCCCGACGTCCACTGCGTCGTCGTCGACGAGGTGCACCTCGGGCGGGGCGATGCCCACGGTGGCGGCCAACCCGTCGACGAGGTTGTGCAGCCGCGGGCGCTCGTCGGGTTCGACCGGCCTCGTGCCCAGGGCGCCCAGCACCCGGGACTGGGCCCGGGGGACCGTGGCGGCGATGGCGCCGGCGACGACGAGGGCCACCAGGACCGCCACGGCGATCGCCACGCCCGCCGGCGCGACGAACCAGACGACGGTGCCCGCCACGAGCGCCGCGGCCAGGGCGGCGAGCACCACCGGCACGATGATGACCAGGGCGGCGGCTCGGCGGTGCTCGGCACCGGTGACCCGATGGAGGTCCTCGACGCCGCTGGTCACCGTGTCGCTCACGGGCCCCGAGGCTACCTCTGGGCGTCGTCGGCTGACCGCCGCCGCCGTCGCCACCTGCGTGGGGCCAGCAAGCTGCGCCGTCGACCCCGGCGCACGGGATCGCTGGCCGCCCGTTCGTAGCGCGTCACGTACTCCTCGGCCAGGCGGTCCATCGACAGCTCGAGCGCCCTCAGCTGGCCGCCGTCGCGCAGCCGGTCGGCGAGCGCGCCGTCGTCGAGGACCTCGGACAGGGCGCGGGCGAGCGCCGCGGGATCGTGGGGGTCGACGAGGAGGGCGTCGACCCCGTGGGTGCCGACGTTGCGGTACCCGGCGATGTCGCCGGCCACGACGGGGGTGCCGGCGGCCATGGCCTCGAGCAGGACGACCCCGAAGGACTCTGCGGCGTTGGCCGGGAAGCAGGCCACGTCGGCGGCGCGCAGCCGGGCGAGCTTCTCGGGTTCGCTGACCACGCCGAGCCACTCGATGCGGGCGTCCCCGGCGTGGCGGCGTGCCAGCCGCGCCGTGTCGGGCCCGGTGCCCGCCACCCACACCCGCACGTCGCCCGGGAGGTGCTGCAACGACTCGAGCAGCACCTCGAGGCCCTTGCGGGGCTCGTGACGGCCGAGGAACAGCACGGTCGGCGCCTCGGCCGGCCACGGGTCCGCCTTGGCGTAGCGGTCGATCTCGATGCCGTTGAACGTCGGCTCGTAGGTGCCGCCCAGCGCCGCTGAGGCCATGGCCTGGGCCTCGGGCGACACCGCGCAGCGGATGCGCATCGCCCCGGCCAGCACCCGCACACCGGGCACCGAGTACCAGGCCGAGCGGCCGGCGGCGTGCCACGTACCGATCATCGGTGCGGTGTCCAGCACGAGCGCGGTCTGGGTGGGGCCGGGGACAAGGGGTTCGTGGAGGTGGATGACGTCGAGCTCTTGGTCCCACAGCGCCCGGATGGTGCGCAGCGCGCACGAGGGGTCAGGAGCGATCGGGGCGATCGAGCCGTTGGACGCCGTCGGCAGGCTGTTGCCGAGCGGGATGACCCCGACGTCGGGCGGCGGCCCGTCACAGGGGGCGAGGACGACGGCCTCGTGCCCCCGCGCCCGCAGTGCCCTCGCCAGACCGAGCACCTGGCCCTGCACCCCGCCGGGCACCGACAGCGAGTAGGGCGAGACGAGCCCGATGCGCACGGACCCAGATGCTAGTTGCGCCCCCGGGCCGGCCCCCGGGGATGCTCGGCGCGCACGCTGGCGGTCAGCCCGGGGTCGCCGATCGGGGCATCGAGGCGTGGAGATCGGCCTCGGCGCCCGTGTGACCGGCAGCTGGTGGCTGGCGGCTGGTGGCCGGCGGAAGGTGGTCGCTCGGCCAGTTCGGTTGGAGGAGGTGCCACTGGTGGGGCGCGGCGCCGATGAGGTGCTCGAGCTCGCCGGCCAGCTGGACGGTCACCCGCTCGATGTCGGCGCGAAGGCGCCCCCGGCGGGTCGTGTCGAGCGGGGGGCGCACCAGGCCGAGGTGGCGGCCCCCCTCGAGCAGGTACACCGCCGTCGGCATGACCGGAGCCCCGCTGCGCAGGCCGAGCAGGGCCGGTCCGGCGGGCAGGCGGGTGACCTCGCCGAAGAACGGCACCTCGACGCCGGTGCCCTGGAGGTCTCGGTCACAGAGCAGGCAGACGACGTGGTTGTCAGCGAGCGCCCGCAGCGCCTTCCCGGCGACGTCAGGGCCGAGGGGGATGATGTTCATGCCGAGCGAGGACCGCAGATCGGCGAACCACTCGAACAGCGCCGGTGGCGAGAGGGGTTCGACCACCACCGTCACCTGGGCACCTCGAGCTGCGCTCAGCCACGCCCCGGCCCACTCCCACCCGCCGAGGTGCGGCAGCGCCAGGATCGCGCCGCGGCCGGCATCGAGGGCGGACCAGAGCGCCTCGATGCCCTGCGTGCGCATCCCCTCGGCGAGCTCGTCGGGCGTGCGGTCCGGCAGACGGAACGATTCGACGTAGTACCGGGCGTAGCTGACCAACGCCGCCCGCACGGCGAGGTCGAGGGCACGATCGTCGGCGCGGGGTCCGAGCACGCGCGCCAGGTGGCGTCGCAGCATGTGGCGGCGCTGACCGGCGAGCGCCGCCACCAGCGGGCCAGCGACACCTGGGACGGCGTCGGCGAGCACCCCGGGCAGGCGTCGGGTCGCCGCCGAGGCGAGGCGGTAAGCCCCGACGACGGCCCGCTCGCTCAGGACGTCCACGGCGACGGGACCGCCGGGCGAGGTGCGTCGTTCAGCGGGTGCTGCGCAGCCGGCGTCGAGCGGCCATCCGCTCGACCCGGGCGCTGCGCCGCTCGGCCCGCAGGCGCCGGCGGCGGCGGCGCTCGATGGCCCGTGGCGCCAGCGGCACCTCCGCAGAGGCCTGGTGCCAGACCTTGGCGAAGCGCTGCACGGCGGTGATCGCCGTCGACACCAGCATCAGCCACAGCACCGGCACCAACAGGGCGGGCACCGCGAGGCCGGCGGCGAGCACGACGATGCGCTCGGCCCGTTCCATCAGCCCGCCCTTGGCGTCGAAGCCGAGCGACTCGGCCTTGGCCCTCATGTAGGAGATCAGCATCGACGCCCCCAGCACGGCCAGGGCCAACACGGCCAGCCGGCTGCTGCCGGTCGCACCCAGGTGCCAGGCCACCCCGCCCAGGAGGAAGGCGTCGGTCACCCGATCGGCGGTCGAGTCGAAGAAGGCCCCCCGGCGCGAGGTGGTGCCGGCGGCCTTGGCCACCGCCCCGTCGAGGAGGTCGGGCAGCGCAGCCAGCACGACCAGCACGAAGCCGGCGAACAGCGCTCCGTTGGCGATGACGACGGCGGCGACCACGCTGAGGCCCACGCCGGTGGCGGTCAGGTGGTCGGCGGTGACGCCGAGGCGGACGATCGCCGATCCGACCGGGCGCACGGCCCGATCGACGCCGTTGCGGAGGTGGCCGTCGAACATGAGAGGCCCACTCTATGGGACCGTGCGCCCCGACGGGTGGCCTCGAACGTCTGAACCCTCCCCGGCGCCCCGGCCTCGGGGGCCGTCCTCGACGCCCCCGCTGGGACGACCGTCGAGGCGGCTGGTCGCACTCGGGACCCCGCCGCTGGCCGTGCCGACCCGCACGAGTCGTTCCAGAGGTCCCCGCACCCCGAACGAATCCAGGGCCACGGCGACGGCGATCGACGCCCCGATGACCGCACCTGCGGTCAGCCACTGCTCGCCGGGGCCCACCTCCCGACGGGGGGTGATCCACACCAGCAGGAGCGCCTGGGCGACGTAGACCGTGAGCGCCGCCCGGCCGACCGCGGCCAACGCCCGTGTGAGCGCTGCGCCCACCGTCTCGAGGATCGACGGTGACGCCACCCGGCCGTCGCTGTGAGCCACCACCCGGAGGTGCCGGCCGTCGACGCTGCGGTCTCGTCGGCCCCTGCCGTCGACGACGGCGACGCACCCGCAGACGACGAGCAGCGAGGTGCCCGCCGCCGAGAGCACCCACGCCAGGTGCTGGGAGTGCCCGCTGGCGTCGAGCAACTCGTCGATCCACGATCCGCCCGGGCCGAGGTCATCGGCGCCGACCAGCGGACCGATCAGGCCGGTCGCGGCCAGGGCGGCGCCCAGCAGCGCCAGCCGGGCCCGCACCCCGGGGTCGCCCAGGTCACAGCGACCGAGCGCCATCCCGGTGAGGAACAGCGCCGACGCGGGCAGCACCGGGTAGTACCCGTTGACCAGCAACGCCCACCCGAGGTCGGGCAGGTCCTCCAAGCGACGGTAGGTGCCGAGGTCATCGGCGATCGTCGCTGCGGTCACCACCCCGACCGCGGTCACCGCGCAGGTGGCGGCCACCAGCGCGGCGTCACCGAGCCGGCGGGCGGCCACGGCCAGGACGAAGTAGGCCGAGTAGTAGTGCAGGATCACCGCCACGGGCGTGCCGGTCTCCTGCAACGCCAGCCCGATCACGGCCAGCCACGCGGCGCGGACCAACAGATCGGCGTCTGGGGTGGTCGATCGGCGTGACGCCAGCGCGACGCCGACGCCCCCCACCACGAGGAACAGCGGCATCGCCCGGCCGTCGACCGCCCCGCGCAACGCCCCCGCCAGGCCGTCGCCGCCCTCGGAGACGAAGTGGGCGATGATCATGCCCACCAGGGCCAGGCCCCGGGCGGCGTCGAGGCCCACGAGGCGACCCCGCCGCTCGCTCACGCCCCGGACCAGTCCTCCGGGTTGTCCTCGACGATGGCGTCGACGATCGAGCCGTCGACGCCGTCGACCAGCACGAGGCCCCTGGTCTCGGGGGGGTTCTCCGCCGAGTACAGCAGGATCCGCCACGTCGGTCGGCTGCGCAGGCCCCGCCAGCCGAGCTGGGCCGAGGCGTGCCCGACCGCGAGGTCGACGTGACGGGTGGCAGCCACCAGCGCGTCGTTCTCGTCGACGTCGAGCGGTGAGGCCGCAGCGAGGCCGTAGCCGGCGAACACGCACAGGCCGAGGCCGGCGACGAGCACGCCGGCGTTGACGAGCACCCCGTCGCCCCCGGCGATGGTGGCCGCCGCCACCGCCGCGACGCCCATCGCCAGGTAGATGGCGGCGGGGATGCGGCGGCGCTTGTTGTCGGGGAAGCGGTAGGGCCCGACGAAGCCCCGGTCGAGGTCGGCCGGCAGCTCGTCGCTGATGGATCCGTCACCACCGACGGTGCCACCGACCGGTGGCGCCGGTGTCACCGGCTCGGATTCGCTCACCGCTCCGAGGGTACCGACGACCTGCGCCCCGGTGACCGGCTCGCCCGGGCCCTCAAGGCTCAGACGGCTGAGGTGGCCCCGACTCGGGCCAGGCGTCACGCAACCGGCGGGCCGAGTCGTCGAGGTCCTCGGGGATGACGCGGGTGCCCCCGATGGTGGTCATGAAGTTGGTGTCGCCCCGCCACCGCGGCACGACGTGGACGTGGAGGTGGTCGGGTAGCCCGGCGCCGGCGGCGGCGCCGATGTTGGCCCCCACGTTGACCCCGTCGGTGCCGAACGCCGCCACCGTGGCGGTGATGGCGTCCTCGACGGTCGCCCACAGCTCGTTCGACTCGGGCGCCTCGAGGTCGGCGGGCGTGGCGACGTGGCGGGTCGGCACGACCATCGAGTGCCCGCTGGTGTAGGGGTAGCGGTTCATCACGCAGGCCGCCGCCTCCCCCCGGTGCACGAGGCGCTCGGGTTCGCCGCCGGCTGCGGCTGCGCACAGGACACAGGTGTCCGGGTCGGCGACGACACCGGCGTCAGCGGTGGCCACCCACCGGGCTCGCCAGCCCGCCCAGAGGTGATCGAGCACGTCCGAGCGTCAGACCCCGGCACCGACCAGCGCGCGAGCCGTGGGGGCGACCACCTCACGGGGGGCGGTCTCGGCTCGGCGGGTGGCGTAGCGGCCCGAGTACACCTGTCCGGTGAGAGCGCCGATCTCGAACATGACCTCATCGGTGATGCGCCGGCGCAACAGCGGGTCGTCGGCTGTGTCGGCGAAGCGGGCCGGATCGACGGGGCGCCCGAAGCGGATCGTGGCGGGCATGAACGGCCGGGGCATCGGCGCGTCGCACGGCTGGATGAGCTGGGTGCCGATGAGGCCGGTGGGGATGATGGGCGCCCCGGTCCGCAGGGCCAGGCGGGCGACACCCGTGTGGCCCTTGTGGAGGCGGCCGTCACGGGAGCGGGTGCCCTCGGGGTAGATGCCGAACAGCTCACCGGCGTCGAGCACCCGGGCCGCTGCGTCGAGGGCGGCCGCCGCCCGGCTGCCGCCGCGTCGGTCGACCGGGATCATGCCGAGGGCGGGGAAGAGGTACCGGGTCTTCCAGTCGTCGAGGTACTCGGCCTTGCCCACGAAGTGCACGGGCCGGGGAACGAGGAACGACAGGAACATCGAGTCGATGAAGCTCGTGTGGTTGGGGGCGAGGATGGCCGGGCCGTCGGTCGGCACGCGGTCCAGACCCTCGATGCGCACCCGCCAGAAGTACCGCACCGCGGGACGACCGACCCGTCGCGCCACGCCGAGCCAGCGGCCGATGCGCTCGACGTCGACGCCGATGTCGACGTAGCTGCTGCGACGGTCGACCCCGTTGGGTCCTGCGTCGGTCAGGTCGATCACCTCGGCGCCCTGTCGGGTCGCAACGTCCACGTCGTCTCCCCCCTCGGCGTGGTCACCCCCGGGTCGACCACATCGCTCCACGGTAGCTCAGCCACCGGCCACCACTGAGCGCGCCGGCACGCCCACCAAGGCGAGTGCTGCGGTGACGTCGTGGCCTAGGGCGGCGGCGTCGTCGAGGGCGGCGAAGGCCCTGGGCACGTCGAGGTCGTCGTCGAGCGCGGCGCGCACCTCGGCGAGCGGACCGGGGTGGGGCCGGTGACCCCGCCGCCACCGTTCGAGACGCTCGGTGGCCCCAGCAGGCAGGTCGTAGGTCCACTCGGCATCGTGGCGGTAGGGCCGATCAGCGATCGCCACCCGCACGGCCGCGGGTGACCACTCGGTCAGCAGATCCTCGACCAACACCAGGTTGCCCGCCGACTTGGCCATCTTCTCCCCCCGGTGGCGCACGAGCCCGACGTGCAGCCAGTGCCCGACGAACCGCTCGCCGGTGACCGCCTCGGCCTGGGCGGCCTCGTAGGTGTGGTGGGGGTGCACGAGGTCGCGCCCCCCGGCGTGGACGTCGATGTGGGACCCCAGGGTCGACAGGGCGAGCGCGGTGCACTCGACGTGCCAGCCGGGCCGCCCCGTCCCCCACCGGGCGTCCCAGGACGGCTCGTCGGGGGCGGCTGGTTGCCACAGCACCGTGTCGAGGGGATGGCGGCGTCCGACAGATCGCAACCTCTCGCCGTGCTCGAGCCCTCGGGCGATCATCTCGCCCTCGTCGAGGCCGGCCAACCCGCCGAGATCGGCACAGCGTCGGGCGTCGAGGTACACGTGGCCCTGGGCCCGGTAGGCGTGGCCGCTGGCGAGCAGCCGGCCGATCACGTTGCGGATCTCGCTGATCGCCGAGGTGGCCCGAGGCTCGGCGGTCGGGGGGGCCAGGCCCAACGCGGTGAGGTCGGCGTCGAGGCGGGCCATGCCCGCAGCGGCCAGGTCGAGGTGGTGCACGCCGTCCTGGCGGGCCCGGGCCAAGATGGCGTCGTCGACGTCGGTCACGTTGCGCACGCAGCGGACGTCGTGGCCGAGGTCTTCCAGCCGGCGGCGCAGCACGTCGACCACCGAGAACGTGGCCACGTGGCCGAGGTGGGTGGCGTCATAGGGCGTGACGCCACAGGTGTACATCGAGACGGCCTGGGCGGCCTCCAGGGGGCGGACGGTGCCCGTGGCGGTGTCGAACAGCCGCACGCCTCGGGCGGGTCCCGCCGTGCTCACCCGGGCGGCGCGCCGGGCCCGCTCAGCGGATGCCGGTCATCTTCAGCCCGACCCGGGTCTTGTAGCGCACGTTGAGCTGCAGCATCACCGCGGTAAAGGCCTCGATGGCTGCGGCGTTGGACAGCTGGCCCGAGTCGAGCGCCCGGAACCCCGGCACCTTGTCCACGATCTCGCTCGTCACCGCGGTGGCCTCGGGGTGGTCCGAGCAGATCAGCACGTCGCTCTCGACGGGGGCGTCGAGATCGCCGAGCTCCTTGGCCGGCACGTGCTGGAACGCCGCAGCCACCCGGGCGCCGCGCACGGTGGCCTGCACGCTGGCGGCCACCGACCCGCGGGGGGGGATGAGCGGCACGAACTCCTTGCCGATCTTGGCCAGGGCGTTGGCCATCGTCACCACGATCTTGCCGTCGAGCAGATCGGACACGGCGAGGCAGGTCGAGGCGGCGGAGTCCCACGGCGTGGCCACCACGACGAGGTCGGTGTCGGCCGCGTCGTCGTTGTCGCCGGCGTCGAGGGGCAGCTCACGGTCGGGCCAACGCTCGAAGATGCCGTCGCGCACCTCCATGGCCCGGTAGCGAGAACGCGAGCCCAACACGACGTCGTAGCCGACCGAGGCGAGACGGGCGGCGAGCGCCGAACCTGCCGGTCCGGTGCCCCCGAGGATGCCGATGCGCATCTTCCAGACCCTAGTCGTGGCCTGTGGCACCGCCCCGGGGGAGACGTCCCCGGGCTACCGTCGGCCGCCGACACGACGCCGGGGAGGGCCCGTGGGACTGCTCGAGGGCAAGCGCCTCGTCATCACCGGGGTGCTGACCGACGCCTCGCTCGCCTACGGCGTCGCCCGCCTGGCCCAGGCCGAGGGGGCCGAGATCGTCCTCACCGGAGCCGGACGGGGTCTGCGGCTCACCGAGCGCACCGCCCGCAGGCTCGACCCGGTGCCCCCCGTCCTCGAGCTCGACGTGACCGAGCCCGGCCACTTCGACACACTGGCCGCCGATCTGGCCGAGCGGTGGGGGGCGGTCGACGGGGTGGTCCACTCCATCGGCTTCGCCCCTGAGAGCTGCCTGGGTGACGGCTTCCTCGACGCCCCCTGGGACGACGTGGCGGTCGCCCTGCAGATCTCGGCGTTCTCGCTCGCCCCGCTCACCCGGGCGCTGCGGCCCCTGATGGTCACCGCCGGCGGTGGCTCGGTGGTCGGCATGACCTTCGACGCCTCGGTCTCCTGGCCCGCCTATGACTGGATGGGCGTGGCCAAGGCCGCCTTCGAGTCGACCTCCCGCTACCTGGCCCGTGAGGTCGGCGCCGATCGCATCAGGGTCAACCTGGTGGCGGCGGGGCCGTTGCGAACCATGGCCGCCAAGAGCATCCCCGGCTTCGCCGCCTTCGAGGACGTCTGGGACGCGCGCGCCCCGCTCGGCTGGGACGTCGGTGACGCCGAACCCGTGGCTCGCAGCACCCTGGCCCTGCTCTCGGACTGGTTCCCGGCCACCACCGGCGAGATCGTCCACGTCGACGGCGGCTACCACTCCATCGGCGCGTAGGCGCACGTCAGGTGGCGGCGTCGCCCAGGTAGCGGGGGTTGGCCACCGCCAGCTTGTCGTGCACCGCGGCCCGCAGGACCGCCAGCACCTCGGGCCGGCGGTCATCCAGCTGTCCGTGGCGGATGAGGTCGGCGAGCTCCCGCTCGCTGGCGGCTCCGAGGCCACCGAGGCGGGCCCGGTGCGCCGCCGCCTGGGCGTCACCCAGCTCGAGCTCGCGCCGCACGGTGTCCAACACGTTGACCGCCACCCTGGTGTGGAAGCGCAACCGGCCCTCGACCGCCGCCGAGACGTCATCACGCAACCAGTCGGCGACCGCAGCCACCAGCTCGATCGCCGATGGGGCCCCGTGCAGGGCGTCTTGGGGGTAGTCGTAGTCCTCGCTCATCGGCGCACCGTTCGAGGTGCGCCGGGGTCGGTCCCCATGAGGTCGAGCAGATCCCACTCGTTTTCACACACCCTGCGTCCGATGGCGGCCAGCTCGTGCGAGCGGCGCTGGCCGGCGAGGTGCCCGTGGGCCTGCATGATGCACATGATCCCCCACTTGAGGGTGCCCATCGCCTCCCACCAGCGCAGCTCGTCGGCGCTGATGCGCACCCCCGCGGCGGCCTCGTAGGCGTCGAGCAGCTCCTCACGCTCACCGACCCCGGCGACCGGGCGGGCGGCCCCGAAGCGCCAGGCCTTGACGCACAACCAGGCGAGGTCCTCGACGGGGTCGCCGAGGTGGACGAGCTCCCAGTCGATGACCGCGGCGAGCCCCTCGTCGTCGACGATGAGGTTGCCGAGTCGGAAGTCGCCGTGGACCACGGTGGTGCGCGTCGATGCCGGGCGGCGCTCGGCGAGCCAGCGGAAGGCCAACTCGAAGGTGGGGTGGGGGGCGCCCAGGGTGTCGAGCAGCTCGCGGTAGCGGTCGAGGGGGTCGGTGTGCTCGAGCTCGTCGACGGCATCGGTGCTGATGCGGTGCACGGCGGCCAGGGCGGCGGCGCACTGGGGGGTCAGGGCCTGGCGGGCGGTGTCGAAGCGGTCGTCGCGAAGGATCTTGCGAGCGATCGTCTCGCCAGGCACGTGCTCGCTCAACAGGAACGGAGCGCCGAGGGGCTCGTCGGCGGGCGAGGACGCCAACAGCGCCGGGACGGGCACCCCGGCGGTCTCGGCGGCCGCCAGCGCCTGGGCCTCGACGCCCATGCCCCCAGACGTGCGGATCTCCGCCGCGTCGTCACGCTGGAGGATCAGCGGCCGCTTCGAGCCGTCAGATCCGACCGAGACGAGCGACCAGGTCTCGCGCGACGCCCCGCCCGAGAGCCGGGCGAGACCGGCGACCTCGACGTCGGCGTCGCCGGTGACCTCGACGAGGATCCGGCGCAGCGCGTCGTCGTCGATCGGCTCAGCTCCCACGACCTCGCATCGTCGCGCACCACGGGGGCGCCGTGTGGCGCCGGCGCTCAGCCACAGGCCGCCCGGGTGGCCGGCGTGGGGTTGACCGCCGACGCCCCTCCGGGGTGGATCTCGAAGTGCAGGTGCGGCGACGACCAGCGGGCGTTGCCGGTGTTGCCGACCGTGCCGATGACCGTCCCGGCCGACACCCGTCCGCTGGCCGCCGAGCTGTCGAGGTGGCTGCCGAAGTACCGGGTGCCGTTGTCGCCGTAGAGGTAGAACTGCAGGCCGCCGAGGCTCGAGCTGGAGTGGCGCACCTCACCCGAGACCACCGCCACGATCGGCGTCCCACGGGCGGCGAACATGTCGACCCCCCGGTGCGAGCGCCCGCCCGAGCGGGGTGCCCCCCAGGTGTCGGTGAACGACGTCGCCCCGGCGATGGGGCACAGCATCGAGCCCGTCGACGGGGGCGGCGGCGGTGCGGCCGTCGTCGACGGAGGAGGGGGCGGGGGCGGCGCGGTGGTGGTCGTGGCCGCTGCCGACGTCGTGGTGGGTGCAGGAGCAGGTCCGGGAGCGGCGGCGGTCGTCGAGGGCGAGCCAGGCGGGGGCGTGGCCGGCACCGGTGCCGAGGTCGCCAGTGACCGGGCCGACGTGGTGGCGGTCGTTGCGCCGCCCGACGCGCGTCCGCCCGACGCGCTGCCAGCTGATTCGCGGTCGCTTGATCCGCTGCCGCCTGGGCGGACGCCTGACGCGCCGGTGAGCTCGTTGCGGGACGTGGCGGCCGGTGTCGCGGCGACGGCCAGCGCTGCAGCCTCCCGGTCGGCCTTGAGCTGGCGTGCCAGCTCGGCCTCCCGGGCACGTCGCTGCTCCTCGACGCGACGTCGTTCGTCGGCTTCGAGACGGGCGACCTCGGCGTCCCACCGGGCTTCGGCTGCGGCCACCTCGTCGAGGTCGGCCTGCAGCGCCTCGAGGTCGGCGTTCACCTCGGCCTCGGCGGCGCTCGCCTCGGCGGCGACGACGAGCTGGCGTTCGAGGCGGTCGTCGAGGGCGGTCTGGGCGTCGGCGAGATCGATGCGGGCCGCTCTCCACTGGTCGACGGCGTCCTCGGTGCCGTACACCGCGATCTGTCCGAGCTGCTCGGCGCGGGCGTGCTCGTAGGGGTCAGACACCCCGGGGGCGGTGAGGGTGGCGAGCCCGCGATTGCCGTTGACGTAGCGGTCCACGGCGATGTCGGCGACCGCCGATCGGAGGCGCTCGGACACCTGGCGGGCGGCGTCGGCCCGTTCGGTGAGCACGTCGATCTCGATCTGCAGCTCGATGGCGACGCCGTTGGCCTCCTCGGCGACGAGCATCGCCTCCTCGGCCCGCAGACGGGTGGCGTCGACTCGGCGCTGGGCGTCGATGAGCTGATCGGTGACGGCCTCGGCCTGCTGGCGGGCCCGGTCGAGCTCAGAGCGCGCTCCCGCGGTGCTGGTGGCGAACAGCGGGGCCATGACGGCAAGGACCGCCACGACGACCAGGACCCGGACCACGAGGGGCCAACCTAGCGGTCACCGTCACGCGGCCTCCCCCGGACCTCGGTCCGCAACGGCGAGATCGGCGACGGACTCGGACCGCTCGCCGACCACGGCTGCCGCACCGCCACGGCGACGGACTCGGCCCGCTCGACGACCACGGCCGCCTCACCGCCACCGCTGACCGCACCGCCGCCTACGAAGCTGTCCTCGAAGGCTGGGCCGCCCCCCGGGTACGACCATCCGATGGTGTGTCAGACCAACCATGACCGTGAGGTGCTCAACCGGGCCGCCCAGGCCCTGCTCCAGCAGCGCGGCCAGCTCTCCCGCCACGGACTGGACGCCAGCGACGAACGATTCTTCGTCCCGGGCGACCGCATCACTCCCCGACGGCCATCCCGCAACTCCGCCCGGCCGGGCACCCCGCACGCCACATCGTCAACGGCGCCCGTGGCGTCATCACCGCCATCGAGCCCGGCCGGCAGCACCAGCACCGGGGACCGCCTCGTCGTCGACTTCGACGGCCACAGGGTCATCGCCCGCAGCTTCTTCGACCACCACCCCGATCCCGACCGCCGACGTGTCGCCGGCATCGATCATGCGTACGCCCTCACCAGCTACAGCACTCAGTTCCAGACGCTGCCCGCCTTTACCGGGGCTTCGCGAATGAGCGGGGTGTGAGGGTCCGCGGGTGATGTGTCGGGGCCTCGAAGACTCGGGGGTTCCTACACTCACGAACCTTCGAGGCCCCAGTGGAGATTAACGCTACGCGCATGTGCGAGCGTCTCGTCGGCTTGCCCGACGTGAACGTCCTCGCCGTCGACGACCACCCCGGGGAGCCGATCCGGGTGCTGATCGAGACCCGCACAACTCGGCCGTGGTGCGAGTCCTGTGGGGAGCGGGCCCGGGTCAAGGACCGCCCGGTGGTGGAGCTGGTCGATCTGCCGTGCTTTCGGTCGCCCGGCGATCCTCGAGCTGCGCAAGCGGCGCTGGTGCTGCCCTGAGGTGTTCTGCGAGGCGGGCTCGTGGACCGAGAGCTGCCCGACGATCGCATCGGAGCGGGTGGCGATGACCGCTCGTGCTGGCCGTTGGGGTGACCGAACAGGTGGGTCGGTGGGGTCGCTCGGTGAACGAGGTCGCGGTTGAGCTCGGGTGCGCGTGGCACACCGTCAACGATGCCGTGGTCGCCTACGGCGAGATCCTGATCGAGGACCCGGAGCGGATCACCAGCACCGAAGCGGTGGGGCTCGATGAGATGCTCATGGTCCGGCGAGGCCGCTACCGGCGCCAGGAGTGGGTGAGCTCGATCGTCGACGTCGCCGCCGGACAGCTCCTCGAGATCGTCGAGGGCCGCAATAGCACCGCACCCGTCGACTGGTTCCGAGCTCGCAGCGATGAGTGGATCGCTGGGGTGGGGTGGGCGACGCTGGACCTGGCCGGCTCCTACCGGGCCGCCTTCGATCTGGTCCTGCCCGACGCCACCCAGGTCGCCGACCCCTTCCACGTCAACCGGGTCGCCAACCCAGGCCCTCGACGAGTGCCGCCGACGAGTCCAACAGGACACCCTCGGGCATCGTGGCCGCCGCGACGATCCGCTGTACCGGGCGCGGCGGCGGCTCTCGATGGCCTCGGAACGTCTCACCGACGGCCAGCGCGAACGAGTGCGTGGCCTGCTCGCTGCTGGTGATCCTCACGGCGAAGTCGCGCTGGCCTGGTCGGCCAAAGAGACCCTGCGCGGCGTGTACGACCTCGATGTCGATACCGCTGAGAGCTGGCTCGGGGAGTTCATCGCCGACACCACCGACCCCTCGATGCCGCCCGAGGTTCGTCGCCTCGGACGCACCGTGCGACGCTGGCGCGCCCAGATCCTCGCCTGGCACCACTGTCGATTCACCAACGGGCCGACCGAGTCGATGAACAACCTCGCCAAGCGGGTCAAGCGGGTGGCGTTCGGGTTCCGGTCCTTCGCCAACTTCCGGGTCCGAGCCCTGCTCTACGCGGGCCGACCGAACTGGACACTGCTCGCCACGATCACCCCAT
The DNA here is from genome assembly GCA_965213525.1 of Acidimicrobiales bacterium. Classification (GTDB taxonomy): domain Bacteria; phylum Actinomycetota; class Acidimicrobiia; order Acidimicrobiales; family Poriferisodalaceae. The sequence continues at coordinate 620,290 of OZ243889.1, read as the reverse complement.
GACCCCGCTCAGACGCGAAGAGCCCCTTTACCAGCCTCCTCACCCCTCGGCCACCCGGGCCGAGCTCTACGTCGCCATCACAAGGGGCCAGACCGCCAACCACATCGGGACCGTCGGACGCCAGACCGACCCCGAGGCCCACGGCGCCGAGGCTGGCCACACCCCGCCCCTCCAACAGCTCACCGCCGGCCTCGCACGGCAAGACCACGGACCCACCTTCTTCGAGATCGGTCCCGACGCACCCATCGTCGCCCGCCCCCGTCGTCTGCCCGTTGGTCAGCTCGAGGGGGCCCTCCATCAGACACCGAGCAGCCGGTACCGAGCGCTGACCGCCCGCGCACTGGAGGTTCGCTAGGGGGCTCCGGAGTGGACTCCAACGGGTCGCCACGTCGCAGGCGCCGCTTCAGGGCATGACAAGACACGCCCGCCGAGTTTTTGCTAGCGGTGCCGCAGGCATGTGATTTTGGACCGCCGCGCACCTCAGAAACTTGACCGACCCGATGATGCACGTCCCAGCTTCGAGGGACGCCGACCCTGTGGCCGTCACAAATGGGTTGACGCCACAATCTTACGAGCCTTCGCGACCACAAGCTGTCGCCCGTCTTCACCGGTGAACAGCGGCGTGCATTCGGCAGACGGGGCATCAGGGGAGGCCGGGTGGCGCGGACGCACCGTGTTCGAGCGCCGGAGCACTTCTGCAATTTCCGCCGACCTCCCGTTGGCGCGCACACCACTGTGATCTAATGAGCTCCGACATCGAACTGGCCCTGAGGAGCTGCAACTCCCCAGGGCCCCATCCACATGACCGCCTCTTGAAAGGAACCAGTCACATGAACGGCTTTCGTAGATCATCTGACCACGAAACGCGTTGCGTGTCACGTCAGCTCACTCGCCAAAGCGTTTGCCTCGTTGTCACGGCCATGCTCCCACCGTTCATCACGGGACTTTTCAGCCTGGCGTCCACGCTCTTGGCCTAGCGCCCCGGGCGGGGACGGTTTCGCGGGCCGCACACGCTGGGGGCTTCGCCGCAGGCAGCGGTGTCGCAGGAGCCTTCTTGCGGCCGTGGTCGAGGTCGGTGCGGCGGAGTTGGAGCCGGCCGTCGACACGGCACCCGGTGAGGGCGCCGTTCTCGAGTCGGACGACGAGTTCCATCGTGGTGATGCCGAGGTGGGCGGCGGCCTGTTCGACCTTGAGCCAGGCAGCGTCGCCGTCCGCCGGGGCCGTCGTGTAAGGCGGCGGGCAGTGTCCGGGGCGCCGCTGAGTTGATCGTCGTAGTGCTGCTGTCCGTTGCGACCGCGACCGGGGCACCGGGATCGTCGGGGTGGTCGTCGTGTTGCTGGCGGGCGGCTCCGGCCCGGGCTTCGATCTGGGCGGTGAGCTCAAGTAGGCGCCGTTCGGTGTCGTGTTTGGCCTGGTGGTGGGGGAAGGGCTGGTCGAGCACGCTGCGGGCCTGGGCGATCTCGGCGGTCAGCTCGTCGCAGGTGGTGTGAGCGGCGGTGATGGCGTAAGGGATGTAGTCGAAGCGTCCTTCGAGACGAGCCATGAGCTTCGCGCCCGCTCGCAGGTCGTCGGCGTCGACGATGCGGTGGAGGCGGGCTAGTTGAGGGCCGACGCCGTAGGGTGTAGGTCTCGTTGTCGGGTCGGACGACCCACACGTCGAGCTCTTCGAAGCGACCGAGGGGGACCTGAGTGCCAGGGTCCGCGGGTAGGGCGAGGAGCTGGTCGGCGAGAGCGTCGTCAGCCTGCTGCGGTTGACGATGGGGTGACCGCACTGGTGGTAGACGAAGTTGTCCCCGCGGGTGCCAACGGGTTCGAGGCCGGTGAGCAGGGTCCGGTAGCTCACGGTGACACCGAGTTCCCTGGTGAGGGCGTCGAGGCGGCGGGTGAGACGGCGCTGTCCGGCGAGATGGTCCGATTCGAGGGTCTGGTAGCGGGCCATGTCCCGGGCGAGCTCGGTCTGGCGGAACAGGTCGGGGTCATTGAGGGTGAGCGAGGCGATCTGGGCGTAGTTGGTCTACGGGGCGTCGGCCTCCTCGACGCTGCGCACACCGACGTGGGCGTTCATGAGCTGGGCGATGAATCCGGCCTTGCGGTCCAGCCCGGACCACATGACGGCGTCGTAGCTGCGGGCGGTGGTGTAGCGGAGGACGTGCACCTCGGGGTTGATGTTGCCCTGGCGCAGGATGCGGACCCTCGCGCAGTTCATGTCAGCGGGCCGCCAGGGTGGGTCGACGTGGTGGAGGGCGACGAGGCGGTGCTGAATAGTGGTCCCGGTGCCCATCTTCTCGGTGCTGCCGACGATCACCGCGACCCGACCGTCCCGGCAGGCAGCGAACAGCTCGGCCTGAGCGGCTCGGGTCTTGGCCTCGTGGATGAAGCGGATCTGTTCGGTGGGGATGCCACGTTGAACGAGGCGGCTCCGGAGGTCGCCGCACAGGTCGACGGGCTGCGTCGTGGCCTTGGACCGCCCGGGGTGGTCGGTCACAGAACACGGCCTGGCCTGCACCGGGGCGCCGGGGGGTGCGGTCGGGGTCGAGCTGGTCGGGGTAGCGGCGCTGGGGCGTAGGAGTGGTGCAGGCAGGCCACCCGCCAGTGACGATGGCGAGCCTGCCGTGGGTAGCGTCGAGGAGTTGCCCGCCACCCCGCTCGCTCGTTCCCAGATCTCACCCGACCAGGGTGCGTCGTGGTGGCGTCGGCTCGCTCCCTTGGTGGTCACGTCACGCCGGCGGGTGGTGGTGGCCCTGGCGTTCGCAGTGGTGGCGATGGCGGCCCAGGTGGCGCTGCCCCGCCTGGTGATGGCCGCGGTGGACCAGGCGATCGCCACCTCCCGCCAGCCGTTGTGGCCCTACGTCGTGGCCCTGGGCGCCATCGCCGTCGTGCGGGGCGTCGCCACCAACCGGTACCGGCTCGGTCTGCAGCGGGTGGCGTTTCGCCTCGAGCGTGATCTGCGCGTCGCCATCCACGCCCACCTCGGCACGCTCAGCCACTCGTTCTTCGACCGGGTCCAGAGCGGCCAGATCATCAGCCGGGCCAACGCCGACATCCGCTCGATCCAGCTGTACGGGGCCTTCGCCCCGATCATGGCCGTGCAGCTCATCACCGTGGTCGGGGCCCTCGTCGTGATGCTGGCCATCGACCCGTGGCTCACTGCCGTGTCGGTCCTCGCCCTGCCCGGGGTGTACCTCGCCGCCCAGCGCCTGCGGGACCAGATCTTCCCCCTGTCCTGGCTCGTCCAGGCCCGCCAGGCCGATGTGGCCACCGTCGTGGACGAGAACGTCAACGGCGCCCGGGTCGTGCGAGCCTTCGCCGCCGAGCAGCGCCAGATCTCGACCTTCGCCCGGGCGGCGGAGCGCCTGCGGTGGATCACCGTCATCCAGAACGACGCCCGGGCCCGGTGGAACCCCCTCATCGAGGCGCTGCCCCGCCTCTCGCTGGCCCTGGTGCTCGTCGTCGGAGGGTGGCGCGCCGTGGAGGGCGAGGTCACCGTCGGCGCGCTGCTCGCCTTCAGCCAGTACGTCGTGCTGCTCGCCGCCCCGTTCCGCTTCGTCGGGTTCGTGCTGATGCTCGGCCAGCGGGCCCGCTCGTCGGCCGGGCGGATCTTCGAGCTGCTCGACGAGCGACCGGCGGTCGTCGAGGCCGCCGACGCCGCCGAGCTCGTCGACCCGTGCGGCCACCTGCACCTCGACGGCGTCTGGTTCGCCTACCCGGCCGCCGAGGACGAACCCGTGCTGTGCGACCTGCACCTCGAGGTGCCCGCCGGTCAGACCGTCGCCGTCGTCGGCCGTTCGGGGTCGGGCAAGTCGACGATCGGACGGCTGCTCGTACGGGCCTATGACGTCAACGCCGGGTCGGTCCGCGTCGACGGCCACGACGTGCGCGACCTCACCCTCGACAGCTTGCGCCGCCACGTGTCGGTCGTGCCCGATGACCCGTTCCTGTTCTCGGCCTCGATCGCTGACAACGTCGCCTACGCCCACCCCGAGGTGGCGACCGACCAGATCGTCGGCGCCGGTCGAGACGCCGCGGTCGACGACGTCACCGCTGGCCTGCCCGACGGCTACGACGCGGTCATCGGCGAGCGCGGTCATGACCTGTCCGGCGGCCAGCGCCAACGCATCGCCCTGGCCCGAGGCCTCCTCGGTGACCCGCCGGTGCTCGTGCTCGACGACGCCACCAGCTCGGTCGACGTCACCACCGAGGAGCGCATCCACGAGCGGCTGCGTGAGCGGCGGGCGGGGCGCACCACCGTCGTGGTGGCCCACCGACTCTCGACCATCGCCCTGGCCGACCGGGTGGTGATGCTCGACGGCGGGCGGATCGTCGCCGACGGCACCCACGACGAGCTGCTCGCCACGGTCACTGCCTACGCCGAGCTGCTGAGCGACCTCACCGACGACGACGCTGCGGGCGGGCGGGGTCAGCGCCGGGGTCAGCGGGCACCGGCGTGGTGATGACCGGGAACTTGGGCGGCCCGATGATGGGCGGTCCGAGCGCCAACCAGGCCAACGCCTCGGCCGGACTGCCGTTCGCTGGCGTGCCGAGCGAGCTGCGCGACGCCGCCGAGCGGATCGCCGCCACCGAGCCCGAGCACCCCGACCCCGTCGTCGAGCACGACCCATCCGCCGAGCCGGGGCCCCTCGGGGTGCGGGTGCTGCTGGCCCCCGAACGGACCCGTGTCGTGGTGGCCCTCGTGCTGGTGGCGATCGAGACGGTCGCCGGCCTTGCCGGTCCGCTGCTGACCGCGGTGGCGATCGACCAGGGGGTCACCCAGGGCGACCTCGGGGTCGTCGTGGCCGTCGCTGGCATCTACGTCGTGACGGTGGTCGTCCAGGCGGTGACCGCCACCGCCCGTCTGGCCCTCACCGCCCGCATCGCCGAACGGGTGCTCGAGCAGCTGCGCGTCCGGTTGTTCACCCACCTGCAGCGCCTGTCGGTCGACTTCTTCACCCGTGAACGCACCGGGGTCGTGCTCAGCCGGATGACGAGCGACGTCGACGCCCTCGCCGCGCTGCTCACCGACGGCTACCTCAACCTGGTCGTCCAGGGCCTGACGGTGGTCATCGTGACCGCCGTGCTCATCGGGCTGTCACCGCTGCTCGCCGCCCTGCTGCTGCTCGTCGTCGTCCCGGTGCTGGTCGGGCTCACCTGGTGGTTCCGGGGAGCCTCAGCGGTGGCCTACGCCCGGGTGCGTGACCGCATCGCCGAGGTGCTCGCCGATCTGTCCGAGCACCTGGCCGGCATCCGGGTCGTCATCACCAGCGGCCGGGCCGAACACAACACCGGGCAGCACCGCCGGATCGCCGACGACTACGAGCAGGCGTCGGTGACCGGCGCCCGCATCAACGCCGTGTACGGACCCGCAGCCGAGACCACCGGGCTGCTCGCCCAGGCCATGGTCGTGGCGGTCGGAGGCGCCCTCGTGCTCGACGGGCGCCTCAGCCTGGGCGAGCTCACGGCGTTCGTGCTGTACCTGACGACGTTCTTCGCGCCCATCCAGCAGCTCGTGACGCTCTACAACGTGTACCAGCAGGGCCAGGCGGCGATCACCAAGCTGAACGGCCTGCTCGCCGAACGGTCCCAGACCCCAGAGGCCGAGGGCGCCGTCGACCTCGGCGACGTCGAGGGCGACGTCGAGCTGTGCGGCGTGACCTTCGCCTACGCCGACGTCGACGTGCTGTGCGACGTCGACCTCCACGTCGAGGCCGGCGAGACGCTGGCGCTCGTCGGGCGCACCGGGGCCGGCAAGTCGACGATCGCCTCCCTCGTCGCCCGCTTCGCCGACGTCGACCGGGGCAGCGTGCGCATCGACGGCGTCGACGTCCGTTCGGTGACCCTCGGGTCGCTGCGCCGCCAGCTCGGCGTCGTACCCCAAGAGCCGTTCCTGTTCCACGGGTCGCTGCGCGACAACCTCGCCTTCGCCCGGCCCGACGCCGACGACGTCGAGATCCTCGCCGCCTGTGACGCCGTCGGGCTCGGTGACCTCGTCGAGCGCCACGACGCCGGCCTCGACGCCGAGGTCCACGAACGCGGGGTGACCCTCTCCGCCGGGGAGCGCCAGCTGCTCGCCCTGGCCCGGGCCCTGCTGGCCCGGCCACGCATCCTCATCCTCGACGAGGCGACCTCCAGCCTCGACCTGGGCTCGGAACGCCGGGTCGAACGGGCGCTCGACGCCGTGCGCATGGGACGCACGACGCTGCTGATCGCCCACCGCATGGCCACCGCCATGCGCGCTGACCGCATCGCGGTCATCGACGACGGCCGGATCGTCGAGCTCGGCACCCACCACGAGCTCATGGCCCTGGGCGGCCACTACGCAGGCGCCGTGGACGCATGGGTGGCCGCCGGCGGTGCCAGCCGGTGAGCGACCGCCCCACCGCACTTGGACGCCCTGCCGTCAGGTGCGGGCCCACGGCGCGCCGACGGACCCCGAGGAGGCGACGGTACGGGCTGGCCGAGCGCCGATGGAGTTGAGCGAGGCGGCCGTGGTGGCCGTCGCCGTGCTCGTCGGCGCGACGGTGCAGGGGTCGGTCGGATTCGGCCTGGCGCTGGTGGCGGCCCCGGTGCTTGCCCTGGTCGACCCCGACCTGGTGCCGGCGACGCCGCTGCTGCTCGCCACCGGGTTGGTGGCCGTGGTGGCGTGGCGCGAGCGGTCCATCATCGAGCTGGGCGATCTGACCTGGGCCTGGATCGGTCGGGTGCCGGGCACCCTGGCCGGGGTCGTGGTGGTGTCGGTGCTGACCGGGGCCGCGCTCGAGCTGGCCTTCGGGCTGGGCGTGCTGGCGGCGGTGGCGATGATCGCCTCTGGTCGCCGGGTGGTCGCCGGGCGGGGTGCCCTGTTCGCCGCCGGGGGGGTGAGCGGGCTGATGGCCACGTCGGTGTCGATCGGTGGTCCGCCCATGGCACTGGTGCTGCTCGATCTCGAACCCCGCCGGATGCGGGCGACGATGGCCGCCTTCTTCCTCGGCGGTTCGGCGCTGTCGTTGGCCGCCCTCGCCGTCGCCGGGCGGGTGCACCTCGACGCCCTGGGGGCCGCCGCCTGGTTGACCCCGGCGATGCTGATCGGCTTGGCGGTGGCCGACCCGCTGCTGGCGCGGGTGTCACCGGCGGTGCTGCGTCGGGCGGCGCTGACGGTTGCGGCGGTCAGCGCCACGGTGCTGGTCGTGCGGGGGCTGGCGTGAACGACGCTGCCGCCGCTGCCGCCGCTGGCGTCGCTCCTGCTGCGGTGCTGTCGGGGGTGTCGGTCCGCTACGACGGTCGAGTCGTCCTCGGGCCGCTGGACCTCGAGATCGAGGCCGGGCACCGCTGGGTCGTGCTCGGACCGAACGGCAGCGGCAAGACGACCCTCGTGCGCGTCCTGGCGTTGGTGCAGCACCCCTCGACGGGTGAGGTCACGATCCTGGGCGGTCGCTGGGGGCGGGTCGACGTCAGGGTCCTGCGGCGGCGCGTCGCCATGTCGGGCGCGGCGATGGCTGAGCAACTGCGACCTGACGTGCGGGTCATCGATGCCGTCGTTTCGGCCCTGCACGGCGCGCTGGAGACGTGGTGGCACGACGTCGCCGCGGCCGACGTGGCTCGCGCCACCGCCGCCCTCGCCGAGGTCGACCTGGAGGCCATGGCGCTGCGGCCCTACGCCACGTTGTCCTCGGGTGAGCGCCAGCGGGTGCTGCTGGCCCGAGCCGCGGTCATCGACCCGGGGTTGGTGATCCTCGACGAGCCGACCGCCGGGCTCGACGTGGCCGGGCGCGAGGACCTCGTCGAGCGCCTCGATCAGATGGCCGCCCGACCCTCGTCACCGCCGATCGTGCTGGTGACCCACCACCTCGAGGAGATCCCCGCCGCCTTCGACCACGCGCTGTTGCTGTCAGGCGGGCAGGTCGTGGCGGCCGGGGCGATCGACGACGTGCTGACCGACGAGGCCCTGTCGGCGTGCTTCGGTCTCGGGCTCACCGTCGCCAGGGAGCGCGACGGCCGCTGGACGGGGAGGATCGACCGCCGGTCTCGCTGATGCGACGCGACGCTGGCCGATCCGAGCCGGTGCGGCTCAGGCGGTGGAGCCGGCGATGGCGGCGTCCAGCCGGGGACGGGCGGCCTCGATCTCGCGGTCCAGCAGGCGACCGATGACCGGCTCGAGCAAGCCGCCGTCATAGGACAGCACCATGACCAGGCGCGAGCCGGCCCCCTCGGCGCTCACCTCGACCGCCAGGCGCCAGTCGGCGTGCTGGCGACCGTCGACCTCACGGCGTTCGAACACGGCCCGGGCGCCGGCGACGTGGTCGGTGCGCACCATCCGCAGACGCTTGGCCCGGGAGAGGCGTCCGAGGCGGGCCCGCAACGTGACGGTCCACGCCGGGGCCTCGGCGGGCAGGGCGTCGGCGCACGGGACGTCGGCGGGCGACAGCTCGGCGTCATCGACGATCGACAGCCACCGCGGGTAGGTGCCGAGGTCCTCGACGACGGCGGCGACACGCTCGGGTGCGGCGTCGCAGTGGTGGACGACCGCACGCTGCACCGGCCCAGCATGCCTCGGACCGCCGGCGCCCCCACCGAGCGGCCCGAGAGGCGACCTGCGCCGATCGAGCCGCATGCCCCCGGATCGGGACGCTCAGATCCCGTCGGTCGGGTGGGCTCGTCGAAGCTCGTGGGCCGTCATCGTGGCGTCGAGCCCGGCGAGCGGATCGGTCGCGCCGGCGGGCGGATCCGTCGCGCTGGCGGCCGGGGGCGTCCACCTGCCCACCGGCGGGGGCGGACGGAACCGGCCCGAGTACGCCGATCCCGTGGCCCCCGACGCCTCCGACGCTCCCGGCGGCGACCCGACGTCGGTGTCGGTGCCGTCGCGACGGGCGAGCGTCCGGGCCCAGAACTCGACCCGTTCGGCGGCCAGGCGTCCGCCCTCGGCCCGCACGTCCATCCACGACATCGTCAGTCGCGCCGGCACGACCCGTGACGCCGCCGAAGGCTCGTCCCCGGTGGCCCCGGCGGCACCGGGGGATCCGTCGCGGCGACGACGGGCCAGCTCGCCCGGGAGGTCCTCGTGGAAGGCGGCGAGCTCCTCCTGCACCCCGCTGTCACGGAACCCGGCGACGGCGTCGATGGGTGGCGGTCCCAGCTGGGCGTGCACCCGCCCGACCTCTCCGATGCGCTCCACCACGACCCGACCCCCCGTCACGCTCGACGTGCCCAGCGGCACCGGTGTGGCGGTGCCCGCCGCCGGCACACGGTTCCAGTCGGCGAACGCACGCCGTCCCCTGAGACCGTTGTCACGGTGTTGTGCATCGGCGGCCATGTCCGACCAGGACCGCCTAAGCGCTGGACGTCTGGCCGGCTCAACCTCTGGTCGTCGCGCGCCGTAGGGGGTCGGGGCCGTCACGGCGCAGCTCGGCGGCGTGGCTGACCAGCGACGTGGGGTTGACCGCCGCCCCGGCGTCGGGGTGCACCTCGAAGTGCAGGTGCGGCGGGGTCGATGCGGCGTTGCCCGTCGTACCCACTCCACCGAGCGGCGTGCCCGCCTCGACCAACGCCCCCTCGCTCACCACATCGTCGTACCCCGAGAGGTGCGCGTAGTAGTACGAGGTGCCCGACTCGCCGAGCAGCCACAACTTGACGCCGCCCAGCTCGCTGGTGCCGACGTCGAACAGCACGCCGCGCTCGACGGCCAGGACCGGGGTGTCAGCCGGCGCCATGATGTCGACGCCCTGGTGGCGACGTCGACAACCGTCGCGACAGCTCAGGTAGGTGTCAGCGAAGTCAAAGGACGTGCCGGCGACGGGGAAGACGACGTCGTCGACGACGGTGGCGCTCACCTCGGCCAGCTCGGCCTCGGCGAGCTGGGTCGATTCGATCAGGGCGTCACGGGCCACCGCCAGGTCTTCGAGGTGCTCACGGCGGGCCGTGAGGTCGGCGAGCTCGCCCCCGAGCTCGGCGGGCCGCGCCGCCAGGGCGTGCAGGTACCGGTCGTCCACCTCGCCTCGGCCCTCGGCGATCACCGCCTGTCGCAGCACCTGCTGGCGGGCGGCCACCAGCACATCGCCGGTTCGCAGGGTGGTCTCCAGCGCCGCCAGGGGCCCGGCGGTGTGCACCGCGGTCACACGCCGGGACATGAGGTCACGAGCGCCGACGTAGTCGTCGAGGCGTCGGCGGTACTCCAGCTGGCGCTGGTCGAGGTCGGTGGCGTCGGTCTGGACCGCCTCGGCGTCGGCGGCGTAGCGAGCGCTCAGCTCGACCAGCGCCGAGTGCGCCTGCCCGGTGGCGTCGGTCGCAGCCGCGATGCGGGCGTCAGCGATCGCGGCGATGCGGGTGCGGATCGCTGACGCCGCCCGCTCCCCTGCGGTGCGTGCCACAGCGAGCTCGGTCGGATCGACCGCTGGCGTGCCCTCAGCGCTCCACCCGGGCGCGCCGGGCGCCAGGCGCTGTGTGGGGAGACGCTCTGACGGCGAGGGCGCCGACGTCGAGGACCCGGGGCCGAACGAGTCGGGTGCGAGCAACCCGGGCAGCGGCGTCAGGTCGTCGATGTCGTCGACGGGGCCGGGCTGGCGGCGGGGCTCACCGGCTGACCGGGGCGGCGGCGCCGTGGGGTCGTCGGGCTTGCGGGCAGCCACCGGAGCCGCCGGGGCGACCAGGCAGGCGGCGGCGGCCACCACCGCGACGATGCGACGGACGCCTCGGGCGGTCACGGCTCCAAGAACCCCGAGACGTCGTCGTCGTTGCGCGGCGGCGGCGTCCCGCACAGCTGACCCGTGGGCTGGCGTCGTCCGCCGCAGGTGGCCGCCACCCTGGCGTACTCCGAGCCCTCGGGTGCCAAGGCGGCCAGCACGTCACAGGAACCGCCGTCGCCGGCGTCGCATCCGTCGGCCCACCCGTCGAGCGCCTCGTCGTCGCCGAGCTCGGCTGCCCCCCGCCGGCGGCGGAGGTCGTCGGCGACACCCTCGGTGCCCGGCGCGCCCGCCAAGGCCGCGCCGGCCAGTTCCGACACCGAGCGCACCGACGCCGCCCTCAGCAGCTCCCGCAGCTCGTCGGGCGCATAGGTACGAGCGATGAGGGCGGCGAGTGACCCGGCGTCGAGGCTGAGCGGCTCAGCGGTTCGAGGGTCAGGACCTGGCGGGGCGACCACCGGGTCGACGACGAGCGGACCGAGGGCCGTCGTCGGCTCGGCCACGTCCAGGCCGCAACGGCTACGGGCGTCAGCGGCCAGCGCCTGGCGCAGCGAGGTCACCTGATCGCCGCCGAGGGCAGTCGTCGCCGGCGTCTGCTCGGCGGGTGTCGAGGCCACCGCCACCAGGTCGTACCCTGCGTCGGCCAGCTCGGCGTCGGCGCCGTCGAGCGCACCGGCCAGCTCGTCCCAGGCCGACGAGGTCGACGACGAGGCGCTCGCCCCTGCGTCTCGGGCGGCGGCCGCCCCTGCGTCTCGAGCGGCCGCCGCCGCACGATCGAGGGCGTCGGCCAGCGCGGGCGCGCCACCAAAGGGGTCGACGAGCCCGTCGTCGAGGGCGCCGGCGTCGACGGCGGCGGCGATGGCGACGCAGGGGTCGGTGTCGTCGGCCTCTTCGGCGTCACCGGTGCAGCCCGCCCCGGCCAGGACGCACAGCAGGGCGAGCACCACGACGGCCACCACGGCGAAGGTAGCGCCGCGCCCGCTGACTCCACCGGCAGGCCCAGGGCGACCCGGGGGGTTAGCTCGGCCCCGGCCGCCCGGCGAGGTCGGGGCGCAGCACCCGGCCCAGCGCGGCGCTGGTGACCGCCCACGCCGCCTCGCTCGCCGCCGGATCGTGGGTGGGGTGACCAGCCTCGGCGAACCCGTGATGGGTGCCCGGGTGCACCGTCACCTGGGGCTCGACCCCGCCGAGGCGCAGGAACGACTCGGTGGTCACCCGCTCGTCGCCCACCACGTCGTCGTGCTCGGCGAAGTGCAGGACGACCTCGGCGGTGAGCTCGTCGAAGTCGATGGCCTGTCCGGCGTAGTAGGCCACTGCGACCGCCACCGCCGCTGGCCGCCGGGCCGCGGCCCACAGGGCGAGCGACCCGCCCATGGCGTACCCGACGATGCCGACGGGCCCGTCACGCCCCGAGCGCTGGCGGACCACGTCGATGGCGACCATGACGGTGCGGGCCATCTCGTCGGGCGAACGTCTCGCCAGCACCGCCTCGGCCTCGACGACGTCGGTGGGCGTGGCGCCGTCGAGCAGATCGGGGGCGAGCGCCAGGTAGCCGTCGTCGGCGAGCCGCTCGCACGCGTCACGGACGTGGTCGTCGAGGCCCCACCACGAGTGCAGCACCACCACACCGGGCCGGCCCGGGCCGCGCGGTGGGGCGAGGTACCCCGAGGGGGCCGGCGGCGGGCCGCTCACGTCCCGACAGCGGCCGCCAGCTCGCGCGCCGAGCCGTAGTCGGCCTTGCCGTTGGGCGCCCGGGGCACGTGCTCGACGATGGTGAGCTGCTTGGGCACCTTGTAGCCCGAGAGGCGCTGACGGGTCGCGGCCAGCACCTCGTCGGCGTCGATGGAGCTCCCTGGTTCGGCCGACGCCACGCCGACGACCCGGCTGCCGAAGCGCTCGTCGTCGACGCCGAAGACGAGGCAGTCGCGCACGCCTGCGGTCGCCTTGATCGCCTCCTCGACCTCCTCGGGGTACACCTTCTCGCCGCCGGTGTTGATGCAGTTGCTGCCCCGGCCGAGCAGGTGGATGGTGCCGTCGGCGCCGACGGTGGCCATGTCACCGGGGAACGACCAGCGAACCCCGTCGATGACCCTGAAGGTGCGGTCGGACTTCTCGGGGTCCTTGTAGTAGCCGAGCGGCACGTTCAGCGAGGTGGCCACCCGCCCGACCTGCCCCGACCCGGGCTCGACCTGGGTGCCGTCGTCGTCATAGACCCGGGTGGTCTCGGTGACCCCGAACGTGGCCGCCTCGTTGACCTGGCCGGCCGCCGAGACGCTCTGGCCCATCGAACCCTCGCTGGCGCCGAGGATGTCGAGCATCGCCGTGGTGGGCAGCAGCTCCATGAGGCCCTGCTTGGCGTCGGGGGAGAACATCGCCCCGGTGCTGACGATCATCTGCAGCGAGGAAAGGTCGTAGCCGCCGCCTTCGTGGCCGGCCTCGACGCGGTCGCGCAGGGCCCGCAGCAGCGGGCGGGCGAAGGCGTCGCCGACGATGACGAGCGAGCTCACCCGGTGACGCTCGACGTCGGCCCACAGCGCGACGGGGTCCAGCGTGCGGGACTCCAGCAGGACGCTGGTACCGCCGAGCAGGTGCGGTGACATCGCCCCCACCCAGATGCCGGTGCCGTGCATCAGCGGGCAGGCGGGCATGGCCCGCATCAGCCGGTCGGTCTCGGCCAGCTCGGCGACGAGCGGCGGCACGTCATCTGGGCCCGACAGCGGCGGCAGGCCGAGGATCGGCGCCGCGCCCTGGAGGAAGAAGTTGGTGAACGGGCCCGTCTCGTACATGACGCCCTTGGGCATGCCGGTGGTGCCGCCGGTGTAGAGCATGTAGATGTCGCTCGTTTGGCGGGTGACGCGGGGGGCGGGGTCGTGGGCGGCGAGCAGCTCGTCGTAGGCGACGGCGCCCTCGACGTGGTCGGTGCCGTCGGCGGCCGCGCCGTCGTCGATCTCGACGAGCAGGCGCAGCTTCGCAAGGCGGTCGCGCACCCGGGCGATGCGATCCGACAGGCTGGTGTGGAAGACGACGGCCTCGGCGTCGGCGTTGTCCAGCAGGTAGTGCAGCTCGTCGTCGAGGTACCGGTAGTTGACGTTGACCGGCACCATCCGCTGCTTCAGCGCAGCGAAGTTGGTCTCGAGGTACTCGGGGCAGTTGTAGGCGAACATCGCCACCTTGGCGTCGGGCTCCAGCCCGGCGGCCGACAGGGCAGCGCCCAGGCGGGCCGCCCGCTCGTCGTAGTCGGTGAAGGTCACCGTCCGGTCACCTTGGATGACCGCGGGTCGGTCACCGATGGTGTCGGCGACGGCTTCCCACACGCTGGCGAAGTGCATCTCCATCGCCCCAGTCTGGCCCCCCACCGTGACGACCGCCACACGACAGCGCAGCCGGCCCTTGACAGGCCGCACGATCCGGGTGATGCTCTACGTGTGACCCATGAAACCGGCACCCGGCACCCGGCACCCGGCACCCGGCACCCGGCACCTCGCCGTAGTTGGTCTCCTCCTATTGGGGGCGGCCTTGGCCCTTGTGGCACCCGGCGCAGCGCACAACAACGGCGCCACTGTGCCGACCATCGGGTCGCTCGCTGATACCGACTGCACATGGCAGCGTGCCAATGGCAGCTGGCCAGGTCTGGTCGGCGTTCGAATCTCCGATGGCACGGGAAGGGTCCACGGCGAGTTTAACGGTCATACTCGCGACTTCCCGGCCGGTGTTGTTCGTCAGGGTCGTGTTTACAGCTTCATCAACCGGATCCACGCCGCTACGAACTCCTGGAATGCAGCCGTGCAGTCTACCGACGCCGGGGCCGACGGCTTCGACATGGGAGTCATCGAAAACAACTATAGCGGCGGTTGGACCAACAACACGATCACGGTCCACCACTTCGATGCGCCGGCCGTGCCCAATGACAACCAGCCGGGCGACGGCATTGGCAACAACAGACCAAACAACAACAGACCCACGACCTTTAGAACGCGCGATCTCAGGCCGGGGGGTGATGAGGAATGTGAAACAGAAGGCGGTACAGATACGCAACTAATGCGAATCAACATCTATATGCCAGTGTATAGTCACTGGCACACCGCAGAGGAGCGCCCGTTGTGGGAAGGCTGCCGGCGTCGAGAAGACAACGGACCCGACGGCTATCTGTGCAGGAAAGATCGCGATTTTCAGAGTGTAGTTATGCATGAAATGGGGCACGGCCTAGGAATGGTGCATCCTGACGAGGCAACGAATGGTCAGAACGACGGAAGATTCTGGGCTCACTGCGACCGGACGACGGATTTTGGGCAGGGCTTCGTCCCGCGCGCACGGTTCACGGACCGATCGATCATGTGTGCGGGGGGACAAGATTTTTCCACCGCCCGGCGGACTATCTCGCACCTCCACGACTACGACCGCCAGATGCTGAACCATCAGATGAGGGAGCAGCTGCCATGAGATCCCGTCCTTCACGCTCGGTTGTCGTCGTCACTGCTATTCTCGCGACGGCGGCGTGCGATGTGGCAACGCAGGTCGAAGCCGGCGACAGATCGACTTCAGCAGCAGTTGCGTCCTCTCGTGCGATCGAGACGCCAGGAGAAGTTGAGGAGATGACGAGACTACACAGCGCTATGGTCGAGGCTCTGGAGCAAGCGCCTTGCGGGGACGAGGTGACTGAGGAGCCTATCGACTACGGCCTGCCCGGTTCGGTGCTTCCCGCAGGGCGGTTGCCGGATGGATACCATGCGTCGGCGGAGTCTGCCGTGGCGGCGCGGCTCCAGAGCGAGTTGTCGACAGGATCGTCAGGACGGTCAACGCTAAACCTTGGGTACGAGCTCGCAGGGTCATTGCAGGACCAGGATGCCAGGCCGGTCAGCGACGAAGAGTCTCAGGCGTTGTACTCCGCATCCGTTCGGTCCTCTATCTTGGAATTGCGCAATGCGATCGTTGCCGGCAATGCGGAGGTCACCACGAATGGCCCTCTTCTCGACGGAGTCAACGAGCGGGCACGGCTGACCTACCGCGCCGACGTCGGCGCCGCTGATGGCGCCGTCTCGATGTCGGCGGTCGGCGTGATGGTCGACGGTCGCGAGGTGTGGACTGTCGACACGACGACCTACCCGCTGCACTCGGGCGCCTGCTCGGTCGGGGAAGAGGAAGACGCACTCGACGGGGATGAGGACCCGCCGACCGCTCCGACCGAGCGGGTTGGCTAGGACGCAGCGACGGCGGCCGAGGGAGTAGGCGCGGCGCCTAGGTGGCCGAGTAGGCGACGGCACCTTCGACGTGGTCGGTGCCGTCGGCGGCCGGGCCGTCGTCGATCTCGACGAGCAGGCGCAGCTTCGCAAGGCGGTCGCGCACCCGGGCGATGCGATCCGACAGGCTGGTGTGGAAGACGACGGCCTCGGCGTCGGCGTTGTCGAGCAGGTAGTGCAGCTCGTCGTCGAGGTACCGGTAGTTGACGTTGACCGGCACCATCCGCTGCTTCAGCGCGGCGAAGTTGGTCTCGAGGTACTCGGGGCAGTTGTAGGCGAACATCGCCACCTTGGCGTCGGGCTCCAGCCCGGCGGCCGACAGGGCAGCGCCCAGGCGGGCCGCCCGCTCGTCGTAGTCGGTGAAGGTCACCGTCCGGTCACCTTGGATGACCGCGGGTCGGTCACCGATGGTGTCGGCGACGGCTTCCCACACGCTGGCGAAGTGCATCTCCATCGCCCCAGTCTGGCCCACCCGGTGACCGAGGGCACACGGCGGCGCAGCCGGCCCTTGACAAGCGCCGCCATCCGGGCGACGCTCCGCATGTGACCCATGACACCCGGCACCCGGCACCCGGCACCCGGCACCCGGCACCCGGCACCCGGCACCTAGTTCGAGACTGCTGGCGGTCCTCGCTGCGCTGACGCTCCTCGGTGCTGCGTTCGCGCTTGCTGCGCCAAGCGCAGCTCACGACAACGGCGCGAACGTTCCGACCCTCGGACCGATCGCAGATCGTGACTGCACCTGGCAGAGGGTGAACGGCCGATGTGGGACGTACCCGTCCGCATTTCTTATGGCACTGCGGCTGTCCACGCAGATTTCCGCGGACATACTCGCAATTTCCCCCCCGGGGTCGTTCGCCAAGGGCGTAGCTACAGCTTTATCAACCGCATTAACGACGCTACCAACATGTGGAACGCCGCAGCCCAGCGCACCGACGCAGGGCTCGACGGTTTCGACACGGCTGTCGTCGACAACAACTACGGCGGCGGATTCACCGACGGAAATGTGACCGTCCACTATTTCGACGCGCCGGATGTGCCCAACGACTGGCCGCCGGGTGATGGAATTGGACCAGCGTGGCCCAACAGAAACGTCCCGGTGGCCAGGACCACACTCGAGCTCCGTCCGGGAGGCAACGAGGTCTGCGAGTACAGCGGCGCCACCGACACCCGAATTGCTCTATCCAACATCTATCTGCCGGTCTACTCTCACTGGCATACGGCCAAAATCCGTGGGGCATGGGAGCAGTGCGTACGGCGTGAACAGAACGGCCCTGACGGCTACTTGTGTCATAAAAGCCGGGATCTGCAAAGTGTAGTCTCGCACGAAATGGGCCACTCGTTAGGGATGGGACACCCGTCGCGAGCTACCGCAGGGAGATCAGCGGGCCGATATTGGGCCCACTGCGATCGGACAACCGATTTTGGGACCGGGTTCGTGCCCCGCTACCGCTTCACTGACCGCTCCATCATGTGCGCAGGCGGACAGGATTTCACCACCGCCCGGCGAACGATCTCGCACTTGCACAACTATGACCGTGTGATGCTCAACCACCAGATGAGAGACCAGCTGCCATGAAACGAACTGTCCGTTGCTTGGTGATCCTGGCCGCAGGCGCCTCAGCTGTGTCGTGCGCCGGCGCTCAGGAGGTGGCAACGGTGGGGGCGGGCCCGGACGGGGCGGTGACGACCACAGCTGTCGAGGCCGCGCCCGGAGTGTCGTCGTTCGCTACCCAAGAGGCGAGGTCAGCGCTCGTCAAGGCCTTGGAGCAACCGGCCTGCGGAGAGGTCGAGACGAGCGAGCCCACCGATTACGGTCTGCCGGCCTCTGAGCTGCCCGGCGGCGATGCGCTGCCCAGCGGATACCATGGATCAGCGGAACGCGCAGTGTTGGCTCGCACGGACGCTGAGCTTGCGGTCTCGCCCTCGATGCGATCCACGTACGACCTCGGTTATCAACTGGCCGAAAGGCTTAATGTGGGCGCACCCCAAGCGCTGAGCGACGAAGAGTGGAACGCCCTCTATGTTGTCGCACGGCGCGAGTCGATGGTGGCCTTGCAAAGTGCCGTCATGTCAGGGACCGCCGAACGAACGGTTGACGGCGCGTTGCAGGAGGGCGTCAACGAACGAGCGAGCGTGGTGTACCAAGCCGATGTGGGCTCAGCCAACAATGCCGTGACCGTGAGCACGTTCGGCGTTCTTGTCGACGGTCGAGAAGTGTGGACGATCGATGAGCTGAGCTACCGCCTTCCCGAGTCCAACTGCATTTTCGGCGGCGAAGAGACCGAGATTGGCGGGGATGACGGCCTGTCTCCAGCACCACTCGAAGTTCTCCCCAGGGAACGGGACAGCGAGCCGGCAGGCTAACCCACCTCTGCATCGTCCGAAGCGGGGGCGCATCCGCCGTCCACCGAGACGAACGGCAGGGGCCGGCCGCGCCGTCGGATGGCCCCCGCAGGTGGTCAGGTGCCCGGGCGATGCCGGAGGTAGATCTTCAGGACGCCTGGTCCTGCACAGCCGATCACCGTCGGTGCGGCAGGCCGGCGCAGAGCGCTCGACGGCCATGCGCCGATGCGATGCCGATGCGTCCAGTGACCGTCCGTGCCGCAGTGGCGCCGCCCTCAGGCGCGACTGACAGCGGCGCTGCTCCTATGTCGTGTGGAGACCAGCGGGGTGTGCCGACACCCTGGTCGAGGCGTTGCTGAACTCGACGTGCGGGGTGGGTGAGTCCTCAGAGCCCAGCGACTACGGGCTCACCGGCCGCCGGTTGCCCGAAGGCGACGAGCTGCCGAGCGGGTGTCACGAGTCAGCGGAACTGGCAGTACTCGCCCAGCTCGACGCACGGCTGGGCGTGACCCCTGCGGATCGAGAACGGCTCGATCTTGGGTACAGCCCCGTCTCGGCGCACCTCGAGGACCCGCCCGAACCGCTCTCGGTGGAGCAGCGGCAGGGGCTGTGCGCGGTCCCGGTCCATCAGGCCAGGACGAGCCTCTGCGAGGCGATCGTGCGCGGACGGGCCGGGAGAACTGGCGAGGGCACCCTGGTCGAAGGCGTGACGGACCGGGCCGGGGTAACCATTCGCGCCGACGTCGGTTCCGCTGAGGGGGCGGTCTCGATCCACGCCTTCGACGCGCTGGTCGACGGCCGAGAGGTGTGGATCGTCAACGGGATGGACGACCCCGTCCACGGTTCCCACTGCAAATCTCGACGAGCCGGCCGGCGAGCCCAGCGTCGAATCAACGGCACCCCTGGAGGTCGTCCCGGGCGCGACGGACCACCCGGCAGCCGGCTGACGCCGCCCCGGCCGATCAGCGGCCGCCCCGGCGACGTGAGCGAACGTCAGGCGACAACATCGAGTCCGCGCTGGCGAGCCTCGTGAGCGAGGCGGCGATTGAAGGTCGCGACGCGAGCCTTCGCGTTCTCGGCGGCCACCAGCACGACGCAATCCGGCATCGTGAGGTTCGTCTCGCTGCGGACCCTTGCGAGACGCTCCGCATCCCCCTCGACCAGCTCGAGCTCGGTGACGCCGATCTCCTGCAGTGCTCCGATCGCTGCGTCGAGCACACCCGACCGAGCCGGACCCACCAGCGTCTCGCCCAGCGTGAGCGTTGCCGCAACGAACTCCGTCGCCGCCTCGCTCACCAGCAGCTCGACGGCACCGTGATGGTGCGCATCCTCAGAGTCGAGATAGGCGATCAGCACCGACGCATCGACGACGATCACTCGGGCCAGCCATTGCGCTCGGCCGCCAGGTATTCCTGTCCGTAGCAGCCAGTCGCCACCCCACCGTGACGGCGAATGGCAGCGATCCGGTCGTCGACCGACCGCTGAGCCGCCCGGTGCGCCTCCAGGGCGAGCCGAGTCAGCAACCGCGCACGGCTCTCGCCCGGCCAGCGTTGCTCTGCGGCGTCCAGAGCAACAGCCAGCTCGTCGGACTCGGTGATGTTGTGACGCGGTCGTACCGTCGGCATGCACCGGAGTGTAACACTCGGGTGCGATTGTGTATCACCGATACGCCCGCGCGCAAACCGGCATCCTGCCCTGGCCGCTGCACGGACGGCCCTCTGCTTGCTCCTGCGCCCCGGCGGGATCCGCAGTCGGGACGTCTCAGCCGAGGCCGTCGAGGATGGCGGCGGTGGCCGAGCAGCCCATGCGATCGGCGCCGGCGTGGAGCATGGCGAGGGCGTCCGCCGAGGTACGGATGCCACCCGAGGCCTTCACCTGCGCCGAGGTGCCTGCCACCTCGCGCATGGTGGCGACGGCGTCGAGCGTCGCTCCCCCGCTCGGGTGGAACCCGGTCGAGGTCTTGACGAAATCGGCGCCGGCGTCGACGGCCAGCGAGCAGGCGGCCCGCAGGCGCTCGTCGGCGAGGGCGCCCGACTCGACGATCACCTTCAGCGTCACGTCGGGGACCGCGGCCCGCACGGCGCTCAGCTCGTCGCCCACCGCCGCATCCTCACCGCCGAGCAACAGCCCGAGGTGGACGACGACGTCAATCTCGGCCGCGCCGTCGTCGACCGCCCGTCGGGCCTCGTCCACCTTGGTGGCCGTGAGGTGTGCCCCCGACGGAAACCCCGCCACCGAGCAGGCGACGGTGTTCGCTTCGGCCGACCTCGCCAGCCGCTCGGCCACCACGCCGACCCAGGAGGGGTGCACGCAAGCCGAGGCGCACCCCAGCTCGGCGGCGGCGTCGGCCAGGCGCTCGATGTCGGTGCGGCTCGCTTCGGGGGCGAGCAGCGTGTGGTCGATCCGCCGGGCCAGCTCGTCTCGTCGCACGACCGGCGACCCTAGGTCGCGTCGCCCCTGATCCAGCGCCCCGGTTCGACGACGCTCCCCTAGGACGCCTCGCCGGGCGGGGTGAGGGGCTCGCCGCCCTCCCAGCGGTCGACCCGGGCGAACTTCTCGACCGGGTGTCGGCTGAGGCGGCTGATGACCTTGGCGGGTCGACCGATCGGCACCATCGCCGCCACCGCCACGTGGTCACCGAAGCCGAGCAGCTCGGCGACCTCGTGTTCGGAGCGGGCGAGGAACGTGGTGAGGGCGCCGGTCAGCCCGTTGGCCCGGGCCGCCAGCAAGATGTTGTGGACGAACGGGTAGATCGAGGCGCCGCCGACGATGCCGACCCGGTCGAGCTCGGCGTCCATGGCCGCCACCTCACCGAGATCGACGCCGATGACCAGCACCACCGGGGCGACCGCCATCTGCTCCAGCCACCCGGGCAGGCGGTCGGCCGCCTCGATCGTGGCTGCGGCTTCGACGGTGGCGACGTCGACGGAGGTCGGCGTGACCGTCTGGAACGGCGTCTCCCCCGCCGCGGCCATCGCCCGGTAGGTGGCGAAGGTGGGAGCGCAGCGCACGAGCAGCTCGCGCTTGGTGTCGTCGTCACGGACCACCACGACCCGCCAGCCCTGGCGGTTGCCGCCGCTCGGGGCGAAGCGGGCCACGTCGAGCAGGTGGTGGATGGTGGCGTCGTCGACGTCGTCGTCGGTGAGCTCACGCCCGGCGAAGGTGGTGCGCATCGTCGCCTCCAGATCGGCCACGCTCACCGACCTCCTCGATCGACCGGCGGGCCGGCCCGGTCATCGGACGGCGACCGACCGGTCGCGCCGTCGGACGCCTGCGGGGTCACAGCAACGCCGCCCAGGCGACGCGCTCGGCGGCGGCCGGGTCGTCGCGGACCTCACAGGTCACGTCAAGGTGCATCGTCGGGTGGCGGTCGGTGTCATGCACCGGCCACTCGCCGATGCCGTCGTGGCTGGGGTCACCCGCGTGGGCGAAGGCCGTCCACGCCCGCGACATCGCCGATGCGAGCGGTCGGGGCGCGTCGGGGCCGGTGAACACGTCCACGCCGGGAGCGTCGAGCACGTCGAAGGCGAAGGGGATCTCCAGGGCGTGGCACGAGCCGAGGCGGCCACCGAAGGCGCTCGACGCCCAGTCGAAGGCGTACATGCGGGTGGTGGCACCGTGGGCGGCCCGGGCCTCGGCCATGCGGATGGCCGGGATGCGGAACACCTGGTCGGTCATCGCCGCCCGCCACACGCCGTGGTGGTCGTCGCCGCCGAGCCGCTGGCGGTACACGCCGACGAGCTCGTCGGGGTCAGCGGTGATGCGCTCGAGGCGCCGGAACAGGGTGCCCTCGTCGTCGACGGGCGAGCTGGCCAGGTCGAACAGGTTCCACTCGTCGCGGTTGGTGCCGGTGACGAGCTCGATGTCGGCGCCGGTACCGTCGCGCATCGCCTCGATCGGCGCCCGGGGCAGCACTTCGCCGTCGACGACGGGCAGGAACGCCAACCCCAGTCCGCCCTCACCCGGCCGTGACGCCCGAGCACGGGTCAGCTCGGCACCCACCGACCCCTGGACGTCGAGCAACCGGCTGACCTCGACCGCCTGGAGGGCGTCGAGGTCGTCGCCGCATCCGAGCTCGGCCACCAGGGCGTCGGTGAGCTCACGGGCCCGCTCGGGAGCCTGGGTGTGGTGGGCAGCCCCGCTCTGGGCGATGGCCCGGTCGAACAGGCCTGCGGCCGAGGGCATGGTCATCAACGTGGCGACGCTCATGGCGCCGGCCGACTCGCCGAACACGGTGACCCGGGCGGGGTCGCCCCCGAAGGCGGCGACCTCGTCACGGACCCATTCGAGGGCAGCCACCTGGTCCTGCAGGCCGAGCGACCCCGAGGACGCCAGCGCGGGGTCGACGTGGCCGAGCTCGAGGAACCCCAGGACCCCAAGGCGGTAGTTGACGGTGACCACGACGACGTCGCCCGAGGCGGCGAGACGGCTGCCGTCGTACCACGGGATGGAGCCGGCGCCGGTGGTGAACCCACCACCGTGGATCCACACCATCACCGGGCGCGCTCCCCCATCGGCGGCCGGGGTGACGACGTTGAGCGTCAGGCACGACTCGTCGCTGGGGGGGCGGTCGGTGTCACCGGTGATCATCTCGACGGTGCCGGCGAGCTGCGGGGCGATCGGACCGAACTCGGTGGCGTCGAGGTCGCCCTCCCAGCCGGGGTGGGCCACCGGGGGCAGCCACCGCCGCTCGCCGACCGGCGGAACCGCGTAGGGGATCCCGGCGTACAGCTCGACGCCACGTCGGCGGCGCCCGACGAGACGGCCCCGGCTGGTGTCGACGACGGGGGCGGCGGCCACGGCGCCAGATCCTACGAGAGACCGCCGCTCACACGGGGAAGCGTCGACGGATCCAATCGGCGAACAGCGGATCGACCACCACGAGGCGTCCACCGGCCCTGGCGACGTAGCCGAGATCGGTGAGCGCCGAGATGGCGCCGGTCGCCGTCCCCGCCGACAGGTCGAGGACGTCGCCGGCGGTGCCATAGGGGCTGCCACCGCTGACGATCGCCCGCAACGTCTTCTGCTGACCGGTCCGCAGCAGCGCGTAGAGCCGCTCTGATCCGCTGTCGACGCCGGATCGCCCGGCGCCGAGCGCTGCCTCCCACGCGCCGAGATCGGCCGTCGAGCCCTGTGGTGTCTGGCGCCAGACGGCGTCGGCGAGCTGCATCGCCCGCTGCGGGTGGCCCCGAGCGAAGCGGATGATCCGCTCGACGACGTCGCCGGCGTCGCGGCCGCTGGCGGCGAACCCGTCGACGACGATCGTTCGCACCTCTGGGTCTGACAGCGGTCCGATGCGGTGCGCTGGCGAAGCCCTAGCGACTACGCCGCCCGGGTGAGGTCGGCCGGCTGGCGGGTCGACAACAGGACCCGCTGCCAGAGGTCCTCGTATGGATCGAGCGTGCGCGAGCGGCTGGTGACCAGCGGGATGGGCACGAGGGTGAAGTGGTGGCGCCAGTACCCGACGACGCAGTCGGTGCGGCCCGACATGGCGGCGTGCACCGCCTGCTGGCCGAGCACCAGGCAGAACTCGGCGTCATAGGCGTTGGCGGGCAGGCTCCGGATGGCGTAGCTCGGGTCGAGGTAGCGCACCGTCCCGCCCATGTCGGCGACGCCCTCGGCCAAGCGGTCTCGCAAGAAGGTGCCGACGTCGCCCAAGCGCAGGTTGCCCGAAGGGTCGTGGCGGCGGTCCAAGGCCGCGACCAGGTCCTGTCCGGCGCCCTCGGCGACGACGATGACGGCGTGGTGGCGGTGGGCGAGCCGCCGGCGCAGCGCAGCGATCAGACCGTCGACGGTGAAGGGCACCTCGGGCACCACGCACAGGTTGACGTCGCTGTTGGCCAGCGACGCGTGGGCGGCGATGAACCCGGCGTGGCGGCCCATCAGCTTCACGAGACCGACCCCGTTCCACGCGCCCCGCGCCTCTTCATGGGCACCGGTGATGATCCGCCCGGCCTCCTCGACCGCGGTGGCGAAGCCGAAGGACCGCTCGATGTAGCGCAGGTCGTTGTCGATCGTCTTGGGCACCCCGACCACCGCGATCGCCAGGCCCCGCCGGCCGATCTCGGTGGCGATGGCGTGAGCTCCTCGCAGGGTGCCGTCACCGCCGACGCAGAACAACATGTCGACCCCGGCGGCGACGAGGGTGTCGACCACCTCGGTCGGGTCCTGGGGACCTCGAGACGAGCCCAGCACCGTGCCGCCGTGGCGGTGGATGTCGTCGACCGCGTCGGTGCTGAGCTCCATCGGACCGTGGCCCTCGCGGGTCAGCCCCCGGTAGCCGTAGCGGAACCCGAGCACGTCGGGCACGCCGTAGAGGCGGCGCAGCGTCATGGTGATCGAGCGGATCACGTCGTTGAGGCCGGGGCAGAGCCCCCCGCAGGTGACGATCCCGGCGGTGGCGGTCGCCGGGTCGAAGGCCAGCCGGGGGCGTGGCCCGGCCAGCTCGAAGCTGGGCAACGGGCGCCCGGCGGCGACCAGCGCCTCGGTCTCGGCCGCCGAGACCGATACGAGCACCCGGTCGACGTCGCTCACGAGTCGTTGGCCGATGGCGGCCAGAGGGGACGGGTACCGGCCGACGCCGACCCGTCGCACGACCAGCTGGTCGACCGGCGGCAGGGTGGGCAACCTCACCGGCGGTGCGTCCCGGACGGCCAGCGCATCCGCCTCATCTCACCACGACCGTCGTGCCGGGGGAGAGCACCCAGGTGCGGTGGTGTGACAGACGGCGGCGGTGGCACCCGGGGTGCGGCGGTGGCGGCGGACGGCAGCGCCGTGGATGATGTGACCGCCGTCTCGCGGGCGGCGGGCGCCAGTCGCCGTCCCCACCCCAGGAGCCTTGCCTCGATGTCGCACGCCGAGTCGTTGCTGATCGCCAACCGGGGCGAGATCGCCATCCGCATCGCCCGCACCGCCGCCGACCTCGGGCTGCGCACCGTGGGCGTGCACCCCGCCGACGACACCGGCGCCCACCTCGACGCCGTCGACGAGACCGCCCTCCTGCCCGGGCGGGGGGTCGGCGCCTACCTCGACGCGGGGGCCGTGGTCGCCGCCGCCATCGACGCCGGTTGCGGCGTGGTGCACCCCGGCTACGGGTTGTTGAGCGAGCGGCCCGTGCTCGCGGCGGCCTGCGCCCAGGCCGGGGTCTCCTTCGTCGGACCGTCGCCCGAGGTGCTCGAGATCTTCGGCGACAAGCACGCCACCCTCGCCCTGGCCCGCTCGGTGGGGGCGCCGGTGCTCGACGCCACCGACCCCGCCGGGGGCCTCGACGCGGCCCGCCAGCTTCTCGAGGACGGGCCGGTCATGGTCAAGGCCGTGGCCGGCGGCGGCGGACGTGGGCTTCGGGTGGCCCGTGACGGTGACGAGCTCGACGAGGCGTGGGCCCGCAGCTCCGCCGAGGCGGCGTCGGCCTTCGGTGACGGTCGCTGCTACGCCGAACGCCACCTGCCCCGCGCTCGCCACATCGAGATCCAGCTCGCCGCCGACGCCGCCGGAGGTGTCGTGGTGCTCGGCGATCGCGAGTGCAGCCTGCAACGCCGCCACCAGAAGTTGCTCGAGCTGGCCCCGGCGCCGTCGCTGACCGAGGGCGTACGGGCCCGGTGCGCCGAGGCGGCGCTGGCCCTCGGGCGGGCCGCCGAGCTGCGGGGGCTGGGCACCGTGGAGCTCCTCGTCGACGTGAGCGCAGGTGGTGAGGACGGATCCGCCGAGGGGTCTGGCGAATCGCACGCCGGCCTCACCGGCGCCGGGCCGGGCGGCGAGGACGCCCCGGTCGCCGTGATCGAGGTCAACCCTCGCCTCCAGGTCGAGCACACCGTCACCGAGGCCGTCACCGGCCTCGATCTCGTGGCCATCCAGCTGCAGCTCGCCACCGGCGCCACCCTCGACGAGCTGGGGCTGGCCGACACCCCGCCGGCCCGGGGCCGGGCCGTCCAGGCCCGGGTCATCGCCGAGTCCCTCACCGCCCAGGCCACGCTCGAGCCCTCGGGCGGGACGATCACCGCCTGGTCACCGCCCACCGGCCCCGGCGTGCGCGTCGACGCCGCGGTGCGCGTCGGTGACGTCGTGCACCCCAGCTTCGATCCCCTGCTCGCCAAGGTGATCGTGTGGGCCACCGACGCCGACGTGCTGACGCGGCGAGCCGACCGGGCCCTCGGTGAGCTCGTCCTCGGAGGGCCCGAGACGACCATCGGTCTCCTGCGTGCCCTGCTCAAGCGACCCGAGACCCTCGCTGGTCAGACCACCACCACCTACGTCGAGGACCACCTGGGCGCCCTGGCCGCCGAGGCCCAGAGCCTCGGCACCGACCCGTCCGCTGGTGCTGGCACCTCGCCGGCGCTCCCTGCGGCGACGGGCGACGCAGCTCGCGGTCGCCTGGGCGCCGGCGGCCCCCTCGGTGACGGGCAGGTGGCGTTGGTCGCTCCCCTGGCCGGCACGGTGGTGGCGATCGAAGCCGATGCCGGCTGGACCATCGACGCCGGTCGACCGGTGGTGATCCTCGAGGCCATGAAGATGGAGCACGTCGTCGCCGCCCCCAACGCCGGTGCGGTGACCGACGTCGTCGTGGCGGTCGGCGACGTCGTCGCCCGGGGCGATCGCCTTGCGATCATCGCCACCGGCGACGGGGCCGTCGAGGACGGGGCCAGCAGACCTGAGCTCGACCTCGACCACGTCCGAGACGACCTCGCCGAGGTCGTCGAACGCCACGAGATCGGCCACGACGAGCGCCGTTCCGCCGCAGTGCAGCGCCGACGGGCGGTGGGCAGGCGCACCACCCGGGAGAACGTCGCCGACCTCGTCGACGACGACAGCTTCGTCGAGTACGGCCCGCTCGTGCTGGCCGCCCAACGACGGCGCCGACCCCTCGACGAGCTGATCGCCAAGACCCCCGGCGACGGCCTGGTCGGCGGGGTGGGCACCGTCGACGCCGCCCGCTTCGGCGACGCCGCCCGCACCGTGGTGGTGTCCTATGACTACACAGTGCTGGCCGGC
The DNA here is from genome assembly GCA_965213525.1 of Acidimicrobiales bacterium. Taxonomy (GTDB): domain Bacteria; phylum Actinomycetota; class Acidimicrobiia; order Acidimicrobiales; family Poriferisodalaceae. The sequence continues at coordinate 593,070 of OZ243889.1, read as the reverse complement.
ACCCAGGGCCACATGAACCACCTGAAGAAGGACCGGCTGTTCCAATTGGCCGCCGATCAGCGGCTGCCCGTCGTGGTGTTCACCGAGGGCGGCGGCGGTCGTCCCGGCGACACCGACGGCACCCAGGTGGCCGGGCTCGACTGCCTGGCCTTCCGGCTGTTCGGCGAGCTGAGCGGCCAGGTGCCGTTGGTCGGGATCAACGCTGGCTACTGCTTCGCCGGCAACGCCGCCCTGTTGGGCTGTTGCGACGTCGTCATCGCCACAGAGGACTCCAACATCGGCATGGGGGGTCCGGCGATGATCGAGGGCGGCGGGTTGGGGCAGGTCGATCCGACCGACATCGGGCCGATCGACGTGCAGTGGGCCAACGGCGTGGTCGACCTGCGCGCCGCCGACGAGGCCGAGGCCGTTGACCTGGCTCGCCGCTACCTGTCGTACTTCTGTGGCCCGGTGGCCGACTGGGACGCTGCGGACCAGCGGCTGTTGCGCCACGTCGTGCCCGAGAACCGCCTGCGGGTCTACGACGTGCGCTCGGCCATCGAGTTGCTGTGCGACACCGACTCGGTGCTCGAGCTGCGGCGTGGGTTCGCCCCGGGGATGATCACCTGCCTGGCCCGCATCGAGGGCCGACCGCTCGGGGTGGTGGCCAACGACCCGACCCACCTCGGCGGCGCCATCGACAGCGACGGCGCCGACAAGGCCGCCCGCTTCCTGCAGCTGTGCGACGCCTTCGGGCTACCGGTGCTGTTCTGCTGTGACACGCCGGGGATCATGGTCGGCCCCGACGCCGAGGCGACCGCCACGGTCCGCCACGCCGCCCGGTTGTTCACCGTGGGGGCGAGCATCTCGGTGCCCTTTGCCACGATCGTGCTGCGCAAGGGTTACGGCCTCGGCGCCCAGGCGATGGCCGGGGGCAGCTTCCGGGCGCCGGCGTTCATCGTCGCCTGGCCGACCGGTGAGTTCGGGGGCATGGGCCTGGAAGGAGCGGTGCGCCTCGGCTACCGCGACGAGCTGGCCGCCATCGCCGACCCCGACGAGCGCCAGGCCGCCTACGAGGAGCGGGTCGCCAAGATGTACGAGATCGGCAAGGGCATCAACTTCGCCTCGGTGTTCGAGATCGACGACGTGATCGACCCCGCCGACAGCCGCCGCTGGATCACTCGGGTCTTGCTCGCCGCCGCCGGCCCCCCGGGCGCGCCGCCCGGCACGCCCCGCCGTCCCTGCGTGGACACGTGGTGAGGCGGGGCCCCGCACCCCCGCAGGATCCGACCGGCTGACCCGGCCGGCCCGGCCGGCCGCCGGGGTCCCGCCAACCGCTCATGTGGGACAGATTGCGGTACCGTCCCGGTGATGGCGGTTGCGGTGTCGGTGCGGTTCGACGACGAGGCGGAACGGGCCCTGAGGGTGCTCGAAGCCGCAGGCCTGACCCGGTCAGAGGCCATCCGCACGTCGGTGATCGCGTCGGCACAGCGGCTGCGGGCGAGGGCGGCCCTCGCCGAGGAGGCGGCCGCCCTCGAGGCCGACGAGCGGGATCGTGCCGAGATGTCGGCCGTGGCGGAGTTGATGGAGCAGCTGCGTGCTCCGGGGTGACGTCTTCGCCTTGCGACTGCCATCGGGCGTCGGGCACGAGCAGCGTGGTGAACGGTTCGGCGTGGTGGTGCAGGCGGACGAACTGCTCCAGCGCTCGACGGTCGTCGTGGCGCCGACCTCCACGAGCGCCCGCCACGCTTCGTTCCGGCTCGAGATCGAGATCGATGGCCGGTCGACCAGGGTGCTCGTCGAGCAGCTCGGCGCCGTCGACGTCACACGTCTCGGCGACCTGCGGGGACACCTCGGGCCCCAGGAGCTGTGGGGGGTCGACGACGCCCTGACCACGATCCTCGGGCTCCGCTGACACCATTTCAATCGGGGCCCCGAAACCCGGGGGCGGGCCAAGCGCTCCGGTCCTGGACCACGTGCAAATGGCGCGTAGCGCTCGCCCGAGGGTGCAGCGCCGGCATACACCGTGGCCTCGCCGACAGGCGGGTTCATGGCCATTGGCCTCGACGGACCGCCCTGGTCGTCACCGCTTCACCCTCGGCGGGTCCGGGCGCCGGCACGTCCTGCCGTCTCTGTGTCGACACTTCGGACCGCATCGCCTTCGCGTGACGGCACCTAGCCCGAGGCGTCGGTATTGACCAAACGGCTCGGCGCCCCGCCGAAAGTTTGCGCCACCGAGGGGCAGGGGAGTTCCGTGGAGTGCTGGGCTGGAGTTGCGGCCCCCTTCCCCCCGCGGGGGCCCATCGGCGTGAGTTTGGGTGCGCTCGAGTCGGAGCTCATCACGGAGCTCTGGTGCCGACCGCCGGTGCGACCCGAACGACAGTCCTGCAACTTGCATGGGATGCTGGCCCGGAAGATTGAAGGCGTCCAAGACGAGCTCCAGGCAACCGTCGACTGGATGCGCGACGCCGATGTACCTGACCCGCTGTCGATGGCCGACGTCCGTGCGCGGCCCGATCTCGTGGCCGACATCCTTGGACGGCGATCAGGTGAGGACCGCCGGTTTGGCCGTCCCCGCACCGTCCCCTTCCCGAAACCCACCGGCGGCTACCGATCCATCGCCAGCCTCGACCCATACGCGACCCTTGAGCTTCGTCGGCTCGCCGATTTCGTCGTTCCTGTCATCGCCAGACTGCCGGCCAACGTCATGAGGACTCGACCGCTACATCAACGATCGACATGGAAGGCGGAGCCCTGGCGCCGAGCCAAGCAGCGGCGCGACGAGGCCGTGCAAACTCTCAGCCACAACAGGGTCGGGACTCTCCACGTCGACGTCAAGAACTTCTATGGGTGCTCTAACCCTGACGGTGCCCGGCGGGCTATGTCGTCGGCCGGATTGGACGACTGCACGGCGCTCCCCATCGCCCGGTCGCTACTAGAGCTAGCGCAGACCCCGGGCGTCCCGGCCGGCCTCCCCGTCGGATACGAAGGTTCGGCGATCATAGCGACACTACTCCTACGCCCACTCGACCGGGCTCTCGAACGGTACGGCGTTCAGGCTATTCGCTGGGTTGACGACGTCGACATCATGATTGATCGGGCTGCTCAGATCCCCGAGGTGATCGCCCTTGTCGACGACCTCCTGGCCCGCAACGGCTTCGCGCTCAACGACTCCAAGACTCTTTTCGTGCCGACTGGCGACGTGTCCCCAATCGAGATATCCGGCACCTTCGCCACTGGAGGCCTGCTCCCAGACGCTCCCTTGCTGGCACTGGCCCTTCTGGCCGGCAACAAGAACCCCGCAGGAGTGCCGAGCGCGCTCGGCCTGCTCAAGGCTCGACACGACCACGGCGCCGTCGCCGTCATTGAGGCGAACCCGTGGGTCCAAGAGACCTTCCCTCGGCACACCGCTAGCTGCCTGGCCGCCGTGGGCACTTCCGCTGACCCTGACTGGGTTCACGAAACTCTCTCTGCCCCGACGACGGATGCGAACGCCGCCTTCCAAATGCACCTAGCGCGGGTCATCCCGGAGCATGCCTTCACGCCGAGCCTAGGGGCACTTCTTTTCGACCGAGCCGGAAGCCTCGATTTACATCGCTTCGGTCCTGTGCGGGACCACTACCTTGCCGCTGCCGGCCGCTCTCCGGAGAGGGCGTCCGCCCGTCGGCGGCGCGCGTTGGAGTACGCCGACGAGACTGCCAGTCTCAATGCCAAACGAGCAGCCCTGACTGCGCTGCGAGATGGCGGCGCCAGCCACGGCGCCAAGGCGGCGCTTCGACACCTCACTCTTGGCGACCCGGATCTCGCCCCCACCGCCGAGTGGGCCGCCGCTTGACGAGGTGGCCGCGACGCCAACCCGACGCGCCCACGCCGGCTCGAGCTATTGCAATCTGGGAGGATGAGGAGGTGAGAGTCGACGACTTGTTCATCAGGGGCGACGATTGGCATTGGGTGGCTCGGACCAGCTGAACGCGGCAACGATTGCGTCGCGGTCATCAAACGGTTGAGCGCCGAGGCCTACGACACCAAAAGGCATCTCGCCGACGGTGAGGCAGAGCCCCCGGTAAGGAGCACGAAGCAACGCCTTGAGCGGATGGTCGAGATTGGAGGACCCGGCGCCTAAACAGGGAGCTTGGCGAGCTCACGAGAGCTGTCATCGAGCTCGCACGAGCCATCAAACACCAGAGCGAACCGACGCGGCGGGACGCAGGCATCACAGCCGACGTGGTGATTCAGCTCGCCAACATCCTCCGTCGCCTCGCCGACTAGGGCTTCACGCCGCGCGTGGTGGCACGCCGGCATGTCGAGGCAGGAGCTCGCACGTCCCCAAGTGGTGCTAGGACTACCAGCGATGGCTGCGCCCGGCGAGGACCTAGACGGGCCCCTCGGCGGCGTGCGGGTCATCGAGATCGCCAGTTGGATGGCGGCGCCCAGCGGGGCAGCGGTGCTCGCTGACCTCGGCGCCGAGGTCATCAAGGTCGAACCGCTCGGCGGTGACCCCATGCGGCGCATGAACCGCCAGCCCAAGGTCGCCGACCAGCCCGACCGGCCGCTCGTCGACGAGGCCTTCGTCGTCGACAATCGCGGCAAGCGCTCGATCGCCGTCGATCTGGTCGACCCCCGAGGCGCCGAGGTGGTCCGCCGTCTCGTCGGCGACGCCCACGTGCTGGTGACCAACCTGTTGCCCCGTCGTCAGGCCCGCTTCGGCCTCGACCCCGACACCCTGCTGGCGATCCGGCCCGGTCTCGTGCACGCCACCCTCACCGGCTACGGCACCACCGGCCCCGACGCCTGGCGGCCCGGCTACGACGTCACCGCCTTCTTCGGCCGGGCCGGGCTGTCGCACTCGCTGATCGAAGCCGACGGCCCCCCGCCCCAGCCCCGTCCCGCCCAGGGCGACCACACCACCGGCCTGGCGCTGGTGGCCGCCGTGCTCGCTGCGCTGCGGGTCGCCGAGCGCACCGGTGAGGGCCAGTTGGTCGAGGTGAGCCTGTTCGCCACCGCGGCGTGGACGATGGCCACCGACCTGGCACCGGTGCTCGTCGACGGCCGCCAGCCGAGCGCCCGGTCCCGCCACCAGCTCATCAGCCCGCTCGCCAACCGCTTCCCCTGCGGCGACGGGCGCTGGGTGGTGTTCAACATGCCCGAGCCACGTTGGTGGCCGATCTTCTGCGCGGCGGTCGACCGGCCCGACCTCGCCACCGACGAGCGCTACGCCACGCCCAAGGGCCGCTTCGATCACATGGCCGAGCTCGTCGATGCCGTCGACGAGGCCCTGTCGGCGCGCAGCCGCGAGGAGTGGGCGCCCACCTTCGACGAGCACGGGCTCATCTGGGGGCCTGTGCAGACCCTCGCTGAGCTGGCGGCCGACCCGCAGGCCGCAGCGGCGGGCCTGTGGGACGAGATCGAACACCCTGAGGTGGGTGCGCTGCCGACGGTGGCGGTGCCGATGCAGATCCGCGGCGCCGAGGTGGGCGCCCGAGGCCCCGCACCGGCGATCGGCGAGCACACCCGCCAGGTGCTGACCGACGCCGGCCTCGACGACGACGTGGTCGCGTCGCTGCTCGCCGAGGGCGTCCTCGGCGCCGGCTGAGGCTGCTCACGCCGTTCCGCTGTCAGCCGGACCTCAGCCAGCCCCGTTCTGTCGTCGGCCGGGCCCCGCTGCACTCCGTTTCGCCGCCGGCCGGGCTGGTGCGGTGGTGTCGGGCCATCAGCAGAACGGGCGAGCTGACCAGGTCACGGGAAGAACTGGTCGGCGATCCGCGTCACCTGTCCACCGCTGACCTCGACCCACACGGCGCAGCTCGGGCACGGCATGAGGTCACCGGGGCGCACCCATCGGCTGGTGAACGCGTAGGGGCGGTGGGTGAGGGCCGAATCGAGTCTCCAGACGACGGCTGCGTCGCTGACACCCAGGGTGCGCAGGGTTGGGTTGTCGTTCACGACGTAGATGTCGTCGTCGGCGGGATCACCCCGTTCGGCGGCGATGGCCCACGCCGCGTCCTGCCAGAAGAGACACGCAAGGTCCAACGTGATGGTGGCGCTGGTCCAGTCGGCGAGGAAGCCGAACCAGAGTCCGTCGGGCAGATCGCCCGGGCCGGGGGCACACCCTGAGCCCGAAGCGCCAGCGCTCCCGGCGCGCGCCGACGGCGGCTCGAGGCCCGGCGTGGCCCCCATGACCGCGTCAGCGGGCGGACGGGGGCCCAGCGGGGTGATGGGCCCACAACCGGCGCTCGGGTCGGCCACCGTCGCAGCTGCCCAACGGTCGACGACGTCGAGCTGATCAGCGATGTCGACGGCGAGGGACACACCTTCGAGATCCTCGACCGGCTTTGCCGAGACGACGCCGACGACGGCGCCCACCGCCGTGATGAGCGGACCGCCGCTGTTGCCGGGGTTCAGCGCAGCGTCGGTCTGGATGAGGTCGACGCTGAAGAGATCGAAGAGCGCGCGGGCGTCGTGCAGCGCGCTCACGGTGCCCTTGGTCAATGACTGGGGGAGCCCTGCGGGGTAGCCGATGGCGAACACGTCATCGCCGACGCCGGGGCGTTCGTCGGAGAGCACGAGGGGTTCGACCCCTGGGGGGTGTTCGCCCAAGCGCACGACGGCGAGGTCGGTCTCGAGGTCGTACCCGAGGACGGCGGCGTCAGTGACGAAGCCGCCCGGCGTGCTCACCGCGATCGCCTCAGCGCCGATCACGACGTGAGCGGCGGTCAACGCACGGCGCTCGTCGATCACGAAGGCGGTGCCCACGCCGCTGCCGTCGCAGGTGATGGCGTCGATCCGCAGGGTGGCCGCAGCGGCAGACCCGAAGTCGGCCGTGACGCTGGTCGTCGGTGGCGGCGCCGCCGTCGTGGGTGCGGCGGTGATGGTGGTCGCGGTGACCTCGGTTGAGGGTGAGCCGACGAACGGGGTCGTGACGGCGGTCGTGGTCGGTGCCGGGACCGGCGCGGCGTCGGTGCCGGCACCGCACCCTGTGAGCAGGAAGGCGCCTGCAGCGGCGATGGCCGCCGTCCGTCGTCGAGCCACCGACCGGTCAGGCGGTGTCGTTGTTCTCGCGGCCGTCCTGGAAGCCGATGTCGACGTGGGTGGCGTCGCACAGCGGCTTCAGCGACGACGCCCCGCACCGGCACAGCGACACCCGGTTGCGGGTCTCGAGCTGCTCGCCGGCGGAGTTGGTGACCGGCACCATGCCCCGCACGACGAGCGGGCCGTGGTCCTGCACCGCCACCTGGGCGGGCAGCTCGGGCTCGTTGTACTCGGCGTCGCCCTCGCCCTCGAGGCGGTAGGCCAGCGCCCCTGACGGGCACCGCTCGACCATCTCCACCGCTCGGGCGAGAGCCAGGGTGTCGACGTCGATGCGCTCGGCCAGCTCCCACACGTTGGTGATGCTGTCGGCACAGAACCCGGCGCTGGTGCAGATGGCGCGGTCGTCGTCGATGACGATGCTGGTGCCACCGATCGGCTCGGCCTCCCGATGCAGCGCCCGCTCGCTCTCGTCGCTCTCGAAGCCGATCTTGGCGTGCGTGCCATCGCAGTACGGCTTGTTCGACGAGCCCCCGCAACGGCACAGGAAGTAGCGCTCGTCGGTGTCGAGCCGGTCATAGGTGCGGTAGGCGATCGGCTCGCCCCGCTCGGTGTCGACCCGGTGCTGGCGGATGAGCGGCACGCCACCCTCGACCTGCAGGGGCCCGTTCTCGAACATCGAGATGCTCGCTTCGGCGGGAGCGGTGGTGTCGTCGGCCATGCGGCGACGCTAGCGGCGCCCACGACGGCGGGGGCTGGCGCCAGCGAGCCGGCAGCCGTGCTGGCTGCGCGTCGCGGTCCACGCCCGGGTGCGCCGAGCTGGTCCGAGTGCGGCAGCGGACGCTCAGGTGCGGCGGCGGTCGCCGAGGAAGCGGACCAGGCCCGCGAGGTCGGCGATGACCGCCAGGATGCCGAGCAGGTCGCCGGGGGCCGGTGGGTCGCTCACCAGGGCATCGGCGGCCCGCAGGGCGGCGAAGTTCATGCCGGGGGTGCGCGGGTCGAGCGCCCCCGCGGTGCGCAGCAGCTCGAGCACCTCGTGGGCGACGATGCCACCGCCGGTCGTGGTGGGGTGCACGGCGTCAAGGCCGATCAGTCCGCCGCGGGTGATGCGGCCGTCGCGGGCGTCGAACAGATCGGTGGTCAGATCGGCGATCGGCTCGGGCAGCGGATACGGCTCGTCGAAGGGACGTGGCACCTCGCCGCCCTCTGACCACCGTCGGTGGGCGAGGCGGTCGAGGATGGCGCAGAGGTCGAGCACCCACCAGTCACGCCCGGCCACGCGGCCGCCGCGGACGTGGCCGACGATGACCTCGTTGTAGGCGTCGACGGCGGCGTCGAGCATCCTCGCCTGGGCGCCGGTGAGGTGGCGGTCGGTCGGGTCGAAGCGGTCCTCGTCGACCCAGGGGCGGGCGTAGAAGCGGAAGTATCGCGACGACGGCCGCAGCTTGCCGCCGATGCCCCGTGCGGCGGGAACGATCGTGACGTGGGGGATGGTGAAGAACACGACTCGTTCGGCGTCCACCTCTGTGACCCTGCGCACGAGTTCGCCGTACTCGGCGGCGAAGTGCTCGGGCCGCCAGACCGTGAACCGACCCTTGGCGTCGAGGTCGTAGACGTCGGGTGCGACCGACCACACCACCTCGAGGCGGGTGATGGCCGACAACACGTTGTTGCCGCCGAGGGCGACGACGAGCGTGCCGATGCCGCCGTCCTCGCCGAGCAGGCGGGCGGCGTCGACCATCGACACCGCCTGGCCGTCGGGGCTGCGTGCGGTGTTGAGCACCCGCTCCCCCGCCCGGTCCTTGTTGCGCTCGACCCTGGGCACCCACCCGCTGTCGGTGTCGACGGCGTCGATGCGGCGCCGCATGTGGTCGGCGTCGAGGTCGAGCGCGTCGCGCAGATCGAAGGAGTAGACGCCCAGTTGGTGGTTGATCAGGCCGTCGGGGGGCGGGGGCCGGGAGCCGCCGCCACGCTCCCACCACCGCTCCACCGCCGCGAGCTGGTCTCGGAGCACCGCCAGCACGCCCGGCACCTCCAGCGGGCCGAGCCGCTCGCCGGCGGTGGCCCGGACCCGTCGGACGAGCGCCTCGATGTTGACCGGGATGCCGCCCCGCAACGGGCGGGGCCACCCGTCGGGTCCGATGATGAGCGGCTCGAACTCCTGCACCCGGTGCTTGAAGCCGGCTGCCGCGGCGACGAGGGCCGACCAGCAGAGATCGGGCCGAGCCACCGCCCCGCTCGTCACGCCGTGAGACAGCGAGTCACCGAGCACCACCAGCGGGTGCGCGGGGTCCCCCCGCTGGTCCCCCGGTGCGCTGGCGGCTGCCGGAAGGTCGATGCCGAGGCCGGGATCGCCGACCGGCGGGCGGGCCGTGAAGGGCACCTCGAGATCGTCGGGACACACGGCCCCGTCGACCTCGACCCAGCCCACGGTCGCCGAAGCTAGACGGCGCTCAGCTGACGCTGGTCGAGCGGCGAGCGGCGAGCGGCGAGCGGCGAGCGGCGAGCGGCGAGCGGCGAGCGGCGAGCGGCGAGCGGCGAGCGGCGAGCGGCGAGCGGCGAGCGGCGAGCGGCGAGCGGCGAGCGGCGAGCGGCGAGCGGCGAGCGGCGAGCGGCGAGCGGCCAGCATCGCCAGACGAACAGCGCCAGACGCTCAGGCCGGCGAGCTCGTCGGGATGCCGTGGTGGCGCGCCGCGTCGAGGAGCCGGACGTCGTAGGCGACGATCCCGGCGAGGTCGGCCTCGAGCACGAGGGCGCAGGTCAGGTGCATCGCGTCGAGGGTCCGGAGCCCCGCGGGTTCGAGCCGACCGGCGCGGTCGAAGGTCGCGCCGTCGACGACGAGGAGCTCGACGCCGGCCAGGAAGCGTTCGGCTCGCCTTGCGGTCACCGGACCGCTGCGGCCGGCGGCGCGTCGCAGCTCGGCCCGGTGGAGATCGCTGAGGATCCAGCGTCGGCCACCCAGCCACCGGACCAGGGCCGGGGACTCGGGCTCGGTCCGGATGAGCTTCACGACCGCCGAGGTATCGACGTAGTGGACGTCCACGACTCAGCGTTCGTCGGCGCGCAGCTCCGCCAGCTCCTCGGAGAGGTCCCGCTCGGTCGGGTCCTCGGGAGCGTCCTCGTCGAGGTAGGCGAGCAGATCGCGCAACGGACGCCCCGCCCCCGGGATGACCCGACCGTCGGCCACCAGGGCGTCGTAGCCGCTGCGGACGGGGAGGGGGCCGAGCTGGGCGATCGGATCGCCCCGGTCGGTGATGACGAAGGTCTCCCCGGCACGAGCCCTCGCCAGCCACCGGCTCGCATCGCGTCGTAGCTCACGCACCCCGACGCGCTCCATGTGCGACACGGTAGCACGACGGGTCGTGGGTGACCCCAGGCATCGACCCGAGCTCGTCCATGACGACTCCCTGGCGCGGTGACGGCGGGCTTGAGCCCAGAGGAGCACGAACGACACCTCGGTCCCGTGGACGGCAACCGCCCGGCCACGCGAACGTGACGCCATCCGCCGCACGCCGCCCGTCACGAGCTGCTGATCGACGCCAGCGACCATCGCAGCGCCGCTCTGGGGGCCGGAGCCGCCACACCGAGGAGCACGATCTCCATGGACGTCAGAGGACTGATGCGCCAGTCGGCGCTGCTGAACGCCCGGCGTCCTGCGGTGCGCCACGCCGGGCGCTCCTTGACCAACGGCGAGGCGTGGCGGCGCGGGCTGCGGATGGCCAACGCGCTGCTCGACGCGGGGCTCGAACCGGGTGACCGCATCGGTGTGCTGGAGGACAACTCCATCGAGGCCCAGGACCTGTTCGCCGGCGCTGCGGCCGCCGGGATGGTGCGGGTGCCCCTCTACGCCCGCAACGCACCCGCCGGTCACCACCACATGCTCGACCACACCGGCTGCGCAGGGGTCGTCGTGAGCGCCGCCCACGCCGACGCCATCGCCGAGGTCCGCGACGAGCTGCCGTCCCTGCGAACGGTGATCGTGCGCGACGACGACTACGAGGACTGGCTGGGCTCCCATGCCGACACCGATCCCGACGTGCGCATCGAACCCGACGACTGGTACATCATCCGCCACACCGGCGGCACCACCGGCAAGCCGAAGGGGGTGGCGTACACCCATCGGTCGTGGCTGGCGGCCGGGCGCGACTGGTTCTACAACTTCCCCCCGATGCAGGCCGGCGACGTGTGCTTGCACCTCGGCCCCATCTCCCACGGGTCCGGTTACCTGTACACGCCCACCTGGCTCGCCGGAGGGGTGAACCTCCTCGTCGACCACTTCGACGTCGGCGCCGCGCTCGAGATCATGGAGTCCGAACGGGTGGCCTACATGTTCGCCGTCCCCGCGATGCTGAACGCACTCGCTCGGCACCCCACGGCGGCCGATCGCGACTGGTCGGCGTTGAAGGTCATCCAGATCGGCGGGGCGCCGATCGCCGACGACACCGCCCTGTTGGCCCGCGACGTCTTCGGGATGGTGCTCTACCAGGGCTATGGCCAGACCGAGGCCCTGCCGGTGTGCATGATGGGCCCCGAGGAGTGGTTCTCCGAGGTGGAGGGCTCGAACCCGTTGCGTTCGGCTGGCCGCGCCCTTCCCTTCGCCTACCTCCAGATCCGCCACCCCGACGACGCCGACGCCGTGCTGCCGATCGGCGGCGAAGGCGAGATCGCCATCCGCTGCGACGGGCAGATGACGGGCTTCTGGGAAGACGAGCCGGCCAGCCGTGAGCGCATGACCGAGGACGGCTTCGTGCTCACCGGCGACATCGGCCGCCTCGACGACAACGGCTACCTCTACGTGCTGGACCGCAAGGACGACATGATCATCTCCGGGGGGTTCAACATCTGGCCCGCCGAGCTCGAGAACGTCATCCTCGACCACCCGGCGGTCACCGAGGCTGCCGTGGTGGCCGTGCCCGACGAGCGTTGGGGAGAGACGCCGCTGGCGATGTGCGTCGTGGCCGACGGCGCCACCGTCGAAGCGGCCGACATCATCGCCCTGTGCGCCGAACGACTCGGCTCGTACAAGAAGCCGTCCCGGGTGGTGCTCACCACCGAGGAGCTGCCCAAGAGCCCTGTCGGCAAGCTGCAGCGCAAGGAGCTGCGCGAGCGGTTCTGGGTCGGCGAGGATCGTCGGGTCGGTGGAAACTGAGCGCCCGCCGCCCCGCCGCGGCAGGCACGAGCGGGCGGTACGTTTGCGGACCGAACGAGCTGATGGGGGATCGTGCGAGACGTCTGGGTCCTGGGCACCCACACCACGCCGTTCGGGCGCCACGGCGACGTGGGCTTCAAGGAGCTGACCCGACGCACGTGGCTCGGCGTGCTCGATGACGCCGGGCTGGCCGGCTCGGGCGGCGAGCCGGTCGGGGGTGTGTGGTTCGGCAACTGCCTCCTGCACGACTGGGGGCAGGGTTGCATCCGCGGCCAGGCCTGCACCATCGAGCTGATCGACGATGCGCTGATGCCCCGCCACGTGCCGGTGCTCAACGTCGAAGGGGCCTGCGCCACCGCGTCGATGGCGTTCCAGTCGGCGGTCACCGCGGTGCGCGCCGGTGAGGTGGAGGTGGCGGCAGCGATCGGTGTCGAGAAGGTGTTCCGGCCCGCGGCGGCCACCGACCCGACCGAGCGGGACAAGATGTTCGCCGGGTTCGAGGCCGGCATCGACAACCTCGACCGGCCCCGGTTCCTCGCCGAGTACGAACGGGCTGGGGCAGCAGCCGACCGGCCCTTCGCCACCGGCGAGGACCGAACCCTGTTCATGGACGCCTACGCCATGCAGGCGCTGGTCCACATGCACCGCCACGGCACCACCCAGGCCCAGATCGCCGCCGGGGCCGCCAAGAACCACACCTACGGGGCGCGCAACCCCAACGCCCAGTACCGCTTCGCCATGACCGTCGACGAGGTGCTCGCTGACCGGGAGGTGTCGTACCCGCTCACCCGGTCGATGTGCGCGCCCATCGGCGACGGGGCCGCCTCGGCGCTGGTGTGCTCCGGGGCGTTCCTCGCCTCTTGCCCCGAAGCGGTGAGGGGCCGGGCCGTGCGCGTCCTGGCCGGGGCGCTGACCGGCGGCGGGTACCGGACCCTCGACGAGCCCACGCTCGCCCGGGTGGCGGCCCGACGGGCCTACGAGCGCGCCGGGGTCGGCCCGGGCGACGTCGACGTCGCCGAGGTCCACGACGCCACCAGCTTCGGCGAGGTCCACCAGATGGAGATGCTCGGCTTCTGCGGCGACGGCGAGGGCGGGCCCTTCGTCGCCTCGGGGGCGACAGGGCCAGAGGGGGCGATCCCGACCAACACCTCCGGGGGCCTGGTGTCCAAGGGGCATCCCGTCGGCGCCACCGGGTTGTCGATGCTGCACGAGCTCGCCACCCAGTTGCGCGGCGAGGCCGGCGAGCGTCAGGTCACCGACGCCGCCGTCGCCCTCGCCGAGAACGGGGGCGGGATGATGGGCCTGGAGGAGGCCGCCTGCTCGGTGATCCTGCTCGCCCGGTCCGATCGGTGAACGCCGAAACCACCGCGCCGGCACGCGCCGAGCCGACCGGCGACTCACCCACCGACCTGTTGAGCGACCGGGCCGTCGCGGACCCGCATGCCGTGTTCGCCGAGCTGCGCCGACTGGGCGGCTGCGTCTGGCTACCCGAGCACCACGCCTGGTTGTTGACCACCCACGCGCAGGTCGCTGACGGGTTCCGCGACGCCGGGCGGCTCTCCAGCGACCGCCTGACGCCGTTGAGGGCCCGCCTCGAGCCAGCGCGGCGGGAGCTGCTCGACGACACCTTCGAGCTGCTGTCGGGGTGGATGGTCTTCCACGACGAGCCCGACCACCGTCGCCTGCGCGAGCCGCTGGCCCGGGCGTTCACCCCCCGCACCGTCGAGGGACTGCGGCCCCGCATCGAGTCGATCGTCGGCGAGCTGCTCGACGGGCTCGCCGAACGTCAGACGTGTGACCTGGTCGCCGAGTACGCCTTCGAGCTGCCCGCCATCGTCATCGCCGAGCTGCTCGGCGTCCCCCCGGCCGATCGGGACGAGTTCACGACCTGGAGCGACCAGTTGGCCGCGATCGTGTTCGGGGCGTCGAACCGCCCCGACCAGGCCGAGACGGCCGCAGAGGGCACCGCCCGCTTCGTGGAGTACTTCACCTGGTTGATCCAACGCCACGAAGCCGAGCCCGCCGATGACCTCACCTCGGCGCTGATCTCGGTGACCCGAGACGACCCCGGCGGCGTCGGCCTCACGCCGAGCGAGCTCGTCGGCGCCCTCACGCTGCTGCTGTTCGGCGGCCACGAGACGACGACGAACCTCATCAGCTCGGCCGCCCGGGCGCTGGCGCTGTTCCCCGATCAACGGGCGTGGCTGGGCCGCCACCCCGAAGCGATCGGCCCGGCGGTCGAGGAGCTGCACCGCTGGGACGGTCCCACCAAGGTGATGGTGCGCATCGCCAGCGCCGCCCACGCGCGCGACGGCCAACAGCTCGAGGACGGCCAGACCGTGTTCCTGGGCGTGGCGTCAGCGAGCCGGGATCCGGCGTTGACCGACCGGCCCGACGAGCTGGTGCTCGACCGATCCGAGGGCGGGCGCCACCTCGGCTTCGGCTTCGGCGGCCACTTCTGCCTCGGCGCCTTCCTCGCCCGAGTCGAGGCGCAGGTCGCGGTGCGTGGCCTGATCCAACGGTTCGGTGCCTACGAGCCGGCTGTGCCCGACGCCGAGCTGACCTGGAGCCCCACCCTGTTGGGTCGCAGCCTGCGCGCCCTGCCCGTCGTGCTCGACCCCTGAGCCGGCGGCCCAGAAGTTGCTCAGCCGGACCCGGCGAGGCGTGCGAGCTTGGACGGGGCGCTGACGAGGAGGACCTCGGCCACGGCGCCGTCGCGCCAGCTGCTGAGCACGAGCGCCACCGGCTGCCCGCCGGTCTCGACGAGGTGGCCGCGCTGGCCGTTCGCCTCGACCTCGCGCACCGTCGCTCCGTCGTCGTGGGCCCGCCGAGCGGTCGTGACCAAGAACCGGGCGACGCGGCCCGGCCCGATGATCGGGTGACGTGCCGCCCGGCGCTCCTCACCCCCGTCGTTGACCAGGATGACGTCGGCGGTGAGCATCGACGTCAACCGATCGACGTCGCCGTCGATGATGGCGGCCAGGAACGCACCGGTGAGGTGACTGGCCTCAGCGACGTCGACGTCGACGCGGGCTCGGCCGTCTCGCACCCGTCGGCGTGCTCGGTGCGCGATCTGACGGGTGGCGTCCGGCGACCGCCCGACGATGGCGGCCACCTCGGCGAAGGGATGGTCGAACACCTCGCGGAGGAGGAACACGAGACGCTCGACCGGGGTGAGCGTCCCCAGCACCCGGAGGAACCCGAGGGTCAGGGTGTCTGCACTCGCCGCCAGCTCAGCAGGGTCGAGATCAGCGGTGGTCACCGGCTCGGGCAACCACGGCCCGACGTAGCGCTCCCGCTGCCGCTCGGCCGCGCCGAGGCGGTCGATCGCGAGACGAGACGTCACGGTGGTGAGCCAGGCGGCTGCGTTGTCGATCGCCGCACGGTCCGCTCCCGACCACCGCAGCCAGGCCTCCTGGACGATGTCCTCGGCCTCGTCGAGCGTCCCGAGCATCCGGTAGGCCAGTCCCGTCAGGCGCGCCCGTTGGTCCTCGAAGTCGTCGACGCCGTGGTCGCTCAGCGTCGCACCGCCCGGCGCTCCAGGTGCTCGACGGTCCGTTCGGCGGCCTCCTCGGCGCTGGCCAGCACGGCGTCGGCGAGGTGGCCGCGTCGTCCCACCCAGTCCCCCACGGCGAACACGCCCTGGTGACCGGGGACCGTGACGTCGGCCCGGCCGGCCGATCCTCCCTGGGCCGCGGTGGCGATCGCGGTGACGGCGGTGAGGCGGTGCAGGCGCCGCTGCACGACGACGTCGCCGGCGTCGATGCCGGCGTGGCCGGCGAAGGCCTCGAGGGCGTCGGGGGCGACGGGGTCGCCGGCGCCCAGGTAGGCAGCCACCGACACCGTGGCGCGACCCGGGGGGGCCAAGCCCTCGGCGACCGAGTGCTCCGAGAGGTATCGGGGCTCGTCGACGCCCAGCAGGAACGAACGTGCCGGTGGCTTCGACAGACCCAGATCGAGCACCGACACCTCGGCGGGCACGCCGGGAGGGTAGCGGTGCCCGGTCAGCCGCGCCGTGGTGTCTGGTCCCCCGACGGCCACGATGACGACCGGCGCATCGGGCAGCTCGTCGTGGCGCGCTCCGGTGTCCAGGGTGATGCCGCGTCGCTCGGCGAGTTGGCGCACCAGGCGCTCCCAGCCTCCGTCGAGGTAGCGGACACCACCTGCGACGATCAGCTGGAGCTGGCTGGCGGCGACCTCGGCCGACAGCGTGTCGGGCGCGTCGGCATAGGTGGCGAGGCGGACCAGCGCGTGCAGCACCTCGGCCACCCGTTGGCGGGTGGTGAGCGAGGCGACCCACTCGGTGACGGTCGATCCGGCGAGCGGTTCGGTCGCCGTGCCCGGCAGGCGGATCAGGATCCGCCCTAGGGCGGCCTTGTCCCCCAGGCCGAGCAAGGACGTGCGGGCCAGCCCGACGGGTCCGAGGGGTGCACGGTGGGCTCGACCGCCTCGGACGAGTGCGGCGCGACGCCCCGAGGGCGGCGCCCCCGTGGGCACGATCCCGAGGCGGCCGAGCACCCGTTCGGCGTGCCCGCCGACGTAGAGGGCGTGAGGGCCCTGGTTGAAGCAGAACCCGTCGCGCTCGTCGGTCGTCGCCCGCCCGCCGAGGCGAGCGCGTGCATCGTGGACGGTGACCCCATGGCCGGCGTCGGCGACGAGGGCGGCGGCGACGAGGCCGCCGAGGCCTCCGCCGATGACGTGGACATCGCTTCGAGCACCCATGCCTGTTCGACGAGGCACGAGCCGGCGATGTGACAGCGCGGCCGCCGAGGCGGGCGCCTTCCCGTGGGCAGGTGCCACCGGTCGGCGCTCATGGGCCAGACTGGCGCCTCGACACCGGACGGGCGGCCGGCGCCACCACCGGATGGCGCCCCGGCCCGAGGGAGGGCCCATGGCGATCTCACCCCAGCGAATCGTTGACACCGACTTCTGGCAGCTGCCACTGGACCAGCGGATGGCGGAGTTCGCCGAGCTGCGCGAGCAGGGCCCGTTCCACCGGGTGAGCTTCGCCAACCAGTACACCGGCGAGGAGGAGGCCTTCACCGCCGTGGTGTCCTACGACGAGCTGGTCGCCATCTCCAAGAACCCCAAGGACTTCTGCTCGGGGCGGGGCGCGACCTCCATCGTCGACATGCCGCCCGAGATGCTGGAGTACTTCGGCGGCTTCATCAACATGGACGACCCCCGCCACGCCCACCAGCGCACCATCGTGGCCAAGACCTTCACGCCTCGTGCGCTGCAGAACCTGCTCGACTCGGTGTCGTCCACCTGCACCGAGGTCATCGACGGGTTCTGCGAACGAGGTGAGGTCGACCTCGTCGAGGTGCTCTCCCAGCCGTTCCCGCTGCTGGTCATCTGCGACATGATGGGCATCCCCCGCAGCGACTTCGACCGCGTGCTGCAGGCCACCAACGTGATCCTGGGCGCCGGTGATCCCGAGTTCTTGAAGGGCCGTGACCCGATGCAGGCCGGCATCGAAGCCGGCATCGAGCTGGTCACGTTGATGAACGAGCTCGCCGAGCACAAGCGTCGCCACCCCGGTGACGACCTCACCTCCAAGCTCGTCAACGCCGACTTCGACGAACAGACGCTGACCCCGGACGAGCTGGGCTCGTTCTTCATCCTGTTGGCCGTCGCCGGCAACGACACGACCCGCAACGGCATCACCTACGCCGTGGACCTGTTGAGCCGCTACCCCGACCAGCGACGCATCCTCACCGATGACCTCGACGCGGTGGCCCCGACCGCGGTGGAGGAGATCATCCGTGTCGCCTCCCCGGTGACCTTCATGCGTCGCAGCGTCACCCACGACCTCACGATGTCGGGCGAGCAGCTCGACGAGGGCGAGCGGCTCATCCTGTTCTACGGGGCCGCCAACCGGGATCCCCAGCAGTTCGCCGATCCCGAGACCTTCGACGTCACCCGCGCCCCCAACCCCCACGTCGGCTTCGGCGGGCCCGGCCCCCACTTCTGCCTCGGCGCCCACCTGGCCCGCCGGGAGATGAACGTCGTGCTGCGCGAGCTGATGACCCGTCTGCCCGACCTCGAGCCGACCGGCCCGCCCGTCCCGCTCGAGGCCGCCGGCGTCCCCCTGGTGAGTGGTCTGAAGCGCCTGCCGGTGTCGTTCACTCCGACCGCCCCCGTCGGCGCCTGAGCCCACCGACGCCACAGCGTCTGCACCACGGTCGCTCGGCTACCTCCCGCCGGGTGCGCCCTGGCGCCGCATGCCGGACGAGCAGCGGTCGAACGCCAGATCGTGCATCGGCAGACCGATGGGCGTCCGGCCCGAGGCGCGGACCCGTGGTAGGACTGGCCGGCCCGATCGGCAGCGCCTCGGAAGGACCGCCCGTGAACGTCCTCGTCCGCTGTACCGCCGCCTCGCTTACCGCCGTCGTACTCGCCCTGGCCCTGGTGGCGTGTGGCGATGACGAGACCGACGAGCTCGATCCCACCGCGGACGCGCAGGTCGTCACCGACCCGAGCGAGCGGGTCGAGGCCGAGGTCGGCGACGAGTTCGTCGTGGTGCTGCGCGAGAACCTCTCCAGCGGGTTCCGCTGGGAGCTCGCAGCCGAGCCCGACCCGACGGTCCTCCGCTTGGTGCTCGACGAGTACGAGGCGTCTGAGACCGACGCGGTCGGCGACGGCGGACGTCGATACCTGCGCTTGCGTGCCGTCGGCGATGGCATCACGACCCTGCGGTTGCGCCACGTCCGCCCCTGGGAGGAGCCGCCCGCTCCCATCGACGAGGTCGACGTCGACGTCGACGTCGAGGCGGCCGACGACTAGCCCCACCACACCGCCCCTCCCCACCCAGCACCCGCCGTGGGCGGGCCGGGCGCGCCGCTAGGGTCGGCCCGACGAGGCGCACAGGCTGCGCGAGGAGGACCGACAGATGGCCATCAGCGTGGGCGACACCGTCCCCGACGTGAAGATCATGACGGTGGGCGCCGACGGGCCCGCCCCCGCCCAGACCACAGAGGTGCTGGGCAGCGGCAAGGTCGTGCTGTTCGCCGTGCCGGGGGCGTTCACGCCGACGTGCTCGGAGCAGCACCTGCCCGGGTTCGTCACCCGGGCCGACGACCTCAAGGCCAAGGGCGTCGACAAGATCGCCTGCATCTCGGTCAACGACCCGTTCGTCATGGGCGCCTGGGGGCAGGCCGCTGGGGGCGACGACGTCGAGATGCTCGCCGACGGCAACGGCGACTTCGCCACAGCGGTCGGCCTCACGATGGACGGCAGCGGCTTCGGTCTCGGCACCCGTTCCCAGCGCTACGCCATGGTCCTCGACGGCGGCAAGGTCAGCTGGCTCGGCGTCGAGGAGGGTCCGGGCCTCGACAAGAGCTCTGTCGACTCGGTGCTCGCCGCCCTCTAGGCGCCCTCGGGCGTTCGCTCGGCACCGCGCCGACGCTCGGGCCGGGGTTGCGCGCACGTCGTCGCGTCTGCGCTGTCGCTCCCCCGGAGACCTTCGGGAACCTCCGGGGTGGTCGGCGTCGTCAGACGACGTGCACCACGAGGGAGGCATGCGACATGCGTTGCACGACAGCGGCCGCGGCCGCAGCGTTGTTGGTCTTGTCGGCCTGTTCGGGAACAGGGGGCGGGAGCGCCGAACGGGCCGCCACCTCATCGGGCTCTGACGCTCCCCCGGCCTCTGGCGCGCCACCCGCCACCGTCGATCTGAGCGATGAGGGTCTCGAGCTGATCGCTCTGTCGACCTTCGACGCCTGTGATGCGCTGCTCGACCACCTTCGCACCGAGGGTGCCGAACGGGTCGGGCCCTACGGCCTGGACGGCTCGCCGTGGCAGGACCCGTTCCTCGTCGCCGAGGAGGGCGACTTCGACGTCGAGGTGGAGACCGAGGCGTTGGCCACGTCCGCTGACGACTCGGCCGGGGCCGCTGCGGCGGGGGCCGATGCGGCCAGACGCGAGCCGGTCGAGGGCGTCGACTTCTCGGGCACCAACCTCGCCGAGCTCGGCGTCGACGAGCCCGACGTCGTCAAGACCGACGGCGAGCGCATCCTGGTGGTCTCGGGCGGTGAGCTCGTCGTCATCGACGTGGCCGCTCGGGCCGTGACCGGCCGGGTCGACGTGGCCGATGGCTGGTCACCCGAGCTGCTGCTCGACGGCGACGACGTCATCGTGGTGACCCGCACCGACGGCGAGACGCTGGCAGCCAGCTCCGACGTGTCGAGTGCCAGCGACATCGCCCGGCCGGGCTCGTTCCGACCGACCACCCGCATCGAGCGCATCAGTCTGGCCGGGCCGTCCCCCATCGTGTCGGGGACGCTCGAGGTCGAGGGCGACTACGTCAGCGCCCGGGCCGTCGACGGCACGGCCCGCATCGTCGTGCGATCGGCCCCCGGCGGTGAGCTGCCGTTCTTGCAACCCTCGAGCGCCAACGCCGAGCAGGCCGCCATGGAGGCCAACCAGGCGGTCATCGCCAGCTCCGAGCTCGACGACTGGTTGCCCGGCTACACCCGGCGCGACGCAGGCGGCGCCGTCGTCGGCGAGGGGTTGCTGACCCCCTGTGACCGGGTGCACGCCCCGGCCAGTTTCGCCGGCTTCGGGGTGCTGTCGGTCGTCTCGCTGCCCGTCGCTGGTGACCTGACGCCGTCGACCACCTCGGTGCTGGCCCCCGGTGACATCGTCTCGGCGTTCCCGACCTCGATGTACGTGGCCACCACCTCCTGGCCCGAGTCCGGGCCACGGCCCATCGAGGGCGATGCGGCCGAGGAGGCCTGGGACGAGCGGGCCACCGACATCCACCGCTTCGAGCTCTCCGGCACCGATGCGACCTACACCGCCTCGGGCGAGGTGCCAGGGGTCGTGCGCGACCTGTTCTCGATGTCAGAGCACGAGGGCGTGCTGCGGGTCGTGACCACCTCGGGTGACCCGTGGGACGAGACGAGCGAGTCGTTCGTGCGCACCATGCGACAAGCCGAGGGTCGCCTCGTCGAGTTGGCCAGCGTCGGTGACCTCGGCAACGGCGAGGCGGTGCAGTCGGTGCGCTTCGTCGGCGACACCGCCTACGTCGTCACGTTCCGCCAGGTCGATCCGTTCTACACCGTCGACCTGTCGGATCCGGCTGCCCCCAGGGTGGTCGGCGAGCTGAAGATCCCAGGGTTCTCCAGCTACCTGCACCCGATCGGCGAGGGCCGGGTCATCGGCGTCGGCTCGACCGCCGACGAACAGACCGGGATGGTCACCGGTGCCAAGGTGTCGCTGTATGACGTGACCGACCCGGCGAACCCGGTCGAGGAGGCCACCTGGGACGCTCCTGACGGGTGGAACGAGGTCGGCTTCGAGCACCGGGCCTTCCTGTGGTGGGAGCCCGAGCGCCTCGCCGTCGTGCCGTTGCAGCTGTGGAACGAGGGCTGGGCGGGGGCCGTGGTGTTGCGGGTGGAGCCGGGCTCGATCACCGAGGTCGGCCGCATCGACCACCTCGACGCCGCTGCCGAGCAGATCACCTGCGACGAGCTCGGACCGGCCGACGTGGGCGCCGAGGATCCCGCGACCGTCAACTCCGAGCTGCAGTACATGGTCACCGACGGGGGGCAAGCGTTCATCTGCGGACAGGGCGAGGACGTCTCGGTGAGCCGCTTCTCCTGTGATGACGACCCGTGGCTCGGCGAGGAAGCCGAGCGCGTAGGACTCACCTTGGCCCCCGATGAGCGCATCGTGGCGTGCTGGCCCGAGGAAGCGGCCCGCTCCATCGTGCGCAGCCTCGTCGTCGGCGGTGACGAGCTGTGGACGCTGAGCTACCAGTACGGCGACCCGTCACAGCCAGCGCTGCTGCGCGCCAACGCCATCGCGGACCTCGCCCCCCTCGCCACCGTCCAGCCGTAGCGGCCGGACCGGCGTCAGGACCTGGGGTCGAGGCGGTAGATCACCTCCGAACGTCCCGGGGTGTGACCCGAGATCGCCACGATCGGCACGTCATTGGCGATGTCGAACACCGAGGCGAGGGTCGTGCGCACCGTCTCGGGCGAGCGGTCCTCACCGAGGTCGACGCCGCTGGACTCGACTCCCCACAAGAGCGACCACGCCTCGTGGGAGCCGTGTGCGCACAGCACCACCACCCGGTTCGCCGGCCGCAGCGACGCCACCCGGCGGGCCGTGCTGCCGGTGCGGGTGATGACGCCGATGACCGCGCCCGGTGTCCGGGCGGCGAGCTCGACCGCAGCGCGCACCAGCGCGTCGTCGGCGTCGGCGGGCTCCCAGTGCACTGGCGCCGCCGAGCCGATGGCCTCGGCGGTGACGACGAGGTGAGCCATCGTCAAGGTCGCCTCGATCGGATGCACGCCGATCGAGGTCTCACCCGAGAGCATCACCGCCGAGGCCCCATCGAGGATGGCGTTGACGACATCAGACGCCTCAGCCCGCGTCGGACGGGGCGCCCCGATCATCGATTCGAGCATCTCGGTGGCCACGATCACCGGCGTCGCCGCCCTCCGGGCCGTGGCGATGATCCGCTTCTGGGCGGCCGGAACGTCGGCGAGGTCGATCTCGACGCCGAGGTCGCCCCGGGCGATCATCGCCCCGTCGAAGGCGGCGACGATGCCGTCGAGGTGGTCAAGGGCGATCGCCCGCTCGATCTTGGCGACCAGGGGCACGGTGGTTCCGATCGCTGCCCGCATGGCGCGTCGCACCACCGCTGCGTCGTGGGCAGAGCGCACGAACGACAACGCCACCAGATCGGCCCCCGCCCGCAGCGCAGCGGCGAGGACGGCCTCGTCGCGCTCGCCGAGCACGGGGCCGACACCGCGGTGTCGGGGAGGTTGACGCCCCGACCGGTGCGCACCGTCCCCGGACGGGTGACCACGGCGTCGACCCAGCCGTCGCCGACCTCTTGCACCACCAGGGTCACCAAGCCGTCGGCGATCATGATCCGGTGCCCGGTCTCGAGGTCGGCGCTCAGCCCGACGAAGGTGCTCGGCAGCACCACCACGCCCTCCCCCGGACCCTCGAACCCGCTGGGGTCCGACGTTGCGGCCGAGTCCTCTGCGCCGTCGAGGACCCCACCGCCGGATGACCCGCCGTCGAGCACCCGCACCCCGTCGCCGGCCCGCAGAGCCACGTCGCCGTCGAGCCGGCCCAGGCGGATCTTGGGGCCCTGGAGATCGACGAGGACCGCCACCGGCCTGCCGGCCGCCCGGGCGGCAGCACCGACCGCCTCGATGATCTGACGGTGCTCGTCGGCATCGCCGTAGGAAGTGTTGACCCGGGCGACGTCCATCCCGGCGCGCACGAGGCCGTCGATCACCTCGGGCGAATCGCTTGCCGGCCCGATGGTCGCCACGAATCTTGGCCCGTCGCGACCGGGTCCCGGCGCCGTGCACGGCCGGTACCGTATCCGTGCGCCCGGCGGCGCTGGCCCGTCGCCGTTCGGCGCAGATGGGCCCTGCGAACCCTGAACGACCCCGTGACCACCCGCCCCTCGCCCCCCCAGGATCGACCCGGCCCGGGGCCTGCGGGGCGCAGGGACGACGAGCCGGGAGCCGAAACCTTCGACCCTGCCCGGTTGCGCTACCCGTCCGAGCTGCCCGTGGTCGCCCGCCGGCCCGAGCTGCTCGAGACGCTGGCCGAGCACCAGGTGGTGGTCGTGGCCGGCGAGACCGGGTCGGGCAAGAGCACCCAGCTGCCCAAGCTCTGCCTCGAGCTCGGCCGGGGCGCGAACGGTCGTCGCATCGGCCACACCCAGCCTCGCCGGCTGGCCGCCCGCTCGGTCGCCGAGCGCATCGCCGACGAGATGGGCGAGCAGCTCGGTGCGACGATCGGCTACGCCGTGCGCTTCACCGACGTGGTCAGCGAGGCCACCCGGGTCAAGGTGATGACCGATGGCATCCTGTTGAACGAGATCACCCGGGACCGTCGCCTCGACCGCTACGACACGATCATCGTCGACGAGGCCCACGAGCGCAGCCTCAACATCGACTTCCTGCTCGGCTACCTGCACGGCCTGCTGCCCCGCCGATCCGACCTGCGGCTCGTCATCACCTCGGCGACGATCGACACCGAGCGCTTCGCCGACCACTTCGGTGCCCCGGTCGTCGAGGTGACCGGGCGCACCCATCCCGTGGAGCTGCGCTACCGACCCTACGGTCACGAACCCGGCGACGGGCGTGACCAGACCGAAGCGATCGTCGACGCCGTCGGCGAGCTGATCGGCGAGGGGCCAGGTGACGTGCTGGTCTTCTGCAGCGGTCAGCGTGAGATCCACGACGCCGCCGATGCCCTCGTCGAGCGCCGCTGGCCCGACACCGAGGTGCTGCCCCTCTACGCCCGGCTGACCGCAGCCGAGCAGCACCGGGTGTTCGCCCCTCACCGGGGTCGGCGCATCGTGGTGGCCACCAACGTCGCCGAGACCTCGATCACCGTCCCCGGGGTGCGCTCGGTGGTCGACACCGGCACCGCTCGCATCTCCCGCTACAGCCGGCGCCTCAAGGTGCAGCGCCTGCCGATCGAACCGATCTCGGTCGCCTCGGCCGACCAGCGGGCCGGGCGCTGCGGACGGGTCGGGCCCGGCATCTGCGTGCGCCTCTACGACGAGGACGATCTGGCGTCGCGCCCGGCGTTCACCGAGCCCGAGATCTTGCGCACCGACCTCGCCTCGGTGCTGTTGCGCATGGCTGCCGCCGGGCTCGGCTCGGTCGAGGACTTCGGCTTCGTCGAACCACCGGACCGCCGCGACGTGACCGACGGGGTGCGCCTGCTGGAGGAGCTCGGCGCCTTCGATCCGGCCACCGCCGACCCCGACCGCCGCCTCACCCCGCTGGGGCGACGCCTGGCCCGCCTGCCCGTCGATCCTCGCCTCGGTCGGATGGTGTTGGAGGGCGAACGCTACGGGTGCGTCCGCCAGGCGATCATCGTCGCCGCCTTCCTCACGATCCAAGATCCCCGGGAACGCCCCGCCGAGCATCGCCAGCGCGCCGACGAGCTGCACGCCCGCTTCGATGCCGATGGCTCTGACGTGCTGGCCATCGTCGAGCTGTGGCGCTACCTGCGAGAGGCCCGCCAGCAGCGATCGGGCAACGCCTTCCGGCGTCTGTGCCGGGACGAGCACCTGCACTTCCTGCGCATCCGGGAATGGCACGACCTGGACCGCCAGCTCCGACGGGCCGTCGCCGACCTCGGCATCGAGGTGAGCTCGGCACCCGATGACCCCGAGGCGTTGCACCGCAGCGTGCTGGCCGGCCTGCTCTCCCAGATCGGCCAGCGCGACCCCCGTCGCGGCCTCCGCGCCTACCGGGGGGCGCGGGACGCCCGCTTCGTCGTCGCCCCCGGGTCAGCGATCGGCCGATCGGCGCCCGAGTGGGTGATGGCCGCCGAGCTCGTCGAGACGAGCCAGCTGTTCGCCCGGATCGTCGCCCCCATCGTCCCGGCGTGGGTCGAGGACCTCGGCGGGCACCTGCTACGTCGCAGCTACAGCGACCCACGCTGGGACGCCCGGGCCGGCCGGGCGGTCACCGACGAGCGGGTGACGTTGTTCGGTCTGCCGATCGTGGCCGGCCGCCGGGTCGCCTACGCCCGGGTCGACCGGGCCGTAGCCCGTGAGATGTTCGTCCGCCACGCCCTGGTGGAGGGGGACGGCCCCGTGCGCCTCGGGGTGCTAGCGGAGAACCGGGCCACCCTCGAAGAGGCCCGGGCCCTCCAACAGCGGGCCCGCCACCGTCAGGCACTGGTTGACGACGACGATCTGACGGCCTTCTACGACGCCCGAGTGGGCGACGACGTCACCTCCGGCGGGCACTTCGACCGCTGGTGGCGCCGGTTGTGCCAGGACGACCCGGACGTGCTGGTGGCCACCGTCGAGGATCTGCTCGGACCCGCAGCGGCGGTCGACGCCGAGGCGTTCCCCGACACCTGGCCCGGTGGCGGCGAGCAGCTCGCCCTCGAGTACCTGTTCGACCCGACCGCCCCCGACGACGGCGTCACCGTGCACGTGCCCACCACCCTGATCGGCCGGATCGAACCCGATCTCTTGGACTGGCAGGTGCCCGGTCTGCGCCTCGAGCTCGTCACCGAGCTGCTGCGCACTCTGCCCAAGGCGCTGCGACGCCCCCTGGTACCGATCCCCGACCGCGCCGCCGAGCTCATCGATGACATCGGCCCCGAGGACGGCCCGATCGCCGAGGTCCTCGCCGCCGAGCTGCGCCGCCGCACCGGCGTGCGCGTCACCGCCGGTGACTTCGACCCGGTTCGCCTGCCCCGGCACCTGCGGCCGACGTTCCGCGTCGCCGACGCCGACGGCACCGTCCGGGCGACCGGCACCGACCTGACCGAGCTGCGCCACCGGTTGGCTCCGACGGTGCGGTCCCTGGTCGCAGCCGAGACCGCCGGCCTGGAGCGCGACGGCCTCACCGCCTGGGACCTGGGCGACCTGCCTCGCCGGGTCGACGTCGAGCGCGACGGCCGGGTGCTGAGCGGACACCCTGCGCTCATCGACGCCGGCACCAGCGTCGCGGTGCGGGTGCTCGGGTCTGCCGACGCGCAGGACCGCGCGATGCGAAGGGGCACGCGCCGCCTGGTGTGGTGCTCGTTGGCCAACCCCCGGCGCGTCGTCGCCGACACCGCGGGCCGCGACACCCAGCTGGCGCTCGCCGCCCACTCCCCCGGTCGCCTCACCGATCTGCTCGACGACATCGTGGCCTGCACGCTCGACGCCCTCATCGCCCGCCACGGCGGTCCGGCCTGGACCGCGGAGGGCTTCGAACGGCTGCGACGGGCGGTGTCGGGTGACCTGGTGGTCGTCGGTGGCGAGGTCGCCGGCCGGGTGGCGTCGATCGTGGCCACCGTCGGCGAGGTGCGCAGCCGTCTGGAACCGCTGGTGGCGCCGGCCCTGGCCGTGTCGGTGGCCGATCTGAGGACCCACCTCGACCGGCTGGTGCGCCCCGGCTTCGTCGCTGCGGCCGGGGCGGACGGCCTCGATCTGGTCGACCGGTCGGCTCGTGGCGCCGCGCTGCGCCTGGACCGACTGGCCGACGACATCGAGCGCGACCGCCGCCGCACCCTCGTCCTCGCCGACCTGGAGACCTCCCTGCGAGCGGCCGCCGAGGGCCTCGGGCCGGCCCGTGCTGCCGAAGTCGAGGCGCTCTGGCGTCAGATCGACGAGCTGCGTCTCGCATTGTTCGCCCAAGAGCTGCGCGGACCCGCCAAGGTCAGCGAGGTGCGGGTGCAGCGCGCCATCGCGGCGCTGTCGACCTGAGCCGGTCGCACCGGGCCGGGGGGCCCCCGGCGTCGACGCATCGGGCACCTACGGTGAAGGTGGTGGCCGAGACGTTCAGCGAGGCCGAGGTGACCGAGCACCTCCGCACCGCCGGTGTCCGCTTCGCCTTCGTCTACGGGAGCCGCACCGGGCTCGACGGGCCCTGGCACCCGCCCCGGCACGACAGCGACCTCGACGTCGGCGCCTGGTGGGGTGAGGACCCTCCGGCAAGCTGGGAGGTCGAGGTGCCCGAGGGCGTGGATCTGTTGGTCCTCGACGACGGTTCGCTCGACGTGGTTGGCCGGGTGGCGCTGCACGGTCGACTCCTCTATGACGACGACCCGCCGGCTCGCGTGCGCTGGCAGGCCGACACCATCAAGGTCTTCAACTTCGAGGCGCCTCGGCGACGCCAGTTCGATCGCGACTACCGGGAGGCGGTGCTGCGTGGTCGACGCTGACCGCATTCGCAGCCTGCTCCAACGGCTCGACGCCACGATCGTCGACCTGGACGCCGAAGATCCCGTGGCCCTCGCCGGCGACGCGCGCGGCCTGCGGGCGGTGAAGTACTCCTTCGTCACCGCCATCGAGGCCTGCGTGGACGTGGCACTGCACCTCATCGCGAGCGAACGGTGGGGGCGTCCCTCGACCAACGCCGGTGCGCTGCGCCTCCTGGCCGAGCATGGCGTCATCGACGCCGGCCTCGCCGACCGGCTGGCCAACGCCGTCGGCTTCCGCAACGTGCTGGTGCACCGCTACACCGACGTCGACGATCGCAGGGTGATTGCTGCGTTGGCCGATCTCGACGACCTCCGGGACTTCGTTACGGCGATCGAGGCCCGCCTCCCGCGACCCTGAACGCGGTGTCGCGAACGTGCTGCTCTCCTCCCAGGTCAAGACCGAAGCAGCGATCGGCACACGGTGCGCCGACACCGTCAACGAGCCCTCGGCAAGCTCACCCCCGTCGAATACGAACTCGCCCTCGCTCCACGCAGACGCCCGCCGCTCACGCGGCCCAATCACACGTACGTACCGGCAACCAAACCTGCAGCAGACCCGATCAGGTACGCGTCCTCAGAACCCAGGCTCGTGGTCACCGACGGATCCACCACCACCGGCCACACCCGGGCCGGATCAGCCACCCATGCCTCATCTAGCCCGGCGACCCTCACCCGAACGCTCCACCGACCACGCACCCACCGACCATCCTGCCGCCCCGCCGCCGCCTGCTCGGCGTCGCGCTCACCCACCGCGCCCAACCCGACCTGATCAACCATGACCGGCGGGGGGACCACCGCCACCCGCTCCCCAGACCCGGCCACCACGTCAACACCACCATCAGCCCGACCGACCAGCTCCACACCCTCAGCGGTCACGTCGAACACGAACCCCCCAGCCGGCCACGACTCCGGGCCGCTCACCTCCAGGTCCTCCTTCACCCCCGCCCCCGTCGACCAATACCTCGCCTGCACCCCGGGCAACACCTCAGCGAAGCTCACCGCCTGATCCGCCCCAGACACCACCTCCCCCACCTCACCGGCGACCACGCCGGGCCCAACGGCGCCTCGACCAACTCACCCGGTGACCCAGCAGACCCGCACCATCGCCCCAGGTCAAGGGGCACGACCGGGCCCCCGCACCACCCCGCCCCCAAGATCCGCACTGCAACCGAGCTGTCGAGTTTGAACGAACCTGATGGCCTGCAGGTGACTGGTCGACCGGCAAGCGCGCACGGTCCTGTGCTCCGATGCCGACGGGACCCACGGCCACCAACTACCGCCTGTTGCGTGCAGCGCCACCGTTCTGCCCAGGCGCGCAACCACCGAGTAGGCCGGCGGGCTCAGCGGCCGAAGCCGGCCACCCGCTCGCTGGCGTCGGTGATGACGTACTCGGTGGCGGCCTCGTAGGCCAGGCCGTCGGCGAGTCCGCCGTCGAGCGCCACCCGGTACAGGTCCTTGTAGGCAGCGATGCTGCCGGGGCTGTTCTCGGCGATGGCCGCCGCCATGGTGTCGACGAGGTCGTCGAGCCCGTCCGCCGGGGCCGACGCCGCGGCCAGGCCGATCTCGGCGGCCTCGACCCCGGTGACGACCCGGGCGGTGAACGACAGCTCGCGCGCCCGCTGGACCCCGACGGTGCGGATGAGGCGCTGGCTCATCCCCCAGGTGGGTCGCAGCCCGAACTTGGCGTGGGTGTCACCGAGACGGGCCTGGTCGGCGACGACGAGCAGGTCACAGGCGAGGGCCAGCTCGAGCGCCCCGGTGAAGCAGTGGCCGTTCACCTTGGCGATGACCGGGACGCCGACCGTGGTGAGGGTCTCGATGGCGTCGCGTGCACGGTCGTTCAGCTCGGCGCCGACGTCGCCCCCGCCAGCGCCCGAGGCCCCGATGACCTTCAGGTCGACCCCGGCGGAGAAGGCTCGCCCGTGCCCGGTGAGGACGATGACGCGCACGCCATCGGCTGCGGCCGCACCGCGGACCGCATCAGCAAGACGACCCAGCATGGGCGGGGTCAAGGCGTTGAGGGCCTCGGGGCGGTGTAAGGTCAGCGTGACGACGGGGCCGTCGGTGTCCACCAGGACGGTCTGTTCGGCGTCGCCCGCCGCAGCGTCGGTGTCGGTGCTGGCGTCGGTGCTCACCCGGGTCTTGCTAGCGCACGAGGAGGTGCTGGCGCAGCGACTCGGTCGTGGACGAGTCGACCCCGAGCTCGTCGACGCACCCCTGCACCGAGCCCCAGCGAGAGCGGACGTCGCCCAGGAAGGCGAGCATCGCCGCCGGCGGGCACGAGCGGAACGACCGGGGCTGGCGGCTCATGGCCTCCACCCGGTCGGGGTGGTTGTCGCGGTACCAGCCCTCCATCCTGTCCATGGCGTCGGCGCTGCGGCCGTAGTCGGCGGCGATGACGTCGTCATCCACGCCGAGCAGCGACAGGATGAGGGCAGCGATGACCCCGGTGCGATCCTTGCCTGCTGCGCAGTGGAACACCACGCCGTGGCGGGCCGGGTCGGCGATGACGTCGAGCACGTCTGCGATGGCCTCGCCGCCCTCGTCGAGCATGTCGAGGTAGCGGTCGGCGAGGAACCGCTCGGCCTGCTCGGCGCCGGTGAGGGCCTCAGCGTCCCAGGTGGTGCGCAGGATCGAGCGGTGGATCACCTCGGCCCCGGTGACCTCGACGGGGGCGTGCCCCCACTCGATGACCTCCCGATCGGTGCGCAGGTCGATGACGGTCCGCAGCCCGAGCGGGGCCAGCAGCTCGACGTCGCTGTCGACCAACCGGTGCAGGCCGTCAGCGCGGTGCACGACCCCGCTGCGCACGGTGGCGCCGTCGATGGTGGGCAGACCGCCCAGGTCCCTGAAGTTGAACACCGCCGTCAGGGGCAGGGGTCCAACGGTCTTCGCGGTGCTCATCCCGCCGACGGTACCGATCGCCGTTGAACGCCAGCAGTGGGCCGCGTGAACGATGGGTCACACCCGAGGCCGCCGTCGGCTTGAGGGCTCCGCTCGATCCTTGCCCGCGTCACCGCCGGCGGCCGCACCGTCAGCCCTCGGCGAGCACCGCCAGCAGCTCGGTGTCGACCACGCCGTCGGCCTCGAGTCCGAGCGCCTCCTCGAGGCGGGCGGTGCCCGCCGCGGTGCCGGGGCCGAAGACGCCGTCGACGGCCACCGGTGACAGCCCCCGCTGGGTCAGTTCGTCAGCCAGCTGCCGTTGCCACTCCGAGACCTCCGAGCCGCGGTCGCCCTCGGCGAGCAGGTCCTGGCGGGCGGCGGGGTCCTGGCCGACGGGGCCGCCGTCGACGATCGCCGCCCCCCGCACCGGGTCGACCGCCACGAACATCTCGGTGCCCTCGACGGGCAGCACGGCGTTAGAGGCCCCGGCGGCGGCGCCGTCCTCAGACAGCGGGCTGACCGGTTCGATCAGCAGCTCGCCGATCTCTGAGCGCACGATGAGGGTCTGGTCGTCGTCGATGACGACGACGTCGATGCCGGGCACGACGTCGGCGAGCACCCGCAGCTCGGCGTCGTCGACGTCGTCAGGCACCTGCACCCCGAGCTCGGCCAGGTCGAGCCCGTCCCGGAACCCGGTGGCGACCCGGGCCGGCGTCGACAACCGGCGATAGACGGCGTCGGCGTCACCGGCCTCGACCGCCGCCAGGAACTCACGGACCACCGAGGCCTCGGGTCCGTCGCCCCGCTGGCGTTCGACGAGACCGTCGACGTCGTCCGGGGGCGCCAACGATGCGGTGATCGGTGGCGTGCTCGGCCGGTCGGTCGCATCACTGTTGGTGTGAGCGGCATCGTCGGAGGTCACGAACGAGCACGACCCGAGAGCCACGGCGGCGGCCAGGGCCGGGATGCTCCGGACGACACGTCGAAGGGTCCGAGGGCTGCTCACCGCCGGCCGACGTTACCCACCTGCGCAACGAGCCGGGGGCGACGCCCGCCATGTGGACCCCCCGGTCCCGCTGCGGCGCAGCACCCTGTCAGTCCTCCACGACGTGGGCGTCGAAGCCCCGGCACGCCCTCCGCCAGGCCCGCTCGTCCCACCTGCCGCCAGTGCCGAGGCACGCCGTGGCGGCCAGGGCCATGTCGAGCACGTGGTGGAGGTTGTCACCCACCTGGCGGCCCTGGCGACCGAGCACCGTCACCCCGTCGAGCCCGTCGGCCCAACGCTGCAGCGCGTCGGCTGCGGCCAGCGCGTCGTGGGTCAGCACCGGATACACCGATGCCAACCGGTGGGTCACGGCGTGGGCGACGGCGAAGGGCTCGAGCCCGAGTCGTCTGACCCCGTCGAGCACCTCGGCCACCAGATCGCCGTCGCTGGCCACCCAACGGGCGTCGCCCACCGAGGCGGGCAGCTCGGCGCACAGCACGGTCTGACCGGTCGGATCGGGCCCGTCCCGATAGTTCTTGGGCTCTGACAGCCGCACGAAGGCGACGTCACGATCACCGACGTAGTGGGCGTCCCACTCGCTCCAGCGGTCCCGCTCGACCACGAGGTGCACCAGCACCACCCCCCGGTGTTCGAGGGCCCCAGCGGCCCCGGACGGAGCGCCGGGCACCACCCGGGCGAGGGCTGCCGGCGGAGCGGTCCACATCACCCGGGCTGGGGCCAGCCGGTCGCCGCCCGAGGTGCTCACGACGGGCGCCCCGCCGGGAACGAGCGTCGTGACCGTGGTGCCGGTGCGCAGCACGGCCCCGTTGGCCTCGGCGTCACCGGCGAGGCGCTCGCCGATCTGTCCGAAGCCCAGGCGTGGGTACCAGAAGGTGGACCCGGCCCGGGTGCGAGCCCGCAGCAGCCGAGCGGCGACATCGGACGGACCCCGCAGGGCGATGCGCCGGCGAGCCAGCTCGCCGGCGAGCTCGTCGGGCGGGCGGCCCATCAGCTTGGCGACGTAGGGCCCGTGGAACTCCGCCAGCACCGTCGGGCCGAGCCGGGCCCGCACCACCTCTTGGTAGGTGTCCTGGCGGGGGCGACGCAGCGGGCCGGTGAGCTGCTCGGCAGCGAGACGCAGCACCGTCGCCGCCGGCAGCGAGGTGAGCAGGTCACCGGTGCGAAGGGGAAAGCCCACCCAACGTCCGGCGAAGCGCAACCGGCCCCGACGGGGACGCACCTGGAGATCGTCTCCGAGCAGCTCGCGCAGCAGCCGGGCCGCCGGGGCCGAGGCGTTGGGGTGCAGGCGGTGGCTGCCGAGGTCGACCCGCTGGCCGGCCACGACCGGGCTGGCGGCCATGCCCCCCAGGCGCTCGGACGCCTCGACCAGCTCGACGGACCGCCCCGTGCGAGCGACCAGCGCAGCGGTGGCCAGCCCCGCTGGCCCACCCCCCACCACGAGCACGTCGACATCACGGGTCCGCGCCCGGGGCTGAGCAGGCACAGACGTCATGGGTGGGGCGGGACCATCGGTGGGGCGGGACCATCGGTGGGGCGGGACCATCGGTGGAGCGGGGTCATCGGGGGGCGGAACCGGTCAGCGCAGGGGTCAGTCGGCCCGACGGGGGTCGGTCGACTCGACGGCGTCGGTCACTGCGGTCAGTCCGCCCGGCGATCCTCGGCCGACAGGCGAGGGCGGCTCTCGAGTCCGGCGCGCAAGCCCGTGCGGCCGACGTAGAACTGCCGCATGACGTCCATGTCGGCGGACACGTCGCCGGTGAGCTCGTAGCCCCGGTCCAGGCCGCAGGTGCGGTCTCGGGTGTCGACGTAGCCGAGGATGACGGGGACGTCGGCGGCCACGGCGATGCGGTAGAAGCCGCTCTTCCATCCTTGCGCCGACGACCGGGTGCCCTCGACGGCGACCACCAGCGCCAAGGGATCGGCGGAGTCGAAGTGCCCGGCCAGCGCCTCGACCAGCCCCCCGGGCGCTTCGCGGTCCACCGGGATGCCGCCGAGAGCCCGCAACACGTACCCACCGGGGCCGCGGAACAGCTCGGACTTGCCGAGCCAACGTACGTGCAGGCCGTTCATGGCCGTGAGCGACAACGCCAGGGGCAGGTCGAGCCAGCTGGTGTGGGGCGCAGCGACCAGCACGGACCGAGCGGGGAGGGGCTCGGACGGGGGCACGAACCGCAGGCGCAGCAGGCGAAGGGTCACGCGGGCGAGGAGACGGCGCACAGGGGCTGGCACCCTAACGGCGCGAGATCTCCCCGGTGCGAGGGCGCCGATCCGTCCCCCCGCTGCCGGTGGCCCGAGGTGAACGCACGCTGAACTCTAGGTGTCGTGGCCGAAGCTGCGGCGCCCGAGGGTGGGCCCCACGGCTCGGGGCTGGAAACGTCACGGACATGTCACGCACCGCAGAGGGCGGGCCCCTCGACCCCACCGCACCCACGGCCGTGCTCGTCGGTCTCGGCGGCGCCGTCGGCACGACCGTCGCCGCCGGGCTGGCGATGCTGCGAGCCGGCCACACCGACACCGTGGGCCTCCCGCTCGCCGACGTCGACCTCGACGCCGGTCTCGCTCGCTACACCGACATCGAGATCGCCGGCTTCGACCTCGATCCGGTCCCCCTCGACAAGGCCGTCGCCACCCACGGCGTCCTTGGAGAGCGCCAAGAGGACCGGGCCGCCCCGCTGCTCGCCGATCTGACTCCCTCCCCGGCCCCCCAGGGCAGCCACCGGGAGGTCGTCGACGCCATCGTCGAGGCGTTGGGAGGCCTCACCGCCCCGGTGGTCGTCAACGTCGCCTCGACCGAGGCCCCCGTCGACCTCGCCGACCCCGCCTACGCCGATCCCGACGCCTTCGAGCGCGCCCTGGACGCCGACGACCCGGCCATCCGCCCGGCGATGCGCTACGCCTACGCCGCGATCACCGCCGGCGTGCCCTACGCCAACTTCACCCCGTCGGTCGCCGTCGACCTGCCCGTCCTCGCTCAGCTCGCGACGGACCGGGGCGTCCCGGTCACCGGCAAGGACGGCAAGACCGGACAGACCCTGTTGAAGACCGTCCTGGCTCCGGCGCTGCGAGAGCGCAACCTCGTCGTCGACGGCTGGTACTCGACCAACCTGCTGGGCAACGGCGACGGTCAGACCCTGAACGACCCCGAGGCGTGCGCATCCAAGATCGACACCAAGGGCTCGGTGCTCGATGACCTGCTCGGCTACGAGG
This sequence comes from Acidimicrobiales bacterium, assembly GCA_965213525.1. GTDB lineage: Bacteria > Actinomycetota > Acidimicrobiia > Acidimicrobiales > Poriferisodalaceae. Next base: position 558,121 of record OZ243889.1, on the reverse strand, counting down.
TCACCGACCACATCGTGCAGATCAACTACTACCGACCCCGCGCCGATGACAAGGAAGCGTGGGACAACGTCGATCTCATCGGCTTCCTCGGTCGGCCCATGCAGCTCAAGATCGACTTCTTGTGCAAGGACTCGGTGCTGGCCGCCCCGCTGGTCATCGAGCTGGTGCGCCTGCTCGACCGGGCCCGACGCCGAGGCGAGGGCGGCGCCATCACCGAGCTCGGCGCCTTCTTCAAGGCCCCGATGACCAGCGATGGCTCTCGGCCCGACCACGACGCCCGCCAACAGATGGCCGCGCTGCGGGGGTGGCTGGCGCGATGAGCCCGGCGGGGGCGTCACCCGAGCTCGGACGGCTCGCCCGCTCGCTCACCGAAGCCAAGCGGTTGCGCCGCACCGGACGCGACGGCACCGCCACGGCCCGGGCGTTCTCCCGGGCGTGGGCGGCGTTGGCCGCTGGGGTCCCCACCTCAGCAGTCGCTGACCGGATCGCCGCTGACGCCCTGGTCCTCTGTGGCGTCGGCGACCTCGAACCCGACGACCTCGCCGCCAGCGGCGTCGACCTCGACGACCTCGCCCGCCGGGCGGCCACAGAGGACGGCCGGCCCCCGACGTGGCTCGTGGTCTTCGACGGCACAGCGCTGCACCAGGCGCCTCGACACCGCCCCGTCTCGTCCACCGTCGATACGACGAACGGCGGCGCGACCCAGGTCAGCGGCGGTGACCCGTGGCCCGTCCCGTCGTTCTGTGCCGGGCTGGCCACCCAACCCCGGGCCGGCGCGGTCGGCGCGGCCGGACGACGCTGCCTGCCCGACACCGAGTCCCACGCCGATCACTGCTTCGCCGTCGCCGCCCTGGCCACGCTGGCCGCCATCGACGCCGGCACCCCCGAGGCGCGCGGCGAGGCGGCTGCCGCCGCGCTGGCCCATCACCTGCACAACGCCACGTTCCCCGACCTCGGGTGGCGCGGCGAAGAGCTGCTCGGGCCCGAAGCGCTGATCCGCCTCGTCGACCGCCACCGCGCCACAGCCCTCGACGAACTGACCGCAGCGGCGCGGGCGGTCGCCGAGCGGGGCATGGCCACCGCCGCCGAGGACGCCACCGGCGCCGCAGCTGACGCCTTCGTCGTCGGCGACGTCGTCGACCGAGTCGCCGAGGCCGCCCACCACGCCGCGGTGGCCTCGATCACCGTCGACCAGCAACTCGAGGGAGACCTGGTCCATCCGGGGCCGCTGCGCGACACCCAACTCGCCGTCATCGCCGCCGCCGGGCTCGTCACCGCCCCGTGACGACGTCGACGAGCGGGCGGGGCGACGTGGCCTGCGCCCCAGAGCTGCGCTGCCCCATCGACGGCGCCCCGTTGCGCGCCGCAGGATCGAGCGCCTCACCAGAGGTGGCGACGCTCGACTGCGGGACGCACCGGTGGCCGCTCGTCGACGGAGTGGCTGACCTGCGCGCCGACGACCCCGAGGGCACCGCCGCTGCCGTCGACGCCTGTGACGCAGCCGATGCCGACCGGGCGGCAGCAACCCTGGCCGCCCGACGTGATCCGTGGGCGCCGCGCCCGTGGCCCGAGCCGTCAGAGGTGCTCGATGCCGTGTCTGCCCACCGTCGCGGCGACCTCGGACCGGTGCCGCTGCTGCGAGCGCTGGACTTCGGTCCGGTCGCTGACTACTTCGCCCACCGCTGGTCGGCCCCCACCCTGGCGTCGAGCGCCGCCATCGCCGCCTCGTGCCCGCCCGGGCCGATCGTCGATCTCGCCGCCGGCCTCGGTCAGCTCGGCTGGGCGGTGCGCCACCGACGGCCCGACCGCACCAACGTCGAGCTGGTGTGGGCCAAGGCCTGGGTCGGGGCCCGTCGCGTCGACCCGGGCGCTCGCTGGGTGGCCGCCGACGCCTCCGCCACCGGTCTGGCCGAGACGCCCGAGCCCCGCACCGTCGTCATCTGCGATGCCCTGTACTTCATCGCCGACGCCGCCGCCGTGGTGGCCGAGGCCCGTCGTCTCGCCGGACCCGACGGGAGCATCGCCCTCGGTCACCTGCACGACGTCGATGCCGACCAGGTCGTCGGCGGGCATCCCCGCTCGCTGGCGGGGTGGCGGGTCCTGCTCGACGGCGGGCGAGCTCACGACGACGCCGACATCGCGGCCTTCGCCCGTGGCGGACGACCGCCCCGGACCTTGAGCGGCAAGCGTCACGGAGAGCACGCGATCAGCGTCGTGCCGTCCGAGCTGGACTGGGCCCGGCCGCCGGGGCCGCCCCCGGGCACGCCGCTGCGCCTCGCTGCGCTGTTCGACCTCGTCGGCTCGCGGCTGTGCGTGCGGTGGCCCTCGGCGGGGTTCCGTGACGAGTACGGCCCGCAGATGGCTGACGTCGACGGATCAGAGATCAGCCGCCGGTTGGCCGAGGCGCTCTCGGCCGACCGCGCCGTCGACCACGATCCCACCGACGCCGAGATGGCCTCGCTCGTCGCCCGGGGCGTGCTGGTCGACGTGCCTGCGGGCTGGCCGTGAACGGCGTCGGGCCTCGGCACGCCGACCTGAGCCGCACCCTTGGCGACGGCGCCGAACGGAACAGCGTCGGTTGGGGCGTCGTCGGCGCCGGCTGGATCGCCACCGACCACCTCGTCCCGGCGCTCGATGCCGTCCCCGGTGCCCGACTCGTCGGCGTGACCGACCCCGTGGCGGGCCGGGCCGAGGCCGCCGCCGGGGCAGCTCGTGCCCGCCGCAGCCTCGCCGACCTGCTCGAGGACCCCACCGTCGAGGTCGTCCACGTCGCCACCCCCAACCACACCCACGGCAGCGTCATCCGGGCCTGCCTGGACGCCGGGCGTCACGTCGTGTGCGAGAAGCCGCTGACCACCGAGCCCGACGAGGCTGGCGAGCTGCACGCCCACGCCCGGCGGGTCGACCGGTGGCTGCTGACCGCCTTCGACCAACGCCACCACCCCGCTCACCGGACCATGGGCCGCCTCGTGGCGGCCGGCGAGATCGGCCAGGTCGTCCAGGTGGCGGTCCGCTACGCCTGTTGGGTCGACCAGACCTGGGCGACGGACAACTGGCGCATCGACGGGCACCGCTCCGGGGGTGGGGCGGCCATCGACCTGGCGCCCCACGTGATCGACCTGGTCTCGACGCTGGTCGGCCACCGGTGGGACGCTCTGCAGGTCATGCTCCAGCACGCCGTGCACCCCTACGCCCGTCGTCTGGACGGAGTGGACGACGGAGCCGTGCTGGTGGGATCGCTCGGCGAGGTCGCAGCGGTCGCCCAGGTGGCCTACTGCTGGCCCGAGACGTTGCCCCGCCGCCGCATCGAGGTCACCGGGACCGGCGGCGCCCTCACCGCCACCGACACGATGGGCCAGACCCCCGGCGGTCGCCTCACGCGCACCAGCGCCGAGACCGGTGACACCTCCGAGGTGGCCTTCGACGGCGCCGGCGATCCCTTCGTCGGCCAGGTCGAGTGGGTCGACGCCGTCGTGCGGGGCGAGGCGACCGCCTGTCCCGACACCGACCTCGCCCACCACCTGCTGCTGCTCGACGCCCTGGCCCGAGCCGATGACGCCGCCACCAGACGTGCGAGCACCCGACAGGGGGCACCGTGACCCTGACCCGCTACGCCTGTGACCACTGCGGCACCTGGCAGCGCTGGTTCGACACCCAACGGCCGCCGAGCTGCCCGGTGTGCGTCGACGTGCGCAACGCCCTGCCGCCTGATGGCTTCGCCTTCCACACCCTCGCCGAGGCCCAGACCGGCCGCCAGACCACCTGCGAGCGCATCGACGACCGGCTCGAGGCGTGGAGCGCCCGGCCCGCGCTCGGGCTCGGCTCGAGCGGGTGGGTCGTGACGACCGACGCCGGTCGGATCGGCCTGGAGGCCACCGGCGTCTACACCTCTGGCGCCCTCGACGCCCTGGCCGACGCCGGCGGACTGGTCACGGTGGCGAGCACGCACGTGCACGGCTACGGGGCGCTGTGGCAGCTCGCCGAGCGCTTCGACCCCGAGGTGCTCATCCATCGCGACGATCTCGTCTGGACCGGCGCCTTCGACGTCACCTGGCCCATGGACGACCTCCACGAGGTCGGGCCCGGGCTCGTCGCCCACGCCACCGGCGGGCACTTCCCCGGCCACGTGGTGTTCCACGACGCCGTCGCCCGACGGCTCTTCTGCGGCGATGCCTTGAAGGTCGACGTCGACGAGGCTGGCCGCCCCGTGGCGTTGAGCAGCCACAAGGCGTACCACCAGCGGATCCCGCTCAGTCGCAACGAGGTCAGCCGCTACCGGGACGTGATCGGCGGCTTGGACTTCACCTCGGTGTGCACCCCGTTCGAGGCCGTCGATGGCGTGCACACCGATCTCGTCGTCCGCTACCTCGACGGGCTGCTCGCCGGGCGGCCGACCGTCGAGGCCGTCTCGGTCACAGCGCTGTCGTGACCGGGCCGACGAACCCGACGCTGTCGTGACCGAGCCGACGAGCTCGACCAGCCATGCCGAGGCCGCCGCCCGGGCCGCTGAGGCGTACCTGGGCGCCCTGCCGGTCGAGCCGCACCTGGTGCGCATCGACCACATCGACCGGCTCGGCGTCCCGACGGTGGCGGCCCACCTCACCCTCGGCGAGCGCATCGTCGGCACCTTCGGCTACGGCACCACCGAGGACGAGGCCCGGGCCTCGGCGTTGGGCGAGCTGGTCGAGTGGTCTGCTCATGCCCTGGCCGTCGGCCGGCGACGCCTCGAGCGCGGCAGCCGCCGTGAACTGCGCGCCCGGGGCCTCGACGCCGTCGACCCCCTCACCTTGACCCTGGACCCCGGAACCGTGGTCGACGACGACACGCCGCTGGCGTGGACCTCGGCCGAGCGGATGACCGACGGCGCGCCCCGCTGGGTGCCCGTCGAGCTCGTCGCCTGCAACCCCGGTGAGCTACCCCCCGGGGTCACCCCCATGATCACCCCGATCACCAACGGCCTCGGTGCTGGTGACACCCGGGCCCGAGCCCAGGTGCACGCCCTGCTCGAGCTGATCCAGCGCGACGGCAACTCCCTGCGCTACCGGGCGCTCGACACCGGCGCTGCCATCGACATCGACGCCTGTGACGATCCCGACGTCGTCGCCCTCGTCGCGTCGTTCCGCGACGCGGGGGTCGAGCCCATCGTCAAGCTCGCCGCCACCGATCTGGGCACGCTCAACGTGTGGGCGTCGGCCGACGACCACCAGCCTGATCCGTCGATGCCGCTGGCGGTCACCGCCGGAGGTGAAGCCGCTGACCCCGACCCCGTCCGCGCCGTGCGCAAGGCCCTCAGCGAGCTCGCTGCGGCCCGCAGCCGCAAGAGCCTGGCCCACGGTCGCTTCGACGTCGTGGCCCGCATCGTCGACGCCGCCTACCTCGACGACTGGCTGAGCCGCATCGATCCCGGTCGGGAGGAACCCCGGGCGTTGCAGGAGATGGCCCGCTGGGCGGCGATGCCCGCCGCCGAGCTGGCCGAGGAGGTGGCGGTGATCCGACACAGGGAGCACCTCATCGGCTGGGACGACGTCACCGGCGCCGTCGGTGACCCACCTGCCGGTGACCCGGCCGCCCGCCTGGCCCACGTGGTCGCCGCGCTCGAGCGGGCCGGTCTGGAGGCCCTGTGGGCCCAGGCCGAAACGTCCGAGCCGGGCGTGGTCGCCGGCAAGGCCATCGTGGCCGGCTTGGAGGTCGAGACGATGAGCTACGGGCGCGTCGGCCCTCGGGGCCTGGCCGTCGCCGCCGAGCGCGGCCTCGATCTCTGTGGCGTCGGCTCGGGCCCCCCCGGGGCCCTGGCGGTGCCACTCGACGCCGAAGCCCGAGCACGCGTCGGCGGCCCGGCGTGGATCGCCCCGGACCGCATCGCTGCCACCGTCGGTCCCCTCTACCCGCTGTACCGCGAGCCGTCGCGCCACGCCGTGCTCAGCGTCCTCGGCGGACACGACGGGAGCGCCGCCGAGACGCACCGGCACCGGTCCGACGGCTGTTCCTCACGAGCAGGAGGTGGCTGAGGTGGGACTGCGGTACGCCTTCAACACCAACGGGTGCGCCCACCACCGCCTCGACGACGCCCTCGCCCTCATCGCCGACTGCGGCTACGACGGGGTGGCCCTCACCCTCGACCACCACCACCACGACCCCTTCGCCGACGACCGGGCCGGCGCCGACCGTCGTCTCGCTGACCGCCTCGACGAGCTGGGCCTGGGCGCGGTCATCGAGACCGGGGCCCGATACCTGCTCGACCCCTCACGCAAGCACCACCCCACCCTGGTCGCCGACGAGCCCGAGGGCCGGGCACGCCGGGTCGACTTCCTGCGACGGGCCGTCGACGTCGGCGCTGCGGTCAGCGCCGAGGCGGTGTCGTGCTGGGCGGGTGTGCCCGGCCCCGGGGTCGAGCCGGAGCTGGCGTGGCGCCGCCTCGTCGACGGCATCGTGGCGGTGGCCGCCCATGCCGCCGAGCGGGGCGTGCCCCTGGCCGTGGAGCCCGAGCCCGGCCACGTCGTCGAGACCGTCGACGACTGGGTCCGACTGGCCGATGCGGTCAGGCGCCGCACCGACGCACCCATCGCCATGGCCCTGGACACCGGCCACTGCTGGGTGACCGGCGACCGGGAACCCTCAGCAGCCGTGCGCGAGTTCGCCGGGCGCGCCGCCACCGTCGCCGTGGAGGACATGCCCCGGGGCGTCCACGACCACCGGGCGATCGGCGAGGGCGACATGGACGTCGCTGCGGTGGTCGAGGCCTTGGTCGAGGTGGGTTGGAGCCGGCTGGTCACCGTCGAGCTGTCCCGGGACAGCCACCGGGCCCACGAGATCGTCCCCGCCACCATCGAGGCCCTACGCCAGATGGAGCCGACGAGGTGAGGGTCGGCTTCGTGTCGCGACGGTTCTTCCCGGCGGTCTCGGGGATGAGCGTCTACGCCCTCAACCTCCTCGAGCACCTCGTCGCCCACGACGTCGACGTGGTCATGGTCTCGCAGTACCGAGACGACCCAGCCGGGATCGGGGTGTACGGCGGCGGGCCCCCTCCGCCGGTGCCCGGCGTCGTCGTCGATGGACGTGCGAGCCGGGGGGAGGCCGAGGTCAACCACGGCCGGCCCGCCGACTTCGAGGCCGATCTCGACGATCTGGTCTCCGCTCTCGTCGAGCACCACCGCGACGACCCGTTCGACGTGCTGCACGCCCAGTACGCCTACCCCTGCGGGCTGGCGGCGATGGAGGCCGGCCGCCGACTTGGCCTAGCGACCGTCGTGTCGATCCAGGGTGGCGACGGGCACTGGGTGGGCACCTGTTGTGAGACCCACCGGCTGGCGATGCGGGCGGTGCTCGACCACGCCGACCGGCTGCTGATCGGGTCGGCCAGCTTCGCCGCCGAGGTCACCGAGAACCACGGCACCGATCCCGAACGCTTCACCATCGTGCCCGGCGCCACCGACACCGCCCGCTTCACCCCGGCCCGAGATCGAGCGCTCGCCTCGCTGCCGCCGGTGCCCCGCCTGTTGTTCCACGGGCGCATCGACCGTCGCAAGGGCGTGCTCGACCTCGTCGAGGCGGTGGCGATGCTGACGAGCCGGGGGGTCGACGTCGAGCTGATCGTCTCGGGTGTCGGACCTGACGTGGCGGCCACCGACGAGCTCGTCACCGAACGGGGGCTGGCTGAGCGGGTCCACCGGATGCCCCCAGTCAGCTACGCCGAGGCCCCCGAGCGCTACCGCCTCGGTGACGTGTTCGTCTCGCCCACCTACTCCGAGGGGTTCTCCAACACCATCGTCGAGGCGATGGCCAGCGGCCTGCCGGTCGTGTCGTGCCGGGCGGTCGGGGTGGTCGACTGCGTCACCGACGGCCGCAACGGCCTGCTGGTGGAGCCAGGGGACATCGACGCCCTCGCCGGCGCCATCGCCCGAGTGCTCGACGACGACGAGCTGCGTCGTCGTCTCGCGCAGACCGCGCTCGACGACGTCACCACGACGTGGTCGTGGGATGCGGTCGGCTCGACGGTGCGGGCCACCTACGACGAGCTCGCCGGGTCTGCGCCCGATGCGAGCTGGACCGAGGTGTACGACCCGGCCACCGGCGTCGCCGACGCCGACCCGTCGTGTCGCTTCCGCCGGTCCCCCCACCTGCTGTGAGGGCGGTGGCGGTGTCGCCTCACCTCGACGACGCCGCGTGGTCAGCTGGCGCGGTGCTCGCCGGCATGGTCGCTGGCGGTTGGCAGGTCGAGGTGCTGAGCGTGTTCACCGCATCGGTGCCCGACCCCTCGCCCTTCTCGGTGGCGTGCCGCGTCGACAAGGGCCTGCCCGCTGACTGCGACTACCTGTCCCTGCGCCGCACCGAAGATCGGGGCGCTGCGGCTCACCTCGGCGCCATCGCTTGGCACGCCGGCCTGCGCGAGGCCCCCGACCGGGGCTACCCCGACCCGGCCTCGTTGTTCGGGCCGCTGCGCCCCGGCGATGACGGGCTGGTCGACGAGATCGTCGACGCCGTCGGCGATCGCACCGCCTCAGCCGATCTGGTGATCGGGCCGGTCGGGCTCGGAGGCCACGTCGATCACCGCCTCGTCGTCGAGGCCCTCGACCGCCTCGGCGAACCGGGCGGCGCGCAGCTGCGATGGCTCGACGAGCCGTACCGCAGCCGCTCGCACCGACCACCACCCGACCCGCCGGACGGCTGGGGGTGGTGGCACCGCACCCCCGAGGCGGCCTCGGTCCGGGCTCACGTCGCGGCGGGTCTGGCCTACGCCTCCCAGCTGGGTCTGCACCTCGGCGGGGCCGACGCCGCCGAGGCCCAGCTGCACGCCATCGCGCTGGCCGGCCCACCGATGTGGGTGACGCCGCCCGGCGGGGCGGCCGACGTGCTGGGCGACCGCGCCGCTGACCGAGACGTCGTCGTGGCCGACCGGCGGCGACGATGAGCGCGAACCCACCTGGTGGGGCTAGAACGAAACGCACCGGCCGGCGCCACCGTGGCGCTGGTGTCACCGACTCCGAGGAGCGCCCATGGGACTCGTCCGCAAGACCGCCTCTGTCCTCACGCTGGGCGTGGTGAAGTTCCGCAGCAAGAAGGAGCGCCTGGCGCGCGAGGAGGAGGCTCACCTCGAAGCCCGGCGCGACCTGGACCTGGCCCGCTCGGAGGTCAGCGCCGCCACCGACCGTGCCCAGCAGGCCGAGAAGCGGGCCCAGCAGGCCGAGAAGCGGATGGTCGAGGCGGTCAAGGCGGCGCGTCGCCGCCGCCAGCGTCGTCGCGCCGAGTCCCAAAGCGTGGGCGACGCCGCCTCTGACGCCGCTCACCGGGTCTCTGACCAGTCCCGGCGGGCCCGTCGTGCGGCGCGCAAGCAGGCCGCCAAGGCCGAGAAGCAGGCGAAGCGTCAGCTGCGCAAGGCCCGCAAGACGGTGAGCGACATCACCTCGTGACGCCTTGACGTCCCCTGAACGACGACGGCTGGTCGAGTTGCAGCAGCTGCTGCTGCCGACCCAGCTGCCGCTCATCGGTTGCACCGAGGCTGCTGCGGCCTACCGGGCCCACAACCACGACCTGCAGGTCGGCGGTGACTGGTACGACCTGGTCGACCGACCCGCCGATCAGCGGGTCGTGGCCATCATCGGCGACGTGGTCGGCCACGGCGTCACCCAGATCGGCGTGATGGGCCAGCTGCGAGCGGCCGCCAACGCCTTGGCCCGGGTGTGCCCCGAGCCCGAGGACATCGTCGCCGGGGTGGATGAGTTCGCCCGGGTCCTCCCCGGGGCGAGGGGCACCACGATGGCGGTGGTGATGCTGGACGGCTCGACCACCGCCCGCATCTGCTCGGCCGGACACCCGCCCGTCCTGCGGGTCAGCCCGGGCGGCGGCGTCGAGGTCATCGAGGCAGGACGACGCCCCCCACTGACGGTGAGGGCGGCGGGCGCGGCGGCGACGTTCACCTACGCCGTCGGCGACGTGCTGATCCTGTTCACCGACGGTCTCGTCGAGCGTCGTGGCGTCGACCTCGACGCTCGGTTTGAGGCCCTGGGCCGCTTCGTGCAGGGTCTGGTGCACCGCCCGTGTGACGAGATCGCCGATCGGGTGCTGCACGACTTCGGCGCCGACGCCGACGACGACGTCGCCCTCATCGTGCTGCGTCCACGCAACCACCGCGAGTCGGGGTACCAGCTCGGTGACATGACGCGGCCCCAGGTGCAGCTGGCCTGACCCCGGCGTGACCTCTGTCGCTGTGACGCGGCGTTTGGACCCCGATGGCGCAGGGCATTTTGCAGTGAAAGTGCCACCCCGGCACCTGTAGCGAGGAGTGCGCCATGGCGAACACGATCGATGAGACGAACACCATCTCCGAGCAGGAGTTCACCTCGTGGACCGACCTGGGCAAGGAGATGTGGAGCTACCTGACCGGTCGGGGCGCAGCCATCGACTACCAGTTCGTCGACATGATGATCGAGGTGCCTCGCGACACCGGCCCCTCGGCTCCTCGCGCTCACTGGAAGTTCAACGGGACCCTCCGCATCACCACCACCGACGACGCCACGTCGTGAGCCGGTTGCGCCTCGACGGGTCACTCACCCTCGAGGTCGACGGTCAAGGAGCCGACGTCACGTTTGACGATGACGTGATCGACGTCTCCATCCCTGACCCGGTGCCGTTCTTGGCCGAGGTGCTGCGAACCCAGCGCCTCGGCCCCCGGTCCCCGGTCCCCGACGAGCTCGGACACGTGAAGCTGCGGGTGAGCGACGAGCGCGGCCAGGTGCTCACCATCGGATCGATCGCCCATCCGACTCGGTCGCTGCGGACGCGTCGCCCCATCGTGTTGGTCCGCACCGCGTGGTTCGCCGAGACCGCGAGGCGTCGTCGGCGCATCGCAGCTGCCGCCGCCCTCGCCAGCGCGCTGGTCGTGGGGGTCCTGGCGGTCCGCCGGCGCGGCTGAGCGCGAGGAGCTCGGCGTCCCGGACCACCAGGTCGACCGATGGGCCTCCGGGTTGACGACCGGGACCCGAGCCCACATCGTGTTCACCGGATCGGTGGCGGCGCCTTGGCGCCGTCGCCCGAGGACGGGGGACACGTCGATGAACACCTTCGAGGGCAAGGGCGCGGTCATCACCGGGGGCGCCAGTGGCATCGGGCTCGCCACGGCACGCCTCCTCGGACGAAGGGGCGCCGCCGTGGTGCTGGCCGACGTCGAGGAGCAGGCGCTCGCCGGCGCGGTCGATGAACTGCGCGCCGAGGGCATCACCGCCCACGGCGTGAGCGCCGACGTCTCGTCACTGACCGAGGTGCGAGCACTGGCCCGCACCTCGGTCGAGCGGATCGGGCCCGTCCACGTCCTGTTCAACAACGCCGGCGTCGCCGTCGGCGGTCCGGTCACCGAGATGACCCACGACGACTGGCGCTGGACGATCGACGTCGACCTGTGGGGGCCGATCCACGGCGTGGAGGCCTTCCTGCCGCTCATGATCGACCAGGGCGAGGGCGGCCACCTGCTGTTCACCGCCTCGTTCGCCGGGCTCGTCCCCAACCGCGGCCTCGGCCCCTACTGCGTGGCCAAGTACGGCGTCGTCGCCCTCGCCGAGGTGCTGTGGCGTGAGCTGGCCGAGCACGACATCGGCGTCTCGGTGCTCTGCCCGATGAGGGTCGGTACCGGGATCGGCAGCTCCGAGCGCAACCGAGGCGACACCTACGGCGGGCCGACGACGCCGTCGGGCCTGCTCGACCAGGGCGAGGACAACGACGAGCTCGCCGGCCGGGTGCTCGACGTCGACGACGTCGCAGCGATGACCCTCGACGCCGTCACCGCCGGCCGGCTCTACGTGTTGCCCCACGACGAGAGCCGCGCCTCGATCCGCCGACGCTTCGAGCGGATCGACCGCACCTTCGACGACCAGGCCGCAGTCGACCAGGCTGTGGTCGCCTCGGACTGAACCCGTGAGCCGCCCCGGCGGGGTTCGAGTCCTCAGGCGGAAGCGATCCGTTCCAGCACCCTGTCGATGGCAGCATCAGACCCCGCGCCGCCGAGGCAGAACCGGCGGACGTGCACCCGTCCGAGACCGTCCAGGGCGTCGGTGAGCACGACGAGCCGGGCATCCAGTTGCCCGAGAGGCACGGCCACCACCGCGTGGGTGACCCCGAGGTGCTCCTCACCGAGGGGGGGCAGCACGACGACGTCAGGACCGGCCAGCTCATCGAGTGCTGACCTGTGCTGGCTGGCTTTGCCCGCCGTGTCCTGGCCGGCGCCGACGATCTCCACGATCGCGCCCTCGACGGGCTCGTCCCGATCGCTGACGAGGGGCTCGATGGTCCGTCGCAGATCGAAGCTCGGAAGCGTGAAGCGCATGGCCGTCCCCCCCGTCGGTGACGCCTCGGCCCAGATGCGGCCGCCGTGGCGCTCGACGAGCTGACGGCAGATGTGCAGACCGAGGCCGAGCCCCCGCCGTGAGCGGTGCACGGAGGTCTGTTCCTGGTGCAGCCTGTTGAACACCCGCTCCGCCGCATCGGGATCGAGACCGGGCCCGGTGTCGAGCACCCCGACCTCGACGAGACCGTCGCGGGGAGCGCCCACCTCGACGGTGACCCGTCCCCCCGCCGGGGTGAACTTGATGGCGTTGTCGACCAGGTTGGTGAGCACCTGCACCAGGCGGTCGGGATCCCCGATCACCACCGGGTGCGCCCCCATCGGGGCGTCCAGCACCAGGCCACCCTCCGCGGCCGCGGGCCGCATGGCGGCGACGGCGCGCTCGATGACGTCGCCGAGGTCGACGCGGTGGGCGAGCACGCTGAACCCGGGTCGCTCGAGGCGGGTCACGTCGAGCAGCTCGTCGACCATGGTCGCCAGCTGGCGCACGTTGCGCTTCACGATGCCGAAGAACCGCTGCTCCTCGTCGGGGTCAGCGGCGAGGCCGTCGGCGAGGATCGAGGTGAACTGCCCGATGGCGGCGAGGGGGGTGCGCAGCTCGTGGCTGATGTGGGAGACGAACTCGTCACGCATCCGCAACTCGGCGGCCCGGGCCCGCTCGACCTCTTCGACCATCGCCGCACGCTCCAGCGCGTGGCGGACGCAGCGGTCCAGGCTCTCGGGGCGGACGTCGTCCTTGGCCAGGTGGTCGGTGGCCCCGGCGCGCAGCACCTCGAGGTCGACGTCGGCGCGCCCGGTCAACACCACGACGGGTGCTTCGCAACCTCGTGCTCGGATCTCGCTCAGCACCTCGACGCCCGTGCCGTCGCCGAGGTGGTAGTCGACGAGCAACACGTCGAAGCGTCCGGGCGTGGAAGCCTCGACCGCGGCCCGGCGGGTGGCGACCAGCTCGACGTGGTCGTACCCGGCCTCGTCGAGCAGGGCGACGACCAGATGACCGAACCCGGGGTCGTCGTCGACGACGAGCAACCGGACCGTCGCTCGGGGGCGCGCCCCTGACAGCGCTGCGTTGGTGGGCGGGCGTTCGGTGCCGGTCTCGACCACGACCGCACTCGTCGACCCTGGCGAGCCGCACCTGAGCGCTCGAACCCCGGGCGGGCCGCCAGCACATCCCCTTCAACGCGCCGACTCGCCGCCGATGGCAGCACGTGGGCTCGATCGGGCAGACCGTTGGCAGGGACACGTCGGTCACCGCCTCGCGCCGATGGCAGCAGCGGGCCAACAGGTTGCTGTTGACGAGCGGCCTGCCCTTGATCGTGCTGAGCCTGGCGGTGGCGGCGACCGTGGCCCTGACGACCTGGCAGGACGGCATCCGCCAACAGCGCAACGAGGAGCGCTTCGCCGCAGCCGCCGCCGACGTCGTCGAGGTGATCTCCACCCAGGTCGAGCACCACTCCGACGTGCTGGCCGGCCTTGGTGCGTTGTTCGCAGCCTCTGAGGAGGTCAGCCCCGCGGAGCTCGAGACCTACGCCCGCACCGCCGGGGTCACCGAACGGGTGCCGACGATGGGCGCCATGAGCTTCATCCCCTCGGTCACCGGTGACGAGCTCGATCAGCTCATCGCCTGGCGTCGGGACCAGGGCCTGCCCAGCTACGACGTCCGGCCGCCCGGTCGCCGCACCGAGCACCGACCGGTCCTGATGACCTCGTCGCCCGACAACGCCGATGCCGTCGGTCTCGACGCGCTGTCGGTGCCCGGTGTGGGTGAGGTGCAAGACCGTGCCACCGCCACCGGCCAGTCGGCGATCTCCCCCCAGATCGAGTTGGTCCGCGCTCCGGGCCAGCCGGCCTTCGTCGTCATGCACCCCGTCACCGGGGTCACCGTCGCTGGTCTGGACGTCGACGGGTGGCTCTCGAGCCCGGTCGTCGCCCAGGACTTCCTCGACTCGGCGCTCAGGACCGACCGGCCCATGCGCGTCGCGCTGCACGACGGCGCCGATGCCTCGGGCGCACCGATGGCCTCGTGGTCGCCGCCCGCAGCCGGCGACGGGGGGGCGGTCATCGTCGAGACCATCGACGTGCTCGGCCACAACTGGACCGTCGAGCTCACCGACCTCTCACCGGGTGGCCTGGAGGCCAACCTGGTCGCGCCGGCGTTGCTGGTGGCCGGTCTGCTCGCCAGCGTCGCCCTCGCCGGCGCGCTGTGGGCCCTGGCCCGGGCGCGCAGCCGGGAGGAGGAGCGCGCCGATGTCGCCACCGCAGACCTGCGGCGCACCGCCGCCGATCTCGAAGCCCGCAACACCGCCCTCGAGCAGTCCAACGCAGACCTGGAGCGCTTCGCCTACGTGGCCTCCCATGACCTCCAGGAGCCCCTGCGGTCGATCTCGGGGTACCTGCAGCTCATCGATCGTCGCTACGGCGGCGTCCTCGACGACGACGGCCGCCAGTTCATCGGGTTCGCCGTCGGTGGCGCCCAGCGGCTCAAGGAGATCATCGAGGACCTCCTCGCCTACAGCAGGGTCGGGCGGGCGGCGCGGCCGTTTCGCACCGAGCACCTGCGCACGGTCGTCGACGAGGCGCTGCGCCACACCGAGTTGGCCCTCGTCGATGCCGGCGCCACGGTCGAGGTCGGCGACCTCTCCGAGGTGCACGGCGACGTCCGCCAGCTCGTCCAGGTGGTGACCAACCTCTTGACCAACTGCGCCCGCTACCGCCACCCCGACCGGCCCCTCCAGATCGACATCGCCTCCTCTTGTGGCCCCGACGGGTGCGAGCTCGTCGTGGAGGACAACGGGGTGGGCATCGCCCCCGAGCACCGCGAGCGGGTGTTCGGCATGTTCGAGCGCCTCCAGACCGGTGATCAACGCCCCGGAACCGGCATCGGCCTGTCGATCGTGCACCGCATCGTCGAACGTCACGGCGGGACGGTCTGGATCGAGGAGTCCCCCGCCGGCGGCGCCGGGGTGCACATCTGCCTGCCCGTCTGCGGCGAGGACGACACCGCCGGGTCAGACCACGTCGAGGAGCTGGTGACCAGTGCGGCCGGTGGCCGTGAGGAGGTCTCGTCGTGCCCACACCCATGACCGTGCTGTTGGTCGAGGACAACCCGGCCGATGCCCGCCTCGCCGCCGAGGCGCTCAACGAGGCCGGCGCCGCCGTGGCGCTGCACGTCTCACCCGACGGTGAGGACGCGTTGTCCTACCTCCGTCGAGCCGGCCACCACCCCGAGACGGCCATGCCCGATCTTGTGCTGCTCGACCTCAACCTGCCCCGGTTGTCAGGCCTCGAGCTGCTCGAGATCGTGCGCAACGATCCTCGCCTGGCCCCGATCCCGGTGGTGGTGCTCAGCACCTCCCGCCACGACGACGACGTGCTGGCGGCCTACCGGGGCGCGGCCAACGCCTACATGTGCAAGCCCGTCGATCTCCAGGAGTTCTTCGACGTGATGAAGATCGTCCACGAGTTCTGGCTCGGCAGCGTCCGCCTCCCGACCCGCCACGGCCTCGTCCTGCCTCCCGTCCTGGGCACCCTCACCGCCTCGAACCACCCGAGGAGTGCCTCGTGACCGCCACTGCGTCCATGGTCGGAGACGACGCCGACCCGATGACCCCGAACCACTCCAGGAGCGCCTCGTGACCTCAACCCCGAACCACCCGAGGAGCGCCTCGTGACCGCCACCGTGCTCATCGTCGAGGACGACGCCGACCTGGCGTTGGCGCTGTCGGTGCGCCTGCGATCGGCTGGGTACCGGACCTACAGCTCAGCTGACGCCGTCACCGCGGTCGGCGCGGCCCGGCGGGTGCAGCCTGACGTGGTGCTGTTGGATCTCGGGTTGCCCGGCGGGGACGGGATCGACGTGTTGGAGCGGATGCGCTCGCTCGCCAGCGTGGCGCTCATCCCCGTGATCGTGCTGACCGCCCGCGGTGAGTCAGCCCGCCAACCCGCCCTGGCCGCCGGTGCGAACGCCTTCTTCGGCAAGCCCGCCGACGAGGCCGAGCTGCTCGCCACCGTCGACCGACTCGTGCACGGCGACCGACCCCAGACCGAGGAGCTGAGCGACCTGGACCGCCGGGCCGCGCTCTCGTTGCTGCGCGAACTGGCCCGCCAGGCCACCCTCTAGCAGCTCGCGACCCGCGGCCGGACGGGGGGCCGGGGGACGGAACCAGCCGAGTGGGCGTTGATGACCGACACGGCTCTGGCTGACAGACTGGACGGCCTTGGAGCGTCGTCGGACCGAACGTCGCCGCCGGCTGCGAACTGGGGGCCCGCTGCGCACGGCGAGCCCCACCCAGATCATCGCAGCGTCGTTCCTGTCGCTCATCGCCGTCGGAGCCGTGCTGTTGGCCCTGCCCATCTCCCACACCGGCGCGGCGACGATCGGCCCGGTCGAGGCGCTGTTCACCGCCACCAGCGCGGTCTGCGTCACCGGGCTGGTGGTGGTCGACACCGGCAGCGCCTTCAGCGGCTTCGGGCAGTTCGTCATCGCGTCGCTGTTCCAGCTGGGAGGTCTCGGCCTGTTGACCTTCGGCACCTTCTTGGCCCTCATCACCGGTCGCCAGCTCGGGCTCAGCGAGCGGCTGCGGGCCCAGGAGGAGATGGGCAGCACCAGCTTCGCCGGAGTCGCTGACCTGGCCCGGGCGATCGCCGTGGTGGTCGTGGGCGCAGAGACCGCAGGAGCGTTGCTGCTCTACAGCCGCTTCGCCGCCACCGAGGGGCTTGCCACCGGCGCGTGGCACGCCATCTTCCACAGCATCAGCGCGTTCAACAACGCCGGCTTCTCGCTGTACTCCGACAGCCTCATGGGCTACGTCGAGGATCCGATCGTCAACCTGACCATCGTGGCGCTCATCACCGCCGGTGGCCTGGGCTTCGTCGTGATCTCGAACCTCAACGCCCGACTTCGCCGCCGTCGGCCCGGAACCCTCACGCTGCACACCAAGATGGTGCTGGCCACCACGGGGTTCCTCGTGGCGGCGGCCATGACGGCGTTCTTGTTGGTGGAGTGGAACAACGACGAGACGTTCGGGCCCCTCAGCCTGCCCGGACGTCTGCTCGCCGCCCTGTTCGCTGCGGTCACGCCCCGCACCGCCGGGTTCAACACCGTGGACTACGGGGCCATGACGACCGCTGGGCTGCTGTTGACCATGTCGCTCATGTTCATCGGCGGCAACCCGGGCTCGACCGCCGGGGGCATCAAGACCGTCACGTTCTTCGTGGTGGTGCTGTCGGTGTGGTCGGTGGTGCGGGGCCGGGCCGACACGGTCGTGTTCGGGCGCCGCCTGGCGACGACCACGGTCGTTCGGGCCACCGCCATCGCGGCGGGGGCCGTCCTGGTCGGGGGGGCGGCGATCACGCTGCTGGCGGCCTTCGAACCCGACCTGACCACCGAGGCCCTGCTGTTCGAGACGGTCTCCGCCCTCGGGACCGTCGGGCTGTCCGTCGGTGTCACCCCCGAGCTCGGCACACCCGCCAGACTGATCCTCATCGTGTTGATGTACCTGGGCAGGATCGGCCTGTTGACCTTCGCCGTCGCACTGCTGCGCTCGGCCCACCAGGCAGCGGTGCGCCGTCCCGCCGAAGAGGTCATCGTCGGCTGATGAGCCGTCAGTTCGTGGTGATCGGGACGGGCCGCTTCGGGTCGGCTGTGGCCAGGACGTTGCACGACCTCGGCCACGAGGTGGTCGCCGTCGACGCCTCGGAGGAGGCGCTCGCCCACGTGCTCGACGACGTCACCCACGCCGCGGTGGTCGACGCCACCGACGAGCGCGCGCTGCGGGAGATGGGCCTGGCCGACGCCGACACCGTCATCGTCGCCATCGGAGAGAACCTCCAGGCGAGCATCCTGGCCACGGTGACGGCCAAGGCCGCCGGTGCCCCGTACGTCATCTCCAAGGCCAACGACCGCACCGCCGCCCGGGTGCTGGCGAGCGTCGGGGCCGATGAGGTCGTTCGTCCCGAGCACGACATGGGGGTGCGCCTCGCCGAGCAGCTCGCCGCCCCCGACCAGATCGGCGCGCTGCAGCTGGGCGACGAGCACAGCGTCGTCGAGCTCCACGTGCGGGACCGCCTGAGCGGCTCCCTCGCCGAGCTGGCCCTGCCCAAGCGCTTCGGCACCCAGGTGCTGGCCGTGCACCGGGGCCCGGTCGTCCAGGTCGTCCCGGGTGCGGACTTCGAGGTCCTGACCGGTGACCGCCTCGTCGTCATCGGGCACAACGACGACATCGAACGCCTCCGCCAGCACGTCGCCCGATGAGGTGGGCCAGGGTCATCAGCCCCGCCGTCGTCCCCTACGCCTGCCTGGCGATGCTGTTCACCGGCCTCGTCATCGATCTGAACTCCGACCAGGCGTTGGTCGTGGCGATCATCTACAACATCCCGATCGCCATCTCGGCGGCATTGGCGTCGCGCACGCTCACGAGCTGGGTGATCGGTCTCGCCCTGGCCGCCAACACCGCGGCCGGCTACGTCAACGCCGTGGCGGTCGGATCCGTCGACGCCTTCACCGTGGCCAACCGCGGTCTGGCGGGACTGTCGTTCCTCATCGTCGGGGCGATGACGCTGCTGTTCGAGCTGCGCTCTCATGACGTCGCCGAGCTGTCTGATGCCGAGGACGACGCCGAACGTCAACAGGCGCTGCGTCGGATGACGGTGGCGCTCAGCCGGCCCCTCGGACCCGACGAGCTGCTGGCGGCGGCGTCAGAGGAGCTGCAGATCCTGCTCGAGGCCGATGCCGTCGTGATCGTCGGACTCGACGGTGAGCGCTTCGCTGAACCACGGTGGTCGGCCCCCGAGTTCACCAGCGTGGCCGAGACGGGCAAGCTGGCCTCGTGGGCGGTCGACGCCCTACCGATGACCTCCACCCCGGTGATCACCGCCCGCTCGGACCGGGGCATCACCAGCGTCGGACGCCTCAGCCGGCCCGGGGCGGCCGATCTGGTGATCGTGGCCGACCGCCCTCGGCGGCGGTTGGCCTCGGCGCTGCTCGGCGAGGCGATCACCGCCCTGGTCGCCCTGCTGGAACGTGCCACCGAGCTCGAGCGCCTCCGCCAGGTCGCCGAAGGGCGCGACGTCACCGCCGAGCCGCTTGCGTGATCAGGGGCGGCTCGCCGCGTGCGTTAGCCTGACCTAACGTCGACGGGTGACGGTCGCTGGCCGTCCCGAGGAGGACGAATCGATGACGTGGTGGACCGGAACGACGATGCGAGCCGGCGTGCTGGCCCTCGCCGTGGCGTTGACCGCCTGCGGGGACGACGACGGATCCCGGGTCCGCCAGCTCGACGACGGCACCTCGACCGGCTCGGGATCGGGCAGCTCGTCGAGTCCCGCGTCGGGCAGCTCCTCGAGTCCCGCCTCGGGAGGCGAGACCGACCCCGCGGACCAGGGGTGAGGCGCCGGCTGACTGCCGATCGGTCGACGGTGCCGGTGCCGGCGTCGGCCGTACCCGTTCGCTCGATCGTGCTCGCCGGCACGGCCGCCCTCCTCGCGCTCGGTGCGTGCAGCACCAGCGGTGACGACGAGGTGGTCCGCATCTACACGGGCCGGCACTACGACCTGGAGGAGGCCTTCACCCGCTTCGCCGAGGACAACGACATCGAGGTCGAGTTCCTCGAGGGCTCCGACGCCGAGCTGCGCGAGCGCATCGCAGCCGAAGGCGAAGACACCGAAGCCGACATCTACATGACCGTCGACGCCGGCAACCTCGCTGCCGCCGCGGACCAGGGCGTGTTCGCCGAGATCGACTCGCCCGTCCTCGATGCGGCCATCCCGGCCAACCTGCGTGACCCCGATGGTCGGTGGTACGGGCTCAGCCGTCGTGCCCGCACCATCGTCTATGACCCCGAGAGGGTTCCCGCCGGCGAGGTGCCCACCACCTACGCCGAGCTGGCCCGCCCCGAGTGGGACGGCCGCCTCTGCCTTCGCAACTCGTCCAACACCTACACCCAGTCGCTCGTGGCCAGCCTCATCGCCAACCGGGGCCGTGACGTCGCGGCGGAGATCGTGGGCGGTTGGGCCGATGACGCCGAGATCTTCCCCAACGACGTCCTCGCCATCGAGTCGCTGGCCGACGGCCTCTGCGATGTGGCCATCGTCAACCACTACTACCTGGCCCGCCTCCTGGAGGAGGATCCCGACCTCGATGTCGAGCTGGTGTGGGCCGACCAGGAGGGCGACGGGACCCACGTCAACATCTCGGGCGCCGGCGTCACCCGCTACGCCGATGACCCCGAGCTGGCTCAGCAGATGCTGGAGTGGCTCGCCACCGACGGCCAGAGCCTGTTCGTCGACGCCAACCACGAGTACCCGGCGAACCCCGACGTGGCCCCCGAGGCGCTCATCGCCACGACCTTCGGTGAGTCCTTCGTCGCTGATGACCTGAACGCGTCGGAGTTCGGCGAGCTCAACGCCGAGGCGGTCCGCCTGCTCGATGAGGTCGGGTACGACTGAGATGGGCGTCTGCGCGCCGGCGCCTCCACGGCCAACGCCCACCACCGGCCGCGTGCGCCCCACCATCGCCGACCGCATCAGCTCTGCGGGGTGGCCCACCGTGGCCGTGGCCGTCGCTGTCGCAGTGGTCACCCCCGTGGCGTTGTTGTCGGTCAGCGTCGTGGATCCCGACGTCGAGACCTGGCAGCAGCAGTGGGACACCCGCCTGCCCGGCCAGCTCGTCGACACCGCCGTGCTGCTGGTGGGGGTCAGCGTCGGCGCGCTCGTCCTCGGGGGCGGGTTGGCGTGGCTGACCAGCTCCTGCCGCTTCCCCGGGTCACAGCTGTTCGGTTGGCTGCTCGTCGCCCCCTTGGCCATGCCCTCCTACGTTCTGGGCTTCGTCACCTTGTCGGTGATCGGGTTCACCGGACCGGTGCAGGGCTGGTGGAGGGACACCTTCGGTGCCGGGGCGTGGTTCCCCGAGGTGCGCTCGATGGGAGGGGCGATCACGGTGTTCTCCCTCGTGCTGTACCCCTACGTGTACCTCCTGGCCCGAGCGGCGCTGGCCGACCAGGCCAAGGGAGCGTTCGACGTCGCCCGCAGCCTCGGCGCCGGGCCCGTCGAGGCGGCCCGCCGGGTGGTGCTGCCCCTGTTGCGCCCCGCCCTGGCCGCTGGCGTGGCGATCGTGATGATGGAGACCCTCACCGACTTCGCCACCGTCCAGTACTTCGGCGTCGACACCGTCACCGTCGGGGTGTTCCGCATCTGGCGGGGCACCTTCGACCGCGACGCCGCCGCCGAGCTCGCCACCCTCGTGCTCGTCGTGGCGCTCATGATCATCGGGCTCGAACGGGTGCTGCGAGGGCGGGCCCGCTTCGGCGAGTCAGCCGGCGCCGCCGGAGGTCTGCAGCCCCAGCAGCTGAGCGGCGTCCGTGGCGTCGCTGCGTCCTCGGTGTGCGTCGTGGTCGTGGCGGCCTCCTTCGGTGCCCCCACGGCCCAGCTCGCGGCGTGGGCCGTCGGCGAGACGACCGGCCCTCGAGGGACACCGCTGGTGGGGCGCTTCACAGAGTTCCTCCAGCACTCGTTGATCCTGGCGGCCCTCACCGCGCTGGTCTGCGTCGCGGTGGCGATCGCTGTTGCCAACGGCTCCCGCTTCACCGGCGGGCGCACCACCGGTGTCGCCGCCCGCCTCACCGCGATCGGGTACGCCGTGCCCGGTCCGGTCGTGGCCATCGGCGTCGTCCTGGCGCTCGTGGCCCTCGACGACGGGCTCGGGATCGTCGGGCTCGACCTGCCCGGTGCGGTCGCCACCGGGTCCCTCGTCGGACTCGTCTACGCCTACTGCGTGCGCTTCACCGCGCCGGGTCTGAGCGCGGTCGAAGCCGGTCTCGCCCAGGTTCCCGAGGAGGTCACGGCGTCGGCTCGCACGCTCGGCTGGCGGCCACGCTCGGTGCTGACCCGGGTGCACCTGCCCCTCGCCCGCACCAGCATCGTCACCGGGGCCGTGCTCGTCGCCGTCGACGCGCTGAAGGAGCTGCCGATCGCGCTGCTGTTGCGCCCCATCGGCTTTGACACCCTGTCGATCTGGACCTACAACCTGGCCACCGAGTCACGCTTCGAACAGGCCGCCCTGCCCGCCATCGCCATCATCGCCGTGGCGTTGCTGCCCGTCGGGTTGCTGTCGCGCCAGCTGTCCCGCCAGGCTGGACACCCGTGAGCGCCCCCCCGCCGCTCGAGGTCTCCGGCCTGGTCACGTCCTTCGACGGCGTCGTCGCGGTCGACCAGGTCGACCTCACCCTCGCCGCCGGTGAGCTGGTCGCGCTGGTCGGCCCGAGCGGGTGCGGCAAGTCCACGCTGCTGCGGACGATCGCCGGGCTCGTCGCCGCCGACGCGGGAACGATCTGCCTGGCCGGCGAGCTCGTCGAGGACGGCACGCACCGGCGCCCACCCGAGGGACGCTCGATCGGGCTCGTCTTCCAGGACCACGCCCTGTTCCCCCACCTCCAGGTGGGTGACAACGTCGGCTTCGGCGTGAGGGGCTTGACGAAGGCGGCGACGACCGCCCGGGTCGACGAGATGCTCGACCTGGTCGGCCTGGGCGCCCACCGCAGGCGCTTCCCTCACGAGCTGTCCGGCGGTGAGCGCCAGAGGGTCGCCCTCGCCCGGGCGTTGGCTCCGTCGCCGGCGCTGATGCTGCTCGACGAACCCTTCGCCAGCCTCGATCACAACCTGCGGGTGCAGCTCCGCCACGACGTCGTCGGTGCGCTGGCGGCCACGGGATGTGCGGCGGTGTTCGTCACCCACGACCAGCGTGAGGCCCTGAGCATCGGCGATCGCATCGCGGTGATGCGCCGAGGTCGAGTCGTCCAGCTCGACGCGCCCGCGACGGTCTTCCACCGCCCCGTCGACGCCTTCGTCGGGGCGTTCATGGGCGAGGCGAGCTTCCTGGCCGTCGGGACCGACGGGTCAGCGGCTGGCACCGAGCTCGGACCGGTGGACCTCGGAGACGTCGCTGGCGCTGGGGCCACCGCCATGGTGCGCCCCGACGACGTGACGTTCGTGTCCGCCGGGCGCGGCGACGTCGAGGTGGTCGCCGCGGAGTACCGCGGCTCGGAGTGGCTCGTGACGGTGCGGTCCGACGCCGGCTCGGTCGTCCGGGTCGCCAGCTCGCACCTGTTGACCCCGAGCGTCGGCGAACGGGGGCACCTCGAGCTCGTCAGCGGTCATCGACAGGTCGTCGTCGCCGCCGCACCTCGCTAAGACCCCGGCTCGACCGCCCCTAGCCCGGCGCCCACCGCCACGAGCCGCACCCACCGGGCCCACCGGTCAGCGGTGATCGACGTCCTCGCACTCGTGGCACTCGAGTTGGATCGTGGCGTGCTCGATGCCGAGTCGTTCACCGAGGGCTGCCTGCAGCGACTCGACCTCGGCTTGGGCGTCGTGGACGCTCAACGCGCCGTCCACGACGACGTGGGCGGTCACGCTGGTCACCCCCGGAGCGAGCACCCTGCTGTGGACGTGGTGCACCTCGGTGACCCCCGGTCGGCTCAACAGCACCCGGCGGACGCTGGGCGGATCGGCGCCAGCCGGCGCCCGGTCCAACAGCTCGGCCGACGCCGATCGAACGAGGGCCAGGGCGCCCCTCAGGACCAAGACGTTGACGACCAAGGAGGCGACCGGGTCGATCCAGTCCCACGAGGTGCCGATCAGCAACAGGCCACTGAGCACCACGATGACCGACGCCGCCAGATCGACCAACAGGTGCAACCGGGCGGCGCGCACCGACAGCTGATGGCCGTGGCCGACCAGGACGACGCCGACAGCGTTGACCACGATCCCGACCGCTCCGATGGCGACGACCCCGGCTCCAGACACCTCGACGGGGTCACCGAGGCGATCGAGCGCCTCGACCACCACCCATGCGAGCGAGGCGAGCAACAGCAGCGCCGAGGTGTAGCCGCCCAGCGCGTCGGCCTTGCCCCACCCGAACGACATGGTCGACGACGGCGGCCGCCGGGCCAGGGCGACGGCCACCAGGGCGGTGATGAGCCCGACGGCGTCGGTCACCTGGTGCAGCGCGTCGGCCAGCACGACGACGGACCCCAGGACCAGCCCGACGGTCACCTGCACCACGGCGAAGGACCCGTTGAGGCCCGCCGCGCTGGCCAGGCGCACCATAGACGCGGACTCGCTCACGCCGTGGTCGTGGCGGTCGGGCACCGCCACCAGTCTAGAGACGGACGGATCGGGACGCCGTGCGCACGATGTATAAGGTGTACCTACCATGGCAGCGGCGTCGCAGCGGGAGACGGCCTCGCACCGAGGTGTCGACCCGCCGGGCGGTTCGGTCGGGGCGTGTGGCCACCCGGTCGCCGAGATCGGCCCGGTCGGGTCCACCAGACGCTGGCGGACCGCGACCGCCGGCTGGGCCACGGCGGCCGTCCTGGCGGCCACCGCCGTCGCCGTCGTCGTCGTGGTGCGCCACGTCGACGTCGACGCCCTGGTCGGGGCTGTCGAGGCGATGGGCGACGATCCCGTCGGCCTCGGTGTCGCCCTCGGGGCGTTCGCTGTGGCCTTCGTCGTCCGGGCGGTGGTCTGGTCCAGGGTCTTGCCCGCCCTCGGTTGGCGGGATGCGCTGTCGGCGGTCCACGTCTCGTTGGGCGCCAACCACCTGCTGCCCCTCCGACTCGGCGAGGGCCTCCGGGTGCTGGTGGCGGCCCGGCGCAGCGGGCTCGACCTGGGCGCCCTCACCGCCTCGACGGTGGCGCTGCGGCTGGTCGACGTGGCGACGCTGGTGGCGCTCGGCACGGTCGTGGCGCCGGGCGCCACCCACGAGGTGCTCGGCTGGGCGGGGGTGGCCGCAGGGATGCTCGCCGGGGTCGGCGCGCTCGTGGCGGTCGCTGTGCTCGTCCGCCGCAGCGCGTCCCGGGACCTCGAGGTGCGCAAGGACCCGATCCTCGTCGTCGGAGCTGCGGCGGCCTGGCTGCTGGAAGCAGTGGTGGTGCACCAGGTGGCCACGTGGACCGGGCTCGAACCCTCCTGGGGCGACGCGGTCTTCGTGGCGACGGTCTCGGTCACCGCTCAGCTCGTGGCGATCGCGCCCGGGGGGTTCGGCACCTACGAAGCGGCGGCAACCGCAGCCTGGGTCACCACCGGCGCCGACGCCGACACCGCCCTGGCCGCCGCGGTCGCCACCCACGCCCTCACCACCCTGTGGTCACTCGCCGCCGGTGCCCACGGTGCCTGCTGGCCCCGGCCCGGCCTGCTCGGCCCACTGCGACTGCCCCGTCACCGACCCGGCCGGCCCGTCGTCGAGGTGCCAGACGGCCCGGTCGTGCTGTTCCTGCCCGCCCACGACGAAGAGGCCACCGTCGGCGAGGTCGTGCGGCGGGCGCCCGGCGTCGTGGCGGGCCGGCGCGTCCTCACCGTGGTCGTCGACGACGGCTCGACCGATCGCACCGCCGAGTGGGCCTGCACCGCCGGGGCGGTGGTCATCTCGCATCCCACCAACCGGGGACTCGGGGCGGCGGTGCGTACCGGGTTGGCCGATGGCGTCGAGCGGGGCGCCGCCGTCGTCGTGTTCGCCGACGCCGACGGCGAGTACCCGCCCGAGCAGCTCGAACGTCTCGTCGGGCCGATACTGGAGGGCCGGGCCGACGTCGTGCACGGCTCGAGGTTCTGTGGGGGCGAGCGACGCATGCGGCCACAGCGGTGGGTGGGCAACCGGGTGCTCACCTGCCTCACCGCCTGGGTGGCCCGCACACCGATGACCGACGCCCAGACGGGGTATCGCGCCCTGTCTCGGGCCGCAGCGGCCGACGCCCGCATCGCCCACGACTACAACTACGCCCAGGTGCTCACCCTCGACCTCCTGGCCAGGGGACACCGGCTCGCCGAGGTACCGATCGACTACGCCGTTCGCACCGAGGGCCGCTCGTTCGTGCGCCTGCCCACCTACCTGCGCCGGGTGGTCCCCGCGGTGTGGCGCGTCACCAGGGACGCCCACCGTCTGGCGTCCCGCCCGGCCGACACCCTGATCAGGTGACGTGTCGGCGAAGCCGTCTGGCACCGTCCCCGGGGGTGGAGGTGCGAGACATCGGGGCCCGAGCACATCGACCCCGCCCTGCGCCACTTGACAGTCCGATGGCGTGAGATGATCCGGGCTCTCGGAGACCACCGGCCGGATCAGACGACCCGGTCCACCCAGGAGGCTCACGTTGGCGATCTCGGCGCTCGCGCTGGTCCGGTTGCTCGGTGCTCTGGGGGTGTTCGTCGCCGGGGCCTCGTCGCTGCGCAACCGGCGTCGTCGACCCGAGGGCGACGAGCCGGACATCGAACCGAACCGTCCGGGCGGGTTGGACCTCAGGGGCACCCACGTCGACCGGCGGGTCGACCTGTCGTCGTTGGATCTTCGTGAGGCCGACCTGAGTCGCTCGCGGCACCGGCGCAGCGATCTAGACGGCCACGACCTGACCGCCGCATCACTCGCCCGGTCCTGTTGGGACGAGTCGTCGCTGCGCGGGGTGCACCTCGACGGCGCGGACCTGTCGTGGGCGTCGTTGCGGCGCTGCGATCTACGGGGGGCGACCTTCGACGGCGCCTGCCTCGTCGAGGTCGATCTCAGCGGGGCGCAGCTGGAGTCCGCCGATCTGAGCGGGGCTCGAAGCTACGCCAGCGCCACCTGGCGGGGCGCGGTCGCCGACGTCGAGACCAGGTGGCCGCCCGGGTTCGTGCCCGCCGATGCCGAAGTCGTGATCAGATGAGCGATGACGCCGGCGGGCTCGTGCCCCGGGAGGGCTTCCGGATCGAGACCGACTCCATCGGCGAGGTGGAGGTCCCGAGCGACCGGTTGTGGGGTGCCCAGACCCAGCGGGCCGCCGAGAACTTCCCGATCGGGTCCCCCCGCTACATCTGGGGCCGACCCGTGATCGCCGCCCTCGGCACGGTCAAGCGGTGCGCAGCCGAGGCCAACAGGGACCTCGGCGTGCTGTCGCCCGAGCTCGCCGACGCCATCGTCGAGGCGGCCGACGAGGTTGCCGCCGGCCATCACGACGACCAGTTCCCCCTCGTCGTCTGGCAGTCGGGCTCGGGTACCCAGACCAACATGAACGCCAACGAGGTGATCGCCAACCGCGCCATCGCCCTGCTCGGCGGCACCGTCGGATCCAAGCACCCGGTACACCCCAACGACCACGTCAACATGAGCCAGTCCACCAACGACGTCTTCCCCACCGCCATGCACCTGGCCGTGCGCGGCCACCTCGCCGACCACCTCGTCCCGGCGGTGCAGCGGCTGCGGGCCACCCTGGCGTCGATCGCCGCTCGCCACGACTGCGTCGTCAAGGCGGGCCGCACGCACCTCCAAGACGCGGCCCCGGTCACGCTGGGCCAAGAGATCGCTGGTTGGGTCGGCCAGCTCGATGCCGCCGCCACCCAACTGGCGCGGGCTGAGGAGGACCTGGAGGCCCTGGCGATCGGCGGCACCGCCGTCGGAACCGGCCTGAACGCCCCCGACGGCTTCGCCGAGGCGGCGGTCGACCGGATCGCCCGCCGGACCGGCCGGTCATGGCGAACCGCCGCTGAACCGATGGCGGCCTCGTCGGCTCACGACGCGCTGTTGAGCGCCAGCGCCGCAGTGCGCGCCACCGCCGCTGCGCTCATCAAGATCGGCAACGACGTCCGCTGGCTGGCGTCGGGGCCCCGCACGGGCATCGGCGAGCTCGTGCTGCCCGCCAACGAGCCCGGGTCGAGCATCATGCCCGGCAAGGTCAACCCCACCCAGGTCGAGGCGCTCACGATGGTGGCGGTGCACGTCCATGGCAACGACGCCGCCGTGGCCTTCGCGGCCACCCAGGGCAGCTTCCAGCTCAACGCCTACAAGCCCCTGTTGCTCCACGAGGTGCTGGACGCGGTCGAGCTGCTCGCCGAGGCCATCGACTCGTTCGACCGTCGGTGCGCCTCGGGCATCGAGCCCGATCTGGACCGCATCGAGGCCAACCTGGGTCGCGACCTCATGCTCGTCACCGCGCTGGCGCCCCACATCGGCTACGACCGTGCGGCCGCCATCGCCCACCACGCGCTCGAGTCAGACCTCACGCTCCGCCAGGCCGCCCTCGCCGACGGCTTGACCGCCGAGCAGTTCGACGACTGGGTCGTTCCGGCCGACATGGTGTGATCACTGCGGGGACGGGGGTTCACCTGCTGCCGGGACCATCGAGGGTGCGGGCGCCGGCGTCGACCTCGGCGCCGATGATCTCCAGCTCGCGCAGCGCCCCGGTGAGGTCGTCGTGGTCGAGGCAGTCGAACCCGATCGTCTCTGCCACCGAGACCCACTGACGGACCGGTCCATCCAGCGCCTCGTCGGGGGCGGGCAGCACCTCGGAACGCCCGGTGCGCGCCACGGTCAACAAGCGCTCGCACTGCTGGCCGGACAGCTCCTGGTGCCCGGCGGAGGGGGCCTCGGCGGCCAAGGCCTCCCAGCGCGGCCGCCACTGCTGCACCGTCGGGCGGTCGTCGCCGCCGCACGCCCCGGCCACCGCTGCGACCACCACGACGACCAGGACCGCCGGGAAGACCCGGGCCGATGCGACTGCAGACACGACGTCCTCCCGGCGCTGAGCGTGCGCTGATCCCATCACAGCTCGACGTGGGTACCGACGTCGGGCGTGAGGGTCATCCCCAGGGCTCGCGCCGGTTCACCCTCCCCGGACGCCCCGACAAGCGACGGCCGCGTCAGACCTCGGTGGCACCGACCCGTGCCGACCGCCATGCCGTGGTCGCCCGGATGACCTCGGTGACCGAGAGCACGACGAAGAACTGGGCGACGCTCAGCCCGGCCATGGTGGCGCCGCCGGCGGTGCCGGCGTGGAAGCTGATCGTCAGACCGGCGACGACCGCCACGACGCCGAACAGCACCGACACGGCCATCATCGTCGGGACCCGGCGGGTCAACAGCGCAGCCGTGGCGGGCGGGCCGACCAACAGCCCGAACACCAACAGGGTGCCCACCGCCTCGAAGCTGGTCACGATGCTGATGGCCAGCAGCGTCAGCAACGCCAGGTGCGTCGCCCTCGGGTGCATCCCCAGGGATCGGGCCTTGCGGGGGTTGAAGGTGAGGCACACCAGAGGCCTGTAGAGCACGACGGTGGCCACCACCACGACGACCGTGGCGACCACCAGGGCGTCGATGTCGCCTCGGGTCACGCCCAACACGTCGCCGAAGAGCACGGCGGTGACCTCGGTGGCGAACGCGCGCGCCTTGGACACGATGACGATGCCGAGCGACAACATGCCGACGAAGAGCAGCCCGATGCTGGTGTCGTCCCTCACCGTGGTGCGCTCCGAGACGACCGAGACCAGGCCGCCCATCAGCGCCGCCGCCACCAGTGCCCCGATCATGGGATCGAAGCCCCAGAGGATGGCCAGCGCGATGCCCGGGATGACCCCGTGGGCCAGGGCGTCGCCGAGGAAGGCCAAGCCGCGCAACACGATCCAGGTGCCCACCAGCGAGGTCGTCACCACTGCCAGGGTGGAACCCACCAGAGCTCGTTGCATGAACGACGGCTCGAACGCGTCGAGCAGCACTTGCACGGCGGCGACGCTACCGGCGCCGTCCCGGGCCGAGCCCGGTGCGGTCAGAGTCGTTCTCGATATCGTCTGGACGGTGGCGGCGGCGATCACGATCGTCGGCCTGCACGTCGACTACGGCTCGATCCACGCCGTGGGTGACCTGTCCCTCGAGATCCCCCAGGCGTCCTCGGTGGCGGTGATCGGCCCGAACGGCTCGGGCAAGTCGACGTTGTTGCACGCCATCGCCGGAGTCATCGAAGCGACGTCGGGGTCGGTGGACACCCACGGGGCCCAAGCCGCGTTGGTGCTGCAGTCGACCGAGGTCGACCCCAGCGTGCCCATCACGGTCGGTGATGCGGTGGCCATGGCCCGCTACCCGCGTCTCGGTCTGCTGCGCCGCTTCGGCCCTCGCGACCGCCAAGCGGTTCGCAGCGCCATCGAGCGGCTGGACCTGACCGACCTCGCGCACCGCCAGATCCACCACCTCTCCGGCGGCCAACGCCAACGGGCCTTCGTCGCCCAAGCTCTGGCTCAGGAGGCACCGATCATCCTGTTGGACGAACCCCTGACCGGTCTCGACGTCCGATCTCGTGCGGTGATCTCCGACGTCTTGGAGGCCGAGCAGCGCGCTGGGTGCACCACCGTGACCTCCACCCACGACTTCGGTGACGCAGCCCGTTGCGACCTGGTCCTGCTGCTCGCCACGCGGTTCGTGGCCTTCGGGCCTCCCGAGCAGGTCTTCACCGAGGATCACCTTCGCGCTGCGTTCGGTGGGCGCTTCGTCCGAGCGGGCGACACCCTCGTGGTCGACGATCCCCACCACCACCACTGACGTCGGATCACCGCGTTGCGGTTCCCACCCATTCTCACACTGGTAGGGGGCGATACCATCGTCGGCGTGACCGGTGACCGCCTCCACGACGACGTGGCCTCGCTCCTGCGAGGCGGCGACCACCGGTACACCACGGGTCGCAAGAGGGTGATCACGGCCCTGAGCCTGGCCGACGGCCCCGTCACCATCCCCCAGCTCCTCGCCCTCGAACCCTCGCTGGCGCAGTCCAGCGCGTATCGCAACCTGGCCATCCTCCAGGAGGTGGGAGCGGTGGAGCGGATCGTCACCCACGACGACCACGCCCGCTACGAGCTTGCCGAGGCGTTGACCGAGGACCACCACCACCACCTCATCTGCACGACCTGTGGGATGGTGCGCGACTTCGAGCTGCCAGACGAGATCGAGCGGTCCCTCGAAGGGGCGGCGCAGACGACGGCAGCGTCGGCCGACTTCCGCGTCGAGGGCCATCGCATCGATCTGCTCGGCAGCTGCACCGTCTGCGCCTGAGCTGGCCAGCCGAGCACACCGCTCAGGTGAGCGCGTCGCCGATGCGGCGGGCGTTGGTCTGCACCACCTCGAGGTACGTCGCCCCGTCGGAGTCGGCCGGGCCCAGCGACTCGGTGTAGAGCTCGACCACCTCGATCTCGCCCGCCTCAGCGGCCACAGCGTCGATCAACCGATCTGGTGAGGACGTGTCGGCGAAGATCGCCGGCACGTCCTCGGCGACGATCAGCTCGGCCAGCTCGGCGAGCTCTCCAGCGCTGGCGGCATCAGAGGTGGTGCCGCTGGGGATGACGACTCCTACCACCTCGAAGCCGTAGCGATCAGCGAAGTATCCGAACACCTCGTGGTTGGTCACGAGGATGCGCCGCGCTGCGGGGATCTGCTCGACGTCGGCCGCCACCTCAGCATCGAGCGCCGACAGTTCGTCGAGGTACGCCGTCGTCGACGCCCTCAACTTGGCTTCATCGAGGCCTTCGACCTCTGCGACGAGGAAGTCGACGATGCCCTCGACGGCGGCGCTCATGCGGACCGGGTCGGTGAAGAAGTGCGGGTCGACCCCTTCGTGGTGGTGATGTCCGTGGTCACCCCCCCCGTCGTGCTCCTCGTGGTCGTCGTGCTCTTCGTGCTCGCCCTCCTCGCCGTGGTCGTGGGCGTCCTCGGCGTGACCTTCGCCCTCGTGCTCGCCCTCGTGCTCGCCCTCATCGCCGACCTCCAACGTTGCGACGGCGGAGATCGCCTCGTGGACCGCGACGCCGTCGGTCTCGGCGGACTCGATCACGTCGAGCAGGCCCTCTTCGAACCCCGCCCCGTTCACGATCAACGCATCGGCGTCGAGCATCTGGTCGATCTCGCGTGCCGAGGCTTGGAAGTCGTGCGGATCAGCCCCCACCGGCATCACCGTCACCACCTCGGCCTGGGCCCCCACCACCTCGCTCACCACGTCGCCGAGGACGTTCGTGGTCACCACGATCGTGGGCGACGTCGGTGCGGGGTCGGTCCCTGCGGACGCAACCGTGTCGGCTGCGGTGTCTGTCGTCGCCGCCGCCGGCGGATCGGCCGCCGTCGAGGCGTCGTCGGACCCGCAGGCGGCGACGGTCGCCATCATCAGGGCTGCGATCACGACGATCAGACGGCAAGTGACGAGTGCATGCACGAACGGGCTCCTCGCTGAGAATGACTCCTAGGCTCAACGTAGCCCGGGCTGCCGCACCCACCAACACACCCGGGTCTGAGCGGGTCTGGGATGCACGCCAGCGACGGTCTGGTCAGCGACATCGTCGTCGACCTCTGTCATCGAGGTCCCCCACGACGCACACGGGCGCAGCTGCGATGGCCCTCTGACATCGCGACCGCCGGAAGATGCAGATGAACACATGCGCCGAGCCGATGACGGCTCGAACGGATCCACTTCGTCGACGCGGCCGACGACGAGGTGCGCATCTGCTCCGGCCGAACGCGCCGGCGGCTCGACCTCGCCGCAGCATGGTGAGACGGTGCTCGATGCTGTTCGTGAACACCTGGATGGGTCTGCTGCTACAACCGGTCTCGTGAGGCTCTTCAACGGGTTGACGAGGTCGCGCTTGGTCGCATGGCTGGTGGCTCGGGGGCCCGGGCGCCCGGGAGCACGACGAGACGGCGAGCGGCAGGAACGTGCACAGGCACACCTTGCGGTGATGGCGCGCTCCCCCCAGGCCCCGACGTGAGCTCCACCATCGGCTCCTCGATGCGGTAGAGGTCGCGGCCGTCCGGTGCCGTCTTCAAGGGCCGCCACCGGCGTTGGTGGCTCCTCTGTTGCTCGGCCGCTCAGAACGAGCACGCAACTACAACGGCCGATGCCACCGGAGCGTGGGCGATACAGGACTCGAACCTGTGACCTCTGCCGTGTGAAGGCAGCGCTCTAGCCGACTGAGCTAATCGCCCCCGAGCCGGCGATCGTACCGCCCCGCTCCCCCGGTGTCAGCCTCGGCCCGACGCTGCCGACGGGCCGGGCTGGTGCGCGGCGGCGCCCGTGACCGAGGATGCCCGGCGATGCCCGCCCACATCGACCTCGATCACGTCGCCGTCGCTGCTGAATCGGCCTGGACGCTCTGGGACCGCTATGGAGGGGACCTCGGCGGCCGGCTTGCCGGCGGGTCGGTGACCTCGGGTTTCCACTGGTCTCAAGCGCGCTTCGCCAACGGCATGAAGGTCGAGGTGCTCCAACCCCACGACGTGACGAGCTTCGACTTCCTCCGCCGCTTCCTCGACCAGAACGGCCCCGGCCCCCACCACCTCACGTTCAAGGTGCCCGATCTGATCTCCGTGGTCGGCCGTGCTCGTGACAGCGGCCACCAGATCGTCGGGATGCGCACCGAGGACCCGTCCTGGCAGGAGGCCTTCGTGCACCCCCGCAGCGCCCACGGCATCGTCGTCCAGCTCGCCCAACCCGGCGAGGACGACGGTCCCGCCAGCGACCCGGGCTCTGACGGCGCCGACCTCATGCCGCCGGGCCGCCAGGGCGGGCCGGCCGAGCTGGTGCGCATCGAGCACCTCGTCACCAGTCTCGACGCCGCCCTCGAGCTGTTCGACGGCGTCCTGGACGGTCACGTCGCCGGACGCGCCGACGACCACGTCGATCTGACCTGGCCCGGGCCGGGGCGTCTGCGCCTCGTGCGACCCGATGGCTGGCCGCGACGGGCGTGGCTCGGCGACCGGCCCGGCCGGCTGCACCACCTGCGCTTCGCCGTCGATGACCCCTCGTCGGTGCGAGACGCCGTGCCCATCAGCGGGGACGAGTGGGAGGTCCGGCCCGAGGACAACCGGGGCGTGCGACTCCGCCTCGTCCACCGCTGATCAGACCGGGCGGCGACCGTCCACGGTCCCCCCGCCGGGGAACGGATCGGCACCCCGGCCCGACGGGCCGGCGTCCGCTCAGCGCACCGGCTCGGGGTCAGGGAAGCGGGCCCGCTCGCGCCGGCGCCGGACCCCGACCACCACCCCGCCGACGATGAGGGCGACCAGCAGCACGAGCAGCAGGTTGCGGACCCGATGGTCCTGTGAGCGAGGTGAACCAACGTCATCCAGCGCATCGGCAGCCGAACGGGCGACCCCGCTCAGCGTGCCCGCCGCCGCCACGCTCGCCCCGCTGAGGTTGTCCCCCACCGTGCCGGCCGCGCCGCCGAGCGTCTCGGCCGCCCGACCAGCGACCACCCCGAGCGTCTCGGCTGCGGTGTCCGCTGCGTTGCTCAAGCCCCCGGCGGCCGCATGCGCCGCGTCTCCGATCGTGTCGATGGTGTCGTGCAGGGCCATCGCATCTCCTCACCTGGCGAACTAGCGACGCTACTTGCCACCGCCGTTCCCCCGACAGACCTGCGGTCGGCGAGCCGCAGCACCTCGCGCGCCACAGCACCAACGGTCCGACCACGCTCCGGGCGGGGCGGGGGCCCGGGCGGCCCCTCGTCTAGATGAGGGCGACCGCCGCCAGCAGGCCGACGGCGAACACGACGGCCACGATCACCGCGAGAGCCAGCCGAAGGACCCATCTCGGGCGGGGCACGTCGTCGCCGCCGAAGAGCTCGGCCACCGGTACCAAGCGGCCGTTCTCGGCCCGGTACGACGTGGCCCGACCCAACGCCCTCGCCCACGGATCCTGCGCCTCGATCAGCGCCTCGGCGTCCCGCGACGGCCGCTGTCGATCGGTCGACACCGCCTCCAGCCACTGCTGGCGCTGGTGCCAGCGCTGGAACAGACGCAGGCGGAGGTGGGGCAGGAGGTCCTCTCGTCCCAGACCGCTGTCGGGATGTGAGCACAGACAGATCCACGACCCGACCAGGGCGACCTCCACCAGCTCGACCGCGTCGGGGTCTCCCCGCTCGACGATCTCCTCGGCGGCGGCGGCGACGGCGTCCACCTCGTCGAGGTTGACGCCCTCTCGTACGAGGTCGACGGCGTGCATCGCCAGGGCGACCACCCAGACGAAGGGGCCGTGCGGACCGGCGCGGTCGGCCATCTCTGCGCGCGGCGGGCGACGCACCGAGGTGGCGAAGCTGGGCGTCGCATCGCCGAGCACCTCGACGGCGAGCCCGGCGGTGATCACCGGGCGGGCCAGTGGCTCGGGCTCGGCGTCATCGGCGGTGCTCATCCCTGCCCCACCGACCCGGCCGGTCGGACGAGACCGGGCGCCACGTCGGTCAGGCAGAGGGCACGGTCCTGGCCGGGGATCCGGTACCGGCGACCCTCGACACAGGCGTACCCCGCGCCGACCTCGGCGAGGACCTGGCCGTCGTTGGGTCGCTCACACGGAACCGGCACCGGCACGCCCGACGCCGGGATGTCGACACACACCGCCTCCTCGGTGACCACCCGCGTCGGGGGTTCTGATCCACCGGCGAAGGCGGTGATGACGAAGATGCCGATGCCGATCACCGCCAGCACGACGTAGGGGATCGCGCCGGCAGCGACGGCTGCCCACAGCGGCGGGCTGCCGGCGGGCAAGGGGTCGGGGGCCACGCCATCGGCCCGCCTCGGTGAGCGCTCCGGCGCCGGAGCCGGACGAGACGCTCGCTCCCACGCGCTGGTCGCCTGCTGGTGAGCCCTCGACCCAGCCGCTGGACGCACCGGCCCCGACGACGGGCCTGTCCGCCGCAGGTCATGGGCGGCACGGGCAACCGGATCGCCCAGCACCCGCCAGGCCTCGTTGACCTGTTGCATCGCCCGCTCGGCCTCGGCGCGCTCGTGATCGCCTGCTGCGGCGTGGCGATCGGGGTGAAGGGCCCGGGCCCGCTTCAAGTAGGCGCGGCGCAGCTCCTCTGCGCTCGCCTGGGGCCCCACGCCCAGCACGCCGTAGTGGTCGCTCACGATGGCACCAGCCTACGGACGCACCCGGCCGCCCCCCAGCCGCCGTGGTGAGCGACGATCGATCGTGGCTTACCCCTGCCCTCCGCGGCGGGGGCGAGGGCCATCAGCGATGATGGGCCCGTTGCACGCCACGAGAGGACGTCGTGATGAAGCTCGCCACCGGTGCCGGGTACTGGTCGGCCGGCCCCCCTCCAGGAGCGGGCGAGGCGCTGCTCGCCGCCGAGGAGCTGGGCTACGACTCGTTCTGGACCGCCGAGGCGTACGGCTCCGATGCGCTCACCCCACTGGCCTGGTGGGGGGCGGCGACCTCGCGCATCAAGCTCGGCACCTCGATCGTGCAGCTCTCAGCTCGCACCCCTTCGGCCACCGCCATGGCTGCCATCACGATGGACCACCTCTCCGGCGGCCGCTTCATCCTCGGCCTCGGCGTCTCGGGGCCCCAGGTCGTCGAGGGCTGGTACGGCCAGCCCTACCCCAAGCCCCTGGCCCGCACCCGTGAGTACGTCGAGATCATCCGCCGCATCGTCGCCCGCGACGAACCGGTGCGCTTCGAGGGCGAGCACTACCAGCTGCCTCACCCCGGGGGAATGGGCCTCGGCAAGCCCCTCAAGTCGACCGTGCACCCCCTGCGCACCGACATCCCCATCTACCTCGCCGCCGAAGGCCCCAAGAACGTTGCCCTGTCGGCTGAGATCGCCGACGG
Organism: Acidimicrobiales bacterium; assembly: GCA_965213525.1. GTDB lineage: Bacteria > Actinomycetota > Acidimicrobiia > Acidimicrobiales > Poriferisodalaceae. The sequence continues at coordinate 521,422 of OZ243889.1, read as the reverse complement.
GTGGCTGCCACTGTTCTTCTCCCCCCGTGACGACGACGTGTACCGGGCCCAGCTCGCCGACGGCTTCGCCCGCGACGGGGCCCGCCGCACGATGGCCGACTTCGAGGTGATCGTCCCCGTGTCGGTCGTGCCCGGTGACGACGTCGAGGCCTGCGCTGACATGGTCCGGCCCATGCTCGCCCTCTACATGGGCGGGATGGGCGCCAAGGGGGCCAACTTCCACTACGACGTGTTCGTGCGGATGGGCCACGGCGACGTCGCCGACAAGGTCCAAGAGCTGTACCTCGCAGGTCGCAAGGACGAGGCCTCCGCCGCCATCCCCCTCGAGGTCGTGGAGGACGTGGCCCTGGTCGGCCCCGTCGACAAGATCCGCGAGGAGCTGCCCCGCTGGGAATCGACGGTGGTGACGACGCTGCTGGTGTCTGGCCCGCCCAAGGCCCTCCGCATCATCGCCGACATCGTCAACGGTTGACCGCTGAGCCGACATCGCCTGCGGTCGGCATCGCCGCGGCCGGCACCAGCTGAGCCGGCCGTCCGCAGGGCCGGCTAGACGAAGCGCAGCTCGACGCCGACGACGTCGTGGGCGGTTCCCGCCAGCATCTGGTCGCTCGCCCGCACCTCGACCGCGACGACGGCTCCGGTCGCCTCGCCCGCCCCCCGGGCCTCCGCCTCGACGAACTCGACGCGGCCGGTCGCCAACCCCAGGGTGCGAGGTCGCCGCCGCGGGAGGCCCACGATGGCGGCCCAACGGGCGGCGGTGGCCCCGGGGTCGGTGACAGCCACCTCGACCGCGGTGATCTCTGCAACACGGCTGCGGTCGACCGCCCCTGACCAGTCCGGGCCCGCCCACGGCCAGTCCGCCGGGTCGTCGCAGCGATCGACCGAGACGATCGCCCCGCCCATGTCCCTGGGATGCAGGTGCAGGCCGGTGACCCCGTCAGCGGCCGCCTCGGTCACCACCCGCACCCCGGCCGCAGCCACCCGGGCCCGTGCGCCGTCGAGGTCATCGGTCTGGAGGATTGCCATGTATCCGCTGTCGCCGCCCCGCCGCTGGAGGTACCGCCCCGCCGAGGTATCCGGCCGAGCCGGGGACACCACCTCGAGGAACGTGTCACCCACCGCCCACAGGGCGTTGACGAGCCCGAACTCGGCGACACCAGGATCAGACCAGCACGGCCCGACGCCGAGCACCTCGTTCACCCGCTGCTCGGCGGCGTCGAGATCGTCGGCGACGAGCGCCACCTGGCGGAGGCGCCACCACGGCACGCTGCTCGTCGCCACGACCGCACGCTAGTGGCGCGGCTCGGCGGCTCGGAGACGCTCGCGAACCGCCTTGGCGGTGCCAGAGTGGACCGGTGGATCTGTGGACCTTCGCCAAGGTGAGCCTGGTCGCCATCTTGGTGTTCGCGGTGGCTGCGATCGGCCTGCGGTTCACCGAGGTCATCGAGCAGAGGTGGCCGAACGCCTTCGACGAGCCCGGTCACCCCAAGCGCATCGAGGTCGTCGACGCCGCCATCGACGGACCCTCGACGTGATCGGCCGCCGCGAGCACGAGGCGCCCGATCACCAGACGCCCGATCACCGGAGGTCTGGTCACGAGACGCCCGAACACGTGACGCCCGATCACCAGACGGTCGACACTTCGTCGGGCTCGGCTCGTGATGCCCTGGCCCACCGCGACTTCCGGCTCGTGTTCGCCGGGGCGTTCGTGTCCAACATCGGCCGGTGGATGCAGAACGTCGTGCTCACCGCCTTCGCCTGGGAGCTGACCGAGCGGCCCACCTTCGTCAGCATCGTCGTGTTCGCCCAGCTCGGCCCGATGCTGTTGCTGTCGCTCGTGGGGGGCACGCTCGCTGACTCCCTCGACCGCAAGCGGCTCCTGCTCGGCACACAGATCTGGCAGGCCGCCTGTACCTTCGTGCTGGCCGCCGTGGTCGCCGACGGGGCCGTGCACGAGTGGGTGCTTGTGGCGGTCGTGTTCGTCATGGGGATCGGCCAGGCCATCTTCGCCCCGACCTGGTCTGCGGTGCTGCCGACCCTGGCCGGGCGGGAGAACCTCGAAGCGGCCGTCAGCTTGAACTCCACCCAGATGAACGCCAGCCGGGTGATCGGGCCGGCCATCGGCGGGGTGCTGTGGGTGGCCCTGGGCGCCTCGGCGGTGTTCGCCGTCAACGGCATCAGCTACGTGTTCGTCATCATCGCCCTGGCCGTCGTGGCCATCCCCCAGGTGGCCGAGCGACCGGTCGGCACGGGCACCGAACGCATCCTCGCCGGTCTGCGCCTCGTGCGACAGGTCCCGGTGGTGCGCAACTCGATCGTGATGATGGCGGCGTTCTCGTTCTTCTGCCTGCCCTTCATCGGTCAGATGCCGACCCTGGCCGAGCTGAACCTCGGTGTCGACGCCAAGAGCGGCACCTACGGCCTGCTGTACGCCACCTTCGGCGTCGGGGCGGTCGTCGGTGCCCTGGCCGTCGGCACCGTGTTGTTGCGGGTGCCCAAGCCGGCGGTGGTGCGAGCCACCCTCACCTGCTTCGGGGTGGCGCTGGTCGTCCTGTCGATGTTGCGCGACGCCGCCCCGGCCTTCCCGACCCTGCTCATCGTCGGCGCCACCTACTTCGCCACGACGACGAGCCTGTTGACCCACGTCCAGCGCCACATCGCCGACGCCGTGCGGGGGCGGGTGATGGCGCTGTGGGTGATGAGCTTCGGCGGGGTCGTCCCGGTCGCCAACCTGGTCGCCGGCCCGATCATCGAGCTGAGCTCGATCACTCTGGTCGTGGCGGCCGGGGGGGTGGCTGCGATCGTGCTGGCCTGGTTCGTCGAGCTCGAGCCGCCCGGGGCGGCCGGTGAGCCCTCGGTCATGTTCCGTTCACCGATGACCGCCCGCCGCGCTCGGTACGGTCAGATCGACCGGCCGACCAGGAGGTGGTCATGGACCACGACCAGGTGACCGACGAGCGCTACATCAACCGCGAGCTGTCCTGGTTGAACTTCGAAGAGCGCGTCCTCGCCTTGGCCGAGAACGACGAGACGCCGCTCCTCGACCGGGTCAAGTTCTTGGCCATCACCCACTCGAACCTCGACGAGTTCTTCCAGGTGCGCGTGGCCGGCATCAGGGAACAGATCGCCGCGGGCGTCACGGCCCGCTCGGCCGACGGCCGCACGCCGACCGAGCAGCTGAGCGCCGTCCGCCGCCTGGTGGAGCGCCTCGTCGACGACTCGTGCCGGCTGTTCCGTGACACCCTCGAACCGGCGCTGAGGTCAGAGGGCATCGTCTACACCGACCACGCCGACCTCGACACCGTCGACCGCGCCTGGTTGGACGACCTGTTCAACCGACGGCTCTTCCCGGTGCTCACCCCGTTGGCCGTCGACCCGGCCCACCCCTTCCCCTACATCTCCAACCTCTCGCTCAACCTCGCCGTGGTCATCCGAGCGCCCCACGATCGAGAACGGCGCTTCGCCCGGGTCAAGGTCCCCCAGCTGCTGCCCCGCTTCGTGTTCATGCCCGACGGCGAGCGCTTCGTCCCGGTCGAGCAGGTGATCGCCACTCACCTCGGTCAGCTCTTCCCCGGCATGGAGATCGTCGAGCACCACACGTTCCGGGTCACCCGCAACGCCGATCTCGACATCGGGACCCTCGGGGACGACGACGCCGACGACCTCCTCGAAGAGATCGCGAGCCGTCTCACGTTGCAGCGCTTCGGCCGGGTCGTGCGCCTGGAGATCGAGCGGGGCATGACGCCTGACATCCTCTCGCTGCTCACGCGGGAGCTGGCCGTCGAGCCCGAGGACGTCTACCCCAGCGCTGGTCCTCTCGACATGGCCGGGCTGTTCGCCGTGGCCGGCCTGGATCGCGATGACCTGAAGTGGCCGATGGCCCAGGGCCTCACCCAGCCCATCCTGGCCGAGGGCAACTCGATGTTCGAGGTGCTGCGCGACGGCGACGTGTTGGTCCAGCACCCCTACGACTCGTTCCAATCCTCGGTGTCAGAGTTCATCTCCCAGGCCGCCCGTGACCCCCACGTGCTGGCGATCAAGAACACCCTCTACCGCACCGCCACCGACAGCTCGATCATCGCCTCGCTGATCCACGCCGCCCGGGAGGGCAAGCAGGTCGTCGCCCTCGTCGAGCTCAAGGCCCGCTTCGACGAGGAGAACAACATCGAGTGGGCACGCCAGCTCGAAGAGGCCGGCGTGCACGTGATGTACGGCGTCGTCGGGTTGAAGACCCACACCAAGACCACGCTGGTCGTGCGTGACGACGGTGACCGGGTGCGTCGCTACGCCCACGTCGGGACCGGCAACTACAACGAGAAGACCGCTCGGCTCTATGAGGACATCGGGCTGTTCACCAGCGACGACGAGATCGGCGCCGACCTCAGCGACCTGTTCAACTACCTGACCGGGTACTCCGCCCAGCGCGAGTACCGCCAGCTGCTCGTCGCTCCCCTGCAGATGCGCGACCGCATCATCGACCTGATCGATGCCGAAGCAGCCGAGCCCGACGGTCGGATCGTCATGAAGCTGAACAGCCTGGCCGACACCGGGGTGATCGATGCCCTCTACGAGGCGTCGCGCGCTGGGGTGCGCATCGATCTGATCGTCCGGGGCATCTGCTGCCTGCGGCCCGGGGTGCCCGGGCTGTCCGAGACGATCACCGTGCGCTCGATCGTCGGGCGCTACCTCGAGCACTCCCGCATCTATCGCTTCGGCACCAAGCCGAGGGGCCGGCGCTACTACATCGGCTCGGCCGACCTGATGCCGCGCAACCTCGACCGCCGGGTCGAGGCCATCGCGCCGGTGCTCACCCCGATGCACAAGGACCGTCTCGAGGAGGTGCTCGACATCTTGCGTGAGGACGACGTGTTGGCCTGGGAGCTCGGGCCCGACGGCACCTGGTGGAAGGTGCCCACGGTCGAGGGGGTGGAGAGCCACCTCCGCCTCGCCGAGCACGCCCAGGATCTCGCCGACGCCCAACGCACCTGCAACGGCTCGCCGACGGTGCCCTCTGACGCCATCGACGCAACGGGGGCCGCCGCCGCGACCGGGGCCGCTGCCGGCACGGCCGACAATCTCGACACCGATCCCAGCCAGGCGGGCCATGCGGGCCACGACGCACAGGCCGTTCGGTCGGACCGCCTGAGGGCTCACAGCCCAGGAGGGGATCCTCTGGGTGACGACGTCGAGGCGCGGGTCGAGCCGTCGGGCGCACGCTCGCTGCCCCAACACCTGACCGGACGAGCAGGAGGTGAGGCCGATGACCAGTGACACAGGTGACCTCGCAGACCCCGAGGACGTGAAGGCCGCCGGCGGACTCGTGTGGCGGCGGGGCGCCGAGGCGGGCTCGTTCGACATCGTGGTGGTGCACCGTCCTGATCACGACGACTGGAGCCTGCCCAAGGGCAAGCTCGACCCGGGCGAGGAGTACGGCGAGGCAGCCGTTCGTGAGGTCGAGGAGGAGACGGGGCTGCGCTGCCAGCTCGGCGTCGAGCTCGACCCGGTCCAGTACACCGTCGACGGTCGCTCGAAGATCGTCCGCTACTGGGCGATGACCGTCGTCGACGGTGAGGCCCGCCCGACCGACGATGACGAGGTGGACGAGGTCCGTTGGGTGGACGCCGATGAGGCCGCCGACCTGTTGACCTACGACCGCGACGTGGCGCTGGTCCAGGCGTGGCGGTCGACGGCGACCGGCTGACCCGGCGAACGTCCGGCCGTGCGCGGGCGCGCCGACAGGACGGGGTGACGGGGCGACGGGGCGACGGTCGAGGCCGGCGCAGGCAGCGCTCGTCGAGTGCACTGCAAGGTGGAACGCGCAATCGGTCCGCCGGGCGCCCGACGACGGGGGGCGGGTAGCGACGGGGGGCGACACCGCCGGGCGGTGCTGCGCTTCGGGGGCTCGTTGGTGGCGTACCCGTCGGCCTATTCGGTTTGGGGGGTGCCGTCGGGTCGGACGAGGGTGATGCGGCCGTCGGGTTCGGTGCGGGTGCTCCAGCCGCCGTCGTGGAGGAGCCAGTGGTGGTGCGGGCAGGCCCACCTCAGGTTGGCGAGGCTGGTGTCACCGCCGTCAGCCCAGTGGGTGAGGTGGTGGGCGTCGCAGTGTGACCAGGTGGTGTCGCAGTCGCCGATCTCACAGGTCGCTGAGCGGGCGGCCATGGCCCGTCGGATCGCCCGGCCAGGGAGGCGTCGGCTGCGTCCGAGATCGAGCACCTCACCGGCGGTGCGGTCGACGGTCGCGCCGGTGACGGGGTGGTGACAGGCGAGGCGTCGGGCCCGGTTTCGGGTGGTGGGGGTGCCGTCGAGGTCACAGCGTGTGTGAGGGTCAAAGGGTCGCAGGGTGCTGGGGGTGGTGAGCACCTCGGCGGTGACGACCACGACGTGCTCGCGGCGACCGAGCGTACGGGTCCCGTTCGTCGAGGTTCGTTGAAGGTGGCCGTCGCCACCTGCGCCGGTGTTGGCGGGCGTCTCGCCGTCGCCGCCTGCGGCGGTGTTGGCGGTGCTCGCATGTGCGGTGTCACCTGTGAGGGCGCGGTGGCAGGTGTCGACGAGGGCGTCGGCGCGTCGTTGGGCGGGTCGGCGGTGCTCGTCGGCACGGTCGGGGCGGGTGTGGGCGTCGAGGGCGTCGATGATCACCTCGGCCTCATCGGCTCCCACCCGGGCGACGAGCTCGAGGCTGCCGAACAGGCTCCGCGACGCGTAGCAGTACCGCCCGTCGTAGACCGCCGCCGAGTCGACGCAGGCCAAGTGATCATCAGCGAGGGTGACCCAGCGGCGCATCACCAACTCGAACCCGGCCACATCTGCTGCGGTCTCCGCGGCGTCACACAGCACGACGGCGTCACGACAGGCCACATCGACGCGTTCGGGGGTGACCGCACCGGCCAACACGTCCAGCATCGCCACCCCCAACCGGCCCGCATCGAACCGGTCGGCCACCACGGGCACGCCCAGCAGCAGGCGGGCCCGGCGGACCAGGCGGCGGGCGTCACGCTCACCCAGCCCGCAGCGCAGCACCAGCCAACGCACCGCCGAACGGGCACCGTCGACCTCATGAGCGCCCGAGCGGACCAGGTCGACCACCCCGGCGGTCAGTTCCCGTTGGGCCGCCTCCGCGCCCACGGCCGCATCTGACACCCGGTCACACACCCCCGCCGGCCCACCCCGATCGAACATGCGTTCAGCCTACGAACGGGGTGTGTCACGACCCGGTGGGCGGGCACCCGGGTGGCTGTCACCTGACACGCTGCGCCAGCCGTTCGATCGTTCCGAGGGTCCGCACGGTCGTCTCACCGAAGGTCTCGTCCATCGCTCTGTGGAGCTGCCCGAGCTGGCTGAGCCCGGTCGGAGGGAGCCAGTGCAACTCGGCGCCGATCTGGTGGACCTCGTGGTCTGGTGGGAACACTGAGTCGACATCGACGTGACTGCTCGATCTCAAGAAGACGACCTGCGGCCTGCCTCCCACAGCACCGGTCCGCCCCTGGATCGGCGAGGAGGCGGCGACGCGCGCGAGGTGGGCACCTCCTCGGACGAAGACGCCGACGTCATACCCGAGGGCCGTCGCCAGCGTTCGAGAGATCCGTCGGCCGTCGGCGATGTCAACCGCACCGAGGATGACGTTCCCACTCGCCTGGTACGCCGAGACGTCGTCGTAGCCGGCGCCGGTGAACATCCCGACCAGCTCGTCGTTGTTGATCCGGCGTCGCCCGAGGTTCATCCCCCGCAAGAACACCACGACGGACACGTCGCTGAAGGTAGCAAGCACGAAGGTGCCGATCCTGGGGGCGCTCCTGGCCGTCCGCGAACGGTTCCAGCGACAGCCAGCTACGGTCGCCCGCCATGAACTCGCCCGATGGCAGGCTCGACGGCAAGGTGGCCCTGGTGACCGGCGGGGGGTCGGGCATCGGGGCGGCCTGCGTGCGGCGCCTCGCCGCCGACGGCGCCCGGGTCGGCGTCATCGACCTCCGAGTCGACGCCGCCGAGGCCGTGGCCGCCGAGGTGGGCGCCGACGCCGCGTCGGCCATCGAGGCCGACGTGACCGACGCCGACGCCGTGGCCGCCGCGGTGGCTGCGGTGGTCGAGCGGTTCGGACGCCTCGACGTGGCGGTCAACAACGCCGGCATCGGCGGCTTCGCCCCCATCCTCGACCAGACCACCGAGCAGTGGCGCCAGGTCACCAGCCTGTGCCTCGACGCCGTGTTCACCTGCACCCAGCACGAGGCCCGGGCCATGCGCGACGCCGGCAACGGCGGCGCCATCATCAACGTCGCCTCGCTGAACGCCGTCCAGCCCGCGCAGGGGATGTCGGCGTACTGCGCGGCCAAGGCCGGCGCCGCGATGCTGACGAAGGTGTCGGCCATGGAGCTCGGCCCGCTCGGCATCACCGTCAACGCCGTCGGCCCCGGCCTGATCGAGACGCCGCTGTCAGGTCCGCTGCACCAGGTGCCGTCGCTGCGGGCGGAGTTCTTGGAGAACCAGGCCATCGACCACCTAGGCCAGCCATCTGATGTCGCCGGGGCGGTGGCGTTCCTCGCCTCTGACGACGCCCGCTGGATCAGCGGTCAGCTGCTCCTCGTCGACGGTGCCGCCTCCACGGGTCGCTACCCGCGCCTGTTCCAGGCCTTCGCCGAGGCCTGAGCGCGCCCGAGCGCCGACGCTGACCGACCGGACGAGGGCGGGGGCGCCAGGTGGTCGATCAGCTCGAACAAGCTGATGCCGTGGTGTCCCAGGAGGCGGGGGAACATCGACGTAGCGGTCATGCCGGGCACGGTGTTGACCTCGTTGACCACGACGTCGCCCGAGACGCCGTCGAGGAGGAAGTCGACCCGGGCGTAGCCGTCGAGGAACGACGCCTCCACCACCCGCCGGGCCAGGTCCTGGACCTCACGGCGCACCTCGGCGTCGATCGGCGCCGGGATGGCCACCGTCGACACACCAGGTTCGTACTTGGCCCGGTAGTCGTAGAAGGTGTCGCCGCCGACGACGATCTCGCCGACCTCGCTGACGAACAGGTCCTCACCGACGACGACGGCCACCTCCAACTCTCTGGCCTCGGGGACCGCCGCCTCGACGAGGACGTGGCGTCCGAACTCCGCCGCCGCCCGGATCGCCGCCGCCAGGCGGGCCGGCTCGTCCACCCGGGTGACCCCGAACGACGACCCGCAGCGGGCCGGCTTCACGAACCACGGCAGGACGGGCAGCCGGCCCGCATCCTGCGCGCCACCGATGAACCCGTCGGACGCGATCTCGACGGTGTGTGCGTCGAGCACCGTCCACGGGGTGAGGGGCAGACCCGCCCCCTCCCACAGACGTCGACAGATCCGCTTGTCGTAGTGCACCCCGGCCGACACCACCGACGAGCCCACCCACCGCACGCCGGCCACATCGAGCAGGGCCGCCAGTGTGCCGTCCTCGCCCAGCGCCCCGTGCACGACCGGCACGACCACGGCGTCGCCGGCCCCGGCGGCTGCGCCGAGCGCCTCGCCGATGTTGGTCGTGGGTTCGGCGCCGACCGGATCGAGCGGCTCGCCGGCCACGGCGGTGCTGGCGACCCCGGGCAGGATCGACCACCTACCGTCGAGCCCGATCCCCACGCCGACCACGTCGCGACCCGCCTCGGCGAGCCCGCCGACGACCCAGGCAGCCGAACGACAGGAGATGCCGTGCTCTGGCGGCGGCCCGCCGAAGATCACCACGACCCGCTCGGCGGTGGCCGCAGCGAACCCCATCGACGCACCCCCTCGTGTGCCTGACCCAGGTGGCTGATCCACGTGCATGATCGTCCGCGCACGCTATCTGAGCTGGCGGGGGTCACCGGGGGACGCCTCGTCGGCCTCGATGGTCCCCTCACCACGGCGACGATGGACACCCGTCGGCTGGTCGACGGCCAGGTGTTCGTGGCCCTGCGCGCCGAGCGTGACGGCCACCACTTCCTCGACGACGCCGCCCGGCGCGGTGCGGTCGGGGCCCTCGTCTCCGCCGATCACGACGGCCCCAGGCCCCCCGGGCTGGCGGTCGTCGAGGTCACCGATCCCCTCGACGCCCTGACCGCCTGGGCCGCCGCCGCTCGCCAGGCCTACGACCGTCCCGTCATCGGCATCACCGGGTCGGTGGGAAAGACCTCGGCCCGTACGGCGACGTCGACGGTGCTCGCCGGGGCGGGGTGGGACGTGACCGAGACGCCGGCCTCGTGGAACAACCAGATCGGCGTGCCGCTCACCCTCATCGCGGCGGCCGACCACGGCGGCGACGCCGTCGTCCTCGAGCTCGGCGCTCGGCTGCCCGGTGACATCGCCCACCTGACCGGCCTCGTTCGGCCCACCGTCGCCGTCGTCACCGCCGTCGCCGAGGCCCACCTCGAGACCCTGGGCAGCCTCGCGGGGGTGCAGGCCGAGAAGGGCGCGCTGGTCGAAGGGGTGGCACCGGGGGGCACCGCGGTGCTCAACGTCGACGACCCCAGGGTGGCGGCGATGGCCTCGCGAGCGCCGATCGACACCGGCGTCGTCTCCGTCGGCGAGTCACCCGACGCCGAGGTGCGGATCGTCGCGATCGAGCTCGATGATCTCGGACGGGTCCACCTCGAGCTGACCGCCGATGACGCCGATCACCACCTGGCGCTGCCGGTCACGGGCCGGCACTGGGCGTCGATCGCCGCCCTCGCCGTCGCCACCGGGCGGGCGGTCGGAGTGGACGTGGCCGTGGCGGTCGAGGCGCTCGCCGATCTGGAGGTGACCCCGTCGCGCATGCAGCGCCACGTGACACCGGACGGGGTGGTCGTCCTCGACGACGCCTACAACGCCAACCCCGCCTCGGTGGCCAGCGCCCTTCGCACGCTGGCCGAGGTCCCCGCCGGCCGCCGGGTGGCCGTGCTCGGCCAGATGGCCGAGCTCGGTGAGGACCGCCGGGCGCTGCACCGGCGCATCGCGACGCTGGCCGAGGAGCTCGGCATCGAGGTGGTCGCCGTCGACGAGGCCGACTACGGCCCGACGCCGATCGGCCTCGACGAGGCGACCGAGCGGTGCCGGGCCCTGCGGGCTGGCGACATCGTGTTGGTCAAGGCGAGCAGGGTCGCCGGTCTCGAACGTCTCGTCACCGCCCTGATCGACCCGGTGCCCAGCTGACGCCCCAGCCTCAGCCGGTCAACGGCGGCTGCGGGCCGGGTCGAGCGACGCGCCGAGGAGGGCGAGCAGCTCCCGGCGGGCGTCGACCAGTGACCGCACCGAGGGCTGCACGCCGACCGCCCGCATCACCTCGGAGTCCACGGCCACGCCGACCACGACGGCGTGGAACGTGAGCAGCAGGGTCTGGGGGTCGTAGCGAACGAGCAGACCGTCGTCCATGTCGGCCCGCAGTGCTGACGAGGCTGACTCCAACATCGGGCCGAGCCGCTCGGCCAGGCGTGCCGACACCGGCGGTCCCGCCCGGGCGACCTCTCTCAGCAGCGACAGCGCCTCGGGTCGTCGGGCCGCCAGACCGAACGCTGCGCGCACCTGGCGCTCGACCGCCGGCCAGCCCCGCTCGCTGCCCCGCACGGCCCGACGCAACTCGAGCTCGATGTCAGCGACGGTGCGGTCGACCGCCGCCAACAGCAGCGAGTCCTTCCCGTCGAAGTGGTAGAGCACGGCGGCCTTGGTGACCCCGACCTCCCGAGCCACCTCGGCCAGGGACGCTCCGGCCACCCCCCGGCGGGCGATGGCGGACAGGGCCGCATCGAGGAGTCGCTCCCTGGTCGACACCGATGGCATGCTACGGGCCGATGCCTGACCGTTCGGTAAGTACCCCCTGGCCCCGGTGAACGTCGCCCCCGTGGCCTCTGGCGGCTCGACGGCTCCCCGCATCGCCGACGCCCTCGACGGTGCCCGCATCGCCATCACCGGTTCGACCGGGTTCCTCGGCACGGCCCTGGTCGAGCGGCTGTTGCGCTCGGTGCCGGGCTGTGAGCTCGTGCTGGTCGTGCGACCGGGGCGCCGGGCCGACCCCGTCCGTCGGGTGCGACGCGAGATCCTGCGCAACGAGGCCTTCACCCGTCTGCGCGACCAGCTTGGCAGCCGCTTCGACGCCGAGATGGACCGCCGCATCACCACCGTCGCTGGTGACGTCGGGGTCGACGGCCTGGCCCTCGACGACGCCGGGCGGGCAGCGGTCACCTCGTGTGAGGTGTTCGTGCACTCGGCGGCCACCGTGTCGTTCGATTCGCCCCTGGACGCCTCGGTCGAGACCAACCTCCTCGGACCCAACCGCATCGTCGAGGTGCTGGACCGGGCCGGCGTGACCCCCCACCTCGTTGCCGTGTCGACCTGCTACGTGGCGGGCAACCGCCGGGGACGTGCTCCCGAGGAGGTGCTGACCGAGAGCCCGTTCCACGTCGCTGCGGACTGGCGAGCCGAGGTCGCCGCCGCCCAGCGGGCTCGGGGCGACGTCGATTCCGAGAGCCGCCGGGCCGACGAGCTCGCCCGGTTCCGACGCCGGGCCCGCCAGCAGCTCGGCGCGGCCGGGGTGCCGTTGCTGGCCGCCCGCACCGAGCAGCTGCGCCAGCGCTGGGTCGACGAGCGCATGGTCGATCTCGGGCGGGCGCGGGCCACCTCGCTCGGCTGGCCCGACGTGTACACCTACTCCAAGGCCCTCGGCGAACAGGCGCTCGTCGAGCTCGCCGGGCACATCCCGCTCACCATCGTGCGGCCCTCGATCATCGAGTCGGCCCTCGCCGAGCCGACGCCCGGGTGGATCCGGGGCTTCCGGATGGCCGAGCCCCTCATCGTGTCCTACGCCAAGGGCGAGCTCACCCAGTTCCCCGGCAACCCCGAGGGCATCGTCGATGTGATCCCCGTCGACATCGTCGCCAACGCCATCATCGCCGTGGCCGCCGACCCCCCGCCCACCGCACCCGAGGTCGTGCAGGTGGCTTCGGGATCGGTGCGCCCCCTGGAGTACCGCACCCTCACCGAGACGGTGCGGGCCTGGTTCACCGAGCGGCCGGTCTATGACCCCGATGGGCGCCCCCTCGTGCCCCCCGAGTGGGAGTTCACCGGGTCCGCCGGTCTCGAGGAGCGCCTCACCCGGGTGGTCGACGCCCTCGAGCGCCTCGAGCGGACCATCGCCTCGCTGCCGCTGCGGGGCCAGCGGTCCCGGGCCAACCAGCGCATCGCACGACGCCTCGACCTGCTGCGCCAGGCCCTGGGCTACGTCAAGATCTACGGGGCCTACGGGCGTTGCGAGGCGATCTATCAGATCGACCGGCTCGACGCCCTGCGCGAGCGACTGCACCCCGAGGACGCCGCTGCCTTCGAGCTCGACCCCCGAGCGATCGACTGGGACCACTACATCTGCGAGGTGCACCTGCCGACCGTGGTCGTCCAGGCTCGGGTGCGCCAGACGCCCGGGCTGCGCAGCGGTCCCTCCCGCCACGACCGCCTGCGGTCCCAGGTCCTGCACCCCGACCGGCACTTCGCCGCCTTCGACCTGGAGAACACCCTCATCCGGTCCAACGTCGTCGAATCGTTCGCCTGGCTGGCCACCCGCCGGCTCTCCACCCCCGAACGGCTCCGCCTGGCCGTGGCGCTGGCGGCCCAGGGACCGGGCCTGCTGGCCCAGGACCAGCGTGACCGCACCGACTTCCTGCGAGCCTTCTACCGCCGGTACCGGGGCGCCCCTGTCGACCAGCTGACCGAGGACGCCCGCGAGCTGGCGTCCCGGCTGCTCTTGCCCAAGGCGTTCCCCGAGGGTCTGCGCCGAGTGCGCGAGCACCGCCGGGCCGGGCACCGCACCGTGTTGATCACCGGCGCGCTCGACGTGGTGATCGAGCCGTTGGCGCCGCTGTTCGATGACGTCATCGCCGCCCGCCTGCGCCGCCGTCCCGACGGAACCCTGGGCGGCGAGCTCGTCGACGTCCCGCCCACCGGTGAGACGCGGGCCCAGGTGATGTTGGACTGGGCGGCCGAGCATGGTCTCGACGCTGGGGAGGGCGTCGCCTACGCCGACGCCACGAGCGACCTGCCGATGCTCGACGCCGTCGGCTTCCCGGTGGTCGTCAACCCCGAGGTGCGCCTGAGCAGCATCGCCGAGCGGCGGGGCTGGCTGATCGAGCACTGGGACACCGCGCCGGGCTCACCGATCCCTGCGCTGCCGATCGGACCGCCGCGGCGCCGGCGCCGCGCCGGGGTTGCCGGCCGATGAGCACCCGCACGCCCCGCCCGGGCATCGTCGTCGAGGTCGATCGCCAGACGCCGCCCACGCTGATGTTCAGCGGTGAGGGGTTCCGCCTCGAACGACTGCCCGTCGGATCGCGGGTGGTGCACCCCAACGAGCCGCTGGCGGGCATCGACGACGTCGACGCCGCCATCGAGGCGGCGTTGTGCGAGCCCATGGGCGACCGGGCCCCGCTGCCTGAGCTGCTCCGGGCAGGGATGCGACTCACCATCGCCTTCGACGACATCTCGCTGCCGCTGCCGCCCATGCGGGCCCCCGACATCAGGGGTCGCATCATCGAACACGTCCTCGATCACGCCGCGGCGGCCGGGGTGGACGACGTCGAGCTGATCGCCGCCCTGGCCCTGCACCGCCGCATGACCGAGGCCGAGCTGCGCCACGCCGTCGGTGACCGGGTGTACGACGCCTTCGCCCCCCACGGCCTGCTCTACAACTTCGACGCCGAGGACCCCGACGGCCTCGTGCACCTCGGCCGCACCGACCACGGCGAGGAGGTGGTGCTGTCGCGGCGGGCCGTCGAGAGCGACCTCGTCGTCTACGTCAACATCAACCTCGTGACCCTCGACGGCGGCCACAAGTCGGTGGCCACCGGCCTCTCGCCGTACCAGGCGCTGCGCCACCACCACAACGTGGCCACGATGCGGGCGAGCCGGTCGTTCATGGACCCGGACCGGTCCGAGCTGCACACCCGCAACTGGCGCCAGGGCCGCCTCATCGCCGAGTCGGGCCTGTGCGTGTTCCAGATCGAGACGACGCTGAACACCGCCACCTTCCCCGCCCCCTTCGACGTGCTGGCCAAGCGGGAGTGGGAGTGGACCGCCCGTGACCGCGCCACCTTCCTCGGTGCGAAGACGGGGCTGTCGGCCATGCCGGTCTCGGCCCGGCGCAAGGTGCTGCACTCGATGCGCGCCCCCTATGAGGTCACCTCGATCCAGGCCGGGGAGGTCGAGGAGGTGCACGCCGAGACGATCCGCCACGTGCACCGCCAGCAGCTCGTGCACGTCGAGGGCCAGTCCGACGTGTTGTCGATGGGCCTGCCCTACGTGGGGCCCTACAACGTCGACTCGATCATGAACCCGGTGCTCGTCGCCTGCCTCGGCCTCGGGTACTTCTTCAACCTCTACCGCAACCGTCCGCTCGTGCGTCCCGGCGGCGTGGTGATCATGGCCCACCCGTGCCCCGCCGAGTTCCACCCGGTGCACCACCCGTCCTACATCGACTTCTTCGAAGAGGTGTTGGCCGACACCACCGACCCGATCGAGATCGAGCGACGCTACGAGCAGCGCTACGCCACCGACGAGTGGTACCGGCACCTGTACCGGACAAGCTACGCCTACCACGGCGTGCACCCGTTCTACATGTGGTACTGGTGCGCCCACGCCCTCGAGCACCTCGGCGGCGGCGATCACGTCATCGTGCTCGGCGGCGACCGCGAGGCGGTGCGCCGCCTGGGGTTCCGCCCGGCATCCACGATGGCCGACGCACTCGAGATCGCCGCTGATCACGTCGGGCGTCACCCGTCCCTCGTCCACATCAAGAACCCGCCGTTGATGCTCACCGAGGTGAGCTGAGGCGTGTCGCGCACCGCCGGCACCGAGCGCCCGATCCGCCACCTCGTCGGCACGGCGAGCCGCCGCTCGGCGGCCGCGGCCTGGCGGCGGGTGCCGTTCCCGCTGCGGGCCCCGACCCGTCCGGCGGCGCTCGAGCCGGCCGAACGTCGCACCGGCGTGGACTACGACACCTCGTGGGCCCGTCGCCCGGCGGCTCGAGCCGCCCGACGAGCCTGGACCGAGGTGGTGTGGCGGGGGGCGGCGGCGATCTACGCCGATCCCCTCGTGCTGGGGGCCGATCGCCTGTCAACGCTCGATCCCGACGGCGGGGTGATCTTCGCTGCCAACCATCGCAGCCACGCCGACACTCCCCTGCTGCTCACCTCGATCCCCCGCCCGTGGCGCGACCGGCTGTTCGTGGCCGCGGCGGCGGACTACTTCTTCCCCAACCGGGTGGCTGCCTCGCTGTCGGCGCTCGGCATCGGCGCCGTGCCGATCGAGCGGACCCGCATCTCCAAGCGCTCGGTGGAGCTGCCGATCGAGCTGCTGGGCGAGGGGTGGTGCCAGATCATCTACCCCGAGGGGGGCCGGGCACCCGACGGGTGGGGTCAGGACTTCCGGCCCGGCGTCGGTCTGGTGGCCCGCCACGCCGGCGTGCCGGTCGTGCCGACCTACGTGGCCGGCACCGATCGCGTGCTGGCCCCGGGGGCGTCGTGGCTGTCGCGGGCGTCGACCATCGTCGTGTTCGGCCACCCCTTGCGCCACGACGACGGCGATCACCGGGCCTTCGCCGCCCGGCTGCGCCGTGAGGTCGACGTGCTCGCCGACGAGGTCGACACCGACTGGTGGACCGCACGCCGACGTGCCCACGCCGGCACCACCCCGCACACCTCGGGGCCCGAGGCGTCGTCGTGGCGGCGGGCCTGGACCCAGAGCACCGACACCACCGCCACCCCGCCACGGCGACCCCGAAGCGCCACCCCCCGCTGGCCCCGGACCTGACGGACGGGCTCGTCGTCTCCTCACCCGTGGGCGGGGCGAAGCGCCGGTGACCGCACCCGGCCGGCGGGCGCCCGGGGGCTCACGCCCGGACCGGTAGCGTGCGCCACTCGTGCGCATCCTGGTCACCAACGACGACGGCATCGACGGGCCCGGCCTCCACGCCCTCGTCGAACGCCTGCGCGCCGATCACGACGATCTCATCGTGGTGGCTCCCCACACCGAGCAGTCGGGCACCGGGGCGGCGCTGGGCTCGTTCTACCTCGAGCCCCCGCGCGTGCACCGCAACGCCATCGACGGCGTCGACGTCGAGGCCTGGTCGGTGGAGGGCCCCCCGGGCCTGGCCGTGCTGCTCGCCCGCCTCGGCGCCTTCGGTGAGGCACCTGACGTCGTGGTCTCAGGCATCAACCCGGGTCTGAACGTCGGACGGGCGGTGTACCACTCGGGCACCATCGGGGCCGCCCTGACCGCCCGCAACGGCCACATCCACGGCATCGCCGTCAGCCAGGCGGTGGACTGGGACGATCGCATCCACCCCCAGCACTGGGCGTCAGCCGCTGAGCTCGCCGCGGTGGCCGTGACGACGTTGTGCTCGCACCCACCGGGTCGGGCCAGCGTGTTGAACCTCAACGTGCCCGACCTGCCCCTCGACGAGCTGAGAGGGGTCCGCACCGTGCCCGTCGGTGACCTGCCGCCCGGCCGGGCCATCGGCGCTCGTCTCGTGGCCCGCGAGGACGCCGGCTACGACGTCGAGCTCGAACCTTCTGACACCGACGACGTCCCGGCGAGCGAGGAGGGCCACGACACGGCGGTGGTGACCCAGGGCTGGGCCACGATGTCGTGGCTGGGGCGCATCACCCACGAAGATGTCGGCGATCTCGGGGTGCAGGACGCCCTCGATGCGGTGGTCGGCGCCGGCGGGGACGACTGAGCCACCCCCAGGCCCGCCCCCCTGCTGCACACCTCCACGACGGCGTGCTCCCCGGATGGGGCCCAGCGCTCAGGGCGCCAGATCGGCGAGACGTTCGTCGGCCCGGCGCAACAGTGCGTCCCACAGCGACGGGTCGTCCTGGGCCGGGAACAGCGTGAGCTGCGCGACCAGGTCGCCGCGGCGGACGTACAGCAGCTCGGCGTTGTCCTCACCGGAGGCGGCTTCGATGCGGACCAGAGCCCCCTCGGCCTCGTCACCGAAGCCGGCGACGTCGAGCGCATCGAGGTGCCGGTAGGTGACCGCGCCGTCGGTCCAGTCACAGCCCTGGCGCAGGCCCCGCACCGCCTCGACCGCCAGCGCGGCGTCGGCGCCCTGGAAGCGCATGACGGTCGAGGTCACCGCCACGGTCACCTCGAGACCGCCGTCGGTGCCGGTCACCCGGTGGGCGGCGTCGGCATGCTCAGAAGGGGCGGGGACGGGTCGGTCGCACCACCTGGTGCCCCCCGACGCCCGTGTGGCGGCGAGCTCGCCGACCTCCACCTCCTCGCCGAGGACGTCGACGAGGTCGGCGGTGTCGATCAACGCGCAGTCGAGGCCGCCGCCCTCGCACCCCGGCGACACGTCGGGGTCGGTGTCGGCATCAGCGTCGGCGTCACCGCCGCCACCGATCGCGGCTGCCGCCCCGACCAGGATCACGACGACGATCAGCACCACGTTGGCCCGACGCACCCCCGTGACGTCGTCCGCCGTCGACCCCGCCCAAGTGCCGGGTCGAGCGCCGATCGGCGATCCTCTGCGAGCCCGGCAATCCCGCCGGCGGGGCGTGCCATGATCGGCTGATGCTGTTGAACCTCACGCCCGACGAGCTGCTGTCGACCACCCGCGCCGTGCGCAAGCGCCTCGACCTCGAGCGCCCCGTCGAGAAGGAGGTCATCATGGAGTGCGTCGAGCTGGCCTTCCAGGCCCCGACGGGGTCCAACCGCCAGGCCTGGCACTTCGTCTTCGTCACCGACCCGGACAAGAAGCGGGCGCTTGCGGATCTGTACGCCAAGAACTTCGACCCCTACGTCGACACCCCCGGGCCCGCCTACGACGAGACCGACGTCCGCGCCCAGCGCCAGGAGTACGTGAAGGGCTCGGCGAAGTACCTCCGCGAGCACTTCCACGAGGTGCCGGTGCTGTTCGTGCCCGCCATCGAGGGGCGTGCGGGCAAGGACGTGTTCACCCAGGCGTCGCTGTGGGGCTCGTTGCTGCCAGCGGTGTGGAGCTTCATGCTGGCGGCCCGGTCACGGGGCCTCGGCTCGGCGTGGACGACGTTGCACCTGCCCGACGAGGCTGAGGCGGCCGAGCTGCTCGGCATCCCCGAGGGGTACTCCCAGGCCGGGCTGTACCCCCTCGCCTACACCAAGGGCACCGACTTCAAGCCGGCGCCGCGGCTGCCGAGCGACGACCTCGTCCACTGGGACACCTGGTAGGTCTCAGCCCGTCGGCCCACCCGTCGTGGGTGGGGGTGACGCCGGATCGTCGCTCGCCGGCCGCGCATCGGAGCTGGCCGGCGGCGGGCCCAGCTCCATCCTCGGGGCTGCGCTAGAGGTCTCGTCACCGACGTACACGGCGACCTTCGGCTGGTTCATGTCGCCGGCCAACCGACTGGTGTCCTCGACGTCGAGGAGCTCATCGCTGCGCAACAACCGACCGGTGTCGGAGAACGTGACGCGCTCGAACTGCATCGGCTGACCGCCGTCCAACTGGAGGGTGGCGACGAAGGGGCTGTCGTCGTCATCGGCGAACGCTGGGTAGCACGCCAGCTGGACGCCCTTCTGCCGGAAGCACAACGCCGTCTCTGGAGCCACACCCTCGGCGAAGATGATCTCCACCGCCACCCAGAGGTCACCGGATGCCAGCGGTCCGGCGGGTGTCACCTCACGGACGCCGCCGGGCAACGTCGGCGCTGCTGCCCGGGCTGCGTCGGAGCGTCGGCTCTCCTCCGACACTGCGATCCGTTCGAGGATCGACCCCTCACGGACCGCCTCGAGGTCGATCTCGCTTGGGTCGATCCCCGCCGCCGCCGCGCGACTGCGCAGCTCGTCCATCCGTCCCCCGCTCGCACACCCGTCGATCGACACCAACTGACCAGAGGGATCGGCGACGACGACGGCGAGCACCACCGCCTCGGTCGGTACGTCGGTGACGCCGAGGAAGGCCAGGGCTCCCGGCTCCTCCAGGTTCTCCAGATCGCCATCGGTCACGATCGCAGTCACCGACGCCGGGGCCGTCGCGATGCGGTCCACGACGATCGGGGGAGCCTGCGACTCGGGGGCAGGTACGCCCACGGCTTGGACCTCGACGCCCTCAGCGACGAGCTGCGTCACTCCCTCGAACTGGGTGCCCACCGCCCGCTCGACCTCCTGGAAGGCCTCGGGTCGGGCCACCAGGTCGGATTGCCCTAGCGCCCAGACGACGTCGAGCTCGTCGCTGAGCTCACCGGTTCGCGCACCACACGTCGCCGCGCCGTCGACGCCGGGAACCACCACCTGCCGGGGAGCCTCGACCGTCAGCTCTCCATCGCCGCCCCTTGAGCATCCTGTGGCGACCAACGCAGCTCCGACCACCATCGCTGCGCACCTCACCAGCTCGACCCACCTGAGGCGCCGGCCGAGGTGCTGGCGGTGCGCCGGCCCGAGCGACGAACGCTCAGGCCGGTCGAGGTTCACCCTGTCCATGCTGACCCGCCCGCAGCGGCTCCGCACGCAGGCGCAAGCCGGGGGCGGCCTCGCCGTCGGCTCGGTCGACCGGGCGGGTGAGCTCGACGACGAACTCGGTGCGGTGAGCGGGGAAGACGTGTTCGGCCACCAGGACCGGCTTCCCGCGGTCATCCGCGGTCACCCGCTCGACCCGCAGCACCGGCGACCCAGCCGGCACCCCGAGCAGGGCAGCGTCGGCGGGGGTCACCGCGGCGGCGGCGATGGTCTGGGTCGCGCCGGCCAGGGTGACGTCGAGCAGCTCGACGAAGGGCCGGCGCTCGACATCGGCTCGCGACAGCTCGGTGGCCAGCTCGGCCGGGCACCACACGGTCACCCGGGCGAACGGCGACCCGTCAGCGGTGTTGAGGCGCCGCACCTCGAGCACCTGGGCGGTGCCCAGCACCCGAGCGACGTGGGCGTCGGCGTCGACGAAGGCGAAGTCGAGGACCCGGCGTCCGACCTCGGCGCCGGCGTCCGCGAGCTGGGCCTCGATCGTGCCGAGCTCGGCCAGGTGCTGGCGCACCGGGGGCGTGGCGACGAACCACCCGAAGCCCTGGCGGGCATCGACGAGGCCCTCGGCGCGCAACGACTCCAGGGCCCGTCGGACCGTCACCCGACTGGCCCCGGTCGACCGGCACAGCTCGCTCTCGGACTCGAGCAGCTCGCCAGCGGCCGGCTCGCCCGCGGCGATGCGGGTCCGCAGGTCATCGGCGATCACTCGGTACCGAAGTTGTCTCACACTTGTATGGTAGATGCTGTCGGCGGTACCCTGGCACCAGCGCAGGGAACGGCGGGACGTCGAACGACCGGCGGAACGATCGGCGCACGACACGACCTCCGGCCCCAGAGACGAGAGGAACTCACATGGCGGTTCAGGCAACCACCCCCCTGGAACTGGTCGAGCGGGTCTATGCGACCCTCGACGAGCGCCTGGCGATCGGGCGGCGACGGCTCGGCCGCCCGTTGACCCTGGCCGAGAAGATCCTCGTCAACCACCTCGACGACCCCGAGACCGGCGGGCTCGAGCGGGGCATCAGCTACACCGACCTGCGCCCTGACAGGGTGGCGATGCAAGACGCCACCGCCCAGATGGCGTGGTTGCAGTTCGTCACCGCCGGCCTGCCCGAGGTGGCGGTGCCCACCACCACCCACTGCGATCACCTCATCCAGGCCAAGGAGAACGGCCGGGTCGATCTGCTCGCGGCGGTCGAGGCCAACGACGAGGTGTACGACTTCCTCGAGTCGGTGTCGACCAAGTACGGGGCGGGGTTCTGGAAGCCCGGCAGCGGCATCATCCACCAGGTGGTGCTCGAGCAGTACGCCTTCCCCGGCGGGATGATGATCGGCACCGACAGCCACACCCCCAACGCCGGCGGGCTGGGCATGGTGGCCATCGGCGTCGGCGGCGCCGACGCCGTGGACGTCATGACCGGGTTCCCCTGGAACGTGCGCTGGCCCCGGGCCATCGGCGTGCACCTGACCGGTGAGATGAGCGGGTGGACCTCGGCCAAGGACGTCATCTTGAAGGTGGCCGACATCTTGACCGTCAAGGGTGGCACCGGGTCGATCGTGGAGTACTTCGGCCCGGGTGCCCGCTCGCTGTCGGCCACCGGCAAGGCGACGATCTGCAACATGGGCGCCGAGATCGGCGCCACGACCTCGCTGTTCCACTACGACCAGGCCATGGCCCGCTACCTCAAGGCCACGGGTCGTGAGGCCATCGCCGACCTCGCCGACCGCCACGCCGAGAGCCTGCGCGCCGACGACGAGGTCGAGTCCGACCCGCAGCGCTTCTTCGACGAGGTCGTCGAGGTCGATCTGTCGACCCTGGCCCCCCACATCAACGGGCCCCACTCGCCTGACCGGGCCCGTCCGCTGCCCGAGCTGGGCGACGAGGCCCGTGCCGAGGGCTGGCCGCTCGTGCCCTCCGCTGCGCTGATCGGCAGCTGCACCAACTCGTCGTACGAGGACATCACCCGGGTCGCCTCGCTGGCCCGGTGGGCCTCCGAGCACGGGCTGAGCGCCAAGATCGATCTGCTCGTCACCCCCGGATCCGAGCAGGTGCGGGCCACGATCGAGCGCGACGGGCTGCTCGGCGATCTCGAGGCGCTCGGCGCCCGGGTGCTGGCCAACGCCTGCGGGCCCTGCATCGGTCAGTGGAGCCGGCCCGACCTCGCCGACGGCGAGCTCAACACCATCGTCAACAGCTACAACCGCAACTTCCCCAAGCGCAACGACGGCAACCCGAACACGTTGAGCTTCGTCACCTCGCCCGAGACGGTCATGGCCATCGCCCTGGCCGGCACGATCGACGTCGACCCGGCCACCACCGAGATCGAGACCCCCTCGGGCGAGCGGGTGAGGATGCCCGAACCGGTCGGCGTCGAGCTGCCCGAGGGCGGCTTCACCCCCGGCGAGTCGGGATTCGTCGCCCCCGCCCCCGACGCAGCCGACGTCGACATCGTCATCCGACCCGACAGCGACCGCCTGCAGGCGCTGCGCCCCTTCGATCCCTGGGACGGCCGCGACCTCATCGAGCTGCCGCTGCTGCTCAAGGCCGATGGCAAGTGCACCACCGACCACATCTCGATGGCCGGCCCGTGGCTGAAGTACCGAGGTCACCTCGAGAACATCTCGGGCAACCTGTTCAACGGGGCGGTCAACGCCTTCACCGGCGAGGCCGGCGAGGGCATCAACCCGGTCACCGGCGAGCACCAGACCTTCCCCGACATGGCCAAGGACCTCCACCAGCGTGCTCAGCGCTGGGTGGTCGTCGGCGACGAGAACTACGGCGAGGGCTCCTCGCGCGAGCACGCCGCCATGGAACCTCGGTTCCGGGGCGCCGCCGCGGTCATCGTGCGCAGCTTCGCCCGCATCCACGAGACGAACCTGAAGAAGCAGGGCGTCCTGGCGCTGACCTTCGCCGACCCCGCCGACTACGACGCCGTGCTCGTCGACGACCGCATCTCGGTGCTCGGCCTGGCCGACCTGGCCCCCGACCAGCCCGTGACCGTCGAGCTGCACCACGCCGACGGGACGGTGTCGAGCATCGTGACCCGCCACACGATGAGCCCCGAGCAGATCGCCTGGTTCCGGGCGGGCTCGGCGCTGAACCTCATCCGCCAGCAGGTCGAGGGCCGAGCCTGAGCTGGGGCGTCCGCCGGGCCCGCCGATGGGCTCAGGTGTCGGTGCCGGGGCGGCGGTCGGCCTCGGCGGTCGGGTCACCGGCGTACCCGGGAGGAAACGTCGCCATCAGCTCATCGGTGCTCGGCTCGCTTCGCTGGCGAGCCTCGGTGGGCAACAGGCCCACGATGGCGTCCATGATCAGCCGGGTGTCCTCGGCGGGGTCGCCGGTCAGACCCGGCACCGCCGGACCGACGCGCACCGAGACCTCGGGACGACGCCACCACAGCGGCACCCGAGGGGTGCGGCGGTTGCGGGGCCAGACCCGCTCGGTGCCCCACAACCCCACCGGGTACACCGGCGCCCCGCTCATGGCGGCCAGGCGCGCGCACCCCCACCGGGCCTTCAGCTCGGGCTCGAAGAACGCCGGCCCCCGGGGGATGGTGCCCTGGGGCGCCACGGCGACCAGCTCACCGGCCCGCAGGGCCTCGGCGGCCTTGTCGAGCGGCTCGTCGCTGCCGGTGCCCCGGTCGACGCGGATGCCCCCCATCGCCTCGGCGAGCGAGCCGACAACCGGGGCGTCGAAGACCTCCTTCTTGCCCAGGAAGCGTGCCGGGCGCCCGTGGGCTGACAGCACGTAGGCCATGGCGGTCGAGTCGAAGTAGGAGCGGTGGTTGAACGCCACGATCGCGCCGCCCCGATCGGGCAGGTGCTCGACGCCGCGCAACGACACCCTGGCCAGCGGTGACAGCTCGGGCACGGCGAAGGGCATGCCGAGCCGCTGCAGCTCGACCCGCCCGAGCACCTTAGCCACCCCGTCGGGGGCGTCGAGGTAGCGGATCGGCCAACCCCGCAGACGGGCCAGGGCCAGCAGCCGGGGGTCCGGGTTGACCGCCACGCCCTCGCCCACCGCCGCGAGCAGCGGGGCGTCGTAGTACGAGTCGCTGTAGGCGACGCTCGTCGACAGCTGGGCGCCATGGGCTGCCGCCCAGGCCTGCACGGCGCGCAGCTTGCCCCGCCCCCAGACGAACTCGCCGTCGATGGTGCCGTCGAAGCGCCCGTCGTGCACGCCGTAGCGGGTGGCGACCACGTGGTCGATGCCGAGCTCAGCGGCCAGCGGGGTCACCAGGTGCTCGGGGGTCGTGGTCGCCATCACCAGCAGGCGGCCCTCACGGCGATGCTGGTCGATCAGCGCGTGGGCGTAGGGCTGGACGAGGCGGACGAGCTGGGGAGCTGCGTCTGCTGCCGCGCCAGCCGCGTCAGCCACCGGCCACCCGGCGGCGTAGCCGGCGGCCCGGCGGGCCAACAACATGCTGGGGTAGGTCTCGCCCATGAGCTCGTAGAGCCCGAAGGCGACGCTGGCGCCGGGCACGTCACGGTCGGGGCCGAGCCCGACGCGCCGGAGGGCCTCGGCGTAGACCGGCCCGGAACCACCGGCCAGCAACGTGCGGTCGAGATCGAAGACGGCCGCGCTGCGCACCGGCGCCAACCTAGTGGCGGACCGCACGTCGATGACGGGCCGGGCGGCGGGCGCCGGCGCCGAGGTCAGGGGCCAACGCTCGCAGCGATCGTCCGCGGGCTGCCCCGATCCACAGGCCGAGGCCGTAGGCGACGTCGTCGATGACGTGCAGCACCGTCCAGCGGATCGGGTCGACGTCAGGGCGGGTCCGCACCCGGTCGACCGCCGCCGACACCACGGCGCACCCCACAAGGGCCCGGCAGGCCCGCGACGACGACAACGCCCATGGGAGCGTCACCGGCCACCAGGCGCGGACCGCGGCGGTGGCCACGGCCTGCCCGGCCCGCATCAACGCTCGTGCCGCCAGCTCGGCGGAGACGACCACACCGAGGCGTGCCGCCCGCAGGCGTCGCCACGACGCGACGAACGCCCCGACACCAGCAAGAGGGGCGAGGCGCCACCACCCGAGCCCCACCGCCGTCCAGGCCACCGCCCACGACGGATGACAAGTCATCGAACGCCGCTACCGCTCCGAGCAATTGACGGCGCTCTTCTACCCCGAGCGCGACCATGACCCCGGATCAGCCCTCGGCCCCGCCAAGACCTGACCCACACTGGGGTTCACCTGGCCGAACCCCACCACGCCGCAGGACGCAACGCCCAAGCCTCGGCGATCAGCTGCCCCGGGCGTCGGACGAGGCGCTCGGTCAACCAGCGATGAACGTTGCGCAGCGGCTACTCGAGGGTCGACCCGGCCACCGAGGCAATCGCTTCGGTCGACGCCCCGAGCATGACCGAGATCACCTCGCCGTCGTCGACTTCGACCGTGGCCAGGAGCAGAACGGCTAAGATCCGGAACACCTCCCCACCAGAACTGGCGCCGTGGCCGACGAGGCTCGGCTCGGCCATCGACCACTCGTCGAGCCGACCGGCCAACCGGCGCTCGGAGGCGATGTAGCGCCACTCGTCGCCGAGTGCGGCACCGAGTTCTGTGCATCCCGAGTGCTTCATGGTCCGACCCTGGGGGTCGACCTCTGACGCCAGCTCACCGCCCATCTCTCATTACCTCTTCGCCCAAAATCCAGCGGTGAGGATCTCTCGTTCATCTCGCCGCCCCTCTGACCGGCCGTGCCGTGCCGGTTTCGACGAGATTCGACCGAGAGGACGACAGTTCCCGACTTCAGCGCCAGGGTGTGCGATCCTCGTGCCATGGCTGCCGGTCCCAAGTTCGTTCGCTTCTTCTGGCCGGTCCTCGCGTCGGTTCGCGAACTGGGAGGTTCTGCAAGGCCGAGCGAGGTCGTAGACCTCGCCCTCGACAAGATCGAGATGGGCGACGATGAGCGAGCTGAGCGAACCAAGAGCGGATCGCTCAGAGTGGATAACCAGATCCATTGGGCGAGGAACTACTTAGTATGGGCGGGGCTCCTCGACGGCTCCACGCGAGGCGCTTGGAGGCTCACAACAGCCGGCTGGAACCTCAATCTCGAGGCCCAGGATCATGCTGCGGCCCATGAATTGTTCAAGCGGGTGCGGCGAGACAAGAAGGACGAGTGGGCCCAGAACCGGCCGCAGTCCGATGACGACGACCTCTCGGAGGACTCAGAGGTTGAAGCTCTCAGCCAGGAGGAGTCTGAGGAGTTCGTTCTCACGGGAGCGCTCCGCACGACCCTGCAAGGAATGAGCCCGGCAGGTTTCGAGAACCTCTGCAAGCGGCTTCTGACAGACCTCGGTCTAGTGCAGCTCCGTACGGTCGGCCAGGCAGGCGACCGGGGCATCGATGTCGAGGGGCACCTCAGAGTCAGCGCAGTGGTGTCGTTTCGTGTCGGCGTGCAGTGCAAGCTGTACGCCGACGGAAACAAGGTCGTACCTCGCCAGATTCGCGAGTTTCAAGGCGCCTTGGGGCCATTTGATCGAGGGATCTTCGTGACCACCAGCGTCTTCACTCCGCAGGCCGAGGAACAGGCCACCTCGCCTGGCTACAAGCCGATTGATCTGATCGATGGCGAACGCCTCATCGAACTGCTACAGGAGCACCATCTCGGCATCCGACAGGTCACAGTCGTCGACGACGCCTTTTTCGCTCCGTTCATGTAGCCCGCTGCGCCCGCATGAAGCCGCTCTACGAGAGCAAGTGTGTCACGCACCTGGCCGGGGCTCACTGCAACTCCGGCTTCGAGGTGGTGCGATTCTACTTCGACGACCACATCCAGTAACCACCAGCGTGCGTGACGCTATTCAGTATCTGCCACCGGGCTGCTATCGTGGGTCGCCGAATCGATGGCGACCCACGACGGTGCTCGTCGACGACTGGTCCGGCTTCTGGTGTCGCTGCCGGCGCGGGCGGCGGGCGCCGCTGCCGAGGTCAGGGGCCAACGCCCGCAGCGATCGTCCCCGCGCTGCCCCGATCCACAGGCCGAGGCCGTAGGCGGCGTCGTCGATGACGTGCAGCACCGTCCAGCGGATCGGGTCGACATCAGGGCGCGTCCTCGCCCGGTCGACCGCCGCCGACACGACGGCGCACCCCACGAGCGCCCGGCGGGCTCGCAGCGACCACAGCGCCCACGGAAGCGTCACCGGCCACCAGGCGCGGACTGCGGCGGTGGCGGTGGCCCGTCCAGCCCGCATCAGCGCCCGCGCCGCCAGTTCGGCAGAGACGACCGCACCGAGGCGTGCCGCCCGCAGGCGTCGCCACGACGCGACGAACGCCCCGACACCAGCGAGAGGGACGAGACGCCACCACCCGAGCCCCACCGCGATCCAGGTCATCGCGACGACCGGTGGCGCCACGAGCGGGGCGACGGCTGCGCCATGGCGTTCCGCCAGCGGGGCGGCCGCCGAGCCGTACCCGATGCGCTGGCGCGCCCAGCCCGACCACGACGGGCGGGGGCGGTGGTCCACCACCGAAGCCGGCGCGTAGCGCACGACCCCGCCGGCGGCAACGAGGCGCCAGACAAGATCGACGTCCTCGCCGAAGCGCAGCTCCTCGTCGAACCCACCGACCTCGACACAGGCCGCCGTCCGCATGACCAGGCAGGCTGTGGGCACGTAGGCCACCGCGGTGCGCGGCGTCACCCTGGCCTCGCGATGCCCCCGGTCCAGCGGCGAGGCGGCCTGTTCGTACCGGGCGCGCACGCCGGCGCCGGGGGCCGAGGCGATGCGGGGCGCGACGGCGACGGCGGCCGGGTCACCGAGGTGGGCGAGGAGGTGATCGATCCATCCGGCCCGGGGGGCGCAGTCGGCGTCGACGAAGGCCACCACGGGCGTCCGCACCCGACTCGCACCGATGTTGCGGGCTGCGGCCGGGCCTCCCGGGCGGTCCCGCCGCACGAGGTGCACCGGGGTCGCCGGCGCCACGGTCTCGTGCGGATCGGTGCATGGCTGCCCACGTGACCGACCGGCGTCGTCGATCACCGACCGCAGCGCCAAGGGGTCGACCGATCCGTCATCGACCACCACCACCGCCCCCACCTCGCCGACGTGCGCCAGGGTCCTCGCCAGCCCCTCGGCGTCGTCTCGCACGGGCACGACCACGGTGACGTCGGTGGCGGTCAGCGGTCCGGGCGGGGGGCGGGGGTGCGCCACCCCGGCGTCGAGCAGGCGCCGGGCGAGCCGGCGGTCAGCCTTGGCCTCAGACACCGTGGCGCCAATGGTCCACCGATCGAGGCGGGCGGCGCCGATCGAGCTCAACCGGATGACCGTCAGCGGCGACCCGCCGACGAGGGTGCGCCCACTGTCGAGGCGTCGGCACCCGGGGTCGAGCACGATCCCGAACCCGGGTGGCACGAGGTGCTGGCTCACCGGTCCACGACGGCGGTGAACGCCCCCGGGACATCGGAGGGTCCGCTGACCCGGGCGAGCCGGGCACCGACCGCTCGAGCGAACCGCGCCGCGTCATCGGGGCCCGCGGGATCACCAGCACCGGCCGGGTCGGGCTCGCCCGCCGGGGCGATCACGACCAGCTCGTCGAGGGCGCGAGCTATGATCAGCGGTTCATCGCCGACGGTGGCTGCGCAATCCGACAGCAGGACGCAGAGCCGCCGCGACGCCCGGGACCGGGCCAGCTGCGCGCGGGCCGCCTCCAACGCCAGGTGCAGGTCGGTGGGACCGTGGCCCCTCAGGCCCAACAGGTCATCGACGATCGCCCCCACCGGCCGCGCCGCCCCCTGGGAGCAGATGGCGATCACCCGGTCGTTGAAGGCGAGCACGCCGAGATCAGCCGGGGCTCGCATGGCGGCCGCAGCCGCAGCGAGGGCCGCCGTGGCGAGCCGGGCTCCGCCCATCGAGCCGCTCGCATCCACCACCAGGCACACGGCCAGGTCGGGGCGGGCCCACTCCCGCACGACGAGCTCGTCAAGGGGCGGCGCGACCGAGGTGGCCCGGGCGACGACGAGAGCATCCAAGCTCGCATCGACATCGAGATCAGCCGGCACCGCCGCCGCCGGCCGGGACCGCAGCCGGCCCACGCCCTGTGACCGGGGCGTCCCACCCCGGGCCGCCTCGACGACGACGCGTCCGGCCAGGCGCCGGGCCAGCTCCCGGAGCCGCTCGTCGGTGGCGCCGGTCATGGCGGCGAGCATCGTCAGCGCCTCGTCGCCATCAGCGGCCAGGGCAGCGTCGAAGGCGGCGTCATCGAGCACGCCGACCTCGGGAGACACGTCGTCGAAGCCGTCGTGGCGTTCGAGCTGGCGGCGAGGCGTGGTGCGTCGACGCTGCTCGTCGACGGCCTCACGGGCGGCGCCCGCCTCGTCGGCCAGGTTCAGCCCGCTCTCGCCCCAGCCGGGGTCCCACCTTTTCCCGAGGGCTCGACCCCCTCGTCGTCGGGTCGGTCGAACACCGCGGCGAACAGCTCGGCGATGATGGCCTCGGGGCTGCGGGATGAGCCCTCGTGAAGTCGGATCCGACCTGACATCGCAGCCGACACCGCGTCGGGCAGTGCGTCGGAGACTGCGACGCCGCGCAGTGAGGCGAGCTCGACCGCCAACAGCAACGCGTCGATGGGGCCTCTCACCGATGACCCGATGCGCACGTCGGGGTGCGAGCGGGTGAGCCGGCCGACCTCGACGACCCCGCCGGTCACCGACGCGACCGCACCCGGTCCACCGTGGGCGCTCAGACCGGCGCCGGTCTCGGCGACCGCGATGGCGATCTCGTCGTCGGCGGACTGGTACCCCATCGCCACCCGGCACATCCGGTCGTACACGGCCGCAGAGATGCGGGCCGTTCCCACCGCGTCGAAGGGGTTCATCGCCGCCACGAGCCGGAACCCCGCCGCGGCAGGCACCCGACCGAGGCGGGGCAGGTGCACCTCTCGCTCGCTCATGGCCGTGATGAGCAGGTTGAGGGTCTCCTCGGGGACCCGGTTGAGCTCCTCGAGGTACAGCAGCGACCCCTCGCGCACCGCACGCACGAGCGGCCCGTCGATGAACACCTCGGGCACGTAGCCCTCGGCCATCAGGCGAGCCGGATCGAAGTGGCCGGCCAGGCGGGCCGGAGTGAGCTCCGCGTTGCCCTCGACGAACACGAACGGGACCCCGGCCGCAGCGGCGACCGTGCGCAGCAGCGTCGACTTGCCCGTGCCCGGCGGACCCTCCAACAGGACGTGACGGTCAGCGGCGAGGGCAGCGACGACGATCTCGACCTCACGGCGGCGCCCCACCACGGTGGCGCACGCCGCGTCCACCACCGTGGCGTCGAAGCGCACGGATGCCTCAGGCGTGGTCGTACATGACCATGCCACGGATGTTGCTGCCGTTGCGCATGTCGTCGTAGCCCTCGTTGATGTCGTCGAGGGGATAGGTCTTGGTGATCAGCTCGTCCAGCATCAGCTGGCCGTTCTGGTACATCTCGAGCAGGCGGGGGATGTCGCGTCGGGGGTTGGCCGAGCCGAAGATGGAACCGACCAGGCTCTTCTCCGACAGGGTCAGCTCGAACAGGTTGAGCGACACCTCGGTGGTGTCGAGGGGCGCCACCGAGGTGTGCACGCAGCGACCGCCCTTGCCGGTGAGCGAGAGGGCCTGGCCGACCATGTCGCCCGAACCGACGCCGATCGTCACGATCACCTTCTCGGCCATGCGGCCGTGGGTGAGCTCCATGACCAGGGGCAGCGCGTCCTCCACGCTGCCGGCGGTGTGGGTGGCGCCGAAGCGCTCAGCCAGCTCGTGCTTGGCCTCGTTGGTGTCGACCGCGATGACCATGCCGGCCCCGGCCATCTTGGCGCCCTGCACGGCGTTCATGCCGATGCCGCCGCAGCCGATGACCACGACCGTCTCACCGGCCTTGACCTCGGCCGCGTAGTTGGCCGAACCCCACCCGGTGGTGACGCCACAGCCCACGAGGGCCGCCTTGTCGAGGGGGATGTCCTTGTCGATCTTGATGCAGCTGGCCTCGGCGACGGTGGTGTACTCGCCGAAGGTGCCGATGCAGCACATGATGCCGAGGTCCTCGCCGCTGGTGGTGTGGTGGCGGGCGGTGAAGTCGGTGACCTGGCGGCCGGCCAGCAGGTAGGCACCGAGGTCACAGAGGTTCTGGCGACCCTGCGAGCACGACGGGCAGCGCCCGCAGGCGGGGATGAAGCCCAGCACGACGTGATCGCCGACCTCGACCGAGGTGACGCCCGGCCCCACCTCGATGACCTCGCCGGCGCCCTCGTGGCCCCCGATGATCGGGAACTGCTGGATGCCGAGCTCGGCCTGCACCTCGGGCGGCATGACCATGTCCCCGGTGACGAGGTGGTCATCGCTGTGACAGAGGCCCGAGCCGACGAGCTTGAGCATCACCTCGCCCGCCTTGGGCGGATCGAGCTCGATGTCTTCGACCTTCCAGGGCGTGTTGGGCTCCCACAGCACCGCTGCACGGGTCCTCATCGGTCATCTCCCCCTGTCGTCCACGAGTGCGTCGAACCTACCGCCCCGGACCTCCCCACGTCGTCATCGGGCCGCCGCCGAAGGCCCCGTCGACGGCCACGACCGATCCGGTGACCCCCGACGCCTCCGCCGAGCACAACCAGGCCACCGCAGCGGCGACCTCGTCGGGATCGAGCAGACGACCGATGCGCTGGTGCTCGGCGAAGGCCGCCGGATCGTCGAGGCCGTACACTGAGGCGCTGGGCCCCAACATGGCCGTGCTGGTCGAACCGGGGGCGACGGCGTTCACGGTGACCGAGGCCGCCGCCAACTCGGCCGCCATGGCCTTGACCAGGCCGTTCACGCCGTGCTTGGCCGCTGAGTACGCAGCCAGCCGGGGCAGCCCGGCCCCGGCCGCCGCAGAGGTCACCGCCACGAACCGGCCCCGCCGCCCGGTGGGCTCGGGGGGCTCGGCGGCCAACAGGGCCGGGACGGCGGCTCGGGCCAGGCGCCACACGCCGGTGAGGTTCACGTCGAGCATGACCGACCAGGTCGCCTCGGTGGTCTCCCACGCCGAGGGCCCTCCGGCGATGGCGCCGGCGGCCGAGACCGCAGCGTCGAGGCGGCCGAAGCGGTCGACCACCGCGGTGACGGCGGCGTCGAGGGCGTCTTGATCACGGACGTCGACGACGGCGGTGACGGCCTCTCCGGGCAGGGTCCGGGCTGTGGCGTCGAGGTCATCGGGCGTGGCCAGGGAGTAGGCGAGGGCGGGGTCGTCGTCGCAGACGTCGACCAACCCGAGCCGCCAGCCCGCTGCGGACAGCGAGCGGGCGACGGCCGCCCCGATGCCCCGGGCGGCACCGGTGATCACCCCGACCGGCGCCCCCGGCGGCGGAGACGGTGCGGTCGCAGCGGGCGGAGCGGGAACCTCGGTCACCGGCCCGCTCGGCCAGCAGCCGGTGACGCCCATCGGGGGGTCGTGACCTCAGCAGGGCCGAGCGGTACGGCGGACACGGCCGCGACGACGACGCCGGTGAGATCGTCGACCATGGCGGCGAACAGGGCGTGGCCCTCGGCCTCAGACGCCCCGACTGGGTCGCCCAACACCCCGTTGGCCGACACCGCCTTGACGCCGCCGGCGCGCAACGTCGGCATCATCGCTGCCAGCGGAGCCGACTCGCCTGCCTCGGCGGCGTCGAGGCGCACCGCTGCGGCGTCGATGGCCAGCATCAGCGAGGTCTCGGTGCGCCCGGCGTGGGCGTCACCACCCTCGGCCGGCGGCGGGCTCCACCAGGTGACCGAACGCCCCTCGCGGTCGAGGGTGCGCCGAGCGGTCCGCAGCGCATCGGCGTTGCCGCCGTGGGCGTTGACGACGACGGCGTGGGACCACTCGGACCCCAGCGACCGGACGAGCTCGACGAGCACGAGCGTGAGCGCAGCCGTGCCGATCGACACCGTGCCGGCGAACCCGGCGTGCTCGCCGCTGGCGCCGTAGGCCAGTGCCGGCGCGACCACCGCCTCCCACGCCCCGAGATCGTCTGGACCTGCAGCGACGACCTCGGGCGCGCCGCCGCGCCGGGACGAACCTGGCTCGCCGAGCTCGTCACCTGCGCTGTTCACCCGGGCGGCCAACGCATCAGCGACGGCCACGGCGATGCGGGTGTCGGTGCCGAGGGGCAGGTGGGGGCCGTGCTGCTCGGTCGAGCCCACCGGCAGCACGAAGAGGCGTCGGCGGCTGTCCACCAGCGACGGTGACCTCTGATCGGCGAGCCGCCGGATCGTCGGACCCACCTGCGCGGGGTGAGGCACCGCCGACTCGGGCGTCCGCGACGTGCGAGCCGGGCGGTCGGGCACCCGGGCGACTCTACGGCCATGACCACCGGTGCTGGCGCGGTCCGCACGGCGCTGCTGGCCCCGCCCGGGCGTCGCGGTGCGATCCCGGGTGTGGCGTCACCCCGGGACCATCGGGGAGGATGGACCGGTGAACCCGTGGTTCGAGACCGTCGCCGTCGCCCGCCAGCGCGCCAAGCGTCGCCTCCCGGCCTCGGTCTACGGGGCTCTGGTCGCCGGGGCCGAGGCCGGCGTGTCGATGCACGACAACACCGAGGCGTTCGACGCCCTGGGCTTCCGCACGTTCACCGCCGACCGGCCCGCCACCCGGTCGATGGGCACGACCGTCATGGGCCAGGCGACGTCGTTGCCGGTGGTGATCTCGCCGACCGGGGTCCAGGCCGTGCACCCCGACGGTGAGGTGGCGGTGGCCCGGGCCGCAGCGTCGCGGGGCGTGCTGATGGGACTCAGCTCGTTCGCCAGCATGCCCATCGACGAGGTCATCGCCGCCAACCCCCAGACCTTCTTCCAGATCTACTGGGCGGGCGACAAGGAGTCGATGCTCGGCCGCCTCGACCGGGCTCGCCAGGCCGGCGCCGTCGGGCTGATCCTCACCCTCGACTGGTCGTTCTCCCACGGCCGCGACTGGGGCAGTCCCGCCATCCCCGAGCAGCTCGACCTCAAGACGATGGCCTCCCACGCCCCCGAGGTGATCGTCCGGCCCCGATGGCTCATCGATTGGCTGCGCGCCGGGCGCCTGCCCGCCCTGGGGGTGCCGAACTTCGTCGTCGGCGACGACCCCGTGCCGGGCTTCTTCGAGGCCTACGGCACCTGGATGGGCACCCCCCAGCCGACCTGGGGCGACATCGGCTGGCTGCGCTCGCAGTGGGACGGGCCGTTCATGGTCAAGGGCGTCCACCGGGCCGACGAGGCTCGGCGGGCGGTCGAGGCCGGCGCCACGGCCATCTCGGTGTCCAACCACGGGGGCAACAACGTCGACGGCGCGCTGGCACCGATCCGGGTGCTGCCCGAGATCGCAGCCGCCGTCGGTGACGACGTCGAGGTGATGCTCGACGGGGGCATCCGCCGGGGCAGCGACGTCGTGAAGGCCCTGGCCCTCGGCGCCCGGGCCGTGCTCATCGGGCGGGCCTACCTGTGGGGCCTGGCCGCCAACGGCCAGGCCGGGGTCGAGAACGTGCTCGACATCCTGAGAGACGGCATCGACGCCACGATGCTGGGACTCGGACGAGCGTCGATCGACGACCTCACCCCCGACGACGTCGTCGTCCCCGAGGGCTTCCTGCCCGCCTGAGGCACGGCTCGGCGTCGAGGCGTCCACCGCCGACGCCGCCTGGGGCTCGGCACCCGGGGTCCACCGGATCCGTTGACGGGGCACGGGGGACGGCACCGGGCACGGAAACGGCCGACGCAGGCCAGACGCGACCGGGCGCGAACGACCGACTCAGGCCAGACGGGGACCGCCGGCTCGGGCCAACAGCGCCACGTTGGAGTGGTCGGGCCCGGGCGCTGGACGGGCGCTGTCACGAGCGGCGGCCAGGGCGGCCGGGCCGTGGCCCTCCACGCACTCGGGGTCAGGACCGTCGAGGGGCAGACCGGTGAAGAACTTGGCGGCCATGCACCCCCCCTGACAGGCGTCGAAGGATCCGCACGAGGCACACGCCCCGGCGCTCTGGGGCTCGCGCAGCCCGATGAGCAGCTCGGACTCTCGCCACACCCGGGCGAAGCCGCCCTCGTCGAGCACCGACCCGGCGAGGAACTCGTCATGGAGCACGAACGGGCAGGCATAGACATCGCCCACCGGGTCGATCAGGCACACGACCCGCCCGGCGCCGCACAGGTTGAGCCCCGGCAGCGGCTCGCCGAGCGCCGACAGGTGGAAGAACGAGTCACCGGTGAGCACGTGGGGACGTTCGACGAGCCATCGGTACAAGCCGACCTGTTGGGCGTGGGTGGGATGCAGCTCGTGCCACGTGTCGGCGCCCCGCCCCGAGGGCCGCAGGCGCATCAGGCGCAACTGGGCGTCGAACGAGGCGGCCAGCGCCTCGTAGGCGTCGAGCTGGTCGACGTTGTGGCGGGTCACCACGGCGCTGATCTTGAACCCGGTCAAGCCCGCAGCCGCCAGGTTCTCCATCGCCCTCAGGGCCGCGTCGTAGCTGCCGGCGCCGCGCACGGCGTCGTTGGTGACGGCGTCGGCCCCGTCGATGCTGATCTGCACGTCGACGTAGTCGGTGCCGGCCAGTCGTTCGGCGGTGCTGGGCGTGATCCGTGAGCCGTTGGTCGAGAACTTGATGCCGACGCCCCGATCGACGGCGTGCTCGACGAGCTCGAAGAAGTCGGGGCGGATGGTGGGCTCACCACCCCCGACGTTGACGTAGAAGACGCCCATCTCGGCGAGCTCGTCGATGAGGCCCGCCATCTGGTCGGTGCCGAGCTCGCGGGGGTCGCGCCGACCCGAGGAGCTGAGGCAGTGCACGCAGGCGAGGTTGCACCCGTAGGTCCACTCCCAGGTCAGACAGATCGGGGCGTTCAGCCCACGCTTGAGATCGTCGACGAGCCCGCTCACCCCAGCTCCTCCAGCATCTCTGACGCCACGAGGGTGGCGATGGCCCGATGGAACGCCGGGCGGCGGGCAGCGTCGATGTCGTGGGCGGCGAGGGCGTCGGTGACGCCGTCGTGGCGCTCGAGGTCAGCGACGACGGCCACCAGATCGGGGTGGCGCAAGAAGCTCAGGCGCCGGGTGCCGTAGTGGTACGCCATGGCGCCGAACGGCTCGGGCCGCAGCGCGACCTGGGGATGCAGCCGGAACCGTCGCCCAGCGAGCGGGTCGGTCCCGGTCACGCCAGTCGTGGCCAGCCGCCCAGGTGACGGGGCACCGGACCGTGTGACGACGTCAGAGGGGGTGGCCGCCGGGGTGGCTGCGACCGCACCGCGGGGCGTGGCCATGGTCAGTACACGCCGCACATGCCGTCGATCGAGATCTCCTCGACCAGCAGCTCGTCGTCGACCAGTTCGGCGTCGACCGGTTCGGCGTCGACCAGTTCGGCGTCGACCGGTTCGGTGAGGACCGCACTCGTGCGCTCGGTGTACATGGGGTCGTCGGCGTCCTGGCGGGTGCGGTCGTTGACCGTGGTGTCGCTCATCGGGCTCCCCTTCATCTGGGGCCGGGTGGCCGCCGCCCGATCGTACCCGGGGGAGGACCCCGAGCTGAGCACGTAGCGGCCCCGGGCGGGGGGGCCCGGGGCCGCTACCGTGTTCGACCCGGGTTCGGGCGGGGGACCCGCACCCGGAAGCCCACCGACCGGGAGGGGGGTCCTGTGCCGGCGGGCTGTGCCCGGCGACTCGGAAGGGGGGCTTCCGAGGGGCCGGGGTTGTGGGACGGAACCGGTTGGGGGAACCGGCCGTCCGTTGTGGCTCTCAACATAGTGACCTCCGAGTCATCTCGGAAGCAGCAATTGCCGATAGATCCCATCTGAGACGAAGATGGGCAACGTGGAGATCCGCCAGCTCGACGCACTGCTGGCCGTTGCTGACCACCGCAGCTTCTCGGCGGCGGCCAGGGCGCTGCACACCGTGCAGTCCAACATCTCGACCCACGTGGCCAAGTTGGAGCGCTCGCTGGGTGCTGAGCTCTACGACCGCCGAGTCGGCCGCCTCACCCCCGCCGGGGAGCTCGTGGCCCACCGCGCCCGGCGCATCCGCAGCGAGCTGACCGCACTGTCCGGCGACGTGGCCTCGCTGCGCGCCGAGGTGTCCGGGGCGACCGCTCTCGGCCTCATCGGCACCACCGGGCGCTGGCTGGCAGCCGAGCTGATCGGTGCCGTCACCGCCGAGCACCCCCGCATCGACCTCACCGTCGTCGAGGCCACCACCGCCGGACTCGTGCCCCAGCTGCTCGGAGGTCGCATCGATCTGGCGGTGATCAGCCTGCCGGCACCTGACCCCGAGCTCGAGGTCGACCCACTCTTCGACGAGGAGCTGGTGGTCATCATCCCCGGGGGTCACCGTTGGAACGGTCGCGAGCAACTGGGGTTGGCCGAGCTGGCCGAGGAACCCCTCGTGATGGGCCCCGTCGGTCACGCCGTGCGCGACGTGCTCGACCAGACCGCCCGGCACCTGGGGGTCACGCTAAGGCCCCTTGCGGTCATCGACGGGGTGCGCCTCACCGCCTCGCTCGCCTTCGAGGGCTTCGGCCCGGCGATCGTGCCCGCCTCGGCGGCCCCCCGCCACCTCACGGGTGACTGGGATGTTGCTCGGGTGGCTGACGGGCCCAGCCGGCGGGTCGGGGCGGCCCGACGCACCCGTTCAGCGCCGTCGGCGCCCACCCGGGCGGTGCTCGACGTGATGCGTCGCCTCATCGCCGGCGAGGGGAGCGCTCCCCCCGGCATCCACCCCATCAGCGGCGACGCACCCGCCGACGCCGATCCCCCAGACGATGCGCAGCACGCCGCCGGGCCGACCTCACCCGGGTAACGTCGGCCCGCTCATGGGCCAGGTCGTCTCGCGCCTCGAGGTGCGCGCCCACTCCCCCGGCACCGTGACCGCGGCGATCGAGCGGTTGGGCGATCGGTCCGCCGTCGTGGTGCGCATGGACCCGGCGGTCAAGCGGGGCGCCCTCACCCCCGACGACGGCGAGGTCCTGCTCGACGCCGCCCGCCACGCCCGGACCAACCGGCTGCCGCTCGTGTGGTTCGTGGCGTCTTCGGGCGCCGACGTCGAAGCGGGGCTGCCGGCGGTCATCGGGTGGGGACGCGTCGCCCGCGAGCTCGTCGCCCTGAGCGGCGTCGTGCCGTTCCTCGTCGCGCTGGTGGGGCCAGCGGTGTCGGGCTCGGCGTTGATCGTCGGTCTCGCCGACCACGTCGTGTGCACCGAGGACGCCTACGCCTTCGTGAGCGGCCCGGTCATGGTCGAGACGATGACCGGGGTGCGCATCGACGCTGCGGCGCTCGGCGGCGTCTCGGCCCACGAGCGCTCGACGGGGGTCGCCGCGATCGTCGTGGACGACCTGGCCGCCGCCACCGAGGCCATCGTCGAGCTGCTCGAGCACCTGCCCGACCACGCCGACGAGGCGCCGGCCCCGTCGTCGTCTGAGGACCCGCCCGGGCGCAGCACCCCCGAGCTGACCGAGCTGCTGCCGACCACGGCCACCGGCAGCTACGACATCCGCGACGTGGCCGCCGCCATCGTCGACGACAACCGGCTGCTCGAGCTGAGGGCCGGGTGGGCGCCGAACCTGGTGACCGCACTCGCCTCGGTCGGGCGGCGGCGGGTCGGCGTCGTGGCCAACCAGCCAGCCGCGATGGCCGGCACCCTCGACATCCCCGCCAGCCAGAAGGGCGCCCGGTTCGTGTCGTTCTGCGATGCCTTCAACCTGCCGCTCGTCACCCTCGTCGACACGCCCGGGTTCTACCCGGGCAAGGACCTCGAGTGGCGGGGGATGATCCGCCACGGTGCCCAGCTCGCCTTCGCCTATGCCCGGGCGACGGTGCCCCGGGTGTGCGTCGTGGTGCGCAAGTCCTACGGGGGCGCCTACATCGTCATGGATTCCAAGGCGATGGGCAACGACGTGTGCCTGGCCTGGCCCTCGGCCGAGGTGGCGGTGATGGGCGCCAGCCAGGCGGCCCAGATCCTCGCCCGGGGGGCTGATGCCGCTGACCAGGCCGCCTTCGTCGCCGACTACGACGAGCGCCTCTTGAACCCGTTCGTCGCCGCAGAGAGGGGCCTGGTCGACGACGTCATCGACCCCGCTGAGACCAGGGCTCGGGTCGCCGAGGCCCTCGATCTGCTCGCTGCCAAGCGCGAGCGCCTGCCCTGGCGGGTCCACGACAACGGTCCGCTGTAGCCCGACGCCGCGACGGCTGCGCCTGGCCGGCACAGCTCCCCGATCGCTCCGGTGACGAAGGCAGGTGGAGCACCGATCGGCGCTGACGGGGAAGGGGGTAGGGTCCGAAGCGGCCCCCGGTCGAGCCCACCTGAGAGGAACCCACCGTGCCTGACTCGGTCACGATCACCGACAATCGCACCGGCGAGACGGTCACCGCCGATCTCGAGAAGGGGATGTTCCCCTCCAGCGCCCTGCGCCAGCTCGACCCGACGCTGCGGATGTACGACCCGGCGTTCATGTCCACGGCTTCCTGTTCCAGCGAGATCACCCTCGTCGACGGCGAGAACGGCATCCTGCGCTACCGGGGCTACCCCATCGAGCAGCTGGCGGCGTCGTCCACGTTCCTCGAGGTGGCGTACCTCCTGTTGCACGGCGAGCTGCCCGACGAAGCCCAGCTGGCCCAGTGGACCCATGACATCACCCACCACACCTACATCCACGAAGACATCAGCGAGTTCATGAAGTCGTTCCGCTACGACGCCCATCCGATGGGCGTCGTGGTCTCGTCGGTGGCCGCGCTGTCGACGTTCTACCCCGAGGCCAAGGACATCTTCGACACCGAGGTGCTACGGATCCAGGTGCAGCGTCTGATCGCCAAGCTGCCCACCATCGCCGCCTTCGCCTACAAGGGCAGCCTCGGGCTGCCACGCGTCTACCCCCGCAACGACCTCGACTACACCGGCAACTTCTTGTCGATGATGTTCTCGATCGCCAACCCCGGTTACGAGCCCGATCCCGTGTTGGCCCGAGCCCTCGACGTGTTGTTCATCCTGCACGCCGACCACGAGCAGAACTGTTCGACGACGACCATGCGCACGGTCGGCTCATCCCACGCCGACCCCTACAGCGCGCTCGCCGCCGCCACCTGCGCCCTCTACGGCCCGCTGCACGGCGGCGCCAACGAGGCGGTCATCAAGATGCTCGACGAGATCGGCAGCTACGACGCCGT
This sequence comes from Acidimicrobiales bacterium, assembly GCA_965213525.1. GTDB lineage: Bacteria > Actinomycetota > Acidimicrobiia > Acidimicrobiales > Poriferisodalaceae. The sequence continues at coordinate 480,888 of OZ243889.1, read as the reverse complement.
GCCGGGCTACATCGAGCGGGTCAAGACCGGTGAGGTGAAGCTGCAAGGCTTCGGTCACCGCGTGTACAAGGCCTATGACCCGCGCGCGACCCAGATCAAGGAGACCGCCGATGAGGTGTTCGCGGTCACCGGAACCAACCCGATGCTCGACATCGCCCTCAAGCTCGAAGAGGTGGCGCTCAGCGACAGCTACTTCGTCGACCGTCGCCTGTACCCCAACGTGGACTTCTACTCGGGGTTGATCTACGAGGCGATGGGCTTCCCGGCCGACATGTTCACCGTGTTGTTCACCATCGGCCGCACCCCCGGTTGGCTGGCCCACTACATGGAGCTGCTCGAGGACCCTGAGCAGAAGATCACCCGACCCCGCCAGCTGTACCGGGGCAGCGACGAGCGCGACTACGTCGAGCTGAAGAACCGCTGAGCCACCCGCCGGGTCCTCCGCCCGGCCGCTCGGCCGCCAGTGCGCCGCTCCCGCCAGCCTCCCAGCCGCCGTCCACCGACGAGGGTGGTGCTCACCCCACAGCGATGTCGAGGCAGATCTTGCCGATGTTGGCGTTGGACTCCATGTAACGATGAGCATCGGCGACGTCGTCGATGTCGAAGCGCCGATCGATGACCGGGGCGAGGGCGCCGTCGTCGAAGCGGGGCAGCACCTCAGCGGCGAAGCGCTGGGTCAGCGCCAGCTTCTCCTCGGGCGGTCGTGAGCGCAGCACGGTGCCGATGATCGTCGCCCGCTTGGGCAGCATCTTGGCCAAGGGCAACTCGGCGTGGGCCTGGCCCATGACCCCCACCTGGATGACCCGCCCGCCCACCCGCAGCGAGTCGAGGTTGGCCGCCAGGTACTCCCCGCCGATGACGTCGAGCACGCAGTCCACCCCTTCGCCTCCGGTGGCCTCGGCGACGACATCGGCGAAGGGCCCGGCCCGGTAGTCGTGGGCGACGTCGGCGCCGAGGCGGCGGCAGGCGTCGAGCTTGGGGGCCGAGGCGGTGACGATCACCCGGGCCCCGATCGCCTTCATCAGCTGGATCGCCGCCGTCCCGACGCCGCTGGCCCCGGCATGGACGAGCGCCCACCGTCCTGAGGTCATCGCTCCCTGGACGACGAGCGCGTCGAAGGCGGTCATGAACACCTCGGGGATGGCCGCTGCCTCGGCGGGGCCAAGGCCGACGGGGACGCGCAGCAACGCCCGCTCGTGGGTGATGACGCGCTCGGCCTGGCCGGCACCGGCGACGATGCCCATGACCTCGTCGCCCGGTGACCACGACCGGACCCGCTCGCCGACGCCCGCCACCGTCCCGGCGAACTCGAGGCCGAGGATCTCGACCTCGGCTGGAGGTCCGGGGTACCGACCCATGCGCTGCAGGAGATCGGCACGGTTGAGGGCGCTGGCGGCCACGTCGACCAGCACGTCGTCGGGGCCTGGGGCCGGGTCGTCGACCTCGGCGACCGTGAGCACCTCGGGGCCACCGTGTCCGTCGAGGACGACCGCTCGCATGGCGAGCGACCGTAGCCGTCATCGACCCGGTGATCGCGAGCCGATGCGGGGCGCGCCCCGCCAGCCTCACAGCTCCGTACATTCGGCGGGGTGGGTGACCGGCGCGTCGAGGTGGACGAGATCGAGATCGATCGAGACCGCCACGTCCACATCGTCTTCGCCGACGGCTACGCCGCCCACTTCGACGTCGAGCCGCTGCGTCTCGCCTGCCCCTGCGCGCAGTGCCGCGCTCGTCGCGACGCCGGGCGCCCTGTGGCGGCGTCAGGGCCTCCGGTCGAGGTGGCCGACGCCCGCCTCGTCGGAGCCTGGGGCCTCGGGATCGAGTGGAACGATGGCCACGGCACCGGCATCTACGCCTGGGACGTGTTGCGGGCCTGGGCCGAGCGGGGCGACGGCGCACCGACGTTCGTCCGCTCGGACCTACCCTCCCCCGCCGACGTAGCCCGGACCGATGACGTCGCGGCGCCGAGGCCTGGTGAGCCCCGCCCCCCGACCGCGCCCTAGCGAACGTCGCCGCGCCCGGCGCCGGTCGCCGAACCGACACGACCGGGTCCCGGCCGCTCGCTCAACCCCTCGTGGACTCGGCCGACAGGGCCGCCATGGTCGAAGACGAGGCCCGGATCGTCTCGCTGCTGGGGGGTGCATCGCGCACCGATCGCTGGCAGGTCGCCGAGAGCACCACCGTCTTGGCCCTCCTCGGTCGCTGCACCATCGATCTGCGCGACGCCCGCACCGAAGTGGCCGGCGAGCTGTGGATGTCGATCACGTCGCTGCTGGCGACCGTCGAGGTGATCGTCCCCGAAGGCACGATCGTGCAGCCCTCGGGCGTGGCCCTGTTGGGCTCGGCCACCTGCAAGGTGCCGCCCCACGACTCACCGGGGCCGCTGCCGACCATCGAGATCGACGACGTCACCGTCCTCGGGCGTCTGTGCATCCACACCGGCCCGCCGATGCCCCGCCTCCGCGAGCGGTTGGGTCGGTGGCTCCGTTCGCTCGCCCGGCGCCGCCCCGCTGCGACCCCTGCGCCCATCCTGGCCGGCGCTGCGCCCCACGGCAACGACGCCATCGGCGGACCCGAGAGCTCCGCCACCACCACCGGTCTGCGACCACCGCTGGCCGTCGAGGGCGACGGGCGCCCACTCGACCAGGTCCCTGCGGCTCCCAGCCGCCAACCCGGCCCCGGGGGTGCCCGTCGCGTCCAACGCAACCGCCCTCCGACAGAGCCGCCCGCCGAGGCGCTCGACGATCTCGATCGTGTGCTGGCTGACGTGCTCGGTGAGAGGGCGACGCCCGAGGGCGGACCCTCCGCCTGACCGAGCTGCGCCCCGGGCGGCGAGCTCATCGGGGCGGCGGTTCGGCGAGACCGCCGGAGCGCCCGTTCAGCCAGCCGGCCCCGTGGACCGATCGCCGAGCGCCCCGACGAGGACGTCAGCGTAGGCGTCGGCACCGGCGGGCGTCAGGTGGGTGTCATCTGATCCCAGCCAGCCGGGGTCCTGTCCTGCGAGGGCATGCCAGTCGAGGAGCTGGAGGTCGGGGTGGCGCTCGAGAGCCGAGCGCAACGCCTCGTTGACCTGAGCCTCCCAGGGCCGTGGCACGTGCGCGGTGACCAGGACGAGGTCGGCCCCCGGCCCGGCCACGGCCACCAGCGCGTCGAGGTCGTCGTCGGCGAAGGGCCCGTTCGTCCCGAGGTGCACCACCACGGTGTCGGCGTCGACACCGGCGGATCGGTACGCCTCGAGGACCTCGACGGCGTGACCCAGCTGGCGACCCACGACGGCGTCGACGACGACGTCACCACCGAGCCGTTCGGCGATGTCAGCCGCGGCGCCGAGGGCAACCGAATCGCCGATCACCAGGACGCTCGGGCCGCCGGGCGCCTCGGCCGGGGCTGCTCGTGCCGTCGGGGTCGGCTCGGCGCTCGGGGGGTCAGGCGGGGCGCCCTCGGCCGCTTGGGCGACACCGCCGGGTGGGACCGGTTCGCCCTCATCGGTGGTCGACCCCGGGGCGGGGGCCGGCGCAGGGAGCCCGTCGATGCGGCCCACCGACGGGCCGGGGTCGGCATCGGGGGCCCGAGCGCCGGCGTCGGCAGCGTAGCTCCCCGTCGGCCCGGCTCCGTCGCCGTCGGCGCCAGGTCCGGCGTCTGCCACGGCGGTGCCGATCGAGGCGATCACCTGGGACGGCTCGGACGGGTCGACATCGGACGCCCGGGTGAGCGCGATCGCCATCGAGGCCACAGCGGCGGTGCCGGCGACGGCCACGGCCGCCGGCACCGCCCACCGCACGCTGGTACGAGAGAGCGAGCGTCGCGCCCCGCCCCCGAAGATCGCCGGGCGCAGCCGGGCCCGACGCAGGGGCAGCTCGACGAGGCGGTGCACCACCTCGGTGAGCACGACGATGATCAGAAGGCGCACGACGAGGGCCTCGGCCCAGGATGCGTCGAGATCTGGGCCCGGGCGGGTGTAGACGACGACGGGCCAGTGCACGAGGTAGAGGGCGTAGGAGCGCAGCCCCAGCTGGCGCAGCGGCTCTGCGCCGAGCAGGCGCCCCAGCCACGCCCCCGGGGTGACCACCGCCGCCACCACCACCAGGGTCAGCGCCGAGACCACGAGCAGGCCCGGGCGGTAGGTCGCCGGCTCGAGCTCGCCCAGGTTGGCGAGGGCCCACGCCAGCCCGATCAGGGCCAGGACGCCCAGGGTGCTCAGCCGGTAGGCGGTGCGCAGGCGGATCGTGCGTTCCCAAGGGCGCCACGCGAGCGCCAGGGCGGCTCCGAGCAGCAGGCCCGCTGCCCGGGTGTCGGTGCCGTAGTACACCCGTGAGGGATCCTGCAGGGGGTCGTAGGCGACCACGATGATCAGCGTCGAGGCCGCCATGCCGACCAGGGTGAGCACCAGGGTGCGGCGGTGCCCGATGCGTGTGACCAGGGCCGCCAGCGCGACGGGCCACAGGAGGTAGAACTGCTCCTCGATCGCCAGCGACCACAGGTGCAACAGGGGCGAGGGGCGTCCGAAGGCCTCGAAGTACGATCGCTCGGCGACGATGAGGAACCAGTTCGAGACGTAGCCGGCCGCAGCGAGGGACTCGTGACCGAACCGGGCCAGCTCGTCGCGATCGAACAGGGCGACCCACCCGGCCACCCCCACGATCGTGATGGCCAGCGTCGGCAGGAGGCGCTGGGCCCGGCGTCGGTAGAACCGACGGAAGTCGATGCGGCCCGCGGTGCCGAGCTCGCCGACCAACAGGGCGGTGATGAGGAAGCCCGACACGGCGAAGAACACCTCGACGCCGAGGAAGCCGCCGGGCAGCCACGAGACCCCGAGGTGGTAGGCGAGCACCGCGAGCACGGCGATCGCCCGCAGCCCATCGACGGCGGCGACGTAGGGCATGCGAGCGGGTGCGGCGGACGAGCTGGCAGTGCGCACCGCGTCGCTCAACCCAGGGGGGACCTCGCCCCGGGCGGCACCGGTGTCGTCGAGGTCGTCGATGCGGATCAGCGTCGCGCCGGGTGGGCGGGTGCTCACGGTCTTGAGTCTCGCGGAGCGTCGAGGCGAGGTGCCGCCACCGCCCAGTTGCGAACATCGGCGGGAGGCGGGCGAGTGGGCCGTACAGGACTCGAACCTGTGACCTCTTCCGTGTCAGGGAAGCGCGCTAGCCAACTGCGCCAACGGCCCGTGGGCGGCCGAGGCTACCCGACCACGAGGGGCGCGGTCACGTCGTCACCGCCGCCACTACCCTCGCCCGCCGTGGTGGACGAGCCGTCGGGGCAGTCGCTGGTCGTCGTGGCCAACCCCGTCGCCGGGCGGGGCCGGGCGGGCCAGCTGGCTGACCGTGTCGCCGACCATGCCCGTCGTCGCGGCGCCGATGTGGTTCGGGGTGACAGCCCGTCTGCTGACGCCGCCCGTCGAGTCGTCGCGACGGCCGTCGACCGGGGGTGCGCTCGCGTCGTCGCCGTCGGCGGGGACGGCCTGGTCCACCACGTCGCCCAGGAGATCGCCGGCACCCCCGTCGAGCTCGGTGTCGTCGCAGTCGGCACCGGCAACGACGTGGCACGGGGTCACGGCCTTCCCACCCGGGTCGACGACGCCGTGGAGACCGCGATCACGGGTCTGGCGGCGCCCGTCGACGCCATCTCGTCGACGTCGGGGTGGGCGCTGAGCGTCGCCACCGCCGGGGTGTCGGTGGCGATCAACGCCCGAGCCGACCGCAGCGCCGTCCCGCTCGGTCGGTCGGTGTACTTCCTCGCCTCGCTCGTCGAGATCCCCCGCATGCGTCCCGTCGTGGTCGGCGTCGACGTGGATGGACGCTCGTTGGAGGTCGAGGCGGTCATGCTGGCGGTCGGGTGCACCCGGTGGTTCGGCGGAGGAATGGACGTCTGCCCGGCGGCTGACCCCCATGACGGGATGCTCGACGTCACCATCGTCGGGTCGGTGGGCCGGGTGCGCCTGGCGCGCCTGTTGCGCACCATCTTCGGGGGAGACCACGTCGACCAGCCAGAGGTGAGGACCCTGCGGGGCAGGTCGGTCACCCTCGACACGGGGGCCGGTGACCTCCGGGCTGACGGCGAGCCCTACGGGCAGGCGCCGGTGCGCCTCGAGGCCGTGGGCGCCGCCATCTCGATCGCCGGCGCGAACGCACCGGTCCGGGCGACACCGTGACCCCCGCCCGCTGGCGGCGCGCAGCAGCGCTGCAGGGCCGCCCGAGCACCCGGCGTGGCGGGGATCACGCAGCTGTGGTCGACGTCGTCGAGGTGGTCGAGGTGGTCGAGGTGCCGACCGGAATCGAACCGGTGTACGGGGCTTTGCAGGCCCCTGCCTCACCACTCGGCCACGGCACCGCTTCGCAACCTACCCGACGACGCCGCGGCCCGGCGCGGTGCGAGCCGGCGGTGGCCGCCCGGGGCTGCGGTGCCACACCCCGTCGAGTCCGAGAACTCGGATCGTGACGGCCCCCGCCGGCGTCCCCGCCCGCATCGACGACGTCGACGCAGGGTGGCTCGAACAGGTCCTGGGCGGTCCGTTCTCCTCGGTCGTCGTCGAGCCGCTGGGCGACGGCGCCGGCTTCCTCGGCGATCTCGCCCGGGCGCGCCTCGTCGATGCCGAGGGGACCGAGCGCCGGGTCGTCATCAAGGTGCCGACCGCTGACCCGGGGGGGCGGCGGGTGGGACGCTTGTTGGACGTCTGGCGCCGAGAGCACCTCTTCTACTCCGAACTGGCCGGCGATCTCGACGGGGTGGTGCCCCGTTGCCTGCACGCCGGCGCCGACCCGGGTGCTGACCGCTGGGTCCTCGTCCTGGAAGATCTCGCGCCGCTGCGATCCGTCGACCCGCTCATCGGGATGGACGTCGGGGACGTCGCCGCCGTCATCGACGTCCTGGCCGCGCTGCACGCCCGCTACGCCGACGGCGCCGGGACGACCCCGGGGTGGGTGCCGAGCATCGGCGCCGACACCGCAGACCTGCTGGCCGGAGCGGTACGTGGCGCCATCAAACGCTGGCGGGAGGGCTTCGCTGAGGACATCCCGCCCGGCTTCGCCGATCAGCTCGCGGCCTATGACCTCGGGGGTTGGCTCGTCGCGCAGTCCCGACGCCCGCTGGTGATGGCCCACGCCGACGTCCGCATCGACAACCTGGCCCTGCTCGTCACCGGCGGGGTCCGCCTGTTGGACTGGCAGACGGCGATGCGCACCAACGGGGTCACCGACGTGGCCATCCTGTGCGCCACCGGGCTCACCGTCGATGATCGGCGCCGCCACGAGGACGAGCTGTGCAAGCGCTACGCCGAGGGGCGCGCCCGTCACGGCGCCCCGGTCGACCGCCGTCTGCGCCAGGACCTCGGCGAGGCGTTCTGGTGGTGGTCAGCGATGTTCGCCAACAACCTGTCGACCATCGACCCACCACCCGGGCGGGCCCGTGACGTGTTCGCCTCGATGATCCACCGCACCGCCACCGCCGCCCAGGACCACTCGACCTGACACGACCGCGGGGCAGGGCCCCGGCTCGCCGTGGGCCCGGGCCGCAGCCCCGGTCAGCGGGGGATGGGACGGACGAACCTCAGGCGGCGGCCAGATCCGACAGGAACCTGTCGGCCCAGCGATGCACGTCGCGGCGGCGCACCACCCGCCGCAGCGCAGCCATCGTCTGGCGACGCTGCTCCTCGGGGGCGTCGAGCGCCTCGGCGATGGCCTCACGCACCCCGTCGGTGTCATAGGGGTTGACGATCGTCGCCGCCCGCAGCTCGTGGAACGCCCCGGCGAACTCGCTCAGCACCAGGGTGCCGTGGCTGTCGACGTTGGCCGCCACGAACTCCTTGGCCACCAGGTTCATGCCGTCACGCAACGGCGTCACCAACAGCACGTCGGCCGTCCGGTACAGGGTCACGAGATCATCGAAGGGCAGACCCCGGTGCAGGTAGTGCACCGCCGGCGCGCCGACCTGGCCGAACTCGCCGTTGATCTCGCCGATCAGCTGCTCGATCCGCGAGCGGAGCTCGGGGTAGCCGAGCACGTCTTCCCGACTCGGCACCGCCACCTGCACCATCACCGCGTCGGGTACCTCGCACACGCCGCGCTCGAGCAGCTCCTGGAACGCTCGCAGGCGCACCTCGATGCCCTTGGTGTAGTCGAGGCGATCGACCCCGAGGAACAGCCGGCGGGGGCGCCCGAGGCGCTCCCTCATCTCCTGCACCTCTTGCTCGCGCCCGGGGCGGCGGGCCGCGGTCTCGATGGCGCCGGTGTCGACCGAGATGGGGTACGACGCCACCTTGACCGTGCGCCCATCGACCGACACCTGGGCCTGGCGTGCTGACAGACCGAGCAGCCGTTGGGCGACGTCGACGAAGTTGCGGGCATCGGGCACGGTCTGGAACCCGACGACGTCGGCGTCGAGCAGCGAGCGGGCGACCTGTCGCCGCCACGGGAGGCGGGCGAAGATCTCCACGGGCGGGAACGGGATGTGCAGGAAGAAGCCGATCCGCAGGTCGGGCCGCAGCTGGCGCAGGTAGGACGGGACGAGCTGCAGCTGGTAGTCGTGCACCCATACCAGGGCGTCGGGGGGGGCCTCGTCGGCGACCGCCTCGGCGAAGCGCCGGTTGACGTCGAGGTGGGTCCGCCACCAGTGGCGGTGGAACTCCGGCGTCTGGATGGCGTCGTGGTACAGCGGCCACAGCGTGGCGTTCGACGCGCCCTCGTAGTGCTCGGCGAGCTCGGTCTCGCTCATCGCCACCGACCGCAGGCGCAGTCCGTCGTGCTCGAAGGGGGCGGCCTCGTCGTCGAGATCGCCCGTCCACCCGATCCACGTGCCCCGCTGGCGCCGCAGGGCCGGGGCCAGCGCGGCGACGAGCCCGCCGGGACTGACCGACCACTCGCCGTCGACCAGTCGCACCGGCAGGCGGTTGGCCACCACCACCAGCGCCCGATCTTCACCCATCAGCGACTCACCGGCCTCGGTGTCACGGCGCCAGGAGGTCGACGCTCGGCACCGACCCTAGTGACCTGGTGTCCAAAGCCCGGTGACCTGGTGTGCCGGAGCCGACGAACAGGGTCCCCCCGTCGGCTGGATGGCCCCGCTAGACCGAGCCGATGGGACCCAACGACGACCTGTTCTGCGGCTTCGAGGCGCTGACCTTCGACGACGTGCTGGTCGTCCCCGGCTACAGCGACCTCGTGCCCGGTGACGCCGACGTGTCGACCTCGGTCGCCGGCATCGACCTGTCGGTGCCGATCCTGTCAGCAGCGATGGACACCGTCACCGAGTCGCCGCTCGCCACGGCGATGGCCCGTGAGGGCGGTCTCGGCGTCATCCACCGCAACCTCGACATCGATGACCAAGCCGCCCAGGTCGCTGCGGTCAAGCGAGCCCAGAGCGGGCTGATCACCGACCCCATCTCGTTGGACCCGAGCGCCACGGTCGCCGAGGCCGAGGAGCTCATGGCCCGTGATCGCATCTCCGGGGTGCCGATCACCGGTGCCGGCGGCCGCCTGGTCGGAATCCTCACCAACCGCGACATCCGCTTCGTGACCGGTGACGAGTGGCGAGAGCCCGTCTCGGCCCACATGACCCCGGCGGACCGCCTCGTCACCGCACCGGTGGGCACGTCGCTCGAGACCGCCCGAGCGATCCTGCACCGCGAGCGCATCGAGAAGCTGCCCCTGGTCGATGACGAGGGCCGCCTGCGGGGGCTCATCACCGTCAAGGACATCATCAAGCGGGTCCAGAAGCCCGACGCCTCCCTCGACGACGACGGTCGCCTGCGGGTGGGCGCGGCGGTCGGGGTGAACGACACCAAGGCCCGGGTCGACGCCCTCGTCGAGGCGGGGGTCGACGTCGTCGTGGTCGACACCGCCCACGGGCACTCGGCCGGGGTGATCGGTGCGGTCGCCGACGTCCGAGCCGGTTGGCCCGACGTGCGGGTGGTGGCCGGCAACGTCGTGACCCGCCAAGGGGTGGCGGCCCTGGCCGACGCCGGGGCCGACGTGATCAAGGTGGGCGTCGGGGCGGGATCCATCTGCACGACCCGCCTCGTGGCGGGTGCCGGGGTCCCCCAGCTGAGCGCCATCCACGAGTGCGCCGTCGAAGCGTCGCGCCACGGCGTGGGGGTGATCGCCGACGGCGGCATCGTCACCCCCGGTGACGTCGTCAAGGCCCTCGTCGCCGGCGCCCACGCCGTGATGGTCGGCAACCTGCTCGCCGGAACGGACGAGGCGCCCGGTGACGTCGAGCTGATCGAGGGCGCGATGTGGAAGGTGTACCGGGGGATGGGCTCGTCGGTCGCGATGCGCGGCCGGGCCAGCGATCGCTACGCCTCGGGACGGGTCGCCGGCGCCTCTGGCACGGGCGCCTCTGGCACCCGCGCCGCCGTCGACGGGGGGGCCGGCGCGATCAGGGACGCAGCCAAGGTCGTACCCGAGGGCGTGGAGGGCCGGGTGCGCTACGCCGGACCCCTCGCTGAGCTCGTCGGCCAGCTCGTCGGGGGTCTGCGCTCGGGCATGGGCTACGCCGGCGCCCGCGACCTCGACGCGCTGGGTGAGCGCACCCGCCTGGTGCGCATCAGCGGCGCCGGCCTGCGCGAGTCACACCCCCACGACGTCCACGTGACACGTGACGGCTACGCCCGCTGAACGTGTTCGCGGCGGGCCATCGTCTGAGGCCAGACGAGTGCCCTACCCGTGACCGGCGTGGGGCGGGGCGTCCGTAGGGTGGGAGCGGTGGCAGAGCCGACGACCGCCGAGACCGCCTTCCCCACCCTCACCGAGACCCAGCTCGCCCGGATCGAGCCCTACGGCCAGCGCGACGAGGTCGACGAGGGCGACTACGTCTTCGTCGAAGGCCAGCCTGCCTACGACTTCGTCGTCATCCTCGACGGGGAGATCGAGATCCTGTCCCGGGCCGGTGGCGCGCAGCCCGAGGTGGTCGCCGCCCACGGCGCCGGGCGCTTCCTGGGCGAACTCAGCCTGCTGACCGGCCAGAGCACGACGCTGGCCGGCAGGGCCCGGCGGCAGTCGACGGTGCTCAAGGTGGCGCCGGACCGGTTCAGGGCGCTGATGTCGGCCGAGACCGACCTCGCCGACCTCATCTTCGACGCGCTGGCCGAACGGCGACAGATCCTGCAGCGGGGGGCCGGCTCGGCCACCCTGCGCATCTTCGGCTCTCGCTTCAACGCCCTGGCGCTCGAGCTCGGCACCTTCGTGCGTCGCAACCGGCTGCCGTACCAGTGGATCGACGTCGACGCCGACGAGCGGGGGGTGGACGCCGTGCTCGCCGAGATCGGCGCGGGCCGCGACGACCTGCCGATGGTGGTGACCCCGACCGCAACCTTGCGACGACCGACCACCGGGGAGCTCGCCGCCCACCTCGGGCTCTCCTACACGCCCCAGCCGGGTCGGGTGTTCGACGTGGCGGTCATCGGCGGTGGCCCGGCCGGACTGGCTGCGGCGGTGTACGGCGCCTCAGAGGGCCTCGACACGATCCTGGTCGATGCGGTCGGCGTGGGCGGGCAGGCCGGCACGTCGTCGCGGATCGAGAACTACCTCGGCTTCCCGAGCGGGGTGTCCGGCGGTGAGCTCGTCGAGCGGGCCGCCATCCAGGCCCAGCGCCTCGGCGCCACCATCAGCGCCCCCTGCCGGGTGGCAGAGATCGGTGACTGCGGGGCGACGTTCCTCCTCGTGCTGGGCGACCGTGAGGCCGTGCCGGCGCGAACGATCGTGCTGGCCACCGGCGTGCGGTACCGCAAGCTGCCGATCGACGACCTCGAGGCCTACGAGGGAGCGGGGGTGTACTACGCCGCCACCGAGCTCGAGGCCGCCACCTGCGCAGCGGGCCCGGTCACCGTCGTCGGAGGTGGCAACTCCGCCGGTCAGGCCGCCATCTTCTTGGCCCAGCGGGGCAGCTCGGTGCGCATCGCCATCCGCGGCGACGACCTGGCCGCGTCGATGTCGACGTACCTCATCGACCGGATCGAGGCCTCGCCGGCCATCGAGGTGACCACCTCGGCCAACGTCGTCGGCCTGGGCGGCACGGGCCACCTCGAACAGATCGACCTCGACATCGCCGGCGAGGTGCGCACCGTGCCCTGCGTCGGGCTCTTCTCCTTCATCGGCGCCGACCCCGCCACCGACTGGCTGCCCGACGCGATCCGCACCGACGCCAAGGGCTTCGTCCTCACCGACCGGTCCCTGCCCGATGACGTCGTGACCGACCCCTTGCCGTTCGAGACCTCCTGGCCGGGGGTGTTCGCCGCTGGTGACGTGAGGGTGGGTTCGATGAAGCGGGTCGCCGCTGCGGTCGGCGAGGGGTCCAGCGTCATCCGCAGCGTCCACGATCACCTCAGCCGGGCCACCGCCGGTTCGGCCCCCGCCGTCGACGTCGCCTGACCCACCGGCTTCCGGTCAGCGGCCCCAGCTCTCAGCGGCCGCGCGACGCACGGCCCGCAAGGTCAGCCTGCCGGGGTCATGGTCGGTCCGTCGGCGAACCGCTCGCCCTCGCACAGCTCGGCCACGAGGGTGCGGTCGTCGACCAGACTCCGTCGGCGTCATCGGTGGGTCGTCTTCACCACGCCGTGGGTCCGGTCGTCCCCCTCCACCGGAGAGAAGAGGCTGTCTGCGTCCTCAGGCGACTTCGGCTCCCCGGAGCGTTGCAGTCGAAAGGCGGTTGCCAGCGCGAAGGCGTCCATGATCCGTGGCGAGATCCGCTGCAACAGGAGCTGCACCTGGGCAGCACCGCCCACCACCACCTCCCGCTTGGGGAGCTCTGCGGCGCTCAGGATGGCGTCGGCCACCTTCTCCGGCGAGTACACCGGCGGCGGCCCCGACGGCCGCACCCCGAGCCGCGTGCGGGCGTGCTCGAAGAAGGGAGTGTCGACGGCGGCGGGCTGGATCTCTGTGATCGAGATCGGCACCTTCTCGTGTTGCAGCTCGACGCGCAGCGACTCGCAGAAGCCGTTGACGCCGTGCTTGGCGGCGCTGTACGCCGACACCAACGGGAACGCCCGCTTCGCAAGCTCCGAAGAGACCACCACGAACGCCCCCCTGCCCTGCTGTCGGAGGTGGGGCAGCGCGGCCATGGCCCCGTGCACGGGGCCGAGCAGGTCCACCTCCACCACCTGGCGGAACTCCGCAGGCGTGTGGTCCTCGAAGCGGCCGTACTCCGCCACCCCAGCCACGTGGGCCCAGGTATCGATGCGACCGAAGCGCTCCACCGCCCGCTCGGCCACGCTGCGCATCGACGCCGCGTCGGCCGCGTCAGCCACCATCGTCTCGAGCCGGCCGACGTCGGCGACCTCTTCGGCCAGGGTGGCGAGGGCCTCGGCTCCTCTGGCACAAGCGAGCACCTGTGCGCCCCGGCGGACGCCCTCGATCGCGGTGGCTCGGCCGATCCCGCTCGAGGCGCCGACGACCACGATGACCTGCTCGGGGAGCGGCTTGTGCGAGTACCTCACGAGCGGGCCCGGAGCGCCTCGTACGCACGGGCGGCGTCGGGCATGGCCAGAGCGAGCGAGACCACAGAGACGAGGTTCGCCGTCTGGCAGTAGGCGCAGAAGGCCTTGTTCTCGCGCCACTCCTCGCCGGCCAGCTTCAGGTTGACGACCACGTCGGCCAGCGCCTTGGCCGCCGTCGCCAGCGCCAGTGGGGGGCTCGTGCGTGCTCGGTCTCGCCCGCCGGCCCCGGCGAGCAGCGCCGTCGTCGCGTAGGTCGCCACCATCATGAGCCCATCGGGCGTCCTGGCCCGCTTGTAGGCGTAGTCAGAGGCGTCCACCCGGTCAGAGTCGAACGGCCCGACCGGCGGGTCAGGCAGGTGCTGGAGCAGACCGGTCTGGTACGCCGCCACCAGCTGACCCATGCCGGCGCCGAGCAGCGAGAGCCCGACCAACCACCGCCGACGACGCAGCTCGGGATCGTCGCCGGTGCGCAGGTAGCGGCTCAGCTCGCCCGGCGTCATCTGCACGCCGGCGGCTGAGTATCGGAGGCGGCTTCGGACGCAGCGCCGGCACGGACATGCGCCCGGGCGGCGTCCTCCGCCATCGCGGCCCCCACCAACTCCTCCTGCACCGTCCACGAGCGCGCGGTCTCGACCTGCTGCCCGGCGAAGCCGAGGCGCTCGAGAGGTCGCACACCCTTGGGCTTCGGTGGGTTGACCATCATCCAGCTCCTCACGAACGTCGTTGCGTGGCCACGGACGAGACCTGCACGGCCACCGCTCCGCGCCCAGCCAACTTGACCGGCTGACCGGCTGACCGGCTGACGGGGATGCACCTTCCCAGGCGACCCACCCGCGAAACCCTCGGGGCGGACCAGAGGAGTGTCTGTTCGAGCCCAAGAGCGACCAGCATCCCCAAGCGCCTCCGGCTCAGGCGACCGCTCGGCGCGCACGGGCTGCTGAGCACGACGACCGGTGAACCCACGGGGCCGTTCGCACCAGCGGGCGCTGCGCGGTGGTGGGTACGGTTGGGCGGGGCGGGGGGTTGCGATGGGCTGGCTGGCGGGGTTGCACCACCGAGTTGGGCGTTGGCCCCGGTGGGTTCGGGTGGGGTGGTGGGTGCTGGCGTTGCCGGTGGCCCTGGCCGCATGGGCCGCTGCGGGGCAGGGCGCCCGACGTGGACTGGGACTCGTCGGTGCCGGTGTCGCCGCCCTCGTCTGGATCGGACTGGCGACCGACACCACCGCCGGTCCCGAGGACGACGACCAGGTCGTGGCCTCATCGAGGACGAGCGGTCCGACCGTGCCACCCGCGGCGAGCACGACCACGACCAACAACGCGACGCCCACGACGGCCGCGACGGCTACGACGGCCGTGCCCCCGCCGAACGGACCCGGGGGCTCCGTGGCCGGCGACGAGGACGCCGTGGCCGCCGCCATCGGTGACCTCCTCCAGGTGCTCGACGGCCTGGTCGGCGGATCCCTGGGCGCGCCGGTCGCCTACGTCCGCTTCGACTACGACGGCGACGGGTGGGCCGACACCGACGGGGACTGCCGCAGCACCCGCCACGAGCTCCTCGCCGCCCGGAGCGAGACCCCCGTCGTGCACTCCCCCGACGGCTGCCGGGTGGTCACGGGCACCTGGGTCGACCCCTACACCGGGACCACCTACGACGACGCCGACGACGTCTCGATCGATCACGTGGTCGGGCTGTCGTGGGCACACGAGGCCGGGGCGTGGGCCTGGGACGCCGCCACCAAGGCAGCGTTCGCCAACGACATCGACAGCCCGGTGCTGGCCGTGGTGGGCCGAGCCACGAACGGCGCCAAGGGCGGGGCTGGTCCAGAAGGCTGGCGACCGCCTGATCCGGGCGCCTGGTGCGGGTACGCAATTGATGTCATCACCATCGCTGCCCGCTGGGAGCTGACGGTGCCCCCCGACGCCGGCACCGCCCTGGCCGACATGGTCGACACCTGCACCCGACTTGACGACCTCGCGCTCGAGATCAACGCAGCCAACCCCACGGCGACGACAGCGCCCACATCGACGACGCGGGCGCCGGCGCCCACCACGACCACGGCCGCCCCGCCACCCGTCACCGCAGCACCGCCACCCCCGCCACCGGCACCGGCACCGGCACCGGCCTGTGATCGCTCCTACCCCAGCGTGTGCATCCCGCCGTACCCGCCCGACCTCAACTGCGGCGACATCAGCCAACGGCGCTTCGTGGTCGAGGGCTCGGACCCCCACGGCTTTGACGGCGACGACGACGGCGTCGGCTGCGAGAGCTGATCGCCCATCCGAGCGCCGACGCCGTCACGCATCGATCGGGGGCCCGCCCACCGTTCGATGCGTGCGCCCCGTCAGAGGTCGACGACCGTGCAGTGGCATCCCGGCGAGGTCGGCGCGACACCTCGAGGCCCAGGCGATCGTCGCGGGCGGCCCTACGATGTCGTCCGTTGGGCCCTCCGATCGACACGTCCCGACCTGTCGCCGTGGCGGTCGAGTCCGACCTGGCCTGGCGCGGCGCGCTCGTCGAGGACGTGCGGGCCACGGTCGGGGACCGAGCGGTGGTCATCGCAGTGGCGTCGACGACCGAGCTGGTCGAGCTCCTCGACGGCGGGCCCGGTCGCATGACCGTCGACGGGGTGTTCGTGTTCATCGGCGCGCAGCCCCGGACCGCTGGCTCCCCGGGTGGCTCGAGCGAGACGAGCGGGGCTACGTCACCACGGGGCACACCGCCCGGCGGGGTGGCCGAACCGGTGGCGTCGGCCTTCGCCACCAGCGAGCCCGAGGTCTTCGCCGTCGGCGACGTCCGGACCGGGTCGGTCAAGCGGGTCGCCAGCGCCATCGGCGAGGGATCCATCGTCGTGCCCGCCATCCACGCCTACCTCGACGGTCGTCGGCGCATGGCGAGCCGTAGCAGCTGAGCGACCTGCCGACGTCTCGATGACCCGGGGTGATCAGCCGCCCGACGAAGCGCACGGCGCCGGTGTCTTTGCGACGGATCGACGTGAGCGGACGACCGGGTTCGAACCGGCGACCTCAACCTTGGCAAGGTTGCGCTCTACCAACTGAGCTACGTCCGCGACGGAGCACCGAAGATAGCACGGGCCCCGCCCGGCCGCACCGCCCCCCGCCCGCAGCGCCGACCACCGGCTGGTGGCAGATGACACGTCCGACGGCCCCAAACCCCCTAGCCTCGGTGAGGGGCGAGCACATCGGACCGGGACGGGGACAGGTGGCTCATGGCACCCATCGACGCAGACGAGGTTGCGGCGAGGTACCTGACGCTGCTGGACCGTTCGGACCTCATCGTCGGGATGGTCGACGGCGACGCCCGCCTCGTGCACGCCAACGCCGCCATGCGGGCCCGCCTCGGCGACGACCTCGAGCACAAGACCACCGCCGACGCCTTCCCGCCCGACCAGTTCGGCGAGTACTACGAGCGCATCCGGCCCCGCCTCGCAGCCGGTGAGAGCTGGCGGGGCGTCGTCGACATGGTCGACGCCACCGGCACCCAGTTCCCGGTCGACCTCGTCGTCGTCGGAGGCGCCGGGCCGGGGGGGGCGATCGACTGGTTGGCCATGGTGGGACGGCCCGTCGAACCGGACGCCACCCGCACCACCGTCGGCGTCGACGCCCTGACCGGCCTTCCCGACCGCTCTGCGCTCGACGTGCAGCTGCGCCACGCCCTCGGCCGAGTCGAACGCAGCGGCGGAGCGGTCGGCCTGTTGATGATCGACCTCGACGGCTTCAAGGCCATCAACGACCGCCACGGCCACCGGGTCGGCGACGATGTCTTGCGGCGCGTCGCCGGCGCCCTGCAGGCTGGCATCCGCCCCGGTGACCTCGTCGCCCGCTACGGCGGCGACGAGTTCGTCGTCGTCTGCGAACCCGTCGAGAGCGACCGGGGCCTGCTCATCATCGCCGACCGGCTGCAACTCGCCGTGGAGAGCATCGGCGAGGTCGTCGGCTCCAAGCTCGGCGCCTCCATCGGCCGGGCCGTCGGGGTCGGCGGCGATGACCCCGACGACCTGTTCGACCGAGCCGACCACGCCATGTACGACGCCAAGGAGGCCGGCGGCCACCGCACGCGCGCCGCCCCGGGGGGCCGGCGCACCCCGTCAGCCGACCGCATCCGCTCCGAGCTCGCCGTCGCCCTGAGCCACGGCTCGATCCGGCTGCGGTGGGAGCCGATCATCGCCACCGATGCGGCCCGACAGGTGTGGGGCCACCGCGCTGTCGGCCGGGCCCGCCTGCTGGGCCGCATGGTCCACGGGGACGAGCTGTTCGCCATGGCCCACGAAGCCGGGTTGTTGGAACCGGTGGTCCAACGCCTCGTGCGAGACACCTGCCAGGCCACCCACCAGCGTTGGCGGCGCCACGCCACCATCCCGAGGGTGCACCTGCCCCTGCCGGCCGCCGCGTTGGCCAGCGGCGGAGTGAGCGAGGTGATGCACGACGTGCACGTCCGCCTCGAGATGCCCCCGCACCTCGTGTCGGTCGAGGTCCCCGAGGCGGGGCTGGCCCGCTCAGCCGAGGTGGCCCAGGCCGCCGTCGAGTTGAGGGAGGCGGGCACGACGATCGTCGTCGACGGTGTCGGCCGAGGTGCGTCGCACCTGCACCGCATCGAACGACTCGAACCGGTCGCGCTGCGCCTCGACCCCTCCAGCGTGCCCGCAGATGGTGCCTCGCCCGGCCCCCCGTTCGCGTCGGCGGTCGCCGTCGCCGATCGGCTCGGCGTCCCCGTGATCGCTGCGGGGGTGTCCCGGCGTGCGCGCCTCGAACGTCTCGACGATCTGGGCTGCCGACTCGCCGATGGTGCCGCCGCCGGTCCTCCCCTGTTGGACGCGCGCCTCGACGAGGAGCTGGCACGCCGCTCCCGCCCGCTGCGACGGCGCGCCTCTCGACGTTGAGACCGGCTCGGCCGCCGGGGGGCTCGGCCGCCGGGGGCTCCGCCGCCGGGGGGCTCCGCCGCCGGAGCGCGCCAGACGGCCACGGCGCCTGACCGCTCGACCGTTCCGGCGGGACACGTGAGGTCCGACGGCGATGGCCGTGGTCAGCCCGAGGCGTCGCCCCGGAGGTCGATGCGCAGGACGAGCACCCCATCGTCCATCTCGGTCTCGGCGTCACCGATGATGGCGAAGTCCATGAAGTCGTTCTGGGCCTGACGGCGGAACTCCTCGCGCGCCGGGCCCTCGACCGGTGGCATCGGTCGGTTCTTCACGGCCAGGGCCCTCGAGCGGAAGCGCGCGATCATCTCGGCGGGGTCGAACGCGTCGGCCATGACCCGGAGGTTACGGCGTCGCGCCCGGCCGCCGTCCACGTGACCCTCCTGTTCCCGGCGCCAGCTCCGGCCGGGTGCCGGGTGCGCCCTCGCCGTCGGCGTCCTCGGGCGTCTCGGGGTCGCTCGAGGCTGCCCCGGTCTCCGTGCCGTCGCGTCCTTGGCGCCGGCCGGGGGCGGTGGAGGAGATGAGGCGGACCGCAGCGAGGCCGGCGGCCGCGCCCATGACCGCCAGGAGGATGGCCAAGGCGATGAGCTCGCCCACCGGTTCCTCGACCGCGCCGGTGACCCCGGTGACCCCAGCGGCGCTGGCCGCCGGGGCTGCGCCGACCGCCGTGGGCGTCACCTGGATCGCCGTCACCTGGATCGCCGTGAGCGTCACCAGCGCCCAGCTCATCTTGCGCGCTGGTGGGCCGGGCACCAGAAGGTGGTCCGGCCCCCGACGGCGTCACGCCGCAGCGAGGCGCCGTCGATCGGACAGGCCCCGTCCGCCCGGCGCTGGCCGAACAGGTCACCGGTGTGAGATCCCCCTCTGGCGTCCAGCTCGACGATCGTGTCGCAGATCACCCCCGCCAGGGCTGCGACGTCAGCTGCATCGACCGAACCCGCCGCCCGCATCGGGGCCAGCCCCGCCCGCCAGAGCACCTCGTCGACCAGGAGGTTGCCGAGCCCAGCGAGGCGGGCCTGGTCGAGCAGCCGTGCCTTCAACGGCGCCGACGCCTCACCGAGGGCGACGGCCAGTGCCCCGGCGTCGATGGTGGCGGCGTCGGGCCCGAGGCGGGCGACGTCGGGGGCGAGCTCGACGCCACCCAGACGCCGGGGGTCGCGCACCACGAGGCTGCCGCCGTCGTCGAAGTCCAGGGCGAACCGATCCCACCTGGGTTCCTCCCGGACGCTGGCGTGCCCCAGGTCCTCGACGCCGGGCGAGCCGTCCACGAGGAGGCGCCCGGTCATGCCGAAGCGCAGGCCGAGCCCTACGTCGCGATCGGTGACCAGCACCAGCAACTTGCCCCGTCGACACGTCCTGACGAACCGCCGACCGGGGAGGGTCGCCCGCAGCGCGTCGGATGTGGTGGTGCCCTTGCAGAACCACTCGTCGTCGGCGTGGACCGCAGCGATGGTGCGCCCCACCGCCCGCTCGGCGAGGCGGCGGTAGCGCTCGACCTCGATCAGCTCGGGCACCGGGCCCATCGTGGCACGGGCCATCGACGACCCGGGCGACGCCGCCCAAGGATCACCCCCCGAGCGGCGCCGGCTCAGCGGGGCTCGAAGGAACGATCCAGACCGGTGCCGCCGAACGCCGTCGGAACCTCGCCGCTGGCGGCGTAGCGGTACAGCACGGCTTGGAACACGGCGTTCAGGGCGCTCAGGACGACCATGACGACCGCGGCGTAGGTCAAGGCCACGGCGAGGCCGACGACCAGGCCCACCGTGCCGAGCGAGCCCGCCACGAACACCACGACGATGGCGGGCAAGATCGCCACGATCCCGAGCAGGCCGAAGCCGACCTGGGCGGCGACGTTCTCGCCCCAGGTGCGGCGGAAGAGCTCGGCAGAACGCTTGACCCCGTCGATGGGCCCCCGGTCCTCCAACACGATGACCGGCACGGTCAAGAACGTGACCAGCTCCCAGGCCAGACCCACGATCGACGTGGCGATCGCCCCGAGGAAGCCGGCCCGCTCCCGCACGGCTCGCAGCACCGCACCGACGGTCCAGTTGATCGCCGCCCACGGGAGCAGGTGGTGGGCCTTGGAGATCGACCCCGACACCGCCGAGGACACCGTCGGATCACCTCCCGACAGCCGCTCGTTGGCCCCGTGCACCAACGCCCCCTGGAAGATGACGGCCACGCCGGCCGCTGCGAGTGAACCCATGACGAACAGGGCGTAGGTCATGGGCGCCACGTCAGATCCGTCGCTGGCGCCGAGGTCGCCGCTCATCAGCACCCCGGGCACGAAGAACACCGCTGCGGCCACGAGCGACAGCACGCCAGAGAGCACGGGCAGCCACAGCAGCTCCCGGTCGGCCCGCAGGACCTGCCACGACGCCTTGGCCATGTCGATGGTGCGTGAGATGCGTTGCACGGACGACGAGGTTACCGATGCGCCGTGATGACGGGGTGCCGACCCGGGGCCGATCGACGCACCGCGTCGGGCGCCGCTCGCGGCCGCTCCCGCGTCGTGTCGGTGCGCCTCAGCGGTCCAGGCTGGCGTCGAGGGCCAAGAGGAGGTCAGCGGCGAGGTCGCCGGCGTGCTCAAGGCCGACCGACAGGCGCACGAGGCCGTCGCCGATGCCGGCGGCGGCCCGGTCAGACGGCGACATCGAGGCGTGGGTCATGGTGGCGGGATGGGTCAACAGCGTCTCGGGACCACCGAGCGAGGGCGCCAACCTCACCAGCTCGAGCGAGGCGGCCAGCCGGCGAGCCGCCGGTTCGCCGCCGACCAGCTCGAAGGCCAGGCACCCGCCGCCGCTGCACATCTGGCGGCGGATCACCTCGGCCTGGGGGTGCCACGACGAGCCCGGGTAGTGGACCGCAGAGACCGCCGGGTGGGCGACGAGACGCTCGGCCAGGACGGTGGCGGTCTCGGACTGGCGGGCGACGCGCACCCCGAGCGTGCGCAGACCTCGCAGGCCGTTCCAGGCGTCGAACGGCGAGGCCGTGGCGCCGTGGATCGTCGAGTACCCCCAGATCCAGTCGACCAGGTCCCTGGCGCCGACGGCGACGCCGAGGGTGGCGTCGTTGTGACCGGCCAGGCCCTTGGTGGCCGAGTGCACGACGAGATCGATGCCAGCGACGTCCAAGGGGCGCTGGACGACCGGCGTGGCAAAGGTCGAGTCGACCACGATGATCGGCCCCTCGATGCGCCCGAGCCGTTCGAGGTCGACGACCGACATCACCGGGTTGGCGGGCGTCTCGACGAACACGAGCTGGGTGCGGCCGGCCTCCACGGCGGCCGCGATGGCCTCGGCGTCGGTGCCGTCGACGAGGGTCACGTCGATGCCGAAGCGGGCGCACGCACCGGTGAACAGCTGGTGGGAGGCGCTGAACAGCTGACGTTGGGCGACGACGTGGCTGCCCTGGGAGCACAGCGCCAGCACGGTCGAGGTGATGGCCCCCATGCCCGAGGCGAAGGCGACCCCGGCCTCGGCCCCCTCGAGCTCGGCGACCGCCGCGGCGAAGTCAGCGGCGCCGGGGTTGTTGAAACGGGAGTAGAAGACGTCGGTGCGCGGGGTGCGGGCCCGGCGGTGCGCCTCGTCGACATCGGGTGAGGACCAGGTGGTCGTGGTCACGATCCCCGAAGCGAGGGCGTCATCACCTGTGCGCCGTCCGACGGTGACCGCCAGGGTGTCGGGGTGGCGTGCCGGGCGAGCGGCGGGATCGTCAGACGTCACGGGACCTTCCGGGGTGCGGTGTGGAGGAAGTGCGACAGCGGGCCGATGAGCTGATCGCTGTGGGTCAAGAAGCCGTCGTGGCCGTTCGGGCTGTCGATCTCGGCCCACTGCACCGGCGTGCCCACGTCACGCAACATCTCGGCCAGGGCCTGTTGCTGGTGGGGCGGGTAGAGGGCGTCGGTCGTCACGCTGGCCACCAGGGCCGGCGCGCAGACCCGCCCGAGGGCCCGTCGCACGCCGCCCCGGCCACGTCCCACGTCGTGGAGGTCCATCGCCTTGTTCAGCACCACATAGGAGTGGGCGTCGAACCGACGGACCAGCTTCTCGCCCTGGTAGTCGAGGTAGCGCTCGACGTCGAAGCGGTGCTCGAGCCGGAACGGGTGCACGTCTTCCACGCTCTGGCGCCCGAAGCGGGACTCGAGCTCGACGTCGCTGCGGTAGTGGATCATGGCGATCGCTCGGGCCAACGCCAGCCCCCGGTGGGGCCCGCCGCCGGTGGCGCGACCACCGCTCGCCGCTCCGCCGTCATCGGTCCCGTCGCGGCCCTCGTCGGTCCCGTCACCCTCGCCGGTCGCCTCGTCGCCGCTGTGGGTGAAGGCCGGGTCGAGCTCGATCGCCCTCCGACCGACGAAGGACCAGGCGATCTGTTGGGCCGAGGCCGCGGCGGCGGTGGCCACCGCCGCCACCGAGCGGACCCGCCCCGGGTAGGTCACGGCCCACTCGAGCGCCTGCATCCCCCCCATCGACCCGCCGACCACCGAGGCCCACCGCTCGATGCCGAGGCGATCGGCGAGGCGGGCCTGTGTGCGCACGATGTCGCGCATCGACACCACCGGGAACGACGAGGCGTACCGGCGGCCGGTCGCGGGATCGATGTCGCTCGGACCGGTGCTGCCCTGACAGCCGCCGATGACGTTGACGCACACGACGAACCAACGCTCGGTGTCGATCGCGAGACCCGGACCCACCACCGCCGGCCACCACCCGCCCTCGCCGGCCACGTGGGAGTCCCCGGTGAGGGCGTGACAGACCAGCACGGCGTTGGCCCGATCCTCATCGAGACGTCCCCAGGTCTCGTACGCGAGCCGGACGGTGGCCAGGCGGCCGCCACCCTCGAGCGCCAGGCCCCGAGGGGGTGACACGACGACGTGGCGTCGGCGGCCGGACCGCTCGTCGCTGTGGTCACCGCCGGCCGGGGAGGGTGCGCCTGTCGTCGTCACGGTCCCTCGGGTCATGGGACGGACGACGATGCCACCGCACACGAGGCGCTCGCGCTCCTCGGACACTTCGTTGCCCGCTCGCTGCGGGCCACATCCCTGTCGGCGCAGGTGGCACCTTGGGCGTCCGTCCCAGGTTGCCGGACCCGGTTGCCCGGGCCACTCCAGATGTCGGATCGCGACCGTAGCGCACGGCGCCGGACCGCCGAGCCCACCTTCCAGCAGGCCCCGGGTCAGCCGGGCCGGTCGGCCGAGGACGCCGCCGACGGCCGGGCCACCCGCTCGGCCGCCAGCGCCCTCAGGGCCCGGTAGTCGACCTTGCCGTTGGGCGCCCGGGCCACGTCGTCGACCATGACGACCTGCCGGGGCGCCTTGTAGCGCGCCAGGCGCGACCGCACCCGCTCGATCAGCTCGTCAGCGGTGGCCACCGCGCCCTCGGCCAAGGCCACGATCGCGGTGACCTGCTCGCCGAAGCGCTCGTCGGGCAGGCCGACCACGACCGCGTCTTGGACCCGAGGGTCGGTCTTGAGCGCCTCCTCGACCTCTTCGGGGAAGACCTTCTCACCGCCGGTGTTGATGCACACCGACCCTCGCCCCAACAGGGTGAGCGTGCCGTCGGCCTCGACCCGGGCGTAGTCACCGGGGATCGAGTACCGGGTGCCGTCGACGGTGCGGAACGTCGCTGCGGTCTTGTCGGGGTCCTTGTAGTAGCCGACCGGGATGTTGCCGGCGATGCCGACCATGCCGATGGCGTCATCGCCAGGCGCCAGTGTGGTGCTGTCGTCGGCGATGACCGCCACCCGCTCGCCGAGGCGGAAGGTGGCGGTGCGCTCGGCGTTGCCCGAGCGCGACACCGAGGCGCCCATGCCCACCGCCTCTGAGGATCCGTAGCTGTCGACGAGGGACACGTCCTCGCCGAGGTGCTCGAGCAGCCCCGCCTTGGTCTCCTGGCTCCACATCACTCCCGAGGAGGTGATGAGCCCGACGGTGTCGAGTCGACGGCTCGGCCCGGACTCGAGAGCGGCCAGCATCGGCTTGGCGAAGGCGTCCCCGACGATCACGATCCAGTTGACGCCGTCGCGCTCGACGACGTCCCACACGGTGCCGGCGTCGAAGCGCCCGGGCGGCATCAACGTCAGCGAGCCGCCGAGCGAGAGGGCGATGAGCGCCGAGAACTGGCCCGTGCCGTGCATCAGCGGGCAGGCCGGCAGCAACACCGGGCCCGCGCCCCGCTCGGCGGTGCGCGACCTGAGCTCGTCGAGGTTCGAGACCGGCTCGTAGTCGAGGACGGGGCTGCCGCCCCGGCCGAGGACGCAGAACAGGTCGTCCTGGCGCCACATCACGCCCTTGGGCATGCCGGTCGTGCCGCCGGTGTACAGCAGCAGCAGATCGTCCCCGCTGCGCCCCCAGGGCGCCATCGCTCGTGCGCCGCCGCCGGAGGAGACGACCTCGTCGTAGGGCACGGCGAAGTCGGGCCGCTCACCGGTTTCGTCGTCGAGGACGTACCAGCGCCGGACACCGGGCAGAGCTCGTCGGACCTGCTCGACGGTCTCGGCGTAGCGGGCCTCGAAGACCACGGCCTCGGCGTCGGCGTTGTCGAACAGGTACCGGATCTCATCGGGGCCGTAGCGGAAGTTGGTGTTCACCGGCACGAGCCCCGCCTTGAACGCCGCCAGGTAGGACTCGAGGTACTCGGGGCGGTTCTGGGCGTAGGTCGCCACCTTCGCCTGGTGCCCCAACCCGGCGGCCAACAGATCAGCGGCCAGGGCGTCGGCGCGGGAGTCGGTCTCGGCCCACGTCAGCGATCGGCGGCCCTGGCGCTGGGCCGGCGCATCGGGGATCGCCTCGGCGACGGCCTCGAACGCATCGGCCAGGTTCCACTCCACACGAGCCTCCCTCGTCGCCGGCGGACGCTAGTGCCGCCCTGTGACGGCCCGCCCAGATCTCACGACCGCAGGGACCCGGGCTGTGACCTGGCCCGGCGGAACTGGCGACCCCTGGCGCTCAGGCGGGGCGGGCCGAGGCGTCTGCGGACTCCTCGAAGGCGCTGAGATCGGCGAGGCGCTCGTCGTTGGAGAACACCGGGATGAGGGGGCGGCGCAGATCGAGGCGCCGCTGCAGCTGGCGGATCTTCAGCTCGTCGCTCCAGATGGCCAGCGAGACGGCCACGCCGCCGGAGCCGGCGCGGGCGGTGCGGCCCGAGCGGTGCAGGTAGGTCTTGTGGTCATCGGGCGGGTCGTAGTGCACGACGACGTCGACGTCGTCGACGTGGATGCCCCTGGCGGCCACGTCGGTGGCCACCAGCGCCGGCAGCTTGCCGTCCGAGAAGCGGGCGAGGGCCTGCTCGCGGGCGGCCTGGCGGAGGTCGCCGTGGATCGCCGACACCCGCACGCCCTCCTTGGACAGGTCGCGGGTGAGGTGGTCGGCGAGGCGCTTGGTGTTGACGAAGATCAAGGTGCGTTCGGTGCCCCCGACGATGGACGCCGTCACCCGCACCTTGTCCATCTCGTGGACGCTCAGGAACAGGTGGTGCATCTGGTCGACGGTGACGGCGGCCGAGGCCACCTCGTGGCGCACCGGGTCATGGAGGTGCACCCTGATGACGTGGTCGACCGCGCCGTCGAGCGTGGCCGAGAAGAGCATCGTCTGGTGCTGTCGGTCGATGTGGCGCAGCACCCACTCGACCTGGGGCAAGAAGCCCATGTCGGCCATGCGGTCGGCCTCGTCGATGACGACCCGCTCGATGCCGGCCACGTCGATCGCCTTGCGGTCGATGAGGTCGATGAGGCGGCCCGGCGTGGCGATGACGATGTCGACCCCCTCGGCGATCCGGGCGATCTGGGTGTCGAGGTTGGTGCCGCCGTAGGTGGCGATCGTGCGCAGGCCGACGGCGTCGGCGAGGGGCTCGACGACCTCGGCGACCTGGTTGGCGAGCTCACGGGTCGGCACGAGGCACAACGCGGTCGGCCGACCGTCGGCGGCGCGGGAGGTGCGGGCGACGATGGGCAGGCCGAAGGCCAGGGTCTTGCCGCTGCCGGTCTGGGCCTTGCCACAGACGTCGCGCCCGGCGAGGCCGTCGGGGATGGCTTCGACCTGGATGGCGAAGGGGGACTCGATGCCCTGGCTCGACAGGACCGCACACAGGCGGGGGTCGACGCCGAGCTCGGCGAAGGTGGTCATGTTGTGGTCTTCCCCCCGGCTGCCTCCACCGGCGCCGGGTGTGGTCGCGTGGGTCGTCGTCGACCGGCGCAGGGTGGACAGGCGGCGCCGGCGACCTGCGGCTCGAACGGTGGAGCTGCCGGTCAGGATCGAAGGCTACCCGAACCTCGCTCCGAGCCAGCGAGGGCTGCGCAGCAGCCCATGGCCAGCGAGGGCTGCGCGCCAGCCCATGAGCGCACGCCGGCCCGGGCCGGCCGGGGGGTCAGACCGGCCCGGGCTCGACGCGAGCGTCACTCCTGGAAGGTCAGCCCGTACACCTCTTGCAGGCCGATGAGGCAGAAGTCGCGCTCGGGGCACTCGGGCGGCCCGCCCAACACGAGCACGTCGGTGACCTCGGCGAGGTCAGAGGTCGTGCTCAGCCCGTAGCTCTCGGCGGTCTCGGCGGTGACGACGAGGCCGTTGCGGTTCTCGGCCTCGGCCGGCTCGAGGACGGTCACGCCCTCTGGCAACAGGCCACGCAGCTGCTCGGCAGCCTCGGCGGGGTCGCTCGGCACGGTGGCGTCGCCATCGGCGTACAGGGTGAGCGAACCGAGGTACTCGGGGTACAGGTCGATCTCGCCGGACTCCAGGGCGGGGGCGACCACGTCGCGCGCCCCGAGCTGGAACTTCCGGTCGACGGTGGCCCCGGTGCGCTCGAGGGCCTGGGCGTAGATCTCGGCCACGATCTCTTGTTCGAAGAAGTTCGTCGACCCGACGGTCACCGACACGTCGACGAGGTCGAGGTCACCGGGCGCCTCGAAGTTCTCGTCCAACCACCCCGAGGCGATCTCGTCGGATTCGACGAGGTCCTCGGTGGACTGGCGGTTCAGCTCGGTCAGGCCCTCGGTCGTCAGCTCGGCTGACACCGCGTTCAACACGTCGGTCACCGGCGCGGTGGCCACCTCGGTGCGGATGGCCGGGGTGAGGTTCTCGATCTGTTGCAGGCCCTGGTCGTCGTCGAGGAGGACCCAGTCGTTGATGGCGATGTCGGCGTCGGAGGTGAACAGGACGGCGACGTCGACGTCACCGGACTGCAGGGCGTCCTTGGTCACCGGTCCGCCGGTGTCGAGGGGCAGGAACGAGAGCTCGCCGCCTGCGCCGTCGACCATCGTGTCCTCGACCATCGTGTCCTCGGTCATGGCCGTGTCATCGACCATCGTGTCGTCGGTCATCACGGTGTCGTCGGGGGCCTCGACCTCGGTGTCGAGGGGGTCGACGACCGCCACGTCGTCGGCGTCAGCATCGTCGTCGTCGCCGCAGGCCCCGGCGACCACGGCGAGGGCCGGGACCAACAGGAGCAGGCTCTTCTTCGGTGTCAAGGTGGCTTCCTTCGTTGTCAGGGATGGTCAGGATGCATCGGGGAGACCGAACCGCGAGCGCGGCGCCTCGCGCCGACGGTGGGATTCAGTCACCGGCCGACGGCTGAGCGACGGCCGGGCGGATCCGCAGCCCCGGTGAGACGAACCGGCGCTCGGCCAGGGCGAACAAGGCTTCAGTGGCCAGAGCCAGGGCCGCCACGAGGAAGGCTCCGGCCATGACCTCGGCGTAATCGCGGGTCGACAGCCCATCGATGATGAACCGGCCGAGACCCCCGGCGCCGACCACGGCGGCCAGTGAGGCGGTGGCCACGATCTGGGTGGCCGACGTGCGGACTCCGGCGAGCACGAGGGGCAAGGCGACGGGCAGCTCGGCCTGCAGGGCCCGCTGGGGTCGGTTGAGCCCCATCGCCGCCGCCGCCTCCCGCAACCCGCCGGGGACGCCGGCCATGCCGGTGTAGGCGTTGATCAACATGGGTGGCAGGCCGAGTGCCACCAGCGCGACGAAGGCGGTGATCGGGCCGGCGAACCAGAGCTCGTCGAGGCCCCAGATCTGTTGCCCGATGAACAGCAGGGCGAACGTGGGCACGGCCCGCCCGAGGTTGCCGACGCTGATGGCGGTGGTCCCGAAACGCCGCAGGTGCCCGAGCGCCACGCCGGCCGGGACGGCGATGAGTGCCGCCACCACCACCGCGGCGATCGAGTACCGCACGTGTTCGACGGTGCGCTCGACGATGCCGGTGGACCCCCACCAGTGCTCGGCGGTGGTCAACCACCCGAAGGCGTCGACGAGCAGGTTCACCGCCGGGCCGCCCGGCGGGCCCACGGGGTGGCGAGGCGCTGCAGCGTGGACAGGGCCAGGTCGGCGATGAGCCCGAGGGCGACGACGCCGAGCACGCCCACCACGATCTGGGTTCGGAAGTCGCGCTGGAGGCCCCGCACCATCAGCTGACCCAGGTTGTCCTGGCCGATGAGCGCGGCGACGGTGGCGAGGCCGACGGTGGTGACCGTGGCGATGCGCAAGCCGGCGATCACCGTCGGCACCGCCAGGGGCACCTCGACCCCCCAGCGCAGCTGACGTGGGGTGTACCCCATGCCGATCGCCGCCTCCCGGGTCTCCGCCGGCACCCCGTCGAGGCCCTCGACCACGTTGCGCACCAGGATCAACAGGGTGTACCCGACCAGGGGAATGAGCGCGGTCGTGCGGCTGAGGCCGGTGTAGGGCACCAGGACGCCGAACAGCGCCAGGGACGGGATCGTGTAGAGCAGGCCCGTGACCGACAGGATCGGCGGGTAGGCCCGGCGGTGGCGGTGGGCGTACAGGGCGAGTGGCACGGCGATCGCCAGACCGATCGCCACGGCGAGGAACGTCAACACGAGGTGCTCTCGGAGCGCGGCGGTGATGTCGTCGGTGTTGTCGGCCACCCACGACCAGTCGAGCCAGGCATCGCGGGAGTACCGGGGCTGGGCGAGGATCACTCTCCTGACCGCCTGCCGATGGCTGCGATCGACACCATGCCGAGGTACCGGCGCTCGGCGTCTTCGACCACCGCCACCGACGTGCGACTGCCGACGATGCCGTCGAGGGCTGCCCGCAGGTTGTCACCGGGTCCGATCACCGCCCGGAAGGGCTGCAGACCGAGCTCGGCCATCGACGCCTGGCCGTTGAGATCAGCCGACGGGACCCAGCCGAGCAGGCGGTCCCCGTCGAGCACCCCCACCCAGTCGGTGCGCCGCTCCGCCATGACCTCGTGAGCCACCGCGGGGGCGTCGGTCGAGGCCACCACCGGGCCCTGGTCGAGATCGACGTCACCGACCCGGAGCAGACCCAGGCGCCGCAAGCCCCGGTCGGCCCCGAGGAACCGCTCGACGAAGGTCGACGACGGCGCCCGCAACAGCTCCTCGGGTGGGGCGTACTGCTCGATGACGCCGCCGACGTCGAGCACGCAGACGAGGTCCCCGAGCTTGATGGCCTCGTCGATGTCGTGGCTGACCAGCACGATGGTCTTGTTCAGCTCGGCCTGCAGGGCCAACAGCTCGTCCTGGAGCCGCCCTCTCACGATGGGATCGACCGCGCTGTAGGGCTCGTCCATCAACAGCACGGGCGGGTCGGCGGCCAACGCTCGGGCGACCCCGACCCGCTGCTGCTGGCCGCCGGACAGCTCGGGTGGGTAGCGGCGCAGCATGTCGGGGTCGAGGCCGACGACGTCGGCGAGCTCGCGCACCCGGTCGCGCACCGCAGCACGGTCCCAGCCCAACAGGCGGGGGACGGTACCGATGTTGGCCTCGATGGTGCGATGGGGGAACAGGCCGATCTGTTGGATCACGTAGCCGATGCCCCGCCGCAGGTCGTGGGCCGGCATCGTCGTGACGTCGCGCCCGCCGAGCTCGATGCGCCCCGAGGTCGGCTCGATGAGGCGGTTGATCATCTTCAGCGTCGTGGTCTTGCCACATCCGCTCGGCCCGACGAGCGCCACGATCGCCCCGGCGGGGACGTCGAGGTCGAGGCCGCGGACCGCTGGGGACGCCGAGCCAGGAAAGACCTTCGAGAGGCCGGTGAGGGAGATGGCGACGGGGGCGGTCACGAGACGTCAGGCCCAGGCAGACGACCATCGCCCATCCGAACGTCCACGACGCTACCGGATCACGTCGATCGGACGGCTCGTCGGCCGTCGTCAGGACAACGAGGACGAGGCCTCAGACGCCGGCGCGACCTCGTCGACGTCGCCGTTCACCCGTCCGGAGTCCGGCGGACCCTCGGGGTAGAGGTGGTCCAGGGTGCCGGGTTCGATGCGGCACGACTCGAGGTAGGCGTCGACTTCGGCCTCTCGCAGCCGGATCACCCGTCCCATGCGATAGGCCGGGATCTGACCCTCGTCGATGAAGCGGTACAACGTGCGCGGGGTCACCCCGAGGCGAGCCGCCGCCTTCTTGGTGCTCAGCCACCGGATGTCGTCGCTCACGGCGTCCGCTGCTCCTTCCGGGGGCAGGCCTCGATCGGTGGTGCTCGTGCCGAGCGTAGTCAAGGGGGAGCACACCGTTCGGGATGCTCGATGACTCTGGTGGCACCCGATGCGTTCCCCCACCTGCATGCCTACTGTCTGCGGTCGCAGGACCGTGCATCTCACGGTGAGCGTCAGGAAGGGCGGCATGGACGAGACACGTGGACGACAGCTCGGCCGACGCGGCATCAGCCCGGGCGTGCGGGCCGCCGTCGCCGGGGTGCTGATCGCCGCGGCGGCGCTCGTGGCGTGGGCAGCGAGCCGCCCCTCGGGGCCGACCACCGTCGACGTGGTCGTGGCGGCGTCCGAGGTGCCGGCGGGGTCGGTCCTGGGCCCGGCGGATCTCGCCGTCGCCGCCATCGACGCCCCCGAGGAGATCCTCGACCGCATGGCCGTCGACGTCGACGACGTGGTCGGTCGACGGGCCCAGGTGGCGCTGCGCCGAGGCGACGTCGTGCACCCCGGACAGCTCGATGGTGGCGCCGACGACGCTCCACTGCTGGAGGTCGCCGTCGAGCTCGAGCCGGCCCGGGCGGTCGCCTCCCGGCTCCGAGACGGCGATGTCGTCGACGTCTTGGCCACCGCCGCCGATGCCGGCGACGGTGCGGCCGGCGACGGGGCCGCCGACGGGGGCGCTCCGGCCGGGGCCCGCCGGGCCGCCGAGGCCCTGATCGTCAGCGTCGACCGTCCGGGGGCGGACGGGCTTGGCGTGGGCGGGGTCGTCGTGACCCTCGGGGTGTCAGATCCCGACGCGGCGGGGGCGATCGCAGACGCCGCCGAGGGAGGCATCCGCCTGGTGCGCCGCCTCGACCGGACCGCGACCCGATGACCCGGCGGTCCGAGCCGACCTCGGGCGCCGGGCGTCTGGTGGCGCTCGGTTGCGCCCCGGTGGGCGTGACCTGGCTGCGAGACGTCGCCCGTTGGGCCTCCACCGGCGCCCTACCCGCCGAGCTGGTGCGCTGCGTCGGCGCTGATGACCTGTCTGACCGCCTCGCCGAGGGCCGGCGCTGGTCGGTGCTGGTGGTCGATCTCGCCACTCCGGGCGTCGATCGCGACCTGATCGGCGAGGCCACCTCGATCGGGGTGCCGGTCATCGGCGTGCGGTCACCGGTGGCCCCACCGTCGCCGGTCGACCCCGATCTGACGATCGTCATCGCGCCACCGACCGACGCGCGGTCACTGGGCGACCTGCTCGACGAGGTGGGGCGGCCGCTGCCGCGGGTGGACGCCTCGACGCCCGAGGTCATCTCGGCCTCGGCCACCGAGCCGATGGGGCGCCTCGTCACGGTCACCGGGGCCGGCGGCGCTGGAGCCTCGGTGCTGTCGATGGCGCTCGCCCAAGGTCTCGGCTCGACCGAGGCGCCCGATGAGGTCCTCCTCGCCGACCTGTGCCTGGACGCCGAGCTCGGGATGCTGCACGACGCCGTCGACGTCGTGCCCGGGCTCCACGAGCTGATCGAGGCCCACGGCGTCGGGCGGCCGCCGGTGGACCGCATCGACGAGCTGACGTGGGGATCGATCGAGCGGGGCCACCGCCTGTTGCTCGGCCTGCGCCGACACCGGGACTGGACCGTCGTGCGCCCCCGCGCCCTCGACGCCGCGCTCGACGGGCTGCTCGCCCGCCACCGCATCGTGGTGGCCGACGTCGACGCCGATGTCGAGGGACGTGCCCTGACCGGCTCAGCCGACGTCGAGGACCGCAACCGCCTCGCCCGCACCGCCCACCGTCGGGCAGACCTCGTGGTCGTCGTCGGTGGCGCCACGGCCCACCACGTCCACGGCCTGGCCCGGGTGATCGACGATCTCCTGGCGCTCGGCATCGAGGCCGAGCGGGTGCTGCCGGTGATCAACCGCGCCCCAGGGCGAGCGAGAGCACGGGCGGCGCTGGCCGCAGCGGTCGCCGAGCTGGTCGCTCACAGGGTCGGTGCCCCCGTCGGGTTGGCCTCACCGGTGCACGTGGTGAGCGAACGGGCCCTGGAGGCCTCGGTGCTCGACCCCCGGCCGTTCCCCCGCCGGTTCGCCGGTCCGCTCGTCGCCGCCGTCGGTGCCCGCCTGGAGGCGTTGAGCCCGAACCCGGGTGCGATCGAGGAGGCGGTGCCGGTCGCCCCGGGCTCACTCGGTCGGCTGGACTGACCGTCGCTCCGGAGGCGGTCATCGACAGGTGACGGCCGGGGCTCAGCGCTACTGGAGGCCGAGGGTCCAGACGAGCTGTCGACGCTGGAGGTCGCGCAGATCACGCCACCGCAGGCGGATCTCGCTCGCCCGATCGTTCGAGCCGGCCTTGACGACCTCGGCGGGCAGCTCGAACGAACAGCCCCGCAACCTCAGCTCGACGGCGAGGCGGTCGCCGGCCTGGAACGTGTGGTCGAGGCCGGGTCGGAGACCGATCCGGGCCCCACCGGCGGACACATCGATGGTCTGACCGTCGGCCCGGCCGCCGTCACCGGCGTCGGGATCCCAGACCACGCCGGCCGGGAACGCCTCGACGAGACGGACGTCTCGCCGCCGATCGGCCCGCAGCACCACGTCGGGCAGCTCGCAGTCCATGCCCCGGTTGTCGTGGCGCAGCACCCGGGTCGGCAGGGTCGTCGAGCACCGCCCGGCGGCCTGGCCGACCAGCACCCCGACGCCGATCGGCGGTGGGTCACGGTCGTCGGGCCGCTCCAGGGCGAGCCGGAACGACGTCGTCGCCAGCCGCAAGACCCACCCCCGGGCGACCCGTCCCCCGTCGCCGTCGGGCCAGCGGATGCCGACCAGGTGACCGACGTGCAGATCTCGGGCCCGGTCAAAGGGGGCGACGCCGGCCGCGGGCGTGTGGCTGAGCGTCGGCCAGGTGGTGGTCCGCTCGGCCCACCATCGTTCGAGCGGACCGGTCGCCCGGGCCCGGGCCAACAGGTTGCCCGCCGTGAGATCGCTTGCCGCCACCCTGCCTTCATCGACCGCCCGAGCCGCGACGTGAGCGCGTGATCCGACACGATCGCTGCGGATCGAGGAGCCGTCAGGCGGGGCGGAGATGGGCAGGGAGCGGACGAGGGGCGGGTGCGCTCGCTGCGGTTGTCGATGCGTTTCGAGCCTTGTGGTTGTCTGTTGTCCTTCGTCCGGCCTACGTTCAGGCATGTGGCCCTCACGAGCGATCGATCGCACGCCGAGTCGTCGTCGACGGGCTCACCGCTGGCCGAGATCGAGCACCAGGTCCAAGATGCGGCTCGTGAGCTGAGGATCGACCTGGCCTCAGACGCCGACCGGGGGCGCCTCGGGGAGCTCATCGACGACGCCATCTCGGACTGGAACGACGACCACCGCCGCGGACGGCGTGACCTCGCCATCGCCGACCCGGCCGGCCTCGCCGATCGGGCCCGCCGCAACCTCATGGGCTACGGGCCCCTCGGTCCCCTCCTCGAGGACCCGACGGTCTGGGAGATCATGATCAACGCGCCGGACCAGGTCTTCGTCCGACGCCACGGCAAGCCCAGCGGCTACCACACCGAGCTGTTCCACGACGACGACCACGTGGCTCGGGTCCTCACCCGCCTGCTCGACGACAACGCCGTCGGGCACCGCAAGCTCGACCCGACCGAGGGTCTCCAAGACGCCCAGCTCACCGACGGGTCACGTCTGCACCTCGTGCACCGCGACCTCACCCGCGGCGGGCACCTCGTGGCCAACATCCGCCGCTTCACCGGGGTGCCCTACCGGCACCTCGGTCAGCTGGTCGACGCCGGCACCATCGACCCCCACGTGGCCCGGGTCCTGGGAGCGTTGGTGCGAGCCCGGGCGTCGGTATTGGTCGCGGGGGCGCCCGGGGCGGGCAAGACCACGATGCTGTCGTGCCTGTGCGCCGAGCTCGACCCCACCTTGCGAGCGGTGGTCGCCGAAGAGGTCATCGAAGCCGACGTCCCCCTGGCCAACGTCGCCGGCCTGCAGACCCGACCGGCTCGCGGCGACCGCGAGGCGGTCGATCTGCGCCGCCTCGTCGCCGGGTTCCTGCGCATGGCACCCGACGTCGCCATCGTCGGCGAGGTGCGCGACAGAGAGGCGCTCCCGCTGCTGTTGACGTTGTCATCGGGGGTGACGGGCTACACGACGATCCACGCCGCCTCGGCCCGTCGAGCGGTGTCACGCCTGCGGTTCATCGCCCAGCTCGACCCCGCAGCCTCCCAGCTCTCCCTGGCTGCGCTCAACCACCTCGTCGCCGACGCCGTCGATCTGGTCGTGCACCTGCGACGGGTGAGCGGGCGCCCGATCGTCACCGAGGTCCTGGCCATCGAAGACCTCGCCGCCGGGGACGCGGCGAGCAGCTTCACCGCCACCGAGCTGTTCCACCGGCCCGCCCCCGAAGCGCCCCTGGCCTGGACCGGCCAGGTCCCCACCCGATTGCGGCGCAGCTGCGAGGAGCACGGCGTCGACCTGACCGCGCTGCTGTCTGATGGTGGGACCGAGCCGGCCCGGGAGCCGGTGTGAACGGCGTGCTCGCCGCGCTGCTCGCCGGGCTCGGCGTCGCTGCGCTGGCCCTGCCCGCCCCGTCGGCGACACGACGCCAGGCGCCGCTCGGCACCCGGACCCGACGGTGGGCCCGACAGGCCGGACTGGGCGACACCACCGTCGCCGAGCTCGTCGTGTCAGGCGTCGGTGCGCTCGTCGTCGGTGCCGGGGTCGGGTGGGTGCTCTTCGGCGGGGTCGTCGCCCCGGTGGTCGCCGGCGTGCTGGCCATCGGCGCACCGGCCGCAGCGATCCGACGGCGCCGGCAGCGTCGACGTGACGACGCCGCTGCGGCCTGGCCCCACCTGCTCGAAGAGGCGCGCCTGAACGCCACCACCCTCGGCCGGTCGATCCCGCGGGCGCTGTTCGACACCGCCTCCTCGGCCCCGCCCGCCCTCGCCGGTCCCCTCTCGGCGGCCGAGCGCACGTGGATGGTGACCGGTGACTTCGCCCGGGCCCTGGACGTGCTGCGCGACGAGGCCGCCGACGCCACCGCCGACGTCGTGGCCGAGACCCTGCTCGTGGCCGACGACGTCGGCACCGGTGACGTCGGTGCCCGTCTCGGATCGTTGGCCCACGACCGCCAGGTCGACGCCCGCCACCGCTCCGACGCCCGTGCCCGCCAGGCCGGCGCCCGCTTCGCCCGGTGGTTCGTCCTCGTCGTGCCGCTCGGCATGGCCTTGGTCGGGCTGACGATCGGCGACGGCCGCGCCGCCTATGGGACCTCGGGCGGTCAGGCCACCGTCGCCGCCGCCCTGGTCGCCCTCGCCAGCTGCTGGTGGTGGTCCGGGCGCCTCATGCGACTGCCCGACGACGACCGGGTGATCGGACGATGAGCCGTTGGGGCGTCCTCGCCCTGGTCCCTGGGGCTGCGGGCATCGCCATGGCGCTCACGCTGCTCTCTCCGTTCCGGGTACCGGCGCTCGTCACCCGCCTGCTCCCCCATCAACCGGGGTCGGCGTCCCGCCGGCCGAGGCCTCCGCTGGTCGGCCTGCTGGCCGGCCTGGCCGAGGACGCCGGCCGGCGGGTGGCGACGGCGCTCGGCACCCGTGACGACCTCGACCGCCGGCTCCTCCTGGCCGAATCGGGGCTGTCCCCCGGTGAGCAACGACTCCGCCAAGCCCTTGCCGCCCTCGCCGCCATGGCCGTCGCCACGCTCGCCGCCGGCGCCCTGCGCGCCTCCCCGGCGGCGGTGGCGACGGCCGCGCTGGGCGCCGGCGCGGCGATGGTCGTCGCCGTCGACGTGCAGCTCAGCTCTACGGCGGCGGCGGCCCAGCGGCGCATCCGAGCCGAGTTGCCGGTCGTCGCCGAGCAGCTCGCCATGCTGGTCTCCACCGGATCTTCGCTCGCCAGCGCCCTCGCCCGGGTGGGTGAGCGCTCCCCCGGCCGGATGGGCCGCGAGCTCACCCGGGTCACCAACCGCATCGCCCACGGCGTGGATGACCACGTCGCCCTGCGCGAGTGGGCAGCCGCCCTGGAGATCGATGCCCTCGACCGCCTCGTCGCGGTCCTCACCCTCGACCGACGGACCGGCGACCTCGGCCGCCTCGTGTCGGCCGAGGCCTCGGCGTTGCGAGACGACGCCCACCGAGACCTCCTGGCGCGCCTCGACCGACGGGCGCAACAGGTCTGGATCCCGGTGACCGTGGCGACGCTCGTCCCCGGGCTGGTCCTGTTGCTCGTGCCGTTCCTGGCCGCCATCCGCTCGTTCACCGACCTGTAGGAGACCCTGTGACCGACCACGCCACCGTGCTGTACCTGCGAACCACCCTCACCCTGCGCCAGCTGCTCGCCGGGGCCCTTGACCCCGACGACGACCGCGGCGAGGGGGTGATCTCGGCGGCCATCGTCGTGTTGATCATGGCCCTGCTCGGCGCCGGGCTGTGGGTGGCGCTGAACGGCATCGTCGGCGACGCCGCTGATCGCGCCGGCGACGAGATCAACCGCATCGGCGGGTGATCAGCCCCGGCCCGACTGCCGGCGATCGTTCCCCCGGGCGCTGCGTGCGTCGCGCGCAGCACCGGTCAGACGATCGCGGCAGCCTCGTCGTGGGCGCGGCACTCGGGGTCACCATCGTGTTGACGATCCTCATGGTCTGCGTGCACGTCCTGTTGGCGATGTGGGCGAGCACCCGTGCTGCGGCGATCGCCCACGACGCTGCCCGCCTGGTCGCCGAGGCTGACGACCCGGGCAGCGGCGCGACCCGAGCCCGAGCGCACGTCGGTGCGGTCGAGCCTGCTGCGGCGGTGACCATCCAGGTGTCGGGCACCCCGCCCCACGCCGTGGTCACCGTCGGGGTGCCCGGCCCAACGCTGGTGCCGCTCGATCCGCTGCCCCACGGCACGATCGACCGCACCGCTCGGGTGCCCCTCGAGCTGTGGGCCAGGTCGTGACCGCCGCCCGGTCCGACGATGCGGGGACCGGGGCGGTCGTCGTCTTGCCCGTCGCCCTCGTCTCGCTGTTCGTCGTGACGTTGTTGGCCGTCGGGGTCTGGCGGGTGACCGTCGCGTCGGCCGGGGTGGCCGACGCCGCCCGCGCCGGGGGACGAGCCCTGGTCGAGGCACCGTCGGGTGCCCCGGTGGGGGCGATCGTCGCGACCGCCCGCTCGGCTGCGGTCGCGGCCGCCGTCGACGCCGGACTCGACGCCGACGTGGGTGTCGTGGCCTCCCGTCGCCGTTGCGCCGAGGTGGCGGTGACGGTGCGCGCCACCGTCGCCCCGCTGAGGTTGCCATGGGTCGACGACCTGGGTGCGACCACGGTGAGCGCCACCCACTCAGAGGTGCTCGACCCGCACCGGGCTGGTCTGGTCGGCGTCGCCGACTGCGTGGGCCCGGCGTGACGACGTCGCAGCCGGCGTCGAACCGACGACCGAGCCATGGGTCTCGCCGCCGGTGGAGCAGGCGCCGGTGGGGTTGGCGGGGGGCGCCGATGTCACCGCCGGTGGCCGACAGCTCAGCTCGCCTCACCGGGGATACCGGGAGTGCGCTCCTGCTGGTGCCGGCAGCGGTGCTGGTGGTCGTGGCCGTGGCCGTGCTGTCGGTCGACGGGGGACGTGCGCT
The DNA here is from genome assembly GCA_965213525.1 of Acidimicrobiales bacterium. Classification (GTDB taxonomy): domain Bacteria; phylum Actinomycetota; class Acidimicrobiia; order Acidimicrobiales; family Poriferisodalaceae. The sequence continues at coordinate 442,533 of OZ243889.1, read as the reverse complement.
GGCGGTCCAGCGGGCCACGGCGTCGGCCGCCTCTGCGGTGGCCAACGACGTGGCGGCCCTCGGCTTCGACCGGGGGGTCTACCAGCTCGATGGCACGATCCGCCTCGTCGACAGCGGCCGTCTCGGCGCGCTGGCGCGGGCCAGGCTGGGCTCACAGGGTCGCGCCGCGCCGTGGGCCCTCGAGGTGGCCCGACTGGATGACCGGCGCGTGCAGGTCCGGGTGTCGACCTCGGTCGAGCCCTGGTGGGGTCGAGGTCCGCTGCCCGGCATCGGCCGACGGACCGTCGGTGCCACCGCCGTCGGGTACCTGGCTGGCCCCGACGGATCCGGGTGACGACGACGTCTCCGCCATTGGATCTATCAGTGCATCTCCGCTACTTTCGGTCCTAGGAGGAGGCGGACGTAGGTGTGACCTTGACGGTGCGGGACGGTCGGCCGGTGGCGGTCAAGACGTTCGCCGGGCCCGACGCCGACGAGCGGCGTGACCACGAGAGGTGGATCTTGTCGTCGCTCGACGGACAAGGTGCGGTGCAGCTGGTCGACGGCGGGACCGGCGGGACCGGCGGGGTCGACCGGACCGGGGGGGCTGGCGCGCCGGATGAGGCAGGTCGCACCGACCGGACCGGGGGGGTCGATGCGCCGGGTGAGGCGGATGGGGCCGGAGAGGTCTGTGAGCTCGTGCTCGCCCCGGCCGGCACGGCGACCTTGGACGGGGCCCGCCCCGACGGCGCCGAGGTCCGGGCCATCGGCTCCTCCCTGGCCGACACACTGACCCGGCTGCACGCCCTCGGCGTCGGTCACGGTGCCGTGCGAGAGGAGCACGTCATCTGGCGCCCGGGTAGCCGACCGATGCTGTGCGGCTTCGGCCGCGCAGGATCCGACGTCGACCCCGCCGCCGATGTCATCGACCTCGTGAGGATGCTGCGCCGCATCACCGACGACGAGGAGCTCGACCGCTGGCTCGCCGGCACCACCGGTGACCTGACGACGATCGGGCGCCGGTTGGGGCCGGGGGCGACGTCACCGGCGGCTCGCCAGCTGCCGCCGCCTCGGGCGAACGACTCGGGCGGGTCTTCGAGGAGCCGCCGGGGACCCTCACGGAGGCTTCTGGGCGCACTGTCGGGTGCGGCACTGCTGGGCGTCGTCGTCGCCCTCGGCGTGGGGTGGTGGCGTTCCACCACGACCACGACCACGGCCACGGCCACGGCCACCGACGCCGACGCCGACGCCGTGGGGCCAGCGCCCACCAGCGCACCAGCACCTCGACCCGCCGCAGATCCCGACGGCGCCACCGACACCGACCTCGACGCCGGCGCGAGACGCCCCGGGGGTGGTGCTCTCGAGGTGGCGCCACCGGAGCACTCGACCGACCCTCCAGGTGCGCAGTCCGAGGACCCGGCCCCCGACCCGGCACCGGCGTGCGAGCCGGTCACCGACCCGGGGCTCGGGGTCGCGGACCCCGACGGCGACGGCTGCCTCGACGCCGTTCGCCGCGACGGCGACGAGGTCACCGCCGGGGCGCGGCGTTGGACGCTGGGTGGCCCCGATGATCACGTGGTGGTGGGCGCGTGGGAGTGCGATGGTCGACCGCTGCCCGGCCTGGTCACCGCCGCCGACGGGGCGGTGCACCTGTTCCCCCGGTGGCCGTCCGAGCGGCCGCTCGAGAACGAGGCGACCGCCGTCGTCGGGCCGGTGGATGCGGTCGAGGTCATCACCGCCGGTGGGTGCGACACGTTGTCGATCACCACCACCGACGGCTCGACCGAGCTGGTCACACCGTGAACGGGCACCGGCGAGTAGCAGCGGTGCCATCGTCTGATGCCACCTGGGCCACCGAGCTGGTCACACCGTGAACGGGCACCGGCAAGTAGCAGCGGTGCCATCGTCTGATGCCACCTGGGCCACCAAGGCGATCGCCGGCGCGGCCGGCGGTGCAGCGATGGCCGTCGTCGTCGCGGTGGACGCGCTGGCACCTCGCGCCGCCGGCGACGCCGTCCAGCAGACGCTCGTGATCACCGTGTTGAGGTGGGTGCTCCTGGCGACGGGCGTGGCGCTGCTCGGGTGGGCAGCCCTCTGTGGGCTCGGTGCGCTCGTCCGCCGGACGAGCGTCGCCGTCCGCCACGTGATCGGCCACGGACGTCGCACCATCCAGGTGATGACCGCGGCGGCCGCCGTCCCGGCAGTCGCCAGCGGATCGGCCGCCGCCGCCGCCACGGTCGAAGCTCCCGAGCCCGCCCCCGTCGACGACGCCGGGGCAGCGAGCACCGAGCCAGCGCCAGCTGAGGCAGGCGAGACAGGAGCAGACGAGACGGGAGCAAACGAGACAGAGGCAACCCGGAAAGCCGGCACCGAGGACGGTGCGACCGTCCCGACGGCGGTGATGGTGCCGCTCTCCGACGTGACCGTGCCCCCGGTCACCGAGCGCCTGCCCGATCGGATCCCGGCCCCCGGGTCGCCGGCCGTCGTCGGGGTGGTCCCACCTTCCGGCGGACCCGAGGAGCCGAGCCCGGGTCCCGACCCGCAAGAGGCGGGCACACGGTGGGTGGTGGCCCCCGGTGAGCACTTCTGGTCGATCGCCGAGGCGGTGACGGCCAGCGACGACGAGGCCGTGGTCGCTGGGTACTGGCGGGTGCTGATCGACGTCAACCGCTCGCGCCTCGTGGTCCCCGGTGACCCCGACGTGCTGCTCCCGGGCCAGGTCCTCACCCTGCCGGCGGCGGACTGAGCCAAAGCCCCGGCCTGCGGTCGCCTGCACGCAGCCCGCTAGGGCTCGCTGCTACGGTTGCTGTTCCATTCCGGGGTAGCTCAGCTGGCAGAGCAAGCGGCTGTTAACCGCTAGGTCGTGGGTTCGAGCCCCACCCCCGGAGCACCGCCTCGACCGCCCGGCACAGCCCTCATGCCCGGACCCGGTTCAACCTTCCAAGAAGTCGACCAGGCGTGCCCGGTGCTGGGGGTGGCGCAGCTTGGCCAGCGTCTTGGCCTCGATCTGGCGCACCCGCTCACGCGTCACCCTGAACTCCCGGCCCACCTCGTCGAGCGTGCGAGGGGTGGTGTCGCCGAGCCCGAACCGCAGGCGCATCAGCTCCTGCTCGCGCCCGCTCAGCTCGCCGAGGACCTCGGCCAGGATGTCGGCGAGGCTCTGGCGGGCGGCGGCGTCGACCGGCGCATCGGTCGAGGCGTCGGTGACGAAGTCCCCCAGCGAGCTGTCGTCGTCGTCACCGACCGGCGAGTCGAGTGACAGGGTGTCGAGGGCGATCCGGCGCAGCTCGTCGACCCGGCCGACGCCCACCCCGACCCGCTCGGCGATCTCGGCTGCAGACGGCTCACGTTCGAGCTCGGCGGTCAGCTGGCGTTGAGCCCTCGCCACACGGTTGGACTCCTCGGCGACGTGGGCGGGCAGCCGGATGGTGCGCGACTGCTCGGCCAGCGAGCTCGACACCGCCTGGCGGATCCACCATGAGGCGTAGGTCGAGAAGCGGAAGCCCCGGTGGTGGTCGAACTTCTCGACCGCCCGCAACAGCCCGAGGTTGCCCTCCTGCACGAGATCCAGGAGCGGGACGCCACGCCCGGCGAAGCGCTTGGCGATCGAGACGACCAACCGCAGGTTGGCCCGGGCGAGGTGCGAGCGAGCCGCATCGGCGTCGGCGATCGTGGCGATGAGCTCGGCGCGACGAGCGGCGCACCCGTCGGGCGAGGCCCCGTCTGCGAGGGCACCGAGGCTCTCGGTCGCCTGCACGCCGGCCTCGATGCGGCGGGCCAGGGCGACCTCTTCGTCGGCGGTGAGCAACGGCACCTGACCGATCTCGTCGAGGTACTGGCGCACCGGGTCCGGCGCCGGCGGCTCGTTGCGCCTCACGCCGCAGCCTCCTCCCACGACGCCAACCACCCCGACAGGGCGTCGAGCGCCCCGTCTCGGGTGTGGTCGTCGGCGAGCTCGGCGAGGCGGCTCGACACCCACGACAGCAGCGGGGCGTGGTCTCGCCACTCGGACGTGCCGGCGAACCTGCGGTGTAGGCGCTCGGCGGCCCGTTCGCCCGCCCGACGCACCAGCGGGAGCATCACCCCGTCCACCTCGGCGTCGCTGTGCTCGACGGCCGCCCGGCGCACGAGGGCGGCGGCGGGCGCGTCGAGCTGGGCGGCGGCCAGGCGAGGTGAGGCCGCTGCGGCCAGGGCGGCGTAGGCCGACGCGGCGGCCGGGGTCGGGAACAGCCCGGGGTGCAGGCGGTGGGCGATCTCGGCCGGGCGTCCGGCGAGGACCCGCAACGCCTCCAGCTCCGCCGGGCTGGCCGGTGCCGCCGTGCCTGTCCCGCCGGGCGAGAGGGCCCCCCCGTCGTGAGCGGCGCGGTCGCCGAGGCCAGTCGTGGTGCCTGCGCCCCTGCCACCTCGACCAGGCTCACCCGGGCGCGCCGTGCGGCCTGATCGCGACGTCGGCGGCCCGGTGCCGGCGTCACGGCCACCTCCACGGCCATCCCGGTGGGGCCCCAGCGCGGCCCGCAGGCGGGCGACGTCGAGGTCGCAGCGACCGGCGATCGACATGACGTACTGGTCGCGCACCAGCTCGTCGGGGTGCTCGGCCACCGTGTCGAGGGCCCGGTGCGCAACCGCCGCTCGACGCTCGGGGGTGGCCCCCTCGACCCCGTCGAGCAGCCGGCGGACCCGCCAGCCGAGCAACGGCTCGGCCGCCCCCACGGCGGCGACGAGGCCGTCGGGGTCGACCGAGGCGACATCGCCTGGATCTCGACCGGCCCCGAGGTCGACGACGGCGACCTCCAGGTCATGGGCGCGCTCCCAGGCGTACACCCGCTCGGCGGCCAGGGCACCGGCATCATCGGCGTCGAAGGCCAACACGATGCGTCGAGCGAAGCGTCGCATCGCCCTCACGTGGTCCTCGGTGAGCGCGGTCCCGCAGGTGGCGACGGCCTCGGTGACCCCGACGGAGGCGAAGGCGATCACGTCGGTGTAGCCCTCACAGACCACCAGCCGGCCCCGCTCGACCGCGCGCTGCTTGGCCCAGCTGAGCCCGTAGAGGACGCGGCCCTTATCGTACAGCGGTCCCTGATGGGAGTTCTTGTACTTGGGCCCCTCGCCCCCGGGCAGGATGCGACCGCCGAAGCCGATCGAACGCCCCGAGACGTCCAGCACGGGGAACAGCACCCGCGACCGGAACACGTCGATGAGCCCGCCCCGCCCACCCCGGCGGCTGAGCCCGGCCTGGACGAGCTGATCCTCTCCGGCGTCGCGCAGCGCCTGGGACAGCAGGTCCCACGCGTCGGGTGCCCACCCGAGGCGGAAGCGCCGCACGATCTCGCCGTCATAGCCCCGGGAGCGCAGGTAGGCCCGCGCTGCTCCGGCGGCGGGGTCGGCCAGGAGGCGTCGGTGGTACCACTCGACCGCACGCTCGACGACCTCGTGCAGCTCGGCGTTGCGGCGCCGCCGCTGCCCGACCTCGGGGTCGGTGTAGCGCAGCTGCAAGCCGGCCCGATCTGCGAGGTGCTCGACGGCGCCGGGGAAGTCGAGGCCCTCGATGCGCTGGACGAAGGTGATCACGTCGCCCGAGGCGCCGCACCCGAAGCAGTAGTACAGGCCCTCCTCGGCGTTCACCGAGAACGACGGCGTGCGCTCCTCGTGGAAGGGGCAGAGACCGACCTGGCGCCGGCCGACCCGGCGCAGCCCGACGTGGGCACCGACGAGCGCCACCGCATCGGTGAGCTCTCGCACCCGCTGGATGTCCTCGTCGACGATCGGCATCGCTCAGCGGCCTCCGCCTCCGCAACCGCCGCCCCCCACCAGGCGTCGCACCCCGTCGAACCTACCAGCCGCCCAAACCCGGCGGCCGGACCGCAGCGCCGGCCCACGGCCCCGATGCGACCCCGCCCGCCGGCCTCAGAGCATCGGTCCACCGACGCCACGCCACGCCCCGCCCGCGCCCCCGCCCGCGCAGGCTGCCACGGGCCGCCCGGGCCCAGGCGAGCCCCCGGTTCGTAGGCTGGGGGTCCGTGGATCGTCCCCTCGACGCCGCTCGGCTGGTCGGCCTGCTCGCCGAGGACGACCGCCGCGCCGTGGTCGCCGCCCTCGTGCTCGGCGCCGCCGACCTCGACCAGGTGGTCCACATGACCGGGCTCGGGCTGCGCGAGGCGGCCGACGCACTCGGCCGGCTCATCGATGCCGGGCTCGTCGAGGAGCCCGCCCAGCCAGCGCGCCCCGCCACGCTCCAGCTGAGCGCCGACGCCTTCGCCACCGCCGCACGAACGGCCGCTGGGGAGACCACGACGCCCCGACCCGACGCAGATGATCCCGACGCCCGCACCCTCGGTCGGTTCTTCGTGGGCGGGCGCCTCGTCCGCATCCCGGCCCAGCGCTCCAAGAGGCGGGTGGTGCTGGACCGGCTCGCCCAGGAGTTCGAGCCCGGGCAGCTGCACTCGGAGTGGAAGGTCAACGTCGTGTTGAAGCGGTGGCACGACGACACCGCGAGCCTGCGGCGTCACCTCGTCGACGAGGGGTTCCTCGATCGTCGCGACGGCTTCTACTGGCGAACCGGGGGTCACGTCGAGACCTGACCTGTCCGCTACGGGCCGCGACCGGCCGTGGGGCGTTCAGGGTCCGGCGGCGTCTCGTGCGAGCAGGGCTTGGGCGACCGCCAGCCGGGCGACCGGCACCCGGAAGGGCGAGCAGCTCACGTAGTCGAGTCCGACGTCGGCGAGCACCCGGATCGACGCCGGGTCCCCCCCGTGCTCACCGCAGAGCCCCACCTTGAGCCCGGGCCGGGCCCGACGGCCCTCTCGGGTGGCCTCGGCGACCAGGCGGCCGACGCCGTCGGCATCGAGGTGCTCGAAGGGGTTGGCTGCCAGCAGCCCGAGGTCGAGGTAGCGACCCATCATCTGACCCTCGACGTCATCGCGGCTGAACCCGAAGCAGAGCTGGGTCAAGTCGTTGGTGCCGAAGCTGAAGAACTCCGCGTGGCTGGCCAGCTCCGCGGCGCACAGCGCGGCGCGCGGGGTCTCGATCATCGTGCCGACGCCCACCTCGAGATCGGCGACGGCCTCGCCCTTGTCGGCCAGGGCATCGGTGACCCAGCGACGAGCGCCGGCGAGCTCAGGCCCGGTGACGGTGAGGGGGATCATCACCTCGACGATCGGGTCGCCCCCCGCCTGGCGTCGGGTGATGGCAGCATCGAGGAGCGCCTTGACCTGCATCTCGTACAGCCCGGGCTTGAGGTACCCGAGGCGCACGCCACGGGTGCCCATCATCGGGTTGACCTCACCCCACGTCCGGACGGCACGGAGCAGCGCCTGGCGGTCGCGGTCGGGCGCACCGGTGGCCTCGGCGACGGCGAGCTCTGCGAGGTCGGGGAGGAACTCGTGGAGGGGCGGGTCCAACAACCGCACCGTCACCGGCAGACCGTCCATGGCCTCGAGCAGCTCGGTGAAGTCGGCCTTCTGGGCGCGGCGCAGCTTGCGCAGGGCCCGGGCCTCGTCCTCGGGTGCGTCGGCCAGGATCATCTGGCGGATCAGCGGAAGGCGGTCGGCGCCCAGGAACATGTGCTCGGTGCGACACAGGCCGATGCCGGTGGCCCCGAAGGCCCGGGCCCGTGCGGCGTCAGCGGCGGTGTCGGCGTTGGCCCGCACCGACCACCTCCCGGCGGCGGCCTCGTCGGCCCAGGTGAGCACGGTGTCGAGATCGTCAGAGGCGTCGGCTGCGGCGACCTCGACGTCACCGAGGAGCACCTGGCCGGTGGTGCCGTCGATCGCGAGGCGCTCGCCGGCGCGCACGACCGACGCCCCCACGCGCAGGCGGTCGTCGGCCAGCTCGATCTCCTCGGCGCCACACACCGCCGGCGTGCCCCACCCCCGGGCCACCACCGCGGCGTGGCTGGCCAGCCCGCCCCCGGTGGTGAGGATGCCGGCGGCTGCAGCCATGCCGTGGACGTCCTCGGGCGAGGTCTCGGCGGCGACCAGGATGACCGGGGTCCCCGACGCCGCCAGCTCGGCGGCCTCGTCGGCGTCGAAGCTGACCACCCCGACCGCCGCGCCCGGTGAGGCGCCGAGACCGGTGGTGAGCACCGCGGCGCCACTGGCGTCGATGCTGCCGTGCAGCAGCTCCTCGACGTCGGCGGCGGTGACGAGCGCCACGGCGTCGTGGCGGCCGAGGTCACCGGCACCGACCGCTTCGACGATCACCCGCAGGCGCGCCGCAGCCGAAGGCCCCCGGCGACGGGATCGCAACACCCATGGCACGCCGCGCTCGACGGTGACGTCGAGGCCGATGATGCGGCCCGCCTCGTCAGCGGCGAGGCGGTCGAGCCACGACCCGACCAGGGCGTGCGCCTCGGGCAGTCGCTCGGCGGCCGCGGACACCTCCAGGCGGGCGTGCTCGCCGGGCATCTCTCCCGAACCCTGGGCGCGCACCTGGACGGTGCCGGCCATGCCGGGCTCACCGGTGCCCGGATCGTGGGACCAGACCGTCCCGCTGCCCGAGCCCTCGCCGGCGTTGCCGTAGACCATCGCCTCGACGGTGATGGCCATGCCCCCGGCGTGATCGACGCCCCGCCGGTTGCGCAGCGCCACCGCCTGGGGGGCGTCCCATGCCGCCAGCGACGCCCGGACCGCGCCCCGGATCTGGCCGAGGGGGTCAGCGGGCACATCGGGGGCGAGCGCCTCGAAGCGCCCGACGAGCAGCTCGAGCACCTCGACGGGGAGGTCTTCGTCGTGGGAGACGTCGGCGAACCGGCGGGCTTCGGCCCACTTGTCGTCGAAGTCCGCCGCCGGGCGCCCGTGGATGACCGTGGCGTAGCGCTGGAGGAGGGCGAGGCGGGTGTCGAGGGCGAATCGTCGCCCGGCGATCGCCTCCAGGCCGACGAGGGCATCGCCGCCGCAGCCCAGGTCCAACACGGGCGGGGCGATGCCGGGCAGCTCGGTCGGCCCGCCCGGGCGAACGCTCACCAACAGCGGTGACGACGTCGCCCCGAGACGCCGGCCCGTCTCGTCCTGGAGGCGCTCGAGGCCCTCGGCGAGGGCGACCTCGGCGGCATCGTCCCAGCCGTTGGCGACGACGTGGCGCCACAGCTCGGTGGTCATGGTGAACCCGGGGGGCACCGGGAGCCCGTGGCGGGTGCAGAGCTCGTGCAGGTCAGCGCCCAGCCAGCCGAGCGTGGGCGCGAGCTCGGCACCGGATCGGCCGTGGTCGTGGTCGAGGGCGACGACGAAGGTCACAGGCGCCGATCCTGTCAGGCCGACGCGACCGCCGGGACGCCGGACGGGCTCAGCGGCGAGTCCCGGTGAGGTCGAGGCGATCGAGGACGTGGGCCACGAGATCTTCGACCGGCACCCGGTCCTGGGCGGTCGTGTCGCGATCCCTGACGGTGACGGCGCCGTCGTCGAGGGAGTCGAAGTCGACGGTGACGCACAGCGGGGTGCCGATCTCGTCCTGGCGCCGGTAGCGACGACCGATGGCCTGGGTCTCGTCGTACTCGGTCATCACGTGGGGCTGCAGGCGGGCCAGCACGTCACGGGCCAGCGGGGCCAACGTGTCCTTCTTCGACAGCGGCAAGACGGCGACCTGGTACGGCGACAGGCGGGGGTCCAGGCGCAGCACGGTGCGCTCCTCGCCGTTGACCTCGTCGGTGTCGTAGGCGGCCATGAGGAACGCCATCATCGAGCGGGTCGCCCCGGCGGCCGGCTCGATGACGTGGGGCACGTAGCGCTCACCGGACGCCTGGTCGAAGTACTCGAGGCGCTCCCCGGAGCGCTCGGCGTGCTGTTTGAGGTCGTAGTCGGTGCGGTTGGCGATGCCCTCCAGCTCGCCCCACCCCCAGGGGAAGGCGAACTCGACGTCAGAGGTGCCCGCCGAGTAGTGCGACAGCTCGTCGGCGTCATGGGGCCGCAACCGCAACATGTCCGCGGGGATGCCGAGGTCGAGGTACCACCGCTCGCGCTCGGCGAGCCAGTACTCGAACCACCTCGTGGCCTCGTCGGGCGGCACGAAGTACTCGAGCTCCATCTGCTCGAACTCCCGGGTGCGGAACACGAAGTTGCCAGGGGTGATCTCGTTGCGGAAGCTCTTGCCCACCTGGGCGATGCCGAACGGCGGCTTCTTGCGGCTGGTGGTGAGCACGCTGCGGAAGTTGACGAACATGCCCTGGGCGGTCTCGGGGCGCAGGTACACCTCGTGGCCGGCTCCCTCCACCGGCCCGGCGAAGGTTCGGAACATGAGGTTGAACGCCCGGGCCTCGGTCAACGATCCGGTCGTACCGCAGCTCGGGCAGGTGGACGGGTCCTCGAGCTGGTCCTGGCGGTGCCGCTGCTGGCAGTGCGTGCAGTCGACGAGCGGGTCGCTGAAGTTCTCGAGGTGGCCCGAGGCCTCCCACACCGCCGGGGGCGACAGGATGGCGGCGTCGAGGCCCACGACGTCGTCGCGCAGCTGCACCATCGAGCGCCACCAGGCGGCCTTGACGTTGCGCAGCATCAGCACGCCGAGGGGCCCGTAGTCGTAGGTGGAGCGGAACCCGCCGTAGATCTCGGCCGAGGGGAACACGAAACCCCGGCGCTTGCAGAGGTTCACGACCTTGTCGAACAGCGCAGGATCAGACAGCGCAGGATCAGACAGCGCAGGATCAGACAGTGCGGGATCAGACAGTGCGGGATCAGACAGTGCGGGATCGGAGCGGGGGGCAGCCTCGGGCACGGGGGTCCACGCTACCCCGGGCCCTCGGCCACCTCCTGGTTCGGCGCAGGGGCGCGCCGGCGCCCGACGAGGCCCCACTTGGAGGTTCACGTCGTGGTGCGCGAGCGGAGGCGGCGTTCGGTGTGGTGCTCGAACCATCGCACCGCCAGCGACTCGAGCTCCGCCGACGCCGGGGAGGACCCGGCGGCGAGCACGGCGCCGAGGCGCCCGCCCAGCACGTCCTGGAGCAGCCCGAGGGTGCCGGGGGCGAGCGTGGCGCCGGCTCGACACGAGGCGCAGCGCACCCCGCCCGAGGCGACGTCGAGCGAGGTGAGCTCCTCGGTGGCGCCGCACTCGACGCAGGCTTGCACCTCAGGAGCCAAGCCCTCGTGCGCGAGCAGCCGCAGCAGGAACGCCGGCACGACCGTGGCCCCCGCCCCCCGGTCGATGGCGCCGAGCGCGCCCAGCACCATGTCGACCAGGCGGGCGTCGGCGTGGCCCTCCTGGGCGACGGTGTCCACCGCCTCCAGCACGACCATGGCCCTCGACAACCGGTCGAGGTCGGCGCGCAGTGTTCGGAAGGCCTGCCACGTCTCGGCCTGGGTGATGGTGTCGAGCTCGCGACCTTCATAGAGCTGCAGCGCCACAGCCGAGCCGGGCTCGAGCCGGGCGCCGAAGCGCGACGTCGTCTTGCGCACCCCCTTGGCCACGGCGCGGACCTTGCCCCGCCCCCGGGTCAGCACCACGACGATGCGATCGGACTCACCGAGCCGGTAGGTGCGCAACACGACGCCCTCCGCCCGGTAGAGGGCCATGGCGCCTCAGTCCTGGATGCGACCGAAGCGCCGCTCGCGGGCCTGGAACTCACGAACGGCGTCGGCCAGGTGCTGGCGGCGGAAGTCGGGCCACAACGTCTCGGTGAAGACCAGCTCGGCGTAGGCGAGCTCCCACAGCAAGAAGTTCGACGTGCGGAACTCGCCCGAGGTGCGGATCATCATGTCGGGCTCGGGCATCTCGGGGTCATACAGGCGCGAGGTGATCGCCTTCTCGGTGATCCGCTGGGCGGGGACGCCGTCAGCGACGAGTGATCGCACGGCGTCGACGATCTCGGCCCGTCCGCCGTAGTTGAAGGCGATGGTGAGCGTCAGGGCGCCGTTGCCCTCGGTGAGCGCCTCGGAGTCCTCGATGCGGGCGAGCAGGCGTCGTGGCACCCGCCAGTCGCGCCGTCCGATGAAGCGGATGCGCACGCCCATGTCGTGCAGCTCCTCGCTGCGACGCACGAGCAGCGACTCGTTGAACCCCATGAGGTACCGGACCTCGTCCTTGGGGCGCCGCCAGTTCTCGGTGGAGAAGGCGTAGACGGTCAGCCACCCGATGCCGAGCTGGAGCGCCCCTCTGACGGCGTCGAGGAGCGCCTCCTCGCCGGCGGCGTGTCCGTCGGTGCGCTTGAGGCCCCGACGCTGGGCCCACCGACCGTTGCCGTCCATGACACATGCGACGTGGCGGGGCACCCGCGCCGGATCGATGCCCGTCAGGTCCACGACGTGCCGGTCAGATCCACGACGTGCCGGTCAGATGCACCGGGCGAAGCTACCGAACCGCGCTCTGCAGAGGGACGATCGTGACGCCGGTGCGCACCGGGTCACACGCCTGGGGTCTGTGGCGGACCCAGCGAGGTGGGTGCCCCACCCCGTGGGCGCGGTCTCGGCGTAGGCTCGTGGGTCAGTGCCGACCGATCGTGAGGTGCTCGTCGAGCTCGCGAGCCGGCTTCCCGGCGGCGGCGAGCGGCGCGACGGCCAGCTCGAGATGTGCGATGCCGTCGAGCGGGCGGTGGCCACCGAGCGCCACCTGGTCGTGCAGGCCGGCACCGGCACCGGCAAGTCCCTCGCCTACCTCGTGCCGGTCATCCGCTCGGGTGCCAAGACGGTGGTGGCCACCGCCACCAAGGCGCTGCAGGACCAGATCGCCGAGGTCGACGTCCCGTTCCTGTCCGAGCACCTCGACGAGCCCGTCGTCGTCACCGTGTTGAAGGGCCGCAGCAACTACCTGTGCCGCCAACGTCTCGTGGAGCTCGACCGGCTCGGTGCCGACCACGACGACCCCGCTGTCAGGGACGCGCTCGGCGGGCCGGCGCCGACGTCGACGCTCGGCCGGGAGGTGGCGGCGCTGGCGGAGTGGGCGACCTCGACACGCACCGGTGACCGAGCCGAGCTCGAGCGCGAGCCCTCGCCACGGGCCTGGGCGTCGGTCAGCGTCACCGCCGAGGAGTGCCCGGGCGCCCACCGCTGCCCTTCTGGGGATGACTGCTTCGCCGAGGACGCCCGCCTGGCGGCATCGGCGAGCCAGGTCGTCATCGTCAACCAGCACCTGTACGCCACGCACCTGGCGTCGGGGGGCAACGTGCTCGACGCCCACGACGTCCTCGTGGTCGATGAGGCCCACCAGCTCGAAGATGTGGTCGCCGCCTCGCTCGGGCTGTCGCTCACCTCGGCCCGGATCGTGGCCGTGGCCCGGGCGGCACGGGCGGTCACCGAGGACACCTCGGCCGCTGACGACCTCGAGGCCTCGGCGTCACGCCTGGCCGACGAGCTGGTGGGCCTGGTCGACCGACGCCTCGACGCCGAGCTCCCCGACGGCCTGGCGGGCGCCCTCGAGCTGTGCCGCTCGCGGGCCGAGGCCGTCATCGCCGGGCTGACCGACCGTCGCGACGACGCCGAGGAGGCGCCACGGCTGCGGGCACGATCGGCGATCGACGGGTTGCGCGCCGACATCGACGTCGTCGTCTCGCTGCCTGACACCCACACCGCATGGGTCGAGGGCCCCGCCACCCGGGCGACCCTGCGGGCCGCTGCGGTCGACGTCGCCGGGCGCCTCGCCGCTGACGCCTGGCCCCACGTCACCTCGGTCCTGACCAGTGCCACGATCCCCCCAGGAACGCCCGCCCGTCTCGGCCTGCCGGCGCCCCACGACGTCATCGACGTCGGCAGCCCCTTCGACTACCAGCGCCAGGGCCTGCTGTACTGCGCCGCCCACCTGCCCGCTGCTGGGCGTCCCGGGCGTGACGCTGCCGTCGTCGCCGAGCTGGCCCGCCTCATCGAGGCCGCCGGGGGACGCACCCTGGCGCTGTTCACGTCGTGGCGCGCGATGACCGATGCGGTCACCGAGCTGCGCTCGCAGGTGAGCACCCCCATCCTCGCCCAGGGCGAGCTGGCCAAGCCGGCCCTCGTCGATCGCTTCAGTTCCGACGAGTCAGCGAGCCTGTTCGCCACGATGAGCTTCTGGCAGGGGGTCGACGTGCCCGGCCGCACGCTCAGCCTGGTGACGATCGACAAGATCCCGTTCCCCCGGCCCGACGATCCGCTGCTGTCGGCTCGACGCGAGCGAGCCCGGGGCCGCGGGTTCGCCGAGGTCGACCTGCCCCGGGCCGCCACGTTGCTCGCCCAGGGAGCGGGGCGCCTGATCCGCTCGGCTGAGGACCGGGGCGTGGTCGGTGTCCTCGACCCGAGGTTGGCGACCGCCAGCTACCGGTGGGACCTCGTGCGCGCCCTGCCCCCGTTGCGTCGCACCCGCGACCCCGACGAGGTCACGGCCCTGCTCCGCTCGCTGGCCTGAGCGGTCGCCTAGGGCACAGGGCATCGTCGGCTGCTGCGCCGCCGGCGGGGCGGCGCGACGGCGGGGTGCGCCGGATGAGGCGGACGACCGTGGTGCCCTCCTGCATCGTCCACAGGTCGCAGCGGTCGCGGAGAGGGGGGTGGCGCGGGCGGCGGCCGGGGGCGCCCTGGCTACCGTCCCCGGGGTGCTCGACCCCGGCGTGCGGACCGTGGCGCTGCTGGCCGGTCCGCTCGTCCTGCTCGGCTACCTGCTCGGGTCGGTCCCCTTCGCCCTGGCGTGGCGCCGTTGGCGGCTGCGGGTCGAGCTGGACCGGGGACCGGCGGCCCTCGGGCGTCTCGCATCCGGACGCCGCGGCCCGGTGGGTCGCCAGGGCGAGGCCGTGGTGGTCGTGTTCGAGGCGGCGGCGGCGCTGCTCGCCGCCCACCTCGGCTGGGTCGCCATCGCCGCTGTGGCACCTGGTGGTGGTCCCAACCCGTTTGCTGCGTCGTCCACCGTGGCGGTGTTCAGCGCCCAGGCCCTCACCGCCTGGCAGTCCGTGGCGCTGTGGGCCGGGTTCGCAGCCGTGCTCGGCCACGTCGCACCCGTCTGGACGCGCTGGCGGGGCGGAACGGGACTGCCTCCGGTGGTCGCACTGTGCGCCGTGCACCTGCCGTGGGTGTTCGTCGGCGGACTCACCGGGTTCTTCTGCGGCGTCGCCGCCACCCGCCGGCGGCGCATCGGCGTGCTGGCGGCGGTGCCCGCCGCGCTGGTGGTCGCCTGGGCGACCTGGGTCTTGGACGTGAACCCCGCCTGGGGCATGCGCAGCGGCGCCGAACCCGCCCTCTGGGTGCTGATGACCGGGTTGGTGATCGTGGTCCGCGCGTCGCTCGGGCCCGAGCCGGAGCCGACCGAGGGCCGATGACCGGCCCCGAGCCCGCCGGCTCCGCTGCGACGCCGTCCGTCGAGGAGCCGTCGATGCGGCGAGCGCGGAGCTCGCCTGGGAAGCGTTCCGCGCCGGGTCGTTCCCCGTCGGGCGCCGTGGTGACAGATGCCGCTGGACTGATCGTCGCAGAAGGCCGCAACCGCATCGGCGCGGTCCGTCCGCAGTGCACTGGCCCACCTGCTGCGGGACCGGCGCACTTTTGGGGCTACCGCCCGCCGTGAGGTGGACTTCACCCTGAGGGCGTCGTCGCCGGGGCAGCGATCGCTGGGCGAACGGCAACGTCGTCACGCACCGGGCATCGCGCGATGTTGCGCACGGGCGCGACGGAAGGTGGGCGTAGCTGCGCCCATCGCGCGCGATCAGGTAAGCGCGGGCCGGGGTCGCCCGGCCCGCCGCACGAGGGGATGGTCGGCGGCCGATCGGCCGGCTGACGCAGCGTGAGAAGTGGATAGATCCGTCAGCTCATTCGACTTGGACGGTGCCGTCGGGTCGGACGAGGGTTATGCGGCCGTCGGGTTCGGTGCGGGTGCTCCAGCCGCCGTCGTGGAGGAGCCAGTGGTGGTGTGGGCATGCCCAGCGGAGGTTGTCGAGGCTGGTGTGCCCGCCGTCGGCCCAGTGTTGGTGACATCCGACGACGAGCAGAGCTCCTCGTCGGAGATTCTGGGCGAGCGGCTGGCGGCGCCGTTGGTGGCTGTGGTGCGACGGCCGAGCCGCCGCACCACAGGTCGGGGGGCTCCGGGAGGACCCTCTGCCCCCCGAGCCCCCCGCCCGACCCGACGACGCCGTCGCGCCGGTGACGGGGTGGTGACAGGCGAGGCGTCGGGCCCGGTTTCGGGTGGTGGGGGTGCCGTTGAGGTCACAGCGTGTGTGAGGGTCAAAGGGTCGCAGGGTGCTGGGGGTGGTGAGCACCTCAGCGGTCACGACCACGACGTGTTCACGGCGTTGAGCTGGTCGGGTCCCGACAGCGCCGGGCTGGTGGCCGCCGGTGTCAGCAGCGGGGTCACCCAGGGCGCGGTGGCAGGTGTCGACGAGGGCGTCGGCGCGTCGTTGGGCGGGTCGGCGGTGCTCGTCGGCACGGTCGGGGCGGGTGTGGGTGTCGAGGGCGTCGATGATCACCTCGGCCTCATCGGCTCCCACCCGGGCGACGAGCTCGAGGCTGCCGAACAGGCTCCGCGACGCGTAGCAGTACCGCCCGTCGTAGACCGCCGCCGAGTCGACGCAGGCCAAGTGATCATCAGCGAGGGTGACCCAGCGGCGCATCACCAACTCGAACCCGGCCACATCTGCTGCGGTCTCCGCGGCGTCACACAGCACGACGGCGTCACGACAGGCCACATCGACGCGTTCGGGGGTGACCGCACCGGCCAACACGTCCAGCATCGCCACCCCCAACCGGCCCGCATCGAACCGGTCGGCCACCACGGGCACGCCCAGCAGCAGGCGGGCCCGGCGGACCAGGCGGCGGGCGTCACGCTCACCCAGCCCGCAGCGCAGCACCAGCCAACGCACCGCCGAACGGGCACCGTCGACCTCATGAGCGCCCGAGCGGACCAGGTCGACCACCCCGGCGGTCAGTTCCCGTTGGGCCGCCTCCGCGCCCACGGCCGCATCTGACA
This sequence comes from Acidimicrobiales bacterium, assembly GCA_965213525.1. GTDB lineage: Bacteria > Actinomycetota > Acidimicrobiia > Acidimicrobiales > Poriferisodalaceae. The sequence continues at coordinate 425,724 of OZ243889.1, read as the reverse complement.
CCCGGTCACACACCCCCGCCGGCCCACCCCGATCGAACATGCGTTCAGCCTACGAACGGGGTGTGTCACCCTGCCCGCTGCAAACCGCTCCCGTTGCGCCGGCTCCAGCCACCACCGATCGACGGCGCGAAGCCGGGGAAGGAGACCACCCGGCCGGGCGCTCATGGGCCAGTCGGTCCGTTCGCACCGGCGAGAGCTGCGCAGAAGGCAGCGGTCGCCTCGTCACGGGCGAACCAGCTCTCGATGCGCAGCTCGTCGAGGGTCACCGAGGCCGCAGTGGAGAAGCTGGTGATCGCGGTCACGAACGACAGCGCCTGGTCCCCGAACGCGAAGTCGAGCCCGAGCATGGGCTCGTCGTCTGACGCAGGGTCTGAGCGACGCCAGTCGTCGGCCACGGCCGGATCGTCGAGCACCTCGGCCAACAGCGCGGCGAGACGGTCGTCGAGAGGGTGGTGGAGCACCTCACGCTGCAACCGCCTGGCGACATCGGCGACCACCTCGGCGAGGCGGGGCATGCACGAGCGGACCTGAGGGGTGAGCAGCAGGCGCACGAGGTCGACGGTGTCGACGACGTCCACGCCGAGCAGCGCGAGCAGCCGGCCGGCGGCCAGGTTGGCCCGGACCACCTCGTAACCGCGACCCACCACCAGCATCGGCAGGGGCTCGTGGTGGGCCAGCATGACATCGACGATGGCACCGAGCGGCCCGACCAGGAGCTCGTCGACGCCCGGTTCCGGGTAGGCGGCGGGGAAGCCGGCCGCGCGAAGCATGGCGTTGCGGTCCCGCAGCGGCACCGAGAGGGTCTCGGCGAGCACCAGCACCATCTCCCGGCTCGGGCCGGATCGGGCTGTCTCGAGGAAGCTGATGTGGCGGGCGGAGACCTCGGCAGCCGACGCCAGGTCGAGCTGGCTCATCCCCCGCCGTCCCCGCCAGTACCGCAGCAGGGCGGGGAAGACCCGAGCACCCTCGCGCTCGGTCGGAGGTCGGCATGGCTGCACGGCGCAGACGCTAGGACGGGCCGGGAGGGAGGAGCACCGAAGCGTTCAGGTAGGTGCGTCCCCGGGCTGGTGGTTCCTACGGTCCTCGGCACCGAGGAGGAGACGACCATGGACCACGACGACGAGGCAACTCGACCGGGCCCCGACCACGAGACCCGCACGACGGTGCGCAGCGGCGCCCACCGGCTCGCCGTTCACAGCACCGGCGCCGGACCCGACATCGTGTTCGTGCACGGGTGGCCGCTCGACGGCCGCACGTGGCGCCACGTGGTGGGAGCGCTGGCGGACCACCGCTGCCACGTCATCGACCTGCCCGGGTGCGGCGCGACCGAGACCCCCGACGACGCCGAGCTCTCGATGGTCGAGGGCCACACGACGGCGGTGCTCGACGTCGTCGACGCCCTCGGGCTCGAGGAGTACGTGCTCGTCGGCCAGGACAGCGGCGGGTTGATCGCTCGCTACTGCGCCGCCCGCCGCCCGGAGCGGCTGCGTGGACTGGTCGTGGCGGGCTCGGAGATCCCTCACGATCACGGCTGGCAGATCAAGATGTTCAAGGCGCTGGGGCGCACGCCGTTCGCCGAGACGGTGCTGCGCCGCTCGCTGGCCAGCCGGCTGCTGCGCCGCAGCCCGTTCGCGCTCGGCGGCACGGTCGCCGACCGCCGCCTCCTCGACGGCGAGCTCCACGAGCTGATGCTGCGTCCCCTGGTGCGAGACCGTGCGCTGCTGCGCCGCCAGGTCGCGCTGTTGCGCTCGTTCGGCTTCGACGACATCGACGGGCTCGCCGAGATCCACCCCCAGATCGACGCGCCCACCCTGCTCGTGTGGGGAGCCGGTGACCCCTTCTTCCCGCCTGACCGGGCGGCCGCCATGGTCGACCAGTTCGGCGGACCGACCGAGATGGTCGTCGTCGACCATGCCCGGCTGCTGGTGCACGAGGAGCATCCCGAGCACTTCGCCCACCTGATCCGGACGTTCCTCGACGAGCGCACCCGGCCCACACGCGCCGGTGCCCGATCCGAGGTGACCGGTCCGAGGTGACCGGGCCGGGGTGAGCCGCCGCCGGGTCGGTCCCGGTCGGTTCGCTCGGCGTCGAGGTCGAGCCACCTCGTGGCCGCCGGCGCCTCGGGGGTCAGCGGTTCAGGTGGCGTCGAGGTCCAGCCACTTGTCGACCGTCGGCGGCTCGTGGGCGGCGAGGCGGTCGAGCAGCTCGACCGGGTCGGTGGCCCGCACCAGCAGGGCTGCGTGCTCGGGTCGCAGGAACCCCTCGTCCACGGCGCGGTCGAGCATGGCGAACAGGGGGTCCCAGTAGCCGCCGACGTCGAGCACCCCGATCGGCTTGTCGTGCACGCCGAGCTGGGCCCACGTCGCCATCTCGGCCAGCTCCTCGAGGGTGCCGAGGCCACCGGGCAGTGCGACGAAGGCGTCGGCCTCGTCGGCCATGCGCTGCTTGCGCTCGTGCATGGAGGCGACCTCGACGAGATCTGTCAGCCCCCGGTGGGCCACCTCCCGGGTGAACAACCCGACCGGGATGACCCCGGTGACCGCACCTCCCGCCGCCAGCGCGGCGTCGGCGACGACGCCCATCAAGCCGACGCGGCCCCCGCCGTAGACCAGGCGAGCACCCCGCTCGGCCAGCAGCCCGCCCACCTGGCGGGCCGCCGCGGCATGGGCGCCGTCCCGGCCCGTTGAGGACCCGCACCACACGCACACCGAGCCCACGCGGCGCACCACGGACGACGACGCTACCGGGCCCCCGGGCCGGGCGGCTCTGAGCTCCGGGGGCGAGCTGCGCTGTATCAGCCAGCCGCGCTCACGGCGTGGCGGCGCGCCCCGTGGCGTCGTCCTCGGCGGTGGCCTCGCGCAGCTCGCGCTTGGCCTCACCGAGCGAGCGGGCAAGCTTGGGCAGGCGGGTCGAGCCGAACAGCAACAGACCGAGGAACAGCACGATCAGCAGCTCCGGTCCTCCGAGTGATCCCATGGTGGTTGGCCTCTTCTGGTGTCGTGGTCATGTGGTCGGTCGCCGTGGCCGCAAGCGGGCACCCAGTCCAGCCGAGCCCGGTGGCGGCCACCCGTCGGCCTGGGGTCGCCGAGGTGGAACAGAGGTGAACAGTGCCACCGGGTCGGACTGCGCACGTGCATCGACGGCGGCGGTGCGCCCCTTGCGCCTCGTTCGGCGGAGCGGCCCGGTGGGTCAGTCCCCGCCGACGTCGTCGAGGTGCAGCACGCGCTCGACCAGCTCCGGTCGCCGTTGCCAGTCGGCGAGCACCCGCACGTGCAAGGCCAGGTAGACCCCATCGGGCAGCTGACGACGAACCCGGTGACCGACCTCGGCCAGCACCTTGGCGCCCTTGCCGATGACCATGCCCTTCTGTGACTCACGCTCGACGTAGATGTCCACCGCGATGCGGGGCCAGTCCCACTCGACGGTGCGGGTGGCCACCGAGTACGGCAGCTCGTCGCGCAGCACCCGCAACAGCTGCTCGCGCACCAGCTCGGCCACCTGCGCCGGCTCGGTGAGATCGGTGCGCTGGCCGGGAGGGAACCACGCCGGGCCCTCGCCGAGGGAGTCGAGGAGGTGAGCAGCGAGGTCCTCGACGCCGTCTCCGGTGCGCGCTGACACCGCGAAGTACGCCGCCCGGTCGTGGGTGGCGAGCGCCGCCAGTTGGCGGGCGATGGTCGCCCGGTCGACGCGATCGGTCTTGTTGAGCACGACGGTGGCGCTGGCCGGGGTCCGTGCCAGGACCCACCGGTCCCCCGACCCGACGGGCTGGGTGGCGTCGATGACCACCACCACGTGGTCGACGTCGGCCAGGACGCCGGCCGTCGTGGCGTTGAGGCGCTCGCCGAGGGAGGTGACCGGCTTGTGCAGACCGGGTGTGTCGACGAGCACCGCCTGGCGCCCGGCGTCAGCGAGCACGCCGAGGATGCGGTGGCGGGTGGTCTGGGGCTTGTCCGAGGTGATCGACACCTTCTCGCCCACCATCGCGTTGACCAGGGTGGACTTGCCGACGTTGGGCCGCCCGACGATGGCCACGAGCCCCGACCGGCTCACCTCGACGTCATCGACGCCGGGGGCCTCGCTCACGACACCGGCTCGGGTGGCCGTGCGGTCTGCACCACCCGCAGCAGCTCGATGCGGTTGCCGTCGACGGCTTCGGCGATGACCCGCAGGCCGTCCAACACGATGGCCTCCCCGAGATCGGGCACGTGCCCGAGCAGCCCGTAGACGAGGCCGCCGGCGGTATCCCAGTCGCCCTGGGGCAGGTCGGTCTCGACCAGCTCGGCCAGCTCCGAGACCGGGATCCGCCCGGCGACGAGCATCTCGTCGTCGGACAGGTGCTGCACGAGGGGGAGCTCCTGGTCGAACTCGTCGACGATGTCACCGACGAGCGCCTCGATGAGGTTCTCGAGGGTGACCAGGCCGGCGGTGCCGCCGTACTCGTCGACGACGATCGCCAGGTGGAACTTGCGGGCCTGCATCTCTGGCATCAGATCGGCGACCCGCTTGGTCTCGGGCACGCACTCCGCTGTGCGCAGGTGGGCGGTGACCGACTCCTCGAGGCGCCCTTCGAGGTGGGCTCGAAGGAGGTCCTTGGACAACACGATGCCGACGACGTCGTCGATGTCGTCGCCGACCACGGGGAAGCGGGTGAAGCCCTTGTCGACCACCAGGCCGAGCGTGCTGGCGACGGTGTCGGTGGTGTGCACGACGACCATGTCGGGGCGGGGGACCATCACGTTGCGGGCGATGGTGTCACCGAAGACGAACACCGACTCGATGAGGGTGCGCTCCTCGGCCTCGATCGCCTCGGCCTCGACCGCGGCTTCGGCCATGGCGATCAGGTCGCCCTCGCTCACCACGGGGGCGACGCGCTCGCGCTGACCCACCCGCAGCAGCAGCCGGGCGAAGGGGGCGATGATCGGCAGGCGGGCGAGCGCCCCGGCGACCGGGGCCAGGCGAGCCGCCACCGTCACGCTCTCACCGAGGGCGAAGGCCTTGGGCACGGCCTCAGAGACGAGGAACACCGCCAGGATCTCGATGGCCACGGCCATGACGAAGCCGGCCCCGCCGTAGGCGTCGCGCAAGACCAGGGCGAGCAGGGTCGCCGAGGTCATGTGGCAGGCGAGCGTCAACAGCAGGACGGGGGCCAGGACGCGCTCGGGCCGCTCGAGCAGCGACTTGAGGCGCGCGGCACGGTCCGGGTTGGTCTCTGAGATGGCCCGGGCGCCGACGGCTCCGACGCGGGTGAAGGCGGTCTCGATCAGCGCGAGCACCGCAGCCAGCGCGGTCAGTGCGATCGCCACCGCCACGGCCAGCACCGTCACGGGCTGGACCGCCGCGCCACGTGCTCGCCCAGGTGGCGCTCCTCGAGGGCTCGCATGGCTGCGGCGTCGGCGTCGCCGTGGTGGTCGTGGCCGAGCAGGTGCAGCACGCCGTGGATGACGAGCAGGGCCATCTCGGCCGAGAACGTGCCGTCGTGGCCCACCCGGCAACCGGCGTTGGACCCAGCCTGGCGGCGGGCCACCTCGGGGCAGATGATCACGTCGCCGAGCAGGCCGGGCACGCCGTCGGCCACCTCGGTGTCGATCGGGAAGGCCAGCACGTCGGTGGGCTCGCCGGCACCGCCCAGGTGCTCGGCGTTCAAGCGGGCGATGCGCTCGACGTCCACCAGGCCGAGGCACAGCTCGAGGTCAGCTGACACGGCCTCGGCGTCCAGCACGGCGGCGGCGAGTGCGACCAGCTCGGCTGCGTCGACCTCTGGGTCGGCGGCGTCGTCGACGACGACGATGCGCTCGTCGAGGACCGCGTGCTCGCCAGCGCCGGCGACGTCGTGCGCAACGGGCGCCCGGCCCGTCACGTGGCGTCGGGGTCGCCGGACCGGTCGGCTCGTTCGTAGGCGTCGACGATGTCTTGGACGATGCGGTGACGCACGACGTCGCGCCCGGTGAGGTGGATGAACTCGATGCCGCCCACACCCTCCAACACCGTCGCCAGACCGCCGAGGCCGCTGCGGCCCCGGTCGATGTCGACCTGGGTCGTGTCGCCGGTGACGACGACCTTGGACCCGAAGCCGATCCGGGTCAGGAACATCTTCATCTGCTCGGGCGTGGTGTTCTGCGCTTCGTCGAGGATGACGAAGCTCTCGTTGAGGGTCCGGCCCCTCATGAAGGCGAGGGGGGCGACCTCGATGGCGCCGCGGGTCAACAGGCGCTGCACGGCCTCGGGATCGAGCATGTCGTAGAGGGCGTCGAACAGGGGCCGCAGGTACGGGTCGATCTTGTCCATGAGGTCACCGGGCAGGAATCCGAGACGCTCACCCGCCTCGACCGCCGGACGGGTCAACACGATGCGCGACACCTCCCGGGCCTGCAGGGCGCGAGCGGCCATGGCCACCGCCAGCCACGTCTTGCCCGTCCCCGCCGGGCCGAGACCGAACGTGATGGTGTTCGCGGCGATGGCCTCGAGGTACCGGTGCTGGTTGGCGGTCTTGGGCCGCACGGGACGTCCGGCGCCGGTGCGGGTGACCTCTGCGCTCAAGATCTCGGTGGGGCGCTCCTTGGCCCGAACCATCTCGATGGTGCGCTCGATGACCTCGGCATCGAGGCGGTGTCCGCGCTCGAGCAGGCCGACCAGCTCGGTGAACAGCACGCCGACCTGCTCGGCGTCGGCGCCCCGGGCGGTGATCTCGTTGCCCCGCACGTGGATCTCGGCGTCGGCGAAGGCTCCCTCGACGCGTCGTAGCAACTCGTCGCGGCGGCCGAGCAACCCGGCCATCAGATCGTTGCCGGGCACCTCGATGCTCACCGACGTCGCTGCCACGCTCCTCCTGGGGACGCCGGCCCTCGAACGCCGCAGGTTACCGCCCCCGCCGCCGAAGATCGTCGTCGACATCTACGTCGAGATCGCCGGCGGGGATCGCTACAGGGACCGCGCAGAGACCGCCGGCGTGGGCGGCGACCGCGGCGGTACCGTGCGCGGCCGTGGGTGATGACCTCGACCGGGCCGCCCGCGACCTCGTGGTCGACGCCGCCGTGCGGGGCCGGGCCCGTCGGGGTGACCGCACCTCGGCCGCCGCCGAGCTGAGCACCGTGGCCGGGGTCCTGGTCCGGGCTGTCGGCAGCGGCCAGGAGGTGGCGTTGTCGATCACCGGCGCTCCCCCGCTGCGCCTGACGCCGACGGGCGTCCTCGCCGACGGCCTCGCCGGCACGACCTCAGACGGGGGCACCGAGCTGGTGTCGCTGCGGGCGCTCGCCTCGGTCGAGCTGGGGTCAGGACCGACCCGGGGGCCCGAGCCTGACCCCGGCCCCGACACCCTGGCCGAGGTGCTCGCCGAGCTGGTCGACGAGCGCCCGGAGGTGGCGATCTGGACCACCGCGGGGGCCGAGCCCATCATCGGTCGCCTCGCCGCGGTGGGCGATGACGTCGTGGTGGTGGCCGTCGGCGCCAGGACCCACGCGGTGGTGATCGACCGCGTCGCCCGCGTGCGCCTGTGGCCCTGAGGCCGCCGGGTCATCCCGGCTAGCGAGGTCATCTCGGTCGGAGGTGGCGGCGGGGCACCCGGGCGTTGACGTTGGTGAGCACCTCGTAGGCGATCGTGCCGGCGTGGGCGGCCAGCTCGGCGGCGGAGATCTCCTCGTCGCCCTGGCGACCGAGCAGGACCACCTCGTCGCCGTTGTAGGCGCTGCCCTCGGCGGTCAGGTCGACCATGGTCTGATCCATGCAGATGCGACCCACCACCCGACGACGCTGACCGCCCACCAGCACCTCGGCCCGGTTCGACGCCGCCCGCAGGTACCCGTCGCCGTAGCCGACCGGCAACGTCACCAGCCGGGTGCGCGCCGCGGGCGCCCACGTGGACCCGTAGCTGACCGGGTGCCCGGCCTCGACGACCTTGAAGTACACCACCCGGGTCACCCAGCGCATCGCCGGGCGCACCGGGATCGTGACGACCGCCTCGTCGGACGGCGCCACGCCGTAGCAGAGGATGCCAGGGCGCACGAGGTCGTAGTGCGCCTCGGGCAGGGCGAGCACGGCACCGGAGTTGGCCAGGTGTCGGGTCGGCAGCGGCTCGGACCGTCGGCGCCAGTGGTCGAGGACCGCCTCGAAGCGCTCGACCTGACGTCGGGCGTCGCGCAGATCTGGGTCGTCGGAGTTCGCCAGGTGCGAGTACACGCCGACGACGTCGACGTGGCGGCTGGCCAGCGCGGCCTCGACGAGCGGACCCGCCGAGTACCAGTGGACGCCGATGCGCTCCATGCCGGTGTCGAACTTGAGGTGCACCCTGGCCCGCCGGCCGAGCGCAGCGGCCGCCGCATCGACCTGGGCGAGCTTGTCGACCGATGGCACGGTGATCTGCAGGTCGTGGCGCAGGAACGCCGGGATCTGCGAGCCGACGATGCCGCCCAGCACGACGATGTCGAGCCCGATCCCGGCGCGGCGCAACGTCAGGCCCTCCTCGAGGTAGGCGACGCCCACCACCCCGGTGCCCCGGTCCTCGAGGTGTCGGGCGACCTCGACCAGCCCGTGCCCGTAGGCGTTGGCCTTGAGGATGGGCATCACCCCCGCCGGGGCGACGTGGGTGGCGATCGCCGCCACGTTGTCGCTGATGGCCTCGAGGTCGATCTCGACGTGGGTGGGCCGCAGCCCCTCAGAGCCGTCATCGGTCCCGGCGAGGTCACAGGTCGTGGCGAGCTCACCGGGCTCGGCGCCCCGGGCGGTCATCGCCGCCGGTGGGCCCGCCGCAGCTTGGCGGCGTCGATCGAGCTGAGCTCGACGCCGTTGTCGAACTGGACGAAGTAGCGGATCCAGGTGAGCCCGGCCTCGCTCATGACCCGACCCATCGTCCCGGCCGGCACCCCGGGGAGGTCGACAGCGGCCTGCACGCGCTGGCGGCGTGCGAACCGCTCGATGGTGTCGGTCACGACCCTCCTCGGCCCTCGGGCTCCTCGAGCGCTGATGATGCCAGGCCTTCGGCCGAACGACCCAGCGAGCGTGTGAGGAACTCGAGTTGGAGGTCCATGAGCCGTTCAGCCACCACCTCCTGGGGGGTCATGTGGCTCACCCCCGACAGCGGCAGCACCTCGTGGGGACGTCCCGCCTCGAGCAGTGCCCGGGACAACCGCAGGGTGTGGGCGACCACGACGTTGTCGTCAGCGAGGCCGTGGATCAACATGAGGGGGCGGGACAGGGCGGCGGCGTCACCGAGCAGCGAGCTCTTCTCGTACGCCTCGGGGCGCTCGGCCGGGTGCCCGAGGTAGCGCTCGGTGTAGTGCGTGTCGTACAGCGCCCACTCGGCGACCGGGGCACCGGCCACCGCGGCGTGGAAGACCTCGGGGCGGCGCATGACCGCCAGGGCGGCGAGGTAGCCGCCGAAGGACCACCCCCGGATCGCAACCCGCGACGGGTCGAGGCGGGCGTCGGCGTGACAGGCGGCCTCGAGCGCGCGGACCTGGTCGTCCAGGACGGGTCCGGCGAGGTCACCGTGCACCGCCCGGGCCCAGGCCGGCCCCCTCCCGGGGGTGCCCCGCCCGTCGGCGACCACCACGGCGAACCCCTGATCGGCGAACCACTGCGAGGTCACCATCGCCGTCTGGGTGTCGAGCACCCGCTGGGCGCCCGGGCCGCCGTAGGGGTCCATCAAGACGGGCAGGGACACCGGGGCGTGATCACCAGCGGGCGTCAGGATCGCCGTGCGGACGTCGTCGGTGCCCCGGCCGAGCAGCTGGGGGGTGGCCACCACAGCCGGGCGCTCGGCGTGGGAGCGCAGCGTGGCCACGGGTCGACCGGCGACGGTGACGACGTGCTCGACGCCGTGGCGCGCCATCGTCGAGCTCGACAGCACGGCCACGTCGCCTTCGACGACGGCGCCGTTGATGCCCGGCCCGTCGCTCACCGCTCGCGGCGCGGCGCCCTGTGACGCCACGGTCCACACGCCGATGGCGGTCGGCTCCTCTGAGGCGCTGAACCAGATGTCGTCTCCGACGGCGCCGATCACCGCCCGCACCTGGAGGCCCTCGGGCGTGATCGGCTGACCGTCCACGCAGACCCGGCGGGAGCCGTCGCGGTCCTCGGCGGTGACGAGGCGGCCGGCGGCGAAGGTCGGCGAGCCGGCCACCAGCTCGACCCAGGCGTCGTCGGTGACCCGGTGGCGCTCGGTCGTCGCCCCGGTCCCGGCATCGATGTCGAGCAGCACGACCCGGCGCTGGTCGCGGGACTGCACGAGGACCCAGGGGCGGTCGCCGTCCCAGCCGGCGTCGGCCACGTACTCGAACGCCGCACGGTCCCACTCGACCCTGACGGGCGCGGCCTCGGTGGCGGCGGCGACGAGGTGCAGGCCCACGTCGGCGTTGGCCGCCCCGGCGTGGGGGTAGCGCAGCGGCACCGGCGCCGCGGATGGCTCGGCCGGGTCACCGAGGTGCCACACGGGAACCGGGGACTCATCGACCCGGGTCACCAGCAACCGCTCACCGGCTTGGTCCCACCAGATGCCGTGCTGGCGACCCATCTCCTCGGCGGCGACGAACTCGGCCACCCCCCAGCTGACGCGCCCGGCCTCGGCCTCTGACGGTGCGAGGGGCGCCCGGGTCGGCGAGCCGTCCAGGCCGATGACCTCGACCGCGCCGCCGACCGCGACGGCGATGCGTCGGCCGGTCGGGTCGAGCCGGGGGTCGAAGGGGGTCCCGGGCGAGGGAACCTCGAGGGCCCTCGCCGCCCACGTCCCGGTGTCGTCACGGCGGGCGACCACCAGGGTCGTGCCGAGCACGGTGGCGACGACGTGACCGGCCCGGTCGGTGTCGTACCCGACGACCCCGCTGGCGGATTCGCGCGCCCGCTCGCGACGCGCCCGCTCGGCGACCCCGAGGGAGGACTCGTCGACCTCGAGGGCGGCGGGGTCGATCACGACGACCTCGCGGCCGACGGCGGGGTCGAGCTCCCACACGACGTTGACCGGGTCGTCGCCACTCCGGGACCGGCAGAACAGCACGGTGCCCCGTGTCGTCACGGTGATGGTGCGCGGCGCTCCCAGCGTGAAGCGGCGGGTGCGGGCCACCTGCCGGGGGAACGACTCCGGGGTCTGCACCCGATGACCGTAGCGGCACCCACCTCGTCGACGGCGTGGCGGTGAACGGCGATGACCGCAGCGGGATCTCCTCAGGGGTCGTGGACCAGGGGCGACCCGCCTACGGTGGCGGGCTCGTGGACGCCGACACCCTCGCCCGAGTCGCCCCCAACGCCGCCCGCTTCGGCCCTGCCGACCCGGGGCGCGCCGCCAGGTGGGACAACTTCCCCACCACCGAGGGGGGGCCCTACTTCCCCCACCTCGTCGGCTTCGAGCTCGACGCCGTCCTGGACGGCTACGCCCGGCTGCGCCTGGCCTTCCGGTCCGAACTGCACCAGCCGGCCGGCGTCGTCCACGGCGGCGTCGTGGCCACCCTCATCGACTCGGTCGTCGTGCCCGCCATCGGGGTGGGCTACGACGACCAGCGCAGCTTCTCGACCATCGAGCTCGGCGTCCGCTACCTCGGTGCGGTCATCGACGAGGACCTCGTCGCCGAGGGGTGGGTGGTGAAGCGGGGCCGCTCGATCGTGTTCACCGCCGCCGAGGTGCGCACCGCCCCCGAGGGTCAGCTGGTGGCCACCGGGACCGCCACCTACAAGGTGTCGTCCTCGGCCGGCTGAGCGGTCGCCAGCGCGACCGGGTCCACCCGTCCCGTCGCAACCGACCGACCGGCGAGCAGACCGGCCACCGGCGGGGGCGTGCTGGCTACGCTGCGGCCATGAGGGGACCTGCTGCTGAGACCATCGACCGCTTCGGGGCCGTCGAGGACGACCAGCGCTACACCCGCCTCGTCGAGCTGTTCACCGACGACGCCGTCTACTACGACCCGTTCTACGGCCCCCAGCGTGGCCAGGAGGCGATCCGGTCGTTCATGGAGCACATGGAGCAGAGCGTGCCCGCCTCGGGCGGTCGCTTCGAGGAGTGGACGTCGGTGGGTGACACGCACACCGGGTGGGCGACGTGGGTGATGGCCTTCGGCGACGACCGCCGGGTGCCGGGCCAGAGCCTCTACCGCCTGCGCGACGGGATGGTGTGCGCCGTCGCTGACTACGTCGACCCGCTGGCCTACGCCGAGGTGGCCGGCCCCGACGCCCGGCGCCCCGACCTCGCCGGCGCCGCAGGCCTGCTCGGCGGGGCCGAGGGCGGGGGAGGCCCGGCGCTCGACGTGGTTCGGCGCTTCTGGTCCATCCAGGACCAGGGCCGCTACGCCGAGCTCGCCGAGCTGTTCGCCGAGGACGCCGTCTTCACCGACGTGGTCGCCGGACGCTTCGACGGCTCCGAGCAGATCCGGGGCTTCCTCGAACGGATGCAAGAGGGGATGCCCGAGCGAGACATCACCTTCGAGCTCGTCGACGCCGCCGGTGAGGACACGGTCGCGTGGTCGCAGTGGACCTGTCACCTGCCCGCCGGCTCCCTCGCCGGCTGGACGCTGCACACGGTGAGCGACGGCCGCTTCACCCTCGACGCCGACCACTTCGACACCGCGGCGCGCCGGGAGCTGACCTCGACCGGTTGACCACGGCGTCGGCGCCACGATGACGTCGGCGCCCTCACGACCCCGGACCGGCGTCCGACGGAACCGGGTGACCGGTCCCCGCTCGTCGATCCACTGGTGCGTCGCGTGGGTCGTTGCGCTTGCGGTGACCGCGACGATCGATGTCGCCGCCGCCGAGATCACCAGCGCCCTCACCGGCTGCTGGGCGCTGCTGGCCCTGCGCGCCGGCATCCGCCGGTACCGCCCGGTCGACCCGCTGCCCTGGCGGCTCTTCGGGGTCGCCGCCGCCGCCTTCCTCCTCGGCGGCGTCGTCGCCGAGGTGGTCCCGCCCACGGTCCCCTGCGCGGCGTGCGTCATCGACGGGCTCGGCTACATCGCCATGATCACCGCCGCGGTCCGCCTCGTCCGCCGCCGCACCCTGGGCGCCAAGGTCGACCGCGCTGCGCTGCTCGACGCCACGGTGATCGTGCTGGCCCTCGGCTCGGTCCTGTGGGCCGGGCTGCTCCTGCCCTGGGTCGCTGACAGCTCCGCCGGCATCCCCGCTCGGGTCGGCACCGTCGTCTTCTCCCTGCTGACGATGCTGTTCTGCGCCCAGATCGCCCGCCTGGCGTTCAGCCCGGGCGCCCGCAACCCCAGCACCAGGCTGCTGGCGGGCGCTGCGTTCGCCGTCTTCGTGGTCGACATCTCCGCCGTGCTCGTCGACTCGGGCGCGTCCGTGGGCATCGCTGGGACCGTCATGACGGTGTGCTCCGGGGTGGCCACGGCGTGTTGCGGGGCGGCAGCGCTGCACCCCTCCATGCGCCTCGTCTCTGCCCCCGCCCAGGACGCAGTTCCCGAGCTGACCCGTCGCCGGCTCGTCATCCTCGGGGTCGGGGCGCTCACCCCGACGGTGGTGCTCTGGGCGCTGGTGCCAGAGACCCGTACGGCCGCGATCGCCGCCGTGATCGTCGCCTGGGCGGCCTCCACCGTGTTCGTCCTGGCCCGCCTGCACGACATGGTCCGCCGCTACGAGCGCGCCGCGGAGATCGAGCGTGTGCAGCGCCAGGTCGTCGCCGACCTCGTCGCAGCCGAGACCGTCGATGACGCCCTGCGGGCCGGGTTGGATGCCGCCGGGGCGCTCGTGCCGCCCGGTCGCAGCGGTCACGCCAAGATGCTGTGGCGACCGGACGACGAGTGGGTGATCGTGCGGGGCGACGGCTCGTCGCCGCCCCGCGACGCAGACTCCGCGGCCCTGATCGAGGGCGCGCTGGAGAGCCGGCGACGGGGTGAGGCCGTGCGCTGTGGCCCACGTGCCGACGGGCGATGGGTCGTGGTGTGCGCCATGACGACGAGCGAGATGCGAGCCGCCGTCGCCGTGGTCACCGACGAGGTCACCGACGACCTCGTCGGCGCCCTCGCCGCGCTCGCTTCGACGATGTCGCTGGCCACCGCTGCCGCCGAGGTGGCGCAGGCCCGCCACCGGCGCCAGCACGAACGCCAGTTCCGACGCATGATCGAGGGCTCCTCAGATCTCGTCATGGTGGTCGAGGACGGCATCTGCACCTTCGCCAGCCCGTCGGCCGAGCGGCTCTTCAGAGATCGCACCGTGGTCGGCAGCTCGCTCGTATCACTCGTGGTACCTGAGGACCGGGAGCTGCTGTGCGCTCGTCCCGGCACGACGACGGCGGTGAGGGTCACCACCCCGTCGGGGACCCGCTGGATCGAGGGCACGCGGTCGTCGCTGAGCGGCGGCCAGGACGCCGAGGGCACCGCGTCGACCTTCGTGGTGAACGCACGCGACGTCACCGAACGTCGCCAGGAGGAGCAGCGGCTGGCCCAGCAGGAGGCGAAGTTCCGGGCGCTCGTCCAGCACTCGGCCGACTTCATCGCCGTGGTCGACGACGCTGCGGTGTTGACCTACGTCGGGCCGAACAGCGAGGCCCTGGTTGGCGTCGAGGCCGACCGCCTCGTCGGTCGTCGCGTGTCGAGCCTGGCGGTGAGCGCAGACGCGCAGCGCCTCGAAGACGCGGTGGCCGGGGCCCACGTGACGGCATCGCCGATGGAGATGCGCTGGCGGGTCGGCGAGCACGCCGAAGCCACCTTCGAGGTGCACCTCACCGACCTGCGCGACGAGCCTGCGGTGGGCGGCATCGTCGTGAACGCCCGCGACGTCACCACCCGCGCCCGGCTCACCGAGGACCTCCGGCACCGCGCCCTGCACGACTCGCTCACCAACCTTCCCAACCGCACGCTGCTCGAGCAGCGCCTCGCCTCAGCACTGCGCCTGCCTGACCCCGATGACCCCATCACCGTGGTGTCGATCGACGTCGACGACTTCGGCGGCATCAACGACACCGCCGGGCGAGCGGCAGGTGATGGCGTCTTGCGCCAGGTCGCTGCGGTGCTCGACGGCGCCCTCGAACCCAACGAGACCGTCGCCCGGATCGGCGCGGACGAGTTCGCCATGTTGTTGCGCCGACCGTCCGACGAGGCTTGCGACCTGATCGACCGGCTGAGCCCGCTCACGGTCAAGCTGGCCGCCGACACCGACCGGATCGTCTCCTTGAGCGCCGGGGTGGCCTCGACGAGCCCGGGCAGCGCCCTCACCGCCGAGGTGCTGCTGCGCGACGCCGGCTTGGCCATGGACCGCAGCCGGACCGCTCACGACGAGGCCGTCACCATCTTCGACCCCTCGATCGCCGACGACCACCTCGCTCGCCTGCGTCTGCGCGACGACCTCTCGGCGGCACTCGATGGCAACGACCAGATCGTCGTGCACTACCAGCCGGTCGTGTCCATCGACGGTTCAGCGGTCATCGGCTTCGAGGCTCTCGTGAGGTGGAACCACCCCGAGCTGGGCACGATCAGCCCGGGCCGCTTCCTGCCCGTCGCCGAGGTGAGCGGCCTCATGGTCGCCCTCGGACGTCACGTGATCGGTCGGGCCATCACCGACTTCTCCGAGCGCTGGCCCGAAGCGCACGGACCGACCGTGCACGTCAACCTGTCGGTGCAGGAGCTGGTGGCCCCGGGCACCGTCGAGTTCATCGCCGACGCCTTGGCCGCCACAGGTCTGGCGGCCGAGCGCCTGACCGTCGAGCTCACCGAGGAGGCCCGGGCCGACCGAGACGCACACGCCCGTCTCGAGGCCCTGAGGGCACTCGGCGTGCACCTGGCCGCTGATGACTTCGGCAGCGGGTACGCCACCTACGCCGCCCTGCAGCGCTTGCCCTTCGACATGGTCAAGGTCGACCGCTCCCTGGTGATGGGGCTCGACGGCGATGACCCGCACCGCGCCCGGGTGCAGCTGGGGTCCATCGTGGACATGTGCACCTCGCTCGGCCTGACCACGGTGGCCGAGGGCGTCGAGGACCTCTCGGGCCTCGACGCGCTGCGAGAGCTGGGCTTCGACCAGTTCCAGGGCTTCCTCGTCGCCAAGCCTGCCCCGCTCGGCGACGTCGCCGGGCTCTACGAACGTGCGACCACGCGGCCCCCGACGCCCGAGCTGGCAATCATCTCAGAGAGCTGACCTGACGAACGGCGTCGGAACGGCCACTCTGGGTGCGTCAGTTGAGGAGGTCACCCCCGTGTCGCACCCGGTCACCCGCATCGGCAGCCTCGTCGAGCTCGTCGCCGACCTCGACGGGGCGCCGACCGACCGCACCGTCGGGACCTACCGTCGCCGAGACGGCGGCTTCGCCGAGGTGTCGCATCGCCAGCTGTGCGAACGGGCGCTGCGCACCGGGGGATGCCTGGCCGAGGGGGGCGTCGAGCGGGGGCGACCGGTCATCGTCCTCGGGCGTGACGGCACCGACGTGCTCGCCGGTCTGCTGGGCGCCGTGGCCGTGGGCGGGTTGCCGGTCGTGGCGCCGGCACGGCCGGCCTTCGACGACGCCGACCGGGCAGCCGTTCGCCTCGGTGCGCTCCAGACGGTGCTCGGCGATCCTGTCGTCGCCGTCGTCGGCGACCACTCCCCTCGCATCCCCGCCGGCCTGGCCGACCAGGTGGTCCGGGTGGGGCGCGCCGCCGACGGGTGGTGCACGCCGATGGCCGTCGACGCCGACGACGTCGCCTACCTGCAGATGACCTCGGGATCGACCGAGCTGCCCAAGGCGGTGGCGGTCACCCACGCCAACCTGTTCGCCAACATGGCGGCGATCGCTGCGACTGCAGGCGTGCGCCCGGGCGACGCCGCAGAGGCCGTCGTGTCGTGGCTGCCGCTCTACCACGACATGGGCCTGGCCGGCATGGCCCTGTACGCCCTCGTCCAACGCATCGACCTGCACCTCATGGCCCCCTTCGACTTCCTCGCCGACCCGATGTCGTGGCTGCGGGCGATGTCAGACACCAGGGCAACGATGTCTGCAGCGCCGAACTTCGCCTATGACCTCGTCCTGCGTCGCGGTGCAGACCCGGCTGGTCTTGACCTGTCGCCGATGCGGGCGCTGTACTGCGGCGCCGAGCCGATCTCGACGTCGACCCTTCGGGCGTTCGCCCGCCGCTTCGCCGCCGCCGGGCTGTCACCGGACAACCCGGCCCCGGCCTACGGTCTGGCCGAATCGGTGCTGGCGGTCACCGCAGCGCCGAGGGGGCGCCCGGCGCGATCGGTGTTGGTCGACGCCGACGAGCTCGCAGGCCTCGGCCGCCTGGGTGACGTCGAGGTCGTCGATGTCGCCACCGACCTGCCGGCCGGCACCGGCTCGGGTCCCGGCGCCGATGACCAGCGGGTCGAGGTGTGCCTGGTCGGCGAACCGGTGGAGGGGGCGGCGATCGACGTGCTCGACGCCGACGGCGTCCCCGTCACCGCCGACGGCGTCATCGGTCGGATCGTCGTGGGGGGCCCGTCGTCGTCACCGGGCTACCGACAGGCCGACGCCACGGTGAGCGGCATCGATGCCGAGTCCGGCATCGACACCGGCGACCTCGGCTTCTGGTTCCAGGGCGAGCTGGCGATCGTCGAACGCACCCGGCAGGTGATCATCCGCCACGGGCACAACCACAGCTCGGGCGCCCTCGAGCTGCGCCTGGCCCGCGACGCCGGGGTGAGCCTCGACCGGGTCGTCGTCCTCGATGACGACCTGCGGGCCGGGCGGGGCCGCATCGCCGCCATCGTCGAGGCCGATCGACGCGAGGACACCTCGGCCCGCCTCGAGGTCGTGGCCACCGCCGCCGCTCGGCTTCGACCCCCCGTGGAGCGCGTCGTGATCGTGACGGCCGGATCGCTGCCTCGCACCACGTCGGGCAAGAAGCAGCACGCCGCCATCAGGGCCGCCCTCGGGCGCGACGAGCTGCGCATCGCCGCCGAGCGCGACCTGGTCGTCGAGCCGGTGACCGGCGCGAACCCCGCCAGCGGGCCGAGTACCGGCGTCGACGACCGCATCTGCGCCGGGCGAGCCGCAGCCCCAGCCCCGGCTCACACCCGATCCCCAGCCCACGGCGCCTCGGTCACCGAGACGCTCTTCAGCCTGCTGGGCGAGCACCTGCGCCGCAGGGGCAGCGATCTGGTGCCCGCGCTCGGTCACCACCTCGTCGACGATCTCGGCGTCGACTCGGTCGAGGTGCTCGAGATCGCCGTGGCGCTCGAGGAGTCCTGTGCCCTCGGCATCGACGAGCAGCGCCTGGCCGAGGTCCAGACGGTCGACGATCTGCGCCGTTGCGTCGAGCACGGGCGCGGGCCCCGAGACGGCATCGCCCACCGCCTCGCCGAGCTGCAGGCGTCGATCCCCCAGCTGCACCTCGACGTCGCCGACCAACGGGGTCGCCAGGTGCTGATCGACGGCAGGTGGCGCACCGACTTCGCCTCGTGCAACTACCTCGGGCTCGACCTGCATCCCGACGTGGCCGCAGCGATCGGGCCGATGGTCAGCCGCTGGGGGACCCATCCGAGCTGGACCCGGGCCGTGGCCAGCCCAGCCCCCTACCGCGCCCTCGAGGAGCGCCTCGCCGAGCACGTCGGTGCGCCCGACGTCGTGGTGTTCCCGACCGTGACCCTGTTGCACGCCGGGGTGCTGCCCCGGCTGGCCGGGCGGGGCACGGTGCTCGTCGACTCCGCTGCCCACGCCTCCCTGCACGCCGCGGCCGCCCTCGCCTCGGCCGGGGGCGCCGTCGTCACGACGTTCGCCCACGACGACGTCGCTCACCTCGAACGCCGCCTGGAGCAGGCGACCCGCCACCCCGTGGTGGTGGTCGTCGACGGCGTGTACTCGATGTCGGGCACGACCGCCCCGATCCAGGCGCTCGCCAAGGCGTGCGAGGCCCACGGCGCCACGCTCTACGTCGACGACGCCCACGGCTACGGCGTGCTCGGTTCGCACCCCGACGGCTCCACCCCCTACGGCCGCGGCGGCCGGGGCGTGCTCGCCCACGCCGGCATCGACCACGGATCGATCGTGTACGTGGCTGGTCTGTCCAAGGCGATGTCGTCGATGGGTGCGTTCGTGACCTGCGACGAGCGCACCCGCCCCCAGCTGCGCACGGCCGACACCCTCGTGTTCGGGGGCCCGGTGCCCGTGGCCAGCCTGGCCACCGCGCTGGCCGGTCTCGACGTCACCGCTGCGCACGGCGACGAGCTGCGCCGCCGACTCCACCGCCTGACGCGGCGCCTCACGACGGGTCTGGGTCAGGCCGGCCACCGGGTCGCCGGCGACATCGACCTCCCGATCGTCAACGTCGAGATCGGCGGGCTCGACGCGGTGGCCCGCGCCTGTCAGACCCTCTGGCGCCACGACCTGGTCATCACGCCGTCGGTGTTCCCAGCCATGCCCCTGGACCGAGGCGGCGTCCGCTTCACGGTCACCGCGGCCAACACCGCCGCCGAGATCGATCGGGCGGTCGAGGCGATGGCCGAGATCTCCCCGCCGGCCGAGCGCGGATGAGGCGTCGGCCTGATCTGCTGGCGCCGCTGGCGGACACGACCGCGATCGTCACGGGGGCCTCGTCGGGGATCGGGGCGGCGGTGGCGCTCGCCCTGGCCCGCCGGGGCCTCGACGTCGTGGCCACCGGCCGATCCCCCGAGCGGCTTGCGGCGACCGCAGCCGCCGTGGAAGGCGTCGGCCGCACGTGTGAGGTGGTCACCGCCGACCTCGCTCGCCCCGATGACCTGGGGCGAATCGGCGCTCGCCTCGACGACGCGGCGACGACCGTCGTGGTCAACAGCGCGGGCGTGGCCACCCACGGCCCCCTGCACGAGCTCGACCCCGCACGGGCCGAGGAGATCCTGGCCGTGGACGTCGTGGCCCTGGCCGAGCTGACGAGGCAGGCGCTGGCGGCCTTCGTCGCCCGGGGACGTGGGTTGGTCGTCAACATCTCCTCGACCGCCGGGGTCGCGCCGATGGCGAACCTGGCGCTCTACGGCGCCAGCAAGTCCTTCGTCACCTCGCTCACCCGCGCCGCCGATCGCGAGGTGCGCCGCCGGGGGGTGCGTGCGGCGTTGGCGATCCCGGGGCCGGTGCGCACGCCGATGCTGGCCGATGCGCTCGGCGTCGCCCTGGCCCCGACGTCCCGGTTGGGGCGGGCGGTCGAGCGCAGCTACGTCCGCTCCCCCGACGACACGGCGGCGGGCATCGTCTGTGGCCTGGCCCAGGGCCGAACCGTGATCTGCACCGACCCCGTCGACCGGACCCTCGCCCGGCTGCCCGCCCCTGTGCTCGAACGCATCGACGAGCTCAGCATCGCGCTGCTGACCGGCCGACGACACCGAGCGCGCCGGCGACGGCGGGCTCGGTGATCTCCCCGGCGGCGACGTTCAGCCCGGCGGCGAGGTGGGGATCGCGCCGCATGGCCTCGGTGGCGCCGTGGTCAGCGAGGGCGAGCACGAAGGGCAACGTGACGTTGTTGAGCGCCAGGGTCGAGGTGCGGGGAACGCAACCAGGCATGTTGGTCACGCAGTGGTGGACGATGCCGTCGACGACGAAGGTCGGTTCGGAGTGCGTCGTCGGGCGTGACGTCTCGAAGCACCCGCCCTGGTCGATGGCCACGTCGACCAGCACCGAGCCTGCACGCATGCGCGCCACCTGATCGGCGGTGACCACTCGGGGGGCGGCCGCTCCCGGCACCAGCACCGCCCCGATCACCAGATCGGCATCGACGACGAGGGCGTCGACGGCGGCGCGCGTCGAGTACGCCGTCTCCAGCGCCGCCCCGAAGCGATCGGCGAGACGACCGAGCACCGCGACGTCTCGATCCACCACGGTCACGGCCGCGCTGAGGCCGATGGCCATCTCGATGGCGTTGGCGCCCACGTTGCCACCGCCGATCACCACGACGCGCGCCGAGGCGACCCCCGGCACGCCGCCCAGCAGCACGCCGGCCCCACCCTGGGGACGTTCGAGGCAGTGCGCCCCGGCCTGGATCGCCAGGCGGCCGGCGATCTGGCTCATCGGGGCGAGCAACGGCAGCCCGCCCCGATCGTCGGTGACGGTCTCATAGGCGATGCAGGTCGCCCCGCTCGCCATCAGGTCGCGCGCCTGGACCGGGTCGGGTGCCAGGTGCAGGTAGGTGAACAGCACATGGTGAGGCCCCAGGCGAACCCGCTCGACCGGCTGGGGCTCCTTCACCTTGACGATCAGCTCGACGGCGTCGAAGACCTCGGCGCCGTCGGCGACCAGCTCGGCGCCGGCGGCCACGTAGTCCGCGTCGGCGAACCCCGAACCAGCCCCCGCCCCGGTCTCGACGACCACCCGGTGGTGGTGGGCGACGAGCTCGCCGACGCTGCCCGGGCTCAACCCGACCCGGTGCTCGCTGTCGATGACCTCAGCGGGCACCCCGACGATCACCGTCGCCTGCCTCGCCGCGCACGATCCGGCGTCTGCACCCTCAGCTGTCAGCCGGCTCGGACCGGGACCCACCACCGCTCACCCGGGCGACCTCGGCCTGCACGGCGGCGAGCACATCGCCGGGGCGAGGGTTGACCATGGCGGTCGGGCCCACGACGACGGTGGGCACGGTCTCGTTGCCCCCGGCGTGGCTACGCACCACTGCCGCCGCCCCGGGCTCGTCCCAGATGTTGTGCCGGCGGATCGTCAGGTGGTGGTCGGCCAGGCCCCGCTCGAGGGCGGCGCAGAACCCGCAACCCGGCCGCCAGTACAGATCGACGGTGACGGGACCGTCACCGGGGCCGGGCGCCCCGCTCGATCCGTCTGCTCGGCCGCCGGGGTCAGGAGCTGGTGCGGTCATGGTCCCATCCGTTCGAGATCGGGTTCGATCCAGGGCTGCGTGGCGTCGGGGCGCCCCGTCCGTGCACCGTCGGCAACCTCTGGACGCACCGAGCTGTTCCCGTCGACGGGACTGTGGGAACATGCGTTCGGTGAGCGGCTCGATCCACCCCGGGCCACCGGCGCTCGGCCGTGGGGTCGTCATCAACCCGGGCAGCGTCGTCCCTGTCCCGTGGGCGGCTGCGCCCCGGGTCGTCGTCGACCACGCGGCCCTCGATCGACCGACTGCGGCGATCGACGCCCTGCGCGAGGCCTGGCAGTGCCGACATCCGGTCGTGATCGAGCTCGGCGTGCCCCACGACGCCCTCCGCCGGCCCGAGACCACCGACCTCGACCCGTGGCGCCTGCCCCGCACCTTCTCCTTCGGCCTCGAGCGGCTCTTCTTCTTGGTGTGGGCCAACACCTATGACGCCCGGGGCGACGCCCCGGTGTGGTGGTGGGGCCACAAGGCGGCCCGCCTCGGGGCCCAGCCAGGCGCCAAGGCCGACATCGTGCTCCCCGACGGCCGTGACGCCTGGGTCGATGGCGGACCGAGGGGCCCGGTCGAGGTGGATCAGGCGATCGTGCACCGCGAATCGGTCGAGCGGGGCCACCTCGTGGTCGCCCGCCGTGCGGCGCCGGCCAGCGAGCTGGCCGCTGACCAGCTGGCCGTCGTCACCCACCCCAGCGGCCCTGCCCGGGCGGTGGCGCCGGCCGGGTCGGGCAAGACCCGGGTGCTCGTCGAACGCTTGCACCACCTCGTGCTCGACCGAGGCGTCGAGGACTCCCTGGTCACTGCGGTCGCCTACAACACCAGGGCCGCAGCCGAGCTGGCCGAGCGCCTGCACGACGCCGTGCGCCCCGAGATCCGCACGCTGCACTCCCTCGGCCTGGAGGTGCTGCGCGACGCTGCTCGCCACCACCGCCGACGGCCCCCGGTCCTGCTCGACGAGCGCGACGTCCGCAGCCGCCTCGAGCCGCTCATCCCCGTGCGCCCCCGAGCCAACACCGACGTGACCGCCCCCTACCTCGAGGGCCTGGCCGACGTGCGGCTGGCCTTCGAGGAGCCCGAGCGCGTCGAGGCGACCCGTGACGACGCCCCCGGCTTCGCCGAGGTCTACCGGCGCTACCACCGGGCCCTCGTCGGTGACGGCGCGGTCGACTTCGACGAGATGATCTTCGGAGCGGTGACGCTGCTGCTGGGTGACGCCGAGGCCCGCGAGCGCAGCCGAGCCCGCCGCCGCCACCTGTTGATCGACGAGTTCCAAGACCTCACCCCCGCCTACTTGCTGCTGGTACGCCTGCTCGCCGCCCCGGCCGACCAGGTGCTCGGGGTCGGCGACGACGACCAGGTCATCTACGGCTACGCCGGGGCCACCCCCGAGCACCTCGTGCACTTCGACCGGTGGTTCCCCGGCGCCGCCGAGTACGCCCTGGAGGTCAACTACCGGTGCCCGTCAGATGTGGTCGCAGCTGCAGGCAACCTGTTGAGCCGCAACCGCCGGCGGGTCGACAAGTCGCTGCGGGCCGTCGACGACCGCCACGGCATGCAGATCAGCCGCTGCCCGGCCAGCGAGGCGGCCGGCACGGCCACCTCCCAGGTGCGGGCCTGGATCGACGCCGGCACCGACCCCGGGCGCATCGCCGTGCTCGCCCGGGTGAACGCCACGCTGTTGCCCTACCAGGTGCTGCTCGGCGAGGCCGGGGTGCCCTGCCGCCGTCCTGTCGACGCCCGCATCCTGCGCCGCACCGGGGTCCGCGCCGCGATGGCGTACCTGCGCCTGGCCGTCGCGGGCGACGAGCTGGCCGGTGTCGACCTGGCAGAGGTCGCCAACCGACCGTCCCGCAAGCTCAACCGCCAGGTCACCGACGGTCTGCGGCGGCGTGGGCGTTGGCGGGTCGAGCAGCTGCGCGTCGAGGCCGAGCGGATGGGCGGGCGCAGCGGCGAGCGCCTGGCCGGCCTCGTCGACGACGTCGTCGCCCTCGGCGAGCGCGCCGCAGGAGCCGACACGGCCACCTCGTTGCGGTTCATCCAGCGCGTCATCGGCCTGGGGCGCGCCGTCGAGACCCTCGACCGTTCCAAGGGCGGCGACGCCGCCGCCCACGGCGACGACCTGGCGGCGCTGGTGGCCGTGGCGGCGCTGCACCCCGAGGTGCGGGGCTTCGAGGCCTGGCTGCGGGCGACCCTCGAGCGACCCGATGACCCGGGGGGTGTGCACCTGTCGTCAGTCCACCGCGTCAAGGGCCTCGAGTGGGACGCCGTCGCCGTGGTCGGCGTCGACGCCGGACTGATCCCCCACCGCCTCGCCACCGACGTCGAGGAGGAGCGGCGCGTGCTGCACGTGGCGATCACCCGGGCCCGACGTCAGCTGCTCGTGCTGGCCGACACCGAGGCGCCGTCGCCCTTCCTCGACGAGCTGCGCGAGGCCGGCGTCCCGCCGGCCCCCGCCACCGCCCCCATCGAGACCCGACTGCCCGCCGCCGCGGTGTCGAGCACCACCGTCGACCCCGACGCGGGTGGCGAACCTGCCGTGGAGGTGGTGGTCGAGGTCGGCACCGAGATCGGCTTGGGTGACGGCTTCGGCGGGACCATCACCGAGATCGTCGGCGACGATCTGGTCGTCGCCCTCGCCGGGGGTGGCCGCACGCGCATCGCCATCGGCACCGAGGCGGTCGTCGACGGCCGCACCGCCCGCCTGGTCATCGCTGCGCCCGACGCCGGCATGTTCGAGGCGCTGCGGGCCTGGCGGCTCGAACGGTGCCGAGCCGACGGTGTGCCGGCCTACGTGGTGCTGTCCGATGAGCACCTCGCCGATGTCGCCCGGCGTCGACCGAGCACGCCCGAGCAGCTGCTGGCGTGCAAGGGCATCGGACCCGCCCGGCTCGAGCGCTACGGCGACGACATCCTCGCCGTCGTCGAGCTCGACGGCACGTGACGTCCGCTGTGGCCCGCTGGCGTCGAGCTCTGACCGCCGGGTGCGACCCCTGACCCGCCTGGTGCTGACCGCCGCCCGGTGCGGCGAGGTGCGGCCGAGGTGGTTCAATCACGGGGATGGATGAAGCAACGCTGCTCGAGGCGCTCGAGCCGACGGTCGACGAGCTCGTCGACCGGCACCTGAAGGCCACCAAGGAGTGGTTCCCCCACGAGATGGTGCCTTGGAGCCGTGGTCGGGACTACGAACCCGGCGAGCAGTGGGATCCCGACGAGTTCCCCGTCGCTGACGAGGTGCGCAGCGCGCTGTTCGTCAACCTGTTGACCGAGGACAACCTGCCGTACTACTTCCACTCGATCAGCACCCTGTTCGGTGGGGAGTCTTGGAACGTGTGGGCCAGGCGCTGGGTGGCCGAGGAGGACCGCCACGCCCAGGCGATCCGTGACTGGCTGCTCGTCAGCCGGGCCATCGACCCCGTCGTGCTCGAACGGGCCCGCATGGCCCAGATGTCCTCGGGCGAGGTGCCCGACCCGCCCAACGCCCTGCAGGGCCTGATCTACGTGGCCCTCCAGGAGTTGGCGACCCGCCTGTCGCACCGCAACACCGGTCGGTTGATCGATGACCCGTGGGGCCAGGAGATCATGAAGCGGATCGGCACCGACGAGAACTTCCACCACCTGTTCTACCGCGACGCCTGCTCGGCCGCCCTCGAGCTCGACCCCTCGGCGTTCATGGTCGCCCTGCGGGCCCAGGTGGTCGAGTTCGCCATGCCCGGCACCGGCATCGTCGGCTTCGACGAACATGCCCGTCGGATCGCCTCGGTCGGCATCTACGACTTCGAGCAGCACCACGACCGGGTCCTCGAACCGGTGGTCAACCGGGCATGGCGGATCCTGGACGTCGAGGACGGCCGCCTCGACGATGACGCCAAGGTCGCCCGCGACGACATCGCCGCCCACATGGAGCGGCTGTCGCGGGCGGCGTCGGCCACCCGGCGCCGTCGTGAACGTCGCGCCGAGCGCGACGAACGCCAGCCCACCCCTGTCGGCTGATCCCGGCGCCTCCGGCGCCCCCGTCGCTGGCGTGGCCAGCGTGACGGGCTCACCACCGGCGACAGCACCGGGCGGCGACGAGGTCGCACCAGATCAGGGCCGGCCGGCGCTGGTCGTGGTCGACCTCGACGGCACGCTGCTGGGTCCCGACGGTGCGGTGTCGGCGGTCACCCGGGAGGCGCTGGCCGAGGTGCGCAGAGCGGGCATCGAGGTGATGATCGCCACCGGTCGACCACCGGCGCTGACCCTCGAAGTGGCCCGCCGGGCTGGCGTGCGATGGGTGAGCTGCCTCAACGGCACCGTCGTGCTCGACGCCGCCGACGACGTCGTCATCGATCAGTGGCTCATCGCCCCAGGACGGGCCCGCCTTGCCGGTGAGGTGGCCCGCGCCCGGGTCGACGACGCCCACCTGGCCGTCGAGCTCGGCGACGAACGCTTCTTCTACGAGCCTCGCTTCGCCGAGGCCATCCCCCTACCGATGCCCGACGGGGGCACACCGGTGGTCGATGCGCTCGCCCACCTGGACGGCGGGGTGCGCAAGGTCTCGGTCGTGCCCGCCGGCGAGGTCGACATGGATCTGCTGCTGGCCGAGCTGGCCGCTGCGCTGCCCGAAGGCCTCGGCGTCAACCACGCCGGTCTCCCGTTCGCCGAGATCGGGCTGGCTGGTGTGTCCAAGGCGACCTCTGCGGCCTGGCTGGTCGACCGACTCGGTCTCGACGCCCGGCTCACGGTCGCCTTCGGCGACAACGTGAACGACCACGAGCTGCTCGCCTGGGCCGGCACCGGGGTGGCGATGGGCAACGCCAGGGCGGTGACCCGAGCGGCGGCCGACGTGGTGTGCGAGGCCCACGACGACGACGGCGTCGCCCGAGCGCTGCGGCGCCTCCTCGCCGGCGGGTCCGTCGGCGCGCCCCCCGCCCGGCCCGACCACGCCCCCGTAGCCTGAACCGGTGAGACCACGCCGGCGCGACGACCCGCCGAGCGATCCCGACGCACCGAGCGGGGTGCGCCACGCCCTCCGTGCGTTCCGGCACCGCCGCTTCGGGATCTTCTGGTCCGCAGCGCTCATCTCCAACGCCGGCCAGTGGCTGCAGAACCTCACCATCCCCTACGTGCTCTTCGAGCTGACGGGTCGCGAGCTGTGGGTCGGGCTCGCCACGTTCTGTCAGTTCCTGCCGGTGATGGCGCTCGGCCCGCTGGGCGGGGCGCTCGCTGACCGCCACGATCGTCGGCGGGTGCTGCTGGTCACCCAGGTGGCGTTGGCCCTGTGCGCCCTGGCCCTGTGGGCCAGCTGGACCGCCGACCTGCGGTCACCGGCGTGGATCCTCACCCTCACCGCAGCCGGGGGTGTGGCGTCGGGGCTGATGATCCCGTCGTGGCAGGCCTTCGTCCCGTCGTTGGTGCCCCGGGAGGACCTGGCGTCGGCCATCACGTTGAACTCGACGCAGTTCAACGCCGCGCGGGCCCTCGGACCGACCGTGGGTGGGGTGCTGCTCGCCACCCTCGGGGCCGGGTGGGCGTTCTTGTTGAACGCCGTGTCGTTCATCGTGGTCATCGCCGCGCTCGTGGCCATCGGGCGAGCGGGACCAGCGACGGCGGCTCTCGCCCGTTCGACGGCTTCGGTGCGCCAGGGCTTCGGGGAGGCGCTGGCCTACGTGGCCGCCCGTCCGGGCATCGTGGTCGGCATCGTCGTCGCCGTGCTCGTCGGGGCGCTCGGCAACCCGGTCCTGCAGTTCACCGTCGTCTACGCCGAGGACGTCTATGACGTCGGCCCGGTGGCCTTCGGGGTGCTGAGCGCGTCACTCGGTGTCGGCGCCATCCTGGCGACACCGCTGGTGAGCGGCATGCTCGGCGACATCCCCCGGGGGTCGGTGGTCAGGGTGGCGCTGCCGCTGTACGGGTTGGCGGTGGCCGCCTTCGGGGCGTCGACGACCCTGGCGATGGGCGTCGCCACGCTGATGGCCGCCGGCGCAGGGTTCCTGGCGGTCATATCGGTGACCAACACCGCGGTGCAGGCCATCGTGACCGACCGGTTGCGAGGTCGGGTCATGGCCGTGCGCATCATGTCCTTCACCGCTGCCTACCCGATCGGGGGGTTGATCCAGGGCGTCGCGGCCGACGCCCTGTCGCCCCGCCCCGTGGTCACGACGGCTGGGCTGTTGCTGACCGCCGCCGGGCTGGTGCTGGCAACACGTCCCGGGCTGCTCGAACGTCTCGATGACCCGTCCGACGACGGGCCCTGACCTCCTCAGGAGGCGTCGTCGAGCTCGGCGGCGCTCGGTGAGGTCTGGGCGCCGGCCCGGGTCACCGAGATGGCAGCGGCGCGCACCGCTCGCTCGGCCGACGCGCGCAACGACCGCCCGTCGGCCAAGCCGTCGCACAGGGCCCCACAGAACGCATCTCCGGCGCCGGTCGTATCGATCGCCACGACGTCGGGGGCCCTCAGGTGCACGGGGGTCGCGGCCTCGCCGTCGACGACCACCACCCCGTCGTCGCCCAACGTGACGACCACGGCCCGGGGACCGGAGGCCTCCCGGGACCCGTCGATCCGCTGGCCGTCGGCGCCGAAGCGGCCGCCGGCGCGCAGGCGGCCGGCGGCTCGGGCAGCGTCGTCGACCGTCGCCGGGGGGGCGACCCCGAGCAACTGGCCGAGCTCGACCCGGTTGGGGACGATGACGTCGACCTCGGCGAGCACACCGGCCGCAAGCGCGCGCGCCGGGGCGGGGGTGAGCACGACGGCACCGGTGGCCGCGCCGACCGCAGCGGCGACCACCCCGTCGCTCACCTCGAGCTGCACCGCCACGACCTGCGCCGAGCGCACCGCCGGCGACGCGGCCACATCGGCCGGTGCGATGCGGGCGTTGGCCCCCGGTGCGACGACGATCGTGTTCTCCCCGGCGCCGTCGACCGCGATGAGGGCGGTGCCGGAGGCGACGTCGGCCAGGACGCTCACCTCGGAGGTGTCGACCCGGCCGGCCGCCAGGGCGTCGAGCAGCAGCTGACCGGCCGGATCATCACCGACGGCACCAACGAGGTGCACCCGGGTGCCGAGCCGGCCGGCCGCGACCGCCTGGTTGGCACCCTTCCCGCCGGGCACGTCGCGACGATCGCCGCCGAGGACGGTCTCACCGGGGGCGGGCAGGTGGGGCACCTCGACGACGACGTCGACGTTGCAGCTGCCCACCACGGCGATCCTGGGCGCAGCGCTCATGACCCGGGCACCGTAGCGGCGGAGCTCAGGTGACGAGCTCGTCGGGGACTCGTCGACGATCGACGTCGGCCCTCGGGCATGATCCGTCGCGCCGGGCCGCCACGACGGCGATGATCGCGACCACGATGTTCAACACGACCACGACGGCGATCAGCTCGGCGGTCAGATCGTCGGCGGTCCGCCGTCCGCGGGCGTCATCTCGACCGGCAGCCGATCGAGCAGGTGTCGCTGTGTCGGCCGCCTCTCGATCTGCGCCGTCAACGCCGGGGAGGTCCGGGGGCGGCTCCTCGACGACGGTGGCACCCGCACCCGGGGCCAGCGGCTCGATGTCCAACCAGAGCTCGTCGAAGGCTCTGGACCCGTCGACCGGACGCCCGACCTCGGCCTCCCCCGACGCCGATGCGCCGGCCGGGGTCACCATCGCCAGGCCGGTGACAGCCATCGCGACCGCGGTGAGCAGCGTCGTGGCGCGGAGCACCCCGCCCCATCGGTCGGGGTCGGGCTCACCTGAGGACCAGCGCGATCAGGCCAGCCCGGGCGGCTCGACCACGACGGGGGCGGCACCGGGTCGGTGGGCGGCCCACGCCGCTCCCGTGCGTCCCGAGTCGACGATGGTGACCAGGGCGTCGGCCATCTCCGAGGCGTCCATCAGCTCGAGCGCCCCGCCCCGCAGCGCCTCGGGCACGATGGCGGTGTCGATGGCCCCGGGGCACAGCGCGTTGATGCGCACGCCGCGCCCCTCCAGGCCTGGGGCGAGCGAGCGGACCAGGCCGACCACGGCGTGCTTGGTGGCGGTGTAGTACGGGTCGATGGGGGTCGGCACGAGTCCCGAGACCGACGCCGTCACCACGATGTCGCCGCCGCCCGAGCGAGCCAGGCGGGGCACCACCTCGGCGATGCCCCACACCACGCCGTCGAGGTTGACCGCCCGCACCGCCTCCCAGCGCTCGGTCCAGTCCAGGATGTCGTCGTCGATCGGGGCGTCGGGCGGCCGGCTCATGATGCCGGCGTTGGCCGCCAACAGATCGATGCCGCCGTGATCGGCCTCGACCTGGTCGAGCACCGAGGTCCACCCGCCGCGGTCGGTCACGTCGAGGCGCACCGCTGTCGCCCCGTTGGCGTCGGCGACCGCGGTGGCGGCGTCGAGGTCGATGTCGGCGGCCACGACCGTGGCCCCGTCGGCGGCGAGGCGGGCGACCATGGCGGCCCCGATGCCCGACCCGGCTCCGGTGATCACTGCGACACGGCTGGGAAGTTCCATGGCGCCGTTCGTAGCACCCCCCGATGAGCCCCCGCTCATCGACGTTCGAGCACCGCGGTGACGGCGATGACGGCGAGGCGTCGGTGGTCGAGGACGAGGCCGACGTGACGGCCGGCTCGGACCTCACCGACCAGCTCGAGCTGTCGTGCGCCGCGCAGGGCCGCCGAGGCCGCCTCGTCGACGGTGGCTCGGGCGATGCGGCCCCCGCCCAGGCCGAGCTCGACGTCAGGACCGTCGAGGCGACGCACCGTCACCCGGGGTCGGTCACCGCGACGGGTCACCTCACGTCGGAACCGCTCGTGCGCCCTCGCCTCGGCGTTGGCGGCCAGCGCCGACCAGCCGAGCACCCCGGCGACCAGCCCGAGCACGATCCCGCCCGCCCATCCGGCAGGACCGCCGATGAGCAGCGACGCCGCCACGGCGAGGAGCGCCGCCACCCCCGCCGCCGCCCACCACCGACGGGGTGAGGGCGCCCGGGTGACCAGCTTCAGCTCAGCCACGTGGCGAAGGGTCGTCGAGCCAGCGCAGCGTTGGAGTACGAGCGGTCGCCGGTGACCTCTGAGCCAAGCCAGAACGGCCGTCGACCGGGGTGCAGCGCCCGGTCGAAGTGCGCCTCCGGGTCAGCGCCGGCTGGCACCTCCAGCTCGGCCAGCACCAGCCCGGCGTTGTCACCGTCGAACTCGTCGACCTCCCAGACCACGCCGTCGACGTCGATCTCGTGACGCATCTTGGTGACCACGGCGCCGGCTGCGAAGGTGTCGACGAGCTCGGCGGCGGCATCGAGTGGGGTCAGGCCGCACTCGAT
Organism: Acidimicrobiales bacterium; assembly: GCA_965213525.1. GTDB lineage: Bacteria > Actinomycetota > Acidimicrobiia > Acidimicrobiales > Poriferisodalaceae. Next base: position 394,741 of record OZ243889.1, on the reverse strand, counting down.
CTCGGTGCGTGCGGCCCCCTGCGCCATGCCCTTGACGGTCAGCACGGCCTGGCGGCCGTCGATGATGCGGACCCTGATCTCGACGTCGGCCTCAGCGACCAGGTACCCCTGCTCGATCGTCCGGGGGGTGGTGGTGCGCCACCCACCCCCGACGACGAGGAACTTGCGCTCGGTCTCGGTGGCCACGTCACCACAGATCATGCCCGAGGACCGCCGCCGTCGGTTCAGCGAAGCGGGCCGCCCGGCTCGCCCGCCTGGTCGTTGTTGACGTGGATCAGGTGGGCGGCGTCGAGGCCGACCTCGATGACGACGGGGAGGTCTTCGGTCTCCCAACCGCCGCCGACGCGCACGTCGAGGAGGTCGAGGTCGACACCGATGCCCACGGTGCGGGTCTCGCCGGGGTCGAGGACGACAGCGTCGAAGCCGACCAGGCGCCGTGGCGGGCGACGGTGCCGAGAGCCGGGCACCGAGGCGAAGGCGAACACCACGGCCTTGCCGCCCCGCCCCCCGGTCTCGACCAGCTCGACCTCGACGGTCGGGCCGGGGCTGGTCTGAGACAGCGGCACCTGACGGCCGGCCGAGGTGAGCTCGATCGTGGTGTACCCCAGTCCGTGGCCGAAGGGCAGGTGGGGGGCGACGCCGCGATCGTCGAGGTGCCACTGGCCGTGCAGCAGCTCGTAGGTGGCGGCGTCGGCGTCGGGGTCGAAGTCGACGAGGTCAGCGGCCTCGTGGGGCACGGCGAAGGGCAGCCGGCCACCCGGCTCGGCCCGCCCGAGCACCACGTCGGCGAGGGCGTGACCGCCCTCCATGCCGGCGTACCAGGTGACCAGGACGGCCTGGACGTCCTCCAGCCAGGGCACGAGGACCGCCGAGCCGCACTGCAGCACCACCACGACCCGGTCGTGACGGGCAGCCACCTCGGCGATCAACGCCACGTCGCCCTCGGGGAGGGCCAGGGACCTGCGGTCGCCCCCACCCCGACCGAACACCTCGTCCTCGGCGGGTGCGTCGGGCGCCGCGTCGACATCGCCACCGAGCAGACCGGCCATGTCGGCGCCCATGCCTACCTCGGGGTGATCGGTGGGCGGCATGACCTCTGGCGGCGGACCGCCTCGCTGGGCGTCGCCGATGAACTCGCCCTCGTCGGCGGCGGTGTAACCGACCACCACCACCGCCAGGTCGGCGCCGTCGGCGATGGTGGCATCGTCGACGGAGTGGACGACCTCGACGCCGTCGAGGGCTGCCCGCAGCCCCGCGAGCGGCGTGGTCACGTCGGGCTGGCGGACGTGGCTCGAGCCGCCATCACCGGTGTTGGGTCGCCCGGCGAGCCGTCCGAGGACCGCCACCCGGCCGAGGGTGGCACGGTCGACGGGCAACAGCCCGGTGTTGTGGACCAGCACCGTCGCAGCCACCGCCGCCCGGCGAGCCAGGGCCCGGTGCGCCGGCCCGGCGACGATCCCCACCGGCGGGGCCGGGGCAGGCGGTACGGCGAAGCGCAACAGCGTGGCCACGACCTGGGCAGCCCGGGCGCTCACGTCGGCCTCGTCGAGGCGGCCGCCGGCAAGGGCGTCGGGCAGGGCCAGGGCCCGCTGCTGGCGAAACGGCATCTCGATGTCGCACCCGGCGAGCACCGAGGCCACGGGGTCTCGCAGGCCGGCGACGAAGTCGGTGATGACCATGCCGTCCCAGCCCCACTCGTCGCGCAGGACGTCGGTGATCAGCTCGGCGTTCTCGCCGCACCACCGGCCGTTGACCGAGTTGTAGGCCGTCATGGTGGCAGCGACCCCGGCGGCGGCGACCCGGCGGAAGTGCGGCAGGTACACCTCGTGCAGCGCCCGCTCGTCGGCGGTGACGTCGACGCTGAAGCGGGCGTTCTCCATCGAGTTGAGCGCGAAGTGCTTCATGCAGGCCATCACGTGGCGCTGCAGCCCGAGGGTGAGGGCCTCGGCCATGACCCCCACGTGGTGGGGGTCCTCGCCGTAGGTCTCCTGGGCCCGACCCCACGCCGGGTGGCGTAGCAGGTTCATGCAGACCGCCCCGGTGAAGGTGGCGCCGTTGACCCGCAACTCGGCGCCGATGGCCGCTCCGATCTCGCGTTCGAGCTCGGGGTCGAAGCTGGCGCCCCGGGCCATCGACACCGGGAACACCGTGCTCGGTCCGATGACACAGCCCCGGGGGCCGTCGGCGAAGGCGATGCCGGGCACGCCGAGGCGCTCGACCCGAGCGGCGGGCCACGGGTGGGCCCAGTACCCGCCGCCCATCATGTCGATGACGCCGGGCCAGTACGGAAGATCGCCGTCGAGGCAGCCGAGCCGCTCGTCGACGGTCATGGCGTCGACCAGGTCGCCAGCCTCGGCGTGGGGGTCCGCGCCGGCCCGGACCCGGGCTGCAGCTTCGTCGAAGGCGCTCACCACGTCGAGCCTCTCACGCCCGTCGGGCATCGAGCCGCTACATCCACGGTCGTCGATCGGTCTCTGCGGCGTGCAGGATCGTGTCGCGGACGGCGTGCGCCTCGGCGACCGGCAGCACGGCGACCCGGACCCGGCCGGCGCCCGTCGCCATCACGACGGTCCCGAGGCCACGCCGACGTTCGAAGACCGACTGGGTCACGCTCACCGCGTTGGCCTTGAACGACGAGCCCGCCTGGTGGTCCGGCTGAGGACGTGGCGCGAGGTCACCAGCTCGTCCCCGAGCGCCCACCGGAACCGCCGAACGTGTCGCCGCGCCAGGGCCCACACCACCGGCACGGCTACCAGGGCCACCACCGACCATGCGCCGATGACCGGGTACCCACCGGCGGCGATCAGGGCGGCGACGACGGCGGCCGCGCGGACCACCCGCCGGACCGCAGCCGGGTGGATGCGGCGACCAGGCGCCAGGTCGCTCCCCCACGACGGGTGCACCCGTCGCTCGACGGCGCCCACCTGCTCGTCGTCGCAGCCGATCAGCCGGATGTCACCGTGGCCGATCGTCGACAGTTCGATGTCGGCCAGCCCGGCTATGCGCTGCAGCGGGTTCTGGGCGGTCGACACCACCTGCACCCGGGTGACGCTGCTCGCTGTGCGGGTGAGCGACAACAGGCCCGAGGTTCGCTGCAGGCCCGTCGGCGTGGCCGTGAGGGTGAGCCGGAAGTCCCTGAGGAACACCCGCGCGACGTTGAGGGCGAGGGCGATCGCCACGAGCGCGGCGATCGCCGAGACGACCCTCCACGACGTCGTCCCGACCAGCTCGAGATCAGAGCCCAGGTCGGTGACGTCGTCGGGCAGGCGGTTGAACCCCGCGATCAGCGGTCCGAGGACGACGAGTCCAGACCACGGCCAGAGCGTGAGGGCTGCCAGCAGCAACCGCCGGGGATCGTGGGCGACGACGACCTGCGCGTCGACCGGGACGAACAGGTGGGCCGGTCGATCGCCGGGCTCGACCGCCGGGCCGGGGATGCGCCCCGGGGCCACGACCGCCTGACGTTCGAGCTGTTCGGCGACGGGGCGGGCCACCGCAGCGATCGTGAGCTCGGTCACCGAGGATCCGGCGGTGTCGACGGTGACCTTGACGAGCCCGGTCAGGCGGTGCAGCAGCTCCTGTTCGATGGCGATGCTCTGGATCCGATCGATCGGGACCGTGAGCCGCTCGGCCCACAGGACCCCCTTGGCGACGACGAGCTCGCCGTCGACGAACTGGAACGTGAACCGCCACCAGCTGAGCACCGCCAGCGACCCGAGGACGGCGAACGCCGCGAACAAGACCAAGGTCGAGCGGTTGCCGAAGGGTCCGCTCACCAAGAACAGCGCTGCGAGGGCGATCTGGACGACGCCGAGGCTGGCGACGATGCGCACGCCCAGGAACACCACGGCCAGCGGCGACTGCCGCTGCGGGACGCGCAGATCGATCATGGCCCCGGAGGCGGCGCGATCACGGGCGGGGCGCTGTCGTCGTGAGCCCCGCTGTCGTCGTGAGCCTCGAAATCGTCGTAGGCCCTGTCGTCGTCGGTGACCCCGGCGCGTTCGGTGACCAACAACCTGAGGCGCGTCGCCTCGTCAGCGCGCAGCCCGGGGATCGTGATGTCGGGGCCGGCCGTGCTGACCTCCAACGTCGCCAGACCGAGGGCGCGTTCGATGGGGCCCCTGGACACCGCCACGTGCTGGACCCTGGTGAAGGGCAGCGTCGTCACGTCGTGCTCGATGACCCCGCGGCGCAGGGAGAGGTCGTGGCCGCGCAGCTGATAGGCGAGGCGGCGCGACTCGACGACGACGAAGAGCCCGGCGAGGGCCAGGGTGAGCAGGACAGCGCCGGTGACGGCGAACGGGATGGCTGCCGGCTCGACCTCAGACGCCGCCCACCACCCGACGGCGAACACGACGATGGCGGCGCCGATGAGGACCGCGAGCCGACCCCGCCGGTAGCGGGGGTCGACAGGGACGAAGGCGTCATCGAACAGCCGAGGGAGGTGGTCGACCGGGATCGGCTCGTTGGAGAACGAATCGGCCACCGTTGGTGTCTATCGGCGAGACCGCTCGCATCGTCGAGCGCCGAACCCGACGTCAGGGCCCGGTGCGCGTCGTGGACGGTGACGGCGGGGTCGGCGCGCTCTGGGAGGGGGCACCAGCGCCCGGGGGCGGCGCCGAGCTCGGATCTGGCAGCGACTGCGCTCCCACGGCTCCGCCCTCGGCGACCCACGTCGCCTCGTCGATCGGCACGACGTCGTCGACGAGGTCGACGAGCTGGTCGACCGATGCGCCGTAGTGGAGCAGCTGCCACGTGACGTCGGGTCGTGGCGACCACACCACCAACGTCGGCTTTCCCTCGGGGCCCGTGCCACCCCACACGGCCTGCCCATCGACGCTGCGCTCGGTGAAGCGGCCCCCCCACAGTCCGGCGAGGGTGCGGTCGACGCCCCCGGCGTATCCCATCAGCAACACCATCTCGTAGCGGCTCCCCGGCTCGGGCCACCCGGTGTCGGCTCGCTGCTCGGACCACCACATCGCCGTCGGCTGGCTGCCGGGGACGAGTCCGCCACCGACGCCGTGGGCCACCCCCTCGCCGAAGCGGAACCTCTCGTCGGCCAAGGTGGCCAGGGCGGCTGGCGGGCCGACATCGGTGGGCGCCAAGTCGGCGGCCGACACGTCGTTCGACGGGTCCAGAGCCAAGAGCAGATCGGCCTGGGCGACGGTGAGGCCGCTGAGACCGAACGACCCGGACAGGGTGGCGTCGGCGAGGGCGCCGAGGGGCACCGGTGCGCCGTCGACGAGGGCGGCCATCACCGTGCCCCGAGACGCGGCGACGAGGTCGGCGAACGCAGCCTCATCGACCTCGACACGCAGCGCGATGTCACCGGGCAGGTGACCCGCGTCGACGACGGGCAGCACCTCGAAGGGAGCGACCGAACGCACCCTCGTGCCGTCGAGCACGAGCGGTCCGAGCTGGGCACACCCCGCATCGTCGGCGTTAAGCCCGTCGGCGGGCACCGGCACCCAGCGCGACCCCTCGGGCGCGGATGCCGGGCAGGGGCCATCGACGTCATCGATGAACGGGCGGACCTCGAACGCCACGACGGCGCCTGGTACCGGCTTGGCCCCACCGCCGGCCTCCTGGTCAGCTGCGACGGTCGCTGGGTGGGTGACGTCACCCCCGGTGCCGTGGTCGGCTGCACCGTTCGCTGCGAGCCTCGTCTCGCTCGCCGAGTCGTCGTCGACGACCCCGCAGCCGGCCGATACCAGCCATCCGGCGATCACCACCGTCGCGGCGAACCGATGCGGTCTCATCCGCCGAGCTTGCCACCGGTCTGCGATGTGCAACAGGGACGGACGGTTCTGGTGTCAGTCGCCGTGAGCTCGTGACCGGCGCCGCCTCCGGCCACGACCCCGAGCACCGATCCGGCACGAACCGGGCGGCCGCCGAGCTGCCGACTCGGGCGACGGGGGCTCGTCAGCGGGCGGCGTTCTTGTTGAAGGCCTCGAGCTCCTCACCTGGCTCGGGGATCCGTCCTGTGAAGTACGACCCGCGCATGTGGCGGCGCACCCCGCCGGGCGGGTCCTCGGTGGCCCGGGCCGCTGAGTGCCACAGATCGCAGTGGTGCAGCATCACGTCGCCGGGCTCGCAGTAGGCGCCCACCTCGCCGGGGATCTTCTCGAACTGCAACGGCATCTCGTCGGAGGGCCACCGGTGGCTGCCGGGCACGACCCGCAGGAACCCGTTGGCCGGGGAGGTGGCATCGAGGTGGAAGGTGAGGGCGATCGACGGGTGGAAGTCCGAGGTGGGGTACGCCTGGCGATCCGAGTGCCAGCCGATGCGGGTGTATGCCGACTCCTGCCCCGGCCGGGCGTCCTGGTACACGACGCCGAAGCGGGCGCCGTACTCGGGTCGCATCTCCCACGGCTCGGCTCCGTCGAGGCAGCGTCGGATCAGCTCCACGAGCACGGGGTGGGCGAAGGCGGCCTCGGCCGGCTTCGAGATGCGAGTGACGTCCTTGACGTAGTTGACGAAGTCGGGCCCGCCGTCGGGGGCGGAGGTGAGGTAGTCGCCGCCGTAGCGGGCCCGGTCAAGCTCACCGGTGCGCACCGCCTCCTGCAACTCGACGAGCGAGGCGTCCAGCCCGGCGAGGTCGGCATCAGACAGCAAGCCCGAGACGACGACGTAGCCATCGCGCTGGAACGCAACGGCGAGGGCATCGAGGTCGAGATGGACGCCGGTGATGGGGTGGGTGTCGGTGACGTCGGCCATGGCGTGGCTCCTTGGGGTCGGTGGCGGCGGGGTGACGGGCGACTGGTGGTGCCGAGGACGAGGCATCTGACGGCGGGGTCTCCGGCGATCGGCGGGGCGGCGGTACGAGACGGGCGGGCCGGCTCAGCTCTTGTGGGCGAAGCGGCTGTCGGAGTGCAACATGCCGTCGGGGACCCCGACGCAGGTGTCGGTCCAGATCCAGACCCGCCACATGAGCCGCTCGAGATCGACGTAGGGCTCTCGACCGTGCAGCATCCGGTAGTTGTCGACGACGACGGCCTCGCCCGCTGAGAGCTTGGGCCGCTCGGCGGGCGTGACCGCATCCGCGGCGGCATCCACGGCGGCCTTCCACCGGCGGATCATCTCGGCGTCGGCGTCAGGATCCGCCGAGTCGGGAGCCGGGTGTTGGTCAGCCGTGCGGCGCAGCATCTGACGACCCGACGGGGCGCGGCCGAGCACCGTCGACAGCGACGTGCGCATGCCCTGTTCGGTCTGGTCGACCGGGGTGGCCCTCAGCGCGTCGACCAACCCGGCGTGGCCTGGATCGGCGCCGAGGGCGTCGATCAGGGCGTACCCGTCGAGCAGGATCGACTCGCCGCCCTCGGCGCAGGCGTGATCGCACGTCAACAAGAAGTGATCGGGCAGCTCGTCGCCGTAGGCGTACCCGTCGGTGTGGGCGTTGGACCGGGTGGTGTGGTCGAGGCCGTCGGGTCGGCGATCACCGACACCGCCCGCTCGCACCATGGCCGCCTCGGGTACGGCGAGCACCGCAGCGCCGAAGAGCTCGTGGGCGAGCGCCACGGCAGCCTCGGGCCCCGGGTCGACCCCGGTGACGACAGCGGCGCCGTCCTCGGCGACGAGGCGGGCCGCCTCGGGGCGGTCGGCGGTGCGTCGGGGGACGACGTTGACCTGTGACAGATCCATCTCGGCTCCGTTCGGTGCTGGGTCGACGATCGGCTCGCCGGTCGAGCCGGGGGCGAGGACGGGGGCGGGGGCGGGGCTGCAGGCGGGGGCGGGGGCGCCTAGGACAGCGTCGTGGCCCCGTCGTAGACGTCTTCGAGGACCGTGAGGTCGAGGAGCCGGTCGACGGGGGGCAGGCCGTCGCGACCCGAGGCCTCCAGTGCGGTGTACATCTCGCCGCCGAGCAGCTCGGGATCGAGCCAGAACAGGCCGCGCTGCTCGGTGAGCGGCCCGCGCATCAGGGGGATCTGCAGCTCGTTCTGGCGGATCTGCTGATCGAGGTCGAGCCCGAGATCGGCGCCGTAGTCCTCCACGGCGAGACGGGCGGCGACCGTCGGGTCCTGCTCGTTGAGCTCCCAGCCCCGAATCGTGGCCCGCAGGAACGCTACGACGGCGTCTCGCCGCTCGTCGAGGAACGATCGCTCGCAGAAGAACATGTTGGCGTACTGGGGCAGGCCCAGGTCGGTCCAGGTGGTGACGACGAAGTCCTCACCCTCGACCAGTCCGAACTGCTGCTCGAGGGTGATCGGCTGGTTGACCACGAAGCACGAGTAGGCGTCGCCCTGGCCCTCGACCAGAGGATCGGGGGTGAAGCCGGCGGGGATGAACTCGTAGTCGCGCTCGAGCCCGGCGATGTCGAGCACGGCGTCGACGGTGATGTCGACGCCCTCCTGGCCGAGGAAGCGGATGCCGAGGAGGTCCTCGGGGGTGCGGACCGGGTTCTCGGCCAGCGACAGGACCCCACCCGGGGAGGTCTGGTACTGGGTGGCGACGATCACGAAGTCGCTGCCCTCGACGACGGCGTCCATCAGCCGGCGCATCGACGCGTCGACCCCGATCTGGGCATCACCTGCGGCGACCGAGACCGGTGGCGCCGGGGCGTTGGGCCCACCGGGGAGGTAGCTGACGTCCTCCAGCCCCTCCTCGTCGTAGAAGCCGTTGTCGAGGGCGAGCCAGGACCCGCCGTACTCGACGTTGTTGATCCAGCCCATCCCGACCGAGACGCTTCCCACGTCGGCTCCGACCGCGGGACCCGACGACCCGGGAGCCGACGGGTCGGTCGCCGGGGTCGTGGGGTCAGCGGCGTCGGTGTCGTCGCCGCAGGCGGCCAGGACCATCGGGCCCAACAGCACGGCGCCTGCGCCGTACCCGCCCAGTCGCAGCAGATCACGGCGACCCATGTGGCGCAGATCGAGTCGGCGGTCAACGGGTGGTGGCACGGGCGGCCCTCTCGTGGTCAGGGGGTGGGCGGTGGTACGGGGGTCGGCTCAGCGCCATCGCTGGCGGCCCCAGCGTTCGAGGCGCGCCGCCAACAAGAAGGCGGTGACCGACAAGACGGTGGCGACCAGCGCCGCGCCCCACGAACGATCGAGGTTCATCTCGCTGCGGTTGCGGACGAACAGGTAGCCGAGCCCCTCGGTGCCCATGAGGAACTCAGCGACGAGGGCGGCGAGGACGCAGTTGGCCGCGCTGAGGCGCACCGCCACGAGGAGGTTCGGGACGGCCGAGGGAGCGGCGAGGCGCCGCAGTCGCGACCACTGCCCGGCGCCGAGGACCCCGAGCAGGTCGCTCGATCCGCTCGGCAGGTCGCGCAGGCCTGACGCGGTGAACACGAAGGCGGGGAAGAACGAGATGATCACCGTGATGACCAGGATCGTGCGGATGTCGTAGTCGAGCAGCCGGGCGAGCACCGGGATCATGGCCACCACGGGCACCGACCGCAGGATCATCGCCGGCGGGTTGACGATCCCCGAGAGCAGCGGCGAGGTCCACGACACCACCGCCGCGGCGGCACCGAGCGCCACGCCGCCGACGAGCCCGACCCCGGCCACCCAGGTGGTCGACCAGCCGTGGGGCAGGTAGGCGGTGGGGTTGAAGATCACGTCGCCGAGCACGTCCGCCGGGGCGGGGGCCACGATGGAGCTGACGTCGCCGAGGGTCACGTAGGCCTGCCAGGCGGCGAAGATGGCAAGGACGCCCCAGTAGCGACCGACCGCGGTGGTGGCGATGTGGGCGAACGTGGCGACCCGCCGATGCGGCGCCCTCGCCACCGGGGCGTCGGCGGCGCCGGGGTCGTCGGGCTCTGCAGTCGTTGCGGTCGGCTTGCCGGCGGCGGACGGGACGTCGATGGTCGAGCTCACCTAAACCTCGCCGACACCCACATCTCCAACGCCCCGAAGGCGGCGAAGGCGACCAGCGACATCACCGCACCGATGAGCGCAGCCGACCACAACAGGGTGATCTGGTAGTTCTGCATCGAGCTGACGATGAGGATGCCGAGGCCCCGAGGGGCGCCGAACCACTCCCCGAGGATGGCGCCCAGCACCGCAGCGGGCGCGCCCAGCTTCAGCCCGTCGGCCACCGACGGCAGCGCGGCGGGCAACTCGAGGCGCCAGAAGGTCGCCCACCGGCGACTGCCCAGCACCGAGAACACGTCGCGGTGCGCGCCCCGGGCCGAGGCGAACCCGGCCGCCGAGGCGACGAAGACGTTGAAGAACACCGCCAGGGTGGCGATCGCCGTCGGCGTGCCCTCCCGGGACAGCGTGACGATGAGGAAGGGTCCGAGCGCGATCAGCGGGACGGCGTTCAACACGGCGGCGAGGCGGTCGAGGCCCGGTCGCAGCAGGGGGACGACGACCCCGAGGGCGGCCATGGCGAAGCCGAGCACGCTGCCGTAGACGAAGCCCCGCACGGTGGCCGACAGGGTCGCTGACACCGCCCGCTCGAAGAGCTCACGCCGGGCGGGGTCGGTGAGCGTGTCGAGCACGTCGGTGAGCGGTGGCCAGGTGCGTCCGAGCGCCCCCGTGCGTCCGAGCACCTCCCAGGTGACGATGACCGTGAGGATGCCGATCGCACCGAGGATCACGGCCCGGATGCGGGCGGCCGAGCTGCCCGGCGCGCGGTGCGAGGACCGTCGGCGCCGGCGACCGCCGCGGCGGGTCCTACCGCCGGGCGGTGAGGCGACCGGCGGCGCCCCGGCGGTGTCGGAGCGCGCTGGTGCGATCGGCCGGGACGCCGGGGTCGTCGTCGTCACGGTGCCTCGGCGTCGAGCTGGGCGGTGAGCTCGTCGACGAGCTCGTGGAACGGCGCCGAGCGCAGCACCTCGGGGCCACGGGGGCGGCCGAAGCCGGGGACGTGCTCGGCTCGGATGCGACCGGGCCGGCCCGTCATGACGACGATCCGATCGGCGAGGAAGACCGCCTCCTCGACGCTGTGGGTGACGAGCAGGGTGGTGATCTGGTCTCGGGCCCAGATGCTCTGCAGCTCGATGTTGAGGCGCCGGCGGGTGACGGCGTCGAGGGCCCCGAAGGGCTCGTCGAGCAGCAGGACGTCGGGCGAGAGGGCCAGCGCCCGGGCGATCGAGGCGCGCTGGCGCATGCCCCCGGACAGCTGCTTGGGTCGGGCACCGGCGAAGTCGGCGATGCCGACGAGCTCGAGCAGATCGGCGACCCGCTGGCGATCCACCGTTCGGCCGGCGACCTGGAACGGCAGGGCGACGTTGGCCTGCACCGAGGACCACGGCAACAGGGCGTGCTCCTGGAAGGCCACCCCGAGGCGGTGGGCCTCGACGAGCTCACGGGGGTGCTGGCCATCGATGCGCACCTCGCCGGCGGTGGGCTCCTCCAGCCCGGCGAGCAGGCGCAGGATCGTGGACTTGCCGCACCCCGACGGGCCGAGGAGGGCGAGGAACTCCCCGGGGGCGACGTGCAGGTCGATGTCGTCGAGGGCGGTGACGGTGTTGCGCCGCCCGAGCGGAAACGTCTTGGTGACCCCCGCCAGCACCATGGCGGCACTCGCCCTGCGGGAGCGCCCCCGCCGGTCGGCATCGGCCGCGGCGCCGGCCCCTGCGCGGTCGCCAGCGTCGGTGGCGCCGTCTTCGGGCGCTGCGCTGACGCCCGTGGGCACGCCCTTGCGGTCAGCGACGACGTCGTCGGCCGCCGGGCCGGCCACGTCGGGGGCCTCCGGTCCGGTGGCGCTCTGCGGCACCGGTGCGCTCAGCACCGAGCGTGAGCCGTCCTGCATGCCGCTGACCCTGCTCACCGGGTGGTTCGCCGACGTTGCGGGCTCGTGAACCGACGGCGATCAACGCCTGTCGCTGAGGTGTCGCCGGGCGCAATGGATCACGTCCCGGAGCCCAGCCCCGGACCCGCCGAGTCCCCTGTCATGAAAGCCTGGGGTGGATCGGTCCGCTCTTATCGGTCGACCTAGTCGGCTGGAACAGGCGTGCCAAGTTCGAAGTGGGGGCCACGCGTATTGTCTCAGGTGAGCCGCCCGGCGTGATGCACCTTGTAAAGGCCGCGCCTGGATGTGGAGAGGTGGTGTATTCGCCATGGGGACACAGACCTCGTCACCGTCTGGGCCACCTGGCCGCCGAGCACCGCCGTCGGCGACGCTGCCGGGTGCTGCTGGACGACGAGAGCTCGATGTGGCGCCGCGCCCGTTACGTAACCGTCATCTAGAACGGCGAGACCGGCAAGGTCCTGGCAACGCTCACCCACCGCGACGCCCAGGCCGTGGAGGGGTTCATGGCTGAACCGGGCCGCGCCCGGGCGCCGCCACGTGAGGTGGTCCTCACCGACGGGTCTTGCTCTTACACCCCAGCCGCCAACCATGCTCCCCACGCCCGCCACGTCCTGGACCCTTCCATGTCGAGCGCTGCTTCGCCGCCGGGCTCACCGAGATGCGCCGAGACCCATAAGCGCCGACCCCCACTCGGCACGGCACCCCCCCACCGGCGTTGCACCCCGAGCCGTTCCGGGCCCGCTACTGCTCTTAGGCTGAGTCGAGCGCCGTGACGGCGACTCCGCTGTGCGTCTCGTTGCGTTGGTGAACGCCCACCGTGAGGCCGCAGCGGGCTGGTCGGCGCTGCACTGGCTCTAGCGATGCTTCGACCACGACGACGACATCGTTGGTCGGGCCGCACTGGCCCGGTTCCGCCAGCTGGATGACATCGGCCACATGCCCGGCTTTGAACGCATCGCCGAGATCCTCGACCGCTGGGAGCACGACATCTTCGACTTCCACCACCCCGCCGACCCCGGCATGAGCGACGGCCGTCTCGAAGGCACGCACCGCAACTCGGAACTGCGCACCGCCCGGCTGACTTCACAGGCTGAGCACGCTCGGTGCACAGATTCCAAGCGAGGGTGCCTTCTCGCCTTCACCTTGCGGCGACGACGTCGCTGTCGACTCGTCTGCATCTCTCAGCTCGGGTCCGCCCGCTGAACTGCCGACGTCTTGGTGGTTCGACCCGTCGTCCTCTTCGCCTGCCCGCTGGTCGCCCGGGCGGTCGGGAACCGCCTCTTCGTTGCGTGAGGCATCCGAGCGCAGCGGATCGGTTACCGTGAGCTCGCCGTCGCTGCCGCACGACACCAGCACCAGACCTGCACCAGCGACCACGCACCGTATGGCCTTCGACCACATCGAGCCCCCCAACGCACCGTTCGTGGCCTGAACGTATCGTCAGTCACATGATCCGGGAAGTGTTCGACCGCGAAACTGCTTCGTCAGCTGCAGCCGCTGGTGCTACCGCAGTCGGCACAGACCATGCAGCTGCCGGCCCGTTGCATGTGAGACGACCCGCACGCCTGGCAGATCTCGCCGATCGTGGGTCCCGAGGGCATGTACCCCGGGTTGACCGGTGGTGACGACGGGGCCGAGGACATCTCGGGGGCCGAGGTTGTCTCGACCGAGGCCTCCTCGATGCCCGGCAACGTCGGCTGGGCACGCTCCGACGTCGACAGCACCCCGAGCTCGACCCGCTCCTCGTACGGCAGGTACTCGAGGGCGAGTCGCCGGAAGATGTAGTCGATGAGGCTCGACGCGATGCGCAGATCGGGGTCATCGGTGATGCCCGCTGGCTCGAAGCGCATGTTGGTGTACTGCTCGACGTAGACCCGCAACGGCACGCCGTACTGCAGGCCGTGGCTCACCGAGATGGCGAAGGCATCCATGATGCCGGCCAGGGTGGAGCCCTGCTTGGCCACCATCAAGAAGATCTCCCCGGGTCGACCGTCGGGGTACTCACCGACGGTCAGGTACCCGTGGCAGTCCGCCACCCGGAAGCTGAAGGTCGTGGAAGACCGGACCTTGGGCAGCTTCTTGCGGATGGGCTCGGCCCGCACCTGGGCGATGGCGGCGTCGACGGCGCGGGCGATGGCGTCCTCGTCGACCGCCCCGGCGTCGGTCGCCGCGTCGACCACCGACGCCGCCACCGCCTGGGTGGTGTCGTCCTTCTTCGACGACAGCGGCTGGGCCACCTTGCAGTTGTCCCGGTAGATCGCCACCGCCTTGAGACCCAGCTTCCAGGCCTGGAGGTGGAGATCCTCGACGTCAGCGACGGTGGCCTCCTCGGGCATGTTCACCGTCTTGGAGATGGCACCGGAGATGAACGGCTGCACCGCACCCATCATCTTCACGTGACCCATGTGGTGGATGGGGTTGTCGCCCATGGCGCAGGCGAACACGGCGTGGTGGGCGGGCGCGACGTGGGGGGCGGTGAGGATGGTGTTGTGCTCGTCGATGTGGGCGACCACATCAGCGATCTGGGCATCGTCGTAGCCGAGGCGCGACAGGGCCCGGGGCACGGTGTGGTTGACGATCGACATCGTGCCGCCCCCGACCAGCTTCTTGTACTTGATGAGGCCGAGATCGGGCTCGATGCCGGTGGTGTCGCAGTCCATCATCAACCCGATGGTGCCGGTCGGGGCGAGCACCGACGCCTGGGAATTGCGCACCCCGTGGCGCTCGGCCTCGGTGACCGCGACGTCCCAGGCCTGTCGGGCCGCATCGAGCAGGTCGGGCGGAGCCAGCTCGTCGTCGACGCCTCGGGTGGCGGCACGGTGCTGGCGCAGGACGCGCAGCATGTGCTCGGCGTTGTCGTGGTAGCCGGCGAAGGGCCCCATGCGGGCCGCAGTGCGAGCCGAGGTGGCGTAGGCGTGCCCGGTCATCAAGGCGGTGATCGACGCTGCGAGCGCCCGGCCCTGGTCCGAGTCATAGGGCAGGCCCAGCGCCATCAGCACCGCGCCGAGGTTGGCGTAGCCGAGGCCGAGCTGACGGAACCGGCGCGACGTCTCGGCGATGCCCTCGGTCGGGTAGTCGGCGTTGCCGACCAGGATCTCCTGGGCGGTGAACATCACCTCGACGGTGTGGCGGAACCCCTCGACGTCGAAGGTGCCGTCGGCGTCGAGGTAGCTCAACAGGTTGATGGAGGCGAGGTTGCACGCTGAGTCGTCGAGGTGCATGTACTCGGAGCAGTTGCGCACGACGACGCCGTTCGCGACGTAGGAGTGGTTGCGCGGCTCGCGGAGGTTGTAGGTCAGCTCGACGCCCTCGTCGGTGCGCTCGACGAGCCTCACCGTGGTGTCGACCTCGTAGAACCCACGGGGCCGCACGACGATGGCCTGGCTCAGCAGGGCCGCCTTGCGTGAGAGGGTGAAGCCGATGTGCGAGGCGAAGCCTGCCAACTGGGCGCTCGAGATGCGCAGGTCATAGGACGCACGGCGTTGGTAGATCGTCGGCGTCCTGTCGCTGCCGGGCAGCTCGGCAGCTCCACCGGCCGAGATCGGGTAGATGCGACTGGTGATGCCGAAGGTCGACAGGAGGCGCTGAACGCCTCGCAGCAGGTCGACGGAGATGGAGCCGAGACCGACGTAGGAGCCCTTGGCTGGGTCGAGACGGACGCAGCCGTCGGCATCGAAGAGGCCGCGCAGGAACCCAGCGACCACCTCCGGCGGCGCCTGCTCGACCGACCACGGCACCACCTTGTGCTCGCCGGTGACCGAGGCGACGCCGAGCGCCTCGAGGAAGCGCTTGACCGGACGCCGGCTCAGGCGCAGCTGGACCGTGCCGTTGCCCTGCTCGCTGATCTTGAGGGGTCGGCCGCCGTTGATCCACTCCACCAGTTCCTGGTGCTGTGGCAGGACCTCGTTGCGATCCTCGGCCGACCCGTACACCGAGACGATGCTCGCCGTGCTGGTGGTGCCGTCGCCGATGAGCCAACCCAGGTAGTGGGCGAGCTCGTCGGACCACGCCTCGGGCAGACGCAGCTCGGCGGTGTGGTCGCCCTTGCTCCGGTAGGCGTCGACGTCGTTGGTGACCGGCAGCGCCCACTCGGCCGACTCCGCCGGCGTCGGCAGGTCCAATGACCGGACACGATCGTCAGCGGTGAGGTCAGCGGCTTCGACGTAGCCGCGGTTGGTGGTGAAGATGCGATGCCCGGGGGTGCAGCGCAGTTCGAGGCCGCTGTCGAAGCGGAGCCGCACGATCGGGTTGCGCCCGGTGATCATCAGGGCGTCGGGCGTCGTGAGCAGCGTCCGGTGCGCCGGGGCGTCGGAGTTCGTGACGTCGTGGGTGTACACCCGGAACTGCTCGCCGCCGTTGACCCGTCCGAAGAGCTCGGCGAAGCCGACGAGGCCCTTGTCGGTGTTAACCAGCGTGTCGCCGGTGAAGCACGGGTTGCTGCCGTTGATGCGGCCCGTGTTGGCCGCGGTGTGCCAGTGGTTGATGGTGGTGTCGAACTGCATGCCCGGATCCGCACACTCCCAGGCTGAGCGGGCGATCTGGCGGAACAGGTCACGGGCCCTCATGGTCCGCAGCGTCTCGCCGGTCATCACCGAGCGCAGGTGCCAGTCGCCATCGGCTTCGACGGCCCGCATGAACTCGTCGGTGACCCGCACCGAGTTGTTGGCGTTCTGGTACTGGATGCTGATGGCGTCCTTGCCGTCGAGATCCATGTCGAAGCCCGCATCACGCAGGGCGCGTGCCTTGCGCTCCTCGACGGCCTTGCACCAGACGAAGTCCTCGATGTCGGGGTGGTCGGCGTTGAGGATGACCATCTTGGCGGCTCGGCGGGTCTTGCCGCCGCTCTTGATGGTGCCGGCCGAGGCGTCGGCGCCGCGCATGAAGCTGACCGGCCCCGAAGCGGTGCCGCCGCCCTTGAGCGGCTCGAGCGAGCTGCGGATGCGCGACAGGTTGATGCCCGAACCCGACCCGCCCTTGAAGATCGTGCCCTCCTCGACGTACCAGTTGAGGATCGAGTCCATCTCGTCGTCGACCGAGAGGATGAAGCAGGCCGAAGCCTGCTGGGGCACACCCTCGACGCCGATGTTGAACCAGACCGGGCTGTTGAAGGCGGCGCGCTGGGTGACCAGCACGTGCTTGAGCTCGGCCTCGAAGGCGTCGGCCTCGGTGTCATCGGCGAAGTACCCGTCGATGCGACCCCAGCGCGTGATCGTCTCGGTGACCCGGTCGATGACCTGGCGCAGCGACGTCTCGCGCTCGTCGGTGCCCGGGGTGCCCCGGAAGTACTTCTGGGCGACGATGTTGGTGGCGTTCAGCGACCAGGACGCCGGGAACTCGACGTCGAGCTGCTCGAAGGCGACCGACCCATCTCGGTGGTTGCTGATCCGGGCGTCGCGTCGGGCCCAGGTCACGCCGTCATAGGGGTGGGCCTCGGGCGTGGTGAAGCGCCGGCGGATGCCGATCGTCGCCTGATCCGGTGCCAACGCCATGTCGCTGCCTCCGCTCTCGTGCCACCCGGCACGGGCGCTCGTCGTCGATCGTCTGTCATGGGGTGGCCCGCTCGGCCGGGTGCCCACGACCCGCCGTCGCCCGCCACCCTCCCTCGCCGGGGCGGCGGACCCACCGGCATCCCCATCGGGGGGCCGGCGAATGACAGGACTGTGATTACACCAGTGACGCCCGGGGAGCGCAAGGGCCGAGGGGAGGAATCTGGGCCTTCGATCGTACGGCCTCCGAGATCGGCGGACAGACCTCCGGAGTCGCCATCGACGCGCTCGAGGGCCCCGGTCGGGCGTCTACGCCGGGGTGAGGGTGACGGGCACGCCGTTGAGCACCGAGGTCCCCGACACGGGGTCGAGCTCGGCCTCGTCGGTCAGCCGGTTGGCGTTCACCCCAGGACGGCGACTCGCCACCGACAGCTGAGCCCCAGGAGCGTCATGCCCCCACCCGTGGGGCAGGCTGACCACGCCCGGCCGGACGGCGTCGGTCACCTCGACCGGCGCCACCACCTCGCCGACTCGTGACCGCACGCACGCCGCCGAGCCGTCCTCGACACCGGCCCGGGCTGCGTCGGTCGGGTGCACCCACAACGTGCAGCGGTCCCTGCCCGACACCAGCACGTCGATGTTGTGCATCCAGGAGTTGTTCGAGCGCAGGTGCCGCCGGCCGATCAGCGCCAGCTCGGCGTCGGGCCCGTCGCCGGCGGCGGCGTCGGTGTCGGGGGTGTCACCGGCGGCGGCGTCGGCGTCGGGGGCGTCGCCGCCGGGCGAGGACCGATCGAGTGATTCGACGAGGCGGTCGATGTCAGCCATCAGCTCGGCGGGAGCCAGCTCGATCTTGCCGCTCGGCGTGCGCAGCGCATCGGGGAGCCGCCCGGCCTCGAGCGGACCGAGATCGACGCCGTGGGGCGCTTCTTCGAGGCGGGCCAGCGACAACCCGTCGGGTCGAGCGCCGTAGGCGTCACCGAAGGGGCCGGTGCGCAGGAGGTGATCCAGGACCCGCTCGGGTCCCCGTCGTCCCTCTGAGGCCGCCAGCAGCTCATCGGGGTCGCGTCCGGCCACCGGACTCCACTCGTCGGCGACCGCCGCCCGCACCATCTGGGCGACCTGGGCTTCGACCTGGGCGTCAGGGTCGGCGGCCCCGGTGCCCCGCAGGGCGAGCGCGTCGGCGAGGCGCAGCAAGATCTGCCACTCGTCGAGGGCCCCGTCTCCCAACGCGACGACGGGTGGTGAGTAGTTGGCCACGTTGCGCACGGCGAAGTTGTAGAGCAGGACGTCGTAGTGGGAGCGCTCCAGAGGCGGGGGCGGCGGCAGGATGACGTCGGCGTGGCGGGTCGTCTCGTTCAGGTACGGGTCGACGCTGATCATCAACTCCAGCTGGCCGAGCGCCTCGTCGATCGCGTCGCTGTTGGGCAGCGATCGGGCCGGATTGCCCGCCAGGGTCACCAGGACCCGGATCTGCCCCTCGCCCGGGCTCGTGATGTCCTCGGCCAGGGCTGCCACCGGCAGCTCGCCCATCGCCTCGGGCCGGTCGTTCACCCGAGAGGCCCAGCGCCCGAGGCGCACGCCACGACCGGTGCCCGGCTCGCCCCGGGTGGAGGGCTGACCGGTCGCACCGGTGGCGAACATGGCTCCGCCCACCCGGTCGAGGTTGCCGGTCAGGGCGTTGCACACGTCGACCAGCCAGCTGGCGGTCGTGCCGAAGGTCTGCACGCAGGTGCCGATGCGGCCGTAGAACGCAGCCGACGGGGCTTCTGAGACCCGTCGCGCCAGGTCCCAGATGGCCTCGGGGGCCACCCCGCACACCGGGGCGACCGCCTCGGGTGTGAAGGGGGCCAACGCGGCCACCACGTCGTCGACGCCCACCACGTGCTCGGCGAGGTGACCGAGATCGATGGCGCCGGACTCGTGGGTGGCGACGATGACGGCGGCCAGCAGGTGGGCGTCGGTGCCGGGGCGGATGGGGAGGTGGACGTCGGCCTCGGCCGCCGTGCGGGTGCGGACCGGGTCGACGACGACCAGGGTCGCGCCCCGGGCGCGCAGGGCCTCCAGTCGCCCGGGGAAGTCGGGCGCGGTGCAGATCGACCCGTTCGAGGCGTAGGGGTTGGCTCCCATCAGAACCACGAGGTCGCTGCGGTCGAGGTCGGGCACCGGGATCAGCACCGACCCGAACATCAGCGCGGTCGACACCTCCTTGGGTCGCTGATCGACGGATCCGGCCGAGAAGCGGTTGCGGCTGCCCAGCGCGCTCAGCACGGGACGCAGGAAGAGCATCGCCGAGAGGTTGTGGGCGTTGGGGTTGCCGACGTATGCAGCGAGGGCGTCGCGCCCGTGCTCGGCGACGATCGGTGCGAGCCGGCGCTCGATCTCGGCGAAGGCGTCGTCCCAATCGGTCTCGACGAAGATGCCGTCCCGCCGGACCATCGGCCGGCGCAACCGATCGGGGTCGGTCGACAGCCGGTGCAGCGTCGAGCCCTTCGGGCAGATGAAGCCGTGGCTGAACACGTCGGCCCGGTCGCCGCGGATGCGCACGACCTCGTCGCCGTCGAGGTCGATCTCCAGGCCGCAGGTCGCCTCGCACAGGGGGCACGTCCGGTGCGCCGTCCTCCGTCGGTCACCTGCCGCGCTCCGTTCATCACCCATCACGAGCTCATCACCCATGACCACCCCTCCCCGTCGCTGACCAGCAGTCTCGCCGTCGCGCCGCCGGCGTGCGCAAGCTGCGGGCGCACGCCCGCCCGGTGATGACGCAGGCACCCCGCCGGGTACCGCCCCCGGGGTCGACGACCCCCCCGTCGGCGGGGGTCCGGCGCCGCTCGGCCGCTACGGTCGGGTCGTGTGGCGCCTGCACCCCGGCCCCGTCACCGAGTTGGACGCCGACTCGCTCGCCCGGGCCCACCACGACCCGGCCCGCCGCCGTCGGGACCTGCCCTGGCTCTGTGTGAACATGATCTCGACCCTCGACGGAGCGATCTCCGTGGACGGCACCTCGGGAGCTCTGGGCGGCCCCGGTGACCACGCGTGCTTCGAGCTGATCCGGGCCCAGGCCGACGTCGTCATGGTGGGGGCCGGGACCTTTCGAGCCGAGAGGTACTCGACGGGTCCACGGACCGAGGAGGTGCTGGCCAGGCGCCGATCCAACGGCGTCGACGATCTGCTCCGCCTCGCCATCATCACCAGCTCGGCCGACCTCGACCTCGATCAGCCTTCCTTCACCGACAGCCCCCGTCGGCCGTTGGTGATCACCACCGAGAGCGCCGACCCCGGCCGGCTGGCCGACGTCGCCGACGTCGCCGACGTGATCGTGGCGGGCCGATCTGCCGTCGAGCTGCCACGGGCGCTCGCCGAGCTCGGCCGTCGGGGCATCGGGGTGGTGCTGAGCGAGGGTGGGCCGCACGTGAACGGCCAGCTCGTCGAGCTCGATCTCCTCGACGAGGTGTTCCTCACCATCTCGCCCGCCATGCTGGGTGGCCCCGGGGACCGCATGGCGGTCAGCCCCGACGCCGGACCGCTGCGGTCGATGGAGCTCGCCCACGTCTTGCGTTCGGACTCTGACGAGCTCATGTTGCGCTACCTCCGACGACGATCCGCCCGCTGAGGCACCCGAGCCACCCTGCCCTCCAGCGCCCTGCCCTTCAGCGCCACGGCTCGGACGGGTCAGAGCTTCGACCCCGCCGGTCAGCCCCGGGGCAGGTGGAGGACGTCGCCGGGCCGCAGGTCAGCGCCGCCTCGGTCCTGGACGAGGTCGTCCACCGTGGCACGGACCGGAGCCTCGGGGCGGACCGCCCGGGCGACTGACCACAACGTGTCGCCGGGCTCCACGACGTGGACCGCGACGGCCGGACCGACCGGCTGATCGGGCACCACCGTCCCGCCCCCCCAGAGGAGGCCGGCGACCACCCCGGCGGCCACCGTGGCCGCCCCGGTGAGGACCGGGCGCGCCCACCTGGCGGAGGTGGCCGAGGCGGCGCGGTGCTGACCGGTGACCCGGCCTGGCCGAGACGGGCGTTGGCTCGGCGGGCGGCGGCGATCGGCGGTGGTGACGAGACGGGGCCCGCGGTCCACCGTCCCGTGCCCGACCGCACGGTGTGGTCGCGGGCCCGGCCGGCCATCGGAGGCGACCAGCCTGAGCGTGACGGACGGCCCCGCCGGCGGTGGCGATCGACGCACCGCGGTGGTGGCGACGGCGACCTCCTCTGGTGCTCGTCGATGGGCGCCGGTGGACGCCAGGTCGTCGAGCAGGTGCGGGGACCGGGAGCCGGCGGATGGGCGGATCGGTGGGTGGGTTCGGGACACGGCCCCACCATGACCCGGGGGTGTGTCACGCGGTCCTGCCGCAGATGCCCCTGCGAGGGCGCCGCCCGTTCGAACGCATGTTCCCATCCCGCCAGCTCATCACGAACGCGCGTTCGCCGCAACCGGACCAGCTACTACCCTCCCGGGGGATCCGCCCGAACGTGTGATCGCCCTGGTACGTTCCGAGTCGAACACGAGTTCGGGTCAGTGCCTTGGGGCCGGCCCCACGCCCACGCCGGGAGGACCACATGGCCACCACCGACCACGATGCGACGGCTCCCGAGCTCACGGATCGCCAGCGCTCCATCCTCTCGGTGATCGAGGCGCACGTCAGAGACCACGGCTACCCGCCATCGGTGCGTGAGATCGGCCAGGAGGTCGGCCTCACGTCGCCGTCCACGGTGCACAGCCACCTCTCGACGCTCCAGCGCCACGGCTACCTCCGTCGTGACCCCTCCAAGCCGCGGGCCATCGAGGTCTGCTACGACGTCGAGTCGGGCACCGCCGGCGAGCGCTCCGACGCCCGACACGTGCCCCTGCTGGGTGACGTGGCCGCCGGCACCGACGTCCTCGCCCACCAGCACGTCGAGGAGCTCGTGCCGGTGCCGGCTGACCTCTGCGGCGACGGCGAGCTGTTCATGCTGAGGGTGCGCGGCCGATCGATGATCGACGCCGGCATCCTCGACGGCGATCTGGTCGTGGTCCGCCGCCAGCCGAGCGCTGAGGACGGCCAGATCGTCGTGGCGGGGTTGCCCGGCGAGGAGGCGACCGTCAAGACGTTGCGCCGCCGGGGCCACACCATCGTCCTCGAACCGGCCAACGACGAGATGGACCCCATCGAGCTCGACGCCGACGAGGCCGTGCTCTACGGCAAGGTCGTCACGGTCCTTCGCAAGCTCTGACGGGCCCGCCACGGTGCGCATCGCCACGCGCCGGACCCGAGGTCAGGCAGCGTTCAGCGGTTCGGACCGTACGTGAGCAGCGTGGCCAAGGCATCGTACACGGCGTCGAGCTGGGCCCGATCGACCCACTCGTCGCGGGTGTGGGCCAGCGTGGCGTCGCCTGGACCCAGGTTGAGCGCGGGGACGCCGAGCTCGGCGAACCTCGCCACGTCGGTCCAGCCGAGCTTGGCCCGCAGGGCCAGACCGGCCCGCTCGACGAGTGACGCCAGCAACGGGTGATCGAGCGACGGCGGAGCTGCCGGTGCGTTGTCGACGACCTCGATCTCGTCGGCGTCGAGGACGGCCCGCACGGCGTCGGAGGCAGTCACCAGGTCGCGATCGGGGGCGTAGCGGTGGTTGACGACCAGCGTCGCCCGGTCGGGGACGACGTTGCCTGCGACCCCTCCCTCCACTCCCACCGCCTGCATCGCCTCGCGGTACTCGCACCCCCCGATCACGGGGCGCCGCGCCTGGTGGGCGTCAAGGCGTGTCAGCGCAGCTCCCATCCTGTGGATGGCGTTGACCCCCATCCAGGGCCGGGCGGTGTGCGCCCGGGTTCCGTGCCAGGTCGCCCGCACCCGCAGCGTGCCCTGGCATCCGGCTTCGATGTCCGCCGACGTCGGTTCGCCGAGCACAGCGGCGTCGCCCGCCAGCAGGTCGGGGCGCGCCGCTAGCACCTCGGCCAGGCCGTTGTGCTGGGCGGCGACCTCTTCTCGGGCGTAGAACACCCAGGTCACATCCATCGCCGGGACCTCGATCGTCTCGGCGAGCGCGACCAGCACGGCCAGACCGCCCTTCATGTCGCACGCCCCGAGGCCGCGCACCCGGTCGTCGATCACCACCGGCGCCTCGTTGCCGTCGGCGGGCACGGTGTCGGTGTGCCCGACGAGGAGGAGCCGGTGGTCGCGGTCGTTGCGGGTGCGGGCGACGACGTTGTCGCCGATGCGGGTGACCTCCAGGCGGCCCGTGGCCCGCAGGCGCTGCTCCAACCAATCCGCCAGGGGACCCTCGGCGAAGCTCGGCGAGGCGATGGCGATCAACCGGGCGGTCTCGGCCACCAGGTCGGGACGGACGAGGCCCGGGACAGAACCGCCCACCTCAGGTGGTGGCACCGTGGTCTCGGAGCACCTCGTTCAGCACCGTCTTGTCGTGGCGTTCGCCCTCGGTCAGACGTTCGATGACAAGGACGCACGGCAGACCGAACTCACCGCCGTCGAAGCGGCGGGGGCGGGTGGCCGAGACCGCCACGCACCACGGCGGCACGACACCTCGAGCCAACTCCGATCCGTCGGAGGCGTCGAGCACCGGGA
Source organism: Acidimicrobiales bacterium (assembly GCA_965213525.1). GTDB lineage: Bacteria > Actinomycetota > Acidimicrobiia > Acidimicrobiales > Poriferisodalaceae. Next base: position 370,996 of record OZ243889.1, on the reverse strand, counting down.
TCGACCCCGTCAGCACGCACCCGGCGCCGAGCACGGCGCCCTCCCCCACCCGGGCGCCATCGGCGACCACACAGCGGCTGCCGATGAAGGCCTCGTCACCCACGATGACCGGCACCGCCCCGGGCGGTTCGAGCACCCCGCCGATGCCGACGCCGCCAGAGAGGTGCACCCCCGTCCCGATCTGGGCGCAGGACCCGACCGTCGCCCACGTGTCGACCATCGTGCCGGCGCCCACCCGGGCCCCGATGTTGACGTAGCTCGGCATCATCACCACACCACGACCGAGGTGGGCACCCCAGCGGGCCGAGGCGCCGGGCACCACGCGCACCCCGGCGGCGGCGTACCCGCCCTTGAGGGGGATCTTGTCGGCGTACTCGAACGGCCCGAGCTCGGTCGTGGACATCGACGACAGCCGGAACAGCAACAAGATGGCGAACTTGGTCCACTCGTGCACCACGACCTCGTCGCCGATCACCTCGGCCACCCGCACCTCGCCGGCATCGAGGGCGTCGATGGCGGCGCGAACGATCGGCGTGGCCTCCGGGTCGCCGCTCGACAGCTGGTCTCGCCGGTGCCACAGCTCGGTGATCGAGCCTTGGAGGTCCTCCGCAACGGCCATGGGGCCACGCTAGGTCAACCCCGAGTTGGTGCCCGCCACGCCGGGGAGCGGCCGGCGTCGGTGCCGGTCGCGGCTCGGACGCCTGGCGGTAGCGTCGACCCGTGGCCATGGCGACCAAGACCGTCCGCCGCGCCCAACAGCTCGCCGGGGCGCCGCTGCAGGGGTACTTCCTCGCCGCCCGGGTGCACCCGGCGGTGGCGCTGCTACCCACCGCCGTGCTCATGCTCGCCTTCCTCACCGGGCAGTTCGTGCTCCAGCTGCTGGCCACGCTGCTCGTGCTCATCAGCCTCTTCCTCACCCTGGGGCGCTCGATGGCCATCACGGCCGAGGAGATCGTGGTGATGCAGGGCTGGCCGCCCCTGTGGCGCCCGTCCAAGGTCGTGCGGCGCATGCCGAGGACCCGACACGAGGTGCAGCGTCGACGGCTCTACTGGCGCATCGACCTCGACGGCGAGGTGCTCTGGGTGAACAAGACGTTCACCGACCAGGTGCAGCTGATCGCCGACCGCGACCTCGACGGCGACGGTCCACCACCAGGAGCGCACGCCCCAGACCGCACTGACCCCGAGACGGCGGCGGTCCAGCGACCCCGCCAGGTGGTGTCGACGAGTCGTCGGGTCACCCCCAAGGGCAGCCGCGGCCGTGCACCCCGCAAGTACCGGCGTTAGGCCCGGGGCGCGGACGGGGCCTGACCGGCGGGGGTAGGCCCAAGACCGGCCCGTCGGCGCAGCAGCTCGTGGCGCTCGTCGTCGCCCACCGCAGCGATGCGGACGTGCTGCGACGCGACCTCGCCGTAGAGCTCACCCGGGCTGACCAGGGCGCCCAGCTCGTCGGCGATGCGCTCGGCCAGCGCCCAGCCGCCCGCCACGTCGGACGGGAACAGGTAGAAGCCCCCGCCAGGCATCGTCGACTCGACCCCGATGGCGCCGAGCACCTCGATCAAGCTCTCCAGGCGGGCCCGGTAGCGCTGACGCTGGACCGACACGTGGTCGTCGTCTTCGAGCGCCGCCGCCCCCGCTGCCTGGGACGGGCTCGGGCACATGAACCCGGCGTGCTTGCGCACCTCGGACAGGTAGCCCACGAGCTCGGCGTCCCCCGCGTAGAAGCCGACGCGCAGCCCCGCCGCGTTGGAGCGCTTGGACAACGAGTGGACCGCCAACACGCCAGAGCTCGTGTGGCTGAGCACCGAACGAGGCGGTCCCTGCCAGGTCAGCTCGGCGTAGCACTCGTCGCTGCACACCACGACGTCGCGATCGGCGCCCCAGGCGGCGACGGCGGCGAGATCATCGAGGCCACCGGCGGGGTTGCCCGGCGTGTTCACCCACAGGCACAGGGCCCGGCGGGCGTCGACGTCGTCGATGGCGGCGAGATCGATCGTCCCGGCCCCGGTCATCGGCACCGCCACGGCCCGGCATCCGGCCAGCGTCGCGCCCATGGCGTACGACGGGTAGCTGATCGCTGGGTGCAAGACCGTGTCGCGCGAGGGGTCACGCAACCGCAGCCAGTGCGGGATCCCCGCCACGAGCTCCTTGGAGCCGATCGTCGCCGCGATCTGGGTGGCCGGGTCGAGTGACGCCCCGAAGCGGCGGTCGATCCACCTCGCCGCTGCGGTCCGCAGCGTCTCGGTGCCGACCGACGGAGGGTAGCCACGCACCGGCGCAGCTGCAAGCGCGTCGGTGATCACGTCGGGGGCGGGATCGGTCGGGGTGCCGATCGAGAGGTCGATGACCCCCCCGGGCAGGTTGTCGGCCCGCCGGCGCAGCGGATCGAGGCGGTCATAGGGGTAGGGCGGGGGGACGAAGCCGCCGGGCCCGGTCGGGTGTGACCCGCTGCGGGCGAGGGCTGCCTCCGTCGGGCCACCGTGGCTGGCCGACGTCGGCGTGGACGGGGCGGGGTCGGGCGGAGCGCTCACAGCAACGGGGCCGGATCGTCGATCCGCCACTCGCCCAGGCGCTCGGCACCGGCGTCGTCGACCCGCACCGACAGTCGGGTCCCGCCCTCGTCGTGGGTCACGTCGAGCACCTCGCCTTCGCGGTGAGCCGCGGCGACGACGTCGCCTCTCTCGTAGGGCACCAGCAACGTGACCAGCCGGTTCTGCGACCGGAGGCGCATCGCCAACGCGTCGAGGAGGCGGTCGAGACCGTCGCCGGTGCGGGCCGACAGGGCCACGGCGCCCGGTTCTGTGGCGGCGAGGCGGTTCGCTGCACCCGGTGGCGCCCGGTCGACCTTGTTGAGGGCGACGAGCTCGGGCACCTGACCGGCGCCGATCTCGCCCAGCACGCTGCGGACCGCGGTCATCTGGGCGATGGCGTCCTCCGCGGAGGCGTCCACGACGTGCACGACGAGCTCGACCTCGGCCACCTCCTCGAGCGTCGACCGGAACGACTCGACGAGCTGGTGGGGCAGCTTCTTGATGAAGCCGACGGTGTCGGACAACAGCACCTGCTCACCGCCCGGCAGGCTGAGGCGCCGGGTCGTGGCGTCGAGGGTGGCGAACAGGCGGTCTTGGACGAGAGCGTCAGAACCGGTGAGAGCGTTCAACAGGGTCGACTTGCCGGCGTTGGTGTACCCGACGAGGGCCGCAGTGTGGAACCGGGCTCGCCGGCGCCCCTTGCGCTGGGTCCGTCGGACGCCGCGCCGCTCCTTCAGGTCACCCTCGAGCTTGGTGATCCGCCGCTGGATGCGACGGCGGTCGATCTCGAGCTGGGTCTCACCCGGCCCCCGCGTACCGACCCCGCCGCCCTGCTGGCTGAACGTCGTGGACCCTCGGCGCAGCCGCGGCAACCGGTAGCGGTGCTGGGCCAACTCGACCTGGGCCCGCCCCTCGAGCGTGGAGGCGTTCTGGGCGAAGATGTCGAGGATGATGGCCGTCCGGTCGAGGGCGGACCGGCCGAGGAGGCGCTCGAGGTGGTACTGCTGGGCGGGAGTGAGCTCAGCGTCGAAGACGACGGTGTCGGCGTCGACGACGTCAGACAGCTGACGAAGCTCGGCGGCCTTCCCCGATCCGACGAACGTGGAGGCCTCAGGGGCGTCGCGGCGTTGGGTCTCACGGGCCACCACGTCGGCGCCGGCGGTGTCGATCAGACGCTCGAGCTCGTCGAGGCCCTCCTCGACGTCCTCGGCGGTCCGACCGGTGCTCTGCACGCCGACGATGACGACCCGCTCACGGAAGGTCCGCTCGATCAGCCCACCGCTCTCGCCGCCGAACTCACCGAAGGCGCCGCGGTGCGTGGTCTCCTCCTCGCCTGGTGAACCGCCCGGCCGTTCGGTCACCCCGGACGCCTCGTCCTCCTCGGCGCGCTCCGCTCGGTCGGATCGCGAGGCGCTCATGTGGGCACGCACAGCTCGGCGATCAGGGTCACCGGCCCGCTCAGCACGGCGGGGTCACCACCGCGCACCCGCACCACCCCGCCGGGCATGGCCACCGTGACCTCTGCCGGGACCAGTCCGAGGCCGGCCATCGCTGTTGCGACCGCCACGGCGCCGGTGCCGCAGGCCTCGGTCGGTCCGACGCCCCGCTCCCAGGTCCGCATCTGCACTCGGGCAGGACCTGCGGGGTCGGCGGTCGGGTCGAGGGCAGCGACGTGGACGTTGGTGCCGCCGGCCGCCAGGGCCTCGACACGGGGGCCGATCTGGGCGGGGTCGAGGGCGTCGAGGTCATCGACGACGGCGACGACGTGGGGGTTGCCGACGTCGATGCCGACCACGGCGTGGGCCCCCGGCAGCGCGGCGCGCACCTCGGGGGGAACCGGCACCTCCCGGGGGGTGCCCATCTCGACGCCGATCTCGGCGGTGAGGCCGTCTCGCCGGTCGACCCAGAACCGGCGGGGACCGGCGTCGGTGACCACGACACCAGCGCCATCTGACCACCCGGCCCGTACCAGAGCGTGGACGAGGCATCGCAAGCCGTTGCCCGACATCTCGGCCCGTCCGCCATCGGCGTTCCACAGCGACATGGCCGCCGTGACGCCCTCACCCGAGGGGACGGCGCAGATGAAGCCGTCAGCGCCCACGCCCCGGCGGCGCCCACAGAGGGCCCGCACCTGTGCGGCGGTGGGCGCCACCACCCCGTCGGCGTCGAGGTGGATGAGGAAGTCGTTGCCGAGGCCGTGGTGCTTGGACAGGTGCATGGGTTGGTTCAGTGTGCCCGTCGCCTCGATGCCCTGCACCCGAGTTCGACGCGCTGGGGCGAGCGGCCGTGCGGCACCGCGACGTCAGGACCGACCGGGTGCGAGCTCGGCGGCGAGCCGGGCGACCAGCTCGGTCGGATCGGTCGTCGCAGGCCACCATGCGATGCGAGGGTCTCGTCGGAACCAGCGCTGCTGACGGCGGGCGAAGCGTCGGGTACGACGCGACGTTGCAGCGACGGCGTCCTCCAGGGTGCACCCGCCCCCCAGGTGGGCGTTCAGCTCCCGGTAGCCCAGCGCCTGGGAGGCGGTAGGACCGAGCCGGTCCCGCACGCGACGTGCCTCGTCCAAGAAGCCGGCGTCGAGCTGGGCGTCGAGGCGGTCGGCGATGCGTCGGTCGAGTGCGTCCCGGCCGATGTCCAGACCGATCAGCACGTAGCCCGGGTTCGGGCGGTACTCGGTGAGCCCCGGCCCGTGGGAAGAGAACGGCCGGCCCGTCCCGATCGTCACCTCCAGGGCGCGCAGCACCCGCCGGCGGTTGGTGGGCTGTGTCTGTCGGGCCGCCTGCGGGTCGACCTCGCAGAGACGGCGGTGCAACGCCGCGGTGTCGGCCTCGGCGTCGAGCTCGGCGGCGACGTCGGGGAACCGGCCGGCGGGCGCCAGCCCGTCGACGATGGCCCTCACGTACAGCCCCGTGCCCCCGACCACCAGGCAGGGTCGGGTCGCAGCAGCGAGTACGTGGTGGGCGGCCCGAGCGTGGTCGACCATCGTCCACTCTTCATCGGGTTCGACGACATCGATGACGTGGTGGCGCACCCTGGCCTGGTCAGCTCGCGACGGCGTGGCCGTGCCGATGTCCATGCCCCGGTACACCTGCATCGAGTCGGCCGAGACGATGTCAGCTCCACAGCGCTCGGCGGCGGCCTGGGCGAGTGCGCTCTTGCCCGATGCCGTCGGCCCGACGAGCACGACGTGGCGGGGTCGATCTGCGCTTGGGGTGGTGCTCGTCATGGCGACGGTCTCGGCGGTCGCGCCGTCGCTCGGCTCTCAGCCGGCGATCACGGGGATGCGGACCCGGCGGGCCGGCGGGGCCAGCACCTCACGCAGCTCCCCCCGCAACGAGTGGGCGCCGGCGGCGGTGACCGCCGCGGTGGCGGTGGTGCCGGGGCGCAGCGGTCGCACGCTGGGGAAGTGGACCAGCTTGTTCTGGCGGGTCCGCCCGGTCAGACGCCCTGGATCTCGCTTGGACGGTCCTTCGATGACGATCTCCTCGACGCGCCCGATCCGAGCCTCGTGGCGCTGGCGGGCCGACCGCTCGACGACGGTGCGCAGTCGGGCGAACCGCTCCGCGCAGACCTCGGGGGCGACGAACCGGTCAGAGAGGTCAGCGGCCTCGGTGCCGGGGCGGGGCGAGAAGATGAAGGTGTAGGCGCTGTCGTACTCGGCTTCGGCGGCCACGGCGAGGGTGGCGTCGGCGTCGTCGTCGGTCTCACCGGGGAAGCCGACGATCAGATCGGTGGTGACCGCCAGGTCGTCGATGCCGGCCCGGGCGGCGCGGAGGCGGTCGAGGTAGCGCTCGGCCGTGTAGCCCCGGTGCATGGCCGCCAGCACCCGGTCGCTGCCGGACTGCAGCGGCAGGTGGAGGTGCTCACAGACCTCGGGGGCGGTGGCCATGGCCGTGATGGTCTCGGGGCGCAGGTCCTTGGGGTGGGGGCTGGTGAAGCGGACCCTCCGGATGCCCTCGACGGCGGCGATGACACCCAACAGCTCGGCGAACATCGGACGGACCCGCACATCAGCACCGCCTCGTCGGGCGGCGGCGGTGAGGTCGCGCCCGTAGCTGTTGACGTTCTGGCCCAACAGGGTGACCTCGGTGACGCCGTCGGCGGCGAGGGAGGACACCTCGGCGACGAGCTCTTCCAGGGGGCGGCTGATCTCCTCGCCCCGCACCGACGGCACGATGCAGAACGCACAGGAGTTGTCACAACCGATCTGGATGGTCACCCAGGCGGCATGATCGGTCTCACGACGCACCGGGAGCGCCGAGGGGAAGTTCTCTGACTCCTCGACGATCTCGGTGATCGGGCCCTGTCGGCGGCTGGCGGCCAGGAGCTCGGTGGTTCGACCCACGTTGTGCGTGCCGACGACGACGTCGACGTGGGGAGCCCGTTCTCGAATGAGCTGGCGATCCTTCTGGGCCAGGCACCCGGCGACGACGATCTGCAAGTCGGGCCGGCGGGCCTTGGCCGTCTTCAGGTGTCCGAGGTTGCCGTACAGCTTGGAGTCGGCGTTCTCGCGGATGCAGCAGGTGTTGAGCACGACGACGTCGGCGTCCTCGCCCTCACCCGCCCTGACCAGACCGTCGGCCTCGAGCATGCCGGCGATGCGCTCTGAGTCGTGCTCGTTCATCTGGCACCCGAACGTGCGCACGGAATACGACCTCGTCACGGTCATCGAGCGTAGGCGTGCAGAGCTCGACACGGAACGGGACCGCCGGCCGATCGGACCACGGTCGTCTCCGGCACTCGAACGCCGGCCCGGACGGGACCGAGACCGGGCCATCCAGGCCTCAGCCCCGTCCGATCAGCGACCTCTCGACGGCTCAGTTCGACCGAGCCGTCCTCGGCCTCGCTATTCGAGCGAGATGGGCTCCTCGTCGGCCTCGGTGAACGTCGAGGGGTCGACGATCAGTCCCAGCTCGGTGCGAACCAGTCGGTCGATCTCGACCATGAGCTCGGGGTTCTCGGTGAGGAACGCCTTGGAGTTCTCGCGACCCTGGCCGAGCTGCTCGTCGTCGTAGGTGTACCAGGCGCCGGACTTGCGAACGATGCCGTTGTCGACCGCCATGTCGAGCAGCGAGCCCTCCCGGCTGATGCCCTTGCCGTACATGATGTCGAACTCGGCCTGGCGGAACGGAGGGGCCACCTTGTTCTTGACGATCTTGGCCCGGGTGCGCGAGCCCACGATCTCGGTGCCGTCCTTGATGGCCTCGATCCGCCGGACATCGATGCGCACCGAGGAGTAGAACTTCAGCGCCCGTCCGCCCGGCGTGGTCTCGGGCGACCCGAACATCACTCCGATCTTCTCGCGCAGCTGGTTGATGAACAGACAGATCGTGCGGGTCTTGGACAGGTTGCCCGTGAGCTTGCGCAACGCCTGGGACATCAACCGGGCCTGCAGGCCCACGTGGGAGTCGCCCATCTCGCCCTCGATCTCGGCCCGTGGCGTGAGGGCGGCCACCGAGTCGATGACCACCACGTCGATGGCACCCGAACGGATGAGCATGTCGCAGATCTCTAGGGCCTGCTCACCGGTGTCGGGCTGGGAGATCAACAGCTCGTCGATGTCGACGCCGATGGCGGCGGCGTAGGCGGGATCGAGGGCGTGCTCGGCGTCGATGAAGGCGCAGACGCCACCGTTGCGCTGAGCCTCAGCGACGACGTGCAGGGCCACGGTGGTCTTGCCCGAGGCCTCGGGGCCGTACACCTCGGTGACGCGCCCACGGGGCAGACCGCCGATGCCGAGGGCGTTGTCGAGGGCCAACGAGCCCGTCGAGACGGCCTCGACCCTCATCTGACCCCGTTCGCCCATCTTCATGACAGAGCCCTTGCCGAACTGCCGCTCGATCTGGGTGAGTGCCATGTCGAGTGCCTTGTCGCGCTCCACTGGAACCTCTCTTGCTGATCGTGGGGGATGCTGGGCGTCAACCTAGGGAGGGGGTGTGACAACCTCCTGGCCCGACGAGGATCAACCGTAGCCCCGAACGCACGTTCGGTGGGGGATGGAGCTGCCGGCGATGTCTGATCACGACCAGGTCGACGGATCGGTGAGGGTCATCACCGCCGCCGGCATCGCCGTCGTCACGATCGACCACCCGCCGATCAACCTGATGACGGCGGGGGTGTTCCGCCAGCTCGCACGAGCGGGCGACGAGCTCGCCCGCGACGATGGGGTGCGCGTCGTGGTCCTGCGGTCGGCCCTGCCCGACTTCTGGATCGCCCACTTCGACGTCGAGGCCATCACCCGCATGCCCACCGACGGCGTCCCGCTGCCGACCGAGGCGCTGAACGCCTTCCACGGCATGTGCGAGACGTTCCGGACGATGCCCAAGATCACGATCGCCGAGATCGACGGCCGACTCGGCGGGGGCGGCGCCGAGCTGGCCGGCTCGGTGGATCTGCGCTACGGGTCGCTGGAGCGTTGCGTGGTCAGCCAGCCCGAGGTGGCCCTCGGCATCGTCCCCGGCGGTTCGGGCACCCAACGGTGGGCCCACCTCACCAACCGGTCGCGGGCGATCGAGGTGATCTGTGGCGGAGTCGACGTCGACGCCGCCACCGCCGAGCGGTGGGGATGGCTCACCCGGGCGATGCCGGCCGCCGAGCTGAGGTCCCACGTCGATGCCGTCGCCCGTCGCATCGCTTCCATGCCCGTCCAGGCCGTCGCCCGGTGCAAGGCCGCCGTCGACGCTGCCCTCCCCGATCCCGCCCCGGGGTTGCGACGTGAAGCCGAGCTGTTCCAGCACGCCCTGCGAGATCCGGGGACGATCCCGGCCATGCGCCGGTTCCTCGAGCTCGGCGGGCAGACACCGGCGGGCGAGACCGATCTGCAGGGCCTGATCGATGCGATGTGGGGCGGCGCCGAGCACCGCTGAGGAACGGCCCCGACGCCGAGGCGGAGATCGACAGCGCGCGGGCGCCGACCGGCGCCGACCAGCGCCGACGATGGAGCGGCCGTCGCCTGTGCGTTCGACCTCCCGTCGACCGCGACGCTCACCCGGTCGCACCGTCCCCCCGGTCGGCGAACGGGGCGGCCACCTCGGTGAGGAAGCGGTCGAGCGCGTCGGTGCGGCGGTCGCCCTCGCCCAGGGTGAAGTCCGGGACGATCAGCTCGTCGACCCCGGCGTCGTGGTAGGCGCCGAGCGTCTCGGTCAGCTGGGCCGGGGTCCCGATGATGTGGGCCCGCTCGACGCCACGCGCTCGGATGCCCTCCAGCCAGCCCTCGTCGTCGGACATGAACAACAGCGCCACGGCGCTGCGCTCGATCTCGGCCGGGTCACGCCCGACCTCCTCGCAGTGCCGGTCGAGCACCGCGCCCTTGTGGCGCATGATGTCGGGATCGCCCCAGACGTTCCACTCGTCGGCGAAGCGGGCACAGATGCGCAGCGTCCGCCGCTCACCGCCACCCCCGACTAGCAGCGGGATCGGGGCATCGGCACCGCCCTTGGGCTCGAGGGGGGCGTCGACGAGCTCGTGGTGCGCGCCGCGGTAGCTGGTGCGTGGCTCGCTGAGCAGCGAGCGCAGCACCTGACAGCTCTCCTCGAAGCGATCGAGGCGCCATCGCCAGTCACCGAACTCGATGCCGTAGGCGACGTGCTCGTTCTCCTGCCAGCCCGCCCCGACACCCAGCACCACCCGTCCACCGCCGGCGACCACGTCGGTGGACGCGGCCTGGTTGGCCAGCACGGCCGGGTGACGGTAGGTGTTGCCACAGACCAGCGTGCCGAGCCGGATGCGGGGGACGGCGACCGCCAGGGCGCCCAGCGTGGCCCACGCCTCCAGCATCGGACCGTCGACGTCGTCGGTGAAGGGCATGAAGTGGTCGGCGATCCAGGCGCCGTCCCACCCGGTGGCCTCGATGTGGCGGCAGGCGTCGAGGATCTGAGCCCACGGCTGGGCGGCCGAGGGCCAGAAGGAGAAGCGCATGGGCGTTCACCATACGCACACGCCCGCCGTCGACGACCTCCGTGCAGCTGCGGGCTGGCAGCGTCACCCGTCGGCGGAACGGCGTTCGTGGTCGATCAGCCGGGCCTTGGCGTCGAGTCCGCCGGCGTAGCCGTGCAACGAGCCGTCGGCGGCGACCACCCGGTGGCAGGGAAGGACGATCGACACCGGGTTGCGGCCGATGGCCGCCCCGACCGCCCGACTGGCTCCCGGTCGTCCGAGGCGTCGGGCCTGGTCGCTGTAGCTGCGCGTCTGGCCGTACGGGATCTCGGCGAGCGAGCGCCAGACCTCGACCTGGAAGTCGGTGCCTCGCAGATCGAGGGGGACGTCGAAGATCTGTCGCCCGCCGGTGAAGTACTCGTCGAGTTGCTCCTCGGCGCCGTCGAGCACCTCGTCGCCGGCCGGGTCCGCCTCGGTGGCGGGGAGGGGCACCCGGGCGTCGTCGTCGGGCCAGAGCACGGCCCGCAGACCCCGGTCGGTCGCCACCAGCGTGAGGGGACCGATCGGCGTGTGCATCCGGCGTGACCGATGGGGATCGGGGCGTTCGGCGCCGGCGGGCGTCGACGGCGCCCCCGTCGACGACACGGAGGGGACGGGGGTCATGCTGCCTCCTCGGCAGATCGATCGATCACGGTGGCCCACAGGTGATGCGTGGCGTAGGCCCGCCACGGGCGCCACGACTTGGCCCGCTCGGTGAGTCGGCGGGGGTCATCGCCGAGGCCGGCGTCGACGGCCGCCCGGCGCAAGACGAGATCGCTGGCCGGGAACGCGTCGGGATCGCCGAGTGCTCGCATGGCGATCAGCTCGGCGGTCCAGGGCCCGACGCCGGGCAGGGCCCGCAGTCGGCGGCGGGTCTCGGTGCGATCGGCTCCTGGTGACAGATCGAGCTGCCCGGCGACGACGGCCTCGCACAGCGCGATCACCGCCCGTCGCCGAGCCGCGGGCAGGGGCCAAGCCCCGTCGTGGGCGAGCAGCTCCACAGCCCCGGCCGGCAACACGGTCACCCCGCCGACCGGTCGGCGCAAGGGGGACGAGGCGGCGGCCGTGATCCGCCCGACGACGGTGGCGGCGCCGCGCAACGACACCTGTTGGCCGACGATGGTGCGCACCGCGTGCTCGACGCCGTCGACGGTGCCGGGGACCCGCAGCCCCGGTCGCCGTCGCACCATCGGACCCAGGATCGGATCGTGGCTCAGATCGTGGTTGATGGCGATCGGATCGGCGTCGAGGTCCAACCATCGGCGACAACGTTGCACTGCGGTGGCCAGATCACGCAGATCGTCGAGTCGCATCCGGCAGGCGACGTGGTCCTCGTGGGGCTCGAGCTCGACGACTCCCTCGCCGTGGGGGAGGCGCAGGGAGCGCCGGATGACGCCGTGGACGATCTCTTCGATCCCGGGCACGGTGTGCAGCGCGACGAAGCGGACCAGCGCTGTGGCATCGAAGGGCTGACGCACGGGGAGACGGATCGCCACCGGACCCGGATCGAGCCGGTCAGGCAGCGGTCGACCCGCCTGGCGTCGCAATCCGCTGGGAGCTGTGTCGAACACCGCCCGGATGGTGTCGTTGAACTGCCGGACGCTGCCGAACCCGGCCGCGAAGGCGATCTCGGCGAACGCCAGATCGGTCGTCTCGATGAGCGTCCGGGCCATCTGGGCCCGACGGGCCCGGGCGATGGCCAGTGGACCGGCACCGACGACCTCATCGAGCACGCGCCCGAGATGGCGTTGGCTCACACCCAACGATCGGGCCAGACCAGCCACGCCCCGGCGGTCGATCTCGCCGTCGGCGATGGCTCGCATGGCCCGTCCGACCAGATCGCTGCGCAGATCCCACTGGGGCGATCCGGGGATGGCATCGGGCCGGCAGCGCTTGCAGGCCCGGAAGCGGGCTCCCTGGGCCGCAGCCGCAGTCGGGAAGAACCGGCAGTTGTCCCGCTTGGGACGTACCGGCGCCGGGCAGCTGGGCCGGCAGTAGATGCCCGTGGAGGTGACGCCCACGACGAACCACCCGTCGAAGCGGCCATCGCGGCTCGCAACCGCCCGGTAGCAGCGCTCGTCGTCCGGGAGGCTCGGGTCCACGCAGCGCACCCTCCCACGGTGGCTCCGCCGCCGTCTGGCGGGGATCGGACCACCGCGTCCGGGCGTGCCCGGGCTCGTCGGCCGCCACCGGATCCGCCGCCGCCGGATCCGATGAACCGACGGATCAGACGTCGCTGGTCAGGCGGCGTCGCAGCAGATCGAGGACGCTGATGACGGCGAACTGGCGGATCTGGAGACGATCGCCGGGCAGGCGGAGCTCGTGGGCCTCGACGACATCGCCGAGCGCCATGCCCAACACCACGGTGCCGACGGGCCGGCCCTCACTCGATTCGGGACCGGCGACCCCGGTGGTGGCGATGCCGACATCGGCGCCCAGCGCCCGGCGGACCCCGTCGGCCATCGCCCGGGCCGCCGCCTCGGTGACCACCGGACCGTCGGGCACGCCGAGGAGCCGCTGCTTGATCTCGGGCTGGTACGCGACGACCACGCCCCGCAGCACCCGACTGGCCCCGGCGACATCGGTCAACCTCGAACCGATCATCCCGCCGGTGACCGATTCGGCCACGGCCAGGGTGAGGCCGCGCTCGGCGAGGAGTCCGAGGACGGCCGCCTCCATCGTCACGTCGTCCAGCCCGAAGACCGACGGTCCGAGCAACGCTCGCAGCCGAGCCTCCTCCGCGTCGAGCAACGCCACCGCCGCAGCGTCGTCGGTGGCCTTGGCGGTGACTCGGACCTTGAGGCCTTCGATGCCCGACGCCAAGAAGGCGATGGTCGGCCCACCGGGTCCGACGTCGAGCTCGGCGATCCGATCGGCGAGCATCTCGGCCAGACCAGACTCGGAGTGGCCCCAGGTGCGCAGCGTCCGGCTCCTGATCACCGTCGGGTCACCCGCCCTGGCCCGGAGATCACCCAGGATCGTCCCCGTCATCATCTGGTGCATCTCCCGGGGCACGCCCGGAACGGCGTAGATCACCTTGTCGCCGATCGGGCAGATCAGGCCCGGGGCGGTGCCGGGCTGTTGGGGGATGACCCGCGCCCCGATCGGTACATCTGCCTGGCGGAGGTTGTTCGCAGGCATCGATCGGCCTCGTGAGCCGAACATGGCCCGGATGCGGTCGACGATCGCCTCGTCGCGGACGAGCTCGACGCCCATCAGATCGGCGATGACGTCGCGGGTGATGTCGTCCTGGGTGGGTCCGAGGCCCCCGCAGCAGATCACCGCCTCGCTGCGGGCCAGCGCCAGCTCGAGCGCGCCGCGGATGCGGGCGGCGTTGTCGCCGACCTTGGTCTGGTGGTGGCTGTCGATGCCGGCCAGCGCCAGCTGCTCGCCGATCCAGGCCGAGTTCGTGTCGATGATCTGGCCGAGGAGCAACTCGGTGCCGATGGCCACGACCTCGCACCTCATGCCGGGCCCTCGAGCTCGGCATGGCCGCACTCGTGACGGCCACCGCCGCCGGCGTCGACCCCACGAGCGCTCACCGGCGGGCATCCTCTCTCAGGGCGCGGCCGGCGTCTCTCAGGTAGTCGGCACCGCTCCAGACGGCCAGAGCCACCCCCACCCACAGCACGGCGTCGGCGAAGCGGGGAGCGTCGACCAGCGGCGGCGCCAGCGCCAGGCCGATGGCGGCCTGTTGCACGACGGTCTTGACCTTGGCGATCGGCCGGGCCGGTACCGACAGCCCCCGACGTCCGGCATAGCTGCGCCACAGCGACATCAGCACCTCGCGCCCGGTGATCACAAGGACGGGCAGCGCCCAGAAGCGGTCGCGCAGCACGAGCGCCCACAGGCCACCGAGCACGAGCACCTTGTCGGCGAGGGGGTCGAGGAAGGCACCCGAGCGGGTGGCGCCGTGACGCCGGGCGATCCATCCGTCGAAGCCGTCAGAACCGGCGAGGAGGACGCCGAGCCCGAGGCTCAACCAGCCGGCGCCCTGGTCGTGGACGAGCAGCACCCAGGGCACGGCCAGCACCAGGCGGGTGACCGTCACGGCGTTGGCGGTGGTCAACACGTCGGCGTCAGACCGAGGACGGCGGCTCACACCCCGTCCCCCGCCGAGACGGGCTCGGCGACCAGGTCGGGGCCGACGGCCGAGGTGACGCTGACGGCGTGCAGCTGCCCGACCTCGAGGTGCCCGGGCACGACCACGACACCGTCGATCTCGGGAGCCTCGCGCACGCCGCGCGCCTCGCCCGGACGATCGACGAGCACCTCGAGGCGGGCCCCGATCAGCTCGTCTCGGCGCTCAGACGTGATGCGGTCGGCCAGCTCGGTCACCTCGGCCAGCCGTTCGGCGATGACCTCGGCGGGGACGTGGCCGTCGAGACCGTCGGCGAAGGTGCCGGGCTCGGAGCTGAACGGGAAGACCCCGCACCAGTCGAGACGCTGTCGAGCGACGAAGTCCATCAGCTGCTGGTGATCGTCCTCGGTCTCACCGGGGTACCCGACGATGAAGTTCGTCCGGAAGGCCGCCGATGGTTCTGACCGGCGGATGTGGGCGATGCGCTCGGCGAAGCGCTCGCCGTCACCCCACCGGCGCATCCGGCGCAACAGGTCGGCGCTGACGTGCTGCAGCGACAGATCGAAGTAGGGCACCCCGGTGGACAGCACGGCGTCGACGAGGCGGTCATCGAGCTCGGAGGGGTAGAGGTACAACAACCTGACCCGGTCGACGCGCTCGGCGGCGGCGGCGACCAGCTCGGCGATGCGAGCGGTCGAGCGCGGGCGGAGCGCACGGGTGGCGTCGGCACCCCACCGGGCGAGGTCCTGGGCGACGAGCACCACCTCTCGCACCCCGAGCCCGTCGATCTCGGCGAGGATCTCCTCCATCGGTCGGCTTCGCTGGGGGCCGCGGAACGACGGGATGGCACAGAACCCGCACCTGCGGTCACACCCCTCGGCCACCTTGACGTAGGCCCACGGGGCGCTCGACGCCGGCCGGGCGAGGCGCAACAGGTCGAAGTCGGCGACCGAGCCCGGCAGCCCAGCCTCGCCCGGGTCGTCGTGGCCTCCGGCGACTCGTGTCGGGTCGGCCGACCCTGCGACGGACACCGACGCGCTCAGCGCCAGCTCGGGGTGGTCGATGCGGCGACCGACCGCGAGGCGCCCGGGGGCGGTCAGCGATCGTCCGAAGCCCGCGACCCGGTCGAGCTCGGGGATGGCGTCGGCCAGGGCCGCTCCCTCCCGCTCGGCCAGGCACCCGGTGGCGACGAGGCGCGCCCCGGCACGACGACGATCGGCGAGATCGAGCAGCACCTCGACCGATTCGGCGCGAGCCGCCTCGACGAAGGCACACGTGTTGACGACGATCACATCGGCGTCCTCGGGGGCGTCCGCCGGGGTCATGCCCTCGGCCACCAGGCCACCGGTGAGCTTGTCGGAGTCGACGGAGTTCTTGGGGCAGCCGAGGGTCTCGACCCAGTACCGCTCCCCCACCGACCGCAGTGTACGCCCCGCCCCGCCCGGTGGCCGGCGGCTCAGGTGTGAGCGAGGCGCAGCCCCGGCTCGTCCCACGTCGTGGTCCACAGCCGGCCCGTCGCCCCGCCGGTGATCCAGGCCTGGCGCAGATCGGGTCCGCCGAAGCAGATGTTGGTGGTGAGGGGGTCGCCGGTGGCCACGAAGCGGCTCGGACCCCCGTCGGGCGGGACGACGGTGATGCCCCCGCTGCGCAGGGTGGCCACGCACACCGACCCGCCGGCGGTGACCGCCAGGGAATCGACGAGCTGCAGCTCGTCGAGCGTCGCCAGGCAACGCGGCGTCGCCCGATCGGCTGGGGGGTCGCCGGCGAGACGGCCCGGGCCCTCGAGATCGAACGACAGCACCCGGCCCTGGTGGGTCTCGGCGACGTAGAGGGTGCCCCCGTCAGGCGACAGCCCGACGCCGTTGGGGGCGTCCATTGGGTAGACGACCTCGCGCACGTCGCCGCCCACCTCGGCGTAGTAGAGCCCGCCCCGGTCACGATCGCGCGCCCGGGTCTTGCCGTGATCGGTGAACCAGTAGCCACCCTGGCCGTCGAACACCAGGTCGTTCGGGCCGCGCAGCGAGTGATCACCGACCGTGGTGTGTACCACCTCGACCGCGCCCGTGGTGAGGTCGACCGCCCGGATCGATCCGCTCCGGTACTCCTCGGGCTGCTCACCCGGCACGAGGAGGTCCCCGTAGGTGTGCCAGACGAAGCCCCCGTTGTCGCAGACCCAGATGCGGCCGTCGGGCCCGACCGCCGCACCGTTGGGTCCGGGCCCCACCTCGGCGACCACCTCGGTCGAGCCGTCGGGGCGGATGCGGGTGAGCGTGCCCCGGGCGATCTCGACGACCAGCACGCTGCCGTCGGCCTCGGCGACCGGCCCCTCGGGGAACCGCAGTCCGCCGGCCAGCTCGATCAGCTCGTCCATGGGCGCCAGAACCTAGCGCCGTCGGTGACACGTCACCTGACTCGGACGCCTACCTTCGCCCGACGTGCGCGCCTCGCCGTTCCCCCCCGGCTTCTTCGACCGCGCCGACGAACACGACGACGCCCACTTCTACGCGCCGCCGCGGCTCGTCACCCACATCGACCCCGGCGCCATCGCCGCCGTCAGCGAGCTGTACCGCCAGCTCGACCTCGGCGACGACGTGTTGGACCTCTGCGCCTCGTGGGTGTCGCACATGGACCCTGCGCCCGAGCGCCTCACGGTGCTGGGCATGAACGCCGCTGAGCTCGAGGCCAACCCGGCCGCCACCCGTCGCGTCGTGCACGATCTGAACGCCGACCCCGACCTGGGCTTCGACGACGCCAGCTTCGACGCCGTCACCTGCTGCGTGTCGATCGACTACCTCATCCGCCCGGTCGAGGTGCTCGCCGAGGTGGCACGGGTGCTGCGACCCGGCGGGGTGGTCGTGTGCACGTTCTCGAACCGGTGCTTCCCCACCAAGGCCATCCGGGGGTGGCTCGCCGCCGATGAGTCGATGCGGCCAGCGATCGTGACCGCCTACCTCCACGCCGCCGGCGGCTTCGACGAACCGGTCGCTGAGCTGTGCGTCCCGGGCCGTCCCGGCGATCCGCTGTGGGCGGTCCACGCCCGCCGCCGCCCCGCATCGGCTGACTCGGCGGCGCCTCAGCAGGCCGATCACACCGCCGGGAGCGACCTCAGCGGGGCATGAACGGCAGCGTCGCCACGTAGCCCGCCAGCAGGGCGAAGCCCTCTGAGCGCACGATGCGGCGCCCGTTGGCCATCAGCACCCAGGCGAGGACCGCCACGCCGACCATGACCGCGATCGGTACCCCCGCCAGCGCCCCGTCCTGGAGCGGCCCGTCGGCCAGGACGCCGGTGATCCCGCCGACCGCGAGGGAGTTGAACAGGTTCGATCCCAACAGGTTGCCGACGATCAGGTCGGCGTGACCCCGGTGGGCGGCCAGCCCGCTCGTCACCAGCTCGGGCAAGGAGGTGCCGACCGCCACGATGGTGAGGCCCACGAAGCCGCCCGACAGCCCCAGCTCGTCGGCGATCGTCGTGCCCCCCTCGACCAGCAGGTAGGCGCCACCCACCGTGCCGACCAGGCCGAGGAACGTGCGGAGCCCCTCGATGGAGAGGCTGGGCTCGGTGTCGTCGAGCAGCTCGTCCACCTCGCCGGCGGCCACGTCGCCGTCGCGCGACGCCGAGAGCACCAGGGCGAGGGCGCCGACCAGCGTGGCGAGGAGGATGACGCCCTCGATGCGGCTCAGCCCTCCCTGGACGAGGACGGCGAACAGCACGACCGCCGCAGTCGACAGCGGGGCCTCGCGCCGCAAGACGCTGGCGTGGATGCCGATGACGGAGATGACACCGGCCGTGCCCAGCACGAGGGTGAGGTTGGCGATGTTGGAGCCGATGATGTTGCCGACGCCCACGTCGACCTCGCCCTGGCTGGCCGCCAGGCCCGAGACGAAGATCTCCGGCGCGCTCGTGCCGAAGCCGACGACGACGGCGCCGATGACCACCGGCGAGACGTGCAACGAATCGGCGAGCCGCACGGCGCCCACCACGAACTGGTCGGCGGACTTGGCGAGCAGACCGATGCCGATGGCGACGGCGATCAAGGCGAACAGCACGCTCAGCCCTCGGCCTGGCCGACAGGACCCTGCGCCTGGGCCGGGGAGCCCTGGGGCGGGGAGCTCTGAGCGGAGGAGCTCTGAGCGGAGGAGCCCTGAGCGGAGGAGCCTTGAGCGGAGGAGCCGTGGGGCTGTCGTTGGTCGAGATCCTCGACCGACATCAGCACCGCCCGGGCCTTGGAGCCCTCTGATGGTCCGACGACCCCGCTCTGCTCGAGCTCGTCCATGAGGCGCCCGGCGCGGGCGAAGCCGACGCGCAGCTTGCGCTGCAGCATGGAGGTGGATCCGAGCTGGGACCGCACGACGAGCTCGGTGGCCCGGCGCACCAGGTCGTCGTCGTCACTCGGCGGGGCGGCGGTCACCTCGGTCGGATCTGCGTCGGTGATCGCGCCGCTCAGCGCCGAGGTGAGATCGGTCTGAGCGTCGACGGGCGTGGGGTCAGCGTCGAGGCGATCGACGTCCGCAGGGGTCACCTCGGCCGCAGCGGCGTCGTCACCGGCGCCCTCGACGCCACGCAGGTAGCGGACCTCGGGGGCCTGGGTGCGCCAGGCCGCCACCACGTCGCGGATCTCGTCCTCGTCGACCCAGCAGCCCTGGATGCGGTGCGCGACGCTCGACGACGGACCCTGCAGCAACATGTCGCCCTTGCCGACGAGACGCTCGGCCCCGGGTTGGTCGAGGATCACCCGGCTGTCGGCCAGGCTCGACACGGCGAAGGCGAGGCGGGCCGGGATGTTGGCCTTGATGACCCCGGTGATGACGTTGACCGACGGGCGCTGGGTGGCGACCACCAGGTGGATGCCTACGGCCCGGGCCTTCTGGGCGATGCGGGTGATGGACGCCTCGACGTCACGGGCCGCCACCATCATCAGGTCGTTCAACTCGTCGACGACGATGACGATGTAGGGGAGTCGCCCGGGGGTGGCCTCAACGCCCCGGCGGGACAACTCGTCGGCGAGGCGGCCCTCGTCGACGGCCTCGTTGAACCCGGCGAGGTCGCGCACCGACGCCGCCGAGAGCAGCTCGTAGCGTCGGTCCATCTCCCGGCACGCCCACGCCAGGGCGTTGGCCGCCTTGCGGGGATCGGTCACCACGTCGGTGAGCAGGTGGGGGACCCGCCGGTACTGGCCGAGCTCGACCATCTTGGGATCGACGAGGATGAGGCGGACCTGATCAGGGGTGCTGCGCACCAGCAGCGAGGTGAGCATCGAGTTGATGCAGCTCGACTTGCCCGCCCCGGTCGCCCCCGCGATCAGCAGGTGAGGCATCGAGGCCAGGTTGGCCAGCACCGCCCGCCCGGCGATGTCACGACCGATCGCCACCTCGAGGGGGTGCTCGGCTGCGGTGGCCTCGGCCGAGGTCAAGACGTCGCCCACCGTGACCAGCTGACGGGTGCGGTTGGGCACCTCGACCCCGATGGCGGACCGCCCCGGGATGGGCGCCAGGATCCGCACGTCAGCCGACGCCATGGCATAGGCGATGTCCTTGTTGAGGCTGGTGACCCGGGCGACCTTGACCCCGGGTGCCAGTTCGAGCTCGTACCGGGTAACCGTCGGTCCGACCGTCATGCCGACCACCCGGGTGGCCACGCCGTGGGAGGCCAGCGATTCGGCGAGCACGCGAGCGCCCTCGCGCACCGCAGCCTCGTCGACGGCCCCCTCGTCGCCCCGGCGCAACAGCGCCAGCGGTGGGAGGTGCCACTCCCCGGCGTCAGGACGGCGCGGCGCCTCGGCTGGCATCGGCGGTGAGGCCTCGGGGACGACCAGCGTCGGCTCGGGGTCGGGGTCGCTCACCGGCTCGGTCGCATGATCGGCGTCGATGCGGCCGCTGGACGGCGGACGGCGGTCGTCGACCTCGAGGGCCTCGACGTCGAACAGCTCCCCGGGCCCGGGGGGCGTCGGGTTCGGGGCCGAGGCCGGGGCCGGGGCCGAGGCCGGGGCCGGGGCCGAGGCCGGGGTCGGGTCGGGGGCCGGGGCGTCGCGATCGCCGAGATCGCCGAGCCGGTCGACCTGGCGGACGCACCACCTGATCGCCGCCACGGTCGCGCTCCCCACGCTGCGCACCAGCTCGCTGACGGGCCGATCGGCGATGATGACGACCCCGGCGATGACCAGGGCGGCGACGACGACCCAGGCGCCGACATCGAGCAGGGCATCGAGCGGGCCGCCCAGCACCGAGCCGACCAGGCCGCCCCCGTCAGCGAGCTCGTCGGCGCCAGCGAGGATCTCCTCTGGCCCGACCACCAGGTGCAGACCGATCGCCGCTGCCACCACCAGGCACGCGACACCGATGAGGCGCCGGTCGAAGCCGCCACCGCCGCTGCCGCCCCGGCGGGCGATGAGGACGATGCCGGCGATCAGTCCGGCGATGGCGAGGAGCGGTCCGAGACGACCGAGGACCACGCCCGCCGCCGTGTCGAGCCCACGACCCACGGGTCCGGACAGATCGGCGATCATGCCGAGCAGGGCCAGGACCGAGAGCACCACCAGGACCAGACCGAGCAGCTCGCGCCGTCGGCGGGTTACCCATCCCGGTCCGGTCGCCCCGCCCTGGGTGGCCGAACCAGCATCGTCGGAGCGGCGCGCCGACCGGGCGCCCCGTGCGGCCGAGCGAGACCCCGAGGGGGCCGTCGGGGTCGAGCGGCTCGAGGTCGAACCCCGGCCACGGCGTGTCCGGCCGCCCCGGGAGGTGGACCGGGCGCTCATGTGAGCGTGGACGGTACCAGGGGCCTCCGCCGAGCCGGCGCCATGGTCGAGCGGTGAGTGCTCAGGCCGAGGCGCTGCGGGCGGCGTGGGCCCACATCACCAGGGGCACCAACATCGGTCGACGTCGGGTGCGGTCGCTGACGAAGCGGCCGACGGTCCGACGAGCCTGGCGCTCGAGCTCGGAGCGGTCATCGGTGCCGGTGGCCAGCAACCGCTCGAGCACCCCGCGCACCTCGGCCTCACACGCTGCGACGAGCTCGGCTGACAGCTGCCGATCGACCCATCCACGGCTCTCCAGCCGGGGTCCGGCGACGATCTCGAGGCGGTCGGGATCGATCACGACCACGATCGTCACCTCGCCCTCGCGTCCGAGCACCTGGCGCTCGACCAGCAGCCGCTCGGTGACGTCGTCGATCGGTCCGTGGACGTAGCGGTACCTGCCGTCGGTCACCCGCTCGGCCGTCAGGCCGTCGTCATCCAGCGTGATGCGCTCGCCGTCGGTCACCACGACCGCCCGCTCGGGGGCCACACCGCTCTCGCGCCCCAGCTCGGCCTGGGCCATGAGGTGGCGGTACTCGCCGTGCACCGGCACGAACCACTCGGGCCGGGCGTGGCTGAGCAGCTGGCGAATCTCGCCGCGCCGGGCGTGGCCTGACACGTGCACGGGAAGGGTGCGGTGGTCGACGATCTCGGCACCGGCGCGGACCAACCCATCGACGGCGGCATCGATGGCGTGCTCGTTGCCGGGGATCGGGGTCGAGCTGAACACGACGGTGTCGGTCGATCCGATGGCGACGTGACGGTGCTCGCCCCGGGCCATGAGCGACAGCCCGGCCATCGGCTCGCCCTGGGAGCCCGTGGTCAGCACCATCGTGCGGGTCGGGTCGAGATCGGCGATCTCGTCGCCCCGGGCCAGGTGGTCATCGGGTAGGTCGAGCAGCTCGAGCTCCCGGGCGATGCGCACGTTGCGCTCGAGGGAGCGCCCGACCGGCACCACCACCCGATCGGTCAACATGGCTGCCTCGACGGCTTGTTGCACCCGGTGGATGTGGCTGGAGAAGCACGCCATGACGATGCGACGGTCAGGGCGGGCGGTCACGATCTCGGCGAGCACCTTGCCCACCGAGCGCTCGTTGCCGCTGAAGCCCTCGTCGAGGCTGTTGGTCGAGTCGGCCAGCAGGAGCCGCACCCCAGGATCATCGGACAGGGCGTCGATGCGGGCGAGATCGGACAGGCGCCCGTCCACCGGGTCGTCGTCGAGCTTGTAGTCACCCGAGTGCAGGATCACCCCCTGGGGGGTGTGGAAGGCGGTGGCGAAGCCCCAGGGGATCGAGTGGGTGATGGGGATGAACTCGGCCTCGAAGGGCCCGACGGGGACCCGGTCGCCGTCGCTCACCGCGTGCAGCTCACGGTGCTCACCCATGCGGGCGTCGTCGAGCTTGTGCTTGGCGAGGGCCAGGGTGAACGGCGAACCGTAGATCGGGGCGTCGACGATGCGGGCCAGCTCGACCACCCCCCCGACGTGGTCCTCGTGACCGTGGGTGAAGACGATGGCCTCCACGGCGTCGGCGCGCTGGGCCAACCAGTCGAGATCGGGCAGGATGACGTCGATGCCGGGCTCGGCGGGCCCGGCGAACAGCACCCCGCAGTCGAGCACGACCATCCGGCCCTGGTGCTCGAGCACCGCGCAGTTGCGGCCGATGTCGCCGAGGCCCCCGAGGAAGGTGACCGTGACCGGTGCGCTCACCGGTCTCGGTCGCCAGCCGAACGCAGCTCGGCGAGCACCCGGCGCCCCTCGTCGGCCAGACCGGGCGGGGTCGGCCCCAACGGCGGTCGGGGCTCGCCCACCCCCAGCCCCATCGTCGACAGCAACGCCTTGGTGGGCACCGGGTTGGGCGCCTCGTCGCTGCTCTCGAAGCGGTAGCTCGGGATGAGGCGGGCGTTGAGCCGCCGCGCGGTCTGCACGTCACCGACGGCGAACGCCTCGATCATGGCGGCGATCTCGGCGGCCGCCCAGGCGCTGGCGACGCTGACCGTGCCCACCGCGCCGACCGCGAGGAGCGGCAGCGTCAGGGCGTCATCGCCGCTGTAGAGCTCGAACCCGTCGGGCGCCTCGGCCAACAGCGCGGCCGCCCCTGCCGGGTCACCGGCGGCGTCCTTGACCGCCACGATGTTGGGGTGCGAGCGGGCCAGCGCGATCGTGCTGGCCGCCGCCAGCTTGCGGCCGGTGCGCACGGGGATGTCATAGAGCATCACCGGCAGGGTGGTGGCGGTGGCCAGGGCGGAGAAGTGTGCGACCAGGCCCGCTTGGGAGGGCCGGTTGTAGTACGGCGTGACGGTCAGCACCCCGGCGGCCCCGGCCGCCTCGGCGGCCTTGACCCGCTCGATCGAGCTGGCCGTGTCGTTGTTGCCCGCACCCACCACGACGGGCACGTCGACGGCCTCGATGACCGCCTGCCACAGCTCACGATCCTCGGTGTCGGTGAGCGTCGGGCTCTCTCCTGTCGTGCCGGTCACGACGAGGCCGTCGTTGCCCGCCTCGACGAGCCAGCGGGCCAGGTCGACGGCGGCCTCGACGTCGAGTCGGCCCGCCGGATCGAAGGGCGTGACCATCGCGTTGAGGACTCGTCCGAACCGTGCCATCAGCTGTGTTGGCCCTCAGAGGCCCGGTCGATGCCGAGCGTGGCGAGCAGATCCTCGTGCAGCTCGAACCAGATCGTGTGGTACGAGGGGATGATCGGCTTGGTGAGGTACTCGATCTCCCCGGCGTCGAGGCGCTCGAGGGCGGCGTCGAAGGCCGGCCGGTAGCGGCCGTAGCGGCCGAGCGTGCTGGCCAGGTCGTCCAGGAGCGGGTCGAGCTCGGCATCGAGCGCACGGAGGCGGCTCATGATGCCGGCGTCGTAGTCGGGGTCGGAGTGGTCGTTGAGCTCTTCGCCGTCGCGGTCAGCACGCACCTGCCAGTCGGTGCACAGCTGCAGCATCTGGGGGTTGAGCTCGAGGAAGTCGCGATAGGCACCGTCGACCACGTCACGGGCGCCGGCGGCCGACAGCTCGGCGGCCAGCAGCTCCTGGCCGTGGGTCCGTCCCTGCTTGGTGAGGGCCCAGGCGTCGTTGGCCTCGCGGTGCAGCACGTGGTCGTCCTGGCGGGCGGCCGACAGCTGGGTGGTGACGACGTCGACGTCGAGGTCGACCGCCTCGGCGACAGCTGTCGCTGACCCGAAGCCCTTGAGGCGCAGGCCGAGCAGGACGAGTGTCGTGGCCTCTGACGCATGCGCCACGTCTCAGACCGCCTCGCCGACGCTCTCGGCGTCGGCCACGACGTCGTTCAGCGCCTCGAGCACCCGTTCGTCGCCGCGCATCGCCCCTCCTCGTCGACCCGCCACCCTAGAGGGCCGGTGGCCGCCGACGGGCGATCGGCCGCGACGCCACTAGGCCCTCGGCGCGCCCGCCGCGGGGGCGGCGCCCTCGACGTCGTCGGTCAGCTCACGGGTCAGGGCGAACGTGTCGACCTCGGTGGCGGTGTCGGTCCAGTCCTCGTACTGGATGACGCCGATGTCCTCGAAGCGGCGCCGCAGCCAGGCGTCACCGGCGTCGAGCAGTCCGAGCTTCTTGCAGTTGGGGACGATCTTGGTGAACAGCAGGTGCTGGAACTCCTGCTGGTCGGGGTTGCCCCAGATGCGGGGGATGACCGTGCGGGCGTCGACGCCGAGGCGGTCCCAGACGTCGGCGGACAGGAACCGGTCACGCATGCGCAGGGCTGCCTCGAAGGCGAACTCCTGGCGCTCCCTGATCTCGGCGGCGTCCATGTCGACGTAGACCTCGCGCAGCGTGAGCACCCCGAAGGCGACGTGGCGGGCCTCGTCGCTCATCACGTAGCGCAGCAGCTGCTTCAGCAGCGGTTCGTCGGTGCCCTGGTACATGAACCCGAAGGCGGCCAGCGCCAGCCCCTCGACCATGATCTGCATGCCGAGGTAGGTCATGTCCCAGCGGCTGTCCGAGACGATGTCGTCGAGCAGCATCTTGAGGTGGGGGTTGATCGGGTAGCCGTTGTCGAGCTTGGCGTCGAGGTACTTGGCGAAGACCTCGACGTGGCGGGCCTCGTCGACGACCTGGGTCGAGGCGTAGTACTTGGCGTCGATCCACGGCACCGTCTCGACGATCTTGGCCGTGCAGATGAGCGCGCCCTGCTCACCGTGGAGGAACTGGCTCATCGTCCAGGCCTGTGACTCCTGGTTGAACCGGATCCACTCGTCGCGGCCCCAGCTCGCCACCGCGGTGCCGGAGAAGTCGAAGATCGTGTCCTGGCCGCCGCTCACCTCGAAGGCGGTGGTCGCCTCGGCCTCCGGGTCGACCAAGGTGTCCCAGGGCAGATCCGTCTCGCCGTTCCACTGCCCCCGCTTGGCCTTCTCGTACAGCTTGGACAGCTGGGGGCGAGCGCCCTTGGTGTAGTCCCAGGTGTAGATCCGCTCGGCGTGATCGGTGACCGAGTGGATCACCTCGTCCGGGCTGGTCGGCTCGACGCTCAAGATCTCATCGAGGTCGTTGACGTCGGTGCGTCCGACCAGGGCGGCGGCCTCGGCGGTGTCGGTCATCTGCTGGCTCCAGGGGTCAGGGCGTCGCCGGCGGTCAGCGCCGGGACGAGACGTTCGCGGACGAGGCGGTGCGCCGCCTCGGGTGAGGTGAGATCGACGCCCAACCGCCCGTCGGCGGCCGAGCACAGCACCAGCCGCGCCAGCCACTCGGCGCAACGACCGGCGCGACGGGCCCCCACGTGCGGCTCGAGCAGCGGGCCGATCGAGATGCGGGCGGCGGCGAAGATGCGGTCGAGACCCCGGAAGCTCAGCTCGGCGGACACCTCGTCGGGGGCGGTGAGCCGCCGGTGCTGCAGGCCGGCGTCGTCGGCCAGCATCTCGGCGCCCCGCTGCACGATCGCCGTGAGCAGCTCGGCCAGGTCGTCGATGCCGGCGACCGCGGCGTCGAGGCGGCCGAAGAACTCGGCGAGGCGGTGCCGGTGGTGTGCCTCGATCAGCGCCTCGCGCCCACCGGGCACGGCTCGGTACAGGGTGGCCCTCGAAATGCCGGCCTCACGGGCGATGTCGGCCACCGTCGTCTTGTCGATGCCCCATCGGCAGGCGCAGGCCTCGACGGCGTCGACGAGCCGGCGCTCGACCGAACCCGGTGCCGCCGGGCGCAGCCACCGGGGCCGCCCGGGGCCGGGTCGTCCGGCGACGTCGACCGCAGGCGCGACGTCGGCCGACGGCGGGCGCTGGTTCGACGTGACGGTGGTCATGACCACGAGACGATAGGGCGTCATGTGTCTCATCGTCAACCACCGTGGGCTCGACGGCCGGCCACCGGCCCCGGCGACGTCGTCGGGGCAGCGCCAACGACCGCCCATCCGAGCAGCACGGTGTGGACGAGCTCGGCCACCTCGGTGGGGTCATCGAGGCGCCACACCCCGGGGTTGGAGGCGTGGCTCAGCACCATGGTGGCGACGTACTCGGCGTCGGCCTCCGGGTCGGGCCGGCCGGGCAGCTCGGTCACGACCCGGTGCCAGATCGCCTCGCGCAGCGCGACGTGCAGCGCGCCGTCGTTGGCGTCGAGGTGCCCGGCGAGCTCGGCCGGATCGGAATCGAGGGCGGCCTGCAGCAGCTCGTGGGTGTCGAGCGCCGGACCCGCCCAGGCCATCAGTGAGGCCAGACCTTCCGCCAGGTCATCTGCTGTCTCGAGGCGGGCGACCATCGCCTGGGCCATCTGAGCGATCTCCCGGACGACGAGGGCGTCGAGCACGCCGCGCCGGCCGTCGGGGAACCACCGGTAGACGGTGGCCCGCGAGACCCCGGCCTCGGTGGCGACGGCTTCGAGGGTCACGGCCGCCAGGCCGCCCCGCACGACGACGGCAGCGGCTCCGTCGACGATCGCCTCACCGGTGGTGACCACTACGAGACGGCGTACCCCTCGAACTGCTCTCGCAGCGTCTTCTTGGAGAACTTGCCCGTCGAGGTCTTGGGCACCTCGTCGACGACCTCGGTGGCGTCAGGCAGCCACCACCGGGGCATGCGGGGGGTCAGGAACTCCACGAGCGCTTCGTGGCTCAGCGACGCGCCCTCCCGCAGCACCACGCAGGCCATCGGCCGCTCCATCCACCTCTCAGACGGCACGGCGATCACCGCCGCCTCGACCACATCGGGGTGCGCCATGATCTCGTTCTCCACCTCGACCGAGCCGATCCACTCACCGCCGGACTTGATGAGGTCCTTCGTGCGGTCCACCAGTCGGATGATGCCGGTCGGGTCGACGGTGGCCACGTCGCCGGTGCGCAACCACCCGTCGTCGGTGAAGCTGTCGGTGGCGTCAGGCCGCTCGTAGTACGCCGAGGCGATCCACGGACCCCGCACCTGCAGCTCGCCCGACGTCTCGCCGTCCCAGGCCAGCTCGTCGACGCCGCCCGGCTCGGTGATGCGGAACTCCACACCGGGCACGACGGTGCCAGCGGTGGCGCGGATGTCGGCCCTGGCGTCCTCGTCGAGGTTCGCATGCGCGGCCCTGGTGTGGGCCACCGAGGCGATCGGGCTCGTCTCGGTCATCCCCCAGGCCTGCAACAGGGGCAGACCGGTCGTCTCCCTGAACCCCTCTGACAGCGCCCGGGGCACCGCCGAGCCGCCACAGGGGATCGCTCGAAGGGACGACACGTCACGGCCCTCGAGCTCACCGAGCACGCCCATCCAGATGGTCGGCACTCCGGCGGCCACCGTCACCCGCTCGTTCTCGATGAGGTCGGCGATCGCCGCGGGTGAAAGGTCGGGGCCGGGCATCACGAGCGTCGCGCCCACGGCCACCCCGGCGTGGGCGAGGCCCCATGCGTTGGCGTGGAACATCGGCACGACGGGCAGGATCACGTCGGACTCCCCCACCCCGAGACCGTCACGAGCCATCGTCGCCATCGTGTGCAGCCACGTCGACCGGTGGCTGTAGACCACGCCCTTGGGATGCCCGGTGGTGCCCGACGTGTAGCACATCGACGCGGCACGGTCCTCGTCGGTGACGTCGAAGCCCGCCGGCTCGGCCCCGGCGATCAGCGCCTCGTGATCGATGATGCGGGGGTCATCGGGGATGTCGCCCACGCCGTCGTCCATGACGACGTAGTGGCGCACGGTCTCGAACGACTCGACGAGGGGCCACATCAGCGCCAGCAGCGACCGGTCGACGAAGACGATCTCGTCGGCGGCGTGGTTGACGATGTAGGTGATCTGGTCGGGGAACAGCCTGATGTTCAGCGTGTGCAGCACCCGTCCGCTGCAGGGCGCGGCGAAGTACAGCTCGAGGTGTCGGGCCGTGTTCCAGCCGAAGGTGGCCACGCGGGCGTCGGCGCCGATGCCGAGCCCGTCGAGGGCCCCTGCCAGGCGACGGGTGCGGTCGGCCCACTCGCCGTAGCTGCGCCGCTCGAGCCGCCCGCCGTGGCTGGCCGTGACGATCTCTTTGTCGGCGAAGATCCGCTCGGCCCGGGAGAACAGGCTCGGCAACGTGAGCGGCACGTCCTGCATCAGTCCCTGCACGGTCACCCTCGTCTCGGTCGTGGACGCTTCGTCGTGGACTCCGGGGCAACGGTAGCCCCGGCCCGCCCGGCGGTCCCGGGCCGACGGCGGCGGCCCTCGATCCGGCCGGACCGCCGAAGGACCCCGGTCGTGGGCCGTGGGCGTGGCCCCTCGCTTCAGCTGCCATCGCCGGCGGGTCCGCCCCGGCCGCAGCGTGGCGGCCAGGCGCGACCCGTAGGCTGTGGCGCCGTGTCGTCACGGGTCCGGCTGTGGGCGCTGCTCGGGCCGGTGGGGCTCGGCGTGGCCGCCGGCTACCTCGGCTCGGCCCTGCACCCCACCCTGGCCGTCGACCACCCGGCGCTGCTGATCGCACTGAACCCCCGCAACTACCACCTGGCCCTGGTGGCGGGGGAGATCGCCTTCGGCCTGTACTTCGCCATCGGGTTCGCCCGCCTCGTAACCCTCGACCCGCTGCTGTACCTCACCGGACGCTGGTACGGCCCGGCGGCCCGGCGCTGGGTGGCCCGGCGCGTCGAGGGCTCTGATCGCCTGGTCGCCCTCGTCGACCGCTGGTTCCCCCGCATCTCCTGGCTCATCGTGTTCGCCGCCCCCAACCTGATCGTCTGCCTGCTGGCCGGGGTGACCCGCATGCGACCGATCGTGTTCGGGTTGTTGAACGTGTCGGGAACGGTGGCGCGCCTTGCGGCCGTCTGGTGGTTGGCGGGGCGCTTCACCGATCAGCTCGATGCCGTGTTGGACTTCTTCGAGCGCTACCAACGACCGGCGACGCTGGTCGCCATCGGGCTGGTGGCCGTGCAGGTCCTCGTGTCGACCCGTCGCGGCACCGGTGAGATCGACGAGGTGCGCGACCTGGCCGAGGAGGTCTCGTCGGCACCCGGGCCCGAGGGGGCGCCGACGCCGGCCCGTCCTGGTCCCGACGTGCCTGCGACGCCCCGGGGAGACGACACGTGACCGGCGGTGCCCGTGCCTGTCGCCTCGCCACCGGGGCTCGACGTGTGACCGGCGGCTGCGGGAGAGCTGGCCGGTGAACGCTCGCCTGGCGGTCGTCACCGGCGCGTCCTCAGGCATCGGGGCGGCGACCGCCATCGGCCTGGCCGAGGCCGGGTTCGACGTCGTCATCGGTGCCCGCCGCACCGACCGCCTCGCCGAGGTGGCCGCCGCCTGCGGTGCCGAGGCCCGCCCCCTCGATGTGAGCGACGACGCCTCGGTCGCCGCCTTCGTCGACGCACTTGACCGCTGCGACGTGCTCGTCAACAACGCCGGGGGCGCCCTCGGGCTCGAGCCGTTGGCGACGGCCGATCTGGACCGCTGGCGCGAGATGTACGAGGTCAACGTCCTCGGCACGGTCCGGATGATCCAGGCGCTGCTCGGCCACCTCGTCGCATCCGGCGACGGTCACGTGGTCGACATCGGCTCGATCGCCGGGTTCGAGCCGTACCCGGGCGGCGCCGGGTACAACGCCGCCAAGTTCGCCGTCGACGCCCTCACCCGGGTGCTGCGCCAGGAGCTGCTCGGACAGCCGGTGCGGGTCACCGAGATCGACCCGGGCATGACCGAGACCGAGTTCAGCCTCGTGCGCTTCGACGGCGACGCCGAGCGGGCCGCTGCGGTCTACGAGGGTCTGGTGCCACTCGGTGCCGATGACGTCGCCGACTGCGTCACGTGGGCGGTCACCCGTCCCGCCCACGTGAACATCGACCGCATCGTGGTGCGGCCACGAGCCCAGGCCACCGCCACCGCCGTGCACCGTGAGCGGACCGGCCGGTGACCGCAGGGGCCGAGATCGCTGCCCGACCCGTCGGGAGGCGGTGACGTGGACGACCGGCCCGCGGCGTCCTATGACCCGGCCGACTTCCAGCTCGACCACGCCGAGGCGGTGGCGGCCATCATCGAGCTGAGGGGGTACGCCGTCGAGCCCCACCGGGCCGATCCTGAGCGGGGGACACCTGCGTTCGCGCACACGATCGGTCTCGAGGACCTGTGCTCGCACCCCGAGCTCTGCGTCGTCGGCCTCGATGGCGAGCTCGCCGGACGCCTCCTCGGCGAGTTCGTCGATCACCTGCGCGGCGGTGGCGAGCTGCCCGTCGACGCACCGTTCGTCGGCATGCTCGGCCCGGAGCTGCCGGCGATGGTCGTCGAGGTCGACCCGTCGGCGCACCCCCTGCTGTTCGAGGGGGCGTTCGACCACTACGGCCACCGGCCCTTCCGCGTCCTGCAGGTGCTCTACCCCGACGCTGCGGGACGCCTGCCGCTCGACGACGACGTCGACCCCGAGCTACGTCAGGCCCAGTGGGTGCTGGGGTGAGCGGCGGTGGGTCCGGGGCCGCAGGCGCCCCGGGGGGTCAGCGGGTGATCGACGTGACGGCCGGCCGCCGGGCGGCCTCGAAGGTGCGGACATGAGCGACACCGCCCCCGGGCGCGTCTCGGTGGCGGTGCTCGGCGCAGCAGGGCGGATGGGCGCCGAGGTGTGCCGCGCCGTCATCGACGCCGCTGATCTGGACCTCGTCGCCGCCGTGGATCCCTCGGCTGAGGGGGTGGCGCTGTCCGAGGTGATCGGGGCCAGCACCGAGCTGGTCGTCGAGGCCGGGGTCGATGCCGCCGCCGACCGTGGCGCAGCGGTGGCGGTCGACTTCACCGTGGCTGCAGCGGCGCTCGCCAACGCCAGGGCCTGTGCGGCTCACGGCATCCACGACGTCATCGGCACCTCTGGCCTCGCCGAGCCCGACCTCGACTCGCTGCGGTCGTCCTTCGTCGCCTCCAACTGCGCGGTCGTGCCCAACTTCGCCCTCGGCGCGGTGCTCATGATGCGCTTCGCCGAGCTGGCCTCACCGTGGTTCGACACCGCCGAGGTCATCGAGCTCCACCACGACGCCAAGATCGACGCCCCTTCGGGGACCGCGGCGGCCACCGTCGAGCGGATGGCGGCGGCATCGGCGGACTGGGCGCCAGACCCGACTCGCCACGAGGGTCTGCCCGGGGCCCGTGGGGGCGCCGGACCCGCCGGCATCCGAGTGCACTCCGTGCGCCTGCGAGGCCTGGTCGCCCACCAGGAGGTGCTGCTCGGGTCGACCGGCCAGACGTTGACCATCCGCCACGACAGCTACGACCGCACCTCGTTCATGCCCGGCGTCCTACTCGCCGTGCGCGGCGTCGCCGACCATCCCGGGGTGACGGTCGGCCTCGACGCCCTGCTCGGCATCTGAGGCGGAGGCGCTGGAGCTCAGCGGATCGACCGCCTCGATGCCGTGCCGGGCCTGCGCAGGGACAGGTCGCGGAGGCGGCAGGAGCCGGCGGAGGCCCGGCGGAGGCGGCAGCAGCCGGCGGAGGCCCGGAGCCGGCGGAGGCCCGGAGCCGGCGGAGGCCCGGAGCCGGCGGAGGCCCGGAGCCGGCGGAGGCGGCAGCAGCCGGCGGAGGCCCGGCCCGTCGGCTCTACGACAAGCTCGGTTTCGTGATCGCCCACCGGCGTCGGCTCTACTACCGAGCCACCGCCCGCCCCCGCACTGACGGGGCGCGTGCGGCGGGCGGCGGGCAACGGGCCCACCGGGTCGTGACACACCCCGTTCGTAGGCTGAACACATGTTCGATCGGGGTGGGCCGGCGGGGGTGTGTGACCGGGTGTCAGATGCTGCCGCCGACGCGGAGGCGGCCCAACGGGAACTGACCGCCGGGGTGGTCGACCTGGTCCGCTCGGGTGCTCATGAGATCGCCCGTTCGGCGGTGCGTTGGCTGATCCTGCGCTGCGGCCTGGGTGAGCGTGACGCCCGCCGCCTGGTCCGCCGGGCCCGCCTGCTGCTGGGCGTGCCCGTGGTGGCCGACCGGTTCGATGCGGGCCGGTTGGGGGTGGCGATGCTGGACGTGTTGGCCGGTGCGGTCACCCCCGAACGCGTCGATGTGGCCTGTCGTGACGCCGTCGTGCTGTGTGACGCCGCGGAGACCGCAGCAGATGTGGCCGGGTTCGAGTTGGTGATGCGCCGCTGGGTCACCCTCGCTGATGATCACCTCGCCTGCGTCGACTCGGCGGCGGTCTACGACGGGCGGTACTGCTACGCGTCGCGGAGCCTGTTCGGCAGCCTCGAACTCGTCGCACGCGTCGGAGCCGACCAGGCCGAGGTGATCATCGACGCCCTCGACACCCACACCCGCCCCGACCGTGCCGACGAGCACCGCCGACCCGCCCAACGACGCGCCGACGCCCTCGTCGACACCTGCCACCGCGCCCTGGGTGACCCCGCTGCTGACACCGGCGGCCACCAGCCCGGCGCTGTCGGGACCCGACCAGCTCAACGCCGTGAACACGTCGTGGTCGTGACCGCTGAGGTGCTCACCACCCCCAGCACCCTGCGACCCTTTGACCCTCACACACGCTGTGACCTCAACGGCACCCCCATCACCCGGGCCCGGGCCCGACGCCTGAGCTGTCACCACCCCGTCACCGGCGCGACGGCGTCGTCGGGTCGGGCGGGGGGCTCGGGGGGCAGAGGGTCCTCCCGGAGCCCCCCGACCTGTGGTGCGGCGGCTCGGCCGTCGCACCACAGCCACCAACGGCGCCGCCAGCCGCTCGCCCAGAATCTCCGACGAGGAGCTCTGCTCGTCGTCGGATGTCACCAACACTGGGCCGACGGCGGGCACACCAGCCTCGACAACCTCCGCTGGGCATGCCCACACCACCACTGGCTCCTCCACGACGGCGGCTGGAGCACCCGCACCGAACCCGACGGCCGCATCACCCTCGTCCGACCCGACGGCACCGTCCAAGTCGAATGAGCTGACGGATCTATCCACTTCTCACGCTGCGTCAGCCGGCCGATCGGCCGATGACCACTCCCTTCGCTGATGCTGAGCCAAAGCCCGGACGCGCCGATGACCACTCCCTTCGCTGATGCTGAGCCGGAGCCCGGACGCGAGGCCGTCCCTGGCCGGCGCGAGGATCCGGGAGTGTCGAACCTGAAGGCCGGGAGTGCCGTGTTCGTCACCTCGGCCGCCGTGCTGGTGCTCGAGGTGCTGGCTGGGCGCCTGCTCGCACCTTACGTAGGCGTCTCGATCCACACGTTCACCGCCACGATCGGGACGGTGCTCGCCGGCATCGCGGCTGGCTCCTGGGCCGGCGGTTGGCTCGCCGACCGGCACGAACCCCGCCGCATGCTCGGCCCGACCCTCGCCCTGGCCGGCGTCACCACCTGGCTGGCGTTGCCGATCGTGGCCGCGCTCGGCCCCGGTGCCACCAACGCACCGGTCGACATCATCGCCCTGGTCACCGCAGCGTTCCTCCTGCCCGCCGCCGTGCTGAGCGCCGTCAGCCCCATGGTCGCCAAGCTCCGCCTCACCCGCCTCGAGGAGACCGGCGCCGTCGTCGGCGGCCTGTCGGCGGTGGGAACCATCGGCGCGCTGGCCGGCACCTACGTCACCGGCTTCGTCCTGGTGGCGGTGTTGCCGACCCGGTCGGTGATCGTCGGCCTGGGACTCATCCTGGTGGCCGCCGGCGCGGCGGTCTGGATCGCCGTGGCCCGACGCCGGCCGAGCCCCGCAGCCGTGGTCGTGGTGGGCGCAGCAGCGGCGCTGGCGGCCACGTCGACCAGCCCGTGCGAGTTCGAGACCGAGTACTTCTGCGTGCAGATCGAGGCGGATCCAGCCCACCCGTCCGGTCGCAGCCTGTACCTCGACGACCTCCGTCACGCCTACGTCGATCTCGACGACCCCACCCGCCTGGCCATCCGCTACACGCGCATCATCGCCGACGTCGCCGCCGCACTGCCCGCCGATGACCTGCGCGCCGTGCACCTCGGCGGTGGCGGGTTCAGCGTGCCCCGACACCTACTCGCCCTTCGGCCCGAGTCCGAGCACCTCGTCATCGAGATCGACCCCGACCTGGTCGCCATCGCCGCCGCCGAGCTGGGGCTGCTCGAGCGCCCCCGGCTGCGGGTGCACGTCGGCGACGCCAGACCGGCGGTCGTCGAGCTGGGCGACGACGTGACCGACCTCGTGGTCGGCGACGCCTTCGCCAGCCTGGCCGTCCCGTGGCACCTCACGACCGTGGAGTTTGTCGCCGAGATCGAGCGCATCCTGGCACCCGGTGGCGTCTACGTGATGAACGTGGTCGACGGGGGCGCCAGCGACTTCGCCCGGGCCGAGCTGGCGACCCTCGCCGAGCGGTTCGACCACCTGGCCGTCGTGCACCCGCCGTCTGGCATCCCTGAGCGCGGCGCGGTCAACCAGCTGCTGATCGCCTCTGACGCCCCCCTCGGCGACCTCGACCTCGACCCCGGCGACGGGGTCGTCGTGCGGGGCGCAGCCCTCGACGACTTCGTCGGCGACGCCCGCCCGCTCGTCGACGACTTCGCCCCGGTGGACACCCTCATCTCGCACTGAGCGACCACAGACGCCCATGATGCACCCTCGGGTCTCTGAGCCTCCCGGCGATGCCCGTCGACGGTGAGCGCCCGCCGAGACGACGAAGGTGCCGACCTCAGACGGGGCGGACCGCCACCACCACCGGCTCGTCGTGCAGCCAACGCTGGGCCGCTGCCGCCACGTCACCGGCGCTCACCGCCGCGATCGCGGCCAGCTCGTCGTCGAGGTCACCGGGATCACCCCGCTCTGAGATCCCGAGAGCCGCGCCGGCCATCCGCGCGCCGGGATCCTCGGCCGCCAGCTCGAGCGACCCGCAGAGCGCCCCGATCGCTGTGGTCAGATCGTCGGCGTCGATGCCCCGCCGCAGCTGGACGATCTCGTCACGTACGAGCTGCTCGACCTCGTCGAGCCGTCCCGGGGCGGTGGCGGCGCCGACCACGAGCGAACCGGTGTCGCTGTGGGCGTGCGAGGTGGCGTACACCGAGTAGGCGAGGCCCCGCTGCTCGCGCACGCTCTGGAACAGCCGGCTGGCGCTGCCCCCGCCCAGGATCTGGGTGAGCACGGCGGCGGCGTGTCGACCCGGGTCAGATGCGCACAGGTGCTCCCAGGACATGAGCAGCTGGCCCTGCTCGCAGTGGCGGCGTAGCTCGACCCTGGTCGAGCGAGCGTGGATCGGTCGGAGCCGCCCCAGCTCGCCCGCCGCCTGACGGGTGGGGAAGCGCTCGTCGACCAGGGCGACCAGCTCGTCGTGGTCGACCACCCCGGCGGCTGACACCACCATCCGCTCGGCGCTGAAGTTCCTGTCGAAGAACGTCACGACGTCGGCGCTGCTGATCGCCCGCAGCGAAGCCTCGGTACCCAGGGTCTCTCGACCCATCGGGTGGCCGGGGTACTGCGCCTCGTGCAGCGCCACCCACGCCTCGTCCTCGGGGACGTCGAGCGCGCTGGCCAGCTCCTCGACGATCACGCCCCGTTCCAGCTCGACGTCGGCGGGGCGCAGGGCCGGCGCCGAGAGCACCTCGCCGAGGATCTCTGCTGCGAGACGGACATGGCGCCCCGGGAAGCGGCCGTGGACGACCGTGTGCTCCAGGGACGTCCACGCGTCGAGCTCTCCCCCCGCTCGTTCGACCTCACGAGCGAGGTCGAGGGCTGAGCGCTCCTCGGTGCCCTTGAAGAGGAGGTGCTCGAGGAAGTGGCAGGTCCCCGCCCGCTCGGCGGGCTCGTCACGCGAACCGACGCCGACCCAGGCCCCCAGCGCGATCGAGCGTGCGCCGGGGACCGGGTCGGTGACGACGGTGATGCCCGAGGCGGCCCGGGTGACCCGGACCGCCGAGGTCGCCTCAGCCGTCGCGCCGGCCTCCACGTCGGCGGTTGCCGCCGCTGCTGCGACGCCGTCCACCACCCCCGCCGCTGCGCTGGGCGCCGGGGTCACCAGGGCCGAGATCGCCGTGAGCCTCGGTCATCTCGGCGTCGAAGCTCTCCTCGAACGAGACGGTGGCCACGCCCCCGCCTTCGCCGGCCGGAGCTCGATCGGTGCTCGAACCCCGGTCCGACGAGGCCCGCTCCGACGAGCCCCGGTCTGACGAGCCCCGGTCTGACGAGGCCCGCTCCGACGAGCCCCGGTCTGACGAGCCCCGGTCTGATGAGCCACGGTCTGACGAGCCCCGGTCTGATGAGCCGCCCCTCGAGGAGCCGGAGCCACCCGAGGACTCGACGGGCCCCGACGGCAGCGCCACCAGGGTGAGCGCCAGCTTGCCGTTCGGATCGATGTCGTCGACGCGAACCGTCACCGCGTCGCCGAGGGAAACGACGTCTTCCACCTTGTCGATGCGCTTGCCGCCCCCGAGCTTGGAGATGTGCAGCAACCCATCGGTGCCCGGCATGAGGTTGACGAAGGCACCGAACTTGGTGATGTTGACGACGGGGCCGGAGTACTCGACCCCGATCTCGGGCCGGGGCGGGTTGACGATCAACTCGATCTGGCGCTTGGCCTCAGTGACCGCATCACGGTCGACTCCGCCGATGGCCACGGTGCCGACCATGCCGTCGTCGTCGACGGCGATGTCGGCGCCGGTCTCCTCTTGGATGGTGTTGATCACCTTGCCGCGCGGGCCGATGACCTCGCCGATCTTCTCGAGCGGGATCTCGAACGACACGATCTTGGGCGCGGTGGCCGACACGTCTGAGCGCGGCTCGGCGATGGCGGCGTTCATCGCTTCGAGGATGGCCAGGCGGGCGTCTCGTGCCTGCCCGAGCGCCTCGGTCAGCACCTCAGAGGGGATGCCGTCGATCTTGGTGTCGAGCTGCAGGGCGGTGATGGCGTCGGTGGTGCCGGCCACCTTGAAGTCCATGTCCCCGAAGGCGTCCTCAGCGCCGAGGATGTCGGTCAGGGGCACGTACTTGCCGTCGGCGTACACCAGGCCCATGGCGATGCCGGCCACGGGCGCCGCGATCGGCACGCCGGCATCCATCAACGACAGCGACGAGGCGCACACCGAGGCCATCGACGTCGACCCGTTCGACGACAGCACGTCAGACACGAGGCGCAGGGCGTAGGGGAAGGTGTCCTTGTCGGGCACGACCGGCAGCACGGCCCGCTCGGCGAGCGCGCCGTGGCCGATCTCGCGCCGCTTGGGGCCCCGCATGAAGCCGGCCTCGCCGGTCGAGTAGGGGGGCATGTTGTAGTGGTGCATGTACCGCTTGCGGTTCTGGGGGTTCAGCGTGTCGACGATCTGCTCCATGCGCAGCATCCCGAGCGTGGTCACGTTGAGCGCCTGGGTCTCGCCCCGCTGGAACAGACCCGAGCCGTGAGCGGTCGAGATGACCCCCACCTCGGCGCTGAGATCGCGCAGATCGGCGGTGCCCCGGCCGTCGATGCGAACGCCCTCCTCGACGATGCGGCGCCGGACGACTGACTTGTTGTGGGCGCGGGTGGCGGCCTTGATCTGGGCGGCGGCGTCATCGAGGTCACCGAAGCGGTCCGACAGCTCGGCGACCAGCGTCGAGGCCAGCTCGGACTCGGCGTTCTGACACTCGGTCTTGTCGGCGATCGACATGACCTGCAACGAGCGGTCACCGGCCACCTCGGCGACCGCGGCGGCGACCTCGGGTGAGTAGTCGGTGAACTCGTGCCACTCGATGGCGGGGGCGACGCCGGCGGCCACGGCCAGCTGGCGCTGCAGGCGCACGAGCGCCTCGATGTGGGGCTTGGCGGCGTCGAGGCCCTCGGCGAGGGTGGCCTCTGAGACCTTCGGCGCACCACCGTCGTAGTAGGTGAAGCTACGTTCGGTGCCACCCGCCTCGACCATCATGATGGCGACGTCGCCGTCATCGGTCAGGCGTCCGGCCACGACCATCTCGAAGGTCGCGTCGGTGATCTGGGTGTGGGTCGGGTGGGCGAGCCAGGTGCCCTCGGTGGTGTAGGCGATGCGCACCGCCCCGATCGGTCCTTCGAAGGGCAGGCCCGAAAGGGTGAGGGCGGCCGACGCGCCGTTCAGGGCGATGACGTCATAGGGGTTGTCGTCGATGCCGAGCACGGTGCCGACGACGTGGACCTCGTTGCGGAACCCAGAGGGGAACGCCGGCCGCAGGGGCCGGTCGATGAGGCGGCAGGTCAAAATGGCGTCTTCTGAGGCGCGGCCCTCCCGCCGGAAGAACG
Source organism: Acidimicrobiales bacterium (assembly GCA_965213525.1). GTDB lineage: Bacteria > Actinomycetota > Acidimicrobiia > Acidimicrobiales > Poriferisodalaceae. The sequence continues at coordinate 332,156 of OZ243889.1, read as the reverse complement.
ACCCCGGGATGCGCCCGGCGGCGTACATCCGCTCCTCGATGTCGACGGTGAGGGGGAAGAAGTCGCCGCCCTCACGGGCCCGGCCGCCGGTGGCGGTGACGAGCACCTGGGCGTCGCCGAGGCGGACGACGACTGCGCCCGAGGCGAGGCTGGCGAGCTTGCCGGTCTCGAGGGTGAGCGTGGCGCCGTCAGAGCCGATGGGCGCCGAGACGGTGGTGGGTTCGGTCATGTGGGTCCTTTCGCTCCGGTCCTCGTGACCGGAGGTGACGAGCACCCGGGCCAGATCCCAGTCGGACACCGCCGGGGCACATCCCCAGAAGGGTTCGACTGGCAACTGACGCCGTGGCGCTCGGTGCGACGGGCGGGACCGTCCCGCCCCGTCGAGTCGCGCCCGGGCCCGGGGCCAGGACGCAGGTCGGGCGGCCACTGAGGGCCGCCCGAGAACAAGAGTGGTGGCTATCGGCGGAGGCCGAGCTTGGCGATGATCGCCCGGTAGCGCTCGACGTCGTTGTCCTGTAGGTACCGCAGGAGCTTGCGGCGCCGGCCCACCAACTTCAACAGGCCCGCCCGGCTGTGGTGGTCCTTGTGGTGGTGCTTGAGGTGCTCGGTGAGGTGGGCGATGCGGGCGCTGAGCAGCGCGATCTGGACCTCAGGCGAGCCGGTGTCGCCTTCGGTCCGGGCGTGCTCGGAGATGATGGCCTGCGCGTCGATGGCTTCGGTGGAGATGGGCATGGGATCGTTCGTCTCGTCGTCGTGTCGTCTCGTCGGGTGGGTCGCCCCAGGTGACCCGGCGTGAGCTGCGGTCGGCGCTCCGCCGGACCCGGTGACGCCCGCGCAGCCGGATGGGTCCGGCCGTCGGGTCACGGCCGCCCTGGGTCTGGTTCGGGCGGCCGACACGCCGACGCTACCAGGGTCGTGCAGAGACCGTGGGGCCACTGCCACGCCCCTGGTCGCGCCGTCGTGACGCCCCGGATGGGTCGAGCACGGTGGTCGAGCACGGTCTCACCGGCGGGACGGGGATGCTGCCGCTGTGGCCCCGGGCCGAGGCTCAGCGGGCGGTCATGCCCCCGTCGAGGGGTAGCGCGACGCCGTTGAGGTAGGCGGCATCGGTGGAGCAGAGCCAGGACACGGCTGCTGCGACCTCGGTCGGCTCGCCGTAGCGGCCGAGCGGGTTGGATGCCGAGATGGCGCCGTGCACCGCCTCGGCGTCACCGTCGGTGGCCTTGGCCAGGCCCTCTTCGAGCGCCCGCATCATCCTGGTCTCGATGGGGGCCGGGCAGATGGCGTTGACCCGCACGCCACGGGGGCCGAGCTCGAGGGCGGCGCTGCGGGTGAGCCCGACCACGGCGTGCTTGGAGGCGACGTAGGCCGAGATGCCGGGGCTGCCCCGCAACCCGGCGACCGAGGCGACGTTGACCACGGCTCCGCCTCCCCGGGCGATGATGGCCGGGCCGCAGGCGGCCAGGCCGAGGAAGGTGCCGACGACGTTGACCTCGAGCACCTGGCGGAACCGGTCCTCGGGGTAGTCCAGCACCCCGGTGATGTCACCCTCGATGCCGGCGTTGCTCACCAACAGGTCGACCCCACCGAAGCGCTCGATCGCAGCCTGCACGCTGCGATGCCAGTCCTCCGCCGAGGTGACGTCAGCGACCTGGTGGTGCACCCGGCCGCTCGCGCCCTCCCCCACCGCCGCGGCGTGCTCTGCACCGTCGAGCGACGTGGCGCCGTCGAGCGCGCCGGCGAGATCGGTGGCCACGATGTCAGCCCCCTCGGCCGCGAGCCTGGCGACGACCGCTCGCCCGATCCCGCCGGCGGCCCCGGTGACGATCGCCACCTTGCCCGCGAGGCGCCCAGGTCGCGGTGAGGCGCCCTCGGCGCCCGGGCCGGGGTCGGCGCTCACGACGAGGTGTCCAGCAGCTCGGCGGCCTCGGCGACGTCCTGGGCGAGCTGGGCCTTCAGCTCGTCGACGCCGTCGAAGCGGCGCTCACCCCGGAGCCGCTCGATGAACTGGATGCGCCCCCGTTCGTCGTAGAGATCGCCCCGGAAGCCGATGAGGTGCGCCTCGACCAACGAGTGAGCGGCGCCATCTGAGAACGTCGGCCGCCGGCCGACGTTGACCGCAGCGGGTGTCCGGCTGCCGTCGGGCCGGGTGTACCAACAGGCGTAGACGCCGTCAGCTGGCAGGGCGAGCTCGGGGGGCGTGGGCAGGTTGGCGGTGGGGAAGCCGATGGTGCGCCCGCGACGGTCACCGGGGGTCACCACCCCGCGCACCTCGACCGGACGTCCGAGCATCCGGCGCGCCGTGGCCACGTCGCCCTCGGCCAGCGCCCGACGGATCGCCGTCGAGGAGATGATCCCCCCTCCGTCGTCGTGATGTTGCACCAGCGGCAGGCCGAACACCTTGAAGCCGTCCTCGGGCCCCATCGCCCGAAGCGTCTCGACGCTCCCCGAGCGGTCGCGTCCGAAGTGGAAGTCTTCGCCCACCACGACGGCCCGGGCACGCAGGCAGTCGACCAGGACGCTGCGCACGAAGTCCGCCGGGCTCTCCTCGGCCCGGGCGTCGTCGAAGCTCACCACCAGGGTGTGATCGACGCCGGTCTCGGCGAGCAGCTCGAGCTTCTGGTCGAGATCGGTCAGCAGCCTCGGCGCCGAGGCGGGACGCACCACCATCGCAGGGTGCGGATCGAAGGTGACGACCGCGGTGCGGGCGCCGATCTCGGCGGCCATGCGGTGCATCTCGCTGATGACCGCTCGATGACCTCGGTGCACCCCGTCGTAGGCGCCGATCGTGACGACCGAGCCCCCGGCGGGCCGAGGGCACCAGTCCATGTCGCGGATGACCTCCATCGCCTCAGGACGGTAGTGCCTCGACGGGGGCGAGCACCGCCCCGGGCTTGTACTGCCCCCGGTGGGGTTCGTACACCGCCAGCAGCTCACCGCCCCGAGCGACCACGGCGACCGCCGGCGCCGGTGCGTCGCCCGGTGCTGCGCCCACCAGCGGGGCGAGGTCGAGCACGGCGCCGTGGCGCACCCGCTGGGCGAGGTCGTCATCGACGATGGCTCGGGGCAGGCCCCGGAGGGCGTCAGCGGGTGGCACCAGGGGCGCGTCGTCGATCGTCGCGGCCTCGTCGATGCCGAAGGCCCCGACCCGGGTCCTGCGCAACGAGCGCAGGTGCGCGCTGCCGCCCAGGGCCCGACCGAGGTCATCAGCGAGGGTGCGGACGTAGGTGCCCGCCGAGCACCCCACCTCGATCGGCCACACCCCCGGGGCCACCTCGTCGCCGACGTCGAAGCGATGCACGACCACCGCCCGCGGTGCACGCTCGATGACCTCTCCGGCCCGGGCCACCTCGTGGAGGCGTCGACCGCCCACCCGCACGGCCGACACCATGGGCGGCAGCTGGGTGATGGCGCCGGTGAGGGCCTGAGCCGCGGCGCGCACCTGGGCGGCGGTGACGTGGCTCATGTCGTGGCGCTCGGTGACGTCGCCGGTGTCGTCGAGGGTGGTCGTCGCCGAACCCAACACGATCTCGGCGACGTAGACTTTGTCGGTCGCGCTCAGCCAGCGCAGCGCCCGGGTCAGCCGCCCCACGCCCAGCAACAGCACGCCGGTCGCCGGCGGATCCAGGGTGCCGGCGTGGCCGATGCGCCGCTGGCCCCAACGTCGTCGGGCCATGGCCACCACGTCGTGGGACGTGACACCGGGCGCCTTGTCCACGATGAGCAGGCCCTGGGGCCCGCCGTCACGTCCTCGGCGGGCCATCGGACGCCTCGTCAGTGCCGCTCGCGCTGTCGGAGGGTCCGGTGTCGTCCAGGCCGGCGAGGATCTCCTCGATCCGACGCCCCTCGCTGACCGCCCGGTCGGGGCGGAACTCGAGGTCGGGGATGCGCCGCAGCCGCGCCTGGGCCCCGACGGCGCGACGGAGCGGCTTGGTGTGCTCGTCGAAGGCCTCGGCGGCACCGTCGATGGCCTCGTCGTCGAGGGCGTCGAAGTGGACCACCGCCTTCATCAGCTCCTCGTCCACGACGACACCGGTGAGGCTGACGTTCTGCAGCCGGTCGTCGTCGTAGCGCTCGAGCTCAGAGGCGAGGATCTCTCGCAGCAGCTCGCCCACCCGCTCCGAGCGGGCGTGGTCGCGTCGTCCGCGGGCGTTGCGTCGCCGGGGCATGCCTACAGCTCCATCCACGTGCGGCGCGCGTCGGTCACCTCGAGGTCATCACGTGACCACACCGCCCGCTCGGCGTCGTCGAGGGCCCGCTCGACGATCGTGGCCGACGACGCCACCGAGACGACGGTCAGCGTTGCGGTCTGCCAGGTGTCGGCGCCCGCGGTCTCTGCGATCGCCACCTGGTGCCGGGCTCGGAGGCGGTCGACGACGGGGCGCAACGCCCGGCGGCGGTCCTTGAGCGAGCGGGCGTCGGGTACGAACAGGTCGACCTCCAGGGCACAGACGTGGGCGACCACGACCCCGACGCTAACGCCGGGGCCGTGGGGCCTGCGTCGCGCTAGGTGCGGGGGATCTCCCGCTCCTCGAAGGTCTCGATGACATCACCGGACTTGAGGTCCTGGAAGTCTGACAGCCCGATGCCGCACTCGAAGCCGGCAGCGACCTCGCGCACGTCTTCCTTGAAGCGCCGCAGTGAGGCGATCTCGCCCTTCCAGATGACCACGCCCTCGCGGAGGAACCGGACCTTCGAGCCTCGGGTGATGGCCCCGTTGGTGACGTAGCAACCGGCGACCGCGCCGATGCGAGGCACCCGGAAGATCTCACGCACCTCGGCGTCACCGGTCACGACCTCTTCGTACTCGGGCTCGAGCATGCCGATCATGGCGTTCTCGATGTCTTCGAGCAGCTTGTAGATGATGTCGTAGGACCGGATCTCGACGCCCTCGGCCTCGGCGGACTCCCTCGCCTTGCGGTCAGGCCGGACGTTGAAGCCCAGGATCGTGGCGTCAGAGGCCAGGGCGAGCTGGACGTCGTTCTCGGTGATGCCGCCGACACCCCGACTCACGAACTGCAACTTCACCTCGTCGCGCTCGAGCTTGCGCAGCGACTCGACCAGCGCCTCCAGCGAACCGTGCACGTCGGCTTTGACGATGAGGTTCAAGGTGGCCTGCTCGCCGGCCTGGATCTGGCGGAACAGATCTTCCAGCTTGGCGCCCCCGGCGGGGGTGGGGCTGCCCTGGTTGGCCAGGGCGACCTGGCGTTGCCAGTGCTCGCGGGTGTCGGCGACCTTGGAGGCGGTCTTCTCGTCGCGGGCGACGATGAAGGAGTCACCCGCCCGGGCGACATCAGACAGTCCGAGCACCTGGACCGGCGTGGACGGGCCCGCCTCACCGACGGGGTCGCCCTTGTCGTCGAGCAGGGCTCGCACCCTGCCCCACGCCGCTCCGGCGACCATCGGGTCACCGACGCGCAGCGTCCCGCGTTGGACGAGCACCGTGGCCACCGGGCCACGGCCCTTGTCCAAGAACGCCTCGAGCACGATGCCCTGGGCCCGCCCGGATGGGTTGGCCACGAGCTCCTCGATGTCGCTGACGACGAGGAGCTGCTCGAGCAACTCGTCGATGCCGAGGTCTTGAAGGGCGGAGATCTCGACCATGATCGTCTCACCGCCCCAGGACTCGGGCACGAGGCCACGCTCGGCGAGCTGGGAGCGCACCCGCTCGGGGTCGGCGTTGTCGCGATCGACCTTGTTGATGGCCACGACGATGGGCACGTCGGCGGCCACGGCGTGATCGATGGCCTCTGCGGTCTGGGGCATCACGCCGTCATCGGCCGCCACCATCAAGATGACGATGTCTGTGGCCTCGGCGCCCCGGGCGCGCATGGCGGTGAACGCCTCGTGGCCGGGGGTGTCGATGAAGGTGAGGCGCCGCCCGTCCTTGACGGTCTGGTAGGCCCCGATGTGCTGGGTGATGCCGCCCGCCTCGCCCTCGACCACGTTGGCGTTGCGGATGCGGTCGAGCAGCAGGGTCTTGCCGTGGTCGACGTGGCCCATCACGGTGATCACCGGCGGGCGGTCGACCAGGTCGTCGGGATCCTCGTCGTCGACGTCGATGGCTCCGAGCTGCTCGCGCAGGCCGACCTCTTGTTCCTCACCGGGGTCGACGAGCTTGAGCTCGGTGCCGAGCTCGGCCGAGAACAGCTCGATCATGTCGTCAGACAGCGACTGGGTGGCGGTGACCATCTCGCCCTGTTGCATGAGGAACCGGACGACGTCGGCTGCGGAGCGGTTGAACTTGGGGGCCAGGTCCTGAGCCGTCGATCCACGCTCGACGACGATCTGGCCCTCGGGGACCGGAGCGTCGACGGGCGTGTAGGTCGGCAGCTCCTGGGGCTGCAGCTCCTCCATCTGGCGACGCCGCCGGCCGCGCTGCTTGCGGCGCGGGCCACCACGAGGCCCTCCGCGGGGGCCACCACGACCGGGAGGGGGCGGACCGCCGCCCGGGCGCGGACCACCACCGCCGCCGCCGGGGCGGCCGCTGCGGAACCCGCCACCGGGGGGGCCTCCGCTCGGGCGGGCGGTGCGCGGGCTGCCCCCGGGAGGGCCGGTGCGACGCACGCCACCGCCGGGGGGCGGCGGGATCGGCTTGCCGCTCGGGCCCCGGGGGGGCGGCGGGATCGGCTTGCCGCCACGGTCGCGGACCGCAGGTGGCGGCATGGGCTTGCCGTCGGGACCGACCGGGGGGGGCGGGAGCGGTGCGCCCGCAGGACGGGCCGGCGAAGCCCCGGCAGTGGGTGGGCCGGCAGGAGGTGAGCCGGCGGGTGGGCCGGCAGGAGGTGGACCAGCAGGAGGTGAGCCGGCGGGTGGTGAAGGCGGCGGGCCAGCAGCGGAAGGAGGAGCAGCGCCGGGGCCGGGCCCGGCGGCGGCTGGGGGGGCGGCGGGAGGACGAGCGTCGGTCGACGGCACGCCGGCGGGACGAGCGGCACTCGGTGCGCCAGCAGGGGGCGAACTAGCAGGGGACGAACTAGCAGGGGACGAACTAGCAGGGGACGAGCCAGCAAGGGGTGAGCCAGCAGGGGGTGAGCCAGCAGGGGGTGAGCCAGCAGGGGGTGAGCCAGACGGCGTCGACGCCGGTGGCGGACCAACAGGCGGCCGAGCACCCGGAGGCGGCCCGGCGGGCGGGCGCGCTCCTGTCGGGGGGGCGGCGGGAGGCCGAGCGCCAGGAGGCGGCCCGGCGGGCGGGCGGGTCCCAGACGGCGGCGTCGACGGGGGCGTGGTCGAGGTCGGTGGCGTCGACGGCGGAACCGCATGGCCGGGCGTCGAGCCCGGAGAGGGCGCCCCGGTCTCGGTCGGCGCGGCGGGCCCAGCGGCAGGCCGCTCTGAGGGGGGCGCCGCCCCGGGGGGGCGTTGGGCCGGCGAGGGGCGGGGCGGGGCCGCAGCCGCGGCTGCCGGGCGCTCAGGGGCCGGAGGTGCCGGACGTGCGTCCTCGGTGCCCGAGGACGTGACCAGTCGGCGCAACGGCGACGGGGGCGAACCGCCCGGGGGCGGGGGCGGCGGCAACGTCTTGCCGTCAGAACCCCTTGGCGGGGGCGGCGGCACGGCGTCGCTACCCGGGGATCGGTTCGCTGCCGGCGCGTCGCCGGCGGCAATGGCCGGCGGGGCGGCGCTCAGCAGCCCCTCAGCGCGCGCCTTGCGGCGGACGCGGTCGGCCTGGGCGTCGACGAGGCTCGACGAGTGGCTGCGGACGCCGATCTGCAGACCCTCGGACAGATCGAGGACCTGCTTGTTCGACAGCCCGAGCTCACGAGCCAACTCATAGACGCGGATCTTCTTCGGCAAGGGCCAGCCTTCGTGATGCGGGATGCGTGTGCTGCGGCGGTCGCACCGAACATCCTCGCAGATCCACCGCCCGGTGACACGCGCGAGTTGTCGAGGTCACACGACCTCAACGTGATCGGATGAGCGCCCATCGGGCCCGGCCGCGCGCCGGGCCCTGTCGTGCGCCGATGACCCGGCGACGACCCGGCCGCGGAACGCCCGGCGCAACGGACCCTCGCGCAGGGCCAGTCGCCAGCAGTCGGCTCGGCCGCAGCACCAGGCCCCCCGCCCACCTCGCACGTCGGGTTCGACCACGCCACCGTCGACGCGACCCAGCCGAACCATCTCGGCGGGCGGCCGACGGGCGCGGCAGCCGATGCAAGTTCGAATCGGGACGCCCAGCTACCGCTCCTCGGTCTCGGCGCCCGCCGCTGCTGCCTCCGGATCGGCCCCGTCCACCCGGGCGACGTCGCCGTCGGCTGCGGCCTCGTCGTCGGTGATGTCGACGAGCTCGGCGCCGCTGGCCCCGGCGCCGCTGACCCCGGTGTCGGGCTCGGCCAGGGCGTGGTCAGAGACGTGGGCGCCAGCTTCGGTCTCGGCGTCAGCCCCGATCTCGGCTCGAGCGTCGACTCCGGTGTCGGCGTCGACCTCGGCGGCGACGTCCTCGGTGGGCACGCCTCCTGCAGATGGCGCCTCTGGAGCAGCCGCAGCTTCGGCGGGCTGACCCTCGGCGGCACCGCCGTCGGGATCGACGGTGACCTCGGTGGCGTAGGTGGCGTAGTCCTGGGCGCTGATCGCCTCGCCTCCCTCGGCCGGCCGCCACTCCATCTGGCCGGTGGCGGGGTTCTGGACCCATTCGCCCTCGGCCCAGTCCTCGCTGTCGTAGGCGGCCTGCTCCTCGGCGAGCTGGGTCTCGGACTTGATGTCGATGCGCCAACCGGTCAGACGGGCAGCGAGCCGGGCGTTCTGGCCCTCACGGCCGATGGCCAGGCTGAGCTGGCCGTCGGGGACGATGACCTCGGCGGTGCCGGACATGTCGTCCATCCGCACGTCTCGAACCTTGGCCGGCGACAACGCCTTGGCGATGTAGTCCTGCAGGTGATCCGAGAACGGGATGATGTCGATCTTCTCGCCCCGCAGCTCGTTGACGACCTGGCGCACGCGAGCGCCCCTGGCGCCGACGCAGGCCCCGACGGGGTCGACGTTGCTGTCGTTGGACCACACGGCGATCTTGGTGCGGTGCCCGGGCTCACGGGCACAGGCCCGGATCTCGACGACCCCGTCGCCGATCTCTGGGACCTCGAGGAGGAACAGCTCGCGGATCAGACCCGGGTGGGTGCGGCTGACCACGATCTGGGGACCCTTGGCGGTCTTGCGCACCTCGACGATGTAGGCCTTGAGACGGGCGTTGGCCTCGGGACGCTCGTAGGACACCTGCTCGGACTGGGGCAAGAGGGCCTCGACCCGCCCGAGGTCCAACAGGGTGTAGCGGGCGTCGGTCTGTTGCACGATGCCGGTGACGATGTCGCCCTCACGGCCGGCGTACTCCTCGTACTTGAGGTCGCGTTCGACCTCGCGGATGCGCTGGCTCATCACCTGGCGCACGGTCTGGGCGGCGATGCGGCCCATGTCCTCGGGGGTGTCGTCGTACTCGCGGACGACCTCGCCCTCCTCGTCGATCTCCTGGGCGATGACCCGGATGTCGAACGTCTCGTCGATGACGACGTAGGCGTCCTCGCTGGCGTTCGGGCGCCGCTTGTAGGCAGCTTCGACGCCGTTGGCGAGCGCCTCGAGGAGCACGTCCACGCTGATCCCCCGGTCACCAGCGAGCGCCTGGAGCGCCTCCATCATGTCCACGTTGCTCATGGCCTGGCCTTCTTCTTCTGGGGGCGACGCGCGCTGACCGGACGGGCAGGGGTCGGGCCCCACTCGAACACGGTGCGCGCGCTCGTGATCTCACCGTATTCGACCCGGTGGTCCCCGTCCTCGGCCACCACCACGATGCCGTCGTCGTCGGCGGAGACCAGCCGGCCCCGCCAGCGGACCGCGCCCTCGGGCGTCCGCGCGCTGACGGTGACCGTCGACCCGACCGCCCGGGCGAAGTGCTCGGGTCGGCGCAGCGCGCGCTCGAGCCCCGGGCTGGTCACCTCGAGGGTGTAGGACCCGGGGACGGGATCGTCGTCGTCGAGCAGCACCGAGATCTGGCGCGACAGGGCCGCGAGCTGGTCGAGTCCGACCCCCGGTGCCGGTGCGGGGTCGGCCGACGACGCGGGCTCGGTCGGCACAGCGGGCGGGGCGGGGTCGGCGACATCGATGACGACGGCCAGGGTGCGGCCGCCGAAGATCACGTCATGGACCCGGCACCCGTGACGCGCCACCAGCGGGGCCACGAGCTGCTCGACCCGTGCCACGTCCACCTGTGCCTCCCGTCGCTGTCGGCCTGGTCCGCCGACGGGGTCCCCGCACACGCACGGAGGCGTGGGGGCCCAGCCCCCACGCCTCCGTGCGCGCCGGATGTCGGCGAGCGAACGATCCTACACGTCACCCCCGAGCGCACCTTGGGGTGCCCGCCAGGCTCACCTGTCCCCTCGGCCCGACCGAATCGACCCGACCCGGGCCGTGCCAGCCGCCTCGAGCGACTACGAGCCCCAGCGGCCCCGGGGCCGCCCTGCTCAGTAGGCGCGCGAGACCAGGGCCCGGGTCCCTGGATCCGACGGGTCCTCGGCGACACCTCCGTCGGCGTCGATGAGGCAGCGCACCGTGACCCCCTCGGCGGCCAGCTCCGCCTCCCCCGTCTCGCCCAGCGCGGCCCAGGGCATCGAGGCGACCCCGCCGGCGGCAGCGTCACGGGCTCCACCGAGATCGTCGACCTCGACGGTGATCGCGTCACGCCGGTCGCGCGCCTCGGCGAGCATGACCGCCTGGGTCGATTCGAGCATGCCCGGCACCAGCTCGGCGATGCCGGCGAGGCGGTGGGGTTCCTTGGACCCGTCACCCCGGCGGACGACCGTGACGCTGCCGTCGGCCAGGTCGCGGGGACCGAGCTCGAGCCGCAGCGGCACGCCTCGCAGCTCCAACCCGACGGCTCGCTTGCCAAAGGAGGTCTCGGTGCGGTCGTCCAGCTCGGCCCGCACGCCGTGGCGGACGAGCTCGCCCACCAGGCGGCGAGCCGCCTCGGCCACCTCGGCGTCGTCCCTGACCACCATGACCACCACCTGCGTCGGGGCCAGACGGGGCGGCAGGCACAGCCCCCGGTCGTCGCCGTGGGTCATGATCACGCCGCCGACGACCCGCATCGACATCCCCCACGACGTCGTCCAGCAGTTGGCCACCTCACCGGCGGAGTCCTGGAACGTGATGTCGAACACCTGGGCGAAGTTCTGGCCAAGCTCGTGTGAGGTCGCAGATTGCAGGGCCTTGCCGTCGCGCATCACGGCCTCGCACGTGAGGGTGCGGGTCGCGCCGGCGAAGCGCTCGGCTGCGGTCTTGGCCCCCACCCACACCGGGATCGCCATGACCTCGCACAGCACCGACTCGTAGACGTCGTGGACGATGCGTCGGGCGTAGGCCGAGGCGTCGGCCTCGGTGGCGTGAGCGGTGTGCCCCTCCTGCCACAAGAACTCGGTCGTGCGCAGGAACAACCGGGGTCGCATCTCCCACCGCACGACGTTGCTCCACTGGTTCAACAGCAGCGGCAGGTCGCGGTGCGACTGCACCCACTTGCCCATGTACTCGCCGATGACGGTCTCTGAGGTCGGACGGACGGCGACGGGTGCTTCCAGTTCCTTGCCCCCACCGTGGGTGACGACGGCGAGCTCGGGGGAGAAGCCCTCGACGTGGGCCTTCTCCCGCTCGAAGTAGTCCATGGGGATGAACAGGGGGAACGAGGCGTTGCGCGCCCCGGCGGCCTTGATGCGGGCGTCCACCTCGGCCTGGACCCGCTCCCAGATGGCGTAGCCGTTGGGTCGCACCACCATCGTCCCCCTCACCGGGCCGTTCTCGGCGAGCTCGGCCTTGGCGATGACGTCCTGGTACCACCGAGGGAAGTCCTCGGCCTGGGGGGTGAGGATCGGGGGCTTGGCCACGACCGGCGAGCCTAGGGGCGCCCGACGGACGGCCTGGCGGGCTGGCGGCCGACACGCCGACACGCCGACACGCCGACGTCAAGAGCCCCGTCGGATCACCTCGACACGGGTCTCGCTCCGGTTGACGTCGTCGCCCTGGGCGTCGATCAGCGCAGCCCGGTCGGCCTCGGCCTCGGCGGCTGCGCCGGCGTCGGCGTCGGCGAGTGCGCCTTCGACGCCCTCAGCGGCGATCCGCTCGGCCCAGGCGACCAGCTCGGTGACCATCTCGTCCTCGGCCACGACCTTGACGACCTCGCCCCGCACGAACAGATGACCGCGCCGGCGGCCGGCGGCGATCCCGAGATCTGCGCCTCGAGCCTCACCGGGGCCGTTCACCACGCACCCCATCACCGCGACCTGCAAGGGCAGCTGGCGACCCCGCAGTGCCGCCTCGGCCTGCTCGGCGACGGCGTACACGTCGATCTCGGCGCGGCCGCAGCTCGGACAGGCGATCAGATCGACGTCCTTGCGCTCACGCAGAGCCAGCGCCTCGAGCAGCGTGCGCCCAGCACGAGCCTCCTGGACGGGGTCAGCGGTGAGGGAGTAGCGGATCGTGTCGCCGATCCCCTCGTTCAACAGGGTGGCGATGCCGGCGGTCGCCTTGATGAGCCCGTTGGGGGGGGTGCCCGCCTCGGTCACCCCGAGGTGCAGCGGACGATCGGTCCAACCGGACAGCAGGCGGTAGGCCTCCACCATCACCCGGACGTCGGAGGCCTTGACCGAGATCTTGACCAGGTCGAAGCCGACGTCGTCGAAGTACCCGAGCTCTCGCTTGGCCGACTCGAGCATGGCCACCGCCGTGCGGCCGTGGCGCTCCTCGATGTCGGGGTCAAGGGACCCGAGGTTGACCCCGATGCGGATCGGCACCGCCCGGGCGCCAGCCTCGGCCGCCACCGCCTTGATGTGGTCGGGACGCCGGATGTTGCCCGGGTTGAGGCGCAGGCCCGCCACCCCCGCCTCGAGGGCCTCGAGGGCCCGGCGGTACTGGAAGTGCACGTCGGCGATGATCGGCACGGGTGAGCGGGGCACGATCCGGGCGAGGCCCTCGGCGGCAGCCTGCTCGTTGCAGGTGCACCGCACGATGTCGGCCCCGGCGCCGGCGAGCTCGTAGATCTGGGCGAGGGTGCCCTCGACGTCGGCGGTCTTGGTGATCGTCATCGACTGCACCGAGATGGGGGCGTCCCCGCCGACGGCCACGTCACCGATGCGGATCTGGCGGGTCGGTCGGCGTTCGAACACAGCGGTCAGTCTCCCAGGGATCTCCGGAGCGGACGGGCGAGGATCCGCCGGCCCGGCATCAGTTGAGGGGGTTGGCCAGGTCGAGCCAGAGGGCGCCGACGCCGAAGACCACCAGCACGGCGAACACGCCGTAGACGACGGGGAGGAGCCGCTCGTAGTCGATCCGATGACGGTCGGCGCCTCGACGGCTGCGCAGCCGCTCGTACAGCGAGACGACGATGTGACCGCCGTCGAGGGGCGGCAGTGGCGCCAGGTTGAAGATGCCGATGAAGATGTTGAACAGGGCGAAGAGGTAGATCGCGTCCCAGATGCTCGTCTCGGCGACATCCGCACCGATCTGGACGATGCCGACCACGCTGACCGGTCGGCTCTCGGGGTTGTCGAGCGGATCATCCTGACCGGGGGCGGTGAAGACCCGGCCGGCGAAGTCAGCCAGGTTGGAGGGCTGGAAGAACCCGGCCACGCCCTGCACCGAGCCCACCCCGAGGTCGACGAACTCGTCCACCGCGGCCGGCACGAGCTGGAGGACCCCGACCTCGGTGACGATGACGTCGCTGTAGGACACACCGAGCAGGCCCTGGTCCCCGTCGGCTCCCAGCTCGACGGGGACGACCAGCTGCTGGCCGCCGCGGTCGACGACGACGTCGACCGTCTCACCGGGCCGGCTCGAGACGGCGGCGACCAGATCCTCCCAGGACGGCGTGGCGACGCCGTCGATGCTGAGCGGGCGATCCCCGGCCAGCAGGCCGGCCTCGTCGGCGGCGCCGCCGTCGAGCACGCGGCCGAAGGACCACTCGTCCTCATCGACGGTCGTACGTCCGTGGAAGGCGAAGATGGCCACCAACAAGGTGAGCGCCACGGCGAAGTGCATGAGCGACCCGGCCGAGGCGACGAGCACCTGATGGCGGGTCGGGTGGGCCCGGTAGGCGCGGTGCTCCTCGACGGGATCGACCTCCTCGAGCCCGTTCATGCCGAGGATGCGCACGTAGGCGCCCGCCCAGATCGCCTTGACGCCATAGGTCGTCTCGCCCCGGCGGAACGAGAAGATGCGGGGCCCGAAGCCCAAGAAGAACTCGGTGGCCTTCATCCCCGTCACCCGGGCGGTGACGAAGTGGCCGAGCTCGTGGAGGAACACGACGCCGACCAGGGCCAAGACGAACACCAGCGCCGGCACCGAGACCGTGCCGAGGAACGCCAGCAAGCCGACGAGGACGGCGAGGCCGACCAGGTTGGACCCGGTGGCGGCCTCGTCGGCGTCCTCGACACGGCGAGCCCCGGCGGCCTCGCGGTCCACGTCGTCCATCTCCACCGTCCCTCGTCCTCGCCTGCGTCGGTGCCCGGCGCCAGGTCCCATCTTCGCCGCCGGCCGGTCGCTTCGGTCGTCGGCCGCGCTCACCGCCGATCGAGCACCTCGCGGGCCACCGCCCGGGCCCGCCGGTCGGCGTCGATGACCGCGTCGACGTCGGTGGCCGGGCCTCGATCGTGTCGCTCGAGCACCTCGGCCAGGATGTCGGCGATCGCGGTCCACGCCAACCCCCGGGACAAGAAGGCCTCGACGACGACCTCGTTGGCGGCGTTCAACCACGCCGGTGCGGTGCCGCCGGTGCGGGCGGCGTCGTAGGCGAGGCCGAGGCACCCAAAGGTGTCCAGGTCGGGCGGCTCGAAGTCGAGGCGGCCGACCTCGGCCCAGTCGATGCGCCCGAAGGCCACCGACAGGCGGTCGGGGTAGGCCAGCGCGTACCCGATCGGCATGCGCATGTCGGGCATCGACAGCTGGGCGACCGTCGAGCCGTCGGAGAACTCGACCATCGAGTGCACGATCGACTGCGGGTGCACGACGACCTCGATGTCATCGACAGCGACGTCGAAGAGCACCTGGGCCTCGATGACCTCGAGGCCCTTGTTCATGAGGGTCGACGAGTCGACGGTGATCTTGGGCCCCATCGACCACGTGGGGTGGGTGAGGGCCTCGTCCACGTCGACGTCGACGAGATCGGCCCGGGTGCGACCCCGGAACGGCCCCCCGCTGGCGGTGAGCAGCAGCCGGGACACCGACCCTCGGGACCCGTCGGCGAACTGACCGCTGCGCAGGCACTGGTGGATGGCGCAGTGCTCGCTGTCGACCGGGACGATCTCGGCGCCCTCTGCCATCTCGGCTCGCACGACCGGCCCCGCAGCGATGAGGGACTCCTTGTTCGCCAGCGCCAGGCGCCGCCCGGCGCGCACCGCAGCCAGGGTGACGGTCAGACCAGCGAAGCCCACCACCCCGTTGACCACGACCTCCGCTGATGCGGCGGCGTGCGCAGCGGCGTCAGCCCCGACCACGACCTCGACCCCGTCGGGCACCCGGGCTGTGACCTCGGCGGCGCAGCTCGGATCACCGACGGCCACCACCTCGGGTGACAGCTCGACGGCCTGGGCGACGAGCTCGTCGACCGACCGGTAAGCGCCCAACACCGACACCCGGTACCGGTCGGGTTCGGCCCGGATGACCTCGAGGGTCTGGGTGCCGATCGAGCCGGTCGAACCCATCACCGCGACCGAGGTCACCACGTCCCGGCCCACCTTCGGCCGCTCAGAGCTGGACGCCGACCGGGGCCAGGTCGAGCAGCAACATGGCCAACCACACGGCAGGCAGGGCGAACAGCAGTCCGTCGAAGCGGTCCATCAACCCGCCGTGGCCGGGCAGCACCGAGCCCATGTCCTTGACCCCGAGGCTGCGCTTGACCAACGACTGAGCGAGATCGCCGACGGGTGCGGCCACGGCGATGGCCACGCCTACCACGATCGCGTCGAGGAAGCCGTCCACGGGGTTCATGCCGCCGCCGAGGATGGAGAACGCCACGACGGCGACCAACGCGGCCGCCATCCCCCCCACGAGACCCTCCCAGGTCTTGTTGGGCGAGATCTCCGGTGACAGCGGCGAGCGTCCGGCGATGCGTCCCACGGCGTAGGCCCCGACGTCGTTGGCGACGGTGCCCACCGCAGCGACGAGGAAGGCACCCACGCCGTGCGTACCGGCGAGCAGCAGTGCGCCGAACGAGGCGAGCAGGCCGATCCACAGCACCCCGGCCACCGTCGTGGCCCAGTCGGTGAGCGGCGCGTCGGAGGGCTCGGACAAGAAGTGGGCGAAGGAGAACAACATGACGAGCGCGAGCACGACGACCAGCGCCGTCGGGCCCTTCCAGTAGGCGGCCAACACGATGCCGCACGAGGCGGTGACCCCGAGCAGGTGGGCGGGCCGGTGACCGGCCCGGCGCAGCCCGGTGAACAGCTCGCCGCTGGCGAGGGCGGCCAGGGCCGCCACGATCAACACCATCAACCACGGGGGGCCGAGCACCAGGACGGCCAGGGCCGTGGCGGCGATGGCCAGACCGCTGGCGATGGCGATGGGCAGGTCCCGCCCTGCGGTGCGGGGCTGCAGGTTCAGGTCCTCGGTGACGCCGTCATCGGGAGCGGTCCAGGTCCCCGTGGCCGCCGGGGGCTGTCCCCCCACCCGTACGACGTCGTCGGGCACGTCGCCTCGACGACCCTCGTCCCAGGCGGGCTGGGACGTGCCGAGCGCGGCCCACGCCTCGAGGCGGTCGTCATCGACCACCCCCTGGGATCCCGTCGGCGCCGTGTCGGGCTCGGTGCGGGGACCGTCGTCGAGCTCGGGGGCGCCGTCGCCGATGCGCAGCACCCCGGTCGGCGGCTCGGTCCAGTGCGGGAGCGGGGCTGAGGGCTCGCCGCCTGGGTCATCGAAGCGGAACGCCGGCCCGCCGTCGCGCTGGGAGGCCGCCCCGGCCGGTTCGGCGATGTCGCCGGGGGCGGTGGTCGAGGGGCGGTGCGAGGAGGCCACCACGGCGGTGGCGTCGTCGACGCCCGCCTCGATGACATCGGAGGAGACCGCCTCGTCTGCAGCACTCGCCGCGAGAGCGTCGTCGTCACCGGCTGCGCCCTGGGCGACAGCGGCAGCTGACACGGACCCGCCGGTGGTGCTGGGATCTGGCGCCGGGGGCTCGTCGTCTCGTGTCTGGCCGAACAGCGCAGTTCCCTCCCCTGGCGCCAGATCGGGGACGTCGCCGAACAGCGAGTCGTCAGACCCACCCGGGCGCGTCGGCCCGGATGGCTCGAAGCGGAAGACCGGCCCGTCGTCGTCGATGTCGTCACGCCCGTCGGGCATCGCTGTCCTTTCCGTCGCCGGCTCACCGTAGGTCGCCGGCCACTGCGCGAGGGGCCAGGTGCGACTGCGACGCTCGGTCACCCTGCACAGGACCAGGCGGGGCGGGGCCGGCGCCGATCGGGCGAGGTGCGCAGGCGCAGGCGCTCAGACCTCCAGCAGCTCGTGCTCCTTGGCGGCCAGCAGCCGGTCGATCTCGTCGACGTGACGTTGGGTGACCTTGTCGAGGTCCTTCTCGGCCCGGGTCAGATCGTCAGCGGAGATGAGGGACTCCTTCTCCAACTCGACGAGGTCGTGGCGGGCCGATCGACGCACGTTGCGCACGGCGATGCGCCCGTCCTCGGCCATGTTGCGCACCATGCGCACGAGCTCCTTGCGGCGTTCCTCGGTGAGCGGCGGGAACGAGAGCCGGATGACGGTGCCGTCGTTGGAGGGGCTCATGCCCAGGTTGGCGTCTCGGATGGCCCGCTCGATCGCATCCATGGCGCCCTTGTCGAAGGGCGAGACGACGAGCGTGCGCGCCTCGGGGACGCTGAACCCGGCGAGCTGGCGCATGGCGACCTCGGCACCGTAGTAATCGACGGTGAGGCGCTCGAAGAGGGCGGGACTGGCCCGACCGGTGCGGACCGCAGCGAACTCGTGGTGGGCGTGCTCGACGGCCTTGGTCATCTTGTCATCGGCGTCGAGCGCCACGCCGTCGATGAGTTCGCTCATCGAACCAGGGTACCGATCGGCGCCCCTTCGAGGATGGCCCGCACGTTGCCCTTCACCATGAGGTCGAACACGGCGATGGGGAGGTCGTTGTCCATGCACACGGCGATGGCGGCCGCGTCCATCACCTTGAGACCCCGGTTCAACACGTCGATGAAGGTGACCTCTGTGAGCAGCTCGGCGTCGGGTTCGAGGCGGGGGTCGGCCGAGTAGACGCCCTGGATGCCCGAGTGCGTGCCCTTCAACACGGCCTCGGCGTCGATCTCGGCGGCGCGCAGGGCAGCGGCGGTGTCGGTGGTGAAGTACGGGTTGCCGCTCCCGGCGGCGAAGACCACGACCCGGCCCTTCTCGAGGTGGCGCATGGCCCGCCGCCGGATGTAGGGCTCGGCGATCTGGGCCATGTGGATGGCCGAGAGCACCCGGGTCGGTTGGCCCTGGCGCTCGAGGGCATCCTGGAGCGCCAAGGCGTTGATGACCGTGGCGAGCATGCCCATGTGATCGGACTGCGCCCGGTCCATGCCAGCGCCCGACCCGGCCATCCCCCGCCAGATGTTGCCCCCCCCGACGACCACGGCGACGTCGACGTCGAGGCCTTGGCGAACATCGACGATCTCGGCGGCGAGGGCTTCGACCGTGGCGCCGTCGATCGAGTACCCCGAGTCGGCGGCCAGGGCCTCGCCCGACAGCTTGAGCACGACTCGTCGCCACCTCGGCGGAACGGGCGCATCGGAGCGAGCCGGGGAGTCCTCACCCACGGGCGCGGCCGACTCCGACAGCGGTCACTCGCCGACCACGACCTGCTCGAAGGCCACGAGCTCGACGTCGCGCAGCACCTCGGCGACCGAGCTCTTCGTGTCGTGGACGTACTTCTGCTCCATGAGGACGTGCTCGGCGAAGAACCCGTTCATGCGGCCTTCGACGATCTTGCCCAGTGCCGCTTCGGGCTTGCCCTCGTTGCGGCTGAGGTTTTCGAGGGTCTCGCGCTCGGCGACCACGACGTCGTCGGGCACGTCGGACCGATGCACGTAGCGGGGCTTGTGGAACGCAGCGTGGTGCCCGATGCCCCGGGCCAGCTCTGCGTCGCCGCCGCGCAGCTCGACCAGCACGCCGTTGACCCCTCGCCCGTCCTGGACGTGGAGGTACCCGCCCACGATGGTGTCAGCCGACGTGGTGAGGCGCACGACCCGACCCGGCTCGATGACCTCCTTCAGGGTGACCCGCAGGTCATCGATGCGCTCGGCGTAGCGCTCGACGGCGTCGGCGCCGTCGCTCAGCACCGCTGCCGCCAGCTCGTCGGTGAGGGTGGTGAAGGCCTCGCTCTTGGCGACGAAGTCGGTCTCGCACCTCAGCTGGACCAGCGCGCCGCCGGTCTCGTCGGTGACCATGGCCACCGAGCCCTGGGAGCTGTCGCGGTCAGCGCGCCCCGCCATCGAGGCCATCCCCTTCTCCCGCAGCCACCTGGTGGCCGCCTCGGGATCGCCGTCGTTGGCCTCCAACGCCCGCTTGGCGTCCATCATCCCGGCGCCGGTCGCCTTGCGCAGCGACTGGACGTCCTTGGCGGTGAAGGTGGTGGCCATCTCGGGTGAGCGCTCCTGGGTTGGGTCGGGTGGAGGGGGCGGGTCGAGGCGTCAGGCGTCGGCGGTGGCCGCGTCGTCGCTCTGGGGGGCTGCTGCGTCGCCCGGGGCGACGGCGCCGGCTGCGAGGTCGGTGAGCAGGGTGACCTCGTCGGGGGCGGCCTCGGGGCCGTCAGGGTCAGCGGCGGACCCCACCGGGGCGCCGGGTGTGACCGCCGGCTCGACGGCGGGCGCAGCGGCCTGGGTCGCCGTGGCCGGGGCGGCCGTCTCGGTGACCGGCTGCTCAGCGCCTTCTGCCGAAGCCTGGCCTGTGGGGGCCCCAGCTGCGGGGGCCTCGGCTGCAGGGGCCCCAGCTGCGGGGGCCTCGGCTGCAGGGGCCCCAGCTGCGGGGGCCTCGGCTGCGGGGGCCTCGGCTGCCGGTGCGGCCGGGAGCGAGGCGGTGTCGATGCGGGCCTGCTGCTCGGGGGTGCGTTCGCCCTCGTCAGGAGTCACCGGTGCGCCCTTGGCCCCGATGTAGCGACCCTCCAGCACGGCGTCGGCCATGACCCGGCTCATCAACATGGTCGAGCGGATGGCGTCGTCGTTGCCGGGCACGACGTGGTCGATGACCTCGGGATCGCAGTTGGAGTCGACGACGGCGATGACCGGGATGCCGAGGCGGTTGGCCTCGGTGACCGCGATGTGCTCCTTCTTGGTGTCGAGAACGAACATCGCATCGGGCACGCGCTGGAGGTTGCGGATGCCGCCGAGGTAGCGCTGCAGCTTGTCGAGCTCTCGGCTCATCAGCAGCGCCTCCTTCTTGGGCATGGCCTCGAAGTCACCGGCTGAGCGCATGGCCTCGAACTCGAGCATCTTCTGGACGCGCCCGTGGATGGTGCGGAAGTTCGTGAGCATCCCGCCCAACCAGCGCTGGTTGATGAACGGCATCGAGCAGCGCTTGGCGTACCCGGCGATCGGCTCCTGGGCCTGCTTCTTGGTGCCGACGAACAACACCGTGCCGCCGTTGGCCACGAGGTCGCGGGTGAACCCGTAGGCCTCGTCGATGCCCGACAGCGTCTGTTGCAGGTCGAAGATGTGGATGCCGTTGCGCTCGCCCCAGATGTAGCGGTCCATCTTGGGGTTCCAGCGGCGGGTCTGGTGCCCGAAGTGGACACCCGCCTCGAGGAGCTGGCGCATGCTGATGACGGGGGCCATGACGTCTCCTTCTCCCTCGGTTCGCCTCTCCGGGCCCAGCACCGACCCGGGGGCCGGCGACCGGGGACGGGCCCGGATGTGATGTGTGCCTGCGACGATCGATGCGCAGTCGGCTGCGCAGCGCCGGTGGGGCCACAGACTGCCCGCACCGACCTGACATCATATCCGACGGTCATCCGTTCCCGAGATTCGCGATCCAACGACCGACGGCGGTGCGACCGGCTGCTGCGGCAGGCCTGGCGACCAGGTAGCCACCGACGGCGGTCGTCGCATCGATGCCGAAGCTCAGGGCCTCGGCGGTCAGGTGGTCGTCGAGGTGCGAGTACAACGAGCGGCACGTTGGTGGCATCCCGGCCACAGCGAGCGCCACCTCTCGGTGCGCCGCTGCGCTGCCCGGGAGGTCGCCGTGGTTCCCGCCGTCCACGACGGTGAAGCGGGCATCGGCCTCTCGGCTCTGGCGGTTGGTCACCATGGCGTCACCTCGCGTGGCGACGTGGGTGATGTCGACGCCGTCGGGCACCGGCGGCAGATCTCGGACCGCCGGCGACCACTCGGCCATGTCGGCCACGGCGTCGGAGCGGGCGTCCGGGAGCACGCCGGCGAACCGGTCGTCGGCTTCGTCAGCGAGGGACGCAAGCCCCGATCCCAGTGGGTTGCCCGTCACCAACGTGGCGGTGGAGGCGAGGTCGGCGCCGCCGATGGGGGCGGCCAGGGTGACCAGCGTCTGCACCTCGACCCCGGGCGCGGCCACGGCGTGACGGGCGACCAGGCCTCCGTATGAGTGGGCGACGATGTCGATCGGGCGCCCGGGGTTCTCCTCGGCGACCTCTCGCAGCAGGGTGGCCAGTCGCTCGCTGCTGAGCGCGACGCCGGCCTCGGTGTCCTCCTCGTCGTACTCCGAGGTCCACAGACCAGAGGATCCGGCCGTTGCGGGAACCGCCCCTCCGGCGTAGCTGAACTGCACGACGCTGGCCTCGGCGTACCCCAGGGCTTCGGGGTCGAGCTGGGCCACCAACGATCCGTCCGAGGACGAGTCGAGCCCGTCGACCACGACCACGATGCGGTCCTCGGTGACCTGGGGGGCGGCGACGCTCGGACCGGTGCAGGGCTGGCGGGCCTCCCTCAGCGCAAAGCCAGCCCGGTGGACCACGCTGAGGGGGTTCCACTCGTCGACGAGCTGCAGGATGAAGGCGAGGTGGGGTTCGTCGCCGACGACCTCCAGTGCGAGGTCGACGAGGGGGTCGAGCAACCCGGGGCTGGCAAGTGCGGCGGCCATCCCAAGTGCCACCTCGAGGGCCATGCCGCCCAGGACGAGCGCTTCGGTGAGTCGGTCTCGCACCCACCCGTACCCAGCCGAGAGGCCGCCGCCCAACCAGCGCACCGGGTCCCAGCCCTGGCCGTCTCGGCCCAGGGCACCCGGGGCGTCGGGGTCGCCCACCAGGTGCACCCGGGGCTGTTGAGCGAGGATCGACGCCGGGTCGAGGTAGGCCGTTCCCACCCGCACCCCGAAGTGCAGCTCACCCGACGCCGTGCCGATGACGGTCTGGCCCTCGATGCTGTCCCCCCGGGTCACGGAGATGGCGGTGAGGCCGGTGTAGGTAGTGCGGACCCCGTCGGGATGGTCGACGGACACCACGAGCCGGCCCGCGACGGGCCCGGCAAAGGCGACCAGTCCCGGCCCCGAGGCTCCGACGGGTTGACCGGGACGGGTCTGGTAGGTCCACCCACGGTTGCCCGATCCGTAGGGGTTCGCCGGTGGGCGGAACAGGTCGGTGACCGGTGCGTCGACCGGGGCGACGTGGTCGACCCGCTCGGCGGCGTGGGCGGTCTCGGCGTCGGCGGTGACGGTGACGGTGCCGACGGCGAGGACGCAGGTGGCGACGGCAGCCAAGACGGCGCGCATCGGTTCCCCACTCGGTGTTGCCGGGGGAAGCGAGAGGACGGCCGGGAACGGCTGGTGTGGAGCGTACCCGCGACGCCGGGTCCGGTCGAGCGGTCCGGACCGCGACAGCGTCGCAGGCGAGGCGGATCAGATGACCAGGCGGTGGAGGGTGAGCTCGGGGCGTTCGAGCTCGAGCCGCTCGAGCCAGCGGCTGCTCTCGAACAGCGCGAGGAGCGTGCCGTCGGTGCGACGAGCGACCCGCACCCCGGGAAGGCCGTCGAGCTCGGGCGTCGAGGCCGCGTCGGTGAGCCGAGCTGCCTGGTACGGGCTGGGGGCGAGCTCGACCCGGGCGCCGAACTCGTCGGTCAGACGCTGGCGGGCGACGTCGAACTGCAGCTCGCCGACCGCCCCGAGCAACGGGACGGTGTCGTGGCCGGCAGGGTCAGACAGCACCTGCACGGCGCCCTCGGTGTCCAGCTGCTCGAGCCCCCGGCGGAACTGCTTGGACCGGTTGGCATCGAGCGAGCGCGCGACCCTGAAGAGCTCGGGGGCGAAGCGGGCGATGGGCGGGAACGCGCTCACCTTCCCGGTGCCGACGGCATCTCCGACGTGCAGGTCCGTCGCGTTGACCAGCCCGATGACGTCGCCGGGGTAGGCGTGGTCGACCGTCGTGCGCTCGGCACCGAACAGCGACTGGGCGTGGCGCGTGTTGAGCGTGGCCCCCGTGCGCTCGACGGTGAGGGGCATCCCCCGGTCGAAGCGGCCGGCGCACAGCCGCACGAAGGCCACCTTGTCGCGGTGGGCGCGATCCATGCCCGCTTGGATCTTGAACACGAAGCCGGCCACGTCGCCCTCCACGGGCACGATCTCGCCCCGGGCGTCGACCCGCGCCCCGGGTGGCGGGGCCAGATCGACGACGGCGTCGAGCAGCTGTCGCACCCCGAAGTTCGTGAGCGCGCTGCCGAAGAACACCGGGCTGGTCTCACCGGCGAGGAACGTCTGGTCCTGGTGGTGGGCGTCGAGCGCATCGAGCAGCTCGAGCTCCTCGGCGGCCTGCGCCCACGCCGGACCGTGCTCGGCCTCGGCCTGGGCGGCGTCGAGCACCCAGTCGTCGGTGGCCGTGGCGCCCCTGGCCGTGCGGCCGAAGGCGATCATCGTGTCGTCACGGCGGTCGACGACGCCCCGGAGATCGCCCCCCTCCCCGACCGGCCAGGTGATGGGGGTGGGCCGGACGCCGACCCGCTCCTCGATGTCGTCGAGCAGCTCGAGCGGCGCCAGGCCCGGGCGGTCGAACTTGTTGCAGAACACGATGGAGGGCACGCCTCGCTGGCGACACACCTCGAACAGCTTGAGCGTCTGCGGCTCGATGCCCTTGGCTGAGTCCAGGACCATCAACGCCGCGTCGGCGGCTGCCAGCACCCGGTAGGTGTCCTCGGAGAAGTCCCGGTGGCCCGGGGTGTCGAGCAGGTTGATGACGTGGCCCCGGTGGCCGAACTGCAGGGCCGTGGCGGTGATCGAGATGCCCCTCTCCTGCTCCATCGCCATCCAGTCCGAGGTCACCCGCCGGCGCCCGGCCCGGGCCTTGACCGCCCCGGCCTCTTGCACCGCCCCGGCGAAGAGCAGGAACTTCTCGGTCAGGGTGGTCTTGCCGGCGTCGGGGTGGCTGATGATCGCGAAGGTCCGGCGCCGGGCGGTCTCGCTGGTGGTGTCGGATGCGGCGTCGGCCATGTCGAGAGCTCAGTCGTCGGGGACACGTCGAGGGTATGGCGACGCCGTCGCGGGCGTGCGCCACCACCAGGCCCCGTCGCCGTCGACGTGACCGGACCCGGCGAGGCGCCGCAGGCGGGCGTGCAGCACCAGCGGCGGGGTCCCCGAGCGCAGCGCGATGGTGTCCACCGATGTCGGCGTGACGTCGATGTCGCCCAGCAGCGTCGCAGCGGCCTCGTCGAGCGACGACGTCTCGACCCGGGCGCCGCCGCCCCCACGCGCCGGGGCGGCTGGACGACCACGCCCCCCGGGAGCCAGGGCAGGAGCGAGGGGCCTGACCAGATCGAGGCAGGTCAACACGTCGGCGGCGTCGCGCACCGGTGCGGCCCCGTCGACCAGCAGCGCGTTGGTGCCGGCGGAGGCCGGTGACGTCACCGGACCCGGCACCGCCATCACCGTGACGTCACGGGCGAGCGCAGCGGTGACGGTGTGGAGGGACCCGCCGCCGTCGTGTGACTCGACGACGACCACGACGTCGGCGAGACCAGCGACCAGCCGGTTGCGGGCGGGGAAGCGCCAACGGGTCGGCGGCGTCCCGAGCGGCACCTCGCTGAGGAGGGTGCCCCGCTCGGCCACCTCGTCCCACAGCCGGGAGTGGCTCTGGGGGTACACGACGTCGAGGCCGGTCGCCACCACCCCGATGGGGGGCTCGGACCCGGCCGACAGCGCACCCCGGTGAGCGGCGCCGTCGATGCCGTGGGCCAGGCCCGACACCACACCGACCCCTGCCTCGGCGAGCTCGGCCCCGAGGCGCTGAGCGACCTCACGACCGTACGCGGTGCAGCGACGGGTGCCGACGATGGCCGCCGTCGGGCCGGCGCCGATCGGGGCTCCCCGTCGCACCAACAGGGCGGGCCGTTCGGGGTCCTCGAGCAGGCGGCCCGGGAAGCCCGCACCCGAGGGTCCGTCGACCTGGACGTCGCGGTGGCGCCGCCACACCTCGACCGGGTCGACGCTCGAAGCGCTCGTCCGCCACGTCTCGGCGAGGTCTCCGGGTGGACCTGACCGCCGAGCGCCGTCGAGGTGCAACCGGCCTTCGCAGATCAGCCGCCACACGACGGCCGGGTCGCGCCCGGCGGTCAGCGTCGCCAGGCGGGAGGGTCCCATGCGCGGGAGCCCGGCGAGGCACAACAGGTGCGCCTCGGCCGGCAGGAGCCCCCCGTCGCAGGCGGCGCCGCTGCCGACGTGACCGCTCATGCCGAACCCAGCAGGTGCGCGAGCTCGACTCGCAATCCGAGGGCGGCCGCCACGACCTCGTCGTCGAGCGGGGGTTCGCGCCCGGCGAGGTCGGCGAGGGTCAGCGCCACCGCACGCACCCGCCGCACCCCCCGCGGACTGAGCCGGCCCCCCTCGAGCTCGGCGAGCAGGAGGCGACGAGCGAGCGGATCGAGGCGGGCTGCGTCCTCGAGGTCGGCTGCGGCCAGGTCGGCGTTGGCGGCGACGCCACGGGCCTCGGCGCGACGCCGTGCGGTCGAGACCCGGTCACGCACGCAGGCGGTCGCTTCGCCGCCGGCGGTGTCGAGCACAGCGGCGGCCGGTGGCCGGGGCACCACCACGCGCAGGTCGAACCGGGTCGAGCAGGGGGCCTGAGAGTCGTCGGAGGTAGCGCGCCCGGGCCGCATCGCTGCAGCGACAGGCGGCCGGTCCGCCGTCGCCCCCGCACGGGCACGGGTTGGTGGCGGCGACGAGCTGGAAGCGAGCGGGGAACTCGACGGTCGCCCGGGCTCGCGCCACCCTCAGTCGACCCTCTTCGAGGGGTTGGCGCAGCGCGTCGAGAGCGACCGAGCCGAACTCGCCGAGCTCGTCGAGGAACAGGATGCCCCGGTGCGCGAGGCAGGCTTCGCCGGGTCGGACCGCTGCCGTGCCGCCCCCGACGAGCGAGACGATCGAGGCGCCGTGGTGGGGTGCCCGCAGGGGTGGTCGGTGGCGTTCGGACGGTCGACGACAGAGCCCGGCGGCCGAGTGCACCATCATCACCTCGAGGGCCTCGGCGTCGTCGAGGGGCGGCAGGACGCCGGGGAGGCGGCGGGCGAGCATCGTCTTGCCCGCACCAGGTGGACCGATCAACAGCAGGTGGTGTCGACCGGCTGCGGCCACCTCCAGCGCGAGGCGCGCCGTCGGTTGCCCCCGAACGTCGGCCAGGTCGTCGACGGTGACGTCGTCGGCGACGTCGTCGTCGGCGGGCAACTCGGGCCACGGCGCCCCGTCGGACACGACAGCGACGAGGGCGCCCAGGTGATCGACGCCGCGCACCACCCCTGGGGAGGCGAGACGGGCGTCAGGAGCGGCGGCCGGGCTGACCACCGTCTCGGCCCGGTCGAGGGCGTGGGCCAGGGGCACCATGCCCGGCACCGGGCGCACCGACCCGTCGAGTCCGAGCTCGCCCACGAACCCCCGACGTTCGAGCACCTCGGGGGCGAGCTGCCCCGAGGCCACCAGCACGCCCATGGCGATGGCGAGATCGAGCCCCGAGCCGTGCTTGGGCAGCGTGGACGGGGCGAGGTTGACGGTGACGCGCCGCAGCGGCCAGCTGAGGCCGCTCGATTCGATGGCGGCGCGGACGCGGTCACGACTCTCCCGGCAGCTCGCGTCGGGCAACCCGACGACGCTGAAGCCCGGCAGGCCGGAGCCCACCTGCACCTGGACCGTGATGGGGTGCCCCTCGACACCGACGACGGTGGCGGCTGCGACCTCGGCGAGCATGGCCCGCTCCCCTGGGTTGGGGCGACGCCCGTAGCGTCGCGATCGCCGAGGATGACCCGGCGAGGACAGAACCTACCGAGGGGGTGTCACACGCCCCATCGCCACCGGAGACGGTGCTCGGCGCACGACCAGGGGCCCTGGCTCAGCGACCCTCGAAGCGGGGCTCGCGCTTGTCGCTGAACGCCCGCAGCGCCTCGGCGGTGTCCGCGGTCGAGAAGTTGACGGTCTGGGCCATGCCCTCGACCTCGAGGGCATCCTCGAACGACCGCGCGCCGGCGTCGTTGAGCATCCGCTTGGTCATCGACAGCGCGAGCGGAGGCCCCGCTGCGAGCCGGGCCGCCCAGTCGGCGGCCACGTCGTCGAGCTCGGCGGCGGGCACGACGCGGTTGACGATGCCCATCTCCGCCGCCTCGTGGGCCGACAGGATGTCGCCGAACAGCGCCAGCTCCTTGGCCTTGTGCAGCCCGACGAGGCGTGGCAGCAACCACGTCCCGCCGAAGTCGACCGACAGGCCTCGTCGGCTGAAGATCTCCGAGAACCGGGCGGTGTCAGACGCCAGCACGAGATCGCAGCCGAGCGCCATGTTGCACCCCGCGCCGACCGCCACCCCGTTGACCTTGGCCAGCGTCGGCTTGGGGATGCGGTGCAGGGCGAGCGCCGTGCGCGTGATGCCCTGCATGGCCATGAGCTGGTGGCCGCCGCCGCCCTCGTCGGCCCACAGATCGGCTCCGGCGCAGAAGGCATCCCCGGCGCCGGTCATCACCAGGACCCTCGCGTCGGGATCGGCGGAGAACTCCGTCCAGGTCTCGCGCAGCTCGTCCCACATCGTCAGGCTGGCGGCGTTCTTGCGCTCGGGGCGGTTCATCGTGACCGTGACCACCCCGGCGTCGTCGACGTCGACGATCAGGGACCTCTTGGTGACCGATTCCATGGACGCTCCCCCGGGTGGCCCGATGCGACGGGTGCCATCATCGCACCGATGGGCTTCGATCCGAACCGTCCTCGTGTCGCCCGACGGTCCGACGTCGTCTTCGTCGCTGCCGGTCTCGTCGTCTGCGCCGCCCTCGTCGCCTGGGCGCTGCTCGGCTGAGCTGCGCCTCGGCGACGAGCCTGCTCAGAAGGCCTCCTCCAGCACCTCCACCCCGTCGGGGGTGACCGCAGCGACGTCGAAGCGCAAGGCGCCTGGCCCCAGGGCCGGGTGGGCGCGCAGGAACCGGACGGCGAGGCGCCGCAGACGTGCCTGCTTCTGGGCGGTCACCGCCTCGAACGGCGAGCCGAACAGCGCGGTGCGCCGGGTCTTGACCTCGCAGATGACGAGGCGACCCTCCAGGGCGACGACGAGATCGAGCTCGCCCTCGCGCACCCGCCAGTTGCGGGCGACGATGCGGCCGCCGCGCTCGACGTACCAGTTGGCGGCGCGGTCCTCACCCCAGGCGCCGAGGCGCTGTCGGGTACTGGGCACGACGTCGCTAGTACCGCTTCTCCTTGACGCGAGCGGCCTTGCCGATGCGGTCGCGCAGGTAGTACAGCTTCGCCCGGCGCACGTCGCCGCGGCTCACGACCTCGATGTGGTCGATGATCGGCGAGTGCAGGGGGAACGTGCGCTCGACCCCCACGCCGAAGCTGAGCTTGCGCACCGTGAACGACTCGTGGATGCCACCACCGCGCCGGGCGATGACGGTGCCCTGGAAGACCTGGATGCGCTGGCGGCTGCCCTCGACCACCAACACGTGCACCTTGACGTTGTCGCCTGCGCCGAAACCGGGGACGTCGTCTCGCAGGCTCTGGGCGTCGAGGAGATCGGTGGCTTTCATGGCGCGAACGCTCCTGGTGCACGAAGGGGGTGCGGGTCACCCGAGGGTCGACAGCGCCGTGAGCGCAGATCGCCGATCGGCACTGTACCCGAGCCCGGGCCGCGGATCAGCCCCCCACCTCGCTGCGCTCGACGACCTCGACCCGGGCCGCCGGTCGGGCCGCCACCAGCAGCCATCGCCAGGCCCTGCGGTCAGGCCCAGCCCAGGTCGGCGAGCTCGTCCTCGACGCCTGCGTCCACGGCGGCCCTCCGGTCGGTTGCATCGAGGCCACCCCTGGCGAGCAGCAGGTCGGGCCGCTGGCGGGCCGTGCGCACGAGCCGTTGGGCGTGGCGCCACCGCGCGATGCGGCCGTGGTCACCCGAGCGCAGCGCGCTGGGGACCTCGGCGCCGCGGAACGAAGCCGGCCGGGTCCACTGCGGATGCTCGAGCAACCCTCCGGTGAAGGACTCCTCGACCACCGAGGCGGCGTTGCCGCACACGCCGTCCACGAGCCGGGCGGTGGCCTCGATCACCAGGTTGGCCGCCACCTCCCCGCCGGCGAGCACCACGTCACCGATCGACAGCTCGCCGTCGACCAATCGCTCGCTCACCCGCTGGTCGACCCCCTCGTAGCGCCCGCACAGCAGCGAGAAGCCGCCCAGCGCCGCGAGCTCACCGGCGACGGACTGGTCGAAGCGACGCCCGCCGGGGCCGAGCAACAGCAGCGGCCGGGGCGGCTGCGCCGCCTCCACGCAGGCGAACAGCGGCTCGGGCCGCAGCACCATCCCGGCGCCGCCGCCGTAGGGAGCGTCGTCGACGCTGCGATGGACGTCGTCGGTGTGCCGGCGGGGATCGTGGGTGCGCACCTCGAGCCGGCCCTCCCGCTGGGCCCGCCCGAGGAGGCTGATCGAGCAGTGGTGCTCGACGAGCTCGGGGAACAGCGTGATCACGTCGACACGCAACCGGGGCGCACCGGGAGCCGGAGAGGCGCCCGGGGGCTCCAGGTCAGCGGCCCGCCCACCGGTCACAGGTCGAACAGCCCGGGGGGCACATCGGCCACGATCGGCGGGCCGAGCTCGACGACGAAGGTGAGCGGCACGAGGTGACCGCTGTCGAGGACGAGCAGATCCGAGGCCGGGTTCGACTGGAGTGCGGTCACCGTGCCGCGCTCGACGCCGTCGGCGTCGACGAGCGTCTGTCCGATCACCTCGTGGGCCCAGACCTCGCCGTCGTCCTCGGAAGGCAACGCCGGCGCGCTCAGCACCGTGCCCGACAGACGCTCGGCGGCGCTGCGGTCGCCCACCCCGCCGAAGGTCATCAGCCACCGCTGCTGATGGGGCCTGACCGACGCGATGACCAGCACGCCGTCGCTGGTGCGCAGCTCGGCCCCGGGCACGCGCCGCTCGGCCCGGTCGGTGATCAGATCGACGACGACCTCCCCGCGCAGGCCGTGGGCCTTGATGATGCGCCCGACCTCCAGCCAGTGCTCTGGCTCGACGGGCACGTGATCAGTCGGCGAAGTCGACCTCGGCGGTCAGGCCGTCGTTGACCGCGGCCTGGCGCACGAGGGTGCGGGTGGCGTGGGCGACGCGCCCGCGTCGGCCGATCACCCGACCCATGTCGGACTTGGCGACGCGCGCCACCAGGGTCACCGTGGCGGAATCGACCGTCGCCTCGATGTCGATCTCGTCGGGGTAGTCGACCAGGTGCTCGACGATGTAGCGCAGCGTGCGCTCGGCGTAGGTGGTGTCCTCGCTCATGCCGGTGCGCCCGGCGCAGGATCATCGGGGCCGGCGTCGGCGGCGGCCTCGGGGACGGCTCCGGCCGGAGCGTCACCGGTCAAGGCGGCGGCCGCCGGGGCGACGGCGGTGACGTCGGCGGGGTCGCCGTCTGGGTCGGTGTCGAAGGTGACGGCGTCCATCGGGGCCAGCTCGCCCTCGGCCCCGGACGCCTCAGCGTCGGTGTCGGCGTCTCGAGCGGCTGTGTCAGGGCCCTGCGCAGGGGGCTGGGGGGCTGCCCCGGGATCGGCCACATCAGCTGGCGTCGCGGTGGCCGCCACGTCGCCGGGCACCTCTGCGCCGCCCTCGCCGCTCGGTAGCTCGGTCCCGTCGGCGAACGCCGCCCAGATGCCCTGGATCTCGAGGAGCTTGCGAACGCGCTCGGTGGGCTGGGCGCCGTGTCGGAGCCAGTGCAGGGCCCGGGGTCCGTCGATCTTGACCGCCGAGGGCTCGAGGCGAGGCTGGTAGGTGCCGATGATCTCGATGAAGCGCCCGTCGCGCGGGGAACGGCTGTCAGCAGCGACCACCCGGTACTGAGGTTGCTTCTTCTTGCCGACGCGGGTGAGTCGGAGCTTGACGGCCACGGTGCGCTGAGCCTCCTGGGGAAGTGGGGCGAGGGTCGACGAGCGGCGCCGCCGGCGAACGACAGATGCTAGCGGGCCCGGGGATGACCGTCACTCCGGCAAGCCGGGCAACCTCAGGTCGGCGCCGACGGGCAGGGTGGGGGCCTTGGTGCCCCCCTTGGGGGTCACCCGGCCGCCCTTGCGGCCCTTCTTGGCCTTGCGGCCTCGCCCCCGCCCCGACCTGCCCGGCCCGACACCCATGCCCTTCATCATCTTCTGGACCTCTTTGAACTGCTTCAACAGGTTGGTCACCTGGGCGGGTTGGCTGCCACAGCCCGCAGCGATGCGGTCGCGTCGAGAGGCGTCGATGATCTCAGGCATGGCCCGCTCCTGAGGGGTCATCGAGCGGATGATGGCCTCGACCCGCCCCAGCTCGCGCTCGTCGATGTCCGCGTCGCGCAGCTCCTTGGGCATGCCGGGCAGCATCCCCATGAGGTTGGTCAGCGAGCCCATCTTCTTGAGCTGCTGCATCTGCTCGAGGAAGTCATCGAGGGTGAAGCGGCCCTCCATGAGGCGCTTGGCCGCATCCTCGGCCTCGTCGGCCTCATAGGCCTCCTCGGCCTTCTCGATGAGGGTGAGGACATCGCCCATGCCGAGGATGCGCCCGGCGAGGCGGTCCGGATGGAACACGTCGAACTCGTCGAGCTTTTCGCCGGTGCTGGCGAAGGCGATGGGCCGCCCCACCACCTCTTTGACGCTGAGCGCTGCGCCGCCACGGGCGTCGCCGTCGAGCTTGGTCAAGATGACGGCGTCGAGCGCGAGGGTGGTGTGGAACGCCTCGGCGGTGCGCACTGCGTCCTGGCCGGTCATGGCGTCGATGACGAGGAACGTGAACGCCGGCTCGGTGCGGTCCGAGATCTGGCGGATCTGGTCCATGAGCTCGGCGTCGATGGCCAGACGACCTGCGGTGTCGATGATGCACACGTCGCGGCCGGTGCTGCGGGCCTCTCGCACGCCGGCCACCGCGGTGGCCACGGGGTCACCCGGCTCGCTGAACACCGGCACGTCGATGCGACCGCCGAGGGTGCGGAGCTGATCGACGGCCGCGGGCCGCTGCAGGTCGGCGCCGACGAGCAGCGGGTGGCGGCCCTGGGCCTTGGTCCAGCGGGCCAGCTTGGCCGAGGTGGTCGTCTTGCCCGAGCCCTGGAGGCCGGCCATGAGGATCACGGTGGGCGGGCGGGCCTCGTAGGTGAGGGCGAAGTCGGCTCCGCCGAGGATGGCGGTCAGCTCGTCGTTGACGATCTTGATGACCTGCTGGGCGGGCGTGAGGCTCCTGGCCACCTCGACACCCGATGCCCGCTCCCGGACCCGGGCGGTGAAGGTCTTCACGACGGGCAGGCTGACGTCGGCTTCGAGAAGGGCGAGACGGATCTCGCGCATCACCTCGGCGATGTCGGACTCCGAGAGCCGGCCCCGGCCCTTGAGGCGCCCGAAGATGACGTCGAAGCGGTCGCTGAGGGACTCGAACATGACGGTCTGTCAGCGTACGCGCTCGAGTCGTGCGAGGTTCAGGCGGCTGCGCCGCCGCTGGGTCAGTCCGCTGACAACAGGGCGTCGACGAACTCGCGAGGGTCGAAGGGCACGAGGTCAGCGACCCCCTCCCCCACCCCGATCAGCTTCACCGGGATGCCGAGCTGGGTCTCGATGGCGAAGACGATGCCCCCCTTGGCCGACCCGTCGAGCTTGGTGAGCACCACGCCGGTCACGTCGGTGGCCTCGGCGAACTGGGCAGCCTGGGTGAGGCCGTTCTGGCCGGTGGTCGCGTCGATGACCAGCAGCACCTCGGTGACCTGGCCCGGGTCGCGATCGGCGATGCGACGGACCTTGGAGAGCTCGTCCATGAGGTTGGTCTTGGTGTGCAGGCGCCCGGCGGTGTCAGCGAGCACGAGATCAGCACCCCGGGCCGCTGCGGCCTGCACGCCGTCGAACACCACCGACCCCGGGTCGGCCCCCTCCCCGCCCCGGACGAGGTCGGCTCCGGTGCGCTCGGCCCAGGCGCCGAGCTGCTCGGCCGCCGCGGCCCGGAAGGTGTCGCCGGCGGCCATCAGCACGGTGTGGCCCTCGGTGGCGGCCCGCTGGGCGACCTTGCCGATCGTGGTGGTCTTGCCCACGCCGTTGACGCCGACGAACAGCCACACGTTGGTGGCGCCGGGGGTGATCGCCAGGGTGCGGTCGCCGCTCAGGCGCTCGCGCATCTCGTCGGCCAGCAGGGAGACAACGATGTCGGGGTCGTCGACCGCGTCGGCCTTGGCCCGCTGGCGGGTCGCCTCGACGAGCTCGGTGGCCACGCCCATCCCGCAGTCGGCGAGGATCAACGCCTCCTCGAGCTCCTCCCAGGTCTCCTCGTCGACCGCCGAGCGGCCGAGCACCGAGCCCAGGTACTCCGAGATGGTGGCCCGGGCCCGGCCGAGGCGGTCGCGCAGCGACGGCGCCTCGACCGGCGCAGGGGGGGCCTCGAGCATCGCTTCGAGCTCGTCGACGCTGGTCTCGGTGTCGGTGCGGTCGGCGTCGACGGGGGTGGCGGACCGGTCGGTCGGGATCGTGTCGGATTCGTCGATGACGGCGTCAGAGGGGGCGGACCCAGCGGGCGGCACCCCCCGGGCAGGGCGGGGCGGGGCGGCCAGCCCGCCACGGGCCACGGGGTCGATGTCACCCCTGCTCGACCGGCCCCGCACGAACAACGGCACCCCGATGACCAGCGTCAACAGGGCCACCACGACGATCACGATCACGACGACGTCCATCGCCGGTCGACGTTACCGATCTGTTCTGGACTCGGTCCCCGGGCCGTCCCCGTGCCTGACGGGCCGCCCGTCGTCGCCGTCGGCGCTGCCGTCGGGGCCGCCGGGGGCGTGGCGGCGGCCAGGGCCGCCACCACGCCCAGCGCCCGGACCCGGGGTGAGGCGCTCGGTGACCACGGTCGAGGACCCTCCTGGGCTCATCGTCACCCCGACCAGGACGTCGGCCGCCTCCATCGTGCGCTTCTGGTGCGACACGAGCAGCAGTTGAGCCCGGTCCCGCACCTCTGTGACCAGCGCGAGGAAGCGGGCGAGGTTGACCTCGTCCAGGGCCGCCTCGACCTCGTCCATCACGTAGAACGGCGACGGGCGGCTCTCGAACACTGCGAAGAGGAACGCCAGTGCGGTGAGCGACCGCTCACCTCCCGACAGCAGGGAGAGCTGCCGCACGTTCTTGCCCGACGGGCGGGCATCGATCTCGATGCCGGTGCCCAACAGGTCGGCGGGGTCGCTGAGGCGCAGGGCCCCTGATCCGCCCGGGAAGAGCCGCTCGAAGAGCCGCTCGAAGTTGGCGGCCACGTCGGCGAAGGCGTCGGCGAAGCGAGCGCCGATCTCGGCGTCGACCGAGGTGATCAGTGCTCGGAGCTGGCGGCGGGCGCCGCCCACGTCGTCGAGCTGACCGGCGAGGAACGCTTCCCTCTCGACCAGTTCGGCGTGCTCGCACACCGCCAGGGGGTTGACCGGACCGAGGGATCCCAGCTCGCGCTCGAGCTCGGCCGCTCGGTCCGCGGCGGTGACCCCGTCGAGGACCGGGGGCTCGACGGCCCGGGCGTCCTCCGGGGTGGCCCCGTGGTCGTGGGCCAGCGCTGCGACGACGGCTTCGATGCGCACCACCTGCTCGGCCCGGTCGAGCTCGGCGCGCTGGCGACGGTCGACGGCGGCGTCGAGCTGGGTGCGTGCCGCCGCGCGCTCGGCCCGAGCGGCCTCGACCTCATCGAGGGTGCGGCGCAGCTGCTCGGCGTGGCGGCGGTGCGCGACCCGGGCTGTGGCGGCGAGCTCGGTCAGGCGGTGGGTGTGATGACCGAGGCCCGTCGTCAGCCGGTCGAGGTCAGAGAGATCGGCGCACAGGGCGAGGCGGCGTCGCTCGGCGGCGCTGCGCTCGTCGGCGAAGCGGCCGAGGCGGGCCTCGACGCCTGTCAGGCGCTCGGCGAGGACCCGCCGTCGCTCACCCGCGGTGGCGGCCCGCATCTCGACGTCTCGGCGGGTGGCGGCCGCGGCCGCGTCGCGCTCGGCGAGGCGGACGTCCTCGAGGCGGCGCCACTCGGCGGCGGAAGCGTCGCGGTCGGCGGCGGCGGCGGCGGCCGACAGCACCTCGGCGGCGACGTCTGCGGCGGCTCGGGCAGCATCGACACGAGCCGCCGCAGCGTCACCGGCGAGGACCAGCGCCGCCGCCGCGGCGTCGACCTCGGAGATCTCGGCGTCGAGGCGGTCACCGATCAGGGTCACCTCGTCGAGCCGGCGCGCGGTCGCCAACTCCGCCGTCCGCGCCTCGGCGGCGGCTGCGATGGCGTCCTGGGCCCGTCTCGACGTCGCCCTCGCCCGTGCTGTGGCACGAGCAAGCGCCTCGGCTGCGGCAGCCGCATCGGCCCGGGCGGCCGCCACCGACGCTGCCGTCACGCCGGCGCGGGTGACGCCGGTGCGCCACCCCGTGCGAGCCAAGCGGGTCCCGTCGACGCCGACGACGACCAGCTCGGGGTGGGCGGCAGCGATCGCTGATGCCTCGCTCACGGTCGTCCGGGTGTCCACCGCCCCGGCGAGGAGCTCGTCGAGCAGACGATCGACGCCGGGGTGCAGCCCCCTCACCCGGGGGCGCAGGGGCTCCAACGCGTCGGGTTCCCCGGACGAGACCCCTGCGGTGACCCGGTCGGCGCTGCCAGCCGGGTCGTCGGGCACGACCGATCCGAGGGCCTCGGGAACGAGCAGGACCCCGGCCCGATCAGCTGCTGCCAGCTGCTCCAGGGCTCGACGCGCCGCAGCGGTGCTCGCCACGACGACGCCGGCCACGGCCTCTCCGAGCGCCACCTCGACGGCGACCTCTGAGCCCGGCTCGACGTCGATCAGCTCGACCAGCGGGCCCAGGACGCCGTCGACCCCAGCCAGCGCCTCGACGCTGCTCGCCGCACGTGCGGCGCCGAGCGCCTCTTCGAGCGCCTCGGCCCTGGCCGCGGCGCGCTCTGAGCGGGCGACCTCGGCCTCGCGATCGGCGGTCACGGTCGCCGAGTCGTCCTCGGCAACTGCGGCCCGGCGGCTGG
Organism: Acidimicrobiales bacterium; assembly: GCA_965213525.1. Lineage (GTDB taxonomy): Bacteria > Actinomycetota > Acidimicrobiia > Acidimicrobiales > Poriferisodalaceae. Next base: position 295,789 of record OZ243889.1, on the reverse strand, counting down.
CCTGTTCTGACGCGGCGGCTCGTCGAGCGAGCTGGGCGGCGGTGGCCTCTCTGGCGGTGCGTCGTTCGTCTCGGCGCACCCGCAGGCTCGTCAGCGCCTCGGCGAGGCGCCGGCGCTCGGCGTCGATCCGTTCGAGCTCGCCGTGTGCGGCCTGTGCCTCGGCGTCGGCCCGGGTGGCGTCGAGGCGGGCCTCTGACAGCGCAGCTGCGCTGCGGCGAGCCGTGGTCTCGGGGTCGTGGCGTCCGCCTGACCCGTCGGTGCCCGGCGCAGAGGTCGCATCCGGTCCTCGGGTGGCTCCGAGCTCGGCCAGCTCGTCGGTCAGCGCCCCGAGCACGCCGTCGACCTCGACCAGCTCGGCGCCGAGCGTGGCCGCATCGGCCTCCAGGCTGGTGATGACCGTCTCGTCGGCAAGCGCATCGATCTCTCGCTGCACCGAGCGCCGTCGCTCGGCGACGCGCCCCTCGAGGCCTCGGCAGCGTTCGACCAAGCCCTCCAGACGGATGCGTCGGCCCCCGCCGTCGTCACTCACCGTCAGCGCCGATTCGGCGGCGGCCAGACGGGCGTCCAGGGCGACCAGCCCGTGTTCGAGGTCCAAGACCTGCTCGTTCGCCGCACGGTGGGACCGTGCGGCCCGATCCCGTCTCGCCTCGAGTGAGTCGAGCTCGACGGCGGCGAGGTGCAGGCGCAGCCCCGCCAGCTCGGACGAGACGACGTCATGGCGGGCGGCCGCCTCGGCCTGACGGGCGAGCGGGGCCTTCTGGCGGCGGAGCTCGCGCAGCACGTCGGCGAGGCGCACCTGGTCGGCCTCCGTGCCGGCGAGTCGACGCTCGGCCTGTTCCTTGCGACGACGGTGCTTGAGCACCCCAGCCGCTTCCTCGACCACCGCCCGCCGCTCCTCGGTGCGCGCCGAGAGCACGGCGTCGATCTGTCCCTGGGCGACCACGACGTGGCGGGTCCGGCCCACCCCAGCATCGGAGAGGAGCTCTTGGACGTCGAGCAACCGGCACGGGGCCCCGTTCAGGGCATAGACGCTCTCGCCGTCACGGAACAGCGTGCGAGTGATCGTCACCTCGCCGAGCTCGATCCCGATGGCGCCGTCGGAGTTGTCCAGGGTGAGCGACACCTCGGCTCGGCCGAGCGCCGGACGCTTCGGGGTCCCAGCGAACACGACGTCGTCCATCCGCTGGCCCCGCAGCGCCCGGGGGCCCTGGGCGCCGAGCACCCATGCGATGGCGTCCACGACGTTGGACTTGCCCGAGCCGTTGGGCCCGACGACCACGGTCACCCCGGGCTCGAGCTCGATGCGAACGGTGTCGGCGAAGGATTTGAAGCCCTTGATGACCAGCGACGACAGGCGCACGGCAGGGGCGATCAGACGGCAGGGTGGAGGGGGCCGGTCAGACCTGGTACTCAGCGTAGAAGTGCGTCGAGCGACCCACCTTCATCTTGGCGACCTCGCCCCGGCCGTTGCGCGAGCGACCCCCGGCCCGGCCGTACACCGCGAGGTGCTCGGCGTAGCCACCCGGTTCGCCGTGCAGGTCGAGGTAGCCGTCCGCCAGGCTCGTCCCCCGCTGCTTCATGGCGTTGTGCAAGGTCTCGACCAGGGCCCGGTAGAGGCGCCGGACCTCCTGGGTGGTGAGGCTGTCACCGGTGCGATCGCCCCGCAGGCCGGCGTCGTGGAGGATCTCGTCGGAGTAGATCGGGCCGATGCCGACGAGGAAGCCCGGGTCCATCAGCAGCGCCTTCAGCTTCTCGGGGCGGGGCAGCACCATCTTGCCGAACTGGACCCAGGCGATCGGCTCGTCGATGGGGTCGAGCCCGAGACCGGCGGCGGCCGGGGCCACCTCGGCGACCGCGTGCTTGGTGCCGAGCGCCAGGCGGGCGACCCCGTCGGGGTCGATGAGGCGGAGCTGGCCCCCTTGGGTGAAGTTGATGACACCGATCGTGCCGGGGACCTCGGCGTCCTTGTTGGCGGCGCGCCGCAGGCGGGCCCCGTCGCCGAGATCGACGACGAGGACCTCGTCGTCGCCCACGTCGATGGTCAGCACCAGCCCCGTGCGTCGGACCGGGCCCAGCTTCGCGCCCTCGAGGCGCGCCACCAGCTGAGCGGCGCCGACGGGACCGGCGACGAGGTCGGGGGCGTCGCCGATCTCGAACGAGCGCACCTTCTTGCCGCCGACCTCCTTGTCGAGCTCGCGGCGGACGATCTCGATCTCGGGCAGCTCGTACATCGGTGACGCTCCTCAGACAGGGGGGGGACGCTCGCCGGCGAGCACCTCACAGGCGTGACGGGCCGCCCGCTGCTCGGCCCGCTTCTTCGACGGGCCCTGGCCGGCGCCGAGCACCCGCCCACCGAGGCGAACCTGGGCATCGAAGGACTTCTCGTGGTCGGGCCCGGATTCCTGGACCTCGTAGACCGGTCGTGCGTCGCCGTTGCGAGCGGCGAGCTCTTGCAGCCGCGTCTTGGCATCGAAGCCCTCGGGCCCGGCGTCTCTGGCCTCGGTGACCCGATCACCGAGCAGGCGCAGCACGAGGCCGACCGCGGCGTCGATGCCGGCGTCGACGTGGACGGCGCCGATCACCGACTCGAGGGCGTCGGCGAGGATCGACGGCTTGGTCCTGCCGCCGCTTCGGTCCTCGCCCCGACCGAGGCGCAGGTGCGATCCGAGGTCGAGGTCGGTGGCCACGCAGGCCAACGTCTCGGCGTTCACCAGCGCGGCGCGCAGCTTGGCCAGCTCACCCTCGCTCAGATCGGCGTAGGCGGTGTGGATGTGGTCGGTCACGGCGAAGCCCAAGACGGCGTCACCGAGGAACTCCAACCGCTCGTTGGACTCGTGGCCGTCGTGCTCGGCGACGAAGGACCGGTGCGTCAGGGCACGCAGCAGCAGTCCGGGGTCGTCGAGCTCGACGCCGAGCCGCCTGGCGAGCGAGCCAGGATCGACAGCTTCGCTCAGGACGCAGCCGATCCGCCGTGGAGCTTGCCGACCACGTAGTCGACGGCATCTCGGACGGTGCGCAGCTCGGACAGATCTTCGTCGTCGATGCGGAACCCGACCGTGCGCTCGCCCAGCTCCTGCTCGAGGCCCTCGACGAGCTCGATCAGCGCGAGTGAGTCGGCGTCGAGGTCATCGGCGAACGAGCTCGACTCCTCGATGCCCCCGGGGTCGACCTCGAGGATGTCAGCGAGCTGATCTCGGATGAGCTCGACGACCTCGGTCCTGCTCGGCGGCGTGGCGTTGACGTGGGTCTCGGCTGGCACCGGGCGCGTGCTCCTGAGGTCGGTCGCTCGCCGGTCCGAGCTCCCACACCCTCGGGCCTGGGAACCGCCGGCGACCGATCGATGCTAGCTGGTGGACGCCTCCAGCTGGCCGATGCCGGCGGCCAGCTTGGCGATGAGGTCCTGGGAGACCAGCTCGACCGCCACCCGCAGAGCGTTCACGACGGCGGTCGGCGAGGACGATCCGTGGGAGATGACGCACATGCCTTCGGTGCCGAGCAGCAGGGCCCCGCCATGGGTGTCGGGGTGCATCTCGCCAGCCAGGGGGGCCAGGGCACCGACCGCCTCCGCACCGCGGTCACCGAGGCGGGCGAGCTGGCCGATGACGGCGTCGGAGAACGTCGTGAGGGCGCCCTCGAGGCTCTTCAACGTGACGTTGCCGGTGAAGCCGTCGGTGACGACCACGTCGACCGCGTCGCTCATGATGTCGCGACCCTCGACGTTGCCGACGAAGCGCAGAGGGGCGTCCAAGAGCAGGGCGTGGGCCTCGCGCACCAGCGCCGTGCCCTTGCCCGCTTCCTCACCGACCGACAGCAATCCCACCCGGGGCGCATCGATGCCGAAGCGCTCGGTGGCGTAGATCGATCCCATCACCGCGAACTGGCGCAGCCACTCGGGCTGGCACTCCACCATGGCGCCGGCGTCCACCAGGGTCGTCGGCGTCGCCGAGGGCACCGGTATCGGCGCGGCGATGCAGGGCCGGGTCACCCCCCGCATCCGGCCCATCCGCAGCAGCGCCGAGGCGACGGTGGCGCCGGTGTTGCCCGCCGAGACCATGGCGCAGGCGCGTCCGTCGCGCACCAGCTCGGCGGCCCTCACGAGGGAGGAGTCCTTGCGCGCCCGCACCGACCGGGCCGGGTCATCGCCCATCCCGATGACCTCCGAGGCCGGGTGCACCTCCAAGCCGTGGTGACCGCCCAGATCGTCGGGCCGGCCGACGAGCAGCACGTCGATGCCCTCGGCGGCGGCCCGGATCGCCCCTTCGACGTTGGACGCCGGGGCGTTGTCACCGCCCATGGCGTCGAGCGCGATGGGCAGCCGGGAGGTCACCAGGTCAGTCGACCTCGACCGCCACGCGACCGCCGTACCACCCGCAGTCGCCGCACACCACGTGGGGGAGCTTGGTGGCGCTGCAGTTGGGGCACACGCTGCGGGGCGGCACGGTGAGCTTGGTGTTGGCGGCGCGACGGCTCCGTGACTTGGACTTCGAGGTGCGCTTCTTCGGAACGGCCATGGGGCGTCTCACACGTCGGGGCGCGCGTCGAGGCGCGCCGTGTCAGGGGAACCGTCAGAGGGTACACGTCACGCGCCGGGCCCGGCCGCGGCCCTCAGGCGTCGTCGAGGTGGTCGCGCAGCGCGTCCAGGACCGACCAGCGCGGGTCGCCCCCCTCGGCGGCGGGCCGGTCGGGTGCTTCGACGGCGGCGTCGCCGGGATCGTCGTCGGTACCCGCAGGTGGTCGTCCGCACCGCTCGCACCGGTCGTCACCGTCGACGGGTGGCATCGGGGCCGGCGGCAGCTCGAGGGCGACGACGTCACGGACGAGCTCGGCGAGGTCGAGCTGCTCGCCGTCGAAGGGGTAGGTCTCACCCTCGACGGGCCGGCGAGCGAACACCTCGTCGACCTCGGCGTCGATGCGGCCCTCGATCTGCTCACCGCACCGCCGGCACGGCGCCTGCCACTCGGCGGAGACCACCGCGCTCACCCCGACGTTGCCGCCGATGGCGCTCAGTGCGGCGTCGACCTCGGCGTCGCTATCGGGACGGGTGACGGTGTCGACGATGCGCAGGGCCTCGACGGGGCCGCGGCGCACCACCCGCCCCGTGCCCCCCAGCGCGGCGCGCAGGTCCACCGGGGCGATGCGGAAGCTGGGGTCGGCGGTCACCGGTCGTCCTGGTCGAAGGGAGCGGGACCGAGCTGCTCGCCGCCCTCACGGGCTTCGGCGGCCTCAGGCGGGCGGGTGGGCGCCGTGCCACCGGGCCCCGGGGGTCCGCCCTGGAGGCGACGTCGGCCACGGGCCACCGCCCCGGCCACCTCGTCGAGTGCGGCCTCGAACGAGGCGAGGCGCTGATCGCAGAAGTCCTCGACCTCGAAGCGCAAGCGACGGGCGTCGGCCTCGGCGCCGGCGATCGTGAGACGGGCGGTCTCCTCGGCACTGCGGACCACCTCGGTGCGCTGGACGAGGCGCTCGGCCCGGGCGCTGGCCTCTCGCACGATGGCATCGCCCTCGGCCCGGGCGCCGTCGAGCACGGCGTCACGCTCCTTCAGCACCCGTCGGGCCCCGACGAGCTCGTCGGGCAGCCCGTCGAGCGCTCGTCGGAGCAGCTCGAGGATCTCGTCGCGGGTGACCACCACCGACGCCGACAACGGCACCGGCCGCGCCCCCTCGATGATCTCGACCGCCCGGCGCAGGAGGGTCTCGGACGTGACCGTGTCCGCGATGCTCGCCGTGGCCCCGGCGTCCTCAGGCGTTGGCGTGCTCCTTCAGACGTCGCGCCACGGGCGGGGGCACCATCGAGGTGACGTCGCCGCCGAAGCGGTGGATCTCTCGGATGAACTTCGAGGCGATGTAGGACGCCTCCGACGTCGACGGCAGGAACAGGGTCTGGACTCCCGACACCGCCTGGTTCATCTGCGCCATCGTGAACTCGGACTCGAAGTCGGTGACGCCGCGCAGGCCCTTGACGATGAAGTCCGACTCGGTCTCCTTGGCGAGATCGACGACCAGGGAGGAGAACTGGGTGACCTCGATGTTGTCGAGGTGGGCAGCCGATTCGTGGATCATCGCCTGGCGCTCGGCCAGATCGAACAGCGGCTCTCCCTTCTGGGGGTTGCGCATCGCTGCGATGATGACGTGGCCGAACAGGCGCGACGCCGCCTCGATGATCTCGAGGTGGCCGTTGTGCAGCGGATCGAACGATCCCGGGTAGAGCACCCGGCTCATGGCCCCTCCTCGTCGACGGGACTCGACGGGGCGTCACGCTAGTCGGGCCGTCCCCCGCCACCCGGCGATCACCTGGCGATCGGTGTGGCGCGGGGTCATCTCGGCCACCCCCCTTCGCACCCCGGCGGCGTCTCGTCTCGCGCCGCCAGGGTCGTGAGCCAGGTGCGTCCGTGGCGCCGGGTCCGCTCGACCACGAACGGCCCGACCGCCCCGATCGACCGGTCGCTCTCGGCGACGACGAGCCGGGCGGGGACGACGGCGAGGAGCTCCTCCCAGGCATCGAACTCGTAGGGCGGGTCGGCCACAGCGACGTCGAAGCGGTCGCTGGTGCGTCGCGCCCAGCGCAACACGTCGTCGTCGACCACCACGACGTCGGCGCCGAGGGCGGCGAGGTTGTCGCGGATGGTGGCCAGGCAGCGGCGGTCGCGCTCGACGCAGACGACGGGATCGGCGCCCCGAGACCAGGCCTCGATGCCGAGGGCGCCGGATCCGGCGAAGAGGTCGACCACGGCTGACCCCGCCACGCCCACCCGGGCCTCCAGCGAGTTGAACAGCGCCTCGCGCACCCGATCGCCGGTGGGCCGCACGTGAGCTGCGTCCGGGGCGACCAGACGCCGACCCCGGGCCTGCCCGGAGATCACCCGCACGACGAACCGGTCCGGGGGTCGGGCGCGCCGGTAGGTTGTCCGCGGTGGTGCCCGAGGTCATCGATTGCATCGACTGCGGCGGTCGATGCCACCGCCTCGTCGCCATCGAACCAGAGGACGACCCGTGGCGCCCCGGCGACGTGGTCTCCTACCGCTGCGCTGACTGCCTCGACCGCTGGGACCTCGTCGTCGGTGACGACGAGGCCGACGCAGACGGCTGAGCACCTCGGCTGCGCCGAGCCCGCCCGCCCGGGGGCGCCGGGCGTCATCCTCGTCCGAGGTGCTCGTCGGCTGCGGGGGGCAGCACCCGGTCGAGCTCGGCGGACAGCACCGGGTGGCTCGCCAGCTCGGGATCGTCACCGACCAGACGCTCGGCTGCGTCTCGAGCCCGGTGCACCCACTGCTCGTCGCAGCGCAACGAGGCCAGGCGCAGGTCGTTGCGCCCCGACTGTCGCGAGCGCAACAGCGTGCCCTCCCCCCGCAGGTCGAGGTCGACCTCGGCCAGGGCGAAGCCGTCGGTGCTGGCCTCCAGGGCCTCGAGGCGGCGCTGTCCGTCAGGGGTGCTGGGCGCACCGAGCAGGTGGCACCGCGACGGGGCCGACCCCCGACCGACCCGTCCCCTCAGCTGGTGCAGCTGGGCGAGACCGAAGCGGTCGGCATCGAGCACCACCATGACCGTCGCCGCCGCCACGTCCACACCCACCTCGATGACGGTGGTCGACACGAGCACGTCGAGCTCGCCCGCCCTGAACGCCGCCATCGTCAGCTCCTTGTCACGGGCCGCCAGCCGCCCGTGCAACAGGCCGACCCGCAGGCCGGCCAGCACGGTCTCGCTCAGCTCGGCGTGCACGGTGGCCGCCGCTCTGCCCTCCTTCTGAGCGCCCTCGTCGATCAGGGAGCACACGACGTAGGCCTGGTGGCCGGCGGCCACCTCGGCGCGCACGTCCTCCCACACGCCGGACTCCTCGGCTGGGGTGCGGGCCCACCGGGTCGTCACCGGGCGGCGACCAGGGGGCAGTTCGTCGAGGACGGTGACGTCGAGGTCGCCGTAGACGGTCATCGCTGCGGTGCGGGGGATCGGCGTGGCGGTCATCACCAGCAGATCGGGGACGCACCGTCCCTGGGCGCGGGGCCGGCGACGCAGCTCGTCTCGCTGCTCGACGCCGAAGCGGTGCTGTTCGTCCACCACGACCACGCCGAGCGAGGAGAACGTGACCCTCTCGCCCAGCAGGGCCTGGGTGCCGATCACCACGTCGACGCTGCCGTCGACGAGTCCGGCGTGCACCTGGCGGCGTTCGGCCGTGCCGAGCCGACCGGTCAGCACCCGGACCCCGACGGGTCGCCGGCCTCCGAGGCGCATCGGGTCGTCGACCTCGAGATCACCGAGCAGATCGGCCACCGCGACCGAGTGCTGCTCGGCCAGCACCTCGGTCGGGGCCAGCAGCGCCGCCTGGTGGCCGCCCTGGACCGCAGCGACCATCGCCGCCACCGCCACCAGCGTCTTGCCCGACCCGACATCGCCTTGGAGCAGGCGGTTCATCGGGACGGGGCGGGCCAGATCGGTGTGGATCGCCTCGATCGCCCGACGCTGGGCCCCGGTGAGCTCGTAGCGCAGTCCACCCAGGAAGGCATCCACGACGGGCCCGGTCACCTGGTGGGTGATGGCCTCACCGGAGCGTTGCACCTGGCGCTTGGCCCTCACGAGCACGACCTGGAGGCGCAGCAGCTCGTCGAACACCAGCCGGTCCCGAGCCAGGCGGACCTGTGAGCCCGCCTCGGGTGCGTGGATCGCCGCCATCGCCGCCTGGCGATCGATCAAGCCGAACCGGGAGCGGACCCCTCGGGGCACCGGGTCAGCGATGCCCCGACGCCGGGTCCGGCGCAGGGCCTCGGCCACGAGGCGGGCCACCTCGGCCGAGGTGATGCCCGCCTTGTCGCTCTGGGGGTACACGGCCACGATCCGACCCGTCTGGTCCCCGACGAGATCGACCACCGGGTTGGTCAGCTGCGAGCGACCCCGGTAGGTCTCGACGGCACCGAACAGCGCCACCTCCGTGCCCTCGACCAGCTGGCGGGCCCGCCACGCCTGGTTGAAGAACACCACTCGCATGCCTCCGGTGGCATCGGCCACCTCCAGCTCGACCAACGAGCGCCGGTTGCGCGTGCGTCGCTGTGACACCGCGGTCACCGTCGCCATGACGAGGCACTCGGCACCGGCGACGAGGTCGGCGACCCTGGCCTCGCGCGTGCGGTCGACGTACCGGCGGGGGTAGTGCCACAACAGGTCGAGCACGCTCGAGATCCCGAGCTCTGATAGCGCCCGGGCGCGGTCGTCACCGACCCCTCTGAGGACCTGGACACCCAGATCGTCGAGGTCGACGAGCGTGAGCGGCGCCGACGTCGTCGGCGACCTGGCGGGGTGCGGCCTCACTCGATCCCGAAGAGGAACGGGTAGTGAGCTTGGCCGCCACGGTGCGTCTCGACCTCGACCCCGCCACGGTGCTCTGACACCCACGCCGCGATCCGACGGGTCGCAGCCTCGGTGGCGCCCTCACCGGTGATGATCGTCACGAGCTCGTGACCGTCGGCCACCAGGGCGTCCAACAGGGCGATCGCTGCGTCCTCGGCGGCGTCGGCGATCGACCGGATGCCCGAGGCGTCAAGACCCAGCCAGTCGCCCTCAGCGACCGGCCCGACCGCTGATGACGTGGTCCGCACGGCCTGGGTGACCTCGGCGGTGATGACCGCTGCGCTCGCCTCAGCCATCGCTGCGGTGTTCGCCGACGCCGGCTGCATCGGGTCATAGGCCATGAGGGCGGCGAACCCGGCGACGACGCTGGTCGTCGGCACCACCTGGACCCGGGGGCCGGCCGCTGCTGCGGCCTGACGGGCGACCGGGACGATGTTGGCGTTGTTGGGCAACAGCACCACCTCGGGTGCCTCGGTGCCCTCGATCGCCTCCAGCAGCTCCTGGGTCGACGGGTTCATGGTCTGGCCGCCCGGCACGAGTCGCTGCACGCCGAGGGAGTGGAAGATGCGGCCGATGCCCTCGGCGGGGCTGACGGCGACGACCACGCAGTCCACGGGCTCTCGTCCACAGGCCCCGTCGACGGTGCCGCTCGCGACCTCGCCGGCTCGCACCCAGGCGAGCTCCTCGACCTGGTCGGCGAGGTCGGTCACCCGGATCTGGCGGGGCCGACCGATGTCGAGCGCGGCCTCGATGGTGGGGCCGATGTCGTCGGTGTGGATGTGGCAGTTCCACAGGCCGTCTCCGCCGACGACCACGATCGAATCACCCATCCCGGCCCAGACGTCCCGGAAGGCGCCCATGGCCGCGTCGGGCGCTTCGAGCAGGTACATGACCTCGTACCGCAGGTCATCGGCGTCGTGGCGGCCGGTGGCTGCGCCCGGGGCGTCGTGGCCGGCGGTGACCGCGCTCGGACCGCCGGTGACCGCTGGCGCATCGGGCAGTGCCCGGCCGTCCAGCACGTGGAGCGTCGCGTCGAAGAGCAGCACGAGGCCAGAGCCCCCGGCGTCGACCACCCCGGCCTGGGCCAGCACGGGCAACAGATCCGGGGTGCCCGCCAACGAACGCCCGGCGGCGCGGTGAGCGGCATCGAGCACGGCGAGCAGACCGGCGCCCCGGTCGGCCGCCTCGCTCGCCGCCCCCGCCGCATCACGGCACACCGTCAGGATCGTGCCCTCGGTCGGGCGGCCGACGGCGGCATCTGCGGCCACCGAGGCGGCGGTGAGGGCTGAGGCGAACGCCGCTGCGTCGACGTGCCCGGCGTCGGCGAACGACGTGGTCAGCCCCCGCAGGATCTGCGACAGGATCACCCCGGAGTTGCCGCGGGCGCCCATCAGCGAGCCGTGCCCGATCGCTCGGCACACCTCGGCGAGGTCGTCGCCGCAGCCGTCGAGCTCGGCGACCACGCTGCTGAGGGTGAGCGACATGTTGGTGCCGGTGTCGCCGTCGGGCACCGGGTAGACGTTCAGCTGGTCGATGACCCGGCGGTGGGCGTCGAGCAGGCGGTGGTAGGTGACCGCCACCGCCGCCAACGCCGCCCCGTCGAGGTTCGAGATCTCGCCGTCGGCGGATCGGTCGACGGTAGGGGTCTCGACGGCAGGGGTCTCGAGGGTCTCGATGGCAGGGCCATCGACGGAGTCGGGTGGGGGGCCCTCTGTCAGGGGCTCGGCATCCACGGCGGGACGAGCCTACCGCCGACGTCGAGGCGGAGGGACCGATGGTAGGTTCGCCCGCCGACGTCGCGCCGCTCTGGCCGGCCCGACGAAGCGACGAGGAGCGGTGTCCCCGGGATGCAAGGCGTGATCAAGGCGTTCGACCCTCGAACCCGCACCGGCTCGTTGCTCGACGATCGCGATTCGTCAGAGATCGAGCTCGCCGCGGACGCGCTCTCCGGGTCGCTGTTCCGCATGCTGCGACAGGGCCAGCGGGTCGTCTTCGACCTGGACGCCGACGGCCGGGCGACCCGGCTGCGCTTCGGCAGCGAGGTCGACCTCGGCGAGCCGCTGTTCCCGGGCGACATGCCGCCCGCCACCTCGATCCGACCGCCTCAGCGACGGGCGGTCCGGAGCAAGGCCGACGGCGACGGCGAAGGCGACGGCGACGGCGACGGCGACGGCGTCACATCATCGCCTTGATGCCGAGCTGGTCGAAGCCCTTCTTCTCGTAGTTGGCCCGGAACATGTCGCGCAGCTTCTCGGCTGCCACGTCATAGGCCTCGGGGTCTGACCAGGTCGAGCGCGGGTCTAGGATCTCGGCGGGCACGCCGGGGCACGACGTCGGCATCCGCAGACCCAGGATCGGCTGCTCGGTGGTGGCCACCTCATCGAGGGCGCCCGACAGCCCCGCGTTCAGCAGCGCGCGGGTGTAGCGGATCGACATTCGCTTGCCGGTGCCGTAGGGCCCGCCGGACCAGCCGGTGTTCAAGAGGATGCAGCGGGTCTCGTGCTCGGACATGCGCTGGGCGAGCAGCTCGGCGTACACCGAGGGGTGCCGGCTCATGAACGGCGCCCCGAAGCACGCCGAGAACGCAGCCTGGGGCTCGGTCACCCCGACCTCGGTGCCGGCGAGCTTGGACGTGTAACCGGTGACGAAGTGGTACATCACCTCGTCGGGATCGAGGATCGACACGGGCGGCAGCACCCCGAACGCATCGGCGGTGAGCAGCACGATCGTGCGGGGGTGCGGTCCCCGGGCCCCGGCCGCCACGGTCGGGTTCACCGACAGGGGGTAGGCGAAGCGGGTGTTCTCGGTGAGCGAGCCGTCGGTGAGGTCGAGCTCTTGGGGATCGGTCTCAGAGAGCGGCTTGCCCGGCAGCGGGGGCACGTTCTCGATGTGGGTGCCCGGCCGGGAGAGCGCAGCGGCGATGACCGGTTCGTCGTCCTTGTCGAGATCGATGAGCTTGGCGTAGCAGCCGTCCTCGAAGTTCGACACGCCCGAGTCGGTCCAGACGTGCTCGTCGTCACCGATGAGGTCGCGGTCAGGGTCAGCTGACAGCGTCGTCTTGCCCGTCCCCGACAGCCCGAACAGGATGGCTGAACCCTCCTCGCCGACGTTGGCCGAGCAGTGCATCGACAGCTGGCCGTTGCCGGGCAGGACGTAGTTCATGACGGTGAACATCGTCTTCTTCACCACGCCGCTGTAGTCAGCCCGGCCGAGCACGAGGCCCATGCGGTTCTTCATGTCCATGATCACCGCACGCTGGCTGAGCGTGCCGTCACGCTCGGGGTCGCAGTGGAACGACGGGACGTTGATCATCGTCCAGCCGTCGGCGGCCCGGTCGGCGTCGTCGCGCACGTCCCGGGGGAACATGATGTTGGCGAAGCGGGCGTGCGTGGCGTACTCGCCGACGAAGCGGTACGGGATGGCGAACCCGGGGTCCCACCCGCAGAACACGTCGGTGACGAACAGCGTCGCCCTCCGGTCGTTCAGGTGCTCGATGACCCTCGGCAGCAGCTGCTCGTACGCGTCGGGGTCGAAGCGCTGGAAGTCGGGCTTCCACCAGATCTCGTCGGTGACCTCGGGCCAGTCGACGGCGAAGGTGTCCTGGACCGGGCGTCCGGTGCACGTGGGATCGGTGTAGTACACGAGCGGGCCGTCCAGACCGAGGGCGGTGACGTAGGCCTTGGGCTCGTCGTCGGGCCCGTCGGCACGGATTCGACCCCGGTCGTTGGCCAGCGCGGCCTCGAAGAGCTCGGTCTGGGACAGGCCGTAGCGGATGTCGACGCCTCGGAGACCGAACTGGTCGGACAACTCGGCCGCCACGGTGGCTTGGGGGTCGGTCGCGTCGCTCATTGGTTTCCTTCCGAGTCGTCGAGGGGCTTCGACGGCGTGCGACGTCTGACCGACGTCAGTTCGCCCTCCCGACGCCGCCACGCTGTGGGGAACGAACGTACCCGATGGAGCCCCGCTCACACCTGCCCAGCCACCGGGCGGGGTGGCGCAGGCCGAGCGGATCGGGCATGGCCCACCCGCGAGGTCGCCGGACGCTCAGATGACCTCGAGCGCCACCAGGGCCCCGGCGAAGAACCCGACCAGGCCCAGGGCGAGGCCCACGTCGGCCACCTTGCGCATGCGCTGGCTGGGCGGGTCAGCGTAGCGGGCCAGCTCGACGCGGGCGGCGAGACCGGCGGCCACGGCGGCCACAGAGGCCACCCCGACCAGCCAGATGCAGCCGAGGACGACCGACGCCACCGCCCAGCGGCGCGCCTGTCGTCGGTGGTCTCCGAGCTCGACGCCGTCGTCGTCGGCGGCCGCGTCACCGGGGTCGACGCCGGAGCTGCTCAATCGACCAGGGCTCGCAAGCCCATCCCGGCCAGGAACAACCCGCCGCCTCCGTAGAGCAGGTGGATGCGGTGGGCGAGCTGGGAGCGGTACGACCAGATGATCCCGACCGCGATCAGCGACCCGAACCCGTACAGCGCGTGGAGGTCATCGACCTCACGACCGTCGACGCCGATCATCCACGATCCGATGAGCACCTGGGCCACGACGGTCGCCTGGGCGACCCCGGTGAACCACCACAGCGCCGCCGAGCTCGACACCCGGGTCGCGGCGACGACGAGCGCCCAGACCCCGGCGACGGTGTTCGTGACGATCATCGCCCAGGCCACCGCCTCGTGGGCGTCGGTGGCGCTCACGCGGGGTCTGCACCTCCGAGGTGCTCGGCCAGGAGGTGGACGAGCACGGCCAGGTTCTGCACGTCGTGATGCCCCTGGGTGAGGTCGAGCTCGCCGGGTCGCCGCGAGTGGTCGGGCCCGAGAGCGATCGCGTCCATCGCCCTCAGCACCGCGGGAGCGCCGAGCACGGCCTCCTCGATGTCTCGACCCAGGTCGCGGCCCGGCCGGCCCCTCGACATCACCATGGCCCGCAGCAGCAGGCGCATCAGCGCACAGGCGCTGGCCGGTGAGCGGTCGGCGATGTCGGTCGCCTCGTCGAACAGAGGGGCCAGGGCAGACGGCAACGACGGGGGCCGCGCCGGGTCGCCACCCACGGCTACCACAGCGCCCCGGCGGGTCCGTCGCCGTGCCCCCGCGACCGGATGAACCACTCGGCTCCGAAGGCCTCGGCGAACGAGTCGTCATCGAGGCGCAGGAAGAACGAGTCGGCGGGGATCTGCGAGGCGTGGGCCCGCATCGCCGCCCGCTTCTTGTCGAGCTGGGCGGTCACGTCGACCACGGTGGTGATCTGGGCCGCGGGCGTGCCGAACGTCGCCTCGTCGAGCTCGGGCGACGACCCGTCCTCGGGGGGTCCGTCGCCGGCTGCCCGAGCCCGCCGCACCAGCGCGCCGAGGTGATCACGGTCCATCGTCGCCTCGTACACCTCGGCCACCCCGGCGAGCTCGGCCGCCCGGTGGCCCACCCGGTGCACCTGGATGTGATCGGGGTGCCCGTAGCCGCCGTGGTCGTCGTAGCAGGTGAGCACGTCGGCTCGCTCCTCCCGGCAGATGGCGGCGAGGCGCACGGCGGCCTCGTCGACGTCCGCTTGCCAGAAGCACGCCGGGTCGGCGTTGGACGCCTCGCCCATCATCCCCGAGTCGCGGTAGCCGAGCAGCTCGACCCGCTGGGCTCCGAGCTCGGCGGCGGCGGCGGTCACCTCGTCGCGCCGGCGGTCACCGAGCGCCTCTGAGGCCTCGAGCACGTCCTCGGCCACCTCGCCGAGCTCTCCGCCGGTGGCCACCACGAGCACGACCCGATGGCCCTCCTCGACCGCCCGGGCCATCGTCCCCCCCGTCGAGATCGCCTCGTCATCGGGGTGGGCGTGCAACATCACGAGCGTGGCCATCGGGGCCAGAGGCTACCGACGCCCGCCTGATCGACGCCTGCTCGCCCGAGGACGGGCTCAGGCCACCGCGCCGGCGTCTCGCAGCTTGGTGAGGTCCGCGGCGTCGTAGCCGAGCTCGCTCAGGATCTCGTCGGTGTGCTGGCCGGCGTGAGCTGGCGGTCCCTGCACCTCGGGCACCGTCGCCGAGAGGCGGGGCGCCGGGGCCGGCTGCACCACCCCGGCGACCTCGGTGAAGGTGCCCCTGGCCGCCAAGTGCGGGTGCTGGGGCGCCTCGGCGAGGCTCAGCACCGGGGCGAAGCAGACGTCGGTGCCCTCCATGATCTCGGTCCACTCGTCCCGTGTGCGTTGGCGGAACACCTCGGCGAGGCGCGCCGAGGACGCCGACCAGGACGCCTTGTCCATCTGGGCACCCAGCTCGTCGGCGCCCAGACCGGTGTGCTCGAGCAACAGGGCGTAGAACTGCGGTTCGATCGACCCGACCGAGATGTGGCGCCCGTCGGCGCACTCGTAGGTGTCATAGAAGTGGGCGCCGCCGTCGAGCAGGTTGACGCCGCGCTGGTCGTTCCAGACCCCCATCGCCGACATCGAGTAGAACATCGCCATCAGGGTCGCTGCTCCGTCGACCATGGCGGCGTCGACGACCTGGCCCTCGCCGCTCTGGCGGGCCCGCAGCAGGGCGCACACCATCCCGTAGGCGAGCAGCATGCCCCCGCCGCCGAAGTCACCGACGAGGTTGAGGGGCGGCACCGGACGCTCGCCTTCGCGTCCGATGGCGTGCAGGGCCCCGGTGAGCGCGATGTAGTTGATGTCGTGCCCGGCAGCGTGGGCGATCGGGCCTTCTTGACCCCACCCGGTCATGCGCCCGTAGACCAGCGCCGGCTTGCGAGCGAGGCACTCGTCGGGACCGATGCCGAGGCGTTCGGCGACCCCGGGCCGGAAGCCCTCGAAGAGGGCGTCGGCCGACTCGACGAGGCGCAGCACGGTCTCGACGCCGTCGGGGTGCTTGAGATCGACGCCGATGGAGCGCCGCCCTCGGGCCAAGACGTCGGCAGGGGGGGTCGACGGATCGCCGCCACGTACCGCAGCGGCGCGGTCGACGCGGATGACGTCGGCGCCCATGTCTGACAGCATCATCCCGCAGAACGGGCCCGGCCCGATCCCCTGGATCTCGATGACCCGCACACCCTGCAACGGTCCGGCCACGGCCTGCCCCCCTCGTCGACGACCCGGCCGACGCTACGGCCCGGCCGGTGGCGCTGCCAGATCGCAGCGGCGCCAGGGGGCGGCGCGGTCGGTGCTGAGCCCCGGTGGCCCGCCCGTCGGGCTGACCCGCCCGTCGGGCTCAGGCGCGGGTGACCACGGCGGCGATCTCGTCGGCGATGCGTCCCCAGAGGGGCTCGGGCAGGTCATGTCCCATGTCGTCGAGCACGACCAGCCGGGCGCCGGGCACCGCCGCCGCGGTGGCCTCGCCGCCCGACAGCGTGACGAGGGGATCGACCGCCCCGTGGATGACGAGGGCGGGGACGTCGAGACCACCCAGGCGGTCGGTCCGATCGCCGGTGCCGACCACCGCCGCCATCTGGAACGCCACCCCGACCGGGTGGTGGCAGCGGTCGTAGCCCGTCTCGGCCCGTCGACGGGCGCGATCCTCGTCGAAGTGGGGGCCGGCGATCGCCCGGGTGACATCGATCCCACGGTCGACGATGGCCTCACGGCCCTTTGGCAGCGGGCCGAGCAGGAGCCCGAGCGTGCCGCCCGTCGCCTGGCCGACGTCACGGGCCCCGGTCGTGGACATGATCGACGTGAGGCTGAGGACGCGGGCGGGGTGCTCGATCGCCACCATCTGGGCGACCATCCCGCCGAGCGAGGCGCCGACGACGTGGGCAGCCTCGATCCCGAGGTGATCGAGCAGGCCGACGGCATCAGCGGCCATCTCTGACAACGTGTACGGCACCTCGGGGGGGCTGGTCCCGCCCATCGCCGCTCCGATGAGCGCCACCAGATCCGGCGGTGAGCCCGTGGTCTTGGTCGACAACCCGACGTCGCGGTTGTCGAAGCGGACGACGTGCAGGCCCCGGGCGACCAGCTCGTCCACGAAGCCGTCGTCCCACACCGTGAGCTGGGCCCCGAGACCCATGATCAGCAACAGGGCGGGATCGCTGGGGTCGCCGTGGGTCTCGTACTCGAGGGTGACCGCTCCGACCGATGCCTGTGCCATGGCCGGTCAGCCTGCGGTGCTGCGATCGAGCCCGTCAAGGCCGCTGCGCCCGGATGACTCGTCACCCTGTGAGGGATGGGGCGCCGCCGTCGGGCCGGCGGCCACCACCGCAGCCAGGCGGCTCATGGCCGACGAGGTGCGCGCCCCCCACCAGAACAGGTCGGCGCCGTCGACGAACACCACGGGGGCCACGGTCGCCAGCTCGTCGTGGTGGCGGGGGCCGAACGGGTAGGGCTCATCGGGGGCGATCACCACGTCGGGGGCGACGTCGCCCCAGGTGTCGAGCTCGGCAGGCTCATAGGGGCCGCCGCCGGGGCTCATCACCTCGACGCCGGCGTGGGCCAACAGGTCGGCGCCGTAGGTGCCCGGGCCGAGCAGCATCCAGGGCCGTCTCCAGATGGGGACGACGCCCCGCCACGTCGGCGGGGGTGCCGATGTGGCCGCGTGGCGGGGTGGGCTCGGCACGCCGAGCCGGTGTGCGAGCCCCGCCAGCTGGTCGTCGACGTCAGCCACCGAGCGGACGGCGAGCACGTGGACGTCCAGACCGGCCGCCCTGAGCGCCTGGGCGTCGTCACGTCGGTTCTCCTCGGTGTCGACCACCACCACGTCAGGCGCCAGCTCGACGATGCGTTCGATGTCGGGGTCCTTCGTGCCGCCGACCGCCTCGAGGTCGTCGCGCTCGCAGAACCGGGTGCAGGCGACCGGCACGATCCCCCACGCTGACACCGTCTCTGTCACGGAGGGGACGAGGCTGATCGTGCGCACGCTCACGCCCCGATCCTCACATCCCCCAGCTCCCCGGTGCGGTCGAGTGCTGCCTGCGGTCCCACCGGCGGCGAACAGGGCGTCGCTACCCTCTCCGAGGGTGGTCGACGTGCCCAGGGAGCGGTTCGACGAGCTGGTCGCCGCGGCGCTCGACGAGGTGCCCGACGAGCTGTGGGCCCGCATGGACAACGTCGTGGTCCAGGTCGCCGAGCATCCGCCCGAGGCCGGCGTGCTCGGGCTGTACGAGGGCGTGCCCTTGACCGAGCGCGCCGACTACCACGGCGCGCTCCCCGACCGCATCCGCATCTTCCGTCGACCCCTGCTGGCCATGTGCGCCGACGAAGCCGACGTGGTCGAGCAGGTCCGCATCACCGTCGTGCACGAGGTCGCCCACCACTTCGGCATCTCTGACGAGCGCCTCCACGAGCTGGGGTGGGCGTGACCTCGGCGGGGGCGACGCCGGTGCTGGAAGGCCTCGACGAGGCCCAGCACGCCGCGGTCACCTGCGAGGCGACAGCCGTCGGGGTGATCGCCCCGCCGGGCTCGGGCAAGACGCGGGTCCTGACCCGTCGGGCGGCCTGGCGGGTGTCGATGGGTGATGACCCGCGACGGATGCTGGTCGTCACCTTCACCCGTCGTGCCGCAGCAGAGGTCGCCAGCCGACTCAGAGCCCTCGGCGTGCAGGGTGCGACGGTCGGCACCATGCACGCCGTCGCCCTCGCCCAGCTGCACCGACGGGCCGAGGACCGCGGGCGGCGCCCGCCCCGGGTGCTCGGATCGCCGTCTGAGGCGCTCGGTGAGCTCGAACCCGAGAGCCCCCCCGCCCGGCGCGACGAGCTGGCCCGGTTGTGGTCGTGGGCGGGGTCACAGGGCCTCGCCGCAGACGACCTCCGCCACCGGCCGCCCCCGGGCTGGGGCGACGACGAGGTCGAGCTCGCCGTGGCCTCGGTGCGGGCGTACGAGAGGTGGAAGCGACGACGGGGCGTGCTCGACTTCCACGATCTCCTGCGAGCCTGGCAGGTGGCGGTCGACGACGATCCGGTGTTCGGCGCGGCCCAGCGGTGGCGGTTGGCCGACGTCCTCGTCGACGAGTTCCAAGACGTCAACCCCACCCAGGCCGCCGCTCTCGACGCGCTGTCAGGACCTGAGTCCACCCTGTTCGTCGTCGGCGACCCCCACCAGGCCATCTACGGGTTCAACGGCGCCGACCCCGCCGCCCTCGACTCGCTGTCGGTTCGTCGTCCCGAGGTGGTGACCGTGCGCCTCGGGGTGACCTACCGCTGCCCCCAGGCCATCGTCGACGCCGCCGCCAGGGGGTTGACCATCGACCCGCCGCGCAGCGCCGTGGGCCCCGGCCGCCCGCCCGGCGCCTGGTCAGCGCCTGACGCCGACGCAGAAGCGGCCGGGATCGTCGGCCTCGTCGAGGACGCCAGAGCCCGGGGTCTCGAGCTCAGTGATGTGGTGGTGCTGGCCCGCACCCGGGCGCTGGTGGCCGATCTCGGCCGACGCCTGTCTGCCCGGGGCCTCGCCACCGCCAAGACGCCTGAGCCCGGGAGCCCGGCGGTGCTCGTCACCACCATCCACGCCGCCAAGGGCTTGGAGTGGCCGGTCGTGGTCGTCGCCGGCGCCGACGCCGACCACCTCCCCCACCCGAGCGCCCGCACCCCAGACGCCGTCGCCGAGGAGCGACGCCTGCTCTACGTCGCACTCACCCGGGCGTCCGAATCGGTGCACATCACCTGGGCCGAGCACCGCCCCGGTGACCCGCCCGGATCGGTGCGACCGCGCTCGCCGCTGCTGGACGAGCTGGAGCTCGACTCCCCGTCGTCCGGGGCGGCCCTGGCGGGCGGGGCCGTCATCGAGCCCGCCGGCAGCGTCGCCCCCTCGCGGGCGGCGTGGCGGGCTGAGCTCGACCAGGCACGCAGCGCCCTCGACGGCGACGCGACGAACGTCCACGAGCGGGTTGCAGCCGTGCGGCGGTGGCGCGCCCGACGTGCCGCCGCAGGCTGGTGCGCTCCCGAGTCGGTGCTCGGCGATCCCCAGGTGCGTCTCCTCGCCGGCGCGCCGCCCTGCGATGTCGACGAGTTGAGCGCACGCCTCGGCTGGGGACCCGCGGCGGCAGACCGCCACGGTGCGTCGCTGCTCGCCGCCCTCGACTCCTGCGACACAGCCGGGGCGGAGGGCACCGAAGCGGATCCGCCGGCGTCCGGTCAGCGTTCGGCCTGAGGGGTGGGCCGACCGTCCGACGCCCAACGTTCGGCCTGAGGGGCGGGCCGACCGTCCGACGCCCAACGTTGGGACCGAGGGGCCGGCCGTCGGCTCGACGCCCGGCGGTCGGCCAAGCTGGCCAGCTGGGAGGGATCGACGGCCACGAACACCCCGTCGGCCTCGGCGGTGAGGCGGTCACCGGCGTACATGCGGCCCGAGCTGAACAGCTTGCGACCCTCGACGCGATCGACCTCACCGATCAGTCGCAGCTCGGTGTGCAGGGGCGTCGGTGCCCGGTAGCGGACGGTCAGCGTCCCGGTCATGCCGGGACGCCCCGTCGAGTTCTGCGTCATGCCGAGCACCTCGTCGAAGGTGGCTGCGATGAACCCGCCGTGCACGCACCCCGGCGGTCCCTCGTAGGCCTCGGCGAACAGGGCCCGGCCGTGCACGACACCATGTTCGACCCACAGCACCGCCGGGGGGGCCAGGGGGTTGGACCGGCCGATCACGGGGCTGAACTCGAAGAACGCCGACGGGGCGTCGGCGGTCACCGCCTCGGCGAACCCCTCGTAGACGCGCCCCTGGGGGTGGGCCTCCAGCAACCGGGCCATGCCCGCCACCGCCGCCCCGATGCCGTCGAGGACCTCGAGGGGTGCCTCGGTCACGTGCAGGTGGTGGATGAGGCGCCGGGTCGCGTCGGCCAGATCGTGCAGGGATCGGTCGCGGTCGTTGGTCTCACCGTCGTCACGGCGCGACCACCCGGTCGTCACCGCCGGGCCTCTGTCGGCGGCGTCGCCAGCGCGCAGGTCGTGTCGTTCGTCCACGGGTTCGTCCCTCGTCACAGCGACTCGTCGGTCATCGGCTCATGCGGCTGTCAGATCGAAGAGCACGGGGGCGTGATCAGAGGGCTGTGAGCCCTTGCGGCCGTTGCGGTCGACCAAGGCGAACTCGAGGCGATCGGCGACCGCTGCGGTCGCCAGCGCGTAGTCGATCCTCAGACCACGCCGCTGGTGGAAGTCGCCTCGCCGATAGTCCCACCACGAGTACAGGCCCGCTGCTGGGTGGCACACTCGGAACAGATCGACCAGACCCCACTCGAGGAGCTCGGCCACCGCCGCCCGCTCCGCATCGGTGACGTGGGTGCCACCGGCCATGGCCTCGACGCTCCACACGTCGTCGTCTGACGGGGCGACGTTCCAATCGCCCATCACGACGACGGACTCGTCGGGGTCGGCGACGAGGTCGAGGTGCGAGCGCAGGCGAGACAACCAGGAGAGCTTGTAGGCGTAGTGGTCGTCATCGACCGAGCGCCCGTTGGGGACGTAGATCGATGCCACGGTCAGCCCGGCCGTGCGCACGGTGATCAGGCGAGCGTCGGTGTCGGGCTCGAGGCCGTCGGCGAAGCCGGTGACGACCTCGTCGACGTCGTGGCGGGTGCAGACCGCCACCCCGTTCCAACGGCCCTGGCCGTGGTGCACGCACTGGTAGCCGAGCGCCTGCAGCTCGAGGGCGGGTACGGCGCCGTCGGCCAACTTGGTCTCCTGCAGACAGATCACATCAGGACGGGCCGACGACAACCAAGACGTGACCCGGTCGAGGCGGGCGTTCAACGAGTTGACGTTCCAGCTGGCGAGCCGCACGGCGGCGACGTTACCGGTGGGGTGTTCGGGCCCCGGCCTCGGCCCCCGGCCCCCGGCCGGCCGTCCTGTCGTGCTGGCCGCCGCGCTGCGGGCTCAGGCGTCGTCGTTACGCTCGTTCGCCGGGCTCGTCCCAGCGGGGCTCCGCCCGGGCGGGCTCTCGTCGACCCTCTTCGTTGCGGCCTTCTTCGCCGCGGTTTCCTTGGCCGGGGCGTCCTTCGCTGCGGTCTTGTCGGCCGAAGCCCTCTTCGCTGCGGTCTTCTTCGTTGTGGTCTTGTCGGCCGAAGCCTTCTTCGCTGCAGTCGTCTTCGCTGCGGTCTTCTTGGCCGGGGCGTCCTTCGCTGCAGTCGTCTTCGCTGCGGTCTTCT
Organism: Acidimicrobiales bacterium; assembly: GCA_965213525.1. GTDB lineage: Bacteria > Actinomycetota > Acidimicrobiia > Acidimicrobiales > Poriferisodalaceae. The sequence continues at coordinate 273,419 of OZ243889.1, read as the reverse complement.
TCGCAGCGGGAGCCTTCTTCGCCCCGGACCTCTTCGTAGCGGGAGCCTTCTTCGCTGCGGTCTTCTTCGCTGCGGTCTTCGTAGCCGGGGTCTTCGTAGCCGGGGCCTTCTTCGCCGCAGCCTTCTTCGCCGCGGTCTTCTTCGCTGCAGTCTTCTTCGCTGTGGTCTTCTTCGCTGCAGTCTTCTTCGCTGTGGTCTTCTTGGCGGGGGACTTCTTCGCTGCAGTCTTCTTCGCTGGGCGCTCCTGCGGTGGGGCCTCACCGACCTGACGTTCGGCAGCCGAGCCCTGCTGCGTCCCAGCCGACGCCGTCGTGGTCGGGTCGTCGGAGACGGAGGTCCCCTCCTCGGAACGACCGGCTCCAGGGGGAACCGTCTCGGAGCCCGGCCCGTCGGTAGCCCTGGGCGGGCGCCTCGCAGCCGGGGCCCGCTCAGCTGCGGCTCGACGCCGCCCGCCGCGCCGGGTCCGCCCCGGTCCGTTCGATGCGGCCATGGACTCGTCTCCCGGTTCGCCGGAGGGATCCAGATCGTCGTCGCCCGCCTCATCCAAGAGCTCAGCGAGCACACGATCGGTGATCGTGAGGTCAGACCGTCGGTGCCCGGGCAGCGCGACATCGATGCTGCGTCGTCCGGCGTCGGCTGCGTCGACGATGACGCCGACGGCCTCACCCCGGGTGAGCAGATCACGCGCCCGGGTGGGCGCAGGATCGCCCATGGACTTGAGCGGCAGGTAGCAGGTGATCTCGTCGACCGAGAGGTAGGCGCCGTGCGAGCTGAACCGCTCGACGACGGCCTGCACCTCGGCCCCCGGGGGATGCGCCCCGACGAAGTCGAGGAAGGCCATGAGCTCGTTGACCGACGACGGCGCGCTCGACGTCGCCCGCTTGCGTCGCCGACGCCCGCCCCGAGATCTGGTGCCCACCTCGTCATCTGCACCGTCTCTGGCGTCGGCGTCGGCGTCGGCGTCGGCGTCGGCACCAGACGAGGCCCCGGCGTCGCCGGAGCCTTCGGACGAGGCCCCGGCGCCGGTGGTCGGCCGGGGCGCACCGGCGCCACCAGCGTCGATCTCGACGTCGCCGCCGGCCGTCGAGACGTCATCGTCGTTCGTGGCGTCAGACGCGAGAGCCGGGTCAGCGCCAGCCGAGCTGCGAGACCGGCTCCGGCGGGGACGTCGGGCCGCGGGCGGCGGCGTGTCGACGGTGGGCACCGGCGGCGGCCCCGACGCCTCGGGCGAGCCCCTCGTCGTCCCGCGAGCGCGGCGGGTGGCGCTGCCCTCCTCCTCGTCAGCACCCGAGCCCCTGGAACGTCGCCCGCCACCCGCGCGGCGACGGGGCGTCCCGGCATCGCCGTCGTCGTCCTTGCGCTTGGCGTCACGAACCGACCTGCGGCTCTTGGGGCCTCGCACCGGGGCTCGCACGACGAAGACCCACCCGACGCCCTCGACGGGCTTGCCGCCGACGAGGCGGTCCTCGTCGAAGAGCCACGTGTAGTCGCCGTGGAACTCCTGGAACGAGTCGTTGGACAGCACCGTCGCGTCGGCCTTGTCGGCGATCTGGAGGACGAAGGCGTCGCCGCGACCGATCGCCCCGGCGGGCGGGGTGAGCAACTCGCCGGCATCGAGGGCGGCCTGGTACTCCTCGGCCTCGTCGGCCTCGATGCGGTTGGGAAAGGTCGCGTCGACCACGACCGTGCACCGTTGCGGGGAGAACTCCTGGCGATACTGCTCGATGGCCGCGCGGAGCTGGGTCAGGCTGGGAACCTTGCGCCCCTCGGTGGCCAGGTTCGAGCCATCGACGACGACGTGCGAACGGACCATGGCGCATTCAGTGAACCACGCGGCTCGCACCATCCCGGGGACCGCACCCGACAGCGCAGGTCACCCGAGGGCCCACACCGACGGCGCCGCTGGCCGATCACGGTCCTTGTGACCGTGCCCCCGCCCGGGGCTAGCGTCGACCGCCCGATGGGTGACGCGGCGATCGATGCGGTGTTGTGGGACTTCGGGGGCGTGGTGACGACCAGCCCCTTCGAGGCCTTCAACCGCTATGAGATCGAGTCCGAACTGCCCCGTGACCTGATCCGCACGATCAACTCCGCCGACGCCGACCACAACGCCTGGGCCCGGCTCGAGCGGTCCGAGATCGACCCCGAGGGGTTCGCTGCGGCGTTCGAGGCCGAGGCGGCGGCCCGAGGCCATCGAGTCGACGGCCATCGGGTGCTGGGCTGTCTGTCGGGGCGGGTCCGTCCCCGCGTGGCCGCCGCGGTGCGCAGCTGCGCCGAGCGGTACCGCTGCATCTGCGTCACCAACAACGTGCGCAACGGCCACGGCCCGGGCATGGCCGCCGACGTCGACGGCGCCGCCGAGGTGGCCGAGGTGATGGCGACGTTCCACGGCATCGTCGAGTCGAGCGTCGTCGGTGTGCGCAAGCCCGAGGTGCGCTTCTACGAGCTGGCCCTCGAGCTCGCGGACACGACCGCCGAGAGGGTCGTCTACCTCGATGACCTCGGCGTCAACCTCAAGCCGGCCCGTCAGATGGGCATGCACACCATCAAGGTGGTCGATCCCGACCAGGCGATGGACGAGCTCGGCCGCCTCACCGGACTGGACCTGTAGGCGCCTCGGCGGATCTGCGCACCATCGAGTGACGGCGCAGCGGCCCAGCCGTCCGGCGCTCCGGTCAACCCGGGCGCCCGCCCGACAGGGCCTGCACCACATCGGCGGCATCGGCCACCGCAGCCACCACGCCTCCCTGCAGGGTGAGCACCGCCCCCACCGCCTCACGTTCGGTCTCGGAGCCGGCGCCACAGGCGTCGAGCACCACGAGCGGCTCGAGGCACCGGTCGTTGGCCTGTCGAGCCGTGGCGTGCACCTCGTCGACGAGTGAGTCACCGACCACGATGACGAAGCGCCGGCGGGCGCAGCGGAGGCGATCGGAGAGATCGCTCCTGCTGAAGGCGCCCTGCACACCCGCCCGGGCTGCGATGTGGACGATCGCCACGTCCGCCGGGGCCCGGTCCAGCAGGCGACGGCGACGCAGCGCGGCCGTCGGATCGTCGATCGGCTGCGCCCCGGCGCACACCACGATCGCCACCGCGCCGACCGCCACGCCCGCCACGCCGAACGGCCAGGGGTGGGGGGACGCCGCAACCGCCGGGGCAGCCGTCACCGTGTCACCACCCTGGCTCCGTCATCGAACGAGGCGCAGAGCTCGTCTGCTGACACCGCCACGACCGCACCCCCGCCGACGAGCCACCGTCTGGCGCTGACGCTCCAGGACGGCGCATCGAGCACCGGGTCGCCGGCGAGACCGGCGCAGCACTCCGGCACCACCAGGGTGCGGAACTGGCGGTCCGAAGCGCTGCGGATCGTCGATTCGACGGGCCCCTCGAGGCCGTAGCCCATGACCACCACGACGTCGCGCCCGGCTGCGGCGAGCTCGGCGCCCAAGCGGCCGCCGTAGAAGGCGTCGTGGCCGGCGGCGTCGACGATGAGGTCGGGGACGACGCCGACGTCGATCAGCGTCGCGTCCTCTGGGGGCGCCCCACGTCGGGGTGCCCGGTCGGCGGGGCGTCGGTGCACGACGACGATCACCGCCGAGCCCACTGCCCGGGCCCGTTCGAGCACCGCCGCCCGGGGCCCGGCAGCCGCATCGGGGTCAGCGCAGCGCTCGGCCCACCCGCGCTGAGCTCCGACGACCACCACGGCCACTCGGCTGCTGTCCACGGACAAGGGGGGGCCGAGACGCACCGGCGGGCCCGAGCGACGTCGACTGCGACGGGATCTCCCACCGGAGGCCACACCCCCGACGCTACGAACGTGCCGTTACCGACCCGCTGCCCCTCGATGAACGATGCGTTTCAAGATCGCGTTCAGCGCGCGCTCACGCACTCTTCGCACCAGAGCTGAGGAGCGCTGCGCCAGGCGCCTCTACCTCCGGTGCCGTCGAGGTCAGGCGAACAGCTCGTCCATCAAGATCTTGGCCTCCTGGGCGTGGACCGCAGCGCTGCCGCACGCCGGGCTGCCCGACTCGGGTCGGCTGACCCGGCGGATGTCGAGCGAACCGGCGTAGCGCTCGAACAGCAGGGACCCGGCGAAGCCCCAGGCCCCCATGTTCGCCGGCTCCTCCTGCAGCCAGACGATCTCGTCGGCGTTGGGATACCGCATGACGATGTCGTCGATCTCCTCGCCCGGCCACGGGTACAGCTGTTCCACCCGTACGACAGCGGCCGGCGCCGAGCGGCGGTCGCGCTCCTCGATCGCCTCGTGGGCGATCTTGCCCGAGCAGAGCACCACCGAGCGGACGGCGTCGGCGTCGGACGCGGCGTCGTCGATGACCTCGGCGAAACCGCCCGAGGTGAGCGACTCGACGCTCGAACGGGCCTGACGGGCCCGCAGCATCGACTTGGGGGTGAAGACCACGAGCGGACGACGCAGGTCACCGACGATCTGACGCCGCAGCAGGTGGAAGTACTGCCCCGCCTGAGAGGTGTTGACCACGCACATGTTGTTCTCGGCGCACAGCACCAAGAACCGCTCCATCCGTGCCGAGCTGTGCTCTGGACCCTGGCCCTCGTACCCGTGGGGCAACAGCATGACGAGACCCGAGCGCTGGCCCCACTTGTCCTCAGAGGCCGCCACGAACTGATCGATGACGATCTGGGCGCCGTTGACGAAGTCGCCGAACTGCGCTTCCCAGCACACGAGCATGCCAGGGCGTTGGGTCGAGTAGCCGAACTCGAAGCCGAGGCCGGCGTACTCGCTCAACATCGAGTCATAGACCCAGAACCGGCCCTGGTCATCGCCGACGTGGTCGAGGGGGGTGTGCTCGCGCTCATCGTGGTAGTCGATGACCACGGCGTGACGGTGGGCGAACGTGCCCCGGCGCGAGTCTTGGCCCGTCAGGCGCACCGAGGTGCCGTCGCGCAGCAACGAGCCGAAGGCCAACGCCTCGGCGAGGCCGTAGTCGACCTCGCCGCCGTCGTACATGCGGGCCCGGGTCTCGAACTGGCGGGCCAGCTTGGGGTGCACCGTGAAGCCCTCGGGCACCTCGTTCAGCGCAGCGTGGATGCGGTCGAGCTCGGCTTGCGGAACCCCGGTGTCGACGTGGGGCGGGGCTGGCGGGTGTTCGGCGAAGGCGACCTTGGGTGGTGCCTCGGGCGCAGCGGCGCGCGTCTCGTCCAGCGCCGATTGCAGGCGGCGCTCGTAGTCGCTGCGGAACTCGGTCGCCATGTCCTCGGTCAGGTCGCCCCGGTCGATCAGCATCTCGGTGTAGATCTCACGCACCGGGGCCATCTCGTCGATGCGCTGGTACATGAGGGGCTGGGTGTAGCTCGGGTCGTCACCCTCGTTGTGGCCGTGACGCCGATAGCAGAGCATGTCGATCACGACGTCTTTGTGGAACGCCTGGCGGTACTCGAAGGCCAGCCGAGCGACCCGCACGCACGCCTCGGGGTCGTTGCCGTTGACGTGGAAGATCGGCGCCTGGACCATCTTGGCCACGTCGGTGGCGTACTGCGACGAACGGGCCTGGCTGGGCGGGGTGGTGTAACCGACCTGGTTGTTGATGACGACGTGGATCGTGCCGCCGACCCGGAAGCCGGGGATCTTCGACAGGTTGAGCGTCTCGGCCACCACGCCCTGGCCGGCGAACGCCGCATCGCCGTGCAGCAACAGCGCCAGCACCGGGAACGACGACGGCGGATCGAGCTGGTCCTGGCGAGCGCGCACCATGCCGAGCACCACGGGGTCGACGGCCTCGAGGTGGCTCGGGTTGGCCGCCAGCTCGATCTCGAGCTCGTTGCCCGCCACCGAGGTGAACACGCCCTTCTGGCCGAGGTGGTACTTGACGTCGCCACTGCCCTGCACGGTGTCTTCTGACAGCTGACCCTCGAACTCGGTGAACATGCGCCCGAGCGGCTTGCCGACGATGTTGGCCAGCACGTTTAACCGCCCCCGGTGGGCCATCCCGACGACCGCGGCGCCGGTGATCTCGTCGTCAGCGGCCTGTTGCAACACCGCGTCGATGAGGGGGATGACGGCCTCGCCGCCGTCGACGCCGAAGCGCTTGTGACCGACGTAGCGCTTGTGGAGGAAGGTCTCGAAGGCGTCCGCAGCGTTGAGGCGCGACATGATGTGGACGACCTCGTCCCGACTGAACTCGGTGGCCGGGCCCTCGACGCGCTGCTGGATCCACGCCTTCTCATCGGGATCGGAGATGTGCATGTACTCGACGCCGGTCGTGCGGCAGTAGGCGTCGCGCAGCGAGTGCAGGATGTCGCCGAACGTCATCCGGTCGGGCCCCGGCAGGTCGTCGGTGAGGAACTCCCGGTCGTTGTCCCAGATGGTCAAGCCATAGGTGGCCGGGTCGAGCTCGTCGTGCATGCTCGGCGGACGCATGCGCAACGGGTCGAGATCGGCGATGAGGTGGCCGCGCACCCGATACATCTGGATGATCTTGCGCACCTGCATCTGCTTGCGCAGCTGCGACGCCTCGTGGTCGACCGGGTTGACGTCACGACGCCAGCGCACGGGCTCATATGGCACGCCGAGCGCTCGGAAGATGGTGTCGTAGAAGCCGTCCTGTCCGAGCAGCAGCTGCTCGACGCGCTGGAGGAACAGGCCCGACTCCGCGCCCTGGATGACCCGGTGGTCATAGGTGTTGGACAGCGTGATGACCTTGGAGATGCCAAGGTCGGCGAGCTTGAGCGGATCGGCCCCGGAGAACTCGGCGGGGTACCCGATGGCCCCCACCCCGATGACCGACGCCTGGGATGGCATGAGCCGGGGGACCGACTGCAGCGTGCCGATCGTGCCGACGTTGGTCAGGCTGTGGGTCGCTCCAGCGAAGTCCGCGACGCCCAGCTTGGCGGGGACCTTGGCGATGAGCGCCTCGTAGGCCGCCCAGAACTCCTTGAAGTCCTTGGACGACGCCTGGGCGATGACCGGCACCAACAGGGTGCGGGTGCCGTCGCGCTTCTCGACGTCGACGGCAAGTCCGAGGCCGATGTCGTCGTGGCGCACGACCCTCGGAGAGCCGTCGGAGGCCTCGACGTAGGTGTTGCGCATGCCGGGTACCTCGTCCATGGCCCGCACCACGGCGTACCCGATGAGGTGGGTGAAGCTGACCTTGCCGGCTCGGATGCGCCCCAGGTAGCTGTTGATGACCGAGCGGTTCAGCTCGAGCAGGCGAGAGGGCACCTGGCGGTAGCTGGTGGCGGTGGGGACCGCCAGGCTGGCCTCCATGTTCTCGACGATCCGTGCCGCTGCGCCCCGCAGCGCCTCGCCGGGGGGCTCGTCCTGGGCGGCTTCCTCTGTGGTCGGCTCCGCCGGCGTTCGTGTCGGCGACGGTGCCGGCCGGGCCGATGCCGGTGCCGATGCCCGAGGCGGCGCCGGCTCGGCTGCGGGCTGTGCCGGTGCCGACGCCCGAGGTGGCGCCGCCGGCTGGGCGGGCGGGGCAGCCGCCGGTGATCCGTTGGACCCGTGGGCGGGCTCGGCGCCGTTGCCGCCCGCGACCAGTTCGCCCTCGATCACCCGGGCCGAGCCCCCGGCCGAGAAGTAGTCGGCCCACTCGGCGTCCACGGCTGCTGGGTTCTCCCGCCACCGCTCGTACATCTCGTCGACGAGCCAGGCGTTGGGACCGAGGGTCGCGGTGTCAGGTGCAGCCACGTGGGTGATGGTACCGAGCACGCCCCCGACCGCTGGGGCTGGTCCGACGAGCCCTGACCGCGGCCGCCGCCCGGTACCGTGCCGGCCATGAGCGCGCAGTTCATCTACACGATGCGCCGGGTGTCCAAGTTCCACCCGCCGGACAAGGACATCCTCTCCGACGTCACCCTGGCCTTCTACCCGGGGGCCAAGATCGGGGTCCTCGGTCACAACGGCGCTGGCAAGTCCAGCGTGCTGCGCATCATGGCCGGCCTCGACGACGAGTTCACCGGCGAGGCACGCCTCGGCGCCGACCACACCGTCGGCTACCTCGCCCAGGAACCGACCCTCGATCCCGACAAGGACGTCACCGGCAACGTCATGGACGGCGTCGCCGCCGTGCAGGCCCTGCGCCAGCGCTACGACGAGGTGCTCGCCTCCTGGGGCGACCCCGACGCCGACCTCGAGGAGGTCGGACGCCTCCAAGGCGAGCTGGAGGACCAGCTGAACGCGGCGGACGCCTGGGACCTGGAGCGCACCGTCGAGATCGCCATGGACGCCTTGCGCCTCCCCCCCGGTGACGCGGCGGTGACCGAGCTGTCGGGTGGTGAGCGGCGAAGGGTGGCGCTGTGCCGGCTGCTGTTGAGCCATCCCGACCTCCTGCTGCTCGACGAGCCGACCAACCACCTCGACGCCGAATCGGTGGCGTGGTTGGAGCACACGCTGTCGGAGTACTCCGGCACCGTCATCGCCATCACCCACGACCGCTACTTCCTCGACAACGTGGCCCGCTGGATCCTCGAGCTCGACCACGGCCACGCCTACCCCTTCGAGGGCAACTACTCGGGCTGGCTCGAGCAGAAGCAGGCGCGCCTGGCCCAACAAGAGCGCCAGCAGTCGGCTCGCCAGCGCACCCTCGCCCACGAGCTCGAGTGGGTCCGGATGTCGCCCAAGGGACGCCAGTCCAAGAACAAGGCGCGCCTGCGGGCCTATGACGAGCTCGTCGCCGCGGCGCGCACCGACGGCGCCCCGGGTGAGCGCCTCGAGCTCGCCATCGGGGCCAACCAGCGCCTCGGCGACAAGGTCATCGACTTCAAAGGGGTGTCCAAGGGGTTCGGTGACCGGTTGCTGATCGACGACCTGTCGTTCATCCTCCCCCCGGCGGGCATCGTCGGGGTCATCGGACCCAATGGCGCCGGCAAGACGACGCTGTTCAAGATGATCACCGGCGCCGAGCAGCCCGACGCCGGCACCGTCGAGATCGGCGAGACCGTCGAGCTGGCCTACGTCGACCAGGCTCGAGACAGCCTCGACGACTCACGCTCGGTCTACGACGAGATCTCCGACGGCTACGAGCTCCTCGACGTCGGTGGCCGAGAGGTCAACGCCCGGGCCTACGTGGCGAGCTTCGGGTTCAAGGGCTCGGACCAGCAGAAGTCGACCGGCGTGCTGTCAGGCGGGGAGCGCAACCGGGTGCACCTGGCCAAGGTGCTGCGACAGGGCGGCAACGTGCTGCTGCTCGACGAGCCCACCAACGACCTCGACGTCGACACCCTTCGTGCGCTCGAGGAGGGCCTCACCGCCTACCCCGGGTGCGCGGTGGTCATCAGCCACGATCGCTGGTTCCTCGACCGCATCGCCACCCACGTGCTCGCCTTCGAGGGCGAGTCGCAGGTGCGCTGGTTCGAGGGCAACTTCAGCGAGTACGAGGCCGTGCGCCGGCGCGAGCTCGGCAGCGAGGCCGACCAACCCCACCGCATCTCCTACAAGCCGCTCGTGCGCCGCTGACGGCGCCGGTCGGCGACGTTGAGCTTCGGCTCGACGCTCACGAGGATCCTGTTGCCAACAGCACGAACACGATGAGCGTCACGGCGACGGCGTTGTGCACGGCGTGGCCGACGATGGCCGGGCCCAGGCGTCCGACCCGGCGGGTCTCGTAGCCGAACACGGCACCGGCGACGCCGATGGCGACGATCAACCCCACGTTGCCCCATCCGAGCGTCGGCACGAGGTGGACCGCGCCGAAGGTGCCCGACGACGCGATCCAGCCCGATGCCGGGCCCCACCGGGCGCTCAGCGACGGCATCAGGATGCCTCGGAACACGATCTCCTCGATGACCGGGGCGGCGACCACCGCCGCGGCGACCAGCGCCACGAGGAACACCACGTCGGGCGCGCCCGCCACCTCGAGATCGCCCGGGTCGTCGTTGATGCCGATGAGGTCGGGCGACACCGCACCGAGGGCGGCGAGCAGCGGCCCGGCGGCCGCCTGGGCGACCACCCCGACGCCCAGGCCCCGCACGACGTCACGTCGGCGGATCCGCAGGCCGACCGCACGGGCCAGCGACAGTCCCTGGCGGCGGGCGTAGACCGTCGGGCCGACGAGCGTCAGCGCCGGCTGCACGACGAAGGCGGTGATCAGCAGGACCCACATGGTCGACCAGCCGATCGACGCCAGTGCACCACCGACGCCCAGGGTGGCGAGGAGCGGCACGGTGGCCATGGCGAGCGCCGCCGCCGGCGCGACGGGCAGCGCCTCGCCGACGGTCCGGGCCTCGTCGGCGGCCGGGGCCCGCTCGGCGATCGCCCGGTGCTCGGTCCAGCTCGTCCCGTCCCACCACCGCAGCGAACCGGGCCGGGCCGGATCGTGGTGCCAACCGGGCTCGGGCCCCAGCGCCGGCGCCTCCAACGGTTCGTCAGCGGACGGCTCGGGCACCCTTGTCCACGACGACGAGGCTGTCCGCCAGCTTGTCGTGCCACGTCTGGTTGCGGGCGTCCCAGATGGCCCAGAAGTAGCCGATCAGCAAGACGAAACCCGACACGATCCTGCCGACGTAGCGGATCAACCCCCGCCAGAACCCGATCGGCTCGGTGCTGTCGACGCCCCGCACGCGCAGCCCGAGCGCCGACTTGCCGACCGTGGCGCCGACGACGCCGTCGCCGACGACCCAGTAGAGCGCTCCGAGCACGACCGCCAGGGCCTGGCTGCCCCCGACCAGCAGCAACACGAGGTCCACGGCGACGAGGACCGCCACGTCGATGACGAGGGCGCCGAAGCGCCGCCAGAAGCTGGCGAGCCCACCGACCGCCCACACCTCGTCGCGGCGGGCGGCCCCTCCGGGCCCGTCCACCCGGTATCCCGCCGGTGGAGGTGGCGGCACGGCTCCCCGCTGCGATGCGTCGCCCTCGGGCTCTGCGTCTGGCGACACCGGCTCGTCTCGGTCCACGCGGTGCGCCCCCAGAAGCCGGCGGTCGCCCGGCCCATACCCGACCATAGCGCTGTCGGTGCCGAGGCAGTTCGTCGCGCGCCTGGCGACCGACGGGGCCGCCCTCGGCGGGTTCGGCACCCCGGCGGCCCCGACCGCCCGGGCGTCCGGCACCACAGCACCCCGGCCGCTGACCACGGGGGCGCGGGCCGTCGGCGATCGCTTCAGCGACCGCCGCCCCGGACGACGAGGACCCGTGATGGCTGCGAGCACCGACACCATGACGACCGCCCCGCCTCCGGCCCCGGCGGTCCCCACCAGGACGAGCCGGGCGGTCATCCGCCTGATCGACGCCGGCAACTCGGCGTACTGCGCCCACTGCGGCGATGCGATCAAGTTCAGGGCACGCATCCGCGCCTACCAGATCATCTGCAACGTCTACGTCGATGGTCGTTGGGATCGCGTCGAGCACTTCCACGAGGAGTGCTACGACGAGGCCGCAGCCCCCCACGGCGAGGCTCAGCAGTAGCGACCACCCCTCATCGGCAAGACCGGTCGACGCACCGTCGCGGCCGGCGGGCACCGATCGACCGTGGTGAGCGCGCTCCGCCCCAGGTGGCGGTAGCCGGCGGTGTGCTCCCGGTTTCACGATCCAGCTGGCGGTCAAGCTGCCTGACGACGTCGTGGCAACCGTCGACGCACTCGTCCAGGACGGTCGCTTCGCCAGTCGTTCCGAGGCGGTCCGCACCGGACTCTCGCTGGCGATCGAGCGAGCGCGCACCACCCAGATCGACCGCGCCTTCGCCGAAGGGCTCGCCGCCCGCCCCGAGACCAGCGGGGAGGTGGAGCGGGTTCGGCGGATGGCCGTCGCATCGATCGAGGACGAGCCCTGGGAACCGTGGTGGTAGCGGCCAGGGGTGAGCAACCGTTCCCGGTCGCGATGCTCACGCGGCGCCTGGGGTCGCTCAGCCCCCGTCGGGTCGGCCTGATCCGCGCGGTGGCGGCCGCCACGCTCGACTGCTGACGACGTCGGCGAGCACCGAGCAGCGGTGCTCGGGCCGACCCGGGCTGCGGCGGTGGACGAGTGGCCGGGGCGAGCCCGTCGGGGGTCGGGGCGCTGTCGTACGCAGCGAAGTCAGGCGTCGAGCAGAGCCGTCACGGCGGTGGTGGCGTCGTCGACCGAGGTGACCGTCGTGTCGATGCGCAGCTCGGGATCGGTCGGCGCCTCGTAGGGGTCGTCGATGCCGGTGAACCCGGTGATCTCCCCGGCTCGGGCCTTGACGTAGAGGCCCTTGGGGTCACGCCGCTCGCACTCCTCGATCGGGGTGTCGACGAACACCTCGATGAACGTCAGCGCTGCGGCGTCGTGGATGGCCCGGGCCCGCTCGCGGTCGGCCCGGTACGGCGAGATCACCGGCACCAGGGCCAACACCCCAGCGTCGGCGAACAGCCGGGCCACCTCTGAGACCCGACGCACGTTCTCGGCCCGGTCCTCAGCCGAGAAGCCCAGGTCGCCGTTCAGCCCGTGGCGAACGTTGTCGCCGTCGAGCACGTAGACCGGCCGGCCTGCGTCGAGCAGGCGCTCCTGCACCGCCGAGGCGACCGTCGACTTGCCCGACCCCGACAGCCCGGTCAACCACACGGTCGCGCCCTGGTGACCCTGGGCGGCCCACCGCCGCTCGCGAGCCAACCCGCCCTCGTGCCAGACCACGTTGGGCGAACGTCGGCTCACCTGGCCTCGCCGAGGATCATCCCGGCGCCGACGGTGTTGTTGGAAGCCTCGTCGATGAGGATGAACGAGCCCGTCTCGCGGTTGCGGCGGTACTCGTCGATGAACAGCGGGACGGTGGTGCGCAACTGCACCCGGCCGATCTCGTTGAGCTTCAGCTCGCTGGCGTGCTCGTCGCGGTGCAACGTGTTGACATCGAGGCGGTACTGCAGGTTCCTCACCATCGCCTTGCCCGAACGGGTGGTGTGCTTGATGCTCAGCTTGCGACGGGCGCTCAGCGACGAACGCTCGTCCATCCAGCACACCATGGCGTCGATGTCTTGGGCCACCGTCGGCTGGTTCTGAGGTCGGGCGAGCATGTCGCCGCGGCTGATGTCGATGTCGTCGGCGAGCCGGATGACGGTGGCCATCGGCGGGAACGCCTCGTCGACCTCACCCTGGGGCGTCTCGATGTGGGTGATCGTGGACGTCAGGCCCGACGGTAGGGCGACGACCTCGTCGCCCCGCTTGAACGTGCCCCCGGCCACCGTGCCGGCGTAGCCGCGGTAGTCGTGGTGGGACTCGCTCATCGGGCGGATGACGTACTGCACGGGGAACCGGGCGTCGATGAGGTTGCGGTCCGAGGCGATGTGCACCTCCTCGAGGTGGTGCAGCAGCGACGATCCCTCGTACCAGGGCGTGTTGGCCGACCTGGTCACCACGTTGTCGCCCTTCAGCGCCGACACGGGGATGAACGTGAGGTCGGTGACGTCGAGCTTGGTGGCGAAGCTGCGGAACTCGTCGCGGATGCGCTCGAAGACGTCGCGGTCGTAGTCGACCAGGTCCATCTTGTTGATGGCCACCACGATGTGGGGCACCCGAAGGAGCGAGGCGAGGAACGAGTGGCGCTTGGTCTGTTCGATCACCCCGTGGCGGGCGTCGATCAGCACGATCGCCAGATCAGACGTCGACGCGCCGGTGACCATGTTGCGCGTGTACTGGATGTGACCCGGGGTGTCGGCGAGGATGAACTTGCGCTTGGGCGTGGCGAAGTACCGGTACGCCACGTCGATGGTGATGCCCTGCTCGCGCTCGGCGCGCAGGCCGTCGGTGAGCAGGGCGAGGTTCACGTACTCCTCGCCCCGGGCCTCAGAGGTGCGCTCGACCGAGTCGAGCTGGTCCTCGAAGATCGTCTTGGTGTCATAGAGCAGGCGACCGATGAGGGTCGACTTGCCGTCGTCGACCGATCCGGCCGTCGCCAACCTGAGGAGCTGCACTAGAAGTACCCCTCCTTCTTCCTGTCTTCCATGGCGGCCTCCGAGCGGCGGTCGTCGGCTCGAGATGCTCCCCGCTCGGTGATGCGAGCTGCGGCGACCTCGGCGATGATGTCGTCGAAGGACGCTGCTGGCGACGACACCGCCGCGGTGCAGGTCATGTCGCCCACGGTGCGGTACCGCACCGTCGCCATGCTGGTCTGCTCGCCGTCGAGCATCTCGAGGTGCTCACCGGTCGACATCAACATGCCGTCTCGTTCGAACACCTCGCGCTCGTGGGCGAAGTAGATCGACGGGATGTCGATGTCGTTCTCGGCCAGGTACTGCCAGATGTCCATCTCGGTCCAGTTCGACAGCGGGAACACCCGGAGGTGCTCGCCGAGGTTGTACCGCCCGTTGTAGAGGCGCCACAGCTCGGGACGCTGGTTCTTCGGGTCCCACTGTCCGAACTCGTCACGGTGCGAGAACACCCGCTCCTTGGCCCGGGCCTTCTCCTCGTCGCGGCGGCCGCCACCGAACACGGCATCGAAGCGGTGGGTCTCGATCGCCTCGAGCAGCGGCACGGTCTGCAGCAGGTTGCGGCTGGCCCGGGCGCCGCGCTCCTCGGTGACCTTGCCCTCGTCGATGGCCTGTTGCACCGAGGCCACGACGAGGCGCAGCCCGTAGGTGTCGACGGTGCGGTCCCTGAACTCCATGACCTCGGGGAAGTTGTGCCCGGTGTCGACGTGCATGATCGGGAACGGCAGGCGGGCGGGAGCGAAGGCGCGCAACGCCAGGTGCAGCATCACGACCGAGTCCTTGCCGCCCGAGAACAGCAGCACGGGACGCTCGAACTCGGCGCCGACCTCTCTGATGATGTGGATGGATTCGGATTCGAGAGCCTGCAGGTGGCTCAGCTCGTAGGTCGTCGTCATCGCTTCCTCGGCTGGGGGCGCGTCACGAGCGCATGGGTGTTTGGCTCTACGGTGGACCGTTCGGACACCGGCGGCAAGGGCTGCTCGCCCAACTCTGCTCCGCTCTGCCCCACCGCCTCTGCTCCGTCGCTCAACCGGAGGACACGTGCTGGACACGACGCTCGCCCGAACCGAGGACCACCGTATCGCTACCGAGGTGGCCCGTGAGACAGGGGAGCTGCTGCTCGCGACGCGGGACCGCCTGGTCGAGCGGGGCGCTGACGGCTACCAGATCAAGGACGCAGGGGACACCTACGCCCACCGCTTCATCGTCGAGCGGTTGGGTGAGCTCGCCCCCGGTGATGTGGTGCTGAGCGAGGAGGGTCGCGACGATCGGGCCCGGCTGACCGCCGATCGGGTGTGGATCGTCGATCCGCTCGACGGCACCAGGGAGTACTCCGAGGGTCGGGCCGACTGGGCGGTCCACATCGCCCTGTGCGTCGGCGAGGTGCCCGCCGCCGCTGCTGTGGCCCTGCCGGGCTTCGGCCGGGTGCTGTGCACCGACCCCGCGCCGGAGGTGCCGCCGCCCACTGGTCGCGCCCCGGTCATGGTCGTCAGCCGGACCCGTCCCCCGCCGGCGGCGCTGGTGGTCGCCGAGGCCCTCGGTGCCGAGCTGTTGCCCATGGGCTCCGCGGGGGCCAAGACGATGGCGGTGGTGTCGGGCGAGGCCGACGTGTACGCCCACTCGGGAGGCCAGTTCGAGTGGGACTCCTGCGCGCCGGTGGCCGTGGCGGCCGCCGCCGGCTTGCACGCCACCCGGATCGACGGCTCACCCCTGCGCTACAACCAGCCCGACGTGTACCTCCCCGACCTGCTGGTCTGTCGGCCCGAGCTGGCCGAGGCCGCGCTCGGCGCGCTCGGCGCCGCCATCAGAGGGGCTCGTTGAACCCGTGCGCGCCGAGCTCGACCAGGCGTGAGCGACACCGACGGCCCCGTGAGGCGCCTGGGCCCGCCCGAGACCGAGGCGCTCGCCGACGCCCTGGCTGACCCGGCGGTGGCGATCGACGACGAGATCGCCCGGCTGCGTGCTGCGGCCAGCGCCGCCCTCACCCACCTCGTGGGCCCGGCGTCGTCGTGGGACGAGCTGATCATGGAGGCCGCCATCATTGCCGACTGGGACGACCGGCGGGCGGCCGGGCTGTTGTGGGCCGACCGGGTCGCCGATGACCCAGCGCCCGAGGCGACGCGCCTGTTGCTCTGGGAGCTCGTCGCCGAGCTGGAGCACGACTCGGCGCTGTGACCTACGAGCGGCGCGACGCGGTGACCCCCGGCGGGGCGGACGCAGCCGAGCCCGGCCCGTCCAGCCAGGCGGCACCGGCCACCCCTGTTCGTGTGCCAGGGTGAACGACGGCGTCGTGGCCGGGCCCTGCGCCGACTGCACGCCGGCTGCCCGAACACCCCCCGGGCGTCGGGGCCGAGCCGACCCCACCCCGCCCCCTCTCACGAACGACGACGAGCCGAGGATCGATGGTGACCACCTCCGAGCGATCGGGACCCCGGAGCACACGCGCCCCCCGCGCCGCCACCCCCGCGGTGCCGCTGCCCCGTCGGCGGCCGTCGCGCGTCGTCATCCAGCCCGTCGCCCCGATGGTCGAAGGGGGCCGCTTCCCCGCCAAGGCCAGCCTGGGCGCACCCGTCGAGGTGCTCGCCGACGTCTTCACCGACGGACACGACCACGTCGCCGCCGCCCTGTCGTACCGCCGCCTCGGTGAGGACTGGTCCGAGGTGCCCATGGTCGACCTCGGCAACGATCGGCACCGGGGCACCTTCTCGCCTGATCGCATCGGGGCGTGGGAGCTCGACGTCATCGGATGGGTCGACCACTTCGACACCCAGCGCGAGGGCATCGTCAAGAAGGCCGCGGCCGGCATCGACGTCTCGGTCGAGCTGGCGACCCTGGCCCACCTCCTCGCCGACATGGCCGGGCGAGCCTCCGGGGCCGACGTCGCCACGATCGAGGGCCTGATCGAGATCTGCGCGTCGGGCACCTATGACCCCCGCCTCGACGATCCCGCACTGGTCGAGCTGTCGTGGCGGACGTCGACCCGCGAGCCCGAGCTGCACCTCGATGACGCCCTGCCGGTCTTCGTCGATCGGGAGCGCGCCCGCACCAGCTCGTGGTACGAGCTGTTCCCCCGCTCCGCTGGCGAGCCCGGCACCCACGGCACGCTGAGCGACGTCGAGGCTCGCCTCGACGCCATCGTCGAGATGGGCTTCGACGTCGTGTACCTGCCGCCGGTGCACCCGATCGGGACCGCGCACCGCAAGGGCCGCAACAACACCCTCGACCCCACCGACGACGACGTCGGCAGCCCGTGGGCGATCGGAGCCCCCGAGGGCGGGCACACCGCCGTGCACCCCGAGCTCGGCACGGTCGCCGACGTGCAGCGGCTGGCCGAGGCGTGCGCCGAGCGGGGCATCGACCTCGCCCTCGACCTGGCCTACCAGTGCTCCCCCGTCCACCCGTGGGTGCGCGAGCACCCGTCCTGGTTCCGCCAGCGCGCCGACGGCTCGATCCAGTACGCCGAGAACCCCCCGAAGAAGTACCAGGACATCTACCCGATCGACTTCGAATCGCCCGACTGGGCCGAGCTGTGGGAGGCACTCCTTGGCGTCGTGACCTTCTGGGCCGAGCGGGGCGTCCGGGTGTTCCGGGTCGACAACCCGCACACCAAGTCCTTCGCCTTCTGGGAGTGGATGATGGCCTCGCTGCGGCGCACCGACCCCGACATCGTGTTCCTGGCCGAGGCCTTCACCCGGCCACGGGTGATGGAGCGCCTCGCCAAGCTGGGCTTCCACCAGTCGTACACGTACTTCACCTGGCGGACCGACCCCCAAGAGCTGCGCACCTACTTCACCGAGCTGACCGAGCGGACCTCGGACATGATGCGGCCCAACCCGTGGCCGAACACGCCCGACATCCTCCACGCCCAGCTGCAGCACGGCGGTCGGTCGGCGTTCGTCGTGCGGGCCATCCTCGCCTCGATGCTGGGCGCCAACTGGGGTGTGTACGGACCGGCCTTCGAGCTGTGTGAGGGTCGAGCCGTGCGGGAGGGCTCAGAGGAGTACCTCGACAGCGAGAAGTACCAGATCCGTGAGTGGGACCTGGGGCGCGACGACAGCCTGGCCCCTCTGCTCGGGCGGCTGAACCAGCTGCGACGCGAGTTGGTCGCCCTGCAGTTCGATGCGACGTTGCGGTTCCACGAGACCGAGGACCCCGCCATGCTGGCCTGGTCCAAGACCGACCCCAACGGCGTGGGTGACCCGGTGCTGGTGGTGGCGGCCGCTGACCCGGCCACCGACGTGGCCGGCGACATCGAGGTCGACTGGACCGAGCTCGGCCTCGACCCGGCCGGCGAGCACCGCCTCGTCGACCACCTCGGCGGCGGCGAGTACCGCTGGCAGGGCGCCTCCAACTACGTCCGGCTCTCGCCGCGAAGCCTCGCCGCTCACATCTTCACCGTGCACGGCCCGCCAGGATCACCGCCCTACACGCCGCCGATCGCACCCCCGGTGGGGCTGTCATGAGCCCCCGTCGACGCGAACAACAGGCCGCAGCGACCAACGACGGGGCGGTCGAGCCCCAGTGGTACCGCGACGCCGTCATCTACGAGCTGCACGTGCGTTCGTTCAGCGATGCCAGCGGCGACGGCATCGGCGACTTCAAGGGGCTGATCAACCGCCTCGACTACGTCGCCGATCTCGGCGTGACCGCCCTGTGGCTGTTGCCGTTCTACCCCTCGCCGCTGCGCGACGACGGCTACGACATCGCCGACTACCGCTCGATCAACCCCACCTACGGCGACATGCGCACGTTCCGCCGCTTCCTCGTCGCCGCCCACGACCGCGGCCTGCGCGTCATCACCGAGCTCGTCATCAACCACACGTCAGACCAGCACGCCTGGTTCCAGCGCGCCCGCCGGGCACCGACCGGCTCGCCTGAGCGCGACTTCTACGTGTGGAGCGACAACGACAAGCGCTACGCCGACGCCCGCATCATCTTCGGCGACTTCGAGACCTCGAACTGGGCGTGGGACCACGAGGCCGGGGCCTACTACTGGCACCGCTTCTACAGCCACCAGCCCGACCTCAACTTCGACAACCCCGCGGTCGAAGAGGCCGTGGTCGAGGTCCTCGACCACTGGCTGGACATGGGCGTCGATGGCCTGCGCCTCGATGCGGTGCCCTACCTCTACGAGCGGGAGGGCACGAACTGCGAGAACCTCCCCGAGACCCACGACGTGTTGAAGCGCCTCCGGCGCCACGTCGACGAGCGCTACCCCGACAAGATGCTGCTCGCCGAGGCGAACCAGTGGCCCGAGGACGCTGCCGCCTACTTCGGCGACGGCGACGAGTGCCACATGAACTTCCACTTCCCGGTGATGCCCCGGCTGTTCATGGCGGTCCAGCGCGAGAACCGCACCCCCATCGTCGACATCTTGGAACAGACACCCCAGCCCCCCGAGGGTTGCCAGTGGGCCACCTTCTTGCGCAACCACGACGAGCTCACCCTCGAGATGGTCACCGACGAAGAGCGCGACTACATGGTGAGGGCCTACGCCGAGGACCCTCGGATGCGGGTCAACCTCGGCATCCGCCGCCGCCTCGCTCCGCTGTTGCAGAACGACCGACGCAAGATCGAGCTGCTCAACGTGTTGCTGTTCTCGCTGCCGGGCACGCCGGTCATCTACTACGGCGACGAGATCGGCATGGGCGACAACGTCTACCTCGGCGACCGCGACGGGGTGCGCACGCCCATGCAGTGGAGCCCTGACCGCAACGCCGGCTTCTCCACCGCCAACCCCCACCAGCTCTTCCTGCCGGTCATCACCGAACCGGGCGCCCACTACGAGAACGTCAACGTCGAGGCCCAGCAGCGTCAAACCAGCTCGCTGCTGGCCTGGATGCGCCAACTGATCGCCCTGCGTCGCCGGCTGCCCGTGCTTGCCCGGGGCGACATCACCTTCCTCGAGCCCGAGAACCCCCGGGTGCTCGCCTTCGTGCGCCACCTGCCCGACGAGGCCCCGGTGCTGGTGGTGGCCAACCTGTCCCGCCTCAGCCAGGCCGTCGAGCTCGATCTGTCGGCCTACCCCCAGCACGTGCCCGTCGAGGTGTTCGGCCGCACCCGCTTCCCTGCCGTCGACGAGCCGACCTATGACATCACCCTCGGGCCCCACGGATTCTTCTGGCTGGAGCTCGAAGCCCCCGAGGTCACCAGCACCGCCCCGGTGGCCACCGTCGGCGGGGCGTGGCCCCAGCTGCTGCGGTCCAAGGCGTTCAACCGGGCGCTGCGGGCGTGGATGCCACGCCAGCGGTGGTTCAGGGCCAAGGACGCCACCATGGCCGAGCTGCACCTCGACGACGTCATCACCCTCTCCGGGCGAGACGTGGCGGTGCTGATCGTGCGGGCCTCGCTCGGTCACGACGACGACCAGCGCTACCTGGTGCCCCTCGCCATGGTCGGCGAGGAGCGCACCGCAGCCATCCGCCGCCGACGTCCCGAGGCCGTCGTCGCCGAGGTCGATGCCACCGACAGCCACGCCGCCGGCGGCATCGTCGATGCGATGGTCGACGAGACGAGCGCGCTCGCGGTCATCGAGCTCGCCGGGTCCCGCCGTGCCCACAAGGGCCGCAAGATGACCTTGCGGGGCAAGGTGCACCACAAGGTCATCAGAGCAGCGCTGGCCGCCGCCCACGCCGCCGACGAGCCGGGCGGCGCGCCCGTGCACCTGCTCGGCGTCGAACAGTCCAACTCGTCGGCCATCGTCGATGGCCAGGTCATCGCCAAGCTCATCCGCCGCCTCGAACCGGGGCCGAGCCGCGACTCCGAGCTGCCCCAGGCGCTGCGCCGCCACGGGTTCGCCCACGCTCCCGCCGTCGTCGCCGAGCTGGCCATCGACGTGGGGGCCAAGGAGGGCGACGCCATCGGGATGGTCGTCCACGAGGCCGTCCACAACGACGGCGACGTGTGGGGCTGGACCCAAGACGAGCTGGCTCGGCTGATCGAGGCGTCGGTCGAGCAGCACGACCGGCCCCTCGACGAGGTGCTCGCCCCCTCGCTCGACCTCGCCGGCCACGTCGGACGTCGCACCGCCGAGCTGCACCGGGCGCTGTCGGCGGCCACCGCCGAACCGCTGCAGTACACGCTCTTGCACCAGCGGGGCCTGCACCAAGGCATCCGCTCGGAGCTGCGGGAGACCCAGCGGCTCCTCCAGCGCGCCGGGCACGACGCCATCGACACCGATGCCGTGCTGGCCCGGGTCGATGCGCTGCGCCACAACAAGCTCGACGCCACCCGCATCGACGTCCACGGCGACCTGCACCTCGGCCAGATCCTGTGGACGGGGCGCGACATCGTGTTCATCGACTTCGAGGGCGAACCGGCCCGGGCCCTGCCTGAGCGATCGATCGTGCGCACCCCGCTCGTCGACGTGGCCGGTCTGGTGCGCTCGTTCGACTACGCCGGGCGCACCGCCCGGGCGACCGCCACCGAGCGAGGGGTGCTGCCGGCCAGCGAGCACCAGGCCGCCGACGCCCTCGTCGCTGCGTGGGTCGCGTCCATCACCCGTCACTTCTGGGACGAGTACCAGGCCGAGGCTGCCGGTGACGGGCTGCTGCCCGCCGATCCGACGCAGCGGGCGAGCCTGCTCGACGTGTTCGTCGTGTCCAAGGCCCTGTACGAGGTCCGCTACGAGCTGGCCAACCGGCCGACGTGGGTCCGCTGGCCCGTCGAGGCGCTGACGTCTGACCCCCACGAGGAGCCGTGATGCCCCCGACGAAGGGTTCCGCCCTGGCCAGCGCCGAGGACGATCCGCTCGGCGAGATCGACCTGCACCTGCTGGGTGAGGGCACCCACCGGCGCCTGCACGAGGTGCTGGGCGCCCGACCCACCGAGCGGGGCTGCTGGTTCTCGGTGTGGGCCCCCAACGCTCGAGGCGTGCGCGTGCTGACCGATCACGACGGGTGGGCCGACGAGCACCACCTGACGTCGCGGGGTGGGTCAGGCGTGTGGACCGGTCACGTCGACGGACCGGCGGCCGGCACCCGGTACCACTACCGCATCGACGGCGCCGACGGCAGCGTGATCGACAAGGCCGACCCGGTGGCCGCCCAGACGAGCGAGCCGCCTTCGACGGCCTCGGTGGTGGCCGACCTCGCCTTCGAGTGGTCCGACGACGAGTGGATGGCCTCACGGGGCGGGCGCATCGCCCTGGACGCCCCGGTGGCGATCTATGAGGTGCACCTCGGATCGTGGGGGCGCACGATGCCGACCGGCGAGCGGCGCTTCCCCACCTACGACGAGCTCGCCGACCCCCTGGCCGACCACGCGCTCGCCCACGGCTTCACCCACGTCGAGCTGCTGCCGGTCACCGAGCACCCGTTCTACGGTTCGTGGGGGTACCAGACCACCGGGTACTTCGCCCCGACCGCCCGCTACGGGACACCCGCCCAGTTCATGACCATGGTCGACCGCCTGCACCGCCGGGGCATCGGCGTGATCTGTGACTGGGTCCCCTCGCACTTCCCCTTCGATCCCCACGGCATGGCCCGCTTCGACGGGACCGCGCTCTACGAGCACGCCGACCCACGCCAGGGGTACCACCCCGACTGGTCCTCGGCGGTGTTCAACTACGGCCGCAACGAGGTGCGGGCGTTCCTGCTGTCGAGCGCCATCTGCTGGCTCGAGCGCTTCCACATCGATGCCCTGCGCGTCGATGCCGTCGCCTCGATGCTGTACCTCGACTACTCACGAGCCGACGGCGAGTGGATCCCCAACGTCTATGGCGGTCGGGAGAACCTCGAGGCCATCGGGTTCTTGAGGGAGCTCAACGAGGTCGTCCACGGCGAGCACCCCGACGTGACCACCTTCGCCGAGGAGTCGACGGCCTGGCCCATGGTCAGCCGTCCCACCGACATCGGTGGCCTGGGGTTCGGCTACAAGTGGGACATGGGGTGGATGCACGACACCCTCGGCTACCTCCAACGCGACCCCGTCCACCGTCGCCACCACCACCACGAGATCACGTTCCGCTCGATGTACGCCTACAGCGAGAACTTCACCCTGCCGCTGTCACACGACGAGGTCGTGCACGGCAAGGGCACGCTGTTGACCAAGATGCCCGGTGACGAGTGGCAGCGCTTCGCCAACCTGCGCGTGCTCTACGGCATGCAGTGGTGCCAGCCCGGCAAGAAGCTGCTGTTCATGGGCGGCGAGCTGGCGGCTCCCACCGAGTGGAACCACGAGGGCGTGCTCGACTGGAGCCTGCACGACGCCCCGGGGCACTCCGGGGTCAGGCGTTGGGTCAGCGAGCTGAACCGCCTGTACCGCACCGAGCCGGCGCTGCACGCCATGGACGCCCACCCCGACGGGTTCAAGTGGATCGTTGGCGATGACGCCGAGCGCAGCGTCTACGTCTGGATGCGCCACGCCGACGACGCCCGCCCGGTCGTCGTCATCGTCAACGCCACTCCGACGCCGCACCACGACTACCGCATCGGCGTGCCCCAGGCCGGAACGTGGCGGGTGCTGGCCAGCTCGGACGATGCCGAGTTCGGCGGCAGCGCCACGGCGGCCACCGGCCCCGACGGGGCGGTGACGATGCCGGTGGACAGCGACGGCCAGTACCGCTCGATCTTGGTGACCGTCCCGCCGTTGTCGGTCGTCCTCCTGGCCCCGGATCCCGCCTGAGCGGTGACCTCGGGCCCCGACCAGGGCAGAGCCGACTCAGGGGAAACGCTGGTCCTGCTCCGCGGGCGGTGCCTGCTCGATGACCGCGCCATGCACCCACTCACCGAGGATCCTGCCCTCCTCGGGGCATGACGCCCGCGGTGCTTGCGCCCAAGAGGACACCTCGTCCAGACGTAGCCCGCTGCCGGCCACGCTGACGACGTCGCCGACCGAGAACACCCTCCACGGGCTGCCGCTGTCGGGCCATCCCACCGGAGCGGCCGCCACGGACTTACCACCTCCTCCCAACGCACCCGGCCCTCGATGCCCACGACCGTCACGAGCGAACCGTCACCGAGCCGGAGCACCAGGCACCCATCACGGAATTGCAAGGTGCCCGTCGTCCCCATGGCCTCGATGGCGGTGTTGTCTTCGCTCCTCGCGAGCGCGATGCCGGACGCCAGGGCCCGCTCTGACGCGAGTACCACCTCGCCGCCGTCGCTCGAGCATCCGACCGCAGCGATGACGGCGGTCAGAACGAGCGCAGCAGCACGAGACTCGTTCCTCACTCCATTGACCTGATGACCGCAAGACCAGGTGTGGGTCGCCATGCCGGTTCGCGCCCTCCTGAGCGACGTCCTCCAGCCCCGGTCAGGCCGGCACCGGCTCGAGGGGAATGCAGATCCTGCTCTTCGCTCGGTGCTCACTCGATGATCTCACCAGGCACCCATTCGCCCACGATCCTGCCGTCGCCGGGGCAGGACGCCGGTGGTTCTTGCGCCCAGGACGACACCTCGTCCAAACGTATCCCCCCACCGCCGACGCTCACGACGTCGCCGACCGAGAACACCCTCCACGAGCTGCCATTGTCGGGCCATCCCACCGGAGCGGCCGCCACCGACTCGCCCACCTCGTCCCATCGCACCCGGCCCTCGATGCCAACAATCGTCACGTGCGTACCATCACCGAGGCGGAGCATCAGGCACCCATCGCGGAACTGCAAGGTGCCCGTCGTCCCCATGTCCTGAATCGCCCTGTCGCTCCTTGCGGCCAGCGTTGCGATCCCGGATGTCGTTCGCTCGTCTTCCCGAGGGCCGCCGCCTGCATCATCGTCGTCAGCGCAGCCGCAGAACCCGAAGACGGCGATCGCAACGACCAGAACGGCGAACCAGCATGAGCCACCTCTATCGACGCTCCTCACCTCATGATCGCTAGACCGAGTTGCCCTTCGACGTTCTCGATCGTTGTGAAGAGGCAGTAGCTGGAACCTGGGAACTTGCCTTGGTGGATGCCCCATGCCGTACCGCCCGTGTACCACGGCCCACCGCTGTCGCCAACCGAGGAGTTGCAATAGTTGGTGCGCACGAGACTTGCGTAGGTGATTCCGTTGTCACTGTTGGTCCAACTCACCCACAATCGGTTGATCGCTGTACACCGGCTACCGGTGGAGCGGCCGAACCGGCAGACAACGTCACCAACATCCATGAACCGGTTCAACTTCCGGCCCGTCACGTCGATGCGGTTGTTGGTGTTCTCCGAGTAGTAGAAGTCGTCGTTCTCTGTCGAGGTCGTCGTGTAGAAGCCCATGTCGCCATTTCCACCTCGGTGACGTCGCCGGAAATCGACGGGGTGGGTGCGTCCCCACACGTGGCGGTACGAGGTGACGTGAGGGTGACAGTGTCCCGCAGTGACGAACCCGTCCGGGTCGGTTGGCGACGTCATCGAGAACCCCGTGGTGCAGTTTCCACCCCCGAACAGCCGATCCCCGCCGTAGATCGACTGCTCCACCACCAGCGGGCCGTCGCTGACGGCCACGTCGACGGGGACCTCGATCGCGGTCGTCACATCGGCCAGCTCGGTGAGCGCCGGCCCGGCCATGAACGACACGAGCGGCGTCGCCACCTCGACGTCGATGCGTTGCGTCGCGGTGTCGACGCCGCTCACCACCTCGTCGAACCCGGCATCGAGCGCCGCCTGGTGCGCTGCGTGGGCAGCCGCCCGCAGCTCGTCGAGGGAGAAGCGCACCTCACGCAGGCTGAAGGTGAGATCCGTCTCGTCAACGATGGTGCGGGCGCCATCGGGTACGCCGCCGTGGAACATGACCGTGGTACCGACGCCGGGGTAGTCCTCACTCACCGCACCTGCGTACGAATCCGGGTAGCGCTCGGAGAGCACGGCGAGGACGGCATCAGCGGAGCGCTGGGCGTCCAGGGCGGCACGCGCCCCTGCGGTCGTACCACCGAGGCTCTCTCGCACGAGCTCGGCAGTGACCTCCATGGCCTCCTCGGCGCTCAGCACCCGCCCGTCATGCTCGTGGCCGGCGTGGTCGTCGTGGTCGTGCGACGGTGACGCCTCCGGCGCCGCTACCTCGACGTCGTTGCCGTCGACCGGACCCTCAGTTGGCTGCTGGGCAGCAGCCGGTGCCCAGGACGCTGCTAGCACCCCGACCACCGTCAGGACGACGAACGGCCGGTACACCCCCCCAGGCATCGCATCGGACCGAACCGGTGAAGCGGCTATCAGCTCCACACCCCCCTGCTCCGAAGAGCGTCCGCAGCGACCGCCATGCCGCCGCACCCCTCATTCAAAACCGTGGCGGGCGTGACCGCAAGAGCCCCCTCGCTCCTCCCCGTACGGGTCGGCCCTGTCAGACGTCGTGGATCGAGAGCCGTCCGCCGGTGGCGCCGACGACCTGCTCGAGGTGGGCCCGGTTCGACGTCACCACGGCGTCCCTGCGCCGCACCGCCCCCTCGACGACGGCGACGTCGACGATGTCGGCGAGCCCGCTGCGGGCGGTGAGCGCACCGACGTGTCGGGCCCGGCGCTCGTCGAGGGCCTCGACCGCACAACCCCGGAGGAGCTGTGAGAGCCGGTGTTGGGGCCCGCCCCGCCACGCCTCGGCCAGGACAGCCGCCGGAACGGTGGGAGTGAGCCCACGGGCGACCGCTGCCCGGTGCAGCGACCACATCAGCGGTGGTTCCGCTCGGCGGCGATGAGGGCGCCGGTGTCATCGGTCAAGCCTGCGGCGCTCACCGAGCCCGCTCGACGTCCCCGCCAAGCAGAAGGCGGTCCAGAAGCACCTCACCGGCCGCTCGCTCCTCGGCGGTCAGCTTGCCGTTCTCGGCCTCCCACATCCGGACCCCTCCCAGCCCCTCACGCCGTCGCAGCGCGTCCTGGGCGGCCGTGGAGAGCCATGCCGAGAACGAGGTGCCGTCCCCGTCTGCAGCTCGCTCAACTTCGTCGGCGACCAGTTCGTCCAGCGAGACCGACCGCTTCACCACGCTCATCCTCCGACGGTAACGCCGCGGGCGCGACCGCCGGGGTGCGATCACGTGAGCGATCGCCACGACGACGACGGGACGTCCGTCGCACGGCCGCCCTTGCGCCCTACACGTAGGTACGAAGCCAAAGGCGACAACGGTCACACCATGGGGGGCGAGGCGGTCCGTACCCGGCGGGCGACACTGAGGCGGTGACCGTGACCACGCCGCCCGACCACGACCAGGGCACGTTCTCGGCCGAGCCGCCGTGGAGCGTGGACCGGGCCGCCATGGGGTGGCTCGACGGGCTCGACGTCGTGCGACGCGACGCCCGCCGCTCGGTACCGGTGCTCACCCGTGAGCGTCGCATCCCGCCGGGGCCACGGGTCGTGCGCACCGTGCGTCACCTCGGCGGGGCCATCGCCGGTTGGTGGCTCATCGACAAGCGGCGGGGACGCTCACGGGCGGGGCTCTCCCGGCGGCTGCGCGTCGCGGCGGAGCACCTCGGCCCCACGTACATCAAGCTCGCCCAGATCATCAGCGCCGGTGAGGGCCTGTTCCCCGACGAGCTCGTCGGCGAGATGAAGCGGTGTCGCGACCAGGTCCGTCCCGAGCCCTTCGCCCGGGTCCGAGCCACCGTCGAGTCCGAGCTGGGCGCCCGTCTCGATCAGGTGTTCCTCATCTTCGAGACCGAGGCGCTGGCCGCGGCATCGATCGCCCAGGTGCACCGGGCCCGGCTCCTCGACGGCACGCCCGTGGTCGTCAAGGTCCAACGCTCCGACGTCGCCGACCTCGTCGCCCACGACCTCGAGGTGCTGTCGTGGCTGGCGCCGATGCTGATCGGGCGGATCCCGGTCTCGGCGCTGGCCAACCCGCCGGCGCTCGTCGAGCTGTTCGCCGAGACCATCGTCGAGGAGCTCGACTTCCGCCTCGAGGGCGAGAACCTCCTCGACGTGGCCCGGGTGCTGCGCGACCTCGGCCAGGACGACTGGGTCGTGCCCCGTCCCCACCCCGAGCTGGTGACGCCCAAGGTGCTCGTCATGGAGCCGGTGGCCGGCTTCCGCTTCGAGGACGTGGCCGGCATGCGGGGCGCCGGGGTCGACACCCACGCCGTGGTGCGCAACGTGATGCTCGCCTTCCTCGAGTCCGCCACCCTGCACGGGATCTTCCACGGCGACTTCCACGGCGGCAACCTGTTCGTCCAGCCCGACGGCAAGGTGGCGCTGTTGGACTTCGGCATCACTGCTCGCTTCGACGACCACAAGCGCCGGGCGTTCCTGCGGATGATGGTGGGCGCCACGTCCAACGACGTCCGCTCGCAGATGGCGGCGTTCCGTGACCTCGGGGCCCTGCCCGCAGACGCCGACCTCGATGCCGTCATCGCCGATCTCGGCCTCGACGACGCCCCGATCGACCCGACGACGCTGACCCAAGAGCAGCTGCTCGGTGAGGTGCAGCGGGTCGTCAAGGCCCTGTTGGGCTACGGCGCCCGGATGCCCAAGGACCTCATGCTGTTCGTCAAGAACATGATCTTCCTCTCGTCGATGATCGAACGGCTCGCCCCCGACATCGACCTCATCGCCGAGGTGCAGTCCATCGCCATGCACTTCGCCATGACCCACGGCCAGCGGCTCCTCGCCGACACCGGCACCGCCCTCGCCCCCGACGCCATCGACCTCACCAACGTCAAGGCCAGCTGGGGCCTGGACCCCGAGATCGACTCCATCTCGTTCGCCGAGCTGCGCGCCCGCCGCGAGCTGATCGTCAAGCGCATGGGCGGCCAGGCCTGAGCTGACTCCGACGTACTCGCCGCCCAAGACGCCGGCATCGCCGGGGCGACGGTGCGGACCGGCTTGGAAGACCCGGCAGCTACCGTCGCCGACGGTGGACACCGCAGCGTGGTACCGGTGGTTCGCCGAGCACGAAGCCCGGGGGTCGTCGCCGTGCTACGAGCGTCTCGCCTCTGCCATCGCCGATGACGATGAGTGCCTGGCCTGGCTCGCCCGTCTGCCCGCGGCCAAGCGCCAACCCAACCTGCTGTTCGCGTCGACCAGGTTCCTGGGCGGCCCGACGGACACCATCGAGGACTTCGTCGAGTTCCTCCGATCGGCCTCGGACCACCTGGCCGCGACGATGACCGCCAGATCGACACAGACCAACGAGGCCGCCCGCTGCGGGGCGTTCCTCCCCGTGCTCGCCGAGGTCGACGGCGAGGTGGCCCTCATCGAGGTCGGCGCCTCGGCCGGTCTGTGCCTCCTCCCCGACCGCTACTCCTACCGCTACGACGCAGATCTGATCGGCGAGTCCGACCTCGAGATCCGGGTCGACACGGCGGGGACCCTACGTGCCCCGCGTCGACGGCCCGAGGTCCACTGGCGGGCCGGTCTCGACCTCGACCCCCTCGACGTGACCGACCCCACCGACCTGTCCTGGCTGCGTGCGTGCGTGTGGCCCGAGCACCACGAACGACGGCGGCGCCTCGATGCCGCTGCGTCGATCGCCGCCAGGCAGCCGCCTCGTATCCTTCGGGGCGATCTGCGCGTCGCGACGCTCGGACTGATCGACGAGGCTCCCGAGGGAGCGACGAAGGTCGTGTTCCACTCGGCGGTGCTCGCCTACGTCGACGAGCCTGATCGGCGCGCCTTCGCGTCCACGATGCGACAGGCGGTGATGGAGCGCAGCGACGTCATCTGGTTGTCGAACGAGGCGCCATCGGTCCTCACCGCCACCGGTTCGTCGGCTGCTCCGGTCGTGGCGCCGGTGAGCGGCGCCTCGTTCCACCTGGTTCGCAATGGCATCGAGCTGCTCGCCACCACCGATCCTCACGGCGGATGGCTGAGGTGGGCCCGGCCGAGCGTCGACAGGTGACCACCTGGGCGGGTGCGCACTGTCACCGATGACGGGACGCACCCAGCGCGGCGGAGGCCGGCTGGGCCGGGGTCGTCGTCGGCGAGCCGGAGGTGCCTGGGCCGTCCCCGGGCACGACACACCCCGCCGCTACGGTCGGATCGATGTTGGAGGTCATCAGCGCCGGGCGCCTCGAACCGCTCGTCGAGGAGCTGGCCACCGTGCTGCGCGACGCGCCCGACGACCCGTTCTGCGCCGAGTGGGTGGCGGTGCCGACCGTCGGCATCCGTCGGTGGCTCACGGGCCGACTCGCCCGCCGCCTCGGGGCGGTGCGGGGCCGGGGCGTGGTGGCCAACGTCGCGATGCCGCTGCCGTCCGAGCTCCGTCGCCGCATCCTGGCCGCCGACCCCTCCCACGACGTCGACCGCTGGCAGGTCGACCGGCTGGCCTTCGCCGTGGTCGATGCCCTCGATCGCGCCGACGACGACCCCGTCCTGCGTCCGATCATCGAACGCCCTCCAGGCGCCACCCGCTACGGCCGGGCCCGCCGCATCGCCGATCTGTACGACCGCTACGGCACCCACCGCCCGGGCATGCTCCGCGCCTGGGAGGACGATCGTGACGTCGACGCCACCGGGGAGCCGCTGGCGGATCGGCTGCGCTGGCAGCCCACGCTGCACCGCCGCCTCGTCGTCGAGCTGGGCCCGCCGCCATCGGCCCGGCTGCCCGAGCTGCTCGATCGTCTCCGGCGCGACGACCTGGCGCTGCAACTGCCGCGACGATGCTCGCTGTTCGGCCTGTCGGCGCTGTCGTCGGACCTGCTGTTGCTCGTCGAGGCGCTCGGACGGGCGCGCGACGTGCGTCTGTTCGTCACCACACCATCGCCACGCCACGCCCGACGCGTGGCCGCCGCCGGACGCGTCGACGGCGTCGCCGACCCACCCCGGCGGGGACTGACGCTGCCCCCGGCCGCCCATCCCCTCACCTGCAGGTGGGGCGGCCCCGCGACCGAGGCCGCCGCCCTGCTCGCCGCCCTCGACGGCCACCACCGCCACCTCGCCTCGCCCCCCGCCCGTCCCGACCTGCACCACGCAGCCAGCACCCGCACCGACGCCGGTGCCAGCGTCGGTGCCGCCGCCTCGCCGCTCGCGATCGGCTCGCGCCCGCTCGCGGGCGAGGCCGTCGACCGGAGCGACCCCCGCCCGCTGAGCCTCCTCGCCCGGCTCCGTGCCGACATCGTCGAGGATTGCGCCCCCGCCGGCGACCACCTCTTGGCTGGTGACGACCGATCCATCCGCCTGCACGGAGCAGCCGGGGCGACCCGCCAGGTCGAGGTGCTGCGCGACGCCATCTGCGAGCTGCTCGCCGCCGACCCCGGCCTCGACGAGTCCGACGTGATGGTCGTCTGCCCCGCCCTCGACCGCTTCGCCGGGGTGGTCGAGGCCGTGCTCGGCCCCTCTGCTGGTCTCAGCGGCAGTGGCGGGGCGGGTGCGGACGCCGACACCGGCGTCCCGGCGCTGCGCTACCAGGTCGTGCGCTCCTCGCCCCGAGAGGACGACCCGCTCCTCGACGCCGTGGTGGCGGCGCTCGACCTGATCGCCGGACGCGCCGACGTCGTCGCCACCCTCGACCTGTTCGCCCGCGCGCCGGTGCGTCGTCGACACGGTCTCGACGACGATGCACTCGCCACCATCGCCTCCTGGGCCGCTGGCGCCCAGATCCGGTGGGGGCTGGACGGCGGTCACCTGGCCCGCCACGGAGCCCCGGCCAAGCTCGCCACCACCACGTGGCGGGCGGGACTCGATCGCATGCTCGTCGCCCTCGCCGTGCCCGGCGACGACCGCACCCTGGGCCCAGGCGGCGTGGCCCCGTACGAGCCCGCCGCCTCCGACGCGCCGCTCGTGGGCCGACTCGCCGATCTCGTCGACCTCCTCGCTGCGTTCGCGAGTCGTGCGCGGTCACCGCGTCCGGCGGGCCAGTGGGCCCTCGAGCTGGACGAGCTCGCTGCGGGGCTCTGCGACCACGACAGCGACGGACCGTGGGCTCGGACCCGCCTCGACCGAGCGCTCGCCCACCTCGCCGACGACGCCACCGCCCACGTCCACCTCGAGCTCGACGACGTGCGCCGTGTCCTGGCCGAACGTCTCGACACCACCGGGCGCATCGGGCCCACCGGCGACGGCATCGTCGTCGGGGAGCTCTCGACCCGCCGAGGCGTCGCCCACCGGGTCGTCGCCGTCCTCGGCCTTGACGCCGACGCCCTCCCGAGCGCCCACGTCGACGGCGACGACCTCGTCGCTGCCGCCCCCCGACTCGGCGAGCGCGACCGCCGCGCCGACGCCCGCCTCGCCCTGCTCGAGGCCGTGCTCGCCGCCGGCGACGCCCTCGTGGTCACCTTCGACGACATCGACGTGCGCACGAACCGCCCCGTGCCGCCATCGGTGCTGCTCGACGAGCTGCGCGACGCCCTCGACGCCACCCTCGCCGCTGACCGCGCCGCCCGACCCTCAGACGCCGTCGTCGAGCACCACCCCCAGCATCCGTTCTCCCCGGCGAACTTCGACCGCGCGGGCACCCGGTCCGTCGACGGCCTCGCCCTCGCCGGGGCCCGCCGGCTCGTCCAGGGTGACCACCGACGGCACGAGGCCCCGCCGGGCCTCGTGATCGGGCGACTGCCCGACGTGGCGCGCCCGGTCCTCGGCCTCGACGAGCTGCGCCTCGGCGTGACGCACCCGAGTCGGCTGTTGCTGCGGGGGAGGCTCGGCATCCGCGCCGCCGACGACAAGATCGAACCGCCCATCACCCACCTCACGCGACTGTCCCCGCTCGACAGGTGGGCACAGCGCGACGGGTTGCTCGCCGCACGACGGGGCGACGACGCCGAACGGTGGCGCCAGGTCGTCCGAGCCGCCGGCAGGATCCCCCCAGGGTCCCTCGGCGACCTCGACCTCGACGAGCTCGACGCCGAGCTCGACCGGTCCCTCGGACCGCTCGACGCCCTCGACCTACCGCTGCGGGGCGAGCTCGAGTGGGACGTCGATGTCACGCTGGCCTCAGGGCGGCGCATCGTCGGGACCGTCGTCGGTGGCGTGGGCGGCGCCCGGCCCGGTCCGCTCGTCGTGCGGGCCAGCCGCATGAAGGCCGAGCGCCTGCTCTCGGCGTGGATCGACCTGTGCGTCCTCGTCGCCACCGACCCCGAGCAGCCGTGGCGAGCGGTCCTGGCGTGCCACGAGCCGACGGGCGGCTCCACGCTCTGTGCCACCACCGCCGTCGAGGCCCGCGACGCCACGCCCGCACGACGTCGGGCTCGAGCCCTCGAAGCCCTGGCCGCCGCCGAGGAGCTCACCCTCGCCGCCTGGCACGAGCCGCTCCCCCTGTTCGCCTCGACGAGCCACTGCCTGGCCCGTCACCCACCGGGGGCAGCTGCGGCGTGGACGACGTCGACCGGAGCGGGCGCCTGGGGGGACGCCCACGATGCCGACGTCGTGCTGCTCCACGGACGCCGCGCCCTCGACGAGGTGCTTGGGCTCGACGAGACCGATCGGGCCCGTCGGCTCGCCCACCAGCTGTGGGATGCGCTCGACGACAGCGTCGTCGTCACCGATCTCGGCGACCTCGTCGGCGACGCCGGGCGCACCGGGCACACCGGGCACACCGGGAACGCCAGGCACACCGGGGAAACCGGGGAGACCGGGCGGGCCGGGGGCGTCGGCGGCACGAGTCGGACGTGAACGCGCCCGACGAGTCCTGCTCGCCGCTGTCACAGACCGGACCACTGCCGGCGGTCGGCACCCACCTCGTCGAGGCCAGCGCCGGCACGGGCAAGACCCACGCCCTGGCCACCCTCGCCGTCCGCTACGTCGCCGAGCTCGACATCGCCATCGACCGCCTCCTCGTCGTCACCTTCACCCGAGCCGCCGCCGCCGAGCTGCGAGACCGCATCCGTCACCGCCTCGTCGCCGGCGTCGCCGGTCTGGGGCAGCCCGCCGGGGGCGGCGGCTGGGTCGCGATGGCAGCCGGGGATCCCGTGCTGGCCAGGCTCGCCGACGTGCCGGCCGCCGAGCGCAGCCGGCGGGCGCAGCGGCTCGACCGTGCCGTCGCCGAGCTCGACGCCGCCACCATCACCACCATCCACGGGTTCTGCCAACAAGCCCTCGCCTCGGTGGGCACCACCCCGCTGCACGATCGTGACGCCCAGCTCGTCGGCGACCCCGACGCCGTGCTCGACGAGGTCATCACCGACGTCATCGCCCGGGCGGCGCTGCACCTCGACGCCGAGCTCATCCCCACGGACGCCAGGCTCCGCCAGTGCGTGCGTGCGGCCCTGGCCACGCCCGACGTCCGGCTGTGGCCGACCCAGTGCGACGAAGCCGCCACCGACGCCGAGCACGAGGCGGTGCGCCTCACCGGCGCAGCCATCGACGAGCTGGCGCGCCGGCTGGGCGATCGCAGCCTGATCGCCTACGACGAGCTCGTCGTGCGGATGCGACGACTCGTGGGTGAGCGCCCCGAGGTGAGCGCCCAGCTCCGGGCTCGGTACCCGGTGGCGCTCGTGGACGAGTTCCAAGACACCGATGCCGCCCAGTGGGACGTGTTCGAGCGCATCTACCGCGACGGGGGCACGCTCGTCTGCGTCGGCGATCCCAAGCAGGCGATCTACCGGTTCCGGGGCGGTGATGTCGCCACCTACGTGGCGGTGGCCTCCTCGGACCGTCTGTGTGGCCGCTGGTCACTCGACACCAACTGGCGCTCTGACGGGGCACTCGTCGAGGGTCTCGACCACCTGATGACCGGGGCAGACTTCGGGGGCGGCCGCATCCCGCACCGACGGGTCGGCCCGGCCCCGCACCTGGCCGATCGCCGGCTCCTCGGCGCCGGCGGGCGCCCCGTCGCGCCGATCGAGGTGCGCTGCGTCGTCGATCCGGACCTCGACCGTCTTCGCAGCAAGATCAGGACCCCCAGTGCCCTCGGCGCCGTCATCGCCGACCTCGCCGTGCAGGTCCGCCGCTTGCTCGACGACGGCCCTCGGCCCTCTGCGCCGACCGACGCCGTACTGCTCGGCCCCGCCGACGTCGCCGTGCTCGTCACCGCCAACGCCGACGCTGGCCTGGTGCTGAGCGCCCTACGCGACGCCGGGGTGCCGGCGGTGGTCACACGGGGGCTGCAGGTCACCGACGCCGACGCCGTGGACCACTGGCGTCGGCTGCTGCTGGCGATGGAGCGGCCCAGTGACCCCGGACGCGCCCGGGCCGCCCTAGCCACCTGGTTCTTCGGGTGGGACGGTCACCGCATCGACGGCGCCAGCGTCGTGGAGCTCGCCGACGCTCAGGGTGAGATCGCCGAGGCCGCCGACCGGCTTCGTCGCCACGGCGTCGTCGCCGTCCTCCGGGCACTGCGCGCTGCGCATCGCCTCGATGAGCGCCTCCTCACCCGGCCCGATGGGCCCCGCCACCTCACCGACGCCCTCCACCTCGCCGAGCTGCTGCACGAGCGCTGCGGGGGGCGCGGCGCCGAGCCGACCATCGTCGCTCACCACCTCCGGTGGCTGGTCGACCACGCCGACCCCGATGACGACACGATCGTTCGGCGGGTCGAGACCGACGAGGCTGCGGTGCAGATCATGACCGTGCACGCCGCCAAGGGCCTGGAGTTCGGCGCGGTGTTCCTCCCGACGCTGTGGAAGGCCTCGCCGGCGGCCTCCCCGGCCCGCTTCGTCGACCCCGACTCGGGCGAGCGCATCGTCGACCTCGGCAAGGACCGCAAGGCCCGACGTCCCACCGGGTGGAACCAGGAGGACGGCGACGAGCAGCGGCGGCTCGCCTACGTCGCCCTCACCCGTGCCCGGCACCGCGTCGTCACCTGGTGGGTCACCGCCAACGCCCAGCAGCGCAACGGCCTGGCGCCGTTGCTGTTCGGCCCCGACGCCACGAGCCCGCCCGCCGACGCCGACGTCATCGACGACCTCCGGGCCCGCACGTCTGACGTCGCCCATCTCGTCGAGGTCGTGGCGGTGCCACCGGGACCCCCGCCCCCGCTGCCCCCGCCGCCGGCGACGGCTGGCGAGACGAGGCCGGCCGAGCTGGCCGCCGCCCGGATCGGCCGGGTCCTCGACCGCAGCCGGGGCCGATGGTCGTTCACCTCGCTCGCCGCAGCGCACACCGCTCGCCAACCTCGTCACGATCCCCACGACGACACGCTCGGCGACACCGGTGCCGACGACGAGACCGAGCCGTCGGTCACCGACGCACCAGCGGTGCCCGCGCCGCCGACGGCGTCGGCGGAGCCGCCAGAACCGGGCACGACGACGACGGGCGAGCCGGAGACGACGGCGAGCGAGCCGGCGACGGCCACGACGACCGAACCGGCGCCGCTCGAGGGCATCGGGGCCGGTCCGGCGGTCGGCACGTTCGTCCACGCCGTGCTCGAGACGGTCGACTTCGCCGCCACCGACGTCCATGGCGCCCTCGACGAGGCGTGCGAGTCGCACGCTGCGCTGGCGCCGGTCGGTCTCGATCGGGCGCGGCTCGTGACCGGGTTGGCGGCGGCCCTCGACACCCCCCTCGGCGACGACCTCGGCGGTGCTCGCCTGGCGGAGGTGACCCGGGCCGACCGCCTCGACGAGCTCGGCTTCGATCTGGCCCTCGCCGACGGGGCGTCCGTCACCGGTGGATCCAACGCCGCCACCATCGGGGACCTCGGACGCCTCGTTGCCGATCACCTCGGCGTCGACGACGTCGTCGGCCGCTGGGCCCGCCAGCTCGCCGCCGGCGGGTCACCTCGCCCCCTCGCCGGCGTCCTCACCGGCAGCATCGACATCGTGGTGCGCCGCCGCCATCCCGACGGGGTGACCCGCTTCCACGTGGTGGACCACAAGACCAACCGCCTCGGCGGGGAGCGACCGTCGCTCGCCGACTACCACCCCGACCGGCTCGTCGAGGCGATGGTCGCCCACCACTACCCGCTGCAGGCCCTGCTGTACACCGTGGCGCTGCACCGCTACCTGCGGTGGCGGCTGCCGGCGCACGATCCCGCCCGCGACCTCGGCGCCTGCGGCTACCTGTTCGTCCGCGGCATGGTCGGCCCGGCGGCCGCCCTCGCCGACGGTCGAACCCACGGTGTGTGGAGCTGGCGGGCGCCGCCCGCCCTCGTCGTCGAGCTCGACAACCTGCTCTCCGGGACGGACCCGTGAGCCCGACGACCGACCGTGGCCCGTCGGCGCTCTCGGGCTCACGCCACGCAGCCGAGATCCTCGCCCCGTTCGCTGCTGCCGGCCTGCTCGACGCCACCGCCGTGCACGCCGCCACCGCCTGGGCCCGCCTGGCTGTCAACGCCCCAGCCCCCGAGGTGGTGCTGGCGGCCGCCCTCGCCATGCGAGCCCCGCGGCACGGCCACGTGGCGGTCGACCTCGCCACCGTCGCCGAGCTCGACGTCACCGAGACCGGTGAGCGCCTCGGCCTCGACTGGCCCGAGCCGGCCTGGTGGCGGGCCGTGCTGGCCGCCTCTGAACTGGTCGCGGCCCCTGGGGACGCCACCGACCCCCTGGCCGCCGCGCCGCTGGTGCTCGACGGCACGCGCTGCTACCTCACCCGGCTGCACCGCGCCGAGGTGCTCGTCGCCCGAGCCTTGCGACGGCGCTCCGAACGCACGGCGCCGAACCCGCCGGCTGCCGGCGACGACGCGCGGGCGGACGCGCACGCCGACCAGGATGGACCATCGCACGCGCCCCCCGGCGGCCACGGCCGAGCGGACGCGCTCATCGACCAAGACGGGGCAGGCCCGGACCCGCTGGACGCCGCACGCCCCGCCACCAACGATCCGACGACCGGGCCGACACCGCTCGACCCGCTCGACCGCCTCTTCGGCGACGACGAGGCGCAGCGGCTCGGCGCGCGCACCGCCCGCAACGCCAACCTCGTGGTGATCGCCGGCGGACCCGGGACCGGCAAGACGCGCACCGTGGCGCGCCTGTTGGCCCTCTGGCACCTCGACGCCGCCGCCGGCCGGCCGCTGCAGGTGGCCCTCGCCGCGCCGACCGGCAAGGCGGCCGCCCGCCTCGACGAGGCGGTGGCCGCCGAAGTCGCCGCCGCCTCCCTCGACCCGAGCACCGCCGATGCCGTCACCGCCGAGGGCGCCCGCACCGTGCACCGCCTGCTCGGCGTGCGGCCCGACGGCACCGGCGCCCGCCACGGGCCCGATGCGCCCCTGCGCCACGACGTAGTCGTGGTCGACGAGGTCTCGATGGTGTCGCTGCCGCTGATGGCCCAGCTGCTCTCGGCGCTGCGTGACGAGACGCGCCTGGTGCTCGTCGGTGACCCGTCCCAGCTCGCCAGCGTGGAAGCCGGAGCCGTGCTGGCCGATCTGGTCGCCCCGGCGCGCCGGGCCACGCCGCCCACCGGTGCGCGCGCAGCCGCCCTAGCCAGGTGCCTCGTCGTGCTCGATCGCTCCCACCGCTTCGATCCCTCCTCGGGGGTCGGTCGTCTCGCCGCCGCAGTGCGCGACGGCGATGCCGCCGCGGCCGGTCGGACGCTGCGAGCCCGATCGACGCCTGACGTCACGCGTGTCGACGCCGACAGCGACGCCGCCCGCGCCGTGGAGCAACGGGTGATCGAGGCCGCCCGCACCGTCGTCGAGCTTGCCTGCGACGGCGACCCGCTCGACGCCCTGGGGGCCTCGACCCGCCTCGCCGTGCTGTGCGCCACCCGAGCCGGCGCCGCAGGTGTCGACCGGTGGAACCGCCTCGTCGCTGTGGCCTTGGCCGCTGGCGACGACATCGATCTGGGTCGGCCGTGGGCGGTGGGGCGGCCGGTGCTCGTCACCGCCAACGACTATCGCAACGAGCTGTTCAACGGCGATCAAGGCGTGGTGGTGGCGACGCCGCAGGGCCCTCGGGTGGCGATCGCCCGCGGCACGGGGGCCCGCCTGGTCGAGCCGAGCCGGATCGCAGCGGTCGAGAGCCGGTGGGCCACCACGGTGCACAAGAGCCAGGGCTCGGAGTTCGACGAGGTGGTGCTGTGCCTGCCGCCGCCGCCGTCTCGGACCCTGACCCGCGAGCTCGTCTACACCGGGGTCACCCGCGCCCGTCGCAGCGTCACCGTGGTGGCCGAGGCGGCAGCGGTCACCGCGGCGATCCGCACGCCCATCCGACGCCACTCCGGCCTCGCCGATCGGCTCTGGGGCGCCTGAGCGCCTCGACCTCGACTCCGACGCCGACCCGACGCCGGCTCCGTCTCCCGTCCCGGCGCACCTTGTGACTCGCAGGCC
This sequence comes from Acidimicrobiales bacterium, assembly GCA_965213525.1. Classification (GTDB taxonomy): domain Bacteria; phylum Actinomycetota; class Acidimicrobiia; order Acidimicrobiales; family Poriferisodalaceae. Next base: position 234,600 of record OZ243889.1, on the reverse strand, counting down.
CGGACTCCCGTGCCGACCAGACTCCCCGCCACCCGGACCGCCCACTCAGTTGCATCATCGAACGGATCTGGTCAGGCTGGGCAGCGTGCTCGACAGCGTCCACGCCCGCCGGACCCTCCTCGTGGCGGCCATGGCCGTGCTGGCCATCTTCTTGGACACCACGGTGCTGTTCGTGGCCTACCCCGACATCGAGGCCTCGTTCCCCGAGGTGAGCGCGGCCCAGTTGAGCTGGGTGCTCAACGCCTACACGATCGCTGTGGCAGCCCTGTTGGTACCCGCAGGCAAGCTCGCCGACCGCCTGGGGCACCGCCGGGCCTTCCTCACCGGCTCGATCATGTTCACCGGCGCTTCGGTCGCCTGCGCGCTGGCACCAGGTGCTGGGTGGCTGATCGCCTTCCGGGTCGCCCAGGCCGTCGGCGCCGCCGTGCTCGTCCCGTCCTCGCTCGCCCTGGTGCTGCGGGCCACCCCACCGGCCCGGGTGCCCGTGTCCGTGGCCATCTGGGGCGCGACGGGTGCGGTGGCCGGCGCCCTCGGCCCGACCGCCGGTGCCGCCCTCGTCGAGGTCGGTGGGTGGCGGTGGGTGTTCCTGCTCAACGTCCCCGTCGGGGTCTTCACCGTGCTGGCCGGCCGCCGGTGGCTGCGGGAGTCCGCCGACCCGTCAACGCCGGTGCCCGCCCCAGTCGGCGTGGTGCTCGTCGCTGCAGCGGCCGCCACCGCTGCGCTCGGCATCGTCCAGAGCGACACCTGGGGGTGGCTCGACGCTCGCACCATCGCCTGCCTGATCGGCGGCGCATCGCTGCTCGCCGTGTTCGTGCGCCACCAGCGCTCGAGCGCCGCTCCCGCCCTCGATCTCGAGCTGTTCGCCATCACCAACTACCGATGGGCCAACGTGGCCACCGTCGCCTTCGGCACGGCGTTCACCGCCATGTTCTTCGGGTCGATCCTGTTCCTCACCGAGGTGTGGGGGTGGTCGGTCCTGTCCGCCGGCTTCGGCGTGGCGCCCGGCCCCGCCCTGGTCGCCGTGCTCGCCCCCAAGATGGGTGCGCTGGCGGCCAGGATCGGTCAGCGGCCGCTGCTGCTCGGCGGCGGCGTGTTCTTCGCCCTCGGGGCCCTCTGGCGGGTCGTGATGCTCGACGGCGAGTCCGACTACCTGCTCGACTACCTGCCGTCGATGGCGTTGACCGGCGTGGGCGTGGCCATGTCGCTGCCCCAGCTGTCCAGCGTCGCCGCCCAGGCGTTGCCGCCGGATCGCCTCGGGGTCGGCACCGCCACCAACCAGGCCATCCGCCAGCTGGCCGGCACGTTCGGCGTCGCGCTGACCATCGCCTTCGTCGGCGAGGCGACCTCGCTCGACGAGGCGCTCGGCGGGTTCGATCGCGTCTGGTGGCTCATGGTCCTCGGTGGGCTCGGAACCACGCTGACCTCGGTGCCCCTGCGAACCGCACCGACGCCGGTGCAGGCCAAGATGGGTGGACATGCGACGCAAGAGCCACGCTGACGCCCGCTGCTCGGTCGCCCGTTCCCTCGACGTCGTCGGGGATGCGTGGACGTTGCTGATCGTGCGTGACGCCCTCTTCGGGGTGACCCGGTTCGAGACCTTCGCCGAGCGGCTCGGCATCGCCCGCAACACCCTCACCGACCGCCTCGGCCTGCTCGTGGAGCACGGCGTGCTCGAACGGCGCCGCTACCAGGAGCGACCGGAGCGCTTCGACTACCACCTGACCGACAAGGGACGCGGCCTGGGCGACGTGATCGTGGCGCTGCTGGTGTGGGGCGACCGGTGGGGCGGGCTGGTCGAGCCCCCGGTGCTGTTGATCGACCCGAGCTCGGATCGACCGGTCGACCCCGTCATGGTCGATCGGGCCACCGGCATCCCCCTCGCCGAGCTGGGGGCACGAGCGGTGCGGGGCCCTGGCGCCACCCCAGACGCCCCCCTGCCCATCGACCCGCCGGTCCCGAGGGCCTAGTGGTGCGTCGCCGGTGAGCCGTCGGCTCCCCCGTCAGCTCGCTGCGACGCCACGCCGGCGCCGCCGGCCTCGCCGTCGGCTGACGTGTGACGCAGCACCTTGGTCGCCTCGAGCAGCACCACGGTCACCGGCGTGGCCAGCATCAGCCCCGGGATGCCGAGCAGCACACCGCCCGTCGTGGTCACCAACAGGACCACCAGCGGGGGCAGGCTGACGAAGCCGCTCACCACCCGCGGCTCCAGCAGGTTCTCCAGGATCACCTGCGCCACGATGACGATGCCGAGCGCCACCAGCGCCAGCGTCAGCCCACCCTCAGACAGCGCCAGCAGCACCGCGAACAGCCCGCCGATGGCGGCGCCGAAGTACGGGATGTAGGCCCCGACGAAGTTCACCACGCCGATGGCAGCAGCCCCCGGCACGCCGGCGATCCACATGCCGATGGCGATCGACACGCCGTTCAGCACCGCCAGCGCCGTGCGGCTGGCGTAGTAGCGACGGATCGAGGTGGCGGCGAAGTCCAACAGGCCGGCCACGTCGTCGCGACCCCGCTGTCGGGCCGTGCTGATCATCCAGCGGCCCAACCGATCGCCGTCCTTCAACAGGTAGTAGAGGACGACGGTGGCGAGCAGCAGGCCCGCCACCCACGCCGCCACCGAGGTGGCCGCCGTCGCCACGTTGGAGGCGATGCCGTCGCGAGCCAGCGCCCCGGTCCCGCCGGCCCCGGCGTCGAGGGAGTCCAGCAGGTCCGGGTCGATGGGCGAGTCCTCCAACCAGCTCTGGACGTCGTCGACGGCGTTGTCGATCTCGGCCCGCAGGCTGTCCCACTCGTCAGAGATCGTCGCCCCGATCAGCGCGCCCACCCCGCCCAGCAGGCCGGCGATGCCGAGCAGCACGGCGAGGGCTGCCAACCCACGTGGCAGGCGCCAGGCCTGCAACCGGTCGACGACCGGCTCGAAGATCACTGCGAAGAACGCCCCCAGGGCCAGCGGCAGCGCCACGGTGCGCACCGCGGCGATGCCCACCACGGCGAGCGCGGCGGCGCCGACGGCGCCGATGGCGAGCCAGGCACTGAGGCCGATGCGCCACAACCACCACGGGGCCGCGGCTCGCGGGAGCGGCTCCCGCCGACCGACCGCCGCCACCGGCGTCACGCTCGCCGGGTCATCGACGACCCCCGCCGGCTCGGTGCGACGGGCCGCGGGCGCCACGTCGCCGGTGCCGACGCCGGGACCGGTCTGGGCGCCGGGTGCGCCAGGACGGGCGGGCCCACCAATTCCGGCGGGATGGTCGACGGGTTCCACCCGGGGCAGGGTAGGGCCCGGGCGGGAACAGCGGCCGGTACCGTCGCCTGCGGTGACGACGAGCCCGGGAGCCGACCGGCGGGCCGCTCGCGACCCAGCCGCCGTTCGGGCGCTGCTGCGACGGCCGGCGTTCCGCCGCTGGGCCATCGCCAGCGTGTTCGCCCGCCTGCCCATGACCATGAACCTGCTCGGGTTGGTGCTGGTCGGCGAGGGGGTGACCGGTTCGCTGTCCTCGGGCGCTCAGCTCGCCGGCATCGCCACCCTGGCGGCGGGAGCGGCTGCCCCGCTGCGTGGGCGGGCGTTGGACCGCACCGAACTGCGAACCGGGCTGCGTCGCGACCTGCTGGCCTCGGCGGCGGCCACCGGGGCCATCGTCGCCGCTGTGCTCGCCGGGGCGCCGTGGCTGGTGCTGGCCGTGCTGGCCGGCGTGCTGGGCCTGGTGTCCGCTGCGGTGATCGGGGCGTTCCGCACCCTCATGGTGGCCGCCGTCGAGCCACACCAGCTCGAGCCCGCCACCGCCGTGGACGCCGTGCTCGTCGAGGTCGGCTTCGTCGCCGGGCCGGCCGTCGCCGGTGTCGCTGCGCTCGTGGTGGGCCCCGTGGGCGTGCTCGTGCTGCAGGCGACGTCGTTCCTCGTCGCCGCGACGTTGCTCGGGCACCTGCCCCGCCGCCCGCCGGTGGACGCGAGCGGGCGGACCGGACGCGCCCCGTGGCGCACCCGGGGGGCGACGAGCATCTACCTGCTCACCTTCGGCGTGGGCTTCGCCCTCGGGGCCCTCGAGGCCACGCTGCCGGCCCGAGCCGAGGACCTCGGCCTGGACCCTGCCGTCGCGGGTCCACTGCTGGCCCTCACCGCCCTTGGCAGCGGGGCGGCGGGGGTCTACGCCGCCACGCTCACCGATCCGCTCCGCCGCGGCCGGGTGACCGCCGGCGCCCTGTTGATCGCCATGGGCGCAGCGGTCGTGCCGGCCGCCCTCGCCCCGAACGTGGTCGGCCTCGGCGTGGCCCTGGTGGTCGTGGGCGCACCGTTCGCACCCATGAACGCGATCGCCAGCATGACCCTCCAGCGCACCGTGCACCACTCCCGACGGGCCGAGGGGTTCTCGCTGTTCGCGGCGATGATCCTGGTCGGCGCCGGTACCGGGCAGGCGACCGCCGGTCTCCTGCTCGAGCACCTCACCCCGTCCGAGGTGATGGCGGGTCTGGCCGCGGTGCCCGTGGCGCTCGGCCTCGTCGTGCTCCAGCGGGCGGCGCACCGGAGGGCGGCTGGTCTCACGCTCGGTCTCGGCCACCGCCACGATCCCGCCATCGCCGACCCGATGGGCTGAGCCGGCCCGGGGGGCGGGGGCGCCGCTAGCCTCGTCCGCCGTGCGCCTCGTCGTGGCCCGCTGCACGGTGGACTACTCGGGGCGCCTCGCGGCCCACCTGCCCGAAGCGGTCCGACTCGTGATGGTCAAGGCCGACGGGTGCGTCGCCGTCCACGCCGACGGGGGTGCCTACAAGCCGCTCAACTGGATGAACGCCCCCAACGTGCGCCGCGAGGAACCCGGCCGCTGGGTCGTCACCAACCCCGCTGAGGAGCGGTTGGTGATCCAGCTCCACGAGGTGCTGGTCGACCTGCGCCACGATCTCGGTCCCGACCCCGGCCTGGTCAAAGACGGCGTCGAGGTGCACCTCCAGGCGCTGCTGGCCGAACACCCCCGGGCGCTGGGCGAGGGCACCGTGCTGGTGCGCAGGGAGTACCCCACCGACATCGGCCCGGTCGACCTCATGTGCCGGACCCCCGACGGGGCGGCCCTGGCCGTCGAGGTGAAGCGGCGCGGCGAGATCGCCGGCGTCGATCAGCTGCTGCGCTACCTCGCCCGCCTCGACCTCGACCCGGGACTGCGGCCGGTCCGCGGGCTCCTGGCGGCCCAGGAGATCCGCCCCCAGGCGCGGGCCTACGCCGAGAGCAAGGGCATCACCTGCATCGATGTGGACTACGACGCGCTCCGGGGCATCGAGCCTCGCCAGGCGACGCTGTTCTGACGTACCAGCGACGCTGTTCTGACGTACCAGGCGGCGCCGTTCTGGCGGACCGCAGCGGCGTCCCAGCGCGCTGGCGCCGCAAGATCCGCGGCGCGCCGTCGACCTCCACCCCACCGGCACCTGCTGGCCCCTGCGGGCCGCTGTCGAGCGCTCAGCCGGTGAAGGTGCAGCGGCCGTTGTCGATGACCACCCGGCCGTCGGTATCGGCCAGGGTGCGGTACGCGGCCTCGCCGTCGCCGGTGCGCCACATCTGCACGGTGAGGGACTCACCGGGGAACACCGGGGCCGAGAAGCGGGAGTCCATAGAACGAAAGCGCGCCGGATCCGACCCGCAGAGGGTGTGCAACAGGGCCCGCCCCGTGAAGCCGTAGGTGCACAGGCCGTGCAGGATGGGGCGAGGGAAGCCGGCCAGCTCGGTGGCGAACCACGGGTCGCTGTGCAGCGGGTTGCGGTCGCCTGACAGCCGGTAGGTCAGCGCCTGATCCGCACGGGTGGCGTAGGTGACCGACTCGTCGGGATCACGCTCGGGGATCTGCACCGTCGGCGCCGTCTCGCCCGGCTCGCCGCCGAAGCCACCCGAGCCCCGGATGACCACGGTCGAGCGGCTCTCGAACAGCGGCTCATCGTCGGCGGCCAGGGTGGCGGTGATCTCGGTGTCGATGATGGCGTGGCGGCCCTGGCCCTTGTCCCACATGCCGGCGATGCGGTCTCGGCAGACCACGGTGCCCTCGGGCGGGATCGGCCGGTGCACCGTGATGCCCTGGGACCCGTGCAGCAGCTGACCGAAGTCGACGTCGCCGGCCTCGGCCATGGCCCCGCCGGCTCCGAGCACCACCGCCATCGTCGGCAGGACCGCCTGGGTGACGTCGCGGCTGTTCTCGGTGGTGAACTCGAGCTCGAAGCCGAACGGGTCGGTCGCCCCGGCACCCACGCCGACGGCGTACAACAGGGCGTCGCGAGAGCTCCACGATCGCTCGTGGGGTCCGCTCGTGGCGCCGACGGCCTCGGGGTTCAGACCCACGTCGCCCCACCTCGTCCCAGGCGACCTCGCCGCCCGTTCGCTCGTTCCCGGGGCCCTCGCACGAGGTCGCCCGGTCCTCGCGTGCGCGATCGCGCCATCGCCGTCACGATCCCAACCCGCCGTCGAGGTCGGCGCCGTCCATGCCAGCGTTCAGGCGGGCTTCGCCGACCAGGCGTCGGGCGAGATCACCGATCTCGGTGGGGTCGTCCACCGGTTCGGCCGACGGCCCACGGTGCCAGCCCTCAGCGACCGCCAGCACCCGTCCCGAGGCCTCGAACACCCGCCCGGTGACATCGGCTGAGTCCTCGCTCACCAGCCACGTGACGATCGGCGCGATCCAACGAGGTGACACCGCCTCGAGCTCGGCCTCGGGCAGCTGGCCCATGCCGAGGTCCTCGGTGAGGCGGGTGAGCGCGGCCGGGGCGATGGCGTTGACCGTGACCCCGTAGCGGGCCAACTCGCGGGCGGCGATGATCGTGAAGCCGGCGATGCCCATCTTGGCGCCGCCGTAGTTGGTCTGGCCCACGTTGCCGTAGATGCCTGACACCGACGTGGTGTTGACGAGGCGGCCGCTCACGCTCTCCCCCGCCTTGGCCCGCTCCCGCCAGTAGGACGCAGCCCACCGCGACGGACAGAACGTGCCCTTCAGGTGGACCTGGATCACCGCGTCCCACTCGGCCTCGGTCATGTTGGTCAGCATCCGGTCACGCAAGATGCCGGCGTTGTTGACCACGGCGTGCAGATCGCCGAAGGTCTCGACGGCCTGGTTGATCATGCGCTGGGCGCCCTCCCAGCTCGACACGTCCTCGCCGTTGGCGACCGCCTCGCCGCCCGCCGAGGTGATCTCGTCGACCACGTCCTGGGCCGGACCGGTCGTCGCCCCGGTGCCGTCGCGCTCGCCGCCGAGATCGTTGACGACCACCTTCGCCCCGTGCTCGGCCAGCATCAGGGCGTACTCGCGCCCGATGCCCCGGCCGGCTCCGGTGACGACGACGACTCGATCCGCGCAGAGCTGTGCCATCGCTCCCCTCCCTCTGGCGCTGCTGTCCCTGCGACGCGCGTCACGCCACGACGGATCGTAGGTCGCCACGCCGCGGCAGGGTGCCACCGCAGCAGCGGGGCCGACTCCTAGCATCACGCCCGTCGTGCGACGCACCCTGCCCCTGCCCCGCTGGTCGCTCGCCCTGGTCGTGCCGGCGGCCCTCGTGGCCGCCTGGCTCGTCGTGTTCGCCGTCGACGCGATGGCCCACCGCGGCGAGGTGGCTCGCAACGTCGAGGTGGCCGATCTGGCGGTCGGAGGGCTCGGCCCCGATGACCTCGACGAGCGCCTCGACCAGCTCGCCGGCTGGACCGACGCCCGGCCCGTGCGCCTGGTCGCCGACGACGGCACGACCTTCGAGATGAGCGGCGCTGATCTGGGACTGCGCCTCGACGTCGACACCACCCGCGAGGCGGCCCTCGACGCTGGCGGGCGGGGCCTGTGGCGCTCGCCCGTGGAGTGGCTGAGGTCGCTGATCACCCCGACCCGGGTCGAGCCGGTGGGCGCCTATGACGCCGATCGGGCGCGCCGAGCGACCGAGGACCTCGTCGTGGCCGAACCGGTCGAGCCGTCGCTCGCCGTCACCGAGGACGACATCGTCGTCGACCCGGGACGGCCCGGGCGTCGCCTCGACCCGGCGGCAGCCGCAGACGCCCTCGGTCAGATCGAGACCGGCACCGGCCCCATCGACGTCGTCGTCGACGTCACCGAGGTGCCGACCGTGCGCGATGCAGCGGCGCTCGAGGCCGTGCGCACCGAGATCGTCGGGCCCCTCGGCGACGGCGTCGTCCTGGTCGTCGGTGACGGCGAGGTGACGGTGCCCGAGGACGGGAGCGCCCCCACCGGTCCGGCGCTCGAGGTGCCGACCGGCACCGTCTTGGACTGGGTCGACATCGCCGTCGACGACGACGGCGCGACCTGGTCCATCGACGACGAGCGGGCCACCGAGCAGCTCGTGCAGATGGTGGGCCAGACGTTGCCCGACGCCGCGGAGTTCTCCTTCGCCGTCACCGAGGCCGGCCAGTGGGCCGAGCGATCCGACGGCGACACCGCCCGCCTCGACATCACGGCTCCCGGTGTGGTCGAGGTCGTCTCGGCCGAGGGGGGGTCGGTGTGTTGCGCCGAGGGCTCGGGCGCAGCCATCGAGGCCGCGCTGCGGGCCGGTGAGCCGGGGCCGATCCAGCTCCCCCTACGCGAGGCACTGCCCTCAGAGGCCCTGCAGGCCGCACAGGAGCTCGGCATCGTCGAGCTCGTCGGCGCCTACACGACCAGCCACGCCTGCTGCCAGAACCGGGTGACCAACATCCACCGCATCGCCGACCTGGTGAGGGGCTACGTCATCCCCCCCGGCGGCGAGCTGTCGATCAACGGGTTCGTCGGTCGCCGCACGGTCGACAAGGGCTTCGTCGCCGACGGGGTCATCGCCAACGGCGTGTTCGACCAGGCCGTGGGCGGTGGCATCAGCCAGTTCGCCACGACGCTGTTCAACGCCGCGTTCTTCGCCGGTCTCGACTTCGGCGAGTACCAGAGCCACTCGCTGTACATCAGCCGCTACCCCTACGGCCGGGAGGCGACGCTGAGCTTCCCGCACCCCGATCTCCAGGTGCGCAACCCCACCGATCACGGCGTGCTGGTGTGGACGAGGTACACCGACACCACGATCACCGTCGAGCTGTACTCGACCCGCGACGTCGAGGCCGTCCAGACCGGCCAGAGCCAGCGCGCCAGCGACCAGTGCACCCGGGTCACCACCGATCGACGTCGCACCCACACCGACGGCACGGTGACCGACGACGACGTCGTCGCCCTGTACCGACCCGGTGAGGGCCTCGACTGCGCCGGCAACCGCACGGTCCCCGTCGAGTCCGAGTCCGAGCCCGACCCTCCGGCGCCGGCGGCGCCTCCTGCGCCGCGGCCCACCCCGGCACCGACCCAACCGCCCCCGCCGGCCACCACGCAGCCGCCGGCGCCGCGGCCCACACCGGCACCGACCCGGCCGCCCCCGTCGGCCACGCCGGCACCCACCCAGCCACCCCCGGCCACACCGGCACCGACCCGGCCGCCACCACCACCGCCGACGACGCTCCCGGCACCTCCCTCCACGACCCCGACGAGCGCGCCCGCACCCACCCCGGCGCCGATCACCCCGGCGCCGCCCCCGACCTCCCCGCCCACCTCGGCGGCACCCTGACCCGTCGAGAGGAGCGGCGTCCCGCCCGTGCGACACGACCGGTGGAGCACGGGCGGGTCGACCGTCGGACGTTCCTGACCGGCCTGGCGGCCGCGGTCGGCGTCGCCGTCGGCTGCTCGGACCCACGGCGCGACGTGGCGCCGCTCGCCACGACCACCACCGCTCGCGCATCGAACGCGGTGCCGCCGACGATCGATGGGGACGCGCCGACGTCGATCGGCGAAGGGCCCGCCACCGCGCCGGCGTGGGCGCCGCGACCAGCCGAGGAGCCCTTCGCCCTCGGAGTGGCCAGCGGCGATCCCCGACCTGGCGGCATCACCCTGTGGACCCGGCTGACCTGTGACCCGACGAGCTGCGCCCCGCCCGCCAGCACCAAGGGAGCCGGGGGGGGTCCGCCCGGCGGCGGAGACGTCGAGATCAGTTGGCAGCTGGCCCGTGACCCCGAGCTGGGCGACGTGGTCGCCGAGGGTCGTGTGCGCACCGGCACGGCGTCGGCCGGGGCGGTGCACGTCGACGTCGACGGGCTCGACGAGGTCGGCACGCTGTTCTACGGCTTCGCCGCCGCCGACGGTGCGCGACGTTCGATCGTCGGACGTACCCGGCTCCCTGACCCTGCCCGGGATGAGGCGATCGTGGCGGTCGCGTCGTGCCAGCGGTTCCAGGACGGGCCCTTCACCGTGCACCGTGAGCTGGCCGGGCGCGACCTAGATGCCGTGGTCATGTTGGGCGACACGATCTACGCCGGCGGCGGGGGCGGGGGGTGGCGGCCCTTCGACGAGCCGGCGCCCGACGACCTCGACGGGTACCGGCGCCGTCACGCCCGCGCCCTCGGTGATGTCGACCTCGCAGCCTGTCGGGCCGCGCATCCCTGGATCGCCACCCGTGACGACAACGACGTGGCCAACGGATGGGGGCCCGACCACCCCGCTCGCGACATCGCCGAGAGGGCCTTCCTCGAGCACCATCCCGTGCGGGGGGGCCTCGAGCCCCGGACCGACCTGCACCGGCTGGTGTCCCTCGGCGGTGGTTGTGACGTGGTCCTGCTCGACGTCCGCCCCCACCGCTCGCCCCGCGCCGGGGCACCTGCGCTCCTCGGGGCTCGACGCGCCACCCCCGAGATGGACGAGGCGGCGCGCACGATGCTCGGCCCGGTCCGCGAGGACGACCTCCGCCGGCAGCTGGAGGGTTCGTCCGCCCGCTGGCAGCTGGTCGCCTCCCAGGTCATGGTCGGCGATCTGACGGTCGCCCTCGGGGACACGGTGGTGTTGAACGACGACCAGTGGGATGGCTACCCGGCCGCTCGTGGCCGTCTCGATGACGCTCTGGCAAAGGCCCCGTCGCCCCTGGTGGTGAGCGGTGACCTGCACAGCGGGGTCATCGATCAACTGCGCGACGGCTCGGGTGAGGCCGTCGCCGTCGAGCTGGTCACCCCGTCGGTCACCACGACCGTCACCAGCGCCACGCGCGCCGCGCTGGCCGCCGTCGCGTTGTCCTCTGAGGATCTGTTGGTCGTCCTGGCCGACCGTCGTGGCTGGGTCGAGCTCGACCTCGGGCCCGACCAGGCGATCGGTCAGCTGCACGTGCTGATCGACGCCCTCGACGTCACCACCGGCACCGAGGTGCGAGCCACGGTGGTGGTGCCCCGGGGCGCCCGCCGGCCGTCGTCGGTCACCACCGGCTGAGGCGCCGGCGTCGGTACCGTGGTCCCGGTGCCCGACGCACCCTCTGCGCCCGTCGGCGCCGTCGGCGCTGTCGACGTCGTGGTCGTCGGCGCCGGGCCGGCCGGATCGGCGGCGGCCATCACCGCTGCTGGGGCCGGGGCGCAGGTGGTCGTGGTCGACCGGGCCGCCGTCGGACGGGACAAGTGCTGTGGCGACGGGCTCACCACCGCCGCCCTCGACGAGCTCGAGGGGCTGGGCCTCGACCCGTCGACGGTCAGGTCCTGGACCGTCGTCGACGACGTCGTGGTCGTCGCCCCGAGCGGCCGACGGATCGAGCTGCCCCTGACCGGGAGCCGGGCCCGCTCGGTGGTCGCCCAGCGGGCCGACCTCGATGCGGCCCTCGTCGGGTTGGCGGTCCGCGCCGGGGCCGAGGTGCGGGAGGGGTGCCGGGTCACCTCGGTGCGCTCGCACTCCCGGGGGGTGACGGTGGGCGTCAGATCTCCCACCGGACCGGTGGCGCTCGAGGCTGCGCACGTGGTGGCCGCCGACGGCATGTGGTCACCGGTGCGCCGACTCGTCGGTGCGGCACCTGAGGGGTACCGGGGCGAGATGCACGCCCTGCGTCGCTACGCACGGTCCGAGGCGACCGGGGCCCGTCGCCAGTGGGTGTGGTTCGAGCCCGACCTGCTGCCCGGGTACGCGTGGTCGTTCCCTCTGCCGCACGGCCAGGTGAACCTCGGCGTGGTCACCCGACGCCGGGGGCGTCTCGACGGCAACGCGATGGCCCGGGCGATGGAGGGCCTCGCAGAGCGTCCCGCCGTCCGAGCCGCCCTCGGAGATCTCCGCGACCTCGGTCCTGTCCGCGCCTGGCCGATCCCGGCCGGGGTGCGCGCCACGCAGCTGCACCACGGGCGGGTGCTGTTCGCCGGCGACGCTGCCCGGGCCCCTGACCCGGTCACGGGGGAGGGCATCGCCCAGGCCCTGCGCACCGGGGTCCTGGCGGCCGAGTCGATCCTCGCGGGCGGACGCCCGGTCGAGATCGCCGAGCGGTACCGCCGAGGGGTGCTCCGGTCACTCGCGGCCGACCATCGGGTGGCGCAGTGGTGCGTCGGCGCCCTCGATGGCCGACGCCGGGCCGAGCTCGGCCTGCGCATCGTCGACGCCAACGACTGGACCCGCCGCCACGTCACCCGGTGGATGTTCGAAGAGATCCCCCGGGGCGTGCTCCTCACGCCGCGCCGGTGGCCCCGGGCACTCGCCTCGACACCGCCTCGCGGTCGGGCCGCACCGCGCTCGGAGCGCGCACCGGTCTGAGGCCTCGGCGCCGGCCGCCACAGCCGCTACAGCGAGTCCACCAGCTCCCGGAGACGCCCGACCATGGCCACCCGTTCGTCGCGGGTGCTGGCCAGCGGATTGACGTTCAGGGTCGTGACCCCGGCATCGGCGTAGGCGGCCAGGCGGTCCTTCACATAGCCCTCCGTGCCGATGAGCGACGTCGACGCCAAGAACTCATCGGGCAGGAGGGCGGCGGCCGCGTCCTTGTCGCCCGAGAGGTACAGCTCCTGGATGCGCTCGGCCTCGGCCTCGTAGCCGTAGCGCTGGAACAAGGTGTTGTAGAAGTTGCGACCCTTGGCGCCCATGCCCCCCACGTACAGCGCGGCCATGGGCCGGTTGCGCTCGCGCAGGTGCTCGACGCCCTCGCCGATCGCCAGTGGGCCGCCGGCGACGATGTCCAACGGGCCGAGCGACTCGTCACGGCGGGCGGCCCCGGCGTCGAGCACGTCGCCCCAGACGGTCTTGGCCTTCTCCGGCCAGAAGAAGATGGGCAGCCACCCGTCGGCGGACTCCGCAGTCATCTCGACGTTCTTGTCCCCCAGCGCAGCGATGACGATCGGGATGGCCTGGCGCTCGGGCCGGGTGATCATCTTGAGCGACTTGCCGAGCCCGGTGCCCTGACCTTCGGGGAGCGGCAGCTGGTAGTGGCGTCCGTCGTGCTCGACGCGCTCACGCCGCCAGACCTGGCGGCAGATGTCGATGATCTCTCTGGTCCGCCCGATCGGGGCGTCGTAGGCCACGCCGTGGAACCCCTCGATGACCTGGGGTCCCGACGCGCCGAGGCCGAGCACGCACCGGCCGCCGGACAGGGCGTCGATGCCGGCAGCGGTCATGGCCAACAGCGTGGGCGTGCGGGTGTAGATCGGCAGGATCCCCGACGCGATCTCCACCCGTTCGGTCCGCGCGGCCAGGTACCCCATGAGGCTCACGGCGTCGAAGCCGTAGGCCTCGGCCACCCACACCCGCTCAAGTCCGACGGCTTCGAGGGCCACGACGTCCTCGACGGCCTCGTCGAAGTCACCGGCGTAGTTCAGCGGCATGGCGATGCGCATGGTCACCCTCCTCGAGCTCGCCCGTCATGGTGGTGCCCGGTGGCCCGCCGCGCCAGCGGACCGGGGCTCGAGGCGGGCCCCCCGACAGGACGGCCGGCCGGGTCGACGCCTGATCGAGGTCGGGGGCCCTGCCAGGACGGCCCCGTCGGTCGTCCGGGGAGTGGCTCCGGTCGGCGCCGGTACCCTCGCCGGGCGTGGGCTGCACCTTCTGCGCCATCGTCGAGGGCACCTCGCCCGCCCACCACGTCCACGAGACCGCAGCCGCCGTGGTGTTCATGGACCTGTTGCCCATGACCCCCGGACACTGCCTCGTCGTGCCCAAGCGCCACGTGGTCGACCTCACCGACATCGACGACGAGACGATCGCCGCGGTCGCCGTGGCCGCTCGCGAGGTGGCGGTGCTGGTGGTTCCCGCGCTGCAGGTCGCCGGGTTGAACCTGCTGCACAACTCGGGGCGGGCGGCTGACCAATCTCAGTTCCACTTCCACGCCCACATGATCCCCCGCTACGGCGGCGACCGGCTGCTGCATCCCTGGGAGCGTCGCTTCGGCGACCACATCGAGATCGCAGCGACCGCGGACCGGATCCGCCAGGCCCAGCCCGAGGCGCTGCGTGCCCACCTCGAGGCGCGCAGCCGGGGCGAGCGGTCGGTGCTGCCCGAGACCGGCGCCGCCTGAGCGCTGCGAGTCCCGCTGGGCGGCCTCATCTGCACCCACCGGCCGAAGTTGCGGATGTCGGCGGCGTCAGGCCCCGCCTGGCTCCGCAAGAACCCGCGGACCGGCCCGCGGTCGTCTGAGGAGGCCACTGCGAGCGGCGGCGACACCCGTCATGGCCCCGCCACCGATCCGGTGACACACCACTAGAGCGGCTCGACCACCAGTGATGCCATCGCCGGCACCGCGACCTCTTGGACGAGGCGGTCGCGCTCGGCCTCGCCCGAGCCCAGCACCACGATGAGCGCCGGACCACCATCACCCGCGGGCCGCTGGAACACGTCGATCCATCCGCGGCCGAGGTCGAGCTCGCTGCGCTGCCACGTCCGCCCGTCGACCTCGATGTCGCCGATGTCGACGAGCTCTTCGTCGTTGGTCTGTTCCAGGAACGACGTGATGGAGGTGAGGACTACGTCGGGTCCGCCCACGACCGACAGCGTGGCCGGGTCGAGCAGGCCCCGTCCCCGGGCGAAGTCCAGGCCTGAGCCGGCGTCGCTCCACGCTTCGGGGACCTCGGCCCGTACCCGGAGGTCCAGCGCCGGCAGCTCGGCGTCGATCTCGGTCAGCGGGCCGACCGGCACCTCGGCGGACGTGACCAGCTCGGGCGCCTGCAGATCGTCCACGCAGGGATCGACCTCGGCCCCAGGATCGTCGAGGAAGTCCCGCACCACCTGCATCACGCACGGGTCGGTGCTCACCGCATGGGCGAGCGGGGCGACCACGAGCCGGGCGTCGGTGAGGCCGGCGGCGGCCTGCTCGGCGAACGAGACCGGCGTGACGGGGTCGTACTCCCCGGCCAGCAGCAACGTCGGGATCGCCGACTCGACCGGCTCGCCGGCACCTGGAGCGGGGTCGTCCACGCCGAGCTGCTCGCACGCCTCGAACGACAGGGCCCCGGTGTTGGTCGTCTCGAACTCACGGGCAAGGCGTTGGTCATCGATGCGGGCGGCGTCCACCGCCGCCGGATCGGACACCAGCACCTGCTCTCGGCACGAGACCACCAGGTTCATGCCCACCGAGACGAAGTCGGCGTTGGTCTCTGCGGTCGACACGTAGACCTCGAGCGCATCGGTGCTGCCGGCTTCGAGATCGTCTGCGAGCTCGGGGAGGTCACCGAAGCCGACCGGGTCGTAGAGCGATTGGAAGACGACCTGGAGCAGCACCGACCCGTCGGCGAGGACCTCGGTGGTCTCACCGGTCAGCGCGTTCACGGCCTCGACCATGACGGGATCGTCGTCGAGGCGGGCGACCTGGGCACGGAGACGCTCGTCGAGGTCGCCCTCGTCGGCGCACGCCGGCTGGCTCGCGCACAGCTCGACGACGGCATCGTAGCTGGCCACGAACCCGCGCCCGGCGGTCGCGGTGAGGTCGGCGTCGGGTGCCAGCACCGAATCGAGGACGGCCGAGGCCACCCCGTCGGGCCACAGGCGCATGACCTCCAGGCCGAGGCGCGTGCCGTAGCTGACGCCGAACAGGTGCCACTCGTCGACGTCGAGGGCGTTGCGGACCGCCTCGAGATCGTTCGCCGACGCCTTCGAATCGAACCACTCGACCTCGACCCCGACGTCGGCGATCTCCTCGCCGCAGCGCCGCACCGCTTCCAGCACGACCTCCCGTTCCTCGGCCGCGTCGAGGTCCTCGTCGGCCCGTTCGTCCCCATAGGCTCGGGCTGCCTCGCAGCCGAGTGACGGCTGGGAGCCGCCGACACCCCGCTGGTCGACGACGATGACGTCGCGATCGGCGAGCAGGGGCTCGAAGAGCCGCCCGATCGTGAACGGGAGGCTGTTGATCGCCTGACCGCCTGGCCCGCCCTCGAGGTAGACCACCGGCGTGGCATCGGGGTCGGCGCCGATCAGACGGGCCACGGCGATCCGCATGGTCTCGCCCGAGAGGGGGTCGTCCTCGTCGGCTGGCACGGTGACGAACCCACAGAGGTGATCGGTCGCCGACCCCCGCAGGGCCGGGCACGCCGAGACGTCCTCGACGAAGCGCGCCCCGGCCAGTGCCTCCGCCAGCTCGTCGCTGACCTCTCTCGCGCCGGGCCCCGACCTCGGTGGGCGCGAGCCCTCGTCGCCCCCTCCCGGGGCGTCATCGACGGTCGTCGGGCTCTCCGACGACGCCGCCGAGGTCGCCGGAGCGCTGCTCTCCTCACCGTCGTCGCACGCCCCCAGGGCGAGCACCGCCACGAGGCACGCCGCCAGGATCTTCAACCTGCTCACCCCCCGAGTCTCCCAGGCCACCCCCCGGCGTGGCACTCGGGGCTGCCGGATCAGCCGACCCGGCGGTCGCGTCCCTTCCAGTAGGGCTCGCGCAACTCGCGCTTGAGCATCTTGCCCGAGGGGTTGCGAGGGATGGCGTCGACGAAGTCCGCCGAGGTGGGGCACTTGAACTTGGCGAGGCGCTCCTGGCAGTGGGCGATCAGCTCGTCGGCTGTGGCCGAGGTGCCCTCGGCCCGCACCACCACCGCCTTGGGCGTCTCGCCCCACTTCTCGTGGGGGACGCCGATCACGGCCACGTCGGACACGCCGGGATGGGCCATCAGCACGTTCTCGACCTCGGCCGGGTAGACGTTCTCGCCCCCCGAGATGATCATGTCCTTCACCCGGTCGTGGATGTAGAGGTAGCCGTCACGGAGGTAGCCGGCGTCACCGGATCGGAACCAGTTGCCCCCGGGCAGGCTCTTGGCCGTCTCCTCCGCGAGGCCCCAGTAGCCGGCCATGTTGGTCGGGCTCTTGATCCAGACCTCACCCACCTCGCCGTCGGGCTGGTCGTCGCCGCTGTCGGGGTCGACGATGCGCAGCTCGACCCCGGGCAGCGGCTTGCCGGCCGAGCGCAACAGGTCGGAGCCGGCGACGTGGTCGGCCGGCTCGAGCATCGTCACCGCACCGGTGGTCTCGGTGAGGCCGTAGAGCTGACCGAAGTCACATCCCAGCTGCTCCATCGACTTGACCAGGATCTCCTCGGTGATCGGCGACGCCCCGTAGAGCATCAGCTGCAGCGACGAGAGGTCGCGTGTGCCCGCATCGGGGACGATGAGCAGGAACTGCAGCACCGCCGGGACGAGGAAGGCGTGGGTGATGCGGTGCTGTTCGACCAGGCCGAGGATCGCCATCGGGTCGATGTCGCGCATCAACACGTTGTGGGCGCCCTTGGCCAACCCGAACAGGCCCCAGCCGCTCCCACCGATGTGGTACAGCGGCATTGCCGTGAGGCTGACCGACGAGCGGTCCATGTCCCACTGGACCGCAGCCTCGAGCAGGGCGACGAGGTTGGCGTGGGTGAGCTGGGCGCCCTTGGGCAGCCCGGTCGTGCCCGAGGTGTAGAGCTGCATGGCCACCGAGTCGAGGGCCGGAGGACCGCCGGGATCATCGGTGGGCCGCTCGGCGATCCAGTCCTCGAAGCTCCGGTGGGTGTCGTGGTCACCGATCACGACGGTCGTGCCCACCGAGGACAGCTCGGGCTCCATCTTGGCCAGCTGGTCGGCGAACTCGGCGTGCACCACCAGCACCTTGGCGCCGGCGTCGTTGACGATGTACGCCATCTCGGGCGGGGCCAGGCGCCAGTTGACCGCCACGGTGACCGCGCCGAGCAGCCAGCCGCCGAAGAGCACGTCGAAGTACTCCGTGCCGTTCTTGTCGATGATGGCCACCCGGTCGCCTTCGCCGACGCCCGCCTCTGCCAGGGCGTTGGCCACCTGGCCGGCTCGGGCCAGCTGCTGGCCGAAGGTGCGGGTCTGGTCGCCGAGGGTGAGCATCGGGGCATCGGCCCGCTCGGTCCCGTAGGTGCGGACGATCTCGACCATGTCGCGCATGGCGCCTCCCAGCGTCGTCGTGCCGCGACGCAGGCGTCGCCGGCGGCGGTCCATCCTACGCTCGGCCCCCCTCCCCGGCGACAGAGGTCACACCCACCGCAGGCCTCGTCGTCCGCCGCAGCCCCCATCACCGGCGACGACGGCCCTGCCGGCACACCCGTCCGCCACCACCCCGCGGCGGGAGCGTCATCGACCGGGGCCGCGGGGACGAGACGGACCTACCGCCCCTGGAAGCGGGGCCGGCGGCCTTCGGCGATGGCGCGCAGCGCCTCCTCGTGGTCCTCGCTGGCGAGGGTGACGAGCTCGAGGGCGGTCGCCCGGTCGAAGCCGATGTTGAGCTGCTGGCGGATCTGGGCGTTCACCGCCTGCTTGGTGTATTGCACCGCCAGGGGCGCGTTGGCGGCGAGGCGGTGGGTGAAGGCCAAGGCGGCGTCGCCGAGCTCGGCGCCCGGCACCGCCCGGTTGACCAGGCCGATGCGCTCGGCCTCGGCCGCCGGCACCGGGTCACCGGTCAACAGGTACTCCTTGGCCCGCGCCGGACCGATCGCCAGCGGCCAGGCCACCGTCCCGCCGTCGCCGGCGACGATGCCGATGCGCACGTGGGGGTCACCGATCGAAGCCGTGTCGGCCATGAAGACGACATCGCACAACAGCGCGATGGAGGCCCCGAGACCGGCGGCGTGACCGTTCACCGCGCACACGATCGGGAGGTGGATGTCGAGCAGGTCCCAGATCATGCGACGGGCGTCGAGGCGCAAGCCTTCGAGGCGATCGTTGCCCCGCAGCGTCGGGAACCACCGGAAGTCCCCGCCGGCCGAGAAGGCACGGCCGCTGCCGGTCAGCATGATCGCCCGAGCGTCGTGTTCGTCTCGCAGACCGGCGAACAGCGCGGTGAGCTCGGCGTGCATCCGCTCGTCGACGACGTTCATCTCGGATTCGGGGTGGTCGATGGTCACCCGCAGCACGTCATCGAAGCGATCGAAGCGCAGGCACGTCCACTCGCCGTCCTCGATGCGCGCTCCCATGTGACCTCCGTCGTCTGGGTGGATCACCGTAGGTCAGCGGTCACCGTCGGTGGCGGTGGTGGCTGGCACGCCTCGTCCGTCGTCACCCGGGCCGTCGCCCAACCGGAGGAGGGGCCCGACCGGGGGGAGTTGTTCCATCGCCCGCGCCGCTCCATCGCTCGTGTCGCGGTGCGTCAGCCGGCGTCGGCACGACAGGCGGCGCAGAGACCCTCGATGGCGAAGTGACCGGGGTCGACGCGGATGCCGGTGGCGAGCTCGGTCGACTCGACCAGGGCGAGCACCGCTCCCCTCGGTGCGGCGGCCAGCGTGTTGCAGCGCCGACACACCACCACGAGACGTCGGTCACCGGCGAGGCGCACGAGCGACGGTCCGTGGCCGGCGTGGAGGTGGCTCACCATGCCGGCCTCGGCCAACGTGGCGATCGTGCGGTAGACGGTGGCCTCGTGGATGCCCGGCTCGCGGCCCTGGGCCGCCAAGGTGAGCGTGGCGGCGTCGACGGGCCCGTCGTGGTCGAGCAGCGCACCCAGCACGGCGACGCGCGGACGGGTCACCCGGCATCCGTGCACCCGGAGCGCGTGGGCGGCGTCGCCGGGCCCCCACCCGGTGAGATCGGACTCGGCGGTGAGCTCGGCCTCGGGCTCCACCGAGCGGACGGTACCCCGCAACCCCCACCCTCGTTCTGCCGTGGGCCTCTCGCCTCACGAGCCCCGCCGCGATCGCCGCGGTCGCCGATGACGGCCACCAACCAAGCGACCTTCGCCGTCGTGATCATCCGCCGATGCCCCCATCCGCAACGTTCCTCGGCGTTGCGCCCAGCTCGCCAGAGGCCGCCGCCGGTGGTGGAGCCGGTGCGGTCGCCACGAAACGGTCGCGTCCGGGTCCGCTGCAGCGATGGCCGTGGACGCCGGCTCGCCGACGGCCCCGAGGTGCGGTCGGATCTGGTGTGCTCGGTCGACGGGTCGACGACGTCCTCACCTGGAAGGCGGCGGTCCACGACGTCGCGACGTCGCCTCGAGCTCGGCCGGAGGCGAGCGCCTCGACACGCCCGCTGCGAGCTGGACGCGAACGCCCGTCGATCTCGGCGTCCTCTCACCGTCACGGCACCGCAGTGGCGGCCGCCGCAGCCCGGTGACCTGGCGATCAGGGGCCCGCCGCCGGCTCGTCGCAGAGACCTCGCGGCCCGCCCGGCCGGTACCGTCGAGCGGGCTACCGGAGCCCACCCCTGAGAGCATGATGTCGCCCACCGCCATCGACGACACCCGTCGCCAGTCCCGCCTCGACGACCTCTGCATCGCCTCCACCCCGCTCGACGCGGGCGAGGCGGCAGCGCTGGAGGCACGCGCCGCAGCGGGCGCCTCGGTGCTGGTCGGCGTGCGCCCCGGGGACGACATCGCCGCCCGGCTGGGAGGCGTCGAGATCACCGGCCGTGAGCGCACCGGTGAGTGGTTCGTAACGCTGGCCCCTGGACCCGAGACCGCCCGCCTCGACAGCGAGGTGGCCGTCTCGACCGTACTGACCACGCTGGCGCCCGCAGTCCCCGGCGCCCGGGTCGCCGCCACCACGAGCGTGCGGTTCGACCACCGGCCCGCCCTCGTGGTGCGAGAGGTCGGCCGGGGCCGCATCGTCGCCACCGGGGTCGACGTCGCCGCGCTGCTCACCCACCCGACGCTCGGCACCCTGACCCGGCGGCTCCTGTCGCCGTCGCCACCGGTGCGCGCCGAGGTCGGCGTCGCCGTCGTCGGCTACGGCCCCCACGGCGGGATGGGGTACCTGCACGGCCTGGCCTGCACCGAGACCGAGGGTCTCCGGCTGGCCGCCGCCGTCGACCCGGCGGCCGAGCGCCTCGTCGCCGCTCGCGCCGACTTCGGCGCCGAGGTGGCCGCCTACGCCGACGCCGGCGCCCTCGCCCGCGACGACGACGTCGAGGTGGCCATCGTCGCCACCCCACCGGTCCACCACGCCTCGCTGGCCCTCGAGCTGCTCTCGGCGGGCAAGCACGTGGTGGTCGAGAAGCCCATGTGCCTGCGAGCCGCCGACGCCGACGCCATGATCGCCGTCGCCGCCGCCAACGACCGGACCCTCACCGTCCACCAGAGCCGGCGCTTCGACACCGACTGGTTGGCGCTGCGGCGGGTGGTGACCGCCGGGACCATCGGCGAGGTCTTCAACGTCGAGACCTTCGTCGGCAGTTTCGAGCACCCCTGTCGGGCGTGGCACTCCGAGGAGTCGATCTCGGGCGGGGCGGTGTACGACTGGGGCTCACACCACCTCGACTGGATCCTCGACCTGATGGGCTCACCCCCCGAGCGGGTGGTCTGCAGCTCCCACACCCGGGTCTGGCACGACACCACCAACGCCGACCAGTTGACGGTGTGGATGCGCTGGGCCGACGGGCGGGAGGCCACGTTCCGCCAGAGCGACGTGGCCGCCATCCGCCACCCCAAATTCTACGTCCAGGGCACCCGCGGCACCCTGGCCGGGCACTACCGGACGCTGCGCGACGAGCAGGTGGTGACCGGGCGGGGCTACGTCGGTGGCTGGTCCCACCACGCCGAGGCGCCGGTGGACCTGACCGTCGCCTGCTACGACGGCGAGCACGGCCTCGTCGAGTCCCGGGTGGGGCCGGCCCCGCACCCCGGGTGGGCGTTCCACCGCAACCTCGCCGACCACCTGCTGCTCGGCGAGCCGCTGGCGATCGACCCGGCCCGGTCCCGTGACGTCGTCGCCGTGTTGGAGGCCGCCCACCGCAGCGGTGCCGAGGGCGCCACGGTCGTCGAGCCGTCGATCCGGTCGTGAGCGCCATCCCGTCGTGACCGACACCTCGCCGAACGTGACGCCCACGCCGACGAATACGAGCCCCGGCACGGCCAGCGCCGGCTCGGTCGCCGCGGCCTCGCCACCGGTCGGGGTGGGCGTCATCGGCGCCCGCTCCTTCGTCGCCACCCGAGCGGTGCTGCCCGCCTTGCTCGCCGCCTCTGGAACCCGCCTGGCGGCGGTGTCCTCGGCGAGCGGTCCGGTGCCCCCCGCACTCGCCGAGGTGGCCGTCGGCTCCTACGACGAGGTCATCACCCACCCCGACGTCGAGGCCGTCTACGTGCCGCTCCCGAACGGCGAGCACCGGCGTTGGGTGCAGCGCTGCGCCGAGGAGGGACGTCACGTGCTGTGCGAGAAGCCGCTCGCCCCGACGGCCGCCGAGGCCCAAGCCATGGTCGACGTCTGCGCCCGCGCCGGCGTGCTGTTGGCCGAGGCGTACATGACGCCGTTCGACCGGCGCTGGCGTCAGGCGATGAACCTGGCCCGCCAGGGAGGCCTCGGCCGGGTCCGCCACGTCGAGGCGGCCTTCACCTTCACGATCGGCGCCGCCGCGGCGACCAACTACCGCTGGGACAAGGCCCAGGGCGGCGGGTCGCTGCTCGACGTCGGGCCCTACGTCCTCGGCCCAGCCGTGGAGCTGTGGGGCCCGGGTGCGACGGTCCGTGACGCCGGCGTCCTGTGCACCGACGCGGGCGTCGACGCCACGACGTGGGCGTCGCTGGACTGGGGAGAGGGCCGCACGGCCGACATCCGCACGTCGTTCTGCGAGCCGGAGCGCCAACGTCTCGTCGTGGAGGGCGACGGGGGCGCCCTCACCCTCGACGGCGCGGCCTTCACCGGCGGACCGGCGGCGACGCGCATCGATCTCGTCGGACCCGACGGCGCCGCCACCCAGGTCACCACCGACCCCGGGCGGCCCTACCTCGGGATGGTCGAGGCCTTCGCCCGGGCGGTGCGGGGCGAATCCTGGCCCCGGCCGGCCGCTCGCGCCGTCGAGGTGCTCGCCCTGTTGCACCGCATCGCCGCGGCCGCCGAGCCGGCCGGGGCGGGTTTCGCTGCGAGCACCGGGGCCGACCAGGCGTCGGCGCCGGGCGCAGGGGGCCCGACGTGAGCGGCACCGCCCCCCGCCCCTTGGCGCTCACCCCACCGTCGGCGGCGTCCATCGAGCCGGTCCACGACCGAGTGGCGCTCCGCTCGGGCGTCGAGCTGCACGTGGTGCGCTGGACGGGTGCGCGCACCGACGGCGTGCCGTGGCTGCTGGTGCACGGTCTGGCCTCCAACGCCCGGCTGTGGGACGGGGTGGCCCGCCGCCTCGCCGCCGCCGGGCACCCGACCGTGGCCGTCGACCAGCGTGGCCACGGCCGGTCCTCCAAGCCCGACGACGGCTACGACCTGGCCACCGTCGCCGACGATCTGGCGCTCCTGCTCACCGAGCTCGGGTGGGAGCGGGCCGCGGTGGCCGGCCAGTCGTGGGGCGGCAACGTCGTCGTCGAGCTGGCCGACCGCCACCCCGCCCGCCTCGAGGTCGCCGTCGCCGTCGACGGGGGCTTCATCGAGCTCCGCAGCCGCTTCCCCGTGTGGGCCGACGCTGCGACGGCCCTCGCCCCGCCTCCGCTGCTCGGCACCCCGTTGGCCCGCATCGAGGGATGGATCGCCGAGTCGGCGGCGGACTGGCCCGAGGAGGGTCGCCGGGGCACCCTGGCCAACTTCGAGGTGCGCGACGACGACACGATCGCCCCGTGGCTCACCCTCGAACGGCACCTCCTGGTGCTGCGCGGACTCTGGCAGCACGATCCATCGGCCGCCTTCGCCAGGTCGCAGGTGCCGCTGCTGCTGATCGCCGCCGACACCGGTGACGTCGCGTGGTCGAGATCCAAGCACGAGGCCGTCGAGGCCGCCGTGGCCGCCGCCCCTCGCGGGCGCGCCGAGTGGTTCTCCCCGGCCCACCACGACGTGCACGCCCAACGACCCGCGGAGGTCGCAGCCCTGCTGCACGCCGCGGTGACCGACCCGGGGTTCTTCGCTGCAGGCGTGGAGGCCCGATCGCCGTCCGCCGACGAGACCGAGGAGCGCCCGTGACCGACGCCCGTCTGCTGGTCATCATGGGGTCGGGCGAGACCGCCCCCACGATGGTCAAGCCCCACCGGGCGGTGTTCGACCGCCTCGGCGACGACGTCGAGGCCGTCGTGCTCGACACGCCCTACGGCTTCCAGGAGAACGCCCCGGTGCTGGCCGCCCGCGCCGTGGAGTACTTCGGCGCCTCGGTCGGACGCGACGTCTCGGCGCTCGGGCTGTGGCGCACCGACGGTGACGTGGTCGACGTCGAGCGAGCGCTGACCCGCCTGCGGGCCGCTGGCTGGGTGTTCTCGGGCCCCGGCAGCCCGACCTACGCCCTCGAGCAGTGGTCGGGGACCCCCGTCGCCGAGGCCCTGGCCGACAAGTTGCGCTCCGGCGGCGCCGTGGTGTTCTCCTCGGCGGCGGCGCTGACCCTCGGCGTGGCGACGGTGCCGGTGTACGAGATCTACAAGGTCGGCGCGCCGCCGCGATGGGTTGACGGGCTCGACGTGTTGTCTGCGGTCGGGCTCTCGGTGGCGGTGATCCCCCACTTCGACAACACCGAGGGCGGCAACCACGACACCCGGTACTGCTACTTGGGCGAGCGGCGCCTGGCCCTGCTCGAATCCGAGCTCGGTGACGATGCCTTCGTGCTCGGCATCGACGAGCACACCGGTGTGGTGATGGATCTGGCCGCCGACACCGCCGAGATCGTCGGGCGTGGGGCCCTCACCTTGCGTCGCGACGGTGGGTCGCTGCGCATCGAGGCGGGGCGCACCGTGGGGCTCGACGTGCTCCGCAACGCAGGTCGCGCAGGGGGCGGCGCGACGCCCGGGGCCACAACGACGCCGGGCGGAGGCGCCACCGCGACGCCGGACGCCGACGGGTCGACGGCACCCGGTCCGGCGGCGTCGCTGGTCGCCGAGGCCGCTGCGTACGAGCGCGCCTTCGAGGTGGCCCTGGCGGGCCGGGACGCTGACGCTGCGGTCGCAGCCGTGCTGGGGCTCGAGGCCGCGATCGTGTCGTGGTCACGAGACACCTTGCAGTCCGATGAGATCGACCGGGCGAGGGCCGCGCTGCGGTCGATGATCGTGCGCCTCGGGGGCGCCGCCACCGAGGGGGTGCGCGACCGGCGCGACGTCCTCGGGCCCGTCGTCGAGGCTGCGCTCGTGGCCCGCCGGACCGCTCGCTCCGAGAAGGCCTTCGCCGTCGCCGATGCCCTGCGTGACGGCCTCGTCGCCGCCGGCATCGAGATCCGAGACACCGCCGACGGCACCGAGTGGCTCATCGCCGAGGGCTGAGCCGCTGAGGTCGGCCGGGCTCATCGCTCCGTCGAGGGCTGAGCCGGTGAGGTCGGCCGCGCTCCGTCGATGGGCCCGGGGTGGTCGTCGAGGTGGCGAGCGCCGGCGGGCCGGCGGGCCGCGGCGACGCACCGGTGGAGATGCGGTGGGGTCGGGGGCGGGCCCCTAGCCTCTCGGCCGGCCTCTGTGGCCCCCACCCCCGACCCCAGGAGCGCACGAACGATGGCGGATCTCGGCTACGACAACAAGGTGGCGATCATCACCGGGGCCGGCGGGGGGCTCGGCCGTGAGCACGCCCTGTTGCTCGCCGCCCGGGGCGCACGCGTCGTGGTCAACGATCTCGGGGGCAGCGTCGACGGCAGCGGCAGCGACGCCAGCGCGGCCCAGGCCGTCGTCGACGAGATCGAGGCCGCCGGGGGCATCGCCGTCGCCGACCACAACTCCGTCGCCACCCCCGAGGGCGGCGAGGCCATCGTCGCCACCGCGCTCGAGGCGTTCGAGCGCATCGACATCGTGGTCAACAACGCCGGCATCCTGCGCGACAAGACGTTCCACAACCTCACCGACGACCTGTTGACCCCGGTCATCGACGTGCACCTCAAGGGGGCGTTCTACGTGACCCGCCCGGCCTGGTCCCACATGCGGGAGCAGAGCTACGGACGGGTCATCAACACCTCGTCGAACTCGGGGATCCTCGGCAACTTCGGCCAGGCCAACTACGGGGCGGCCAAGATGGGCCTGGTCGGGCTCACCCGGGTCATGGCCGCCGAGGGCGCGAAGTACGGCATCAAGGCCAACGCCATCGCACCGGTCGCCCGCACCCGCATGACCGAGGACATCCTCGGCCCGCTCGCCGACAAGCTCGACCCCGCCACCGTGGCACCCGTGGTGGGTTGGCTGGCCCACGAGGACTGCCCCGTCACCGGCGAGATCTACTCCGTCGGAGGCGGCCGGGTCGCCCGGTTCTTCATCGGGATGACCGAAGGCATCGCCTCGGGCGAGCTGACCGTGGAGGAGGTGCGGGACCGCTTCGACGACATCCGCGACCCGTCGGGCTACACGATCCCGAGCGGGCCGGGAGACGAGTTCGCCGCCATGATGAAGGCCTTCTCGGGCTGATCCGCCGGGGGGCGCCTTGCAACTCGGCCGCCGACGCACCACATTGCGAACACATGACGAAGCGCACGTGGGCCGTGACGGCGATGTTGTCGATCGTTGCGGCGCTGTCCGCGCCGGCGGCGGCGTGGACCGGTGCCCCTGACACCGTGGTCGAACGTGGCGGCGAGGTGCGCCCGATCGTGTTCCCCGTCGACGGGGACAACCGCTACACCGACACCTGGCTCTCCCCCCGCGGCGGCGGCCGGCGACACGTCGGCGTCGACTTCATGGCCGACAAGCTCACCCCGGTCGTCGCCGCCGCCGACGGCTGCATCACCCGCCTGAGGTACCCGGGCCCCGACACGGCCGGCGACAACTACCTGATCCTCACCGACGACGACGGGTGGGAATACCGGTACCTGCACCTCAACAACGACTCGCCGGGCACCGACGACGGCGCCAACGACCGCGACCAGGCCTTCCACGGCGGTCTCCAGAAGGGCGACTGCGTGGTCGCCGGTCAGCGCATCGCCTACGTCGGCGACAGCGGCAACGCCGAGCACGCCGGCGCCCACCTGCACTTCGAGCTTCGGCGACCCGACGGCCTGTGGATCAACCCCACCCCCTCGGTCGACGCCGCCCTGCGCCAGAGCCTCTGCCGCCCAGAACCCGACGGTGGGGGCGCCGAAGCCGGCATCGAGCGCCAGGACGACGACGGCTCCTGCCTCGTGCCCCCACCCGCACCGGCACCCGCACCCGGGTTGCGCTGCGGCGAGCCGACGGTGCCCGATCCCACCCCCTCGCCGGCCTCGGCCCGGGGGGCGTGGGTGCTGGCCGACGACGGCACCGTCAGCGGCCTCGACGCCCCCCACCTCGGCGATCTGGCCACCCTCGGCGTGATGACCGAGCCCGTGGCCATCCGGGCCACCCCGAGCGGCGAGGGGTACTGGATCGTCGACGCCCGCGGCGAGGTCCACCCCTTCGGTGACGCCGAGGCTCGCGGCGACATGTCGGGCTTCGAGCTGAACGGCCCGGTGCTCGAGCTGGCGCCCGAGCCCGACGGCACGGGCTACTGGCTGGTGGCCGACGACGGCGGCGTCTTCGCCTTCGACGCTCCGTTCCTCGGGTCGATGGGCGCCACGCCGCTCAACGCTCCGGTCATCTCGATGGCGCCGACAGCGACCGGCGAGGGCTACTTCCTGGTGGCCGCCGACGGCGGGGTGTTCACCTTCGGTGACGCCCCGTTCCTGGGGTCGACGGGGTCGATGACCCTGGCCGCCCCCGTGGTCTCCATGGCGGTGCACCCCGACGGCTCGGGCTACTGGCTCTACGCCGCTGACGGCGGGGTGTTCTCCTTCGGCGTCGACTTCCACGGTTCGCTGCCCGGGCTGGCGCTCTGTGAGGAGCCGACCGCGGTGTCGTTGCGGGTGTCGGGCACCGGCGAGGGGTACTGGGTGCTCGGTGACGACGGGAGGACCTTCGGCTTCGGCGACGCCCGGGCCCTGCCCGCCGCCGAGCTCGACGACGGGGCCACCGCCATCGACCTCGCCGTGCGCCTCGGCGTCGACGGCCCCGACGACGATCCGGCGTCGCCCTGAGCTCGCCGGGTTCCACCACCGAGGACGGACGACCTGGCAGCGTGAGGTGATGGGCACGCACCGCACCGTCCGGGCGCTCGTGGTCGTCGCTGCGCTGATCGCTGCGACGATGGCGGCGCCACCCGGTGCGGCCCAGACCACCTCGCCGAACCGCATCACCCAGGTGCGGCCGATCACCTTCCCCGTCGACGGGCCCCACACCTACCGGCCCGACTTCCTCGCCCCCCGCGGCGGGGGGACCCGCCAGCACGCCGGCACCGACGTCTTCGCCGATCGCCTGACGCCCCTCGTCGCCGCCGCCGACGGCACGGTGGTGCGGGCGTCGACGCTCGATCGTGGCCTGGCGGGCAACTTCGTCGTCATGGCCGACGACGACGGGTGGGAGTACACCTACGCCCACCTCAACAACGACTCGCCGGGCACCGACGACGGCACGAACCCACCGGAGTGGATCCTTGCCGAGGGCATCGAGGTGGGCACCGAGGTCAGCGCCGGTGAGCTGCTCGGCTACTTGGGCGACAGCGGCAACGCCGAGACCACGCCCCCTCACGTGCACTTCGAGATCACCCGGCCCGACGGCACCGACATCAACCCGTGGCCCAGCCTGCGCACGGCCCAGGGCCTGGAGGTCGGCGACCACTGCGTGTGGAGTCGCAACCCGCCCCGCCGGCCCGATGACGACGCCTTCGACGGGGCCTGGCTCGCCTCGGCGACCGGGGAGGTCACCGCCACCGGCCTCGCCGAGCACCACGGCGACATGTCCGGCGTCGAGCTCAACGGCCCGGTGCTGGCGTTGACCCCCACCGCGACGGGTCAGGGGTACTGGATGATCGCTGCTGATGGCGGGGTCTTCAGCTTCGGCGACGCCGAGTTCTGGGGGTCCTTGGGTTCGATCCCCCTCAACGAGCCGATCGTGTCGATGGCGGCGACCCCGGCCGGCGACGGCTACTGGATGGTCGCCGCCGACGGCGGGGTGTTCGCCTTCGGCGCGTCGAGGTTCCTCGGCTCGATGGGCGGGGTGGCGCTCAACGAACCGGTGACCGGGATGGTCCCCACGACCTCGGGCGACGGCTACCTGCTCGTCGCCCGTGACGGCGGCGTGTTCGCCTTCGGCGACGCCCCCTTCCACGGGTCGCTCCCGGGCTCTGGCGTCGACGACGAGGTACGGGCCGTCGGCGTGCCGGGTGATGCCCGGGGGTACTGGCTGTTGAACGACCGGGGCGGGGTGTACCCGTTCGGCGATGTCGACTGGCACGGCTCGGTGCAGTCGGCCGGGCTCTGTGACCCCCGCCAGGGGGCGGCGATCGCGACGACCACCACGGGCGAGGGGTACTGGATCCTCACCACCGACGGGCGGGTCTGGCCCTTCGGTGACGCCGTCGACCTCGAGGTGGGTGCCGCCGAGGGCTCTTGGATCGCACTGGCGGCCGCTCCCCCCGGCGCGGGCGATCGCGCCCTGCTGGGCGACTCCGACGCCAGCGGCTGAGCACGGCGGGGTCGGTAGGCTGAGCCGATGGCCAAGCGCAAGAAGCGTCGAGCACGGTTCACGCCACCGGCGCGACCGGTGCGTGCCGGGCTGGTCAGCCCGCCCCGCCCGGTGCCAGGTGGCGTCGCGCGCCCCGACTACGCCCTCACGGGCACCCGGGGGGCGGTCATCGGCGAGCCGGTCAAGACCGACGAGGTCATCGAGCGCATGCGCCACGCCGGCACGCTGGCCCGTCGCATCGTGCTTCGCCTCGCCGGCGAGGTCGCCCCCGGGGTCACCACCGACCACCTCGATCGCATCGCCCACGAGATGGCCATCGAGCACGGGGCCTACCCGAGTCCGTTGAACTACACCGGGCACCCCAACTACCCGAAGTCGATCTGCACCTCGGTCAACGAGGTCATCTGCCACGGCATCCCCGACAGCCGCCCCCTCGAGGACGGCGACATCGTCAACTGCGACGTCACCGTCTACCTCGACGGCGTGCACGGCGATCACAGCGAGACCTTCCTGGTGGGCGAGGTCGACGCTGACAGCCGGCGGCTCGTCGACGTGACCCGTGACGCGATGTACGCCGGCATCGGCGTCGTGCGGGCGGGCGCTCAGGTGCGCGAGATCGGGCGGGCCATCCAGCACCACGCCGAGCGCCACGGGTTCGGCGTCGTGCGCGACTTCATCGGGCACGGCATCGGCGAGACGTTCCACATGGCACCGAGCATCCCGCACTACTACGACGCCCGGGCCACGACGGTGCTCGAAGAGGGCATGACCTTCACGATCGAACCGATGATCACCGCCGGGAACCCCCGGGCCGAGATGTGGGACGACGGATGGACCGCCACCACCGCCGACCTGTCCCGTACCGCCCAGTTCGAGCACACGGTGCTCGTGCGTCCCGATGGCGTCGAGATCCTCACCCGCCTGCCCGAGGAGGCCCAGCCCTTCCTGGCCGGCGCCAGCGAGCCAGCCTCGGCCCCTGCGATCTGAGGGGCCGAACGGAGTCCCTGTACCGTTGCTCGGCGTGATCACCGTCGACGAGCTGCGGTCCGAGGCACGTTCCTTCCTGGGCCAGCACGCCGCCAGCGCCCCGGGTGACTACGGGGCGATCATGCCGCCAGAGCGTCGCGATGAGGGCGTGGCCTGGCAGCGCACCCTGGCCGAGCACCACCTCGCCGGCATCCACCGCCCGGCCGAGCTCGGTGGTCGCGGCCTCACCCCCGACCACCAGGCGATGTGGCTGGAGGAGTGCGCCCGCGGCGGCGTGCCCCCGTTCCTCAACATGGTCGGTCACGTCCTCGCCGTCGGTGCGCTGCTGCGCTACGGCGACGACGAGGCCCAGCGCCGCCTCGTGCCCCCCACCCTGGCCGGCGATCTGGTGTGGTGCCAGCTCTTCAGCGAGCCCGGCGCCGGGTCGGATCTCGCCTCGCTCAGCACCCGTGCGGTGGCCGACGGCGACGGCTGGGTGGTCGACGGCCAGAAGGTGTGGTGCAGCGCCGGGCGGGTCAGCGACATGGGCATCCTCATGGCCCGCACCGACCCCGAGGCCCCCCGGCACGCCGGCATCTCGTTCTTCTTGTTGGACATGACCTCCCCCGGGGTGCAGTGTCGGCCCCTGCGCCAGATGACCGGGGGGGCCGAGTTCGACGAGGTGTTCCTCACCGGGGTGCGGATCGGCCCTGACGCCCTGCTCGGCCCGCTGCACGGCGGGTGGGGCGTGGCGATGTCGGTGCTGACCGACGAGCGGGGCTCGATCGGCGCGTCCATCGTCGGCCTCGAACGACGCCTCGATGCGCTCACCCGCCTCGGTGACGATCTCGACGCCGTCCAGCGTGACCGCCTCGTCGACCTGGTCTGCCGGGCGAGCGCCACCACCAGGGTCGCCGAGCGTGTCGCCGTCGGCGGCGCCTCGACGTCGGCCTCGCTGTTGAAGCTGGCGATCACCGAGCTCGGGTTCGACCAGGCCGAGCTGCGTGCCGATCTCGCCGGAGCCGACGCCATGTTGGAGGGCCCCGACGTGACCGGGCTGTTGGCCGCCCCCGGTTCACGCATCGCCGGCGGCACGTCCCAGGTGCAGCGCAACATCATCGGCGAGCGCCTGTTGGGCCTCCCCCGGGAGCCCCGTCCGGCGGGGTGACCGATCGGTCTTGCCCGCGAGGCGACGGACCGGGGTTCGCCGGCTACGAGCGTCTCGAACGCCGAGCGTCGCGCACCACCAGGGCTCCGATCGCGGCGACCCCCGCCACGACGAGCCCGAACGTGGCGATCTGCAACGCTCCGCCCCGGTCGCCGGCGTCGGTCGGCTCGACGCCCTGCCCTGGGGGCGGGCCGATGATGCTGCCCACCCCGTCTGGCACCTCGCCGAGGTCCTCTGACCGGGAAGCGTCGTCGGGCTGCGCACCGACAGGAGCGGGCTCCCGCGGGGCTGCGGCCACGGACGGGGCGTCCGAGCTCGCCCCGGCGTGGTCGACCGAGCAGGCCACCGGGACGAGCACCGAGACGAGCAGCGAGATGACCGCCGTGGCGACGATGGACCGCCGCGCTCGCTCCACCGATGGAGTCTGACCGACCCTGGCCGAGGGGACGAGTCAGACCGGCGTTAGCGTCCACGCCATGACCGACGCGACCGAGCACACCGTCGACACCGACCCGGAGCGGCTGCGGGACCGGCTGACCCCCGAGCAGTGGGAGGTCACCCAGCGGGCCGGCACCGAACGGGCCTTCAGCGGGGAGTACTGGGATACCAAAGACCTGGGCACCTACCGGTGCGTGGTCTGTGACCAGCCGCTGTTCGACTCGACCGACAAGTACGACTCGGGCACCGGCTGGCCGAGCTTCAGCCGACCGACCGACGACGCTGACGTCGAGCGCCACACCGACACCAGCTTCGGCATGGTCCGCACCGAGACCACCTGCGGGCGCTGTGGTGCGCACCTCGGCCACGTCTTCGACGACGGACCGTCGTCGACCGGCGAACGCTGGTGCATGAACAGCGCCTCGCTGCGCCTGGAGCGCACCACCGACGACGGTTGAGCGCCTCTGGCCGCCTCCTGTCCCACGCATCGCTGACGACCGAGGACCCCACGCCGTCGCGCCCGGTCACAGGGGCGCACCACCTGCCCGGCGCGGCTGGCGGGCCGCTTCGTGGGTCATCACGGTGAGCGGGTCGTGGCGGTATGGTCACCGGGCGTCATGATCGGCCGACATCACATCGCCCTGCGGATCGCCGCCGCCGTCGCCGCCGTCGCCGCCGCTGGCGCCGGGTGCAGCGGTGTCGATCGCTACGAGCTGGGCGACGAACCCGTGCCGACCACCGTCGCCGTCGATCTCACCGATCCGGTCGTCGCCTCGACCCCCGAGGCGGTCCGTGCTGCTGCCGAGGTCGTCGCAGGCGCTTCTGCGCCCCGACCGCAGGCGTCCGGCGAACCGGCGGCGGAGGACGAGTCGTCTCAGACGGGTCAGATCACCCACGAGATCGTGCCCGGCGACATCCTCTATGACCTGGCCAGCCGCTACGGCACGACCGTCGATGCCATCGTCGAGGCGAACCAGCTGGCCGACCCGGCCGGCGTCCCCCTCGGGACCGTCCTCATCATCCCGACCTCCAGTTGATGAGCCGACGAGCCGACGAGCCGACGAGCCGACGAGCCGACGAGCCGACGAGGCGCCAGCTCGTGCCGTCGACCGACGGGGTCGAGATCGCCCTGCACGATCTCGGCGGGCGTGGCCCCACGTTGGTGCTGTGCCACGCCACCGGGTTCCACGGTCAGGTCTGGGCACCCGTGGCCGACGCCCTGGCCGACCGGTTCTCGTGCGTCGCTCTGGACTTCCGTGGCCACGGCGCCTCGGTGGTGCCCGATGATCTGCGCTACGGGTGGTCGGGCATGGCCGACGACCTGCTCGCGACCGTCGACGAGGTCGCCGGCGGCGACCCGGTGCGCTGTGCGGGATGGTCGATGGGGGGCGCGGCCATCGTGCTGGCCGAGCTGCGCCGTCCGGGCACCGTCAGCGCAGCCTGGCTCTTCGAGCCGATCGTGTTCCCGCCCCGAGAGACCGACGAGCCGACCCCGCTGGCCGAGGGGGCACGTCGTCGACGTGAGCACTTCGACTCGCGCGACGAGGCCTACGCCCGCTACGAGGGCAAGGGCCCCTTCGCCCGGGCCGACCCCCGCTCGCTGCGGGCTTACGTCGACCACGGCTTCGTCGATGACCCCGCCGGCGGGGTCGTGTTGGCCTGTCGGGGCGAGACCGAGGCCCAGGTGTTCGAGTCGTCGGACAACGGCGCGTTCGACCAGCTGCACCGGTACCAGGTGCCGACCGTCGTCGTGGCCAGCGGCGACGACGAGGGCCCGGCGGCCCTGGCGCCGATGGTGGCGACGATGGCCCCGGGCGCCGCACTCGAGCGCATGCCCGAGCTGACCCACTTCGGGCCCCTCGAGGACCCCGATCAGGTCGCTGCATCCATCGCGCCAGCCGTCGGCTGACCGCGGCGCTCATGACCGGGGGGCGCAGTCCCGGCGCCCGGGGTGCATCCCCCGACCGGCGCACACCCCTGGCGTACCGTTGTCGTCGTGACCATCGTCGACGCGCCGGCGCCCTTGCCGCCATCTGACAGCCCGGCGTGCCTGCCGGTGCCCACGGGGTTGAGTCCGTCGCGCATCTCGACGTTCAAGGACTGCGGGCTCATGTTCCGCTACTCCGCCATCGACAAGCTCCCCGACCCGCCCTCGCCGGCCGCTGCTCTCGGCACGCTGGTACATCGGGCGCTCGAGCTGCTCTACGCCCGCCCGGCCGCCGGGCGCACCCACCACGCCGCCCTGTCTGACCTCGACCGGGCGGCGACCATGCTCGGCGCCGGTCAGGACGGCCAGGCCCTCGGGCTGGGGGGCGGCGACACCGACGAGGTCATGGCCAAGGCCACACGCCTGATCGAGGGGTGCTTCTCCCTCGAAGACCCTCAGACGGTGCGCCCGATCGGGCTCGAGCTGCGCCTCGAGGCCCTCATCGGGGGGGCCAGGGTGCGCGGCGTCATCGACCGGCTCGAGCTCGACGCCGACGGGCAGCTCATCGTGACCGACTACAAGACCGGACGCGCCCCATCCGCGCTGTCCGAGCAGCAGAAGCTGCTGGGGGTCAACACCTACGCGACCCTGGTCGAGCGGGTGTGCGGGGTGCGTCCCGCCCGGGTGCAGCTGCTGCACCTCGCCGAACCGGTGGCCATCGTCGTCGAGCCGTCGGCGCGCAGCGTGCGGGGCCTCGACATCAAGGTGGGCGCCATGTGGCAGGCCGTCGAACGTGCCTGTGCCTCGGCTGACTTCCGCCCGCGGGTCAGCCGGTTGTGCGACTGGTGCTCGTTCCGGGCCTACTGCCCTGCCCAGGGCGGAGACCCCGACGCCGCGTGGGCACGGTCGGCGCTCAACCCCGCGGTGGGTGCCCCGGCCTCGGCGTGAGGCTGCCCGACGGCATCGAGCGCCTCGACCTGGCTGCAGACCTTGCTCTGCAACGCCTGAGGGGCGGCCCGTTCGACCGTGTGGCCTATGGGTTGTCCGAGGCCGCCAACCACTCGCTGTTGTGGCACGCCCTCGGAGGTATGTCCGCAGCCTGGCCGGGCGGGCGCTGGCGCCACGCCGCAGAGCTGTCGGTCGTGCTCGGTGCCGAGTCGGCTCTGGTCAACGGCGCGCTCAAGTCGGTGGTCCGCCGACCCCGCCCTGCGACGCGTCCGCACCCGCACCGCCTGCGGACGCCTCGGACGACGAGCTTCCCGAGCGGTCACGCCAGCTCGGCGTTCACCGCCGCCGTCGTCCTGTCGCATCACCGGCCCGGGTGGCGCGTCCCGATCCACGCCATGGCCACCGCCGTCGCCCTCAGCCGGGCGTGGGTCGGCATCCACCACCTGAGCGACGTGGTCGGCGGGGCGGCTGTCGGCGTGATGATCGGCAGGGCGGGTGTGGCCGTCATCGATGCCGTCGAGGCGCGGGCCTAGGTCCGGTCAGCGACCAGCAACCCCCGCACGTCGAGGAGGAGGTCAGCGACCTCGCTGCTCGAGAGCAGCTCACGGCTGACCATCGACTGCAGCGCCTCTTCGATGACGCCGATCGCTTCGGTGATGGCGCTCGACTCCTGGGTCTCGGTCATCGCCCGCCTGGCCTTTCCGGGGGGTCAGTGGGGCCGTTCGGCCCGATGCGTCACGGTAGCTCGCACGGTCGTCCACCACGTCGCGCCGAGGATCGCTGACCGCTACCGTCCCGCCCGTGGATGCCACCCTCGGCCTGACCGCCGCCAGCCTCGGCTCGCTCGGCGTGCCCGCCATGGGGCAGCTGGCGGCCCTGTCGGCCGACCTCGGGTACCGCTCGTTCTGGGTGGCCGAGGCCAACGGCACCGAAGCGTTCGCCTCGCTGGCCGCAGTGGCAGCTGCCGCCCCGGGCCTCGACCTCGGCACCGGGGTCCTGCCCGTGCAGGCGCGTTCGCCGGCCCTGGCCGCGATGGGCGCAGCGACCCTCCAGGCGCTGCACCCCGACCGTCAGATCTCCCTTGGCGTCGGGTTGTCCGCGCCGGGGGTGGCGGGCCGCTGGCACGAGGCCGACGGCTTCGATCGTCCGGTGGCCCGCATGCGTGAGGTCCTGGTCCTGTTGGGCCAGCTGCTCTCGGGTGAGCGAGTCGACTTCGACGGCGACTTCCACTCGGTGCGTGGCTTCCGGCTCGGGGTGCGTCTCGGCGAGCGGCGGCCCCGGCTGGTGCTGGCTGCGCTCAACGACCAGATGTTGCGCCTCGGCGGCGAGCTCGCCGACGGCGTGTTGTTGAACTACCTGCCCGCCTCCCACGTCGTCCACTCGATCGACCAGATCCACCGGGGTGGCGACGCCGAGGTCCTCGCCTACGTCCACGCCGGGGTCACCGATGCCCCCGACGCCGCCGACCGGGCGCGAGCCGATCTGTTGGGGTACGCCATGGCGCCCGGGTATGCCCGGATGTTCGCCGCGTCGGGGTACGCCGAGGAGATGGACCAGCTGGCCCGGGCTCGCGACGCCGGTGACCGGAATGCGATGACCGCCTCGATGAGCGACCAGATGGTGCGTGACATCGACTTCGTCGGCGATGCCGACGAAGTGCGCGCCTTCGTCCGGACCTACGTCGACGCCGGGGTCGACGAGGCCATCCTCATGCCGCTGCCCTGGGGTGAGGACCGGCGGGCGGTGACCGAGGCGACGATCCGAGCGGTCGCCGAGCTGGGTGCTGGCTGAGCCGACGCAGACAGCGCCGGCCGGCGGCCAGCGAGCCACCGGTCGCCCGGCTGTCCGGCTGTCCGGCGGTCCGGTCGGCTCGGGAGACCTCGGCTCGGCGGGCCTTGCCTCGGCGGATCGACCGGCTCGGCGGATCGCAGGCCGGATGCGGCGGATCGTAGGCCGGATGCGGCGCTGTGTCGTGGCAGATGACTACGGTCGTCGCCGATGCGCACCCCGGCCACCGTCGTCTTGGTCCACGGCGCCTGGCACGGCGCGTGGAGCTGGCAGCCCGTCATCCGGCGCCTTCGGTCCAAGCGGGTGCCCGTCCTCGCTGTGGATCTACCCGGCCACGGCGACAGCACCGAGCCGCTCGGCGGGCTCACCGACGACGTCATGGCCCTCGAAGCGGTGCTGGCCACGGTGGGCGGTCCGATCGTCTTGGCCGGGCACTCCCTCGGCGGGGCTGTCATCACCGAGGCGGGCCGCCACGTCGACGTCAACCGCCTCGTCTACGTGGCGGCCTTCGCCCCCGAGTCCGGCGAGACCGCCGAGCAGCTGGTGCGCCGCGACCCCCTCCGCCACGACGAGCCGCCCTTCGTCGAGGGTGAAGCGGGTGAGGTGGTGCTCACCGAGCACGGGCTGCACGAGGCCCTCTATGACGACTGCCCCGAGATCGTCGACGCCATCCGCCAGCGACTGGTGCCAGAGAACCCCGCCAAGTTCTCCGAGGCGGCGAGTCACTGGCCGGCGTGGCGCACCAAGCCCTCGACCTACGCCGTGTGCTGCCACGACAGGATGATCTCGCCGAGCCTCCAGCGTTGGATGGCCGACCGGGCCGAGATGGAGGTCTACGAACTGGCCTGTGGCCACATGCCGATGTTCGCCGCCCCCGGACACCTGGCCACCGTGCTCGACGAAGCCGCCCTCGGGCGGCGCTGAGGCGACCCGGCCGCCCTCGGGCGGCGCTGAGGCAATCCGGTGGCCCTCGCCCCCAGGCGACGGGTCGGCGTTAAGCGCGAGCGGCCGGAGCGAGCTGGCGGATCGCCTCGGCGGTGTCGACCCCGGGCACGCCGAGCAGGGCGATCGCCGTGGTCGTCACGCCGTTGGCGTGGTAGCGGTCGATGTGCTCTCGGCACGCCTCGGGCGGGCCGTGCACGACCAGCTCGTCGACGACGTCGTCGGGGATCGCCGCCAGGGCAGCCTTGCGGTCGCCTGCGGCCCAGGCGTCCCACATGCCCTGCAACCGCTCGCCCCGGCCCAACCACCCGTGGAAGGCGGCGTACACCGGCACGTTGAGGTAGGCGGCGATGGCGAAGCGGGCGGTCTGGCGGGCGGCGTCGGCGTCGGCGGTGGGGATGACGAACACCCGTGCGACGATCTCCTTGCCCTCCCCGCCCTGGTGGACGTGGGGGGCCACGGTCGCGACGTCCTCGGCGCTCAGCCAGTTGACGATCGCCCCGTCGCCCTCGGCGCCAGCCAGGCGCAGCATGCCTCGACGCAGGGCGGCCACGAGGATCGGCGGGGTCTGCTCGGGGACGACCGAGCACCGAAAGCCCCGCACGGTGAACGTCTCGGCCTCCTCGGTGATCTTCTCCCCGGTCAGGGCCTGGCGCAGGAAGCGCACGGTGTCTCGGACCCGCTGGTAGGGCTGGTCGAAGTCGATGCCGTTCCAACGCTCGACGATGACGTCTGATGACGAACCGAGGCCCATGACGAAGCGCCCCGGCGCGGCGTCGGCCATCGACGCCACGCTCTGGGCCAGCAGCGCCGGACCCCGGGTGAACGCCGGGATGATGGCGACGCCGAGCCGCAGCTCGGGCGCCCACACCGAAGCGAGCACGAGCGGCGTGAAGCCGTCGCTCCCGTCAGCCTCGGCCGACCAGACGTCGGTGTAGCCGAGATCGACGAGCTCACGGATCTGGTCGCGCTGGGAGTGCAGCGGACCGCGCAGCGGGATGGTCACGCCATGGCGTGGTGCAAGCACGGGCCCTCCTCGTGGCGCCGCTCAGATGGCGCCTCCCGGTCAAGGACCGTAGCCGGACCCTGTGACAGGCCTCCGGCCGCACCGACCGGGGCCGCCATCGCAGCCCCCGGCGGGTGACACACCCCCATCCCACGATGGACCCATGACCACCCACCGTCTGGCGTCCGCCGACCCCGCCGCACGTGACACACCCCCATCCCACGATGGACCCATGACCACCCACCGTCTGGCGTCCGCCGACCCCGCCACACGTGACACACCCCCATCCCACGATGGACCCATGACCACCACGATCGACGCCGATCTCGGCATGTCCCCGACCGACGACCCCGAGCGCTCACCGGCGATCGGTCAGCTGCGCCTGGCCGACTCCTTCGACGTCCCGTCCCGATCCCGGTCCGATGACGGGCGCCGCAGCACGCAAGGGCGTTCGTGGCGCCTCGACGACGAGACCGTGGCGGCCGGGCGTCGTGGCGTCGCCGCCGCGCGGGCCGCCCTCACCAAGGCCGACCGCTCCGAGGCGGCGTGATCGACGCCGACCGAGCTCCCGGCTGGCAACGGGGCGGCGGGCTCGTGCCCCCGGCCGGCGGCGCCAGGCCCCGCACTAGTCTGCGGTCATGACCGACATCGTGATCGTCGACGCCGTTCGCACCCCGATCGGGCGTCGCAACGGGGGCCTGCGCGGCATGCACCCGGCCGACCTGTTGGGTGAGGTGCAAGCCGAGCTCCTCGAGCGCACCGGGGTCGATCCGGCTGCCATCGGTCAGGTGGTCGGGGGGTGCGTGTCCCAGGTCGGCGAGCAGTCGTTCAACGTCGCCCGCACCGCCTGGCTGGCCAAGGGCCTGCCCCAGTCGGTGGCCGCGACGACGGTCGACTCGCAGTGCGGCTCGTCCCAGCAGGCCACCACGCTGGCGCACGGTCTCGTCGCCTCGGGCATCGTCGACGGTGCCATTGCGTGCGGGGTCGAGGTCATGAGCCGCATCCCCATCGGGGTCAACTCGTCAAAGAAGCTCGGCCTGGGGGTTCCGATCCCCAAGACGTACTTCGCCCGGCACGAGATGACCTCCCAGTTCGAAGGCGCCGAACGCATCGCCGACAAGTGGGGCATCACCCGCTCTGACACCGACGCCTTCGCCCTCGAGTCTCAGCGACGGGCCGCCCGCGCCTGGGACGAAGACCGCTTCGGCACCCAGATCCATCCCGTCGAGGCTCCCGTCGTCGACGACGACGGCCAGCGCACCGGTGAGACCGTGCGCATCGAGCGCGACGAGGGCCTGCGCGACACCACCGCCGAGGCGTTGGCCGGCCTCAAGCCCGTCGCTCGGGAGGACGGCGTGCACACCGCCGGATCGAGCTCGCAGATCTCAGACGGCGCTGCGGCGGTCATGTTGATGACCGCCGAGCGAGCGTCCGAGCTCGGCCTGTCACCTCGCGCCCGCATCGTCGACAGCTGCCTCGTCGGCGTCGACCCGGTCTTGATGTTGACCGGGCCGATCGATGCCACCCGCCACCTCTTGGAGCGCACCGGTCGCACCCTTGCCGATCTCGACGTGGTCGAGATCAACGAGGCGTTCGCCTCGGTCGTGCTCGCCTGGGCCGAAGAGCTCGACGCCGATCTCGAGGTGACCAACCCCAACGGCGGGGCGATCGCCCTCGGCCACCCCCTCGGGGGCACCGGAGCGGTCCTTCTGACCAAGGCGGTCCATGAGCTCGAGCGCGCCGACGGTGAGCACGCCCTCGTGACGATGTGCTGCGGGGGTGGGCTCGGCACCGGCACCCTGTTGCAACGCCTCCGCTGAACGTTCGAGCGACCCTGGTCGGCGCGGCCCTCCTCGCCGCCGGGTGCACCGGGATCGCCTCGTCGACGGCGACCTCTGACCTCGTCGCCGCCGGGGCCGGCGGGCGCCCCGACGTCGGGGTCGTGGTGCGGGTGGTCGACGGCGACACGGCCGACGTGCGCCTGGGTGACGGTGTCGAGACGGTCCGCTTCCTCGGCATCGACACCCCCGAGGCCCCCGGTGGCCCACGCGACACCGAGTGCTACGGGGCAGAGGCGTCGGCTCGCACGGGCGAACTGCTCCCGGTGGGAACCCTGGTGCGCCTCGAGCGCGACGCCGAGGCTCGCGACGTCTATGACCGCCTCCTGGCCTACGTGCACCGGCTCGACGACGACGTGTTCATCAACCTCCAACTGGTCGAGGAAGGCGTCGCCGACACGCTCTCGATCGAGCCGAACACCACCCATGCCGCCACCTTTGCCGCCGCCGCCCGCCGAGCAGAGGCCGACGGGCGCGGCCTCTGGGGGGCCTGCGGATCAGCCGACGTGGTCATCGGCTGAGGTCGGCCACCAACCGCCCCTGTTGCCTACCGCCCGCCGTCTGCCGCCACCCGCGCCCGCCGCCCGCCGCCCACCGCCCACCGCCCGCCGCCTGCCGTCCGACGGCCGCACCACCTCGGCGGCCCGGCCGTCGGACGGGGCGACCGCCGATACCGTGGTCGTGTGCCCGACCCGCCCGGTCCCCTGTCCGTGGCGCCTTACGACGCCGGGTCCGCCACCCCGGTGACCCTCACGGGACCCGCCGGCGCCGGCGAGGCGCGCCGGGTCATCGTCGAAGCTGACGAGCTGGGGTTGTGCCACGCTGCCAACGAGGGGGTCCACGATGTCATGCGTCGTGGCTTGGCCACCTCGGCCGCCCTGCTCGTCGCCGCCCCCTGGGCCCGTGAAGCCGCCGCCCGCCACCGCGGCGAGGACGTCGGCGTCCTGTTGAGCGCCAACGCCGAACACGACCGCTACCGGTGGGGTCCGGTGACGTGGGCCCCGTCGCTCCTCGATGGCGACGGCGGGTTTCCCCGCACCGCTGCTGACGTGTGGGAGCACGCCGACCCCGACGAGGTTCGGCGAGAGATGCGGGCGCAGCTTGAGCGAGCGGTGCTGTGGGGGTTCGAGCTCACCCACGTCGCCGTCCAGCACGACACCCTCCTCGTGCGCCCCGAGCTCGCCGACGTCGTCGTCGACGTGGCCGCCGAGCTGGCCCTGCCGCTGCGGTCGCCGGCTCGAGAGGTCACCGCCCAGATGGGCTTCGACCTCGGCGCGCTCGCCGCCGATCGGGGCGTTCAGGTCACTGGCGACGTCATCGACCTCGGACGGGCGATCGCCGGCGCCGATCTCGATGCCCTCATCGGCGCGCTGTCCGCCGATGTCACCGTCCTGGTCGGCCGCCCGGCAGTGGACGCGCCCGAGCTGCGCTCGCTGACCCCTGGGTGGCGTGATCGGGTGGCCCAGCACGAACTGCTGCTGGTGGGCTCGGCCCTCGACGACGCCCTGGAGCGACACGGGGTCGCCCGCACCGATTACCGGTCACTCCGCGCCGAGGCCGCAGTCACGCTGAGCTGACCCGGGCGGTCAGTCCTCGAGGCGCCGGGCCCCGACGTCCTCAATCGGGGGGGTGGACACCCAGACCCGAGAACCAGCGGATCACGTCGATCACCGGGCCGGGTTCGCCCTCGATCTTGGCGTCGCCGCGCATGTAGGCGTCCGCCAGGTCTAGCGCACCATCGACCAGGGCGTCAGCGACGTCGGGGGCGAGCGACACGACCACCTCCGGTTCGGCGAGCTCACCTGACACCTCGAGGGTCCCGTCGCTCAGCTGGGCGTCGACACCAGGCCCCGGCACCGATCTCGACGAGCGCCGGCCGGCGTCGACCCTCACCCGCAGACCGATGGTGGGCCCGCCTGCGACCGCCCGCCCCTCCAGGGCCGCCGACAAGGCCGCCGCATCAGGACCGCTCACCGCCGCACCGACCGCCGCCCGAGCTGGTCTACGCCGCTCACCTCGACGCGGGGGCGCGGACGCCCGCGAACAGGTCACCCCGTTCGTCGGCGGGATCGGCCTCCACCAGCGAACGGGCCAGGACGTAGTCGTCGAAGGGGTGGACCTCGCGAGCCACCTCGGGGGGCAACCCGAACCAGAACGGCGACGACGGGTCGATCTGGGTGCGGTGACACAGCAGTGCCAGCCGTCGGACCTCGGGGTCGATCCGCACCTGCGTGGTGACGCGGTGGTCGTCGTCGGGCCGCTCGAACCACTTCTCGTCGTAGGGCGACTCCAGCCCCAGCTCGAGGAAGCGCTCGTGGGTGGCCACCAGCCGGGCCCGTGACCACACCGTGTAGTACAGCTTCAGCGGCTGCCACGCTTCGCCGAGCTCGGGGCGGTGGCCGGGGTCGGCGGCGGCGTCGAAGGCCGGACCGGTTATGTCGTGGACCTTGAGGTGGTCGGGGTGGGGGTAGCCCCTCTGGTCGTCGGAGTAGGTGACGACGACCTGGGGACGTCGCACCCGGATGATCTCGACGAGCCGGTCGACGGCCTGGTCGAGCGGCGCCTGGTGGAACGACGCCGGGTGGTCGTTGGACGCCGAGCCGGCCATGCCCGAGTCGCGGTAGCCGAGCAGGCGCACCTCGTCGTACCCGATGACCTCGGCCGCCGCCTCCAGCTCTCGCATCCGCACGTCGACGAGCTCAGCGCGCACGGCCTCGGCATCGAGCTCGGGGTTCAACACGTCGCCCTCGTCACCGCTGGTGCAACAGACCAGCGTGGTGCGCACCCCCTCGTCGGCGTAGCGGCGGACGGTCCCCGCCCCCTTGGACGCCTCGTCGTCGGGGTGGGCGTGGACGGTCAGCAGCGACAGGGGGTCCATCAGCCCGCCGATGCTAGCGAGCCGGGGTCGCCCGCCGACCTGTTCGCCGGGTCAGGGCTGGCCGGTCGTGGTGCGCAGGCGGCGTCCAGCAGCGGTTCGAGGGCTCGGTTCGACTACCTTGCGGCGACATGTCAGGACCCCGGGCGTCCGCGCGCGCCGCCGCCGGGGCCCTTGGCGTCGCGTCGCGGCGCCACCGTCGCGACCACGACGACCCCGTGCCGTGGTGGCGCAGCCTCGAGTCGACGGTGCTCACCGGGGTCACCGGCACGACGCTCATGGCCATCGGCGGAGCGGTCGCTGGGGCGTCGGGACCATCCGATGACTCGAGGTTCTTCTGGGCCGTGCCGGCGGTGCCCGTCAGCCCCTCAACCCACCCCATCGCCGCCCTGGCCTGCTTCTACGCAGGGTTGCTGCTCGTCACCAGG
Organism: Acidimicrobiales bacterium; assembly: GCA_965213525.1. Lineage (GTDB taxonomy): Bacteria > Actinomycetota > Acidimicrobiia > Acidimicrobiales > Poriferisodalaceae. The sequence goes on along the minus strand of OZ243889.1, from coordinate 190,781 downwards.
GGATGGCTGGGATTGCGTCGGGTGGCCCGCCGGGGCGCCATCGGCTCCCGGGGTGTGGTGGCCGTCGCGATCCTGTGGTCGATCCCGCTGCTGCTCGGCCCGCCCATCGGTTCCCGAGACGTCTACAGCTACGTCGCCCTCGGCGGGGTCGCCGACGCAGGGCAGGACCCCTACGCCGTCGGACCCGCCGCCGTCGAGGGCGTGTCCGTCGACGCCGTCGACCCGGTCTGGCGCGACCAACCCGCGCCGTACGGGCCCATCTTCGTGGCCGTCGCCCGCGCCAGCGTCAACATCGCCAACGTCAGCGTCGACACCGACGTGCGGTGGGCGGTCTACGCGCTGCGTGCCGTCGCGCTCACCGGTCTCGCCCTGGTGGCCGTGGGGGTCGTGGCCATCGCCCGACGAGCCGGTCGCGATCCCGCCGACGCCCTCGTGCTCGTCCTGGCCAACCCGCTGTCGCTGCTGCACCTCGTGTCGGGCGCCCACAACGAAGCGCTGATGATCGGTCTGCTGACCGCCGGGGTGGCCGCCGCAGGCACGGCCATCGACCGGGGGCGCGCCCCGATCGTCGGGGTGGTGCTGGTCAGCCTGGGGGCGGCGGTCAAGGTCCCGGCGCTGCTCGGGGCGGCCTACATCGCCTACAGCTGGGCGGCCCGGTCAGCGACGCTCACCCAACGACTCGGTCGGGTGGCGTTGTGCGCCGGCGTCGCGCTGTCGACCCTCACCGTGACCTCGGCATGGACCGGCTACGGATGGGGGTGGATCGAGGTGCTGTCGGGTGCCGGGTCGGTGCGCGCCTACCTCTCGATCAGCACGATCGTCGGCTTCGTGGCCCACCACGCCGGGGTGGCCATCGGCCTGAGTCCTGACCTCGACTCCGTCATCGACGTCGCCCAGGACGTCGGGCTGGTCGTCGGCGTGCTGGCTGCGGTCGTGCTGCTGCGACGCTCGGGGCACCTCGGACCCGTCGCCCTCGGCGCAGGGCTGGTGGCCCTCGCCCTGCTCGGTCCGAGCGTCCAGCCCTGGTACCTGCTGTGGGGCGCCGCCATCTGGGCGGCGGTCCGCTCCGGTGAGGCCAACCGGTTGCTCGTCATGTTGTCGGTGGTGCTCAGCTTCGGGGTGCTGCCGATGGGACCCGACCTCGGCCGCCTCGCCCTCGACCACCGGGCCACGCTGCTGCTGGCGCTCGTCGTGCTCGTCCCCCTCACCCTCCCCCTGCCCCGGGTCAAGCGGCCGGTGACCGCCGGCCCACCCGCCCGTGCCCGGTCCGAGGGCACCACCGTCGTGGTGCCGACCAAGGAGGAGCGCGACAACGTCGCCGAGCTGATCCGGCGGCTGCGGGCCGTGCTGGACGAGCGTCGTGACGCCATCGTGATCGTCGACGACAGCGACGACGACACCGCCGAGGTCGCACGCCACGCCGCCTCTGGGGACGGCGTCCCGGTGACGGTCGTGCACCGGGCCGGTCGTGACCGACGAGGCGGACTCGGCGGGGCGGTCGTCGACGGGTTCTGCGCCGCCCGCACCCGCCGGGCGGTGGTCATCGACGGCGACCTGCAGCACCCCCCAGAGCTCGTCCCCGACCTGGTCGATGCGCTGGTCGGTGGCGCAGACGTGGCGGTGGGATCTCGCTTCGCCCCCGGCGGTGACCACGGGTTGAGCGGACTGCGGGCAACGGTGTCCAAGGTGTCGGGCACGCTGGCCCGCTGGACCTTCCCCGAGCGGGTCGGGCAGGTGCGCGACCCGATGAGCGGGTGCTTCGCCATCGATCTGGACGTCGTCGTGGTGCAGCGCCTGCGCCCCAACGGCTTCAAGATCCTGCTCGAGCTGCTGGCTACCCACCGCCTCTCTGCGACCGAGGTGCCGCTGCGGTTCGGTCAGCGGGTGGCCGGACGTTCCAAGGCGACCCTCGCCGAGGGCGTGCGCTTCGCCGCCCAGCTCGTCGACCTGCGCCTCGCCGCCCTCGGCCCCTGGAGCGTCGAGCCGACCGCCACCGTCACGAGCCCCGGTCTTGTCGGGGCGGCGCCGGATCCGGTGAGGCCGCCCAGACCGCCACGTCTTGCAGCGCAGGCGCACTCGGGGCGTCCGGAGAGCTCGGGCGGAGCTGCCTGAGCGCCTCGATGACCGCCGCCGCCAGGGCGAGGTTGCGGACCAGCAGCGACGTGGCGGGCAGCACCTCGTGGACCTCGGAGGGGCCGGCGAACGCCATCACCACCACGGTGAGCCACGCCGACCCGAGCACCACCCACTCGACGCAGCGGTGGCCCGCCGCCCCGGCCACCAGGGCGAAGGGCACCGTCCACAACACGAACTGCGGTGAGAACAGCGGTGACGTGACGACCAAGGCGCACAGGACCGCCACGACGGCCAGGGCCTCGGCGCCGGGCGCCGCTGAGCGCCAACGTCGACGAGCAGCGACCAGGCCCACACCTGCGACGGCCACGACGCCGACGACACGGGCCACCGAGCTCACCTCGCCGATGCGGAACGAGCCCGCCTCCTTGCGCACCACCCCGTCGCCGAACAGGCTCGTCACCAGACCACCGGTGCTGCTCAGGTGCCACCCGGTCGCCTCGCGGAACGTCAGCACCTGGCGCACGCCGTCGACCCCGTCGAGGGCGACCCAGCACCCGAGGGCGACGACCGCCCCACCCACCACCGCTGCGGCCTCCCGCAGACGACCAGGGGTGACGAGGGCGACGGCCACGGCCGGCGGGAAGGTCTTGACCGCCAGCCCGGCACCGGCGCACAGCCCGGCTCCGAGCGCCCGCCCCTGCGTCCCGGCGGCCAGCGCCGCCACAGCTGCGAGCGTGGCCAACAGGTCGAGGCGCACGTAGGCCAGCCCGATGAGCGGGGTGCTCACCACGAGGTACCGGACGCCCAGCCGGGCGCCCCAGGTGCGCGACAGCACCGTGGCCAGCGCCAGATCGGCGATCAGTGCCACCAGCGCAACCCTCCACAGCAGCTCCGCCGGGCCGGTGCCGCCGAGCACCCTGACGATGGCCACCGTCCCCGGGGGGTACTCGACGGCGCCGTTGACGCCCCTGGCGATGTCGGCGAAGCGGGCGACGTCCCAGCCGTCCAGATCGGCATCAGACGGGGCAAGGGGCCCGATGGCCAGGCCGATCACGACCGACACCCGCACCGCCACCGCCACCGCCACCACCGCCCGGGTGCGCGCACTGGCGCCGACGGTGGACCCTGGCGGTGCACCCCCCCGGGCCGTCGGCTGCGCGAGGGTGGTCGGCGCAGCTGCGCCGCCACTCGTCGCTGACCCACCGGCGTCGTCGCCGCGTGCCGTCGTCGGCTCGCGTCTCGACGACGTCCATCTCACAGGAGGATCATCGCAGCGTGAACCGTCCCCGCTGGCCCCGGCGGCGCAGGTCCCAGGTGCTGACCGTCATCGGCGTGCTGGCCCTCGTCGCCCTCGTCGGGTCGGCCTACGCCTGGAACCGGGGCTGGCTCGACGCCGAGTACCTCGCCTCGGCACGCGACGACCTCACCGGCTGTGGCGACGTCGAGTGGACCACAGAGCCACGGGTGCCCGACGCCCCCCTCGGTGCCCTCGAGCCGGTGCTCAGCGTCGCCGCGGAGACCCTCACCGGGGTGGTGCCGCTGCCCGACGACGAGCGGTGGCTGCTGCTCGGGGAGTCCGGACGCATCCACCTCGCCGACCCGGCCACCGGCGCCACCGAGGTCGTGCTCGATCTCACCGCCGAGGTGTCCACCGAGCGCGACCGGGGCCTGCTGGGCATGGTCATCGACGCGGCGCGCGGCGTCGCCTACGTGCTGTTGACCGGACCCGACGGGGACAGCCGCCTCGAGGCGCGCACCCTGGTCGAGGGCCTGCCGACGGGGCCTACCGAGCTGGTCATGGAAGTGGCCCAGGACGATGAGCACCACAACGGCGGTGGGCTCGTCCTCGATGGGGCCGGTGACCTGTGGATCGCCTTCGGCGACGGCGGCCTGGTCGGTGACACCGAGAACCGGGCGCAGGACCTTTCGACGCTGCTCGGCAAGATCGTGCGGATCACCCCGACGCCCGGGGCCGACGAGCCCTACGCCGTGCCCGAGGACAACCCGTTCGTCGATCGCGCCGACGCCCGTCCCGAGATCTTCGCCCTCGGTCTGCGCAACCCGTTCCGCATGAGCCTCGACGATCGGGGCACCCTGTGGATCGGCGACGTCGGCAACCTCTGCGTCGAGGAGATCAACCGCATCGACCCCGCCGTCGACGCCGGGGCCAACCTGGGGTGGAACCGCTATGAGGGCGTGCGGCGCTTCACCGGTGGCGACCTCGAGGACCACCACGAGCCCGTGTTCACCTACCCCCACGCCGACGGGTGGTGCGCCACCATCGGAGGGTCGGCGTACGCAGGCGACGCGCTCGGGGCGCTCGACGGCACGATCGTGGTCGGCGACTTCTGCTCGGGTCGACTGCTGGCGGTGAGCCCCGACGGCTCGGACGCCGTCGATCTCGGCCTCACCGACGCCGCTGGCACCGTCGAGATCACCCGCGATCACGACGACGAACTGCTGGTGGTCGGCTACAACGGCACCGTGTCACGCCTCGTTCCCCCGCCCACGTGAACGACTCCCTGCAGCACCACGACGGTCCGATCGGCCATCGCGCTCGCCGAGTAGGCGATCGTGTGGGTCTTGCCCCTGCCGGGCGGACCAGAGCAGCAGGCCGCGCTTGGGGTGCCGGCCGTCGGCGAGCAGCCGCTCGACGTTGCAGGGCCGGCGGCCCTTCAGCAGTCGACGGCGGACCCCAGGGCTGCGCACGCGTCGGCGACGTGCTCGAAGCGGAGCGTGCACTGCCGCTCGACGAGGTAGGCCTTGGCCACCATCAGACCTCCCCTCTCCGGGGTTCGCACCACGGTTCTTCGGCGGTGGCGTCCCTGAGGGAGGCGGTCGCAGCAGTGCGCTCGGCCTCGGTTGGCGGCAGGCGCCGGTCGCCCTCCACGATGGCGTGGTCCACACGCCGTCGACGGTCGAGCTCGGCGACCGCGTCGATCCCCGCCCGGACCGCTGCCGCTCGTGTCGCGTACGCCCGCGCTCCACCAGCCCGTCCGAGACCTCGAGCTGCGACTTCGAGAGGCGAACGGCGATCTGCTCGGTGGCCGTGCACCGAGCAGACCGAAGTGGTGTTCAGACCTCGAAGCCGCTGAACACGTCGATCATCATCCCCACGTCGCCGAGGGGGTACAGGATTGGCATCGTGGCGCCGGTGCGCACGTACTCGGCCACCTTGGCCCGGCACTCCGCTGCGTCGCCGGCGGCGCAGATCATCTGCACGACGTCGTCGGGCACGAGCCGTGACGCCTCGACCACCTGGTCGTGGGTGGCCGGCCAGGTGAGCACCTCGCCGATGCGGTCGAGCAGATCCTGGGGCACTCCGCTCGCCGCCATGATGTGGGGCTGCTGGCCCAGGTACTGGGTGACGAGCAGCCGTGCGCCGTCGAGGGCACGTCGGCGGTCGTCGTCGACCGAGCAGACCACCAGCTGGGGCCGGTCGACGTCGTCGACGGTGCGGCCCGCCCGCTCGGCGCCCGCCGCCAGCTGACCCATCGCCCGCTCGTTGTAGGACGGCGAGACCAGGTAGTTCAGCACGACGCCGTCGGCGATCTCACCGGTCAGCTCCATCATCTTGGGGCCCGTCGCGCCCACGTAGATCGGCACGTCCTTGGGCCGGCGCTCCTGGTGGACGTAGTCCAGCTCGACGCCGTCGAGTTGCACGAACTCACCGTCGAAGGAGACGGTCTCGTTGGCGAGCAGCCCCCGCACGCACGTGACGACCTCGCGCATCTGGCGCAGCGGGCTGGTGCGCTCGATGCCGACCTTGCGGGCCAACGGATCCCACCACGCCCCGATGCCGAGCATCACCCGGCCCGGGGCGAGGTCGTCGAGGGTGGCGAACGTCGAGGCCAACAGCGCGACGTTGCGAGTCCACGACGACACCACGCCCGAGCCAGCCTTCAGCGTCTCGGTCGAGGCCAGGAACGCCGCCATCGGCACCGTCGCCTCGCGCACCAGGCGCGACTCGGCCTGCCACACCGAGTGGAACCCCTTGGACTCGGCGTACCGGCAGTGCTCGATCGCCTCGGAGAGGGGATGGGCGTCCTGGAGGTAGAGGGCGACGGGAACGGGCGTGGGCATCGAGGCCTCCTGGGCGTCGTCGGCAGGGTCTCAGGCGGTGCGGGCGGGCGGATGGTCGACGCCGGGCCCGACGGACCCCGTCGGCCCGACGGGCACCCCGGGCCCGACGGGCACCGGGGGCCGGGCCGGCGAGTGCGCTCAGAGGTCGTCGAGGCGACGGAACAACCGGTCAGCGGCCTGGCGGGCCTCGGCGCGGATCTCCTCGGCGTCGACGTGGGTGACCCGACCGGCGCGCACCACGACCTCGCCGTCGAGGACGACCTCCACGGGATGGACGCCGGTCGTGAAGGCGAGGTGCCAGGGATCGTCGGCGGGATCGTGGCTCCACGTGACGACGTCGCGCTCGGCCTCGACGAACAGCTCCCGGCCGTTGTTCAACCACGACCACGCGGCCTCGGGCGTCGCCTCGACATCGCTCTCTCGGTGGCGGGCGAAGGCAAGGCGGAACTCCTCGAGCATGTCGGCGCCGATGCCGTCGGTGCCGAGCACCACCCGGTTGGGTCGCTCGGCCGGGCGGGCGTAGCCCACCGCGTTGTTCATGTTGGACCGGGGGTTGTGGGCAATCGTGCCGGGGAGGTCGCGGTCGAGGTGCACGCAGTGCACGAGCAGCCAGTCGCCGGCGACCAGGTGCTCGAGGCGAGCACCGGCGGCGACGTCGTCGGTGCCCTCGGCGACGTGGACGTGGACCCCCACGCCGAGATCGGCGGCGAGGCCCGCCGCAGCCTCCAGGGTCTCGTCGGTGCAGGTGAAGGCGGCGTGGATGCCGACGTGACCCCGGCCCCCGCCGCGCAGGTGGCGCTCGTTCTCGGCGAGCCCAGCCCGGGCGCCGTCGGGGCCGTGGCGGTCGGTGACCCCGTAGCAGGTGGCGACCCGCACGCCGAGCTCGCCGCACCCCCGCGTGACGGCGTCGAGGCTGCCCTCGATGGCCGAGGGGCTCTCGTGGTGGTCGATGATGCAGGTCGTGCCGGCTTCGAGCGCCTCCAGGGCGCCGAGGCGGGCCGAGTGGTAGATGAGATCGAGGTCCAAGGCTCGGTCGAGGCGCCACCACACCTGCTCGAGGATGCTGGCGAAGTCGGTGGGGGTGGACGGGGGCGGGGGCATGCCCCGGGCGAGCGCCGAGTAGAGGTGGTGATGGCCGCACACCATGCCCGGCGTGGTGGCCCCGGAGCTCACGGCGACGGGTTCGTCTCGAGCGGGGCGTGGGTGAGCAGCGGCAGGCGGTCACGCCAGCGACCGTCGACGCCTCGCAGCGCCTCGGCCACCGCCCCGGCGGTGGGCACGAGGCCGATCTCGCCGACGCCCTTGATGCCGTAGGGGGCGTCGGGCTGGGGCGCTTCGACGAGGATGACCTCGACGGGCGGCATGTCCTTGGCCCGCAGGATGCCGAGGGGGCGCAGCGTGTCGATGGTGGGGCGGCCCTGGTCATCGGCGGGGAGGTCCTCGCTGAGGGCGTAGCCGAGGCCCATGTGCACCGCTCCTTCGATCTGGCCCTCGCACAGCAGGGGGTTGACCGCCCGCCCGACGTCGTGGGCGGCCACGACCCGCTCGATCTCGCCGGTGTCGGGGTCTGCGATCACGACCTGGGCGGCGTAGCCGAAGGTGGAGTGGATGACGGGGTGCTCGACGCCGTCAGACAGCGAGTTGGTCCAGTCGACGGTGTACTCACCCCGGTAGTCGATGCCGACCTCGCGGCCGCCGTCGAGCGCGGCCCGACAGGCCGCGGCGACCGCCCCGGCGCCCATCAGCGTGCCCCGACTGCCGGTCGTCTGCCCGGCGCTGAGGTCCCGGGAGGTGTCGACGAGCACCCGGATGCGCGCCGGGTCGACGCCGAGCTCGGTGGCGGCGACCTGCAGGGCGACGGTGTGCACCCCCTGGCCCATCTCGGTCCAGCAGTGGCGGACCTCGACGGTGCCGTCATCGCAGAAGCGCACGATCGCCGGGGCGATCTCGACGAAGCCGTTGCCGAGGCCGCTGTTCTTCAGACCGAGCCCGAGGCCGACCGCCCGCCCCCGCGCCACCGCATCGTCGACGGCGGGTCGCACGGCGTCCAGGCAGGCCCTGGCCCCGTGACAGCCGTCGTCCATGATCTGCCCGGGTCCCCACACGGCGCCGGGGGTGACGACGTTGCGGGACCGCATCTCCCACCCGCTGATGCCCACGGCGTCAGCGAGGCGGTCCATGACCCCCTCCATGGCGAACTGGGCCTGGTTGGCGCCAAAGCCCCGGAACGCCCCGCACACCGGGTTGTTGGTGCGGGCGGCGACGGCCTCGACGTCGATGGCGGGCACCACGTAGGGCCCCGAGGCGTGCCCGGCGGCCCGCTCGAGCACCTTCATGCCGACCGAGGCGTAGGGCCCCGAGTCACCGAGCATGCGGGCCCACAGCGCGGTGAGGCGGCCGTGGTCGTCGCACCCGGCGCGCACGTCGATGGTGATCGGGTGCCGCTTGGGGTGCACCAGCAGGCTCTCGGGCCGCGACAGCGTGCACTTGACCGGCCGGCCGCACAGCCAGGCCGCCAGCGCCGTCTGGGCCTGGTTCGACATGTCCTCCTTGCCGCCGAACGCCCCGCCGTTGGAGACCAGCTCGACGGTGACCGCCGCCGGTTCGACGCCGAGCACCGTCGCGATCTGGTCGCGGTCGTCCCACACTCCCTGGCCGCCGCTGTAGACGTGCAGGCCGGTCGTGTCACCGGTCGCGTCGTCGACGGTGGGCACCGCCAGGGTGGACTCGGGTTCGAGGAAGGCGTGCTCGACCCGCTGGGTGGTGAAGGTCGCCTCGACGGTGTGGGCGCTTGCGGCCAGCGCCGCCTCGACGTCGCCGCGGGCGTAGGTCGAGCGGGACAGCACGTTGCCGTCCAGGCCCCACACGGCGTCGTCGCAGCCCTCGGCCACTGCGGCGGCCGGGTCGGTGATCGGCGGGTGCACGGCGTAGTCGACCCGCACGGCCTCGGCGGCGCGGCGGGCGGTCTCACGGTCTCCGGCGACGGCCACGGCGAGCACGTCACCGAGGTAGCTGGTGCGCCCCCCCACCGGGATCATCACCGGCCAGTCGGTGTGGATCAGCCCGACCCGCAGGTCGCCCGGCACGTCCGCTGCGGTCAGCACCCGCTCGACGCCCTCGATCACCTGGGCTTCGGTCACGTCGATCGCCACGACGTCGGCACGAGCGTGGTCGGTGAGGCGCAGGGCGGCGTGCAGCAGCCCCTCAGGGCGGAGGTCGTCGACGAAGCCCCGGTCGCCGAGGGAGAGCTCGGCCGCCTCGTAGCGCACGCCCCGCTCGCCGATGCCCGACGGCAGCTCGACGGGCACCTCGGTGCCGGCGGCCAGCATCTCGACGGCGTCGAGGATCTTGATGTAGCCGGTGCAGCGGCACAGGTGCCCGCCGAGGTGGCGGGCCGCCTTGTCGCGGTCGAGCCCGGCGCCGTGGCGGTCGAGCAGGGCCTTGGTGCGCACCAGGATGCCCGGCGTGCAGAACCCGCACTGCAGCGCCCCGGTCACGGCGAAGGCGGCGGCGAGGCGGTCGCGCTCGGCGTCCTCGAAGCCCTCGAGGGTCGTGACGTGGCGGCCCTCGGCCTTGGCGAGGGGCATCTGGCACGAGACCTGGGCCTTGCCGTCGAGCAGCACGACGCAGCACCCGCACTGACCCGTCGGCGAGCAGCCGTCCTTGGGTGAGGTGACGTCGAGCTCCTCGCGCAGGGCGGCCAGCACGTGGGGGTGGTCAGCGTCGACGTCGACCTCGGTGCCGTTCAGCGTGAAGGCGACGCGCTCGCCGGTGCCGGTGGCGACACCTCGGGGATCGACTGCGGTCATGTCAGGCCTCTTCGTTCGGTCGGCGTCGGATGGGCCCTCAGCGGTCGACCTCGACGACGTCGGCGGGTCGGAGCCACTCGATGCGGCGCTCCTCCAGCGGCGGGGTCTCGATCCGGTCGTCGGCGGTGCGCACCGCCTCGGCGTAGCGGCCGGGGAAGGCGGCGTAGAAGGCCATGGCCTCGACGAGGTCATCCAGGCGGCACTGATCGTGCACGGTGTGGGCGTGCACCTCGTCGGCGGGGCCGAACCCGATGGTGGGGATGCCGAGCTTGCCCATCGAGGCGACCCCGTTGGTGGAGAACACCCAGTGCCCGATGTCGGGCCGGCGCCCGAGCGCCGCCTCCCCGACGCCGACCGCGGTGGCGACCGACAGGTGCTCCTCAGGGGTCACCCACGTGGCGTAGCGCTTGTCCATGCCGAGCGTGCGACCGGTGAAGGACGTGCGCTCGTAGTGGAGGAGGTCGACGTCGGCGTCGGCGGCCAGGACCGAGGGGAGCTGGCGGATCTCGGCGAGGGCCCGGTCGGGGTCCTCGCCGGCGGTGAGGCGGCGATCGACGTAGAGCGTGGCCGTCGAGGGCACGGCGTTGAGGCTCGGCGTCTCGCACTCGATGCGGGTCACCGCGATGGTGCCGGCGCCGAGGAAGTCGTCCCATCCGAGGCGGTCGTTGAGGACCTCGACGTCAGCGAGGATGCGCGCCAGGTCATAGGACGGGTTGTGACCGACGTGGGGCATCGAGCCGTGACACGACGATCCGCGCACCTTGACCATCGCCTCGACCCGACCCCGGTTGCCCCGGAACACCTGGCAGTCGGTGGCCTCGCCGAGGACGACCAGGTCGGGCCGGGGCAGCGTGCGGGTGAGCACGTGCTCGAGGGCGAGGCCGTCGCAGTCCTCCTCCTGCACCGAGCCGACGACGTAGAGGGTGACATCGGCGCTCTGGGCCATGTGGCGGTAGAGGGCGGCACCGTGCACCATGGCGGCCATGCCGGCCTTGTCGTCAGAGGCGCCCCGGCCGTACATGATCCCGCCGGCGGTGTAGGGCTCGAACGGATCGCGGGACCACTCCGAGCGGGCGCCGATGTCGACGGTGTCGATGTGGGCGTCGAAGACGATGTGCACCGGGCCGTCGCCGATGCGACCGATGATCGACCCGAAGTCGTCGACGAACACCTCGTCGTAGTCGAGGGCCTCCATCGCCTGGCGGAGCCGCCCCACCACCTCACCCTCGAACGACGACAGCGACGGGATGCGGATGAGATCGCCGAGGAGGTCGACCACGCCCGAGCGGCGCAGCTCGGCGGCTTGGAGGAACGACGGCCCGGGCATCGTGGGCGAGGATCGCTGGGACCGGCACCGGTGTCAACGTGACCCCTGTCGTGTCACGGGAGCTTCACACGTGCCGGTCGACGTTGGCGGGGAGGGCGTCGGGCGTGCACCCTTCACCGATGCCCACCGCCGAGCCCACCGTCATCCGCCGCGCCACGATCGTCGACGGCAGCGGTGGCGACCCGTCGATCGGCGACGTGGTGCTCTTCGGGGCGGCGATCACCCAGGTGGGCGGCACCGCCCCGTCGGCGGCGAGCGGGGGCGACCCCGGCCGGGTCATCGACGGCACGGGCCTGGCCGTGTGCCCCGGCTTCGTCGACCTGCACAGCCACTCGGACCTGCAGTCGGTGGTTCCCGGGCCCGACGGGGTGCCGATCGGGGACGCCCCCAAGCTCGCCCAGGGCTGCACGACCCAGGTGTTCGGACAGGACGGCATCTCGGCCGCCCCGATCGCCCCCGACGACGAGGGGTTCTTGAACTTCCAGGCCGGCCTGAACGGACGCCTGGCCGCCGAGCGCTGGAGCTGGCGCAGCGTCGGGGAGTACCTCGACGCCGTGCGCTCCACGAGCGCCACCCGCACCCGTACGCTCGTCGGCCACGCCACGGTCAGGCGTCGGGTCATGGGCATGGCCCGCCGGGCGCCCACCGCCGCGGAGATCGACGAGATGCGCAACGTCGTGCGCGACGCCGTGGCCGCCGGGGCGAGCGGCTTCTCGACCGGGCTCGTGTACGTACCGGCCGCCTACGCCACCACCGACGAGGTCCACGCCCTGGCCGAGGTGGTCGCCGAGGCCGACCTGCCGTTCTTCGTCCACGTGCGCTCCGAGAGCGACCTGGTGATCGAGGCGACCGAGGAGGTGCTCGGCGCGGCGGCTGCCACCGGGTGCCACCTGCACTACAGCCACATCAAGTGCGCGGGGCGGGCGAACTGGGCCAAGGCCGACCGCCTCATCGCCCTCGTCGAGGCCGCCCACGACGACGGCGTGCGGGTCACCGCCGACATCCACCCCTACGTGGCCGGGTCGACGTCGTGCACGATCCTGTTCCCGCCGTGGGTGCACGAGGGCAGCAACGACGCCGCCCTCGCCCGGCTGCGTGACCCGGCGGCTCGGCGGCGCATCCGCGACGAGATGCTCGGCGACACCACGTCGTGGGACAACTGGTGGGCGTTCAGCGACGGGTGGGACGGCCTGAAGGTCGCCCAGGCCGACCGGCCCGGGGTGGTCGGGCGGTTCCTGCGCGACGTGCTGGCGGACGCCGGCCACGACGACCTCGTCTCGCCGGCGGCCTTCGATGACTTCTTCGATCTGTGCGTCGACGAGCGCCTCGAGATGACGATCGTGTCGTTCAACAACACCGAGGACAACGTGGTGCGCTTCTTCTCCCAGCCGTGGTGCGGGGTCGGCACCGACGGCGTGGTCGCCCCCGAGGGCCATCCTCACCCCCGGCTGTGGGGCACCTTCCCCCGCGTGCTCGGGCGCTTCACCCGAGAGCTCGGTGTGGTCGAGCTGCCCGAGGCGGTGCGCAAGTGCACGAGCCTCGGCGCCGAGGTGATCCGTGAGCCGACCCTCGGACGCCTGGCCGTGGGCGCCCCGGCCGATGTCGTGCTGTTCGATCCGCTCACCATCATCGACCGGGCCACCTGGGAGGAACCCCGCCGCCCACCGGTCGGCATCTCGGGCGTGTGGGTGGACGGCCGCCGGGTGCTCGACGAGACCGGCCTGGTGCCCACCGCCGCCGCCCGCCCCGTGGCGACGGCCTTGGCGTAGGAGCCACCTGTGGGTCGAGCCCGGTCGGGCCGACTAGGCCCACCTGACCTGGCCGGACCCCGTTCAATCGAACTCCGCACCGACGCCCCCTAGCGCGGCTGGACCGGCGGAGCAGCCCGCCACCGACACGAGCCGGGAACGCAGTGCCGGGTCGAACGGATGTCATCCCGAGGGCTCCGCCCGCTGCCGCCGGCAGAGTTGGCCCGACCCCCCGAGGTTGGTCCACCGGGTCAAGGACCGCCCGGTGGTGGAGCTGGTCGATCTGCCGTGCTTCGGTCGCCCGGCGATCCTCGAGCTGCGCAAGCGGCGCTGGTGCTGCCCTGAGGTGTTCTGCGAGGCGGGCTCGTGGACCGAGAGCTGCCCGACGACCGCATCGGAGCGGGTGGCGATGACCGCTCGTGCTGGCCGTTGGGGTGACCGAACAGGTGGGTCGGTGGGGTCGCTCGGTGAACGAGGTCGCGGTTGAGCTCGGGTGCGCGTGGCACACCGTCAACGATGCCGTGGTCGCCTACGGCGAGATCCTGATCGAGGACCCGGAGCGGATCACCAGCACCGAAGCGGTGGGGCTCGATGAGATGCTCATGGTCCGGCGAGGCCGCTACCGGCGCCAGGAGTGGGTGAGCTCGATCGTCGACGTCGCCGCCGGACAGCTCCTCGAGATCGTCGAGGGCCGCAATAGCACCGCACCCGTCGACTGGTTCCGAGCTCGCAGCGATGAGTGGATCGCTGGGGTGGGGTGGGCGACGCTGGACCTGGCCGGCTCCTACCGGGCCGCCTTCGATCTGGTCCTGCCCGACGCCACCCAGGTCGCCGACCCCTTCCACGTCATCCGGGTCGCCAACCCAGGCCCTCGACGAGTGCCGCCGACGAGTCCAACAGGACACCCTCGGGCATCGTGGCCGCCGCGACGATCCGCTGTACCGGGCGCGGCGGCGGCTCTCGATGGCCTCGGAACGTCTCACCGACGGCCAGCGCGAACGAGTGCGTGGCCTGCTCGCTGCTGGTGATCCTCACGGCGAAGTCGCGCTGGCCTGGTCGGCCAAAGAGACCCTGCGCGGCGTGTACGACCTCGATGTCGATACCGCTGAGAGCTGGCTCGGGGAGTTCATCGCCGACACCACCGACCCCTCGATGCCGCCCGAGGTTCGTCGCCTCGGACGCACCGTGCGACGCTGGCGCGCCCAGATCCTCGCCTGGCACCACTGTCGATTCACCAACGGGCCGACCGAGTCGATGAACAACCTCGCCAAGCGGGTCAAGCGGGTGGCGTTCGGGTTCCGGTCCTTCGCCAACTTCCGGTCCGAGCCCTGCTCTACGCCGGCCGACCGAACTGGACACTGCTCGCCACGATCACCCCATGACCCCGCTCAGACGCGAAGAGCCCTATTGAGCCGGGCGTTCTCACCCTCGAGCTCTTTGAGCCGGCGGGCGTCGTCGGCCTTCATCCCGCCGAACTGGTTCAGCCACCGCGCCCAGGTCGACTCGGCGATCCCGAACTGGCGGCACACCTGCTCCACCGAGGCGCCACCAGCGAGGAGCTTCTGGCCCTCGGCGAGCTTGCGGATGATCTGCTCCGGCGTGTGCCGGCGCCGTTTGGTCATGAACGGTCCTTCCTGCCCCACCATCCTCGCAGGGCAACCCAGACCGCACAGCTACTGGACAATCTCAGGGGCTCAGCGCACCGGCGGCTGCTGCGACGTACTTGTGGTCACGGGCCGTCAGTTGCAGCCCTAGCTCTGTCGAAGATCTATACGTCTCCATCCTCATCGGGTGCGGTTTGCTGGGACGCGTTCGTCCATACCAACATGCCGGCGCAAGCTCACGTGCGCTTTGGCAGACGTTCGAAGCCCGGTCGGCCGATCACACGGTTCGCCTAGCTGCTACCAGGCAGGCGGCGGGTCGACCTGGTAGTTCGTGTTTCCACCGATCGCACTAGTCGCCACCACTGCCGACGAATAGCCTGCGCACGAGCTTGGCTCCACGTGCCGTAGGTGAAGTTGGTCCTCGGCGTATTCCGGCGGCGCCACAGGGCCTGCAGTGCCACCACGACTTGGTGGATCATGGGCTCGTACCGCACCAGAGGTTTCTCAAGGTGTTGTTCGAACGTACCCAGGAGCTTCGGCCTATCGCGGTCGCTTCACCCTGGACCACAGGGTAGTAGTCGTATCTGCCACCATCGCCGCAGGGAACTCCCCAGTTTCGTTGATCAAATGCGCTAGACGTCCAGTTGGTCCAGAACGAAGACCCGTAGTCCCGGTAGACGGACCAGCTCGAACGCTTCATCTTTGAGCGTTGCCGCTGCACCCCATAGGCTCCCTGACACGTCTGAGAAGTCTCCCATGCGAAGTCTTGACCAAGAAAGAACGTTACGTCGGAGATGTACAGTGTGCAAGATGCGCTTGCCGCTGTGACGCTCTTGAAGTCAGTCGAGAGTCGCGCCGACTCTTGATTAGCGTCGCCCGGGAACTTCTCCACTGCTTGTGCATTAGGTACTACGGGCCTGTCAGTCGTAGGGCCGAGGGGTGGAGAGGCGGCAGTTTGCGTGTAGAAGTATTCGTAGAACGAGCCATCAGACGACTTTCCGTACACGAGCACGTCAGTCCCAATAGGTATGGGACGAAGTTCGGGTGCAGCTTGACGGGACTCAGTCTTGTCCTCAACGCGCACCCGCTGGGCCTACCGCTGGCAGAGTCGCAGCGACTAGAAGGAGAGCGAGTGTTCTTGACATGTGTTTCCCCGAACTGTCGTACTCCTTGACACGGAATTCTGTATGAGAGCTCGGGGGTTGTCAACGGGCTCGACAACTGCGATGCGTCGCACGCCGACGCAGCGCGACCCTCAGGTAGCCCCGCCATTATGCGGATGATGTACGATCGCGGTCGAGAAACAACCTGGAGCCATGGACGACGAGGGTCCTCCGCAACGGCGTGCGGCCTTTTGACGTCGGTGTGTTCAGATCTCGGCGGGGCGGGGTGCCGTTCGCCTCGCCGGGCTCGGACCCGGTGGATGGAGCCGACCAGGGGTGAAGGGGCACGCCGAAGTGGACGAGATCAACCTCGCCGAGATGCACGAGGCCATCGCCGAGAGCCTCGGTGACCGTGAGTGCCTCGTTGTCGGCGACCGCCGCTACAGCTGGGCCGAGGTCACCGACCGCACCCGGCGCCTGGCCAACGCCTTGCGCGACCGGGGCCTCGGCGACGTCACCCCCCGCGCCGGGCTCGCCGGGCACGAATCGGGCCAGGACCACCTGGCCTGCTACCTGCACAACGGCAACGAGTACCTCGAAGCCATGCTCGGCGCCTACAAGGCCCGGGTAGCGCCGTTCAACGTCAACTACCGCTACGTCGCCGAGGAGCTCGCCTACCTGCTCGCCGACGCCGGCGCCCGGGGCGTGGTGTTCGGCGGCCGCTTCGCCGCCACCCTCGGCGAGGTGATCGGCGGTCTCGACGGCCTCGACGTGCTGCTCCAGGTCGACGACGGGTCGGGCGCCGAGCTGCTCGACGGCGCCGAGTGGTACGAAGACGCCCTCGCCGGCGCCTCCCCCGAGCGCCCCGACGTCGCCTGGTCGCCCGATGACCTCTACATCCTCTACACCGGCGGCACGACCGGGATGCCCAAGGGGGTGCTGTGGCGCCAGGGCGACGTGGCGGTCTCGGCGTTCTCGATCCGTGACCCCGACACCGGCACCGAGTGGCCGTCGCTGGACGCCCTGGTCGCCCGCGCCGAACGGGCCGGCGGCGACATGCGCTTCTTGCCGTCGCCGCCGTTCATGCACGGCGCCGGGCACTGGAACGCCTTCAGCGCCTGGGGCCGGGGCGACCCGGTGATCGTGCAGGGGGTCGTCGACCGCTTCGACCCCGCCGACGTGCTCGACACCATCGAGCGCGAGCGGGTGACGTTCCTGTTGATCGTGGGCGACGCCTTCGGCCAGCCGCTGCTCGACGAGCTCGACCGCCGCCCCCGTGACCTGTCGAGCCTGCAGGTGCTGCTGAGCGGCGGGGCGGCGCTGAGCGCCCCACGCAAGGCGCGGTTCCTCGAGCTCGTCCCCCACCTCACCGTCATCGACGGCGTCGGGTCCTCTGAGGCCGGCGGCCAGATGCGCCAGGTCACCACCCGGGGCCAGGCCACCTCGACGGGCACCTTCGAGCCCGACGCCGACACCGTCGTGCTCGACGACGAGCTGGGCGGCCTGCTCGCACCCGGCCACGACGGCACCGGGTGGCTGGCCAAGCGGGGCCGCATCCCCCTCGGCTACCTCGGTGACGCCGACAAGACCGCTCGCACGTTCCCGGTGGTGGGCGGCGTCCGCTACGCCGTGCCCGGTGACCGGGCCCGCCACCGCGCCGACGGCGTCATCGAGCTGCTCGGTCGCGACTCGGTGACCATCAACACCGGTGGCGAGAAGGTCTACGCCGAGGAGGTCGAGGCGGCGATCTCGGCGCACCCCGACGTCTATGACGTCGTGGTGGCCGGGCGCCCGAGCGAGCGGTGGGGATCCGAGGTGGTAGCGGTGGTCCGTCTCGTCGAGGGCTCATCGGCCACCGTGGAGGACCTGCTCGCCGAGGCCGCCCGCCACGTGGCGCGCTACAAGCTGCCCAAGGAGGTGGTGCTGCGCTCTGAGATCGTCCGCTCCCCCGCCGGCAAGGCCGACTACCGCTGGGCCAAGGCCGTCGCCGCCCGCCCGGTCGCCGCCACCTGAGAACGGACCCGACGAGCCACGGTCACCGCCGACGCCCGTGGGCCGGGAGGTGATCGCCGCCGGGCAAGGCTCCCGTCCTGGCGTCCTGCGAGCGCAGAACCGTCGTCTCCGGCGAGGTCTACGTTACGGTTGCCTGCGAACCGATCCCCAGAGGCGCCATGGCTTCATACCTACGAAGGCGTTGGCCCGCAGGTTCTAGGGGGATGGGCCGGCGAGATCGCCGTGGCTGCGACTACGACTCCTACCTCGCCGACCCGCTCGCGGCCTGGGAGCTGTCGATCCCCGCTGACGTCGCCGCCGACATCGCCGACGCAGAGGAGGCCGTCCGGGCGCTCAACCAGGCAGGCACCACGCACGTGAGCCTCGAGGGTCTCGCCCGGTTCCTGCTCCGCGCCGAGTCGGTCGGGTCATCCCGGATCGAAGGCCTCGAGGCCGCCGCCCGCCGCCTCGCCCGAGCCGAGGCGGCGATCGCGCTCGGCGGCGACGCCGACGATCGCGTCGCGGTCGAGGTGATCGGCAACATCGCAGCGATGGAATCGGCGGTCGAGCTCGCCGCCGGCGCCGATCCCTTCGAGCTCGACGATCTGCTCTCGGTTCACCGGACCCTGATGGACAACTCCCCCACCCCCGGGCTCGGTGGCGCCGTTCGGGAGGAACAGAACTGGATCGGCGGGAGCTCGTTCAACCCCTGCCGAGCGACCTTCGTCCCGCCGCCGCCCGAGCATCTCCCGGGCCTGTTGACCGATCTGCTCGCCTACGTGAACGGCGATGAGCACTCCCCTCTCGTGCAGGCCGCGATCGCCCACGCCCAGTTCGAGACCCTCCACCCCTTCGCCGACGGGAACGGCCGCACGGGTAGAGCGCTCATCCACGTGGTGTTCCGACGCCGGGGCCTGGCCCCAACCTTCGTTCCTCCGATCAGCCTCGTGCTGGCCACGTGGTCCAGTGACTACGTCGACAGCTTGATGACGTTTCGCCACCGCAGCGAACCCGACAGCGCAGAACGGTCGGCTGCTGCGGTCGAGTGGCTGCGCACGTTCGCCGCCGCCACGAGCCGGGCCTGCGACGACGCCGACGGCTACCGCGCTGGCATCGACGGGATCACTGCGGCCTGGCGTTCCCAGCTCGGCCGCGTCCGAGCGAACTCCAGCACCGACCTGGTGCTGCGCGTCCTGCCGGGAACGCCGATCGTCACCGCCGCGTCGCTCAGCAAGCTGATCGGCCGATCCAGAGCGCGCACCACCGATGCGGTGAACGCCCTCGCCGCAGCGGGCGTGCTGCGACAGCGCAACGTCGGCCGCCAGCGGTACCGGGTCTTCGAGGCGACCGAGGTGCTCGACCTGTTCACCGATCTCGAGCGGGCGCTCGCCAGTCCCACGGGCGACACCAGGAGCGACCCACCGGTCCGGCTCGTACCACAGCGCCCGGAGCCGCGGCGCCGGGGATCCGGACGTCGGGGGGCCAGCTCGTCGGGATGATCGTTGGTGAGAGGATGGCGGATCGCACGGGGGCGATCTGGCCGGTGCGGCGAACACGGGGTGGAGGCAGGCCGCATGTACGAGATCAATCTGGCCGAGGTCCACGAGGCCATCGCCGAGCGCCTCGGTGACCGTGAGTGCCTGGTGGTCGGCGATCGCCGCTACAGCTGGGCCGAGGTCACCGACCGCACCCGGCGCCTGGCCAACGCCTTGCGCGACCGGGGCCTCGGCGACGTCACCCCCCGCGCCGGGCTCGCCGGGCACGAATCGGGCCAGGACCACCTGGCCTGCTACCTGCACAACGGCAACGAGTACCTCGAAGCCATGCTCGGCGCCTACAAGGCCCGGGTAGCGCCGTTCAACGTCAACTACCGCTACGTCGCCGAGGAGCTCGCCTACCTGCTCGCCGACGCCGGCGCCCGGGGCGTCGTGTTCGGCGGCCGCTTCGCCGCCACCCTCGGCGAGGTGATCGGCGGTCTCGACGGCCTCGACGTGCTGCTCCAGGTCGACGACGGGTCGGGCGCCGAGCTGCTCGACGGCGCCGAGTGGTACGAAGACGCCCTCGCCGGCGCCTCCCCCGAGCGCCCCGACGTCGCCTGGTCGCCCGATGACCTCTACATCCTCTACACCGGCGGCACGACCGGGATGCCCAAGGGGGTGCTGTGGCGCCAGGGCGACGTGGCGGTCTCGGCGTTCTCGATCCGTGACCCCGACACCGGCACCGAGTGGCCGTCGCTGGACGCCCTGGTCGCCCGCGCCGAACGGGCCGGCGGCGACATGCGCTTCTTGCCGTCGCCGCCGTTCATGCACGGCGCCGGGCACTGGAACGCCTTCAGCGCCTGGGGCCGGGGCGACCCGGTGATCGTGCAGGGGGTCGTCGACCGCTTCGACCCCGCCGACGTGCTCGACACCATCGAGCGCGAGCGGGTGACGTTCCTGTTGATCGTGGGCGACGCCTTCGGCCAGCCGCTGCTCGACGAGCTCGACCGCCGCCCCCGTGACCTGTCGAGCCTGCAGGTGCTGCTGAGCGGCGGGGCGGCGCTGAGCGCCCCACGCAAGGCGCGGTTCCTCGAGCTCGTCCCCCACCTCACCGTCATCGACGGCGTCGGGTCCTCTGAGGCCGGCGGCCAGATGCGCCAGGTCACCACCCGGGGCCAGGCCACCTCGACGGGCACCTTCGAGCCCGACGCCGACACCGTCGTGCTCGACGACGAGCTGGGCGGCCTGCTCGCACCCGGCCACGACGGCACCGGGTGGCTGGCCAAGCGGGGCCGCATCCCCCTCGGCTACCTCGGTGACGCCGACAAGACCGCTCGCACGTTCCCGGTGGTGGGCGGCGTCCGCTACGCCGTGCCCGGTGACCGGGCCCGCCACCGCGCCGACGGCGTCATCGAGCTGCTCGGTCGCGACTCGGTGACCATCAACACCGGTGGCGAGAAGGTCTACGCCGAGGAGGTCGAGGCGGCGATCTCGGCGCACCCCGACGTCTATGACGTCGTGGTGGCCGGGCGCCCGAGCGAGCGGTGGGGATCCGAGGTGGTAGCGGTGGTCCGTCTCGTCGAGGGCTCATCGGCCACCGTGGAGGACCTGCTCGCCGAGGCCGCCCGCCACGTGGCGCGCTACAAGCTGCCCAAGGAGGTGGTGCTGCGCTCTGAGATCGTCCGCTCCCCCGCCGGCAAGGCCGACTACCGCTGGGCCAAGGCCGTCGCCGCCGGCGAGGCCTGAGCGACCCGTTCATCGCACCAGGGCCGTCGGCCCGGCAGACGCACCCGCCGGACCGGCACCGGCTCAACCCTCGCGGATCAACAGGTCCTCGACCTCGGCGATCGGGCGGCCCGAACGCTCGAGGCCCTCGAGGATGTAGCGGTCGATCATCTTGTGCCAACGGCGCAGACGGGCCTCCTGGTACAGCCCGAAGCTCACCGTCGACTTGCCCGTGCTCTTCAGCCCGGCCTGCACGCGGGGCAGGTTCTCCATGTCCTGTTCGAACACGTCGGCCAGGCCACCCATCCCCTCGGCCTCCTTCCAGTCCTGGTCGAGGCGCAGGCGGCGGGTCGGCGAGGGCTCGGGGCGGTCCTGGCCGTCGGGCACCGGGGCCATGCGGTACACGTCCATGTACGACGTGTCCGGCGTGGGGCCGGGCCGCCACCGGTAGACCAGCGGCTGACCGATGCCCGCCCACGGGGCGAACGCCGGGAACAGGTGGTAGAGGATGGCGTCGAGCACCTCGGTGTCGGAGCGATCGGTGAGGTCGGCGCCGTAGGCCGAGCTCATGCCCGAGCGGAACACCTCGGCCACCACCTCACGGGCCGAGCGGTCACCGACCTCGATCTGACCGGGCTTGGACCTCGCCCGGGCCCCCGACGAGAACGCCAGGTAGGCGTCGGCCACCTGCTGCTCAGAGATCTCGCCGAGGTGGGGGCTCTGGGCGCCAAACCCGTTGTAGAAGCGGGTCACGTTCTCAGAATCGGGCCAGATCGTGTACTCGCTGTTGGCGTCGGCGGTGAAGTCGATGATCTGGGGGTGGGTGGCGATGACGTGGTAGCCCTCGCTGAAGGCCTCCATCACCACCTTCCAGTTGGCCGGCACCTCCTTCACGGCGTGGAAGGCGATGTAGCGGTCGGCCATGTCGAGATCGGAGAAGTGCTCGATGAGGCGGGCGGCGTAGGTGTCGAAGGGCTCGGCGTGGTCGTCGAGGTTCACGAACACCCACCCCTCCCAGGTGGCCACCCGGGCCTGGGGCAGGGCGGCGGTGTCGTCGCGCTCGGTGACCTGGGGGAAGTCCCACTCACAGGGCAGCTCGACGAGATCGCCGTCCAAGGACCACTTCCACCCGTGGAACGGGCAGCGGAAGCTGGCCACCCGCCCGTCGTCGACGCGCAGCTTGGTGCCGCGGTGCAGGCAGGCGTTGTGGTACGCCCGGATCTCGCCGCCGGGGGTGCGGGTGACGATCAGCGACTCGCCGCCGATGTCGTAGACGACGTGCTCGCCCGACTTGGCGATCTGGTCGACGTGGCACGCCATCTGCCAGGTGCGCGACCACATGTGCTCGACCTCGAGGGCGGCGAAGGCCGGGTCGGTGTAGCGGGCCTTGGGGACATCGGCCTGACCCTGGAAGACGTAGGCCTCCTCGGTCAGTCCCGACGGCACGTCCCGGGTGTCGTTCTCCAGGAAGTCCTGGACGGTCGGTCCGGCACTGCGGGCGGTGCCACGATCCGGTTCGGTGGTGGTCATCGACGGCCCCTGTCGTGTGGAGAAGCGTCCTGTCCGTCCAAATCTAACCGGCCGATCAGATCTGGGGCGAGTGGGCGCCGACGTCTGGCACGGAGGGGGCCGACCAGCCGGTCAGCTCCCGGTCTCGCGGGTGGGGGCCACGTCGGCGAGGGCGATGTGCTCGGGACGCACGGGCACCCGGGGCAGCTCCAGACCGGTGGCGGCCCGGATGGCAGCGACGATGGCCGGGGTCGACGAGATGGTGGGAGGCTCGCCGATGCCCTTGGCGCCAAAGGGTGCACCCGGTTCGGGCTGCTCGATCAGGGTCATGTGCACCGGGGCCACGTCGAGCGCGGTCGGGATCAGGTAGTCGGTGAACGAGGCGTTGCGCACCAGGCCCTGGTCGTCGACGAGGATCTCCTCCATCACCGCCAGCCCGAGGCCCTGGGCGATGCCCCCCTCGATCTGGCCGACGGCCTGGGTCGGGTTCAACACCTTGCCGACGTCCTGGCCGGTGGTGATCTGCACGACGCGCACGAGCCCGAGCTCGGGGTCGACGTCCACGACGGCCCGGTGGGCCGCCACCGCGTAGGCGACGTGGGCGTCGCCCTGGCCGTCGGCGTCGAGTGGCTGGGTGGGGGCGTGGCGGAAGGTGACCTCGTGGTGCCAGCGCTGCTCGCCGGCCACGTCGATGACGTCGAGGTCGACCCCGGCCGCTCGGTCGAGCGCGCCGGCGACGGCGACGATCCGCCCGCCCCGCAGCTCGAGATCGCCCGGGTCCACGCCGTGGCGCTCGGCGGCCCGCGCCACGAGGGCCTCGGCCACGCCCCGGGCGGCGTGCTCGACCGCCCCACCTGACATCCAGCTCTGGCGACTCGCCGAGGTCGACCCGGCCGAGCCGATGCGGGTGTCGGCGGTGGCCACGACCACCTCGCCGACGCCGAGCACCTCGCGGGCGATCTGCTGGGCGATCGTCACGAAGCCCTGCCCGACCTCAGCACACGCCGAGGTCACCGTGACGACGCCTCCGTCGAGGGTGACCGCAGCGGTGGCGTGGTCGTCGAAGCCTTCGGAGAAGGCGATGTTCTTCAGCGAGGCGGCGTAGCCGACGCCCCGTCGCACATCGGCCCGATCGGCGGTCCGACCGGCCGCGCCGGGCAGGGTCATGACGTCGTCGTCGTTGGCGGAGGGCTCGTCGGGGAGGTCGAAGGCGTCGGCGGCGCGCAGGCACTCCGCGGTCGGCAACGTCCCGGTGATGCGCTGGCCGGTGATCATCCGGTCGCCGGGTGCCATGGCGTTGCGCAGCCGCAGCTCGAGGGGGTCCATGTCGAGCGCAGCGGCCAGGCGGTCCATCTGGGCCTCGTGGGCGAAGCAGGCCTGGACGACCCCGAAGCCCCGCATCGCCCCGCACGGCGGGTTGTTGGTGCGCACGGCGTAGCCCTCGACGAGGGCGTGGGGGACGTCGTAGGGGCCGACGGCGAAGGACACCCCGTTGGCCAGCACCGCCGTGGATGACGAGGCGTAGGCCCCCCCGTCGAAGACCAGCCGCGCCTCGACCTTGACCAGATCGCCCTCGGCGGTGGCGTGGTGGCGGTACGACAGGCGACAGGGATGGCGGTGCACGTGGCCGTAGAAGCTCTCCTCGCGGCTGTAGACCATCTTCACCGGGCGGCCGGTGCGCAGGGCGAGCAGGCAGATGTGCACCTGCATCGAGAGGTCCTCGCGGGCGCCGAAGGCTCCACCGACCCCGGCCAGGGTCAGGTGGACCATGTCGGTGGGCAACCCGAGGCAGTCGGCGACCTGGGACTGGTCGACGTGGAGCCACTGCGTGGCGATGAACAGGTCGACCCCGCCGTCGGTGGTCGGCAGCGCCATGCCCGACTCGGTGCCCATGAAGGCCTGGTCCTGCATGCCCACCTGGTAGGTGCCCTCGACGATCACCTCGCCGGTGACCGCATCGGGGTCGCCGTGGCGGATGACCTGGTGGCGCAGCACGTTGCCGTCGGGGTGCACCGGCGCGGCGGTGGCGATCGCTGCCTCGGGATCGGTGAGGGGCCGCTGCACGTCGTAGGTGACGACGATGGCTGCGGCGCCCGCCCGGGCGGTCTCGGGATGGTCGGCGGCCACCGCGGCGATCGGCTCGCCCACGTAGCGGACGACGTCGTGGGCGAACACGGGCTGGTCGGCGTGCTCGAGGCCATAGGTCGCCCGGCCGGGGACGTCGGCGGCGGTGATCACGGCGTGCACGCCGGTCATCGCCACCGCAGCGGACACGTCGATGTCGATGATGCGCGCCGAGGCGTGGGGCGACCGCAGGGTCTGGCCCCACAACATCCCCCGTTCCCACAGATCAGAGGAGAAGGCGAACTCGCCCCTGACCTTGTCGAACCCGTCGGGACGGGTGACATCGGCGCCCACCCCACCCGGGGTCGTGGTCGTGCGGTCGACGACGTCGGTCACGTCCGTGCTGCCGATCGCAGCTGCACGGCCACCTCGGCGGCGGCGAGGATGCGCCCGTAGCCCGTGCAGCGGCACAGGTTGCCACTGATCGCCTCGCGCACCTCGAGCTCGGTGGGCGCCGGCACCTCGTCGAGCAGGTGCTCGAGGGCGACGACCAGGCCAGGGGTGCAGAACCCGCACTGCACCGCCCCCTCGGTGACGAAGGCCTCCTGCACCGCACTGAGCTCGCCACCGGGCCCACCGAGGCCCTCGATGGTGGTGACCTCGGCGCCGAGTGCGGATGCCCCGAGCACCAAGCAGGCACAGACGAGGTCGCCGTCGACCAGCACCGAGCAGCTGCCGCACTCGCCCTGCTCGCAGGCGTTCTTGGACCCGGGCAGGCCGAGTCGCTCTCGCAGCACGTGCAGCAGGCTCTCACCGAGCCAGGCATCGGCGATCTGGTGCTGCTGGCCGTTGACCGTCAGGGCGTACCCGACGTGGGGACCAGGAGCGGTCGCTGCGAGCTGCGCGGGCCCCCCGGGCGTCGTGTCATCGCCATCGCCGCTCACGTGCAGCGGGCCAGGGCACGTCGGGCCATCACCGCGATGGCGTGGCGGCGGTAGGCAGCGCTGGAACGGTGGTCGTCGATGGGACGTGACGCCTCGGCGGCAGCGGCGCCGAAGCGCTCGAGCACGCCCGGATCGTCGAGGGCGGGTCCTCCCGGTGCGTCCCAGTCCACGGCGGCGGTGGCCAGGGCCTCGGCCTCTGCGGCGCGCACGACGGTGGGGGCGACCGCACCCAGGGCGCAGCGCACCGTGCGGGTGATCTCGTCGACCACGACGGCCACGCCCGCTCCGGAGATGACCATGGCGTTGCGGGTCCCGATCTTGCAGTACTCCTGGGGCCCCTGCACCGCCGGCACCCGGATGGCCTCGACGAGCTCGCCGGGGGCCAGCGTGGTGCGCTTGACACCGACGATGAGCTCACCGATCGGCACGGTCCGTCGGGCGTCGGCGCTGGACACCACGACTTCGGCGTCGAGGGCGTAGAGCGCCGGGAGCCCGTCGCCGGCCGGTGAGGCGGTGACGACGTTGCCGGCCAGCGTGCCGGCGTTGCGGATCTGGGGCGATCCGACCGTCCGTGCGGCGGTGGCCAGCACCGGCAGGGCAGAGGCCATCTCGCCGGTCATGAGGTCTGACCAGGACACCCCGGCGCCGATGGTGACGTGGTCGTCGTCGACGTGGTGACGCGACAGCTCGCTCACCCGTCGCAGGCCGACCACCGCGGCGGGCCGCCGGCCGTGGTAGTTGACCTCGACCATGAAGTCCGTGCCGCCGGCGAGCAGGTGCGCGTCGGGGTGCTCGGCCAGGGCCGAGTGCACGCCATCGATGGTGTCGGGCATGGCGATGGACACCCGACGAAGGCAACCCCCAGCTCAGCCAGCTGTCAACGCACGCGCCGTGACGTCTGTGTTTCGCCCCGCCTCCACGGCTGTCAACCGGCCGAGGGCGCCTCGGCGTCCGATCGGATCGGGCTCGACTGGGCCGGACCGTAGGTTTGCGCCCGAAGAGACGTCATGGTATCGAGCGACCTGGACCGGCGCTGCGAGCGGCTGCGGCCGGACCCTGGAGGTCGGATGGATACCGTCTGGGATGGTGTTCAGGTCCGGCATCGTGAGCGCGATCGTGGTCGTCGGGTCGATGTCGGCGTGCTCAGGGAGCGAAGAAGCCGTCAGCGTGGGCGACACGGTCGAGGCGGTCACACCGAGCGCGCTGGTCCCGACGGCGGCGGTGGTGTCGACCGCGGCGTCCGAGCTGTCGTACTCAGCCGACTCGGCGATCTCGCCGACGGGTGCGGCGAGGGTCGCGTCCGTCGACGGCGAGTGGTGCCTGGAGGACGCCTCGGGCGTGCGCTGCGTCGCCGCCGCCGCCGAGGGTTCGGCCTCCCACGGTGTGGCATGGCGGCCTGATGAAGCGGCGATCGCGGTCACCTGGGGGGCCCAGGACGCGATCTCGATCATCGACTTCGACGAGGGCACGACCGTCGAGACCGACCTCGACTCGCACCGTCTGCTGGCCTGGTCCCCCGACGGCGCTTCGTTGCTAGGTCTCGACATCGACGAGCCGGCACAGCTGTCGCGTCTGGATCCAGCGACGTTGGAAGCGAGCCGGTTCGCCGCCTTCGACCTGGCCGGCGTGCCCCAGCTCGACTGGCCGATCGACGACGTCGCATGGGGATCGATGCCGGGTGCCCCCGAGGTCTTCACCATCGAACCCGACGGACGCCCCGAGCTGATCCCCGGCGGCATCGGCGAGCAGTTGCTGGCGTCGGTGACCGCTGACGGCCGGTACGCCCTCGGGATCGATGACGACGTGGTGCGCGGAACCGCAGGCACCGACACATCGGCTCTGACCCTGTTCGAGCGAGATGGCTCGCGATCGGTGGGCGTCGACCTGCCGGACGAGATCGCCGGGATGGGGATCTCCGACGCCCAGCTCAGTGCCGACGGTCGCGGCCTGCTGGTGCTCCACGACACCGACGAGGGGCGTGCGCTCAGCAGCGCGCGGGTAGACCTCGACACGCTCGCCGCGACCTCGTGGACGACGATCGCCACGTGGGCAGAGGGAGCCGACGACGCACCCATCGCCTATGCGTCCAACGGGGTCCTGCGGTGGACCGGCGGCGATGTCGCGTGGCTGATCGGGGCAGCCGGACAACTGCTCGTCGTCGAGCTGCGCTAGCGCGCAGGGTGTGTCGGGCGCCCGGCCGGTCGGCTCGCTCAGGTGGAGCTGCGCTCCAGCCGAGCCGACACCGCGGTGGCGCCGGCGTCGAGCGCAGCGGTGGCGGCTGAGCGCAGCGCGTCCAGCACCCCAGACAGCCCACCGCTGATCACGATGGTGCCGCCGCTCACTTCGACCTCCACCTCGTCGACGGCCCGGGCGGCGCCGATGGCGGCGTTGACGTGCTCGCCCGGCAGTCCGGCGTCGGCGGGTTCGAGCCTGAGCTCCATCTGCACGTTCTCCTCCATCGTCGTCGTCCCTCCTTGCCACCGGCCACGGCTCGTGGGCGCCGATGACCGTCGCTGCAGCCAGCCTGTTAGCCCCAGCTTGGTGACCTGTGGGACGACCCGGGTACGCACGCCCGTGGCTGGGGTCTCGGGGCCAGGACGGCGCAAGGATGGATGGGTGGTCACGACGGTGCGGGCGGCCCCCCGGCACCGCCGCGCCGTGGGCGCGATCGCCGTCGCCGTCGCTGCGGCGACCGGAGCCTGTGACATCGGTGACGGCCGTGCTCTGGAGGCACCGACCGGCGTCGCCACCGAGGCGCCGGCCGCGGCGCCGGCTGCGACGACCCAGGCGTCGCTGCCCACCGACGTGTTCACCCTGGCCTCCCCCGCCTTCGACGACGGCGACGTGCTGCCGCCCGAGCACCGCGGGGGCGACGGGCTCGACGAGTCCCCGCCGCTGCGCTGGTCAGGCGTCCCGGCCGCTGCGGACTCACTGGCGATCGTCGTCGTCGACGAGACCGCCGGCGACGTCGTGCACTGGATCGTCGCCGACATCGAACCGGCACGTGGCCAGATCGCCCACGGCGAGGTGCCCGCCGGCGCCTCCCCGGTGCGCAACGACCTCGGCCAGCTCGGCTACCGCGGGCCCGGGTCGTTCGCCGACGGCCCGCACGTCCTGGCGTTCCGCCTCCACGCCCTCGACCGGCGACTGCTGCTGTCTGACGGCGCGACGGCCGACGAGGCCTTAGCCGAGATCGGTTCGGCCACCGTGGCCACCGCCGAGGTCCGGGCTGTCACGGAGTGATCGCACGCGCTGCCGGCGGCCGCTGCCTCCGTGCGAGCTGGTGGCGATCGCGGCCCTCCCCCTCGTTGCCTGGGGACCGCTACGGTGCTCGGCCGTGTCAGCGCCTTGGACGAGGCACCGGCGTGATCGGTGACCACTGGTCGCGGTGGGTCGCCCTCGGTGTCGTCGCCTCGGCGTTGGCGATCGCCGGGTGCTCAGAGGGCGACGACGGCGGTCCTGGTGCCACTGCGTCCACGGCCAGCTCGGCCGACGCCGACGCCCCCGGCGGCTCCGACGTCGGATCGTCGGACGGGTCAGACGGGTCAGACGGGTCAGACGGGTCAGACGGGTCGGGCGTCGACCCGTCGGCTCCGGCCCGGCAAGGGGCCGACGGCGCCGATGGGGCCGACGGGGGTGCAGGTGACCTCTCCGCGGGGGCCGCCTCAGGTCCTGAGGGCGACGGCCTGCGGGTCGGCCTCGTCGGGTTCGACTCCGCCGGGGGACTCGCCCAGGTGCTGTTCGAACAGGTCGGCGGGGCGACCTCGACCTATGACCTCGTCGCCCGGCCCGAAGCAGCCGCCACCATCACCCCCGAGACGTTGACCCTCGACCCGGGTGATCGCAAGGTCATCGAGATCGTCTTCACCGCCGAGGTCGTCGTGGAGGTGGTCGACCAGTCGGCCGGCGAGGTCCTCGAGACGCTGCCGTTCCAACCGGCGGGCTGAGCTCGTCGGGCCACGCCCATCGGGGCGCCGGTGTCGATCGGCGCCGAGAGATGGGCGACTGCCCGGGCCCGCCTCGGCGACGCCGCCTGGAGGAGCACCCCGGGCGCTCTGCCTCAAGCAGCACCCCGGGCGCCGTGTGGCGGTGCGCGAGGATGCCGCACGTGAAGTTGCAGAAGCTGTCGTCCACCACGGCGTGGCTGATCCTGGATCTCCCCGACGTCACCTGCGCCGGACCGACCACGCTCGGTCCGAACGTCTTGCAGACCAACGCCAAGCTGACCGCCCGAGCGCAGACCTACCGCCACGCGCTGGTGGGTGAGCGGTTGGGCGGCGGGGCGGGCGGCATCAAGGTGACCGACACCGACCGGGCCGACGCCGTGGCCGCCTACGTCGAGGAGGTCGCCCCCCTGACCGAGGCGGGCACCTTCTACACGTCGGCGGGCTGGGGCCTCACCGACGACGAGCTCGCCGGAGTGCACGCCCACGACCCCCGCAACCCTGCGGCGTGGGGCGATCGCGACGAGCTGGTGGCCGCCAGCGCGGTCGGGGTCATCCAGGCGGCCGTCGGCGATCTGGCCGGCGCGACGATCTCGATCGCCGCGCTCGGCCCCACCACCGCGGCGGTCGCCCGAGCCCTCGTGTCCGCCGGGGCCACCGTCGTGGCCGTGGGCCGTCGAGGTGGCAGAGGCGTCATCGATCCGGCGGGGTTGTCCGCTGACCGACTGGGCGCCCTGGCCGACGGCACCGCCCAGGACGGCGACGACGAGACGACGGTGGCCGACGTGCGGGCCATCGAGTGCGACGTGCACGTGCCGGCGACGGGCCTGCGGGCCGTGACCCACGACGATGAGACCGGCATCGGGGCACGGCACCTGGTGGGGGTGAGCGAGCTCGTCGTCACCCCAAAGGCGGTCGCCCAGCTGCGTCGGCGAGACGTCGAGGTGTGGCCCGACTGGTTGGCATCCATCGGTCCGACGGTCGCCGCCGGCTCGGACCACGACACCTCCTCCGGCGATCTGAGCGATCGCGCCCAGCAGGTGGCCCATGAGGCGGCGACCGCCGCAGCCGAGCACCCGGAGGGCCCGTACGTGGGGGCGTGCGTCGCCGCCGAGGAGCACCTCGCCACCTGGTGCGACGAGGTGCCCTTCGGCCGGCCCCTGCCCTGACCTCGGGCTGACGAGCCCGGCGAGGCCCCACGAGCCGGGGCCGGCGCGAGCATGGGCGGCGTGGACACCGACGTCGTGGCGCGCTTCGACGCCGTGCTGGCCCTGGGCGCCCTGATTGGGGCGGCGTCGCTCGCCGGCGCCATCGTCCTGGCGCCGCGCCGACCGGCCGCCGCGGCGGTCGTGCGAGCCGTGGCCCCGCTGCGCTTCGCCCTGGCTGCGTTGGTCGCCACCACCGCCACGCTGGGCAGCCTGTGGTTCTCTGAGGTGGCCGGGTTCCGACCGTGTGAGCTGTGCTGGTACCAA
Organism: Acidimicrobiales bacterium; assembly: GCA_965213525.1. Lineage (GTDB taxonomy): Bacteria > Actinomycetota > Acidimicrobiia > Acidimicrobiales > Poriferisodalaceae. The sequence goes on along the minus strand of OZ243889.1, from coordinate 159,903 downwards.
CGCATCGCCATGTACCCGCTCGTCGCCGTCCTCGGCATCGCCGCCTGGCGGCCGACCGCCGACGACCGGGGCACCCAGCTGGTGGCCACCGTCCTCGCCGGTGGCGGGGCCGTCCTGGCCGGCTACCAGGTCTGGCTGCAGCGCTTCGCTGGGCCCGGCACCGGTGGATGCGACCCGAGCGCCCCGTGCACCGCGATCTACGTGGAGCCCTTCGGGCTGTTCACGATCCCGACGATGGCGCTGTGCGGGTTCCTCGCCATCCTGGTGCTGACCTGGACGCCGTCGCGCCCCCCCGGGCGTGACGATCACGACACCGCACCCCACGACAGCGCCCTGGTGCGTAGCGTCTGAGCCAGCGCCTGGTGGGTGCCGTCGCCGGCGCCTCGGCGCGACCGCTGAGGACCGCGAGACGAGGACCGATGTCGAACCGACCGAACCGCCCGCCTGCTCGACCCGCCGGCGCGACCGGTGCGGCCGCCCGCTCGGGCGAGCGAGGCCGCGACGGCACCCGCCTCGTGGTGATCGGCGTGGTCGTCTTGGTGGCCGTGGCGGCCCTGGTGGCGATCGGCCTGTCGGTGCTCGATGACGGCGACGACGCCGTGGTGGTGAGCTCTGGCGGCCAGGAGGTCGAGGCGGTCGAGACCGCCGAGGTGCTGGTGGACGGGGAGTCGTTGCCCCCAGCAGGCGGGACCGGTGAGGACCCGGCGGTCGGGGCCGTCGGGCCCGGGTTGGAGGGGTTCACCCACACCGGCGAGCCGGTCGAGATCTTCTTCGACGGTCGCCCGAAGATGATCTTCTTCTTGGCCCACTGGTGCCCCCACTGCCAGCGCGAGCTGCCCCAGATCGCGGACTGGCTGGCCGACGGCGGCCCCGGTGACGACGTCGACGTCTACGTCGTGGCCACCGGCCAGGACGACAGGGCCCCGAACTGGCCGCCGTCGGCGTGGTTCGCCCGGGAGGGCATCGACGTGGCGACCACTCCAACCCTGATGGACTCCCCCGACGCAGATGCGGCGACCGCCTACGGCCTGGCGAGCTACCCGTACCTCGTGGTGCTCGACGCCGAGAACGAGGTGGTGGCCCGCACCAGCGGAGAGCTCGCCCAGGTGATGGGCATGGGTACCTCCGAGGCCCTCGACACCCTCGCCGAACTGGCGGTGAGCGGCGTCCCCTCCCGCTGAAGGGCCGGGGTTCGAGGGACCAGATCACCGGAAGTCCCGACTGGCCGGCGCGGCGGCCACCGGCAACGGCTCGATCTTGTCGGCCACCACGTTCAACACGTCACCGTCGGCCCGTTCGAGGATGCCCCGCACCACCAGCGCCGCTGACGCCCGCGCCACTCGACGGTGCCGCCGCCAGCACCCCACCGAGACCACCACGTTCATCAACCCGGTCTCGTCCTCGAGGTTCAAGAAGGTCACCCCCGACGCGGTGGCCGGACGCTGGCGGTGGGTCACCACCCCGGCCACCGTCACCCGGGCCCGATCGTCGACCCGTTGCAACCCCTCGGCGGTCACCGCCCCGAGCTCGTCGAGCCGGTCACGCCAGAACCGGGTGGGGTGGCCCTCGGGTGAGACGCCGGTGGCCCACAGGTCAGCCACCGAGGTCTCGAGATCGCTCATGCCGGGCAACGTGGGGGCCCGCTCACCGGTGACGATGCCCGCCAGGCGCCCGGGCCGCGACTGGGACACCGCCCCGGCCGCCCACAGCGCCTGGCGGCGGTCGAGCTCGAAGCACCCGAAGGCCCCGGCTGTCGCCAGGTGCTCGACCTGGTCGCAGCTGACGCCGGTGCGACGGACGAGATCTTCCATCGAGGCGTAGGGGCGTCCGGTGGCGATCAGCTCGGCCATCTCGTCGCCGATGCCTCGCACCGACCCGATGCCGAGGCGCACCGCCCACCCCCCAGTCGAGCTCTCGCTGCGCTCGAGGGTGGCCCCGGCGTCAGAGGCGGCCAGATCGGGGCTGTGGACCTCGACGCCGTGGCGACGGGCGTCTTGGACCAGTGACTGCGGCGACCAGAACCCCATCGGCTGGGCCCGCAACAGGGCGGCGCAGAACGCTGCGGGGTGGTGGTGCTTCAACCACGCCGAGGCGTAGACGAGGTAGGCGAAGCTGACCGAGTGGCTCTCGGGGAAGCCGTAGTTGGCGAAGGCGGCCAGCTTGTCGAAGATCTCGGTGGCGACCGGGCCGGTGATGCCGCGGGCGGCCATGCCGTCGAAGAGCCGCCGGCGCAGCTGCTCCATCTTGTGACGTGAGCGCTTGGACCCCATGGCCCGGCGCAGCTGATCGGCCTCTGTCGGGGTGAACCCGGCCGCGTCGATCGCCATCTGCATCAGCTGCTCTTGGAACAGCGGCACGCCCAGCGTCTTGGCCAGTGCCGGTTCGAGCAGCGGGTGCAGGTAGGTGACCGGTTCGAGCCCGTTGCGGCGACGGATGTAGGGGTGCACCGACCCGCCCTGGATGGGCCCGGGTCGGATGAGCGCCACCTCGACGACGAGGTCATAGAAGCAGCGGGGCCGCAACCGGGGCAGGGTGGCCATCTGCGCCCGGGACTCGACCTGGAACACCCCGACCGAGTCGCCTCGGCACAACATCTCATAGACGCCCGGGTCCTGTTCGAGGGTGGCGAGATCGAGGCGGGTGCCGTCGTGGGCGGCGATCAGGTCGATGCACTCGTGCAGGGCGCTCAACATGCCGAGGCCCAACAGATCGAACTTCACGAGGCCCACCGCGGCGCAGTCGTCCTTGTCCCACTGCAGCACCGATCGATCGGCCATGCGGCCCCACTCGACGGGCACCACCTCGACCACGGGCCGGTCGCAGATGACCATGCCGCCGGAGTGGATGCCGAGGTGGCGGGGGAAGTGCTCGATCTCCGCGGCCAACGACAGCACCTCGGGGGGGATGTCGTGGTCGGGGCGCCCGTGCACGTCGGTCTGGCGGTCCTGGTCGGCGATCGAGCCCCACCGGTCGATCTGGGCCGACCAGGCGTCTTGTTGACCCGGGGAGTGACCGAGGGCCTTGGCCACGTCACGGACCGACGACCGGGCCCGGTAGGTGATGACGTTGGCGACCTGGGCGGTGTGACGGCGCCCGTAGCGCTCGTAGACGTACTGGATGATCTCCTCGCGCCGGTCGCTCTCGATGTCGAGGTCGATGTCGGGTGGCCCGTCGCGCTCGGGCGACAGGAACCGCTCGAAGAGCAGGCCGAGGCCCACCGCATCGGCGTTGGTGATGCCCAGGGCGTAGCAGACCGCCGAGTTGGCCGCCGATCCTCGTCCCTGGCAGTAGACGTCGGCCCGCCGACAGGCCTCGACGATGTCGTGGACGATGAGGAAGTAACCCGGGAAGCCGAGCTGACCGATCATCTCGAGCTCGTGGTCGATCTGCGCCCACGCCCCGGGCACCCGTTCGGCGTGGCGGCTGCCGTAGCGCACGGTGGCCCCCCGGCGCACCAGCTCGCGCAACCAACTCATCTCGTCGTGACCGTCGGGCACCGGGCAGGGGGGCAGCCCCGGCGCCACGAGGGACAGGTCGAAGGCGCACTCGGCGGCCAGGGTGGCGGTGTGGGCCACCACTCCTGGGTAGCGGGCGAAGCGACGGGCCTGCTCGGCACCCGAGCGCAGGTGGGCGCCGGCGTTGGGGGGCAGCCAGCCCTCGAGCTCGTCGAGGCTGCGACGGGCCCGCACCGCTGCCACCACCGTGGCCAACCGCCGACGTGAGGGCACGGCGTAGTGGACGTTGTTGGTGGCCACCAGGTGCACGCCCGCCCGGGTGCCCAGGGCGGCCAGGGCGTCGTTGCGGGCCTCGTCGAGGGGGTCGCCCTGGTCCCACAGCTCGACGGCCACCGACTCGACGCCGAACGCCCCGGTGAGGCGGTCGAGCTCAGCGCGCGCTGCAGAGGGTCCGTCGTCGACGAGGCGCCGGGGCACCGCCCCCCGGCGGTGCCCGGTCAGCACCAGCCAGTGGTCGCCGTCGCCTCCGGCGGCGGCCAGATCGTCGAGCGAGCACCTCGGTGCCCCCTTCTCACCGGCCAGCTGCGCCTCGGCGAGCGCTGCGGACAGCCGGGCGTAGCCGACCGGGTCTCGGGCCAACACGACCAGCCGATCGCCGTCGGGGTCGGCCTCGCCGGCCTGGGGGCGCGACCGGCCCAGGGTGACCTCGGCCCCGAACACCGTGGGCAACCCGTGGGCCCGAGCGGCCTCGGCGAAGCGGACGGCGCCGTACAGGCCGTCGTGATCGGTGAGCGCCAAGCCCCGCAGGCCGAGCCGGACGGCCTCTTCGACCAGCTCCTCGGGGTGCGAGGCCCCATCGAGGAAGCTGAAGTTGGAGTGGCAGTGCAGCTCGGCGTAGCCGACGGCGTCTCGACGGGGTGACAGGTCGGGCGGGGCCTCGTAGGCGCCACGGTGGCGCGACCAGGCCGGGCTGTCGCCCCCGTCGCCGTCGAGGAACCCGGCGCGATGCGCCGGTTCGTGTGCGCCCCGACCCGTGGACGTGCGATCTGACAGCCGCCGTTCGACCTCGTGCCACGGCACCGGGGGGTTCCGCCATCCCATGACGAGACACCGTATCGAACAGGTGTTCGCCGACGACCGGTCGCGGCGAACAACCGTTCGATAGTGTCGTTGAGGTGGCCGCCAGCATCTTGCACGCTGACCTCGATGCGTTCTTCGCTGCGGTCGAGCAGCGCGACCGCCCCGAGTTGAGGGGCCGTCCGGTCATCGTCGGCACCGGCGTGGTCATGGCGGCCAGCTACGAGGCCCGGGCCGTCGGGGTGCGCTCGGCGATGGGAGGGGTCGAGGCGCGCCGGCGGTGCCCGGGCGCCATCGTGGTCCCCCCTCGGATGGAGGCCTACGCAGCGGCGAGCAGGGCGGTCATGGCCTGCTTCTCTGACGTGACGCCGGCGGTCGAGCCGGTGTCGATCGACGAGGCGTTCCTCGATGTCACCGGTGCCCTCCGCCTCCTGGGCGCGCCTCGCGCCATCGCCGAGCGGCTCCGGAACCGGGTGCGCGACGAGATCGGGTTGCCGCTGTCGATCGGGGTGGCGCGCACCAAGTACCTGGCCAAGGTGGCGAGCGCTCAGGCCAAGCCCGACGGCCTCGTCGTGGTCGAGCCCGACGCCGAGACAGCGTTCCTGCACCCCTTGGGCGTCGAGGTGCTCTGGGGGGTCGGGCCGGTGACCACGGCGCGCCTCAGGGACCGGGGCATGAGGACGGTCGGCGATCTGGCTCGAGCCGACCAGCACGTCCTGGTTGCTCTCCTTGGCCGCTCGGCCGGCCGCCACCTGCGGGCGCTGGCCCACCACCACGATCCCCGGCCGGTGCGCGCCGACCGCCGTGACCGCACCATGGGCGCCCAACGGGCCCTCACCCACCGCCGGCGCTCGCTCGACGAGCTCCGCACCGTCGTCCGAGGACTGGTCGACTCGTTGGGGCGCCGCCTGCGCACCGCCGATCTCGTGGCCCGCACGGTGACGGTGCGCCACCGTGACGGCGAGCTGCGCACCCGCAGCCGACGGGTGACCCTCGACCAGGCCAGCGACGCCGGGCCCACCCTGGCCGCCGTGGCGGTCGAGCTGTTGGACGCCCTCTGTGACGGTGAGGGCGGCGCCGCCCTGGAGATCCAGCGCCGGGGCTGCACCCTCGTTGCGGTCACCCTCTCAGGGCTCGGCCCCCGGGGGGCGGTGCAGCTGTCGCTCGGTCTCCGCGAGGTGCCCGGTCACGGGCACGCCCCGCGGGCCGACGGGTCGATCGCGAGGGGGCGAGCGCACCTCGAGGTTGCCGGTGACCGAAGTTCCGAGGCGGTCGCCGCGCTCGACCGCGCCCTGGACCGGGCCCGTGACCGGTGGGGCCGCGATGTCGTCACCCGGGCGTCGCTCATGTCAGACCGGGGCGGGGTGCCGGTGGCCGCTCGCCCGACCGCCATCGACGCCTGATCGACCTCAGCGCTCGGCGGCGTCGGCCACGATCTCGTCGCTGTCGCCGGCGAGCTGGCTTCGCACCAGGGCAGCCACCAGCCGGACGAACATCCCGACGTCGTCCACCATGGTGCGCAGCTCGTCGGCGTCGCCAGGCAGCCCGAGCGCCTCGGCTCCCTGGCGGGCCCGGTCATCGAGGCGCGGCTCGAGCTCTGACCAAACGAGCTGCGCCTCCCTGGTGAACACCTGGGCGCCGACCTCACCGATGCCCTTGAACTCCTGGAGGAGGCGATGCTCGGTCTCGGGGTCGTGCTCGGCGGCGGCTCGCAGGCGACGCAGGTCGCCCTGGTAGCGATCGACGAGCAGATCCGTGGCGTCGCCGAGGTAGCCGGCGGTGCTCTCGTCGTAGCGGGCGTACCCGTGCTCGTTCAGCACCGTGACCCGCTGCTCCCACGACGAGTCGGCCATGTGCTGGGCGGTGGTCCACCCGGCATCACCGAGCGCCCGCGCCGCCCTGGTGGCCTGGGAGGCGCCGATCCTGGCGCTGGCCAACAGGGCCAGGCACAGCAACCGGAACAACGGCGATGGCGTGTCGCGCAGGCGGATGCCGGCCTCAGAGGAGAAGGTGCGCCCGTGCCGGTCGAGCAGCACGGCCACGACGTCCTCGGCCGCCGGCTCGCTCACCACCGCGATGAGACTCGACCGGCGGGGCCCGGTCAAGACCCTTCGGGGATGGCGCTCGGCGACCAGTGGCGCAGGATCCGGTCGATGCGCGAGCAGTGCCCGGAGCACCCGAACGGCTCGGTGTGCATCGCTCGAGCCTCCGCCGGGGGGCCTGACGTGGGTGCACCCCGGTCGGGATCTCCGGACGTTCGGCGAAGATCTCGCACTGCGTGAGTGCATGACCACGTATCGTTGCGGTACCGTCGCCGTCTCGTGCGCTGGCTCCCACCGTCCTCCCGGCTCGTCGTCCTCGAAGACGATCCCCTCATCCGCCGCCTCGTCGTCCAGCTCATGGCCGAGTCGGACAGATCGGCGGAGGTGATCGCCACCTCGACGCTGGCCGAGGCCAGGGCGGCCTGCGCCGAGGGCGTCCCCGCCGGACTGATCGTCGACGTGTCGCTCCCGGACGGCAGCGGCCTCGACCTGGTCAACGAGCTCAGCGCCGGAGGGCAGGTCATCCCGACCATCGTGTTGACCGGCAGCGAGGACCGCTGCACCTGGGCGGCCGCCGCCGGGGCGGGAGCGTCGGCGATCCTGCCCAAGTCGTCGCTCGGCGACGAACAGCTCGCCGGGGCCATCGACTTCGCCTTCGAGGCCACCGCCGGCTTGCGCGTCGATCAGCTGACGGCGTCACTCGGCACGCGCCGCTGTGAGGGGATGGACCCCCGCTTCGCGTCGAGTCTCGCCGAGGAGCTGGCCTGCACCCTCAACCTGGCTGCGGCGTCCCTGCGCCTCGTCGACGACGCCGGCCGGGTGGTGCACGAGGGCGCCAGCCGTCACGACGAGGCCGAGGTCGCCCACGTCGTGCGGCGCAAGCTCGACGACTGGGAGGTCGAGCTGACCGTGCACGCCGGCGGACGGGTCTGGCAACGCATCGACACCGCCCTCGTCAAGCTCTGCGACGCCCTGTTGGCCCGCACGCGCCTGGCCTCTGAGCAACGGGCGCTGGCGGTGAGCGAGCACCGCCACCGCACCATCGCCGACGCCGTGCGCGACCTCGTCATCACCGTCGATGCGAACGACGTCGTGCTCACCGCCAACGCCTCCTGCCGTCACCGGGTCGGAGCAGACGCCCAGGGCCAGCACATCGCCGAGATCGCCTCGAGGACACCCGAGCTGCTCCTCGCCGTCCAGCTGGTCGGCGCCGTGCGATCCTCGGGCAGACCGGTCGTCGTCGAGGACCGCCCGGTGGACGCCGACGGCCCCAGGCGGTGGTTCTCGGGGCACGCCACCCCCGCTGACGGACCCGACGCCGGCGCCGTGCACATCGTGTTGTCCGAGACGACGAGCCGAGTGGTCACCGAGCACGAGCTGTCGAGCCTGGCGCTCACCGATCCGCTCACAGGTCTGCCGAACCGCCGCCTCGCCATGGACCGGTTGCAACAGGCGCTCGATCGCATCGGTCGCCGACGCGGCGGAGCGGTGGTCGCCCACTTCGACGTCGACCACTTCAAGAGCATCAACGACGTCCACGGCCACGCCACCGGGGACGCCGTCCTGCGCACCATCGCCGCCCGGGTGGAGTCCCAGCTGCGCGAGGTCGACACGACGGCGCGGATGGGCGGCGACGAGTTCATCGTGGTGGCCGAGGGCGTTGGCGACCACGAGGCGGTGCGCCGGTTCATCGAGCGGCTCCACGAGAGCGTGAACGGTCCGCTCACGGTGGGCAACTCCACCGTCGAGATCGCCATCAGCATCGGCTTCGCCGTGGTCACCGACCGGGGAGAGCGCGCCGATGACGTGCTCGACCGCGCCGACGCCGCCCTCTACCGGGCCAAGCGGGCCGGTCGCAACCAGGTCGTCGAGCACACCGTCGTCAACCGTCGCCTGGGTTCGGACGCCGCGCTGCGGCGTGAGCTGCGCAGAGCTCACGACGACCGACGCTTCCACCTGCGCTTCCAGCCGATCCTGCGCCACGGCAGGGTCGTCGCCGCCGAGGCGCTGCTGCGGATGTCGCACCCGAGCCTCGGAGAGCTCGGGCCGGCCGACTTCATCGACGCCCTCCTCGAGTCGCCGCTGCTGCTGCCGGTCGGTCGTGACGTGGCCAGCTCGGCCATCGAGCAGCTGGCGACCCTGCGTGAGGGCGGTCTGGTCGACGAGGACTTCGTCATGCACCTCAACGTCGCCCCCCAGCAACTCTCCGACGCCGGCTTCATCGCCCTGATCCTCGCCAGGTTGAGCGCGCACCGCCTGCCCCCCGAGAGCCTGGCGGTCGAGCTCACCGAGCAGACGTTGCTCGACGTCGATCGCAGCTCATCGGCGCTCAAGCGGCTGGCCGAGGCGGGAGTACGGCTCTACCTCGATGACTTCGGCACGGGCTCGTCGTCGATCACCCACCTCCGGTCGACGGCGCTGCACGGCCTCAAGGTCGACCGCAGCTTCGTCGCCGAGGCATCGAGCGACACCCGCAGCAACGGCATCGTGAGAGGGCTCGTCGCCATGGCGCTCGAGCTCGACCTCGACGTGGTGCTGGAGGGCGTGGAGGATCCCGACCAGCTGGCCGCCATCGGCATCGGACCGGTCAGCGTGCAGGGGTTCGCCTACGCCCGTCCCCTGCTGCCCGCAGATCTGGCCGAGCACATCAGGGCCCGTCGCCGGTGCACGGCCCGGCCGGGAGTGAGCCCCGGGGCGATGCCCCCGGTGCTGCCCGACGGGAGCATCGACCTGCGATGAGCTCTGGTCGGCCGGTACGGGCGGACTCAGTCGTAGACGCCCTCGCACCACCAGCGTCGACGTTCTGAGGCGACGAGCACGGCTCGTCCGTCGCTCAACAGCAGCTGCAGGCGAGCACGACGTCGGTGGGACCGCGGATCCCACCACCGCTCGTCGACCGGCCACGGCCCCGCCCACCCGGCCACCCCGGTGACCGCGCCGGACTCGCCGAGCAGGCCCGAGGTGGGCGTCCGCACCCCCTCGGGGCAACTCGACAGCTCGCCACGGGCGTCGACGACCACCGGGGCGCCGTCGGCGGCCAGGACCTCGATGGACAGGGGCTCGCCGAACACGATCGCCGGAGCCGGTGCCGGAACCCGCCCCGGCCACGGCGCATCGTGAGCAGGACCACGGATCTCCCGGTCAGCGCTCAGCTCGACCGCGGCGGCGGCCACGAGGTGGACCCGCTCGGCGGGCCCTCGTCCCCCACGAAGCTCGGGAACCCGTACCGCCTCTGGCCCCAGCAGGCCCTCCAGACGCCCCACCGCCCGCACGACGCGATCGTCGACACCTGCCTCGCCCCCCCAGAAGCCCATCTGGCGACCTCGGTCGGCCACCACCTCGTCGGGGCGCAGCACCAACGTCGTGAGGCCCCCGGACGGACGAGCCCCCGGCCCGGCGGCGAGCCACCCGTCCAGCTGCCAGCGAACCCGTTCGGCGATGTCACGGGCCCGCAGGGGACCGTCGTGTCGCCAGATGCGCAGGTGCTGCTCGTCGCGGTCGGTGGTCGCCTCGATCGCCACCCGGGTGCAGGCCAGGCCCCGGCTCGACAACCGCTCGCCCAGCTCGTCGGCCAGACCCCGGGCCAGGAACGCCGCCCCCTCGACCCGCTCGACGGGCGGATCGAGCGTGGCGTGGACCTCGAGGTCGGGCGGGACGGGACAGACGTCGAGGTGCCGGGTTCGCTGACCCCTGGCCAGGCGATGGGCCTGAGCCCCCGGCTCGCCGAAGCGCCCCAGCACATCGGCCGCCGAGAACCCGCCCAGGGTGCCCAACGTCTCGATGCCGAGCCGACGCCACAGGCCGATCAGCTCACGCCCCCGGACCGGTCGCGAGGTGTCGAAGAGCTCGTCGAGCACAGCGACGGACAGGGGGGCCAAGAAGGCCACCACCTGTCCGGGAGCGACCACCTGCCAGCGGGTGGCATCAGGGGCGGTCCGGGCGGCCAGGGCGGCCGGCACGGGCCCGTCGGCCACCCCCACCCGTGCCCCCAGCGGGTCGGCCGCCCGGCCCGGTGCCGCACTGGAGTGGGTGGGGTGACGGCCCTCGCCGAGGCCGACCGGCACCCCGCAGGTCTCGGCCACGACCTCGTCGACCAGGGCCAGCACCCGGACGGCCAGCGCCTCGTCGCCCCCGTGGTACCGCGACGGCCCACGGGTCGGAACCAAGCAGCACCCCGGTCGGGTGACCTCCAACCGGGGGGCCAGATCGCTGAGGGCCGCCACGATCGGCTCGAAGCGACGGGCGTCGCGCGACGGGTCGTGCTCGATGATCTCGACCTGGGGGCAGCGCGACTGGGCCTCTCGGCGGCGGCCACCCACGACGACCCCCTCGTCGAGGGCGACGGGGCTGGCGTCGATGACCCGGTCGGCTCGCACGACGGCCACCGCCCCGGTGCTCGCCAAGCCCGAGGCGACGACCGGCCAGTGGGGGAAGCGCACCACGAGGGACCGGACATCAGCTGCGACATCAGACGCCGTCGAGGCCCGGCGCGACCCGTCGGATCGATGGGTCACGGACCCACCGACCGCAGCGGCGTCACCGGCGTCGCCCGGCCCTCGGCACCGGGCAGCCACGCCTCGGCGGACCGGCGTCGACCGACCAGACCGATGCGGGATCGGCGGGCCACGAGGCGCCCCTCCCCTGCGCCGAGACCCATCCAACGGGGGTCGTCGCAGCGCAGCCGCTGCTCGACCACCAAGGCCCCATCGCCAGGACCGGGGAGGCGCACCACGGTGGTGTCGCGCTCACGGGCCACGGCGACGATGCGGCGAGCGGCCACCGGCTCGACGTGTGGGGGCACCCGTGTCAGCACCAGATCGACCCCACCCAGCACCGCCCCCACCGCATCGGCCCACCGCCGCTCGTCCACCAGATCGACCACCAGGCAGCGGGCGAGGGCGACCCCCAGCTCGTGAGCGGCCAGCAGACCGACCTCTGGCACCCCCACCAGCGCCGCCCACGAACCGGCGGCGGTGGTGCCGGCGACCAGAGTGAGCGCCAAGCTGGTGGCGCCAGGGCCGTCGACCCCGACGACCGAGCCGCGCCGCAGCCCGCCCCCGGGCAGGATCTGGTCGAGCGGAGCGGGGGCCTCCAGGACCCGTTCGGTGGCCGGCACCACCGGCGCCACCTCGGCGGCCAGTCCGGCCAGCCCGCCCCCGGCTCGCAGCTCGGCCACCCGGGCCCGCTTGTCGGCCAGGGTCAGGGCACGGGTGATCGGCGCCACCCGCCCCACAGTAACCGAACACGTGTTCGATCATCCACCAGGCGGCGCCGTGGGCTCAACCCGCCGGGAGATCAGCCCCCCCGTCGTCGAGCAGCGGGGCGAGGGTCTCACGGAGCCGGCGCACCTCGTCTTCGAGGGTGGCCACCCGGGCTTCGAGGCGACCCATCCGGGCGCCGGTCGGCGACTGGCCGAGAGGGTCACCCGGGGAGCCCTCGATGACGGGGGACCCCTCACCGATCGATGCCACCACCTCGCCCCCGACCGCCCTCAACGCCCCGCCCCCAGCCGACCCCGACGGCCCGTCCCCGGCCCGGCTGGCGGCGTCGCCGACGACAGCCCGGCCGGGCGAGCTCACGTCGTCTCGACCCCAACGGGTGATCCAGCGATCTGCGCTCTGGCCGGGCGAGCGGGCCAGGCGCTCGGCCAGCTCGACTCGGGCCAGGCGCCCGAGCACGTCGTCGACGTCGATGTCGCCGTCCTCGTGGGGGCTGCGGAACCGCTCGGCTCGCGCCCGCAGCTCCCCCGCGGTCTGAGGGCCCCGCAGGACCAGCACGGCGAGCACCGCCACCTGGCCGTCGTCGAGCCCGACCGCCTCGCCCAGGACGTGCCGGTACTTGGTGACGCCTCGACCCGACCGGGGGTGCAGCAGCCGCACCAACCCGGCGGCTCGCAGCTCACCGAGGGAGCGGTCGACCTCGTCGGCACCGGTCGTCATCACCGGGTCGCGCCCGGTCGCCTGGTTGCAGGCCGTCACCACCGCCGCCAGGGTCAGCGGGTAGGCGTTGGGGGTCGTGCGCTCCTTCTCGACGAGCGAGCAGAGCACCCGGCCGCCGAGGGCGTCGATCGCCGGCGTCACGAGCGGCACGGTAGCGAACGGGGCCCTGCCCCGGAGCCGTGCTGTGAGCCGGGCCCAGGGGGAGGGAACCCCAGGGCCCGGCCGACAACGCCCCACCGCAGCGGGGGTGGCGTCGCCCGGACCGAGGGGGGAGGCCCGGGCTCACCAACTGCTGAGCATCCTGGCCTCGTGAGGTGACGTCTGCTCGACCGGGGTGTCGCCGGGATGAGAACAGTGGCTGACCGCGATCTTTCGTCCGCCGGCCCGCCCTCAGGTCTCGGAAGGTCCCGGCTCGACGGGGGCCTCCTCGGGGGCATCCTGGACGACCGAGCGCTGGGCCACCGCCACGGTGGCGTCGGGGTCGGCGGTGGCTCCAGACCGCGGTGCCACGGCTGGTTCGCTGATGCCGGCGTCGACGAGCTCGGCGGCCACGGGGTCGTTGGCGTCGTAGTGCACGAACAGGCGACGCAGGACTGCGAGGAGGCCGTCGGGCGAGGCGCCCCGGGCGAGCTCGACGGTGATGACGTTGCTGTAGACGTGGACGTAGTCGACCAGGCCGTCTTCGAAGAGCCGGCTGGCGACCAGGTCGGCGGTGTCGCCGGTGTCTCGGACGTCGTGCAGGGAGGCGTACCCACGATGGCCCGAGCCGGTGAGAGGTCGGTCGGTCTCAAAGCGCAGCACCCCGGGCACCGCCGTGGCGTGCGCGGCGACGTGGACGGGCTCACCCATGGGCTCGACCGTAGCGCCGCGATGCGCCGGGGCCCCGCCCGACGGTCGGCCCCGGCGCATCGGGGCGGCCAGGTGCATCGGGCAGGCCGAGTAGGCGGCGTGGGCGGGTCCCCTCTAGCGTGGCGCCGTCATCGCCGGCGCCAGGGGGAACGAAGATGAGCGACGTCACCGAGGCCGAGTTCGTCGAGGAGGCCACCGCCTTCCTCGAGGACCACGCCGAGCTGCGAGCCGAGCAGCGATCCTTCACCTGGGGCGAGGGCTCGGACAAGGTGTCGCTGTTCAAGGAGCGCACGCCCGAGCAGGTCGCCGCCGACGTCGAGGCGGCCAAGGGGTGGCGGCGGCGCAAGTACGACGCTGGCCTCGGCTGGATCACCGGCCCGACCGAGCTCGGCGGGCGGGGCCTGCCCACCCGACTCGAGCGGGTCTACAACGACCTCGAGCGACGCTACGACGTGCCCGACCAGGCTCCGTTCCAGATCGGGCTCGGCATGGTGGCCCCGACCATCCTCGCCCACGGCCAGCACGACGTCGCCGAGCAGTACCTGCCCCAGATGTACCGGGCCGACGTGATCGGATGCCAGCTGTTCTCCGAGCCCGGCGCCGGGTCTGACCTTGCCAGCCTGCAGATGCGCGCCGAGCGCGACGGCGAGGAGTGGATCCTCAACGGCCAGAAGGTGTGGACCTCGGGCGCCCAGTACAGCGACATCGGCGAGATCATCGCCCGCACCGACCCCGACATGCCCAAGCACAAGGGCCTCACCGGCTTCGTCGTCGACATGCGAGCCGATGGGGTGGAGATCCGCCCGCTGCGCCAGATGACCGGCGGCGCGAGCTTCAACGAGGTGTACTTCACCGACGTCCGGGTGCCCGACGACCACCGCCTCGGTGAGGTCAACGACGGCTGGCGCGTCGCGCTCACGACCCTGATGAACGAGCGGGCGGCCATCGGCGCCGGTGGAGGATCGGGGTCCAGCGCTGGCAGCTTCACCCGCCTGCGCGAGATGGCCCGCCACTACGGCCTGCTCGAGCACCCGGTGGTCCGCCAGCAGCTGATGGACGTGTACTCCCGCACCAAGATGCTGACCTGGACCGGTGAGCGGGGCATGGCCAAGATCCGCTCGGGTCAGCTGCCCGGCCCCGAGATGTCGATCACCAAGCTGGCCCTCACCGAGAACATGCGCCGCACCGCCGGCTACGTCGGGCGGGTGCTCGGGCCCCGCCTGCAGGCCGATTCGGGCGAGTGGGGCACGTGGTCGTTCCACGAGTACGTGCTCGGCGTGCCCGGGATGGCCATCGCCGGTGGCACCGACGAGGTGCTGCGCAACATCGTCGGCGAGCGGGTGCTGGGCCTGCCCAAGGAGCCCGGCATCGACACGACCACGGCCTTCAAGGACCTGAAGGTCGGCACCCAGCGCAGCTGAGCGTACGAGTCTGGTCTGGTCTGGTCTGGTCTGGTCTGGTCTGGTCTGGTCTGGTCTGGTCTGGTCTAGGGTCGTCGCAGTGGTCATCAACGTGAACGAGGCCAAGACCCACCTCTCGCGCCTCATCGACCGGGCCGCCGCCGGCGAGGAGCTCGTGTTGGGCAAACACGGGAAGCCGCTGGCCCGGCTGGTGCCCTACCGACGCCGCACGACGCCCCGGCGCCCCGGGCGGCTGCGGGGTGCGATCCGGGTCTCCGACGACTTCGATGACACCGAATCGTGGATGGTCGCCGCCTTCGAGGGTGAGGCGCCGACACCGCGGTGAAGCTGCTGCTCGACACGCACGTGGTGCTGTGGTGGCTGGCCGACGAGCCGTTGAGCGCAGCGGCGACCGCAACCGTCGCCGACCCGTCCAACGACGTGTTCGTCAGCGCAGCGTCGGTGTGGGAGATGGCGATCAAGGCCTTGGTCGGCAAGCTCGACGTCGATGCCGACCTGCACGGGGCCATCGAGGCCGACTTCACCGAACTGGCGGTGTCGGCCCGCCACGCTCGGGCGGTGCAGGACCTGCCGCCCATGCACCGCGACCCCTTCGACCGCATGCTCGTCGTGCAGGCCCAGCTCGACGGGCTGGTCCTGGTCACCCGTGACGAGGCGATCGGCGCGTACGACGTGGCGATCCTCGAGGCGTGAGTCGCTCACACCGGCCAGAGCGTCTGCTGGCGCAGAGCGACCGGCGGGAGCCGCCGGACCCCCGGGTACGGCAGCTTGTCCATGAACACCCAGCTGCGGCGGTGGATGGCGCTCGGGCCGTAGCCGGCGAGGGCGGCCCGGTGGTCCGGGCACGGGTAGCCCTTGTTGGCGTCGAAGCCGTACGCCGGGTGGTGTTCGGCCTCGGCTCGCATCATCCGGTCCCGCACGACCTTGGCCAGGATCGAGGCCGCGGCGATCGACAGACAGGTCGCGTCCCCCCTGATGAGGGTGCGGGTCGTGCCCTCGCCGACGAAGTCCCAGCTGCCGTCAACCAGGACGGCGTCGGGCCGGCAGCTCAGCGCCGCCAGCGCTCGGCGTGCTGCGAGGCGCTGGGCGGCTGACATCCCCAGGCGGTCGCACTCGGCGACGCTGGCGTGACCCACCCCCCACGTGGTGCACCAGTCGGCGATGCGGCCGAACAGCCGCTCGCGCTCGAGCTCGCTCAGAGCCTTGGAGTCCCGCACCCCGTTGACCCGCCGGTCCCGGCCCACGACGGCCGCTCCGATGGTGAGCGGCCCGGCCCAGGCCCCCCGTCCGACCTCGTCGAGCCCGACCACGACCTCGGCACCGGCGTCCCAGCAGGAGCGCTCGTGGGTCAACGTCGGCGCCCGACCTCGCGCTGTGGATCGCCTTGGTGACCGTCGAGCCGGCACCGTGGTCTCAGCCGGACGCGAGCCCCGTCTCGCGCCGCTGTGCCCGGGCCCGGTGCTCGACGCGCCCATCTCCGCCGAAGGTAGTCGGCGCTCCGGTCGCCGGCGGCGAGGGTCGGTGGCGTGGCTCAGTCGTCGATCGATCCGCCGTCGGGGTCGGCGAAGCCGTCGAAGCCCTCGAGGTCGGTGAGGTCCTCGAGATCTTGCAGCTCCTCCAGCTCTGCCATCAGACCGGGATCGACCTCGTCGAGCGAGGAACCGTTGGGGTCGAGCGAGTTGCGATCCGAGCCGGCCGGCTCGTCTGGGTCGGGGGTGGACCCGTCGCCGGGGCCGCCCGTCGGGTCGTCGAGGTCCAGATCGAGCGGGGCGCCATCGTCACCCGTGCCCCCGCTGGCCCGGGGGTCGTCCCCGCCCGCTCCACCACGTCCGAGGCCAGCACCGCCCGATCCGGACGCCCTGTCGGGGGGCTCAGACGCGCCCGCGCCGGGACGCGCCGGTCGCGCCGTCCCCGTCGAGAGCCCGGCGACCGAGCCGTCATCACCCCAGCCGCCGCCCTGGTCACACGAGCCGACGTTGCCCCGGGTCGCCAGACCCGTCGGGCAGACGACGTCACGCACCACCACGCCGAGGCGCGAGCTGCCCGTCATGTCCGCGCCCGCCAGATCGACCCGGTCGAAGATGGTGTCGTCGAGGACCGCGCCGGTGAACACTGCGTCGCGCAGGCTGGTGCGCTCGGCCCACCACTCGATGGCCACCACGTCGGCGAGCACGGCCTCGTCGGCGACGACGTCACGCCAGTAGGTCTCGTCGAGCCGGGCGCCGGTGAGGTCGGCGCCGGCGAAGGTGGCGTCGAAGAAGCCGGTGCGCGACAGGTCGGCGCCGCTCAGATCGGCGCCGGTGAAGTCCGAGCCGTCGGGCCAGACGCCCTCGTCGGACAGATCGGCGTCTCGGAGATCGGCGCCGGCGAACGACGTGGCGTAGACCACGACGTCGTCGAAGTCGAAGCCGGCGAGCCGGGCGCTGGACAGGTCGCCGCTCAACACCACGTCCCCCCACGCCGCGGGGGTGTCGCCACACGACGTCGTGATGGCGACTCCCTCGAGGACGATCCCCGGGTCGGCGACCAACACGTTGCAACCGAGGGTGGCCCCGGTCAGGTCGGCCGAGGTCAGCCCGCCGGGCAGCGACGTCATCCGGGTCCCGGTCAGGTCGGTGTCACGCAGGTCGGCGCCCCGGAGGTCGGAATCGGTGAGGTCGGCACCCGACAGGTCGGCGCCTGCGAACGAGGCGCCGACCGCCGAGATCGACAGGTGCGCCCCCGACAGATCAGCTCCCGACAGGTCGGCGCCGTCGAGGTCGAGACGGCCAGACCCTGCGGCGTCGGTCCCGCCGACGTCACCTTCGCCGCCACCTCGGACGCCGTCGGTGCCCGGTGACCTGGACGCGCCGACGACGGCCTCGGACAGGTCGATGCCGGCGAGGTCGGCACACGCCAGGGATGGTCCATCGAAGGCGGTGAGGGCCAACTCCCGGTCGGTGACGACCACCGGCTCGGTGGTCTCGCACCTCGCCCGGACGGCGGCGACGGCGGCTGCGGCATCGGCCATCAGCTGGCCGCCGGGCTGACCGACGGCCACCGCCCCGGCCTCGCCCGGGTCAGCCCCGGGGGCGCCCTCGTCGGTGGCGACCGCAGCCGACGGCTCGTGGAGGTCGGCGTCGCCGGTCCGAGCCGTCGACCCCTCGTCGTCGCCCGAGCAGGCCGAGAGGGTCACCAGGACCGAGGTGACGAGTACGAGACGGCCGATGGTTCCCACGAGCTGCAGCTCCTCTGGCGTCGCGGGCCCGCGTCGGACCCCTCCCCATGGTGTCGGACCGGAGCCAGCTCCGTTGAGCGGCCCCGGCGGCCCACCCTCCGCCCGATGCACCGCTGGACGGGGGCGAGCTGTGGCGAGCAGATGTCGCCGCGAACCGAGCCCACGGTGGCACAATGGTGGACGGTCTCGGCACGCCCGCTCAGGCCGAGCCGCCCACCCTCTTCGAGGAGCATGCACCGCCTGTGTCGTTCGATGTCGGTGACCACGTCGTCTATCCCCATCACGGAGCGGCCAAGGTCGTCGCCAAGGAGCTGCGCGAGGCGTTCGGTGCCGAGCAGGAGTACCTGGTCGTCGAGACCGCCCACGACGGCCTGCGGGTCATGGTCCCCGTCGACAAGGCCGACGAGGTGGGCCTGCGCCCTCCCATCGGTGAACAAGACGTCGCTGACGTGTTGGAGCTGCTGGCCAAGAAGGACGTCCGAGAGCCGTCCAACTGGTCGCGCCGGTTCAAGAACCACCAGGAGAAGTTGAAGTCCGGCGACATCTTCCAGGTCGCCGAGGTGGTCCGGAACCTGTCGTTGCGCGAGCGGGCCAAGGGCCTGTCCGCGGCCGAGAAGTCGATGCTGATGGAATCCCAGCGGATCTTGGTGTCTGAGCTCAGCCTGTCGTGGGAGGTCGCCGAGGACGAGGCCTTCGCCCGGGTGTGGAGCCAGCTGACCTAGGGGTGTGTCGCCTGGTCGGGTCCGTGACGGCCACCGGCCACGGGCGCCTCAGGAGAACGACCCCGCCTCGGGCAGACCCTCTGGCCCGTCGACGTCACCGCCGGCGGGCCCCGGCACAGGGGCTTCAGCTAGCACAGGGGCTTCGTCTGGCACAGGAGCTTCAGCTGGCACAGGGGCTTCGGCAAGCAGCGCCTCGCCCGAGCGCTCGGTCGATCTGAACGACGGGTCGAGTCCCGTGGAGGTGATCGTCACCGCCGCGTCGGCGCCGGGATGGGGGGTCAGCTCCCACAGCAACGCCGGTCGCCGCCCGTGCCACCGCACGGCATAGGACAGGCTCCCGGCGTGGGTCGCCATCTCGTGCACCTCCCACGGGGCGCCGGCCCACTCGGGGGTCATGAGGCCCAACAGGTCGAGGGTCAACCCGTCGGGTCGATGCCGTTCGAGGACGCACAGCTGACCGACCAGGGTCAGCACGCCCGCCGACGCCGGTCCGTGCTGACCCGCTCCCCTGGTGCCGCCGGCGGTGCGGGGGTGCACAGCTGCGGGCCACACGCCCGTGGCGCTGGCCACCGAGCGCAGCCAGGCAAGCCTGGCGAGCGCTCGCGCATCGCCGACGGCCAACTCGGCGGTCGCCAGACGCAACGTGCCGACGACGTCGAGGCCGGCCGGGCCGACGCCGTCGTGGTGGGCGCCGTCATGGGTGTGGTGCTCTCGAACCAGCGCCGCCGTGGCGAGCACCAGGGGGTGGTCGTGGGGCAGCACCTGCGTCGGCCACGCGATCGACAGCGCCTCGATGGCGGTGGCGTCCAGCGGGCGCTCGGGCCCAGAGGGCAGTGCTCCTGACCGGTCACGGGCAGCGACCTCCTCGATGGAAGCCAGGAGATCGACGCGCAGCTCCGCCGCTGCGGCGGCCACGGCGGCGGCATCGTCGGACCGTCTTGCGGCGCGCAGGACCGTCACGGCGTCCTCGAGGCCGCGCAGGCCCCAGAACGAGTCGAGGTAGCGGACCGGCCCGGGCGGCCCGCCACCTTCTCGTCGCCCGGGGAGCAGCCCCCGGGCAGCACCCGCCGCACCACGGTCGCGGATCCGGTCGATGAAGCGGGCGGCGCCCAGCACCGGCTCGGCCATGGCCTGCACGAGCGCGTCGTCGTGGGTGAGGCGCCAGTGCTCGGCCACGGCGGCGGGCAACGCCCCGGTGTCAGCCCAGGCACCCGGCCGCCCCTGCACCGAGCCGTCGAGCAGCTGACGCTCGGCCAGACCGACCACGGCCCTGGCCGCCTCGGCCGTGCGGCCCCAGCGCGCCAGCGCTGCGGTCATGAGGGCCCGCTCGCACACCGAGGCGTCGTCGTCGGTCGGGTCGGGGACCACGTCGTCACCGACGACGTGCAGCAACAGGCTGCGACGGGCGCGTCGAACGGTGGTGTCGAGGCCGGCGTCGGCGAGCGCGACGGTCGGCGCCCGATCGGTGTGGGTGGCCCATCCCGCAGCCACGTCGTCGGCGCTGGGCAGCGCCTCGACAGCGGCGAACGTCGGAGGGTCGACGGGGCGCGGCCCGTGGGAGGCGCGGCGCGCCCGCACCCGTCGGGACCAGGTCGCACCGTCAGGCGCGTCCTCCACCGCCGTGCCGTGGGCTGGGCCGGGCACCAGCACCCGCAGCGTCGCCCCGTGCACGAGGGGCACGGCGGCAACGACGTGGGCGAGGCCGTGGTCACAGCGCCCGACCCGGGGGGCGTCGGTGACCCCCGAGGCCAGCCGGGCAGCGGCGTCGCCGCCGGCGAGGTCGCCGCCGACCACGATGCCGGGCAGGCGGGGCAGCACCGCCACCACCTGGCCATCGGCCACGACGCACCGATCGTGCACCTCGGCCCGGGCGATGGGGATCTGGCCGACGAGGCCGTACGGACGGGCGGCGATGCCGATGCTCACGGGCACCTTGGCGTCGTTGGTGATCTCGACGACGAGGTGGTCGACGGCTCCGGGACCCGCGGCGCGGGCGCCGTAGGCGCGGTGGCGGACCTGGCCCCCGGGCACCCGCAGGACGGTCTCGACGACCGGCGCATCCCCCACCAGGTCCTGACGGACCGCCGGTTCCTGGGACGGGTGGTACCAGCGGTCGTCACCGCCGACCCACCAGTCGATCGCCGGACCGCCGGCGACGACGAGCCCGGCCGGGTCCACCGCCCCCCGCCACGACGAGTCGAGCGAACCGATCAGCGTCCAGTCCCGCCCGTTGAGGTTGCCAGGCAGGCCGTGACCGACGGCGTAGGAGGCGCTCGACGGATCGACCTGGCGGGCCAGCCACCGAGGCAGCACCCATCCGCGGCCCAGGATCGTCTCGGGCGCCGGGATCACCCGACGTGACCGTCGCAGGACCACCCTGGGAGCCTAGGCAGTGGTCTTCTGACCCTGCGCTGGCACGCCCCCGAGCCTGGCGCTGCTCGGGACGTGAGGACCCCGAACCCGGCGCGGGCGGCACGTGGGCTGTCGTCTCAGCCCGGCTCGGCCTCACGCCCAGCGGGGCGGCTCACCAAGCCGCGGTAGGCCTGGACCGCAGGCGCCCCGTCGTGGACGATGGCGTGGATCTCCGCGCAGATCGGCAGATCGACGCCGTGGCGCCGACCGAGCTCCATGACGACCTCGGCGGTGCGGACCCCCTCGGCCACCTGGGTCGTGTCCGCCATGATGTCGGTGAGGCGTTCGCCGCGGCCGAGGCGCTCGCCGACGGTGCGGTTGCGCGACTGGGGGCTCATGCAGGTGGCCACCAGGTCGCCCATGCCGGCGAGCCCGGCGAAGGTCTCGGGGCGACCGCCCATGGCCACGCCGAGGCGGGTCAGCTCGGCCAGACCTCGGGTGACCACCATGGCGCGGGTGTTGTCCCCCACGCCGAGCCCCTCGGCGATGCCGGTCGCCACCGCGATCACGTTCTTGAGCGCCCCCGCCACCTCGCACCCGATGACGTCGTCGTTGACGTAGACCCTGAACAGCCCGTTGGCCAGGACGTCCTGGATGCTGCGGGCGAGCGCGTCGTCCTGCGTACCGATCACCGCAGCAGCGGCCTGGCCGTCCATGATCTCCTTGGCCAGGTTGGGCCCGGTCAGCACGCCGACCGGGTGGGCGGGCAGCACGTCGGCGATGACCTCGCTCATCCGAGCCAGCGTCACGGCCTCGAAGCCCTTGGACAAGCTGATGATCGGCACACCGGGGCGCACGTGGCGGGCGACCTCCTCGACGACGTCGCGAAAGCCCGACGTCGGCACGGCGAGGGCCAGCAGGTCCGCATCGCGCACCACGTCGGCCACGTCGCAGCTGGCCCGCAGACCGGCTGCGAGGCGCCGGCCCGGCAGGTACGCCTCGTTCGTGTGGTCCCGTTCGATCTCGTCGGCCACCTCGGCCCGACGCGCCCACAGGGTGGTGGGCCGGTTGCGGGCCGCGAGGTGAGCGACGGTGGTGCCCCACGACCCGGCTCCGATGACGCCCACCCGCAGCGCCTCGACCACGATCTCCCCCTCGGTAGGATCCCCGGCGTGGGGGCCGACACTACGTCTGGGCCCCGCCGACGTGTCGCGTCGACGCCCGCCGATCGAGCGGTGCTCGTGCCGATCAAGAGCTTCTCGGCGGCCAAGGGTCGCCTGGCCGAGCGCCTCGGGGCCACCGAGCGCCGGGGCCTCGCCGAGGCCATGGCCTCCCGGGTCCTCGCCGCCGCCCACCCGCTGGAGGTCCACGTCGTGTGCGACGACCCCGAGGTGGCGGTGTGGGCAGCCGATCGGGGGGCGGGAACCATCGAGGGCGGCCCGGGTCTCGATCGGGCGGTCAGCGTCGGGCTCAACACCCTGGGCGCCCGGGGCGTGCGTCGCGTCGTCGTCGCCCACGGCGACCTCCCCCTCGCCGAGGAGTTGGCCTCCCTGGCCGACGCTCCTGGTGGTGGGGTCGTCATCGTCACCGACCGCCACGGTGACGGCACCAACGTGTTGTCGGTCCCGACCGGCGTCGGCTTCACCGTCGCCTACGGTCCGGGTTCCCGCCGGCGCCACATCGCCGAGGCGCGGCGCCTCGATCTCACCGTCACCGTCATCGGCGACGGACCGCTGTGCTGGGACGTCGACGTGCCCGACGACCTCACCGGTCCGGTCGCCGAGCTGCTCGAGATCGCCGACACCACCTCGGCGCCGCTGGCCCGCGGCGGGCGCGCCCGGCCATGAGCGACGACTCGGTCAGACGGGGCCGCCTCGTCGATCCGCTCGACCCCGACCCGTCGGACCAACAGCGCTGGAGCGTCGACCTCGAGGTCCCCGAGCGGGCGCTGGTGGTGGCCGCCCACCCCGACGACGTCGACTTCCACGCCGGCGCCACGGTCGCCAAGTGGTCAGCGGCGGGCTGCTGCGTCTCCTACGTGGTGTGCACCGATGGGTCCAAGGGCACCTGGGACCCCGGCGTCGACCGGGCCGAGCTGGTCCACACCCGCCAGCTCGAACAGCGCGCCGCCGCCGCGGCCGCCGGTGCCTCCGGCCAGGTCGTCTTCCTCGGATGGCCCGACGGCGAGCTCGACAGCGGGTTGCGCCAGCGCAGCCAGGTGGCCTCGTGGATCCGTCGCCTGCGACCCGACGTCGTCCTCGGCCACGACCCGTGGAAGCGGTACCGGCTGCACCCCGACCACCGCAACGCCGGCTTCCTCGCCGTCGACGGCGTCGTCGCTGCCCGTGACCCGCTGTTCTTCGACGAGCACGCCCTCGCCCACCACCGCCCCCAGGCGATCCTGCTGTTCGAGCCGGACGAACCCGACCACGCCGAGGACGTGACCGGCTTCGACGGCGCCAAGATCGCCGCCATCGAGTCCCACGCATCGCAGTTCGAGACGACGTTGCGCATCAGCGATGACGACGCAGGCGAACAACGGAGCGCGTTCAGGGAGCGGGTCAGGGGCCGCCTGGTGGCCGATGGACAGCGAGTCGGGGTGACCCACGCCGAGGTGTACAAGCTCATCACCCGGGTCTGACCGACCGCTCGCCCGGTACGGTGCCGGGGTGGACACCCGTGCGCCGGCCGCAGCCGGCGTGGTCGTGGCCCTCCTGCGGCGGGCGATCGACGACGTCGCCTCGAAGGTCGCTGAGCGGCCCATCCGGGTGGGGGCGTCACCCAGCGTCGATGGGCTGTTGCGGGGCCGCCTCGACGAGCTGCGCCTCTCCCTCGACGGGGTGGCCACCTCGGGCCTGGCCGTGGACCGCGTACAGGTCGTGGCGCGTGGCGTGCAGGTCGTTCCCGGGTTGGCGCCCCGGGTGCGAGCCGACGACGTCGGCGTGACCGGCACCGTCACAGAGGCCTCGGCCAACCGGTGGTTGCGGACCGATGTCGGTCCGTTGCGCATCCACCTGCGCCCCGACGGCGTGGCGGTGCGCACCTCGATCGGCGGGGTGACGGTGAACGAGGTGGGCGCCGAGCTCGCCGTCGAGGGCACGTGGTTGCGGTTGCGTCCGGTGCGGACCGCAGTGCTGGGGATGTCGGCGCCGCTGGCGTCGGTGATGCGCGGCTACCTCCCGCTGCCGCCGCTACCGGCCGGCGCGCGCATCGTCGACGTCGGTCACGGCGAGGGGGTGGTGGCGGTGACCCTCGGTCTCGGTGCGATCGACGAGGCCCTCGACCTCGACCTGCCCGCCCGGTTGCGCGGCCGCTTTCGCCTCGACCCCATCGGGCGCAGCGGTCGCTCGGTCGACACCGACGTCGTCGGTCGCTGACCGACGAGGCCGGTCCTCAGCCGGGCGCCGCCGCGGATCCGCCCAAGACCTCAGCGACGTAGCGGACCACGGCCGCCAGCTCCGTGTCGTCGAGGTCGTCACCGAAGGCGGGCATGCCACCCCGCCCGACGGCGACGAAGGCGGCGGCATCGGTGAGGTCGGGGTATCGCTCGACCAGGCGACCGTCGTTGAGCCGCGGGCCCGATCCGCCGCCGCCATCGGCGCCGTGGCACGAGGCGCAGCGGGCGACCCAGACCGACCGTCCCGTGACGAGCGTGGGGTCGACGACGCCGTCGGGCCCGGCGGCGACCTCGGGGGCGTCTGAGGTCGACGAGCACCCGGGGGCGGCGGCGACGACCACGCCCGCCAGGGCGATGGCGATCCGGCACCTGAACGAGGGTCGGCGACGGAGCCCGGGCGGTGCCACCGTGGCGACGGTACCGGTGGCTGACGTGGCGCCGCGCGCCGCCCCGAGCTACGTTGACGCTCGCTTCCCCCGGCACGTCCCGAGGTCTGATCGTGACCCGCCACGCCCCGTCCCGGCTCTCCGCCGGGGTGAAGCTCACGTCATGTCGCTGCGGCGACCCCGTCGCTGCTCGTGTCCGTCCCGGACCTGCCCCCGCTCGACGCCCGGGGCCCAGGCGTGCGCTGGCCCTGTGCGCGCTGGCCGTCGGCGCGATCCTCACCGGCTGCGGTTCGGACGACACGTCACAGGCGTCCACGGAGTCGGTGCTGGCGACCTCGCCCACGACGATCTCCGAGGCGTCCAGGCTCGACGACCAACCCCGTGAGGTGGGTCTGGACCCGACCGTGGGCAGCGGCCTGGCCGCGGGCTCCGAAGCTTCGGGCAGCGAGGCTCCCCGGTCGTCCATCGCCGAGATGGACAGCGGGATGGACGAGCTGGACCAGGCCATCGACGCCGTCCTCGCCCACCCCGACGTCGAGCACCTGTTGTCGGCCCCACTCGAGGTCCTCTACGACGAAGGTCGCGCCCACGTGCGCGCCGACACCTCCGCCCGCGTGCCGTCCTCTGCGGTGTGTGATCTCGTGCCCGATGACGTCTGTGGCGAGCTGCCGGCCGAGCTGACCCCGGCCGAGGTTTCGTTCCTGGAGGACGCCGCCACCATCGGACCCACCGACGGGGTCGCCCTGACCCTCGACATGGCGTCGCTCGGCTGCCTGCTCGTCGACGAGCTCGGCGGCGGCGTCGAGGTGATCTCGTGGTCGATGCTGCGCGCCGAGCGCGACGAGTCCCGTGCGTTCGAGCTGTCGGTGATCCCTGCCTCGGTGGGCCTCGGCACCCGGCACCTGTGCCCGGAGCACCAGGAGGAGCTGCTCACCGAGCTGTTCGACCTGACCTGTGACCCGCAGGCGGCGTGGGGGTACGGCGGCGAGACGGCGTGCGAGGAGCTCGAGGCCGAGTTGGCCGAGGTCCTGGCGGCGTGAGCCCCAGCGCTCGGGTCGTGGCGGCTGATGCCGGCCGCTGCGGCCCGGGTCGCGCTCAGACGGCTGCGGGATGGCGGGCCGGGTGGGGTCCGAGGGCCCATCCGAGCAGACGCAGCAGCACCAGGGCAGCGGGCCGCACCGCCAACGGCTCGGCCAAGGGCGCCACGGGCAGGCGCAGCTGCCAGCGCGCCCAACCGGGCAGGGTGGTGATCGCCGCCGAGCAGAGCACCCCGTAGGGCGGCAGGGCCGGGGCCGGCAGGGGTGGCAGCAGCAGGAACCGCACCGCGTCGCGGGCTTGACGCCCGGCGTGCAGCTCAGGCCGGAACGACCGGATGCTGGCGGCGAGCGCGTCAGTGGTCTCGGGCACGTCCTCGGCGCCGAGGGCGCGAGCGACCACCGCCATCTCGGCCACGTACCGGTCGGCGCGCTCGGGCTCGAGCGGTGCCCGGCCGTAGCGCTGGTGGGCGGTGAGGAAGCTGTCGACCTCGGTGACGTGCACCCACAGCAACAGGCGGGGGTCACTGGCGACGTACGGCCGACCGTCGGGCGCGGTGCCGCGCACCCGGTGGTGCACCCGCCGCACCACCTCGACGGCCTCGGTCGCCTGCTCGACGCTGCCGAAGGTGGTCGTGCCGACGAACGCGCCGGTGCGCTGGAGCCGTCCGAGAGGATCGCTGCGGTAGTCGGAGTGGTCGGCGACCCCGGCCATGGCCAACGGGTGCAGGGTCTGGAGGAACAGGGCGCGGATGCCGCCCACGAGCATGGCGAGATCGGTGTGCACGGCGTAGGTGGCGCCGTCGGGAGGGAACCAGCCCGGCGCCGCCCCGACCGTGGCCGGTTCGGGAGCGGCGTCGCCGCCGAGCAGCCGGCGGACCCCGTCGCTCACGAGGCCCCTGGTCAACTCGATCGCGTCGATCACCTCGCCCAGGCTAGGAACCCCGGGCGCCACGAGGGCAGTCGCTCACCCACCCGCCGACGGACCGGCCAGGCCACCTGTCGCCGATCCAGCGTTGTCACCTGAGCCCGGTGGGGGACCGGCGGACCATCCACAGCCGTCGTGATGGCGGATGATGCGAGCCGGCACGCCGGCGACCACGCACCGCGCCGGGACGTCGCCGGTCACCACCGCCCCGGCGGCCACCGTGACGTGACGGCCCAACCGAGCCCCCGGCAACAGTGCGGCCCCGGCCCCGATCCAGCTGCCCGCCCCCACCTCGACCGGCCGCTCGGCGCGCACCTGGGCGCCGATCGGGCGATCGATGTCGACGTGGTCGTGGTTCTGGTCGGTGACGAACACGTCGGGCCCCATCATCACGTCGTCGCCGATGCAGATCCCGAGGTGGGCCACCAAGGAGCTGCCACGGCCGATGACGCAGCGTCGACCGATCCTCAACACCACCGGGCTCAACATCTCCTGCCCCCGGCTCATCCCCACCGCCAGCGCGCAGCGGGGCGCGACCAGGGTGCCGGCGCCGATGGCGATGCGCTCGGGGTTGTCCAGGGTCGCCCACGGGAAGCACACCGCTGCCCCCGGTCCGAGCTCGGCGAAGCGCCGACCCCGGCGAGACCCACCCCGGATCGTCGCCGCCGTGGTGGCCGCAGAGGCCGTTCGCTCGATGAGCGCGCCCAACGTCTCAGACATCACCGACGGAGCTGCCGAGCGGTTTCCCTCCCCGGTCGACCATCCGCTCGGGGGACCGTCGGGACCACCCGAGGCCCCGAGCCCGCAGAACCGGCCGCCGCGCACCCCGGCGACCGTAGCCCCCGACGCCACGGCGACCACCGGTGCCGCCGACGGACCCGCCACCGGCCCCATCCCGTGTCGGCCCCGTGCACCACCCCGCCCGTAGGTCATCGACGATGCCGCCGCCCACCGCCCCGCTGCTCATCGGACTCGACATCGAGACCGACACGAGCGTCGACGGCCTCGACCCGGGCGTGTCGGCCGTGCGGGCCGTCGGGGTCGCCTGCTCCGATGCCGTGGTCGAAGCCGTCTGCGACGCCGACGAGCGGGCCGTCCTCGAGGCCACCGCCGAGCTGCTGAGCGCCCTTGACCCCGGCATCGTCGTCACCTGGAACGGTGCGGCGTTCGATCTGCCGTTCCTCGCCACCCGAGCTTGGCACCACGGTCTCGACCTCGGCCTGCGCCTGCGTCACGACCCCTCCCTTAGGGTGCGCAGCGCCCTGCCCGGCCACCCCGGGGCCTACCGGGCGACGTGGGGGGCCCACCGACACCTCGACGCCTACCGGGTGTGGCGCAACGACTGGCACCGGGCGTTCGATCTCAGCTGCTCGCTGAAGTCGGTGGCGAGGCTCTGCGGGCTGGCGCCGGTCGAGGTCGACGTCTCACGGCTGCACGACCTGCCCACCGAAGCCGTCCGGCGCTACGTCGCCAGCGACGCCCGCCTCGCCTGTGAGCTGGCATCACGGCGGTGGTGCACCGCCTGGCAGTTCATCGATCCGCCACACCCGCCGGGCCCGGCGCCGGCGGGGGTCGCGTCGATCAGGGGGTGACGCCGTAGCGGGTGAGCACCGCGGCGGCCACCTCAGCCGGGCGGCTCGAGAGGTGCGCCGGCTCGAGCACCTCGACGCCCGGGCCGATGCGCAGCAGCGCCCGATCGACGACCACCTGACCGAGCACCGCCACGACGGCCTCGATGGTGCCGTCGTCGTTCTCGATGAGCTCGTCGACCCGCAGTTCCTCCAGCGCTCGTCGTCGTGATGCCGGTAGGCGCAACCGCATCCGAGGTGCATCCGGGTCGGCGCCCGGAACGAGGGGGCCGTCGCCGGTGGCACGGCGGATGGCGGCGTCGTCGAGCACCTCGTCCATCGAGTGCATCGACTCGACGCGATCGATGCGGAAGCGTCGTCGACCGTCGGCCCGGTGGCACCACCCCTCGAGGTACCAACGCCCGTCCACGGCGGCCACCCGGCCAGGGTCGACCTGACGAACGGTCACCTCGTCCCTGGACGCCACGTGGTAGGTGATCTCGAGGGGGTGGCGGGCGGCGAGGGCGGTGCGGATGTCGCTGAGGTGCTCGGGGGCGTCGAGCTCGACGGCCACGCCGCCGCCCAGGTGCTGCTCGAGCACGTCGAGGGCACGGGCGAGCGGGCCGGTCGGGTCGGCGCCGGGCACCGCCAGCGCTGCTCGTCCGGCAGCCAGCAGGCCGAACGCCTCATCGGCGGTGAAGCGCAGCGGACGGTCGAGGGCGACCGACGGTTCGACCACGACCGTGCCGTCGTCGAACACCGCGATGCCCAACGTGTCGCCACCGTAGGGAGGGATCTCACAGCACTGCACCACCGACAGCACCGACATCACCTCGTCGGCCGGCAGGTCGAAGTGGGCGGAGATCTCCTCGACGGTCGCCCCGCCCCTCTCGGCGAGCCACGGCACGACGGCGAGCACCATCGCCAGACGGTCATCGGTGCGGGTCACGGCCGCCCCCGGGCCATGTCGCCCAGCCAGTCGACGATGTCGTCCCGCAGCGCGGCGGGGGCGGTGATCTCGGCATGCTCGCGCAGGCCGAGCACCCAGGACCGAACCGCCTCGCGGTTGCGCACCCGAAGCTGCACCTCGACGCCGTCGCCGTCCTCTGCCACCACCCTCGCCCCCGGCAACCGAGCGGCCAGGCGAGCGTGGGCGCCATCGACGCGCACGTGGGCGAGCACCTCGTCATCAGCAGGGATCGACAACGGGTCGGTGGTCAGCAGGTCATCCAGTCCGACGGGACCGGGGTCCCCTTCAGCCGAGCTCCCCGGCGGGCCGGCCTCGACGCGGCCGACGATGCGATCGACACGGAAGGTCTTGCGGGTCTTCGCGTCGTCGGCGACGAGGTACCAGTGGCCGTGGCGGAACGCGAGGGCGCGTGGGGCCAACGTCCGGGGACGGTCGCCGTAGGTGCAGCGCACCTCTCGACGCCGGCGGACGGCGTCGTGCAGCACGGGGAGCTCGTCTGGGGTCGACAGGGCGGCCTGGGCTGCGGCGGTCACCGGAAGGGTGCCGCCGAGCTTGCGGACGGCGTCGTCGTCCCAACGGCGGTCGAGGTCCACCAGCGCCGTGGCCATGGACAGCGCCAGGCGCTCGTCGGGGGTGAGGTCGAGCGGCTCGAGGTCGTACTCCGAGGGGTCGATCGTGTAGCGGGTCGCCCCCTCGTCGCCCTCGGAGATCTCGGTGCGGATCGGGACGCCGAGACCGCGCAGCGCCCGCTTGTCACGCTCGAAGGTGGCGCGACCGGCGTCGGGGTCAGGGCCATAGGAGCCCAGGGTGCGGACGATCTCGGCCCGGGTGAGCGGCGGCGACCGGCGCAGCAGCATCAGCAGCTCGACGCGACGCTCGATCGGATCCGCCACCAGTTCGATCGTACCCCCGGAGCTGCGCCGGCCCGAGGGCCCGAGGCTCCGCATGCGCGGACACAGGCGCGACCGCTGGGTCGAGGCCGGCCGCGGTCAAGACCCCCGCATGATCTCGACCTCGACACGACGTCGAGAGTGCCGTTACCGTCACCCAACCGTCACATCGCAAGATCGGGGACAGTCGATGGGTGCTGAGGCAGCGATGACAGGACCCGTCTGCCTGGCGAGGCGGTGGCGATGCGCCGCACGAGCCGCCGCCCTGGTCGCAGCCGTGGCCATCGGTCCAGCGGTCACCGCCGGGCCCGCTCAGGCCCGCGAAGGCGCCGACGCCGTCTCGGTGAGCCCCGTCGCTGATGGCCGGGGCCACGTGGTGGCGTTCGCCGACGGCACCGTCCACGTGCACGGCTCGGCCCGACACCACGGTGATCTTGCTGCCGGCCAGGCGTCGGTCGCCGGCGTGGCGGCCACCGATGGCGACGGCTACTGGTTGGTCGAGACCGACGGCACCATCCACGCCTTCGGTGATGCCCCCCGCCTCCCCGGCCCCGGTGCCGGCACCCGGGCCCTCGGCGCGGAGGTGGTGGCCCTGCGACCGGTGAGAGGAGACTCGGGCTACTGGGTCATCGACGCCAGCGGCGACGTCGTGGCCGTGGGTGATGCCCGACACCACGGGTCGATGCGGGGCGTGACCCTGAACCTGCCCGTCATCGACATGGCGGTGACCTCCAGCGGTGACGGCTACTGGTTGGTGGCCGCCGACGGGGGCATCTTCGCCTTCGGCGACGCCCCCTTCCACGGTTCGATGGGCGGCGTGCCGCTCAACGCGCCGATCACGGGCATGAGCGCAGCGCCCGATGACGGGGGCTACGTCCTGTTCGCAGCCGACGGGGGCGTCTTCGCCTTCGGCAGCGTCGAGTTCGGTGGATCTCTAGTCGGGAGCTCCGCCGTCGTCGTCGACGGGGAGGCCCACCCATCGGGGACCGGGTACCTGCTGGCGCTGTCTGACGGGTCGGTGGTGCGCCGGCCCGCCGCGACCCCCGCCCTGCAGACGTCTCAGCTCCTGATCGACCTCGCGGCCCGGCTCAACGACGAGCGCCGGCACCGGGGCATCGCCCCCTTGAGGTCACACCCCGCCCTGTCGGCCACGGCGGGGCGGTGGGTGGAGGGCCTGTCCCCCCGCCTCACCCACTCGGACCTGTCGGCCACCCTCGGCGGGCTGGGCGGCGAGTTCGGGCGTCTCGCCGAGAACCTCGCCTGGGGCGGGGGCACCGAAGCCGACAGCGGATCGCTGCACGTCGCCCTCATGGGTTCGGCGGCCCACCGGGCGGCGATGTTGGACCCCGCCGCCACCACCGTCGGCCTCGCCGTGCGGTGCGTCGGTGACGTGGCCTTGGTCGTCGTGCACCTCGGGCGGCTGGCAGCTGAGGGGCACGCCGGCCCGGCCCCGCCAGCACCGGCAGCCCCCGTCGTGCGGTCTGACACCGGCGGGCCGAGCTGTGCCCGCCCACCTGCGTCCTGATCCCCCACCGGACCCCGTTCGACGGGATCGCTGCGTGTCTGTCGATGGCTCGGTCGGGCGTCGAGAACTAGGGTCGCCGCCCGACCGGGGGGGGCCCGCCGGCACGTCGACGACAGGGGGATCTGATGGCCGAGGTCGTGCTCGAGCACCTCGAGAAGCGGTACCCGAACGGGTTCGTGGCGATCGAGGACCTGTCCCTCACGATCGCCGACGGCGAGTTCCTCGTGCTCGTCGGCCCCTCAGGGTGCGGGAAGTCCACCGCCCTGCGCATGGTGGCCGGGCTGGAGGACATCAGCGGCGGCACCCTGCGGATCGGTGACCGGGTCGTCAACGACATGGCCCCGAAGGACCGCGACATCGCCATGGTGTTCCAGAACTACGCCCTGTACCCACACATGTCGGTCAGGGACAACATCGGCTTCTCCCTCAAGCTCACCAAGACGCCCAAGGACCAGATCCAGCGCCGTGTCGACGAGGCGGCCAGCGTCCTGGAGCTGGCGCCCCTGTTGGATCGCAAGCCCAGCCAGCTCTCGGGCGGCCAGCGTCAGCGAGTCGCCATGGGCCGGGCGATCGTCCGCAACCCCCAGGCATTCCTCATGGACGAACCGCTGTCCAACCTCGATGCGAAGTTGAGGGTGCAGATGCGGGCGGAGATCTCCCGCATCCAGCGCGACCTCGGCGTCACCACCGTGTACGTCACGCACGACCAGGTCGAGGCCATGACGATGGGAGACCGGGTGGCGGTGTTGAACGCCGGTGACCTCCAACAGGTCGACAGCCCCCAGCGGCTCTACGACTCGCCGGGCAACCTGTTCGTCGCCGGCTTCATCGGCTCGCCCTCGATGAACCTGCTGCGCGTCGGGCTCGTCGACCTCGGTGGCACCCTCGCCATGCGCCTCGGCGCTCAGGAGATCGAGCTCGGCGACGAGTGCGTGGCCCGGCGCCCCGTGTTGCGCACCCGGGTCGGTCGCGACGTGGTCGTCGGCATCCGCCCCGAGCACCTCGTCGACGCGGCCTTGGCCGACGCCCCTGACCCTCGCCGCACGTTGCGGGCCGAGGCCGCCCTCGTCGAGTCACTCGGCTCAGAGGTGCTGGTGCACTTCGCCACCGACGCCCCCAAGGTGGTCGTCGACAAGGACCTCGCTGCCGAGGCGGGTGACGACCACATGGCGGTGGCGCGGTTCGACCCGCGCACCGCGGTCCGTGAGGGCGACGCCTTCGAGGCGGTCATCGACACGTCCAAGATCCACTTCTTCGACGCCGACGACGGTGCGGTGCTGCTGGGCTGACGGGCCAGCGCGCCGCCCACATCCGCCGGGTGCGCGGCGGCGTCGTGGGCGAAGCCGGGTCAGAACCGCCCGGGTGCTGCTGACGCCGGCAGCCAGCCGCCGCGGCCCAGAGCGGCCGACGCGCCGATGTCGTCGGCCTCCTCGACGCCGCCCACCACCTCGGTCACCCAGTCCAGCCGCTGGGTCAACAGGCGCTGGACACCGTCTTCGAGGGTCGACGCCGAGATGGCGCAGGACGAGCACGACCCCTGGAGCTGCACCTCGACCCGGCCCGTCCGGGCGTCGGCAGAGATCAGGACCAGATCGCCGCCGTCGGCCTGCACGGCCGGACGCATCAGATCGATCAAGCGCTCGAGGTCACGTAGCCGCTGCGCCAGCTCGGCGTCGTCCACCGGCTCGGTCTTGAGCTCGTCGAGGCTGCGGCGTTCGCTCACGGGTCGCTCCGTCGTCGTCGTGCGGGCTCAGCGTATCGAGCGGCGCCGACGAGCTTGCGGTTGACGGGCTGGCGGCGGCGCCTCGATGGAGTCGCGTGGCCGGTGGGTCCGCACTCGGTCGTGCCCCCCGGCACGAGATCAACCCTCGGCCTCGCCGTCGCCGTCGCCGTCGCCGTCGTCGGGTGGCACCGGCGCAGGAGCGACGATCTCCCCACCTGCCACGTCGAGCGCTCGCACCGTCACAGGCGCCCGATCAGGAGCGGCGAAGGCGGCCACCGCCTGGCGGGGACGCTGGCGCACCGTCTCACCGGCGATCTCCGCGGTGGCGATCGAGGTGGCGCCGGGCACCCGGTACAGCTGGACCCGGCCCCCGGCGAGCAGGCCCTCCTCGACGTCGACGACGCCGACGCGGGTGGGCCCGTCCACCCGGTCCTCCTCGGCCAGGCAGCGGACCTGTTCGACCCCCGGACCGACCACGCCCACGCACTCGCGGTAGGCGCCATCGCCCCGCTGCCAGGTGAAGACATCGATCTGGGTGCCGTCGATGCGCCCGACCTCCACGACGGGACCGACGACCTGGCCGGCGATGAACGGCGGGTCGCTGGTCACGCCGTCGACGAGCTCGACCGGCCGACCGGCAGCTTCGACGTCGAACTCGGCGTCGGGCGCTGCGGTCGGTCCGACCAGCTCGACCTCCTCGGCGGGTGGGCGCCGGCGGTTCAGGCCCTCAGGGCTCAGCTCGAAGAGGCCGTCGGCGGCCTCGAGCAGCTCGAGCTCGGAGTACCCCTGCCCGGCGAGCTCGATCACCAGGTCGTCTCGCTCACGCCAGATCAGATCACCGTCGAACACCCCTGTCGTGCCCCGGACCTCGACCAGCCGCGCCCCGCCTCCGAGAGCGGCCAGGGCCACCGGGTCGAGGTCACGAGCGCCGCTGATGTGGGTGACCGTCAGCGCTCCTTCGGCCTGTCCGGGCACGGCGAAGTTGTCGATGACGCTCTGGCGCTCTGCCTCGGTGACGGGCCCCTCGGACAGCACCTCCAGCGCTCCGGGCGCACCGACGGTGACCACGAGCGGCTCGGCTGGCACCTCGGCGCCCTCACCCTCGGCGCCCTCACCCTCGGCGCCCTCACCGTCGGCGCCCTCACCGTCGGCGCCCTCACCGTCGGCGCCCTCTGCGGTGACGTCGGAGTCGGTGACCGCCGGATCGGTGGCTGCACCTTCGACCGATCCGTCCTCTGCGCTCCCAGCCGGCTCGCCGACAGGACCCTCGACGGCGGCCGGATCGTCGACGGCTGGGTCGGCGGTGGCCTCGTCGGGGCCCGGATCGGCGGCGGGGTCGACCGCGACGGGGTTGGCGGCAGGGTCCTGAGGGCCCTGCTCGGCAAGGGGGTCATCGACGGGCGGATCACCTCCGGGGGCACCCTCGACGACCTCAGGTGGGGGCGGGGGCGGGGCGGCGGGATCGAGCACCGTCACGCTTGCGACGAGATCGAGCAGCGTGTCGGTCGGCAGCCCCCGGGCTGTGACCCACAGCTCGCGGCCGTCCTCCCGTCGCACGAGGACGTGCTCGACGTCGAGGCCTTCGGCTGCGCTCACCAGGTAGGCCGCATCGCCCCGGGGGACGACGTCATAGGGCACCTGGGCCGGGTCGAACTCGATGGGAGGGGGCGAGCCCGGGGTGCTCACCGCGATGACCACCGCGGGGACGATCTCGCCGTCGGGACCCTCGACCCCGAGCACGACGCGATGCTCGACGTCGTAGGGCGGGGCGGGGTCGATCTCGTCACGCGAGCCCACCCAACGATGATCGGCGGACAGCGTCGTCGGCTCGAAGCGCCCGGTGCCATCGGTGCCGTCGGGCTCGTCGTCGACCTCGGGGGCCTCGGTCGTCTCGGGCGCGGTGGCTGGATCGTCCTCGCCCGAGATCACCCGGGGGAACAACCACGCCGACGCAGCGAGGATGCCGGCCGCCAGGGCGAGGAACGCCAGGTTGCGACCAAGCTCGTTGTGGACGTACTGCGGCCGGTACTCGTACTCGGCCTTGCGTCGACGCGCCACCCGTTCCCTCCCGGCGGCAGCCGAGACTACCGCCGGGGTGCATGCCCAGGACGCCGCGGTGGCCGCGGGTAGCTTCACACGCCGTGCCCGAGCACCGACGACGACCGCCGCTGGTCCGCCTGTCGATGGTCGCCGGAGCCGTCGTGGCCCTCGGCGGCCTCACCGTGGGCGGTCTCAGCCTGGTGATCGACGACACCGATCCGGGCGACGAGGTGGCCCTCGACGCGTCCACCTCCCCGCCCACGGAACCGTCGGAAGACCCACCGGACGCCGACGTGGCTGACGAGACCGACGGAGCTGACCAGCCCGAGCCTCTGACCGACGGCCTCGACGACCCCGGCGACAGCGAAGGTGACGGCGATGGCCAAAGCGAGGCGTCGGCGGATGACCTCGCCTCGACCCCCAGTCGGCCGCCCTATGACGGCTGGGTCGATCCGCTCAGCGTGGGTGAGCCCTGGAGCGAGGAGGTCGAGGGCGTGCTCACCTTCCGGGGCAGTCCCACCCGCAGCTTCCACGGCCAGGGCCCGGTGCCGTCTGACCCGATCGTCGAGTGGCGCTACCCCGAGACCGGCGGCCTGTGCGGCGAATCGACGGTGGGCGGGGTGGCCCGCACGTGGTGCGGCACGGGCTGGACTGGGCAGCCGGCGTTGTGGGAGCGAGATGGACGCACCTGGGTGGCCTTCGGCGCCTATGACCGACGGGTCCACCTCCTCGACGGCGACACCGGCGAACAGCTCTTCGTCCCCTTCGACACCGGCGACATCATCAAGGGGTCGGTCACCGTCGATCCCGACGGCTACCCGCTCCTCTACACGGGGTCGCGCGACGACCTGTACCGCATCATCGCCTTCGACGGCGACGAGCTGCGTGAGCTGTGGCGGGTCTCGGCCAACGACGCCGACGGTGGCTTGTGGAACAACGACTGGGACGGCTCTGGCCTCGTCATCGACGACCACCTCTTCGAGGGCAGCGAGAACGCGCTGCTCTACGTCGCCGAGCTGAACCGGGGCTACGACGCCGCAGGGCAGGTCGTCGTCGACCCCCAGATCGAGTCCGTCGTGCCCGGTTACGACCAGGCGCTGCTCGACGCCGTCGGACGCAACGTCTCGATCGAATCGTCGGTGGCCATCAGCGGCGACACCGTGTACTTCGCCAACTCCGGCGGGCTCGTCCAGGGCTGGGACGCCGACTCGCTCACCGGGGACGGTCCGCCGGTCCAGACGTTCCGCTACTGGGTGGGCGACGACACCGACGCCACCGTCGTGGTCGACGAGGACGGCTTCCTCTACGTCGGCGTCGAGTACGAGCGCGCCACGGCCCGTTCGGCCGAGCTCGGCCAGATCATCAAGCTCGATCCCTCGCGGCCCGATGACCCCGTGGTCTGGTCGGTGCGTGACGACGAGGTGCTGGACGGTGGCATCTGGGCCACCGGAGCCCTGCACCGCGACCTGTGGATCGTGCCCACCAACGGCGGGCGGGTGCTCGGCATCGACCGCGACACCGGCGAGGTGCGCTGGACGCTCCGCCTGCCCGGCCCCCTCTGGTCCAGTCCCACCGTCGTCGATGACGTGCTGATCCAGGGCGACTGCGCCGGGGTCCTCCACGCCTTCGACGTGGCCGACACGACGACGGCTCCCAGCGAGCTGTGGTCGATCGAGCTCGGTGGCTGCATCGAGTCGAGCCCGGCGGTGTGGGACGGACGCATCGTGGTCGGCACCCGGGCCGGGGCGATCCACTCGATCGTGGACCGCGACCGCCTCAGCCGGTGAGGCGGGAGATCGACCCGGACAGCGACAGCACCAAGATCTCGCCGTCGTCGAGGGCGGCGAAGGACACCAGGCGCGGCACCCGCACATCGAGGGGGCGGACCTCGGTGCGCCCGTCGACCATGCGCAGCGCCCAGATCTCCCCGGTGCAGTGGTCGCCGAAGACGTAGGAGCCGTGGAGGTCACCCAAGGACTCGCCCCGCACCACGACGCCCCCTGTGATCGAGCAGCGCCCGGCGGCGTGGCCGTACTCGTGGATCGGCGGAACGTGCCCCGCCGGCGGTGACCCCCGGAACGCCAGGGTGCCCTCGCGCAGGTTCCAGCCGAGGTTGGCGCCGCCGGGCGCGCCGGCGGGCAACAGATCGACCTCCTCACGGCGTCCCTGGCCGACGTCGCCGATCCATAGGTCACCGGTCGCCGGATCGAACGAGAAGCGCCACGGGTTGCGCAACCCGTACGCCCAGATCTCCGGGCGGGCCCCGGGCCGGCCGACGAACGGGTTGTCGGGGGGGATGCGGTAGGGCTCGGCGGCGTCGGGGGTGGGGTCGATGCGCAGCAGCTTGCCGAGCAGCACATCGAGGCGTTGGGCGTTGCCGGCGGGGTCACCGGCCGAGCCGCCGTCGCCGCTGGCGATCCACAGGTACCCGTCGGGACCGAAGTGCAGATCGCCACCGTTGTGGTTGCCGAACGGCTGGTCGATGACGATGAGGTCGCGGCGGCTGGCGGCGTCGACCTGGGTGGGGGTGCCGACATCGCCGGATCCGCCGGCGGTGACGTCGTAGGCGGCGATCCGAAGGTCACCGCCGTCGTCGGTGTGGCTGACGTAGAGGTGGGCGCCGTCGGGGGCGTACGCGAGGCCGAGCAGCCCCCGCTCGCTCGAGGTGGTCGTGAGCCGACGCAGATCGAGGACCACGGGCCCGGCTGGGTCAAGGCCCCGGCGCACGACTCCGGCCCGTTCGGCGACGTGGACCTGTCCGTCGGGGGCGACCACGGCGGCGACGGGTTCGGCGAACCCCGCCGCCACCGGCGCCAGGGTCGGCTCGACGGGCGGGCGGGGCGGACCGGGCCGGGGCGCACCCAGTCGGGGAGCGGTGCCGTAGACCTGGAGGAACCCGTCGGCGGTCATGAGCCAGTAGCCGCCACCGTCGGGGGTGGCGGCAGCGGCGGTGAAGCGCACCCCGAGCCCAGCCGCCGAGCCCCAGAACGCGGCGTCGCCGTAGGCGAACACGCCGCCGTCGGACGCCACCAGGTGGTATCCGCCGCCCCCCCGGGTCGGCGCCACGGCCATGACCGGGGCGGCGAGCGCCAACGTGGCCGCCGATCCCCGGAACGGCGCGCCCCCGAAGGCGAACACCCCGCCGTCAGCGGCCACCAGCGTGTACCCGCCGGTCCCGGTGCCACCGCCGACGGTGCCAGGGCCAGGGGCGGCGTCGACGATCGGGGCGTTGAGCGCCAGACCACCGAGTGACCCGGCGAAGCGGGCGGCGCCGTAGGCGAACACGCCGCCGTCGGCGGCGATCAGCAGGTAGCCGTCACCGGTGGCGGTGGGCACGAGGTCGACGATCGGGGCGACGAGCGGCAGCTCGGCGGCCGACCCCCAGAACGCAGCATCGCCGAAGGCGAACACGCCGCCGTCAGCGGTCACGAGCCAGTAGCCGCGGTCACCCGGGGTCATCGCTGCGGCCACCACCGGCGCGACCAGCCCGAGTCCGGCTGCCGACCCCCAGAACGGGGCGTCGCCGTAGGGGACGACCCTCCCGTCGGCGCCGACCACCAGGTACCCGCCGCCGGACGCAGTGCCGACCAGCGCCGCGACCTCGATGTCGGTCGCATCGTCGCCCGGAGGTGCCTCCGCTGCGGCGGCCGGGGTCGCAGCGACGACAGCCGGGGCCGCTGCGGCGAGTGCACCGGGCTGTGAGGTGGCGGCGGTCGTGGTCATCACGATCGCAGCGGTCAGGGCGCCGAGCACGAGCCTCGGCCGGTGCGCAGCGGTCGTCGAGTTGCGGTGGCCCACCCCCAGACGGTGGCATGTGCGTCGTCACCACGAAAGGACGCCATCCGATGCCTCGCATGGATCTCACCGACGCCTCCGCCATCGTGACCGGCGGTGCCTCTGGCATCGGGCTGGGCTCGGCCCGTCAGCTGGCCGGGCTGGGGGCCCGGGTCGTCATCGCCGACCTCAACGCCGAAGCGGGCGAGGAGGTCGCCAAGGAGCTGGGCGGGTTGTTCGTCCGCTGTGACGTGTCGAGCGAGGAGGACGGCCAGGCCGCGGTGGCGGCAGCGTCAGAGATGGGGCCGCTGCGAGCGCTGGTCAACAGTGCCGGGCTGGGGGCAGCGGCCCGCACGATCGACCGCAACAACGAGCCGATGCCCCAGAAGACCTTTGACTTCGTCATCAAGGTCAACCTGTTGGGCTCGTTCAACATGTTGCGGTTGTCGGCGGCGGCGATGGCAGCCACCGAGCCGGTGGACGACGACGGCAGCCGCGGGGCGGTGGTGAACATGGCCTCGGCCGCCGCCTTCGACGGGCAGATCGGTCAGGCCGCCTACTCGGCGTCCAAGGGGGGCATCGTCGGCATGACCCTGCCGATCGCCCGTGACCTCTCGGCGGTGGGCATCCGGGTCAACACGATCGCCCCGGGACTGATCGACACGCCGATCTACGGCGAGGGCGAGCAGTCCGACGCCTTCAAGGCCCACCTCGGCCAGAGCGTGCTGTTCCCCAAGCGGTTGGGCTCGTCTGAGGAGCTGGCGTTCATGGTCGTCGAGCTCATCACCAACCCGTACATGAACGCCGAGGTCATCCGGGTCGACGGCGGCATCCGGATGCCCCCGAAGTGAGCAACGCTGCAGGGATGCCCGACGCCGCTCCCACGTCCGCCGCTGCTGCCTCGCCGCTGTCTGGCGCCGCCTCTGACCCCGACCCGGTGGTGCCGCCACCGAACCCGAACCCCGACCCTGCGCCGGTCGTTCCGCCGCCCAACCCGAACCCCGACCCGGCCCCGGTCGTCCCGCCGCCCAACCCCAACCCCGACCCGGCCCCGGTCGTCCCGCCACCGAACCCCGGCCCGGCCCCTGCGCCCGCCCCGAGTCCCGGCCCGGTCGTGTAGCCGAGGCCGCCGATCCGCCGGGGCAGCATCGATCGACGGCCGGGGGATCCGCGGTTCGCTCTGGTCCAGCGCCCGAGCGGTGCGCGTGGGCGGGCGCGCCGGAGCCGGGCCGCCGGTGTCGGCGGTCCGGGTCGGGCGTGGTGCGGGACGCAGGCCTGGAGCCCCGGGCGGCAGCGGTGTCGTTGACCGGGTCGCCGCCGTGGGCTCAGCCGGTGTCGTCGGGTGGGGGGTGCCAGCACCAGCGGTCACCCCGGCGGGTGACGGTCCAGCGTTGTTCGTGGACGAGGTGGTGATGCCACCGGCACACCGGCACGGCGTTGTCGATGTCGGTGCGCCCGCCGACGTGCCAAGCCACGACGTGGTGGAGCTGGCACCGGTGAACGGCCACCTCACAACCCGGGAACCCGCAACGCCGGTGCACCACAGCCAACGCCCGACGCTGGGCGGCGCTGAACGTGCGGCTGGCCCGGCCCACATCGATGGTCGAACCGTCCTGGCTGACGTGGGCCCGGACGACGAGGGCATCACAGGCCAAGCGGGCGGCGGTGGCCGGACCGATGGCCCAAGACTGGTGATCACAACGCCGCTGCGGGTCGAACCCCCGCCCGGTCCTCCCCGCAGGGCCAGACACCGAGGTGCTGGTCGTGCCGCCGCCTCGATGACCGTCTGCGCCGAGGTCCCTGCTGGGCGGTACCGCCCCAACCAGCACGTCACGGTCGAGCACGTCGCGGTCGACGACGACGACGGTGGTGGTCGTGCGCTCGTCGCCGTCGCCGTCGCCGCAGACCAACTCGACCAACGCGTCGGCCCGACGGGCCCAGAAGGTCCGCTCCATGGGATCAGACCAATGATCAGGGGCCGCAGTGGCAGCATCGATGGCCTGGGCCACCCGGTGGCCGTCATCACCAGGCAGACAGAACCGGCCGTGCACATCGCCGAACAGGTCGTGATGCAAACGCAAGGCGCGCCCGGCGTAGCGCTGCTCAGCGTCGGCGCTGATCTGACGCACAGCCCAATCAGCACAGGTGTCAGACCAACGGCCAAAACCCTGGGCCGTCGCCGCCTCGACCAGCGCCTCCTCATCGGCCCGCAGCGCCTCCCACCGACCGGTGCTCACCCCGGCCAAGGTGTCAAGGTGCGCGGCACCGACCCGACCAGCGGTGAAGGCATCAGCCAAGCGCGGAAGTAGCGAACACAGCTCGGCCCGGCGGACCAGCACCCTGGCAGCGTCGACGCCCAGCCCGAGGTGCGTGGACAGCCAGGCCGGGGCTGCGGGCCCCCTCCAGACGCCACCAGCTCGTGCGCAACACCTCGCCCACCAGCACCGTGCGCTCACACTCGATGGACTCGACGTCAGCGGTGACCTCCACCAGGCGCCGCACCGCCGCCCGCGTCGCTGACACGTCGAGCACCTCGCCGACCCGAGCGCCACCCGCCCGAACCGCAGTCATCGAACACATGTACCCATCGTAGAGAGGGGGTGTGTCAGGCCCGTCCCTGATGCGCCCGACCGCGCCACCCATCCTGCAAGGCCCCGGTCGTGGGGTCCGCACGCACACCGTCGGAACGTCCCCGACGTCCGACCTCGCCTGCTGCGGCCACTCACTGCCCGGGTGTCGGTTGGCCGACACGAGGCGAGCGCCCGCACCGAGATGACTTCGCGACGCAATCGAGTTCCCGTTCTAGCGTCGAGATCTGTGACCAAGGAGCACGGCCCGATCCCGTACCGGGGATCGGCGTGTTCTGCGTGGCGATCCTCGCCCCGTTCGTCCTGGCCGGCGTCATCGGAGGGGACTGGAGCGCAGGTCTCCTCACCGTGGCCGTGACCGGACCGCCGCTCTACGCCCTCTTCGTCGCCATCGCCTGGGGTCAGCGGCGTCTCCACCGGCCCAAGGACGTCGGGTGAACGCCGGCACCGCCGCCCTCATCATCATCTCCATCGTCCTCTTCGCAGCCGGCTTGGCCGACGGCAACCTGTGGCTCCGTGCGCTCGGCGTCGTTGCGGCCCTCGGGGCGTTGTGGTGTCAAAGAGCATCCGGCCGGGACGGGCCAGCGCACTAGCGTCGTGTCCCGCAAGCGAGTTGTGACTGGCACCTGGGCGGGGGGTTCGGATGCGAAGCACGAAGCTGGGGGCTGTGCTCTTCGTTGCGACCGTGGTCTCGGGGGCTTGCGGCTCCGCTGACTCGGTTCGGCCTCCCGCCAGGCTCGTTCGCCGGCGAGTGCTCCGACCTGGATGGCGACGGCTACGCCGGCTACCCAGACTCCAGATGAGCTCGGTCGCCCACGGGTCGCCTCCGTTCCGACCGACGGTTCGACGGTCATCGGATACGTCGATCAGGCGGCAGAGAGCTGCGTCAGCGACTCAGAGCGGGCGGGGGCGACGGCCTCGTGAGTGAGCG
Organism: Acidimicrobiales bacterium; assembly: GCA_965213525.1. Classification (GTDB taxonomy): domain Bacteria; phylum Actinomycetota; class Acidimicrobiia; order Acidimicrobiales; family Poriferisodalaceae. The sequence continues at coordinate 117,075 of OZ243889.1, read as the reverse complement.
CAGGACCGTCCAGGTTCCCACTGCGTTGCTGCCCCTGGCGTGGTTCGCGCTCGGGTACGTCGCCACCTCACTGTGGGACCTGATCGGCGGGGACGTGTACGTGCCGTCGTCGGTGGGCGAGGTCTTCTCGTGCGTCTGGGCCGGGGCGACGTTGCACTATGCGATCGAGCTGTGCCCCCAATGGTGGGGGACGCGCGACAGCACGCTGCCAACCGAGTCCGACGTGCGGATCACCTGTGGGTTCGTCCACTTCACCGGGCTGATCGCCCCCGTCGTCGGGCCGATCGTCGTCCTCAACACCTCGTCCGCCGACGGGCGGCGAGTCAAGGTGCACACGGTCGCGGCTGCGCTGAACGGCGCCGCCTGGATCGCAGCCCTCATCGTCGCCCGGGTGCTGGCGGACCAGATCACGTTCTTCGGGCTCGGCCCGACGACGGCGGCGGCACTCGTGAACGCACTCATCGTCGCTACCGCAGCGATCCTCACGGCCGCCAACCACCGCCGCGCCCAGGCCGGCCGCCGACCGCTCATCGTCGGCTGTCCGGCGCCCGCAGGCGTGTGGGCCCGGGCGTCCGGGCGCTGAGCGCGACCGACGAAGTCGCCGCCCCAGCCGAGGAGGGCTAGGGGCGTTCGCCGAAGTCGGGCGCCTCGGTGCGGGTGCGCTTGAGCTCCCAGAAGCCGTCGACGCCCATCATCGTCACCAGGGCATCCCACATCGCCAGGCTGTCCTCGGTGGGCGGCACCCGGGTGATGACCGGCCCGAAGTACCCGGCCCGCTCGCCCGAGGCGTTGGTGACCGCCAGGATCGGCGTGCCGACGTCCTCACCGGTGAGAGCCAGGCCGGCGTCCATGCGCGACCGGATCTCGGTGTCCCACGACTCGTCGTGAGCCGCCTCGGCGAGCCCCGGGTCGAGCCCGACCGCCCTCAGAGCCTCCGCTGCGGTGAAGTCGCGGTCGCGGTCGTGGTGGATGCGGCGCCCGAGCTCGTAGTAGAGCTCGCCCATCGCCCGGTCGGCGTCATCACCCGACGCCGCCCGCACCGCCTCGAGCACCCGCAGCAACCGGTGGGTGAACAGGACGCGATCGTGCACCGAGTCGTCCGGGGCCGGCTCGTTCTTGAAGTACAGGCTGATGGGCTCCCACCGCACCCGCACGTCGCGGGCTGGCACCACTTCGTCGACGACCCAACGGGCCGTCACCCAGCACCACGGTCAGATGGGGTCGATCCAGAACCACAGGTCCACCTGATCATCATCGCAGGCGCAGCGGCCCGACCAGAACACACCGGCGGGACCACGCTCACCCAGCCGCCGCGCACCGAGGCCGTGACCCACGCTCAGCCGGGCTGGAACAGGCCGACACCGCCGCTCAGCTGCGGCGGACGAAGACCGGGCGGTCCGGTGTCGAGCGCTCGGGGTCGTGGCGGTACCCGAGCCCGTCGAAGGCGTCGAGGCCCGAGATGGTGCTCACCCGCTGGCGCACGATCCACCCGGCCATGGCGCCCCGGGCCCGCTTGGCCGAGAAGCTCACGATGCGGGGCTCCGCGTCGCCCTTGGCGTCGAAGAACGCCGGCGCCACGATCCGAGCGCCGAGCCGGTCGGGGCGGATCGCCCCGGCGTACTCCCGAGAGGCCAGATCGACCAGGACCTCGGTGCCGGGGCTCGCCCGAAGGTCTTCCGCCACCAGATCGGTGACGCGATCACCCCAGAACCCGTAGAGGTCGTCGCCTCGGTCCGTGCGCAGGCGCGTCCCCATCTCGAGCCGGTACGGCTGGATGAGGTCGAGGGGGCGCAGCACGCCGTAGAGGCCCGACAAGATGCGCAGCACCTTCTGGGCCCGGGTCAGGTCGCGGGTGTCGAAGGTCTCGGCCTGCAGGCCCTGGTACACGTCACCGGCGAAGGTGAACAGCGCCGGCCGGGCGTTGGTGGCGTCGAAGGGGGTGGTCCAGTCCGAGAAGCGCTCGGTGTTCAGCTCGGCGAGCTGGTCCGACACGCCCATCAGTTCGCCCAGCTCGGGCGGGGTCATCGGGGCCAGCACCTCGACCAGGCTCGCCGCCTCGTCGAGCAGGCGGGGCGTGGTGCTGCGGTCGTCGGGCAGCGCCGAGTCGAGATCGAGCGACTTCGCCGGGGACAGGACCACCAACACGACCGTGGTGCCTATCGCATCGGGCCCTGCTCGGCGAGTCGCAACGCCCGGTCGATGCGCTCCACGCTCACCTTGTGCGAGGTCCCGAGACGCTGGGACCACCAGGACACCCGCAGCTCCTCGAGCTGCCAGCCGAGCGCCTCGGCATCGGCGGCCGCCGCCTCGCCGCGCCGGCGGGTGAGGTCGTCGATGCGCAGCTCCAGCGCCTGTAGCACCCGGATGCGCTCGAGGTCGCGCTCGGCGTCACCCCGGATGCGGTCGAGGCGGCCGTCCACGCCCTGCAGGTACCGGGTCAGATCGCCGAGGCGGCCGAGCCCGGCACGGGTCACGAAGCCGGAGCCCGACAACCGATCGAGGTGCCGGCTGAGGTCATCGAGCTGGGGTCGGGGCAACCCGTTGCCGAGCTCGCCCACCCGGTCGGCGACGCGGTCGGCGGCGAGCACCACCTCGACGACGGCGCCGAGGTGCTCGACGGCCAGGTCGGGAACGGCCGAACGCACGACGTCGCGCAGCGCCGCGAACGAGGCGGCGTCGCGCACGGGTCCTCCGTGGGCGGCGAGCACGGCGTCGACCGCGGCGGCGACGAGGTCGTCGAGCACGTCGGCGAGGCGGTCACCGAGGCTGACGGTCAACCCGAGCTTGTCGGCGTCGGGCAGCCGCTCCACGACGTCACGGCGCGGCGACCCCAGCGCCAGCACCAGCAGCCGGCGGGTGCCCTGCCACATGTGGTGGGCGGCGGCGGCGGCGTCGGTGAACACCTGGACGCCGACGGCGTCACCCTCGTCGACGAGAGCAGGGTGACCGACCACCAGTCCTCCGTAGCGGTCCACCGCCACCGTCTCGGGTACGACGTCGAGCTCGAAGCGGCGCATCCCGCTGCGCTCGAGGCCCGAGGTCGCCCCGGCCAACGCCTGGCGCACGTCGTCGAGGTGGGTGCGTTGGAGCGCCGACAGGTCATCACCCTCACCGACGACGGCCCCGGTGTGGTCGATGACGCAGAACCGGGGACGCAGGTGCGCCGCCAGATCGGCGTCGGCCAGCGCTTCGGCGTCCAGCGCCACCCCCCGCCCGGCGACCGCCCGCAACAACACCGCCCGCAGCGGCCCGTCCTCGGGGCCGACCTCGGCGGCCATCGCCCGGGCGTGGTCGGCGATGGGCAGCAGCTCCCGCCGCACGTCTTTGGGTTGGGCTCGCAACAGGGCCTCGATCAGCTCGATGCGCCACCCCGGCACCAGCCAGTCGAAGGGATCGGGTGAGAGACGCCCGAGCACGGCGACCGGCACGTGGACGGTCAGGCCGTCGTGGGGGTCCGCCGGGTCAAAGACGTAGGACAGCGCCAGCTCGGGGGCGCCCGGCCACGTGTCGGGATGGGCGGCGAGGTCCAGCGGCGGGTCGGCTCCGGCGAGCAGACCCTCGGCGGTGAGCTCGAGGGTGGGGCCACCGGCGGCGCGAGATCGACGCCACCACGACACGAAGGCGGCTCCCGAGTCGATCTCGGGGCCGAGGCGGTGGTCGTAGTGGCGGGCCAGATCGGTGCTGTCGACGACCAGGTCGGGCCGTCGAGCCCGCACAGCCAGGCGGGCGGCGGCGGCCACGGCCTCACGGTTGTCGTCGACCAGCCCAGGTCGCCGATCCCACTCGCCTCGCACCAGGGCGTGCTCGATGAACATCGCCCGGGCCCCCACGGGATCCGCGCGGGTGAGGGGCACCCGACGTCGGGGGACCAGGGTCAGCCCCTCGAGGCGCACCCGCTCGGAGACCAGCGCCCGGCCAGGGGCGGCGTCCCACCACGGCTCGGACCAGCTGCGCTCGACCAGATCGCCGGCGAGCTCCTCGATCCACTCGGGCCGCACCCGTGCCGCCATCGAACCCGTCGTCTGCTCGGCCGAGACGAGCTCGACAGCGACCACCCAGGGGGCCGATGCCGGGACCGCACTCTGGCGGCGCAGGCGGAACCGCAGTCCCCTGACCCCCCGGTGCTCACCCCGCCGCCGGTCGCGGTGCCCGACGTGGGACACGAACCCGGCCAGGACGCTGCGGTGCAGGGCGTCGTGTCGGCGCGCGGCCCCGTCGCCGGCGCTCGCTGACCTCCCCTCGGCGCGAACCGCCCCGTCCTCGACCTGCACCCGGCCTGCCTCCTCATACGCTCGCCGCCCGGGGTCTGCCCCGCCCCCCGTGCGCCTGCGCCGGCGCCCACGTCGGCCCCCGGCCCGCTCGGGCGCGATCGCCCCACGTCGGCCCGCCGGTCCCGACCGGCCCGCCGGTCCCGACTGGGCCGACTGGGCCGACTGGGCCGACTGGGCCGACTGGGCCGACTGGGCCGACTGGGCGACGATGCGCCGCAACTGGGCGACGAGGTCTTGCCAGTCGCGCACCCGCTGGTGGTGCAGGCCCTCTGTCGCGCATCGTCGGCGGAAGGCCCGTGACGGCAGCTGGGCGCGCAGCTGCTCGAGGTGCTCCCACCGCTCCAACATGGCGACCAGATCCGAGCTGTGCTGCACCCCCGGGGCGGGAGGCGACGGTGCAGACGTCCCGGCGGGGTCCGCCCGGGGTTGATCCTGTGGGCCTGGCGCAGGTCCCACCGCCGGGGTCCGCGAACCTCTGGCCCCCGGGTGGACCTCACCCACCGACAGGCCGGCGACCACGACGACGGCCTCGTCGAGGCACCCCTCTCGCTCGGCCTGCACGAGCACCCGCCCGAGCCGGGGATCGACCGGCAGGCGAGCCAGGCGACGTCCGATCTCGGTAAGGCGCTCACCCAACGGGCCAGCGTCGGGTTCGAGGGCACCGAGCTCGACGAGGCGACGCTCGGCGGCCCGCAGCGCCATCCGCTCGGGGGGATCGACGAAGTCCAGCTCGTCCGCTCGTCTGACCCCCATCGACGCCAACCGCAGGACCACGGCCGCCAGATCGGTGCGACGGATCTCGGGTTCGGTGTGAGCGGGGCGGGCGATCAGATCGTCCTCGGCGTACAACCGGATGCAGACCCCGGGACCGAGCCGCCCGCAACGTCCTGCGCGTTGGGCCGCCGACGCCTGGGAGATCGGCTCGATCGGCAGGCGCTGGAGGCCCGAGCGCCCCGACGAGCGGGCGATGCGGGCCGTGCCGCCGTCCACGACGAAGCGGACGCCGGGCACGGTGAGCGACGTCTCGGCGATGTTGGTCGCCACGACCACCCGCCGCACCCCACCCCCACCGGGTTGGCTGGCGCCGGGCTCGAGAGCTCGGCGTTGATCAGCGGAGGGAAGGCGGGAGTGCAGGGCCACGACCTCGACGACATCGGCGTGCCGACCCTCGACCGCCTCGATCGCCTCGTCGATCTCGCGCTCGCCGCTGCAGAAGACCAAGATGTCGCCCGGCCCCTCTGCCACCAGCTCACCGACGGCGCCGGCCACGGCCTCGCCGAGGGTGCCGGCCCCCTCCCCCCCCGGTTGTGCCGTTGCCTCGTCGTCGTCGACGTCTGGGCCGTCGGGAGCCGGCTCCCAGGGCCGGTACCGCACCTCCACCGGGTGACCCCGGCCCTGCACGCTCACCACGGGGGCGCCGAAGTGATCGGCGAGACGCCCGGCGTCCAGGGTCGCCGAGGTGATCACGACCTGCAGCTCGGGCCGGCGGGGCAGGATCCGCTGCAGGTGGGCCAGCAACAGATCGACGTCGAGGGTGCGCTCGTGGGCCTCGTCGACGATGACCGCGTCGTAGCGGCGCAGCATGGGGTCACGGGTCAACTCGTTGACCAGCACGCCCTCGGTCAGGACCCGCACGAGCGTGTCGGGGCCAGAACGGTCGTCGAAGCGGACCGTCCACCCGATGGGCCCGCCGACGTCGACGCCGAGCTCGCCGGCCAGGCGCTCGGCCACCGCCCGGGCGGCCAGGCGGCGGGGCTGGGTATGGGCGATGACGCCGCGCACCCCCTTGCCCGCCGCGAGCAGCGCCTTGGGCAACTGGGTGCTCTTGCCCGACCCCGTGTCACCCACCACGACGACGACCTGGTGCTCGCCCAGCACGTCGATGATCTGCTGGCGGTGCGCCGTGATCGGCAGGTCCTCGGGCCAACCCAGCACCGGCACCGAGGCCGCCCGACGGTGCACGAGCGCCTCGGCGGCCGCGAGGTCACGAGCGATCTCGTCCAACCTGGACCGTCTGCGACGGGGATCACGGATGCGTCGAGCGCGGTCGAGCCGGCGCCGCAGGCGATGGGCATCGGCCCAGCCGACGTCCCTCAACCGCTGCCGCAGCTCACCGGCGCTCCCCTGCACCCGTCCAGCGTCTCCCACCGGGACGCCTCGCAGAGAACTGGGCGACGCATCGACCTCAGGGGCTGGGCTCGGGGTCCTCGACGAACACCGGTCGGCGTCGCTCGCGCAGCGCAGCGATGCCCTCGGCGGCGTCGGGGCCCAAGAAGCCCAGCATCTCGAGGGCGAGGCTGGCGTGGAAGCTCGGGCGGGCCTGGTCGAGCCAGAGGTTCATGGCCCGCTTGGTGAACCGGGCGGCGTCCTGGGGGCCCGTGGCGATCTGGGTCGCAACCCTCATGGCGGTCACGATCAGCTCGTCACGGGGCACCGACATCGAGACCAGACCGATGCGGTCGGCGGTCGCTCCGTCGAGGAAGGCGCTGGTGAGCAGCAGGTGCTTGGCCTTGGCCATGCCGCACAGCAGCGGCCACACGATGGCGGCGTGGTCGCCCGCAGCGACCCCGAGACGGAGGTGACCATCAGAGATCCGGGCCTCGCGCGCCGCGATCGAGATGTCGGCCATGAGCGCCACGCTCAGCCCGGCCCCCACCGCGGCGCCGTTGATGGCCGAGACGATGATCTTGTGACACGACGTCATCCGCTCGACGATCGCCGCTGCCTCGTGCATCGTGGCCACGACCGCGGCGTGATCGCCGACGGTGTCGTCGAGCCAGGCCAGGTCGCCGCCCGCCGAGAAGGCGTCGCCCTCGCCCGTGATCACCGCGACCCGTACGTCGGGGTCGTCGTCGACGTCGAGCCACACCCGCCCGAGTGACCGGTGCAACGCCTGGTCGACGGCGTTGTGACGTGCTGGTCGGGAGATGGTGATGACCAGCACCCCGTGGGGATGACGTTCGAAGGCCAACCCGGGGTGTCGCTCGAACCAGTCCGACGAGGTCATCGTCACTCACCGTAGCGAGCCGCCCGAACGCGCCTCGCCAGGAGGTCCCCGTCGCCACGCCACGCCGACGGCCAGACCCGACCTTGGGAGCCGCCGTCGTAACCTCCGTCCAGGCGGGACGGGGGAGGATCAGATGGCGCAGCGCTGGATCTACGGGTTCGACGACCTCGACGCCGCCCGAGCGAGCGTCGGGGGCGACTGGGAGCAGGTGCGTGGCCTCCTTGGCGGCAAGGGCGCCAACCTGGCGGACATGGCTGCGATCGGCGCACCTGTCCCCCCCGGGTTCACCATCACCACCGAGGCCTGCAACGCCTACGTCACCGAGGGCGCCATGCCCGACGGGCTGTGGGACGAGGTGCTCGCCGCCGTCGGGCGCCTCGAGCGAGCCACCGGTCGGCGCTTCGGCGGCAAGGACGACCCCCTGTTGGTGTCGGTCCGCTCGGGGGCCAAGTTCTCGATGCCGGGGATGATGGACACGATCCTCGACGTCGGGCTCAACGACGTGGTCGCTGACGCCATGGTCCGTCGCACCGGCGACGCCCGGTTCGTCATCGACAGCCACCGTCGCCTCGTCCAGATGTTCGGCGGCGTCGTGCTGGGCGTCGACGACGAGGCGTTCGAGCGGGTGCTGCACGACGAGCGGGAGGCGAACGCCGCCGCCCACGACGGCGACCTCGACGCCGAGTCGCTGCGCCGGGTGCTCGACCGCTTCAGACGGGTCATCACCACCCGCACCGGCGAGCCGTTCCCGGCGGACCCCCACGACCAGCTCCGCTCGGCCATCGAGGCGGTGTTCGCCAGCTGGGACTCCCGACGAGCCCGTGCGTACCGCGTGGCGGCGGACATCCCCCACGACCTCGGCACCGCGGTCAACGTGATGACCATGGTGTTCGGCAACACCGGCGACCGCTCGGCCACCGGGGTGGCGATGTCGCGCGACGCCACCAGCGGCGAACCCCGCCTCGAGGGCGACTTCCTCGTCAACGCCCAGGGCGAGGACGTGGTGGCCGGCACCCGCCGCACCCGCCCCATCGCCGAGCTCGCCGACGTCTTCCCCGACGCCGCTCGCGAGCTCGCCGCGCACGCCCGGCGCCTCGAGCACCACCACCGCGACATGCAAGACATCGAGTTCACGATCGAAGACGACCGGCTGTGGCTGTTGCAGACCCGCAACGGCAAGCGCACGGCTCAGGCTGCGGTGCGCATCGCCGTCGATCTCACCGGCGAGGGGCTCATCGACCGGACCGAGGCCGTGCGACGGGTCAGCCCCGCCCAGGTCGACGTGTTCCTTCACCCCCAGTTCCCGCCGAGCGCGCTGGCCGAGATCGAACCGATCACCGAGGGCCTCAACGTCTCGCCGGGGGCGGCGGTCGGCCAGGTCGCCTTCGACGCCGACCTTGCCCAGCGCTGGGGGTCCGAGGGCCGCCAGGTGCTGCTCGTGCGGCCCGACACCAAGCCCGATGACGTGCACGGCATGCTCGCTGCGGTCGGCATCCTGACCTCGAGCGGCGGGCGGACCAGCCACGCCGCCCTCGTCGCCCGCCAGTTCGGCAAGCCGGCGGTGACCGGGGCGACCGACATCGTCATCGACCTCGCAGCCCGGCACCTCACCATCGCCGGACGCGCGATCAGCGAGGGCGACTGGGTGTCGATCGACGGCACCACCGGACGCGTCTACGCGGGCCGACTCGACACCGTCGCCCCAGATCTCGACAACGACTGGCTGGCGACGTTGCTGTCGTGGGCCGATGACCTGCGGCGCCTCGACGTGCGGGCCAACGCCGACGACCCCGAGGAGGCCGAACGGGCCCGTCGCTACGGCGCGACCGGCATCGGGCTGTGCCGCACCGAGCACATGTTCTTCGGCGAGGACCGCCTGCCGTTGGTCCGCCGGATGATCACCGCGCCCACCACGGCCGAGCAGCGCGAGGCGATCGACGCCCTGTTGCCCCTCCAGCGCAGCGACTTCGAGGGCATCCTGCGGGCCATGGACGGCCTGCCCGTCATCATCCGCCTGCTCGACCCGCCCCTGCACGAGTTCCTCCCGGGGTGGCGCGAGCTGCTGCGCACCGAGGCCGACCTACAGCTGCGACTGGTGCGCGCCGGGGACCTCGCCACCGTGGAGCGCCTCGTGGCCGAGCTCACCGAGGTGCGGGCGATGTCGGCACGGGTCGAGGAGCTGTCGGAATCCAACCCGATGCTCGGCCTGCGAGGCGTGCGACTCGGGCTGAAGCTGCCCGACCTCACCCGCATGCAGGCCCGGGCGGTGTTCGAGGCCGCGATCGCGGTGGCCGCCGACGGCGGTGACCCCCGCCCCGAGCTCATGGTCCCCCTGGTCAGCCACGCCGAGGAGCTGCGCCGCCAGCGCGCCATCATCGACGAGGTGGCCGATATGGTCGCCGCCGAGACCGGCCGGCAGGTGCCCTACCTCGTCGGCACGATGATCGAGGTGCCCCGCGCCGCCCTCACCGCTGACGCCATCGCCGTCCACGCCGACTTCTTGAGCTTCGGCACCAACGATCTGACCCAGACCACCTTCGCCATCAGTCGCGACGACGCCGAAGCGGCGTTCCTGCTCGACTACCTGTCCGCAGGCCTGCTGGAGGACAACCCCTTCGCCACCATCGACGCCGACGGGGTCGGCCAGTTGATGCGCATCGCGCTGGACGGAGCGCGCCGCATCCGGTCTGACCTGGAGACCGGGGTGTGCGGCGAGCACGGCGGTGACCCCGCCTCGATCGCCCAGTGCCACGACATGGGCCTCGACTACGTGAGCTGCTCGGCGTTCCGCATCCCGGTGGCCCGCCTGGCCGCGGCCCAGGCCGCGCTGGGGTGAGCGCACCGACCCGGGTGCGCCGGGAACCGCCGTCGTTCCGACCCGTCGAGGTCGTCGGCTCGGCCCGCCTGACCCCCCGGATGACCAGGGTGACCCTGGGCGGGGAGCCCCTCGCCGGGTTGAGGGTCGACGCCCCTGCGGCCAGCGTCCGGCTGCTGCTGCCCGCCGAGGGTGCCGAGCGGGTGCCAGAGCTCACCTGGAACGGCAACGAGTTCTTGTGCGACGACGGGTCTCGTCCCACCATCCGCACCTTCACGCCGCGCCGCATGGACGTTGAGGCCCTCGAGCTCGAGCTGTGGGTGGTCGATCACGGCGCCGGGGCCGCCTCGGCGTGGGCGGCCGGTGCGTCGGTGGGTGACCGAGCTGCGGTGGCGGGCACCGGTCGGGGATACGTCGTCGACGAGACCGCCGAGCGACTCGTGCTCGTCGGTGACGAGACGGCGATCCCGGCGATGAGCCAGCTGGTCGAGTGGATGCCCGCAGGGATCATGGCCGAGGTGCACGTCGAGGTCGCCGACGCCTCAGCCCGCCACGACCTGACTGCCGGGGCCGAGACCGCGGGCGGGGCCGAGACCGCAGCCGGGGCCGGGGCCGAGGCCGGGGCCGAGGCCGGGGCCGGGGCCGAGACCGCGGGCGGGGCCGAGACCGCAGCCGGCGCCGGGGTGCGGTTCAGCTGGCACGTGCTCGACGACGCTGCGGCGCCGGGTGCGGCGATGCTGGCCGCCGTTCGGGCCGTCGAGATCGACGCCGCCACCCGTTGGTGGGTGGCCGGGGAGGCGGCGGCGGTGCAGCGCATCCGCGGTCACCTGTTCGACGAGCGGGGCGTCCTCCGATCCCACGCCACGGTGCGGGGCTACTGGAAGCGGGGCCGCGCCGGGCACTGAGGATCGGGTCGCCCGGGGTTTGGCCAGCAGGCGGGTCGGGCACCGCCGAAGTCCGACCCTGCCGACCCACACGAACGAGGCACGACCAGTGGCCCCCGAGCTGCAGCGAGACGAACCCATCGATGTCGGGGTCCGCCGCATCCTGGTGGACTGCCTCGACCGGGCCGTCCACGCCCTCGACAGCCTCGACGACGATCCCGAGAGCGCCGTGCACCAGGCTCGCAAGCGGTGCAAGGAGTGCCGGGCGGTGCTGCGGATGGTGGGCCCTGCGATGCGCAAGCGCACGTACCGCCGGGCCAACGCCGATGTCCGCGACGCCGCCCGTCGCCTCTCGCCGCTGCGAGACGCGTCCGCCCTCCGCGACAGCGTCGCCGAGCTCGGCGACCTCACTGACGGCGGCGAGCTGGACGCCCTCGTCGAGGTGCTCGATGAGCGCAGGGCCGACGTCCTCGACGGGGTGAGCGCCGGCGACGCACGGATCGGCGCCGCCCGTGAGGCGCTGGCTGAGGTCCGAGACGCCGTCGGCGACTGGCGCCTCGACCTGCACGGCCCCGCCGACCTGACGCCGGGGGTCGTCGCCGTCTACCGCCGCGGTCGACGCGCCCTGGCCGACGTTCGGACCGCCCCGACCGGGGACCGCTTCCACGACTGGCGCAAGCGGGCCAAGTACACCCGTCACCACCTCGAGGTCGTCGGCCCCGCCGCGCCGGTCGTGCTCGGCCCGTTGCGCCAGGCCTTCTCCGATCTGGGGGACCTGCTCGGCGAGGCCCACGACCTCGACGTGGTCGAAGCCCTGTTCGACGACCCGATGATGACCGCGATGGCGTTGGAGGACGTGGCCGCCGCCCGCACCAAGATCGCCGCCGCCCGCGCTCAGCTCGAGGCCCAGGCCCTGTCGCTCGGCTCACGGCTCTACGTCGAGCGCCCCGCCGCCTTCGGTGAGCGGATCGCCCGCTACGTGGCGGCCTGGCACGATGAGCCCGTCGTCGACGCCGGCGCTAGGGTCGTCACCCCCGCTGCGTCCTAGTGGTGTGCTCGCCGGGCAGCTCGGTCCCGGTGTGCTCCAACGGGCTCAGAGCAGCCCGACGAACAGCTCGTGGTTCCCGTTCACGACGAACACGTTGCCGCTCCCGTCGACGGCTACGTGCGTGGCAGGGCCGCTGCCATCGAGCAGACCCCCTCGACGAGGTGCGCACGTCTTCCTCCAACGGCGTTACGAGCCGATCGCTGTTGTTGACGTTCTACTCCGAAGAGGTCACTGCTGATAATGCCTTGTCCTTGCCGGCTCCGGCTCGAACGGCTGCGTCGCGCACCCTGGCGGCCCAACCGGCGGGCACCAGCCCGACGGACTCGGCGGTGTCGGCCAGGTCAGAGGAGTCGGGGCCCGTGCCCATCGCCACCGGCGAGTCGGCGAACAGCTCGCGCACCTCGCTGAGCCGGTCGTCCCCGGCGACGTGGCGCAACAGCACGACGCGCACGCGCCCGGGGTGGTCGGCGACGGCCTGGCGGTAGATCCACGGGTCGCGCTGGCCGGTGTCCCCGATGAGCACCAGATCGAGGTCGTGGAGGTCAGCGAGCTCGTCGATGGCCTCACGCTTGTGGTCGTCGTGGCTTCCCTTGACGAAGCGACGCTCGTCGATGCCGAGGTCGCGCAGGTGCAACGGCCCGACCGGCAGGCGTGAGCGGCGCAGGAAGGCCACCAGGAAGCCATAGAGGTTCCACGGGCTCGACGACACGTAGCAGAACGGGTTGTCGGCGTCGCCGCCGGCGCCCTCGCTCAGGCCTCGGTACAGCTCGTCGACCCCGGGGAACCAGCGCCGGGTGTACGCCGAGTTGGTCACGGTGGTCCAGATGAGCCGGAGCGTCTGGGTGGCACCGGACTGCAGGACCGTGTCGTCGATGTCGCTGACGACGAAGCAGCGGGCGTCGGCGGTCGGCACGAGCGCCTGAGCGAGTCCGATGTGGGCGGGCAGCTCGGCGTGGGCTCCGAGCACCTCGACCCGCACGTCGTGCAGGGCCACGGATCCGGCGACGTCGAGGTCGTGCAGCTCGACGCGGTAGTACCCCTCCTCGTCGGTGCTCGCCTCGGCGCTCGCCCCTCCGAGGTGCAGGCGCAACCGGACGTCGGGCACCTCGCGGGTGCCAAAGCGCGACGCCATGCGCCGCATCCGGCGCCACAGCGGCTCTTGGGCGACGGCCTCTGTGACGGGGCCTCCTGACAGCACCCGGCCCCGGGCGATGACATGGGCGGGTGTGCCGTGGCCGAGGTAGGGCACAACGGTCAGCTCCGAAGGCGCCCCCCGGGTGCGGGCCCTCAGCCCGTCCCAGGCCGTCTCGACCCGCAACGACCATCGATGGACCCACCCCGGCACGCGCATGGCCCCCGAGGCTCGCACACCGTCGATGCTCGCCCGTCCCCCGCCGCCGGCGGCACGAGCGGCGCTCACACGTAGGTCGAGCCCTTCATGCCGTCGACGTCGGTGCGGATCTCGACGTTCACCAGCGCCGGAAGGCCGCTGGCCAGGGCCCGTTCGATCGCCGGGCCGATCTCGGCCGGCTGGGTCACGTGCTCGCCGTGGCCGCCGAGCGCCTCGACCACCTTGTCGTAGCGGGTCGGCCGCAGTCGGGTGGCCACGATGCGCTCGGCGCCGTAGATCATCGCCTGGGGCCGCATCATCTGCCCCCAGGCGGCGTCGTTGCCGACCACCCCGACGATCGGCAGCCCGAAGCGGACCGCGGTGTCGAACTCGAAGCCGTTCAGCCCGAAGCTGCCGTCGCCGTAGACGATGAGGACCCGTCGGTCGGGGTGGGCGCGCTGGGCCGCCAGGGCGAAGGGCATGCCGACGCCGAGGGTGCCGAGAGGCCCGGGGTCCATCCACCGACCGTTGCGGGGCACCCGGATCACTTTGGACGCCTGGGCCACGATGTCACCGCCGTCGCCGATGACGATCATCTCGTCGTCGATCACCTCGGCCAGCTCCCGGCACAGCCGCAGCGGGTCGATCGGCACCTCGTCGCTGCACTGGGCCTCGGTCGCCACGGCCTCCAGCTCGTCCTCCCGGGCGCGCAGCTCGTCGCGCCAGGCGCCGAAGCGGGGCGTGAGGTGGGCCTCGTCCATCAGCTCGGCCATGCGGCGGAACGAGGCGCCCAGGTTGCCGACGAGGCCGATGTCAGCCGAGCGGTTCTGGCCGATGAGGGTGGCGTCGAGATCGAGCTGGACGATCTGGGCCTCGGCGGGGATGCCGGCGCCGAAGCGCAGGCGGAAGTCGAGCGGGGTGCCGGCCAGCACCACCAGATCGGTGCGGGCCAGGGCCTCCTTGCGCGTGCGGCTGAAGAAGCTGGGATGGTCCCAGGGCACCGTGCCCCGGCCCATGCCGTTGCAGTACGCCGGCATCTCGGTGGCGTCGAGCAGGTCGCACAGGGCCGGCCCGCCCTCTGACCACGCCACCGCGGTGCCCGCCATCACCACCGGGCGCTCGGCTGCGGCGAGCAGGCGGGCGGCGGCGAGGAGCTCGTCGTCGGCGGCGGCGTGGCGCACCCTGGGGTCGCGCAGGGTCGGCATCGGGGGCTCGGTCTCGAGGGGGGCGTGCAGCACGTCCATCGGGATCTCGAGGAAGCTCGGCCCGGGCACGCCGGCCAGGGCGTGGCGGATGGCCAGCTCGACGTACTCGCCGAGGCGCTCGGTCTGGTAGCAGGCGTCGGCCCACTTGGTGATCGGGCGCATCACCCCCACGTGGTCCATCTCCTGCAGGGAGCCCCGCCGGAGGTTGGCGAAGGGGCCCTGCCCGCCGATCACCAGGATCGGCGAGCTGGCCCGGAAGGCGTTGGCCACCCCGGTGACGCCGTCGGTGACACCGGGACCAGCGGTGAGGATGGCCACCCCCACCCGTCCCGGGTGCAGGCGGGCCCAGGCATCGGCGGCGTGCACCGCGGCCTGTTCGTGACGGACGTCGATGACGTCGATGCCCTCGTCGAGGCAGCCGTCGTAGATGCCCATGACGTGGCCGCCCGAGAGCGTGAACACGCACTCGACCCCGGCGGCGCGCAGCACCTTGGCCACCAACCGTCCCCCGTGCATCCCCATCGTCACCTTCCCCATCGGCTGCCCGTCGTCCTGCACCGGTCAGGCTCGCGCCCACGAGCGGCCCCGTCGAGCGCCCCCGGCCCACGGGTCGAGCGCAGGTTCGGACGACCACCTACCGTTCGCCGGTGATGGCAGGGCCGCATCGTCTGGAGGTGCCCTCCCGGTGGTCGGTCGCGGTGTGGACGCTCGCCGGGCTCGCCTACGGGGTGGCCGCCGTGGAGTTGGCGCGCAGTGGTGGACGGCCGCACGCCCCGGTGCTGAACGCGGCGTTGCTCGTCTGCGGAGTGATCGCTGGTGTCGTGGTGCTCTGGTCACGTCGGCGCCTGCACCACCAGGCCGCCCTCTTCGCCACCGCTGCGCTGGCCTCGCTCTCGATCGGCGGCGTCGCGCTCTGGTCGCGCGCTGACGATCGCGACGTCATGACCGTCGCGCTGTCGATCACCTGCGCCGTCGTGGCCGGGTACGTCTTCGGTCAGCGGCACGCGCCACCCTCCGCTCGCAGCGGCGCCTCGTCGCCCGGAGCGGTCGCCGACGTCGCGCACGGGAGACAGCCGTCGAGGGATGGATCGCACCAGGATCCGCCCGTCGGCACGGATCGGCGGCGACCGCTGCGCAACTAGCGTGCCGACCGTGAGGACCATCGTCGGCCGAGCGGCGCGCCGCGTGCAGATCATCCGCCACAGCGCCGCCGATCGGATCCGCCCCGGACCTCAGCGCCTGCTCTTCGTGACCGGCGCGTACCGCTCAGGCACCACCGCGGTGGTCCGATGGCTCGGCGATCACCCCGACGTCATGGCCAACAGCGAGTCGCGAGCGCTGGTGGCCCTCCACGAGCTGCGCAACACCGAGCGCCGCTTCTCCAAGCTGCACCGCCACGGCGAGGACGTCGCTGCGTTGTCCGGCGAGATGCTGTTGTCGCTCTACCACGTCACCTCCGGACACTCCGGCGCCAAGGTCGCGCTCGACAAGGAGCCGCTCGGGCCCGACAACCTGGCGCCCGACAGCTACGACCGCTTCGTCGCCGACGTGTTGGAGACCGGACGCGACACGCGCGTCGTGTTCATGGTGCGCGATCCGGTGTCGACGGCGTGGTCGATGAGTCAACGCACCTACGGCCACAGCCTCACCGCCGAGGAGCCCTACCACATCGACCTGGCGACGCACCTGGAGCACTGGAACGCCGCGGCTCGCACCGCTTTGGCCTTCGGCGATCACCCCCGCGTCCTCACCTGCTCGTTCGGCGAGCTGTCCGACCAGCCGGCGGAGGGATCCCGCCGCATCGCTGCGTTCGCCCGGCTCGACGAGCTGGAGCCCTTCCCCGCCCGGCCCACCGCCGCGGTCGGCTTCGAGCCCGACGTGCTCGCCCAGGTCCACGCCGCCACCGGCGCGATGGTCACCGAGCTGGCAGCAGCGGGCATCGATGTGGCCCACGTGCGATGAGCTTGATCCGACCGGTCCTCGAACGACCGGTGTTCATCGTCGGCACCGGTCGATCGGGCACGACGCTGCTCCAGAGCATCCTCTCGGCGCACCCCGACCTCGCCATCGCCCCCGAGACCCACTTCATGAAGCGGACGTCGCCCCACCCGGCGCCCGACGACTTCGAGCGGTTCTGCAGCGACTACGTCCGCACCGTCCGCTTCGCCGACCTCGACATCACCGAGGTGCGCTGGCGCGAGCTCATCGCCGCTCACGGAGAGCAGACCTACGAGACCGCCTTCCGCTCCCTGCTGCTCGCCCACCTCGAGACCACCGCCAAGCGACGCATCGGGGAGAAGACACCGAGCAACGTCGTCCACGTCGACCGCCTGCTCGAGTGGTTCCCCGACGCCCGTGTGCTCATCACCCGTCGTGACCCCCGGGCCGTGATCGCCTCGAAGCTGAAGGCCGGTTGGGTCCGTTCCACCCTCTCGGGGCCCTCGCTGCGGTCGGGGCTGGTGCACGCGAGCCGGCTCGCCTACGTCGCCGACGCCGCCCGCCAGTGGCGGCACGTCCACGGCGAGCTGGTCCCCCGCTTGTTGCGCGATGACCGCACCATGCTGGTGCCGTACCGGGATCTGGTCACCGAGCCCGAGCCCGTGGTGCGATGCGTGTGCGAGTTCATCGGCGAGGCGTTCGTCCCCGCCATGCTCGAGGACAGGACCGACGGGTCGAGGACCGCTTCGGCTGAACGTGTGTCGTCTTCCCCTGGAGGTGTGTCGTCGACCGACTTCGAGCAGGCGCGCCGAGCCCACATGGCCCAGAGTCGACGTGCGATCTCGACCGCATCGCTGGACCGGTGGCGCGACGAGCTCTCCGCGGTCGAGCTCGCCGTGATCGAAGGCGTGTGCGCACCACTCCTCGAGCCCGACGGCCCCGCTGCGATGAGCTCGCCTGGTGTGCGAGCCGCCGGGCGCCTGGCGGGGCGTTGGCTCCTCGGCGCCGCTGCGGCCGAGCGGCGAGTCCGAACGTCGGCCGGGCGACTGCGAGCCGCTGCTGGAGTGCGCAGCCGCTTCCGCCGTCGCCACCAGGCTCGTGGAGCCACGCACCGCTGAGGTGCCGCTCGGCCCCTCCGACCGGGACCCGAGAGTTGCGGGATCGTCGGATGCGGCCGAGCCCGGGGGCGGGCACGGGGCCCCGGGTCGCCGGACGGTCGGTACCGTCACCGCCGTGGTCCTGCCGCTCCGCGACTTCAACCCGACGCGCCGGACCCCGGTGATCACCTACGCCCTCATCCTGGCCTGCGTGGGCACCTACCTGTTTGCCCAGAGCCCGGTCGCCGGCACCGCTGAGGACATCCGCTTCACCTACGAGTACGCGGCCATCCCGTGCGAGCTGACCACCGGGCAACCCCTCAGCGAGGTCGAGATCGGCGCCACCCTGGCCGGCGAGGTCGACGCCTGCGGTGTCGGCGGCGAGGCTTCCCCCGAGGTGTTCCCCGCCAAGGACGTCTTCCTCGCCTCGATCGTGTCGATGTTCCTCCACGGCGGGCTGTTGCACCTGGGGGGCAACATGCTGTTCCTCTACGTCTTCGGCAACAACATCGAGGACCACCTCGGGCGCATCAGGTACCTGCTCTTCTACCTGCTCGCCGGCGTGGTGGCCACCGCCGGTCACGTCGCCATCCAGCTCGACTCGACCATCCCGGTGGTGGGGGCCTCCGGCGCGGTCGCCGGGGTGATGGGCGCCTACCTCGTCTGGTTCCCCAAGGCGCCGGTGCTGTCGTTGATCGGCATCTTCCCGGTGCCGCTGCCCGCCTTCTTGGTGCTCGGGTTCTGGTTCATGAGCCAGTTCGCCATCGACCCGTCCCAGGGCATCGCCTGGATGGCCCACGTGGCCGGGTTCATCTTCGGGGTCGTCGTCGGGCTGGCGGTCCGGGAGAGCCCGGTGGCCCGGCGTCGGGCCTGGACCCCGGCCTACCGCGACTCGGGCCGTGGCCGCTGGGACGACCGCAAGGGCGGCCGCCGGTAGCGGCCCGTCGGCTCAACCGTCGACCGCCGCCTCGGCGTCGGGACGTTCGCCGGCGAGGAACCCCGTGCCGTTGAACCCGACCACCACCCGGTCGGGGTCGATCGGATCGGGCGTGACGACCACGATGCGGTCGTAGAGCCCGGCGGGGGCGTCGGTGAGGTGCTCCCAGGTGACGCCGAGATCATCTGAGCGCCACAGCTCGCTCTCGCCCGGCCCGGTGGCGTAGAGGACCGGAACGCCCCGTTCGGTGTCGGCGCCGAGGCCGAACGTGCCGACCGGGCGCGGCCCGCCGAGCTCGGACCACGTGCGCCCGCCGTCAGTCGAGCGGAACAGGGCGAAGTCCCCGCCGTCGACGAAGCCGACCGACAGGATCAGCTCGCCGGCCCGTCCGGGCACCGCCGCCATCGTGGCGTCGTAGCGGCGGGCCCAGCGGGGCGGCAGCCCCGACTCGTCGACCCGATCCCAGGTGGCACCGCCGTCGACCGAGCGGAACAGCCCGGTGAGGGACAGCACGTAGAAGGTGTCGCCGTCGACGGGGTCGGCGACCAGCACGCGACGGTCGAGGAAGTGCTGCTCGTGGGCGGGTCGGCCCTCGAGTCGGCTGACCTGCCAGCTCTGGCCCCGGTCGTCGCTGTGGTGGATGCGGCCCCCGTTGCTCGGCTGCCACACCAGGTGGTCCACGTCGCTGCTCGACACGGCGATGTTGCCGAAGCGCAGCTCCTCGGGGTGCTCGCCCGAGGTGAGCGATCCGAAGCGGTTCCAGGTGCGGCCCCCGTCGTCGGACCAGCCGCTCAGCGTGGCGAGGCCATCGTCCCCACAGCAGTCGCGGTGGTCGTCGACGACGGCGGCGACGAAGGCGGGGTCGGCCGGCGTGGTGGCCAGATCCCACGCCGACTGGAACCGGGGAGTGAGCGACGGGGCCGCCGGCTCGCCGTCGGCGTGGACGAACACGCTGCGGTCCCAGTGGGCGGTGACGAGGGTGCCGTCGCCGGTCACCACCGCATCGGTGGACACCAGCTCCTCGATGCCCCGCCCGGCCCACGACCACGTCACCTCGTCGTCGTCGAGATCGGTCGTCGACCAGACGCCCACGCCCTCGGCGAACCAGAGCCGCTCGGGGTCGATCGGATCGTGGGCCAGCCCGCCGGTCGACAGCCAGGCGTCCACCCCGACCTGTCCTGCCCAGTGGCCCTCGGGCACGTCGATGGCGACGTCGAGGGCATCCCAAGAACCACCGGCGTCGGTGCTGCGCCACAGCGCACCGTCTCGCACGCCGCGCTCGGTGACCATCACGCGCTCGGCATCGGCGGGGTCGACCACGACGAGCTTGTAGTCGCGCCCCGATCGGGGCGTCACGTCGGTGGCCGTGCCGTCGGGGTCGAGGCGGATCACCCGCGATCCGGGCCGGCCGACGACGATCCAGGCCGTGCCGTCGGCGCCGATGTCGAGGGTGGTGACCACCTCGTCTCGTCCGAGTGGGACGACTCGCTCCCAGGTGGCGCCGGCGTCGAGAGACTCGAAGACCCCCCGCCCCGACGACGCGGCCAGGACGCGGCCGGTGCGCCCGTCGGTCACCGGCGAGGCGGCGTCGACGGCCACCACCGTCACGCCCGCCAGCCCGGTGGCCCCCGTGGGCGACGCCAGCCCGCCGACGCGCTCCCAGCTGGCGGCGGCGTCGGTGCTGCGCCAGAGGCCCTGGGAACGTGACCCGTAGTAGACGACGGCCGGGTCCGCCGGGTCGACCGCCAGGCGCTCGCCGCCGGTCTTGGCCACGTCGTTGCCCCGGATGCGAAACGATGCCCCGCCGGCGCGCCAGGTCCGCCCGCCGTCGTCGGTGGCCAGGATGCGGCCCTCACCCACCTGACCGGCGGCGAGGTAGACGATCTGGCCGTCGGCGGCCACGGCGATGCTCTCGACCAGGTAGTCGTCGGGGGTGGCGTCCTCGACGTCGTCGAGGCGCAGCATCTGACGCCACGAGCCGGTCGCCCGGTCCAGGGCGTAGGCACCGCCGACGTCGGTGCGCACGTAGACCTCGCCGGTGGGGGCGGTGACCACGCCGGTCACGAAGCCGCCGCCTTCGATGTCGACCGGCGCCCAGGCGTACCCGCTCTCGTCGATCACCGGAGGCGGGGGCGGGGTCGTGGTGGAGGACGGCGACGCCGGCGCCTCACGGGCGGGCGCCGTCGACGCTGGGTCAGACGCCGGGGCTGCGTCCTCGGCGTCGGCCCCACCCGAGCACGCCGCGACCAGCAGCGCCACGACGGCGATCGCCGCTCGCGAGCGTCTCGTCATCACCCTCAGCGGGGCGCGCCGGGCGCGTCGAGGTAGTGGCCGTACCCCCGGCGGACCAGGACCTCGGCCAGGGCGTCGGGGTCATCCACCTGGTCGGCGAGGCGGGGCGGCGAGAGGCGGCGGTGCCGGACGCTCACCGGAACCGGATCGACACCGAGGAAGCCGAAGATCCGGTCGGCTCCGGCCTGGGTCGCAGACGCCGATGCGGTGAGATCGTCGAAGTCGACGTGCAGCACCCTGTCGGGTTCAAGCGCACCGACGAGGCGCTCCTCGGCGGCCCGCTCGTCCTCCAGTCGGTCGAGCATCGCCACGACCCGGTCGGGATCGGGTGACAGGCGAGGCGCCTCGGGGTGGTCAGCGGACTCGGCCTTGGCCCGGCCGGTGGCCCGCATCGACTCGAGCGACAGCACCCGCCGCAGCTGGTTGGCGCGCACCAGGTGCACCACCTCGATGTCGGGTCGCTCGGCGAGGTAGCGCTGCAGGCCCCGGCGGTGCAGGTGCGTCGAGAACTCCTTGATGCCGATCGTGGCCAGGGCCCCCCAGCGCTTCAGACCGGGCCGGCGGCGGTTGCGGGTTCGTGCGCCCGCTGCAAAGCCCTGAGCCAGCCAGAAGTGGCGTCTGGAGCCGAGGGTGTGGTCGAGGTAGGTCTCAGGCGTCGAGCCGCCGTAGCCGAAGCGGTCGTGCAGGCGGGCCGGCAGCATCCACCGGCCGAGCACCTCGCCGTAGTTCATGACCTGCGGGTGCTGGTTCAACGTGGCCACCAACAGGTTGCTGCCGCTGCGGCCGCTGGTGAGGATCACGTGGCGCCCCACGGCGCCCTCGACGTGACCGTCGGCGCAGCCGCTCACGCGAAGGTGACGACGGCGCTCACGCCAACGTCTGCTCGCGAGTGATCTCGATCGCCTCGCGGTAGAACTCGTTGGTCTCCAACAGCCGTTGGGGCGTGTCGATGGCCTGCAGCCGCCCGTCGACCATCACCATCACCCGATCACAGATCGACAGCGTCGAGAGGCGGTGAGCGACCATGAACAGCGTCGTCTCACCGGCGATGGTGCGCAGAGCGTCCTGGACGAGCACCTCTGAGCGCACGTCGAGGGCGCTGGTGGGTTCGTCGAGGATGAGCACCGATGGCCGCCCGGCCAACGATCGGGCGAGGCAGAGGCGCTGGCGCTGGCCGCCCGAGACCGCCGAGGCTCGCTCGCCCACGATCGTGTCGTAGCCCTGGGGCCAGGTGAGGATGTCGTCGTGGATCGCCGCGAGCCGGGCCGCCCGTTCGATGTCGTCGTCGCTCAGCTCGGGGCGATGGAAGCGGATGTTGTCGGTCACCGTGCCCCAGAGCAGCAACGGCGATTGCGGCACGTAGGACACCGCCCGCTGCCAGTCGGCCCGGCGGATCGTGCGGGCGTCTTGGCCCGAGACCAACAGGGCCCCGGCGTCGGGGTCACGCAGGCGCAGCAGCAGCTGCACGAGCGTGGACTTGCCCGCCCCGGACGGTCCGACGACCCCGATGGCCTCGCCGGCGTGCACCTCGAAGCTGAGCCCGTCGAGCACGGGGACGTCGGGCTCGTAGCGGTAGTGCACGTCGGACATGGCGATCGTGCGCACCGGCGGCATCGGCTGGTCACCGTCCTGGCGCGGCCGGGAGCGGTAGTTGTCGACGGCCTCGCGGAGGCGCTCGACGAACGGGGTCATCTCGTAGATGTTGGACACGCTGGCCTGGAGCTGCTGTCCGTAGGTCATCGACCGCACGAGGATCAGCACCACCGCGGTCAGCGAGGTGAGCTGGGCGGGATCGAGGCGAGAGACGAACAGCAACGCCGCGAGCACGACGAACATCGCTACGCTCTGGTACATCACCGGCGCCAGGCGCACGAAGAAGCGGCTGCGCGACAGCGGCAGGCGCACCTCGTCGATCTGGGCGTGCATCTTGTCCATGTAGGACTTCGACGCCCCGAACACCTGGGTCTCCTCGGCCAGGCGGACGACCTCCTGCACCCCCTTGGAGTACTCCATCATCTCGTCGCTCAACAGCTTGGCGTAGTAGCGGGTGCGCAGCGACAGCGGGCGCAACACGACGAACAGCATGCTCGACAGGGCCAGCAGCGCCAGGGCGGTCTCGACGCTGAGCGAGATCGCTGCGGCGAGCAGCGTGAAGAACATGAAGAAGGCGGTCATCCCCTGGCTGAGGGTCACGACGCCCTGGGACACCGCGGTGACGTGCTTGTTGATGAGCGACTGGAAGTGGCCGTCGCGCTCGCTGGCCTGCACTCCCCAGGAGGTGCCGGTGAAGTCGTCGAAGACCTTCCGGCGCAGGTTGGCCATCACCTCGGCGCTCATCACCGCCGGCAGGTAGGCCATGGCGACCTGGACGATCGCCCGCAGGGTGGCGAGCACGAAACCCAAGACGAACAGGAACGCGAGCGACTGGTCGATCCGTACCAGACCGAGGTCGACGTCGACCTGGGTCTGCCCGGCCGACAGCGTGGTGGCGATGGCGGCGATGAGGGCCAACAGGGCGGCCTCGATGAACCCGGCGTTGACCGACGCCACCGCCAGGGCGACGACGCGCCAACGGGTGACTGCCAACATGGGCGCGAGACGGCGCCAGCTCGCCCTGGTGCGGCGCACCGCCGCCAGGGGCGACGCCGACCGCACCCGCGAAGCTGCTCGGGAGCTCAACGGTGGGCGTCCTGTCGGCGCGGGTAAGGTCTCCGACGGTCTCCGGGACGCGGAGACGGGTGGTGATGCACGCTCTGAACGCTCCTCGACGGCGTGAGGTCCATCGGACGGTGACCACAGTACCTGCCGGTCCGGTTCCACAATCCGAGCCCCCCCAGGCGGATGACCAGCCAGCTGTCGCACCGTCAGGAGGTGCGGTTCGTCGGGCTCGGCTCGGGTCTGCTCGCCGAGACCGGCCCGAGGTGTCGGTTGTCATCCCGTGTCGCGATGCCGCTCCCTGGTTGGCCCAGGCCATCGGCTCGTCGCTGGATCAGAGCGTGCCACCGCTCGAGGTCATCGTCGTTGATGACGGCTCCAGCGACGAGAGCCTGGCGGTCGCCCGATCATGCGCCGACCGCCACGGCGAACGGGTGCGGGTGATCGCGGAGACGCCCGGCGGGGCGTCACGTGCTCGCAACATCGGGGCCCGTGCGGCCCGGGGGGATGCGCTCATGTTCCTCGACGCCGATGATGTGTTGGCACCCGACGCCCTCGGAGCGCTCGCTGATGCGCTGGCCGCCGAACCGGGAGGCGTGGCGATCTGTCCATGGTTCCGGCTCGACGACATCGGCGGCGAGTGGGTGCAGGGTCCGCCCTCGTGCGCGCCCCGGCGTCGGGGTGAACCGCCGCTGGCCGCATGGCTGCGTGGCTGGTACCACCCGCCGTGCAGCGTGCTGTGGAGCCTCGATGGTCTGGAGCGGGCCGGGCACTGGGACGAACAACACGCCGGCAACGACGACGGGAACCTGATGATGAGGGCGTTGGCGAGAGGTGTGCCCCTCGCCGAGACCAGCCGGGGGGCCGGGTTCTACCGACGCTTCGCCGGCGGCGGTTCGTCCTTGAGCAGCCGCCGGTGGAGCCAGGAGGGCCTCTCGTCCCGTCTGGCGGGGCTGTCGATGATCGAGGCGATCCTCGACGACCGGTCGGTGGCTCGCCGCTACCGCCCAGCGCTTCGTGAGGCGTACGCCAAGATCGAACAGAAGGCGCCGGCCGACTCTGACGCACAGCGCGAGGCGCAGGTCGCGGTGGAGAGGCTGGCACCATCCTCCGTCGAAGCCGCCCGGGAAGCCGTCTCAGATGCTATCGACCGCTTGCAACGCCGCGCCTCCCGGCTGATCGGGCGCCTCGCACGCCCTCTGCACCCGCCACGGCCCACGGGTCCGCCCGTGGTGGTGCGCCACGGCCTCCACGGACACGAGCCACCCAGCCGCGCGCCAACGACGCCCGCGGCCGACAGCCATGGGGTGAGCGGTGGACAGCTCCGCGCTCAGAACCGGCCGAAGGGCCTCGAACGAGTCGGATGGTGGGCGGCGGGGCACGGTCTGCCCCCTTCGTGGAGCCGCTACCGGTGGGTGGTGTCAGAGACCCTCGACGAGCGTCGACGCCGGGCCCCCGAAACGATCGACGTCGACGTCATCGAGCCCGAGGCGATCGCCCGCAACGAGCTGCCCGCCGGCGTCGACGACCCCGACGAACTGCCCGACGATCGCGGCTGGTGGGGGTACTCGTTCCGTGACGTGCCTTGGCGGCGCAGCGGCGCCACGACGCTGGCCACCGTGCGCGGTGCCCGGGTGTGCTGGTACCGCGACGACACCGGTGACTTCCACCCGGCGGCCATCGGGGGCGACGGCCGGGCGCTGCGCCTGCGTGAGCTGCGCTGGCGGCCCCGCCACGGCGAGGTGCTGCGCAGCTCGCACGACGCCGCCCACCTCGAGCGCGCCACCTGGGTGACCGAGCGGGTGTACCACAACCACTCGCACTGGATCACCGCCCACCTGCCCAAGCTGGTGCTGCTCGCCGAGCGCGGCGCCCTGGGCGACGTCGTCCTGCCTGCCGAGCGGACCGCCGCCATCGACGCCTCCCTGGGTCTGATCGGCCTCGACCCGGCGACGTTCGCCACGTTCGACCACGCCCGCCCCCTGGAGGTGGACGAGCTCACCGTGCTCGACACCGACCGCTTCCGGCCCGAGCTGTTGCAGATGGTCCAGCGCCGCTGCCGCCCCGCGCGGCCCGTCGTCGCGACCCGACGCGTCTACATCAGCCGGGCCCGGGCCACCCGCCGGCGCCTGCTGGACGAGGATCGGCTGATCGAGCGCCTGGCCGAGGACGGCTTCGAGGCCGTGGTGATGGAGGATCTGTCCTTCGATGACCAGGTGGCGCTGATGCGCCAGACCGAGGTGCTGCTCGCCCCCCATGGCGCCGGGCTCACCAACATGATGTTCTGCCCGCCTGGCACCCACGTGGTCGAGCTGGCCGACCTGTCGTTCCCGAACCCGAACTTCTACGCCTTGGCCGCCGCCCTCGGGCACCGGTACCGGGTGGTGCCCGCCGAACCGATCGGTGACCGCCACCCCCTCGAGCGCGACCTGCGCATCGAGGACGCCGACATCGAGCGCGCCCTGGTGGGGTTGCGCCACGACCTGGACTGGGCGCCGGCGCCCTCGTGGGAGACCCATGGATCTGCGTGAGGCCGCCCGGGTCGCGGTGCGCACCGCCCTCGGCCAGCGCCTGCCCGCCTACCTCGACCACCCGATCTTCCTCGTCACCTGCGGTCGATCGGGCTCGACGGCGCTGTCGCGAGGCATCGGATCTCATCCCCGAGCCCTCATGGCCCGCGAAGCGGTGCTGGTGCACGACCTCGGCGGTGTCGCGCGGGCCTGGCTCGACGGCGCCGGCACCCGCTACTTCGACAACAACGTGCGCATCGACGGCGAGGACCTGCGCACCCGGTTGCGCCAGCTCGTGTGGCGTTCGGCCCTCGGACCTGGGCTGGGTCTGTCGTACCGCCCCGGCGCCCGTGGCGACCACGACTCGTTGCGACGAGCCGGTGAGATCGAGCGCTGGGGCGCCAAGGTCTTCCCCGACGAGCGCCAGACCGCTGGGCTGCTCTGGCTGTTCCCCGAGGCACGTTTCGTCTACCTGTTCCGCGACGGGCTGGCGAGCGTCGAATCGATGAACCGCTTCGGTGAGTGGTTCACCGCACTGGAGTTCGAGGACCGCTGCCGGCACTGGGCCGAGCGGGTCGAGCGCTATGACCACCTGCGCACCCACCCCCGGGCGCTGACCGTGCGCTTCGAGGACTTCGTCGCCGACGACGCCGCCACCTTCGATCGCATCTTCGCCCACGTCGGCCTGCCGTCGGACCCCGCAGCGGCGGCGTACACCTCCTCCACGGTCGTGCACCCCCTCAACGAGCCGTCACGCGCCGGGGACCCGAGGTCCGCGCTCGAGCGCCGCCCGCCCCCCTGGGAGGATTGGGACCACGACCGCCGCAGGACCTTCACCCGCATCTGCGGCGAGGCGATGGCCCACCTCGGCTACCCGGTGCCGTTCTGAGCGTCCGGCACCCGACACGACGGAGGTGAGCGACGTGGTGAGCGACGTGATGAGCGAGACCGATCCGGTCGAGCACCCGCGGGTGTCGGTCGTCGTCCCCTGTCACAACGGCGCAGGGTGGATCGCCCAGACGCTGGGCTCGCTGCTCGACCAGACCCGGCCGCCCGCCGAGGTCGTCGTCGTCGACGACGGGTCGACCGACGACAGCCTGCGCGTCGCCCTGCGCTGGCGGGCCCGTCACCCCGGGGTGGTGCGCGTCCTGTCCGAGCGGTCGGGTCGAGCGTCGGCCACCCGCAACCTCGGGGCCCTGGCCGCCACGGGCGACGCCCTCATGTTCTGTGACGCCGACGACGTGCTGGCCCCTGACACCCTCGCCGCCCTCGTCGAAGCGCTGGACACCGTCCACGACGGCGTGGCGATCTGTCCGTGGTACCGCCTCGACCTCATCGACGGCACGTGGGTGCAGGGGCCACCGTCGTACAAGCCTCGTCGCCTCGGCGAGCACCCCCTCGACGCCTGGCTGCGGGGCTGGTACCACCCGCCGTGCTCGGTGCTGTGGAGCCGTGAGGGGTTCGAGCGGGCCGGCCGGTGGGACGACGTGTGGAACCCTGACGATGATGGCGACCTGTTCCGTCGGGCCCTGGCCCACGGCGTGCCCCTGGCCGAGACCGACCGCGGTGCGGCGTTCTACCGCCGGCTACCCGAGGGCGCCGTCACCCTCAGCGGACGGCGGTTCTCCCCTGAGGGCCTCGCCGCCCGCATGGCCAGCATCGACCGGCTGACCGGCTGCCTCGACCATCAGGGCGTCCTCGACCGCCATCGCCCCGCGGTGCGTGGGGCCTACGAGCGGATCGCCGCCGACGCTGCCGGGAGCCCCGAGCTGGCCGCCGCTGCCACCTCCCGAGGCGAGGCCCTCACCGGGGGCCGACGTGCCCTGGCGAGCGAACGAGCCGCGGCCACCGTCGACCGGTTCCGCCGGCACGCCCCCCGGCTGCTCGGACGGTCGGCCCGGCCGCTCGACCCGGCTCGCGCGCACGTCGAGCCGCTCGAGGTCCGCCACGGGCTCGACCTGGCGGCCGCGGTGGAGACCGATGCCCCGCCCCTCACCGAGGCCGACCGTCCCGAACCGCTGGTGCGCCCCACGGTCAGCGTGGTCGTGCCCACCCACCAGCGGGCCCACCTGCTGCCCCGGGCGCTGCAGAGCGTGCTGGCCCAGACCTTCGAGGACCTCGAGGTCATCGTCGTCGACGACGGCTCCACCGACGGCACCGACGACGTCGTGGCGGCGATCGACGACGACCGGGTCCGCTACCTGGCCCAGCCACGCAACACCGGGGTGAGCGCGGCACGCAACCGGGGCATGCGTGCCGCCCGAGGTCGCCTCGTCGCCTTCTGTGACTCCGACGACGAGTGGATGCCCGACAAGCTCACCCGCCAGGTGGCGGTCATGGACGCCAGCGACGACGACGTCGGTCTCGTCTCGTCTGGGGTGCTCGACGTGTTCGCCGACGGCTCGACCCGCCACCGGGGGACCTCTGCCCGAGGTGATCTGTGGCGCACGTTGTTGGAGCGCAACGTCGTCCACGGCACCTCGGGGGTCGTGATCCGCCGTCGGGTCATCGCCGCCGTCGGCTTCTTCGACGAGGGCATCCCCGCCATCGAGGACTACGACTACTGGGTCCGCATCGCCAGGTCGTTCCGCTTCGAGGCGATCGACGAGCCCCTCGTGCGCTACCACGACCCGCGCCACGGCGACCGCAAGTCCCTCGACGTCGGCGACAACCACGAGGCCCGCCGCTGGTTCCACCGTGCGCATCGTGCGTCGATGCGTGCGGTGGGCGTCGAGCACCTCTTCTTGGTCGAGAGCGCCCGTCGCACCCTGGCCCGGGGCGGCGATCTCGCGTCGGCCCGCCGCGACGCCCTCGCCGCCGCCCGCCGTGCCCCCACCTCGCCGGTCACCGCCCGCATGCTCGCCCGGGTGCTGGTCGTCGAGCCGGTGCGCCGCTCGTCCCGGTTGCGCGGCGCCCGCCGTCGCCTCACGGGTGGCACCGCTGACCCCCGACGGCTGCGGGTGCTGCTGCACACCTCGGTGTCACGTCAGACCGCAGGCGGGGTGCAGTCGGTGTTCGTCCGCCTCGCCGAGCACCTCCGCCGCCGGGGACACGTGGCGCTCGACGTGTGGTCAGCCGCCGGGCGTCCCGGGGCGACCGAGTGGGCGGTGCTTCGCCTCCGGGTGCCCGAGGCGGGCGTGCGACCGTCGCCGAGGGCGATCGGCGCATCGCTGCGGTCGGGCGTCGCGGCGCTCGTGGTGTGCGCCCGAGCCCGGCCCGACGTCGTCAACGTCCACTTCGTGCGGGCCGAGGCCGTGTGGTTCGTGCTGCTCCGCCCGATCTTCGGGTACCGGCTCGTGCTGTCGGCCCACGGCACCGATCTCATCCGCCCCGCCGAGGCCGACCACGGCCGTCTGCGCCGTCTGCTGCGGTCCGCCGATGCGGTCACTGCCGTCAGCGAGGAGCTGCGTGACCTGGCCGTCGAGCGCTCGGGTCTGCGGCCAGACCTGGTCCGGGTCATCCCCAACGGCGTCGACCTCACCCGGTGGGGGGCGGTCGCGGGGGTCGGGTCGGGCGGCACCCAGGTGCTGAGCGTGGGGCGCCTGACACCTGACCACAAGGGCCAGGACGTGTTGCTGCGAGCGATGGTGCAGGTGCGCGACGCCCTCGGCGACGTGCGGCTCACCCTCGTCGGCACGGGCCGGTGGCGCGACGAGCTGGAGGCGCTCACCGCCGAGCTCGGCCTCGCCGACGCCGTCACGTTCGCCGGTGAACGGAGCCCCGACGAGCTCGCCGAGGACCTGGCCCGCGCCGACGTCTTCACCCTGGCCTCCCGGCGCGAGGGCCTGCCCCTGGCCCTGCTGGAGGCCATGGCCGCCGGGGTCCCGGTCGTGGCGACCGACGTCGGCAGCGTGGCCGAGGCGGTCACCCCCGACGCCGGGGTCGTCGTCGCCCCCGATGACCCCCTGGCCCTCGCCGACGCGCTGGTCCGGGTGCTCGGCGACGAGGATCGCCGGGCCGCACTGGCCGCTGGCGCCCGGCGACGCGCCGAGGTGTACTCGTCTGAGGAGGCCGACGCCGCTTACGAAACGCTCTTCGTCGAGCTGGCCGGGGGGGCCACCGACCCGGCCGCCGGGCTCGCCGTCGGCCAGGCTCGATCCCATCTGAGCAGGTCGTAGAGCTCGTCGTTCATGGGGGCGAAGTGGGAGCGGAGCGCGTCGTCGTCGCGGGCGCCGGTCAGGACCGCGGCTGCCAGCCGGGGCGCGACGTCGCCGCGGCGACGGGGACGCCGCCCATCAGTTGCCCGCGCGGTCGGGACCAGGGCGGTGGCGCTCGTAGATGGCCGCCTCGCGACGATGCGCCCGTGTGCGCCAGGCGAAGCGGGCCGCCCGGCCGATCGTCCGCTCGAGCGGGCCGGCGTCACGCCAACGCTCGAAGCCGGCGCTCACCGGACCGGCGAGCAGGTCGCGCCACACCTCGGCGATGCGGTCGGGGGTGTACTCACGAGCCCGTTCGTCGCCGTTGCGCACCATGGCGGCGTAGCGCCCGGGGTCGTCGCGCAGTCGCCGCAGCGCCTCGATCGCCTCGGCCGGGCTCGACACCTCGACGTAGTCCAGCTCGGAGCGGCGCAGCTGGCGGTACGCCGGCTCAGGGCCGAGGAGGGCCGGGCATCCGGCCAGCCAGGCGTTCAGCAGCTTGCTGGGAGGCTTGAGGCCGAGGGTGTACGGGTCGACCCGGCGCACGGCCAGCACCACGTCAGCGGTCGAGTAGTCGGTCCAGCTGGCGACCTCTCGGGCGCCGTCGGCCTCGCCGAGGCGCAACCGTAGGCCGAGCCCGGCGAGAGCAGCGGTGAAGCCGTCGTCGCGGTACTCCGGGGCGAGGTGGGCGGGGCGACCTTGGTAGACGACGTTGGCGACGGTGCTCCGGCGCTGACGATCGCGGGGCACCAGCCCGGGTTGGGGCCAGTGCGGCACGTAGTGGTCGGTGTCGTCGACCACGTTGTCGAGGTTCTGCACGACCCGTTGCTCGCAGATCTCTGGCCGCCCCCGGTCGTGGCGGCACGCCACCACGTAGCTGTTGAACGGACGATCGATGATCCGCAGGTGCTCGTAGGTGGTCACACAGATCGCCCCCGGCACGTAGCGGTCGACGAGCTCGACGTCGAGCCCTCGGTGGCGCAACTGCAAGTAGGTCTGGATGCCCCAGCTGTTCTTGGCCCCCATGAACTTGTGGGCGCACGCCTCGACGGGCGGGGGATCATCGACGCCGAACAGCTCGGGCCAGCGCTTGCGCTCCTTGAACACGAAGTGGACCCGGTGCGCCAGCGGCTCGAGCGCGGCGGTGCCGGACCCAGGTGTCGACCCGGTCGCGGTCATGACGACGTCAGGACCCGGTGGTGCTCCACCCCGTGATCGTCGCGCGTCCGGTGGGCGGGCCGGTCACGTCGCGCGCACCGCCGGTGAGGTCGGCGATCAGCCCCTCGACGTAGTGGCGGGTGCGTTCCTCGGTGCAACACCGCTCGACGAACTCGAGCGCTCCCGCCGCCACCTCCTCACGCTGGCAGTCGTCGGTCCACAGGTCCTCGATCTGCTCGGCCAGACGGCCCGGGTGCCCGGCGTCGAAGCGGCGGCCCGTCACGGGGGTGATGTAGTCGTCCATCCCCGAGGTATCGGTCACGAGCACGGCACGGCCGAGTCGCATCGCCATCACGGCCGTGCCGTGGCCGTAGGGGACAGGCGACGGTTCCAGCGGCAAGACCATGAAGCGGCTGTGGTGGATGACCTCGGCGACCTGGGCCTGCGTCACCTCGGTGAGCACGGTCACGTTGGGCGGGACGGCCAGACCACGAAGGGCACCTGGTGAGGTGACCACGACCGCCTGGCGGTGCGCGAGCGCAGCCATGGCGTCGAGCAGCTCGCCGTAGTGCCGACCGCTCGAGCCGACGGCGCAGAGGTAGTCACCCCCCACCGGGGGCCGTGAGGTGGGGTCAGCGACGGGTCGCTGCACACCCCAGTGGATCATGTCGATGCGGTCGATCGGGATGCCGAGCGTCTCGGCGTACAGCTCGCGCTCGACCGTCGAGAAGACCACGAAGCGGTCGACGTCGCGGATGCCCTGGCGCATCAGCCGGTTGCGCAGACCCGAGGGCAGCGGCGCGTGGTTGAAGGCGAACGCCACGTGGGGCACACGTCGTGAGCAGGGACGGGCGTAGAGGCCCGTGTACATCGTGACCACCGGCAGGTGCGTGACCATCAGATCGGCCCGCCCGGAGGCGACGTGGGCTGCGGCCTGCAGGCACGCCCGGTGCAGGGCCAGGTTGGGACGACGCACGGTCCGCTCGACGGCGTTGGCCGGCCCGGCGTGGACGTGCTCGAACCGCACGCCGAGAGAGGGATCGAGCTGGCCGTCGAACCAGGAGAACGTGCCCGGCGCGGTCTTGGAGACGTTCACCACGGTGACGCGAGCGCCGTGGACGGCGAGCCCGTCGTGTGGTGCCGGGTCCGAACCGCCCAGGGTCGACGCCGCGCGTCGCTCCATCTCGTCGTCGTGAGACATCCGAGTGAAGATGATCGCACACGACGCCCGTCGCGACGGGGGCAGTCGGTGTCGGTGCCCTCGCGCTCACACGATCAAACATGCCCGGGCGAGATGCCACCATCGCCAGGGGTCGAACGCCCGCCGCGGGGGCCGAGCGCCTCATCGGGTCTCGCTAGCTTGAGGCGTCGGCGAGCCGGGTCGCCGGCGACGGCGGGGAGCCCGATGAGCGACGGTGTGCTGGTGGTGCCCGAGGTACCCCGGGACGACCAGGACCGTCCACCTCCGGTGCGTCGGGTCATCGGCGCGTTCCTCCTGGCCTTCGTCGTGATGGCGGCGGTGGTGCGCATCGCCGCCCCGCCGGACCCCGAGGGGGTCGAGCGCGTCACCCTCACCGCCAAGCTCGACCACCTCCGCACCACCGACGTCGCCTACGACCTGGTGATGGTTGGCAACTCCCGGGCCCTGCGCGCCCTGGACCCGGCCGTCATCGACGCCGAGCGCGCCCAGGTGGGCTGCCCGGGGCGCTCGTTCAACCTCGCCGCCCAGGCGCTCACCAAGCTCGAGCTCGACCACGTGCTCTCGGTGCTCGACGACCTGCCCGCCGGGCAACCCGAGGTCGTCGTCACCGTCGACGTCGCCCAGCTCTCGGTCGGCTACCTCCAGGACTACGACGTCATCCACCGCACCCACCTCGACCTGCTCGACGCGCCCCGGTACGTGTCGTACCGAGCGCACCTCCCCGAGCCGTACTTCACCTCCAGTCCCCTGGCCCTGGCCGACACGGCGCTGGCCTTCCTCGCCAACCAGTACCCCGTCGGGGCGTTGCACGGCCGGGTGTGGGGGCCTCGACCCATCGACGATCCGATCGGCGGGGCCATCGACACCGGCGGGTACCGGTCGTTGGAGGACACCCCGGGGACCCAGGGTCGCCGGCGGTCCCTCGAACGGCTGGTCGACTCGGGCCGGTGGGAGGACCGGTGGCGTGAGCGTCAGCCCACCGAGGCCCAACTCGACGACTGGGTCGCCACCATCGAAGCCCACGTCGACGCCGTCCCCGACGGCTCGGTCGCCGCCCACCTGTTCGTGCCGAGCGTCTTTGACGCCGGGACCGCGGCGGCGATCGACGCAGCGTGGACCGAGCGGGGCGGACCCGAGCCGCTCATCGACCTGGTCGACGAGACCGTCCTGCCGCAGATGACCGAACCCGGCAGCTGGTTCGACGGCGACCACCTGAGCCGACGAGGTGCCATCGACGTGAGCCGGGCGTTCGCCCGCGCCGTCTGCCCGCTGTTCGAGGACGCCTGAGCCGTGCTGCTGCACGAGCCGCTGTTCCTCGGCTTCTTCGCCCTGGTGCTGTTCCTGCACTGGCGGGTGCTGCGGGGCCTCGCCGCCCGCAAGGCGATGCTGCTCGTGGCGAGCTACGTCTTCTACGGCGCGTGGGACCCGAGGTTCTTGGCGCTCATCATCGCCTCGACCCTCATCGATCACCAGGCCGCCCTGCGCATCGCCCAGGCGGCCCGACAGCGGGCTCGGGACCTGTGGTTGCTCGTCTCGATCGTCACCAACCTCGGGATCCTGGCGACGTTCAAGTACTTCGACTTCTTCGCCGGTTCGCTCACCGAGCTGGCCGGCGCGGTGGGCGCCGACCTGGGGTCGGTCACCCTCGACGTCGTGTTGCCCGTCGGCATCTCGTTCTTCACGTTCCAGTCGATGAGCTACACGATCGACGTGCACCGGGGCGTGCTCGAACCCCGACGCGGCCTGCTCGACGTGGCGCTGTTCGTCGCCTTCTTCCCCCAGCTCGTGGCCGGGCCGATCGTGCGGGCCGCTCACTTCCTGCCCCAGCTGGACGTGGCCCACCGGGCGCGGCTGGTGCCCTGGCGGGCGGCGGTCACGTTGTTCTTCGTCGGGTTCTTCAAGAAGGCGGTGCTGGCGGACTCGATCGCCGAGCCGGTCGACCGGTACTTCGCCGACCCGGGCGCCTTCGACGCGGTATCAGCGGTGCTGGCCGTCGTCGGGTACGCCGCCCAGATCTACCTGGACTTCAGCGGCTACTCGGACATGGCCATCGCCGCCGCACTGATGCTCGGGTACGACCTCGGTGAGAACTTCCGCTTCCCCTACTTCGCCCGCTCGGTCGACGACTTCTGGCGGCGTTGGCACATCAGCCTGTCGAGCTGGTTGCGGGACTACCTGTACATCCCTCTCGGCGGCAACCGCCGTGGCCGGGTGCTCACCTACCGGAACCTGCTGCTCACCATGGTGCTGGGGGGTCTGTGGCACGGCGCGGCGTGGACCTTCGTGGCGTGGGGGGCGCTGCACGGCGTGGCGTTGGCCCTGACCCGGGCGTGGGGCGACCGCCGGCGCCGCAACCTGTTGCCGACCGCCGCCGACGCCGGCCAGCTCGCCGGCCAGGCTGAGCGCCGAGCCCACGGCGGAGCCGAGGGCGGGGTCGCCGATGCGGCGGTCGGTGGCGGGGTCGACGCGGCGGCCGTCGGTGGCGGCGGTGAGGGGGACGAGGTGGGTCCTGTCGCCGTGGCGCAGCGCTCAGACCCCGACCTCGGTGGGTGGGGCGGACGCCTGACCGGGGCGGTGGCGACGTTGGCCACGTTCTGGTTCGTGTGCGTCGCCTGGATCTTCTTCCGCTCCGAGACGTTCGGGACGGCACTGGAGGTGCTGCAGACCTTCGCCACCTTCACCGGGGGCGGTGCCGAGCGCCTCGGGGGGTGGAACGTGTTGATGGCGTACCTGGCGGTCTGTGCGGTGATGCACTGGCTCGCCTACCGCCGGGTCCGCCTCGGCGTCGTGAGCGACATGTCTGACACCGCCTTCGCCGCCCTGCTCGGCGCGGCGACCGCCGTGTCGGTGGGTCTCACCCCGGTCGGCCAAGCGCCGTTCATCTACTTCCAGTTCTGATGCTTCCAGTTCTGAGCCCGGGTCTGGACCTGCGACGCCCGGCCCCCCCGCCGAAATTGCGGACCGCAGCGGCACCACACACCACCCCCGCCCGCAATTCCCGAGGCGAGCGGGAACTGCGGACCGCAGCGGCACCACACACCGCCCCCGCCCGCAACTCCCGAGCGGAGCGGCGCGAGCGGAGCGGCGCGAGCGGCGAGGCGGGGCGGGGGCGGGGCGGGGGCGAGCCCCCGGGGGCGTGCCCCCGGGCGCCCGGGTCAGCGGGAGGCGGCGTCGCCGAAGGGGTGGGACCGGCCGTCGGCGTCGACCAGCCAGTAGCCGCGGCCCGAGTCGCTGGCGACGATGCCGACCACGTCGCTGCCCCCGGCGCGGGCGAGCCCGCCCACGTAGGGCGCATCACCGAAGGCGAAGACGCCACCGTCAGCGGCCACCAGCCAGTACCCGTCACCAGTGGGGGTCGTCGCCATGCCGGTGACGGGGCGTCGCAGCGGCACCGATCCCAGCGAACCGACGAAGCGCGCATCACCGAAGGCGAACACCCCGCCGTCAGAAGCCACCAGGTGGTAGCCCCGGCCGCCGGGGGTCACCGACATGGCAGTGATGGGCCGGTTCAGCACGATCGAGCCCAGCGACCCGTGGAAGGCGGCGTCGCCGAAGGCGAACACCCCGCCGTCAGCGGCCGCCATCCAGTAGCCGTTGCCCGACGCCGTCGGGCTCATGGCCAGCACGGGCGCCTTCAGCCCGACCCCAGCGAGGTCGCCGTGGTGGGCGACGTCACCGGTGACGAACATCTTGCCCCGGTCGTCGGTCGCCCACGTGCCGGTGGCCCCGATGCGCTGGGCGGCGGCGACGACCCGGCGGGCGTCGCTGGCGCCGGTCGCCAGGGGGAGGGCCTGACCGGTGCGCACGTCGACCCCCACGGGGCCGTTGGCACCGGCGATCCCGGGGCGGTGGGTCACCCCGAAGGGGCCCCGAGCGGAGAAGGGCACGCCCTCGGCGGCGTGGCCTCGCACGAAGCCCGTCCCGGCGTAGCCGAGGTACACGTTCCACGGGTCCTCGGTGTCGGCCTCCACCACGAAGAGCCGGTCATAGCGCCCGATCGGGTAGCTGCTGATGATGTCGATCGAGTCGCCGAGGTCCTCGGAGCGAGCGATGAGGCGCTTGCCGTCCTCGTCTCGTGTCTCCACCCACAGCACCGGGTCACCACCCGGGCTCACCGGGGCGCCCAGATCGAACGGTCCGGCGTCGGGCACCGACCACAGCGCCTCCCAGCTGGCACCGCCGTCACGAGAGCGCATCAACGGCCGCTCGGCGTTGCCCGACAGCTGCCCGGCCGACATGAACAGCTCACCGCTGCGTCCCGGCACGGCCCGGAGGGTGACGTTGTAGACGTTGGCCCAGCCGGGCAGGTCCTCGCTCGCCATCTTGTGCCACGTGACGGCGCCGTCGGTCGTGCGGTGCAGACCGGCATCGCTCAGCACGTAGAAGGTGGCGCCGTCCACCGGGTCGGCGACGAGGGCATGGCGGTGCAGGTAGTGGCGCCAGAAGAACACCCCGTCGGGCTGGGTGCCCGACGCCGTCCACGAGTCGCCCCCGTCGGTCGAGCGATGGACGCGCCCGCCGTCGCTCGGCGCCCACACCAACAGATCGGGGTCAGTCGAGCTGATGGCGATGTTGCCGAACTTCAGCTCGTCGGGATGGGTGCCGTCGACCAGTGAGCCCATCCGCTGCCAAGTGCGGCCTCCGTCAACGCTGGTGGCCGACTGGCGGTGGTGGGGCTTGGGGTCATCGACGCGCTGGTGGTTGTCGAGCACCGCAGCCAGGCGGTCGGGGTTCGCCGGGGTGGTGGCGATCGACCAGGCCGAGCCGAACTCGGGTCGTGCGGGCAGCGGCTCGCCGTCGTGCACCATGAGACCGCGATCCCAGTGCGCGGTGACGAGCGGACCGCCCGGCACCTTCACCGCGTCGTTGGAGACCAGCTCCTCGATGCCGGCCGAGTCGAAGGTCCAGGTGACCTCGTCGTCGTCGAGGTCACGGGAGTGCCAGATGCCCATGCCCTCGGCGAACCACAACGTGCCGTCGTGACCGAAGACCAGCTCACCGGCGGACATCCAACCCTCAAGGGTGGTGTGCTCGGGCCAGGCCACCTCGGGGGAGGTGATGTCGATCATCAGCTTGGTCCAGGTGGCCCCGCCGTCGAGGCTGCGCCACAGACGGCGGTCCTGCATGCCCGGCTCAGACAGGAACAGGCGCTGGGGGTTGGCCGGGTCGACGGCCACGGTGCGCAGGTCGACGTCGGCCGGCGGCTCGATGTCGGTCACCGTCTCGCCGGCGAGGCGCCACAGCAGCGGCTCGCGCCCGGGGCCGTCGGCGAGCACGACGAGCTCGCCGACGGCGTCACGCTCGATCTCCACGACCCATCCCCGGCTCAGCGGCACCACGGTGCGCCAGGTCGCGCCGCCGTCGTCGGTGCGCAGCACGCCGATGTCCTCGACCCCGATCCACAGGCCGAGGGCCCGGCCCGCAGCGTCGACGGGACCGTCGTCGTCGACCACCACGACGGTGACCCCGCCCGGTGAGGTGGGGTCGTTCACGCCCGGCACCGAGGACAGTTCCGACCAGCTCAGCCCGCCGTCGATCGAGCGCCACAGGCCGTCCTGGACCCCCAACCACACCGTGTCGGGATGACGGGGGTCGACGGCGAGGCGCTCCCCGGTGCGACGAGATCCGTCGTTGCCGTTCAGGCTCCACCGCGTCTGTGACGAGGCGAACGTCGCCCCGCCGTCGTGGCTGGAGAGCACCCGCCCCCGGCCGTCGTCGTTGTCGTTGCCGACGGCCTGGTAGATCGTCGACGGGTCCGACGGCGCCACTGCCACCGCCACCACGTTGTGGTCGGCGCGCTCAGGTTCGGCCACCCGGTCGGTGGTGGTCAGCGACCGCCAGTCCGCGGCGCCGACCGGGCGGTGGTAAGCGCCCCCCACGTCCGTGCGGGCGACCAGTGCCCCGTCAGGACCGACGATCAAACCGGTGACGAACCCGCCGCCGCCGATGTCGACGGCGCTCCAGGTGACGTTCGGGGTGGATGGGTCAGCCCCAGCCGACGGAACTGCAGCTCCGAAGGTCAGGGCAGCGATGAGGAAGGTCGCGAGCAGGCGCACGGTTGTCAATCGTCCCCCCCGGACAGGTACTTGAGCGCCTCGGAGCGTTTCGCCACGGTGAACGTCCCGGGCGCGCCACCATGGGCGCCTCGGCGGTGGCACCGCTGACCCCCGGCGCACGAGAGGAACCCCCGCCGCGTGCAGAGGACACCAGGCACCACGAAGCGGTCCGGCCCGGTCGAACGCATCGGCCTGTACGTGTGCACGCACCGACGCAACGACGAGCTCGACCGGCTGCTGCGCTCGGTGGCCCGCGCCGCCGTGGTCGCCTCGGACCGGGCAGAGGTGGGTGTGGTGGTCGTCGACGACAACGCCGACGGTCGAGCCCGCCCGGTCGCTGATCAGCATCGCGAGGCGTTCCCGCTCGGGGTCACGTACCGCCACGTCGGCGGGGGCAACATCGCCCGTGCTCGCAACGCCGGCATCGACGCCGCCCTCGACATCGGTGACTGGGTGGCGATGACCGACGACGACATCGTCGTCCCGCCCACCTGGTTCACCTCGATGCTCGACGTCGTCGCACGCACCGGCGCCGACGCCG
Source organism: Acidimicrobiales bacterium (assembly GCA_965213525.1). Lineage (GTDB taxonomy): Bacteria > Actinomycetota > Acidimicrobiia > Acidimicrobiales > Poriferisodalaceae. Next base: position 77,994 of record OZ243889.1, on the reverse strand, counting down.
TCACCGGCCCCCTGCTGCTCACCTTCGACGCCCGGGCCCCCCGGTGGTTGCGTGAGGAGCCCTTCGATCAGATCGGGTTGATGACCGGCGCCGACGATCAGCTCACCGAGCTCTGCGCGACGGGCAACAGCATGGTCCGCAGCGAGTGGCTCGCCGCCCATCCCGACATCCGCTTCGACCCCACCCTCGGCGAGGTGGGAGGTGAGGACGTCGTGTTCTTCCGCCGTGCCGTGGCTGCCGGCCTGGCCGCCCGGTACTCGAGGTCGGTGGCGGTGCGCGAGCTCGAGCCCCCGTCCCGGGCCACGCTCGCCTACCAGCTGAGGCGGGCCATGTGGATGGGCAACACCCAGTACGTGACGAACGTTCGCTTGGGGACGAGCCGCACCAGGCTCGTGCTGCGGGGCGCACGACGGCTGGTGCGCGCGCTCGGACGGCCCGTCGGTCGCGCCAGGCGGGGCCAGTGGCCTCAGGTTCGCTACGCCGCCGCCGAGGCGGCCGAGGGCATCGGGTTCTTCGTCGGGGCTGCCGGCGTCGAGATGGAGCACCGCTGAGCGTCCCGGCCGCCCCCGTGGCCTGGGCCCGGGTCGGCGCCGCAGCCCACTAGCGTGGCATCGTCGTCGACGCTGACGCCTGTCGTACCGCCCCGGCGGTCCGGCCGATCCGCCTGACCCGATTGGGAGAGGACGCATGGAGCTCTCGTTCCTGGCGGCGGCACTTCGTCGCCGCTGGTGGGTCGTCGCCCTGGCGCTGCTCGTCGGGCTCGTGGCCGCGTCGACCATCGACGAGGACGACGCGACCAGCTACCGGGCCGACGCCGAGCTGCTGGTGCTGCCGGGCAATCCGACCGCTCCGGGCCTGTCCGGTCAGCCCGACCGCTTCGTCGCCAGCGAGCTGGCGGTCATGGGTTCGATGGATCTGGCCGAGATCGTCGCCGCCGACCTCACCACCGCGGACCTCGACGCCCGCCGGGTGCGCGCGGTGACCGAGTTCCGCCAGCAGCCCGACACCAACATCGTGACGGTCGAGGCGACCACGGCAGATCCTGACGTCTCGGTCGAGATCGCGAACACCTATGCCCGGGCGTACCTACAGGCCGCCGAGCGGCGCAGCGGTCAGGAGACGACCGACGTGCTCGGCGACCTCGACGACCAGCTGGACGAGGTGCGCGATGACCTCGCTGCGGTCAACGCCCAGCTCCGAGAGGTCGTCACCCCCTACATCGCCAGCCTGACGACCGACGATCCGCTGCCGGTCCCCCCGCTGGCCGTGATCGCCCCCGAGCTCACCACCCAGCGCGACCTGCTGCTCACCAGCTACGGCGACATCCTCTCCTACCGCCAGACCCTCGAGCTGGAGGCCCTCGAGGCGGGTGGCGGCTCGCTGATCGATTCGGCGACCAGGGCCACCGCCAGCGAACCCGAGTCGGCTGCGCTGCTGCAGGCGGTCGTCGTCCTCGGCGCCCTGCTCGTCGGCCTGGGACTGGCACCGCTGACCCTCCAGCTGTCGGACCGGGTGGCCGACGGGACCCTCGCCGAGCGTCTCATCGGCGCTCGGGTGGTCGGCCACCTGCCTCGCAGCCGCCACCTCGCCGCCTCGCCGTCGGGGGCGCTCACCCGCGCTGGCCGGACCGGGGGTGGTGACGACGTCGTCCAGCGGCTCTGGGCGCAGGTCGAGTGGGGCGTGACCGCCTCGGAGGGCCTGCCCGTCGTGGCCGTGGGCGGCACGACCCGCCGCGCCGGCACCACCACCGTGGCGCTGCTCGTCGCCCGCCAGGCGGTCGAGAACGGGCGCCAGGTCGTGGTCATCGACGCCGACACGGTGCGGCCGTGGCTCTCTGAGCGCTACCCCGCACCGGACGGCCAGCTCGCAGCCACCGAACGAGACGGCGTGCGGGTCCTGCCCGGTGCCGAAGCGCTGCGGCGGGGCGTGTCGGTCGATCAGCTCATCGCCTCGGTCGAGGGCGCCTGTGACCTGGTGGTCGTGGACGTGGGACGACTGCTGGCCACGTCGGGCGCACTGGCTGTGTGTCAGCAGGCCGCCGGCGTCGTCGTCGCCATCCCCCTCGGCCGGGCATCGGAGCGAGACGTGAGCGACACCGCCGCAGCTCTCAGCGGGCGCATCGGGGCCGAGGCGGCCTCCTCGGTGCTGCCCGTCACGACTCGACCCTCGATGCGCAGCGGTCTCAGCGGCCGCCGGGTCCCGACCCGCAGCAGCGATCGCCCCGGTGGCCAGGACGGTGTCGTGGCGGCACGGGCTCGCTCGCTCGCCACCGACACCGACACCGACACCACCGATGCCGACGACGACCCGTCGGCGTCGCCCACTGGCGCCCGGGCCAGCCGTTCGTGACATCCCCGGCGCCGGCCACGCAGGAGCCGACCGGTCCGGACCCGACCGTCGACGCGTCCGACCAGGCCGGTCCGGCGCGCCTCGGACCCCTGGCTACGCTGCTCGGACAGGCGACCGTGGCGGGCAACGTCGTCTTCGCCCTCGGCGTCTTCCAGGTGCGCCCCTCGTTCTGGACCGCCATGGCCGCCCCTGCCCTCGGGTGCCTGGCCCTCGCCCCCCGACGGGCCCTGATGCGGCTGCGGGTCTCGATCCCGCTCGTGCTGCTGCTCGGGTGGCTGCTCATGACGCTGGCCTGGTCGGTGGACACCGACGTGACGCTGGTGTGGTTGCGCATCTCGATGCCGCCGCTGTTGGGGCTCGCTGCGGTCGCAGGCTGCCTGCGGGGTGACGACATCCTGGTCGCACTGAAGTGGGCGGTCGGGTTGGTCGTCGTCGCCCAGATCGTCGAGCTCGTCATCGAACCGGCGTCTCGGACGCGCGTGCAGGGTCCCGACGGGTGGCGGGGGACGTTCCTGTCCAAGAACAGCCTGGGCATCTTCGTGTCGATCGGCATCGTCGTGGCCCTGGCGACCGAACGGGGCTGGCGTCGGGTCGTGGCGCTCGTCGTCCTCGGCGTGCTGCTCGTCGGGTCCCAGTCGTGGACCGCCCGCTTCGCGGTGATCGCCGCGGTCGGCGTGTGGGCATGGGCCAACACCCTGGCGCGCAGCTCGACCCGGTCGATCTTCCCGGTCCTCGCGCTCGGCACGGCGGTCGCCCTGGCCCTCGGCGCCGCCGCGGTCCTGTCGTTCGACACGGTGCTGGACAGCGCGGGCAAGGACTCGACGTTCACCGGGCGCACCGACATCTGGGAGAGCGCCCTCGACCAGGTCGAGCAGCGGCCCTTCGTCGGCTACGGGTACAACGCGTTCGTGAACTTCGCCACGCCGACCGAGGCAACGCTGGCGGTCTGGGAACCGCTGGTGCACCGACCAGCGCACGCCCACAACGGGGTGCTCGACGCCGTCGGTCAGATCGGTCTCGTGGGCGTCGGCCTCCTCCTGGTCGTCATCGCCACGACCGCGGTGGCCGCTGGGCGCCACATCCGCAGCGTCGGCCCGGCCGCGGTCGCGGTGATGTGCCTGGTCGTCGTGCAGCTGGTGGCGGCGGTCGCCGAGCCGTCCCTGCTCGACGGTGGGTGGCTGGTCTTCGTCGTGCTGTTGCGGGGGTGGTCGGCGCAGTTCCCCGACGAGGCGCTCTGGCGACACGAGCGCCGCTCGGACCCGGGGGCCGCGGAGTCCCGGCCCGTCACGGCGGCGGCGGCGTGGTCATGAGCCTGCCGACGTTCCTCGTCATCGGGGCGATGAAGGCGGCCACCACGACCCTGCACGAGCAGCTGGCCGCGCAACCGGGCATCTTCATGACCGATCCGAAGGAACCGTGCTTCTTCAGCGATGACGACATCTACGCCCGTGGCATCGACTGGTACGAGGCCCTGTTCACCGGCGCCGGCCCCGACGATCTCCGCGGTGAGAGCAGCACGCACTACACCAAGCTGCCCGAGCACCCCAGCACCGTCGGGCGCATCGTCGAGCACGTCTCCGACGTCAAGACCGTCTACGTGATGCGCCACCCCGTCGACCGACTGATCTCCCACCACGTGCACCTGTGGACGATGCGTGAGGCCGCCGCCGACATCGAGATCGCGCTCGACACCCATCCCGAGCTCGTGAGCTACGGGTGCTACGCCACCCAGCTGCGGCCCTACCTCGACGCCCTCGGACCCGAGCGCGTGCTGCCGGTGTTCTTCGATCGCCTGATGACCCAGCCCGAGGCCGAGCTGCTCCGGGTCTGTGCGTTCCTCGGCTACGACGACGAAGCCCGCTGGCGACACGACCTGGGCGCCGTCAACGCCTCGGCCGAGCGGCTGCGGGCCAGCCGCCTGCGAGACGCCGCCCGTGCGCTGCCGTCCTTCGACCGCCTCCGTCCGCTCGTCCCCCAGCGCCTGGTGGACGCCTTCCACCGGCGGCTGCGCCTCGACGAGCGTCCCCGTCTGAGCGAGGCGAGCCGAGCGAGGGTGCAGGCCCACTTCGACGTCGAGCTCGCCGAGCTCGGATGCTGGCTCGGCACCCCTCTGGACTGCGAGCGGTTCAGCGAGCTGACCGCCGTCCAGCCGTTGTCGTGGGATCTGGACGCCGTGCCCCGCCCCTGACCCGACCCGTCCCCCCGACCCGGCCCGGCGGCTCGGGCCGACGGCGGACGAGGGCCGGCGGGTCAGGCCGACGGCGTAGGTACCGGCGGCTCGGCCGACGGCGGTGGTGCGGACAGGTCCCACAGACCGGGGCGTCCGCAGTGCTCGAGCAGGCGGGCGCTGTCGTCGCCCAGCTGATCGGCCGCCCACCTCCAGGTGGTGGCGTCCCACTCGGGTGCGCCTCGGACGCCGGTGAAGAACAGCGCCGAGCGCAGGCGCTGGCGTGCGCTGGCCGGCAACAGGCGCACCGCGGCGTCGTATCCGGGCACCCGGCGCAGCCTCGAGAGCGAGCCCCTCTGCACCCTCTTGGCCGCCGACGGGTTCAGGTGCACCTCGGCGGGCTCGGTGTCAGGCGGGGGCCCGAGCCCGCAGAACTCGAAGCACGCAGCCATCGTCGCCTCGGGCTCGAGCCGCAGATCCTCGTGGAACGTGACGTGGATGCGATCGTCATCGATGACGGCCCGGTACGCCGCCAGCTGGGACCAGTAGCGCGACGGGTCGAGCAAGAGCCGGGTGTCCTGCCGGACGGCTCGGGCGAAGTCGTGGTGCACCTCGTCGCCGCCGTGGGAGCGCTTCTCGATCCAGTGCGAGGCCAGGCGGTGGAGGGGGTGGCGGACCAGGTACACGATGCGCAGCGTCGACAGGTCGAGCTCGGCGGCCATGCGCTCGACGGTGCCGGGGTACCGCTCGCTCATGGTGTAGGTGTTGCTGTTCTCGCCCCGCAGCCGAACCCCACCGGCCTCGTCGAACAGCGATCGGTACCACTCGGGTCCCCGTGCGTGGCGCTCGTCGTCGGAGAAGTAGTGCACCTCGTGGGGCACCATGAACACGTCGGGGTGGGCGTCGAGCAGCGCGGTCAGGGTCGTCGAGCCGGCCTTGGCTGCACCCACGACCAACAGGTCGGGCTGCACCCCCCCGGTGCTCACCTGATGCCCACGTCGGCTAGGGCCCGGCGCAGCGTCGCCTGCCACGACCGGTCATCGGTGTCGAAGGTCGCGGCGATCGAGACGGCGGCGGCGCGCTTGGCCTCGTACAGCTGGCGATCGTCACAGAGCGCCTCGAACGCCCGCCGGTAGGCCACGGCGTCGTCGGGTGCGACCTCGAGGACCGCCTCGGCGACATCGGACAGCGCCGGGCAGGTCGAGGAGGTGATCACCGGCCGGCCGCTCAGCACGCCCTCGAGCACCACCTTGTTGAAGCCCTCGACGAAGGCGGTGGTGGTCGGGGCGACCACGACGTGGGCGCGTCCGTACGCGGCGGCCAGCTCGTCGCGCTCGCAGAAGCCCAGGCAGGTGAAGCGGCCGGCCAGCCCCATTTCGGTGGCGCGCGCTCGCAGCCCGTCGAGCGCAGGTCCCTCACCGCACAGGGTGATCGTGATGTCGTCGCGCCCGGCGGCAGCCAGCTGGGCGGCCGCCTCGAGCAGCAGGCCGACGCCTTTGTCCTTGGCGATCCGCCCGGCGAACAGGACCTCGAACGGCCTGCGGTCGGGCTCGGGGGGGGCGACGTGGTCGAAGGCGCCCGGCGGGTAGGAGGGGACGAAGCGGCGGACGTCGGCGGCGGCACCGGCGAGCTCTCGGACCTGCTCGCCGATCTCTTCGGACACCACCAGGATGGGTCCGGCGACGCGGCCGAAGAACCAACCGTCGAGCGGGTCCATGAGGCGCCGCAGGCGGCGTCGTCGGGGCCGGTGGCGCAGCCACAGCACGCAGTGGATGGTCGGGATGACCGTCACCCCTAGGGCCCGCAGCGGCGCGAGGGCGAACCAGAACGTGTGCGCCCCGTCGACGACGACGGCGTCGGGGCGGTGGCGGGCGGCCAGGGCGACGATGCGAAGCCCGGCCGCCAGTCGACCGGCAATGAACGACGCGACGTTCCCGTGCTGGGCGGGCACGGGCAGGTACCTCACCGTGAGGCCTTCCCGGGGGTCGTCGACGCCCCCGTGACCGGCCCGGGCCGAGTACGCCCAGGCGGTGGCGTCCAGCGATCGCTGCAGGTCGAGGAACTGGCGCAGGTAGATGACGGCGAAGTGGTGGTCATCGGGCTGGCCCTTGGACCAGCGGTCGTGCACCGCGCCGGCCTCGACGGGGCCGGCGAAGAACATCAGGCGGGGGCCGCCGGGGCCGACCTCGGGGGTGGCTCTGCCTCGACGCCGGCGCCACGGCCGGCGCCGGTCACCCCCAGCTCGGGCAAGACGCGCCGTCGCCACCCCGGTCACAGGCCCAACCCGCTGGCACGTCCGACACGTGGCGCTGGCACCGACCCCACCCCCGGTGACGTCGGTGTAGAGCCGACGTCGGGATCTGCGCCGTCGTGGGGTCGACCCATGGCCCGGGCGATGATGCTGCCCACCTGCGCGGCACAGGCGCTGATCTCGAAGTCGTCGACCACCCTGGCCCGTCCCGCGCGCCCCATGCGGTGGCCGAGCTCGGGGTCCTCGGCGATGGCGGTCAGCGCTGCGGCCAGTTCGTCGGGCCGACCCGGCGCCACCAGCCTTCCCGACCGCCCGTCCTCGACCAGCTCGGCGATGCCGGCGATCTGGGTGGCCACGACGGGCAGGCCCGTGGCCATCGCCTCCATCAACACGACCGGCACGCCCTCGGCGAAGCTGGCCAGGGCGAACACGTCGGCGGCGGCGTACAGCTCGACGATGTCGTCCTGGCTGACCGCCCCCGTGAGCTCGACGCGACCGCCCATCTCGTGACGCGCCACCGCCCGTTCCACCTCTGCCCGGCACGGGCCATCGCCGGCGAGCACGAGGTGGGCGTCGACACCACGAGCGACCGCCTCGGCGACAGCGGCGACCAGCAGCGTCTGGGCCTTCTCGCGCACCAGCCTCCCGACGCACAGCACCTTGAGGGGGGCGCTGGGGTGGTCACGACGGGTGCGCTGGACCAGGCCGAACCGCTCGGTGTCCACCCCGCAGTGCGCAACGGCGAGCTTGGGCCACTGGCGCTGGTCGACCAGCGCCATCAACTGGGAACGGCAGTAGTCGGAGATGCACACGACGGCGCTGGCCTCACAGACCTTGGATGCGAGGTCGAACCGCTCGACATCAGACAGCTCCCGTGGCCCGTGCATCGTGAAGCTCCACGACCACCGGTCACCGTCGCCGGCACCGTTGCCGATCGCCACGGCCAGACGGGCCACGTCGGCGGCGACGTTGGCGAAGTGGACGTGGACGTGGCGCACGCCCCGTCGTCGCATCGCCTCGTACAACAACACGGCCTCGGCCAGGTAGAAGGCCTGCCACAGCGACCGTCGAGGGTCGCCGCCCCCGGCGCGCAACGACCGACCTGCGGCGTCGGCCCACCCACCGGGACTGGTCCGCAACGCCGTGGCGAGCGAGCCGACGAGCCGGGGCAGCGTGGTGGGCAGCAACGCCTCGGTGCTGGCAGCCTCCTCGCGCTCGGTTGCGGCGAGCAGGACGTCGTCGTCGACGTCGCGGACGGTGAAGGTGTCGACCACCCAACCGGCGGCCCGCAGGGCCTGGACCTCGCGGAGGACGAAGGTGTGGGAGGTGGCCGGGTACTGCGAGGTGAGGTACGCGACCCTCGGCGCCTCAGGTGACGCTGGTGCCGACGCCGGTACGGCTGCCATCTCGCGAGCGCTGTCGTCGCGTTCCCAGCGGACCGTGCGCCGGCGGGTGCGCAGCCGGGCCTTGGCCGCCAGGTTGACACCGACGTACACGGCGAACGACGCCGGCGCCGCTCTCGCCACGCCGACCAACGAGGCGCCGGTCGACGCTCCCTTCACCCCGAGGTCGGGGCGGTGCCGGGCGAGCTCGGCGTTGCCGCGGTAGGTGCGCTCACGCATGGCGAGCAGCCCCTTCCACGATCTCGGCGTGTGGACCACGAATGCGGCATCGCGCACGCTGAGGCGCTCATCGGGGTCGAACAGCTCTCGAACGAAGAGGTCGTCGGCGGTGATCTCGGGGAACTCGCCGAAGCGTTCCCGTCCGGCGGCCGACAGCACGTACAGCCCGTTGCCGATCAGATCGGACCCCACGTAGGGCAAGCGGGCCCAGGCGTCGTAGAAGCGGCGGACGTACCACGGGCGCCCCCCGAGCTCGAACGCACAGACCGGGGCGGCGACACCGACCGCAGTGGCCACGCCGTCTGGCGGCCCGCCGACGGCCGGTCCGCCGCCGAGCGCCTGGGCGACGGCGCGCAGGTCGGCGACCCCCACCTCCACGTCGGCGTCGAGGTACGCCCGGGGGAACGTCGTCGCAGATTCGTCACCAGCTCGTAACGCTGCGGTCTTGGATGCCTCGTCCAACTCCAACACGGTGGCCGACGGGGCCGCCAGCCGTGCAAGCTCGGCCGTGCGGTCGGTGCACCCGTTGCAGACGACGACGACCTCGAGCTCGTCCGTCTCGGCATCGGCGAGCAGAGTTCCCAGGCAGCGGGCGATGACGGCAGCCTCGTCGTGGGCGGGGATGACCACCGACATGAGGGCGCCACCCGCTGGGACGGGGACTCGCAGTGGCGCCTTGGTCACTCGGTCATCCTCGCACCGTCACCTGCCCCCATGGTTTCGCTTGGTCGCACTTCGAGAAACTTGTGTCATGCGAGTTTGGCGAAAAGGGGTGATGGGGTAGACATGGTCGTCATGAGCTCGTCGTCTCCCCCGGGCGTTGATTCGACCGACCTCCTGATCGACCTGTCCGAACCCGCGCTCCAGGCTCCCGCGGCTGCGGTCGCCCTGCGCCGACCTCACGATCTGCCGGTCGTCACCGTGGACGGGGTCGGGGTGCATGCGGTGACCGAGCACGACGCCGCCACCCACATCGCCGAGCGGGCCGAGGTGGGTGAGGGCGGCCTGGTCGTCACCCCGAACCTCGACCACCTCCGCCTCCTGGGCCACGACCGACGCCTCGCCGACGCCTATGCAGCAGCGACGTTGCGCCTGCCCGACGGACGCCCGGTGCTGTGGGCGGCACGGGCCGGCGGGCATCGACTGCCGGCCCGGGTCGCCGGGGCCAGCCTGCTCTGGTCCCTCAGCGGGGCGGCGGCGGCCCGAGCCCTGCCGATCGCTCTCCTGGGCGGCACCCCCGGGTCGGGTGAGGACACCGCCCTGCGCCTGCGACACAAGCACCCGGCCCTTCGGGTCTCCGCGGTGGCCTCCCCATGGGTCGACCTGCCGGCCACCGGTGCGCAGATCGACGAGTTGAGCGAGCTCATCTCGGCGACTCGCACCCGCATCGCCTTCCTGGCCTTCGGCTGCCCCAAGCAGGAGCTGCTGGGGGCCGAGCTGGTCCGTCGCAACCCGACGGTGTGGTTCCTCGGTGTTGGTGGGGCGTTCGAGATGGCTGCCGGCAGGGAGCGTCGAGCCCCCGAGGCCGTCCAGCGCATGGGCATGGAGTGGGCGTTCCGGATGGTGCAAGACCCCCGGCGTCTCGCCCGGCGGTACCTCGCCGAGGATCTCCCCTACCTGCCCGGTGTCCTGTGGCGGGCCCGGCGCCAGGCTCAGCTGCGTCGTGTGGCTGCAGCGCAGGCCGTCTCGGCTCCGCGAGCCATGGTCGACGGATCGGCCACCCTGGTTTCAGCTCAGCCGCCCGATCCGATTCCCCGGAGCGCGTGAGCCCGTCGCCGGGCAAGCTGTGTCCATGAGCGAGACGACCATCACCTTCACCGTTCCCGACATCAGCTGCGATCACTGCGTGCGCGCCATCGAGTCAGAGGTCGCCCCCCTCAACGGGGTCGCTGCGGTCGACGTCGATGTCGAGACCAAGACGGTGCGCGTGTCCGGCGGGCAAGCCGCCGAGATCGAGGCGGCCATCGCCGAGGCGGGGTATTCCGTCGCCAGCCGCGGCCCGGCGTAGCGCGCGGGCCTTCCCTTCGCGCTGACGCTTCAAGTGCCGCCGAGCACGTCAAGGCTTCGGGCCTGCGCCACCCGCAGGCGTTCAAGCACCTGAAAGCCCCGCCACCGCTGCGTTCGTCTCGGCCTGAACCCGCTACCGTATGCCGAAGCAGGCGAGCGGTGGGCGCACACGCATGGTGAACCAATGCGCAGCGATCATGCTCGTTGCACTGGTCGTCAGCGCCTGCGGCAACGTGGAAGAACTTGCCGCCACCCCGGTCACCACGAGCGCCGCCTCTGTCAGAGCCAGTGACCGCCCCACGTCGACCGAAGCCGCCACCACCACACAACCTTCGACCACTCCGCCGCCCACCATCGCACCACCGTCGAGCACTCTTGCGCCCAGCACCATCGGCCAGAGCGCCGCCACCACGGAAGCTGCCGGCGCCGACACGGCCGGTGGGCTACCGACCGAGGAATGCCTTGACACGATGCAGGTCGCCGCCGGCGTTGATGAGATGAGCGACACCGTCGAGGACCTCTACCCGGCATTGCTTGCCTGCAGCAGTTTGCAGGACTGGTCATTGGCCGCGGCGCAGACCGACGCGTTGGACGGAGTCAACCCAGAGACCTTCGCCTACAACAGCTGTGTCTACGGCGGTCCCGCCGATTCGGCGACGTGCGTGGAGGCCATCGCCAACGATCCCTTCGGGCTGAGTGATTAGCTCACTGCCACCTAGTTTTGGACAGCCCCGCTGTTCGTGCGATCCGGCGGGCCTATCTGCCGTCGCGGGGGAGCGCGCCATGGTGAGCTGATCCGCTTCGACGTGGACAGGACCGGTAAGAGCCCGCCGTGCCACACCCCCGCCAGGCCCGTCGCTGCGGAGGCCGAGCCGGGCCTGGAGCATCTCCACGGCACGACGTCGCCTCGACGGGCCTACCAGTTCAACCGGATGATCTCTCGCAGCGCATCGATCTCGAGCTCCTTGTCAGCCAGATTCGCTTCAGCCGGGCGTTCTCCCGCTCGAGGTCCTTGAGCCGCTTTGCGTCGTCGGCCTTCATCCCGCCAATCCATTCTCGCCACGGGTGGTAGGTCTGTGGCTGCCCCGCTGGCGACGGGGTCAGCCTGCGAGCCCGAAGAAGACGGTCACGACGCGCCCCAGACGAACCATGTCCTCGTCGCCGAGTCGGCCGACCTGCTCGCCGGGCTTCGCTCGGGGAACGGTGGTGACCTTGTCGACCATCAGACTGCTCGCCTCTCGAAGACCGTTGATCTCATCGGGTTCTACACGCAGCCTGAGCAGTGGCGCTTCCGTCGGATCGGTCGTGAACGCGCAGACGGTCACAGACGTGGTGGCGTCGAAGCGGTCGTCCTGGACGATCACGACCGGTCGAGGCTTGCCCACGTACCCACTCCCGGCCGCGGCCGTACAGATCCCGCCGCGCCTCACTCTTCGTCCAGGCTCAGCACATCGATGAACGCCTGATCGTCATCGGCATGAGGGCTGGTCGGCACGGCTGCCGACTGACGATGCGCTTCCTCGACGAAGCCCTCCGCACGGGTGTCAGCGACCCAGATCTGCACTGGTCGAAGACCCTGCTCCCGGAGCCGCTCCAGCTCAGCCGTCGTCGGCTTCGCCAGCGGCGTTGGCCCGAGCGTCGCCACGCCATCGGCAGGAGGGGGCCAACACAGCGAGAGGCACTCCGGGGAGTGCCTCTGACGGAGCTCTGCTGGCACCCCCAACGGGATTTGAACCCGTGCCGCCACCTTGAGAGGGTGGTGTCCTAGGCCGCTAGACGATGGGGGCTCGCCGGACGCGACCAGAGCAGCGTCCGAGGTGAGGTCGACAGCGTAGCCAGGCCGTGCCACCCCTGCCACCTCGCCCCCGCCGACTTGCCCGGGGCCCGGCAGTCGTGGCGGGCCGACCGGACGGTGGCTCGGGGGAGAGGACTCGAACCCCTACTAACTGGACCAGAACCAGTTGTGCTGCCGATTACACCACCCCCGAAGGGTGCTGTCCGACTGTAGCCACCGCATCGGCCCGCCTCAACGCGTCCCCCACCCAGGCCCAGGCACCGGCCCCTCCGGCCGGCGCACCCTCAGCACGTCGCCCGCACCGCGAGCGCAACCCTCAGCTCCACCACGCCGACGCACGGCGGAAGCCGACCAGCCGCCCGATCGCCATGGCTGCGGTCTCCCTCGCCCAGGTTCGTGCCGACACCGACGCCCCGGGCACGGGGCTGACGACGGCGTCGAGCCCCACCTCATCAGCGACGGCCCGCAGGCGCGCCGTGTGCGAAGGATCCGACACGAGCACCACCTGCTCGCGGCCCTCGGCCCGCAGGAACCGGGCGGTGGCCGCCAGCTGCTCCCACGTGCTCGCCCCCTGCACCTCGCGACGGATCGCCGCGTCGGGGATGCCCCGCTCCAACAACCACACCGCCCCCGCCCCCGCCTCGGTGAAGCGATCACCCGGCTGGTTGCCCCCGGTCACGACCACGACGTCGGCGACGCCGTCTGCGTAGAGGTCCAAGGCGTGGCCGAGTCGCGCCGCCAGCACCGGAGACGGTTCCCCGTCGTACTGGGCTGCGCCCAGCACCACGATGGCGTCGGCGGTGTCGACCTCGCCGGCGCCGCCGACGAGCCGCACCTGGACGAAGGTCGCTCCGACGTACAGCACCCCCAGGCCGAGCGCCACCACCGCAGCCCGCCGGGCGACGCCCACGGCCTCAGGTCCCGTCGACTCAGCTCGCCGCGCCGGTCGCCGCGCTCGCAGCCCGTTCCTCGGCTGCGGCCAACCGGGCCAGGGTCGCCTCACGCCCGAGCAACTCGAGCGACTCGAACAGCGGCGGCCCGACCCGCCGGCCCGTGACCGCGACCCGCACCGGCGCCTGAGCCTTGCCGAGCTTGAGATCACGAGACTCGCCCAGCGCTCGCAACGACTCGTGCAGCGCCTCTGCGGTCCAATCGATGCCGGTCCACGCCTGCTGGGCGTCGCGCAGCACCTCGACCCCGACGCCGCCGCCGTCGTCGAAGACCGCCTCCCACGACGCAGCTTCGATGTCGGGCTCGGCGAGGAACAAGAAGTCGATCATGTCGGGCACCTCGGCCAAGGTGCGGCAGCGCTCCTGGACCAACGGGGCGATCTCCAACAGCGAGGCCTGGTCGACCTGGGCCCTGTCGAACCAGGGGGCGTGCTCGATGAAGGGCGTCGAAGCGGCCACGAACGCCGCGACGGGCTGGGCTCGCAGGTGCTCGGCGTTGACGTGGTCGAGCTTCTTGTCGTCGAAGCGGGCCGGGCTGCTGGTGATGTCCGACAGGCGGAACTGCTCGGCGATCTCGGCGATCGGACGGACCTCGACCCCGTCACGGGGTCCCCAACCGAGCAGCGCCAGGTAGTTCACCATCGCCGCCGGCAGGTAGCCCCGTTCCCGGTAGCTCTCGACCGCCACGTCGTCGCGCCGCTTGGACAGCTTCTTGCCATCGGCACCGACGATGAGCGGGAGGTGGGCGTAGGTGGGCGGCGGGCCGAGTCCCAGCGCATCACGCAGCAGCAGCACCTTGGGCGTGGTGTTCAACAGGTCCTCGCCGCGGATGACGTGGGTGATGCCCATCTCGGCGTCGTCGAGGGCGTTGGCGACCAAGAACACCGGTGACCCGTCGCTGCGCAACACGACGAAGTCCTCGAGATCGGCGTGGGGGAAGCGGACCTCGCCCCGCACCACATCGTCGATGGCGGTCTCGCCCTCGTCGGGTGTGCGGAACCGCAGCACCCGTCCCGGGCCGGGGTCGAGGCCCCGGTCACGGGAGAACCCGTCGTAGCCGGGACGACCTCGCTCGCGCGCCCGCCGTTGCACCTGCTCGGGGGTCTGGTCGCAGTAGTAGGCCCGACCCTCGGCGAAGAGGCGCTCGGCGGCCGAGCGGTACTCACCGAGGCGCTCGGACTGGCGGAACGGGCCCTCGTCGAAGTTGATGCCGAGCCAGGCGAACGTCGAGAGGATCTGGTCGATCACCTGCTCGGAGGACCGGGCCAGATCGGTGTCCTCGATGCGCAGGACGAGCGTCCCGCCGGTCGAGCGGGCGAAGAGCCAGTTGAACAACGCCGACCGAGCGCTGCCGAGGTGCAACGACCCGGTGGGGGCCGGGGCGAAGCGCACCCGGGGGGCACCGTCGACGTGGTCGCTCACCCCGTCACGCCGTCGATGCGGATCAGCGACCGCCAGTCGCTGCGGTGGGCGGCGGCGACCTGACCCGGCAGCTGGCGGACGGTGGACTCGGGCACGCAGTCGACCACCCGTCGGGCCTCGAAGTAGTGGTGGGGTTCAGCGATGCCCTCGAAGAGCCGCTGGCGGGTGACGACGAGGTCGTGATCTGGGTCGTCGAGGAAGCCCCACACCCGTAGCCCGATCTCGACGTCGTGGATGACCGGCGCCCTGCCGAACAGCGATGCCCGCTTCAGCCCGACCAGGATGCCGCCCGACAGTGCGTCGTCGGCCCGCTCCCCCGGCCGCAGGTGCAGCCGATCACGGAAGCGGAGGCCGAGGCGCAACGCATAACCCTGGTCGGGGCCCTGGTAGCCGAAATCGCCGCCCATCGGTTGGTGGGGACCGACATCAGAGGGCCGGTCGGCACGCCAGCCGTCGGGCACGTGGCGGGGGGCCCGGTAGGACCGCACCCGTGCGACGGGCGAGCGGGGGACGTGTTCGGGGGCGGCCATGGCCCCTCCACTCTACGACCTGGCCCGTCGCGTGGGGCCGGTGGCGTCATCGGGCGACACTGTCGGGGTGTGGCGCGCCGAGGGACCCCGTCGGTGAACGCCCCGGCCGCCCGTGAGGTCGACATCGGCGACGGCCTCAGCACCTGGTGCCGGTGGGCGCCGGCCCCCCCGGGTCGACCGACGGTGCTGCTCGTGCACGGCTGGATGGCCACCGCCGACCTCAACTGGGGCCACAGCTACGGCGCCCTCAGCGACATCGCCGGCGTCGTGGCGCCCGATCTGCACGGCCACGGCCAGGGCCACCGCCGCGCCCGGCGCTTCCGCCTGGCCGACTGCGCAGATGACGCTGCCCGCCTCCTGGATGCGCTCGGCCTCGACCGCGTCGTGGTGGTCGGATACTCGATGGGCGGGACGGTGGCCCAGCTGTTCGCCCGCCGCCACCGGGACCGGGTCCACGGCGTGGTGCTGGCCGCCACCGCCGCTCGCTTCGCCCGCCACGCCCGTGAGCGGGCCGCGTTCACGTCCCTCGGCGTCGTGGCCACCGCCGCCCGCGTGACCCCCGATCACGTGCGCACCGCCGCCGCGCTGCGCCTGATGGGTGGCCGCAACCAGGGGGCGCTGAGCGAGGTGACCCTGGGTCGCTACCGGTCCCACGACTGGCTGCGGGTCGTCGAGGCCGGACACGAGCTCGGACGCTTCGACAGCCGCGCCTGGGTCGGCCAGCTCGACGTCCCGGCTGGGGTGGTGATCACCGAGCGCGACGAGGTCGTCTCGCCGGCCCGCCAGCACGCTCTCGCCCGGCGCATCCCCGGTGCGCTGGTGCTCGAGGTGCCCGGCAGCCACCGGGTGGTGATGGAGGCCCCCGAGGTGTTCAACCGCCGCCTGGTCGAGGCGGTCGAGCACGTTTGGGCCCGACGGGCCCACCAGCCTCCTCCCCCGCCCCGATGAGCAGGCCGATGTCGGCGGCGGCGATCAGCACGGACCCGACGAGGCGCTCGGACGGGTCGGTGCCCAGTCGATCGAGGGGCCCTGACACCCCGACGGCGGCCGCCACCTCGCCGTCGGGTCCGAGCACCGCCGCTGACACCGATGCGACCCCCGGGGCCCGCTCGGCCCGGCTGACCGCCACCTCACCTCTGGCCACCCGCCCGCTCAGCACGTGGCCCGCCGACCCACGATCGAGGGGCAAGACGGCGCCGACCTCGACCATCGTGCGCAGCTCGGCGGGGCCAGGCGACGCAGCGACGCACATCCGCCGGTCGCCGTCTCGCACGTACAGCTGGGCCGACTCGCCCGTCTGATCGCTCAACCGGTCGAGCACCGGGGCGGCCCGGTCGGCGAGCGGGAGCCCGAGCGCGGCGCGCCGACCGAGCCGGACGAGGCCCAGGCCGAGTCGGAACCGGCCCCGCTCGTCGCGACCGACCACCCCGTGGACCTCGAGGGCACAGGCGAGACGGTGCGCCGTCGGGCGCGCCAGGCCGGTGCGCTCGACGAGCTCGGCGAGCGACGCCGGTCCCTCGACCAGGGCGGTGACGATGGCGAGCGACTTGTCGAGCACGCCCACCCCGCTTACGGTGTGTTCCACGAAGCGAGATCCTCGTCTCATCCAATGAGACCGTCAACCTGCCCTCGTCCGACCGGCACGACGCACCGACCACGACGACACCGGACCAAGACGACGCCGAACCGGTGACGACCGACCAGCGACGAGCTGCCAGCGACGACCAGCCCTGCTCGGAGGCCCTGACCATGCCCAGCACGCCCACGACCACGCCCGGCGGGGCGGACCGGCCGAAGACGCTGGCCGAGAAGGTGTGGGAACACCACGTCGTCGCTCGCCGCGACGGCCAGCCCGACCTGCTCTACATCGATCTGCACCTCGTCCACGAGGTGACCAGCCCCCAGGCCTTCGACGGGCTGCGACTGGCCAGACGTCCGGTGCGTCGGCCCGATCTGACCGTGGCCACCGAGGACCACAACGTCCCCACCACCGACATCCACCTGCCCATCGCCGATGAGGTGTCGCGCACCCAGGTCGAGACGCTGCGGGCCAACTGCGCCGAGTTCGGGATCACGTCGCACCCGATGGGCTCGCCCGGCCAGGGCATCGTCCACGTCATCGGCCCCGAGCAGGGCATGACCCTGCCCGGCATGACCATCGTCTGTGGGGACTCCCACACCTCGACCCACGGCGCCTTCGGAGCGCTCGCCTTCGGCATCGGCACCAGCGAGGTCGAGCACGTCCTGGCCACCCAGACCCTGCCCCAGCAGCGACCTCGCCTCATGTCGGTGACGATCGAGGGCGCCCTGTCAGCGGGGGTGACGGCCAAGGACGTGATCCTGGCGGTCCTGGGCCGTCTCGGCACCGGAGGGGGCATGGGCCACGTCATCGAGTACAGGGGCGAGGTGATCCGGGCGCTGTCGATGGAAGAGCGGATGACGGTGTGCAACATGTCGATCGAGGCCGGCGCCAAGGCCGGGCTCGTCGCCCCCGACGAGACGACCTTCGCCTACCTCGAGGGCCGCCCCCTCGCCCCCCAGGGTGCGGACTGGGACGCCGCCGTCGACGACTGGCGTGGACTGGTCACCGACGCCGGGGCCCGCTTCGACACCGAGGTCGTCATCGACGGCGCCTCGATCCGGCCCCACGTCACCTGGGGCACCAACCCCGGTCAAGTGGCCCCGCTGTCGTCGGCGGTGCCCGACCCGGCGCAGATGGAGAACCCCGACGATGCCGAGGCCGCCCGCCGGGCCCTCGACTACATGGGACTCGAGCCTGGGACGGCGTTGTCTGACGTGGCCGTCGACGCGGTGTTCATCGGTTCGTGCACCAACTCCCGCCTCGAGGACCTTCGCGCCGTCGCCGAGGTCGCCGCCGGGCGTCGGGTCGCCCCTGGGATCCGGACCCTCGTCGTACCCGGGTCCCGGGCGGTCAAGGACGCAGCCGAGGCCGAGGGCATCGACGCCGTGCTGGTCCAGGCCGGCTTCGACTGGCGCGAGCCGGGGTGCTCGATGTGCCTGGCGATGAACCCCGACCGCCTCGCCCCCGGGGAGCGGTGCGCCTCGACGTCGAACCGCAACTTCGAGGGCCGCCAGGGACGGGGAGGCCGCACCCATCTCGTGTCACCTGCCGTGGCCGCCGCAACAGCGATCACCGGGCGCCTCACCGCCCCCGCCGATCTGGACTGAGCCCGTCGCCCGGGCCCGTCGCCCCGGGCCCGCCGTCCTGAGCCATCACGCCCCAGCAAGGAGCCCCTCGTGCAGGCTGTTCGCACCATCACCTCGACCGCTGTGCCCCTGCGGCGCAGCGACGTCGACACCGACCAGATCATCCCGTCGGACTGGCTGAAGCAGGTCAGCCGCACCGGCTTCGGCAGGGGCCTGTTCTCAGAGTGGCGCGACGACCGGTCGTTCGTGCTGAACGACGAATCCTACGCCGGAGCCCGGGTGCTGCTCTGTGGCCCGAACTTCGGCACCGGCTCGTCGCGGGAGCACGCCGTGTGGGCGTTGATGGACGCCGGGTTCGAGGCGGTGTGCTCCGCCCGCTTCGGTGACATCTTCGCCAACAACGCCACCAAGAACGGCCTGGTGGCCGCCCAGCTCGACGCCGATGCCGTCGAGGCGATGATGACCGCCGTCGAGGGCGATCCCGCCACCGTCGTGGTCATCGACGTCGAGCGGCGGGTCGTCGAGGTGCCCTCCATCGGGCTCAGCGTCCCGTTCCCCCTCGACGACGCGACCCGCCAGCGCTTCCTCGAGGGGCTCGACGACATCGCCATCACCCTGCGCTCCGCCGACGACATCGACGCCTTCGAGCGACGGCGCCCGACGTGGTCGGTGTCGGTGCCCGGCCCCGCCATCGATCCGGCGACACACCACTAGCGTCGCGGCGCGGACGGGACGACGCCGTTCGCCTCACCGTGGGAGGACACCCGTTGAAGATCGTCATCGACTACGACAAGTGCATCGGCATCGGGTCGTGCGAGGCGATCGCCCCGCACCTGTTCGAGGTGAGTGACGAGGGCCAGGTCAAGATCCTCGACGAGCACCCCGACGAGTCCGAGCGCGCCGCCCTCGACGAGGCCGTCACCGCCTGCCCGACCGGCGCCATCTCGGTCGAGTAGCCCCCGGGGGGCACCCGAGGCGCCGGTACCCTCGCGACGGCACCCCCAACCTCACGGAGGCCGTCGCGCCATGGCACGCATCCTGGTCACCGAGACCATCGCCGAGTCCGGGCTGGACCGACTGCGCGCCGCCGGACACGACGTCGACGTGCGCACCGAGCTGACCCCCGACGAGCTCGTCGCCGCCATCCCTGGCGTCGCGGCGCTGGTGATCCGCTCGGCCACCCAGGTCACCGCCGAGGTGCTCGCCGCCGCCGACGAGCTCGCCGTCGTCGGCCGGGCCGGCATCGGGCTCGACAACGTCGACGTCGAGGTCGCCACCGCCCAAGGCGTGATGGTGGTCAACGCCCCGCAGTCCAACGTCGTCTCGGCGGCCGAGCACGCGGTGGCGCTGCTGCTGGCGTTGGCCCGCAACGTCCCCCAGGCGCACGCCGCGCTGTTGCGTGGCTCGTGGGAGCGCTCGCGGTGGTCCGGGGTTGAGCTCGCCGACAAGACCCTGGGCGTCATCGGGCTCGGTCGCGTCGGACGACTCGTCGCCCAACGCCTGCAGGCCTTCGGCATGAAGGTGATCGCCCACGACCCCTTCGTGTCCGATGAGCAGGCCCGCCAGCTCTCCGTCGAGCTCGTCGGCCTCGACGAGCTGTACGACCGCAGCGACGCCATCAGCGTGCACCTCCCCCGCAACGCCGAGACCGTCGGGCTGATCGGGGCAGAGGCGCTGCGTCAGATGCGACCGCACGCCCTGTTGATCAACACCGCTCGGGGCGGCATCGTCGACGAAGCGGCCCTGGCCGAGGCGTTGGTGTCCGGCGAGATCGGTGGCGCCGGGCTCGACGTGTTCGACGCCGAACCGACCACCGCGTCCCCGTTGTTCGGCCTGGCCAACGTCGTGGTCACCCCGCACCTCGGCGCCTCGACGGCCGAAGCCCAGGACAAGGCGGGGGCCACCATCGCCGAGATGGTCGAGCTGGCCCTGGCCGGCGAGTTCGTGCCATTCGCCGTGAACATCGCTGCCCGGGAGGCCCCCGAGGCCATCAAGCCCTTCCTCGGTCTCGCCGAGCAGCTGGGCTCGTTCTACGCCTCGCTGGCCGGCAAGACGCCCGATTGCCTGCACGTCACCTGCACCGGCCGCGTCGCCGAGCACGACACGTCGCTGCTCACCCTGGCAGTGCTCCGGGGGGTGTTCGGCCGCATCTCTGACGTGCCGGTCAGCTACGTCAACGCTCCGGGTCTGGCCGCCAGGGCCGGGGTCGAGGTGCGCGAGTCCAAGTCGGCGACGTCGGCTGAGTACGTCAACCTCGTCGAGGTCCGCTGCGCCGGGCACGCCGTGGCCGGCACGCTGATCGGCCGCTCAGAGGAGCCCCGCATCGTCATGGTCGACGACGTCGAGGTCGAGCTGCCCGTCGGGCCCCACCTCGTGCTGGTGCGCAACGACGACGTGCCCGGCATGGTCGGCGTGGTCGGATCGGCCATCGGTGACGCCGGGTGCAACGTGGCCGACATGGCCCTCGGCCGCTCCCCCGCCGGCGAGGGCGCCCTCATGCTGCTCTCGATCGACGGACCGCTCGGCGCCGAGGCCACCGACGCCCTCGAGACCCGGCCCGGCATCCGAGGCGTCACCACCGTCGACCTCGGCTGAGGCCAGGCGGTCTGGGCCGGCGATCACCGCCTGGGCGGCTCCGGCGCGGTCACGACACAGGACGCGGACCCGACCCTTGCTCACCGAGGCGGGACAGCTCACGGGGCGGGACAGGCTCACCGAGGCGGGGCAGGCTCACCAGGGCGGCCACGCCGATCGTCGTGACGACGACGGCGGCGGCGACGTCGGCTCGAGCCGTCGTCGTCGCATCGTCCACCAGGGCTCGCCCGGCGGCGCCGACGGCCAGCCCGATGCCCACCGCCACGCCGGCCCGCACGAGGTCACCGGCCCGCTCGACCGCCGCCACCGCCGCCGACCCGGTCAACGGGACGAGCCGGGTGACCACCGCTGCGGACGCGACCGCGCAGGCCACGACCCCGATGACCCCGAGCCCGAGGACCTCGAGCCCGGCCCGTGACGCCAGCGTCGTCGCCTCGCCGGTCGCCGACGGTGGCACAGCGGCGAGGACGGCGGCGGCGTGGACCAACGAGGACCCCGTCGCGCCGACCGCCACCGCCGAGGGCAGCCGACCCGGACGGGCGATGGCCCCGAGGCCGAGCGCGCACGCCAGCAGCAGGTGGACGACGAGCCCGGGTGCTGCCGATGAGTACGTCCCCGACGCCATCCCCACCACGACGACGGCCAGCACCGACGCCACGGCCCAGAGCCCGGCGTCAGCCCCAGCGCAGCGGTCGAGCACCCGATGGCAGAGGTGGGCCGCAGCGGCTCGCCCCGCCTCGGCCAGACGGCGGCGCGTGCCACCGCCGTCAGCCGCCAGCGCGCGATCGTGATCGGCCCAGACTCTGAGGCGATGCGCAGCCGGCGGTCCCTCGCCCCATACGGCGGCGCGGTGCACCCAGCTGATCGCTCGTTCGGTCACGCCCGTAGGTTCGACAGCGGGCGCAGATCGGATGGTGGCGTCCTGCACCAACCCCACCTTCGACCACTCAGCGCAACCGGGCAGCAACGCGAGGTGAGGACCCCCCCAACAGGGGCGTCGATGAGCTCAGGCGAGCCCGAGACCCATCTCGTCGAGATCGAGGCCGAGACCGACCTCGGCGGCGGCCTGGGACCGCTCGACGACCGCTCGTGCTTCGTCGATGCCAGCAGGTGTGAGGGTGTACTCCCGGCGAGGCCGGCTGGTCTCGCCCATCGTCCAAGCGCTCGCCGCCAGCTCGCGATCCTCGAGGCGACCGAGGCAGCGGTACAGGGTGGCGTAGTTCATGACCCGGCCCCGAGGGTCGGCGTCGGCCAAGGCCTTGGCCAGCGGGTAGCCGTGGAAGCGGTCGCTGCCCCGCTGGAGCAGGGAGAGTGCGACGACGAGGACCCGCTCCTCGTTCCTCGTCAGCCCGACCCCACCCTTGCGTCTCATCGCTGCAGATCATACGGGGCGGGGCCACGCACAGCGCGGGACCGGTAACGGTGCGGGCACCCCTCGGGGCGGTCCCGCCCAGGTCAGTGCGTTCGGGCGGTCGAGGGATGGGCCGGCTAGCGTCGGCGGACATGGCCGACCGCCCGTCCCCTGCTGCTGACATCACCGGGGCCCGGTTCTTCCGATTCGCCGACCCCCCCGCATGGGCCAAGGCGCCCCTCGCCGCGCTCGGCGTCAGCGACCGAGACGGCGTCGCCGTCAGCGACGACACCATCACCGCCACCTACGGCCGCTTCCAGCTGTCGGCCGCCCGATCCCAGATCGCCGGGGCCGAGAGCACCGGGCCGTACCGCTCGTTGATGTCGGTCGGTCTGCGGCTCAGCCTGCGCGACGACGGCATCACGTTCGGGACCTCGGGCGCCAGCGGGGTGTGCATCCGCTTCGATCCGCCGGTTCCCAAGGTCGTGGGGTGGCGCCCGACCCACAGCGGCCTGACCGTGACCGTGGCCGACGCCGCAGGCCTCGTGACGGCCCTCGCCGCACCCGGCGCCGCCGGCCACCGAGCCTGACCGCCGACGCCGATCACGCCCGGCGGGCCGGTGGTCCCGGCGCTCAGCGAGCCGGGGACCTCGACACCTCGGCCAGGGCGGCGGCGTCGATCGGTGAGAACGCCGGGGGGCGCTTGTCGACGAAGCTGGCAACGCCCTCGACGAAGTCAGATCGCCAAACCGACGCGCTCATCAGCGCCATCGACTCGTCGGCAGCGTCCCCGAGGGCCAGGTCGGTGTGCGACCACACCTGTCGCTTCATCACCGCCATCGACGTCGGCGAGGACAGCGCGGCAAGCTCCCTGGCGTAGGCCATCGTCTCGTCGACCAGCGAGTCGGCGGCGATGACCCGGTTGACCAGGCCCATGGCGACGGCCTCCTCGGCGAGCACGACCCGTCCCGAGAACAGGAGGTCCATCGCTGCCGCCGGGCCGATCAGGCGGGGCAGCGCCCAGCTCATGCCGTGTTCGGCGATGAGGCCCCGCCGGGCGAAGGCGGTGGTGAGCTTGGCGCCCTCGGCGGCGAAGCGCAGATCGCAGAACAGCGCCTGGGCCAGCCCGATGCCAGCGCACGCTCCGTTGATCGCCGCGATCACCGGCTTGGGCACTGCGATCGTCTCGTACATGTGCCGGCCCCGAGCGGGGTCCCCGCCGCCGGCCGCACTGGCGCCGCCGGCCGCGTCGGCGTCGTCGGTCCTGGCGTCGTCGGCGTCGCCACCGCCGCTGCCGCCGATGCTCTGCAGCGTGGTCATGTCGGCGCCAGCGCAGTACCCCTTGCCGGCCCCGGTGACGACCACGACCTTGACGTCGTCGTCGTCGGCGGCGCGGTCCAGCGCGGCGAAGTAGGCCCGCTCGAGCTCGCCGGTCCAGGCGTTCAACCGGTCCGGGCGGTTGAGCGTCACCAGGGCGACGCCGTCGAGCACCTCGTACAGCACCACATCAGCGGTCATGGCCCCTCCTCCTCGGACCGGACCGACACTACGTCGACCGCTTCGCCCGGCGACGGGCGGGGGGCGGGGTGCGGGGGGCGGGGGGCGGGGGGCGGGGGGCGAGTCAGCCGGGCTCAGCCGGCGGAGCGCAACCGCGGAGCCGGCGCCTCTCGTTCGAGCGTCGGCAGGGCGACGCGGCCGGTGCGTTGCAGCTCGAGGATGCCGTGGGGTCTCACGAGGTCCTCGAAGGCGTCGAGGCGCTCGGGGTGGGCGGCGATCATCAACGTGAGGGCAGCGTGCCCGACGTCGAGCACGTCGCCGCCGAACACGCCGGCCAGCGAGATCAGCTCGGACCGTTCGAGCGGTCCCGCCTCGACGGTCACGACCATCAGCTCGCGCTCGATGGCGCCCGCGGGGGTCAGCTCGCTGATCTTGATGACGTTGACGAGCTTGTGCAGCTGCTTGGTGATCTGCTCGACGCGCGAGCCGGCGACGTCGACCACGATCGTGATGCGGCTCAGCTCGGCGTCATCGGTGGGCGCCACCGCCAACGAGTAGATGTTGTAGTTCCGGCGGCTGAACAGCAGGGCGATGCGAGCCAGCACGCCGGGCTTGTTCTCGACGAGGACGCTGAGGATGTGCAGCTCGGACGGGGACCGCCCCACGCTCACGCCTGCCCGCCCTGGCCTCCCGAGGCCGCCCGGATGTCGGAGCGGCCGGCGGAGATCCAGGGCATCTTGGCCCGCAGCTCCTGACCCACCGCCTCGATCGGGTGGGCCGCGCCCTCGGCGCGCATCTTCGAGAAGTTCGGCCGGCCCTGTTCGTTCTCGGCCATCCACGCCCGGGCGAAGGTGCCGTCACGGATCTCGGCCAGCACCTGGCGCATCTCGGCGCGGGTCTGGTCGGTGATCAGACGAGGCCCGGTCACGTAGTCGCCGTACTCCGCGGTGTCAGAGACCGTGTACCGCATGCCCGAGATGCCCTGCTCGTACATGAAGTCCACGATGAGCTTGACCTCGTGCAAGGTCTCGAAGTAAGCGCTCTCGGGCTGGTACCCGGCCTCGACGAGGGTCTCGAACCCGGCGGTGATCAGCGCCGTCAGGCCTCCGCACAGGACGGTCTGCTCGCCGAACAGATCGGTCTCGGTCTCCTCGGCGAAGGTGGTCTCCAGCACGCCGCCCCGGGTGGCGCCGATGCCCTTGGCGTAGGCCAGGCCCAGGTCGTGGGCTCGCCCGCTGGGGTCGGCGTGCACGGCCAGCAGCGCAGGCACGCCCCCGCCCTCGACGTAGGTGCGGCGCACGTTGTGGCCCGGCCCCTTGGGGGCGACCATCCACACGTCGACGCCCTCGGGCGGGGTGATGAACCCGAAGTGGATGTTGAAGCCGTGGGCGAACACCAGGCTGTTGCCCGTCTCGAGACCCGGCTCGATGGCCTCGGCGAAGACCTTCGCCTGGTCGGTGTCGGGCAGCAGCACCATGACGACGTCGGCGGCGGCGGCCGCCTCGGCGATCGACCGCACGTCGAGGCCCTCGGACTCGGCCTTGGCCACCGAAGCTGAGCCCTCTCGCAAGCCGACGACGACGTCGACCCCGGAATCACGCAGGTTCAGGGCGTGGGCGTGGCCCTGGGACCCGTAGCCGAGGACGGCGACCGTCGAGTCGGCGAGCAGGGACAGATCGGCAGCGTCGTCGTAGTGCAGGGTGGCCATGGGATCCCTTTCCGGGGTGGAGATCGCAACTAGCTCGACTGGGGGCGGGCACTGCGGACCGTGCACCGCTCGTCGAGCTCTCCGTCGTCAGTGCACGCCAGGGTTCTTCTGCTCTTACCCAACGACGTGCGAGGCCCGGAGACATGCGCCGTTGCGCCCCGCCTCACGGAGCGCACATGTCCACGGGTTCAGTGGACGCTCACGCATGGTTGGCAACCTACTCAGTCGTCCCCATCTGACGCCAGGCCGCCTCGTGGTCCGCCAGGTCGGCGGACCGGCACCCGGGCAGGTGAACCCGTCCGTGTCGGCGTCGGTTACTGAGCCGGTCGACGTACTCAAGGCCGGCCAACCCGGCATTCTCCTGGCCGGAGAAGGGCCAGGGTGCGTAGCGCCCGCTCATCCTCGGATGCTGCGTGAGGAATCCTCCCGATGCCGTTGCTGTGGTCGACCGAGCTGACAGACGCAACGACACCCCAATGCCGTGCCGTGACCTCAGAACAGGTGGTCAGGCCGCATACCCGTTACGTTGACAATCTTGACGATGGCTATTGGCATTCACTAGAACGTCAGCTCGCCAGAGCCGACCGAGTCCCACCACCTATTCTGGTAGGAGCCCTGTCCTGATCAGCACCGTTGTGGACAACGAGATCTCGTACGGGACGCCCTCGAGTTCTCCCGTAGTAACGTCCAAGCCACGACCTCTTGCGGCAACAACTAGATCCATCCAGGGATGGGCGTCCCGAACGTCATCCTCGGGCCCGATGACCTGACGTATCGTAGTCATCACTTCGTCGAGCGCTAAGTTACCTGAGTCAACGTGGGAGAAGCCCAACGTCCACCCCAAGGTTCTCAACTCGACCCAGTCACCGGTCGAGAGGACGGCAAACTCATGAACCGTGAAATGCTCAGTCGCAAATTGGTTGCTGTCCGGCCCACTGTTGCAGAATGCATGCAACCCAGCAACCGTGATTGGACCAGTCGTAGGGTCGCCATGTAGCGGTTGATATTCCCATCCGCTCACCTCTGCGCCACCGCTGTAGGCCCGTTGTGCTGGTCCACGAACTCACGAAGTCTACAATCACGGCGCACAAAAATGGTCCCTGTTTGGCGTCTTGCTCATTGTCGACCATGGATATCCCGGGATCCGGACTCGCACAGTTCCTATCCACCCGGTCCTGTTCGTAGATTCGCAAGCTTTACGGGCGGTCACACGCTTGTCGGCTCCGGCTCCGCCTCCTTGGAGAACGTTTCCCACGACAGCTCTCTGAGTTCGGTGCCAACACGGGGCTACACCGCGAAAACAACCGTACGCTCGTAACGTGGTCTAGCCCTCTGCCCTGGCAGGACATGTACCGTCTCGGTACCGCCACCAACCGTGAACTGAGGCGTCCCCGGAGGACAGATGCGGCCGATCCGTAGCTTGACGAAAAGCGCAGTTTCCTGCGCGAATGGCGCCTGAAAAGACTCCACCGCCGCCGTCGCTGGCGAGTACGCCCATCCGAATGAGGCCATCGCTGGTCATGACAAGGGGGTCAAGCGCTTCTGCACCCAACCGATGACTTCTCACCTAGCACGACCTTCCGTGATCGGTGTATCCGAGAAGCATATGCTCGCCCCCGATCTCAGCGCAAGTGCCAATCCGAGAGCGTGTGGTGGACTAGCAGGACGGCGGGTCGGTTGGCCCGACTTGGAGCAGCGCGTAGACGATCGAGTCTCGCAGCGCCTGCCAGGAGGCCTCGATGATGTTCTCGGACACGCCGATCGTGGTCCAGGTGCGGCGCCCGTCGCTCGAATCGATGAGCACCCGGGTGACCGCACCGGCTGCCTTGGAGGAGTCGAGGATGCGCACCTTGTAGTCGGTTAGGTGCACGCCGTCTAGGGCGGGGTGGTGGGCGCCGATGGCGGCGCGCAGCGCCCGGTCGAGGCTGTCGACGGGGCCGTTACCCTCGCCCACGGCGACCCGTCGGTCCTCACCGACGCGCACCTTCACCGTCGCCTCGGTGTCGAAGCTGTGATCGGTGCGACGATCGGTGACGACCCGGAACGACTCGACCTCGAAGAAGTCCTGGCGCCACCCCGTGGCCTCGCGCAGCAGCAGCTCGAGGCTGCCGTCGGCGGTCTCGTAGTGGAACCCCTGGTGCTCGAGGCGCTTCAGCGCCTCGGTGACCTCGCTGATGGCCGGGCCGTCCATCTCGATGCCGAGCTCGGCGGCCTTGAGCTGCACGGTGGCCCGACCCGACAGGTCACTGACCAAGAAGCGCGTCGAGTTGCCGACCGCAGCCGGATCGACGTGCTCGTAGCTGTCGGGACGCCGGGCGATCGCCGAGGTGTGCAGTCCCGCCTTGTGGGCGAAGGCGCTGCGGCCCACGTAGGGCTGGGCGTGATCGGGGGCCTGGTTCATCAGCTCGGCGACGTGGTGGCTGATGGCGGTGAGGCGCGACATGCGCCCCTCTGGCAGCGTCTCGATGCCCATCTTGAGGGTCAGGTCGGGCACGACGACGGTGTTGTCGCAGTTGCCGGTGCGCTCGCCGTAGCCGTTGATGGTGCCCTGGACGTGACGAGCCCCCGAGGCCACCGCGGCCAGGGCGTTGGCCACCGCGCACCCGGTGTCGTCCTGGGTGTGCACCCCGATCACGGGACCGTCTGCACCCAGGTGGGCGACGATCTCGGCGGTGATGCGGCCGACCTCGTGGGGCAGCGACCCGCCGTTGGTGTCACACAACACCAGGGTGTGGGCTCCGGCCATCGCTGCGGTCTCGAGCACCGCGAGGGTGAACTCGGGGTTCGAGCGGTACCCGTCGAAGCAGTGCTCGGCGTCGAGGAACACCCGCAGCCCCTGGGCGACGAGGTGCTCGACGGAGTCGCGCACCATGGCGAGACCCTCGGACAGGGGCTGACGCAGCGCCTTGGTGACGTGGTAGTCCCAGCTCTTGGCGACGATGCACACGGTCTCGGTGCCCGCCTCGACGAGGTTGCGCAACGTCGGGTCGTCATCGACACGCCCGGCTGGCCGACGGGTCGACCCGAAGGCGACGAGCTGAGACGTCGACAGCGAGAGCTCGTCGCGGGCTCGGGCGAAGAACTCGATGTCACGGGGGTTGGCGCCTGGCCACCCGCCCTCGATCCAGTGGACGCCGAGGTCGTCGAGCGCCTCGGCCACCCGCAACTTGTCGTCGACGGTGACGCTGATGCCCTCGAACTGCACCCCGTCGCGCAGGGTCGTGTCGAAGATGTCAACCCGCTCGGGCCAGCTGGGATCGCGGCGGGGCGAGCGATCCACCCCGATCGAGGCCTCCGGGCGGTCAAGGTCGGTCATGTCCACCTCCTCGGCGAGCGTCGTCGGGCGTGGCGACGCCGCTGCGGGACCGGCAGGTCACCGGAAGCCGACGGTCGGCTCGTCGGTCGGTGGCGGCGACGGCGTCCGCGAATTCCGGCGCCGTCACGGCCGCCGATGATCGCGGTGCCCCGCCCGCAGGTCAACAGCACCGCCCCGGCCCGTCGTGGGCGTGCACCGGTGCCGCCGGCGGGTCGGCCATGAGGCGCTGCAACCGGGCAGCCTCGCGACCGACGTCGTGGCGCTCGACGACGGCGCGTCGCCCGGCCGCCCCGAGCCGGGCCCGCCGGTCGCCGTCGGCGAGCAGCCTCCCGACGGCCTCGGCGAGCTGGTCCACGTCGCCGGGGCGCACGAGCGTGCCGGTGACACCGGTCTCGACGAGCTCGGCCACCCCTCCGACCTGGGTGGCCACGACCGGCAGGCCGGCGGCCATCGCCTCCATGATCGACACCGGCAACCCCTCGGCGTAGCTCGCCGAGACGAACACGTCGGCCCGGGCGAGCTCGTCGGCGACCTGTGCGGCGCCGAGCGCCCCGACGAAGGTGGTCCGGGCGCTGAGCCCGAGGGTGGCGGCCTGGCGCTCGAGGTCCGGGCGACGAGGGCCGTCGCCGATGACGACCAGCTCGACCTCGACCCCTCGACCGGCGAGGCGGGCGGCGGCGTCGAGCACGTCGTCGACGGCCTTGACCGGGGCCAGGCGGCCGACGACCACGATGCGCCGCCCGGTCCCCCGGTGGGTCCTCGGGGCGTAGTCGTCGGCGATGACTCCGCAGCGCACGAGGTGCAGGCGATCTGCGGTGCCGGGGGCCACGGCCAGCGCCTGGCTGCGGCAGAACCAGCTGATGCAGGCACAGAACGAGGCGCGCTCGCACTTGACGTCGAGGCGCCAGTCGTGGGCCTCGAAGAAGATGCCGGGCCCGTGCAGGGTGAAGCTCCACGGCACCTTCGCCACCACCGCGGCCAGCATGGCCACCGAGGCCGCGGTGTCGCCGAGATGGGCGTGGAGGTGCTCGATGCGTCGACGCCGCAGGCGGGTGGCGAGGGCGAGCGCCTCGACGAGGTAGGCGAGCTGGGTGGCGGTGCGCCGGGCCCCGGGGCGGCGAGTGGCCCAGGCGAGGCGGGCCGCCTCGGCGCTGGGCCCGGGTGACCTCAGCACCGCCAGGGTGACGTCGCGCACCAGCCGGGGGGCGGAGCCGAGCAACGCATCGGTGCGCCGGTGCTCGTCGGCGAGGCCAGCCACGAGCTCGGCCTGGGGGGGCGACCGCACCGCGAACGTCTCGACGTGGTCGCCTGCTCGGCGCAGCGCCTGGATCTCTCGGGTGATGAAGGTGTAGGTGGCCCGGGGGTAGGTGCCCGCCAGGTAGGCGACCCTCATGGCGAGATCCTCGTCGGGGGGCTGCTCACGGCGACGAGGGCACGCTGCTCGCCGGCCCGACCGTGCCGGTCGGGGCCGGATCGCTGCGACCCGCACCGGCGGCGGCGAGGGGCGGCGAGGGCTCGGTGTGGCCGAGCGCCTCGGCGGCGACGCAGGCGTCGAGGGCCGCACCCACCGGCACCGGACGCCAGTCGAGCACCCGTCTGGCCTGAGCGTTGGAGAACCTGAGGGGCCGGAACGAGGCGTGGACCCGGGCGGGGACCAGCAGCCCGGGCAGCAGCAGCGACCGTCGGAACACCCAACGGTCGACGACGTCGGCCGCCTCGGCGGTCGCGGCCACCAGGCGCCAGGGCACCGCCGGGCCGGGCGCCTCGCCGGTGCGCCGGGCCACCTCGTCGGCGTAGGTGGCGTTGGTCGGCACGTCGTCGTCGACCACGTTGAGGGTCTCGCCCTCGACACCGGGCCGCACCGCAGCGGCGACGAGCGCGGCAGCGGTGTTGTCCACCCAGGTGATGGGCGCCCTCGCCGAGGGGGCGAAGCGGACGAACCGGCCGAGCACGGACCGTCCCAGCAGAGCGTGGCGCAGGCGGCCGGGGCCGTACACGATGCCCGGACGGACCGTCACGACCGCCACGTCCCCGCCGGCGTGCGCCTCGGTCGTCAGCCGTTCCTGGACGAGCTTGGCGCGGGCGTAGGCGTCGCGGTGGGGCCCGTCGCGGTCGAGCGGCGTGGCCTCGTCGACGACGCCGCCCTCGGGGACGGCCCGCAGGTCATAGACGCTGAAGCTCGACACGGCGACGAGGCGCGTGCCGGTGCCGGCGAGGGCGGTGAGCAGGTGCTCGGTGCCGACCACGGTCGAGGCCATCTGGGTGGCGAGGTCGCCGCCGAGGGCGGCTGCGCAGTGGACGACGGCGTCGACGCCGGCGAGCGCCTCGTCCGGCGGGGGGCCGGCGCGCAGGTCCCAGGCCACCGAGGACGCCGAGCTGCCAGCACGCTCGGGCGGTGCGGCCCCCGGGCGGCGCATCGCCACCACGTCGTGGCCGTCGCGCCGAGCGGCATCGACCACCGCCGTTCCGACGAAGCCGCCGGCTCCGGTGACGAGGATCCTCACGAGGCCCGACCCGCGGCGACGATCGCATCGACGAGACGGGCGTTGGTCGTGGTCGCCCGCTCGTCGAGCGGGGGTGGGCCGTCCCCGGCGGCCGCCCGGTGGAAGCGCTCGACCAGCACCTGCACGCCCTCGTACGCCGAGCGGGTGCGCAGGCGGCTGGCGAGGTTGCGCACGCCGTCGGTCACCGTGCCGACGCCGTCGACCACCTGGTCGACCATCGGCGACGCCGGACCGGCGGCCGGCCACGATCTCCAGTGCCGGTACTGGCGGCGGAACAGATCGAGCTCGACGGTGCCCTCCCGCCCCCTGGCGGTGACGGCGAAGCGGGGCGGGGCGGTGAGCGGATCGACGACGAGGCGCACCCGGACGTCCGCGACGCCTCCGGACTCGCCGGCGGCGACGCCGTCTGACGACGCACCCGGCGCGGGTCGAGCGATCAGGCGGGCGTCGAGCACGTCGGTGCTCGCCCACCCCGGTGACGCTGACAGCTCGACGTCGACCACCTCGAGCTCGGCGGGGGCCAGCAGCTCGTCGGCGATCGAGCTCAGGTGCGGCAAGATGTCGTGCACGGTGCCCCCGGGCAGGTCGTGGGCCGGGTGACGCAGGTGCGGGTCGGCGTAGCGACCCTCGCCGCCGGGGACGGCAAAGCGCACCTCCAGCTCGATCAGCCGTCCGAGACGGCCGCTCGCCACGTCCTGCTGCAGCCGCTGGATGAGCCCCTCGAACCGGTAGTTCTGGTCCTCGACCAGCAGGCGGCCCGACCGACGGGCGTGGGCGAGCAGCTCGGCGGTGACGCCGGCTGAGAGGGCCAGCGGCTTCTCGCACAACACGTGGGCGCCAGCGTCGAGCGCGCAACGCACCAGCTCGGGGTGCGATGCCGGTGGCGTCAGCACGTGCACGACATCGGGCCGGCGAGCCAGGGCCGTCGCCAGATCGGTGCCGTGGTGGCCGCCACCGAAGCGCTCGGCGGCGTAGCGGGCGAGCGCAGCCGAGCGGTCGACGACAGCGTCGAGCACGACCGGACCGCGCTCGATGGCAGCCAGGTGCACCTCGGCGATGGCGCCGGCGCCGATCACACAGGCGCGCAGAGGGGTCGTGCTCACCGAGACGGGGGAGGGCGGCAGGGTCGTGGCGGGCGGGGTCGTGGCGGGCAGGCTCAGGCGACCAGCTCGTTCCACTCCTTGTACCGGGGTTCCTCGCCCCGGACCGCCCGGTAGAAGACCGCCTGGATCGCCGTCGTCACCGGGCCGGGATCCCCGATCTCTCGGTCATCGACCGAACGGACGGGCACGACCTCAGCCGCCGTGCCGCTGAGGAACGCCTCGTCGGCGGTGTAGAGGTCACTGCGCAAGATGTTGTCCTGGCGGACCTCGATGTCGAGATCGGCGGCGATGGCGCTCACCGCGCTCTGGGTGATGCCCTCGAGGGCACCGGCGCTGACCGGGGGGGTGACGATGACGCCATCGCGCACGACGAAGAGGTTCTCCCCGGTGCACTCGCTCACGTAGCCCTGGGGGGACAGCAGGATGGCCTCGTCGTAGCCGGCGCGTATGGCCTCGACCTTGGCCATCTGGGAGTTGACGTACATCCCGACGCCCTTGGCCGCCGGCGGCATGGCGTTGGGGTCGTGGCGCTGCCACGAGCTGATCTTGCACCGCACGCCCCGGGCGATGCCCTCCTCGCCCAGGTAGGCGCCCCACGGCCACACGGCGATCGAGACGTCGACGTCACACGGCAGGGGGTTCAGTCCCATCTCGCCGTACCCGAGGTACGCGATCGGACGGATGTAGCAGCTGGACAGGCCGTTCTCGCGCACCGTGAGCTTGGTCGCCTCGACGAGCTCGTCGACGGAGTAAGGGATGTCCAGCGCCAGGATCTTGGCGCTGCGGAACAGCCGCTCGATGTGGGGGGTGAGGCGAAAGATCGCGGCCCCCTCGTCGGTCTCGTAGGCCCTGATGCCCTCGAACACGCCGTTGCCGTAGTGCAGGGTGTGGGTGAGCACGTGGATGCGAGCGTCGTCCCACGGCACCAGCACGCCGTTCATCCAGATCTTGTCGGTGGGCGTGATCGGCACTCAGACCGCCTCCTTGACTCTCTCGGCGACCAGATCGCCGATCTCGGTCGTGCGCAACCGCTCGGGCACGTCGACGCACGCAGCCCGGACGCGGGCCCCGGCATCGGTGCGACCGAGGAACTCCAGCATCATGGCAGCGCTCAAGATGGCCGCGGTGGGATCAGCCGTGTCGGTTCCGGCGATGTCGGGCGCCGAGCCGTGGACTGGCTCGAACAGGCTCGGGCCGTCCCCCGCAGCGTTCAGGTTCCCGGATGCGGCCCGCCCGATGCCCCCGGCGACCGCTCCGCCGAGATCGGTGAGGATGTCACCGAACAGGTTGTCGGTGACGATCACGTCGTAGCGCTCGGGATCGGTGACGAGGTAGATGCAGGCCGCATCGACGTGGTGGTACGCGGTGTCGACGGTGGGGTAGTCGCCGGCGACCTCGTCGAAGGTGCGCTGCCAGAGGTCGCCGGCGAAGGTCAACACGTTGGTCTTGTGCACCAACGTCAGGTGGCGCCGGGTTCCGTCTCGGGCCAGATCGAACGCGTAGCGGATGCAGCGCTCCACCCCCCGGCGGGTGTTGACGCTGCCCTGGGTGGCGACCTCATGGGGGGTGCCCTTGCGCAGGAAGCCCCCCTCGCCGGCGTAGGCGCCCTCGGTGTTCTCGCGAATGACGGTGAAGGAGTGCCCGTTGGACAGATCGAAGGGTCGGCGGTTGATGTACAGGTCGAGATCGAAGCGGGCCTTCAACAAGATCCCGCGCTCGAGCAGCCCGGGCGCCACGTCGGGGTGACCGACCGCGCCGAGCAGGATGGCGTCGTGGTCTCGCAGCTCGTCGAGCACCTCGTCGGGCAGGATCGTGCCGTCGCGCAGGTAGCGGTGGCCGCCCAGATCGAACTCGGTCGTGTCGATGGCCACCCCGGTGGCCCGGATGACCTTGACCGCCTCGGCGGTCACGTCGGGACCGATGCCGTCCCCGCCGATGACCGCCACCCGGTGGCTCATGTGGACGTCGTCTCCCGTGTCGTGGGTCGCCCCGAGCCCGCACGCCCGCAGCTCGCCGGACCGGGGACGGCGCCGTTCGATGGGTGAGGGGACCGACCCGGCCGCGGGCGCTGGTCGGTGGCGGTGGTGACCGGCCGGCCTGCCCAGTGTCCCCCGAGGCCACCAGCCGGTCAATCCGGCGCGCCCTGGACCAGAGCGCAGCCGCGCAGGACCCGGCTGGGCGAGCACCGCTAGCCTCTCACGCTCATGTCCAGCCATCAGCTGTCTCGCGACGCGCACGACCGCCTCTCCGCCGAGCTGAAGGACCTCACGACCCGGGGGCGCATCGACATCGCCAACCAGATCGAAGAGGCACGACTGCTCGGTGACCTGTCCGAGAACGGCGACTACCACGCCGCCAAGGAGGAGCAGGGCAAGATGGAGGGCCGCATCCGCCAGCTCGAAGGGATGCTGCTCGACGCAGAGGTGGTCGACACCGCCTCGGGGGGACCCGACGACGTCGTCGCGCCCGGGCGCATCGTGGCGGTGCGCTACGAAGGCGACGACGAGGCCGAGACCTACCTGTTCGGCAGCATCGAGGAACGCGTCGACGGCTACGAGATGATGACGCCGGGTTCGCCGCTCGGTCGGGCCTGCAACGGGGCCCACGTCGGTGAGACGGTCCGCTACGAGACCCCGACCGGCGCCACCCTGGCCGTCGAGGTGGTCGAGGTGTCCGAGCTGACCTAACCCGCCCGAGGTGCCCCCGGCGTGGGGCGGTCCGCGCCGCTCAGGCCGGGACGCCCACCCGGCGGAACGTGAAGCCGTTGCGACGCAGCTGGGTCGGATCGAGCAGCGAACGGGTGTCGACGACGTTGCGCTCGGCCATGAGCTCGGCCACCTTGGCGAGATCGAGCCAGCGGAAGTCGTCCCACTCGGTCAGCACCACGAGCGCATCGGCCGCGGTGACGGCCTCGTATGGATCGTCGACGCGGGAGAACCCCTCGAAGTCCCGCCGGACAGCCGGGTCATAGGCCACGACGTCGGCGCCACGTTCGACCAGGCGCGAGATGACCTCGAGGGCCGGGGACTCGCGCAGGTCGTCGGTGCGGGCCTTGAACGTGAGGCCCCACGCAGCGATCCGCCGGCCCGAGACGTCGCCGTCGAGCAGCTCGGCGACCTTGTCGGCCATGCGCCCGAACATCGAGTCGTTGACGGCGATGACCTCGCGCAGCAGCTCGAAGTCGTAGCCCCCCCTACTGGCGATGTTCACCATCGCCCGGGTGTCCTTGGGGAAGCACGACCCGCCCCAGCCCGGGCCGGGTTGGAGGAACTTGGCCCCGATGCGGGTGTCGTAGCCGATGCCGGTCATCACGTCGTGCACGTCGGCGCCCACGCCCTCGCACACGGCGGCCACGGCGTTGGCGAAGCTCAACTTCATCGCCAGGAAGGCGTTGGCTGCGTACTTGATGGTCTCGGCCGAGGCGGGGTCCGTCGACACGACCGGGGCCGGCACCCCCAGGTACAACGAGGCGACCCTGGCCGCAGCCGCCCGGTCCTCGGCCCCGATCACGATCCGGTCGGGGTGGAAGAAGTCGTGCACCGCCGAGCCTTCCCGGAGGAACTCGGGGTTGGACACCACCGGCACGTCGGCCCGTCCCAGGGCCCGTTGGACCACCCGGGTCGAACCCACCGGCACCGTCGACTTGTTGACGACGATGGCCTCGGGCTCGAGGGCGTCAGCGATCTCGGTGGCGGCAGCCTCGACGTAGCTGAGGTCGGCCGAACCGTCGTCGTGCTGGGGCGTCGGCACGCAGAGGTAGACGAACTCGGCCCCCGGTACCGCCTTCGCCGCTCCGAGGACGAAGCGCAGCGCACCGCCGGCCCGTCCGGCCTCGACCAGCTCGGGAAGGCCCTGTTCGAGGATGGGGACCTCGCCGCGCTGGAGGGCGTCGATCTTCTCGGGCACCACGTCGGCGCACACCACGTCGTGGCCGAGCTTGGAGAAGCAGGCTGCGGTGGTGAGCCCGACGTACCCGGCGCCGATCACGGCGATGCGGCTCATGGTGGTCCTTCCCCTGGGAGCGGATGGGTGCGAAGGGTACGCCGACCCCACCGGACACGGCACCTGGGCGGCTGTCCGGCGGAGCGGTCTGGCGCGCAGGGCATCCGGAGCGGTCTGCGCTCAGGCCATCCGGCGGTTCTCTCGGGCCCGGTCGACGACGATGAAGATCAGCGCGGCGGCGTTCAGGCCGACCACCACCACGAGGATCGCACCCAGGCGGGTGCCCCCGCCGCCGCCGTCGTCGCGAGCGGCCACCAGATCGACCTGCTCCTGGACCGGCGGCGTCGTGCCGGTGGCCGGGCCCTCCGGGTCGGCGTCGGCGGGATCGGTTCGCCGATCGGCGCCGCCACCGTCGACTGGGTCGGTGCCGGTCTCGGCACCGGGATCGGCGCCGGTCGTGGCCTCGACCTCGGGCGACTCGGCGCCGCCGGAGGGACCGGAGCCGGCCGATCCACCCTCCACAGCATCGGTGCCGGCCTCAGGGCCGGCAGCCGGATCAGTTCCGAGGCGTGCGATCACCGACGCGCTGACCGGCGGGGCGTCCGGGGCGATCGTCACCGGAACGGGGTCCTGCGCGGTCTCTGACGACGTCTCGGGGGCCATGGCACCGGCCGTCCCCGTCGCTGCCACCAGGACGAGCGCCACCACCGACGCCGCCAGGGCCAGGGCCCTGGCCGGTCGTGCCGCCCGCTTCGCCGCATCGCTTGCGTTCACGTCCCCACCCACCATCGACCGTGGGTAGGCCTGCCCGCCACCCGCCATGCCGCGGACCCTAACCGGCGCCCTGGGCCTTGATCGGTCGGGGGGCGTCTGGTCTGACCTGGGCCGGGCGCCCTCGGCGGCTTGCCCTCGAGCCGGGTGAGCGGGCAGTATCTGAAGGTGTCCAGCCCGACGGCAGCCGTAGCGCCCGACTAGGCGCACGACCTCGCCACGGCGCGCGCAGATGACCTCCCCGAGTCGGGGAGGTCATCTGCGCGTCCTGCGACCGAACCTGACCACCGTTTGATGCACCCCTAGGGAGACCCCGTGCCAGAGCGACTGACCGGCGCCCAGGCCCTCGTCCGCAGCCTCGAGATGGCGGGGGTCGAGGTGGTCTTCGGCCTGCCCGGCGGAGCCATCCTCCCGGTCTATGACCCGATCATCGACTCACCGATCCGCCACGTGCTCGTCCGCCACGAACAGGGCGCCGGGCACATGGCCTCTGGCTACGCCCACGTCACCGGCCGGCCCGGAGTGTGCGTGGTCACCTCGGGCCCAGCGGCGACCAACCTCGTGACCCCCCTGGCCGACGCCATGTTGGACTCGGTGCCGATGGTGGCCATCACCGGCCAGGTGGCGACCGGATCGATCGGCACGGACGCCTTCCAGGAATGCGACACCACCGGCATCACCATGTCCTGCACCAAGCACAACTGGCTGATCAGCGACCCGTCCGAGATCCCCCGGGTGGTCGCCGAGGCGTTCCACGTCGCCTCGACGGGACGACCCGGACCGGTGCTGGTCGACCTGCCCAAGGACGTCTCGAACGCCGAGCTCGACTGGTACTGGCCGACCGAGGTGCACCTGCCCGGGTACCAGCCGACCACCGGCGGGCACCCCCGCCAGGTGAAGAAGGCAGCCGAGCTCATCCGCTCAGCTGAGCGCCCGGTCATCTACGCCGGCGGCGGCATCTTGAAGGCGAGGGCCGCCGCGGCCCTGTTGCGCCTGGCCGAGCTGACCGGCATCCCGGTCGTCACCACGCTCATGGCCCGGGGTGCGTTCCCCGACAGCCACGAGCTGTGCCTGGGCATGCCCGGCATGCACGGCAACTACGCCGCCATCACCTCGATGCAACAGGCCGACCTGCTCATCGCCCTGGGGTCGCGCTTCGATGACCGGGTGACCGGTGACCCGAAGCACTTCGCTCCCCTGGCCGAGGTCATCCACGTCGACATCGATCCGGCCGAGCTCGGCAAGGTGCGCCGTCCCGAGGTCCCGATCGTCGGCGACTGCCGTCTGGTGATCGAGGCCATCGTCGCCGATCTCGAGCGGCACGGCATCGGCGACGCCGATCGCTCGCCGTGGCGCCAGACCCTGTCGGGGTGGCAGGAGACCCACCCGCTGACATATGACGAGTCAGAGCCGGGCGGTCCGCTCAAGCCTCAGATGTGCATCGAGGCGATCCGCGACCGCTCGCCCGCCGACACGATCGTCGTCTCGGGTGTCGGCCAGCACCAGATGTGGGCCAGCCACCACTGGCGCTACGACCACCCGTACACCTGGGTCAACTCGGGTGGGTTGGGCACCATGGGCTACGCGGTCCCCGCCGCCATCGGCGCCAAGGTCGGACGACCCGATCGGATGGTCTGGGCCATCGACGGCGACGGCTGCTTCCAGATGACCGCCCAAGAGCTCATCACCGCTGCGGCCGAACGCATCCCGGTCAAGATCGCCATCATCAACAACGCCTACCTCGGCATGGTCCGCCAGTGGCAGGAGCTGTTCTACGAGGAGCGCTACAGCGAGGTCTACCTCTCGCCGGACCTGCCCGACTACGTCAAGTGGGCCGAGGCGATGGGGTGCGTGGGCCTGCGGGTCGAGACCACCGAGGACGTCGGCCCGGCCATCGACAAGGCCAACTCGATCGACGATCGGCCCGTCGTGGTCGACTTCCGCACCGATGCCTTCGAGAAGGTGTACCCGATGGTCCCCGCAGGTGGATCCAACGACACGGTGATCCTGGGCCCCGAGGGTGACGCCCAGCTGCGCAGCGGCCTCGCTCCGAGCTGAGCCCAGCGGGTCGGGCACTAGGGTCCACGGTCGTGGGGGAGGACCGGTAGGCGGTGCGCATCGTCGTCACCGGCGGTGCCGGGTTCCTCGGCAGCCACCTCTGTGATCGCCTGCTCGCCCGGGGCGACCAGGTCGTCGCCGTCGACAACCTGGTGACCGGCGACGAGCGCAACATCGCCCACCTCTTCGGCGAGCGTGACTTCAGCTTCTCCCTGGCCGATGTCAGCGAGCACGTCTGGGTGCCCGGTGAGGTCGACGCCGTGTTGCACTTCGCTTCGCCGGCGTCCCCGGTCGACTACCTCGAGCTGCCCATCCAGACGCTCAAGGTCGGGTCGCTCGGCACGCACAACTGCCTGGGCCTGGCTCGCGACAAGGGGGCGCGCTTCCTGCTCGCCTCGACGAGCGAGGTCTACGGCGACCCTCAGGTCCACCCCCAGCGCGAGGACTACTGGGGCCACGTCAACCCCGTCGGTCCCCGCGGCGTGTACGACGAGGCCAAGCGCTTCGCCGAGGCGATGACGATGGCGTACCACCGGACGCACGGCATCGATGTGCGCGTGGTGCGCATCTTCAACACCTACGGGCCTCGGATGCGTCCCCACGACGGGCGGGTCGTGTCCAACCTCATCGTGCAGGCCATCTCGGGCGATCCGCTCACCATCTACGGCGACGGTTCCCAGACGCGCAGCTTCTGTCACGTGGACGATCTCGTCACCGGCATCGTGGCCATGCTCGACTCGCCCCACTTCGGGCCCGTCAACCTCGGCAACCCCGTCGAGTTCACGATCGCCGAGCTGGCCGAGCTCGTCATCGAGGCAACCGGCTCGACGAGCGGGGTCAGCCGGCTGGCGCTGCCGACCGACGACCCGACCCGCCGTCGCCCCGACATCGGCCGCGCCCGGGAGCTGTTGGGCTGGGAACCCCAGATCGCGCTGAGGGACGGACTGCGCACCACGGCTGCCCACTTCGTCGAGCTGGCCCGCCAGGGCCTGTTGGACCCCGCCCGCACCGTCAGCTGAGCCGTCGACCTCGGTCTCGAGCCGCAAGCTGAGGCGCACCCGGGTGGGCGCTTCGAAGCGAGGCCGCGCGCCGTGGCGCTCATGCGTCGGGCGGGTAGCCCAGACGGGCGGCGTCGGGACGGGGGCCGCCGTTTGGTCACGGGGCCCCTTCCTGATTCGTTACAGTCCGATGTCGATGACAACCCTCTCGTCATGCGGGCGGCCTGGTGGGCCGACGAAGGGATGTCAGAGAACGGACCGTCACCCGAACCCTTCCCCCGGAGACCCGCCATGCGCCTTCGAGCGCTCATCTTCTTCCTGACCGCCCTGCTCCTGTTGCCGGTGACCGTGATGGCGTCACCGGCGGGGGCGGCGCCCGTGACCAACCCGCCAGGATCGAACCAGATGTGGTCGGCGGTGTGGATGGGCCGCAAGGTCGAAAAGCTCAGCCTGAAGGAAGCCGAGCAGATCGCCCGTGACTACGACATCGTTGCCGCGTTCCCGATCCAGGTTCGCGGTCACTTCGACGCCATGCGGCGCATCAACCCCGACATCATCGTGGTCGGCTACGTCAACGCCACGTTCGGCGCTCGATCGGACAGGTATCCAAGGGAGCTGTACGCCCGCAACAGCAGCGGCGGCCTGGTCGAGGCAACCGACTTCCGTAACACGTTCTTCATGGACCTGAACAAGCGGGGCTGGCACATCGCCGTGGCCGACATGTGCCGCGACCAGGTGCGCCAAGGCTTCGACGGTTGCCTGCTCGACGTGCTCGGCAGCGGTCCGCTGTGGGGCAGCTACATGAGGACCAAGCCGATCAACTCGGCCACCGGCAAGGTGTGGAGCCACCAGGAGTGGATCACCGAGACCGCCGAGATCGCCCAGCGGACGCGCGAGTCGCTGCCCGGGTCGGTCGTGCTCGGCAACGGGCTCGGCAACGGGCGCCGCTACTTCGATCCCGTGCAAGATCCTCGTCGTCTGGCCAACGCCATCGTCGGCATCCAGCCCGAGCTGTTCGTGCGTGCACCTCACGACGACGTCGACCGGTTCCGCGACGAGGAGAACTGGAAGGCCGACGTCGACATGATGATCGACGCCCAGCGGCGGGGCACGGCGGTCATGACGATGACCAAGGTCTGGGTGAAGGCGTCCAAGAACGAGGTCGACCGGTGGCTGAACTACAGCTACGCCACGTTCTTGCTCGGCACCGACGGCCGGTCGTTCTTCTCGTTCATCGGTGGCAACACGCCCGGTGACTCGACCGATCGTCCCGAGCTGCTCGATCTGCCGATCGGCGATCCGACCGGGAGCTACCGGCGTGACGACGGTGCGTACCGTCGTGACTTCACCGGCGGCACCGCCGTGGTCAACCCCACCTCCAGCGCCGTGAACGTGACCCTCGAGGGCACCTACTTCGACGTCGACGGCGACCAGATGACCAGCATCCGGCTCGCTCCCAACACCGGGGCGGTGCTGCGCAACGCCTCTGGCAGCGGCGGCGGCGGCGGCGGCGGCGGCGGTGGCGGCGGCGGCGGTGGTGGTGGCGGCGGCGGCGGCGGTGGCGGCGGCGGCGGCGACGACCAGCCCTCCGCGGACGTCAGCTCCGCAACCTTCTCCAGCCCCCAGAACGACGGGCGCATCGCGAACTCGGCCACCATCCGAGGCATCGTGACCGACCCCCGGGGCACGGCCCGGGTGCAGATCGCCGTCCAACGCCGCAGCGACAAGAAGTGGTGGCGTGGCGGCGACAGCTTCGCCCGGTACGAGCTCCACACCGCAGAGATCTACGAGGCCAGCGACGGCACCACCCGCTGGCGGGTGCAGGTCGACCTGCCCGATGGGGACTACGGCGTGCAGCTCGTCACGACCGACACCGGCGGCACCGTCGTCGGCGAACGGCCGTGGCGCCGCTTCGAGGTGCGCTGAGCACCACGCCCAGAACCTGACGACGACGTCTTGGCGGCCCGGGGCGAGAGCCCCGGGCCGCTTCGCGTCCGGACGAACCGTAGGACGCCGGTAGGGCGAGGAGGGCCTGGTGGTGTGTCGCCGAATCGCTAGCCGACGGTGAAGGTCGTCCAGGTCGCCCTGGCCTGGTTGCCGGCGGCATCGGTGGCCAAGGCGATCACCCCGTAGGAGCCCGCCGGCAGCGACGGCGTGAACGCCCGGCTCCACGACGAGCCGTCCAGGTCGGCCGGTTCGGTGTGCCACCCGCCGTAGCTCTGGCCGTCAGGTTGCAGCCACTGCCGGCTCGCCAGGTCCTGCACCGCCACGCGCACCGAGGTGACGGTGCCGTCGTCGGTGACGGTGCCGGTGACCTGCGACGCCGTGGCGTCGTCGGTGCTGACGGTTGGAGCAGTCGTGTCCTGGGCGCCGACGACGAAGGCGCTCCACGCCCCCTGGCCCGTCTTGCCCGAGGCGTCGAAGGCCCGCGAGGCGATGCCGTAGTCACCAGAGGCCAGGTCGATGTCGATCGTCCAACGGTCACCCGACGCTCGGGTGGCGGGCAGCAGGGTGAAGCTCCCGAACGAGCCGTCGGCCTGCAGCCAGCGACGGGCGGTGCGATCCTGCACGGCGACCGAGACCCCGGTGACGCCGACGTCGTCGGTGGCCTCGAGGTCGATGGCCACGCCGGGGCCCTCGACCGCGGCGCCGTCTCTGGGGGCGACGACGGAGATCTCGGGCTCGGCGGTGTCGGCCCCGCCGCCGGTCGACGCCAGTCGCCACACCTGGATCCGGTCGTTCTTCGAGTCGGCCACCACCAAGACGTCACCGCGGATGTCGATGCCCTTGGGCGCATCGAGCTGCCCCGGGCCCGTCCCCCGGCTGGCGAACCGTTCGATCCGCTGGCCGTTGGAGTCGTAGACCGAGATCCGGTGGGCCCACGACTCGGCCACGTAGAGCTGGTCGCCGTGGGTCGCCAGACCATGGGGCCCGACGAGACCTGAGATGGTGTCGATGACCCGTCCCGAGGCGTCGAACCGATAGACCCGACCCTCTTGCGGCGAGGACGCCCACCACCCGCCGCCGGGAGCGAGGGCGATGTCGACGCAGCCCTTGAGGGTGATGCCGCCGGCTCCGACCCCGCACGGGACGGTGCGTTGGAGCTCGCCTGACTTGTCGGTGATCTGGATGCGTTCATTGCCGCCATCGGGGATGTACACGAGCCCGTCGGCGCCGGGTGCGACCTCGATGCCCCGCGAGTAGTCGAACTCGAGCGGGCCGTCGCCCCAATCTCCGAAGGACGACAGGAAGTCGCCGTCGGCGTCGTAGACCTTGATGTCGCCCTCACGGGTGTTGGAGAGCCACACATCGCCGTTCCCCGGATCGACGCCGACGCCCCGGTTGTAGTTCATGGCGTAGGGCTCGGGGCTCGAACCTCGGTACCCCCACACCTCGACGACCTCGCCGGTGCCGACGTCGA
Organism: Acidimicrobiales bacterium; assembly: GCA_965213525.1. Lineage (GTDB taxonomy): Bacteria > Actinomycetota > Acidimicrobiia > Acidimicrobiales > Poriferisodalaceae. The sequence goes on along the minus strand of OZ243889.1, from coordinate 34,469 downwards.
ACTTCTGCATCCGGTGGTTGTAGGTGTCCGCGGTGTAGACGAAGGCGCCGTCGGGGCTGAGCGCCACGTCCTGGAGCTGGTTGAAGCCGCTGTCGATGGGCGGCAGCGGGGGGTTGGGGATGTCGTAGGCGAACGCCCCATCGCTGTCATAGACGTTGACCCGGTTGTTGGAGAAGTCGGCCACGGCCACCAGGCGCGGCGCCGAGGCCGAGCTGGTCCGGGGGTCGTCGATCAAGGTGAGCTCGCGACCGCCGTCGCGGAACTGCCCCGGGCCGGTGCCCCGGCTGCCGAAGCTGTCGAGGTACCGTCCGCCGGTGGTGAACTTGTCGACCTCGAAGTTGGCGGTATCGACCACGTAGACCCAGCCGTTGTCGTCGTCGACGACGATGCCTCGCACGTCGCCGCCGAAGCGCCCTCCGCCGAAGTCACCGACCGACACGTAGTCGTAGGGGGCTGGGGTCGAACCATCCTTGGCGTAGCGGTGGACGACGCCTCGACCGGCGTCGACGACGTAGACCACACCGTCGGCGTCAACCGTCACGCCTCGCAGCACACCGAAGTCGGCCGACCCGCCTCCAGCGGCGCGATCGCCGATGTGGCCCACGACGTTCCACTCGGCGTCGCGGATGATGATGCGGTGGACGAACTCCTCGGCCGAGGGGAACGTGTGGGAGTTCACCATGTACGACACGCCGTCGGCGTCGAAGGCGAGGCGCGGGGCGTAGGGGATCGGGTCGGTGAGGTACTCCCCCGTGTCCGGGTCATAGGCGTAGGTGATCAGGCTCTCGATGAACGTGCCGTCGGCTGCGTGACGATCGATGTCGGCGTTGTTGAGGTCCGAGACGTAGATGTCGCCGTCAAGCGGGTTGACAGCCAAGCCGTGGGGGGCGTTGTTCTGGGAGTCCCGCTGCGTGCCCTGCTCGCCGAACGCGTTGACGAGCTCTCCGGCGGGCGTGTACTCGATGACGCGGTAGTTCCAGTAGTCGCCCACGAGCAGGTTGCCGTTGGCCGCGGTCGCCATGCCCCAGGCGTACACGCCGGCCCGGCCCGGCTGACCGATCTGGCCCACGTACTCGGGACCGGGGGCCGCCCCCGCCGGCGCAGCCGCTCCGATCGGGGCGAGCAGGGCCATGACCACGAGGACCGGCAGCGCACTCGGTAGCCGGGATCGGCGAGACATCAGCATGGGGCTCTCCTGTCGGGATCGTCGGAGACAGCTCCGGGGCGCCGCCGCAACACGGGGACGGAGCCGAGCGAAGGCGACGTGATACTAGGGCACTTCTGTTTCAGCGGGCGCCGCTGTACGTGAACCCTCGGCGACGCGGCGCAACACTGGGTGAACCTCTCCGTCGATCACCGGCGGGATGTGGCGCTCCGTGAGCAACCGGAGCTCGTTCACCACCTCGGGGGGTCACCACGAAGGTCCGTCCGAAGCGGGGCGGACAGAGCTCTGCGGTCGACCCGCAGGCTCGTCCACCCCGCCGGTCGGGCGACGTGCGACCCGGTGCGGTGAGGGCCTACTCCTCCCAGCCCCCGAGGCCGAGGTCACCGGCAAGGGCCAAGGCCGAGCTGGGCACGAGCTGTGGGGCGTCGGTGCCGTCCCGCTGCCATGCGACCTGGATGTGGTCACCGCCGGTCTTCTCCTTGAACACCGCCTCGAGGTAGTACTGCTGGCCCGCCTCGAGCCGGATGGGGGCCGACTGCTGGGAGGCGTACTTGAACCAGCTTCCCAGGCCCGTCCACCCGCTCACCGAGGCGATCTCGGTCGCTGCCGCCGGGTCGGTGCCGTTGGGGTCGATCCGCAGCGAACCGTGGTCATCGGAGGACACCCAGAAGGTGTAGTCCCCCGTCTCGGGCGGCGTGACCAGCACCCTGACCCGTGCTCCGAAGTCGTCGGCGTCAGTGTCGATGGACAGCCCCGCCGGGGTGGTCTCGGTGTAGCTGACCGTCGGAGGGGTCCCGGTCGGGATCTGATCGATCCGGATCCCTCCGAAGCCGTCCCAGCGGTCGACGTTGACGAGACCACTTCCGCTCGGCTCGACGAGGAAGCGGGTGGCGGTCCGGTTCGACTGGTTGCCGGCCGCATCGATCGCCCGACTGGTGCTCCAGTAGTTGCCGACGGGGAGCTCGCTCGCCAGCGACCAGGCCGTCGTCGTGGCGCCAGGTTCGGCGACCGTCGTGGGGTTCCACGTGAACGAGGCGCCGAAGCTGTTCGTCGACTCGTCCCACCACTGCTGGGTCTGACGGTCGAGGATCGCCACGTCGACCTGCTCGACCCCCCTGTCATCAGCGGCGCTACCCCCGAGCACGGGTCCGACCGTCACCGCCGAGTCGCGCACCGGCTGGTCGTAGGTGATGGTCGGGGCGGTGGTGTCGGTGTCGGGGTCAGGCTCGGCGGTCACCGTGAACCGGTTGCCCGCCGGACTGGGGTCGATGTTGCCCGCTGCGTCCACGCCGCGCACCGACACCCAGTACGAGCCGTCGGCGAGATCGACCGGCACCTCGAAGTCAGCGGCTGCGCCGCTGGTCGTGAGCGGCGCCGCGTTCCAGGTGAAGCCGCCGTACGTGCCATCGGAGGCGTCGAGCCACTTGCGCGCCGTGCGGTCCTGGATCGCGTACTCGACGCCGCCGGCCGCCACGTCGTCGCGCACGGTCCCGGTCAGCAGCGCCGTGCCGGTGAACACCTCTTCACGCTGGGGCCGCCGCAACTCGGTGTCGGGGGCGACCTCGTCGACGCCACCGCGCTCGAACGTGCGCACGGCCTCGGGGCCGACGTTGGCAGCCACGTCGACGCCGCGGACCGAGACCGCCAGCTCACCGGTGCCCGCCGCGGGGACCGCGGTGGTGGACAGCTGCCACGAGCTCGCCGTGGCGTTGGGCGCGGCGAGGGCGGCGGGCGTCCAGCGCGTGTCGCTCACCCAGGTGCCGGTGTCGGGATCCCAGCTGTCACCGGTGGCCACATCGACCACCTTCACCTCGACCGAGGCGACGCCCTGGTCATCGGTGGCCGAACCCGACATGGCGATGGGTCCCTCGGGCACGGGCCCGGCTGCGGGTGACTCGATCGACACCTGGGGGCCCTGCTCGTCGACGACGTCGACGACGATGGACCGCCGCTGGGACTGGAGGTTGCCAGCGAGGTCTCGCACCCGGGCCTGCACCCAGTAGCTGCCGCCCGGCTCGGCGCCGACGACGCCGAAGTGCCACGAGGCAGCGTTCAGGTCTCCGTAGACCGCAGCGGCGTTGGGCTTCCAGGAACCCCACACCGACCGGTCGGCATCCCACCACAGGCCGGTGTTGCGGTCGAGCACCATGACCTCGACCTGGCCCACCCCGGCGCCGACGTCGGCAGCCGAGCCTTCGATCGCCAGGGGCGAACCCACGGTCGACCCGGCGGCCGGCGAGTCGATCGTCACCGTCGGAGCGGTACTGTCAGCGGGCAGGGTGGTGGGTGAGAACACCGAGATGCGGTTGTTCCCGGCCTCGGCGACGTAGATGTTGCCTGCGGCGTCGTGGTCGAGCCCCGAGGGGTTGCGGAGGTCGCCCGGTCGGTTGCCGGCGACACCGAACGCACCGAGCAGCTCCCAGGTCGCCAGATCGAAGGCGCGGATCTCGTTGGCCTCGGTATCGGTGACGTAGACGACCCCGTCGAGGATCATGACGCCCCACGGGGAATCGACCATCGGGAGCGCACCGATCTGGAGTCCGGCGGGATCGTAGATGCGCACCTCGGCCGCCCCGTCGAGCGCCACGTAGATGTTGCCGGTGGCGGGATCGATGGCGACGCCGTTCAGGACCGCGCCGATCGGGATGATGCGGGTGAGGCGACCGTCGGTGGCGTCGAAGATCCGCAGCACGCCGTCTCCGCCCCGGAAGGGGACGTAGACCTCGCCGTCGTGGAACTGCACGTCGTTGGCGAACTGGGGCACCTCGACGTTGAACGCCCACGAGCCGTCGGGCCGCAAGACGGTGAGGCCGGGGACGCCCTCGTAGTTGGCGATCCAGGTGTTGCCGCTGACGGGATCGACGCCCACCGAGCGCGGGTAGTTGAGCCCGTCGGGCGGCTGGCTGCCGCGCCGGCCTCGGACCGAGACGAGCTCGCCCTCGGTGGTGAACCGCGAGATCCGCTGGTTCCACGGGTCAGCGACCAGCAGCTCATCGGTGAGCGGGTCGATCTCGGCGTCGCGGGGGCGGCTGAAGCCCCACGGGTCGGCCGGCCGGGGCGGGGCCGGGTAGACGCCGAGGACGGTGCCCTCGGGGGAGATCTCCTGCACCCGTGCGCCGCCGTAGTCGGCGGCCCAGAGGTTGCCGTCGGGAGCGACGACGAGCTCGCGGGCGCCGTCGGAGAACTGACCGGGGCCCGTGCCGATCGACGCCCAGGTGTCGACGTAGGCGCCGTCGAGGGTGAAGATCTCGATCTGGCCCTCGTCGCTGTCGGCGACGTACACCCGGTCGCGCTCCTCATCGAGGGCGATGCCCCGAGCGTCGCCGGGCAGCAGGCCGCGGCCGGGGCCCTTGTCGGCGAAGTCGACCACGGGCGAGCCGTCGGCGGCCCACACGTGCACCTTGCCCTGACCGGGGTCGACGGCGAACACGCGCCCGTCGCTGGCCACGGCCACACCGGTGACCTGGGCGACCTGACCCGGTCCCGTGCCCTTGGTCCCGAAGCGCTGCACGACCCGCTCGGCGCCGGGGGTCACGTCGATCTTCTTGATCGAGCAGCACTTGTGGCTGTTGCCGTACAGGTGGCCGTCGGGACCGAAGGTCAAGAAGGCGCTCAGCCCACCGGCGTCGAAGCGGCCGGCATAGGAGCCATCGGGGGCGAAGCGGATGTAGTCGGAGTTGCCGCCGAAGGTGTGGGTGTAGGTGGTGCCGTCGGAGGGGTCGACGGCGACGCCGGCGTAGAAGCCGAGGACCTCGGAGTCGCCGTAGCTCTCCACCAGGCGCCCGTCACGATCGAAGCGGCGCAGCTGGCGGTTGAGGTAGTCGCTGACGACGATCTGGTCGCGCACGGGGTCGTAGTCGATGCCCCAGGCGAAGACGTGGGGCTCAGACGGCCCGCCGATGAGGCGGGTGACCACCGGCGCTTGCCAGTCGGCCGTCTGCGCATCGGCCCGAGGTTGGCTCGGGACCGCGACGGCGACCGCAGCCACCGCCAGAGCCGCAGCGGCCGTCGCAGCCGCCTTCATCACCCGTTGGATCATGTTCCGCCCGTTCCTGTGCTCTTCGATCGTCTCGGGTCGTTGTTCGACACCGACGTCCGTAGAGATCCCCTACCGACCGCCATCTCGCAGCGGTCATGACCTCACCGAGCGTGAGGACTTTGGATCCCACCGACGCAGATTGTCGCACAGCGCGTCATGATCGCACCAGAGTCGACGCCAATTCCTGCCCAAGACCAGGGGTCAGCAACGACTCGTACGCCGGGCTCGGCAGCTCGACCGACGCGGCGCCCAGATCGGCGGCCAGCTCGATCGTCGCCACGAGGTCACCGACCCGCTGGGCTTGCGCCGTCTGAAACGACAGCGGTGGTCCGAGCTCGGCGAGCAGGTCGTACATCGGGACGTACCCGGGGATCGGGGGGGTCCTGAGGGAGTTGTTGCCGAGCTCGGCGCGCTCTCCGAGCACGTCGCGGGCGTGGCGCAGGAGGTCCTCGGTGATGGCGAGGTCTGACTCCTGGGTGTCCCAGCGCTGGAACGGGTTGGCAGCCAGGTAGCTGCGAGCGCAGGTGAACGAGGCGTGGGCCCCGGTGAACGCTCGCAGCGCCTCGAGATCGGCCTCCAGGTCCCATCCGGCTTCCAACGCCGCTTCCCGGCTGGCGTCGCCGGTGGCCAGGCCCCGCAGCATCGGCTCGGCGAACGACACCCCGCCGCCCGAGATGACCACGCTCGACAGCGCCGGATGACCGTCGAGCCGCAGGGCGAGGCGATCCATCACCGATGCGTACGCCTCGACGTAGCGATCGTCCCACCAGCGGGGCGCCCGCTCGGGCTGTCGGGTCTCGGGGTTGACGAAGTCGAACGAGCCGGCGTCGTCGAGGAGCCAATCGGGAGACCCGGTGCCCGCGAACATCCTCAGCCGCACCTGCAGCCCGGCGTCGGTGGCCCGGTCGAGCTCGGTGATGACCCGGTCGAGGCGCAGCTCGCCCGCTGCCGGCTCGAGCTCGGCCCAGGCCACGTCGAGGACGTACCCGCCGACCACGTCGTCCCAGCTCCCCGCCGGCCGGTCCTTCCGGTCGATGAGCCCGGTGAGGGGCTGAGGCGGGCAGATCTTGCCGTAGCGCGAGCGCACCTCGACCGGCTCGGCACCACGCTCGTCGAGGCCTGTACCCGGGCTCGGGCTCACCGCCGCTCCGTCGTCGCCGGGACCCTCGCGTCCGGGGCGCACGGCGTCGCCGTCGTCGTCGAGGCCGTCGGGGCTCGGCGCAGCGTTCACGCCGCCGCCATCGGTCCCGGCGTCGTCGGCGTCGCCGGACGAACAGGCGGCGATGCCCAGCGCCACGACGAGGACCACGACGAGGGGACGCCGCAGCGGGGCCATCACCCCACCGAGAAGCGTGCCGAGGCCGGCGAGGCGTCGGTGTTGCCCACGTCGTCGACGGCCCGGACCTGCATCCAGCTGTCGCCCGAGGTGCCGGTCGTGTCGATGTCGAGTGCCCACGTGCTCGAGGATGCACCCGGATCGGCCACCGGTGCGGTCACCCAGGTGAACCCGGGTCCCCACGACGACCCCTGCCACCACTGCCCGGTCTGGCGGTCACGGACCGACACCTGCACCATCGCCAGACCCCGGTCGTCGGTCGCGGTGCCGCTGACGGCGACCACCGGGCCGCTCAGCTCCTCGAACGGCGTGGGCACCGCGAGGGAGGTGTCCGGCGCGGTGGTGTCGGGTTCGACGCCGGGTTCGTCGGCGACGGCGAAGCGGGTGGCGACCGGGGTCTGGTCGGTGTTGCCCGCCGCATCGGTCGAGCGAGCGACCATCCAGAGGTCGCCCGACGTCCCCGACGCATCGAGGGGCGCCGACCACTTCACCTGGCTTGCTCCAGACGGCTCGACGGCGGCGTCCACCCAGGTGAACGAGCCCCAGCCGTCGCCGCGCCACCACTGCCCGGTCACCCGGTCCTTGACGGCGATCTCGACGGCGTTGACCGCCCGATCGTCGGTGGCGGCGCCTGTGAGCACGACGGCCGGGCCGTCGAGGGTCTCGGCCCCATCGGGCACACCCAGGGTGGTGTCGGGGGCCGTGACGTCGGGATCCTCGCCGCTGAGCGTGACCGTGAACCGGGCCGAGGGCCGCGAGGCCTCGACGTTGCCGGCGAGGTCGGTGGACCGCACCGTCGTCCAGAGGTCACCCGAGCTCGCCGAGGCGTCGAGGTCGAGCGCCCACGACGACGACGTCTGTGTGGGGTCAGCGACGGTGGCCGGCAACCACTGGAAGGAGCCCCAGCCCGACCCGTTCCACCACAGGCCGGTGTCACGGTCCTTGACCGCCACCTCGACCTGGCCGACCCTGCGATCGTCGGTGGTGGTACCCGACAAGGTGACGGCGGGGCCGCTCAGCTCGTCGAAGGCCCCCGGCACGTCCAGCGTCGTCGAGGGCGCCACGACGTCGGGCTCGGGCGGCGCACCTTGCGCGATGCGGAACACCTGGACGCGCTCGTTGTCGCGCTCGGCGACGTAGAGCCGATCTCCGAGCACGTCGAGCCCGGACGGCGAGCGCACCCGACCGAGGCCGGTGCCCCACCCCGAGAACGTGGCCTCGAAGGTGCCGTCGCGCCGGTACACCTTCAAGTCGTTGCTCAAGGTGTCGGCCACGATCACCCAGTCATCGAGCACCTCGACGTCAAAGGGCGCCTGAAGGGCGTCGGCACCGGCGGAGGGTCCGAAGTTGCGCACCCACGTGCCGTCGGGGCTGAACTCCATGACGCGATCACGGACGCTGTCGCTCACGAAGTAGTTGCCGTCGGGCCCGACCGCCACCCCCCGGGGGAACGCGAACTGGTCGATGCCCGGGCCGGGTCCGCCGAAGGTCGACAGCGCCACCCCCTCGGGAGACAGCACCTGGATGCGATCGTTGTTGGTGTCGGCGACCACGATGTTGCCGGCGGCGTCGACGTCGACCCCGTGGGGGTTGGCGAACTGCCCGAGCGCGCGCCCGGCGCCCCCGGCGCTCCATCGCAGCTGGCCGTCGGCGCTGTAGCGGGAGATCCGATGGTTGTCGGTGTCGGCGACGACGACATCTGAGGTCGCTCGGTCGACCGCCAGCATCCGGGTGTAGTTGAACCGGTTCAGACCTCGTCCCCGTGAACCCCACGCCAGCTCGGGCTGGCCGTCAGCCGAGAGGCGCTGGATCCGCCAGTTGTAGGTGTCGCCCACGAAGATGCGGCCCGACGCGTCGACGGCGACCCCCCGCGGCGTGTTGAAGCCGCCCAGGGGCGGCGGCTCGGGCGGATCGGGCCGAGCGAAGACGGGGGTGCCGTCCGGCTCGAACACCTGGACCCTGAAGTTCGGCATGTCACCGACCCACAGGCGCCCGTCACCGGCCACGGTGATCTCCCGGCCCCCGTCGGAGAACTCACCGAGCCCCGTGCCCGCTCGACCGAAGGTGTCGATGTAGGTGCCGTCGGCGGCGAAGCGGTGGATGCGGTTGCCCTCACCGTCGACCAGGTAGACGTCGCCGGTGACCGGGTGCGCGACCAGACCCCGGAGATCGCCACGGATCACGGCGTCGGGGGCCGGGTCGGTGGCTGCGGGATCGAAGGCGGATCCGAAGGCGAAGAGCGGGTCGAGGCCCGTCGAGGTGGGCCAGAAGGCCTGGACCCGCGAGTTGCCGTGGTCGGCGACGTAGAGCACGCCGGTCGGCCCGAACGTCAGCGCCCGGGGCTGGCGGAGCTGGCCCAGCCCGCTGCCGAAGCCACCGGCGCTCCAGAGCTCGGTGCCATCGGGCCGGTAGGCCACGATGCGGTGGGGCCAGGTGTCAGCGACGTAGACGACCCCGTTGCGCACCGCCACCCGGGAGGGGTAGCGGAACTGACCGGGGCCCACGCCCGAGACCCCGTTCTGGCCGAGGCTGTTGAGGAAGCTGCCGGTCTCGTCGTAGCGGTCGATCTGGCGCCGGTCGGTGTCGGCCACGTAGACGTCGCCGTTGTCCGGGTCGACGGCCAGGCCGTACGGAGCCTGGTGCTGGTCGGGTCCGTACCCCGGGTTCTCGATGAACACCCCGAGCGACGTGCCATCCGGGGCGTACCGCACGACCCGCATGTTCCAGTAGTCGCTGATGATGACGGTGCCGTCGCGCATGGTGGCCGCACCCCAGCCGTACAACCCGGCGTGTCCGGGTCCACCCACGATGCGCTCCGGCACGAGGTCGATCGACCCATCGTCACCAGTGCCGGTCTGCGCCCCGGCAGGGTTCACGGCTCCCCCCACCGCCATCAGCAGGAGGCAGGCGAGGAGCGTGGTCCTCGCGGTACGAACGACCGCCCGTCGTCCCATGGTCTACGGCTCCAGCTCGATGATTCGGTTGTTGAACGTGTCAGAGACCAGAGCGTTGCCAGAGGCCAGGAATACGACGTCGAAGGGATTCGACAGCGTGGAGGGCACACCCATCGCCGCAGCGCTCGCCGCCGCGACGAGCTCGCCGTCGCTGGTCATGATCACGATGCGGTCGTTGTTGGTGTCGGCGACCCAGAGACGGCCGTCAGGGGCCACGGTGACCCCCCAGGGCCGGGCGAACGCAGCGACCGAGGTGCCATCGGTGGCCGCCTCGAACGCCGTCAGCTCACCGGTGTCGGGGTCGATGGCCTGGATCCGGTCGTTGCCGGTGTCGGCGACCCAGATGGTGCCGTCGGCGGCGACGTCGATGCCGGTGGGGATCAACAGCTGCTGATCGCCTCGCCCCTCGCTGCCGTAGACGTCGACCAGGGTGCCGTCGCCGGCGGCGTCGATCGAGAACCGCAGGACCCGACCGTTGCTCGAGTCGGTCACCAGCAGGCGGCCCTCGGCGTCGAAGGCGACCCCGTGGGGGAACTCGAACTGCGGCTCGGTCACCGGCGGCGTCTGCCCCAACGGGTCATCGACGGGGTCGTCGACCCGGGTGCCCCAGCGGGTGGGGTTGGTGGCGTTGCCGGCGTCGTCGACCTCGAAGACCTGGATCTCGTGGCTCTCGCGGTTGGCGACGAAGACGCGACCCGTGCCGGGCTGGACGGCGACGTCCCAGGCGAAGTTGATCGACCCGGGATCGTCGCGGGTGCCCCGCTCGCCCCAGGCCACCGGGTTCGAGCCGTCGGAGTCCCAGCGGTGGATTCGCTGGTTCCACCAGTCCGACACGTACACCCGTCCCTCGGCGTCGACGTCGAGGCCTCGGGGCGAGTTCACCCCACCGACCGGCGGCGGGTCACCGAACAGCTCGCCGACGAAGGTGGCCCCTGCGGCGCCCGGTTCGAACTCCTTGAGGGCGAAGTCCCACTCATCAGAGGCCGCCAGGATGCCGTCGGGAGCCACGTCGATGCCACGCACGTCGACCAGGTGCTCGGGCTGGCTCTCGTCGGCTTCGAAGATGTCGTAGCGGTGGTCGCCGATCGTGGCCGTCTCGGCCGAGAAGACCGAGATGCGACGGTTGCCCTCGTCGGCCACGAAGGCCAGGGATCCGGTCGGGTCGATGGTGATGCCGCGGGGGTCGCCCGAGAACTCACCTGCGTCAGAGCCCCGGCCGCCGAAGCGGGCGACCTCGTTGCCGTCGACGTCGATCACCACGATCTGGCGGTCGCGAGCGTTGACGACCCAGACGTCGTTGGTGACCGGGTGCACGTGGACCATGCGGGGTTGGTTGAACCCGGTGGCGATGGGCTCGGCGAAGGGTCGCCGGCTCGCCGCCGTGGGGTTCGACAGGTCCCAGGCGAGCATGTGGGGCAGCCCGTCGCTGCCGGCGCCACCGCCGTCGACGGTGTAGAGCGTCTCGACGGTCTGACCGGCGGCGTTGAGGCCGAGACCGACCGCCACGCCGTAGATCTGCTGGAAGTCACCCGTGCCTGGTCCGGCGAGGTCGTCGCCGTAGGAGTAGAGGTAGTTCAGGTCGGCGTCGTACACCGCCACCCGCTGGTTCGGCGTGTCGGCGACGTACACGCGGCCGGCGCTGTCGACGGCGATGGCCCGGGCGGCGGCGATCCGCTCACCGGGGTCCGAGCTGATGGTGCGCACACCGCCCACCTCGGCATCGACCGTCCCGGTCGAGCGGTCCACTCGAGCGATCCGGTAGCGAGCGACGTCGACGACGTAGTGGTGCGACGCCGTCGACGCCACGTCGACCGGGGTCAGATCGGCGAGACCTGGCCGAGCGAAGGTGCCGACGAAGCTGGGGATGGCGTCGTCGATGCCTGCCACCAGGCTGACCCGCTGGGCGACCGTGGCGCTCTCGTTGCCATCGGCGTCATAGGCCCGCACGCTGTACCAGAGATCACCCGATCCGAGATCTGAGGGATCGAAGGTGTAGGACCAGCCGGTCTGTGGCGCCCCGGGGGCGTCCAGGGTCACCGCGAAGCGATCGAAGCCACCCCACCGGCCGGCCTCGGCGTTCCACCAGAGCCCCCGCTGGCGATCGCGGATGCCCAGATCGACGGCGACGACACCCTCGTCGTCGCTGGCCTGGCCGACGAAGTCCAGCGGCTGGGGCTGGGTGGACCGGTTGGCCGGGGCGTCGATCGACACCGAAGGGGCGACGTCGCCGCCCCCGTCACCGGCCTCGACGGTGAAGGTCACCGAGGCGGGGACGTCCTGGGCCCGGCCGCCGACGTCGAAGGCCCGGGCCGTGACCTCATAGGACCCCGACCCCGAGGACGAGGGCTCGTCGAAGGTGAGCGACCACTCCGTCGAGGTGGTGCCGGGTGCGGCCAGGGGAGGCTCGATCACCACGGGGGTGTCGGACCACGCACCGGCACCCGGGGACCACCAGCGGCCGGTGCCACGGTCGACGATGGTCACCTCGACACGGGACACCCCGGCATCGTCGGTGGCCGTTCCGGCGATGGTCACCGACCCCGAGGGCAGCGTCTCGCCCTCCGTCGGCGCCGTGATGGTCGCCTCGGGTGCGGCGTCGGTGGCATCAGCAGCGACGACGTCGAACCCGTTGCCATCGTTGGCCGAGCGGTTGCCGGCGGCGTCGAAGGCCTGGACGAAGGTGAAGTAGTCACCGCCCACCGCGCCGCCGGTGAACTCGTAGGCGAAGGTGGTCGACGTCGCGCCCGGCGCCGACAGCGACGGGTCGAGCCATGCGAACGACGCCCCGAACTGCGAGCCGTTCCACCACAGACCGCTCTGGCGGTCACGCACCGCCAGGCGAGCCGAGACCACACCGACGTCGTCGGTGACGGTCCCCGAGATGGTGATGATCGGCCCCTCGGGCACCTCCTCACCCTGGGCGGGGCTCTCGAGCGCAGCGATCGGCGCTGCGGTGTCCTCGCCGCCGCCACCTGCGGCGGCGATGTCGAAGCCCGCTCCGATGTTGGGCGAGCGGTTGCCGGCGGCGTCGAAGGCCTGGACGAAGGTGAAGTAGTCACCGCCGGGCACACCGCCGTCGAAGATCGAGGTGAACCCCGTCGAGGTGGCACCCGAAGAGTCGAGCACGACGGGGTCGGCCCAGCTGAAGGCCGCGCCGAAGGTCGTGCCGTTCCACCACTGCCCGCTCTGGCGGTCGCGGATCGCAAGCCGAGCCGAGACCACGCCGACGTCATCGGTCAGCGTGCCCGAGATGGTGACGGGGCCCTCGGGCAGCTCGGCGCCCTGGGACGGGGATGCGATCGATCCGCCGGGGGCGGTCACGTCGGGACCCCCCGAGCCGCCGTCGTCGTCGGTGTCATAGATGCGCACGACGTGGTTCTGGGTGTCAGAGACGAGCAGGCGTCCGTCGCTGTCGACGAACACCGCCGCCGGCTTGTTCAGCACCCCGGCCCCCAGCACCTCACGTTCGCCGGTGGTGGTGTCGATGAGGCTGACCCGATCGGCGCCCTGCTCGGCCACGGCCACGCGGCCGTCAGGGAGGACAGCGACGCCCGAGGGCAGGTCGAGCCCCTCTGCCTCGACGGTCGCTGACCCGAACCCGCTGCCGGTCCACTCGGCGGCCACGACGCGTCCGTTCGCCCGGTCAGCGACGTGCAGCGTGTCGCCGTCGATCCACACCGAACGGGGGTCCTGAAGCGGCCCGGCGCCCGTGACGGCGGTCAGCTCGGCCACCGGTGCACCCGTGGCGAGCGCCAGGACCTGGACCCGGTTGTTGACCGAGTCGGCCACGAAGGCGTGCCCGTCGCGGATGCGCAACGACGTCGGCCGGTTGAACGCACCGGCCGAGGTGCCGGCGTTCGGGCCTCCGATGAACGCCCCACCCGCGCAGTCGGCGTCGACCCTCTGCAGCCGATGCTGCTTGGTGTCAGCGATCCAGAGGTCGCCGGTCGCCGGATCGACGTCGACGGACTGGGGCCAGTTGAACATCCCTGGCGTCTGCCAGCCTCGCGCTCCGCAGGCCCCGAGCACCGCGCCGCCACGAGACAGGTGCACGATGCGGTGGTTGACCATGTCGGCGACCCAGTACGAGCCGTCGGGACCTTGGGCGACCTCGTGGGGCTGGTTGAAGCTGGCGTCGTCGCGCAGCGGGGTGTCGTCGCCCCCGATCGACTCGGCGGCGACCCAGCCGTTGGGCGCTGAGGGGTCACGGGCGAAGCGCTGGAGGGTGGTGCCCCAGAGGTCGGCGATCCAGAAGTCGCCCGAGCCGTCGCGGGCGCCGTGCACGCGGCGGAGGTGCTCGCTGCCCACCGGGACGGTGGCGATGGCGCTGCCGTCGGTGCCGAGGACCTTGACCCGCTGGTTGTTCGAATCGGCGACCAGGACGATCTCGCCGAGATCGGCCGCGGTGTCGACATCGACGCCGTAGGGGGCGCGGTACTGATCGGCGGCGCCGCCGGCGACGCCGGTGCCGTCGGTCCACAGACAGGTGCCGGCGGCGTCGACCTTGACGACGTTCTGGCGCAGGTAGTTGGCGACGTAGTAGTCGCCGGCCGAGTCGACGGCGGCGTCTCGGAGCTTGTCGAACGCGCACGCCCCCTGGCCCTCGACCCGCCCGATCTCGGTGAGGTCGGGGGCGAGCACGCGGATGCTGCGGGTCTTACCGTCGCTGACGATGACGTTGACGCCGGCGGAGCTGATGCCGATGGGGCTGCCGATGGGATCGGCGGGATCGCCGCGGCCGGCCGCGACGAGCTGGCCGTCGGCGGTCAGGGCGACGACCCGGCCGTTGAGGGTGTCTGCGACGTAGACCGAGCCGTCGTCGGTGATGGCGATGTCACGAGGGTTGCCCAGCTCGCCGTCGCCGCCGTAGGTCCAGAGCTCGGTGCCGGCGGCGTCGAAGGCCGCCACCCGGTCGTTGCCGGTGTCTGCAGCCACGACCCGGCCCGTGCCGTCCAGGGCGAGGCCCGAGGGGTACACCGTCGCCAGACCGGGCCCTCCGAGCGTGCCGACCTCTTCGTAGGCATCGGCCGCGCCTGCGCCCGTGGAGGTCGCCGCCAGGGTCGCGACGAGGGTCGCTGCGGACAGCACGGCCGCCCATCGCTTGGTCCGTCCCGGTCGAGGGGCCGTCGTCATCGTCTCGTCGCTCCTGATCGCCCTGTGCGCGACGAACGAGGACGACCCCGCCCACCGCAGCGACCGAAAATGTAGCGCGCCGGTGGGTCACGTCCATGGGCGATCGGTCACCTCATGCGTTGTTGTGCGCCTGTTTCGACACAGGACCGGCTCGTATTGACGCACAGAGCGCGATTTCACCACCCTGCGGGCGGTGTCGACGCCTCCATCGGATCGATCTCACCTCCCCGCCCCCGCCGCTGCGGGCGTCCCGGACGGCGAGGGCGACCTCGTCGGACCGGCAGGGAGGTGCACCATGGCTCCCGTGCTTCCGACGTCCCCGCCCAGGCTGCCCAGGTGATGGCCACACCGGGGCCCGGGCTCCCCGAGGACCTGCCCACCCACCGCCGAGCGCTGGTGCGGGTTCGGCGCCACCTCGACTGGGCTCGGTCAGATGGCATCGGACGACTCATCGAAGAGGACCAGCTCGATCCCCGCGACCGGGTCAGGTTGGCGCTGCGCAGGCGCCGGTGGCGCCGTGCCCACCCTCGGCCCCCGGGTGGCGCTCGCCCGGTGCTGCTGCTCGGCGTCCAGCGCTCGGGGACCAACATGGTGACCCGCGGCCTCGAGCGCGACCCGGCCGTCGAGGTGCGCAACGAGAACGACGGCGCGACCTTCGAGCGCTTCCGCCTGCGAGACCTCCACGTCGTCGACGCCGTGATCGACGACAGCCGCCACGACGTCGTCCTGCTCAAGGCCCTCTGTGACTCCCATCGCGCCCAGCAGCTGCTCGACCGCCTCGGCGACCACGACGGCCGCCCGGCCCCGCGCGCCCTGTGGGTGCACCGCCACCACGTCGCGCGGGCCCGATCGGCGGTGGCCAAGTTCGGCGACGTCAACCGCCGTGTGCTCGCCGACATCGCTGCCGGCGGGGGCGCTGATCGGTGGCAGGCTGGCGGCCTCGACGACGACGACATCGCCGACCTCGCCCGCCTCGACCCCGCCTCCATGGACGCCCACTCGGCGGCGGCGCTGTTCTGGTGGGTTCGCAACTCCCGGGTCTTCGCCCTCGGCATCGCTGATCGCCAGGACGTCGCCCTCGTCGCCTACGAAGACATGGTGGAGCGGCCCGACGTCACCACCCAGCGGGTCTGTGACCACCTCGGCATCGCCTACCGGCCTGCGCTCCACGTCCACGTCGAGGCCGGTCGAACCTCGGTCGCCGACCTCGACCTCGACCCGAGGGTGAGGCAGCGCTGCGAGGACCTGCGCGAACGGTTGGTCGCGGCCGGGCGGCGCCCGTGACGGAGGCGGGCCGCAACGTCGAGGTCCTGCTGGTCACCGGCACGGGTCGCAGCGGCTCGACCGTGGCCGCCAACCTGCTCGGCGAGGCCGATGGGGCGGTCAGCGTGGGCGAGCTGCGGTACGTCTTCGAACGAGGGATCGTCGAGGACCGGTTGTGCGGGTGTGGGGAGCGCTTCTCCGCATGCCCTCGGTGGACCACCGTCCTCGACGTGGCCGGCGTCGACGTCGCCGATGCCCCAGCGCTCGGGCGCGAGCTCGCCGAGGTCCTCCGGATCCGCCGTCTCGCCGACGTGCGGCCGTCGGCGGCGGCCAGCGACGAGCTCCTGGAGGTGCTGGGGCGTCTCTACCAGGCGGTGGTCGAGGTGAGCGGGGCACGGGTGGTCGTCGACTCCTCGAAGCTGCCGACCTACGCCAGCCTGCTCCGACAGGTCCCGGGGGTGCGCAGCTCACTGGCGCACCTGATCCGTGATCCCCGGGCCGTTGCCCACAGCTGGACCCGTCAGCGGGCCCAGCCCGACCGGGGCGCCGGGGTGATGATGGAGCGGAGGGCTCCGCTCAAGAGCGCCGCGCTGTGGAACCTGTGGAACAGCTACCTGCTGGGCGCCCGGGCGGTCCCCGGCACCAGGGCGGTGGTCGTGCGCTACGAGGCCCTGGTCACCGATCCCGAACCGTCCCTCACCCACATGGCCGACCTCGTCGGCCTGGAGGCCCCCCGCCCCACCGGCCCGGCCACGTTCCAGGTGGGCACCCACCACACCGTCGCCGGCAACCCCGTGCGCCTCGCCTCGGGCCCGACGGTGCTCGCGCTCGATGACGAGTGGCGGACGGCGATGAGCTCGACCGATCGGAGGGTCGTGTCCGCCGTCACGGCCCCGGTACGGGCCGCCCTGGCGGCATCGCTGATCCGTCGTACCCGTGGAGGCGACGAGCCGGGGCGCTGAGCTCGTCGATGCGCGCCAGCACCTCGGCGTCGGTGTCGGTGCGCCACCGCTCGTTGCGGTCAGGGAAGCTGATCTGGGCCAGAGCCCGAGACCACCGCTCGTCGTCGGGATCCAGGCCACCGAAGGCGGCGATGCTGCCCAACGTGGCCAGGGGGTCGGCGATCAGCTCCTCGTAGTGGAGGGTGCGGCCCCGCGTGGCGGCGATGGCGGCCAGACCAGCGGTGGCCGCGTCGGTCTCGGCTGCCCAGTGCTGGGCGGCGAGCGTGCGATCCTCGACGCGACCGAGCTCGCCCGGGGTCGTCAGCGGATCGTGCCACCACAGCTCGCGCTCGGCCCACCAGTCGACGGCGACGATCGACCGGGCGACGGCTCTCACGTCGCGCACGAGGTGGACGAAGCGGGCCTCGGGGAGGGCGTCAGCCAGCTGGGGGATGCGGCGGTTGTGGCCGATGCGCTTGTTCACGAGGACCCCGCCGCCCGACCAGCGCTGCACCGATCTGACCCTGTGACGGAGGCGTCGCCGGGCGAGTGTGGGCCGGTCCACCGTGCCGTCCTCGGCGAACCCCGCCGTGGTGAAGAACGGCTCGCCCTCGGTCGGCTGCGGGAACGCCCAATCGGTGAACCGGCGATCGCGGGTGTAGGCGTAGGCGTTGCGCCCGTCGGCGCCGAACCAGATGCGGTGCCGGGCCTCGGGACGGTGGGCGGGCCAGCGGTTGAGCACCGACACGGCTGGCACCGCCGGCAGGCGACGGCAGTAGTTCGAGATCCAGGCGCTGTCGGGGTGGAGGCAGAGCGCCTTGTAGAGCAGCGACGACCCGGACCTCGGCGCTCCGACGATGAACAGCACCCGTTGCCTCGCCCTCTGTGGCCTGTGACTCGCCGGCTGGCATCACCGGCCGACCTCGCCAGCAGCGCATCGGTGATCGACTGGCGCCGGTCTAGGCGCCTGCGGACCGCCGCCCGGCGCTCACGGTCCTCCCAGCGCCCTCGATCTTCCCACGCCACGACCCGCCCGGGCGACCACTCCCGGTCGGACGTGAGGTCTACCCTCGGCCGGTCGTGGCGCGCTCGCTTCCCAGCGTGATGCGCCGAGCTGGCTGGAGCGCAGCCGACCAGATCGTCTCCAGCCTCTCGAACGTCGCGGTCATGATCGTGGCGGCCAGGGCGCTCGACGCAGCCCAGTTCGGCGCCTTCTCCGTCGGCTACATGACCTACGTCCTGGTCATGGGGTCGTCGCGGGCCGTGGCGTCAGAACCGGCGGCTGCGGCCTACACCACGGCCCCCCCCGACGAGCTCCGCCGGGCGTGGGCGGGTGCCCTGGCGGTGGCGACCCTCGTCGGAGCGGTGGCAGCGATCCCCACCGCCGCGGTCGGGTTCGCCCTCGGCGGACCTCTGCGGGGGGCGCTCGGAGCCGTGGCCATCTGCCTGCCCGGCCTCCTCCTCCAAGACGCGCTGCGCTACATGTTCACCGCCCAAGGCGAGCCCAGCCAGGCCCTGGTGAACGACGTGGTCTGGGGGGTGCTGCAGGTCGGCGGGCTGATCGTGGCCACCACCGTCGTCGACCCGACGGTGGGCTCGGTCGTGCTCGGCTGGGGCCTCGCCGGGTCAGCAGCCGCCCTGATCGGCTTGGTCCAGGCACGCCTGTGGCCGGCGCTGGGCGAGGCAGGGAGGTGGGCGCGCGACCTGTGGCGCCTCGGCCGGCCCTTCCTCGGCGACTTCGTGCTGCTCATCGCCGCCACCCAGCTCACCCAGTACGCCGTGGGTGCCGTCGCCGGCCTCGCCGCCCTCGGAGCGCTGCGCGCCGCCAACGTCATCATCCGCCCGCCGGCCACCCTCGTCGCCGCCAGCCGGCTGTTCCTGGTGCCCGAGATGGCCCGCCTCCGAGCCCGTCCCGAGTCGCTGTCGAGGTTCGCGGTCGCCGTGGCCGCTGCGCTGTTCGGGGGGGTCGTGGCCTGGGGGGCGGTCGCGCAGTTCATCCCCGACCCCATCGGCGAGGAGCTGCTCGGCGATTCCTGGGCGACCGCTGAGGAGCTGCTGTTGCCGTTGGCGGTGGCGCTGGCGTTCACCGCCGCGGCGGTGCCGGCGCTGTCGGCCCTGCGCGCCCTCGAGCTGGGGGCCCCGATCGTGCGCGCCCGGGCCGTGGGGGCGAGCGCCCAGCTGGGCGGCGGGGTGCTGGGCGCCATCGTCGACGGGGCCTTCGGTGCCGCGATCGGCCTGGCCGTCGGCAACGCGGTGGGTGCGACGGCCTTCTGGGTGACCTGCAGGCGAGCCCTGGCCGCCCCGCCGCGCCTCGGACCCACGTCATCGCCTGAGGGCGCGCCCGCCGAGGCCGACGCCGTGCCCCTCGATCTCGAACCGGCGGCGGGCCCCGCAGCGCCGGACCACGAGCCGCCAGCTGACGCCCCTGCAGCCCGACCACCCGGATCGACCCGGTACGGTTTGTCGATTCGAGGCCCCCGACGTCATGGAGCCGGCGCCGTGAACGAGCCCTTCCCCCTGGTGCGGGTGGCGTTGTCGCTGATCATCGCTGGCCTGGTCGCCGGGGCTGTGTTCTACGTCGCCCAGCAACAGGACGCCCCGATCCGGGCGACGACCACGGTGGTGGTCGGTGACGAGGGCGACAACGTCTTCGAGAACGCCCAGGCCGTCGAGGACCTGCGCGGGGTGCTGTTCAGCGGCGCCCTGCACCGCGGCGTCGCCGACGAGTTGGGCGTCGAGGTCGATGAGGTCGCCGGCAACATCAACTCGGACCAGAACTCAGAGTCCCGCCTCGTCAACCTGTCCTACGTCCACCCCGACGCCGAGACCGCACGGGAGGGCATGACCGCCATCGTCGACGTGGCGAACCGCCTGTTGCGCCAGACGGTCACCGAGGAGTCCGAGCTCGAGGTCGAGGCGCGCGCCGAGGCCGCGACCGCAGCCCGCGCCGAGTTCGAAGACGCCCTCACCGAGTTGGGCGTCGAGCCCCAGACCACCTTGAACCGCCTGGCCGGTGAGCTCGGCACCCTGCGGGTCCAGCGTGAGCGCATCCGAACCGAGGGCGGCGACATCGCGCCGATCGAGACCGAGATCGCCGACGTGGAGGCCCAGCTCGCCGACCTCAGCGCCCGGGCGGTGCCGGTCGACGAGCTGCGCCAGACCCGGGACCGCCTGGCACGCGAGCTCGACGACGCCGAGGTCGGGCTGGCCGAGCTCGAGCTCGGACGACCCTCTGCTCGCATCCTTGGTGGCGGCGAGCCCGACCTGGCCGGTCAGATCTCGACGACCACCGCCGATCTGCGAGCCGCCGCCGCCGCCGGCGGGGTGACGCTCGTCGTCCTGCTCGGCGGGTTCTTGTTGAGGGACCAGTTCCTGGGCGCTCGGCGGCGACGGTCCCAGCGCCGACGTGGACCCCAGTTCGATGACCGAGACGTCAACGGCGAGGATGGCGGTGACGCGGCGAGCGGCGCTGCCTCCCAGGCGGCTCGCTCCAAGCGCGCCCTCGAGGTCTGAGCGTGCGCGAGCGACGTCGCCGCGACGCCGGGACCGTCGGCACCGTCGGCACCGTCGGCACCGTCGGCACCGATCGAGCCGACGACGTCAACGACAGCGGCGAGAGCGCCGTGGGCGTCACGCTCTCGTCGATGACCGTCCTCAACGGCGTGGCGGCAGGGGGGGTGCTCGGCTGGCTCGCCATCGACGGCTCGTCCTCGATCGCCGTCGCAGCGGCGGGTGCGGCTGCGGTCATCGCGATGACCACCCTCGCTGTGGTCCGCTTCGAGCTGTTCGTGCTGGCGGCGATCGTCGTGCGGCCCCTCCTCGACCTGGGGGGCCGAGCGGCTGACTCGACGTTCGGGCCCGGCACGCTGTTCAGCCTCTACGTCCTCGGCATCTGCTGCATCTGGCTGTTGAGCGGACGGTTCGACCTCGTCGGCCGCGAGCGCTGGGTGGCGGCGGCGATCGCCGTGCTGTTGGTGGCCTTCGTCGCAGCCGCCCCGGGCAGCGGGGTCAGTGGGGTGCGGCTCCTGCTGCGGGTGGCGACGGGGTTGTTGCCCCTCGTCGTCGTCCCGGCGCTGATCCGACGGGGTGAGACGACCTGGCAGCGGGTGCTCGTCGCCGTCGTGGCCAGCACCGTCGGTCCGGTGCTGTGGGCCCTGGCCCAGGCCACCGGAGGGTTCGGGCAGTACTCCGACGGCACCGTCAACCGCGTCCACGGCACCCTGCGGCACCCCAACGTGCTGGCCGCCTTGCTGGCGGTCTCGTTGTCCTCGGCCTGGGCGATGCTGCTGAGCGGCGTGCGGGGCGTCGCTCGCCTCGGCGTCGTGGTGTGGGCGGCCCTGGCCTCGGTGACCTTGCTGTTCACCTACACCAGGGGCGCCTGGCTGGCCGCCGCGGTCGGCCTCGTCATCGTCACCCTGTTGGTGCGGCCCGTGCTGGCGCTGCTGTTGCCCGTCGCCGTCGGGCTCGTCTTGATCTTCGTCCCGTCGGTGCTCGACCGGGTGGAGGAGACCAGCGAGGCGACCGCCGGCACCGACGAGTCCGACTCGTTGGCCTGGCGGTTCAACTACTGGGACGAGGCGATCGAGCTCGTCGACGCCGACGAGGTGCTGGGCGGCATCGGCCTCGAGCAGATCCGGGAGCAGACCCTCGACGGCAACGTGGCCCACAACGACGTCGTCCGCATCGGGGTCGAGACGGGGCTCCTCGGCTTCGTCGGTCTGCTCGCCGTCCTGGCCGCCATCGTCTCCGGGCTGGTCGCGGCGTTTCGCCTCACCACCCGCGGGACCCCCGAGCGGGGGATGGCCGTGGGAGCCATGGGCGCGTTCGGGGCGGCGGCGATCTTCGCCACCAGCGGCAACCTCATCAGTCAGGTCGTGCTGATGTGGCCCGTCACCGCGATCCTCGGTGCCGCCATCGGCATCACGTCGCTGCGCCGGGGCCCCCAGTTCGAGACCATCGCCGAGCCAGAGGCGCAGGTCGCCGGCACCTGAGCCGCGCCGCCCCTGGCACCACACCCGGCGGAGCCGGAGCGGTCGGGCCGACACGCCCGGTCGCCGAGGACGCCGGCCCCGAGCACGCGCCTCGCCCGGATCGCCCAGGTCGCTGAGCACGCGACCGGACTGCCCGGGTCGCCCCGGGCGTTTCGGGGTACCTGGACATCATCGGGTGCTCACCGTGCCCGGGGCGAAGGAGATCTGAACATGATCGGTTTCATCATCGGCCTCGTGATCGTCGGCCTCATCGCGGGGGCGCTGGCCCGCTGGCTGGTGCCTGGCCCTGACCCCATGGGCATCGGGGGGACCATCCTCCTGGGGATCGTCGGCTCGTTCATCGGTGGGTTCCTGCTCTACCTCATCTTCGGCGCAGACGCCGACGACGGGGCCGTGCAGGCCGCAGGCATCATCGGCTCGGTCATCGGCTCGATCATCGCCCTGCTGGTGTGGCGGCGCATCGGGCCCGACTCGCGTCGGCGGGTCTGAGCCCGTCGGACGCCAGGTGACGTCTCGGCGTCTGGTCGTGCCGCTCAGCCGAGCAGGTCGGCCAGACGCCCCACGCCCCGTTCGAGGTCAGCGTCACCGAGCGCGAAGCTGAGCCGGGCGTACCCGGGGGCGCCGAACGCCTCCCCGGGCACGATCGCCACCCCAGCCTGTTCGAGGGCGATGTCGGCGAGATCGAGGGTCGTCTCGGCCGTGCGCTCGCCGTAGCGCCGACCCAGCACGCCCTCCAGCGACGGGAAGGCGTAGAACGCCCCCTCGGGCCGGCGGCACTCGACCCCGTCGATGTCGTTCAGCGCCGCCCAGAGAGCGAGCCGACGACGGTCGAAGGCGGTCCGCATCTCGTCCACCGCATCGAGGGACCCGGTCAGTGCGGCGATCGCCGCCCGTTGGGCGACGTTGCAGACGTTGGACGTCTGGTGGCTCTGGAGGCTCGTGCACGCCGCGGCCACGTCGGAGGGGGCGATGATCCACCCCACCCGCCACCCCGTCATGGCGTAGGTCTTGGCCACCCCGTTGACCACGATGCACCGCTCGGCCAGATCGGGCACCAGCACCGGCATCGACGAGAACTCGGCGTCGTCGTAGACGAGGTGCTCGTAGATCTCGTCGGTGAGGACCCAGATCTCGTGCTCGAGCGCCCAACGCCCGATGGCTTCGACCTCACCGGGTGGGTACACCGACCCCGTCGGGTTCGACGGCGAGACGAAGACCAACGCCTTGGTGCGCGAAGTGCGGGCCGCTTCGAGCTGCTCGACATCGACCCGGAAGCCGTGAGCGGCGTCGGTGCGCACGATCACCGGTTCGGCGCCGGCGAGGCGGATCGGTTCGGGG
The DNA here is from genome assembly GCA_965213525.1 of Acidimicrobiales bacterium. GTDB lineage: Bacteria > Actinomycetota > Acidimicrobiia > Acidimicrobiales > Poriferisodalaceae. The sequence continues at coordinate 11,309 of OZ243889.1, read as the reverse complement.
TAGGTGGTCCAGTACGGGGCGGGGAGCAGCACCTCGTCGCCGGGGTCACAGATCGCCGCCAGCGCGTTGTAGACGGCGTGCTTGCCGCCGTTGGTGACCACGACCTGAGCGGGGTCGACCGCCAGGCCGCTGTCCCGGAGGGTCTTGGAGGCGACGGCGCCACGTAGCGCCGGGGACCCGCCCGCAGGCGAGTAGCGGTGGGTCGAGGGGTCGGCGCAGGCAGCGCTGGCGGCCTCGACCACGTGCTCGGGCGTCGGGAAGTCGGGCTCGCCCGCCCCGAAGCCGACCACGTCGTGGCCCTCGGCCCGCATCGCCTTGGCCTTGGCGTCGACGGCCAGCGTCGCCGAGGGCGTGATCCGAGACACACGGGCAGACAGCCGGGACATGTCGGTCATGTTGACACGCCACCCCGGGGTGGCCAGGATCGTTCGCCGGATGACGTCCCGATCACGGGCGTCTTGCTGGCGTGTGACGTGTCGATGATCACTGTGAGGCGCCCCACGAGCCCCTGATCGGCTGTGGGATGCTCGTCGTGTGACGCCCCTTGACGCGCCCCGCGTCGATCCTGCGACCGAGGTCATCGTGACCGGGCCGGCCCGCAGTTGCTCCCACTTCGTGGCCGACACCATCCGCGACGGCGGGGTGCGCGTGGCCGAGCAGCCCTGGGGCGCCACGGCGTCGACGAACGGCGGCGACCGGGTCGTCGTGGTCACGAGAGCGTTCGAGCAGCGGGCGATCGCTGCCGCCCGCCTCGGCTCCCGCTCGAGGCGCAGCGATCTCTCGCTCGCTCGTCTGCTGGCTGAGGAGGAGAGCGACGACGCCGGCTGGCTCGAGGCGTGGCCCGCCGAGGATCGCATCGTCGTCGAGCACGATCACGTGGTGGGGGGTGTCGGGTGGATCCGTAGCCTGGAGGGTCGCCTCGGGCTCGCGACCGGCGCGCTCCCCCGTCGCATCTGGCCGACCGGCAGCTCGCTCGACGCCATGCACCCGGCCCTGCGCCGCAACATCGCCCGGGGCCGTCTTGGGCGGCTGGCGACGCGCCGGGTGAGAGACGCGGCCCGTCGCAGCGAGGAGTGGCGCCCGGCGACCGCTCCCGAGCTGGCGGCCTTCGACCGTGCCCTTGCCGTGCTCACCGCGTTCCCCTCCACCGAGGTCGCCGCTCCTGACCGCCCCGCGGTGCTGGTCCCGCCGTTCGCCGGCGGCCCCTCCGCCCCGTCGCGCCGACGACACGCTCGCCGGGTCCTGGCCCACACCGGCCAACGCACCTGAGGCAGTCCTCGCGGCGGTCGAGGCCCCACGGCACCTGCGGGGCTGCCCCCTCGGACGCGGTCGCACCCATCGCACCGGCGACTCGCCCCGTCTCGTTCCCCCGCTGGCCGCCCGGCCGGGGACGTCACCCGTTGCGTGCCCTGCTCGCGGCCGCACCCCAGGTCGCGGTGTTCGCCGTGCTGGCGGTGCTGGTCGGCCGGGTGGCCACGGGCAGCCTCGACCTCGCCGGCCCGGGCGTCGGGCCAGACACCCGCCAGCGTTGGCAGCTCGTCGCCGCCGCGGCCCTGGTCGTGGTGGTGTGCGCCGCACTCATGTCCCTCGTCACCGTCGTGCTCGCCTCGGCTGATCTGCGCGCCCGGCGACGATGGGTGGCTGGCACCGTGGTCGAGGTGACGTCGCGCCGTGGGCGCCACCACGTCGCCATCGACGACGGCGGGAACGGGCCCATCAGGGCGTTGGCCGTCTCTGCGTCACGGGCGAGCGAGGTGCGCCCCGGTGACCAGGTGCGCACACCCGTCTCCCCGTCCCTCGAGCACGCAGGTCGGTTCCGGTCGCTACGGTGACGGCTCCGGGCGCCCGCTGGTCGTCATGGACCGGGCCGACGGGCCGACGGGGAGGACAGTGACCCGGGACCCGGCTTCCGAGATCCCTTCCCTCGGTTCCACCGAACCTGCGCGCCATCAGCAGACGCAACGCCCGCAGCAAACGCAACGTCATCAGCAGACGCAACGCCACCAGCAAGCGCAACGCCATCAGCAGACCTCCCGACCTCCGCAGAGCCCACGCCCGGGCGAGGCCCTCCCACCGACCGCAGCGCCCCGAGCGCCGCGCCTCGTCGAGCGCCTGACCGTCGACTCGGTGTCCGGCGCCGCAGCGATGACGATGGGGACCGCAGCGGTGGTCCTGGTGCTCCAGTTCGCCACGGGGGTGATCACCGCCCGACTGCTGCTGCCCGCGGGTCGGGGTGAGATGGCGGCGGTGGTCGCCTGGGTCACGGTGCTGCCCCGGCTGGTAGGACTGGGGTTCACCAGCGGCATCAGCTACTTCCAGGCCCGGGCGCCGCGACCTCGACCCGATGCGGTCGCCCTCGCCCTGTTGAGCGTGATCGGGGTCAGCACCGTCGCCCTCGTCGTCGCCCAGCTCGTCGCCGGCCCGGTGTTCGGCGCCCGTGACGGCGACCTGCTCGACCTGGCCAGGATCGGGTTGATCGGCGTCTACCCGGTGGCTGCGTTCCAGGTCGTCTCGGGCGAGCTCAACTCATGTGGCTTCTACGGGGTCGCCAACGCCCTGCGGGCCGGCCAGCTCGTCCTGTACCTCGCCGCCATCGCCGCCGTCGCCGGCCTCGACGTCGTCTCGCCGGGCGCCGTCCTGGCCGGGCAGCTGGCCAGCTACGCCGTGGTCGGGACGATCGGAGCGGGCGTGCTGGTGGTCGCCGTCGGATGGGCCCGCCCGTCTCGTTGCCTCGTCACGGCGTCGAACCACTACGGCGTGCGCACCTACGGCCAGACCCTCGGGCGGATCGGCAACTCCCAGCTCGACATGATGGTGCTGCCCGCCTTCGTCGGCACCGCCCAGATCGGTCTGTACGCCATCGCAGTGAACGTCGCCTCCATCCCCGTCACCCTCTTCGAGCAGGTCCAGAACGTGACGTTCCGCTCGGCCGCCCGCCGCGACGACGCCGAGCGGCGGCGGTTCATCGAGCGGATGCTGCGGTTCATCACCCTCGGCGCCGCAGGCATCACCGTGATGTTCCTGATCGTCATCGAGCCGCTCCTCGAGCTCGTCTACGGGCCGGCCTTCACCGGGGCGGCGGCGCCCGTGCGCATCCTCATGCCCGGCCTGGTGCTGTGGGCGGCCAACAGCGTGCTGACCGCCGCCCTCCGGTCGATCGGTCGTCCGGGGATCGGCAGCCGCCACCAGCTCGCCGGCGTCGCCCTGACCGTCGCGCTGCTCATCGTGTTGCTCCCGCGCTGGGGCATCGAGGGCGCAGCGCTCGCCTCGGCGATCGTCTACGCCACGGTGTTCGCCGCCAACGCCCGGGCGCTGGGCCGCCTCGGCCAGATTGGCTGGCGGACGACCTGCTCGCCCGCCGCGCTCCGCCGCGATCTCGCAGCGCTCGCCCGACGACGGCCCACGTCGCGTCCGGGTCGGTGGGGCCGATGAGGGCGATGCCGATGAGGGCGGTGACCGCAGCCCGTCGGACCCTCGCCGCCGAGCTGGCGGTGCGGCGGGGGCCCCGGTCCGAAACCGGGCGCAGGTCCCGTGCCCTTCGTCGAGGTGACCAGACGATCCGGGTCCTCGGCCCGCCGTGGTCAGCCGACGCCGATCTGTTGGATCCCCGGTCGATCCGGACGCGGGGAGCGATCTGGTGGACCGCACCGCTGCACGGTGCCGATCTGCGCCCGGGTGACGCGATGACCTGGTCCGCACAGGTCCCGCCGAGCGCCACCGGCCTGGCGCTGGCCGAGGAGGAGCGCGCTGCGCTGACGGTCGTGGCGACCTGTGACGCCGCCGCCGAGGCTTGCTGGGACGACGGCTGGCCCGCAGCGCAGATCACCGTTGTCGCCCCCGTTGCGACCGGCTCCATCGTCGGGTGCGACCGGGCGGCGGGACCGGCGGCGCGTCGCGATCACCACGTGCTGGGCGTCGTCGGCCCGCACTGGGACGAGGGTCGCGACCACCTGCTGCGAGCGTTCGATGCGCTGCCCGCCGAGATCGACGGCCGGGCCGTGCAGATCCACCTCGTCGACGCCGGAGGACGCCGGTGCCCCGAGGACGCCGACCGGCTGCTCTATGAGATCGACCAGCTCGGTCTGGGCGGACGTGTCGCGCTGGTGCCGGTCACGTCGACGATCGCCACCGACGTGGTCGTCGACCTCTCCCCCCTCGGCGGCCTCGCCCCGGCGGTGGCCGAAGCCGCCGCCGCCGGGCTGCCCACGGTGCGGGCCGATCCCCGCGCCGGCGGCGGGACCGCCCCCGCTACCGGCCAGCGAGGACCCCGGCCGCCAGCCCGACGACGCCACGTGGTGACCGCTCGTGACCGCGACGCGGCGGCAGCGGCGATCGGGGCCGCCCTCACCTGGCAGACCAGGGCATGAGGGTGGTGCTGTACCGCAGCGTGTTCCCGGTGCGCTCCGAGACGTTCATCGTCGAGCAGCTGCGGCGCCTCGTCGAGGGCGGGGTCGACGCCCACCTGCTGTGTCACCACTTCGACGAACCCACGTGGGCGACCATGCCCGCCGCGTCGTCCTGCCCCGAGCTCGCTGCGAGGGTGCACCGCGCTTCTGCCCCACACCGCTACCCGACGACCACCGCCCGCCACGTCGTCGCGGCAGCCCGACGCCTGGTGACCCAGCGGCCCGGCGACTCGACGTCGAAGGATCTCCGCCGCGAGCCCCCACCGGGCTGCTCGGACGCACCGGCCGGGACCGACCCGGATCGCCGCCTGACCAGCCGGTTCGTCGATGCGGCCCGAGCGGCGAGCACCGCCGCCCAGATCGAGGCGCTCAGGCCCGACGTGCTGCACATCGAGATGGGTTGGGAGGCCCAGGAGCTGGCTGGGGCGCTCGCCCCGCTCGAGGTCCCCACCGTGGTGTCGTTGCGTGGTGCCGAGATCTGCTTCATGGGCCTCGACCGACCCGGGTGCTACGACGTGCTGTGGTCCAGCATCGACGCCGTGCACGTGGTGAGCGCCGACCTGGGGCGACGGGCTACCGAGAGGGGTCTGCCCCCCGAGGTGCCCGTCAGGGTCATCACCCCGTCGGTGGACGCCAGCCGGTTCGTGCCCGTCATCCGGGACCGGGGGGTGCTCGGCGCCGCCGGCCGTCCCCTCTCGCTGCTCAGCGTCGGCCGGCTGGTGTGGAAGAAGGGGCACCACGATGCGATCGCCGCCGTCGGGGTCCTCGCCGAGCACGGCGTGCACACCCGGTTGCGCATCGCCGGTGACGGCCCGCTGATGCGGCCGCTGCGCCTCGCCGTCGACCAGCAGGGTCTCAGCGACCGGGTCGAGCTGCTCGGGCAGGTGCCGGCGATGAGCGTGACCGACGAGCTGGCCCGGGCCGACGTGCTGGTGCACCCCTCGCTGTCCGAGGGGTTCTGCAACGCCGTGCTCGAGGCCCAGGCCACCGGCCTGCCGGTCGTGTGCACCGACGCCGAGGGGCTCGCTGACAACATCGAACCGGACGTCACCGGTCTGATCGTGCCCCGGCGTGAGCCCGCGGCCATCGCCGGTGCCCTCGCCGAGCTGGCCGCCGATCCGCAGCGCCGGGCCGACATGGGCCGCCTCGGACGGGCCCGCATCGAGACCGACTTCCGGCCCGAGGGCCTCGCCGCCGGCTTCGCCGAGCTCTACGAGTTGGCGCACCACCGCCGACGTCGCCGTTCGTCCACCGTGTGACCCCGATCCGAACAGGAGCGACATGACCACCGCCCCCGACGCCCCCTCGAACGCCGCCCCCGGCGCCGACGCAGCAGCGCACGCGCCGGACCTCGCGTCCGCTGCGGACCCCGCGCCCGCTGCGGCCGAGTCGCCTGCGGCCGGAGCCACCCGGGGCAGGGTCGGGGTCGTCCTCAGCCCCCGCGAGCGGTGGTCGTCGACCGATGCGGTCATCGCCCGCCTGGCCGAGGTGATCGATCCCGAGGTGCCCGTCGTCATCGTGCTGGCCGGCGCCCCCGGCGCCTTGTCCGCCAGGATCAGAAGGGTGGCGGCGACCGAGGGGTGGACCCTCGTCGAGCGTGACGGCTTCTTGCCGCCCAACGCCTGCCGCATCCTCGGCCTCGACGCCCTCGGTGACGTAGAACGGGTGCTGTTCGTCGACAACGACTTCCTCGCCGGACCCCAGATGCTCGACCACCTGATGCGGGCCATGGACGAGACCGGGGCCGGGGCGGTGACGCCGCTGGTGCTCCAGGGCACCGAGGACGACCCCCAGATCCACATCACCCACGGCGACATGGTCGTCGAGGTGACCGACGACGGGCGCCGCATCCTGTGCAGCACCCACACCGAACAGCACCGGCCCGCCGCCGAGCTCGACGGCCGGCTCGAGCGCAGCGACGCCGGCTTCGTCGAGTTCCACTGCGTCCTCGTCGACCGGGCCGCCCTCGATGACGCCGGTGGGCTCGACCCCCGCCTCACCGGCACCCGTGAGCACCTCGACCTCAGCTTGACCCTGCTGGGCGCCGGGCACCGCCTCGTCTTCGAGCCGGAAGCCCGGGGCATCTACGAGATCCCACGAGCCCTCGAAGCGGCGGATCTGCCCTTCTACCTCACCCGGTGGAGCGAGTCGTGGTGTGCGACGAGCCACCGCCGCTTCCACGCCAAGCACGACCTCGACAACCCCCTCGCTGAGCGCCTCTCGATCATGAAGACGCGCCGCAGCTACGCCTTCGGAGCGGTGGCACGGCCGTTGCGCAAGGTGATCGGCCGTCGGGGCGCCCGCCAGGTCGTGCGCGTCCTGTCCAAGGCCGAGACGATCGCCAACCGCCGCCTGATCGGCGCCCCTCCGATCGTCGAGTCTGGGAGAACCAGTCGCTGAGCACGGGGCCGGTCAGGCCGTCGAGACCACCGCACCCAGCCGCTGAGGCCGGGCCGATCAGGTCGAGGGCGCGCGGGTGATCGCACCCCGCTCGGCGCCCTGGGCCAGCGCGGCGTACTTGGCCAGCACGCCCCGCCGGTAGCGGGCTGGCGGGTGGGTGAGTCGGGCCCGGCGTGCGGTCAGCTCGGCGGCGTCGACGTCGAGGTCGATCGTGCGGGCCGCCACGTCGATGGTGATGGGGTCGCCGTCGCGCACCAGGGCGATGGGGCCCTCGTCGACGGCTTCGGGGGCGACGTGGCCGATGCAGAAGCCCCGGGTGCCGCCCGAGAAGCGACCGTCGGTGACCAGCGCGGTGTCCTCGCCCCGGCCGATGCCCTTGATGGCGCCGGTGATGGCCAGCATCTCGCGCATGCCCGGACCCCCCTTGGGCCCCTCGTAGCGGATGACGATCACGTCGCCCGCCTCGATGCGACCACCCAGGGCGGCGTCGAGGGCGTCCTGCTCTCGGTCGAAGACCCGGGCCCGGCCACCGAAGTGGTCGAAGGTGAGGCCCGCCACCTTCACCACGGCGCCCGACGGGGCCAGGCTGCCCCGCAACACGACGGTGCCACCGGTGGCGTGCACCGGCGTCGACACGCCCCGCACGACGGTGCCGTCGGGGCGGGGCGGGGCGAGCTCGGCGAGCTCGACGCCGATGGTGCGCCCGGTCACGGTGAGGGCGTCGGTGTGCAACAGGCCGTGCTCGGCCAGCTCCCTCAGCACCACCGGCACCCCGCCCACGGCGTCGAGATCGACCATGTGGAACTTGCCGCCGGGGGTCATGTCACAGAAGTGCGGCACCCGGTCGGCCACGGCGTTGAAGGTGTCGAGGTCGAGCTCGACGTCCATCTCCTGGGCGATGGCGAGGAGGTGCAGCACCGCATTGGTCGAGCCGCCGAGCGCCATGTCGAGGGCGATGGCGTTCTCGAAGGCGTCGTGGGTCATCACGTCGCTCGGGCGGATGCCGCGCTCGAGCAGATCGACGACGAGGGCGCCGCACCGCTCAGCGGCGTGGTCCCGGCGCTGGTCGGTGGCGGGGGCCGACGCCGACCCGAGCGGGCTCATGCCGAGCGCCTCGGCGAGGCTGGCCATGGTGTTGGCGGTGAACATGCCGGCGCAGGCCCCCTCGGTGGGGCAGGCCGAGCGCTCGATCTCGTCGAGCTCGGCGGCGTCCATCGTCCCGGCGGCGTGGGCGCCGACGGCTTCGAACACCGTCGTGATGTCGGTCGCCCGACCCCGGTGCTGGCCCGGCAGCTTGGACCCCCCGTAGAGGAACACGCTCGGCAGGTCGAGGCGGGCCGCGGCCATCAGCATGCCAGGCAGGCTCTTGTCGCACCCGGCGAAGGTGACCATCCCGTCGAGGCGCTCGGCGTGCATCACCGTCTCGACGCTGTCGGCGATCACCTCCCGGCTGACCAGGCTGGCGTGCATGCCCTCGTGACCCATCGAGATGCCGTCGGACACCGCGATGGTGTTGAACTCCAGCGGGTAGCCGCCCGCGGCGTGCACCCCCCGCTTGGCGGCCTCGGCCAGGCGTCGCAGCGGCAGGTTGCAGGGGGTGACCTCGTTCCAGCTCGACACCACCGCCACCTGGGGCTTGTCCCAGTCGTCGTCGCCCATGCCGACCGCCCGCAGCATCGCCCGGGCCGGGGCCCGCTCGTACCCCGAGGTGACCTGGTGACTGCGGACCTTGGGCCACGCCACCGGCCGCTCGCCGCCGGGTGCCGCTGAGGTGTCGCTCATGGGGTCCGAGCGTAGGCCCCTGCCGGCGACCCCTCCCCCTGGGTCCTTCGCCCTAGCGTGGCGACCCGTGTCGACGCCCCGGGGCCGCTGCCGCCCGGCCGTCGCCGCAGCCTTGGGCCTCGCCCTGGCGTCGGTGACGACGCTGGCGGCGTGCGCCGCTGGTGGCGACACCGTCGAGGCCAGCGGTCCGGGTCGGGTGGCCACCTCGACGACCACCGAGGCGCCGGTCCCGGTGATCGAGCGACCCGAGTACCTGCGAGGTCGTGAGTTGTGTGAGGACGCACCGGCGGTCCACGACGTCCGCCGGGCCGACGGGCCAGCCGTGGTGGCACTGGACCAGCGGTTCGAGCTGGAGGATCCGGTTGCGGTCACCTTCGCCGATGACGGCACCGCACTCGTCGGCACGCGACAGGGCCGGGTGCGGCGTTGGACCGGGGCCGGCGTCCCGGTCGAGGTGCTCGATCTGAGCGACGACACCAGCGTCGAGAACGACCAGGGTCTGCTCGGCCTGGACCTGTCACCTGACGGCGAGTGGCTGCACGTGAACCGCACCACCGACGACGGGACGTCTCGCTTCAGCTCGTTCCCGGTCATCGACGGCGTGCCGGTCGACGATGAGCAGGTCCTGCTGCAAGAGGCCCAACCGAGCCGCCTGCACAACGGCGGCGACGTCGTGGCGGCCGCCGATGGCACCGTGTTCGTGTCCTTCGGCGACGGCGGGGGCTTGGGCGACCGCTGGTACCACGGCCAGAACCCCACGACGCGGTTGGGAGCGGTGCTTCGCCTCGAGCCCCGCCCGGGCGAGGACCCGCCCTACGCCGTGCCGGTCGACAACCCCTTCGTCGACGACCCCGGCACCGACGACCTCATCTGGGCGATGGGGGTGCGCAACCCGTTCCGGATGTCGCTCGACGAGGCGACGGGCACGTTGTGGGTGGCCGACTTCGGGCAGCGCTGCGTCGAGGAGATCACCGCCCTCGGGCCCGATGAGGCCGGCGCCAACCTGGGGTGGAACGCCTTCGAGGGCGATCGGCCCTACGTGGGTGAGCTCGCCGAGGGCGACCGCCACCGCCCGCCCGACCTCACCTACTGGCACACCGACGACTGGTGCGGCGTCGTCGGCGGGGAGGTCTACCGGGGCGAGGCCATCCCCCGGATCGCCGGCTGGTACCTGTTCGCTGACTTCTGCACCGGCGAGATCGTCGGCGTCGACCCCGAGTCCGACGAGATGGTCACCCTGGGGGCGTCGACGCGCGGCCCGGTCGATCTCACCTCGGGCCCCGACGGCGAGCTCTACGTGGTGTCCCAAGCCGATGGTCTGTCGGCGCTCGTCCCCGCCCGCCGTTGAGCAAGGCCGGCGTCGTGCGTCGCGTCCCCGGGCCGCCGTCACGTCAGGTGATCGGTGACCCAGTCCACGCAGGTCAGCAGCGCCTCGATATCCGAGGGCGGGGTGGCGGGGAAGGTGGCGATGCGCAGCTGGTTGCGGCCCAGCTTGCGGTACGGCTCGGTGTCGACGATGCCGTTGGCCCGCAACGTGGCCGCCACCTCGGCGGCGTCGACGCCGTCGAGGTCGACGGTCGTGACCACGATCGAGCGGTCCTCGAGGCGTTCGACGAAGGCCGACGCCCCGGGGGTGCGGTCGATCCAGGCGTGGATGAGACCCGACGACTCGGCGCACCGGGCCGCAGCCCATGAAAGGCCGCCCTGGTCGAGCAACCAGTCGACCTGTTCGGCGGCCAACAGGATCGTGGCCAGGGCCGGGGTGTTGTAGGTCTGGTGTTGGGCGCTGTTGTCCCGGGCGATCTGCAGATCGAGCGATGCCGGCACCCACCTCGACGACGCCCGCAGCTCGCCGATGCGCTCCAGGGTCGCAGGCGAGCACGCCGCCAACCACAGCCCGCCGTCAGCGGCCAGCACCTTCTGGGGGGCGAAGTAGTAGCAGTCGATCTCGGACACCTCGAAGGGCACCGCCCCCGCCGCCGAGGTGGCATCGACGAGCACGAGAGCGTCGTCGTCGCCCCCCGCAGGGCGCACCAGCGGGGCCATCACCCCGGTGGAGGTCTCGTTGTGGGTCAGGCAGTAGGCATCGACGCCCGCCACCGCCTCGGGGTCGGGACGGCGGCCCGGAGGGGCCGAGCGGACGTCGGGCTCGTCGAGGAACGGCGCGGTGGCGGTGGCCGTGGCGAACTTGGAGGAGAACTCGCCGAAGGTGAGGTGCTGGCTGCGGCGGCGGACCAACCCGAGCGTCGCCGCATCCCAGAACGCTGTCGTGCCGCCGTTGCCGAGCAGCACCTCCCAGCCGTCGGGCAGCCCGAGCAGCCGGGCGATGCCCTCCTGCAGCCGTTGCACCTGGGCGCGCACCGGCGACTGACGGTGGCTGGTGCCGAGGTAGCGCTGGCCGTTGGCCACCAGGGCGGCGAGGGCCTCGGGCCGGACCCGGGAGGGCCCCGAGCCGAAGCGTCCGTCGGCGGGCAGGAGGTCGACGGGGATGCGGGGACGGTCCATCGGCGTCACAGCGTAGGAGGGCCGACGACATCGACGAGCGGGCCCGGCGACAACGAGGGCCGGGCCGGCGACGAGCGGGTCCGGTCCGTCGACGTTGGCCGGGCCGGCGACGAGCGGGTCCGGTCCGTCGACGTTAGGCGCTCAGGGGGCGGGCGTGGCCGAGCCCCGCCGACCGAGACCGCTGGCCCGGTAGATCGCGTCGATGGCGGCCATGTT